>OZ242169.1:0-3097500 GCA_965205405.1 Gammaproteobacteria bacterium
CCTTGAGTTAGCCGCCCGTTTCTGTGCTGACTCCTTGAATGAAGATTATTTTTCATGGGATGCCGACAGGTTCAGGAGTCATAGTGAACACAGTGAAATCAGGGCCAGAGGACAGCTGAATGCAGCAAACTCTGTCCTGGAACAATTCGCCGAACTAACTGATGCGGTTAATAAAGCATTCTGTCCCTGACCACATTTCGGGAATTTCGGCAGGTTTACGCGTGTGCGCCGGACAAAATCTCCTGCGCCATACAGCGCCTGAAGTTGGACATGGGAATTGACAGCCGCAATTATCTGATTTAACCTGATTAAGGTTGAATGCCACAACCGGAATCTTAATGGATGATTTTGGAAGTAACCCTGCAAATGGAAATGTCTGAATTGGACTTTATGGAATTAGAACTGCGATGGAACGTCTTGCATCATTTTTGACCGCGGCCCTGTTATATCTGTCAACAACCCATTCCCCATTTCGGCTGTAATGGAATACATCCTGCGCCATCCGGCAAATCATAAACAGCGTTATCTTTGCTCCTGGTGTGGGGCGTCGCTGGAATCGCAATGTGGCTGCCGTGCTTCAGACAGGGAACCGAAATCCCGACTTTGCGATAACTGTCATGGCCCGTTACCCGGAATGGTGCGGGATGAAAACGCTTGTTACAGCCAGATTACCAATTCCGGACCGGACCAGGATATTGATCCCATCAACCGGGTTGAACGCCGTTACCTCACCATCATGTTCTGTGACCTGGTTAATTCAACACGCCTGTCCACAAGGCTGGATCCGGAAGAGATGCTGCAAATTATCCAGGCCTACAGGAACCTCTGCGTTGCAATAATTGAAAAATACGGCGGATTCGCGGCAGGCCACATGGGTGACGGTGTCATGAGTTATTTCGGTTATCCCCAGGCCCATGAAGATGATGCGGAGCGTGCGGTATACGCGGCTCTGGATTTGCTTGCTTCGATTAAAACCGGGGAAACCCGACTGGGGGATGGAAACGGGAACAGGATTTCCATCCGGATAGGGATTGCATCAGGATTAGTCGTGGTGGGAAACCCAATCGGAACCGGTGCTGCAGCGCAGGAAACCGTAATCGGACAAGCGCCCAACCTGGCCGCAAGATTACAAGCACTGGCGCAACCCGATTCGGTAATCGTGAGTAGCGAAACCCGCAATCTCATACAAAATCGGTTCAGAGTGAAAAACATCGGTATGCATCCATTAGCGGGATTCAAAAAAACACAAATGCTATGGCAGGTAGTTGATGCAGCCGATATGAAGAAGCGCCTGCACACCACCCGGCATAACAACCGGACAGGACTGCCGGTCAGAAGCAGCGAATTTAAACACATCATCCGACAATGGAAACTGGCCCGGCGCCGGAATGGCCGGGTAGTGCTGGTTTGCGGTGAGACAGGTATAGGAAAATCAAAACTGCTGGAGACATTGCGCATGTATGTCTCCAGGGAAAGACGCAACCAGTTCATTTTCCGCTGCTCACCTATACACACAAACGGCAACTCGTACCCTGGTCATGCACAAATACAGGCTTCAGCCGGATTGACCCCCTGGGATGCTGCCGCAGAGAAAAAAATTACCGGCAACCAGGTTGAAACGGAACCGTGCCTGATCATCCTTGAAGACGCGCACTGGATAGATCCCATGTCACTGGAACGGCTCAATGAACTGATACCGCAGGTACGGGGTAAGCCGATACTCCTGGCAATATCATATCGGATTCATTTCAAACCACCCGCGTTCTGGTTTGAACAGGATCACGTGAAAAAAATCTCTCTGGCGCCGCTTAACCGACCTGCCGCAGAGTTATTCATTCGCCAGGTTAGCGGAAATAGACAAATTCCAGCCCACCTTATATCTCGAATCGTTGCCGGAGCTGACGGCATCCCTTTCTTCCTGGAAGAATTAACCAGGACAACATTAAAAGCGCAGCTCGCCGGATACGGGGACCTGCAGTCAACCCCGGGTGATTTTGAAATACCGAAAAAAGTGCGTACTGTTTTGATGGCAAGACTGGACCAGGACACTTCCTCCCGTGAAGTGGCCCAGATTGGCTCCGCTATAGGCCATGAATTCAGTTATAGCCTGCTGATAAAGATCTGGGATCATAATCGGAATACGCTCGATCATGCATTGAATTCCCTGTGCAGGTCCGAGTTACTGGTAAAGACAGGGGATACCGATAACACCCGTTATACGTTCAATTGGGTATTAATGCGCGAGGTGGCGTACCAGAGCATGTTAAAACGGGTACGACAGAATCTGCACAGGCGGATCATAAGGGTGCTGAAAGAACACTTTGCTGAACAGGTCAGACTTCATCCGCATTTACTGGAACGTCATTACACCCTTGCCGGAACCCCGAAAAATCATTGAACCACAACGAGGACAGTAGATGAACTAAATAAAACCATCCCCATACAAAATACGATTAACGGAATATTTATGATAATGGTGAAATAAAATGACAAAAACAACCATTGGGATCACTGCGGGCTCACTAGCCGCGGTTAAATTATTTTATGACCTGACCTTTAACGACCGTAAGGTGGTTGCCGATAAATCCCGGGGAATGAAATTCGCTGCGGGAGATGTTATCACGTCCCATAATGATATGGACAACGACGTATATTTTATCATCAGCGGCAAAGTGCGGATCGCCATCTATTCTTCTTCAGGAAAGGAAGTCTCTTTCCGTGACCTGCCGGCGGGGGAAATGTTTGGTGAAATCGCAGCCGTAGACGACAAATCCCGGTCCGCCTACGTTGTAACCTTGTATGAGACCAGCCTCGCTGCCATGACTGCGGAAAATTTTCTATGGCTTATGCAGCTTTATCCTACGGTCATGAACAGAACACTGGAGCACTTTGCTCAATTGATCAGATTATTATCAGAGCGTGTGGTTGAATTCAGTTGCCTGGCCGTCAGAAACAGACTGCACGCGGAACTGCTTCGATTAGCCTGGAAAAATATGGACAATTCCAATACTGCGACAATATCACCAGCGCCTAAGCATGTTGAACTTGCCAGCCGGATCAGTACCCACCGGGAAGCTATAACGCGGGAGCTGACGCAACTTGCATTATCCGGCCTGATCCATAAAGGAAAAAACTGGTTGCGAATAAACGATGTGGTAAAACTTGAAAACATGGTCCAGGACACGATTGGGATATATAAAACATAGTCATGCTGCGGTCTGTCTGTAAAATTTTATTATTATTTTCAACAAAATGTGACTTTTCCCACATTCATCATCTACTGAATCCGCTAGACTTTCCAGGCCTGTCCACAAGATGAAGTTTGTTACGTGAACATTTCATTTGGTGGACCAAATCAGTACAGGAGGTACTGGTGGTGGTGGTGGAGGGATCTACCATAACCGAAGCCGCCACCTGGTTGCTCTGTTCGGGAATCTGACAGGACGTCATTTTCCCGAACAATTATATTACCCGGTATGCCTGCTTAGTGGAAATACGCGGGTAACGGCTTTTCCCCTGAAAAGTAGGGGCGCCAGAACCTGATAGTGAGGGGGACGGAGACGTTAAGCCAGAAAATTGTAATCATGAGAGTATAAAATACTTCCTCGGTGAAGATGCCGTGTTGTATGTATGCGATATTCATCACAACAAACGCCAGTTCCGCCCGTCCCAGCATGCCAAATCCGATCATTATCGAATCCTGCCAGTTAAAACTGCCGGTATAACGCGCCGCGGCAGCGGCTGATATCACCTGGGCAAAAAACACGCTGACAAGCAGGACCAGGGTTTCATCAAGGACGGAAGCGATAATATCCGCGTCAAAGACGATTTCAGTACCCAGGTTTACGAAAAAGATCGGGCCAATCCACGAGAAGGCAACATCATCGATGATCTTACGGGTGTCTTGATACAGGGTGCGCATGTTTTCCCGCTTGCCGAAATGAAAGTATTCCTCCTTGATGATCAAACCCGCCATGTAGGCGCCGATAGCGGGATGCAATCCCAGTTGATGGGCCAGCAGGCTGATCGAAATGGCGACCAGTAAAATACCCAGGGTGGCCTTGCTGCCATCATCTATGGCAAGCAGGTTAATCATCCCGAAACGGCGCAGGACGGGGTAGCGGGACAGCAATCCTCTGTCGGCACTGTGCGGCATGATCCAGACCGCAATAATGACTATCAGGACAAAGAAAAATAGCGCTTTGAACAGAATCACTGCTATCCCGATTACGGATAAATCACCTGATCCCGTGGCTACTGGTATCAGGACAGCAACCAAAGCCAGGGAAGCAATATCATCTATTACTGCCGAAGTCATGATACCGCCGGCTGCACCGGATAAATGCAGTCCTTCACTTCTCAGTGAAACCATGGTCAACGAAACAGCCGTCGCGGTCATGGTCAAACCGCACAACATGGCGACGTGGTCATCTCCCCAGAAATATTGCGCACAGCTATAGGCGGCGATGAACGGGGCAATCGCGCCGAACAGGGCAATCCCCCAGCTGCGTTTGATACTCCGGACGAAATGACCCGGATTTGCTTCGAACCCCAGTGCGAACATAATCAGGATAATGCCCACCTCGGAAATCCCTGTTATGAATGGTGTGCTGTGGCTGGGCAGCCAGCCCAGGTTGACCATGAGGCAACCCGCGGCAAGGAAATACAGCACCGGAGTAAGCTTGGTCCTGGACGCCAGCCAGGAAGCGATAAAAACACAGGCCCAGATTAAAGCCAGTTGTTGTAAGTCATGCATAGCCAGGATTTCATTCAGTTATCATTTGTGCGCTCGTCCGCTGAACTGCTATTATTATACTAACTGATCCATGATAACGTATGCCATGGCTGCATTAATTGAAACCCTCCACAAGGATCACAAGAATTACTCGGTTCTGCTGGATCTGCTGGGTGTGGAAGCAGGCAAGCTGGAGCAGGGACAGGAGCCTGATCTGGTGCGCATGTATGACATAGCGAACTATATGGTCAGCTATCCTGATACTTTCCATCATCCACATGAGGAGTTGATCTTTGATATCCTGGGAGCGCTCGACCCGGACTGCTCTGCGGAGATCAGCGAACTGTATAGCGAACACAAGCAGTTGGCAGTCACCGGACTGACTTTGAAAGACGCGCTGAACGGAGCGATCAACGGTGCGATAGTCCCTATGGACAAGATTCTGGACAATGCCAAAAGTTATATCAATTTGCTATGGAAACACATGAATATGGAGGAAGGGAGCATTTTCCCAAAAGCACAATCCGTTCTGGAAGAGACGGAATGGCAGTTGATAAATGACAAGATTTCCCAGGTCGAGGACCCGTTATTCGGTGACGTTGTCCAAACCCAGTTTACAAAACTGTACGAGAGCATCATACAAAATATCGACACCTCTACCTCAGAAGGGTAAATCTATATTTGGGGTCAGTGTAAAAACCCTTTCTGATATTAGGGCAGGTGTCATATTCCACAGGGTTTTTACACTGACCCCAAATATACAACGAACGAGACTTTGACCCCTTTCCTGAATTGTTATTCAATAATCACCCATGACACTTGCATTAACCAGGGAACTCATAGCCAGGCCGTCAGTAACTCCTGATGATGCCGGTTGCCAGCAGTTGATAGGCGAACGCCTGAAAACGTGCGGTTTCAATATTACCCACCTGCCCTACGCAGACGTGGCCAACCTCTGGGCCACTCATGGTCGGGGCGCCCCTGTTTTTACGTTCCTGGGGCACACCGACGTAGTGCCGGCAGGGCCGGAGGCAGACTGGGATGCGCCGCCGTTCCAGGCCCGCGAACGGGACGGCTACCTGTACGGTCGCGGTACGGCCGACATGAAAGGCAGTATCGCCGCCATGGTTACCGCACTGGAGCGTTTCGTTGCCGCCAATGGCGCGCACAAGGGAACCATCAGCCTGTTATTGACCAGTGATGAAGAGGGTATTGCAGTCAACGGCACAAAAAAAGTAGTGGAATACCTGGAGCGGAACAAGGTCAGGATTGACTGGTGCCTGGTAGGCGAGCCCTGCAGCCGTGAACAGGTCGGCGATATCATCAAAAATGGCCGGCGCGGATCCTTATCAGGCGTGCTCACCGTCTCCGGCATACAGGGCCATACGGCCTACCCGGCGTTGGCAAAAAACCCCGTTCACCTGGTCGGCCCGGCCCTGGTGGAGTTGAGTCAGCGGGTCTGGGATGACGGCAACGCCCATTATCCGCCCAGCAGCTTCCAGATCTCCAATATTCATGGGGGGACCGGCGCCGAGAACGTTATACCGGCCGCCGTAGAGGTCAGTTTCAACCTGCGTTTTTCCACTGAATGGACCGAACAGCGACTCAAAGACGCAATAGAGAACCTGCTGCAAAAGCATGATCTGGACTACAACATCCTCTGGCGACCCTGCAGCCAACCCTTCCTGACGAAATCCGGGAAGTTACTCGATGCGGTACAATCTGCAGTGACGACAGTCTGCGGCACTACACCGGAAATCTCCACGGACGGCGGTACTTCCGATGGACGCTTCATTGCTCCTACCGGCGCCGAGGTAGTGGAACTGGGTCCCGTTAACGCCACCATCCACAAGGTCAACGAGTGCGTCCGTAGCGCCGACCTGGAAACGCTGGCGGTAGTTTACGAGAATATTTTAAGCCGGTTGATGAAAAGAGCCTGAACGGGCTTTTTCATATACGCCGTACCTTACCATCGGAAAAAATTTCCAATACAGGCCTGATAAGTTCATAGTCTTTGGAATCATATCTGAATGCAGCCAGCTTTTTTTGGCAACGCTCATAATCAAGCAATGTTAAAAGCACTTCTTGATGAGAGCCTTCTGCTGAAAATCCGGCATCTACACTAATACCTCCGATATCGGTAAGCAGAAATCTTGCATGGAAGTCGGCGCCGTATTCTTTCTCCTGCCAAACATATATTTTTACGGACATGCCGCCTGGTATAACGCCGGCAAGCCAGTTACCTGCATTTTGTTCGACATAATCGATTGATGGTCTCTCTCGATGATCGTGGAAATGGATCTCGCAACACACGTTATGCAGGCTATTTTCAGCAATGACAGACAGTAACTCCTTCAGGGTTTCCTTGTAGCGATCATTTTCGAGATCGAAATATCGGTCGATGAACAGTACTTCTTTTGCGAACTTAAGCAGGAGTGACATTGCCTCCGCTAGGTCTTTTCCCGTTCGGGGAACTTCCCGACTGCTTGATGCCTCCATCAATTGGATTTCATCGTCAATATCATCAGCTATCAGAATAAAGTCTTTATCTTCTCGATTTTCAGTGGCGATAATTGCGCGGAATGGGTCCAGAGAGTGCTGCCGTATTGCATTATCCAGCCAGTCTCCAGCGGCAGGGTCGTACTTGCGGCCAGTGCGAATCAGCATCCCTGTCTTTGCTTTCTGTAAGCGGTTTTTAAGGCTCAGTAACTTAACGTCTCTCATCCCTGATGCCTCCGCCGCTTCGATTACTTTTCGTTCCCAGGTCTTCGGAAACCTGGAAATCAGCCTTCCGCGATCAAAGCCGAACAAACTAATGAGTGAGCGAAAGCTGTCCCAACTTGCTCCAATTGCCTTAGGTTCTACCGCATACTCGTACAGCATCAGAACAATTCGTCCGTCCGTTCGTCAAAAAAGCCCTTCGGCCAGCGATCGATAAACTCGCCTTCTTCGTCCACGCGCAAGTTACGAAGTTGGACGCCTTCTTCCGTCTTATCCACATAAATTACAGACAAATCTTCAGGCTTGAGACCTGTAGCGCCTGGCGGCAGTTCATTCTCTGTGGTTTCGCGAATTCGGCGCAATATACGGAGAATAATATGTTCGCTGTGCGTTTCAATAAGCAACGACTTTTGGGAGTTGACATAATCTTTTTCAGATTGAGACGTATAGATGAAAAGATCACCGAGCCTCACCTGGATCGCCGGATGTATGTGCAGTTCAGGTTGTTCGATAATGAGCAGGCCAGCCTTATCCCTGAGACAGCCTACTATCACCGGTATCATCTGTGATATGCCGACTCCCACGTCACACGGCATGACAATAATGCCCTTGTCCAATTCGCGCAGAGCGATTTCTGTGCGAATACTCAACGTAGTGTAGAGTTCCTGCAAATCTCCCAGGTCATCCTCGGTCAGGTCACGGCTGAATAAATGATGAAAAGGGCTTGGAACCGGAATTTCCCTGATCTGGGTTCTTTCCAGTTGATAACCGGTCTGTAGCCGCGCATCGCCGGACATCCAGGAGTTGATCTCATTCAGCAATTTTCCATCCGAGTCTGTATAAAGCAAATCCCAGGCAGCCAGGCCTTGCGCCCAACGGGCTTCGTCAGCGGAGAGACGGGGACGATAACCACGGTCGGGAATCTCACGCAAGGGACCGATGTAAGTCAGCGCGTTCAGGTAGTCGCGCACAATACGCATGGGGCCGAGAATCATTTCATCAAGCAGCATGGCAAAGCCAGCGCGCCGTTGTTGTTCGAGTTTATATTCACCCGTCTCTCTAACTGCGCCATCAATATCTACGAGGTCAAGCTCAAGTGGATTTTCCAAATCAGGTAATGCGTCCAAGGGTGTTTTTACTGCAATGCGGAAATTGTTGTCCTGATTTTCTGACACCGTGGCATCTGCTGACAATTCACGGGAGAGTTCCCAAATTTCGCTCCCCAACGGAGACGAAAACGGCTCGCGACGTAACTCTTCCGCTTCTTCGGGAGATAATATTTCATCACCTTCATAAGGCACTGAAACATCATCTTCAGGATGGGAGATTTGTTCAAACAGTGGGTGCGCAAAGTTAAAACCACTCACTTGCGCTCGACCCATTTGCGGAGGCGACTTAAGCATGGCTAAAGGCTCCCCATTCATCTCGATTCCCAACATGGCAACATAAGAGCCTTGTATTAAATTGCTCCAGCGGACCTCAACCGTGAGTCCTATATGCTTAACAAGAGGGTTAAAACCATATTCGTCGGTTTGACCTGATATGTACATAATCTGAAGGGCATGAAAGACGTCTTCGTTTGCACTGACGCCTGAATTCAGAGGCAAACGTTCATTCCCCTGTTCATCCTCAAGAAGAAGCTCCAACTTGAGGACTATCGGCAAAGATCGATCCTGATTATGTACAAACGTTGCAAAACCGCCGAGATCAGTCAAGCCACCCGCAATAGTCTGGTCGGGATTGGTGTTTCGACGTTCGAGAATTTCGCGCAGGTAATGTAAGACTTGCAGGATCGTGCTTTTCCCTGCGCTATTGGGGCCGAATAGCAGGGTAATTGGCTTAAGGTCGATAGATTGGCGTAAACCGATGCCTTTGAAATTCTCTATTTCAATTCTGTTTAAGCGCATCGTGGATCCTCACAGTTCGCCACGAAATGCGCCCTGCGATAGGGATTTAGATAGAACTGATCCGTCAGATACCGGATTAGTCAAATGGCTTATCATCTCGCGTGTCTTCAACAAAATGGCGACAAAGCGTTTTTGTTCTTCCATTGGTGGAAGGTTGACGACAAGCTTACGAATAATCCCAAGATTCAATCCGGCCATGATTGCGCCTTTTTTTTGTTTGTTTATCTGTTTGACAACTGCCGGATCAGAGTGAATCGCGAAGGATAGAACCTCGGGATGCATTAAGTTTGAATTACATGTAATCGCGGCAAGATGTTTAGTAGAAATAGCTGTGGGAATATCCTCAGGAACAACAGCAGAGTGACCCGCAGTCCCCATGATTGTAACGATAACGTCATTGGGAAATACGCGATAACGGCGGAGTCCTTCATACTTCTCTCTTGTGATAAAGCGTCTTTCGCCCCAGGTAAACCTATTCTGAACTGCATTATCGATGCCAAGCACGGCGATACCTTCATCAACGAATTCACCATGTCTAAGGGCACTACCAAATGGACCGGAACGGATTGATCCTTTGCGTTTGTCGGCAAGTTGCTCCACCGAATAGGATGCCCAGTCGGTATAATCTGGATTTAAGCGTCCAAACCTTTGGACATAAACGGATTTGAGAAATTCATCCCCCTTTACCACAGCCCGCTCGCGTTTCCGGCGAATGGATTCAGCCTTATCAAGTATCTCAACTACGCGGCGCTTGGTGGTTTCAGAAGCAGTGGGAAGGGGCAAAAATGAGAGATAGGATTTTGAAATGTGTTTTAAACCCGCGCCTCTGAAACCTGCTTCCAACAGATGTATATTTTTCCTCAGATAATGATAATAAAACTTGGTGCTATCAGCACAACCATTTTTAGGGACAACAATAAAACAATCATTTGATGCTGAAAAAGGTCCATCAATATAGTGTACTGAAGCACTTCCACCTGTTCCGAAGACCAAGGCCGGCCCCTCCCTATCTGAACTCTCCGTATGGAGAATCTTTTCCTGGCTTGAGGTGAAAAATGGAAATGTCCCGACGGCAGAACCAAACGAAGCAGGATGCCCGGTCTTTCCTGTAAACTCGAAGATGTCGTCAAAGCGCTCTATCATGATCCCAACATCTCCTCTAGTTCAACAAGGTCTTTTGAGATTTCTTCATTCAACATCTTCATTTTATCGAGGATGATCTTTGGCGATTCATACTCTTCTTCCTCATAAACTGTTTCCTTGTATCGATTTAAAGAAAGGTCATAGTTCGACTTGCGAATTTCTTCGGCGGGTACAAAAAAGGCCTTGTCAGTCCGCTCTTTGTTCCGTTTCAGGTCCCGCGTTACCCACCTGTCAAGACAGTCAGGCAGGTCGTTCTCGTCAACCAGCTCGCGCTTGTCATCAAGCGAATAGCCGTCTGCCTGGACATCATAGAAGAAGACATTGTCCGTTCGGCCGCCTTTGGTAAATACGAGAACGCCGGTCGAAACCCCGGCGTAAGGTTTGAAAACGCCGCTTGGCAGGGAAATTACCGCTTCAAGCTGGTTGTTGTCCACAAGTAGTTTACGCATGCTTACGTGAGCCCGGGATGAACCGAACAGGACGCCATCGGGCACAATAGTCGCAGAGCGCCCACCGGTCTTGAGCATACGCAGGATCAGCGCCAGGAACAGCAGTTCCGTCTTTTTGGTTTTTACCTGTCTCAACAGAGAGGCATGCACGTCCTCAAAATCGAGGCTGCCTTTAAAGGGTGGATTAGCCAGGATCAAATCGAAACCCTCGCGCGCGGCTTGAGGAAACCGATCTGTAAAACCCGCGCTCAGCGTATCCTGATAGTGAATATCGGGACTATCCACGCCGTGCAGCATCAGATTCATTGCGGCGATACGCAGCATGGTCGCATCAAAATCGAACCCGTGAAACATGCTGGTACGGATGTGTTTACGATCATCATCTCGCAGCAGATCACCGGTGTAGAGCTTCTCTGTCTTGCCCGTCTCGGGGTCGGATTCTTCAAAAATCCCTTCCGGCGAAGTGTAAGCTTCCATCAGGTATTGCATCACCTGGACCAGAAACCCGCCAGTGCCGCAGGCAGGATCGCCGATGACCTCAGCAGGCTTTGGCTGCATCATATCGACCATCAAGCGGATGATGTGCCTGGGAGTACGGAACTGCCCGTTGATACCGGCAGTTGTCAGCTTACTCAGTAAATACTCGTACAGGTCACCCTTTGTGTCACCTTCTGTCAGTGGTAATTGGTCAATCATGTTGACTGCTTTTACCAGCAGACTCGGCTTCTGGATCATCAATTGGGCGTCTTTCATGAACTCAGCGAAGGCTGTGCCACTGGTGGACTCCTTCCGAAAATGTGGGAATACATCATCACGTACCAACGGCAACATGCTGTCGGCTCCAAGATGGCGGAATTGTGACCAGCGCAGGTTTTGTTGCTTATCCGAAAAACGTCGCTGGAATGATCTCCCGGTCCGCTTCATGCGGTTTTCATCACGGGTCTCATTGATGTCAAGCAGGCGGGCAAACATCAAAAAGGTGATTTGTTCAATCACCGTTAATGGATTGGTAATTCCGCCTTGCCAGAACTCTGTCCAGAGCATATCAACCTGGCGCTTGAGCTGTCCGGTAATCACTGTTGTTCCCTCCTCTCGGTCACATTTTCTATTCGCTCACTTATCGGATCAGGCGATACGAAAATATCCAGAATATCAAGCAGATCGTCGACCTCCTCGGGCTTATTAAAAACACCATCCAGCCCATTAACATCCACAACGGTAAAGGGCTGTTCATATAGATGATCAAGGGTGATTGAACCAAAACGAGCGATATGGTTCTGCAGAATACTCAGAAAACGAGTTTGTTTTGCCGTCAGCGCGGGATGTTTCTGAGCAAACGTCGCGAAATGGGATGCAACGGCATCAGGGTCGAGGCCGACAATAGACCGGATCGCGAACTCAAGGGGAATTGCCGTTTCAGAAAAAAATTGCTGCAACACCTCCCTGCTTGCGTTTGGACTTTGTACCAATACCAATGAGACTAATGACTTGATATCATCTTCAGAAACCGGAACGCCCGCGCGAATTTTCTGCAGGGTCGGATTACTGTCGAAGTGTCGCTTGAGTTCCGTTTCGATGATTTGTTGATACGCCTTCATATCAACGGTCTTCAGGTTTGTCGGGCGACGGTGGTATTGAAATTCGGCATCATTCTCTGATACGTCAATGACCTTTGGAGGGAGCGGGTTTGCCTTCTTGTGATCACGATGATGCATGATTTCGCGTAACGATTTGCGTATGTCTTCCAGTTCCAACACGCTCACGTCACGCCAGAATTCATCAGACTTGACCCGCTTGATGTCCTCAGCCTTCTCACGTACCGGGTTAAGGTGCATCTTGAGAGTGGCTAGATAGTCCAGCAATCTGCTCTTGAGATCATCCACGGCTCCCGAATCTTGCAGAACAGCCGTCTGAATACGGGCTATGAGGGAATCCAGAGTATATGCGTCGGCCATGCCACGGATGTTACGCCATTGCATGAGTGGGGCAATATCCTGCCTGAGTTTCACGAGCGTTTCGGGCGCAAATTCCTTCAGTGTCGCGTCTGCCGACAGCGCGCGTTTTTCCCGCCATTTCTCCCGTACCGCCACGGATTCTTCGGGCAACGCCTCTATGTCCTGTTTTACCAGATCGATAACGGTATCAAACACCGCCGTTTCACCTTTTTGCAGAGCAATGTCGGCAAGCAGTAACCGCTCTTCAAAAACGCTCTGTGCCAGTGACTTTGATGGCTTCGGGTTGGCCGGCCGGTAGCTTGTTTCGAAGCGCTCAAAATTTCCCCAGTGGTCAAAGATACGAAAAACTGTCTTATCCTGACCGGGGCCGAATAAGTCTTCTCTGAGCCGGGTACCCCGGCCAATCATCTGCCAGAACTTGACCGGCGATTTGACCGGCCTGGCAAAAACAAGATTGAGAATTTCAGGAATATCGATGCCCGTATCCAGCATATCCACAGAGACGGCGATAGTCAGATCAGGATTGGTTCCCTCGCCCTTGAAATCATCAATGAGTTGCTCTGCGCGCGGATCATAGTTATCGATAACCTGGCAGACGCGACCACCGTATTGGGGATACATCTCGTCAAACATCTGTCGCATAAGAACGGCGTGATGATGGTTCCGGGCAAAAATGATGCTTTTGCCCGGCAGGTGGCCGATACCGTCATCCAAGCCCTTTTCCATCAGGTTACGCAGAATGGCTCGATTGGTATCCTTGTTGTAGATGATTTTGTCGATTTGCTCAGATGAAAAGTCGTATTGGAACGGGTCTTCCCCTTGCTCTTCTAATTCCTGAATTTGCTCCTTGGTAAGAATATCGAGTTTAATTCCTTCCCGCAGAAATTGCGTTGTATGCTCATACACTTCAAACGGGACGAGCCAGCCCTCTTCTACTGCTGTTTCAAGATCATAATTCGCAGTCGGCAACAGCCCTTCGCAACCGAACAACTTGAACGTGCTACGCGTAACAAAATCCACAGGCGTCGCCGTCAGGCCAAGCTGGAGACAATCAAAATAATGGAACATATCTCCATACACATTATAGATACTGCGATGGGACTCATCGGCAATGATCAAATCGAAGAAACCGACATCGAATGACTGATACACGTTCCGCATGGCCGGATAGGTTGCCAGAAAAATTCGCTCCGGCGCTTGCCTGTCCACTCTGGAATTGATAATGCGGATGGGTTCAGAGAGATAATCGCTGAATACGTTTTTTGCCTGTTTTCTCAATTCCCTGCGATCACAGAGAAACAGCACTCGCTTTGCCCAGCCAGCGCGGATGAGAAGATCAGTCAAAGCAATAGCAACACGCGTCTTCCCGGTGCCGGTAGCCTGGACCAGCAACGCCTTTCGGTGTTTGCCGGCGAAGTGTTCCAATACCCTCTTGATTGCCTCAATTTGATAAAGCCGACCCGCTATTTCGGGATTCGGCTGAAGCGAGTTAAGCGCCTTGCTGTTATCTCGTTGGAAATTCACCAGGTACTGGAGGCTGTCCCTGGAATAATAGCCGTGTATTTTTCGTGGCGGATAGCCGGCTGCATCATCCCACATCCAGATGTCATAGCCGTTGGTATAAAAGATAACCGGACGCTTCCCGTGCATCTTTTCAATGCCGTCAGCGTAGAGCTGCGCTTGTTTACGCCCTCGTTCAGGATCGACCGATGTCTTTTTTGCTTCTATCACTGCGAGGGGGCTGCCGTCATCGTCCCATAAGACGTAATCGGCATAACCCAGGCCCGATTTGGTTGGCTGGTGATGAACTTCCACTTCTTTCCCGACGTCCGTTATTTTTCCCGCTGCCGGTTGGATACTCCAACCCGCGGTCGCCAGAAGACTATCGATGATGCGAGTTCTTGTAGTAGCCTCGTCAAACTCCAGCAGTTCAGCAGTATCCAGGCTAGAGGCTTCAATAGCGTCGGACAGGTCCAATGTCTTCCCGGCAATGGGGGCCGTTTTCCTGGCTGTTTCCAACTCCTGCAATAGCGTCTCAAGCTGAGCCTCCTGCACAGCCAGCTTTTCCATAAGTTGGCGCTTTTCACGCTTGAAGCCGGCTTTTCCATCATGCTGAGCTTGCGGCAGCGGCTGTTTGAATGCGGGGAGGTCCTTGACCTCACCCCCCTCATATTGAATGAAGAACCAACGGGCGAGATCATACGCCTCCTGTAAAAGCCATAGAGCTTTATCAATTTTTACAAGCTCACCATGAGCAGCTTTGTTCCCGTGAATACGCTGGGCATGAAGTTTGTTCAATACTACTCTTGGAGTGATAGCAGAAAATGCTTCGTTATCTAATAAATCTAAGAATGTGGTCTGTTCAGGTTTAGGCAGACCTAGATCACGATAGATGTCCTTTGTCAAATTCTCAGCAAACAGTCTGAGCTTGACAAGCGCGCTCGCCGGATCAGTATGGGCATAAGCTTCTGCAAAACCGCCAAGATCTGCCAGTTCGGGTTGGCTTGGGCGAAGGATCTCGAAATTCTGAGATTTCATTGTGTCGCCTCCGATAGAGCGGCATCGAAAGCGGCCCGATTTTTTACGATGACCGGAGCTTCTCGTGGGTCATCAATATTGTCTGCAAGATCAAGTCGAAGGCGTTTACTGAAATAATAAAGCATAGCGCGGCGTACAGGTACTACTACTTCACCATTCTCCATAGTAAAGTCCTGAGCGATAACTTTTTGCTGACTGATAGAAAGCCTTGGATTCGGATATAGTAAGACTGAAAAATAGTCCATCCAGTATTTATCGTCCGTTGCATCAGCATCTGCCTTATCGAATGACCTAAAATCAAGACAACGAGATAGAATGAAGTCCTTGAATTTCCAGGCGATATGGCAGAAAGCTCGAACGTGCCAGCGTAACCCATCACTGCCAAAGGCGTGAGGAGAGACGCGGCGCCACTCAGGCTCTGGTCGAGTTACATTCGTGGATTGATACAAAATCTCAATTGATTGCCTTTCACGCACACATTCCAACAAGGACCGAAGAACCGTTACATCGATTCTACGTTGTGGAGTAGGTAGCTTATCCATGCACAAAACCGCCATATCCTTATGACCCGTAGAACTTTTGTTGGGAGTTGTATTTACAGCTTTCCATTCGAGATAGGCATCAGCATCCGGCATATTATATTTGGGTTGAAAGTTGTCTTGAGAAAAATATTTTTTTCGACTACGGTCATAGTAGATATTATCGGGAGCCCGCTCTTGATAAAGGGTTAAGTCCTTTGACGCCTGAGGCACTGATACTCCGAATTCGCTAATAATATCCGATCGATTGACTCCGCCTTCCCAGAAAAGACGGAATTCTATGAACTCAAGACGTCTCTCAATTCCCCAGCGCAACTTATAAACTTCATTCGCCACTTGCAGTTAAACCCCAACAGAATAGGTAGTGTTTCTTTATCCGTATAGTTTATATTCCTATTTTGATTTGTTGTCTAGTATTATTTTGACTTCTCTGTAGTATTTCAGAAATTGGGCGAAAGATATGTGAGTATTACCACAAAAAAAGGAAGTTTGCGGGGGGTAGGTGGCCCACTAAGAAACCAAGCTTACGGTTATCGAGTTTGATTCCTGGTCACCTCACCCATTTTTTGCAGGCGCAACTGAAAGCGATCGGAGGGTTCGCGTTTGATCCAGGTGAGAAACTCCAGCAGCAGGTCGGCGGTAAGTCCCCAAACGTAACCACCGTCCCAGTCAAAAGCATGGGTTGTTCGTGGTTTGCCGAAAAAATCAACGGTATGTGTGGTATTCACTTCGGGGAGCAACAACACCCGGACGTCGGCAATGATCACCTGCGCCACTTCATCGGTATTTGGCGTAATCTCAGGCGCCTTGTCGGTCCAGCCCACGTAAGGGATTACGTGGTGGCCGGCGATACTATAGGCATCGTCCATGCGTCCCATTATGGTGACGGCGCCAGGGTCAATATCAAGTTCCTCCTGAGTTTCCCGTAAAGCAGTAGCGGCCATGTCCGTGTCACCGGCATGAAATACTCCACCGGGGAAGGACACCTGCCCGCGATGACTGGAAACAGTCTCGGTACGTTTCGTGAAAACGACTTCAACGGCATCATCCGGGCCCGGCCAGAACAGTAATAATACGGCAGCACTGGAGAATGTGCCGGGCAGCAGGTGTTCAGGGAAAGTTTGCGGTTTCCGTTCCTTAAGTTCTGCCAGGCGCTCCTGGAAACCTGTTCTGAAACTCATCAGACTGTTTGGGGATGCGCAGGGGCGAAATCTACGCCCCTGCTTTCCCGGTTCTCTTTCTTCTCTCCTCAGTTACTGGCCGCCTTGTCAAACTGCTCCTCTTCCGTGGAACCCGCCAACGCGGTTACCGATGAGCGGCCACCCTGTATCACGTTAGTCACTTCATCGAAATAGCCGGCGCCCACTTCCTGCTGGTGCGAGGCAAAGGTATAGCCCTTTTTCGCCGCAGCAAATTCCGGCTCCTGTATCATCTCGACATAAGCCGTCATACCTCTGTTCACATAGTTATGGGCAAGATCAAACATGTGGTACCACATGTTATGTATACCCGCCAGGGTAATGAACTGGTATTTATAACCCATGGCCCCCAACTCACGTTGAAATTTGGCTATGGTGATGTCATCCAGGTTCTTCTTCCAGTTGAAAGACGGCGAGCAATTATAGGCCAGCAGTTGCTCCGGGTATTCCCCGCGGATTGCCTCGGCAAAACGCTTGGCCTCGTCCAGGTCCGGTACCGCTGTTTCGCACCAGAGTAAATCCGCGTATGGCGCGTAGGCCAGGCCCCGGGCAATCGCCTGTTCAAGTCCGGCGCTGGTAACATAAAATCCTTCTGCGGTTCGCTTGCCGGTGACGAACGGATGATCTCTTTCATCTACATCGGAGGTGAGCAGCGCAGCAGCATTAGCATCTGTCCTGGCCAGGACAACGGTCGGCACGCCCATAATATCCGCCGCCAACCTTGCCGCCACCAGCTTCTGGACCGCTTCCTGGGTGGGCACCAGCACTTTTCCACCCATGTGGCCACATTTCTTGACGGAGGCAAGCTGGTCTTCAAAATGCACACCGGCGGCGCCGGCTTCAATCATCCCCTTCATCAATTCAAAGGCATTCAGGACACCGCCAAACCCGGCTTCGGCGTCGGCGACAATCGGCGCAAAGTAATCCATATCCCCTCCACCCCTGGCGCACTGGATTTCATCGGCCCGCTTAAAGGCATTGTTAATGCGTCGAACCACGGTGGGAACTGAATCGACCGCATAAAGTGATTGATCAGGATACATGGTCTCTGATGTATTGCCGTCGGCCGCTACCTGCCAGCCCGACAGGTAGATAGCCTTTACCCCGGCTTTCACCTGTTGTACGGCCTGACCGCCGGTTACCGCGCCCAGACTGTTAATATAATCTTCGTTGTTCACCAGAGCCCATAACTTCTCGGCGCCGCGTTTCGCCAGTGTATGTTCAATCTGCACTGAACCCCTTAATTTTACTACGTCAGCGGCGCTATAATCCCGCCTGACGTTTTTCCAACGCGGATTCTCCATCCAATCCCGCTCAATCTGCCCTAGCTCATTACTCATCTAATTCTCCTTAACAAAAAACTAAAACCGAGAATATACACTGTCATAACAGCGCCTGCAAATCTGTTACAGATGCCCCGTCGGCTCATGCTGTATCCCGGAACAAGGTTATCGGGGAGCAGTTGCGAAATTACGCTATTGGCAGTCATATCCTGTTACGCTATCATTAGTAAATCACACGATATGGGACCGCAATGTCTGAGAAAACTCACGAACGTTACAATGATGACCTGGCGTTACTGGAGGCCAAGCCAAAGTTAAAACGTCCGCCTCTCTACAAGGTTATTCTGCTTAATGATGATTACACGCCCATGGAATTTGTGGTCCACATCCTGGAAATATTTTTTTGCCTTGACCGGGAAACCGCGACGCGGATCATGCTGGAAGTACACACCAGCGGCATGGGAGTGTGTGGTGTCTTTACTCATGAAATTGCCCAAACCAAAGTCGTGCAGGTAAATCATTACTCACGGGAACACGAACATCCATTAAAATGTACAATGGAGCAAGCCCACTGACATACGGATACCGTTATGCTCGATAAAGACCTGGAACAGACACTGAATGACGCGTTCCGCAATGCACGCGACAAACGCTACGAATTCGTGACGGTTGAGCATTTGTTACTGGCATTGCTGGATAACCCGGCCGCGCTCAAGGTGTTGCGGGCCTGCGGCGCCGATATGGAGAAATTGCATAGCGAACTTACCCGCTTTATTGAGGATAATTCCCCACGTCTCAGTGACAATGACGAGCGTGAGACTCAACCTACCCTGGGCTTTCAACGGGTGTTCCAGCGGGCCGTACAGCATGTACAGTCGTCCGGTAGTAAAGAAGTCAGCGGCGCCAATATCCTGGTCGCCATTTTTGGCGAACGTGAATCCCATGCCGCTTTTTTCCTGCACCAGCAAAACATCGCCAGGCTTGATATGGTGAATTACATCGCTCACGGCATCGCAAAAAGCCCGGAGGACGAAACCGGGAATTCAACCAATTCCGGCGACTACGACGAATCGCGCCAGGATGAAAGCGGCAACAATCCGCTGGAAAATTACACGACCAACCTGAATCAACAGGCGGAACTCGGCAAGATTGACCCGCTTATCGGCCGCGAACACGAGGTGCAACGGACTATCCAGATCCTGTGTCGGCGCCGCAAGAATAATCCGCTGTTCGTCGGCGAAGCCGGTGTCGGCAAAACCGCCATCGCCGAAGGCATCGCCAAACAGATTGTCGACAAGCAAGTGCCGGAAGTGCTGCTGGACTGCACAATTTTTTCCCTGGATATGGGCGCCCTGCTGGCCGGGACCAAGTATCGCGGCGATTTTGAAAAACGGCTCAAGGGCGTCATTGCCGAACTCATGCGTCACGAAGGCGCAATTCTGTTCATTGATGAGATACATACCATTATCGGCGCCGGCGCCGCCTCGGGCGGAGTCATGGATGCCTCCAATATTATCAAACCGGTGCTGGCGTCCGGTGACATTAAATGTGTCGGCTCCACTACCTACCAGGAATTCCGCGGTATTTTCGAGAAAGACCGGGCCCTGGCGCGGCGCTTCCAGAAAATTGACGTGGCCGAGCCTTCCATCGAAGAAACCGTCAAGATATTACAGGGATTGAAATCCCGTTTTGAAGATCATCACCATGTGCGTTACACGGTCCAGTCATTACGGTCGGCAGCGGAACTCGCGGAACGTTACATTACCGATCGCCACCTGCCTGATAAAGCTATCGACATCATAGATGAAGCCGGCGCATCACAGCAGTTGCTGCCACCTTCAAGGCGCAAAAAAACCATCGGGGTACAGGACATTGAAAACATTGTCGCCAAGGTAGCGCGCATCCCGCCGAAAACGGTGACTACGTCACACCGGGATATCATGAAGAACCTTGATCGCAACCTGAAAATGGTCGTCTTCGGTCAGGACAAGGCTATCGAAAGCCTTGCCACGGCCATCAAGATGGCGCGCTCGGGGCTGGGTGACCCGGGACAGCCCATAGGCGCGTTCCTGCTGGCCGGACCTACCGGAGTCGGGAAAACGGAAATCAGTAAACAACTGGCCAATGCCATGGGTATCCAGTTGATCCGCTTTGATATGTCCGAATACATGGAACGCCATACGGTCTCCCGCCTGATTGGCGCACCGCCGGGATACGTGGGTTTCGACCAGGGTGGTCTCCTGACTGATGAGATCAACAAACACCCCCACTGCGTACTGCTCCTGGACGAAATGGAAAAGGCGCATCCCGACGTCTTTAACCTGATGCTGCAGGTCATGGACCACGGTACCCTCACGGATACCAATGGCCGTCACGTTGATTTCCGCAACGTGATCATCATCATGACCACCAACGCCGGGGCAGACCGCATAAGCCGGGCTTCAGTCGGTTTTACCCAGCAGGATCACAGTTCGGACGCCATGGAAGCCATCATCAAGACCTTCAGCCCGGAATTCCGTAACCGCCTGAGCGCCATCATTGAATTCAATGCGCTGGACCACAAGACCATACTAAACGTAGTGGATAAATTCCTGGTTGAACTGCAGGCGCAACTCGACGACAAGAAAGTCGTCATCGACGTGGATGAATCCGCCCGGCTCTGGCTGTGCACACACGGCTATGACAAGATCATGGGCGCCCGACCCATGGCGCGCCTTATCCAGGAAAAGATAAAGAAACAACTGGCGGAAGAACTGCTGTTCGGTAAACTGCTGCACGGCGGCCACGTCATCGTCTCGGCAGAAGACGACGAACTCACCATTGAGATAGAGGAAAAAGAAACTGCCGGAATGGCTATATCCGCGGATTAGCGCAGATTAGTGCAGATAAACGAAAACAGGTTTGGATAGGCTTTTTAAGCCTATCCAAACCTGTCATTACTCTATATCTTCTGTGCTCTCTGTGTCCTCTGTGTCCTCTGTGTCCTCTGTGGCTAAAATTTCGTCGGAAAGTTCCAGCATTTTGACCGATTCTTCTCCCGGCAATGCCTCGACTTCACGGAGTTTTCTCGCCATGGCGCGGGTGCGGACTCCCGTCTCGTCGATGGTATTGGAAGCCGTATCCAGTTGTCTTTTAACCCTGGACAACACGTCGCCGAACTTGCCGAACTCGGTTTTGACGGCCGCGAGTATTTGCCATACCTCGCTTGAGCGTTGTTCTATGGCCAGGGTACGAAAACCCATTCGCAAACTACTCAAGGTGGCGGACAATGTTGTCGGCCCGGTAACAACCACCCTGTGCGCGTGCTGAAGTTTTTCGACCAATCCGGGTTGTCTGAGCACTTCCGCGTACAGACCTTCCGTGGGCAGGAACATGATGGCAAAGTCGGTGGTTGCCGGGGGCGCAATATATTTTTCCGATATGGTCTTTGCCGAATTCTCAATCGCGCGGGTCAATGCCTTCAGCGATTGATCGACGGCATCCGCATCTGCGCTATCCGTGGCGTTGACCAGACGTTGATAATCTTCCTGGGGGAATTTCGAATCTATCGGCAACCACATGTTTCCCTCGGCCTCGGCGCCGGGCAGGCGAATGGCAAACTCGACAACTTCGCCGGATGAGGGGTGCACCCTGACGTTCCTGTCATACTGATCGGGAGTCAACATCTGCTCCAGGATAGCGCCGAGTTGCACCTCTCCCCAGGTTCCCCGCGCCTTGACATTGGTCAGTACCCGTTTCAGATCACCCACGCCGGTCGCCAGGTTCTGCATTTCACCCAGTCCGCGTTGTACCGCCTCCAGGCGCTCGCTGACGATTTTGAAGGATTCACCCAGACGCTTCTCCAGCGTGCTCTGCAATTTTTCATCCACCGTCTGGCGCATTTGCTCGAGCTTCCTGTCATTACCGTCCTGCAAAGTCTTCATTTTCGTATCCAGTGTGTCCCGCAGCTGACCTATTCTTATTTCATTTTTATCGCTCAGCTCCTTGATCCTACGCTCAACAGCGTCAAGGCGTGCCTGCTGGGACTTGCTCATCTCACCGATTGCTTTGACGACGCTGTCATTGGCTTCTTTTTGCGTCTTGGCGACTTCTTCACGCAGGCTGCGGGCATTGCCATGGGCCTCCTGCCGACTCGTGCGTAATTCCTCACGCAGAATTTTTTCCGTGTCCCCGTTACGGTTCAATGACAGTTTGCCGAGTATGACGACCAGCAACACAAGGATAAGGGCTGATACAGACAGCAGCAGCCATAGCGGGATCGTAATCATGTCATTTTGTCACTCACAACAGGTCATAGGGAAACATCGGTAAATCGAATTACTGTCATTTAATTGTACTATCACATACAGGCTTATACTATAAGCCGACAATAACACTGTCCTCCTGAATTCTTCACATATTTTTCACTAAACTAGTACTCTTTCAACCTGATATTGCCATGTTCAGAGCCACACAGCGGCGTCAAGACAAGGCGCAGCCCGCAGGGAATGGCGCGTCCTTGCCAAGGGCTGCAACGCCGTATTGGCGCCGCTGTGTGGCTCCCTGCGGGCGGGCCGGGAAGCGGTCGCCCGCGGCGTTGCACCGCTTGGCAAGGACTCGCCATTCCCCGCACGGCGCGCCTTGCGCTCAACCGCTTCCCGACCCGCTGAACATGGCAATATCAGGTTGAAAGAGTACTAGCGACAAACTGACATACTTCTTCCGGACAATGCTCGGAAATAACGGCAGCTACCAGTAGATTAGGGCGGTTGCGTCCGATACATTACCGGCGGGAAATGAGATATCTCCATCAAGTACTGATTTACTCATCTTTCTTGTAGCATTATGGTAATCTGCGTACGGTTCATATCATGGAGTAAGTATGCAAAAAAAGATGCCGGCCCCAGTCCCCCGAAATGCCAGCCAATCCACCATGCCTGTTGTCTTCTTCGGACATGGCAGCCCTGCCAATGCCATCGAAGATAATGAAGCAACACAGACCTGGCATCGTATCGCCGGCCGCATGGAACGACCCGAAGCCATTTTGTGCATATCAGCGCACTGGTATACACACGGCAGTGCGGTTACCGCCATGGAGGCGCCGAAAACGATCCATGATTTCGGCAGGTCTCTGCCGGCTCCGTTGTTCGAACTGCAATATCCTGCTCCGGGCAAACCCGAATTGGCTCAACGGGTGTGTGAGTTGCTGGCGCCGGTACCCGTAACAATGGACCAATCCTGGGGTCTGGACCACGGCACCTGGTCAGTATTAATCAAATCTCACCCGGAAGCGGAAATCCCGGTGGTCCAGCTCAGCCTGGATCTGGATAAGCCGCTGGACTGGCACTACCGGATTGGACAGCGCCTGCGGCCGTTACGGCGGGAAGGCATATTGATTATGGGCAGCGGCAATATCGTGCATAACCTGGCTTTGATGGACTGGTCGAACCCCGCAGCTCCTGCCTATGACTGGGCAGTACGGTTCAATGACAGGATTAAGGGGCATATCCTGAGTAATGACCCGCAGGGTATCTGGGATTATCAACGCTTTGGGCAGGATGCCACACTATCCGTGCCCTCAGCGGAGCATTTGTGCCCGCTACTGTATACCCTGGGCGCGAGTGCAGAGACAGATACGGTCAGTATTGAGACAGATTTTATCGCTCATAAATCACTGAGTATGACCAGTGTACTGTTCCATGCAGAAAATTAATCTGCAGGCACAATACCGGCAGTCGTCAAAATGACAGGGGCGACGAAATTCAACCGCTGGTGGATGTTCGCTCTCGCCAGTGCATTCTTCTTCTTCATCACGGCCGCAACTTTCAGTTCCCTGGGTGTCGTGCTGCCCTATATGATCGAGGAATTTTCCTGGAGCTGGTCCCAGGCGGGCACGGGTTTTTCCTTGCTGGCATTGCTGGTGGGACTGGCAGGCACCGTTCCGGCCTGGACTATACGGCGCTTCGGTATCAAGGCGACCTATGTTATCGGCGCAGCCACGATGGCATGTGGTTTTGTCCTGATTTCCACCGGGACCGGACTGTACCAGTACTGGTTCGGAGCGAGCCTGCTGGGACTGGGCTTTGCCCTGTGTGCGACGGTGCCGGGCATCCATTTGATTAATGACTGGTTGCCCGACAGACGTTCTTTCGCTATCGGCATGTATATGACCCTGGGCGGGCTGGGCGCCGTGGCCGGTCCCCCTATCGTCACCTTCATTGTCAGTAATACGGATTCCTGGCGCATACACTGGTGGTCCATGACCGCAGTAGTCCTGACCCTCATGGTGCTTGCAATCGCGTTCATAAATAACCGGCCGGCAGAGGAGGATGCAGACGCTGCAAACGCGTTGAAAGAAGAGAAAACCTCCGACAAGGTGTTCAAGACAAAGACCGAATGGCGCTACCGGGACGCGCTGCGTACACCCCAGTATTACGTGATTGTTGCAGCGCTGACGCTGACATTATTCTGTACCCTGACCATGAACAGCTGGGCGTTTACCCACCTGGGCATGCTTGGCATATCAACGGCGCTCGCCACGCTGGTACTGAGCGCAGACGGCGCGGTGAACGCCTTATCCCGCGCCCTGGGAGGAATGATCGCCACCCGGATTGATCCCAAATGGCTGCTGGTTGCGGCATTGATCGGTGAATTGATCGGTATGCTGGCCCTCTCTGTTGCAGATAACCCGGCCGCCCTCATCTTCTTTGCCGTCGGCGAAGGTTTTGGCTTCGGTATGTGCTTCCTGGCTACCGCCTTACTGCTGCTGAATTATTTCGGGGAGAAAGATAATCCTGAATTACTCGGCACCATGAACTTCATCACTACGGCGGCCATGCTGGGACCCGTCATCGCCGGTTATATCGGCGACAGGGTGGGTAGTTTCTCCCCGGCGTTCCAGCTGAACGCAGCGCTGTTGTTGATCGTCATCATCGCCGTTGCCGCAATGAAACCTCCACGGCAAAAAGTGGTAGAAAATTAATCATTTTCCCTACGGATACGCCAGCTGTCGAGAAAAACAGCGATAATAATCACACCTCCCGTTATCAAGCGTTTTGCGGGTTCCGATACGCCTATCTGTGCCAGTCCATTTTGTAATATCGCGATAATAAGCACACCTGCGAATGCCCCGACAATAGTACCCCGCCCGCCCCTCAAACTTGTACCGCCTATAACTGCCGCTGCGATTGCGGCCAACTCCAGACCGATACCTGCGTTCGGATCGGCAGCCCCCAGGTAGGCTATATTGAATATGCCTCCGAGACCTGCGAGCGCCCCGGATACAGCCAGCACAAGCATGCGATACAGTTTTGTATCAATGCCGGACATTCTCGCTGCCTGGGCATTGGCGCCCACAGCAATGATATTACGCCCCGGTACTGTTTTTGTTAATATGAACTGCGCGGCAAAGACAGTTAAAAAAGCAATGATTAGCGCCAGGGAAATACCTGTCCCTGAAATTGGCAGTGCGAGTTTCTGAATTGAAGCGCCGATATACATGGTCTGTGAGTTGGTAGTCAGATAAGCCATACCACGGGCCATTTCCAGCATACCCAAGGTCACGATAAAAGAGGGCAAGCCAAGGTATGCTACCAATATGCCGTTCATTGAGCCGCAGAGTATTCCCGCACCTATCCCAAACAGACATGCAGTGAAAATGGAAAGCTCCCAGCCGATCATTGCCATACC
Organism: Gammaproteobacteria bacterium; assembly: GCA_965205405.1. Classification (GTDB taxonomy): domain Bacteria; phylum Pseudomonadota; class Gammaproteobacteria; order Eutrophobiales; family Eutrophobiaceae; genus JAAXHV01. Next base: position 26,138 of record OZ242169.1, read on the forward strand.
GACGACTGCGGCGCAGAAACCAAGCACTGACCCGACAGATAAATCGATACCGCCTACAATAAGAACGAGTGTAATACCGACAGTGACAACCGTTAACGCCGGTAACTGATTAAGAATCGTTCTGAGGGTTACAACTGAAAAAAAGTTATCTGCAACGAGGCTAAAAAATAGAACCAATAGCAGCAGGGAGGCAAAAATAAAATGTTCTTTTATGAATGATCTCATGGGATTGGCGCAGCTCATATTGCTACCGGGCGGGGAAATTTCCGGGTAGCTGTTTGAACTTATTCATATCCGTAGTTTGTGTTGTAAACTCACTGAAGCAAGCTGCCAATATCTTTGCTTCGGACCAGTCATCTGCGTTGAATATTTTTACCAGCTTGCGATTCGACAAGACAAATATACGATCGCTCAGCGCCATAAGTTCTTCAATTTCGCCTGATGTGACCAACAGGGTCTTTTGATTATCCCGCAAATTGAACATCTGGTTGTAGATCATGTTCTTGGCGCCGCTGTCAATCCCTCTGGTAGGTTCATCAAACAGCAATATGTCCGAATTACAATGCAGCCACCTGGCAATCAGTACTTTTTGTTGATTTCCTCCGCTGAGCCGATCTACATCCTTATCAAGGCCATTGCATTTAACGTTCAGCGTTTCAACTAACTCGTTACCCGCAGCTATTTCACGTTCGTTATCCAGCAGGGCTAATGAAGCAAAACCATGCAACACACCTGGAATCATCATATTCGTTAAAATCGAATGACCCGGGTACAAACCCATGGATTGCCGGTCCTCGCCCAGGTACGCCACCCCTGCTCTTTTCGCTGTTCTTGCATTATTGATGTCAATTTTTCCATTTGTGGTGTAAAGGCTGATATGACCGCCGGTCAACGAAGTCAAGCCGAACAGTGCATTTAATAACTCACTCCGTCCCGCACCGGATAAACCGGCAATACCGATTATTTCTCCGGAATATCCTGTGAAACTTATCTCATGGGGCAGCTCTTTTGTGGTTATGTGATCCACTGCAAGAACTGCCGCAGGTTTATGTGCGGCAGCAGACAGCCTGGTTTTATTTCCGGAATGAATATTGCCACTCATATGTTCCAAAATCCGGGATACACTCAACGAACTTGCAGGAGCAGTTGTTACAACCCGTCCATCTCTGAGAACCGTTATGGTATCTGATACCTCAAGCACATCCTGTAAGCGATGGCTGATGTAAATCACCGATGTGCCGGAAGCTGCTAATTCGGTAATGATATTATGTAGCACAGCGGCCTGTTGCGTTGTCAGGGCAGCAGTCGGTTCATCCAGGATCAGTACTCTGCAATCAGTGGAAATCGACTTGGCAATTTCCACCAGTTGGCGTTCGGCGAGGCCCAGTGTTTCTGTGCGCGTGTTCGGGTCAAGAGCTTCCAGACCAACAATCCGAAGTAATGAGCGAGCCTGTTTCTCGAGCTTCTCCTTAACGATGATGGAACAACGGTGGGGTAATTTTCTTAACGCTATATTTTCTGCAATACTCAGTGAATTAATCAAACTCAATTCTTGCGTGGCACAGGAAATCCCGGTCTCAAAAGCATCTTTCGGATTAGCCGGTTCGTATTCAACTCCATCCAGGAGTATCTCGCCACTATCCTTATTCAGAAAACCTGCCAGGATACTGCCGAGGGTAGTTTTACCGGCGCCATTTTCGCCAACGATAGCATGTATCTCGCCACGGGCGAATGTCAGGTTGACATTTGTCAGGACAGGTACTGAAAACGACTTGTTAAGGTTACGGATACTTAATCGAGCCGCCGCCATCTCCGGTTTACTCTATCGAGGTTCTGGTTATGAGGTCAACCGGGGTGGTTTTATCCTTTAACGGCAAATCAGAAGATAAGGCATCAAGAGCGTATTCTATACCATACACGGCCAACAGGTCTGCGTGTTGATCTATTGTTGCCAGTACACGTTCTTCCCTGATGAGGTTATGTAGCGCAGAAATATTATCAAACCCGACTATTTTTACCTGATCTTCCTTGCCGGCTTGCACGACAGCCGCCGCCGCGCCCAGAGCCATGTTGTCATTTGCACACAAAATCGCCTCCAGCTCAGGGTATTGCACCAGCATAGCCGCGGTTACCGTAACTGCCAATGTCTGATCCCATTGCGCACTTTGTTGTGCCACGATATCCATACCCGAGTCAATCATTGCCTTGCGGAAACCGCCCGTGCGTTGGCGCGAATTAAACGCAGTGGGTACGCCTTCAAGTATCGCGACCTGATCACCCGCCGTCAGTTGTGAGGCCAGGTATTTGCTGACCATTTCCGCACCCTGGAAATTGTCCGGTCCGACAAACGGAATTATCAAGTCATATTCACGGAGTATTTCTTGTTCCAGTCGATTATCGATGTTGATAATTGCAATACCGGCTGCATTCGCTCGCGCCAATGCAGGAACAACAGCCTTTGAGTCTGCCGGAGAGATGACAATGGCATCAACGCCGGAGGCTATCATTTGATCAATCAAGACAACCTGCTGAGCGAGGTCCACTTCGTTCTTTATTCCATTAATAACCAGATTGTAACGCCCGGCATATAATTCCTGATGTGCCCTGGCTCCATCCGCCATGGTAACGAAAAATTCGTTTGCCAGTGATTTCATGATCAAGGCAACCGTCGGAAGTTCTATTTCTGCTTCGCCCTGGTAAGAACTTTGAGCCGTTTGTTCGGAATCACTGCAAGATATTGCAACCGACATACATAAGAAGGCCACTACAGATTTCAAGATTTGTTCCATAATAAACCCGTTGCCTGGGTAATCGATTTGCAACATAGTCTACCGGGCAATTATATTATTTCAAAGATTATGTTGATTGTGGTTCAGGACAAACACATACTGCGGTCGTCATGGATCGTTGTTTAAATATGAGGGGCTCGTGATGAGTAGATCACTGTTTTTTTTCATAGCTGTTTTGCTGTGCACGTCTGTTGCCACGGGTAACGCACAAAGTGAAGACCGTACTAAAATCATTTTTGATACTGACTTTGTGATGCCTCCTTTCGATGACAGTATGGCGCTGATGTTGGCATTGCAGTCTCCGGAAATTGAGCTATTGGGCATTACCACTGTGGCGGGGAATGACAGTGTGGAACGCGCCACATCCGACGTTTTACGGATGCTTGAAATAGCGCAACAAACTGATATTCCGGTATACAGGGGCGCAGACATGCCGCTCGTTCACGAAAAGAGTGAATTTGCAGTAAGGGAATACGGTAACTGGTATTCAAACGAGCCCCCACCCGTTCCTTCAGGCGGTTATGCCGATAAAAAGGCGGAAACTGAAAGTGCGGTATCCTTTATAGTTGAAACGGTTCTGGCAAACCCTGATGAGATTACGCTTGTTGCAATCGGCCCATTAACCAACATTGCACAGGCAATTCGGTCGAACGCCGATTTTGCAGATAAAGTAAAACGCATGGTTATCATGGGGGGAGCGATAGCGCTTCTTCCGGATGGTAGCGGAAACCTGACACCGAACGCAGAATTTAATTTCTGGGTGGATCCGGAAGCTGCATATACCACCCTTCGCTCCGGTATTCCGATTGAACTGTCTCCGCTCAATGTTTCCAGAAAAAGCGCGTTAACCAAAGCCTGGTATGAAAAGATGGTGGAAACAGATACTGCCCTGACGCGGCTACTCAAAAGCACACTGGGAAATCATTTTGCGAAACAACCGGACAGAATTGATTTTATGTACGACCAGATTGCGGTGGCAAGCATCATAGACCCCACTCTTGTCTCTAAGGATCGGTTATACGTCGACGTCGATATTCAGCATGGAATCAACTATGGAGTTTCAGTCGGCGGCCATAAGTTATGGCCTGGAGCCGAAGGAGCAAGGCAGGTTGACGTCCAATTTGATCTTGACTGGCCGCGCTTTATCAACATGTTTATCGAACGGATTGGAAATCCACTGCGCGGCAGTCACTGATATTTTCACCAGACCCTCCCGGTATCAGATTAACTCTTCGACAATATGTATTCAGCCCAGCCCCGGGCTCTGTCTGCAGTTGCTTGACGTGAAAGTTTTACAGGGTGTCCAGATTTGTATAGAATCGTTTCTAGTAATAAATTCCATGCGCTGTTATAGATGCCCGGTAACGAATCTAACCCGCAAGTGACCCGAAGCTCATGTTGAATATATATGAAGACATACTTACCTTATTGGTACTTGGAGGACCGATAGTAGCGATTTTACTCGTCGCCTCAATATTCGGGCTGGCATTGACTCTGCGGAAATTCCAGCAGTTTTCGAAAGTAAGTGAACCGGTACTAAAGCGCCTGTACCTGGCTGTAGAACAGTGGCACAGCGGCGAACAAAAAAACGCACTTGAAATTTTCAACGGCTCGTCGTTGGAGATAGCTCATGATTTGCGTTTTGTGTTAGAGCAGCATTCCAGGGTGGACAGCGATTACCTCTACGATGAAACGTTGCGGCGCTCATCCGAATTTTTACGTGTCTATGCAAAGAACCTCCGAATACTTGAGCTGATTTATACCCTGGCGCCTGTGCTTGGACTGCTCGGCACCGTTCTTGGCATGATTAATGCGTTCCAGGGATTAGCCGCCAGCGCCGGTTCCGCGGCGGAATCTACTGCATTGGCCGGCGGTATCTGGGAAGCGTTACTGACAACGGCTGTAGGTCTGTCCATAGCGATCTGTTTTGCCATATTGCACTCCTTGCTTGAATCGAAACTGGAAGTGCTTACCATTCAAGTCAATGATGTATTCAGCCGGGCACTGACACTGCCGGCTCATTCCTGATAATGCGTATGGCTCCCAGGACCTTCAGTGAATTAAAGTATGAGCGCCGCAACAGACGTTTATCACTGACGCCACTGATAGACTGTGTGTTCATTTTACTGGTATTTTTTATGCTGCAAACAAACTTTCTCCGCCCCCATACAATCGAATTTGCCAAAGCTGCCGGCGCTCTTGGCGCCGCTTCAGATACGGATATAATTTCAGTTGAACTGCAAAACAATGGGACTATCTGGTTAAACGGAGAACTGGTTGATATTGCATCTTTGCAAAACCATGCGGCTGAAATCACTTCTCCGGACAACACACGCGTGGTGCTGAGTGTTGATCCCGATGTGATACTGCAACGAGCAGTAGATGTAATGGATCTGTTCAACCAGCACGGTATTTCCAGCATTTCAATGACCGCGGCACAAAAATTCGATTGAAACGGAGCCTGACTTTTAGTGCGCAAAACCCGACACAGATTCCACTTCCCAGGTCTACCGCGCCGATTTGTCAAAGACAGTAGAAATCGGGAAGAGAATGTGGTTCCTATGATAAACGTTATTTTCCTGCTACTACTGTATTTCATGGTGGCAGGTAACCTGGACCCCGACTTTAACATTCTCCTCCCCGTAGCGACCCAAAATTCTGAACCAAGAGCACAAATTCCCAGCGTACACGTAGCCCGTAACGGGAAGATGTGGTTTGAATCCCGCAATATCGAACCCCATGAGTTGAAAGCAGAACTTGCCGGGAAATCAGGTTATGGGAAACTCAAGATTCATGCAGATGCCAATGTTGACGCACTGATAATATCAACCATTATGAACGTGGCGGCCGAAGCCGGCATCTTCCGGTTTGTCCTGGTCACACAAAGCGGAACCGATGCGCCTTAACAAGATGTTGCGTTCAGTTAACTATTCTATTATCTGGCTCTCCTTATTGCTGTGTTCATCAATAATACATGCACTGGTGTTATGGCATGCAGGCCGCAGGATTGAACAGCCGCTACAGCCGGAACATGAAAACGAAGTGGAAATTGTTGTTGCGCGGGAACATGAAGGGAAGATTGAACAATCCGTGATCCCTGACGAGCAACTTGAATTTGAACAGGAACTGGAGTTTGAACCGCCGGAAATTCTGATTGCGCCCAAAGCCGCGCTGCCGCCACCACCGGATACCTCCGTTGCACTCAGAGCTCAGGGTCAGGGCTTTCAGGGTATTGATATCCCCAGGGGGATGGCTTTAATTTCGCTCAGTGAAGGCAGTGGCTATGGCGGTTTCAAAACCGGCGCCGGTCACGGCCTCGGAGACGGAACAGCTCGTTTCGTGCCCTATATTGCCGGCTTGCGTGAGGCCGGCCTGGATGTTGTCTTCTGTATAGATGCCACGGGCTCGATGGGTTGGGTTATCGACGAAGTAAAAAACCGTATTGAAGATATTACTCACGTCGTGCGTTCACTGGTGCCTGTAGCCAGGTTTGGATTCGTTGCCTATCGCGATCTTGATGACCCGGAATTTACAACTCGTGTGCAACCACTGACGTATAGCACAGTAAAACTCCGGCAATTCCTTTCCGCACTCAAAGCGGATGGAGGTGGAGACTGGTTCGAAGCGATCGACAGCGGGTTGACTGATGCCATTAAGCTCGCCGGTTGGCGTATTGGCGCACGTAAGATCATTATACTGATAGGTGATGCCCCTACTGGTCAAAAACGACTTGATGACGCCGTTCAAATGGTGCGGCAGTTCAGTCATTCAGGCGGAACCGTGTCAACTCTTGACGTCAGTGAGCAGGCCAATCCGCAACTGTTGGAAGCCAAGATCGGTCGTGGGGTGCCGCGTCACTTGTATCGTAATGCCCCGATGCCGGAGTTTCTGGAAATCAGTGATGCCGGACAGGGTGATGCTGCTACTCTTGATGGTGAAATAAGGCTGACCAAACGCCTGATACAGCTTATCATGGGTGATCAGTTCGCCGCAGAGATGCAGGCATTATTGGATGTATTATAAGAGCCTTAAACCGGTAATGGCATGAATAATAAAGCGGGTCGGACGGCATTGAGAATTCTCATGGTTATGCTGATAACCGTTGCGCCTGCATTCGCCAATGCTGACAGCGATATAATTGAGCGCGCACGCGCCTTGTATGCGCAGATTAAGATCGCTTCAAAAACTTCTCATGTTGCTCGCATAGCTGAACAGCTGGGTCCTATCGTTGATGAGGCGCGTAAGACGCTGGGACTGGAAGAGCTTGAAGTGCTGCGGCCCCTTGTTGAGGCCATGCAGGCACGGACTGAGCAACTTCTGGCCAACACAGAATACAAAACCAGTCAAAGTGAGGCCGCCCTGGAACGTCTCTACCGTTCACAGGCATGGGACGACCTCAATTTCGCCGAAGTTTCGTTTATCTACTGGACTGCCTGGATTGATCTGGAAATTGCCCGACACAGCTTGTCAGGAAATGACAGAATCCTGGCGCGCACACGGAAGGGGTTTCAGACAGCTTCATTGCAATTGTTTCGACCGGGACTGTTTTACGGGGGATGGCTGGGTATCGGCTATGTCGATATGGAGCAGGGTCACACTGCCCGTGCGCAGCAAATATTCAGAAAACTCGATGAAGCATTGTCAATAATGCCTGACTCACCGGTCAGCAAAGCTATATTATTAGAACTCAGGCTGCAGGAAGCACGCATGGGCAATGTCAGGGCTGGCGGCATCAGTAAAAGTATCGATGCAAACCAGGCTCAAATGCTGCGTATTGAAGTATTTGCCTTATTGGAACAAAGCCGCAAGGAAGGAAGAACCTTTGAAGGCATAGCGCAGCGTCTCCGGGTGCTTACAGACGCCGGCCGAATGGACCAGTCGTTAGTTGAAAACATGATGTTTTATGCCCAGGAAATAGCCGCTATTGATGTTGGACTCTGGAGCACACTTGCTGCTGCTGAATTTCGTCTGTTACATCAGGACTACCAGAGGGCCGTTCAGAAATATGACGCATTTTTCAAGGAATTCATAACGCAGCAGGGTATTAATCTTGACAGTTTTCGCTATCACTGGGCATTTGCAGCTTACCAGGCCGGGAACTACCAGACCGCGTTGAGTATTCTCGAGAAGCTTGCGCGTCAGAAAGGGCTGGCTACGGAAACAGACAAGGCAGTCGCAAAGCTGCTTTATACGGTTCATATAGCGCGCGAACTGAAGGGCGACCGGAAAACCAACAGCAAGTCTTTGCATTCTGCGGCGCAACGGTTCGTAAATAAAAATCCTGATGATCCTGAAGCTGATTATGCCCGATTGCTGTTAGCCCAAACCTCATCGAATACTGATAATGCACTGAAGACGTTAAGTCGGATCCACTCAACAACGAAGTTCAGCGGTGAAGTGGAACGCACTGCATTTTATTTTATCTCCCGTGAATTCAGTACCCGGATATCATCCGGTATGACGGAATCGGCTATCGACCTGGCCCGTCAAGGGATAGGCGCATTCAAGGAATTGCCCGCAGCAGACAGAAGAAACCCGCTGAATATCGCCATGCTATTACAAATGCGTGCGCTTGCCGAACCAGGCCCGGATGATTTAATCAATTCACTGGACTTCCTTGATAGCCTGGATAATTTTGAAGTGAAGGAGCAAGAGGAACTGATCGCGGCACATCCGGACGAAATGATCAGGTCACTGGGTTTAATTATCATTGAGGACGGTCCTGATGCGACTATTCATCACGCCTTATCATGGTCGCGGCTGCACTTGTATGACCGGGTAAATGACTGGCCCAAATTAACTGAACTGCTCCATTCGCTGACTCAAGGCAATAACCTGGACCTTCCGTTTGAATTTATATTCCCATGGATTGCAGAACGTGAAGATACTCTACAACGATTGGAACTGGCGCAAATCGTGCACCCATCTGCAGCAGTGCAGCCTGATATGGATCGTCGATTTTATCGGCTCATCATAGATAGTTTACTTTCCATAAATAAGCATGAAACAGCCCACAATAAGGCTCTGGCGTTTACCCGTGAACACCCGGCTTCGGGTGATGCCTGGCGCTTGCTGGCGCGTACTGCTGAACTGACTGACGATCCTTTTACCGCCGATAAAGCATGGAGCGTGATTACTGATAAGGCATTACCGACAACGGTTATATGGTGGAAAGGCATGCTGAGCAGGGTGCGCATTCGTTCCGGTTCAACGAGACCGGAGCAGGCCTGTCCATTGCTGGAGGTGTTGCAACACAGGGCCAAGCTCCTTCCTGATAGTCAAAAAACGACGTATGAAACGATTCTGGAAGATACTCATTGTCATCACATTAATACAACCATTTAGCGCCGGAACAAGGTTGTACCAGATCATATTTGGTAATATTTGGGGTCAGAGTAAAAATACTCAAGAATAAACCGACGCTACTTGCCAAGTTGACTGTATTTTACTCTGACCCCAAATATCACCCCAAATATCCTGATAATGACTTACAACTCAATCCATTTTACAGCACGATCTGAACCATATATAATCGATTCTAGTAATTTCTGAAACGAGGACTCTAGTAATGCGCAAATACCTACACATTGACCTGGCCGAAAAAATTGTACGTGAAGAAACCATGTCCGGGGAAGATATCGCCTGGGCGGGACGTTATTTCATTGCAAAAACTCTGGTGGATATGAATATCGGGCCGGTCGATCCATTGTCTCCTGATAATCCCTTGATATTTTCAGTGGGCCCATTCGCTGGCAGTAACTGGTCAAACGCGAACAGGACAAGTGTCGGTTGTAAAAGCCCTCTCACGGGAGGTATCAAGGAATCCAATGCCGGCGGTTCCTTTGGTCTGGCAATGGGACAATTGGAGATAGCGGGTTTCACGCTCAATAATGCGGCGAGTGAGTGGACAGTGATTGTGTTACGCAAGGATGGTTCGGTGCAATTCGAGAACGCAGAGCCATATTTGGGTAAGGATAATTTTGCTTGTGCCGATCTGTTGCATGAAAAATACGGCAACAAGGTAAGTCTCGCAATTTGCGGGCCGGTAGGTGAGTACGGCGGCTTGATAGCCGGCATAGGGATGAGCGACACGGACCGTCGTCCCACGCGTTTAGCAGCGCGTGGTGGAGTTGGTGCAGTTATGGGATCAAAAAAAGTTAAGGCTATAGTCTGCGAGCGGAATAAAATGCCAACATTCCAGGATCGAAAAAAGGTGATCCGAGGAATCAGGGAATATGGTAATAAGCTGAACGAGGACTCGTTGGTCAAGGCTTTCAAGGACTACGGCACTGCAATGGTAACGGATCTGACAAACCATATCGGTGGCTTACCGGTCAACAATTTTACTTCCGGGCGCCTGGTGGATACCGATAAGGAAACCTTGAAAATGGGAGGCACTTATATCCGGGAACAAAACTTATCACGGGGTGGGCAGACAGCTCATGCCTGTATGCCCGGCTGCATGATTGAATGCAGTAACGTATATGCAGACGCCGAGGGCAACGAAATTGTTTCGCCGGTGGAATATGAAACATTGGGATTGATGGGAACAAATTGCGGCATTAAAGATCCGGATGACCTTGCCCGCTTGAATTATCTTGCCAACGCGCTGGGTGTCGATACCATTGAAACAGGCGCAATGATGGGTGTTTTGCTGGATGCCGGGCTGGCGGAATTTGGTGATGTAAAGTTTCTTACCTCAGTACTGAATGAAATCGCCGCGGGCAGCGAACAGGGAAAGCTTTGGGCGCAGGGTACCGCGCGAGTAGGCCGGCATTACAACGTTCAGCGTACACCGGTTGTCAAAAAGCAGGGAATCAGCGCTTATGATCCGCGGGTAGTGGAGGTTACGGGTCTGTCAATGATGTTAACGGCGCAAGGAGCGGATCATACAACAGGGAACTCACCATCTTATGCCTGTGCGGGTAAAGATCTTGATGAACTGCTGGGGGTCAGTATGGAACTGCAAGTTGAATGCGCGGCGGCTGATTCGCTTGGTCTTTGTCTGTTCGGGGGGACTGTAACCAATACCCACCTTGAGATGATAGTGGATCATATTAATGCTGCTCTGGGCACAGGGTTGGATACTTCTTTTTTCCATAAATTAGGTTATCAAACCCTGAAATACGAAGATGAGTTTAACAAAACCGCAGGTTTTACCGAAGAGGATGACGAATTACCTGAATTTTTTTACCAGGAAGCTTTGGAGCCGACAAACCGAACTGCCCGGTTCCATACCGGCGAGGTAAATGAAGCAAAGCGCCGCTGGATGGAGCAACACGCCGGCTGACGCATAACTGTCACGATTACGGTTGCGTCAGGAAAATGCCTTTCTGTAGGCATCTTTTACCGCTATACGTCCATCATCGGTAAAAATTATAATATCCACGCCGTCAACCTGGTTGTATGAACCATTGGCGCCTGGCAGCGACAGCTTCCAATACACTAATGCGCGATCAGAAAAGAAATACATCTCCGGAGGTGGCGCAGGCGCTGCCGGCTCTGAGGAATTAGCATTTCCTCCCGCCATACGCTCGAAAGCGGCTCTTACCTCCTCACGGCCAATGTAGACAGTTCCGGGTTTGTCTCCGGTAGATCCCTTATAAATCGGCTCTTCACTCATCAGGCTAAGGAGAGTATCTACATCACCTCTGCCCCAGGCGGCGCTGAAGCGTTCCAGGGTCTTGCGGCACATATCTATAATACTTGCCGATGGTTGTTCAGTGCTCTGCATCTTTCTCTAAAGAACCTGGGTTATCCAGTAATTTGCGTCCGGCAGTATACCCATTCCACATACTTGATCCCTCATAGCATACCCGTGCAAGCTCGCGGATTGGTTGTTTCGCATTTACAGCTACTGTGTTGGGAAGAGATTTGAATAAATCAAGATCAGACAGGGAGTCACCGTAGGCAATACAATTATCATGGTTTAAGCCAAGTTCCGACAACAATTTACTTGCGATCTTCAATTTATCCGGACTGGTGAGCAACTGCTCGGCGCCGGCAGAATTTCCCGGTGTAACCAAGGCGCCGTATGCAAAATCCAATCCCCACCTTCGTATTCGTTCCACGAAAAACAAAGGCGACTGTGATATAACGACACTCTTTTCATTGCGGGATTTGATATCAGCGAATACGGATTGCACTCCTTTGAGCCATGGGCTTGCTGTAAAGGCATGGTCTATCTGCTCACCCGTCAGGTCTTTCCACAATGGCAGACATCTTACCCAGAATTCATTGTCACTAATCTCGCCTTTACTCCAGACTTCTTCGATAGCGAGCGTTTCATCCAATACACCTACCGTACGCGAGATCTCAAGACAGGCGGAACTCTTCAGCAGGGTTCCGTCCATATCAAAGACATGCAAGCATGACATTCTATTATACCCGCCAGATTCAGTTTACGGATTGTGCGATATGCTGATATGTTTCAACCGATCAGTTAAAGCACTGTATCAGGGGCTGGAACTATTACGTGCTTCACGGAGCGGCCTCACAATGTCAAGGTAGTAAGACTCGGGGTATTCTCGCTCGCTACGCTCTATGAGTTCAGTAAAATCCCATTTCTTCAATAGTTTCCCATTTCTAAAGACCGGGACCAGTACGTTTTCTTCAGGAGGAATGGATGCGCGGGGTACCGTCGTGTACGTGCCGTTTTCGAATTTGAGCGCCAACCGGCCTTTTTTGGACACTTTAAATTCAGAGCCGGTCGGAGATTTGTATATATCCCGCCATTCTCCGTTTACACAAACCGCACTGGCCTTCTGTCCGAAATTCATGGTATCGCGATGAAAATGTTGCAGCAGACCGCCGCCCATGCCATATACCGCGTTTTCCGTTGACAACCCGCGTCGTTCCAGTTCAATAAATATCTTCGGCAAAACCGGGAAACTCAAGCCATCGCCCTGTACGACGCGGACGTATGGAGGTAACACCTTGTAACCCTTGGAGTTGACTTCATACCCGAACGCATCCATCAACCATTCAGTTGTGTCGGAAGTAACCTGGACGAGATCACCGGAATCCGGTCTTACGCCAACCAACCCGGGGAAATTCCGAATTTTCTCATTCAATTCCCGTCCAATGATATTTTTTACGCAGTTATCATGATCATAGGTATCGGTAAGAAGCAGGGCGACTCCATTATCCGCATACATATCCAGCATATTACTGAGTGCGGCGGCTTCATTTTCCCTGCCCCATGCACAAAAGCCTGCATGTTCCGAATTTGGACCTGAATTAGATACATGACCGGCGTTATAGTAGCGTTTTGCTGCAATGATGCCGGGCAGAGTATCACTCTGGTTGAAATTGACGAGATGCGCCATGCCGCCCAAAGCAGCGGATTGTTGTGAACTGACTCCTCGAGCCCCATAGTCATGCAGCATATGGCGGAGGACTCCCGGATTGTCGGAGGTCTGCTCCAGTGAATCGCGGATTAGCTGTTTGCAGAGCCAACTGACACTTCCAATTGTTGTGGGATACCAGACGGCGCGTAATAGCGATGTCTCAAAAAAGCTGGTCGCCCAGAAATATTTAGGGTCCGTATTGATCAACTGTACCAGTACATTTTTTGGCGGCAACACCGTTCCTTCCGGTACTGCTTCAATCTCAACCGGCAGGAAACCATCGTGGTCGTTAAGTATTCCCAACCAATTTTCACGATTGAAGTGCATGCCTTGTTCACGTTCAATAAACTCCGCTTCGTCGATATCTTCCAAAGTGATTGGACGCATGAGGTATTCACGTAAATACGCTTGCAGTCCGACGAACATCGTCGACGGAAGTTCGCCTCCCCGGGATTCAATATAGCTGGATACATATTCCGTGCCAGGCGGATAAAGCGAATAATGGCAATGTTTATAGTTGTCAACGTCAATAATTATATTGTGATGAAAGGCCATTTCTATCCCCTTACAATGTATGCCGGCTGTTGTTTAGTGTGCCTTGTAGCTGTTGTTCAGCAGGCTGCAGATAATAACAAAAAGTTTGCTTCAGGAAATAGTAACGTTTCTAATTATTAAGGTCAACTCACAGTCAACACAGATAAGAAAATTTCTGGTGCATGGTTATTTTTTCTATGGCATTATCATTACAAATGGTTATTTTCCAGTAAAAGAATAAACGTTTATATGCGGTCATATTAGATAGTATACTTTGAATGAACTGGAAATATTTGCTTGACGAGTATCTGAGCCTGGATTAAAGTATAAACGAATCTAGTTATTATCCGCAGCAAATATTTGGCTTAAGAAGAATACAATGTCCCACTTTGGCGCGCACAGCAAGAAACGATTCTCTTACCTGCAATCGGAGGAACACAAATGACCAATTATAGCCTTTATGATGACGGCTCAATGAGATATCCCCGTGTCATCAATGTTGAAGAAATTGATGCCTTACCCAGATTGCCGTTTGCGAAAGGTATTGGGACTTGTATATTCGTCTCTCAGGAACGTGATGATGCCCGACACTTTCGTCATGGGTATTGTTATCAGGAGCCTGATCATGATGACTATCACTGGGACCAGGCTAATTTTGATGAGAGCCACTATTGTCTGGAAGGAAAAATTCGCCTTAAGGTTGAAGATGCCGAAGGTCGCGTTATTTACCTTGAGGCCGGTGTTGGCGAGCACATCTACCTTCCTGGTGGATATAAATATACTCTTGAAGCTACCGGCGTAAAAACCACGTTTTTCTGGACCAGCGGTCCATCACCGCGTTATGGCCTGGTTGAAGTACCCGAATTCAGCGAACAACTCAAATCTTTGCGCAATGGGGGAAAATAAAATGAGTCAAGAACCAACTGCCAGCACCTTCTTGCCCCTGCGAGGCGATAAACGCTGGGCATATCTTTCCCGCCAAAAAACCATCCGCGTTGCAACGACAAACGAAGACGGGTCAATTTATTTGTCCCCGTTATACTATGTCGTGCATGATAAACGAATTCTTTTGCCGGTCGACGCTGCGGGGCGCCATGCCGTGAATGTTCAGGCGGGGAGATCTTTAACGGCGCTTGTCGATTCCGGTGATGAGTACGCTACTGTTCATGGAGTGAGGATTCACGGCACAATTAAGCAGGTGTCTGACCCGGACTTACTGGACCTCGTCGATGAACTGTTATTTGAAAAGTATTTTTATACCGGCCATCCTTATGCCGAGAGCTATTTTAAATATCGGACTGCATCCGGCAGGCAAGTGTATGAATTAGTCGCAGAAAAAATGATAGGCTGGGACATGCGCGAAATTGCGCTGCCCCAGGTGCCGGAAGCCCGGGTATTGCCCGGATTTGTGACCGACCGGCTGCTCTGATCAAATGACCCCGCTTGATAGCGGTAAAATGGCTGCTTCAGGCAATCAAATGGAGGGATAGTCCATATGAATTCTGAATTACGTTCTTCGATTAGCGTATTGGTAGTAGGTGAATCCTGGATCAAACACACGGTACATCTGAAGGGCTTCGACCAGTTTCATACAACTGAATATGAAGAAGGCGCCGGAGTTTTCCTGGCAGCCCTGGAAAATGCCGGCTTCGAGGTTACTTATATCCGGGCACACGAAGTTTCCAGGCGGTTTCCTGTGACGCGTGAGGACCTCGATAGCTTTGATGTTGTCATTCTGAGTGATATAGGGTCCAACTCCTTCCTGCTGTGCGATGAAACCTTTTTACGCTCGGAACGTACGACAAACCGCCTGGTTCTACTGGCAGACTATGTCGAAGATGGGGGTGGTCTGCTTATGGTAGGTGGCTACATGTCCTTTTCGGGCATCGACGGGCGGGCGCGTTATCAGGCCAGCCCACTGGCGTCGGTTTTGCCTGTCACCATGCTGGACCGGGATGACAGGGTTGAGGTTCCGGAGGGATTGATCGCGACATTTCCCAATCCTGATCACCCGGCACTTGGAGGAACTCCGGCTGATTGGCCAATACTGCTTGGCTATAATCAATTGAAGGCCAAACCCGGAACTACGGTGATTGCAGCATCCGGTGACGATCCATTACTTGTGGTTGGCGAAGTGGGCCGTGGTCGCAGTGTGGCATTCGCCTCCGATGTGGCTCCACACTGGGCTCCGAATGAGTTTATGGATTGGCCCCACTATGCCGAACTGTGGCCGTCCATAGTAGCCTGGGCTGCCGGTGGGAGCGCTAATTCCGTATGAGACAAAACCAACGTCCGACGATGAAAGACGTAGCTGAACAGGCGCAAGTCTCGGTCAGCACGGTCAGCTACGTTTTGAACAACAGCGGGCAGGTAAGCGAAGTGCGCAGGGCGCGCGTCCTGAATGCCGTTCGAGCACTGGATTACATACCCAACGAATCAGCCCGGAACCTGAAACGGCAGTCGGCTTCCACCATCGGTCTTGTCGTACCGGATCTTGTTAACCAGTTCTTCAGCCTCCTTGCCCGGGGTGTAGTGCGGGCTGCGGCAAGGCACGACGTGCTCGTCGTGCTTTGTAGCGCTGAAAACACCGAGGAAGCGGAATTCGGCAATGCCAGGCTGCTCCGAAGTCAACGGGTGGATGGTGTCATATACGAAAGTGGTTTCCACGAATCCCCCCGCTCTCTCATTGAACTTCAGTCACTCGGACCGGTTGTCCTGGTGGATGAGCGCTTTCCCGGTCTTGACCTGCCGGTTGTCGTTGCGGATGGGCGACGCGGGGCTAGAGAGGTAGCCGCACACCTCGTGGAACTTGGACATGAACGATTTGCATGTATTGCCGGCCCAACAACCCATTGGACTTCGGAGCAACGTCTTGCCGGTTATCGTGAAGGCCTGGCCATGGGTGGCATTGACCCTGATGACATGCGTATTCTGGAAGGTGATTACCAGATGGATTCCGGCTACAGACTTGCGCAAGTATTTCTCGACGCACCAGAGTCCCAACGTCCGACTGCATTGTTGTGCGCCAATGATCTGATGGCAATCGGAGCGCTTGAATATTGCAGGACAAACGCGGTAAACGTGCCGGGCGACGTTAGTATAGTCGGCTTTGACGATATTCCTACGGCACAGTTGCTGACCCCTCGGTTGACTACAGTCCGACAACCTGCGTATGAGATGGGTATGAGCGCCGCGGAATTGTTGATTGGCATGACTCAGGGCGAAGGAAATCTGGATTTACTGGAACCTCATCCCGTTGAGTTGGTGGTGCGTGAATCTACCGCAAAACCCAGGTAGCGACCATATTATATGCGGGCGGGTTCGAATCGAAATCAGGTTGGTGACACAGATAATAAGAAACGATTATTTTATTAATGAGTATTAATCGCTTAAATATCGATAATGTTTGGAAAATAAAGAAATTCAGCCGTTTTTTCGTTATAATGAGTCTAATATAGTTTGCATTGCTCTGGATAGAAACGTTACAGTACATGATAAATAGAAACGATTAAAAAAGTAAATTCATTGGCAGCTTGTACTCGGTGAAAGGCGACAGTGATCCTGGTTCGCGTATTGAGCGGCCCGTGAAGCAACCGGGTGTATGCCGAAATTTTATTAGTTCAGATGTTTAATATTGGAGGGTATCTCATGAAATCGATGAATCAGGTCATCTCAAAATTGACTATTTCTCTTTTGCTGTTTTCTGTTTTAGCACCACTAAGTTTATCTGCTGAAGAGATGATATTGGGTAAGAGTTATTCGGTCAGCCCCGGCGCCGAACCCGGTACATTTGTTTGTAAATGGGGTGATGAGACTGTCAATTGGAAACCCCAACCCTGGCACAATGTCGACTATAAGGCCTTGGGGCCCAGTATCTATGACCGCTGGACGCAACCGGGACTGCCCTATCCCTGGGAGAATACAATTGAAGAGCGTGTGAAGAATGATGGGCGCGAAGTTCATGATCGCTCCTATACGGCGCTTTACTTTAATGAGTTCGGAGAAAATTACATCACCGAGTGGTCTATTGACCTCATTTCTCCGAACGGCACCTTACGTGACAAGCGCTTATTCGAGTGGATGGTAGCTTATCGGCAGAATCCGGACGGACTCCCAAAAAGCCTGGTCGACAAAGTGCGGGCCCAATATATGTTTACATTTGTGGCGCCCAACGACTTCCGCGGCCTCGGCATGTCCACAACAATCTACCATGGCGACGATTTCAACGATGAATTCCTTTATACACCGGCAGCGCGACGCGTTCGCCGTTTACCCCAGGCGGCGCGCCAGGACATTATTCCCGGCACTATCGTGCGGTGGGAAGACTTTCCGCAAGTCAAGCCCTTTCCCGACATCGATTATGAGATTGTCGGTTATACGCTTTATGCGGGCCAACCTGAAGGAACAATGGGATTCGCGACGGAGACCAAAGGCGAGAAAATCAACGTTGGCCTGGACGGTGTCTGCGAACCCTCATACATACTCGAGATAACACCACACTCGAAGTCTTACTGGTACGCCAAACAGCGTCGCATTATTGGTATAAAAACGGGCAGCAGTTGGTATGAAGAGGTGTTTGATTCAAACGGGGAACTCACGCGTCAGCGAGTAAATCGCCGAGCAATCGCAACGTCTGACCCGCGTTTGCAGAATGCAAATGATCAACTGGAGGACTGGCAGATGATTTGGGCCGGTGAGTACTTTTATCAGCCAAAGAGCGGCTTTCGAATGGACTGGTATATGAACACGTTCTGGATCAATTACGACAAGATGCCCCGGGACATTGTGAGTCTTGACAATCTCAGTAAAGAGCCGGTTCGCAAAATATTGTTCTGGGAATAGGTTATAAATATTATCAGTCCGGGACTGACGGAATAATATGGAACGCCTGTCTTCATTTCTGGTTCGTTATCGTGTCGTGATGCTCGCTGTGACGCTGGTTATCACTATCGGCGCCGCATACCTTGCAACCGGTCTGAAAATTTATGACGACCCGAACCGCTGGCCGCCTGAAGACGATCCGTCCGTCCAACTCAACGAAGAACTGCAACGCAAGTTCGGGGGCGCGAACATGGTGACCATCATGATTTCGCGTAAAGATGGGGAAAGCATTGTACAGGCTGATACACTTGCAAAAATAAAGAGAATTACCGACCAGCTTATGGAAGTGCATGGCGTGATTCCCTACGCTGTTCGTTCACTTTCGACTATTAATTCCCGATACCTGAAGGGAACCGCTGAGGTATTAGACGCAGGGATACTGTTTGACAACCCAAATCGCGCTCCTGAAACGGCGGAAGAACTTGCGCGAGTGCGATTTGGGATTGACAACAACGCGGCACTGAAGGGTTCACTAGTATCGAAGGACTCGTCTGCGGTCATCATACAGGCAGACTTTCGTACCGGTCTTCAGGACGTTCGTGAGGGACTTGAACTACCCGTTACAGACCCGATTGCAATTTACAAGGAGGTGCAGAGAATCACAGGTACGGAAAACGACGAGACACATGCCGTTACGGCAGCCGGTTCTCCCATTCTGATCGGATGGGTTAACAGTGATGGCCTGCCTTATATCCTGGGTGCTTTCGTGCTGGTAGTGACTGTTATTGCGATCGTATTGATTTTTGCCTTTCGATCAATCGTCGGCGTTCTTCCACCACTTCTGGTGGGTATTATGGCTTCGACCTGGGCCTTTGCATTTCAGCGTCTTTTTGAGGGTGACATTCTTACCTCATCAGCCGCATTGATTGCGCCTTTCATCATATTGGCAGTAGCAGCATCTCACAGCGTATTGTTTATTAAGCGCTTATTGACCGATGAACTGAACGAAGACCGTTCGGTGCCGGAAGGACTGGAACAGACACTCATTCATATGACTCGTCCATTGATTGTAGTGCTCTGTACCGACTTGATGGCATTTGTCGTACTCTCGTTTGTGCCTTTTGACAATGTCCGGGTTCTGGGCCAGGTCACGGCATTCGGGCTACTCGCGATTATCGTCATCATTCCGACATTCCTCGTGGCGCTACTATCTTATATGCCCGCTTCGAGCATACGCAACGCCATGACATACGCCCAGATGGGACGCAGAACACAGCGCGGATTGATCTACAGAACTACGGCTGTGATGGTGCGACCTCTCATTTACAACTCCACCGTACAATGGACCGTGCTTTGCTTCGCTGGTTTGTTACTGCTTATCTCGTTAACTATCTGGCAATCAATCCCCCTGGGTAAAGGTACTTCAATCGGACGTTTTCTCGCCACCGAAATCAGCACCGGTCAGAACAATACTTATGCCGTACATAACTACCTGACCAAATCCTGGGAAGGAAATGAACTCTACGAAATGGAACGGGAAATCACCAAGTTATTCGGTGGCGTCTATACGCTTGCCATCCTGGCGAAAGGTAAGAATCCGGGTGATGCAAAAACTCCGGAAGCTCTCGTTGCCATGGATAAATTTTCTCAACATATGGCCCGGATGGAAGAGGTTTCGGCAGTAGTCGGCTTACCCTTCTATATAAAGATCATGAATCGTTTTCTGAACGAAGACCAGGATGAGGCTTTTAACATACCGACTGAAGGCCGCGCGCAGATGGCAGTGAATGAGGCAATCTACTTCCTGACGGGAGGTATGCCGGGGGCGTTTGACTTCGTTGTCGACCCGGACTACCAGAACACGGCCATAATTGCCTTTGTGCGGGAAACCAGCCCGGAGACTGTGACTCTATTGATCGAGCGGGCAAACGAATATGTCGCTACAAACTGGAATGCAGAAGAATTGAATGTTGAGTTGAAACTGGCTGCAGGCAATGTCGGTATTGCAGATGCATTTAATCGTTCGATAAAGAAATGGATGGTGCTTGCTACCTTGTTCAGCGCGTTGGCCTCATTTATTGCAGCTGCATTAATGCTGCGCTCTGTAATAGCCCCGATACTCCTGATGTTCCCACTTGCTATCGGCATCATGATATGGATGTTCCTGATACACCTGATCGGGATCGAATTCAATTCAAACGTTACCGCGGCGCTGGCTATCGCAAGTGGTGTCGGGATTGATGCCGAAGTTTATCTTCTGTATCGCTTTCGTGAAGAATACACCAGAGATGGAAATTTCAAACGGGCTCTGTTTGATGCCTTTACGCTGGTTCGAGAGCCTTTGATCTTTTCATTTACCGCACTTTTTGCCGGTTGTCTGGCGGTTTCCATAGTCCCGCTCTACGTTGGTTACGTTGGTTTCAGCATGGCGCTTATCCTGCTGACCACGTTTCTGCTCAGTTTCTTCGCAGCCCCGGTAGTATGGAGTCTGTTTAGACCCGGTTTTCTGACACGTGGGCTTGAGATGGAAAATGAATGGAGAGTACCTCAGATGAAAAATGATCGTGCCAGCACGGTCGTATCCGACTCAGTTAGCGTGGAGAGCGCATGATTATGGGGTTATTGTAAATCTTATATTGGAGGAAACAGGCATGATTAATTCAAATCGACATAATATCACTACCTTTTTATCGCTTGTCGCCGTAGCGCTGTTGGGGTGGTCGGGGGAAAGTTCGGCCCGATATGAATTTGGAAATCTTGAGGTCAGTGGAGAGGTCTTTGTGTTGGGTGATTTTCGCATAGGCGGCAAGCCTGATCAGGCCAGAGAATTTGCTCTCGCAGTCGCTCCGGGTGTTTTCCTCGGGCCAACTGCACTCGGTACGCCAAGCAACCGGTCGGAATACGATACGGTTAACGCGCTTCGCACCGAGCTGAGCATTGAGATGGTATATAAGGGTATTAAAAATATAACGCCGGTGTTAAAGCTGCGCGCCTACTATGACGGGATGTATGACATCGAAGACAAGGACAACTCTATTGCCAAGAGTTGGGAGACTAATCTCGAATCCGGCTTGCATGACAAGTGGGATCCCCTGGTTCGCGAAGCCTACCTGGATATCAATTATCACCCACTGCATATACGGGCCGGGCGACAGATAGTAACATGGGGCCGTTCTGACGGTGTGACTGTACTTGATGTCGTAACACCGCGCAACTTTCGCAATCCGCTCACCTTCGAACAGGAACGTTTTATGATCCCGCAGGACATGCTGAATATAAAGTATGACCTGTCCAGGCTGGATTGGCTTCCGGGCGGTATCTCCAAGGAGTTGCAGGTGGTCTGGAACTGGGACTACACGCCGTCCCGTTTTCCCGGTTTTCGTGCGGAAGAAGAAGCACAGCATCCCTACACCCTGGCCGTCGTCGACTTTGCGGACCAGGTTATTAATGTATCCGCCGGGCTTTTCGGCGAACCGGATTTCTTCGACAACTTTGCGTGGGATGACGGCGATTTCATCGACAAGTCGGAAGTATTCGTCCGCTGGCGTGCGCGCACGGGTGGTGATTTAGGCCCATTGTCAGATATGACCTATTCATTCCACTATGGATATCTGTTCGAAGACATTCCTCTGTATGTGCTTGGAAATCGAATCAATGCGGGTTTGGCTCTCAATATTGCCGGTCCACGCGCAATTGGCGGCGGTATCAATTTTGAGCGTAACCGTTATGAGTTAGTGGGCGCCTCCTTTGACAAAGCCCTTGAGTTCCTGCCCGGCCAACTCAAGGGTGCGGTGATGCGCGGGGAGATCGTTTACAATTTCGGGCAATTGGTTTATGAGCCGGATTTAGCGTTAGTCGAAGCGGACACTGTTACCGCCCTGATCGGTCTGGATCAATATCTGTATCTCGGGCCCAAAAGTTTCATCAGGACACCATGGTTTGTATCGGCTCAAATCTGGCGTGATGAGATTCTGCGCGATCCGACACCGGGTAACTTTACCAACCTGGGATCTGCGGCCTGTGCCGGACAACCGTATTGCGGCGATACAGGCTACATCATCGGAGGAGCA
Source organism: Gammaproteobacteria bacterium (assembly GCA_965205405.1). GTDB lineage: Bacteria > Pseudomonadota > Gammaproteobacteria > Eutrophobiales > Eutrophobiaceae > JAAXHV01. The sequence goes on from OZ242169.1 coordinate 48,701, forward strand.
TACAACGGTTACAACGGACTCCGTAACCGGACGCGACATGTCGCAACCCTGTTTATGTTTAATGACTTCCTTCCGGGTAAAACACTTCATGTGGAACTTTTCGGCTTACATGAATTCAGTCATCGTCAACGCGCAACGTGGGTACGTGGTGTCGTCGGCTATAATTTTAACCGCAGCTTCAGTGCCCGCGTCGGTATCAATGTCGTTTCAGGCGCTCTGGATTCATTTTTTGGTGAGTTCCAGAGAAATGACTCGTTATTCACGGAGCTGAAGTTTACATTCTAGTGGGGTTGATGATTATCGGAGGAACAAAAATTGAAACTCGAGGGTCATGCAGATTTCCCGTATGACGCCGCACAGGTATGGAGTGCGCTGCACGACGTAGATATTCTCGTCAAAGTTATTCCTGGCTGTAAATCCATGACGCCTGACGAGGACGGTGGCTATCGTGTTACGCTCTCCCTGGGAGTGGCGGCAATAAAAGGTGACTATGAAGGGAAAATCAGAGCTACCGACATCGAGTTTCCACATCATTACGTTCTGAATGGCGAGGGTGTGGGTAAACCCGGCTATGTGAGCATGAAAGTGGATTGCCGTCTTGAAGCGAACTCTGCCGGCACCTTGATGCGCTGGTCTTGTGATGCTAATGTGGGCGGACTGATCGCCGGTATTGGCGGCAGGGTTATGACGGGAATCTCAAAGCACATGGCCAGGGAGTTTTTTAAAGACTTAATCAAGGAGATGGGAAATCATTTCGAGCCGATGCAAATTCAATCTGCGAAAGGTTAACTGATATGAAACCAGCGAAGTTTGATTATCACAGGGCTGAAAATATACAACATGCATGCACCCTGTTAATGGAGTATGGGGACGACGCAAAGATTCTGGCCGGCGGACAAAGTCTCATTGCGGCGATGAATTACAGATTGGCCCGGCCTGAGGTTTTGGTCGATATCAGCAACGTAGAAACGCCCAATCGTGTTATTGATGAGCAGAACGGCGTGAGGGTGAAAGCAACCACCACCCAGCGATTTGCGGAAAAGGCTGCAGGGCTGCGTCAACGGATACCGGTTCTGACTTATGCAATCGAACACATCGCCCATTTCCAGATCCGCAACAAGGGCACGGTAGGCGGTAGCATCGTCAATGCCGATCCGGCATCTGAATTGCCTGCCATGTCGTTATTACTGGATGCGGAATTTGAAATAGAAAGCGCATCGAATAAATCTGTGGTTCCGGCAGATGAGTTTTTTATCACCTACATGACCACGTCATTACAGACTGATGAAATATTATCATCCGTCCTGTTCAAGGCGCCGCCGCCGACCAGCGGGTGGGGGTTCCGGGAAGTTGCCCGCCGTACAGGCGATTTCGCATTGGCAGGCAGCACGGCCGTCATTGACCTGGATGCTGACGGTAAGTGCAGTTATGCCAGGGTTGCCTTGTTTGGTGTTGCAGCAACCCCGGTGCGGGCCAGGGAAGTAGAGAATGCTTTACTTGGAAAACAGTGCTCGCCTGAACTGTTGAAGGAAGCGGTGGTAAATGTACGCGGGATTATCGATCCGGAAAGCGATGTGCATGTCACCGAGGAATATCGCCGTAATGTCGCGGAAGTGTTAACTGTCCGTGCTCTCGAGGATGCGCTCAGTCGGGCTTCGGCTAATTAATCCCGGGATAAAGGGGCGGAATATGATCGAGAAAAAAAAGATTACACTTAATGTAAACGGGGTCTCCTACGACAGGGAAATAGAACCGCGTATATTGTTATCCGATTTTATTCGGCATGAGCTTGATCTCGGCGGCACTCACGTCGGTTGTGAACACGGAATCTGCGGGTCGTGCACGATATTGATGGACGGGTTGGCGGTGCGTTCCTGTCTGACGTTGGCGTTGCAGGCACAAGGCAAAGCAATCGAGACAGTGGAATCGTTGGCGGTGGATAACAAACTTGACGCTTTACAAAATGCCTTCTGGGAAAACCAGGGCTTGCAATGCGGGTTCTGTACCCCGGGGATCCTGATGAGCATGAAGGCGTTTCTCGAGGAAAACCCCACCCCGACCCGCGCTGAAATCCGTGAAGCGCTGTCGGGTAATTTGTGCCGTTGTACCGGCTATCATGACATTGTCGATTCGGTCGCGGCGGCGGCCATGGCGGCCGTGTCTGCTTAATCGAGGATACTGACCATGAAAGAACCGATCGTATTGGGCGGGGTCACAAAGTATATCGGTGTGTCACGCAAGCGCACTGAGGATCCGCAGCTATTGATGGGGCAGGCAAAGTATGTCGATGACATCAAGATACCGGGGATGCTGGAAGTGGCCTTTCTCAGGAGTACCCATGCACACGCTCGCATCAAAAGTCTCAAGCTCGAGGAGGCGCGGCAACATCCGGATTGCCTGCATATTATCACTAATGATGAATTCAGTGTTGGCGCGAAGACCTTCATCCCGGGCACACGCGGCACTTTACAGCCGGTGTTCATGCCCTTTATCGCAACCGGCAAAGTGCGCTTTGTGGGTGAGATTATCGCGGCAGTGGTAGCCCCGAGCCGCTACATTGCTGAAGATATCGTCGATTTGATCGAGGTCGAATATGAAACCCTGCCGGCATACAACGACGTTGAAGAGGCGCTGCAGCCGGATGCCGAGCTGTTACACGAAGAGCTGGCCAGCAACATCTACTACTCGGACTCGTTCAGTAATGGCGATGTGGACAAAGCCTTTGCTGAAGCGGATCTCGTTGTGAGCGAAAAGATCGCGACCGGACGTACCTCTGCCGCGCCGATGGAGACGCGTGGGGTGGTGGCTACCTGGGGCTGGGATGATACTTTATCAGTGTGGTCGTCGACCCAGATGCCTTATTTCCTGCGTACAAATATTGCGCTGCATCTCGGTATTCCGGAGCAAATTATTCGGGTAGTTGCACCTACGGTAGGCGGCGGCTTTGGGCAGAAGGCGCATTTCTTTCCGGAAGAGTTTATCCTGCCGTGGCTGGCACAGGAAATAAAACAACCGGTTAAATGGGTCGAGGACCGGCGCGAACACCTGCTCGCCGCGTCCCATTCGAAGCAATGTACGATTTACATGTCACTCGCGTTCAAGAGCGATGGCGCCATGCTCGGCATGAAAATCAAGAATATCTGCGATTCGGGTGCTTATTCGCAATATCCATGGTCGGGTCTGATCGAATCGCTTCCGGCGAATACCGGCGCGCCCGGCGCGTTCACGGTACCTAATATTGAATATGAAACGGTGGTCTGTCTGACGAATAAAATGGCCACCGGCGCATATCGGGGAGTCGGCTGGTCCGCGGGGTGTTATGCGCGCGAAATGGTGATGACGAAAGCGGCCCACCTGCTCAATCTGGATATCACCGACCTTTATCGCAAGAACTTCATCCGCGCCGATGAATTTCCCTATACCACGGCGACGAATCAAACCTATGACAGCGGCGACTACCACAAAGTACTGGATAAGTGTCTGGAGGTATCGGATTATGAAAAACAAAAGACGCAGTCCCGGCTTACCGAGGAAGGGAAACTGAGGGGGATTGGTGTGTCATTTTTCGTTGAGCAAACGAATTGGGGCAGCCATTCAGCGAGGGAAAGTGGTTTTCCCGCGACCTTGCATGATTCGACCACGGTTGAAATGGACCCGAGTGGGAAGGTTACGGTAAAGAGCGGACAGTTCAGCCATGGGCAGGGACAGAGAACGACTCTCGCCCAGGTCGCTGCAGATACTCTGGGAGTGCCTTTCGAAGATGTCATTGTGCTTGATGGCGATACCGCAACGGGTTCCTACGGCATGGGCACGTTTGCGAGCCGCAGCGCGGTGATTGGCGGCGGTTCGGTTATTCGGGCAGCGACTGATGTGCGTAACAAGTTACTGAAAATTGCGGCGCATGTGATGGAAGCGAATGAGACTGACCTGACCATTGAAGACGGCGAGATTTTCGTTAAGGGTTCGCGGGATATCAGCAGGTCGGTTGCTGAAATTGCCTTTATCAACTACTACGACCGTTACAGCCGGCCGGATGAAGACGAAGTGGAACCGGTTTTGAGTTCTACACGGCACTATGACCCGCCGGCCGCTTATGCGAATGGCTCCCACGCGGTAACCATTGAACTGGATCCGCAGACCGGGATCATCGATATTAAACGCATCGTTGCGGTCGAGGATTGCGGCAACATGATCAATCCGAAAGTCGTTGACGGTCAGATGCGCGGTGGTGCGTCACAGGGTATCGGTATGGGTCTGCTGGAATCGTTGGATTATGATGAGAACGGCCAGCTTAAAAACGCATCGTTTATGGATTTTCTGATCCCGAATGCAGTGACCTTGCCCGATATCGAGTGCGCCCACGTCGTGACTCCATCGCCGTATACCGAAGGCGGTTTCAAAGGCGCAGGCGAGGCGGCGATGTTATCGATACATGTTGCGTTGTCGAATGCGCTGGCGGATGCCCTGTCAGACCATGACGGCACCCTGGTGCCTCTGGTGACGCCGATAGGCCCGCAACAGGTGATGGATTTGATTAACGATGAGAATCAGCCGCAGGCGGCTTGACCGCGCTGGCGCATTGGTGGACTCACCGGGGACGGACTTAAGTCCGTCCCCTTACGATGCTGATCAGGAGGTGAAATCATGCAAACCCGAATGATAGACAAACAGTGGTCCGAGAAATACCCCGATGTGGATACCAACCTGGTATCCACAGAACCCTGTATTAACCCGGAACACTTCGAGCGAGAGCGAGAACTTATTTTCAGACGCCATTGGCTGATGATGGGCCGGGTCGGAGAAATCCCGGAAGCCGGCGATTATTTCGTGCGGGATCTTGCCGTTTGCAGCGTATCCGTCCTCATCGTCCGTGGCGAAGATGACGAAGTTCGCGCGTTTCACAATGTATGCCCGCACCGCGGCAATACCCTGGTCATGAAAGAACAACGCGGCAGATGCCCGGGCCGCTTCGGCTGCAATTTTCACGGCTGGGCGTTCTCGCCTGAAGGAAAACTGGCGTTCGTGCCCGATGAGGAAAACTTTTTCGACCTCGACAAGGACCAGTACGGCCTTACGCCAATCAACTGTGATATCTGGGAAGGCTTCATATTTATCAATCTCGCGCCCGAACCCGCCGAGACCTTGCGCGAGTTCCTTGGCGGCCTGGGGACCCAGCTCGAGGGCGCCGGCTTCGAGAAGATGCAGTTGCTCAAGACCTATAAAGTTGAGGAAGCCGCCAACTGGAAGACCGGGATCGATGCGCAGAACGAGCTGTATCACCTGCCCGTCCAGCATCGCTTTACCATCGGCGACGCGTTCGTGCTCAAGGACGACAGGTTCTGCCGTTTCTCGAATGTGAACCTGTATAACTACCACAGCGTCTGGTCGTGTGAGTACAACCCGAATCACAAGCAACTGCCGACCGATGCCCTGCTTAACAGTCTGGACAGCGCGGTCAACGATGTGCGCATGAGCCGGCGGATCAGCAATTTCGACTGGTACCTGCTGTTTCCGAATTCCGCCATCCTCTTGTTTGAAGGCGTGTCGGGCGATTTTTTCATGACCTATAATTTCTGGCCCCTCGCCGTCGACCGCTGTATCTGGGAGATGCGCTATCACTTTCCGGAAGCGGAAAATGTCGCTCAACGGCTGAACCAGGAATGGACCATCCTCCGTTTACGGGATACCTTGATGGAAGATGCGTTCCAGCACGAGCAGATCCAGAAAGGGCTCGCCTCCCGCGCCCGCTCGCACATGGTTATGCAGGACGAGGAGCTGCCGATCCGGCATTTTCACAGGGTCCTCGAACACGAAATGGCGAGGGCATGACATGGCCGCGTTACCTGAGCCGTTCCTCGATCTCGAGAAATACCTGGAGTGGTCGCTGCCGACCGAACGGGAGCGTATCGCAAAACGCGTGGGCTCTTCGTTGGACGAGATTCACGATTTTTATGATGCGATGTGGGGGCGGCTGGAAGAAATTATCGTGTACCTCAACCAGTACAATTACGCCGAGATGCCCGAGGATGCCCAGCGTCTGTGCAACATGGCCTTGTCGCTCGTGGAAGTCTGCAACCTCGTCGAGATGTACAAGAACCCCGCCAGGCTGAACATGGTCGAGGCGGAGAGATTCGACACGTACCAGTAACACAGGCATGAGCAACACGCTGGAAGCCAAAACCGATTGGGGGCGGATTTAAATCCGTCCCCGGAAGTGTCAGGACTATGAGCAATACGTTTGAAGGCAGAACAGCACTTGTCACCGGCGGCGGATCCGGGATAGGCCGCGCCGCTGCCATCGCATTCGCCGGCGCCGGCGCCAATGTCGTCGTCGCTGACGTCGACAAGACCGGTGGCGCAGAAACCGTTGCGCTGATCGAAGCAACGTCGGGAACAGCCATGTTCGTAGTCGCGGACGTGTCGCAGCCCGCAGCGGTCGAAAACATGGTTGGCGCCACGGTCGCCGCATACGGCGGACTCGACTGCGCGTTCAATAATGCCGGTATCCAGGGCGAACTCAGTCAAACGGCAGATTGCAGCGAAGAGAATTGGGACCGTATTACCGGAATAAACCTCAAGGGTGTATGGTTGTGCATGAAATACGAGATAGCGCAGATGTTGAAACAAGGCAATGGCGCCATCGTCAATAACGCATCAAATTTCGGGCTCGTGGGTTCGAACGGTATGCCCGCTTATTCTGCGAGCAAGCATGGTGTTATCGGACTGACAAAAACCGCAGCGCTGGAATATGCGCAAACCGGCATACGCGTCAATGCTGTCTGTCCCGGTCCGGTGCAAACACCATTGGTAGATAAAATTCTTGAAGGCCGGCCCGAAATCATTGATGCAATCATCTCACGGGAGCCGATCGGCAGAATGGGAGAAGCGGAAGAAATTGCGCACGCAGTGGTCTGGCTTTGCTCATCCCAGGCGAGTTTCGTCGTTGGGTCCGTACTTTCAGTTGATGGAGGTTTCGTTGCCCAATGACAAATCGCCAGGATAGGCGATTTGCACGGCCGCAGGCCGCCCGTAAGGGTTGCGCACAGGGAAGTGCGCAATGATGCAGACGCGCGAGACACGAGACACGGGGTCAGGTCGCACATTGCACACGCAGATATTTGCAGAGACACGGGGTCAGGTCGCACATTGCACACGCAGATATTTGTGTGCAATGTGCGACCTGACCCCGTGTCTTCCGACCTGATCCCGTGTCTTCTGACAATCAATACAGGAGAAATGCCATGATAGTACAAAGTGCGCCTGAAGGAGCGGAACACTTCATCATCACCATGGATCAACATACCGCGCTCTCCGCGCGTTTCGCAGAACATTTTGGCAACGAACATTTCGAACCGGTCGAACCGCGTGCGCTGATGCTGCACGTCATCGAACATCACGATGTTGGTTGGCGTGAGTTGGACGCACTGGCATTACGCGACCCGGCAACCGGCTTACCGTACAACCTGGTGAAGACACCGTTCGCGCATATAGTCGAGACCAGCAGCGCATCCCCGGATATCAACAGTGAGTGTCATCCCTATTGTGAACTCATTTCCAGCATGCACAGTTGGGGCCTGTATAACGGACGTTACGGGATGTCCGACAAGGTACTTCTCGACAGCCTTGCCGATGACAACAGGGCGTTGGCTGATTCGATGCTCAACGGCGAAATTGAACGGCAACAACGTCTCAGGGCACAACTTGAAAGTGCTCCTGAGACAGCCTCTTTAACCAACGAGAGCCGGCTGTTTCAGAATTACAAGCAGCTGCAGTTCTTCGACACGCTGGCGCTGTACTTCAACTGCGTCCGGGAAGGCGAGCGTGAACAGGCGAGCTTCTCTCACGTGCCGTTAAATGCTTCAGAGGATGCGGAAGTCACTATCAAACCTGTTGAGGCCGGGGTCTATGCCCTGGATCCTTACCCCTTTGACGACGCTGATGGCATCGATCTGACGTTCAATGGGCGCTATCTCCCACCGGTTTCGCATGGTGATGATGTACGTGAGGAACTGGAACGCGCTCCGGTGACGGCCCAGACGATGAGACTGCTCGCCCCAGCGTAAACGGATGAGTAAAATGCCGCGCCGGCTTCACACATCCACCGTTCTACTCTCCAGGTCCGATGGAGACATGCGCGGCTACGATGCGCCAGCCTTCCGTAAATCGCACCCAGCTATGGCTCATCCTGCTGCTCATGCCCAGATCCAGGCGCTGCATTTCGCAGTTGGCGGTAGCAAAATCGCGGCCGAAGGTGGTAATAACCAGACGGGTTATTTCAAGCTCGATCCTGTGGCCCCGCTGGCCGTCCCGGAATGCGCTGATGGCATTCATACCATAGAGGTTTTCGCCGGTACCGTAGCGCAGTGTGTGTTCGCTGTCCCAAAACAAGGCTTTTACGGTATCGATATCGTTGGCGGTCAGCGCCTTCACGTAACGCCGGAAGGCTGCAGTGGTTTCTGCGTGTACTTCAGGAATATTGATTTCCATATGGTTGTCCTCGTGTCGTTGATTAAGGTCCTGTTCAGGCTTGTTTCAAGCTCGGATAGGCGATATTTTGCATAGTCATGGACTTCCTATGTCATTTAATTTTTCATATAATCGGCTAGTATATATCAGCCGACCACCGCACTACTCAAGCAGGGGGGAATAGATCAATGTCGCTAATTGCAGAACTGGATCCGGAAACCCGGAAAGTAATCGAAAAAACCCGTACCAATCTCCTTGAGGCAGGACACCTGCCCGGGTTTTTTTATAGCTCTGAGGAAATCTTCCAGCGTGAGATCGACACAATTTTCATGCGTGAATGGTTGTGCGTGGGGCGCGTGGAGGAGTTCGAGAATCCCGGCGACTACAACGCCCTGCGTATTGCCGGTGAACCCCTTGTGGTTTGTCGCGGCGCAGACGGTCAACTGCGCGCTTTCAGGAATATTTGCCAGCATCGTGGCGTCGAGGTTGCAGTCGGCCAGGGTAATGCCAAGCGTTTTACCTGCCGCTATCATGCATGGACATATGCTCTTGACGGAAGTCTCAAGTCAGCACCGCACAGTGGGGAAGTGACCAGCTATGACTTCAAGGCTTGTCGCTTGCCGTCTGTGAACCTCGATACCTGGGGTGGATATGTTTTCGTTAATTTCGACCCCGAATGTCGCCCTCTCAATGATTGTCTGGACGATGATGGGGTGCGTGAGTTTGCAGGGTTCCTGCAACCCGAGAACACGAGGACATCGGACAAATTCGAATTCGAAGTCCCGTGCAACTGGAAATTTGTGCCCGAAAACCTGATGGATATGTACCATGTCGGTGTCATTCACGGCGCGTCATTCGGCGGCCACTTCCCGGTCAACGACTTCCGCTTCAATCTCAACGGCAGTGGCTACAACGCTGTGTACGAGAGTTATACCATGGCCCCGAACGGCGTTACGCTGTTTGGACCGATGCCCTGGCTTGAGGGAAAGGTTACCGATAAATTCGCATGTACGACGTGGGTCCGCCCGACCATGAACATATTCGGTCGACACGATCTTATTCAACCCTGGGTCGCCAGGCCTATTGATGTCAATCGCACTCTTGTGACCATCTACACACAACTTCCGGAAGCATTTTTCGATGCACCTGGTTTCGCCGAGAAGAACCAGATCTACGCGGATTTCATCAAGCTCGTTGCCACGGAAGACCTGGCGATGTTGGAGTCTTTGCAGACGGGTGTCAGTTCGCGCTGTTATAACCCGGGGCCAACCGTCAAACTGGAGCGCGCCATTCATCATCTGATTAATTACTATCTCGATATACTACTCGACGAGGATAAAGATGCACGCAAGATACGTATCAGCGATTGCAGCGCGTTCCTGGCAGAGAGCCGGGAGAAACACCCCGAGGCCATGGACGGCGGTTATTCGAAGTCTTTCGGCTCGGCACAGGCATAAACGGGGGGGGTCATGATGGATAAGACAATGAAAGATGTATTTCTCGATGAACTCAGACTGTGCGAGGTCGGTCCGGGGCAAACTATCGCCGTGTTGTCTGAGGGTGATCTGTTACGCGACTACGCTGAATACTCCCTCAGCGCAGCCTCCGAGCTCGGCGCTCAAGTCATAGATGCCAATCTGCAGGTGGAACAGGCCATGGACGCGAGTGAGCGTATTGCGAACGTCGGCAAAAATCCGCTCAGCGAGTATCCCGCGGTACTGCAGCAATGTTGTGAGGCGGATATGGTGATCGACCATATGCTGCTCCTGTTCTCGCATGAGCAAATTGCCATGCAGGAGGCAGGCACGCGTGTGCTGCTGGTAGTGGAGCCGCCGGAAATCCTTGAGCGGCTGTTTCCGACAGCGGAATTGCGCAACCGAGTGGAAGCGGGCGAACGCCGACTCAGTGGAGCCAAATGCCTGCGTTTTACCAATGCTGCGGGCACAGATGTGACTTACAATCTTGATGGCAAATCAATACTGACTGAATACGGTTATACCTGCACTCCCGGGCGATGGGATCATTGGCCGGGGGGATTTCTTGCCACCGTAGCTGCAGATAAAGGCGTCAATGGTCGCGTAGTAATGGATGTGGACGATATCATTTATCCACTCAAGCGCTTCGTCACGGCGCCGATCGAGTTTGTGATTCGAGATGGTGTTGTCATCGAAATCAACGGTGGCGCGGATGCGGATCAGCTAAAGCATTTTATTGATGAATACCAGGACCCGCGCGCTTATGCCATTTCGCACATCGGCTGGGGCCTTAACGCCGCTTGCAGGTGGGGCGTTGATCTCCCGGGGATCGGCATGGACGGACGCGCCTGTTATGGCAACGTATTGTTTTCCATGGGGCCGGATACAGAGTTCGGGGGTGACAACGATACGCCCTGCCACCTCGATCTACCCATGCAAAACTGTACCCTCAAGCTTGACGACGAACTGATCGTGGATGAGGGCAAGGTCGTACCCCCGGACATGCGCGTGTAGCGCATGTGACTCTTTTCACGCACTGTAGTTAACGAACATGATCGTCGATACAGGAGAGGCGAAACTGTTCGTGCAGCAGGCAGGCGAGGGTGAACCGTTAGTACTGCTCCACGGTCTCGGCATGAGCAGTGCGCTGTGGATAAACCAGACGCCGGTCTTTTCCCAACGCTTTCACACGGTGGCAGTCGATTTGCGCGGGTTTGGTCAGTCCAGTCGCCCGGACCGTCCCGGCGACTATGCGATCGATATCCTCGCAGAAGATATCGCTGAGTTGATCAAGCGACTGGAACTCGGTCGCGGTCATATACTCGGGACATCCATGGGCGGTTTTATCGGACAAGCGCTTGCGCTTGCCCACCCCAATCTGTGCCGCAGCCTGATTCTGTGCCATACGGCGCCGCGCATGAGCATCCCTTCCGACGTTTTGGCCCGGCGCGTAGAAGCGCTCGGCAATATGCCGCTTGAGGAGTATGCGGAGATCGTGGTCGAACAAGCTTGTTCCAGCAACGCAAGTCAGGAACTACGGACCTGGGTTGCCAGGCTGATTGCGCGTAATGATAAACGCACCTATACCCAGGTAATGACTGAAGGTCTACGGGAATTTGATGTAAGCACGGAGCTCGACAAAATCCGTATTCCGACGCTGGTGATCACCGGAGAACAGGATCAGGTGCTGCCCAAGGAAGGAGGCGAGGAGATTGCGCGACTTATTTCGGGAGCGATGCTTGTTGAGATCGAAGCTGTCGGGCATCTGGGCTACGCTGAGAGACCTGCAGAATTCAATGAAGCAGTCCTGTCGTTTCTGGACGATCATATTGAGCCATGAGTACAGCGAAGACATACCGTATCGGTCAGATTGTGCCGAGTTCCAATACGACGATGGAAACCGAAGTGCCGGTGATGTTACGGCGCGCCATCATCCCGAACGGGGTGGGCTTCACTTTCCATTCGAGTCGCGCGCCGATGAAAACGGTCAGCAAGGATGAGTTGACTGCAATGAACGGACACATGGTTCGTTGCGCAAGTGAACTGTGTGATGCGCGCATGGATGTGATTGCTTCGGCGTGCCTGGTGGCCATTATGTGTCAAGGTAACAGCTACCACCGCGAGACGGAGCGCGCGCTACGCAAAGTGTGTAATGAGGACGGGGCTGAGACGCTGATAGTAACAAGCGCCGGCGCCCTGATCGAAGCTTCAAAAGCGCTCGGTGCGAAGAAGCTGGCGATCATAACGCCATACATGAAAAATCTTACGGACCTGGTGATCAGCTATATTGAGGGCGAAGGCATTGAAGTACTCGACGCAATATCGCTTGAAATCCCGGATAACCTTGAGGTCGGCGCGCGTGACCCCCTGGCCCTGGTGGAAATTGTCAAAGGACTCTCGACGCAAAACGCGGACGCCGTGGTGTTGTCGGCCTGCGTACAGATGCCTTCTCTTGCCGCACTGGATATCGTGCAACGGACCTTCGATGTGCCGGTCTTTTCTACCGCAGCGGCCACAGTATTCGAGATACTGCGTGCGTTGAAATTACCTACTGAAGTTCCCGCCGCGGGTGGGTTACTATCTGGTCAATTCTGACAACTTACGGATTTAAATTGAAAATTATAAAACCATTATTCCTGGTAAACCTGCTTGTTTTAATACCTGTGTCAATTTGTGCGCAGGAAGGATTCAGCGTAAGCGCCAATATTGGTTTGACAAATGACTACAAGTATTATGGGACGACCTTTTCCAATGAGGAATGGGCGGTTTCCGGTGGTCTTGACATTGGGCACACATCAGGGTTTTATTTGGGCTCCTGGGTGTCTTCCATAGACTTTAATTCGGATGCATCTGATCCGGCGCAAGTTGAGTGGCATATCTATGCCGGGTATGCAAATGAATTGGCTAACGGATTGGGATACGATATCGGCGTCAGGCGCTATGGTTATCCGGATCAAAACGAAGATGATGGAATAGGTCAGTATAATAATTATGAGTTTCTGGCCGGCATTAGCTATGAATTCAGCGGCGACCTCGCCCCGGTGTTGAATGGTGGTATAGCGATTTCACCTGATTACTTCGGCGACGGAGGAAAAAGCATTTATGGTACTTCTCGCCTGACAATATCGCTACCTGCAGAACTCAGTGGTTATTTATCATACGGATATCTCGATGTAGATGATATTAACCTTGCCTACTCACATTATGCCCTTGGTATTTCCAGGAATTTTATAGGATTTGGATTTGATATTTCCTGGAATGATGCTGAGAGTGAGTGTGGAGGAAAAGAATTATGTCAAGGATTCGTCTTCAGCATCACTAAAGAATTCTGACTTAATTCTTCAGGCGATCTGTCCCAAATCTTTTGCCGACTTGCAATGCAATCCAAACTGATGCTTGCATGTGTGGCCAGTTCCGTATCCATTCCCGTGTAGCCAAACACCTGTTCCGGTTAATTACGGCACAATATCAAATCTACCTCTGACCGGGTTGGTATGGATGTAGCCGCCCCAGGACGTTCCACAGAGATCGACGCCGCCGCAACAGCTAACCTGATCGCTTCGGCTAATGCAAGGCCCTGTGCCAGTCCCGCCGCCAAAGCCCCACAAAAACAATCACCTGCCCCGGTCGTATCCACTACATCAGCCGGCCTGCTTGGGATTATATCGCACTGTGTATCATTTACTGCGACGACCCCATCAGCGCCCAGTGTTACTATTACGGTTTGTCCTTCACGAGAAATTAATTGTCGCGCAGCCGTGATGACGATATCTTTTTCTTTCGATGTATCAGGCAAACCTGCATAAGTTGCAAGTTCCGCCTCATTGAGTATGAGAATGTCGACAAGAGGAAACAGTAGCGCGCCCTCCTTTTCAGCCGGTGCGGCATTCAGTATGGTAATCCCATGCTGTGCCTTGTCGCTACTGAATAACGTCCTGATCGTTTCGACCGGACTCTCGAGCTGTGCGAGGAATACCCCGCAGTCTGTCAGTTCTTCAACCGGGATGTCAGCGGGACGTAATTCGGTATTTGCCCCGGTAACAATCACGATTGCATTCTCGCCGGAATCAGACACATTGATAAAGGCTTGACCGGTAAGGTGATTGGCATCGGTTTTTACCCTTGCTATATTCACCCCGCTATCCTGTAAAAAGGTTCGCATCCTGTTGCCGGGAGCATCAGCTCCTACTGCCCCTATCATTAACGTTTCAGCGTCCATGCGTGCCGCTGCCACTGCCTGATTTGCGCCTTTACCACCGGGGAATTGTGCAAGACTGCGCGCGACAACGGTTTCCCCCGGGCGCGGCAGGTTTTCGACAGATGCAACAGTATCGAGGTTAATTGAACCTAATACACAGATATTCTTTAGGTCACGGCCTTGTTCAGGTCTCATTACTCTCGTCTTCTGCCAGTGGCAACCTTACGTTTCTGGCAGGTACTATCGTCGAGATTGCATGTTTATAAACCAACTGGCTCACCGAGTTTTTCAGCAATATCACGAACTGATCAAAAGATTCGACATGGCCTTGAAGTTTGATACCGTTGGCGAGATAAATCGATACGGGAATCCGTTCCTTGCGCAAAGTGTTGAGGAATGGATCCTGGAGTGTATGCCCCTTACTCATAATAAAACCTCACTACTATTCGTTCTGATTATTATTGTCTGCACTCCCTCTCCGGTTCATCCCTGCCGGCCGGACTGATTCACGGGAGTCGTTATAATTATATTACAAACTGGAAGAAAACGCGGGACTGTTGCGTAAAAACTCGATAACTACCTGTGCAATATCCGGTCGGGAACTATCGAACCAGGTGGTATTATCCTCCGTTCTCAACCAGGTGAGCTGGCGCTTTGCCAGTTGCCGCGTTGCTATTACGGCGCGTTCCTGCATTTCAGAATAACTGAGACAGTCTGCCAGGTAAGACCATACCTGCCGGTACCCGACCATTCGCATGGAAGTCAGACCTTCATGCATATTCTCTTGCTCGAAGAAACCGCGCACTTCATCTACCAGGCCATTATCCAGCATCCTGATAAAACGCTGTCGAGTCCGTTCACGGATAATACGCCTGTCGGACGGGGCGAGCGCCAGTTTGATAACCTTATGGGGTAACGCTCCCAGCCGACCTTCGGCGATAAAGACGGAAAGCGGCGTTTTTGTGATTTCATATACTTCCAGAGCCCGTTGGATTCGCTGCGAGTCGTTAGGGTGCAGGCGCTCGGCAGAAACAGGGTCGACCCGGCTTAATTCTGCATGCAGAGCCGGGGAACCGCGTTCCCGCATCATCTGTGTCAGGCGTATCCGAAGCACCGGGTCCGTGGAAGGCAAATCGGAAAATCCCTGTTCGAGAGAACGAAAATACAATCCTGTGCCGCCGACCAATATGGGGATTCGATTATTTTCCCGGATTTCTTCAATAGCCGTCATGGCATCACGCCGGAATCTGCCGGCAGAATAAGACTCGGTCGGATCACATATATCAATCAAACGGTGGGGGGCGATTTCCAGCACTTCCCGGGTTGGTTTTGCCGTTCCGATATCCATGCCCCGGTACACCATGGCTGAATCAACGCTGACTATCTCCAAAGGCAGATGTTTTACGAGTTCAACCGCCAGGGAAGTTTTGCCACTGGCCGTCGGTCCCATGAGAAAGATGACCTCATCAATCATCGATCAACGCGCTGATCTCATCTATCGATATGGTTCGCCACATACCTTTGTAATGTCTCCGCGTAGTGTCAAGATCGGTCCTGTCCAGCTCATTCAGTAAACTCTGCAGCTTGAATCCGGACGGCGTTTCAATGTTTGTTGCCAGGCATTGCGTCATAACCGCCAATAACTTTTCTCCCGGGTTCGAATTTTCACCCGGGTGCTGCAACACTTCGAATACGGCTCTTGCCAGAGTCTTGACGTCAGCTTCTTCAAGCAAAGCAGGAATAGACCTGATGGAGATAACATCAGTTGAAGCAACCCTCAATGACAGACCAATTGCTTCCAGCAGATCTGCGTACTTCTCCACAAGTCCAACCTGTAAGGGACCTGTTTCAATGTGTACGGGAACCAGTAACGGCCGCCGGCGCACGGACTTATCCTGGTACTCCTGCCTTAATCGATAGCGCAGAACATATTCGCTTGCGGCCTGATAGTTCAATAATACGTATTCCTGACCTCTTTGCGCTATTACAATCCGGCCGGACAATGCTGCCAGGGGGGCGCCAAGTTCGGCATGCTTATCAAGCAAGTCATCCTGTTCCTGCCTGGGAGCGATGTTTTTATAAAACAGCCCGGCTTCTTTAACCTGAAGTTTGTGGCTATGAATATGATGTCCCGGGTACGCTTCCGATCTGTTTTCAGGCACATGGCCGATAACGCCTGAAGCAAGCGACTGCACGGTTTTCAAAGCATCCCGCAGGCTGATAAATATAAAATCATGAACGCCCCGGAGATCCTTGAAGCGGATTTCACTCTTGGTCGGATGGACATTGATGTCGGTAACTGACGGATCGATATCCAGGTTCAGCAGATAGGTCGGATAGCGGCCGGTGGGCAGTGAATCATCGAAGGCGGAGCGAACCGCATGAAAGATTTTTTTATCCCGAATCACCCGGCCGTTGACAAAACAGAACTGGCGATCAGACTGACTGCGGCTGAGACTGCTTCTTCCCAGCCAGCCCCACAATCTCATCCCTGAAGATTCATAGTTCACCGGGATGGATTGGCTCGCAAATTGACGGCCGAATACGTCTGCCACTCTTTCAATCATATCGTCCTGGCAGGCGCGATAACGCAGCACCTGTTTATTGTTATGTGTCAGTGTAAAAGTGATATTGAATCGGCTGCAGGCCACGCGCTTGAATACTTCATTGATATGCAGAAATTCAGTTGTCCGGCTGCGCAGGAATTTGCGGCGCGCGGGTGTAGCCTGAAAAATATCGGCAGCTTCAACGGTGGTTCCCCGGGACCGTGGCGCCGGTTTGAGAATTGAATTGCCACTGACCGGATCGAACGACAATGACCAGGCCGAATCGGACTGGTCGGTTCTTGAGACAAGTAAAAATCTTGAAACGGCCGCAATGCTGGCCAGGGCCTCGCCGCGAAATCCTAAACTGTTGATACAGTCAAGGTCGGATTGGGTATTGAGTTTGCTGGTGCTGTGCCGCCGTAACGCCAGTTGAATGTCATCGGGATGGATACCGTGGCCGTCATCACTGACTGAAATCAGTCTATGCCCCCCCTCAGTTATCGCTACCGCTACATTATCGGCGCCGGCGTCAATACTGTTATCCAGTAATTCTTTGACAATAGCCGCCGGTCGTTCTATGACCTCTCCGGCCGCGATCTGGCTTGCCAGGGTTGCAGGCAACTCGGCAATCCTGGGTATTTTCATGATGAAGTATCAGCCGTCGCTAACTGCACCCGGGATGACTATTACCTGGCCTGCTTTAATACTGTCATCGGCTAATCCGTTCAGCGCCCGCAGACTGTGCAGGCTGACGCGATAATGCTTGGCAATCTCAACTAATGTATCGCCACGTTCTATGATGTGCTGCCGGGATGCCAGTAATGTGCCATTCGGGGCATAAACCTCAAAATAACGCTTTATGCTGACGGCCAGTGCCCGGGCAAGTTCCTGCTGGTGAGTGGCACTCAGCAGTTTCTTTTCTTCCTGGGGATTGGAAATAAACGCAGTTTCGACCAGCAAAGAGGGGATATCCGGCGATTTCAAAACAGCAAAAGCCGCGGATTCCACACCGGGTTTATGCAGTTTTCCTACCTTTTTCAAACCCTCAAGAACTCTCTCGGCCGCATCGATACTGGCCTCCAGGCTTGCCGTCTGGGACAGGTCCAGCAGTACCGATGCCAACAGGCCGTCCTTGTCGTCGAGACTCACCCCACCGATCAGGTCGGAAGCATTTTCCCGCTCAGCCAGCCAGCGGGCATGCTCACTACTGGCGCCTCGTCTCGACAGGACGTATACGGACGAGCCGTGTACTTTGGAATTGGTGAACGCGTCGGCATGTATGGAAATAAACAGGTCGGCCTTGTGCTTGCGCGCCAACTCGACGCGCCTGCGTAACGGCAGGTAATAATCACCATGCCTGGTCAATACCGCCTGCATTCCGCGTTCCCTGTTGATGAAATGGTCCAATTTCTTTGCAATCTGCAACACGACCTTCTTTTCATGTGTTCCCCACGGCCCTATCGCCCCCGGGTCTTCACCTCCGTGACCGGCATCGATGGCAACCACAACGTCACGATAACCGGATGCCGGCACTTCCTGTTTTATTGCCACCTGCTGTTCTTTTCCACCGGATATATCCACCACCAGTCTGTGACCATAGTGCTTGTTCGGCGCCAGCAGGAAGCTCTTTGCCTGGGCATGTTTTTTCAAATCCAGAACGATTCTCAGGAAGTCACCATGCCGCCCGCTCCTGATTCCCTGTAGATATTCGTCGCGCATTACTGGTTGCGGCAAGTTGGAGAACGGGCCGGTATTTTCGAGGTCGATCACGACTCGAAAAGGCTCCGATAACAGTTTCAGGTCGTGTTTGACCGGGCTGGAAACATCGAATACGACGCGGGTGTTGTCAGGCGCGGCCCAAACCCGGATATTTTTCAGGCGGATGTCTTCCCCCGCACTGCAGGACAGAGAAAAAATCAGGAGTAAACAATAACTTGAGATAAAACGCACCATTTGCTTAGCCCTTGTGCTAAATACTATGGTGGTAATTATCTCAATAATTTATTAAAAAGTCAAGCTATCTAACTGTTTTTTTTACCTTTCAGCAATGCCGCATCCGGGGACGGACTTAAGTCCGTCCCCTCACAATGGCCCTCCCACCGGGGACGGACTTAAGTCCGTCCCCTTCACAATCAGGGTAAGCAGAAATGAGTTGTTTCAGGTATTCATCACCTGAAGCGCTATGTGCTTCACAATCCAGGTCACGCCGGGTGCGGTTGAT
The DNA here is from genome assembly GCA_965205405.1 of Gammaproteobacteria bacterium. Taxonomy (GTDB): domain Bacteria; phylum Pseudomonadota; class Gammaproteobacteria; order Eutrophobiales; family Eutrophobiaceae; genus JAAXHV01. The sequence continues at coordinate 67,607 of OZ242169.1, forward strand.
ACTTATATCGATGATTAAATCAGGGTCCGGCAGACACCCTGCGCCCCGCTCCGGCCATTCCACCAGACAAATACTGTGACCATCAAAATAGTCCCGATAACCGATATCAATCAACTCCGCCGGTGTTGTTATACGATAAAGGTCGAAGTGGAAAATGCGATGGGAAGCAGCAAGGTAGTACTCAACCAGCGTGTAGGTCGGGCTCTTGACAACGCCCTGGTAATCAAGCGCCCGCAACAACCCTCTGACGAAAGTAGTCTTACCAGCCCCAAGTTCTCCATGCAGATACAGGTTGAATCCGTCGTGGATGAACCTGGCGCAACAGGCTGCAAACAGGCCCATTTCCTCCGGACTGGCAACAGCTAAGCGCATTGGTCCGGATTAACGACAGAACGAATGACAGGAAGGAGATCACCGGCCAGCATCCCTCTTTCGCCCTCGCCGGCGCACAGGTCTGCTGCATAACCATGCAGGTAAACCCCGGATAGCGCAGCCAGGCCAGGCTCCATGCCCTGGGCTATCAAGCCGGCAATGACCCCGGTCAGGACGTCACCCATTCCACCACCGGCCATCCCCGGATTCCCGGTACGATTGAGATAGATCGGGCCTGTTGCATCCACGGTCAGACTACCGGCTCCCTTGAGGACGACAACGCCGTCGAATTTATCCCGTAACGATGTTACAGCCGCAAACCTGTCCGCTTGAATATCCTCGGTTGCAACGCCCAGTAACCGAGCTGCCTCACCCGGATGTGGCGTCAGTACCCAGTTTTCCCGACGCTGGTGCTCAAGGGCCAGCAGATTCAAGGCATCGGCGTCCACGACAAGCGGAAGCCGGGTCTGTAACACCTTGGCAAATAATGACATTGCCCAATCTGATTGACCCAACCCCGGCCCTATGGCGACAACGCTGACCCTGTTCAATATAGTGTCCAGGTCCCGTGCTGAGGTCGCAGCCACAGTCATCAATTCGGGACGAAACAAAGGTAAATTCCTGGCGTGCTCCAGCCGTGTCGCTACGCTGACCAAACCGGCCCCGGCCCTGGCCGCCGCGCAACCGGCCAGAAGAACCGCACCCAGATAACCATAATCACCACCGATAACGAGTACATGACCATAGCGACCCTTATGGGCATGGCGCGGGCGAGCGGGCAGGTTCTGCATCACTTCGACAGGTTCTATCAGTCGCGCATCGGCGCTGACTCCGGAATAGATGTCAACAGGCATTGCCAAATCGCTGAACAGTACCTCGCCACAGAAGTCGGGTCCTTGCGCAGTAAACAAGCCCCGTTTCAATCCAATGAACGTGAGAGTCGTATTGGCTCGGACAGCCGTACCCATGCACACCCCTGTATCCGCATTCAATCCGGAAGGAATATCCAGGGCAAGGACCGGGACGGCCGATCCGTTGACCAATCCGATAGCTTCGGCAAAGACACCATCCACCTGACGGTTCAGACCGCTGCCCAGTAAGGCATCGACGATTATATCGGCGCTATCTATGGACAGCGCATCCTCAACAGTGCCTGTATGCAGGTATTTCTGCGCGCTGGCGGCGGCGTCGCCCTTGAGTTGGCCAGGTTCAACCAGGGCAACCACCCTGACGTTAAGACCCGCCTGCCGCGCCAGGCGCGCCAGTACGTAACCGTCACCGGCGTTATTTCCGCCGCCGCAGATAACGACCAGGTTTGTTGCGCCCGGATAGCGCCTGGTCAATACGTCAAGGGCGCTACCCCCTGCCCGTTCCATTAACGTGATTGAAGGGATTCCCTGCTGTTCAATCGCGATCCGGTCCAGTTCCCGTACCTGATCGGCTGTATATAATTCCACGGGTAAGTCAGACATCAGAAGTCACCCATAGCTGCACCTATACAATATCGTCATACCGGGCATTAGATCGTCATACCGGGCTTGACCCGAGTAGTGGCATAGGGATGTGCCGTCAACGAAGCATACGACGCAAATCCAGTGAAATATCCTTTCGAGCGCATTATATAAATCACCAGTTCCATAGGGTGCCGTCTTCCAACCTGTTCACCGGCAGATAGGCGCGCCGGTAAGGAAACTTTACCGCCAGTTCCTCATCAATATCCACGCCATGACCCGGCGTCTCGCCAGGGTAAAGAAATCCGTCCTTAAACGTATAGTCGTGGGGAAATACCTCGTCGGTTTCTTCACTGTGCCGCATATATTCCTGGATCCCGAAGTTCGGCACCCAGGTATCGAAGTGCAGGGCCGCGCCCATACAGACCGGCGACAAGTCCGTCGCCCCGTGACAGCCGGTGCGGACATGATACAGCGCGGCCAGGTCGGCAATGCGGCGCAAGTGGGTGATGCCCCCGGCATGTACCACGGTAGTCCGTATGTAATCAATCAGTTGTTCCCGGATCAGTTCCTTGCAATCCCAGATGGTGTTGAATACCTCTCCGACCGCCAGCGGCGTTACCGTATGTTGGCGAATCAATCGAAACCCTTCCTGGTTCTCAGCCGGCACCGCATCTTCCAGCCAGAACAAGCGGTAATCTTCCAGTGATTTGCCCAGGCGCGCTGCCTCAATGGGTGTCAAGCGATGGTGTACGTCATGCAATAAATGGGGCTGATAACCGTATTGCTGCCGGAGCTTGTCGAATAGAACAGGCACATGATCCAGGTATTTTTCCGTCGACCAGGTATTTTCCGCCGGCAGGTCAGCATCCGCCGGTTCATAGAACAACCGGTCTTTGCCCACGCCATAGGTTGAGGCGAGGCCCGGGATCCCGGATTGTGCGCGCACGGCCTTATAGCCCATATCGATATATCTGCCCACCTCATCCACGGTCTGCTCAATATCTTCTCCATTGGCATGCCCGTAAACCATGACCCCGTTGCGGCTGCTGCCGCCAAGCAACTGATAAAGCGGCATATCTGCCAGTTTTGCCTTGATATCCCATAGCGCCGTATCCACGGCGCCGATAGCTGTCATGGTCACCGGCCCGCGCCGCCAGTAACTCCCGCGGTAAAGAAATTGCCAGATATCTTCCGACCGGCGTGGGTCCCGTCCAAGCAGACAGGGAACAACATGATCCTGCAGGTATGAAACGACAGCCAGCTCACGTCCGTTCAGCGTGGCGTCACCCAGCCCATATACCCCCGCATCAGTCTCTACCTTCAGGGTAACGAAATTTCGACCCGGACAGGTTACAATAACTTTAGCATTGATAATTTTCATTAAACTCAGTCCAATCCGCTTACGGATTTTATGTTATCTTCATCTGATAGTTGAAACAAGCAAACCGGTTATCTATCAGGATATTTGGGGTCAGAGTAAAAATACAGTCAACTTAACAAGTAGCGTCGGGTTATTCTTGAGTATTTTTACTCTGACCCCAAATATGACGCCTGGCTTTGAATTATGTCCTTAAAATCTCTTCTCATCGGCAGACTGGTAATTCTTGCAGCAATCACAAGTCTGCCATTGAAGGCAGAAGACGTATCGATTAATTTTCAGCACTATGAACCAAAAATTAAAATAGCGAGAATAGAAATTAACGAAGCGCCGAAAATTGATGGCGATATTTCTGATCCTGTCTGGTCCAGGGCGACCAGGATAGACACTTTTTACCAGACAGAACCAATCCTGGGCGCAAAACCTTCCGAAATCACCGTTGCCTATATGGCATACGATGAAAAAAATCTCTATTTCGCATTTTACTGCGGGGATTCTCAACCCGATCAAATTCTGGCCACCGTCATGCAACGGGACCGCCAATTATTTCAGGACGATAATATTCGTATTTATCTGGATCCGTATAACAGCGCCAGGGATGCTATGGCTTTTCTGGTCAATTCCCTGGGCACACAGATGGACATACTAATAGAAAATAACAGCACCTTTTATCCGGAGTGGGACACAATCTGGGATGTTGAAGCAAGGCGTACAAGTGATGGTTGGACGGCAGAGATGGCAATCCCGTTTCGCAGCATCTCGTTTGACCCCGGTGTCGACCAATGGGGTTTTGAGATCATGCGACAAATCCGGCACAAAAACGAAACAGTAAGATGGTCTCAGATTGATCAATTCCTTACCCCATTCAACGTTTCAAGAATAGGTTTAATCACCGGAATACGGGATACTCATCGGGGCCTGGGCCTGGATGTGCAGGCGTTTGGAAAGATCAAGTATGAGAGAGACTGGATGCAGCGACCCCGTGATGACAGTTTTGCCCCGGAACCAAGCGGGAATATATTCTATAAAATCACGCCGTCCCTTACGGGAACTTTAACGCTTAATACGGATTTTTCGGATTCCCCACTCGATGAACGACAGGTAAATACGGGTCGCTTCTCGCTGTTTTTTCCGGAGACCAGGGATTTCTTTCTCCAGGACAGGACAATATTCGAGTTCGGGGGCAGGGCGATGACCCCGCCCAACACGGATATAAATGGCTTGCCGTTCTTTACCCGCAAGATCGGTATCGTAAATGATGAGGTCGTGGATCTTATTGCCGGTGGCAAATTGTCCGGCCGTATAGGAAACCTGAACTTGGGCGCACTTAGCGTAAGAATGGACAAGACGGACAATGTCGATGCGGAAACCCTCAGCGTCGCCAGGTTGTCTGCTGACATACTTGAGGATTCACGCATAGGTGCGATTTTGACGCACGGTGACCCGGACAGCACAGGTAAAAGTACTTTGGCGGGCGTCGACTTCCAGTATCATAATCCCAACCTGTTCAACCGGGGCCGTTTCCGCGCTGATTTCTTCTACCAACGCAGTTTTTCCGACGATGTACATAGCCTTGCTGCGGGAAAGGATGATGATATGTTCGGATTTTTTCTGGGATATCCGAACGATTTACTACGCTGGTTTATCAGCGGGAAGGAGATAGGAAAGCGGTTTGAGCCTGCCCTGGGATTTGTTAACCGGCGCAATATCCGTGATTACAACGGGGACTATGTCAGGAGAAAGCGGTTTGAAGGCGGCTGGGTTCGATGGTGGGAGGGCGGCGTTATAGGCAATATTGTTACCGACCTGGATAATGACATAGAGAGCCATAAATTTACATTAGTCACGGCGCTTCAGAATCAAATAGGAGATGAATTTACAGTTAAAGCCAGCAATGTACGAGAGGTTATCAATCAACCCTTCCTGATAGCCGGAGAGCTTCCCGTACCTGCAGGTGATTACCATTTCAATCAATTTGACGTTTCGCTGGAATCTTCAAAATCAAGAAAAGTAATTGCGGAGCTTGGAGTGACGTGCTGCCGTATATATGGTGGAGATTACCTGGGTTTGAACACTTCCCTGGAATTCAGGGTCTCGAAACACTTCCGATTGACGGCCAATCATAATCTGGAGAAATTTGAATTGCCGACGGGAGATCTGACGGTACACATCGGCTCGTTGGACGGCAGTATTAATTTCAGTCCTGACATGCAGATTGATACCCAGATGCAATATGATAATATTTCTGAACGATTTTCCTTTTCAGCCAGGTTTCGCTGGTTTCCCCAACCACAAACCGAAATCTTTATGGCCGTAGGTCAAACTGCAGATCTGGAAAGCAGCAATTTCCCAGGTGATTTTGATCCGGATCAGACACAAGCCTTAATCAGGTTGGGACATACATTCAGGTTCTGAGCGTCCACACGGAGATCACGCATAGCGTGGTCCGGCTGGCCGCCCATATCCGTAAACAACGAATTTCCGGTTTACATTAAACCGAATACCAGTACGCAACCAACTCCGATTGGGGCAACATACCGGGTAAGCAAACGCCACAGTTGAAAGGCTTTCTCGTTCCTGATACCCATTTCCTCCCTTATCAACCTAGCCGGACATAACCCAGCCGGCGAACAGCTGCTATCAGCAACGCGGTCAGCGGCAGCATGATATTCGATACGGTAAATTCAATGATGTTGAACATGCCTTTGCCGGCATATAGCGGTATAAAGGATAACGGCTTGAAATCTTTTATTACATTAAACGACAGGACCGCCGTCAGGCCGACAAGCCAGATCACGGAACCACTGATCACCGACATGGTAAAACGGTTATAGCCCTTGTCTTCCATGAATGATACAAAGGGCTCCAGCATAGCCAGGGATGAGGTAAATGCTGCAAAAAAAATCAGTACAAAAAATATCACACTGAAAAAGTGGCCGGCCGGCATACCGCCCAGCGCAACCGGCAAGGTGATAAACATCAGTCCAGGTCCTCCTGCCGGGTCCAGTCCGGAGGCAAATACAATGGGAAAAATAGCCAACCCGGCCAACAGGGCTGCCATGGTATCACTGATTGCAATCAACCAGGAGGGTCCGGGCAGGGAGATATCCCTGGATAAATATGCGCCGTATGTCAGCAGCGCACCGGTGCCGACGGTGATGGAAAATAAAGCCTGCCCCAGGGCTATCAACAGACTTCTCCAGGTAAGGCTGGAGAAATCCGGACTGAACATGAATTGCCAGGCCCGGCCGGGCGCACCTTCGATATGCCCATATATCACCAGCATGATCAGCAGGATAAACAACGTCGGCAACATGAAAGTTGTTACTGTCTCTATACCGCGCTTGACGCCCATGCCTATAACCCAGACAGTGCCCGCAATATATACGGAATACCAAAGAGTCATCCGGTAGGGAGAGGCAAGCAGGTTTTCAAACTGTCCTTCAGCATCCCCGGGTGCGATGGAAACAAAAAAGCCGAGCAAGGCATGGAGGGCATAATCCAGGGACCAGCCGGCGACGACGGAATAAAAACCCAGGGCGCAAACAGGTGAAATTACGCTCAACCAGCCGATGATCTTCCAGAAGCCATGATGGTTACCCTCCTTGCACAGACTGACCATCGTCATCACCGGACTCTTGCCGCCGCGCCGACCCATCGCCAGTTCAGCAATGATCAGGGGCACACACAGCAACAGGATGATAATCAGGTAAACGATGATAAAGGCGCCGCCGCCGTTTTCACCGGCGATGTAAGGGAACCGCCAAAGATTCCCCAGGCCAATGGACGCGCCGACCATGGCAAACATAAACGTCAGTCTTGATGACCAGGTTTTAGTAGATGGTGAGCCGGCCTGCATGATTATCTAATCAGTTAAGCCACAGAGAGCACAGAGGACACAGAGAATATTGCTTTACTGTTTACCACTCTCTATGACCTGTGGTGATACTTATTCATAATATAATTCGGATAATCGGGGGGTAATGTTTCGGGGAATAATGGCGCCGGGATATTGAATGACCATATTCGCCAGGGATTGCCCCACCCGGACCGAAGTCTCGATATCAAAGCCGGATAGTCTTGCTGATATATAGCCGGCATTAAACGAATCCCCCGCAGCGGTTGTGTCAACAACCCGTTCCCGGGACGTTACCGGAAAGCCGGCAATATCCGGTCCGGTTGCGACCGTACATGGTGCTGAACCATTTTTCACAACGATCTCCGCAACCCCCAGGGCAGCCAGACGAGCGCATGTATGTTCCGGCGTGGCATCATTAAAAAGTGCTTTTTCATCGTCAAAACCGGGCAAGGCCACACTGGCCTCGCAGTAGATGCGGTTGGCCCAGTCCCTTGCTTCACCGGGGGACGGCCACAGCATCGCCCTGTAATTCGGATCATACACGATAATGACACCTGTCTTACGTAAAAATCTCAATAAGTCCAGCAGGTTCTCCCTGTACTCAGGGGCAAGAATAGCGACTGATATACCGGATAGATAGAGTGCCTGAAAACCTATCAGGGAAGTTTGCAGGCTTATGGCATAATCATCTCTGAACAGATCACGCGCTGCAGAATCCTTCCGGTCATAGCTGAAACGACGCTCTCCATCGCTTCCGGTTGAAATAGTGTAGCTCCCCGGTAATTTACCCTGGACGCGTCTGACAAACGCGGTATTAATACCCTCGGATTTCCAAGCCGCCAACATGGCGTCGCTGACCGCATCTTCTCCCACAGCCGTGATATAAAACAGTTCCGCCCTGTTCCTGCCCAGCAGTCTTGCCATGTAGGTTACGGTATTAAGCGTATCGCCTGAAAATCCCTGAGAATACTCGGGAGAACCATCAGCCCTGTGCTCAACCATACACTCTCCAATGGCTGCAATCATGCAAGGGCCGTCTTTTTTCCACTCCATCATAAAGCCTGACGTATTCTTTTATTGTAATTACGCTTATTTCTACTAAATCCCCAGTCGTCATTCCGGCGAATGAAGAAAACGGGGTCTATACCCTGCTATCGGATAATAGGGTAAAATCATCGACCCAGTATAATTTAACAGCGCGTAGTATGAAATCCATCACGGATATTATCCCGACGGGAAGTATTGTTCCCGTATGTACCGTTAATGACCCCGGCAAGGCCGTTCCGCTGGCTCAAACGCTACAGGATTGCGGCATTAACTTTATTGAGATTACCCTGCGAACTGAAGGCGCTTTTGCAGCCGCACAGAATGTCATCGATGAATGTCCGGATATGCACGTCGGTATCGGCACGGTGACCGAAGCCGATCAGCTTCGCCGGGCAAAAGAAGCCGGCGCGGATTTCTGTGTCAGTCCCGGTATGACCGAGCGTCTCGTCCGTACGGCCGAAGAATTAAACCTGCCCTACTTGCCGGGTGTCAGCACCGTATCCGAAGTGATGTTTGCCGGGGAATTGGGATTACGGCATTTGAAGTTTTTCCCGGCTGAATTATCAGGCGGCATCAGAACACTTAAGGTTTTCCGGGAATTATTCCCCGGGATCAGTTTTTGTCCGACGGGTGGGCTGGACGAGAATAACGCCGACGATTACCTGCAACTGCAAAACGTGTTCTGCATAGGCGGGAGCTGGCTGGCGTCACGAGATCAGATTGATGCCGCCGACTGGGGAGGCATTAAAAAAACAATACAACGGGCTAGCTGTTCGTAATATTCGTAACGAAGCGCATTGACTCGTTTTATTAATACGGTAAAATACCGTATTAATAAATCCTGAAAAACAAAATGCAGAACCCTGAACCGGAGGATAGTGTAATGACAACGTTAGCCCGCTTTGACCTGAAACTGGATAAAGAAGACAAGGATATGTTTGCCGAGGCTGCCACGCTGATGGGGACCACTATGGCAGGTTTTGTGCGTACTGCCGCAAAAGAGAAAGCGCGGGAGGTAATTGATCAAGAAGCCAGACTCGCCCTGACCCGGCGCGATTTTGGTGCATTCAGTACGGCACTGAATCGGGCTTTTACTCCTAACCAGCCTCTGCAGGAAGCTTTAGCTACGGCACGCCAAACCGTGAATCGTGCTTGAAGAGCAGCAGCTTAATTCCAGACTCCATAATTGCGCCGAATTTGATTGTGGAACACCCGATCTGAACAATTATCTTACGCGATGTGCGACTCAGGACCGTCGGCGTAATCTCTCTCAAGTCTATGTTTTGATTGATACCGATAAGCCGACCGAGGTTCTCGGCTACTATACGTTGAGCGCTGCCCATATTGAGGTAGACCAGATATCAGAGCAAGAACAACGGCGCCTCCCACGCTATCCTGTTCCTTGTTTTCGTATGGGACGGTTTGCGATTCGACAGGATGTTCAAGGCACGGGTTTGGGGAAATGCTTACTGGGCTGTGCTGTAGATCGTTGTTTGCGGGCAAGGCAAGAGGTTGCCGCATATGCCCTGATCGTAGACGCTAAGGACGCAAAAGCGAAATCATTTTATGAGTATTTCGGGTTTATTGCTTTTGCCGATATACCCTCCTCTCTTTACTTGACCATTCCTTGACAAACAAGCTCAAACAGCTTGCTATTACTGCCTTCCCAAACCTGAGAGGAGGAAAAGAATTTGAATTTTCTGACCGAAATCGGTGGATTGAGTGAATATTATTGGTGTCGGGACGACCCGAAGTTTTTGTTTATCTTTTCTTCAATGACAGCAGTGGAATAGCTGAGGAGTTTACCGAACTGCCTGGCTATGTCCCGGCGCGCCTCACCCGCATAAGAACCGGATTCTACTAAATCAGACTTTCTCTTTTTCAAAGCCAGATACTCATTCAGGGTTGTACCTTTATAGATTAACAGAACGTGTTTGCCTTTGGCCACGTCAGCTGGGAACAGGTCGGTGACAATCAAATCCGTCTCGCGGTAGAGCAGGACACCTTCTTCCAGTGTAATCTGCTCTGCATCATCCACCAGAACATCCATTTCTTCCGGCGTAACGGCCGCACTCAGCGCCAGCGTCTTGACGCCGACACCGACCATCTCCGCAAAGGTGGATAAACCACCCAATGTGAACGAACGTTGATCAATTTGCTTATTCATGCTTGAAGACTCTTCAGCAACACAAGGGTATGCAGTTGCCAGAAACAGGAAAATAATTGTCCTGATTATCCGTATCACAGGGTTCTCAGAGTTGAAATAACGGGCTTGAGTGTCCTGGCTATGATTGCATGGAACAGCAGAGCATTACACTGTTTTTCAATATTAGAGCTTCATTGGAAAAAGTAGTATCTCCACCTTTTTCCAGCGAAAAATAAAACCCCTGCTTAAACAGCAGGGGTCAATAAAAGTGCAACCAGGATTTGTCAGTTATGCTGACTAAATCCCACCGTAGGTATAACTTATCGAACCGCCAATAGTAAGCGGGTTGGGTCGCAATCGAATACCACTGACGCCAAAGTTCTCCTGGGTACCCGTATAGTATTTTTCGTCCGTCAGGTTCTGCACGAAACCTGTGATACTCCAGGCGCCCCATTCAACACCGGCTCTCAGGTTCAGCAAATCATGATCCGGACTCCGGTACGGAAATTCATTGGGACCTGAATTATGAATAAGCGCGGCGTTGTTCGGTGAGGGGCCATTCAACTGGCGGTTAGTCACGCCTTCCATATCGGAATACTGTCCATCACGGTGGATATACTCCAGGCGTATCCAAGCTTCATTATCCCCACTGATTGACCAGCGATATTCACCTACGAGGTTTGCAGTCAATTCCGGCGATTTCGGCAGGTCCAGTCCAAGCAGTGACGGACTCCATCCGCCGGACAACTCAATTTTTGTGTCGCTGGTTACCTCGGTATCCAGGTATCCGAAACCGCCGGATATGGTCAGACCGTCAGTCACCAGCGCGGCAAATTCCATTTCCACACCGCTAGCCTCAGCATCCTCGATACTGATAGTCTGTTCGAAATTGGTTGACAAATCGCCCGGAGTCAGGAAGAAAAAAGATTCAAACTGCAGGTCGTCCCATTCCAGGTGGAACACTGCCGCATTCAAACGCAAGCGACCTTCCAGCAGCTCCGACTTCAGCCCCAGTTCATAATTCCACAGGGTTTCGTTGTCATATTTCGTTGCAAACGCGGGTTCGCCATCCGCATTCGTATTATTGCCGACGCTGTTGCCGCCGGGTTTGTAACCTTTGGACAGCATGGCATAGACGTTAACTTCATCCGTGACCTGAAAGCGGGCGCCAAAGCGCGGCGCAAAGTCCGAAAAGTCTGAGTCAGCGGCTGCTACAGGACGTGGATAATTCGCCCACGTTTGGAAAAAATGGAAAGCACCCATTGAAAAATCAGTTGTTGGTCTGATGCCATTTGACGCCAACTCTCTCTCCACCTGGCTTCTGGTAAACCGACCACCGGCGATGAGATCCAGACTTTCCGTCATGTGAAACGTTATATCACCGAATAGTGCCTGTTCTTCAACATCATAACCTTTGCGGTTAGGGGCCAGGCCCAGATCTTCCGGGAACGGCGGCAACCAACCGACTCCATTTAAAGTAGCTGTTGCGTTTGTGGAAACAGCTACCAGGTTATCCTGATCCTGTTCATCTTTCGAGTACATCGCGCCAAGCGTCCAGTCTACGGAATCGCCTGAATAATCAAGTCGTAATTCAGCACTCCATGAAGTACCTTCATAACTGTTGGTTCTATCTATTGAATCTACGCCTCCAACCAGATCTTGATCGAACCAGCGATTATTATCCGCATCGATCACGCCGGTGATGGAAGTGAGTTTCAGATTATCATTCAATTCATGTTCGATATTGACGATGGCGATGAATGCCTCATTTTTATTATATTCGCCCAGGTCATGGCTGAGATAGCTCCTGTTATCCGGCCAGAATCCCGTCCCGGGATCGATCGCCTCTGATATTCCCAATGTGTCGATGGTGTCCACATCCAGAATACCCGAAGGGACGTTTTCGTCATGGCCTTGATCGATATCGGTATAGCTCAGGTTAACACTGACGGTGGTATCATCCGAGACATCCCACACCGCCTTGATACGGCCGAAGAATTCTTCATAACCACTGTTCTTGGCGCCATTGGGTGTAAAATTATTTTCCACCGAACCGGGACATTCGGCAGCCGAAGCGCCGGTCGCGCAGGCATTTTTGACCCTGCCCCCGCTGTCTTCATACATAAAAACACCACGCAGGCCAAAGTCATCGGATACAGGCGCATTGATAACAGCAATGACATTGCCCATCTCATTGGCATTTTCATAACTTTCACCACCGACGGTCAGCTTGAAACCAAATTCATCGGTCGGGTCGGCAGTCCTCAGGTTCAAAGCGCCGCCCACTGAGTTACGCCCGAAGAAAGTGCCCTGGGGGCCGCGCAACACCTCAATACTTTGCATATCCGGCAAGGCAGGATTTGACACTCCACTAGGCACGGACGCAATACTGAAACCGTCCATATAGATGCCTATGGAATTTATGCCGGTATTTTCAGCTGCGCCCGAGATCATATTACTGACGCCGCGAACGGCAATACCGATACCCTTGCTTCCTACCTGCCCGTCATCGGTAAACGCTACGTTTGGCGTTAATGCCAGGTAGTCCCTGGCGGCCCGGATATTACCCTGCTCTACGGCGGCGCCGGTAAACGCAGTCACACTGACCGGCACATCCTGCAGGTTCTGTTCCCTGCGTTGTGCCGTTACAACAATTTCCTCCAGTGCGCTCTGGGAATAAACAGGAAATGCCATTGATACGGCCAACGTCGTAAATAAAAATGTCTTTATTCTCATGAGACCCCCCTTGAAAGAATAATTTGTCTAGTTCTTACAGTCTCGTCCTACAAAATCAGATCGGGTGATAACTATTGATTAGTACTCATAAAATCCTTAGAATAGTTTAAGCTTGAATTATTTTGCTGTCAAGAAATTTTGTCAAGCAATAATTCGACATTCGTATATTAACCGGGTCTCGGCTACTTATGTCAAGAACAGGACACCATTACCTGATGTATTGTTGTATGAGCACAACCGGCAGTTCTTCCACGGAATCGAAGCAAGATGCCTGAATCCGGTAACAGTGACATCATTCAGATAGAGAATCTGAATAAATGGTATGGCGAGTTCCACGTCCTTAAGGACATCAGTCTCCAGGTCAGAACCGGTGAGAAAATCGTAATATGCGGACCTTCCGGTTCCGGTAAATCCACACTGATCCGTTGCATCAACGCGTTGGAAAACTATCAATCGGGCTCGTTGACCGTCCAAGGCGTGGCGTTGACCGACAACAAAGATATCCGCGCGGTGCGTGAAGATATCGGCATGGTATTCCAGCAGTTCAACCTGTTTCCTCATTTAACCGTACTGGAAAATCTGGTCCTGGCCCCGGTCAGGGTACGGAAAACCAGCGAAAAAGAAGCGGAAGAACTGGCCATGTATTATTTGAATAAGGTAAAGATGCCGGAGTACACCCATAAATACCCGGCGCAATTGTCCGGTGGTCAGCAACAACGGGTGGCTATCGCACGGGCGTTATGTATGAAGCCTGAAATCATGCTTTTCGACGAGCCGACCTCAGCCCTGGACCCGGAAATGATCGGCGAGGTACTGGAAACCATGACGGGACTGGCCGCCTCCGGCATGACCATGTTATGCGTCACCCATGAAATGGGGTTCGCCCGGCAAGTGGCTAACCGGATTATTTTTATGGATGAGGGCCGGATTATAGAACAGGGTACCCCGGATAACTTTTTCAACAACCCATCATCGGAGCGGCTTAAAGTGTTCCTGAGCCAGATATTGCGCCATTAGATTAGCTCACTTCGGGACTGCACATTCAAAATTTTCATGTGCGTTGATACTGCCTGTCCCCAGATAACGGGAAACCCGGGGATAGGCACACAACGGGCGCGATCGGTTGACACTTCCCTGCTCGATTCGGTAACCAGTAAGATCTTTTGGTATAACACCACCCTCCACCCAGTTAATCAGCGGGGTCATCAAATCGAACCGGTCTATATTCACCCCGCCCGCACAATGGTGCATGCCCGGTATCAGGTAAAGCTGGAGAAACTTCGATACGTCAGCGCCGGACAGCGCGGCTACTTGTTCGAAATACTCGATAGTCGACAGGGGATTGATACCAAAATCAGCCCAGCCATGGTAAATGATCATTTTTCCTCCACGTTCGTGGAAAGGTCTGAGATCGGGATCTGTCGCGTTGAAAATTCGACCGGATTGCTCCGTTCGCACAAAGTCCCGTTCAGGATCCAGCGTTTTCCAATCCAGTTCACTGTCATCCGTTTCAAACGCGAGATGCCGGAACCAGGATTCAACAATCGACTGCTGTCCTAACCTGCCTTGACTATCAGGGACTACGCGCCCTTCCCATGCCGATTGCGGTGCCATGGGCGTAAAGGTACCGTCAACATAGGCGAGACCCGGAAACTCCCCGCCAGTGACAATTCCGGGGTAGATTTCCGCATCTCCGATGTAGGTCGGCCCGTAGATAACGGACAACACCTTGATTTCATCAGTGGTAAAACCCTGGCGTTCCGTACTCGCGCGCGGTAAATCCCGTTGCGGGTCGAAATCCACGGCGAGAGGGTTGCCGATAACGCCATCATTGATACCGTCGGTCTCATCGAACAACCTGAGGACAAGGTCGCCCAGCATCTTAAGCTTTTCCCGGGATAAAGGTGCTTCAGCTATCGCCTTCTGGTTCTTCCAATACTGCCAAATCATCTCCCTGAGACTGAAGACAGGCGCACCGGCCAGGATGCCGTCAAAGTCAGCAGGGAAACGTTGCGCTTCATTAAATCCCTGTAAGCCACCGGTTGAGCAACCGTCAAAATAGGAATAATCAGGACCTTTCCCGTAATGTGCCGTGGCAAGTTTTTTTACCGTTACGGCTGTCAGGTGGACTGCACGGAACCCGAAATCCATCTCTTTTTGAAGATTGTTGTATGCCCAACTACCACCGGGCTGTGACGCAGCGTCGTGGCCGGTGTTTGTAAACGCCACCACGAATCCATGCCGGACTGCTCTCAGCCGAGCAAGGTGGCCGACCTCATCATCGAGCGATTCGCCTCCATAACCCCCATTGCCAGGCATGTAAAATCGACCATTCCAGCGGGTCGGCAGGTAAACAATATACTGAACTTCAGGACTGATGATTCCACGTACTACGCACATCTCCGTCCCTGTTGATATCAGGACAGCAGATAAAACGCTGCTATCCGGGTCTGACAGGTTGATGAGAGCACGACAGGCTATCCGGGAATGTTGTGTTGCCGGTATCGTGTAATCAATACGGGATTCTCTTGCATCAAGGAAACTTGAGCCGTTTGCGGTAGGGCTCGCCAATGCGGCAGGCGCAGTAAATACCGCTGTAAGCACTACCGTAGTAAACTGCCTGATAAGACTGTTGTGGAACATTTTACGCTTCCGGCGAACCTGTTTGATGTCTGACTCAATTCAACTGCAAAGTGAAACTTACAGTAAATTCCACTCCTTACCGCCTGGATATGCATAATCTTCCAGGCTTTTGGATCGTATCCGGATACTGTAACCCGGCGCCATTGGCACCGAATAATGTCCATTTTTAATCACACAAGGATCTAAAAAATGCTCGTGTAGATGATCAACATACTCTATTACACGGTTTTCCATTGTTCCGGAGATACGGATAAAATCGAGCATGGAAAGGTGCTGCACATATTCGCACAGGCCAACCCCGCCTGCGTGGGGCCAAACGGGTATCCGGTATTTAGCCGCCAGCAGCAACACTGCCAGTACTTCATTTACGCCCCCCAGACGGCAACTGTCCAATTGACAATAATCAATTGCCTGCGCCTGAAAGAATTGTTTAAACATGATCCTGTTATGACAATGTTCACCCGTGGCAACCCCAATTGGTTTAACATTTTCTCGAATCTTCTTATGACCCAACACGTCATCCGGATTAGTCGGTTCTTCAATGAACAAAGGCCGAAAACACGACAATTTATTTACCCACTGAATAGCCTGATCAACGTCCCATATCTGGTTTGCATCAATCAGGATATGCATACCGTCACCAACGATCTCCCTGACAATAGTAAGCCTGCGCTGATCATCCGCAAGGTCTTTTCCCACCTTGAATTTCATGTATGTCCAGCCTTGGTCAACACATTTGCGACAAAGTGCGCGAAGCTTGTCATCATCATAGCCCAACCATCCGGCTGAAGTGGTATACGCGGGATAACCGTTCTGTAAAAGGAATGTTTCCCGGTCATCGCTCCCCTTACTTCTTTCCTTCAGAAGACTCAACGCCTGTTCCGGCGTCAGCACATCCGTGATATACCGAAAATCAACACACGCTATTAATTGCTCAGGACTCATGTCAGCAAGCAGTTTCCACAAAGGCTTATTTTCTACCTTGGCCCAGAGATCCCATATAGCATTTACTATTGCCGCAGTACTCATATGTATGATGCCTTTTTCCGGACCTAACCAACGCAGCTGACTGTCTCCTGTTATGTCCCGCCAAAATCCCGCCATATCATTTGCGATAGAGTCCAGTTTTCTCCCGACGACACGCGCTGATAACAAATCGATTGCGGCGACGCAGAGATCATTTCCGCGACCGATGGTAAACGTCATTCCACAGCCTTCCAGGCCGGCTTGATCGGTTTCCAAAACGACATAAGCCGCTGAATAATCCGGAGCGGAATTCATCGCATCAGAACCATCCGCGTAACGCGAAGTGGGGAATCTCAAATCTACGGTTCTGGCTCCAGTAATCCTGATCGATAATTTTCCCACGGGAACCGGTAACCAGGTGATGTTAAATATAAGAACGTTGCGCCAGATTTTTCATTAATGCACTAATGCCGAACTTCCAATCACTTACCTCATCCGTGTGCCGGACCTGATTTACTAACATACCAAGTCGGGGGGATGAAATTCGAACGATATCACCGACCTTGTGAGTAAAGTCGTCAACCTCTCCATCTCGCCCATGATTAAATGATGACATTGCACCTAACATCAATGCTACACCATCGGGATAACTATTGTACGGACCAATGCACTGCCCCACTATGTCAGTTATATCTCTGCGGATATTACTCATCGTATTTTTGTTCCGCATGATTTTTCCATCCAGCCCTTCCACTTCCAGTTGTACGTCCAGATTGCGCACATCATCAAGCGTAAATGACTTATCCAGCAGTCGGATAAATGATCCCAAAGCACAGGCAGCATTATTATCTTTGGCCTTACCCAGCAGCAATGCACTACGCCCTTCAATATCGCGATGATTTACATCATTACCGAGTGTTACTCCGACAACCACTCCCTTACTGTTTATCAATAAAGTTATTTCTGACTCTGAATTATTCCAGTTCGAGGTAGGTAGCACTCCGATTTGCGCCCCCGTTCCAACACTGGCGAGTGGAGATGCTTTTGTAAAGATTTCAGCATCGGAACCCAACCCGACTTCCAGATATTGTGGGAATCCGTGCTGTAAGGTCATAAACCGCACTCCCGGTAACCCGGACTATGGAGGGTCCTCCCGGGTTGTTTTCTTTACCCGGCAACCAGACACGGCCAACCAGCCCCGCTACTGCATGATCTTCAGGCAGCAGATTTGTTAAGTCATCCAGCAAACGACTTTATTCCTCGAAACAAGGCTCCTTCTCTTTTCCTATTCCCAGGTATAAGTCGCTTTTAAACCCACCTGTCGAGGATGAGGCCTCACATTGATGCCATTCAGTCGAAATCCGTATCGTGCGCCGGTGAAATAATCTTCCTCGAGTACGTTATCAGCATAGGCAATTAAACGCCAGTTCTTGACTTGAACACCTGCTCGAAGGTTCAGTACATCGTATGAAGGCACAACAAACGGGTATGTGTCTCCGTCGTTTTCGATAAAACCAAGAACAGCGGGATCAGTGATCCTGTAGAAGTAACCGTCCAGGTTCGGAACGACCTCGTCACGATAAAACCATTCAAGTCGGATATAGCCCTCATAGCCCATGAGCGGAAATCGCTGCTCGCCATAAAAACTCGCGGTCCACTCGGCAGCCCCCGGGATCTGCTCTCCCGACAAGTCGACAGGACCTATGCCTTGCGGGCGCGCTATTCCGGCAAAATCACCGAACGTCGCATCAGTAAATCCAACGCCGCCACCAATCGTCATGTTATCCCATGGTAGGGCAACAAATTCTATTTCTACTCCCTTCGAGATAGCCTTTTTCGCGCTTCTGATAAATGTCGCGGTCTCAGTCGCGTTGGTTACAGGGTTGACGACGAAAGCGGTATCGTCCACTTGAAGATTCTTCCAGTCCATGTAAAACAGTGCAGCATTAACGCGCATACGATTGTCAAACAGCGTGGCTTTTACACCCAGCTCGTAATTCCAAAGAGTTTCCTTGCCGAAAAATGATGGCATGTATTGCCCACCGACTTGTGAGCCCTCGACTTGTGAGCCACCAGGCTTGTAACCGCGGGACACAGACAAGTAGGACGTTACACTATCCGACCAGTCGACGGTGAGTGCGAAGCGTGGAGAAAAGTCATCGGTCTTCGCAGAATTGGCGCAGGTAAACGGCACCTCGGCGCCGGGAGACAGGTTTTGTGCGCATTGAGTAGTTTCGTTCTCTGAATAACGCCCACCTGCGGTCAGCGTGAAACTATCGGTTACATGCCAGTTTACATCGCCGAAAAATGCAAAACTCTCAACCTCGGTGGTTTGGAAAAACTGATTCAGTGTAGCCAGAGGCCGAAATACGAAGAATCGCTCCGTATCAGCCGAGATCAGGTTCCTTCGTTCCTGGTTTGATTCGAAATAAAAGCCTCCCACCACCCAATCCAAACTCTTACCATTAGACGACAATCGGATCTCTTCGCTCCAGGCATCGGTAGTATCGTTATTTTTGCGATTAACAAAATTGCCGTCCACGGCATCGAGATCGAAGCGTGCCTGATTTTGACTATCCACATAGCCGGTAATGGATTCGATAGTAAACAAGTCCGTTTCGTAGGTGATGTGACCGCTGAAAATCAGCATATCATTCTTTATCGATTCCGTTTTTCGTTCACCGGCGCCGGCAGTAGATTTGTCAACCTTGTCATCGTTGGCCGGAAAGCAGCCGAGACCGTCATCAATGGCGCCGTCAATACCCGCGGGAATCGGTGCGGGAAAACCCAGTATCCTGACCCCGTTATCCAGCGACAGCAGGGTTTGGCTGCTGCGCCCAAGTCTACACGTCGGCACCAGTGCCGCCAGGTCCTGTTCTTCGTCCGAGTAGGTGACTTTGGCCTGGATGCGCAGTTCATCCACAGGCTCATAACGCGCACTGAACCGATAGGTTTGGTTGAAACTCCCGCTATCCCCGCCTACGGGATCGACGTTCTCGACTACGGCAGGCGTTTCTTCGACTGAAACGACACCGCGAACGAAGAGATCATCACTAATCGGTGCGTTATAAATTCCTGAAACCGCCCACTGTTCGTGATTACCCACCTCCGCATTCAACTCACCATGTCGCTTTTCATTGGGTGAACGCGTCAGGATATTCAATGCGCCTCCCGTCGCACTCAGGCCGAAGAAAGTGCCCTGGGGCCCCCGCAAAACTTCGATCCGTTCGACATCGATGAGTTGTGGATTAGCAGTTCCCTGCGAAACCGCGCCCAGACTCACTTCATCATAATAATAACCAATGGCGCTCCCGCCTCCACGATTCTCCAGCACAGAAATATTGTTGACTCCACGAATCGCGATGGCGATGCTACGCTCCCCGCGTTGGCCTTCCTCTGAAAAGGTCACATTCGGGGTGATTGACAGGTAGTCTTGAGCTTCTTTGATGTTCTGAGTATCAATTTCGATTCCCTTGGTGACCGAAACACTTATCGGGACATCATCAAGTGACTGTTGTCTCCGTTGGGCCGTGACAACGACCTCTTCAAGTATTTGTGGGGACTGGGCAAAAGTACTCGGCACAGCATAGAGCATTAAAACAGCCAAAAAGATATTGAGCATTGTACGCATCGGACCCCCCCTATAACAAAGGCATATTCTGATAAAAAATTAGTTTTCAATAAACAGTTGAGCCACGCTGCACTCTGTGGCCCCAAGTAACGGAACGATTGATCATGTAACAGGAAGATTGGTGGCAACTACCCCAGCTATATTCACACCGTTTCATATATTGGAAAATCAATATGATATATGGAGCAAGATTAGTTCATATCGTAGACGAAATCAATATTTAAGACGTAGAGCAGCTCCGATTAGCCCGGGATGGACCTGTTCAGAGTTTCCTTAATATCAATCTGGAGTTTAAAACTATCTAGGGTGCTTTATAGAGATGGCAACGAACACTTTGTTTGCCGACCATATGTACCTGAGGTTCTTCATTCCAACAGGCAGACCAAGCGGCAGGGCAGCGCGAAGAAAATCTGCAAGCAGTCAATTTATGGCCGGCGTCAGCGCTGCTTTTTATCTCAATTGGATCCGGGAGTGATGCTTTCGGTGCAATTGATAGCGATGCATCTTTTAACTCCCGTGTATATGGATGAAGGGGCGCATGCAACACCTGTTTGCACGGGCCATGTTCGATGATCTGCCCCTGGTACATGACTGCGACCTCATCAGCAATAGCATTGGCCACCGCTAGATCATGCGTAATGAACAAGTAAGTTAAATTGAGTGATTCCTGTAAGGCTTTGAGGAGGCCCAGTATTTGCGCTTGAACAGATACATCAAGCGCTGAGGTCGGTTCATCAAGAAGCACGATTTGCGGGTCAAGTATTAACGCCCGGGCAATCATGATCCTTTGTTGCTGTCCACCGGACAACAAATGTGGTTTTCGATCCAGGGTCTTTTTTGGAATTTGAGTCAGCTCCAATAGCCGATCAAGTCTGCGTTGACGCTCCATCCGATCTTGCACGGCATGAGTAAGCAGCGGCCCTTCAAGGATCCGTCGTATAGTATGCTTTGGATTGAGTGATCCCGCCGGATCCTGAAATACAGGTTGAACCAGTTTTGCAAGTTCCCGGCGCGGAATACTATGCATTGCTCGCCCGAACAAAAATATTGAACCCCGGGTTGGCTGCTCAAGTCCTGATAACATTCTAATCAATGTCGACTTCCCGCTACCTGACTCGCCGACTAACGCGACGCAACGTTTCTTCGTGACTTTCAAAGAAACGTAATCAACGGCAATCAACACTGATCGCTTTGAAGACAAAGACCCTTTCGAAAGATAGACCTTCGATACGGATTCACAACGTAAAGCCGGTTCGTCTTGTGAGTAGTTAATCCGGCTCAATTCAGTCATTATCCGTGAGTCCTCCATCCCCGCTTAACAAGCATCTGGAATTATGTGCGCTATCAATCTCTCGAAATGGAATCCTGCCCTTTTGACACTCATCCAGCGCTTGCGTACAACGCTCGTAAAAACGGCATCCCATCATACCTTTTGTATATGACGATACTATCCCCGGAATCGCAAGAGGTAGTTTTTGACAAAACCGGGATTCGAGCCTGGGCATACACATGAGCAAGGACTGTGTATAAGGGTGTGCAGGATTTTGCAGGACCCCATGAACTGATCCGGTTTCAACGATTTGACCGGAGTACATTACTGCCACGCGGTCGCCGATATGAGTGACAACACCCAGGTCATGGGTGATAAACAATAGACCTAATTCAAATATTGATTGCAATTCTCGGAATAACCGTAAAATTTGAAGCTGCAAGGTTGTATCAAGCGCTGTAGTCGGCTCATCGGCAATCAGCACAGCCGGATCGCACATCAATGCCGTCGCAATTAAAATCCTTTGGAGTTGTCCACCTGACAGTTGATGAGGGTATTGGCTAAGTCTCAGAACCGGATCACCAATTCCGACTCGTTCGAGCAGATATTCTGCCTTTTCACTGGCTTCGCGTCGCGACCCTTTGTCATGGTGAATGAATCCTTCTGTCATTTGCCTCCTGATTGTCAGTAACGGATTGAGAGCATTCATGGGATCCTGAAATACTGCGCTTATTCGGTCGCCCCTGAGAGTTGAGAAAGGGGGCGCGTTGCTACTGGTCATATTAATGCCGTCAATTAACAATCTCTTCATGAATACCTGACAGGGATCGGGACATAATCCCAGTATGGAAAGTGCTGTCATAGACTTTCCACAGCCTGATTCACCCACCAGACAAAGCGTTTCCCCTCGGGAGATTGTAAAACTGACATCATCAACCAACATTAATTGTTGTTCATCCTCTTTTACTTCAACCGAGAGGGCATTCAATTCCAGGACATTGGGAGAAAATTGCGTCATTATACGCGTCCGGATGGTTGGAACCCGTTACCAATCAAATTGATGCCAAGTACCAGTAGACATATCGCCAATCCTGGTAAAACAACCAAATGCGGCAGGAAAAAGAATAAATCTCGAGCTTCTGCCACCATTAACCCCCAGGATGCTAACGGCGGCTGCACGCCTAATCCAAGGAAAGATAGCGCAGCCTCCACAAGGATTGCATGTGCCATTTCAATGGTTGAAATGGCAAGCACCTGCATACCGACATTCGGCAGGACCTCGCGCGCTATCACTTGCAGATGAGATGCACCGGTTGCGCGAGCCGCAAGGACGAATTGCCTGGCTCGAAGCTGTTGGGTTGCAGCACGAATAACGACTGCAAACCTGTCCCAAAACAGAAGTCCGAGTACCAATGCCGCGGTAATAAATGAGCCGCCTGTAATCGAGACTATCGCTAATGTAACCAAAACGACAGGAAGACTCAGCCGCGTCGTAATTATGAACATAATGAAAGCATCAATACGCCCACCAAAATATCCTCCGATCAATCCCAGCAATATTCCGATCGGCGCTGAAATTGCGACAACAATCACCGCGATGGAGATTGAAATACGTCCCCCGTAGATCAATCTGCTAAGGTAATCGCGGCCAAAACCGTCTGTTCCAAATGGATGCGTCCAATGACCGGCGTTGGTCCAAACAGGTGGTTGTAGACGTATAGCCAAATCCTGGACATAAGGATCATAAGGAGCGAACCAAGGCGCCATCACTGCAATTGTGATTATTAAGGCGACCAGACAAAGCCCGCTTTTAAGCTGGAATGTTAATTTTTGAGGTTGTTTCAGGTCAATCATGTATTAATCCGAAGGCGTGGATCAATCAGCATATTGAGAATGTCTGCAAGTAATGTCAGCAATACGTAGACAGCCGCCAGACAAATCACTATTGCCTGGACGACGGGAAAGTCTACGCGTTCGATGGACAACAAGGCCAGACGACCAATCCCATCCATAGCAAACACGGTTTCGACAACTACTGAGCCCGCCAGTAACTGGCCGAGTTGCACCGAGGCCAAAGATACGATGGGAAGAATCGCATTCGGCAATGCATGTACTATAAGTATTTGCGCGGTGCTGAGCCCCTTAGCCCTGGCAGTTTGAATGAATTTCGCTCTTAAAACTTCAGCAATCCCGGTTTTGGTGATACGGGTTAGAACAGGAAGCACAGCGATCCCTAATGTTATCGTAGGCAGCACGAAGTGCCGCAAAGACTCAGTTCCTGCAACAGGAAGCCAGCCGAGGTAGATTCCGAAAAAAGCGGAGAGCATTAACGCAAGCCAGAAGCTCGGAACCGACTGACCAAGGGTTACCAGGGCAGTCTCAAGCCAATGTACCCATGAATTTTGTTTATACGCAGATGCAATCCCTAACGGAATTGAAACTATCAATGCAAACAACAGCGCCATGCCGGCAAGCTTTGCCGTTACTGACAGGTGTGATGCCATGAGGGCAGAAACGGGCTCTTGAGTAAACAGCGAATACCCCATATTCCCTGTGATCAAATCCTGCGCCCAGTCGATATACTGTAATGGCAGGGGTCGGTCCAATCCAAGCTCATGACGTAACAGTTCTATTTCTGCCATGGTCGCGTTCACGCCCGCATACTCCAACGCAAGGTCACCGGATAAGCGCAGCAAACTAAATGCAAGAACCGAAACTATCACGGTTACCAGTAGGCCGACGCCAACTCTGGTGAGCAGGAAGTTGCGCATGAGTTCAGTCCTCCTGTGTGTTACGAAGACTCAGTCTTGTCACGTCCGGGAATGGCAGCCCTCCCGATTCATATATGAGGTCATTATGAAATACAAAGCTGATAGGATTCGTGTACAGGGGCACGGTATATGCACGGTCAGAAATGTAATGCAACACATCTTCAAAAAGGTCTCTTCTTTGCGCTGTATCTGTTTCTGCAATAGCGCGCCTGACCATGCGTGTAAGTGCCGGATCACGCGCGTAGTCCGCAGGGCCGAAACTGAAAAACGTGGGCAGTGTTGCTGCCACATCAAATAAATCGCCGCCATAACTCACCAGGCTGATAACTGATTCACCGGCCATGAACTTTTTTCTCCATGCCGGAAGCGTATAGGTACGGAGAGAGAGATCAATACCCACCTGTTGTAATTGCCATTGAAGCACTTCTCCCACTTTTCGTAACTCGTCGGACCCAAGCATGATTTCTAAATTGATCGTGTCTTCGTAACCTGCTTCTTTCAACAAACTTTTTGCTTTAGCCGGATCGAAATATAAGTAATCATTTTGGGGTATGGACAGGCAATTCTGTTGCGCAGGATGGCAATGATAATAAAGAGCTTCAGCATTACCAGCCATGAAGCTTTCGGTAATACTTTCTCGATCTACGGCGTGAGTAATTGCCTGTCGAACCAGTGAATTTACCAGTAAGTCACTGCTATTTCGTCCTCCGGCATTGAGGCTTAGAAACGTTATTCTTGCACTATCGGCGTACGCAACAGCCAATTGAGAGTACTCTTTCAAAAAGCGGACATGATCGGCTGGTAATCCCCAGATAAAATCCAGTGAGCCTTTCAGCAATTCTGCGATCTGCGTTTGAAGATCCGGTATCGTTCTGATAATCAGTCTGCTCACAGCCGCTGCCGATTTTGGACCTTTGAAGTAATCATTATTCGCTGCCAGCACCGTCTTTTTCCCAGGCTCTACCGTAACTGCCCGATAAGGTCCTGTACCGATCGGCGCAGTTCGGTGAATAAGATGCCCACCGTTGTCTTGTGTGTAAATCTGCGGCCAAATAATTAAACGGGTTGAGAGAACATGCTCTGCAAGGGGATTGGGTTGCTTTAAATGTATACGTACCCGGTATTGACTGAGCTTTTCTGCATATTCTATGAATCCGAAACTGAACTCACGTTGCCTGAAGTGAACATCGTTAGCAGAATCCGTAAGCAGGCCAATAGTAAATACCACGTCGTCAGCATCCAGAAATTCACCATTGTGAAACCGCACACCACTTCTCAGTGTGAACTCGACTACGTCTCGTGCGGCATTCCAGTTCCATGAATCGGCGAGCAGACCCTCAATGCGTCCAGAATCCGATTCTCTATACAACAAGGTATCGTATACAGCCAGGGATAAGGCAGCAGATTCCATTGAATCAGTATGTAGTCGATCAATAAAGTCGGTTTCACGCGAAAATGCGATCCTCACCGGGCGTTCTGCAGCTGTAACGGATGTGTTGAGAACAGCAACCACCAGGAGTATGTAGCTGATGAATGAATTGCCTCGGCTGTTAACCATGATGTGTATTCCAAACATTATCAAAGAAGCTGACCCGAGCCTCTAAGGCTATAAGGCTTCATTTGTTTGTCCCCCCAAATATCAACGATAGGATATTCGACATCACCCAAAAGCGACAGGTGACACGCTGAATACTCTAGCCAAGTCTAATATTTTGTTTTAACTTATAAAGCACTATTTTGATATTTGAAACTATTAACTGTGAGATTAAGCTCCCCTGCATCATACTTTCGCCCGGATTATATCCGAGCTCGAGAATGCTTTCTCGATTCGGCCGCGCGTGCAGGCGCCCACACACAATCTTATGAAAACCCGGTCGCAGGCAGACTCGGTGAAACCCTGGGTACGGATGTTGCTATCCTGGGGAATATAAATGCACCATCGGTGCTGTTAGTTCAATCCGGCACGCACGGGGCTGAGGGATATTGCGGCTCTGCGATCCAGGTTGCCTTCCTCGAATTAATAGCCTCCATATCTATCGCACGCGACACTGCGGTGATACTGGTTCACGGTATTAACCCGTTTGGATTCTCCTGGTACAGTCGTGGTGATGAAAATAATGTTGATTTAAACCGGAATTTCATCGACTTTGTTGACGCCAGTGAGAAACGAAATGATATTTTTCCTGAACTTGCCCCATACCTCATACCAACCGAGTGGACAAGAAAATGTATAGCCGAAGCCGATGCCGAGTTAGGGGAACTGCGCCAGAGATACGGACACGATGTAGTGAGCCAATCGTTACGTCGAGGGCAGTATTCTTACCCGGAAAATTTATTTTATGGTGGAACTGGGCCCAGTTGGTCTAGACTAACCGTCGAACGAATAGCCCATGATTATTTGGATCGCGCTACCAAACTCATATTTCTTGACATTCATTCGGGTTTGGGAAATTACGGAACAGTGGGTTTGCTTTCAGTCGAGCCCGGCACAAGCGAGAAATTCAAGGCGCTTCAAAAGATTTTTGGTTCCCTGGTAAAGTCCACCCATGATCCGCAATCCGATGCCGCGAATGCGAATGGCAATATCATCAGAGGCTATTCTGAACAGCTTGCTGACACCATGTTTTTAGGCGTAGGTGTGGAATTCGGCACGTACCAACAAGCGCGTGTCCGGGACGCATTAAGAGCAGACACCTGGCTGCATCATACGAACCGTTTTAAGGAATTGCCCCGGTATTTAAAACAGGAAATCAAACAGGAAATGCGGGAAGTATTTTGTCCGATGGATCCTTCCTGGCGTGAAACGGTCGTCACGACGGGGTGTACAATATGTCAAAACGCGCTCAAAGGCCTGGAATGACTCTAGCCGGTCAGGTATTCGGTCTGTCCTTCCCTGCCGACCACCATGCCGTGTCATTCACCGCGCGGATAAGCTGTTCCCGCTCTGTGCCTGTGAGATTGTTAATTTTATCTGTGACTACCCTAGCCTGCTCTCCGGCGGGATAGCGAAACGCGGGTTTCTTTTCCCGGGCTATACTGACTAACAACTCGGCGACCCGTAGCGGGTCATCACCCTGTCCTGAGCTTGATTCTATTCCTTGCTGCAGGTGTTCTATCAATGCTGCGTAAGCCGAGCCCGGCGGGCAGACAATGCTCTTTGCAATCTTATCCGGCATTGACGTATTGAATAAGCCCGGTTCGATCACCGATATAGCGATATTAAAACGATCCACCTCATATCGCAGTCCCTCGGCCATGGCTTCCAATGCCGCCTTGCTTGCGCTATAGACAGTCTCTCCGGGCAACCCGACCAGCGCCGACAGCGAAGATACCATGATAATGCGACCGTAGTTTTGCGCGCGCATATACGGTAGTACAGCTTTCGACAGACGCACCGGGGCAATAAAATTGACTTTCAACAGGTAGTCAATATCGACATCCGGCAAGTCCTCCAGTACCGCGAGCCTGGCTACGCCGGCGTTATTGATTAATACGTCTATCCGACCGGTGGCGCCGATTATCTGCGCCACTGCTGAATTGATCGCCTCAGTATCAGTCACATCGAGTTGCAGGACATCCAGTGCCAATCCTTCCTGCTCGGCGCTAACGGCAATAGCGGTGCAGTCTGCCGGATTACGCGCACCGGCATAGACGCGATAACCGTTCCGGGCAAACGCCAGGGCGCTGACTTTGCCAAAACCACTGCTGCAACCGGTTATTAATACGACTGCCATCCGTAAACCTCCGTTAAACCGCATAACTTCATACTGTTTCTTGGATCTTTGTCACATAAAGTCGGGAAAAAGCGAAGCTTCGCCAGTAGTCTTAATTCACGGTTCATCTAAATGGTAAAGCGATCATTACTCCCCCATCCGCCCATAATGCGTTTGGCCCCCGCTCAAGACCAACAGGTGTCAGGTTGCGTTGCCAGATATCCTGATAATTACCCACCAAATGGATAATGTTATAAGCCCAATCATCACCAAGTCCCAGGGTCTTGCCAAAATTACCATACACACCTAACAACCTTTGTACTTCCGGATTTTCTGAATTCTCCCTGATTTCCGTCACATTGGCCTGGTAAATACCCAGTTCCTCCGCAGCAAGGCGAACGTTGAAGGACCAGAAACAAATATCTCGCCAGCGCGGATCATCCTGCCGCACCAAAGCGCCTTGTGGTTCTTTGGATATCAGTTCGGACAAAATGATATGTTCGTGCCGGTCAGGCATCAATGCCAGACGGGCAGCAAGCGCCGCCCGCTGCATGGTAATTGCGTCACAACGATCAGTGTAGTAGGCCTCCATTGCCTTTTCGACACTGGTAAATGTCACCGGATTATAATTTATCTGACGTGTACCAAAATAATCTGCCGTATTTTGTTCCAGAGTGGTGCCCTGGGTAATGCAGATGGTAGCATTCTCCAGTTCGACCACGTTTTTGACACCACTTTCTTTTCTGACCATAAATCCCTGTCCGTCATAATAATATACACCGGCAAAATCCAGCCCCAGCCTGGTGTCACGTAAAAAAGAGAGGGTTGCGCCTGCAGGAAAAATATCAATTCCACCGGATTGTAATAAGGTAAACGCTGTTTGCGGTGTAACCATTACATACTCAAGTTCAAGTTTTCCGAATACCGCCGCTGCAATTGTCTTGCAATGGTCAATTTCAAAACCAACACGCTCCCCATTGTCATTGACATAACTGAAACCCGGGCCGGATTCGGTAATGCCACAGCGCAGATAACCACGGGATAAAATATCTTTCAAGGTGTCTGCAGCCTGGACATGATTCATAAGCACACCTGCTGCCAGCAACAGACCGGCAAGATATTTTATTTTCGGCGTTCCATTAAAGATCGTCGTCATCAATCAGCCCAAAATCTTTTAACATGATACTGGCTGTAATTACCCCCATGCCGCTGATACCACCGCCGGGATGACAGGAGGGTCCTGCCATGTACAGGTTCTTGATTGGAGAGCGATATTGAGAGTAACCCGGAAAAGGACGGAAATAACCGAGTTGAGCAATCGTCCGTTCTCCGCCGGAGGGTATACCACCGACAAAACACGGATTAAGCGCTTCCATATCAGCGGGTGAATGCGGATGTAGCGCCATAATATTATCATCTGACATATTGGTCGAAAATCTACGCAGCGTTTTAATTAATTCTTTCGAATATTCGAGTCTGTAATCGGACCAGTCCTTATCACGCAGCTTACTTGGTACGAATGTATCAATCATAAATGTATGCTTTCCTTCCGGCGCACGAGTCGGGTCACGCAAGGTCCAGCAATGACAATGGACTGGCGGACTCTCAGGCGCCGCACCGATCGAGATTTTTGCAAAATGCCTGTCTATTTCCTGAAGAGACACGATTGTTCGTTGAAATGGGGCCTTGCTTAATAATTCATCACCGATAAATTCCGGCGCTTCATGCAACGCAAAGTGGACTCGAAATGAAGCCACATCACCAAATGTGAAATTTTCAACCATATTGACAAAATCTTTTTCAAGATGCGCCTTATCGACCAGGCGGAGAAAAGTCTGTTGAGGCTCCAGCGTGGTGACAACGGCCTTCCTTGCATTAATCTCGGTGTTGTCTTCGAGTCTTATTGCTTTCGCCTCTCCATCACGAATGATGATCTGGGACACGGGAGCATCAGTTAAGACAGTGCCACCATGGGCTTCGACATATTTGGCCAGCGCTTTAGGCAGTTCGATACTTCCGCCTTCAGGAATTGCCTGTCCATAAACATGGATAGCCGGAATCATGATATAAAAAATCGAACCTGCCCCTTGCTGGGTCGGTTTGATGTTTGGCCCAAGCGCCCAACTGATTAAGAAGGCCTGAACATTTGGGTTTTCAAAGTTTTCCATGACAAATGCCCTGGCGCTGAGGCTGTAGTTACGCAACATCCTCAGCCCGTCAGGACTTTTCTCCATGACTGCCGGCATATAACTTGGGGGGGCGGGTGGCGAGAACATGTTTTTTACAAACCCATCTTTAATCTCGACGAAACCGTCATAGATTTCGCGATATCGCGCTGCATCCTTCCTTGAATACTCAGCGATACTATCGCAGGTTTTGTCCACATCCTTAAATACAATAATTCCCGGACCTTCCTCCATTGGATGACCCATGATTTCGTCTTCTGCCCACAGATACTTAAGCCCATACTGCTCCAACTCCGGCATTAATTCACTGATTTGCGGATTTGCGTGAATCCAGACGTGGTTTGATCCAAATAAATCAGATTTAAAACCGGGAAGAGTAATTTCCTGTGTGACCGCTCCACCACCCAGCCATGCATTACGTTCAGCAACCAGCACTTTAAGCCCGGCCTTTGACAATACTGCAGCACAGGCCAGCGAATTATGACCGCCACCCACTAATACAATGTCGTGCTCAGACATAATTTATAGTTGCCCTGCTTGTAAGACTATAGTCATAATACAGGCAATATAGTGATTATTATCATAAGGAACCTCTGATTATGTCAGAGTTTCCATAATATAAAACAGTGACTGATACTTATGACTTCGATGTAGCGATTGCAGGTGGGGGCCATAATGCCCTGGCCTGTGCCGCACAATTGTCAAAAGCCGGCCTGAAGGTTTTTGTGGCGGAAAGAAATTCCTGTGTCGGTGGCGCCACCATGACAAAAGAAGTCACATTGCCCGGATACAAGCACGATTTGTTCGGTTCAAGTCATGTCTGGATCCATGCCAACCCCTATTTCAAAAAACTGGAACCTGAGCTGGCGCAGTATGGCTTGAAATACATCTACGCGGACGACCACATTACCGGGCATCCTAATAAAGATGGCCCGGGCATTATTGTGTACAAGGACATCAACAAGACCTGTGACAGTATTGCAGAATATTCAAAGAGAGATGCACGACGTTACCTTGATATCTTCAATGGTTTTGTTGAAATCAAGGAAGGCTTTATCAAGGGGATGTTTTCTCCTCCGTCTCCGCCCAGTTATCTGCCATCGGCAATGGAGAACAGTCCGGAAGGATTAAAGATGCTGAGAAGTTACAATCTGAGCGCGAAGGCATATGTGTTGGAAAATTTTGAAAACCCGCATGTACAGAGTTTTATTCTCGGTTGGGCAATTGCTCCACAGATCACACCTGAACAGGAGGCAGTTGGTCAGATATTCTATATTATGATCCCCGGTATCCATGCCTATGGGCAGTCAATTCCTGAGGGTGGCAGTCAAATGCTGGCCGAAGCCCTCGCCCGTTACGTTGAAGCGCACGGTGGTAAGGTAGTAACCGATGCACCGGTAGATAAATTTATTGTCCACAACAATGAAGCCAAAGGTTTGAAGCTGGAAGACGGCAGTGAAATTCTGGCAAGTATGGCAACCGTAACTTCACTTGATCCAAGGCAAAGTTTTTTACGTTTAGTTGATGACGGTATTCTTCATAACGACTTTATATCTTTGATTAATGGATTTTCCTTCGGTAGCATCGGTGTATTCCGCGTGCACTATGCGATTAATGAAGCGCCGAGATTCTCGAATGGCCTGGAAATGGAAAAAACGTCTTTCCAAAGGATCTTTTTATCAACGGATGCTCTACAAGAGCAGTATTCCGACATCGCCCTGGGGTTACCGCCCGGTAACCCGTTTGTCTGGGCGGCATGTTGGACAATACTGGATCCAAGCCGTGCTCCGGATGGAAAACACACCCTGATTCTTGATACCTTCGTGCCGAATAAACTGGCCGGGGGTAAGCGCTGGGAAGAAATAAAGGAAAGTTTTGCTGATTTATTACTCACTAAATTCAGGCAATACACCAGCAATATGGATGACAGCAATATTCTCGGCTATTACATTGACACCCCTGAAACAATCGAGATGGCTAATCCCTGTCTTGTCGGCGGCACCACTAATGGTGGAGAAAGGACGCTGGCGCAAACCGGTTATTTCAGACCGGTGCCGGGATACTCCCAATACCGTTCACCGATCAAAAATCTGTACATGACCGGCGCTTCCTGCCATCCGGGCGGAGGTATTACCGCAATGGGTATGGTGACTGCCAATGTCATGCTGGAAGATTTTGGTCTGGCGGATGATGAATTGTAATGACTGATTCACTCTCATCAAACAAAGAAGTTAATCAATTTCTGCAACCCACCCGACCCATGCTGATCGGGGGAAACTGGGTTGAGTCAATCAATAATAATGTTCTCGATATCATTAATCCCGCGACGGGCCAATCTTTTGCCAGAGTATTTGCAGCCGATGCTGATGATATCGATCGTGCCGTGGCAGCAGCACGCACGGCATTTGAAAGCCCGGAATGGAATGGCATGACACCAACGGAGCGTGGCCGGTTGCTTTGGCGAATTGCAGATCTGATCGAGGAAAATATCGATACGCTGGCTGAATTGACCACACTGGAAAACGGCAAACCCTATCTTACCGCGAAAAACGGTGATATACCTTTTGCAGCCAAAACCTTTCGCTACTATGCCGGTTGGAGCAACAAAATCGAAGGTAAAACACCGCAATTATCAGTGCCAGGAAGGCAGTTTCATGCTTATACCCAATACGAGCCGATAGGTGTTGTGGGCCAGATAGTCCCATGGAATGGTCCGGTAACAGCGGCTTCCTGGAAACTTGCACCGGCGCTGGCAGCCGGATGTACTTCTGTTTTTAAACCATCCGAAGAAACACCGTTGACCGCATTGAAACTGGGTGAGCTATTTCTCGAAGCCGGGTTACCGGCGGGTGTGGTTAATATCGTCCCGGGCCTGGGGGAAATTGCCGGCGCCGCAATCAGTTGTCATACCGGTGTCGATAAAATTGCATTTACCGGCTCAACTGAAGTCGGCAGAAAAATTCTTCATTCCGCCACAAGTAATTTAAAGAAAGTATCACTGGAGCTTGGTGGCAAGTCACCTATGTTTGTATTTGCCGATGCAGATCTTGAACAGACTATATCCGGCACTGCGCAGGCGATATTCAATAACGCCGGCCAGGTCTGTATTGCCGGTTCACGTTTGTATGTGGAGAAAGTAATTTATGATCGTGTGTTACAGGGTATTGTTGATTTTGCTGAAAACATTCGTGTCGGTCCTGGTATGTCACCTGATACGGAAATGGGACCATTGATCTCTGCAAGGCAACTGGACCGCGTCAGTCATCATATTGATAGCGGTCGCAATGAAGGGGCAGAACTCGTTACCGGAGGTAAACGAATAGGCACACAAGGCTATTTTCTCGAACCCACTGTTTTTGCAAATACTTCACATGAAATGAAAATACACCGGGAGGAAATATTTGGTCCTGTGTTATCGGTAATGCGCGTTGATGATCTTTCGGATGTGAAATATCTGGCTAATGATACCTGTTATGGACTCGCGGCCAGCATCTGGACAAGAGATATAAAACGAGCTCACCGGTTTGCCGCCGATATTAAAGCGGGATTATTGTGGATCAATGCTCATGGAATCCCGGACCCGTCCGTTCCATTCGGCGGTTATAAACAATCCGGCTGGGGTCGGGAACTTGGCTGGGAAGGAATTGAGCAATATACCGAATTAAAATCCGTGATAACCGCACTTTAAGGAACCTCTGAGGATTAAGTCAGAGGTTCCTACCTTCCAGCCACCAGTCTATACCTGCTGCAGTCCGAATAAGATCATCCCGTTCATCTGCATCCATTCGTTTTAATTCGGGTAGGAATTTCTCTGCCTGTTGTCCGGCAGGATAGCGAACATCCGGATTATCCTTATTTGTCACAGCGACGACCAAATCAGCTACCAGCTGCGGATCATCGCCATTATTACAGTCCTCTACTACCTTATCGGCACGGAATTTAAGTAATTCGCGGTAAGGCGAAGCTTGTGGATAATCAAGTGACACTTTGTATTTGCTTCCTATTTCCGTGCGAAATACGCCGGGTTCAATCATGGATACTTTTATCCCGAATCTTGCCACTTCATAACGCAACGCTTCCGACATCCCTTCCAGAGCCCATTTACTGGCACAATATATCGAGTCAGTTGCACGACTTATCATTCCGCCGACAGATGACATCATAATTATCCGGCCAGATTTTTGTTTACGCATCGTGGGTAATACCGCGCGTGTCATATTGATTACACCAAAAAAGTTGGTATCCATAACACGGTGTAAATCGGATTCCGGCATATCTTCAAGAGCCCCCGGAATATGAATTCCTGCATTATTCACCAGCACATCGATACGTTCTTCCGCTGCCAGAACATTTTTCACTGCTGCGTGAATTGAAGCAGTATCGGTCACATCGAGAGCAAGTGGATTTATGTGAAGGTTTTCTGCTGAGGCTGCATCCTGTAGCCGATATCCTTTTTTCGGGTCACGCATTGTTGCGTATACCGTATCACCCTGACGGGCGAACGCTAATGCAGTTAACTTACCAAATCCACTACTGGCGCCTGTGATCAAAATTACGGACATCTTCTCCTCCTTATTCAGGTAAAGCAATTGCCAAAGCAGCTAAACGGGAAATTTACAAAACACTGCCGTATCATTAGCAACACAACGTACTATGAGAATAACATATGGAGAATTTTCAAATGAACAAGATGACCGGCGCCGAAGCGCTCATCAAATCGGTACGCAGTTACGATGTTGATACTATCTTCGGTCTGCCGGGGGGACAAACCTACCACCTGTTCGATGCCGTTTATAACGAAGGTGATGCGATAAGGATATTTAACTCCCGCCATGAGCAGGGGGTAGCATACATGGCGTACGGTTATGCCCGTTCCACGGGCAGGGTGGGCGTTTACACTGTGGTTCCCGGGCCGGGCATACTGAACACCACCTCGGCTCTGTGTACCGCCTACGCAGGGAACGAACGGGTACTGTGTCTGGCCGGTCAGATACCATCGAAATGGATTGGAAAGGGAGTCGGATTCCTCCACGAGATACCGGATCAGCTGGGCATCCTGCAGCGCCTGACAAAATGGGCAGAACGCATAGAAAAACCGGCCGACGCCCCGCGCCTGGTCAACCAGGCTTTCCGGGAAATGAACTCCGGACGCCCGCGCCCGGTCGCACTGGAGATGGCGCCCGATATCATGGGCCTGCAGGAAGAGGTGGAACAGCTTCCTCCATCCCCTGCCCCGGAACCTCTTCGCGCCGACCCCGACCTGATCGAAGCCGCGGCCCGGCTGCTTGGAAAAGCAAAACAGCCCTTGATCGTCTTCGGCCATGGCTGCGTGGATGCCGGCACGGAACTGCTACAGGCGGCAGAAATCCTGCAGGCGCCCTGCACCACGTTGTGGAGCGGTAAGGGAATCATCGACGACCGGCATTATCTCAGCCAGCCATATGCTGCCGGACACCAACTCTGGGCCACGGCAGACGTGGTCCTGGCCGTAGGGACGAGACTGGATAATCCACAACTGCAATGGGGGCTCGACGATGAATTGAAAATCATCCGCATCGATATTGACGCCGAGCAGATAACTAACATCGCTGACCCGGAGATCGGCATTGTCGCAGATGCAAAATCAGCCCTATCTGACCTGATATCAGCTCTGGCGCGCCACAATAATGCCAGAAAATTACGCAAGGAAGAACTGACTGGCCTGAAAGCAGCAATGTTCAGAAAATTCGAGCAGGACGTGGGTCCGCAAATGCGCATATTAAAAGTGATCCGGGAGGAGTTGCCGGAAGACGGTTTCCTGGTGGATGAAGTTACCCAGGTAGGATATGCTTCGTGGTACGGGTTTCCGGTTTACCGGCCCCGGCATTTCATCAGCAGCGGCTACCAGGGGAACCTGGGATACGGTTATACGACGGCCCTGGGAGTACAGATAGCCAATCCGGACAAGAAAGTGGTCGTGCTGGGTGGGGACGGAGGCTTTATGTACCAGGCTACGGAAATGGCGACCGCGGTGAAATACCGATTGAACCTGGTCAATATCGTATTCAATAACCATTCTTACGGCAACGTTCAAAGAGCCCAGCAGGAACAATTCGGGGGCAACGTAATAGGTTCGGATCTGACCAACCCGGATTTCGTACGCTTCGCGGAAAGCTTCGGCGCCACGGGTTTCCGGGTGGAAACCACCGAGCAGTTACGCAAAGCCCTGCAGGCAGCATTTAAAGAGACCGGCCCGGTGTTGATTGAAATGCCCAGCGCCGGCATGCCAAACCCCTGGCCTTATATCCTGCTGCCCCGAAACAGGGGTTGATAGGCATCACCGGAATGACTGCTCAGCAGGGCAAGCACACAGTTTATTCAAACGCTGAAATTCGAACCACCGTGCGGCTCCGGTTTTGCCATATACTCCGTTAATGCCGTGATTACGGCGTTGTTTTCAGAGTCATTTCCCACGGTTATACGCAGGACATCGTCGGGGTTGCCGCGGTTGACCGCTTTTGGCATGATATTTCTTGACTCAAGATATTGGGCCGCTCCGGCGGCATGTTTATTTTCGTGGCCGGCAAAACTTATGAGGTAGAAGTTGGCGCTACTGGGGATAACCCGTAGTCCCAAAGCCGTCAACGCAGCGCTAATCTGTCTGAGTAAGCTTGCGTTTTTTTCACGAATGGAGCGAGTATATTCGACGTCGCGGACTGCGGCGGTCGCTGCAGCAAGTGCGGCAGAGTTGGTATTGAACGGTGAGCGGATACGCTGCAAGGTATCGATGATGTGCGCCGGACAGAAGGCCCAACCGATCCTCAGGCCGGCAAGTCCGTAAATTTTTGAGAACGTTCTCGTCATCACGACGTTTTCAGCTTCGGCAACCAGGTCAAGACAGGCAGCGGCATCATCAGTAGAGACGTATTCCGCATAGGCGCCGTCGATAATCAACAACACCTCTTCGGGCAGATTAGCATGAAGGCGCTTCACCTCACTACCGGTTATGCAGGTGCCGGTGGGAGTATTGGGGTTGGCGATAATCACCACCCTGGTTTTATCGGAGACCCTATCCAATATCGAATTTACGCTGATCCTGTAATCATCTTCCGGCGCCAGGACGATTGTCGCTCCCTGTGTCCTGCCGTAAACCGGACACATGACGAAATGATTTTCCGTTAACAGCAGTTCTTCCGCTTCCCTCAGGTAGGAACGGATGAGCAATCCGATCAGTTCTTCAGATCCGTTTCCGCAAATAATCCCATCAATGTCCAGGTTATGGACTTCCGCCAGGGCAAGTCGTAATTCGTACTGGGCACGGTCAGGATAGCGGAACAAAACATTTTCAACGGCATGGTAAGCTGCAATTGCTTTCGGACTTGGCCCGTAACAGGATTCATTATGAGACAGCCGGATCGGTTCAATTGACTTGCCCGGCAGAATTTTGCCTGGATTATGAACAGGCATCGAAGCTATCTCTGACCTTGGAAACGGTCGTTTGTGCTCAGTCGTCATTGTAATTTATAGAGGGACGACTTCCTTTCCAGCCAGGCGCTGTATCTTGACAGGCTGAAACAAAACAGCCAGAAAAACAGGGCCACAAACAGGTACCCCGTGGCACTGACACCCGGACTTAACCAGGTCGGGTCGGACGCTGCATTCTGCACCATGCCCAGGAGGTCGAACAGCCCGATGATTAACAGTACGGTGGTTTCCTTGAACAAGCCGATGAAGTTGCTCGTGATCTGCGGCAGCGCGACGGGGATGGCCTGGGGCAGGATTACCAGGAATGTACGCTGCCAATAGCCCAGCCCCAGCGCCTCGGCAGCTTCGTATTGCCCTTTCGGAATGGACTGCAGGGCGCCGCGTATAGCCTCAGCCATATAACAGGACATCAATATGGTCAGCGCGCCCAGTGCGCGCAGCAGTTTATCTATTTTCAATTCTTCCGGCATGAACAGAGGGAACATGATGATCGCGATGAACAGCACCACCAGCGCCGGTACGCTGCGCCATAACTCGATCCAGGTGGCGCAGGAAACCCGCACCAGGGGGATGGAGGAGCGTCTCCCCAGGGCAAGCAGAACGGCTATCGGCAGTGAAGTTGACAAAACGAACAAGGCTGTGACCACGGTGAGAAAAAAGCCGCCCCATCTACCGGTCTCGACGTAAGTCAAACCATAATTCCCACCCAGGAACAGTCCCGTTCCTATCAGGGGATAGGCGACAATCAAAACCGGGATCAACCAGCGTTTACCGGGGAAACGGGGAACAAACAGCGGCAAGCCTGACAGGATGATCAGGCTCAAGCCCAGGTTGATGCGCCAGCGTTCCGCCTGCGGATACAGACCGTACATGAACTGATCAAACCGCGCCCATATAAACGGCCAGCAGGCTGCGGTTTTGTCGGGGCAATCTGCGGGGGTCGTCCCGGACCAGTAGGCTTCGATGATCAGCCAGTTCACCAGGGGGATGCCGATCATTATAATCAGGCACATACAGGCCAGGGTCAGCAGAATATTCAGGGGCGATGAAAACAGGTTGGACCTGGCCCAATCCAGACAAAAATGTAGATTAACCCGCATATTGCACCGGAACCTGTGTAAAAGGGGACGGAATTGAATTCCGTCCCCACGTCATGATATGCGAGTTAGCAGCTGACATGTTCAGGCGCCTGTCAGGGCAATCTTCCTGTTGTACCAGTTCAGGAAGAGGGAAAGACACAGGGAGACGAATACATAAACCGCCATAGTAATCGCCATGATAAATACCGGTTGCCCCACCAGGTTGTTGACCGTTCCCACAAATACCGACACGACCTCGGGATAGGCAATGGCCGCGGCAAGTGACGTGCTTTTGAACAGGTTCAGGTAAACAGTCGTGAGCGGCGGGATGATGACGCGCAATGCCTGGGGGAACAGGATCAGGCGGTTGGTGAGATGGCGCGGCAGACCCAACGAAGCGGCAGACTCACTCTGGCCCCGGGGTATGGAGGTGATGCCCGAACGAACGATTTCGCCGATATAGGTCGCATTATACATCGATAAACCCACCACCAGGGACAGGAACTCAGGCATCATGACAATCCCGCCACGGTAGCCGAAGCGGGTTTCCTGTGGAACCTGCCAGTGTGCTCCGGCAACTAAAATAACGGCGCCGGCCATGCCTGCCAGGATCAAAAGATTCCACGAAGTCAACGGATTTGACCTGCCGGATTCAGGCAGCGCCGGTCTATGTACAAGCTCTCTTTGCCGCTCTTTTTTGCGTAACGAATAAATCATGGCCCAGGCGAAAAACAGTGCCCCCATTATCCACGCCCAGCCTTGCCCGAAACTGACCGCCGGCACAAACAGCCCGCGGTTATTGAGAAAGATGCAATTGAAAAGTTCAATGCTCTCGTTGCTGCGCGGCAAGGTGCGCAGTACGACAAAATACCAGAAGAAAATTTGTAACAGGGAGGGAATGTTGCGGAATATTTCAATATAAGCGGTTGCAAGGCGGGATACCAGCCAGTTGTCGGACAGGCGGGCTATGCCGATGATCACTCCCAGGATACTGGCGCAGATAATCGAGACCGCGGCCAGTAACAAGGTGTTCAGCAAGGCGACAACAAACGCATGGGCAATCGTGGAATTGGCATTGTATGGGATGAGCTTCTGGCTTATCTCGAACCCTGCTCTCTTCCATAGGAAATCGATGCCGGAATCAACCCCAAGGCGCGCAAGATTTTCCTGCGTGGTCGCCGCGATCAGGTACACCACTGCCCCGATAATGAATAACAGCGCCACCTGGTAAACAATATCCCGGTTCACCATACCGACCCTTAAACCCCGCGTTATGATGGCTGTCACCTGAACGGCAACGCCGAATGCAAGCCCCCATCTTTCCAGCTTGCATTCAGCCCCCTCTTCAGACCCAGCGGAGCAAAGTTCCTCTCCCATAAGTCATCATAGTTCCCCACAAGCTTGATAATGTGGTATGCCCAATCGTTGGAGAGTCCGAGTTTCTCGCCAAACCCGCCGTGCAACCCCAGCAAGCGCTGGATTTCCGCATTCTGGGAACTTTCCCGGACGGCATCGACATTTTCCTGGCTGATACCCAACTCCTCGGCGGCAATGCGGACGTTGAACGACCACAATGCAATATCGCGCCAGCGCGGGTCATCCTGCCGCACCAGGGCGCCAAAGGGCTCTTTCGAGATGACTTCATCCAGGATCAGGTGCTCGTCACGATCCGGCCACTGAGCGATGCGGCCTGCCGTGGACAGGCGTTCATTGGTGAACGCGTCACAACGATCGACATAGTAGGCCTGTAATCCCTTATCTATGTCCGCAAAGGTGACCGGGGTGTAAGTCATCCCGTTACCGGCAAAGTAATCGGCTATATTCTGCTCCAGGGTGGTGCCCTGGGCAATACAGATAGTCGCGCCGTCCAGGTCTCTAACCGATTTCACCCCGGTCTTCTTACGTACCACAAATCCCTGCCCGGCATACAGGTAGACCCCGGTGTAATCCAGGCCCAGGGATACGTCCCGGACAAAGGACCAGGTAGCGCCGTCAGGGAATATATCTATCCCGCCGGACTGCAACAGGGTGAATACGGTGTGTGGCGTTACCGGGATATATTCAATTCTGAACTCGCCGAATATGGCGGCTGATATGGTCTTGCAATGATCGATGTCAAAGCCGATTCTCTGCCCGGCATCATTAACGCTGCTGAAACCGGGACTGCTTTCAACAATACCGCAACGTAATTTACCGCGTTCCCTGACTTCTTCCAGCGTCCCCGCTCCGGCAGTTGACCATCCCAGAAAAAATAGAGGCAACAGTCCGGTAAAATATGTTAACTTAAACATTGACCTGAACACGAAACATACCAGCTTGAAAATATACAGGTGCAGGTTGAACTGTTTTTGTAGATGCTACCATGTCAGCCACAGAGGACACAGAGATCACAGAGTGGACCGAGAAAATTTTTATTGTATGAGTAACTTATCAGTTTATCCATTCATCCTGCTCGTTATTTGTGATACTTACTGTGGCTGATAATCTTAAACCGCTCACATGAACTCGCCGAAGGCATTATACCGGATAACTCTGTGATCTCTGTGTCCTCTGTGGCTAAAATAAGCGTGATTGGTGCGAAGAAAAATGGCTAACCATTTACACATAGTAGACCAAAGACTGGAACATATCCCTCATGAAAAAGAGGGGTTAAGGTTATGGTTGAGGATCGTATCGTGTACGCAAATGGTTGAACAGGAGATTCGTACCATGTTGCGGGAAAAATTCGATATGACTTTGCCCCGTTTTGAATTATTGTCGGCCCTGGACCGGGTTGCGGACGGCCTGACCATGGGTGAACTGTCACGCTGGCTGATGGTGTCCAAAGGCAATGTTACCGGGATTGCCGAAAGATTATCGGAAGACGGCTTTATCGTGCGCGAACCTACCCCTACAGACCGCCGTTCCTTTGTGGTTACCCTCACCGAGAAGGGGAGAAAAGCATATAAGGAAATGGAGCTTGAATATGAACAGCTGCTGGAAAAGTTGTTTGATGACCTGTCCCCCGATGACAGCGACATGTTCACAGGGATGCTGGCAAAAATCAAGGAATCCGTCGAAGAGTTGGGGAGGCAGGATCCGGAGTAACAGGGGACAGATTTAAATCTGTCCCCTATTGGTTCCGGGTTGCCTCGCGGGCGGCATAGGCCTGCGCCTGTTCCCCGGTCGCCTCTTGCTGGTGCTTAGCTTTCCATTCCCCATAAGGCATCCCATAGATAATCTCACGGGCCTGCTCATAGTCCAGTTCCTCACCCCGTTCCTGCGCGGCAGCCCGGTACCATTTCGAAAGACAATTCCGACAAAAACCGGCCAGGTTCATCAAGTCTATGTTTTGCACTTCGGTATGTTCTCTCAGGTAGCCGACCAGGTGGCGAAACGCGGCCGCCTCGATTGCCTGTTTAGTGTCGTCGTTCATATTTGTCTCCGGTTATTCCAGGTTATGTTTTTTTATCCGATAACGCAGCGCCATGCGGGTGATGCCCAGCTCCCGCGCCGCTTTTGATACATTACCGCCGCACTTTTCCAGGGCGTTCTTAATCAGCATCAGTTCTGCGTTATCCAGTGTCAAATCAGCTTCAGCACCAGGGGACAGGTTTAAACCTGTCCCCGTTCCTGGCTGTACATGCGCAGTCAGTGACAGGCTGTCGGGTGATAATTCACCTTCGCCACACAATAATACCGCCCTTTCTATCATGTGCTTCAACTCGCGCACATTACCCGGCCAGTGGTATGACCTGAGCGCCTGGATTGCCTGCCCGGAGAAGGTAACGGATCTTATCCCGTAGCGTTTGGCGCTCTGGCGTATGAAATGCCTGGCCAGTGAAATTATATCATCACCCCGTTCACGCAACGGAGCAATCGATATTGACAGCACGTTCAACCGGTAATATAAATCCGAACGGAATTCACCCTGTTTGACCAGTTGGGCCACGTCCCTGTTGGTGGCTGCAATGATCCAGGCCGCCACGGGACGCTCCTTTGTGGTGCCGACTTTCCGCAGGATCCTGCGCTCCAGCACAGCGAGTAATTTTGCCTGTAAATCCATAGGCAACTCACCGATTTCATCCATGAACAGCACCCCGTCCTCCGCTGCCTCGATCAAGCCCGTCCTGGCAACGTGGGCGCTGGTGAACGCCCCTTTTTCATGACCGAACAATTCAGCCTCTATCAAATCTTTGGGCAGGCTGGCGCAATCAACATGTACGAAGGGTCGTTCTCTGCGGGCGCTGTTTTCATGCAGCAGCCGGGCTACCACATCTTTGCCGGTGCCGGTTTCCCCCAGTATCAGTATGGTCGGAGGGACACTGGCGCCCTTCAGTTGCTTCAGGCGATCAATCTGTTGCCGGATTGCCACGATAGCAGGGCTGTCACCGAGAAATTCCACGCCTTCATGAGCATGTTGTTCGCGCTTGCTGGAATAAGTCAGCTTTTGTGACAATTCATCTTTTTCCAGAACCTTCTCAATGGTGATCATCAACTCATCAAGATCGATCGGCTTTTTCAGGTAGTCTGATGCGCCTGATTTCATTGCCGAAACCGCATCTTCGATCTCACCATAAGCGGACATCACCAGCACGGGAAATGTATTGTCGTCGTTATTTTGCAGGGTATCCAGAAAATCCAGGCCCGAACCATCGGGTAAGCGCATGTCCAGCAACAACAGGTCAGGCGTTTTACCACTGATTTTTGTTGCGCCTTGTTCAAGAGTCCCGGCAATTTCTGCGTTAAACCCCCCACGCCTCAGTCTTTTCCGGACCGCGCCGGCAAACACCGCCTCATCTTCGATGATCAATATGTGCTTCTCCAGGAGGGGCACTTCAGTCTCTGTAACCAGTGGACTGCTATGCATGATCATGTCGTTTATTTTACTCTGGCCATCTCAGGGGTCAGAGTAAAAATGCGGTCACCGATAGACGCTGCCGGTTTATTCTTGAGCATTTTTACTCTGACCCCAAATATCTAATCAGAACGATTTTTCGGGGCAGTAATTTTAACCTGGGTCCCCGAGTTATCGATCACTTCAAAAGACAGGCTCCAGCCATGACTCTGGCAAATTTTATACGCAATGGGTATTCCCAGTCCGGTGCCGAAGCGCTTGGTGGACGGACCGGGTTCCAGGTTGCCCGGTTCAGGCCGGAACGGTAAACCAGGACCGTAGTCGCGAATGCCGACAGTAACGGTTTCCTCCTGTTCGTGCGCAGTTATCAACAGTTCGGCCCC
The DNA here is from genome assembly GCA_965205405.1 of Gammaproteobacteria bacterium. Classification (GTDB taxonomy): domain Bacteria; phylum Pseudomonadota; class Gammaproteobacteria; order Eutrophobiales; family Eutrophobiaceae; genus JAAXHV01. The sequence continues at coordinate 111,542 of OZ242169.1, forward strand.
ATCCGGCGAGGCCTCGATTGCATTGGCCATCAGTCCGTAAACAGCCTGTTCCATCAGGTCAGGATCAACCTTGAGACTGATTGACAGCCCCTGGTATTCCCGTCTGACAATCATTCCCTTTTCGGAGATTTTTCCCCGCAATAACTCCAGGGCGGCATCCAGCAGTGCAACGACACTGACGTCTCTGAACACAGGCTGGAGCGGATGTAAATAAGACACCAGCGCATTCACCCAGCGCCCCAGACGATCAATGGTATCAACGATGGCTTGCTTACCTTCTCTCAGTTCCGCCTCATTATCAACGTCGTCCAATACCTGTGCGGCAGCCCTGATACTGGCCAGAGGATTGCGGATGTTATGCGCAACGACGGGAATCAGGCTGCCCAGCGCCGCTTGCCTCTCATGCTCAACCAAGGCATCCCGGCTGGTTTTCAATTCGCCGGCCATGCGGTTGATCGAACCGGCCAGTTCCGCGACCTCATTCACCCCTTGCTCCGGGATCTGGTGGGTAAGGTCGCCACGACTGATCTCCATGGCTCCGGCCGTGATCGTAGCCATAGGCCGGACGAAGCTGTTGCGGATAACACGGCTGGTGAAAATTACGATAACGACGGCCAGCAGGAACAGAACGGGTATAAGTATGGGTGCATAACGGGTCCATAGCTCAATGGTTTGCTCCAGTTCCCGGTGTTGTTTTGTATACAGCGCCTTCAAGTCCAGGTACTTCTCCTCGAACTCATTAAACATCGCTTCGGCATTACGGAAATCCAGAATTTCCGGCCTCGTACCCCTATCCGTTTTTCTGGGATCGTTAAAAATATTATACATGTCTATCTGTATTTTACGGTACGCTTGCTGTAATGCCTGGATTACTTCATCCTCATTCCGGGTTAACGATGCGCGCCGCAATTGATTGAAATGGCGGCCAATTCGTCTCGAATATTCATAATACACCTCAAGTGCATTGTCATCACCCGACCAACGCGCTCTCGAGACCTCCTGTAATTGCCTGTATAGCTCCCCACGCAGTTGTTCGCTTAAATAAATGGAATTATTAATCCGAACAGATGCCGTAGATGTTTTCTGCCAGAAGTAAGCAGACATGCCGCTGAGCAGACCGGTTACCGCAACCAGGAACAGGAAGGCGACTTCATGCACCAGCAAAAGGTGACTGAGAGAACGATTATGCGCGCGGGTCATGGGCTCAGTATACCCGACGTGGTTGATATGAACCAGTTGATTTCTTCCATTGAAACCTTAAGAATGTCCGAGATATTTGGGGTCAGAGTAAAAATATGGTCAATCCGGCAGGAGGTGTTGATTTATTGTTGAGTATTTTTACTCTGACCCCAAATATCCAAATATCGCAAATATCTTGATGAAATACTTTTATCCAATCATTCTATTCGTCCTTTGCCAGGCTGCAGCCGCGGCGCCGTACACTATCGAGATCAGCAAGTCCGACCGCATCCTGGAGGTCAGGCAAAACAAAAAAACCGTCAAGAAATACGATATTTCCCACGGCAGAGGCGGGAAAGGCGCCAAGATCCGCTCAGGAGATAATAAAACTCCAACCGGAACATACCGCGCGATTGACTTCAAAACCAACAGTAAATTTCATTTTTTCATCCAATTAAATTATCCTAACCCACTTGACGCCTGGCGCGGCTACCGGAATGACATCATTTCCGGCGCCGAATTCAAACAAATCATCCAGGCCTACAACAGGAAAAGTCTGCCGCCCCAGACTACCGGCCTGGGAGGCTATATCGGCATCCACGGTATCGGTCTGATGACTGCCGAGAAGAGCCGGATACACGAAGCACATAACTGGACGGAAGGCTGCATTGCTGTTAGAAACGAAGAGATAAACGAACTGAGAAAATATATCACCCTGGGGACGAAGGTAGTAATACGGGAGTAACCGGGCGATAACACGGTTCAGCTGGGGACGGATTTAAATCCCGGGGTCAGAGTAAAAACCCATGAGATGTATGATAACAGTGCACATTCCGATGGGTTTTTACTCTGACCCCACCCATCTGACCGATGTTAGCGGGAACTGCTGTAGAGGTTACAGCAATTCCGGGGACGGATTTGAAATCCGTCCCCGGACGTCCCTGGCGGTTTCAGAGAATAAAGACGAAAGACGACCGGAGTCACGATGAAAAAAGGTGAACATCATTTATTGTTAGTGTGGTTAATGCTAATCAGCCTGATCGGCTTCGCTCTGTTTATTGCCCTGCACGAGAGGGTGCTCCTGCTGCTTTACCTGGGCGACAACAGCAAATTATCCTGGGTCATTACCCTGCTGTTTGTCATCATCACTATTTACTGCGCGCGCCGGGTCTATTTTATTTCCCGGGAAATTAATATCTCAGCGAAGGTGAATGCCCTGGCCAGACAGCATGAACTTTCAATCAGGGACGGTGATATCTATCTGGATGGGGCAGAAAAGCTCCCCGACTGCCTGTTGACGCGCTACCTGCTGGACCTGTTCTACCAGGCAAAGTCGACTCCTGCAAGAGACGTGGAACCTGAAAACAACTCGATCAATACAAACAATCAGGAACTGATCGAGGTTTTTGAAGCAAAGCTCAAAAACCCTCATAACCTGGGCTGGTTCTTTACGGATATCATGATCAAGCTGGGCCTGCTGGGTACGATTATCGGTTTTGTACTCATGCTCGGTTCCGTGGTGAATGTGACCGACTTTGATGTGAATTCCATGCAGAACATACTGAAACAGATGAGTTCGGGCATGGGCACCGCCCTGTATACGACGTTTGCAGGGCTGGTATGCAGTATATTGACGGCTGCCCAGTTCTATTTACTGGACCAGGCTGCCGATGAACTGGTCGATACCACAAAACACCTGACCCAGATCCATATACTACCCAGGTTATAATCCATTTAAAATTGCCACAGAGGACACAGAGAACTCAGAGGAAAACAATATGAATGACTGTAAAGTAACGATAAGCGTGCATTCCATCCAAAGCTATCGGGGACAGATTTTAAATCTGTCCCCTTTCTGTGAACTCTGTGGCTAAAATCCTTCCATGAAAAATAACAACCGTTACCAATCGGACCCGTTTACGGATCTGCTGTTCAATGCCTTGCTGGGGTTTACCTTCCTGTTCCTCGTGGCAATCATGTTTATGAACCCTGAAGCAAAATCGGGAATCATTGACCCCAAGGCAGAATACATCCTTACCGTAACCTGGGAAGACAACAGTCCCGATGACATTGACGTCTGGGTGGAAGACCCCGACGGCAGGGTGATCTGGTTTCGCAACCCGGAGGCCGGCCTGCTCCACCTGGACCGTGATGACAGGGGTTTAGTCAATGATACTATTCTGGTTAATGGCGAAGAACTGCTGAATCCCCTCAACCAGGAAGTAGTGACGATTCGCGGCGTCGTAAAAGGTGAGTACATCGTCAACCTGCATTATTATGCCACTGAAACCGATGAACCCGTCGATGTTCAGGTACGCCTGGCGAAAGTCAATCCTACCCTTGAGATTGTCTATTACAATACGATCTCCCTGAAAAAAATAGGGGATGAAAAAACGGCTTTCCGGTTCCGGATTAACATCGACGGAGAAATATCAAATATTAATTTCCTGCCGAAACGACTGGTTTCTATCGGCTAGATAAAATAGCCACAGAGGGCACAGAGAACACTGAGAAAAATATGAATAGCAAACAAGATGACATTGAACAAGTATTCCATCCACACATCAAAAAAGCATCTCGATCTACTCTGTGACCTCTGTGTCCTCTGTGGCTAACTAGGGAGAATCATCATGTATACATTGGGAATAACCGGGCTGGTCGCCGCCTACATCCTGATCGCATTGCTGCTGTTGAGCATCAACCTGTATTCCAACTGGTCATGGAAAGTCAAGGCCGGTTCCATAATCGTGACTACGTTCCTGTACGTTATCACTTATCTGTCGTTCCCCCCGTTGCTTGGCTGGCCGTCCGGAGCACATCCTCCGGAACGCTTTCGCCTGATCGGCGCGGACGTAGTACAACCGGACAAATCGACGGGCGCCGAGGGAATGATTTACCTATGGCTTAAAGACATGGATGATCTCTCCGGCAGGACCCAGCCCAGGGCTTATAAACTGGATTATTCCATCGATCTCCATGAAACAGTGATTGCGGCGAAATCAAAAATGAATAAAGGTATGCAGCAATTGGGCGAGTTTAAAATGCCTGTTGATCCCAAAATCCGGGAAGTGGATACGCTCAGTCGACGCGGCCAGAAAAGCGCCGAAATTGAATTCTATGACCTGCCTGACCCGCTCATCCCGGATAAATAGATATATACAGCGAAATTAACCCGGAAGATCAGTCTGCCGAACGCGCAGGGGTCACCAGGTGGTCAAAATGGTGATCTTCAGTGCATCCCTCCAGTGATTTTTCCACCTGAAGGGTAATATGACCGATGCCGAAATCATGGTAAACAACCTCCCGCAGACGCAGGCGCAGGGCTTCCATGTCGCCCGGGTAGTCCGGATCGATGAGGACGTGTGCGGTGAGTGCTTCGTTGCCTGGTGAGAGTGTCCAGACGTGGATGTCATGAACAAGGGTAACACCTTCCACAGCCTCCAATTTACTGCAAAGTTGATACACGTCAATATGTTCGGGCGTACCTTCAAGCAACACATGGACGACCTTGGCCAGCAGGCGCCAACTGCTGATAAGAATGAGAATGGCGATGACCACGCTGACAATGGGATCGGCAAGCGTCCAACCGAAAACCCAGATAAGGATACCGGAAACGACAACGCCGACCGAACCCAACAGGTCCGCTATAACGTGCATAAAGGCTCCCTCAACATTGACGTTATGTTCGGAGGAACCATGAAGGATCCAGGCCGCGCCAAGATTGACGCCAAGGCCGATGATGCCTATGCTTAACATCAACTCGCCTTTTACCTCAAGCGTGGCCGTGAAGCGGTCATAGGCTTCAACGAGTACCCAGGCCGCGATCAGCCAGAGTGTCAGGGCATTCAGCAAGGCTGCCAGGATCTCAAGTCGATGATAACCAAAGGTGCGTTGCACGGAGGAGGGCCGCTCGGCGAGCATCATGGCGATCAGGGCGACGGCAATGGATGCCGCATCGGTCAACATGTGCCCTGCATCGGCAAGCAAGGCCAGACTGCCGGACAGTATGCCGCCGACAACCTCAACGAGCATATAACCGGCGATCAATATAAAAGCAATGACCAGGCTGCGCTTGCCGGCACTGCGCAAATCGTGGGAATGGTCATGCCCGGCACCACCGTGATGATGATGGTTATGGCCATGGCCGCCACTCTTGTCGTGTATGGAGCTCATAGTCATTATCAGGATAAACCCCTAGACCCAGATCGCCAGTATAGCCATACTGACAAGTCCTATGAATATCAGAACGAATTTGACTAAGCGGTCCGTATCCCGCACCGGCATCGGCACATCGTCATCTCCAAGTAATGAACTGCGTACGAAATGTGCAATACGGTCATCCGCCCTGGACATTTCTGCATCTATTACATCCAGAACAGCCACGTAGATGAATGTCCCCGCTGCGAGTGCATTGAAACAACCCTCGACCAGCAGTGCGCCATCACCCTCAAACAGGCCTGAAGCCAATGTGCCGAACAAAATTCCCAGTGGCGTCATCACTACGAAGATGGCCAGGACTCGCAATAGACGTCTACGATCAGCGCCGGCGACCTGCACGCTGACCATGAGGGCGAAGGCTGCCGAACCTTTATGGGACAGGATGGCTATCATGACCAGCAGGGAAGCGGCCACTTCAGCCTCCAGTCCCAGGGCGATACCGGCGATAATGGAATGGATTGACAAAACCACAAGCAAAACCAGGGGATAAATCGGCTGATTCGCGCCTGCGTCCTTATCCGACCCGACTGAGTGTCCGGATTCGAACAGAACCCGGTCGATAAGCAGGAGCACGACTACGCCGACTGCCGCCAATAACGGAGCAAGGGGATAATCGACCACTCCCTCCAGCGCCTCAGTTGCCTCGGGCAGCAGGTGAATAAACCCTGCTCCGAGAAAGATACCGCCTGCCAGGGCATTACCAAGAGAAAGAAAACGGTGGCTTGCATCGTGCCGGGCAGCCAGGAGCGGAATTATCCCACCGACGATACCCACAGCGAGGATCGCCAGCGCTGCAGCTAACTTGATTTCAAGCAACGACATGATGATGAATAATTCCTCGTGCGGGGGTTGCGCCAGAATAACACCCGCTTTCCACAAAAGCCAACCCGAAAAAACCAGCTAAAATGAAACGCGAACGCCGAATATACCCGAACGTCCCGGTAACGGCGCCAGGGCTTTCACAAAAGAAGTATGACGGCGTATTTCTTCGTTCAGCAGGTTGGCCGCACTGGCAAACAGGGTTACGTGATTGGCTCCATGACTGATCCGGTAACTGGCATAGAGGTTAAGATCATCGTAGCCCCTGGTTGAGGTTTCAAACGGCGCGGTGTCATTCTGTTTATTCACACGGGTATAGGTCAGGGACGCATACCATGGACCTCGAAGATATGTCATCCCGGCGCCATAACGCCAGGGCGTTATACGCGGCAGACTCACATCATCGCTACGCTTCCCCTCCACGTAGTCCGCCCAGAGACGCACATCCAGTGCGCCATAGTCACCATGCAGGGCATGTGCCACAGCTTCCAGTTCGAAGCCCATAAAATCCGCGTTTTGCTGTACCTGTGCTACCAGTAAATGTGTGCCGTCCACTCCGGGGCCCAGGATATCTGCCGAGTCACCGGCAAAATCATCGTGCACCCAGTCAGCGCTACCATCCCCGTTCAGGTCCTGTTCCTTCAGGAATATGAAATCATTGATCCGGTTATAGAACAAATTGGCGGTCAGCGTAATTATGCCTGCCGTCTTGTGCCAATAGAGATCAATATTGGTGGACTTTTCCTTGCCCAATTCGGAATCGCCATATTCAAACGTGACTGTCGCCAGATGCGGACCTTCCGAATATAACTCTTCAAGTGAAGGAGCGCGTTGTGCATGGGTGACGATAAGACCCAGTTCATAACCCTCATGATAGCCCCAGTTCAAGCCGCCGGAGAGACTGAACAGGTCATGGCTGGTCTTGTCGCCGGTTTCCGAACTGGTATCCTGGTGTTCATACCTGGCGCTGAATTCCATATGCCACTTGCCCAGGTCGCTTTTTTCCAGCAGAAACGCTGCGATGGACTCCAGTTCCGAAGGCAGGACAAATTCCTCTTCGCCCACCGCGGAAAAATCCTTGTGATGGTACTGGATACCGACAGCCCCCTGCCAGCCGGCCAATGGATGATGCACAATCTCTACCCGTCCGCCCACTTCCTCATTGAGAAAAGTCACGGCCACGTCGCCGTTCCCTTCCACCTCATCGTGGTTATAGTCGGTATAAGTCCAGCGCGTCCTGATCCGGTGAATACCGGAAAAAGGCTCATAAGCAGACGCTTCGAAGTCATAGCGGGTCGATCCCAGGTCTATCCGGGGCCTGCCCTCCTCCCCATGGTGATCCGCTTCATCATGCTCATGGCCGTCTTCGTCCTCCTGGTGTTCGTCTTCCTCATGGTCTCCCCCATTCTCATGGTCATATTCCTCATCATGGTTATCCTCTTCATCATGGTCATCTCCGTCCTCATGGTGCTCATCCTCCTCATGGTCTTCCCCATTCTCATGGTCATCCTCGTCGTCATGATGATCCAAATCCATATCGATCTCATCAAAATGGTCTTCTGCGCCATGATGATGACCTCCCAATATGCCGTAGTCGCTGTCAAGGCGGCTCACGGCAAAACCCATGAACCCCCGTTCACCGACCCAGGATACCCCCAGGGACACGTTTTCCGATTTGATGCTGCTGTTTTCCAGGACCCCTTTCTCCATTTCATCATCCGGATCCCTGTTCAGAACAGCATATCCGGGAATGTCATAATCACTGCTATAGCGTTTCATGCCGTCGAGGTGAAAGGCAAAGTTACCCGCCCCGGCATTAAAGCTGCCGGAACCGTTCACCCCGTTGGAAACGGTTTCGTATTGAAGCGATATATCGCCTTCCAGGGTATCCGGAACATATTTGAGGATGCGATCATTGACGACGTTGACCACGCCTCCACTTGCCCCGCTGCCGAAAAGCAACGTTGCGGGACCCTTAAAAATTTCAACCTGGCGTGCAAGTCCCGGTTCCGTTGGAACTGCATGGTCAGCGCCAATATTCGACACATCCATGGTACTGGTGCCGTTTTCAAGGACGCCTACCCGGCTGCCGGCCAGACCGCGGATGACGGGACGTCCCACAGCCGTGCCGAAGTCACTGGTGCTCACACCCAGTTCATTTGCAACCGCTTCCCCTATATTGCGGATACTCCGGGTTTCCAATTCATCCTTTCCCATGACCTGGACGGGCATCATCAGGTGGGTATCGACGTCGCCGAGCGGGTCGGCAGTAACGATGATCTCCTCGATAGACTCGACACCGGCAGGAGTATGGGTGTGCTCAGGCGGCGTAAGCGTGCCGCCACGCGCTGTGTGCTCATGACCCTCTTGTTCATGTTCATGTCCATGACCAGCCTGCTCATCGGCAAAGAGAAACGGGGCATGGGTAACCATTGCAAAGATCAATGGAGCAATAATTTTTAAGCTGAACCTGTACATTTGAATATCTCCCCATAAACAATGTGGGAATAACATCAGAATAACGCCGGGCGCTATTCAGGTAAACAAACTTGAAACGTTATGCGGGAGATATCGGGGGAGCGCGTGCGCGTGAAGAAGATGTGTGGTGTGAATGATACCTGCTTTCAGCCGCCACCAGGGGCGTTGCGTCAGCATGCAGGACTGCGTAAGTATGAACCGCAACAACCGCCTTGCCGTCAAATATCGACTGCGTCAGGCATTGTGCGCAATAGTCATGGGATGTCAGGACGTCATGGCCGGATTGATGCGCAAGCGCCGCAGTCTGCCCAAACAGGATCAGGGCAGAGAGCAGCCAGGCCGATAGTCGTCTGTGATCCGGGTACATATCTGGAGCCATTATAGAACCCGGATTAAGTACGTCAAGAAAAAGAATTCCGCGTCAGAACAGCTTCAGGGAGGCTATCATGAGCGGCGGCCACATCAGCATGGCGCCGATTATCCAGCGCTGGCCGATGTGCAATTCACGGATATCTTGCCTCACGACCTTGAGATCGCTCCTCATCTCGTCCTTGAAGTCCTTCATCTCATTTCTTAAAGAACCGATATCCCTGTGGATTGCATCATACCGCCCGGAACACAACGACTCATGATGTTTCAGGGAGGTTTGCCAGTCCGGTTTTCTATTATCACTGTTATCCATTTTATTAACTCCGTGTGATTATTAATGAGTCACCCTTTATCTTATCAGAACAACGGCGTGGACGGTAATACCTTCCCGGTTGCCGATGGAGCCCATTTTCTCGTTGGTGGTTGCCTTGACGTTGACGGCGTCTACGGGTACGGACAGGTCGGCGGCGAGGTTGTCTCTCATGGAGTCTATATGGGGGGCCATTTTGGGTTGTTCTGCAATAATGGTGATATCGGCATTGACCAGCGCCAGGGATTGTTGCGCCAGTAATGTGTGCACCCGCCGCAATAGTATCCTGCTGTCGATGTTATGGAAGTCTTTGCTGGTGTCCGGGAAATGCGCACCGATGTCGCCCAGCGCGGCGGCGCCCAGTAAGGCATCGCATAACGCGTGGATAACGACATCCCCGTCGGAATGCGCAAGCAGACCCTGGTCATGGGGAACGTTGACGCCGCCAAGTACCAGCGGACGTCCGCCGACAAACCGGTGGGTATCATAACCGTGACCTATTCTCATTGTTTTCTTTCTCGATATCTTGCGCGGATATTTGGGGTCAGAGTAAAAATAGTTGTCAGTAAACTATCACAACTTCACGTTAACAGTATTTTTACTCTGACCCCAAATATCTTTTCAAATAATATTCCGCCAGGGCCAGGTCCTCCGTCGAGGACACTTTGATGTTGTGCGGGCCGCCCTGCACTATTCCCGGCCGGCAACCCCTGTGCTCCAGAGCCTGGGCTTCGTCCGTGACCAGCAGGTTGTCAGCTACGGCCAGGGCTATCGCTTCCTGCAACGGACCAAGCCGGAACATTTGCGGCGTCAGGGCGCGCCACAACCGTTCGCGCACCAGCGTCGCCTGGATTTCATGATCCTGTCCTGCCTGTTTCACCGTATCCCGGACCGGCAGCGCCAGAATACCACCGACGGGATGATCCCTGAGTCCGGCGATGAGCTGATCTATGTCGGCTGCCGTTACACAGGGTCTGGCTGCATCGTGCACCAGCACCCAGTCATCGTTACCGGCAAATTCCGCGATACGCTTGAGCCCGTTCAATACGGAATGACAGCGTTCCCTGCCGCCCGGCGCCCTGACGATTCCGGCGTGACCGGACAGCGCCAGGGTCGGCCAGTATTCATCGTCATCCGCCACGACCACGGCAATGCCCTTGATCTGCGGGTGCTCGCAAAAAGGCAGCAGGCTGTGTTCAATGACGGTCCGATGCAAAAGCTTCAGGTATTGTTTGGGCTTGTCCGCGCCCATACGCCGACCGATACCGGCCGCCGGGATAACAGCCCAGAAATTCGCTTGTCCCGTCACGGCATGGCAACCGGTGGTTCAGGCAACGGTTCAGGCAGCAAGTCCTGATGGGAAGTCTCCGTGCTTTCGATAATCTGGTAGAACATCTCATCGGATTTGATCATGCCCATATCACTCCTGGCGCGTTCTTCAACTGCCTCCAGGCCATGTTTGAGGTCGATGACTTCGGCAGCCAGGGCGTCATTTCTTTCCTGGAGCTGTTCATTTTCCCCGATCAATTCCTGTTTTGTTTTACTGAGTCCGTTGACATCGGGCATCCCGCCGGGACTGAACCAGAGGCGGTATTGCAACAACGCCAGTAATGCCAGCAGGATGATGATTAAGGACTTCATCTCAGCCGCAGAGTAAAAACTGCTCCGGGCGATCTGCCGGCATGGGCCGGAATGGCGATTTAATCACCGGGCGCATCTTTCATCAGGCTGGGAAACGCATCCCTGCCCGGGTAACAGGCATTATCGCCCAGTTCTTTTTCTATCCGAATCAGGCGATTGTACTTGGCTACCCGGTCCGAGCGGGACAGGGAGCCGGTTTTAATCTGGCGCGACGACGTTGCCACTGCCAGGTCGGCAATAGTCGTGTCTTCCGTCTCCCCGGATCGGTGCGATATGACCGTGGTGTACCCGGCTTTGCGCGCCATATCAATAGCGGCCAGGGTTTCCGTCAGCGTGCCGATTTGATTGACCTTGACCAGTATCGAGTTTGCCACCCCGGCTTCAATCCCTTGTTGCAGGATAGCCGTATTGGTCACGAATAAATCGTCTCCCACGAGTTGCACCCGGTCACCGAGTCGGGCCGTCAACGCCTGCCAGCCGTCCCAGTCGTCTTCCGCCATCCCGTCTTCTATGGAGATAATCGGGTAGTTGTCCACCCAGGGAGCCAGGTAATCGAGAAATTCCCGGGCGCTTAACGATTTATTCTCGGATGCAAGCAGATACCTGCCGTCCCGGTAAAATTCCGAACTGGCTATATCCAGACCCAGCAGAATATCCTCACCGGGGACATATCCGGCATTCTCGATTGCACTGATAATGACTTCCAGGGCCGCCTCATTGGAACCCAGGTTGGGAGCAAAACCGCCTTCATCGCCTACGGCCGTATTCAGGCCGCGGGATGATAACACCGCCTTAAGCGCATGGAATATTTCGGCGCCGTAACGAACTGCTTCAGCCAGGCTGGCCGCGCCTACGGGCAGGATCATGAATTCCTGCATATCGATATTGTTATCCGCATGGGCGCCGCCGTTGATGATATTCATCATCGGAACGGGCATGTCAAAAGGGCCGTCACCACCCAGGTAACGGTACAGCGGGAGACGCTCATCGGCAGCCGCTGCGTGGGCCGCGGCCATGGATACCGCCAGCATCGAGTTGGCCCCCAGCCTGCTTTTATTTTCCGTGCCGTCAAGGTCCAGCATGGCCTGGTCAATGCCGGCCTGGTCGGCGGCTTCCATACCGGTCAACTTCGGGCATAACACATTCTCTATGTTGCTGACTGCCTGCAACACGCCTTTGCCGCGGTATCGGTTGTTGTCGTTATCCCTTAATTCAAGCGCCTCCCGGGAACCGGTCGACGCGCCGGACGGCGCCATAGCGATACCGATGTTGCCACGCTCAGTTTCAACTTCCGCCTGAACGGTCGGATTCCCTCTGGAATCCAGTATCTCGGTTGCCCGTATCCGGTTGATTTTCGACATTATGAAGAGCTCGATTTAAAGCACTGGTCCAGGTTGACCAGGGTTTCCAGTAATTCTTCCATTTTATTCAAAGGCAGCGAGTTGGCGCCGTCGCTGAGGGCCGTGTCGGGGTCGGGATGTGTTTCCATGAATAGCCCGGCCACACCGACGGCCACCGCAGCCCGCGCCAGGGCCGGGACAAATTCCCGCTGCCCCCCCGAGTACTTGCCCTGGGCGCCCGGCAGTTGTACCGAGTGGGTTGCATCAAACACGACCGGACAGCCTGTCTCCCGCAGGATGACCAGTGCACGCATATCGGAGACAAGGTAATTATAACCAAAACTGGCGCCGCGCTCGCACACCAGCAATTGTTCGTTACCCGTCGCGCGGGCCTTCTCCACCACCTGGCCCATGTCCCAAGGCGCAAGAAACTGCCCCTTTTTTATGTTCACCGGCAACCCGCAGGCGGCGACCCTGCGAATGAAATTTGTCTGCCGGCACAGAAACGCCGGGGTCTGCAAAACGTCGACGACCGCGGCCACCTCATCCAGTGGGGTATCCTCGTGTACGTCGGTCAATACCGGCACGCCGATCTCGTCCTTCACTTTCTGCAGGATGTTCAACCCCCGTTCAATGCCTGGGCCGCGATAACTGTCACCGGAGCTGCGATTGGCCTTGTCGAAGGAGGATTTATAAATGAACGGAACGGCCAGTTTCCCGGTTATTTCCTGCAAGGCGCCGGCGCTATCCAGGGCCAGTTGCTCAGTTTCGACCACGCACGGGCCGGCGATGAGGAACAACGGCTGTTCGAGTCCGACTTCAAAGCCACACAGTTGCATTTCTAAGCCCCGGACTGGTGGGACAACGCGGCCCGGATGAACCCGGTAAACAGCGGATGTCCGTCTCTGGGGGTGGAATTGAATTCAGGGTGAAACTGGCAGCCGATAAACCAGGGGTGATCGGCTAATTCGATGATTTCGACCAGCTTTTCATCTGCGGAGATACCGGCGACCTTCAACCCGTGCTGTTCCAGCCGGGTCCGGTAGTTATTATTGAACTCATAACGGTGCCGGTGTCTTTCCAGGATTGTATTCTTGCCGTACATGTCCCTGACCAGGGTGTCGTCCAGCAGCCGGCACGCCTGTCCGCCCAGTCTCATAGTGCCCCCCAGGTCGGAGTTTTCGTCCCGTCTCTCCTTTAATCCGTCGGCGTTCAACCATTCAGTAATCAAGCCGATGACGGGAAACGGCGTTTCCGGTGCAAATTCAGTACTGTCGGCCCCCTTCAGACCGGCCACGTACCTGGCAAACTCAATGACCGCCACCTGCATGCCCAGGCAGATCCCCAGGTAAGGGATATGATTTTCCCTGGCATAATTCGCCGTGGCAATCTTGCCTTCAATCCCCCTGTTGCCGAATCCTCCCGGCACCAGGATCGCGTCCAAACCCCGTAACCGGTCAACGCCGCCCTGTTCCACGTCTTCGGAATCAACATAGTGTATATCGATAGTCGTGCGGGTATGAATACCGGCGTGAATCAACGCCTCGGCCAGGGACTTATAGGAATCGGTCAAGCCGGTGTATTTACCTACCATGCCAATGTTGACCGCGCCGACCGGATGTTCCACGGCATCAACGACCTCATCCCACTCGGATAAATCCGCATCCTGTGCCGTGACGCCAAACCTGTCGACAACAATGTCATCCAGCCCCTGTTCGTGGAACAGGCGCGGAATCCTGAACAGGTTGTCGACGTCGACCGCAGAAATAATGGCGCGTTCGTCCACGTTGGTAAACAAGGCTATCTTGCGCCGTTCGTTCTCCGGCAGGGGACGGTCAGAACGACAAATCAATACGTCAGGCTGGATACCGATCGAGCGCAATTCCTTGACTGAATGCTGGGTCGGCTTCGTTTTTATCTCACCCACGGTATCGATAAACGGCACCAGGGTAAGATGTATGAACAGGGAATGGCGCGCACCCAGTTCGATACGCAATTGCCGGATTGCCTCCAGGAAGGGCTGGGATTCGATATCACCCACCGTGCCGCCGATCTCCACGATGGCCAGGTCCGTATCACCGGCCCCTTCCTGAATACAACGTTTGATCTCATCGGTAATATGGGGAATGACCTGAACAGTGCCGCCCAGGTAATCACCACGGCGTTCCTTCTGGATGACATTCTGGTAGATCCTGCCGGTAGTAAAATTATTGCGCCTGGTCATGCGGGTACGCACGAAGCGCTCATAATGTCCCAGGTCCAGGTCGGTTTCCGCTCCATCCTCCGTCACATAAACCTCACCGTGCTGGAACGGGCTCATGGTGCCCGGATCGACGTTAATATACGGGTCCAGTTTCAACAGGGTCACGTTCAGCCCGCGGGATTCGAGAATGGCCCCCAGGGAAGCCGAGGCGATCCCTTTCCCCAGGGAAGAGACCACGCCGCCGGTGACAAATACAAACCGCGTCAAGGCATCAAGTCCGGGGGAAAAAGTGAGAAAGAGGCAACCGGCTCCAGCAGGCCGTGACAGACTACGCAAATATGTTGTAATTCGTCCATAGGCTGGAACCGCATACTAACACATCAGGGTGGACATGTCCTAAACGTACTGATCAAAAAAGTGGTTGATTTGCTGTCTCAGGGTTTTTAAAATTGTCAGCTGTATCGTAGTGGAAGTAAATATAAACTAACCAGGGAATCTTCAGTTATGTCACAGGTTCCTGCCATACAACAAGTATTACCTGAATCAATGCCGATAAAGCATAGGTTTTGCGCGGCAAAAAATTATATTGTTAATTCCCGTATTCCGGCGAGTGCGGAATGTACTACCCTGAATTGATTACGAAGAGGTGACGAGATGAAAGGAGCAGAATTGCTGGTACGGTGCCTGGAAAATGAGCGGGTAGAGCGGATATTCGGTATCCCGGGTGAAGAAAATATCCACGTGATGGACGTGTTACTGGATAGCCCCATCGAATTTGTTACCACCCGCCATGAACAGGGCGCGGCGTTTATGGCCGATGTATTCGGCCGCCTGACGGGGAAAGCGGGCGTGTGTCTTGCCACGCTGGGGCCGGGCGCTACAAATCTGGTAACGGGGGTAGCTGATGCCAATATGGATAGCGCACCGGTTGTAGCAATTGCAGGACAGGGGGCGACTACCCGTCTGCACAAGGAAAGCCATCAGATCCTGGACCTGGTCAGACTGTTTGAACCTATATCCAAATACAGCGTGCAGATTCGCGCACCGGAAATCATCCCGGAAGTCATCCGCAAGGCATTCAAACTAGCAGAAGCGGAGAAACCGGGCTGCAGCTTTATCAGTTTTCCTGAAAATATTGCCGGCATGGATATGCCGGACAAGGACGCGTTACCGGTACGAAGCGCGACGCCGCCGCTTCCCCCTGCCGATAAAATTGCACAGGCAGCAAAGCTCATCTCCAATGCCCGCTATCCCATCATTATTGCCGGGAACGGTGTGCTGAGAGCCAAATCATCCAGCGCGTTACAGAATTTGGCTGAAGTACTGAATATCCCCGTCGCCAACACCTTTATGGCAAAGGGCGTCTTGCCCTCCTCGCACAGGCTGTCACTGGGCGCGGTGGGTTTGCAGGCCAGCGATTACGTATCCTGCGGTATCGACCGGGCCGACGTCGTCATATGTGTCGGCTACGACATCGTTGAATACCCTCCGCGCCTGTGGCATCACAATCCATCAAGCAGGATTATTCATATCGATGCCCTGCCGGCAGAGGTCGATGAGCACTATCCTGCTGATGTCGAAGTCGTGGGTGAAATAGGCGCGGCGCTGGATGGTATTGCAGAACAGGTGCCTACCCGGCAGGACGCCCTCACCGGGAGTCTGAGACAGGTTATTGTCGATGAAATGGCAGCCGGCGCAAAGGACAAGGGTTTCCCCGTTAAACCTCAGAAAATCATGTGGGAATTACGCACGGCGCTGGCCCCTGATGATATCGTCGTGTCGGATGTCGGCGCACACAAGATGTGGATGGCCAGGATGTACCAGGCCGAGCGTCCCAATACCTGCATCATTTCAAACGGTTTTGCGTCCATGGGGATTGCAGTGCCCGGCGCGATAGCCGCGAAACTCGCCTATCCGGCACGCACTGCAGTGGCTGTCACCGGCGATGCGGGCTTTATGATGAATTCACAGGAAATTGAAACCGCGTTACGCATCGGTACGGCTATCATCATTCTGATCTGGACCGATTCGGAATACGGTTTGATTAAGTGGCACCAATTGCGCCACTTTGGTCGGCCGTCGAACATCAGCTTCTCGAATCCGGATTTTGTCAAATATGCGGAAAGTTTCGGGGCAAAAGGTTACCGGATTTCTGCTGCTGATGAGCTCCAGGCAACTATTAAACAAGCGATCGCCGATGACACAGTCGTGATAATCGATTGTCCTGTGGATTATTCCGAGAATATGAAACTCACGAAAAAACTCGGCGAACTGGTCTGCCCGATCTGACTGCGTTGCAGGACGATTACCGCTATCGGGGAATATGGTTAAGGTAAGGGGGAAATAACTGTGTTTTATTCAGAACAAACCATAGACTTTCTTTTGACGAGCCTGGAAACGCTCGCGCTCCTGTTTATTTTTGTATTGGGCATCATCGTTTTGGTTGTAATGGTGATGTTCGTTATCGACATCAGCCAGACCAAACATGCTATCCGTCGAAACTATCCGGTGATAGGCAGGTTCAGGTATCTTTTTGAGAATCTGGGTGAATTCTTCCGGCAGTATTTCTTCGCTATGGACCGCGAGGAGTTACCGTTCAACCGGGCTCAACGCTCGTGGTGCTATCGCGCATCAAAAAACGTCAATAACACCACTGCGTTCGGCTCGACACGCTCCCTGAACGTTCCGGGTACGGTTCTGTTTGTGAACTGTCCGTACCCGACACTCGACGAAGATGCTGCCGAGCCTGAACCCGTGACAATAGGCGCCGGTTGCGAAAATCCATACACGACTTCGTCGATAATCAATATTTCAGGTATGAGCTATGGCGCTATTTCAAAACCTGCGGTTTTGGCCTTATCGAACGGTGCACGTATGGCAGGCTGCTGGATGAATACCGGCGAAGGTGGTTTGTCGCCTCATCATCTTGAAGGTGGCGCCGACATTGTATTTCAAATCGGCACGGCTAAATACGGCGTGCGCAGCCTCGAAGGCGGATTGAACGAAGATAAACTCCGTGAAGTCGCCGCGTATGAAAAGGTGCGCATGATCGAAATCAAATTAAGCCAGGGTGCGAAGCCCGGCAAAGGCGGCATTCTTCCTGCCGCCAAAGTCACGGAAGAGATTGCGACTATCCGCGGCATTCCCGTTGGCAGCGACTCGATCAGCCCCAACCGTCATCCCGAAATAAATAACAACCATGAACTACTGGACTTCATTGAACGAATTCGTTCAGTGACCGGAAAACCGGTGGGATTTAAAGCGGTAGTAGGTGCGTACGGATGGCTGGATACGTTTTGTGAGCTCATTCACAAACGCGGGGTGGATAGTGCGCCTGACTTCATTACAGTCGATGGCGCGGAAGGTGGGACTGGTGCGGCGCCATTACCGCTCATTGACTATATGGGTTTACCGCTTAATGAGAGTCTGCCACTGGTAATCGATACTCTGAAGAGACATGGTCTACGCGAGCACATTAAAGTTATTGCCTCCGGTAAGCTGGTGACGCCCGCTGACGTCGCCTGGGCGTATTGTATGGGTGTGGATTTCGTCAATTCAGCGCGCGGTTTCATGTTCGCACTAGGTTGTATTCAAGCCTTACAATGCAACAAGAATACCTGCCCTACCGGAATTACGACGCATAACAGGAAACTGCAGAAAGGGTTGGTCGTGGCTGATAAAACGACGCGAGTTATGCATTATGCACAAAACATCAGTTATGAAGTCGGCATAATTGCACATTCCTGCGGCGTTAAATCACCCAGGGATCTCAAAAGGTATCATGCGCGTGTTGTCGCACCAAACGGGTTGTCGGTCCCCTTTAATGAGATGTATCCGGATGTTTGATATGCGTTTATTTAAATAGGGAAACTGCAAATGGAGGTTTAGAAAATATTCTTGAGAATTCTAAAGTTGTAGTTTAGATTTCTCAAACACCAATACATGGCAATGTACTATCATTGCCTTGCCTATACAGAACCCGGACTAGTGGACTGTCAGGTGAAAAATAACCAACTATCATGGCTGAACATAATTTTCGGAGGGACTTATGAAAACTGAAGCATTGAGCAGGCTTCGTTCCGAGGCATTAACGTTACCGGAGGCGGAACGCGCCGAGTTAGCACATATATTGGTAACAAGCCTGAACGCACCCGCTGATACCGATGCCACTGAAGAATGGGATAAGAAAATTCTGCACCGCATCGCTGAAATCGATGATGGTACTGCGAAACACATTGATCGAGATGAGTTTCAACGACAAATGCGAGACCGGATTGACGACTGATAGTGCGCCCGCCCCATCACGGGGTCGGACCAATATCACTCAATATAACCTTTTGATTACCTGGGATAATAATACTGAATATGGGCCTGTTTCAGGCGTTAGAACACACTTTTGATGGCGAAAAATATCACGTTAAGCAAGTAACATTCATAGAAGCTCCATTTTCATAGAAAAAAGCGCCTCTAAGACTGAAAAAAGGCCATCTGAAGACAGATTGTCCAGAAAAATCAAATCGTTATAAATCGTTATGCGGGTCCGACCCCTGACGACCTTGCACTACCAGCACGGCCACCTCGGCTTTGGCTTTATCGCGCGGCCGGTAGGGGCGGGCCGGCAGGACGGCCACCTGGTAGTGCTCGGCCCATTGCTGGTAGCTGGGGTTGAGGTCCGGGTCGTAGCGGCAGGCCGCGCTGACGCCGCTGCGCAGGTTATCGGGGACAATGAGGGCAGGACGCCTTTGATGCAGGTCAGCGCCCGGCTATGACTGCCCAGCCAGTCAGGGAGTGACTGGGTCCAGGTCGCCTCGGCAAAGGTGTAGTTGGAGGCGCCCAGGACCGCGACAAAGAGCTGGGCCTGGCGGACTTCCCCGGTCCCGGCATCAATCACCGGCACAGTAGAACCGCTGTAATCCACAAAGCACTTCTCACCGGCCTTGTGGGATTGGCGCAGGGTGCGCCGCTGTTGGCCGCACCAGTGCCGGTAACGGTCACAGAACTGGGAGTAGCTGTAACACCGGTTCGGGTAGCGTTGGGTATATTCTTCCCACAACAGCTGTTTGGTCACATGCGGCCGTTTCAGTTCCTGGTGAACTGCCGGCCAGTCCGGGACCTGGTGGCGCCGGCTGCTGCCGGTATCGGCGCCGGGATAAAACAGTTGGGCCAACCGGGTGTCATCCAGCGCCGCGGGAAGCGGCCAGCTCAGTTGCAGGGCCTGGGCCCGGCTGAGCAGCTTCTGGATCCCGCCGACACTCAGCTTGGTGCTGCGGCTGATGTCACGAATGGACAGACCGGCTGCGTGCCGGAGTCGGAGTACGTCTCGTAGTTTACGCATTGTTGTCCTCTTGCCTGGCATGGTGGGCTCCTCCAAAAAGGAGAGAGCTTACCAAAGGGTTACAAGTTCAATGCGTTGAGAGTGATTCCGGTTGATTGTGAACGGTGATTCCGGGAACGTGAACACCGATTCCGGAAATGACCGGAAAAGTGTTCACGATGAACCGGATTAGGTGTTCACGATGAACCGGAATCGGTGTTCACGTTCAACCAGAATCAGTGTTCACGATCAGCCGGATTACGCACCTGGTCGTAGTTGACGGGTACCCCCAGTCGCGCCCCTTCCGGGGCGCGTGGATTGAAACATTTCCCTCTACAGCCAGCCTTAACCCTGCTATGAGTCGCGCCCCATTGTGAGAATCGAAGATGTTTTGCCAGTGAAGAGGGAACGTTTTCGGTCTCCAGAACCCGAAAACGACCGTAATGTGGTGTATATAGAAGTCACGACTCGATCTGACAGTTTCAGCCCACACGCACCCGCGGGTTGTCCTGTGTGTGCAATGTGCGACCTGACCCCATTTACATGTTCGCCAGTTTTACGCGACGTGGAACTACACTCCCGAAGAACTCGCAACACTGTTGCGAGAATTAGCATTGAGCAGTCATCTTGATCTGCTCGGGCAGTGTAGAAATATCTCAGACCGTGAGTTCTACCTACACTATGCGATGCTTTCCGCGCATTTCAGTAAAACAGCTTTTTTGGCAACCCTGATTGCCTGATCATTGAGGCCAGGTTTCGTGGTTGGATATCATCTCCAAGCTGGCTGTAGGCAACCGTTACCATGTGCCGCTTGCCATTTACGTATCCTTCAAACTGGTGATGCCGTGACTTCCGGCGAATTTCTACAAATCCATTGGCTTGAAGAATTTTCAAAAAATCACGGTATTTCAAGCCTGACAATGAACCAGGAACCCCGCACAATCCCGGTCGTGTCCCCCGTTTTTGAAGAGTGTTGTTGCCAGCAATATCAGGACAAACTTCAAACGAAGATTGAAGGGGACTTTGCGGCTTAAAAACTGGAGATGTTCCTCTTCAGGTAAACTCTTGACATATTCCAGGTACATTGAGATGGATTCATTCAGCTCCTTGTAAACTTCATCAAAGCTTCCTCCCTGAACTGCCAAATCAAAATCCAGGCAGACTGCTTCCCAATTCCCCGGTCTGCCTTCTGCATAACACCATATAGCTTTATTCATATTTACCTCGGACTCTGTCATTTCGTCAACTCCTTGTCTATAAGAGTTTATCCCAATAACGCTTTTATTTCAGCATACCGAAAACAGTCCGTCGTATGGTCGTTGACCATGCCGGTGGCCTGCATGTGTGCATAAACGATGGTAGGCCCGACAAAGTTGAATCCGCGGCGTTTTAGATCCCTGGAAATTTTATTGGACAGGGGTGTTTCCGCCGGTATCTCGGAGCCCTGCTGCCAGGCGTTTTGTACGGGTCTGCCGTCGACGAAGTCCCAGATGTAATCATTGAAGGTGCCGAATTCCTCCCTGACCTTGATAAATGCCCGGGCGTTTCTGATTGCAGAACGGATCTTGAGTTTGTTCCTGATGATGGCAGGGTTTTCCAGTAGCTGACTTATCTTGCGCTCGTCATATTGCGCCACCCTGGCGAAATCAAAATTATCAAAGGCTTGCCGGTAGGCCGGCCGTTTTTTTAACACCGTAATCCAACTCAACCCGGCCTGCGCACCTTCCAGCACCAGGAATTCAAACAGTTTCCTGTCATCATGCAGCGGCGCTCCCCACTCCTCATCGTGATAGCTCCGGTAAATTTCATTCCCCCGGGACCACCTGCAACGGCCAGGTTCGGACTTCACGGCTTTTCCTTGATGGTTACGCTGACCGACCCATAAGTCGATACACAGTAAGGAACACAATACATCAACAGCATCTTGAAATAATCAATCGTTGACAGGTTGCCGGCGCGTATCCGGTCAAAATAATTAATCGAAATCAGGATTGTCCCCACCAGCGCACAGACCTTCAATGAATTGATGACAATATCCCTGCGCAGGGCGACCGCTATCCAGCGCTTCATCACAATGGTCCCGACCCCTTTATGCGTAAGTATTTCCTGCCCAGTTGTTTAACCGATGCACAACCGATCAGCATTAAATTCCGTTTGATTTCGGCGCTCAGCAACTGCAAGGCCCGGTCGACACCCGCCTCTCCCCCGGCTCCCAGGCCGAATAAATAAGCCCGTCCGATCATTACCGCCGTGGCGCCCAGACTGAGGGCCTTGATTACGTCGGTGCCGCGCCGGATACCACCATCCAGGATGATTTCCACCCGGTCACCCAGCGCATCGGCAATCTCGGGCAAGACGCTGATGGGAGAAGCCGCATGGTCGAGTTGCCGGCCACCGTGATTGGACAGGATCAGCGCGCTGACGCCCGTCTCGACAGCCCGCCTGGCATCGTCAAGGCTAAGAATCCCCTTAATTGCGAAGGGGCCGCCCCACTCCTGGATCATCCAGGCCATATCGTCCCAGGTCAACGACGGATCAAACTGTGCGGTGGTATAGTCAATGACGGAGAACAGGTCCCCCACGCCAGCGGCATGGTCGCGCACATTTTCCAGCATCATGCGCGGGCTGGTCAAAAAGTCACAGAGCCAGTCGGGCCGCATCATGGTGTCAAGTATATTGGATAGCCTGATCTGAGGCGGCACGGTAAACCCGTTCTTCAGGTCCCGCTCCCGTTGGCCGGCCATGGGCAGGTCCACCGTCAGGCACAAGGCCGTGTAACCGCTCGCCTTGGCCCGCCGGATAAAATCCTTCAATATTTCCCGATCGCGCCAGACGTAGAGTTGCAACATCTTCGGTCCTTTGCTGACCGAGGCGACGTCTTCAATGGAGGTGGTCGCCACTGAAGACAGGGAATACATTGTCCGGGCCTTGTGCGCGGCCCGGGCTACCGCCTTCTCTCCGGTATGATGGAACAGCCTGGACATGCCTGTTGGCGCCAATATAAAAGGAACACCGATGTTGGCGCCTAATACGCTGGTGGACATATCCACGTTCTTGACGTCCACCAGGAAGCGTGGAAGCAACTCGTAACGGCCGAAGTCCGCCTGATTGTAGTAACGGGTGACTTCGTCTTCCGCAGCGCCATCCATATAATCGAAGACCGCTTTCGGCAAGCGGCGCTTTGCCGCACGGCGCAGGTCGGCTATTGAATGGCAGCCGGACAGGATCTTGTTGTTAAGGTAGTCGAACATGGGTGATGACAAAGCCCCGTACAGCGCCCCTGGCTGCGCCGGTTATGACCGCATCAGTTACACATTTGCCGGTATCGGCATTCCCTGGCGCAACAGTACTTTTCTAAGTTGCAAGATGACCGGGAATATCTCCTGGTTCCAGTCGCCTCCCTGCTGATCGAACGCGGCCTGTTCCAACTCTACTATCCACCTGTCTTCCGCAAAGATCCCCTCGGTAAACCAGATCACAAACGGCCACAAAAATTCCATCAGCCCCGATGTGGACGGTTTGCGAATATTCATAAGACCGAAAGTATGGTTGCTGCGCTGCTGCTTATCCAGAGGCACGTAAGTGATCCACAAATCCAGGGCCGGGTGCTCGCTGCCGGCCGTCCAGAATTTCAGTCGTTGATGGGGATACTGGGTCCTGATAGTCATCAGGTCACGGGGACGCTCCGCCGTCGGCGCATCCCGCTTACCCAGTATAACTTTCTCACCTATGGGCTGTTTGCCCACGCGGGAGAAGGTGTAATCCACTTCAACCCAGTCATCGCCCTGGCGCAAATCCAGAAATCCGGTGCGTATCCTGGACATGAGACGGCGGTGCAGGAACTGGTGATTCATATCCATCAGGTTTTCATGCAGGAAGGAATAATGGCAGCCCACTTGCCGGTCCAGGTAACGGGTCTTGTATTTCGGGTCATGCCAACTGGGTACGTCGGGAAACCCGGCATCCGTCGCCTTGTCGGCAGCGCCCGGAAAAACGAATATGAGGCCGTACTCTTCACGGCACGGATAAGCTCGTACCCCCTTGGGCATGAGTTCACTTTTACCGACATAGGGAATATTCACGCACTCACCGGTGTCATCATAGGTCCAGCCATGGTAACAGCATTGCACCTGTTCCCCGCACACGCTGCCTCTCGACAGCGGCACCTGGCGGTGGGCGCAACGGTCTTCCAGCGCAAACACCCTGCCGGAATCTGTCCTTATGATGGCAATGGGATCACCGGCAAACGTCCTGGCAATAGTCTTACCGGGTTTGACGTCCTTGCTGCGCGCCAAAGGATACCAGTAATCGGGATGAGCGCCGGTCCTGCGCAAGTCACCCGCACCGGCTTCCGCTGCCGTGGACGCTACCTTGATATTAGTTACGGACATGGATGGTTTCGAAGATATTCGGCGTGTTTATTGTTTAAGATCGCTATAAAGAATCCGCAGAAACTGCTCAGGATTGATGAACCCGTTGCCCAGGGCTGCGTCATAATCCGCATTGGGCTTCAGTTCAATAATCTCCTCCAGTGATATTCCTTCGGCAATGAGTTTGTTCATTCTGTCCCGTACCGTCTCCAACATTTCCAGGTAACCCTGCAATCCCTGTTTATCGCTGAGCGGGCCATGTCCCGGGATGATCCGGGTGTTGTCATCGGTTAACGCAAGCAATGTCTTGATGCTGCTGATAAGGCCATCGACAGATCCTGCGCTTGAGACGTCAATAAACGGGTAGAATCCGTTAAAAAAGATATCCCCGGTGTGAATTACATCGGCATTCCTGAAATGAATTACGCTGTCACCGTCGGTATGGGAATTCCGGTAATGTACGACGCTTATCTCTTCGCCATTCAGGCGGAAAGTGACATTATCGTTAAACGTAATCACCGGCAGCGCGACTTTCGGGGACCCCGGCGCGACCGTATCGGAGGCGGCGATTTCCGTATCCCCGGACATGCGCACATAGACGTTATCATGCGCCACGATCAACACCCCCTGGTTACCCAGGTTCTCGTTGCCGCCGGTGTGGTCACCATGCCAGTGGGTGTTGACCAGGAACCTGATCGGCTGGTCTGATAAAGCTGCAACGGCAGCCGTGATCCTGTCAGTCAGGGGAGCAAACTGATCATCGATCATGAATACGCCGTCTGCGCCTGCCGAAACGCCGATATTACCTCCTTTACCCACCAGCATGTAGATACCCGGCGCAACCTGCGTGGTTTGTATCTCCACACCGGCAAACCTGTCTTCCTCGGCCTGCACGCCGAAACAAACCAGGATACCCAGGAAAACCAGTGCATGGCGATAAAGACTGTAATTCATTTTGGGGCTCCGCGCTTGCAAAACGGCAGTATAGCGCACCTGGGAACCAGGGGCTAGAGACCAGGGACTAGTAGTGCTAAATTTGGGACACCCATAAATTGAATTTGTGGGTGTCCCAAATTAGCTCTCTGTTCCCTGGTCCCTAACCCCTACCCTGGCCGATGTGTTATAGTTGTCTCCCATCTTGACCTGATATTTGCGCTGAATTCGATGAGTGAAGAAATACTCATTAATGTCACTCCCCATGAGACCCGCGTAGCGGTAGTCGAAAACGGGGTACTGCAGGACGTTCATATTGAAAGGACCCGCAAACGCGGCCTGGTGGGAAATATAACAAAAGGGCGCGTGTACCGGGTGTTGCCGGGCATGCAGTCGGCCTTTGTCGACATCGGCCTGGAACGCACCGGCTTTTTACATGTCTCAGACCTGGTTGAGACCGTCGAGGGCCTGGAAGTGGAGTCTGTTGCCGGTGCGCTTGCAGTGAATTCCATTGACACCTTGTTGACCGAAGGTCAGGAATTGCTGGTGCAGGTCGTGAAAGACCCGATCGGCGCCAAGGGCGCCCGCCTCACCACCCGTATTTCCATTCCGTCCCGCTACCTGGTATTCATTCCGAACCACGCCATTATCGGTGTCTCGCAACGTATAGAGGATGAAGCGGAGCGGGAACGTTTACGCCAGGCAATCGCCCATTACCAGTCCGACGTCCAATCCCTGGCGCTGGGGGGGGGCGGCACTGCCGTGTTACATACCATGAAGCCGGAAACGGCCAAGGACGGTTTCATAATAAGAACGGCGGCGGAAGGCGCGGCCGAGGAGGAACTGCACAGGGACATGGACTTCCTGCTCAAGCTGTGGGGTTCGATATCCATCCGCGCAAAAAACACGTTTGCACCCGCCTTGATCCATGAGGACTTGCCCCTGGTGATACGCACTATGCGCGATTTGATTCATGGCGAGGTTGAAAAAATACGCATCGATTCCAAGGAAACCTACAAGAGGGTGATGGAGTTCAGCAAACATTTCATCCCTGATTTCCTGGGCAGGATCGAATACTACTCCGGTGAACGACCCGTACTGGATCTGTATTCCATAGAGGATGAACTGCAAAAATCCCTGGACCGCAAGGTGCAGTTGAAATCCGGCGGCCACCTTGTCATTGACCAGACCGAGGCGATGACGACCATAGACGTCAATACCGGCGCCTTCGTGGGTCACCGGAACCTTGAAGAAACCATTTACAAGACCAACCAGGAAGCTGCCCACGCCATAGCCAAACAACTGCGCCTGCGCAACCTGGGCGGTATCATCATCATAGATTTTATCGACATGCAGGAGCAGGAGCACGCCCGCCAAGTACTCCGTACACTGGAAAAGCGCGTCGAGAAAGATCATTCCAAAGTCACCATCAGTGAATTCACGTCACTTGGCCTGGTGCAACTCACGCGCAAGCGCACCCGGGAAAGTCTTGAACAAATCCTGTGCGAACATTGTCCAACATGTAACGGCAGGGGCACCATGAAGACGCCGGAAACCGTCTGCTACGAAATATTCCGGGAAATCCTGCGCGAAGTCCGGCAGTTTGACGGCAGTAAGCTGCTGGTAATAGCGGCGCAGACCATCGTCGATATGCTGACGGACGAAGAGTCTGCCAGCGTGGCGGAATTGGAGGAATTTATCGGCAGGCCGATTACCTTTCAGGTTGAACCACTATATATAAGGGAACAGTATGACATTGTGTTGCTTTAGCCGACCGGCCCATGTCCCGTAGAATTAACGAGAGACTATATCACGCTACCCTATCACGCTACCCTATATCTCGTCGGCGCGGTTGTCCTGTTAGCGGCAATAGCGATTACCGGGGTGCGCCTGGCCCTGCCGGGTATCAGCCAGTATAAAGGTGTCATCGAGACCTGGACCGGCCAGTACATGGGACAGACCGTCAGCGTCGATTCGATCAGCGCGGAGTGGCAAGGGTGGATTCCCAGCCTGTCGCTCAGGGGAGTCCAGTTGCGCAGTCAGGACGGCACGAAAAAAATCGGCAGTTTTGATGCTGCAAAACTGGAAATAGACCCGCTTGTTTCTTTATGGAAACTTCAACCGGTACCCAAACGGATTGTAATTTCAGGCCTGCGCGTGTCAGTCTCGCGCCTGCCCGACGGGGCATTGCTGGTCGAGGAAATCAATATCGGTCGGACGGACAACGAACAGGAAAACGAGTTCGTCAAATGGTTGTTCGGGCAGGACCGGATAGAGGTCCAGGAAACCAGCGTCACCTGGATTGATCATAAACACCGCCAGGCACCCATCCATTTCACCGATGTCAGCCTGGCTATACAGACGGACGGCGTCAGGTCCCAGGTGACGGGAGAGTTGAGTCTCCCGGGTAAATACGGCGAGAAGATGAGTATTGCCCTTGATGCGACCGGCGAACTCTGGTCTTCCGACTGGTCTGGGGAGATGTACGCTGCAGCCACGCATATCAACCCTGACAGCTGGTACCGGGAATTTCGCCCTGAGCAGTTCACGCCTGCCGGAGGCAGCGCCGACCTGGAACTCTGGAGCAGTTGGGAGGAGGCAAAACCTGTCGAGGTACAGGGACGGCTGACGTACCATGATTTTGTCGTATTGTCCGCCGCCGCGACCCTCAACGTCAGCGAACTGGCAGGACGCTTCAAGGGTAAAAAACTACCGGACAAGGACTGGCATTTCTCCCTGAACCTGGACCGTATGGTGTCGGAAAACGGCAGTTGGCCGGCTGCAAACCTTGAGTTCGTCATCCCGACAAAATCAGAACGCCGGCACGCACTGAGTTTCGATTACCTGAACCTGGCCGACCTCATGCCATTAGCTGCAGGCATGGAAGCCGTCCCCGGAGCAGTCAGACGCATCCTCGATACGGCATCAATCCGGAGCGAATTGCTCGATGGTCTGATCATCTATGACCAGCGCACTGACTCAGTGGAACCCCTGGTTTACGATTTCTATTTCAGGAATCTTGCCGCGGGTATGGGTCCCGGCCAGCCGGGAGTCAATATCCTGTCGGGCAGGTTGCGGGGATCGACCAGTCTGGTTCGCGTTACCATGGACGGGACAAGCGGACAGTTCGGCATTCCGGATCTGTACAGCAACCAACTCCTGTTTGACCGTATGGACGGTACGCTTTCCTGGTCGCAAACGGTGCGCGGCTGGGAACTGCATACGGACTATTTTTACGTGGAAAACAATGACATGTCCCTGACAGTCAAGGGAGGATTCGAAACAGACGAGGCGCATTCATCACCGTATCTCGACCTGGTTGCCGAAATACGCAGCGAGCGGCTGGAAAACATGTTCAGCTATATGCCGTACACGGATAAATTCAGGATCAGGGAGTGGATGGAGCGGTCCCTGCACGCGGGATACGTGGATTCAGCCGTAGCCGCCATCCGCGGTTATGCAGATGAATTCCCGTTCAGGAACTACAACGGCCAGATGCGGGGTGTGGTAAACCTGTCGCACAGCATTGTCGAATACTCTCCTCACTGGCCCATCGTAGATAATGTTGACACAGAGATCCTGTTTGATAATGAAGTTATGACGGCGAACATCCGCACCGGCAGCGTATTCGACGCGGAAATCACTAGCGCTACCGGCATCATCCATGACCTGACCAGGCGGCCCAAGGTGGTGATCCTCGAGGGAAATGTCAGGGGGCCGGAAAAAGACCTGGAATTGTTTATCTCACAGAGCCCGCTGGCGCAGGACAGGATAATAAAATATGCCAACCAGTCCCTGGTAGCAGGCCATTTCGATATGGATCTGGACATGAGCCTCCCGATAAGGGCACCGCAACTGCAATCCGTCATCGCTGGAAAGCTCAAGCTGGAGGAGGCGAAGCTGGTCTCGGACGCCGGCAGCGTGGAGCTTGAGCAGGTAAACGGGACGATCGACTTTACCCGGGAATCCGTTTTCGGACGCGACCTTGCTGCCCGGTTTGCAGGACAACCGGTATCGTTGAGCATGTCCGGCTCCAAAAACAGCCCGAATAAGCCACCCGCTTTCACAATAAAGGGGCGTTCAACAGATAAGTTTATTATCGAACAAATCGTTGATCGTTTCCCCGGTGCGGCGTATTTTGCCGCCAGGCTGGGGGAACGCATATCCGGGTCTACAGACTGGCAAGCCCGGTTTACCTTCGAACAGAATGCTGAGGGGTTGGTTCAAAACCTTGTAATCTCTTCGGATTTATACGGGCTGTCGCTGGATCTGCCGAAACCGCTCTGGAAACCGACCTACGCCAGAAGAATACTGACCGCCAGTAAAACGTTGCTGGAAACAACGCCGACCGAATTAAAATTTGAGGGAGGCGTCTACGCAAAGCTCCACCCCGGACGGGAGAACAGACTCCAGGGGCTGGACGTCTTCCTCGGAAGCGGCTTGCAGACGGAGACCACAGGCGCCGGGGTAAATCTGTCGGGGTACATGGAAAAACTGCACCTGGATGAATGGCGCGACGCCATCGCCTTTTTCGCAGCTGAACAGAAACCTGCAGGCCGTAAGCAGGGAGATGAAACCGGTTTCTTCGACTCGGCAAATATCAACATGGAACTGGAAACAGGTCTGTTGAATGGCTTCAATCAATCATTCAGTAACAGCAGTCTGCAGGCGAGCCGGATCAAAGGAAATTGGCGAATTGCCATACAGGGGGAGAACCTGGAAGGCGAAATCTACCTGCCCCGGGATCCGTCCCTGGAAGACAGGGTAGAGGTCAACCTTGATAAACTGGTCATCAGTAAAGTCGAGGACGATAATGTCACAGGCAAGGCAGACCCGAAAACCCTTCCTGCTCTAAAGGCTGTCATAGCCGATCTGACCTACGGGGACTACCAGCTCGGCAGCATGCAGCTTACGGCTACTCCAATCGCCAACGGACTGTCCTTCGAGGAAATTGAGTTTGCGAAACCGGAAATGACAATCAACGGAACCGGAGTCTGGGAAAAATCGTACAACACGAACAAGTCAAACTTCGATATTCATGTGAAAGGTGACAAATTCCAAAAGATGCTCGATACCTTCGGCTATGATGCAACGGCCATAAAAGCCGGGAAAACTGAGATATTCATAGACGCCGGCTGGGAAGGCTCACCGGATAATTTTTCACTGGACAAACTGACCGGCACCTTCGATATCAAGGTAAAAAAGGGTCGGCTTCTGGAGGTATCTCCGTCGGCGGGAAGATTGTTCGGTTTACTGAGTATCCAGACCCTGCCCAGGAGGTTGACGCTGGACTTTACCGATTTATTCGGCAAGGGTCTGGCGTTTGATAAAATAACGGGAAGTTTCAATATCACCAACGGCAACGCCTATACCAATGATCTGCACCTGACCGGGCCCAGCGCCGACGTGCTGATCAGCGGCAGAACCGGGTTGAGTGACCAGGATTATGACCAACTCGTCACCGTTACCCCACAGTTTGCCGACAATCTGCCCATCGCCAGCGCCCTGCTGGGTCCGGTAGGGATCGGAGTCGGCGCCGTGCTGTACCTGGCCGGCAACATGTTCGAGTCAATCAATGACAACATCGATAAAATGCTCCGCTACCAGTACACGATCACCGGCAACTGGCACAATCCAAAAATAGAAAAGCTGAAAGATCCCCCTGATGACAAGCAGGTAAAAGCCCCGTCCACAGCACAACCTATTTACCCTTGAAGGGCCAGTGGGAACTGAGAAAATCATTGTCGGGGTGTCCGGTGGAGTCGACTCCTCAGTGGCCGCGTTGCTGCTGCTTGAGCAGGGCTACGAGGTGGAAGCCCTGTTTATGAAGAACTGGGATGAAACCGATGAAACCGGCAGTTGCATCTGGGAAGCCGACGTGGAAGACGCCCTGGCGGTATGCGAAAAACTCCGCATCAGACTGAACACCGTTGACCTGTCCGAAGCTTACTGGCACCAGGTATTTCAGCAGTTCCTGAACGAATACAGCCGCGGCCGCACCCCCAACCCCGACATTTTATGTAACCAGGAGATCAAGTTTCACGCCTTTCTCGAACACGCCGCGTCACTGGATGCCAGCCGGATTGCAACGGGGCATTATGCGGCCATTCAACAACATGAAGGCCAATATCTCCTCTGCAAAGGCGCCGATCTGAACAAGGACCAGAGTTACTTCCTGTGCCGGCTGAACCAGGCGCAGTTAGCTCAAAGCCTGTTCCCGCTGGGCGCCTTGAAAAAGCCTGAGGTGCGCGCCCTGGCAAAAAAACACGGGCTGGCCACCCACGATAAAAAAGACAGCACCGGAATCTGTTTTATCGGTGAACGCCCGTTCCGCGACTTTCTCAGTCATTACCTCCCCGTACAAACCGGCCCTGTGCGCAGCATCGACGGTGCGGACATAGGGGAACACACGGGGATTCACTTCTATACCCTGGGCCAGCGCCAGGGACTGGGCATCGGCGGAGTGAAAGGTTACCCGGAAAAACCCTGGTACGTGGTCGCAAAAGACGTCAAAAATAATGTGCTTACGGTTGCCCAGGGACATGATCACCCGGCCCTGTTCAGCCGCGGCATGGTAGCTGCAAACCTGAACTGGATAGCGGGAACGCCGACCCTTCCCCTTGATTGCACCGTAAAAACTCGCTACCGCCAGGCTGATCAGGACTGTACCATTGAGAATATAGCCGATGACAGGGTCAGGGTAAATTTCGCCCGGCCACAACGAGCAGTCACCCCGGGTCAATATGCGGTTTTTTATGAGCGCAACCTGTGCCTGGGCGGCGGAGTCATCGAAACTGCCCTGACTTGATTAGAAAAAAAGGGGACAGATTTGAAATCTGTCCCCAGCCGCGCTTATTAAGCATTGTGTCCCCAGAATTATGTAATCCAGTGCGCGGCTGCGCGGTAATACCAGAGCAGGCTCAATGCGCGGGCCAGGAAAAATACCATCAGGGCCAGCCATAAACCGTGGTTGCCCAAACCTCCAAGCAGGTACCAGCATGGAAGATAGACGATGAACGTGGAAAACAACATGCCGTTTCTGAGTTCCCTGCCCCGGGTAGCGCCGATGAAAATTCCATCCAGCAGAAAACACCAGACGGAAACGACCGGTGAGACTATCATCCAGGGTAAATAAAGATACGCAGTTTCCCTGACGGGCGCGATATCCGTCATCAGGTTTACCAACCAGGTTCCGGCGAGAATAAACAGCAGTGAGTACAGGAATGCAACGCCGCCCCCCCAGGCCATCACCGAACGGACGGACTCATGAAATTGCTTATGGTCTTTTGCTCCAACAGCCTTGCCGACCAGGGCTTCGGCGGCATTGGCAAAGCCGTCCAGACCCAGAGCCACCAGCATCTGAAAGTTCAACAGGATGGCATTAGCCGCCAGGATCAGTTCACCCTGGTTTGCGCCCTGCCTGGTAAAAAAAGCAAATACGGAGATCAGGCATAAGGTCCTTAAAAAGATGTTCTGGTTCAATACCAGCAAGGCGGTAAAATCCTTCACGTCAAAGATAACCGACCTGCGCCAGTGTCCGGCATGGCGTTTTAATTCTCCATAAATGAACACACCCGCAAGAGCACAGCCGGAGAACTGCGATATGACGGAGGCCAGGGCGACGCCGCGCACGTCCATGTTCAGCCCAAACACGAAAATAAAATCGAGAACAATATTGAGAACGCCGATCAACAAGGTGACATAAAACGTGGCCCGGGCATTTTGCATACCCAATAACCAGCCGACATAAGTCATGTTCAGTAATACGGCCGGCGCGCCCCACACGGACCAGTAGAAATATATCTCGGCGTTACGCTTGACGTCCGGGCTGCCGCCGATAAGGTCGAGCCCCAGAGTAATTATGGGGGTCTGGAACAACAGGATGAAAACAGCAATGATCACGCCGAGGAAGCAACTGTGCAACAGGGCAGACCTGAGACGGTCGTGATTGGCGTCGCCCTTGAGCTGGGCAATGATGCCTACCGTCCCCATACGGAGAAAACCCATCCCCCAGTACAGGAAATTGAAAATTACCGCTGCCACCGCTACCGCGCCGATATAAGCCGGCGTTTCCAGGTGCCCGACCACTGCCGTATCGACCATGCCCTGCAGGGCAACAGTCAGATTGGACAGGATTAACGGCCCCGCCAGCCGCAGCATACGATTGTTCAGTCTGTTGTCCCGCCCCAGGCGCCGAAATAAAAGTGATCGCTGACGGGATTACGTTGCCTGGGGGCAAACTCCCGTTCCTTTGATGCCTCCGGTACATCCTCCTTGGCCAGCTGATAGCCGATGGCGATCATGGACATTGGCGTATAGCCGTCCGGTATGCCAAATACCTGCCTGGATTGGTCTGCGTCGAATCCTCCCATCTGGTGCACCATGAGGCCAAGGTCGGTGGCCTGTACACATAAACTCATGCCGGCGGCGCCGGTGTCGTATTGCGCCCACCTGTTTGGTTCGCCGTTATGTTTGAAGCGCTCCGCTGCTACTGCCAGGATGAGGACGGGCACATTCTGCGCCCAGGCGCGATTACCCTCGACCAGGCAGTCGAGGGCAGTATGCCATGCCGCCTCGTCCCTGGATCGGTCACAGATGACGTATTGCCAGGGCTGTGCGCCGTAACAGGACGGAGACCATCTGGCTGCTTCTATACAAGCCTTCAGCTTTTCTGCTTCAACGGGGCGGCTGGTGTCAAAAGCCACGCCGCTCCAACGCCGCGCCAGCGTGTCGTTGATGGGAACTCCCGCAACCGCTTTTTTTTCAAACATAGTAGTTTTCCTGTGTTAATAGGGAATTAGTTATCATTATATCGGTTACGCCGGCTGTTGGCACGGAATCAGGCCGGCCCCGGGCATTCCTGCAAAATCAATCCCGGCGCATGCGATCGGAGGTTGAAATGGGTGTGCGATAGCGCAGGACCACGATACAGGAGGAAACCAGAAAAGTTATTATTGTCGCCAACTGGATGAGGTATGAGGTGTCTTGCCGGATAAAATGCGCCTCAACCGCCAACACCGCGATCAGGAAGGAAAACTCGCTTATCTGTCCCAGCCTGTAGCCAACTTCCCTGGAAATTGCCCGTTTTTCCCGGGCCTTGACGAACAGCTTCTCAAAAATAAAGGGCTTGATGATCAGGGCGCAGGCAGCAAGAGCGAGCGCCGGCAGGATGATTTGCGAGATAACATCCAGGTTAAAGCTGGCGCCCATTGAGAAGAAAAACAGCACCAGGAAGAAATCCCGTAACGGTTTTAATTTCATAGTGATAAACAGCGCAATGGGGCTGGACGCAAGGGTTATCCCGGCGATAAAAGCGCCGATCTCGCGGGACAGGCCCAGCATGACGGCCACCTCTGCGATTGCCAGGCACCAGGCAATCGCCAGCAAAAATATATATTCGTGGATTTGGTCAAACCGGTTGATCAACCTGACGATAACGAAACGTTCAAAGAACCAGGAAATAAAGATCAACAACGGCAACGTCAGTAATTGCATGGAGATATCAACAAGTATATTGTCGTTTTTCCCGTATCCCTGCAACATCAGTAAAATAATAATCGCAACCAGGTCCTGGATTAACAATACACTGATGATAATCTGTCCCGTATGGCGATGGTGCAACGCGGTCGTGGGCAACAGCTTCACGCCGATAATGGTGCTGGAGAACATCATGATGGAACCAATCAACAGCGCCTCGGGCAACGGGTAGCTGAAACCATAGGCAATAGCGAACCCTGCCATAAAAAATATAACTGAACTCAGTAATGTCACCCACAACGCCTCACCCAGCATTTTCCATAATTCCTGGGGAAACAGGTCCAGTCCGAGCAGGTAAAGCAGAAAAACAATGCCGATATGCGATATATCGGCAATTAGTTCGGGATCATCAATCAGGCCCATGCCCCAGGGACCCAGTATGACGCCAAGGACGATATAGGCAACGATCACGGCCTGGCGTGTGTATAACGCCAGGGTGGCGAGTATCGCGGCGCCGGTAAAAATCAGGAAGATTGAAAATTCGATACCGGGAGCAGTCGTCATGGGATATAAAATACCATGATTATCTGTAGATTACGCCGATGAGTGCAAATTTGTTATGCCACAGAGGACACAGAGATCACAGAGTAAATCAAAGATATTTTAATATGTACGGGTGGCCTGTATGTTAATCACTTGGTGTCACCAGGCTACGCAAAAGTATTAAACCCTTAACTCTGTGGTCTCTGTGTCCTCTGTGGCTATAATAAGTCATCCGCGTTCAACTGCGTCACCTGTGGAGTTTTTCATCAGGTAGATAATCAGCAATAACGCCGGCGCTCCCAGCAAGCCGGCATACAGGAAGAAGTACGCATAACCGGCGGCCTCAACTACGATACCGGAAAAACCGCCGATAATTTTTGCCGGCAGGGTCATCAGGGATGAAAACAAGGCGTATTGTGTGGCGGTATAAGTGGTATTGGTCAGGCTGGAAAGGTAAGCGATGAAGGCAGCGGTGGCAAAACCGCCGCTCAGATTGTCAACGCTGATCACGATTGCCAGGTTGACGAGGTCGGGGGCGCTGACGGCCAGCCAGACAAAGAATAAGTTGGTGATGGGCACCAGTATCGCGCCCAGCAGCAACGGCTTGTAAATCCCGTAACGCAAGACGAATATCCCGCCTAATCCGGCGCCGAGGATGGTCATGAAAAATCCGAACACCTTGGTGACATTGGCAATCTCGATCTTGCTGAAACCCAGGTCCAGGTAAAACGGGTTGGCCATAACACCCATGGTGATATCGCTGAGCCGGAAGGTGCCGATAAGCAGCAGGATCAGCAGGGCCAATAACCCGTTTCTCTTGAAGAATTCGACAAACGGGCTGATCACTGCACCGGTGAACCAGGCGGCCAGCCGGGCAATACGACCCCCGTCTTTATCCAGGCCCAGTTTGTGCGCCAGTTCAGTTTCCAATTGCCCGGCAGACTCAGAGGCCGGGTGGGCGGGTTCAGCAATGATCAGAGTCGTTATCATGCCTATGCCCATCAGACAGGCCATGCTGAAATAGGCGTATTGCCAGGTCTGGGCCGCGGCAATATAAAACGCGCCGGCGCCGGCAACGAGCAGCGCCACCCGGTAACCGAACACATAGCTGGCTGCCATCGCCCCCTGCAATAATTTATCTACCGCCTCAATACGATAAGCATCGATAGTAATATCCTGGGTCGCCGATCCGAATGCGACCAGCAGCGCAAACAGCGCGAGTTGCTGTAACTGTGACTGCGGGTCGGACAAGGCCATGCCTGCCAGACCTAACGCGATCAGGAGCTGGGCAGACAACATCCATGAGCGCCTTTTACCCATCCGGTCGGTCAGGATAAAAATCGGCGCCCGGTCAACCACCGGCGCCCAGAACACCTTGATCGAGTAGGTAATGCCAATCCAGCTGAAGAAACCGATAGTAGATAACGCCAGCCCGGAATCCCGCAGCCAGGCAGACAAGGTTGAAAATACCAGGAGAAACGGCAACCCCGCGGAAAACCCGAGGAAACTCATGCTGATGATGCGGGGTCGGCCGTACACCGCCAGCGCAGCGCGCCAATCCCTGTTGGTATTACCGATAATACCGCTAATCGTTCAGTTCCTCTTCCGACATGTGGTGGCGTGGATGGACCGGGCGCATGAGGGCATTGCTTACCAGTGCGATGGCCAGCAGCAGGGCCATCAGATACATGGTGCCGTTATACAGGTTGGTAGTCGGGTCGACCGTACCGGCCGGGGCGATATCCATCAAGCTGGCAATCGTCACGGTCTTTGCCTGCACCAGTGCCGGCAACTGATCGATGCCGGCGCCGAATGCCTCGGCAAAGGCAGCCGGATCGATTTTCGTAACCAGGTCGTCAATAGCCCTGGTGACGGCGCTTTCCCGCAGTGAGGTAATGGCCAGAGGACCCAGCACGCCGGCGGTACTCCAGGCAGTCAACAGGCGGCCGTGAATACCCCCGACGTATTTCGTCCCGAAAATATCCGCCAGGTAGGCCGGGATAGTGGCGAAGCCGCCGCCGTACATGGTAAAAATGATCATGGTGGCGGCGTAGAAATACACCAGCCAGACCACCGCGGGACTGACACTGACCTGCTGGGCGGTATACGGGATGGAGCAATAAAGCAGAATACCCAGCGCAAAGAATATCCAGTAAGTATTGCGCCGCCCGATGTAATCCGAGGTGCTGGCCCAGATAAACCGCCCTATCATGTTGAATACGCTGATCATGACGACGTAGGTCGCGGCAAACGCGCCGTCAACGATATGCGGCAGGGTCGTGCCGAATATCTCCGTCATCATGGTCTTGGCCACGCCCAGCACGCCGATGCCGGCGGTAACGTTAAAACAGAGCACGATCCATAACTGGTAAAACTGCCGTGTTTTCAGGGCCTGGTCAATATCCACATGGTTGCGTGTCATCATCTTCTTTTCCGCATGGGCCTCATCCGGAGGGGTCCAGCCTGCCGGCTGCCAGCCCTGCGCGGGAAGCCGATAGGAGAACGCCGCGATCATCATGATGACAAAATAAATCACGCCCATGGTGAAGAACGTCGCGGCAACACCAACTGAACCGGTGCCCACCAGGTACACGCCCTCCGGTCCCGGCATCACCATCTGCGCCAGCTCATTGGCGCCGACAACGACTACTTCACGCAATTCCCCGCTGACTTCCACGAAACGCCGCCCTGCCCTGGTAACCAGTTCAAGGTCGGCAACCGCGCCCAGATACTCGGGGGCCTTATAGTAAAACCGGATAAATAATTCCTTCAATGGCGCGCCGATCATGGCGCCGCCGCCGAAACCCATTATCGCCATCCCTGCGGCCATGCCGCGCCGGTCCGGGAACCAGCGGATCAACGTGCTGACGGGTGAGACATAACCCAGGCCCAGGCCGCACCCCCCCAGCACGCCGTAGCCCAGGTATAACAACCATAACTGGTGGGTGACGATGCCGACTCCGCCGACGATGAATCCGCCGCCCCAACAGCAGGCCGATACCACGCCCACCATGCGCGGACCCACCTGTTCCAGCCACCTGCCGGCGATAGCTGCCGCCAGCCCCAGGAACACGATCGACACGGTAAATATCCACACGACGCTCTTCAGGGACCAGTCATCGGCGGCGCTCACCACCACGCCGATCTGCTTGATCAGGGCGGGATTGAAGATGCTCCAGGCATATACCGAACCGATACAAAGATGAATGCCCAGGGCTGCCGGGACGATCAACCAGCGATTGAATCCAGGTTTTGCGATAATATGTTGCTTGGACAGGATGCCCGCCATGTTGTCTCCTTATTTATTTTAACCACTCTAAGTTCTTTGTTTACTTCCCAACTGTCATCATGCTCCGCCTGGTCAGGAAATCCGTGGGGCTATTGTAACGTGAAAAGCAATGTGGATAGCAATGAGTTAGCGTCACCGCTGTTGACCCTGAATATACTCCCTCTTCAACTTCTCAATAAACACCATTTGTTCCGACTTTATCAACTCCTTGTCAACGTCGTCGGCAAAACGACTGATATAATCTCCCCCCTGTGGAAATTTCTTCCATTTATTTCCCGTGGAAAACGCAAAAACGTCGGCGCTCCGTATATCCAGTTTCACCTTCCCGTCTGATAAATCACCCAGATGCCCGGCAATGCTTGATATAGCCTTTTTCCTGGGTTGGTCCACCCGCTCGAATTCCAATACGCGAAAGATATCGTTTGCCTGCTCATAAGTATAACCAACCGATTTAACCCTGTTCAGGTATCCCATCATCATGCCGAAAAGCAACCGCGCAGATACCGGATTCAAGTAGTCCTTACTGCCAACGTCAAAGACTGTGTGGATGACAGCAGGCTGTATACCTTTATCAACGGACACATGGCACAACAAAAGCACACTGTCCTGAAAATAGATATACCCGATCATTGATCCCAGGGAAATAATGTCTTCACCGGTAGAATCCGCGGTCATATTCAGGCGGGCATTGATGGAAATGCCGGATACGCCCTGGTAGCCGCCCTGAGTAATCAGTATGTCCCCTAACTTTATTTTGTTAACGAGGCTGGGGCTGATAGCCAGGATTGATTCAAGACGTTGACTCTGGGACTGTGACAGTGCTTTGCGTTGTTCCCAGCTCAATTCGGAAACCGCTGCAAAAACTGTTTTCCCTATCTGGCCGGCCGTATCCTGGTTTGGGAATACTGCATAGAATATTTCGCAATCAGGGTTTGAAAATTTGTCTGCGGCGGCAAAAACAGATATTGGAAAAAGAAAAAGAAAGCTTATTCTTGCCAGGCTGGACATTATCTATTACAAACGTACAAAAACAACTGCGCTATTGGTTTCATGGATCAATAGCGCAGTCAGAACTCGGGTTCTCTATCAGTAACTGAAACTTGTCCTCAGGTAAATGAAGCGGCCATTAACGCCGATCGGTGAGAGAACATCGTATGGCAGATTGCCAAAATAGCTGATGTCGAATATCGATTCGTCAGGGTATTCATCAAACAGGTTGTTACCCCCGGCTGAAACACGCCAGTTATCAGTAATTGCATATCCAATATCGGCATCAACAGACCACTCGGCGCCATAGACCTGCTGTGGCTCAAAACCACCGCCGAAGTCAAATATACGTTCGGTTTTGCCGAAACGCGTTGCTCTCACCAGGGCGGAAATGGTTTCGTTGGACCATGAACCTGTGAGAATCAGCTTGTCTTCGGGCGCTGCCGTTTCATAGGTATTCTGCTCTTCGATACCGATAATCACCCGGTTCGGATTATTGACTATATCGGTCTCGGTGTTGTTGTACGCAGCCGAGAGACTCCAGCCCTCGTGCCTGTAGGCTGCAACCACGTCAAAGCCGGTGGTTTCCGTATCTGCAACATTGGTAAAAAACCGGACCCCGCCAACACCGGGTACACCGTCTACAGGTATATTCTGAGAGAGTGCAATACGATCATCGATATCTACTTCGAAGTAATCAAAGGTCAGGCTGAGACCGCTGTCATGGAACCAGGTAAAACCGACGCTTATACTCAGTGATTCTTCAGCATCAAGAGCCTCCGCCCCATTCTCCCGGGCCATAGGATCAGTCACGGGCAGACTCAATGTTCTTACCAGCGCACCACCGGTACCATAACTGGTCGACGTACCGGTAAAAAAGGCCTGTGCGAGAGATGGCGCCCGGAATCCGGTACTGACACTTCCTCGAATGGCGAAGCCCGGGAACAGTTCATACCGAGCCGCAGCCTTACCATTAACCGTATCGCCGAAATCATCGTAATCTTCAAATCTGCCTGCTACCGAGAACAGAAGATCTTCGGTAATATCAAACTCCAGGTCGACATAAGCCGAATAGGAAAATCTGTCTTCATCGACTTCATCGGAAGGCTGCAATCCTGCACCGCTCTGGGCTCCGATCCTGGCCGTATCACTATTACCGAAGGTGACACAGACCGTACAGGCTACGGCGGTCCCTGCGATATAGGATTCCGGGTCACCTGCCTTTGTGCTGTAATCCTCAAAACGAAACTCCAGGCCTGCCGCGGCATTTACCGGGATGGCGCCGAATTCCATCCCTTTGGAAACATCAAGATTCAGCACAGTCTGCGAATATTCATATTCGCCCCGGTAAAATTCAGTCGGACTCGCAGCGCCCAGCGATGAATTAATGGTGTTCTTTACACCATCGGAAAACTCGTTGAAACCGTGTACTACGCTCGCATCAATCATCCAGCCGCCGGACAACTCGCCGGTTATACCGCCGGCAACGGAGAAGTCTGTGATATCTGCATCACTTATCGGCACAAACCCGTTGGGATATACCGAAGCTACGTTATTTGCGCTGACCGGATAACGAAAGAAAGTGTAGCCTTCTCCGTCACGCGCCGAGT
The DNA here is from genome assembly GCA_965205405.1 of Gammaproteobacteria bacterium. Classification (GTDB taxonomy): domain Bacteria; phylum Pseudomonadota; class Gammaproteobacteria; order Eutrophobiales; family Eutrophobiaceae; genus JAAXHV01. The sequence goes on from OZ242169.1 coordinate 152,622, forward strand.
AACTGCCAAAACTGTATAACTCAAATCCTGAACTCAAATCGAAACCGGCGTTATACATCAGGTTTATATCACTTGATTCACCATCGCCTTCACGATAGTTTCGCATACCTGCCAGGGCATCATTCGGGGCGGCTTCCGGTGTCCCGCTGGAAGGGATAGGCGCGATGAATTCAGCAAAGCCAATCGTCGGTAGCTGGTCGAAACTCGACCGGTTAGTCGACGATCTGTCACGGTATTCCGCACTGAGGTTAAGGTAGCCGTTTGCGAAAGAAAACCCATGGTTTGCACTGACAGTCACTGTTTGTCCGTCTGTGATATCCTCATCAACCGGTTTCAGATCAGTGACATGGCCACCATACGAAACCGAGAGATTACCCCCTTCAGCATTATCTTTCAGGACGATGTTAATGACTCCGGCAATGGCATCCGAACCGTACTGGGCTGCTGCGCCATCCCGTAATACTTCAATGCGCTCAATCGCACTGGTGGGGATATTATTAAAATCCACTGCTGCACTGCCTCTGCCTATCTTCGATTCAGTACTGATGACCGAATTGACATGACGTCGCTTTCCATTAACCAGAACCAGCACCTGATCAGGACTTAAACCCCTTAATTGCGCTGATCTGACAATATCGGTCTGACCGGAGTTGGATTGGCGCGGCATGCTGAAAGAAGCAACGGCAGCCTGTAACAAGCCACCCAGTTCGCCGCCAATATTGGGCGATCTGACCAGGTCATCAGCAGTAATGATATCCACCGGGACCAGGCTGTCTTCAATACCGCGGGCCTGAGAACGAGTGCCGATGGTAACGATTTCTTCAAGCTCGTTATCTGCAGCAGGCCGGGATTCCTGTGCAACCGGCTGAAATGTATAGATATTCAGTGATAATATGGTAATAACAGGAAGCGTTATCAGTCTATTCAATAACTTCATTTTATTCACTCCTGAAAGTTTCTTGAGCAATGCCTGGAGATGGCACCATTCTACATAATATGAGGAATGTTATCCACTGGATGCCGGGTCAAGCCCGGCATGACGTCGGAGCGTCGGGACGTCATGACGTCAGGGCGGCGGGGTGTCGGGGTGTCGGGGCGGCGGCGGGGCTATACTGGTCTGACCCTGGAAGTAATTATTTGCTATACTGTCGAACATGAAACACGGAGACATATTAGTCGACAATTTCGGCCGAACGGTGGACTACGTCCGTATCTCGGTAACGGATCGTTGCGACTTCCGTTGCGTGTACTGCATGGACGAAGAAATGCAGTTCGTTCCCAGGGCCAAATTGCTGTCCCTGGAAGAAATTTCGGTGATCGCCCGGGCTTTTACCGAGCTGGGTGTCAGCAAGATACGCATCACCGGCGGCGAACCGTTAATCAGGCGGAACATCACCAAGTTATTCTACGATATTGGTGAACTGGAAGGCTTGAAGGAGCTGACTCTCACCACCAATGGTTCGCAATTACCGAAACTGGCAGGCGAACTGAAAGAAGCCGGCGTCAAACGCATCAACATCAGCCTGGACTCGCTCGACCCGGATAAATTCAGGCAGCTGACCCGCGTGGGGGAACTGGACAAGGTGCTCGCCGGTATTGACGCTGCCCTGGCAACCGGGTTTAAAAAAATCAAGATCAACTCCGTCATTCTGAAAAACCGCAATGATGATGAAATTCCGGACCTGGTCGGGTTTGCCGCGGCGCGCGGCATGGACATCAGCTTCATCGAAGAAATGCCTCTTGGCGTTATCGGCGACCATGACCGCGCCGAGGCCTATTATTCGAGTGACGAGATCAGGGCTGACCTGGAACAACGCTATACCCTGTTGCCGACCACCGAGACGACCGGCGGTCCGTCACGCTACTATAAGATTGTTGAAACCAATACCAAGGTAGGCTTCATTTCGCCCCACAGCCATAACTTCTGCGACAGTTGCAACCGGGTCAGGCTCACTTGCGAGGGTCGCCTGCTGCTCTGTCTCGGCCAGGAACATTCCGTGGACTTGCGCCAGGTCATCCGGTCCCATCCCGGTGACATGGACAAGTTGAAACAGGCATTGCGCGCGTCCATGGCCATCAAACCCAAGGGACATGAATTCGATCTCTCAGCCAAACCCGTCATTTTCCGTCATATGAATATGACGGGAGGGTGAGCCGGAATCAAAAAAAGACACTTAACGTGTCTTTTTTGATGTGCGCCATCCGTGGCACACACCCTGCGGGCGCCCTTTGAGCGTCCAAATCTGCTCCGGGCAGATTTGTCACGGCGAACGACACAACAAGGATGTTGTGGCTGGGGTTTAACGAAATTGCTGAAGTCGCACCAGGGATGGTTACTCAATACTTTATAAGCTTGATAAACTCAAGACATCAATATGATATTCCCGGCGAACACAGTATCAAGTTATGAATAATTCATTATGTCGCCGGCCGGCGATGACGAATGCCGGTGTCGAGCCTACCATTGCTGTCGATGCGGTTGACGAGTTCCGGAATATCCGGGAAATGTACATCGCTGATGAACGACCGCTTACCATCTACGTTGACAGCTACGAGATCGTCACCCTGATGACACTCGGAAAAACTCCCGAATTACTGACCCTTGGGTACCTGAAAAACCAGGGCATCGTTGAGGACATCAACGAAATCCGCTCGGTACAGGTAGATTGGGAGGTGAATGCCGCAGCGGTGACCACCTACTCGGAAAGGGACGATTGGAAAGATCGGCTGGGACCGAGAATAGTGACTACGGGTTGCGGCCAGGGGACGGTGTACGGCAATATCCTGGAGCAGATAGACCAGATAGAGTTGCACGCGACGCGGCTCAAACAATCGGATATCTATGCCCTGCTGAAAAACCTGGCCAGCTATAATGACGTCTACAAAAGCGCCGGCGCCGTGCATGGCTGCGCCTTGTGCAGCGGAACGGGAGTAGCCATTTTTATTGAGGACGTGGGTCGACACAATGCCGTCGACGCTATCGCCGGACAAATGTGGCTTGATGGCATACCCGGCCATGACAAGTTGTTTTACACCACCGGCCGGTTGACTTCGGAGATGGTGCTGAAAGTGGCGCAAATGGGTATTCCGGCTCTGTTATCCCGTTCGGGCATCACCCAGATGGGCCTGAAACTTGCCATGGATTTTGGCGTTATCCTGTTTTCCCGTGCCAAAGGGAAGCACTTCCTTGTCTATCACGGCGCTGAGCACATTGATTTTGATGTGTCACTGCCACCGAAGCGCGCAGTTGCAAACCTGAAAAGCGCCGGCTGAAAACTCTGCGGATCACAAGGTGCCGAAAACCGAGATTACCGGCGTTATCCTGGCCGGAGGCGAAGCAAGGCGCATGGGCGGTGGCGACAAAGGGCTGGTGGATTTATGCGGCAAACCGTTGGTCGAGCATGCACTGGCCGCTTTATCCCCCCAGGTTAACGCGATCATCATCAATGCAAACCGCAACCATGACCGCTATGGCGCCTATGGCTACCCCGTCATAGCTGATAGCAGGCAGGGTTTTCAAGGACCCCTGGCCGGCATGTTGAGTTGCCTTGAGGCAGCAAAGACGGAGTTTATGGTTTCGGCCCCCTGCGATTCGCCGTTGCTTCCGGATGACCTGGTGGCACGCTTGTTCAGGCAACTGAGCGATGATGAGGCGGAAATCAGCGTCGCCCATAACGGTGACAGAATGCAGCCGGTGTTTACGCTCATGCCGATCTCCCTGGCCCCTTCCATGCAGGCGTTTCTTGATGGCGGCGGTCGCAAGATAGACCGGTGGTTCGAGCAACACAAGCTGGCCGTGACTGATTTTTCCGATAAACCGGAGTGCTTCAGGAATATCAATAACCCGGCTGACCTGGCGCAGATGGAGGCGCGGTTGGATGCCTGAACTCCCGGATATTCCTTTGATCGGCTTCGCCGCCTACAGCGGCACCGGAAAGACAACCCTGCTGGTCAACCTGCTGGGTATTTTCATCTCCCGAAACCTGCGCGTGGGGGTAATCAAGCATGCCCACCACACCTTTGAGATCGATTATCCGGGGAAAGACAGTTATGAACTGCGCAAGGCCGGCGCCAGCCAGGTATTGATCGGGTCGAAAAAGCGCTGGGCGCTGCTGGTCGAAAACCGGGATGACGATGACAAACCGCTGGAATATCATATCAGGAACCTGGACCTGGAAAACCTGGACCTGATCCTGGTTGAAGGGTTCAAGCCCGAAGTCATCCCCAAGATAGAGCTGCATCGTCCGAGTCTGGGGCGTGACTTCCTGTATCCGGGTGATGAGAGTATCATAGCGATTGCGACTGATGCCGAGTTATCCGTCGATACTGAATTACCGATTCTGGACATGAATAATCCACAACAAATCGCGCATTTTATTATTGACCGTTACAATTTGGGAGAAAGGGGACAGATTTGAACATCGTGAACACCGGGGACAGATTTAAATCTTTCCCAGCATTGCCATAATTCTGTCCCCGGTATTATTGATACAATGAAGATTGAGAAAGATCCCAGTTGCAGGAATGACTTTGACCCGAAGTCACTGTCGGCTGATGCTGCGCTGGAGCAGATAAAGTCCGGAGCCGCCCGCATCAAAGGGATTGAAAAAATCGCTATTCGCGAGGCGCTGAACCGGATATTGGCCGAAGATATCCGTTCCCACATAAACGTACCTACCGGCACCAACTCCGCCATGGACGGTTACGCGGTCAACAGCGGGGATATTCCTTCCAGCGGCAATGCCGAGTTGCATGTGTCGGGTACTGCCTGGGCGGGCAAACCCTATGACGGCAAGTTAACCGCCGGAAGCTGCGTGCGCATCATGACCGGGGCGATCATGCCGGAAGGCGCCGATACCGTGATCATCCAGGAAGACGTGCAGGTCACCGGCTCCGGCATAATCATCGACGGCGCCACCAGGAAAGGCGATAACGTACGCCAGGCAGGTGAAGACATTGCCGCCGGCGACCTCATACTGACCAGAGGCAGACGCTTGAATCCTGCAGATATCGGCTTGATTGCCTCGCTCGGCATTGCCGAGGTGTGCGTGGTACGGCGCTTGCGGGTAGCGTTCTTTTCAACGGGGGATGAATTGCGCTCTATCGGGGAAACCCTGAGTGACGGCGCCATTTATGACAGCAACCGCTATACCTTGTACGGCATGCTGGAACGGATGGGCGCCGATATTATTGACATGGGCGTTATAAAAGATGATCGGGATGCCCTGGAAGAGGCTTTTTCCATTGCTGCCGCCAATGCCGACGTCCTGATCACTTCGGGCGGCGTATCCGTGGGCGAGGCGGATTACATCAAGGAAATACTGGCTAAACTGGGGAAGGTGGACTTCTGGAAAGTAGCCATCAAACCCGGCCGACCGCTTGCATTCGGCCAGGTAGGCAATGCCCTCTTTTTCGGTCTGCCGGGCAATCCCGTTTCCGTGATGGTCACCTTTTACGAATTCGTTCAGCCGGCATTACGGAAAATGATCGGGGAAGACGACGCCGGTGTGCTGTCCTTGAAAGCACGCTGTGATTCCAAACTGAAGAAACGCCCGGGCAGGGTTGAATACCAGCGCGGCATTCTGCAAAGAGACGAGGACGGGGACCTCGTGGTGGTGAAGACCGGCGCCCAGGGTTCCGGCATCCTGCGTTCAATGTCGCAGGCAAACTGTTTTATCATCCTGCCTATAGCTTCAAGCGGCGTGGAACCGGGAGAATTCGTCGATATACAACCTTTCTCCGGCCTGGTTTGACTGGATTCCGGCGCATGCCGCGATATTTGGGATATTTGGGGTCAGAGTAAAAATACAATCCCTCTGGTATGTGGTGCTGAATTATCGCTAAGTATTTTTACTCTGACCCCAAATATGCAGTGAAATAATACGCCACCTTCGGTGGCACATTTTTAGTTTTCACAACTCGATATCCATACCGTCGTAAGACACCTCCCAGCCTGCTGCTTCAACCGTCTTGCGTTCTGCACTGTTGGCAAACAGGATCGGGTTGGTCGTATTGATATGGATAAAGATTTTTCTTCTTATCCCCAGGTCTTTCAACGCCGCAAGGGTGCCCTGTTCTCCCGAGACGCTGATATGCCCCATGCGCTGGCCTGTTTTTATCCCCACGCCATCGCGGATCATCTCATCATCCACCCATAAGGTGCCGTCGAAGAAAATCAGGTCGGCGCCGCTAATCCTCTCAGCCAGTTCCGGCGTCACCCGGGCGCAGGCAGGCATGTAGTAAAAGGACTTCCCGTTGTTTGTATCTTCGACGTACAGGGCAATCGTGTCTTCATCTACTGAGCCGAAATCCTTTCCTTTGCTCTCGTCTTCGAGCCATAGGGCCACCTTGCCCGGTACGGCGAAAGGTGTGATCCGTATATCCATGGAACTGCCGTCCGGTTTCAGCAAGTCGAGGGGCTCATTCAACACTATATGCTCCCGGCTGACGAATTTCGGGTTCAACACGTTAAAAATTGAATTGGCTTGAAGCACGCCCAGCACTCTTTGCGTAGCATAAATTCGCAAGGGCTGTGATTCGCGCAAATTCAACAGCCCTGCCACGTGGTCCACGTCGGCATTGGTCAGTACCGCCCCCATAATGGGACTGTGGCGCAGGTCTTTTTTCGGATGCAGGATATCATTATCATTGATTTGCTGACGCAGGTCCGGGGAAGCATTGAACAGGTACCAATCCTCTCCATCGGCGCTGATAGCAATGGACGACTGAGTCCGCTGCGGCGCAGCCGGGTCATCCAGCCGGGCTCGTCTGCTATTCGGATGGTTACAATTCCACTGTGGATAACCGCCGCCCGCGGCAGCGCCTAGTACCCTGATTTGCATTGTGCAAACTCCTCTTGATATTCTAAATTTGTGCTGACAAGTTAATATTTGGGGTCAGAGTAAAATATTTGGGGTCAGAGTAAAAATACTTAACTATGATCCCGCATACCTGACCAAGAGGACTGTATTTTTACTCTGACCCCAAATATTAAGTCGAATAACCTGAGGTATTCCGATCAACCCAGCGTTCTCCGTTTTTGACGGACTCTTTTTTCCAGAACGGCGCTCTGTGTTTCAAATCCTCGATAATGAAACGGGTCGCGTCCATGGCGTCACCCCGATGGGCTGCCCAGGTAGCGATCAGCACGATGTCATCGCCTATATCAATGTCACCGGTACGGTGCAGGACCAGAATATCCAGTACGGGCCATTGTTTTTTTGCTTGCGTGCAGATCTCGTTCAGGTGTTTTTCAGTCATGCCCGGATAATGCTCCAGGGACATGCTACGGACTTCCTCGCCTTCGTTGTAATCCCGCATCGTGCCGATAAATATACAGTTTGCGCCGGATTTTCCCGGGCTTTCGGGTAACGCCTGGTAGTCCTTTAGTTCCGTCAGGGCATCGAAAGGCGCCGGTCTTAATTGTATTTGCATGATGATTGTCTCAATCGGGTGTTGATGACATGCCATCCCTGGCGCCACTTCAATATCTTCGATAATCCCCAGCCACAACATCCTTGTTGTGGCGTTCGCCGGGACAAATCTGCCTGGAGCAGATTTGGACGCTCAGAGAGCGCCCGCAGGGTGAGCGCCAAGGAAGGCGCACATCTAACAGACACGTTAAGTGTCTGTTTCTGTTTCCGGCTCACCCCCCTGTAACCGGAGGGAAAAACGCGACTTCATCTCCCTCCAACAATTCGGGGTCGCCTTTTACATGTTCCATGTTGACGGCTACAAGCAGTGCGCTCGGCATTGCCTCGCCCCCGGAGGTTATCCGCCAGACGTCCGAAACCCTCAGGCCGGATGTATATTCCACCTGATCCTCTGCGCGCCCCATTTCCTCACGGATACGGGCAAAAAACTTGACTTTTATAAACATTGTACTGACCCTTGCGTGTCTACCTGACCGGTTTTGGTGTATTATATGGGAATTCCAGCCCTGCCTGTAAGCATTTTTTTGGAAACCGTATTTTGGATCCTCATGTCAGAATTAACACATTTCAATGAAACCGGGGAGGCGCAGATGGTTGACGTCGGCGCCAAGGACGCGACCCATCGCGTTGCCGTAGCCGAAGGGATAATCAGGATGCAGGACAAAACCCTGGCCCTGATCATGGAGGGAGGTCACAAGAAGGGAGACGTGCTGGGAATCGCCAGGGTCGCCGGTATCATGGCAGCAAAGAAAACCGCGGAACTCATTCCGCTCTGCCATCCACTCGTCATCAGCCATATCGACATCGGTCTTGCGCCCAAGCCTGACCAGGGCGCCGTTTACTGTCAGGCCCGGGTAGAGACCATCGGTCCGACCGGCGTTGAAATGGAGGCATTAAATAGCGTCCAGGTTACCCTGCTCACGATCTATGACATGTGCAAAGCCGTTGACCGGGGCATGAGCATCGAATTTGTCAGACTCCTGAAAAAATCAGGGGGAAAATCCGGCGACTGGGACAGATAACTCAGCGGCTTCTGCTAATTTCACCCAGAGGGTTTTGGGGGTTGTTTGTCCGTGACTAGCGCCAGGGACGAGCGCGGGACGGGCCAGGGATGGCCCTCGGAACGGACAAACAACCCCCAAAACCCGGTTAGCGGGAACTGCTGAAGATGACTAGTTATACTTGATATATTTAAATCTTTGATCGTCCGGCGTGCCGTCCAGTGCGCTGTCGTCTTCCAGTCCCGGTTGCCACATTAATACTTCTTCAATCTTCTTTGCCAGTTCGAAGTCCTTGTCGGTCACCCCTTTTGCCGCGTGGTTCATCAATTTGACGATGACAAAAGCATAGCTTGCCGTCAGGTCGGGATGATGCCAGGCCGCCTCGGCCAGGTGGCCGACCGTATTGATTACCATCAGTGTAGCTTTCCAGCCGCTGGTCTTGTACTTGCGCCGAATCCAGCCGCCTTCGTAATACCAATGCGGCAATTCATCCTTGAGTCGTTGTTCTATCTCGTCCACCTCATAGGGGGCATCTTTTGTTTCTTTACGCCACTTTGCCATAGTTTTTCCCCGGTAGTAAATTTGAAAGACTGTTTATTTATATTACACCAAATCGTTCGCCGACATTTGACAGGTTGGGATGGGCGTTTCGGGGATCAATTTTCTGATCCCGGCGACTTTCACCCTGTCAATCTGCATATTACGCTTATGTTGTTTACATAATGCACCGCGAAAACCCAGGTAGTCCGGGTTGACGCGCAGCAAGGGCGGAATATCCTCGCGGGTGAGTGAACCCGCCAGGCCGGTAATGAGCCCTGCCTGCCTGGCGTCAGTGACGAATTCCGACAGTGTTTCATCGTCCAACTTCTCCCGCAAGTTTCCGCTGGCCTTCTCACAGGTATCCAGCATCACTCCCGTGATGCCTGTGTGCTTCAGTCGCTGAAAGTCGATATCAAGGGGAGAGAACTCGGCAAAAAAGACCAGCACAATCCGGATCTGCCTGTCTGTGAGTCTGTTAAAAGCGGACAAGGCAAACGGGGATATGGATGTATCAAATACGCCCACCTTGACAATATCGACTCCGCAGGCGTGCATCCTCGTGACGGCGGTCTCCAGTCCGGCGGCATAGCTCGGCAGGTCGCCGATAGTCGCACTGAGTGTGGTTCTATTGCCTATCAGCGCCGCGATCGAGCGTACGTTATCTTCGTCCAGCGCGCCCAGCGCACCTTTGTTCGGATCTTTCAAATCTATCACGTCCACCCCCAGGAAGCGGACCTGGCGCGCTTCATCCACAGATGAGACGCTGGCAAGGAAGCCCGTCATAGGTTAGTCATCTCATTTGAACTAAGAGTAATAGTCATCAACCTTTTCCATCAGCCATTGCCAGGCTGTCCGTTCTTTTTCACCGGCGGTCTTTTTGATGGCGATGCCCAGGTATTTCAGTTCCGAACGTATTTTTTCTTCCGGTAACATGTGCAACCGGCTTACCAGGATAGCCGCTTCGACCACCGCGGCCTGGGCGCGGTTGAAACCATTATAGGGCCTATGGTCGGCGGCATACACAGGCCGGCAGGTAAAAACCGGGCGCAACTCATCGTCTTCCCGACCCTCTACCCTGACTTCAACGTGGGAAAGAGCGGCAGCGAGTCGTTTACAAGCAATCCGTGATGCATCCACCACCGGCCATTCATGCCGGCCGGTTAAACACCCGGCAAAGATCATGACATCGGTAGTTGCGTTAATCACTGCCACACCGGAGTCTACCAGGTTATCCAGGGTCCTTGACGGCTTGAACGGTGCGATAAGGAATTTGTCATTTTCATGACGGATACCCATGGGCGCGATGTGGGCAGTCCCGTCCGGGTTCATTGTGGTTATGACCGTTTCGTAAATCATCGGGGCTTGCGTGTCTTTGCCTGTAAGGTTGTGCCTGCGGGCTTATAGTCCCCGGTATTTCCACTCTTCAGATTATGCGCGGATTTTGTCCGGCGTTCCAGTTCATCTCCCGCTTCGGGAACGACCGTTACCCCCCAATCCAGTTCTTCGTCCTGGACGTAACGCTTGCCGAGTTTCAGGGCCGTCTCGGCCTTTGCCAGTTCAACACCCATGTAAAACGCATGAGGGGCATCCTGCTCCAGTAATTCCAGTAGCGGGAATAACTCATAGGGTCCCTGCCCGGTAACCAGGCCGTCCCGGTTAAACACATGAATACCCTCAGGCGTTATTTCCACCCTGTAACTGGGGTCCTTGATCTGTTCGGCCAGTTCCCTGATCTCGTCAAGATTATAGGGAAACGGTTTACGCGAGTGGGTTGCCAGCAAGCCGCCGTCAATGCCCTTGGGAAGTCCTTCGTCCTGTTTTGCCGCATACATTATCCGTCTGGCCAGATCCAGTTCACGCACCACGGAACAGGCATGGGGGCTGACTTCCGTCGCCAGTACATGGTTGATATCAAGCTCCGATATAATTCCGCACAGCATGACATTAATTCCGCTGGTATCCGCCTCAGTCAATTCGGTGAGGTTGCCGGTTCCCATCATGATCTCGATGTCGGGATATTTTTCCCTCAAGGCCTGATAGCGGATAATGGAGGCGGTAAATCCGAAGTGGACAGGGTCCAGGATACTATCGGCAATAAACGGCTTATCCTGCGCCTTGAAGCTGTCTATCAGCCGGTACAAAGAAGCCATGTCAGTGTGCTGCTCCGGGATCAGGACGGGGATGGCGGCCGTTTCCTGCGCTATCCAGGCACTGCTTTCATGCAGACTCAGCAGGTAATCAGCGCCCGCTTTAGCGCCGCGCAGCAACTCATCCTGTTCCAGGGAATCGACACTGACCGTATAATCGGCGTCATGTAGAGCCTGCACAGCTTCTTCCAGGTGCGGGAAAGGCGTATCCGGCAGGCAGCCTACGTCAATCACGTCGGCGCCGTCTCTTTTGTATGCGGCTGCCCTGGCGAGGATGGCGTCAATACTGATCAGGGGGGCTTCCACGATCTCGGCAAAAATCCCGACACTGTGTTTGTCCAGGCTGACCGGTTTGCTGACGCGTCCGAAAAAAACGGGCAAATCCTTTACATCCACAGTGCCGCGCCGGACCGGTATACCCAGTTCCTCACCCAGTGAATCCAGGTTACCCCGGCACAGACCCGGGACAATGATTCGGTCTACCCCGTCAAGGTTATCCAGCCGTCGTCTAATCATCTGTGCAGTCATTAACGCGGCCACACTGACACCGATATTCCTGATTTGATAGCTGAATTCCACCGGTTGCATGGCGTCAAGGACACGTTGCAACCGTTTTTCCGCCAGTTTGCCGGTAAGAAAGAGAATGTGTTCGGTCATGTATTATGTGATTTATCCGCAGATTACGCAGATTAACATCAATTCAGGACACCCATCAATTCAGGATATCAATTCAGGACATCCATTAATTCAACAAAGCCAGGGGATATGCAATTTATGGGTGTCCCAAATTATGCCTTAATTCAGGACACCCATTAATTCAGGACACCCATTAATTCAACAAAGCCAGGGGATATGCAATTTATGGGTGTCCCAAATTATGTTCCGTGCAATTTATGGGTGTCCCAAATTATGCTTCCCAAATTATGTTCCGTCAATTCCGGCGATTATGTTCCCCCTGTGGCCTCTGTGGCAGAACAAAATATCGGCAGTTGGTTTATATGAACCAGTATGGCTGTCAGATTGCGTGACAAGTACTGTGATTTACTTGGGATTAATATCCTATAAACCAGATAACTTATTGTTTTATAACGTTCAGATTTATTTATCTCAGATAATTGTCAGGTCTGGCATAATTATCGCTCTATTATTTCAGAGATGATAAAAAACGAGACATAAATGGGTATTGCAGAACCGTGGAGCAGGCAAGAGTTTGAACAACATTTGCGTGACAAGGAGAAATATTATCATATTCATCATCCGTTCCATGTGTTGATGAATTCCGGAAAACTGGAAAAGCCTGCCATAAAGGGTTGGGTGGCCAACCGGTTTTACTACCAGACCAGCATCCCCGTGAAGGACGCCGCTATCATGGCCAACTGCCGCGATCGCGACGTAAGACGCCAATGGGTACAACGCATTATCGATCATGACGGTCAGCAAGGCGAAGACGGAGGCATAGAAGCCTGGCTGCAACTGGGTGAGGCCGTGGGTCTGAGCAGGGCTGACCTGCTGTCGGAACAGCACGTACTGCCCGGGGTACGTTTCGCCATAGACGCCTATTACAACTTTGCCCGCACGGCCACCTGGCAGGAAGCGGCCTGCTCATCCCTCACTGAATTGTTTGCGCCCAAAATTCACCAGAAGAGATTGGACAACTGGCCGCAGCATTACACCTGGATAGACGCCAAAGGCTATAACTATTTCCGCAAAAGACTGAGCGAGGCAAGACGGGACGTTCAACATGGCCTGGACGTTACACTGGATTATTTCAAGACCCGGGCAGAGCAGGAGCGGGCCTTGAATATACTGCAACTGAAACTGGATATACTCTGGACCATGCTGGACGCCATGTGGATGGCCTATATCGAAAACAAGCCGCCTTATCACTGTGTTGAGGGATATTTGGGGTCATGAGGGATATTTGGGGTCAGAGTAAGATATTTGGGGTCAGAGTAAAAATACTCAACAAGAAACAAGCGCCACCTGATAACCTGACTGTATTTTTACTCTGACCCCAAATATCCAACCCCAAATATCCAAATATAATGAACCATATACCTGAAATTGCCCCGACCTTCCGGTTTCAGTGGGAGGAAGTTCAGGATTGCTATGTTATCCTGTACCCGGAAGGCATGGTGAAACTCAGTGGCAGCGCCGGCGAGATCATGAAACGCTGTGACGGTGAAAAAAATATTGATGACATCATCGCCGAACTCAAAACCGCATTCCCCGGTGTTGAACTGGAGGATGACGTTCATAACTTTATAGAAAATGCGAGGAATAATGGCTGGATCAGATTCAAATCAAAGTAAGCCTCTGTGGATGCTGGCCGAGCTGACTTATCGGTGCCCGTTGCAGTGTCCTTACTGTTCCAACCCCGTGGAAATTGCCAGGTATAAGAATGAGCTTGCCACTGAAGACTGGATCAGGGTCATGCAACAGGCGCGTAAAATGGGAGCGACCCAGTTGGGCTTCTCCGGCGGCGAACCCCTGGTGCGCAAAGACCTGGAAGAGTTGATCAGTGAGGCCCGGGGACTTGGTTATTACACCAACCTGATCACGTCCGGGGTGGGCATGGACGAGGCCCGGGTAAAAGCTTTCAAGGAGGCAGGCCTGGACCATATCCAGATCAGCTTCCAGGCCAGTAATGAAGAATTGAACAATTATCTCGGCGGCACTAAAAGTTTCAAGCACAAACAGGAGATGGCCAGGGTGGTGAAGGCGTTTGAATACCCCATGGTGCTGAATATCGTGCTGCATCGGAAGAACGTCGACCAGATACGGGATATTCTGGATATGACCGTGGAGTTGAACGCCGATTATGTGGAACTGGCCAGCACTCAGTACTACGGCTGGTCCCGGGTCAATATTGATCAGTTATTGCCGACCAGGGAGCAACTCGCCAGGGCGGAAATCGTAGCAAAGGAATACCAGGAAAAGATGAAGGGCAAGATGAAAATCATCTATGTCATCCCGGATTACTTCGAGAACCGGCCCAAAGCCTGTATGAACGGCTGGGGCTCGATCTTCCTGACTATTGCTCCTGACGGCAGCGCCCTTCCCTGCCACGCCGCCGCCCAGTTGCCCGGACTGGAATTTCCCAATGTGAGAGATCACAGTATTGAACATATCTGGAATGACTCCGATGCCTTTAATAAATTCCGCGGGTTCGACTGGATGCAGGAGCCCTGCAGAAGCTGCCCGGAAAAGGAAAAAGACTTCGGCGGCTGCCGCTGCCAGGCTTATATGCTGACCGGGGACGCTACCAATGCCGATCCGGTCTGTGATAAATCCACCCACCATGGGCAATTACACGCCGACGTGGAACGCATAGGCCGGCTATCCGGCACGAAAGAATTCGAAAGCAAACCCCTGATATTCCGTAACATGAAAAACTCCAAGGAGATCCTGAGAGGCGGCGTTACGGCCTGAACAGGACATTTGGGACATTTGGGGTCAGAGTAAAAATACCCTAATAGAAACAAGCTCCACCTACCAGCCTGACGGTATTTTTACTCTGACCCCAAATGTCCTGACCCCAAATGTCCCTGTCTGCTGCGCAGCGCCCAGGCTACATCCAGGGCCTGGCGGTTTTCCTTTATGTCGTGTACGCGGAAAATATTGACTCCGGCAAAGACGCCTATGGCCGTGGTGGCGCAGGTTGCTCCTACCAGTTCGCTGTAGCTGGTTATGTCACAAATTGAGCCCATGAAGCGTTTTCGGCTGGCTCCCAACAAAACCTTGTAACCGGATTCCGTGAAACTGCTCAGGTTCATGATGATATCCAGGTTGTCATGTTTGGATTTGCCAAATCCGATGCCCGGATCGATCACCAGGTTCTCCTGCATGACGCCTGCATCCCGGGCAAGCGCGGCGCGCTTCAGCAGAAAAGATCTGATTTCAGCCACGACGTCGGCATAGTGCGGATTGACCTGCATGGTGCTGGGAGTGCCCTGCATGTGCATGATTATATAAGGTACCCCGGCTTCGGCGACCAGCCTGAACATGCCGGGATCATCCTGCCCCGCCGAGATATCATTGATGATGGCCGCTCCCTGCTCCAGTGCAGCGCCGGCAACAATGGTCGAGGTCGTATCAATACTGACGGGAATGTCTGCAGGAAGCTCCTGTTGCAGTTGCTTAATGATCGGTATGACGCGGCCCAGTTGTTGCTCTACCGGTACCCGGTCTGCGCCCGGACGGGTGGATTCTCCACCAATGTCTATAATATCCGCTCCCTGCTGCACCATCTCATGCACGCGGGACAATGCGCTGGTAAAATCCTGATGTAAGCCGGCATCGGAAAAGCTGTCGGGGGTCACGTTGAGGACACCCATGAGTAGTGGTTTGGAGCCGCTATCAGCCAGGTTCATCTTAACCTTTTCGCCATCTCATCGGTGGCAGTCACCAGGGCATCCACCATGACAGACTCACCCGCCAGGTGCCCCCCCTCTTTGACTATCACCAGTTCAGAATCAGGAAGCGCCTGGTGTAATGACCAGGATGAATCCAGGGTACAGGTCAGGTCCCGGCGTCCGTGGATGATCCTGATTGGCACGGACGGGAGTTGCGCCGCATTATCCAGGATCTGGTTCTCCGCGATAAAGTACCGGTGTTTGGCATAATGGGTTTCTATCAGCACTTCATGGACGGTCTTGTCAACGTTGCCCGGTGTATACTCCACCCCCGGCAGCAGGTAAGTGACGATCCGTCCCGCCCATTTTGACCAGGCCAGGGCGGCCGCTTCCCGGATTTTTCTGTCGGCGCCATGGACACGGGCATGATAGGCGGAAATGAGATCATCTCTTTCAAGCGCCGGTATGATTTCCGTAAACTCCTTCCAGTAGTCGGGAAAGATCATGCTCGCGCCTGATTTGCCGAACCAGTCCAGGTCTTTTTTCCGGGCCAGGAACGCGCCGCGCAGGATCATGGCCGAAACCCGGGAAGGATGCGATTGCGCGTATAATAATGCCAGGGTTGCGCCCCAGGACCCGCCGAATACAAGCCATTTGTCTATGCCCAGGTGATCTCTTATGCGTTCGATGTCCTGCAGCAGTTCCGGAGTTGAATTGTTTTTAGTCTCACCGTCCGGCTTCGAGCGGTGGCAGCCGCGCTGGTCAAATAGAACCACCCGGTATTTTTTGGGATTGAAGTAACGCCGGTGGTTCTCATTACAACCTGATCCGGGGCCACCATGAAGAAATATCACCGGAATACCATTACGGCTGCCCGCCTCCTCAACGTAGATGGTATGAACCTGATCTACCTTCAGACGATAGCTCTGTGACGCTTCAATTTCAGGGTATAACTCTCGCATGGCTGTACGGGATTTGGCTGACTTGCGCCTGAATAACTGCACCGGGATATAGTGCCAGGGATGGAACTTCAAATATTTGGGGTCAGAGTAAAAATACGTTCAAGTTGGCAGGTGATCCCAGATAATAGTTGAGTATTTTTACTCTGACCCCAAATATTCTTACGTTTAGATTTCACCCAGGAGCTGTTCTCTCTTCTGTTCATATTCCTCGGCGCTGATCAGTTCCTTATCACGCAGTTCCTGCAAGGTCAACAGTCTCTGCTCAATTGTCTGGGTTGAATTCCCTTCGGTTGAGGATTTCATCTCCTTGCGCATCTTAGCCAGTTCCAGACGCATCTCCCGTCTATCCCGCGCCATCTTAGCCGCCTCGGCCTGCATTGCCGCACTGGTCACGGGTTCCTGCGGCGCCTGTTCCGCCTTTTCAGCAAGGTACACCGATGCCGCCTGTTCCAGGTCTATTTCTAATCCAGTCGCGGCGTGATTTTTTGCCATCAACGTGAGGCTCAACGCCGGCCCTGGCAACTACGGAACCCTTAAAACCGACGGATTTGGACCGGCGGCCATGTCTGAAGTACTGCTTTGTATCCGTTACGCCATGGCTCCTTTCAACTGTTTCCTTGAACCTGTCGCCTTCATGATCATAATCTCCGATGATGACATGCAGCTTGCCATCCAGGTAGAAAACACGCCCTCCCGTATAACCCCTGTTCTGAATGACCAGATATTTCTTTTCCGAACGGGCCAGCACAAAGACGATGTCCTGGTCCGTCCTTGCCGTGGATAAGCCTGTGGCGATAAATTGCCCAAGCAGGCGGGCCTGTTGCAGGGAAAACAAATTCTTGAGTTGTTTTTTCTTGAAGAACCCCCCGCCGCTCCAGGCTTCGATTCCTTCGAGCGCGCTGGTGACCTGGTTGGACATCCAATCGCACCGGGTGCTGGTTCGGCGGTGTCACATCCTTTTTGGACTGGTCCTGATCGGTCAGCCGGATATACAGGTTGGAACCGGATTTCCACAGGACTTCATCGTTCGAGCCGAAGTTGGGCAATAAATCAGCCTGGATAATACCTGCACACAACAGCAGAAGCAGATACAGGATGCCGGTTTTTGTAAATCTTCTCATAAGATTGGTTAAGAGTGAGTCCTAAACACCTTGACTGAAGCAATTATAGAATAATCCGAAGGCCAAAACAAAAAGGCGCACAAGGTGCGCCTTTTCGCCGGGTCTCGAAGACCCTGCTTAATACAGACTTACCAGAGCAGGAACCCGCCGATGGAGAAGGTATCGACGTCATCCTGACCGAGCGTGTCGTTACTGTAATTGCCGTATTCAGCAATAACCTTCAACCAGGAATTGACGTCATGGTAGACGCCCACGGTCCACAGATCACCTTGCAGTTCAGAAATACCATACGTGGCATCACCATCCTGTTTTGACTCACCGTAGCCGCCGCCGATCTTGGTGGTGCCGTTGAAGGTGTAGCTGGCTTGTACGTAGAAGCCGTCGTTATCGGCTTCCTTCGGCACAACCGTTGGCATTACATCCGAAACCACCCAGTACACCGGTGTTGAACAGCAGGGTATCCCAGCGCTTCGCCGCTATAGTACTGACCGGTCACACTGAATCCCTGGGCTGAGACCTGGGCGCCGACATTCCAGCCTACGGACTCAACATCACCTCCGGCCATACCCGCACTTGGTGGCATGCCTTCAAACACCTGCAGGGTTGTCGGGTCATCATCTACACCAAGAGACGCTGCAACAGGCAAAATCTCCTGCTCCTGCCAGAGGAAACCGGCCCAGCCACTGAAGCTGCCGCCCTCGAAAGCGGAGTTGAAAGTGGCTTCGGCCTGGAACTGTGGGGTATCAGTTTCGGAAGCCATGGCAGGCGCCGCCACCCGGTTCCTGCGGGTCAAAGATACCTACGGACAACTGGAAACCGTTCATGTCCGGAGTCTGGTAGACAAAGCGGGTACGGAAATCGGGATAGACGTAGCCATAGCCGATACGACCCAGAGCCTGGTGCCGCCGCCATCGGGACCACCATAACCCATACCGAAACAAGGTGAGGTCTTTCAAAATGGCCTGACGCCCGAACAGTGCCAGGGTGCGGCCTACGCTGATGGTGCCGAAATCACCGGACACGTTGAAGAACACTTCACGCATATCGATATTCGAAGTCGTTCCAAACAGACCCGATTTATTCAAGCGGCTGCCCTTCTCAGCTGGAACTGTCCACCGCAAATGTGATCTGGCCGGTACCGGTCAGGCCGTTGACCTCAGGGGTCTTGACCACCATGGTATGGAAGGAAGGCAACAGGCCCTCGTTCAGGTGGGCACTGTCTTCAGTACCGAAATCACTCTGTGTGTAGAACAGGTTGATAAAGCCGCCGTAGCTGACTTCCCAACCGTCCGCACCGCCCAGGACTACTGCCGCATTGGTCGGCATGCTGAAAGCAGCTACCAGCACCAGAGTACTCAGTGTAGCCGCGAGCTTGGTTGTATATGTTTTCATTATTCTCCTCCTCAGGAAAGGTAATAAGCTAAAAGATACTTCGATTTCAATTATTAAAAATTCTTTGTCCTGGTTCCTAAGATCAACCTATTGGTACAAGGATATTGCATGATTGAAGAAATTGCAACATATTAAAGGCAATAATACAACACTTTTTTACAATTTTTTCTATTATTTATCATAAAGTTGTTTCTTTTATGCAACATTATTCCCGTCAAGACAATACTTATAATAAAAATAGCGATTAATTCCTTGTTAAAACCACATTCAGGCTCATTCATCTACAGGTGGGACTTCGGTTAGTCTATGAGTTGCCATCCTTGGCTCACCCACCCGCTACCGGCGGCCATATTGCCAGGGTGTCTCCATCATTGAATACGGATTTGTTGCGGTCCTCAGGTTTTATATATACACCGTTCAACAGCACCAGGTGAGCCATTTCCCTCGGCACCTTGTACCTGTCGATGACTTCATAAGCGGTATTGTGTTCGGCTATTTCTATGATGAGTTTATTATCCTTGGTATCAGGGGGAAGATAATCGGTTAAACCGGCGTAGAGCTTGAGTGTCAGCTTAAACATGCGTCAGAATGGCGACGTGGGGGCATGCGCCAGCGTGACGGCGTAGCCATGCGCGGTTGAGACGGTACAGCCGGTTAAACTACTCAAAGCAGTGCGGCGTTGTGGCCGATTGACTGGGTTGCGCCGAGGTACGCTTCCATAATCCTGGTCGGGTCGCTCAGCAGGTGTTCCTTCCATTTGCCCAGGTGCAACTTTGTCTGTATCAGGCCGCGCAAAACGCCGACGTGATTAGTCAGTCCCAACGCCTGGGCGCCCACCAGCACGTCTTCCTGGAACTGCAGGCTGATATAGCGGTATCTTTCCGCATCCACCAGTTCAACGGACTCGCCGCCGTCGACACCCATCCATAGACCATAAGAGGTGGAGACCAGTCCCATGGTATCCAGCACGTTCATATTGACACTGCCCTGGTGGCGGATATCCCGGCCGGACATGTTCATTGCCGCTATCCTGCCGTGGTCCGCGGCGGTAGGCTGGATGGCCTGTACGCTGTACTCGGCGGTGGAAAAATCCTTGCCCTGGCACACGTCACCGGCGGCGTACACGTCCGGGTGGCTGCTTTGCAGGCGGTCATTCACCAGCACGCCGAAGCCTGTCTCAATCCCGCTGCCTTCCAGAAACTGGATATTGGCACGCACACCGGTGGCGGAAATCACCACGTCGGCGCCCAAACGGTCGCCGTTGTCCAGTTGTACCGACAGTCTTGCGGCGCCATCCTGCTCAATTGCCTCAACCCGGGTAGAGGTCAGTACGTTGACGCCCTTGTCCAGGCACCACTGTTTGATCATATTCCCGGCAGTCTGGTCCATCATGCGCGGGACCATGCGGTCTTCCATTTCGATCACCGTCAGGTTTACTCCGCGCGAAGCCAGCGACTCCAGGATGATGCAACCGATGAAACCCGCTCCCATCAGGATAACGTCGGATCCTTCAACGGCATTCTGCGCGATATTCCTGCCGTCCTCCAGGGTCCAGCAGGAATGTACGGCGGGCGAGTCCAGGCCCGGAATGGGGGGGCGGATAGGATGAGAACCTGTGGCAATCAATAACTTATCGAAGTTGACCGTGGCGCCGTTTGCCAGCGCCAGGGTGTGGGCGTCGGGGTCCACCGACTCCACCCGGCCATGGATCACCTCAATGTTATTGTCCGCATAATGCGTTGCGGACTTACGCAGGTAGGTGCCGACCTCATCAATATTATTAATGAGGTAGTACGGCAATGCCATGCGGGAATACGGCGGTTCTGTTTCGTCGCCTATGAGTTTTATCGAACAGGAGGCATCGTTTTTTCTGAGTGTCTCCGCTGCGATGACGCCGGCAGGCCCGGCCCCGATAATAACGTGTTGCATTGTTCAGTCTCTTTTTATGCTTGCTTGGGGACGGACTTAAGTCCGTCCCCGGTGTCCCCGGACAAACTGTCAGCCCAGGCTCAGGCGCTGTCTGGTATCGTCAGTCGGTACCCCCTGCTTATCCCAGCCGCGCACCTCGTAGTATTTCGGCAGCATCTCGTGCAGGTTGTTGACCATGCCCTTGGCCGGTCCGGTCTTGGCCGGCTCCGTCAACATGCGTTTCGGCAACGTGTCGTCTGCCGCAGTCAGCCCTGCCGCGAGGTTGAATTCACGTTCCATGTTCCAGATACGCTCACCCGCTTCCAGCATGGTCTCCGCGGTCCAGTCACCCTCACAAGCCGCAGCCACCTGGGGAGCAATATCTTCCAGGGTCCAGGCAAATGTGGTGAAGACGCACAAGCCGGACGAATCCACAATGGCGGTGGCGTCCTGGAAGGCCTTGACCAGTTCCGGCTTGCCCTCCGTCGACAACGGGTCGGTCTTTACCGGCAAGCCCATCACCTCGGATGATACGGTGTAACTGCGCAAATGACAGGCGCCGCGGTTGGACGTGGCGTAGGTCAGCCCCATCCCCTGGATGCCGCGGGGGTCGTAGGCCGGGAATTCCTGGCCTTTCACCGTCATCGACAGATCAGGATGACCGTATTTTTCACACAGGCGCTTGGAACCCATGCCCAGTTCCCGACCGAAACCTTCTCCCTTGCAGGTAACTTCGGTTGCCCAGGATAGCGCTTGCGCCGAACCGAACTTCAGTTCGACACCGCCTGTGTGCTCTTTGGTTATCACCCCCATCTCATACATTTCCATGGCGGCGGCAAGGGTGGAACCAAAGGAGATCGGATCAATCCCGTCCTCGTTACAGAGGAAATTCGCATAGGTCAGGGCATCTATGTCGTCAATGCCGGTATCCGAGCCCAGCGCCCAGGCTGCCTCGTATTCCAACCCGCCTGATGAACCCCAGTATTGCGGTTTGTTTTCAACAGTGAAGTGGCCTTGATCGATGGTGGATATGCGTCCGCAGGCGATAGTACAGCCCTGGCACGCGGCGTTGGTGACCAGGTTGGGTTTACCGTCACTTTCCCGCGGCTCGTGCATGGCCTCGCCGGAAATCTTGCTGGAACCATCGAACTGGACGTCACGCATATTACGGGTCGGCATGGCGCCGACTTCGTTGATGACGTTCATCAATACGTTGGTGCCGTAGGTCGGCAGGCCCTGTCCGGTTACCGCGCTATCGGCCAGGACTTTCTTGCCGGCATTCACCGCCTGCATGAATGCGGCCGGGTCCTTGATGTTGCCTACGCCCTTGGTGCCCCTGACCGCGACTGCCTTGATGTTCTTGGACGCCATAACCGTACCGACGCCGGAACGGCCGGCAGCGCGATGCAGATCGTTCACGATCGCCGAGTACAGGCAGCCATTCTCGGCGCTGCGGCCGACGGCGGCAATACGTAACAACGGATCCTGGTATTTTTTGTGCAGCCACTCATCCGCCGCCCACACCGACTTGCCCCAGATCTCCTCCGCGGAGACTATATCAACCTTTTCATTTTCGATATAAATGTAAACGGGTTGCGGCGCTTTGCCTTCATAAATAACCATATCGTAGCCGGCGGATTTCAACTCCGAACCGATGAAACCGCCGGAATTTGAACAGGCCACCGCGCCGGTCAGCGGGCTCTTGGTGACCACGGAATAGCGGCCGGCGGTGGATGCCATGGTGCCGGTCAGGGGACCCGTCGTCATAATCAGCTTGTTTTCGGGCGACAGGGCATCGCACATGGGGTCGATCTCTTCTGCCAGGTACTTGGTGGCAAGTCCGCGCTGGCCCAGGTAGAGCCGGGCCCATTCCATATTTAACGGTTCATTGCTGACGGAACCATCGGTCAGATTTATTCGTAATACATTATTAGTCCAAGCCATTTTCAACTTCCTCCCGTATCAGTTGGCGCCGGCGCTCGCCGCAGCGTGGGCGCGCATCCGGTCAAGCCCGGTATGATCGGCATCGACGTAAGTAATGGCGGCCGTCGGGCAGGCTTTTGCACATTCGGGGTCGCCGCCGCACAAATCACATTTATACACAACCCTGGTGTCCTGGTTGTAGTTGACCGTCCCGAACGGACAGGCAATGGTGCACACCTTGCAACCGACGCAGACGTCAGCCAGCACGTCCTTGGAGCCGGTTTCCTCGTTCAGCACAATGGCTTCGACGGGACAGGCGTGCATGCACCAGGCCTCGCTGCACTGGGTGCAGGTATAGGGGACAAACCGGCCTTCCTCGTGGAAGGTAAACACCTTGATGCGGGATTTGGAGGGATTGAATACCCCTTCCGCTTGATAAGAACAGGCCAGCTCACATTGCAGGCAACCGGTACACTTTTCCGGTTCAATCTGGAGTGATCTCAGCATCACATCCTCCTTTAGTTAAATAGTAGGAATAGCAATAAAAAATATAATACCAGCATTTCTGTAATAAGAAAGACTGGAAAATTCTTATACAAAATCGGGAAAGTGTCCCGAACTCACCACAACCGATTTTTCTTATAATAGGTTTATCCGGCTTCACCCTTAGTGGTATAGTCCATTAGCCACTTGTATAAACCACTCGCTAGAGGATACAGGAACAGATTGATGATGACAATATCCTGTAGCGGGAAATCTGCAACCGCGCATGCGCCGGAAACAGAACTATTTTATTCTTTGTAAGTCCAATTTCCAATGACAGGAAAATTATTTATGAAAAGTATTGTTTTTATCATTCTCTGTCTTGCCTGGAGCGGTGCGGGAGCAACAGAAATCAGGATTGCGTTCATAGGTCCTGACAACAACAGCGCGTACAAAGGCGTTGAACAGGGTATCCACGAGGCGAACCTGCAAGGCCGGTTCCTGAGCCAGAGCTATTCCCTGCATAGGTTCAGCGGCGCGGATATGGACGCAATCGACCCGGCCGGGTTTATCGCCATTATCGTCTCCACGAATGCAGACGACCTGCAACAGGCCGCGCGGCGCTTCACGGATCACGCAATCCTGAACGTGGCCGTACACGACGACGGGCTAAGGGAAGAATGCAGTGCAAATCTTCTTCACGTTATACCCAGCAGGAAAATGCTGGCGGACGCCAAAGCCCAATGGTTGCAAAAATCGCCGGGCGACGAGATAAACGTTTCCGGCTGGCACCCTGATTTTGTGAAATTCGCCGCACGGGACCTGAATAAACGCTACAAGAAAAAGTTTTCCGAAGCCATGGACCAGTATGCCTGGGCCGGTTGGGCCGCGATCAAGATGGCCTCGGATTCGGTGGCAAGGAAAGATTTAACCGACCCCGTCGCGCTGTTGAACCATCTTAAGACCGGATTGTCGTTTGACGGCCAGAAAGGCCTTGACATGGATTTCCGCGACACCGGGCAGTTGCGCCAGCTACTGCTTATTGCCGATACTGCCGGAGAACTGCTGGGCGAAGCGCCGGTCAGAGGCGTCGTCGCGCCTGACGACGTGGATAGCCTGGGTCTGGCTTCCTGTTATAATTGAGCCACAGAGGACACAGAGATCACAGAGAAAAGTCAGAAACAGCGGAGCTTTGCCCAGCAAGCTCTGTGCACTCTGTGGCTAAATTCATATTTAATTTAGGAGTAACCGATGAAACATCTCATTACTGTCAGCGTAATCTTTCTGGCCGGCATTCAGCTTGCCTATGCTGCCAGCGGCCGTATCTTTGTCACCAATGAGCGGAGTAACAATATCTCCGTCATAGACGGCGCCTCGCTGGAAATCGAAAAAACCATTGAAGTCGGCGACCGCCCCAGAGGGATCGGCATCTCACCCGATGGCACTGAGTTATATGTCGCGGTCAGTGAAGAAAGCGTCATCGCGGTTATCGACTTGAAGACACTGGAACTACTGCGGAAATTCAAGGCCGGGTCCGACCCGGAAACCTTCGCGGTGCACCCGAATGGAAATATCTATATCTCCAACGAGGATGATGCAAAGGCAACTGTCTTTAATCCTGTCACGGGTGAACAGATAGCGGAGATCCAGGTGGGCCTGGAGCCGGAGGGCGTAGCTATTTCCCCCGATGGCAAGTACGTGATAGTCACCAGTGAGTCGACCAACATGCTGCACGTCATACAGGTGCCCGAGCACACCATTGTCGCCAACATCCTGGTCGGCGCCAGGCCGCGCGCTGCCGTATTCACTAATGACGGCAGCCTGGCATTCGCCACTTCCGAGATTAGTGGCGAGGTCAAAAAGATCGACATGGTGAGCCACGAAATTATTGCGGTGAAGAAAATTGCGGACGAAAAGGCCAAGCCCAAGGACGTGATCCTGAATAAGGATGAAACCAAGCTTTACGTAGCAGGCGGCCGGGCCAACCAGGTAATCGTCCTGAACGCTGATACGATGGAATTCATCAAGGGGATTCCGGTAGGAAAACGAGTCTGGGGACTGGCAATCTCAAAGGACGGCAGCCGGGTGTTCAGCACCAATGGCGTCAGCGGCACCGTTTCCGTTATCGACACCGGGAAGGACGAGGTCATCAAGACTATTGAGGTCGGCAAGTTCCCCTGGGGTGTGGTGATTGACGACTAGATAGTCCATTCCTGCGCAAGCAGGAATCCATAAATAATAAATGGGGTCAGAGTAAAAATACCGGCATTGATCGGTACTGTTAACTCTTGCTGTGTATTTTTACTCTGACCCCATTTATTCCAGTCTTTATTCAGGTTTTGTAAACTTCATTGTCATCCTGTCGCTCTCTCCGATAGACGCATACTTTTCACGATCCTGATCCTTCATCCTGTAGGTGGGCGGTAAAGTCCAGACGCCTTTTTCATAGTCCTTGGTATCCCTGGGATTCGCATTGATCTCCGCCTTATCGACAAACTCAAGCCCGGCCTGTTGCGCCAGGCGGATGACTTCGGCCTCGGGCACATAACCCTGTTTTGACCATTGCTTGCCGACCATGTGTTCCTCGCCCCTGTGGGTTACCAGACCCAGTATGCCTCCCGGTTTGAGTACTTTGTATATCGCAGCAAAAACCTGGTCCGCCGTATCGTTATTCAGCCAGTTATGGACATTGCGAAAGGTCAAAACCATGTCCGCCTGGCCTTCCGGTTGTAGTACCGGTTTGTTCGGAGGCGCAAATTCAAACATATTGACTTTGCCGTATATCTCCGGATCAGACGCCAACTTGTCCGCATATTTTTTGTAGCTACGGCGGTAGTATTCAATCTCGGATTCACTGTCGTAGCTTCCCACGTAGAATTTCCCGTTATCTCTTAAGTAAGGCGCCAGTATTTCGGAATACCAGCCGCCTGAGCCCGGGGATATTTCGACCACCGTCAGGTCATTGCGGATACCAAACCAGTCAAGAGTCTTTGCCGGGTTGCGGTACTGGTTGCGCGACTTATAGGCATCTGAACGGTGGTCGCCGTTGGCGAGCGCCATAAGTTGGTCAACATTGTCAGCGGTAACCACCTGGCTCGCAGGCAGGCCCAGGACCGCAATTAATATGAACAGATATTGGTTCAGCTTCATCTCTCATTCCCTCCGTTATACCGGTTAATGCGTATATGTTACCCTGTCTTCCGATTGTTGGAAAATATCAAATGAAACAAACAGCCGTCATAACGGGAGCCGGCGCCGGCATCGGCAAGGCCTGTGCACGATACTTTGCAAAACAGGGTTATCGCGTTGTTGTGACGGATATCGATCCGGACCGCGCCGCAAAGACGACTGCTGAAATCAACGAGGCAGGAGGGGATGCTATCGGCATAACCGGTGATATATCCGCTGAGGCGACTGCACTGGAAATCAGGGAAAAAACCCTTGGCGCATGGGGGCGGATAGACGTGCTGGTCGCCAACGCGGGGATACAAACCGGCGGCAGCCTGCTCGACACCGGGGAGCGGGACTGGGACAAGGTGATTGCCGTCAACCTGAAAGGCGTGGCGCATTCCTGCAAATCGATCCTGCCGGCCATGAGGGAACAACAATACGGGGCGATTGTTATCGTCTCCTCAGTGAATGCCTCGGTCGGATCGGCCGGCATGGCCATGTATGACGCAAGCAAGGCCGCAGTGCTGGCGCTGATGCGCAATCTGGCGGTTGAAAACGGCGAGTATGGCATCAGGGTGAATGCCGTCGCGCCGGGCGCGACGCTAACCGATTATCACCTGCAACGGGCGGCAACCCGGGGAATGACTGCAGAGCAACTACGCGAGGCCACTCAGGGCTACGGCCTGCTAGGCCGCGCCGCGGAACCGGAAGAGATTGCCCGCGCCATCTGTTTCCTGGCTTCGGATCAAGCGTCTTTCATTACCGGCCAGACATTGTTCGTGGACGGCGGCTTTTCGGTCACCAGCAATCGCCAGCTCGCCTGAGGCACCATAACCATGCCGGACAGAATTAAATGGGGTATTCTGGGGACCGGTCGCATAGCCGGAAAGTTTGCCGTTGCCTTAAACAATCTCGAGGATGCCCAACTGTACGGGGTAGGCTCCAGATCCGAAGAGAATGCTGCCGCGTTTTCCGATGAATATTCGGTGCCGAAACGTTTTCATGATTATAAGAGTCTGGCCGCCGACCCTGATATTGACGTCGTATATATTGCCACTCCCCATTCCCTGCATAAGGAAAACTGCCTGATGTGTCTGGAGCATGGCAAAGCGGTGTTATGTGAGAAACCGTTCACCGTCAATGCCGCTGAAGCGTCTACGGTCATCAAGTTCGCCCGTGAACGGCGGCTTTTTCTCATGGAAGCGATGTGGACCCGTTTCATTCCCGCGGCGATTAAATTAAAAGAGATTGTTGCGGGTAACGTCATCGGCGATATTCAGTATCTGTTTGCCGGCGGCGCAATCATACCCGATTTTGAACCGGATTTTTATGTGTTCAGAAGAGAACTGGGTGGCGGTGTGCTGCTCGATGCCGGCGTTTACCTGATTTCACTGGCATCCTGGCTGCTGGGCTACCCTGATAAAATCCAGTCCGTAGGCAGGTTGAACAGCCGCGGTGTCGACGATCACGATGCCCTCCTGCTGGAGTACAACTCCGGTGCCATTGCCAGCTTGTACGTCTCAATGCGCACCAAATACCGCCCGGACATCACCGTCCTGGGCAGCAAGGGAAAGATTTATGTCCACCCGCCTTTGTTCTGTCCCAGCAAAATCACACTGAACCTGTTCGATGCGGAAGAAACCGAAATAAGCCTACCGTTCGATTCCAACGGCTATCAATTCGAGGTCATGGAAGTCAACCGCTGCATAAGAGAAGGAAAAACGGAAAGTGATGTCATGCCGCTGGATGAGACACTGGCCATCATGCGGGTGATGGATGAGATACGGGAGCAGTTCGGCCTGAAATATCCGATGGAAGCATCCTGAAGTGAGTATATAATGTATTCGTTTCCAGGCTACCGTCATTCTGGCTTAGCGTCATTCTGGCGAATGCCAGAATCCAGAGGGTAGCTTCCCGCAACAACATAATGCCGGATTAGCTCAGTTGGTAGAGCGCCCGCCTTGTAAGCGGATGGTCGGCGGTTCGAATCCGTCATCCGGCATCACTTATTAGTTTTATATATTCTCTTTACTTCCTTTATAGTACATATAACCATTTGTATATAATGGTTTTTTAGGTACTGACAACTTAACTCTTTTGGCCCAGTAGAAATTCATTGTTCGGAATCAAGCGACTGCTTTTGTCCATTGTCCAAAGGCATCTATCCTGAGTTTTTTGTAATGCTCAGCACGTACAAGATGTCGTCCAAGGTTGAAAAGATTGTAGACCGCTGCGTGGACATTCAGAAATCGCTGAGCCTGCGCAGTTGACTTGAAGCGCCTCATCCCGCGTTCTCTGACTCTGGTCGGCTGATGAGATAATTCCTTTGCTGCCGCTCCATCACGGCGCGATTGTAGAAATACATCAATCACTTCACCCTCCTGGCAACCTGTTATTGGCATATGTGCTGTGTTATGGATAGTGTTCGGGATCAGCTCACGCTGTGCCAGCAGGTCTTCAATATCCCGGTGGCTAAGATTGAATCGAAAGTAAAGCCAGACTGCATAACTAATGATATCGGGGGGAAACCGATGACGTTTATATGTATTCATTCCCGCATTATCCATTTTCGGGAGTTAATTTGTCAGTACCCGCGGCGCATAGACGAATGACGGCAACCGGCGTGCGGGTTTCCAGACGGGGAGGTGTGCAGGGTTGGACATGGCCAGTTGAAATCTGAATTTAATAGTCTCATAATAAGCTCAACTTTAGCTCATTTTAAGTTCAGCTATGGCTCAGGAGGCAGCTGTGACGGGCACCTCCCATGGACTGTTTCTTGAGCGCCTGGATACCGCAAATGAAAAATATGACAAAAAGTGACGTGTCGAAGATCATCGTTGAGATAGTCAACGGTGCTGAGGACGGACTCAGCAGCACCGATATCCATCAGGCTTTAAAGCGAAGCCTGCGTGGCAAGGCCCCCAGTTACAGTACACTGAAAAGAAGACTGACCGAGCTTGTGGATGAGGGGATAATCATACACACTGGGAAGACCTGGACTGCAAAATACCGGCCGCTCGCCGAAACACCCGGGCAGGACACCATCATTGGCGCTGCACCGTATATCCCCGTCTCAGACGAGAGCAAGGCGATCCGGGAGTATGTACGGCGCCCCATTCAGGGCCGGGAGCCCGTTGGTTACCGGCGGGAATTCCTGGAGGACTACATACCCAACCATACCGCCTACCTGCCGGATGACATCAGAGCGCATTTGCACAATATAGGAAAACTCAAAGAATTGGGGCAGGCCACTGGCGGGACCTATCCGTCTGACTTGGTAAACAGGTTGCTGATAGACCTGTCCTGGGCGTCCAGCAGGCTGGAAGGCAACACCTATTCAATCCTGGAAACCCGGAACTTGATTGAAGCCGGTAAGGTCGCCGAAGGAAAAGACCACACCGAAACCACGATGATCCTGAATCACAAACGCGCTATAGAGATGTTAATCGGTGCCGCACAGGATATCGACTTCAACATGTACACAATTCTGAACCTGCACGGCCTTTTGTCAGATAATCTGCTGGGCGACCCGAACGACAGTGGACGCCTGCGAAACAAGATTGTTGAGATAGGCGGCTCCGTTTACTTGCCGCTGGGATTCCCACAGCAGGTGGAGCAGTATTTCAGGATGATTCTGGACAAGGTCAAGGATATAAAAGACCCGTTTGAGCAGTCTTTCTTCACTATGATGCATTTCCCGTACCTGCAACCGTTTACTGACGTCAACAAGCGGACCGCGCGACTGGCCGCCAACATCCCGCTGATCAAAAGCAGGCTGTGTCCGTTATCGTTCATAGATGTCCCAGACCGAGACTATATCGAAGGGATGCTCAGTGTGTACGAATTAACTCAAACCAGCCTGCTGCAGGATGTGTTCGTCTGGGCGTATGAGCGGTCATGTCGGCGCTACACCAACATCAAAGACCATGCTGCCGCACCTGATCCGTTCCGACTGAAATACAGGCAACTGCTCGATTCAGTAGTAGGCCGCATCGTAAAGGATCAAATCACAGCCACTACACAATCCATTGCGAGCCTTACAGCAGGACGTATCCCTGATAAAGATGCCGACAGGTTCATTACGATGGTTGACGGCGAATTGCAGAATCTCCATGAAGGGAAGCTGGTCCAGTATCATATAAGTCTGCCTGAGTTTGAAGAATGGAAACAACTGTAATCGGCGTATCGACCTGATGGTGACGGCGCGTCATCCATACCATCAGGGCAAATACCGGTACTGACAAATTAACTCCTGTGGCCCAGTAGAAAGTTGTCGTTCGGAATCAAGCAACAGCTATTGACCATTGTCCAAAGGCATCTGTCCTGAGTTTTCTATAATGCTCAGCACATACAAGGTGCCGTCCAAGGTTGAAAAGATTGTACATCGCCGCGTGGATAGTCAGAAATCGCTGTGCCTGTGCTGTTGACTTGAAGCGTCTCATCCCGCGTTCTCTGACTCTGGTCAGCTGATGAGACAACTCCGCCCTATTGTTGGCATACTGTGTCGTGTTATGGATAGTGTTCGGGATCAACTCACGCTGTGCGACGCCATAGCTTCGCAATTTATCGGTTACAATTTGCCTGGGCTCTTCACCCTGTCTTCGCAGCAAGCGTATAAAGAATCGTTTAGCTGCTGCCCCATCACGGCGTGATTGTAGAAATACATCAACCACTTCACCATCCTGATCAACAGCTCGCCATAGATATTGTTGCTTGCCGTTTATCTTAACGAAGACTTCATCGATGTAGAATGTGTCTCCATAGCTTGTGTGTCGGCGCTTCAACCGCCTGGTATAAATCCGACCAAACTTGATACACCATAACCGGATGGATTCATAGCTGACGATTATTCCACGTTGTGCCAGCAGATCTTCAATATCCCGGTGGCTGAGATTAAATCGAAAGTAAAGTCAGACAGCGTAGCTGATGATAGCGGGTGGAAACCGGTGACGCTTGTATGTATTCATACCGGCATTATCCATTTTCGGGAGTTAAGTTGTCAGTACCCTCGCGTGTATTGATTTCGACTTTTAGCCGAAGAGGCAATTGAGGAGAGCCTTCGGACACAAATCGGTAGTTGAAGGTGATGCGGGATTCGGTTTGTTTGTACTTCGGTTCACCCAACCACGGATTCAGAACCTCGTTCAGTGCGGCCATGACCGGTCCCGCCGGTTCGGCGTTCACCTGGACAAGATCAATATCTTCAGAATACCTTGCCGGTGGCAAGTGGAGTTTAAACAGGGCCGTCCCGCCTCGGAAAGCAAGCGCGCTGTGCAATACCTCATTCGAGAATATCTCTATGAGCGCGCGGCTGATGATGAGATCCTGCTCGACTTGCGCGTCATCAACCCACGGCGCTCGACCCCGCCACTCTGTGATGTAGTCGTACGGGATCATATGTCCGGCTCCAGCTCTGCATTCACGACCAACTTCCAGTTGGGAGTACGGTGGCTGCCTGCGCCCTCATGCCCCGGCAGCAACATCGTATATGCGCGTGCTTGTTCGTGAACGTAGGCCTGGATATGATCGGCAGCGTCTGCCTGCTTGACCAATTCCAGGATGTAACCGAGCCGCTGGACCCAGGTGATGGGCGCCGTTATCGCAGCTGTTCTTAATGCTGCCGGGTCGATCTCGCTGGCGAGTTCAGACAGGATTGTCGCGACCTGGTCCAGCCCGCCGACATGTTCCGGGTAACCGACAAGGTCAAGCGCGGTCGCTTCTGGTGTCGAAACGCGGAGTTCGCCGCGCTCTGTATTGAACGAACGCACCAGTACTTCGTCAATCTTCTTTCGGGCGACGAATTTGATCCGCACTTTCCCGCAACGAATCGGTCTGCGATTTCTTGCCAGGAAGATCTGGAATTCCTGTGGGCGTTGGTGGGCCGCCCCGTAGTATTGCGCGGCGGTCAGCAGGCCTGCGTAATAGTTCAGTCCCTTGTACTTGATCAGGTCCGGAATGAACTGATCCGCGGGCAGACAGCCCAAGGACCGGTATTCCGGCGGGATGATGACGTAGAATCCGCGGGCGGGAGACGCAATCTGCCCTTGTTTGGCGAGCCGATTCAAGGCCAGCTTGCAGGCGTCCGGTGAGACCTTCAGTGCTGCGCGCGCCTCTTCCGAGGTGAAGCTATAATGCCCCTTCGATGCCAGTTCCGTGATAAGAGCTTTGGCCGTAATGTGTTCCCTTAAATTGGGAGTTCTCCGGTCCACCAGCTTATCTAATAGTTCCAGAGTGCTCTGAAGTAGAAAAATCCGCCGTTAAAGCCGTTATGACAATAAGCTTCAATTAACCGTCAAAACTATGACGGCGCTGACCAGTCCCGCTTGCTCCTGGCCGGTTACGGTGATCTGCCCGGTATCAATGCCATGCAACCGCTGCAATCTGTCAAGCCATAGTATTACATTGTTAAACGGTACGTTTTCCAGCCAGACGCGCAACTCGTTCCCGTCCCGGGGCTCAAATCGTTTGATGGAGATATCATGGTTTTGCGCGGCGCTCGTCAACATCGACAACAGTGATTCCTTCGTTACATTTTCCCCGACTTGCAGCGGTCGATTCAATACCCTGGCCCTGCTTTCATTCGCCTGCATCCATGCGAACAAACTCTGCCGTTGCCGATACTCCAGTGCTGCCTCGTCGGCAAACCGGTGGGCTGGTAACAGCATGCCGAAAGTGATTAACAGTGCCGTCAGTAACATCCCGGTGAGTATGAGCGCCCGGCGCAGCTTCAACGGTAATTGGTTAAATAACTCAACCGACTGCCGAAAGCCGCGGCGCTCCATATTGGCCGTTACGCGTTCGTGATGCTGAGCCGTCCTTTTATCCATTGTTCTTCGTTATTAACCGACAGGATCGTCACGTTCAGTGACCGGTTTTCAAGGCCCTGCTTGAGTTGGTCCAGCAGTTCTATATGTTTTACGTGAATATCCAGCCACAAGGTATTCTGCCGGCTGTCATAGCGCAATGATTGAATCTGCATCTCCGCCAGCTTCCCGGTCAGGCTGAGTTGCCGGCCCAGCATGCCCACCAGCATTAGAAACCCGGTCTGCGGCTGCGCCTCCACGGCCTGCTTCAGGTGGTGTGCCATCTGTGTTCTGATGTTAACGATTTTGTTATCCTGCGGAAACAGGGAGCGGTACAGGGCAATAGCCTGACTCTCCAACTGTGCAATCTCGTGCCTGAGGTAAAAACCCGTCGCCATATCGCTGACCACCTTCAATCCGATAACGATAAGTACGGCCGCTGCCGCCAGGCGCCGGTCGATCCTCAGTCTTCTGACCTTATCAATCTGGTACGGACCTTGTATTAAATCAGCGAGTCCCTTGTGCCTGGAGGTTTTATAGAATTCGTTCAAGTGGCGGCAAAGGTAATCGAAGGTATTATCAATCTTTTCCACCGTAACAGCGATGTCCCTGCCCTGCAGGAATGCCGTTGTGTCTGCTATCTCTGCATTAACCTGCATGTCGGCGCAAGCGCTTTCGGTCACTACAAATTTAACCTCGTCGGCAGGCAATTCTCCTGTTCCGGAGTTGCCCATACAGCTTCTCAGAAACAATGCGATATTGTTCGTCTCCGTTTTCAAGGACGTAGCGCCGGTACTGATGATGGCGTATTTCTCATCGAACAGGACATGCCTTTCCGTCAGGGACAAAGCCGCCGCATAGGTGTCCGACAGCATGTGCCCGGGAGTAATGCCTTGCTCCTGCAACAGCGCCAGCCAGCTCCGTATACGCGCGTGACTGGCCGCCATTACGGGGTATTGCCCGGCGCGCTCCCTGCCGCTGACGATGTGCATGTGTTCGACAGGTTCGGCAATCACTTCCTCCATCAGATAGGGCAATGTCTGCCTGAGATAGCGTTTTTGCCTGGCGGGGACGGTCAGTTTGCGGAATAAAATATCTTCACCAGGTGCTATGACGACAGTCTGCATACTCCGGGCAATAGGCCTCAGATCATCAAGCTGCTCAAGTACGGCATTGAATCCGCCATCCACTTTATTTCCGTCAAAGTCCAATACGGCCCAGTCCACCAGCGTGCCCCCGGCACCATGTGACCGGGAATTAATACGTAAATATAAGTTTGCTGTCCGGTTCATGTGTGCTTGTTATCCACGCTCTCCGGAATATAGTCGCCACCCCGGTCACGTGAGAGCATCCGTACCCGACCGGTTTCCGGATGACGGTATAATACGGTCATCAGGGACAGGGTCTGATCGGCAAATGTGGACCTTACGTACACCATGAAGTAACGGCTCCTTGTCGTTACGTCCGTGTCGGTCACGGCTTGCACGACCGGTTCGGGCGCGCTGTCGACGTTGACGGCAACAGGCGGCGGCAGCGTGCTCGGCAATAACCGTCCCATCATGGCCGCGCAGCAGGCCGCCCAGCGCCAGGATGTCCTGAGGTCCGGACGACACGCTGCCATAGGCAATGAGTTCCTCACCGATGCGCACCACCCCCGCCGCCGGGAACGCGTCGCGCAATGCCGCCGGGGTCGTGCCGGGGTACGGTTTGAGCCGCAGCGTGGTCGCCGCGGCGCTCAACTCGGCGTCCAGCACCCCGTAGTAGGTCGCCAGCAGGTCCGCCACGTGGCGCACCGCCAGGCTGCCCGGTATGGCGCCGAAGCGGGAATGACTGCCCAGCCCCACGCGCCGCGCCGCGGCCCGCAGGCCGGCATCATCCCCGCCGAAGTCCGACCCGACCCCCAGGCTGCCGTCCTCGAAGGCGCCCCAGTCGGAATTCCGGTACACGGTCTGCCAGCCCAGGTCATTGGCCAGCGTCAACGCGCGGTCCAGGTTGGCGCTGCTCAAATCCGTGAACACCAGGTACGGCGCATTCGCCTGCTCCGCCTGCTTGCCCCAGACCTTGGATACAATCGGGTGCGGCAGCTCTTCCCCCGACCCGATGGCGCCGATGCGCGCCAGCACCGCGGCGTCCATGGCGTCGCGCAATGACTCATCTCCCACAACCGCAGCGCGCCGGGACACCCCGAACAAGGCCACCTTCGACCCGACCAGTTGCCCATGTAGCGCCTGCTCAGCGTCCAGCGGCGCCACCGGCAGCGGCGCCTCAACGCCCACTGCCGACCAGGGTTTGAACACCCGTTCCACGCTGTAGTCCCGGGTGTAGGCCTGCAGCAGGCTGCCGAACGTGGCCGGCAGCGCCGCACACACGGCAAAACCATGACGGCATGCCCCGCCCTGCCCGGCGCCGCCCACGGCTTCGGCCTCAAGGCCCGTCTGCGGGTATTGCTGTGGCCAGCCGCCCAGGGTCCGGGCATTGACGCCGATAAGGCCGATGGCAAAATCCCGATCGCTCACCACTCCCACCGTCTCGCCGACGTGCGCCGAGATGTCCGTGGCGAGCGGTCCCCACAATACCAGGCGGATGTCCTTGTCCTCAGGATTGGCAATCGCCGTCACCTCCAGCGTCGCATAGCCCGGCTTCTGCACCACCTCGACCGTGACCTCGATACGGTCGGCAAAGCGGAACAGGTAGCTGCCCCGGGCCGTCTCCCCTGCCTCCGCAGTCCGGGTCGTGTAGCGCCGGCTCTGCGGCCGGTAGTGGACCTCCGTGCCGGTCGAGACCGGCACATCGGGACTGTCCTCCACCACCAGGCTGAGCAGGTGGGTGGAGCGGCCGACTGCCCGGCGGTTCGCGCCGCCTGTGTCCCCTTCATACAAACCGGTTATCCGTCCCTCGGCGTTCAGGCTGAGGGTCAGGTCACCGGCCGTGAGGGTCTCACCGGGCGTCAGAGGGATGCCGATGCTGGGCGCGCCGAGCATGATGAAGAGGGCCGGGCCGGCCAGACAGCAGACGGCAAGCAGGCAGCGCAAGGCTTTGGGAGAACGGAAGAACGGGAAGAGAAGCGAGGCGGGACACATGACGAATTGTCAATGATGGAGGTTGTTTAAAACGGCGGGGCGGATCCAGCGACGTTGCATAAACTCTCCCTTTGATACCGGTAAAGATGGAACGGAAATTGAACTCTCTTGCCCCATTGAAGCCTCCAGACCTGTTGTAATCCTAAGTCACATTCGACCTTCTGGAATCACCTTACGTGTATTTGTTATACAAAACATTATTTTAGTAGTAAACTATATGGTGAGTCAACGAATTTGTTCATTGTTGTTAGGAACACATAAACTGTCCGGTCCCGTATCGAGGTACGGGACAAGCATTATCATGTTGGTTTTTGGGAGTCATGATGAAGCGGACAGTGTGGTTACCGGTTCTCATGGACGGATTTGAAATCCGTCCCCATAGCGCTCTCAACCCCCCAGTAGAGCGCGTCCCGGACTATCGCTCCGGGGTGGGGATGGATTTTAAATCCGTTATCGGTGGGCAACCCGCCGCGTGATGGGGCGGGTGGACTGGGGACGGATTTGAAATCCGTCCCCAAAGCGCTCCGGGTGGAGAGGCGGTTACTGTGGGTTGTCGATGCCCTTGTCTTCTTCCAGGAGCATTGCGCTGCGTGGCGCAAGTTGTTTAATGGCGAACGTATCGGTAAAACGTCCCAGTTCCTGTGCAGACCAGACATCGCGCAACTGCGCCGGACGTCGCAGTTTTATGGATACGTCAATCGGAGTTTCACCGCTGTTGAAGGCTGCGTAATATATCTTTTCCGGTTTCTCAATTGTCACAACGACATTGTCAATATCCTGGTAAACCGGAGCGCCGCCCGGCGGTTGCATTAAATCAAGTTTCCCCATTGTTTCCGGCGATAATAAAGTCAGATCATCTCCTGACAGCAAAATACCTCCGGTCATGAAGATGCTCGTCCAGTGGTATTGAAGTTCCGAAGCGGATAATTCACCGGCAAACGTGTGCAGTCCCGCTTCTCCGGCAAGCAATACCGAGTCCGGGTCCACGTGCCACAATCGACCATTCTGCCAGGCGCGAAAAAGATTCTGACCAGATGTCATTTTGACTGATTTCCAGGTCGGATAGATGTCTTCCGAGCTTCTTGACCCCTCTATCAGGCCCAGCGAAGCCCAGTTTACGTGGTTGGCAGCGGTAATGAAGCTGTCTTCTCCCATAGCTCGCCGGATTGCCGATAGCCCCTGCCGGTAGGCTTCAATCCTGGTCTTGTTCCCGTCATGGAGGCGGCCGCCATGCATCGCCGCCCAGAACAGCGCGTCCAGTTTATAATATTTAATTCCCCATTCATGACGCATAACACGAAAGAGATCCTCCAGGTATTCGGTGACGTGGGGATGGGTACAGTCGAGCACGTACCAGGGATCACCTCGACCAAACCCACCGAAGGTCACGAGGTCGGAGCGCAGCGGTTGGCCGTTATCATCCCTGATAAACCACTCGGGATGATATTGAAACAGGTGCGAGGTACTGTCTGCGATAAAAGGCGCTACCCAGAGGCCCGGTTCGAAGCCGCGTGCGCGAATCGCACCTGCCAGTTCGCCCAGAGAGGCCCCGAATTCAGGGCGCGTCACCAGCCAGTCACCCATGTGTTCCTGGTAACCGTCATCTACCTGGATAATTCTGATCGGGGCAGGTATGGTCTTGAGTGTATCGACTACTCTTGTTACCTGTTCGGCCGTCACTTCGTGCCCGAAAGATACCCAGGAGGACCAGCCGACGGGTGGGGAGGCTGATATGCGCGGTTTATGCTGAATACGGATAGCTTCGGCCAATGATTCCAAAAGTGAATTCCTGCCGGGTCCCATGGCAAACATAAATTCCTCCAGCCTCCACGTCTCACCCGGCAGCAGTGATATGCCTTCGGCCTCGAGAACAACAGAAATTTCACCGGAATGAAAGCGCATAATACCCTGGAAACGGCGGCAGGAAGTAAAGGCGAAAAGAACGGTCTCCGCCTGAGGTGGCGTCAACAGCGCCATGTTGTATACGGTAAGAGCGCCTTCAGCCTGCGGCAGCTTGTAGTGGTCCCTGTCAGTGTGCTCACCGATATCCACGGGTGCGCCCAGGCTGCCTCCCGTTTGCGACAGCATGGTAAAACCCTCACCATAGAGCGCAGTCTCAGGAGGCATTTGATGGAAAATACGGAATAAAACTATTTCCTCTATGCTGACCGGTACATCAGCCGTATTTTTCAAGGTGAAGCAGGCCGTATTTCCTGTCCAGGTACGTTCCAGGACGATTCTTTTTCTGTCAACGAAACCAGTCTGCCGCAGAATAATCTCATATCCGGTATTTTTAACCATATCAAGCGTGATATAGCCGGATGTGCTTTGAATTTGTGACGCGCTGGCTGCATTCACCTGCCCGGGATCATTTTGCAACATTTAACTCAACCAATATTATTATTCTGGTTACAACAATCATCCTGAAATAAGATAAGAAAAATATATCACCCGATTCAAGTCCCTGTTTAGTTTGGTGATAATTGGTTGGTATTTTAACTCATGACTTTAATCCTTGTGTTACAGCCTTGAATTTTTTATGAACTACCAAAGCCGCTACCAGGGTAACTAACGAATAAAGACCGGCCATTGACCAATTTCCGAACAAAGCATAGCCGGACGCAAATAACAGGCCAAAGATAAAGAGAACGCTGGCCGACCAGGCGATGGCATTATCCTTAAACCCGACATCCAGCGGCGCTATGTCGGTGATGCGGCGCACCCGGCTCCAGCCTGCCCCTTGTATGCGCATGCGTTTGTAGAATTCAACTGCTTGTGATGAGGGTCCATCCCGGGTCGTCAGATATGTGACGGCAATACATACCACTGTCGTCACTATGAAGTTAATCAGCATCCTGACGGCAAACCAGTCCTCGCCGGGCTGGTCCGGGAGCAGAATAAATAACAGGTTCCCGACTATGGCGGCCGTCGCCAGGGTGACTATCTCAGACCAGATGTTGATACGCCACCAATACCAGCGGGCGATGAGCACAAAAGATATGCCTCCCCAGAAAACAAACAGGTATTTGTAGGCATCGAGCAGGCCTGTCAAGCGGGTGCCGATCAGGATTGCAATGACTATCAGCACGGCCATGGCACAGCGGGCAGCCGTAACGTAATGCCTCCTGTCACGTCCCGGCGCCAGGTAGGGCTGGTAGATGTCATTAATGATATAGGACGCTCCCCAGTTCATGTGCGTATCCAGGGTACTCATAAACGCCGCCAGCAGCGAGGCAACCATGATTCCCTTCAGACCAATCGGCAAAAAGGCATCTATCATCTCCGGATAGGCCTGCTCCGCATCGGCCAGCGTCGGGAAATAGACCAGGGAGGCAACACCCACGATGATCCAGGGCCAACTGCGCAGTACGTAATTGCAAAAGCAATACCAGTATATACTCAGCATGGCGTCCTTCTCAGAACGGGTGGCAAACACCCGTTGCAGGTAAAAGCCGGTGCCCGGAGCGAGAAACAGCCAACTCACCGTAACAAGAATGAAAAACGTGGCCGTCTCCAGGTCCCAGCCGAACTCAGGAAACATGTTCAACTGTTCCAATCGAAATTCCGGCACGGTCTGCAATTGTAACAACACCCCTCCCTTGGCGGACAGGTCAAGCCAGACGATGACCGCCAGGGCAATCGCGCCCACCATGGCCAGGGTAAACTGGATCAGGTCGGTATACACCACACCGTACAGACCAGAGAGTACGGTGTAGAGCAGCGCGCTGAATCCCAGCAGCGCCAGGAGAGCCAAATCCGGGGTAACCGGGCCCAGCAGCGGCAACAGGAACAAAGGCTCCCGGGATAACCCCAGGATGACGGCCAGGATCTTCGACATGGCCAGGGTCACGGAGGCCATGATTATGCAGTTTACGAACACCCCGTCGAACAATGCCTTGAACATTCGCAGGCCGTGCATGGCCCTGCTTGTGTCATAACGCCTGCTGATGAACTCTATTTCCGTCAACACCCGTGAACGGCGCCAGAGCCGCGCAAAGAAAAAAACCGTTGCCAGTGTGCCCAGGACGCCTGCCCACATAATCCAGACCGCGTAAATTCCTTCTTCCCGCACCGCGCCGGCCACCCATAGAGGCGTATCCGATGAGAACGTCGTGGCCACCATGGACGTCCCTGCTATGTACCAGGGCAGGGAACGGCCGGCGACAAAAAAATCCGTCGTGCTGGCGGCCGCCCGTTTTACGAAATAAAAACCGATCAGCAGGGCTGCGCCCACATATAGGCCGACGATACTCCAGTCAATCCAGGTCATGGTTGCTTACCGGGTCAGTTACAGTAAAAAGGCGGAATAGATATTCACTATTCCGCCGTCCCGTAAATTACCAAACGGAATATACTGCCGTATCAGAAGGATGCACGCACCCCGAAT
This sequence comes from Gammaproteobacteria bacterium, assembly GCA_965205405.1. Lineage (GTDB taxonomy): Bacteria > Pseudomonadota > Gammaproteobacteria > Eutrophobiales > Eutrophobiaceae > JAAXHV01. Next base: position 193,328 of record OZ242169.1, read on the forward strand.
TCAACACGCGGGCCGACCGTTGCCAGGGACACCGGACGGTCCGGGCTGTCCGAATAGAGCTTTGTGTCTTCATCGGTCAGGTTCAGGCCGCTGACAAAAACGGTAAAATTATCATTGAAGAAATAGCTGAGCGACGCGTCCAGTTGACCATACTCGTCAACGTACTGCGTATTGCCGAATACGTCGGAGGGTAACAGTACGAATTCACTCCTGAACGACCAGGCCAGGCGCGCCTGGAATTTACCTTTTTCGTAATAGCCGGTCAGGTTGTAACTGTAGTCGGAGACCCCTGCAAACGGTATCTCCTGACCTTCGTTAGCCCCAGAGGTAAATTCCGCGGAGCTGTCAATCACCGTTGCATTGAGTATATAGCCGAAACCATTATCAAAGGCCTGCTGGTAACCGGACTCAAGACCAATGATTTCCGCTTCACCCTGGTTCAGGGGCTGGGTAACGCTGTTGAAGTTCACGTCGAACAGAGTCACGTCAGTCGATGTGCTGCCACCGATAAACTCATCGATCTGTTTCCAGAAAGCCCCTATGTAGACGGCGCTGCTGTCAGCAAAATACCACTCCAGACCCAAATCATAGTTCATTGATTCATAGGCAACAAGCTCCGGGTTACCGGCTCTTGCAATCCGCTGGGTCGGGTTTGCGACCGAGAGACCGGGCCTTAAGTCATCAAAGGTCGGGCGAGTGAGCGATTTATTTGCGGAAAAACGCAGGAACAAGTCATCCTTTAATTCAAACCGCAGGTTCAGGCTGGGCAATACATTGATGTAATCACTGCCGACTGTCCACGGCACAATTTCCTCACCGAGAGCTACCACGCTGCCCAGCGTGGTGACCGGATCATTGTCGATCCTGAAAGGTTGATTATAGCCGGTGACATCCGTCTCCGTGCGCACAATCCTCACGCCCACGTTGCCAAGGTAAGGGATACTGCCGATCTCACCCTCCAGTTCCAGTTGCGCATAGGCCGCGAGGGTCTGCTCATCGGTCTTGTATGAATCCACCGGCTTATACTCTACGTCAAAACTGGAACCGGGGACATTGGCAAGAATGTATGCCCTGGAACTGGGGATATCAGGAAAGGGCACCTGTCCGAAAGGATAAGAGCTATCACCGTCAAGGAAATTACCAACGCGGAACGTCTCGATACCGGCAGCAGGAATGTTACCCGTGAATACGTTAAACGTGGTGTAATCCTGCACTTCCTTGGTCCGGTCACGGTAGCGCACCCCTAATTTCACCCTTTCGGCAAATACGGCGTCCAACCCAACCGAAAATTCACTGTCATCATTGTAGCGCTCAACCGAATCCGCATTCCGAGTTACATAGTTGGATATATCGGACAGGTCAGGGCCACGGAAATTACCGACATCTACCTGTCCGCCACTGACCCGGACATCAAAAGTAGAACGCTCCGTAGTCTGCAGGCCATTACGCAAAAAGTTCTGTTCGCCCTCTGCCTTGGAGTAAGCTATGTCAAAGTTTAAATCAGCCCAATCCGACAGGGAAAAATCATAGTTCAGGCCGAGACCGAAGACCGTATCGTCAACCTGCTGAACATCCGTCAGCGCAAGAACGATGGAGTTCGCGGTAAAATCCGTTAATGTGCCATTATCATTGATCGCCGCATCCACCGTCACACTCCCATCGGGATTGGCAGCCATGCCAACAGTGCCGAATTCCATTGCTCTCCAACCGGCAACGGCGCCACAGCACTCCATGACCGCTGATTTCACGCCCGAGGTATCGATATTCCGTTCCGAGTAAAACACGTCCGCCGTCAACTCATGGCCGTCACCCACTTCCCACTGCAACGTACTGGCAAGGGTCAGGCGGTCACGGTCCTCAGAGAAACTCGCAGGTAAGGCGGCACTCGTCGTGACATAGTCCGACAGGTCCCCCACACCGTCCCCGTTAGTATCGAGCACGACTGCAGGCGGACAAAAACTGTCCGAGGTACACCAGCCGTAACTGTCATTATTGTCCTCCCGGATGTATCGTTCCGAGTAGGAGACACTGCCCAGCCAACCAAATGTTTCGTCCTCACTGACCCAACTGAACAGGCCGGCAACAGTCGGCTCAACATCCTCGTTGAACATGCGATAAGCACCCTTGACAGAACCGACAATCTTGTTGCCGAGGTCAAGGGGCCGATGGGTATGAACGTCAACCACACCACCCATGCCGCCTTCAACGTGCTCTGCTGACGGGGATTTCACCACCTGGAGCGAATTGATGATGTCCGCAGGCAGGAGGTCGAAGTTGGTCTTACGGCCGGAGGTATCCTTCAGTCCGCCGTTGCGCGTTGCCTGCCGGGATTCGGTAGCACTCAGCATGGTGCGGCCGTTGACGGTGCTCCGAACAAACTTAGGACCCAGACCGCGGATGGAAACAAAGTCACCCTCCCCGCGGTTACGCTGGATGGCAACGCCTGCCACCCGCTGCAGGGCCTCTGCGATATTCGAGTCGGGTAATTTACCCACTTCCTCGGCGCTGATGGCATCGACAAAGTTCGTGCTGTCCTGCTTCACAGTCAATGACTCCTGCAGGGATTTCCTGATGCCCCTGACCACCACTTCTTCTATCACCTCAGCCGATTCCTGGCTGTAAACATTACCCGAGCCCAGAATAAAACCCGCCAGCAGCGTCGCGGGCACCAGGGAAACTGTAAATATTCGCTTGTAAATAAACATTACTATCTACCTCCTGACTAATTCAAGTTATCGCCCAGGAAGTATTACACAGGTATTTTTTATATGCAACACATTTTTATAAATAAAACAGTGAACCGAAAATTCGGATGTTTCAATGCGTATCAGTCCACATTCACAGTTTGAATAAAACGACCTGCCTGCCATTGCATTATCGGTCGGCCCCATGGGGTTAAGTTGTCAGTACCCCATGTTTTGTTCATGGACTCTTTTATAATAGAGTTTTAATTCCAGTTTCGAGGCTGCCGCTTCATCAATAAGGACAGTCGCCTTCCGGTGCAGTTGCAATACGGACGCGGGGCAAATGGAAGTAACCGGACCTTCAACCATTTTCTGAACTGCAGCCGATTTACTGTGCCCGGTTGCCATCAACAAAATCTGGCGCGCTTCCATGATCGTTGCGATACCCATCGTGATTGCAAGATGTGGTTGATTATCATACGGGCCGAACAACCTGGAGTTGTCAGATATGGTCTTGTCCGACAGGGTTTTGACGCGGGTACGGGAAGACAGGCTCGACGTTGGTTCATTAAACCCGATATGACCGTTGCTGCCTATTCCCAGCACCTGCAGTTCGATGCCGCCGGCGGAGTAGATTTTGTCCTCGTACAAGCGGCTTACGGTTTCCGGATTTCCATATTCAGGGCACTCCGGCAGGTGGGTATTTTTATCATCTATATCCACATGATCAAACAGTTCACGCTTCATGTAACTGCGGTAACTCTGCGGATTGTCCGATGCCAGTCCCAGATATTCATCCAGGTTAAACGTGGTTACCTTTGTAAAACTGACATCACCTACCCGATAGTGGGAGATCAGTTTCCCGTACATGGCGATGGGCGTACTACCGGTAGCCAGTCCCACCACTACATCCGGCATTTGCCTGATCAGGGTACAGAGTCGCCGGGCGCCTTCCTGAGCAACCATATCCGCATTTTTCAGGATGATCACTTCCACTTTATTTATTCATCCATACCTGCTGATGCGATTTATCACGTCATCAGTAAAATCGGAAAAAACGGCTTCCATGAAATCACTGTAGCTGATATGTTCATTCAGCACGAGGCCGCTGAGATCCATCGCCAGGGTTATCGCCGAGGATTGATCAACAGTGTGTGATTGATCAAAGGTGGCATGGGCGGACTGGCGCCCCGGCAGGGCTTGATCATAACGCTTGGCTCCATGGATCTGGGACTCAAACACCCGGATTAATTTATTGAACAACTCGGCGTGTTCACTGATGTCCAGTCGTATCCGTTTCCCCTCCGGCAACCAATCCAGATCACGCCAGACCTCAATACCGTACACGTTTACCGGCCTTATTGCCTTCGGCAGCTTACGCAGCGCTTCCAACGCATGAATACATACGGCTATATGCGTCTCATGACGATCAGCCAGGTTATGTAAATAAACCGTGTCGGGATGGGCCAATGTCAGGTGGTCAACCAGACATCTAACCAGTGACGGATTGATTCGACCTTTAATCTCATCGCTGTTGAAACCCAGTTGCGATACAGATGAATATTCACCCAATCGCGCGGCGCGTTGCTGCTCCGCCATACGGATAGCAATCATTTCCGCATCGGAAACGTTCCGGAAGGCCGGACCGCGGGGAGAGCCGGCGCCATTTGTCACCACAATACCGGTAAACCATTTATCGGTAACCTCGTAACAGCGACAGATGCCGTGAAATCCGATGATCTCGATGTCATCGGGATGGGCCGCTATTGCCATGTGCGTTGTACGGGACAGGGCCTGTATTACAGTTACAGCGTCCGGAACATACGATTTAATATGACTGTTCACCGGATAAAGAGGTAAATCCGAATCTATAAATCAAAATTTACTATACCTGCCATCAGGTTGCGGAAGCGTATTTCTGGCCAACTGCGCTGCAGCCAGCGCCGGCGACCAGACCGGGTCAGTCACCACCAGCTTGTTATTGGCGCGTTGCAGCCGGCTTTGCAAGGCACTGCGTAACGTAGTCATCTTTTCCAGGCAACTGCCGAACATCCCGATTTTGACTTGCTTATTCCTGAAACCTCCATCACGCCAGGTAGCCAGTGCCAGTCGGGCGAGTTCATCCGCCGCCTGTTCAATGATTTCGCAGGCGATACTGTCACCGGCCAGTGACGCCTCATAGACGTGTCGGGCAAACGCGGCAATCTCAACGTACTCCTTGATGAGATATGGCGCTTCATCAATACTTTTCAATGAAAATACTTCCATGACTTTCCCGGCAAGTGAAGTATCTGATTCCATCCGTTTTGCCGCTCGTATTGCTCTGCGGATACCCATTAAACCGATATGGTATCCACTGCCCTCGTCCGACAGGATGTGCCCCATACCACCTTTAACCACAGTCTTGCCCTCGGGGCCGACGGTAAATGACGCGGAACCTGTTCCGGAGATCAATGCAATAGCCGGATTTCCCCGGTCAATTCCATACCAGGCTATGTACGCGTCATTGACCAACCGGATATTGTCCATAAAATTCAGGGAATACAGTTTATTCAACAAAGCGGTACTTAACCTGTCACCCGCGTCACTGATACCGGCCAGTCCCAACACGGCATTTATCCCAAGCCGTTCGGACCCTGAGATTTTTTGAACAAGATCATCGAAAATCATCTTCAGGTTCTCGAAGGTTGTATCAACTCCCGAAACTGCAACATTAGCGGACCTGCCGCCCATCTCATGTATCAGCCTGCCGTCATAATCAATGGCAACCGCACGCGTCTTTGTTCCGCCGCCGTCAATCCCGATAAAGACAGATATTCTGTTTCCTGTAATCGTATGTCTCACAGGGTCGGGTTGCTGTATTACCGATACCATAATCTCTGCTTGTGCGCGACAAACATATATTTTTTATATGAAATAGTATTTTATTTGTTGATTATAGCAGAATTGTCAAACCTCCTGTCAGGAACAGCCTCCGGGCAGATAAACAAGTGTGGCAAGGGGGGGTGAGATACGATACGCTGCGCCGCGGCGCGGTTAACCCGGATTTGCCGGACCAATGACGCCCTTCTTTAAGATGATATTGCCGTAGAGCCGCTGCTCGCCGGTGGCTACCGCCGCATATGCCGTCCTGACCCGGGCATAAAAATCGAAACGCTCCAGTGTGCCGAACGTGATTTCAGTGTCTGATCCGGACCTGACAATACGCCGGAATTCCTTAACGATCTCCGGCGCCGCTGCCGGGTCACCGACCACCTGCATGGTATGGACCGGACATTCGACATAGGTATCCAGCGGCATTACCGATATCACGGCCTCGAGTACCCTGGTCGCGGAAATGCCATCCATGCGGATCAGGCGTTGAGCATTGGTTTCGGCCGGATGGTTGGCGTCGACGATGGCGACCTCATCGCCGTGCCCCATCGCCCTCAATACTTTAAGCAACTCCGGGCCAAGTAAAGGGTCAAGATTTTTCAACATTACGCAAACCGTAGCTGTCAAAGCGCTCCCAGGTGTCACTCATATCCACCACCCGGCCTGTCCTGCGGGATTCATCCAGTTTGATTGCCGTTAAACCTGCTTCCAGGGAATCAAGAATTGATACCGACAACGGAATACCTTTATGGAAGTGCTCGGCCAGGGCTTTGGCCATCTGCTGTTCCGCCCCGTAGTGTTTGGAAACACTGTTATCATAATCGTAAGTCTTATCGATGCGTTTCCTGGAGGAAGGGGCATCGTGGACACGGTAGAATGAGCGCACGAAATCGCCTTCCGCCATGCCCCGGGTACCGATAACGCAAAAGCGGCGGAAGTTGTCCGGGACATTCAGGTTGGTGTGAAAACACAGGTTGGCGCCGTTCGCATATTCGATCAAGGCGGTCTGGTAGTCGATCAGGTCAGTCTCATCACCAAAAACGCGACCGTTACCCTGCCATAAGGATTTTCTTTCATGATATATACCGATTGACTCCAGGTCCCCGTTGGCAGGGGTAAATGTCTTCCGTCCGCCAAAACTCACCACCCGTTCGGGCCGGCTCCCCAGGAGTTCCTGGTAAAGATCAAGGTCGTGTATGCACTTCTCCAGCATGAATCCGCCCGAAAAGGCCTCGTTGCGCCGCCAGTCACGCATAAAAAATGCGCCGTGCTCAGGCGGGATATGTTCAGATGCCTCTATACTGGTGATCTCTCCCAATTCTCCTGCTTCCACCGTGCTCTGCAAATCCATATAAAGCGGCGCGTAGCGCAACACCATGCCGACAATGATCCGGGCCGTCTCATATTTTTTCAGCAACTCCAGCAACTCGAAGGTTTGCGCCTCGTTCGTCACCACGGGCTTTTCGGTAAAGATACGGACGCCCGCTTCCAGCCCGCTCCGGATCTGTTCCAGGTGCAGGTGATTCGGCGAGCCGATCATCAGCAGGTCGATGGATTCTTTGGCAAGCATCTCATCGAGATCCGCATAGCCCACGGACTCGACAGCGCGTTCCCGCAGGTAGGGCAGACATGACGGCGCCGGGTCTGCATAACTTACAAGTTCAAAGTCCGGTATGTACTGGCGCAACAAACAGGCCAGGTAACTCATGCGGTAACCCAGGCCGCAAAGACCAACTTTCATAATCTGTTATTCACCTGTGTATGGTTACGGCGTTATCCATCGAAATCAATTCCTGAACGACATCCAATTTAATATCGTCTCAGCTCGGAATGTTATCCTAATTATTTTATATAAGAAACAAAAATTATGATATGAAATTATTGCAGACTGTTTCTACATGCCAGGGCAAGCAATCCGGCATCCCGCCTGATTTCTGCCGATGGCTTCCCCTTCCTGTACGGCGAGAAACCGTCCCGGCCGTATGCCGGTTTCCTTTCCCTTCTCCAGGACAATCCTGCCGTTTACCAGCACATGGTCAATCCCCGTAGCCGGTTCGCACGGTTTATCATAAGTTGCGTTATCCCGAATTTCGTCCGGGTTAAACACCACCAGGTCGGCAAAAGCGCCGGGACAGATCAGTCCACGCTCCGGTATCCTGAATATCGACGCGGACAATCCGGTCATCTTGTAAAGCGCCGTTTCCAGCGAAAACAGTCGTTCATCACGAGCGTAATGTCCCAGCACACGGGGAAACGTTCCCCACAACCGGGGATGGGGTCGAGGATCATTCGGCAAACCGTCCGATCCAATCATACAGGACGGATGTTGCAGGACCCTGCGCACGTCATCCTCATGCATCTGGAAATAGCAGGCCCCACCGGGCAACAGACTTTCAGCTGCCTGCTGCTGGCTGCATTGCCATTGTTCAGCGATATCATCCAGATAACGTCCGCCCATTTCCGGATAGGATTCCGATCTGGTAACCAGGATTTTTATCCTGCCATCCACCAGTTCCGGATTGAGCACGCTGGAGCCGGCGGTATAAGGATAACAGTCGATATTGACGGGCTGTGTCTTAACCGTTTCATCGAGCAGCGCCAGTGTTTCTGTCGTCCTGCCCCAGTTTTGCATACCTGCGCATTTATGATGAGAGACGATTAAGGGAACCTGACCCCGGCTTGCCGTTTCGACGGCTTCCTGCAGGGCATCGAGCACATGATCATATTCATCGCGCAGGTGAGCAGTGTAAACTCCCAGCTTCTCCCCCGTGAGTCTTGCCAGGGGGACCAGTTCGTCCAGGTCCGCAGCTCTTCCCGGAGGATAAAACACACCGCTGCTGAGCCCGGCAGCCCCTGCATCCAGGGCATCCTCGAGCAGTTTTAACATTGCATCAAGTTCCCTGGTTGATGCCTTTTTATTCAGGTCGGGAATAGTTGCCACACGCAAGGTCGAATGACCTACCAGTGCAATCACGTTGACCGCAGGTTTTGCCTGCTCCATTGCTTCGATATAACTTCGAAAATCGCCGAACTCAAATTCAGTCTTGCCTCCCAGCAGGTTTAACGGCTCTACGGGTTCGGAATCGCAAATCAAGGGCGCCAGGCTGAGACCGCAATTGCCGACAACCACCGTCGTCACCCCCTGGCTGATTTTGGGCTGCATGGACGGTCTGTCGATACACACCCGGTCATCATGGGCATGCACATCGATAAATCCCGGGCAGAGTATCCTGCCGCTGATATCCAGTACCCGACCGGCGTCGATTTGGTCCAGCCGGCCGACATGCGCAATTCGATCACCGCTTAGCGCAACATCGGCGCTGAATCGACCGGCGCCTGTGCCGTCTATCACCTCACCGCCGCGCAATATCAGGTCATATGTATGAGACACGGCAGCCACTCAGAAAAACGTCCGGATGCCGCCGGTGACGTTATAGTCGTCATCCACCAGCCACAGCAATTGCCACTTGTCGAAGGTGGTGCAGGGGTGGGAAATGCCCAGGGCCAGCATATCGCCTACGGCCAGGTCTGTTTTTCCGGAGAAGCGCATGCAAGCATGCTGGTCATGCAGTGTGGTTATGGCCGTTTCCCCCGCCAGGGTTTCAGGACGTTCCGCATGTCCGGGTCTGAACCACTTTTCCACCACAGGAAGGTCTACATCGTGAGAAATATCACGCTTTCCCACACCGAGAACAGCCAATCCCGATTCCGGAACGGACTGAACATAAGCCCAAACCTCTATAGCCGGTTCGAGAGAATCCTGCAGGTCTGCACCAGTCCCGCATCTTGCCTTCAGGTCGTGGAAATGCCGATTGTATAACAACGAATCATGGGGCAAATAGCAGCCGCTGCGTACAACCACCTTGACAGCGTCGTTGCTTAACCGGCCGAATGTCGACGCAACCACATCAAACCAGGCCGAACCACCGGCGCTTAGTAGAACACAGTGCTGATCAGCAAATAACTGTCGGGACCGGCAGCCCTGGTATACATTCAGCGCACGCTGAAGTAATGCCGTGATACGCCGTTCATCCTCTAACAGGTCACCGGTGGAAATGATACCTTCATAACACTCCACCCCGTAAAGAGAGAGGTGGGATAACCTGGCGATTCTCTCCGCGACATGGGTTGCTTCGCCCACCGTGCGGCATCCCGTGCGCCCGCCGGGCACTCCCACTTCTACCAGGACCCGCAATGGTTTGACCTGACCAACCCGCTCCAGGACTCCCTGCAGACGCTCCGCGCCTGCTATGGAATCGATCAGGCAATAGAATTCAAACGTCTCATCCCGGCGCGTTTCCTCAGCGACGTATGCGATATCACCGGCTGAGACCAACTGGTTAGCCATCAGTATCCGCTGCACGCCAAAACGCCGGCAGACTTTTAATTGCTGAACCGTGGCTACCGTGATTCCCCAGGCGCCGTAGCGCAATTGCAGGTCGAACAACTGCGGGGCCATGGTGGTTTTTCCGTGGGGCGCGAGCAGGATATTTTCCTGTTCCAGAAAATCCCGCATCCAGCGCGCGTTATGTTCCAGCGCACGCTGTTTGATCACAAGACTGGGGAGTGGGATTCGCCCTTCCAGTAAGTTCCAGTTCTGTTCGGCAACGTCGGACAACAACAATCCCATAGTGCTATGGGGAAGGCCTTTTGTGCCGGCTTCCAGGGGCACTGACAGCAATGAGTCCAAGTCCAGCGACACCTAAAATTCCTCAAGCGTCAACTCACCTGCCATGACGGGATTGCCCGCAGTCAAGCCCGCGTCCACGGGTATGATGGCGCCGGTGATAAACCGGGCATCCGCTGAAGCCAGGAAGCCGCAGATGGCAGCCACGTCCTGTGGTTCCGCGAAGTTCCGCAAGGGGTACCACTTCTTTAAATCCTCGAAAATCCTGGGATTCCTGTCAGCCCGCTCATTCCAGGCCTGGGTTTTGATGGTGCCCAGGTTCAAAAGGTTGGCCCTGATCCCTTTGGGTCCGTACTCGACGGCAAGCGATTTGGTATAACTGATCAAACCCGCCTTGGCCGCGCTGTAGGCAGGATGCCCCAGGGTGGAAAGTGAATTTACGGAACCGATATTGATGATCACACCTGCGTTGCGGGCAAGCATGGCCTCCTTGACCGTCTCAACACAGTGGTAGGCGCCGGTCAGGTTGAGGTTGATATCCTGTTGCCATGATTCCGGGGTCAGGTTAGCCAGGGCTGTCGCCGTGGCAGCCCCGGCATTGTTCACCAGGATATCAACATCGCCGATCTTGTCCGTCACAGAACGGATCTCTTTCCTTAACGCGTATAAATCCGTTATATCTACGGCAACCGGAATATAATTTTGCTTCAATTCGTTACCCGGTTGCTCCAGCAATTCCCCGTTTCTGTCTAATGCCAGTACGATTGCGCCACGCGCGCAGAAATACCGGCACAAACCCTCACCCACTCCTCCGGCAGCGCCGGTGATAAGCACATTAATTTCTTCGAAACGATAACCACTCATTCATCAATCTCCCGTTTATTTTTCAGTGCATTTTCCAGCCATCGCAAATTAACCGGCCGCAACATGTCATAGTTGTAAAAACTGATATCCCGAAATCCCAGTTCCTCTACACAGGCAAGGGTCTCCACAACCTGCTCTTCGCTGTGCATATCCGGCCAGCCCGGCCGCAGGATGGCGCCGAGACGTTCTACTCTACTGACCTTGTGAATTACATATTCAGCCTCCGCTTTGGTTGCTGTCACCGACGGCTGGTACAGCGGCAATTCCAGACCATCGGCAGCATTATGCAATGCCGGCAAATCGTGGCCTTCAAGGACGCCGGTACGATGCGACGGTTGCGTAGTAGTGATGACTTTTACCTTTACCCCATGTCTAACCTCTGCACTTATCTCACTGACCAGAGACGTCACAACGTTACAGCGCCATTGCATAAAAGCCTTGAGTTGCGCGTTTGCATTGACATCATTCTCCAACCAGGTAAGCGCGGTTTTGTGGTGCGATAATTCTGCACTGCCCAGGTAATCATCAATAGCAGTTGCCGCCATCCGCTGTAATCCCGAACCATCAATACCAGCCTTGCCGGCGCCGGCAAGACAGTGTTCACAAAAGCACAGCGCCAGCCAGGATTCCAGCAAGGTATCGGGCGGCACCTGGGCAAATTCGTGGTGGTAACCATGGCTGTATGCCAGATAACCGGGAGTCTCGAGCAGCAAGTTGCTGACGGGGTAATGCTCCGCCAGGTCCCGGCACAAGGTGACGGCGTAGTCGCGCACCTCGGGATGGGCGGGACACAAACTGTAGACATAGCCGTCGCCGAAAGCATTCCTGACAGTCGCCTCCGGGTATTGCATACCCAGCCGGGTATTGTGCAACAGGACCACCCAGGCGTTCAGGAGCAGCCCGCCGGTTTTGGTGAGGCATTTGAGAACATCTTCCTTCTCAAGCAGGCGGCTGGTGGCGGGCTTAATCCGGCCATAGGCCGCGCGCGGCCTGAAATAAACCACGCCGTCTTCAGGAAAATAAACACGATGCCTGACGCCGCGAGGGTGAATGAACTTGCCGGCATGATAGCTCACCGCCAGGTTGATTCCCTGCAATCCCAGGGCCTGAATTTCATCCAGCTTGTGCCGGAAATCATCCGGACAAAAATTCCAGGGGTACGCGTAGACCGAATAGCTCATGAACGTCCCTGAATCTTGTTTTACTTTTCTTCAGGCTTGTAGGCGATGACATCCATCTCCACTTTTGCGTCTACCATGATTTGAGAGCGTACACAGGACCGCGCCGGCGGGTGCTCACCAAAATATTCTGCGTACACGTGATTGAATGCCTGGAAATCCCGCGTGTCATCCAACCAGACGTTAACCTTCACTACGTCGGCCAGGGTACAGTCAGCTTTCTTCAGGATGGCGATAATATTTTCCATGGTTTTATGAGCCTGGGGACCGATTCCGCCTTCAATAATTTCGCCTCCGTCATCCATGGCCACCTGACCGGAGACATAAATACAATCACCTGCCCTCACAGCCTGGCAAAAAGGCAATGCCTGCCCGCCGCTGCCTGTCTTCACGCCGCCGATACGTCTTATGCTCATTATCCGCTATATTGTTATTCGTGTTATCAACCCGGTAGAAAAATCTCAGGAACCGGGACTGTAAACTGTCAAGACTGATAGCCCAGCGCAGTCGAAATTGTCGCAGCCGCGGCTTCCAGGTGTTTTCCGGCTTCTTCAAAACTGACCTGGTGGGAACTATCCAGGTACTCAAGAAATGGGACTACCAACGCCGCAATACTCTTCCCCGAATAGTCGAATACAGGGTAACCGATATCGATAACCCCTTGTACCTGCCCGCTTTCGATCTGCTCGAAGCCCTGTTGGCGGACGCGCTCTGCCATCCTGTCGGCAGCCGTTGCCGTCAACAGTTTTTTATAGCGGGGCGCTTGTTCAGCAAGCATTTCCCTGCGCCGTTCCGGTTCGGCAAAGGCTAACAGGACGTGGCCGGAACAGGTATTCGGCAGCGCTGCGGTGGCGCCCAGGCGCACGTTCAAACCGCGCTCGCCGGGACTGTCCTGCTGAGCGATGACAACGCCACGCCCGTTAAAGTAAATTACCAGGTGGCAGGACTGTTCGATAGCGCGGACCAGCTTTCGCATAACCGGTTCAACCGCTGAAGACAGACGTTTCACGTATGAATGCCGATACGCAAGTTCGAACATTTTCATGGTAAGCGTATAGGTTTCCGATTCCCGCATACGGTAGATATAATTCCGATCTTCCAGAATTGTCAGCATGCGGAATATCTCTCCCTTGGAACGGCTGAGTTTGTCGGCAACCTGACCCAGGCTCAGACCTTCAGTCTCCGTAGTCATAAGTTCCAGGATATCCAGCCCTTTTGACAAGGCAGGCGCAGTATAGCTTTTTCGTCTTACAGAACCGGTTGATGTCAATTTCTTTTTAATCACTGGATTAAGCCCCCCAATTAAATTAACAACACCCAGTAAATATAAAAACCGTATGATATGCAAGCCTTCGGGTAAGTAGAGACTGTTGCAAGGCCGGTGCGCCTGGTTACCGTGAATAATAGTATGTGTATATGTATATGTCATGGGACCGGGCAGGCAACCACAAACTGGGTTTGTTGTCCCAGCCCGTTGATTCCCAGCGTCATGACGTCAGCTACGTCAAGATAAACCGGTGGCTTCTGTCCCAATCCGACTCCCGGGGGCGTACCGGTGGAAATTATGTCTCCCGGTTGCAGGCTCATGAAACAGCTCAAATAGCTGACGATATATGCAGGATCAAAAATCATGGTACTGGTATTGCCGTCCTGGTAACGTTTGCCATTGACGTCCAGCCACAGGTTCAGGTCGAGCACATTGTCGATTTCATCGCGCGTCACCAGCCACGGGCCGATGGGTCCGAACGTATCGCAACCCTTGCCTTTATCCCACTGGGTGCCGTAATCAAACTGGAAACTACGTTCTGAGACGTCGTTGACGATACAGTAACCGGCGATGCGCTCCATTGCTTCTTCTTTTGTCACGTAGGCGGTGTGACTGCCGATAATGAGACCAAGCTCCACTTCCCAATCCAGCCGGGCGCTGCCGAGAGGTTTAACGATGTCATCGTCCGGCCCGCAGATAGCGCTGGTGGCCTTGGAGAACAACTCGGGAACGGCCGGTATCTCCATACCGGACTCCCTGGCATGATCGGCATAGTTGAGGCCGATACAGAGAAACTTGCCGACGCTGCCGACACAGGGGCCGTAACGCTGTTCCGTATCAACCCGGGGCAATCGATGCAATTCGACCTGGCGGAGTTTATCCAGCCCCTCCGGCGTCAGTACCTCGCCGCTGATATCCGCCACGTGCCCGGAGAGGTCCCGTATATTGCCTTCCTGGTCAAGGATGCCGGGTTTTTCCCGTCCCGGATCACCAAAACGAAGCAGTTTCATCTTTCAGGCAGACCAGCCACCGTCGATGGGGATCACAGCGCCGGTGGTATAGGAAGATTCATCGGAAGCCAGGTACAGCGCCAGGTAAGCGATCTCCTCTACCGTACCCAGGCGCCCCATGGGCTGGCGGTTTTCAAAATCCTTGCGCGCCTTGACGGGGTCGTGAAACGCGTACAGCCGTTGCTGCAACGACGGGGTGTCGACCGTGCCGGGACAAATTGCGTTACAACGAATGCCCTGTTTTATATAGTCAAGAGCGACCGACCTGGTCATGCCGATGACCGCCGCCTTGGTAGCGCTATAGACAAAGCGGTCCGGTACGGCGATGAGAGAACCGGCGACGGAGGCCATGTTTATAATGGATCCGCCGCCTGCTGCCAGCAGCGCGGGAAGAAAGGCTTTTATCATACGGTACATTGATTTCACGTTAAGATCGAACGAATAGTCCCAGTCTGTTTCATCGCAGTCCAGGATAGGCCCATTTGCGACGAACCCGGCGCAGTTGAACAGGATGTCTACGGAACCCAGTTGCGCGGCCAGTTTATCAATGGCTGCCTTATCGGTCACGTCCAGCCTGCAGGTCCGGCAACCTTCAAGGTTCGCCAACGCTGCTTCGTTGATATCGGCGGCGATCACACCGGCTCCTTCCCTGGAAAAGAGTTCCGCGCAGGCCCTGCCGATGCCTTGTCCGGCTGCCGTTATGAGCGCTGTCTTTCCGCTTAACCGGGCCATGCTTTTCTCCTGTCAGGCTGCGGGCAGGCAGGCGGGGCCAATCGGCTCAAAGGATTTATAGGTCAGGATAAATTCCTGGTGCCCCAGCGCTTCGGATTTGCTTTGTTCGCCTGAGACCACATCCATCAGTTTTTGATAGATTTCACCCCCAATTTCCTCAAGGTCAGCTTCTCCATCAATTATCTTTCCGGCATTGATGTCCATATCGTCCGCCATATTGCGATAGGTCTCGGGATTTGCGCAAATCTTGATGACGGGGGAGATAGCCGACCCGACCACGGAACCCCGGCCCGTGGTGAACAGAATTAGGTGGCTGCCGCTGGCAATGAGTTCGACAATTTCGGCGTTATCGGCGATGTTGGGGAAACCGAAACGGGGCTCACCGTCCGGCACCACGTCCATCAGGTAAAGCCCGCCTCGCGGTGGAATATCTCCCGGTTTTATCAGGCCATGTATTTGTGATGCACCGGATTTCGCGTAAGCGCCCATGGATTTTTCTTCCTGGCTGGTGAGACCGCCTTCCGCATTGCCCGGCGCAAAACTGCCGTAACCCATGACCCGGTAATAATGCACGGCCTTGATGATGGAACGCTCTATTTCTTTTGCCAGTTCGGAGGTAACGGCCCGCTCCATCATTACCTGTTCACAACCTATGAGTTCGCCGGTTTCTTCAAAGATACAGGTGGCGCCGTCCCGAACGAGCTGATCGAAACAATTGCCTACGGCCGGGTTGGCGGAAATACCACTGGTGCCGTCGGAACCACCGCAAATCGTTCCTACGACCAGGTCGTTCAGGGTCATTTCAACCCGTTCAACCTCGGCAATCCGGGATTTCAGCGCCGCGATGGCGGCCAATCCCGCGTCAATCGTTTTCCGGGTGCCACCGGCTTGCTGTATCACCAGAGTCTCTACCGGCCGGCCGCTCGCTCGGACAGTCCGGGCGAGCGCATTACGGTTGAAACCTTCACAGCCCAATGAAACGAGCAACACTGCGGCTGTGTTCGGGTGCGTAGCCAATGCCTGCATAATCCTCAACGCATAATCATTCGGGAAACAACCGGGAAAACCGATCAGTTGTACCGCCATATCATCACTGCGCCGGACGATAGCGCGCGCAACATAGTGCGCGCACTCCACGAGGTAAACGACAATAACCACATTGCGGATCCCCTTACGGCCGTCATTACGGAGGTACCCCTTCATGTTTCAACCTTATTTATAGTCGCTGATTTCATGCAATCGCTCCCGGTCGTGTGGAGGGTGGTAATCACTCTTCATGTTGTGCAGGTGCACATGCTCTCCCGGAGAGATGTCCTGCAATGCAGAACCGATGGTTACTCCATATTTCACGATTTTTCCCCCTTTTGATATTGTTCGTCTGGCGACCTTGTGGCCGAGTTCCATCTCCTGCATCAATACGATTTTTTCTTCATTTATCAGTATCGTCTCGTCAGCCCTTCCCGACCGGCGACATACCAGTACGTTGTCATCCGGGTGCAACAGAATAAAGTTGGATTGCGTCATGATTACTGTGCCTGATTGCCGTCAGAGACCGTAAAAATTCTTTGCATTACCACCCATGATACGCAACCGGTCGATTTCACCCAGACCATGCAGGAACAGTTTGACCATGTCATTCCATGAGTGATAGTCCGAAACCAGCTCCAATACCGGCCAGTCACTACCCCACATCAGGCGCTCGGCGCCGAAACAATCCAGCAGGTGTTGCATGTAGGGCTGAACCTTTTCGTACACCGGTTCATTGCCTGCTTCTGTCATCAGGCCCGATAACTTGCAGTAAACACCGGTGTTGGCCGCGATGGTCTCAATATTGTCTGCCCAAGGTTGAAATAACCCGTTGGCGATGTCCGGCTTGGCCCCGTGGTCGATGACAACGGCTAAGTCCGGATAACGCTGCAATAAGTCGTACAGGTACTGCAGGTGCTGCGGTTTTACCAGGGCATCGAAAGTGAGATCCAATTCGATCAGCTTGTCGTAAACCGCTTGCAGTTGCGACTGCAACATCCAGGCCGGGTCGGGAATGTCCTGGATCATCGGCCTGATACCGAGGAAAAACGAACCTCCGGCAAGCATTTGAAGGGTCGTGAGAGCTATTGGATTTTCCATGTCCACCCAACCGACCACACCGCCGATAAAATCAGTCTGTTCCGCAAGTTGCAATAAATAATATGTCTCTCCCATGGCAGGCTCCGCCTGCACCAGGACTGTTTGCCCGATACCCGCCCGCGCCAGATGTGGACGTAAATTATCCGGGAGGAAGTCCTTGTACAAGGGCTCAAGTTCCTCCGTCAACCAGTCGTAGTTACCGCGACTGAGCATCCAGAAGTGCTGGTGACTGTCGATGCGTTCCGGTTCAGGCATGTAATGTCTGATCTCCTTCCGGCACAGGTGCAGCCGAGTGCAACAGACCTTCAACACGTAACGCCTGCCAGAATTCACCGGGAATGGGACGGGTAAAAAATTCCAGAGTTTGATTTATCCGTTGCGGGCTCCCCATGCCTACGATCACGCCAGCTACGGCCGGACAGGCCAGGGGAAACTGCAACGCCGCGACAGGTAAGGGTACCTGGAACTCAGCACAGACATTTTCCAGATGCTGCACCTGCTCGATGATTGCCCGGGGCGCCGGCTCATAATTGTAATAGAGTGTCTTATTGGACCGGGTTCCCAGGACGAGAATATTGGAATTGTAGACACCACCGATGATGACCGAGACGCCACGCTCTACACACCTGGGCAGAAAGCTGTTCAATGCATCCTGTTCGAGCAGGGTATAACGGCCAGCCAGCAGGAAACAATCAAAATCACAATAGTCAAGCGCTTGTTCACAGACCTCGTATTCATTCACGCCGAGTCCGAACGCTCTGATTTGTCCTGCGCAACGCAGTTCATCCAGGGCCTTGCAGCCACCTTCCATGGCGTCCTTGAATAACCGTGCGTTGTCGTCACCATGGGTAACCCTGCCAATGTCATGGATGTAAAGAATATCGATGCGGTCCAAACCCAGGCGCTGGAGGCTGTCTTCATAAGAGCGCATGATGCCGTCGTAGGAGTAATCGTAAACAGGTTCGAACGGCATGGGTGAACAGAAACCATGGCGCATTTCGTTTCCATCCACCGTTCCGCATGGTTGTAGCCGGCGACCCACTTTGGTTGACAAGACAAAACTGTCACGGAACACCCCGCGCAGTACGTCACCGACCCTGCGTTCACTCAGGCCAAAACCGTAATAGGGAGCGGTATCCACATAACGCAGGCCCGCGTTCAGGGCGCCCTGCACCGTCTCCCTTGCCTGTTCATCGGAAACTGGGCGATAAAGATTCCCCAGGCTGGCGCAACCCAGACCCAGGGTTACGACTTCAAGATCTGTACTGCCTATTTTCCTGTGCGGCAAAGCCTGTGCTTTGATTTTATTCATTTATACACATGAGACGTAGTTGTATATTTATAGTAATGCATATAGCAGCGATATCCGTCAATCAGGTATGCTGGAAATGCTCAATCTATCACGTATACGTTCTAAGTGAGTAAGTATTTTCTTTTTTCTTATAAAATAATATTTTAAACTTAAAAATATAAACATCAAGGAATTTGTCAGAAATACAGGCACACTGAATAGTTAAAGTCATCGGTTTAAATTTAATGATGAGGGAATAACCATGAATAAAAGATTATCAGCATGCCATTCAATTGCCGATTTGCGTCGGGCTGCGATACGACGATTACCCAAAGCGGTATTCGATTACATGGACGGCGCTGCAGAGGATGAAGTTACGCTGAAGCGCAATCAGTCTGACTTTTATCGTTATGATTTACGCCCGCGTTATCTGGTGAACGTCAAGCATGTGGATTTATCCACGAGAGTGCTAGGCGCCGCCATCGGCGTGCCTTTCGTGCTGGCACCCACGGGCATGTCCATGTTGTTTCATCATACCGGTGAGAGGGCAGTAGCCAGAGCGGCGCGAAAAGTCAACACGATGTATTCCCTGTCTTCGATGGCTACCACATCGATTGAAGATATCGCCGAAACCACCGATGGGCCGAAGATGCTGCAACTCTATGTCTGGCGGGACCGTGGGATATTGAAGGAATTTATCCGGCGGGCCAAAGCAAGCGGCTACACTGCCTTGTGCCTGACGGTTGATTTCCCCGCAGCAGGGCAGCGGGAACGGGACCTCCGGAACGGGTTCACGGTGCCGCCCAAGATCAAACTTTCCAATATCCTTGATACATTGAAGCGACCGGGGTGGCTGTGGGACTTTCTGACCAGTTCGCGTATGTCTCTGGAAAACGTACGCAACCATGCCACGGCTGGAAAGAACCTGTTCTCCGTTATTGACTATACCACTTCACAGTTCGATCCTAGCCTGACCTGGAAAGACCTGGAATGGATGATTCAGGAGTGGGGTGGGCCCTTCGCGATTAAGGGAATATTGACCGCGGAGGACGCCAGACGCGCTGTCGAGATAGGCGTAACAGCGGTGATCATATCCAATCATGGTGGGCGGCAGCTTGACCACGCGCCGTCCCCTATCAGCGTGCTTCCTGAAATTATCGATATGGTGGGAGAGCAAGTCGAAATCATCCTGGATGGCGGTATCCGGCGTGGCACCGACGTGATCAAAGCGCTCGGTCTGGGCGCCACGGCGGTTATGATCGGACGAGCCTACCTGTTCGGCCTTGGAGCAGGGGGAGAGGCCGGCGTGGATCGGGCCTTACAGTTGCTGACCGAAGAAATCAAACGGAGTTTAATGCTGATCGGCTGTCCGTCCGTGATAGAACTGGATGAAAGATATGTTCAAAAACGAGAAGGGTGGGGTCATGGGGGTTGCTGAATACGGCAATAAGACGGTTTGACCTGTACCGCCGCCAGGTTCTCCCGCCGAAAGCGCGTGAGAGAGACGGTAAGCCAAAGCCAGCAACTCTTCACTTTCAACCGGATCTGCTATACCCGCAACTGACGGAATGGCCTGGATCAGCGTGTTCGCCACGGTTATCGAATCGGTGTCTGCCGGCGGCTCGCACATGTGGCCTATCTTGTATATCTTTTCCGCCTCTGCGGTGTTTTTATAGAGGATGGTATCAGGGATCCCCATGAGATGGCCGGCGTAGCGCCAGACACTCATAATACTCTCTCGTTCTTCTTTGTTGAAACTCGCTCCCACCAATCTCGAATAATCCAACAGGCGCTTGGAAAAGACGGATATGGCATAACCCAGGTGTGCGGTGCTTACCGGCACGCCCCAGGCTTCGTGATCCCAATCATCGGAGTTCGCCAGCAGGGTCCTTATTCGACTATGAACGAAGCGAATGCGCGTGGATAACTTCCAGCCGTCACCATCTCTCTGCATGCCTTCGGGGAAAAATATTTCCAACATGTGGCGATTATTCTGCTGGAGACGTCTTTTGGTCGCCGCCACGCGTCCGGTAATCCTGAAAGACTTGGCGATACGCGTCGAAAAGCCTTCCACCACCACCCCGGTAACGAATGCGACGAGCATGAAGTCTACGTTTGCGTAGAAGGCGCGAATGCCCGGTTCGAAGGCCCTGCGGTTGAGCCAGGGAGGCGACTCTTCAAGATTTTTGAAAAAATCGCGCAGGACTTGCGGCGCCTTGCGCACACCCTCATCATGTTGCTCTACGGCAGCCCCGATGAACCGGTGCAGGTCGTCCGGAGGCATTGAGGAGAGTTCCTGCATTACCGGGTCCAACTCAGGGTCACCGATCAAAGTATGTTTGATGTAGTTGTCGGCAACCGCCGGGTCGAGGCGCCGGGCTTGCCGGTAGCTCTCGACGTAATCTGAGGGTACTTGTATTTGCGTCATCTTTCAAAAACCTCGTATGTCTCCATCAATTCGTTGACAAAGGAGCCACGAATAATTCGCATCGGGGGTTTATTTCAAGATTCTCCAGAAATTCAAATGTCAGCGCGGCGCACTCCTCCGGTTCCTCCAGCATGAAAAGATTCGTGGTTTCGGGTATAAAATCGTAGTCCACATTAAAAATGCTGGCCAGGTTCGGGCCCGGGGTAAACGAATATTGATCAGTCGGGTCACCTCCAATAACCTTCACCGGGCAGGCAAGATTCTCTATTTCGGAGTATTGAACCCAGAAGGAAAAAAACTCCCATGCCCGTGCCTCTTGCTCAACCGGGCAACATAATTCATACCCGGTCCCATCGGTGCAAGGGCGCAGCACTGTCTCGGAGAGTAGGTCTACCATGCCGCGTTGCATGCACGCAAAGGCAGGTTTGCCAATAAGTATCTGCGTTAACTCCTCGCGGGTATTGAACCTGCTACGGGGTTTCAGGGTGTAAGTGCTCACCCTGTGTTCCATGTTCCCCATATCCACATTAGTGCCCCAGGGAAGTTTAAGCAGCGGTTCGAACAGGAGCAGAGCAGAGAATATGCTATCCTGTTGTTCTTGAAGGATCGCGATCAATGCCGACATGGAATGGAACACGCCAATCTTCGGTTTCCTCCCGAAATGCCGATCGATGGCCTGGAAGATAGTCACGTTGTCATTGGCGAACCTCAGGAAGTTGTGTACCCGAAGATCGCTGACCGGGTTCCAACCATGGCCGCGAACATCATAGATGACAATATCAAAACTGTCAGTTAACAGCGACCAGAAAGGATAATACAGGTCTGCCGAAAGCCCGTTCCCGTGGCTTAAAACAAGGCGCTGTCCTTTCGGGTTGCCATGCCGCCGTAAAATTATCAGGGCGCCGTCGTCCATGCGCACCTCTGCCGTAGCCAGTGGCGCAGGTAATGTCCAACTTTCAGCCAGTTCACAAGCCCTGGGGGGGGTTAGCAACATCGTGATATGAGAGTTTTAAACAGCGACCTGTTTAAATTTATTTTTTTTAGCAAAGACATTGCAATTGTACAAGGCTTTGTGTGAATATAGTGTTCTTTATAAGAATAAAAAGGTGACTATTATGCGACTATCAGCTGTTCTGTGTCCCCCGTACCCGCACTTCCCGACGCATCCACGTCTTGCCGGGCGCACAGTACCTGCGGCGCGGCACTCTGCGGAGGCAGGCTGATGAGCAATAATGACGACCTGATGCGGGAGGTCGAGGCACTACGGCGGCGCATATCCGTCCTGAGTGCGGCAAGCCTGCGCATCAGCGCCAGTCTCGATCTCGATACGGTGCTGCACGAGGTCGTGGAAAGTGCGCGGACGCTGACCGGCTCAGGCTACGGCCTTATCATTACCCTCGACGCTGCCGGGCAACCCCAGGACTTCGTTAGCGCCGGACTGAGCGCCGAGGAGCACCGCCGGCTGGTGGAGTGGCCTGACGGGCCGCGGCTGTTTGAGCATTTGCGCGACCTGCCGGGTGTGCTGAGGCTGGCGGACGTGCATGCATTCGTGCGCGCGCTCGGCTTCTCCGCCGACCTGCTGCCGTCCAGGACCTTCCAGGGTACGCCGATGCGCCACCAGGGTGTGCACGTCGGCAACTTCTACCTGGTGGATAAGGAGGGTGGGAAGGCGTTCAGCGACGACGATGAAGAGATCCTGGTGCTGTTTGCCTCACAGGCGGGCAGCGCCATCGCCAATGCCCGCACGTATCGCGCCGAACGCCTCGCCCGCGCCGATCTGGAGGCCCTGGTGGACACGTCGCCGGTCGGGGTCGTGGTGTTCAATGCGAAGACAGGCGCGCTGGTCTCGCTCAACCGTGAAGCAACGCGGATAGTGGAGCACCTGCACCTGCCCGGCACTCCCCCTGAGCAGTTGCTCAACGAGATCACCTGCCGGCGCGCCGACGGGCGCGAGATCGCACTCGACCAGCTCCCGCTGTCCGGAGAACTGGCCGGCGCCGAGACGGTGCGCGTCGAGGAGGTCGTGCTGTCCACCCCCGACGGGCGTAGCGTCACGACGCTGATCAACGCGACCCCGATCCGCGCCGAGGACGGCGTGGTGGAGTCGGTGGTCGTCACTATGCAGGACCTGGCGCCGCTGGAGAAGATGGACCGGATGCGGGCCGAGTTCCTGAGCATGGTGAGCCACGAACTGCGGGCGCCGTTGACCTCCATCAAGGGCTCGACCGCCACGGTGCTCGGCGCTTCGCCGGTGTTCGGTGCGGCCGAGATGCTGCAGTTCTTCCGCATCATCGACGAGCAGGCCGACCACATGAGCGGCCTCATCGCCGACCTGCTGGATGCCGGGCGTATCGACAGCGGTACGCTGTCGGTCGCCCCGGAACCTTCAGAAGTGGGCGCCCTGGTGGACCAGGCGCGCAACACGTTCCTGAGCAGTGGCGCCCGGCACACCGTCCTCATCAACCTGGCGCCGGACCTGCCGCGGGTCATGGCCGACCCGCGGCGCATCGTGCAGGTGCTGAACAACCTGTTGTCCAACGCCGCCCGGTACGCCCCGGAGTCAGCGCCCATCCGGGTGTCCGCCGTGCGCGACGGGGTCCACGTGGCGCTATCGGTGTCCGATGAAGGCCAGGGCGTTGCGCCCGAGCGCCTGGCGCACCTGTTTAACAAGTACGCCGGCGTAGTGGGGGGCGGTCAGGACTCCGGGCCGGGCGGTTCCGGGCTCGGCCTGGCCATCTGCAAGGGGCTGGTCGAGGCCCACGGCGGGCGCATTCGCGCCGCAAGCGGCGGGCCGGGCCAGGGTACCCGGTTCACGTTCACACTCCCGGTGGCCGAGGAGACCGGCGCCGTGGCCGGTACTGATTGGGGCGGGCCGGGGCCGCACCCGACAGGGCGAGAGCCGGTACGTATCCTGGTCGTGGACGACGACCCGCAAACGCTTGCACTACGTGCGCAATACGCTCACCGAGGCGGGCTTCGAGGCGCTGGTGACCGGCGACCATAATGAGTTGTCGGACATCATCAGTAACAAGAAGCCGGCACTGGTGTTGCTGGACCTGATGCTGCCCGGGACCGACGGCATCGAACTGATGGAACACACCCCGGCACTGGCCGACCTGCCGGTCATCTTCATCTCCGGGTACCGCCGGGAGGAAACCATTGTGCGCGCGCTGGATAGCGGCGCCGCCGACTATATCGTCAAACCCTTCTCACCGACGGAGCTGACGGCGCGCATCCGGGCGGCGCTGCGCAGGTGGGCGGCGCCCGATCCCTTCGTGCTGGGGGAGTTGACCATCGCCCACGACCGGCGCCGGGTGACGCTGGCCGGGCGGGCGCTGGAACTGACGGCCACCGAATACAATTTGCTGCGCGTGCTCGCGCTCAACGCAGGACGGGTAACGACCTACGATACGCTGCTGCGCCAGGTCTGGGGCGGGCGCAACCACGGCGATCCGAAACTGGTGCGGGCCTTCATCAAGAAACTGCGGCAGAAGCTCGGCGACGATGCAAATGCGCCAACTTACATCATGACCGAGCGCGGGGTCGGCTACCGCATGGCTCCGGCCGGGCGAGGTGTGAGTAGGTCAACAGGGTCTCCTTGTACTGGAACTGGAATCAGGTATTCACTGTCGTAGCACCTCGACCTCTCGCACCAGTTCGCCTTGACTGTTCAACGTTCCGCCCCCGCATGGGCTGCGCCACAGGTAATGTGCGCCCGGCAAGACGTAGATTCACCGGAAAGTGCGGGCGCAGGATACGCAGGACAATTGATATTCGTGTAATAGTCACCTTTCAATCCTATCAGCGTCCTGCCTGAAATTGTCGATGCTGTAGGTGAGCAGGTCGAAATCATACTGGACGGCGGTATCCGGCGCGGCACCGACGTGATCAAGGCCTTGGGCATAGGCGCCAGGGCGGTAATGATCGGACGGGCCTACCTATTCGGCCTTGGCGCCGGGGGTGAGGCCGGCGTAGACCGGGCCTTGCAGTTGCTGACCGAAGAAATCAAACGGAGTTTAATGCTGATCGGCTGTCCGTCCGTGAAAGAACTGGATGAAAGGTATGTACAAAAACGGAGGGGGTAAGGTCTTGGTGCCGGAGACCGGCGCCATGTATTTCACTTGCCTCTAATTATCGAATTTAAACATTCAAATTCACTTCATAAGTGGTACTACGGCCACCACCCTCCGGAATGGTATGGGGGCCAAGACAACGGCGGGACAATTAAGGAAGCTCTGATCAAGTCCGTCCAGGACTTGTCAGAGCACAGAAAACAAAAATGCGATTTTTGTTTTCCTTCCAAAATCAATGACATATAGTCATTGATTTTGACGGTACATCCCTGTACCGTAGGAACCTCTGGACTTAATCAGAGGTTCCTTAAGTATTGTATCCCTGAAATTCACTGTTATACTGTGCGTTTGTATTTCTGTTGTCTCCCTTCATCAGATTGAGAATCGCGCGATTCATGAAAAATGGGGAAGGCTTTTGATTTCACGATTATCGAGGGTAACTAAATGAATGTATTGAATAAAGCACTTATTCAAAGTTTATGTATTTGTCTTGGCAGCGTATTGGTCATACCCGTTTATGCCCAAGACAGCGAAAGTGGTATTGGCGCACTAATGGAAGAAATAAAAGTTACCGCCAGAAAACGCGAAGAGGGTTTACAGGACACCCCCATTGCCGTGTCCGTCTTCAGTGGCGAGAGCCTGGAAGCACGCGGGGTCCAGAGGGTCGATGAAATTGCCGGGCTGACGCCTAATATGTCTTTTGACAATATCAACACCAACGGTGGTGGCGGCAGTAGCGCCGCCGTGTTTATCCGCGGCGTCGGCCAGCGGGATTTTATCCCCTCTGCCGACCCGGGTGTAGGCATCTACGTGGATGGCGTCTATTTCGCCCGCAGCATCGGTTCGGTGCTGGACCTGATCGATGTGGACCGTATTGAAGTCCTGCGCGGTCCCCAGGGCACCCTGTTCGGCCGTAATACCACGGGTGGCGCCATAGCTATCCACACCGTGAAACCCCATGAAGAATTTGAGGGCAAGGTACGGGTAAGAGTAGGCATCGATGACCGGGTCGATGTGCTCGGCAAGGTCAATGTCCCGCTCAGCGACAATCTTTATATGAATGCGACGGTCGCCAAGTTTGACCAGGATGGTTTCGTCGTGAACCCCATTAACGGTATGGATACCGGGGACGATGATACCCTAGCCTTCCGCGGCGCCTTACGCTGGCGGGTGAACAATGACGTCGAAATTAATCTCAGCGGCGACTACTCCCGTGACAGGGAAAATGGCCAGGCCCGTGTGGCTTCGCGCAATCCCGATCGCGTCGTAAACTTTATTCCGCCTGATCCAAACGATCCCAGAGATACCGGCAATTCTCCCACCGAGCACAATTTTTTCCTTGGCGCGAATTCGCCTTTTAATCCTGCGAACGGCGGCCCTGGCCTGGGTGGCCCGGCTGGTTTCGGTAACCCCGGTACGCCTTTCGCCAGAGGGTTCAGCAACTGTAATGCCAGGGCCCCGGTGCCCGGACTCGCTGAGGGAACCACCTCAGGTTGCGCCAATGCCAACAACATAGCCCTTGGGAAGAATACGGGTACCATGCCGACTTACTCTGATAACGATATCTATGGTTTCTCGGGCACGATTGACTGGCAGATTTCAGACAACCTGGAAATCAAGTCGATAACCGCCTATCGGAATGTTGACAGTTCCTTTGCCCATGATGGTGACAACACGCCTTTCTTTTTGTCCTGGGTAAGGGATGAAATTTATGTGCAGGAGCAGTTTTCCCAGGAAATACAGTTGCTGGGTACGGCTGTTAACGACCGCCTGCAATGGATTCTGGGTGGCTTCTATTTCACGGAAGACGGCAATAACTACAACCCTGTGGATTTTGCCGCGGTTGACATTGAAAGTGGCGCCAAGTTCGACCATGAAAGTATCGCGGGCTTTGCCCAGGGTACCTTTGATGTGACGGAGAAGTTACATATTACGGCCGGCATGCGCTACACCGATGATAGCAAGGATTTCATCGTCACCAGTGACGGCGTGAATATTCAGTCCGCCAGACCGGTTTTTGCGCCACCCGGGTTGGTGGTGAAGCTGATATCCGACGGCACCACGACCCTGAAGGCCGACGACTGGACCCCCATGGCGAATATTTCCTACGACTGGAATGACACCTCATGACTTATTTCACCTACTCGGAAGGTTTCAAGAGTGGTGGCGTGCAGCAGCGTAATGCCGGTGTATTTGGCGCCAAAGCGCCCACCTACGACCCGGAGTTCGTGGAATCTTTCGAAATCGGTTTCAAATATAACCACCCAAACGGAAACTTTGTCCTGAACGTGGCCGCCTTCTACGCCGATTACACGGACATTCAACTGGAAACCCTGGCGCCGGAAGGTATCGCCCCACAGCTTGACAATGCCGGTGAGGCGAGATCAAGGGTTTCGAACTGGAATCACGCTGGTCGCCGCTTGACACCTTGTTCCTTGAAGTGGCCCTCGGTCATCTCGATGCGGTGATCACGAAATCCGACCCCACAGTATTTAACACCGGCGGCCCTGCCAAGGGTGACAGGTTGCCGCAGGTGCCGCGCTGGTCGCTGGCCGCCTCGCTCATCAAGGAGTTCGGCCTCGGCGATATGGGCACCATCATCGCACGGCTGGATTACAACTACCGGACCAAGGTGTTTTTTGACCCGGCTAACGACCCGGGCAGCGTGATGCAGTCCCATGGCCTGATGAATGCCAGTGTGGGCTGGGACAGCGCCAATGACAAGTATTCGCTTATCTTCCATGCGAATAATATCTTTGACAAGCGTCGCATAATCTACACGGAGCTTTCCGGATCGGCACGCACGCAGAACGACGTCCTGGCCCGTGATTTTGCCTGGTACCTGACCGGCGAATACCGCTTCTAAAACGCCGCCTGGTAATAAAGATTTCAGCGCCAGGGAAGGCGCCGGAATTTTCAATCTAAATTTTCTGATTACCTTCCAAGTTCCCAAGTTCCGGGGATACAATGCTTAATTCCTGGATACTGCCAATATGGCAAGGAAGAAAAGGAGACAAACCCTGACTTCTCCCAGGGATATATTACGATGAGCGATGAGTCAAAATTAAATCACCCACGTCAACATTCAGGGCGGTGGCTATGGCGGCCAGGGTTCTTGCCGAGCCGGTGCGTTTTCCGGTTTCGATCTGTGACAGATAAACCGCGTTGATACTGACCGCTGCCGCCAGTTGGTTCTGCGTCATGCCGCGCTGGCTGCGATATACCTTGATCGGGTTTTCCCCTGCCAGAAGACGGTCTGCCACCTCAATGGGAAAAGCTTCGTCACCGGTGGATTTTGCTTCGTCGTATAACTCCTCGTCGGTTTGCATCGTGTCTGCACTTCCCGCCGTCAGATATTGATACTCCCGCCACGGGATTACGGCAAACACCGGATTGCCCCTGTTATCGAGAATAATTTGCGGTTCGGTCATAATATGCACCCCTATTTATAAACATCGCCTCGCGGGCCAATATGTAATATTTCAATCAAATGTCCTTCGTCGTCCCGCTCAAAAATCACCCTGTGAGCGCCTACCCGCATCCGAAAACCTTGACGACCCCGCAACGGCTTAACACCAATGCCCCGTCGATCAGGTATGCAAACTATAGCTGATTGCTTTAGTTTGTCAAAACTTTTTTTGTAATTCTGTTGACCCCCTCCCCGTATCAATGTGCTCTTGATTTTTACCCAAAAAACCGCTATATTCCAGTTTGATATTCCGCCTACTGAATATCATTGGTGTTAATGGGGGCGTACTTGGTTTCGACGAGGGTACTGAATCCCAAGGGGCATGCCGAGGTGCAGATTACCTCGTAAATCTATCTGCATATTTAATAGTTGACGAAAAGTACAACTACGCTCTAGCTGCCTAAACCCAGCTAGCCTCTGACTGATTTGTGCTTGTGCTTTCAACTCAGAGGTCAGATACACAAGATCGCGATGAAGTTTGTCCAGCGCGGATTCGCTAAAACTTAATGGACTCGTTGCCTGTCTTCCCCCGCCGTTTCGGGTATCAGGTGATTAAATTTAAAGATTCGGCTAAGCATGTAGAACCGAAGGTTGATGGCTCGCGGACGCCGGTTCGACTCCGGCCGCCTCCACCAATGTTACATACAGGGACGTAGCAGGCATTTAAGAAACAGGGGACAGACCACGTTTTCTCTGAAGACTAAAACGTGGTCTGTCCCCGCTTTTTCCGTCACTCTCCAAACGCCAAGGTTGGCCAGTACGAAGAGACGCCCGTAACAGACACATATCAAGGGCGGCGTCAATCAGGCACGGGCACAAGTTTTAAGGTCGGCTTTGAAGGAGGGTTATCTTTAACCTGATCGAATACTTTGTGAGCATGTTCTATAGCTATTTTTTTAGCATCAATTTGTTTAGATATACTTTGCCCTAAATTAGTCAACTGAATTGGACTACCAGAAGCAACAGCTTTTGCAGGGAGACGGTCAAGTATTTTTTTAATATCATCACGTACTTCATTCATAAATTCCTTAAATGATTTTCTGTCTGTATTAACGCTACCTATCCATACACCGATACCAATAAGAGACGAAAAAATGGTAAGTATTAATATATAAATTACTGGATTGGTAAAATCAATAGTCATGAAATTTATAAATTTTTATTATAGCTATAACATAATGATAACAAAAAGTGGGAGTTGCCTTGCCTCCAAAGCCAACTTGTTATCAACAGTACTACATCTAGTACTGTTGTCAAGAAAATTGAGACCGCTTTAAAGTAAGACTACCTTAACCGATTGATAGTTCGTTTTTGTTTCATCGGAATTTCGGTAGTGATTTTGTTATAGGGAATTATAAAATCCCATCAATAATTATTTGACTGACCTCACCCCGGAACTAGACACCTGTAAATTCAAGATTTCCGGTTTTCTGCCCCTCTCCCCTTTTTTGTACCAGTAATAGCTTGGGGGGAGGTCAGCAGGCATTCGTCACCGACCCGTTCAGCAGGTATCGCTATGCTTATCTGTTCACAACTCCAAACACTTCACAAACTCCTCCGGATATAGCCTCACCGGCTTTCTGTATATTTACAGAACCTGAGGAGATTTTCGGGTCTCTCGCCAGGGAACGCTGAGACATGCCGGCGTAATATTAATTCCATATTAACAATTAATTTAATGTATTTTAATGAATTTACAATTAATATAATGTATAATCATTGTTAAACTATTAATTTATTGTATCTATTGAATAACCTGGTTAGCCACCATGAAAACACTGATCGAACTTTCTTTCGAACTTGAAAAGCGCCGGCGCGCGCTGGGGTTGAATCAATCGGATATGCTGATGAAAATAGGCATGTCACAGCAGCAATACCAGCGAGTTGAGGCCGGTCATGACATACGGGTTTCCACCCTTTTACGTGTACTGGAAGGCATGGGCCTGGAACTCCTGCTGGTGCCCCGCGAGCAGGTTCGACACCTGGAAAATGTGCTGCGACCGGGTGAGCATGACTATGACACCATGCCTGCTGATGCTGATTGGGAGGATGATGTCAAAGAATCCTCATGGTCCTCAATGTTGAAAGAATTTGAGGATGAATAACAATGGAATCGACAAACCGGCTGGTAGAATCCATAGCAGCGTTGCAACTGACACTGCACGGACAGAGGATCGGAATACTCACCCATTACATCGGCGGCAAGAACATATTAACCTTCGACCCGGAATACAAGGCCTTACGGGAGCAAAGCCAGCCAATAATGACGCTGACTCAAAAGATGAACCCGAACTACCTGGACAGGGTGTTGGTGAGTTCTCAGAGAGTCCCGGCCGTCTTGTCCAATTTGTTGCCGGAAGGTGCGCTGCGGGAACTGCTATCGAGAGCATTGAAAATTCATCCCACAAACGAGTTCCCTTTACTGGCATGGGTTGGCAACAACCTGCCTGGGGCTATCGTGGCAGCGCCTGTGCCAGCCGCTGAGATTCCTGTCTGGGCTTTGTCTGCGAGGAGCCGGACAGAGGCGGTTCAAATTGACCTTGAGGGAGTTGCGCAAAAGTATTCACTTGCCGGTATTCAAATAAAATTTTCCACCATCCGGCAGGACGGACGGTACAACATAAGCGCTGAGTTGGGGACTGATAGTTGGATTGTTAAAACACCATCCACTCTTCACAGGAACGTGCCGGAAAATGAATACAGCGCTATGAAACTGGCCGAATCCATGGGCGTGGGTATCCCTGAGATAGCGCTCATTTCTCTGGATTCTCTGGATAACCTGCCTGAAATCCAGTTACCTGATGAAGAACTTGCCTACGCCATCCGCCGTTTTGACCGGAGCGCCCAGGGGCGTATCCATACGGAAGACTTCGCCCAGGTATTCGAGTTTTTCGCCCATGATAAGTATGGAAAGACCAATTACGAACAGGTTGCTACCGCACTATATCGTTATGGCGCGGGCGGGTTGGAAGATATCCAGCAAATGGCCCGCCGCCTGCTGGCGAATATCCTGCTGGCCAACGGCGATGCCCATTTGAAGAATTGGTCCCTGATTTATCCCGATGCCGTCAACCCGAGACTGGCCCCGGCGTACGACATCGTGTCGACGCTGCCGTACGTCCAAGGCGAAACCGGCCTCGCGTTGAACCTTGGCAAACAGAAAAAATGGTATTCCATGAGTTTGCAGGCTTTTCAGACCTGGAGTAACCGGATAGGCGTCCCGTGGCCTGCCGTGAAAGCGCATTTGCTTGATGCTCTGACGGCAGCCCGTGACTTGTGGCCCGGGATGTTAGAGAACCTGCCCATGCAGGAACTACATAAGGAAGTCCTCAGATCCCATTGGTCGAAGCTTTCGGCGGATTTTAAATTGTTGTAGCTTTACCTCACAGTATTCTTGTTGAATACTTCCATGAAGAGAAAAGGAGACAGATTCATTTTTCTTCCGGCGCCGGTCGGGGACAAATTTGAAATTTGTCCCCCCTTTACATGCAGCCCAGGGGCAGCGACTCAGATATACATCATAATACTGTCCAACGGCGCGTCTGCGTTAAGCAGGTCCACCCGCTTGGACTTTATTTTCAACCCCTCTTCCGTCTCTGTAAGGCGCCAGGTGACGGCGCCGGCGAAGGTATCCTGCTTGCGATGATATATCACGGCAATAACGCTGGCCTTGACGGTAATTTCTCCTGCGGGATGCGCCGCGGTATCTGTTTCAAGGTCCGACAGGACGCGGACGGAACGCACCTTGGATTGCATGGAAGGCGACAAAGGATTGTGCAGGTTGAACTTGCGTATTTCCATCAGGGCGCGGTTGTCGTAGATCAGGGAATCATGCTCTTCCGGGCTGGTTTGCTCCTGTTCAAGGGGCATCCAGTAATAGCCCTCTTCCGTGAACAGGGATATCCAGGTATCCAGATCCGCTTCGTTCAGGCACCTGGTCTCCAGGCGGATCAGGTCCGTGATTGCTTCGGAGATTGGGGTCAGGTCGCACATTGCACATGCAGTGGGTTTCACAACTTCACACTCATTTCTTTGTGTGTGCAATGTGCGACCTGACCCCAATCCCGGTCATGTATTCCAGCCAGGCAGTGTACTGGTTGCGTAACGCCAGATCACTGGTGCCCGTTGCCGTTAGCCTTTCCCCGTCCCGGACTTCCCTGCCGAAATGGCGCTGCATATCTATCCATTCGATGGTCCCGGCCGTGGCGCTTTCCTGTATGCGAATGTAACAGTCCAGATCGTCCGGACCGACCATTGATGCGGGGGAGTTAACCAGGCGGGAATAGCGCAGGGTTCGCTCCAGCATCCTGGGCGGCGCGCCTTTCAACCTGAAAGTCCAGGATTCAATGATGGTTTCATTTACCGAGACAGGTATTACCACGCGGATGGACTGGATATTATCGCGTACCGTGCAGGACGGGTAGATCAGTCCGTTGTGGCGGTTGAATGAGAGTATTTCCTCGGTACGCGCTCTGCCGTAGGCCTGTTCCATGGTTTGCAGGTAGTCGGGATAGACCTGGTAGTGGCTGAAAATGCTCGTTTTACCTCCCATGTAGGCATGTCCCCGCGGCAACCCGACAAAACCCATCTTATCAAAGAAATCATAGGAGCCGCCAAACGGGGCTATCACCTCCGCTTCCGGCAACGGGGCCTGGTCAGGCGGGAGCTGCTCCAGGTATTGTCGTACCGCATCACTGGTGCCGGCGTGGGCCACCATGGGGTGCATGGCGTCGTGCAGGTTTTCGGTAAAGAACTTCCAGTTGACCGGATGGCGAAACCGATGACAGGTTTTCCCGGTCACTTCAACCTCGCCGGCAGGGGAGCGATCGACCATGTTGTCTATGGTGTCGCGTATTTCACCGAGGAAACTGTGCAGGTCAGGACCCGTCGCGGACAGGGATGCGAAGACGAAGCCCCGATACCGCCCGGTCCTGGCTACCCTGGGCATACCAAACCCGGCGGCGCTGCTGTCGAAACCAACGTCCTTATAGCCGGCGGGACTCGGTTGTGAACGCAATGAGCCGTCAGTCCTGAACATCCAGCCGTGATAAGTGCACTTGAATATGCCGTTGCCGGCGCTACCGTTGCGGGCCTGGCACACCAGCGCTCC
Source organism: Gammaproteobacteria bacterium (assembly GCA_965205405.1). Lineage (GTDB taxonomy): Bacteria > Pseudomonadota > Gammaproteobacteria > Eutrophobiales > Eutrophobiaceae > JAAXHV01. The sequence goes on from OZ242169.1 coordinate 227,062, forward strand.
CCGGTGTCCGCAGCGGTTCACTAACACGTTGATATCCTTCCCGTTTGTGTCCCTGACCATGATAACCGGCGTCAGCCCCATGGTCGTGGTGAAATAATCCCCGGGGGATTTAACCTGGCTTTCGTGTCCGACGTAGATCCATGCCTGCCCCCATAACCGTTCCATTTCCAGTTTGAATATCTCTTCCCTGACATATACGTCCCGGTGCACCCTGGCAGGTTCGACCAGGGACTTCAGGACTTCTGCGTTGTCGTAGGGCTTGCCTTGCATCGCGGATAAGCTACCGGATTATGACTAAGTTTATATGATACTGCTTTCGCAGGTATGGGAGTAGGGATATCGGAGGGGACAGATTTGAAATCTGTCCCCGGCAAGGTAATAAAAAGCCGGACAATGTCCGGCTTTGAGTTATTACCACTTTATTATTGTTATCTCAGCTATCCGTGCTGTTATTATTTTCTTCCAAACTTGTTATGGGCCGGTCAACCAGTTCCACGATAGCCATTGGCGCCTTATCGCCTACCCTGTAACCGCATTTCAGTATCCGCAGATAGCCCCCTGGCCTGCTCTTGTAACGCGGGCCCAATTCATTAAACAGTTTCGTCACCGTCGGTCTGTCACGCAAGCGAGCGAATGCCAGTCTGCGTTTGGCAACGGAATCCGTTTTCGCCAGCGTAATCAACGGTTCAGCCACGCGGCGTAATTCTTTCGCCTTGGCAACCGTGGTCTTAATCATTTCATGTTGTACGAGCGAGACGGTCATATTGCGAAACATCGCCTTACGATGGCTGCTGTTTCGATTTAGTTGCCGCCCGCTTTCTCTATGACGCATGTCCGAAATTTCCTCAAATGCTAATGTGATATGATGGACGGCATATCCCTGTCCTCATACAAATCTGAAGGAGGCCAGTTTTCCAGCCTCATCCCTAAAGATAAGCCGCGGGAAGCGAGTACGTCCTTGATTTCCGTCAGTGATTTTTTGCCCAGGTTCGGGGTCTTCAATAATTCCATTTCGGTACGTTGAATCAGGTCGCCGATATAATAGATACTTTCCGCTTTCAGGCAGTTTGCCGAACGGACTGTAAGTTCCAGGTCATCGACGGGACGCAACAGGACGGGATCAATTTCCGGCTCATCACTGGCTGCCGGGGTTTCCTCAGCCTGTTCCGCTTCCAGGTCAACAAAAATGGACAACTGGTTGCGCAGGATAAGCGCCGCTTCCTTGATGGCTTCTTCCGGATTGATTGTACCGTTCGTTTCCACTTCCAGAATTAACTTGTCCAGGTCCGTCTGTTGTTCCACACGAGCGCTCTGAACGTCATAAGAAACGCGTTTTACCGGACTGAATGAAGCATCCAGCTTCAGCCTGCCGATACTCTGTCCGATATCGTCATCCGGATTGCCTATGGTTACGGGGCGATAACCGCGCCCGCGCTCAATGATAATACTCATATTCAACTCGCCTGCCCGGGTGAGATTTGCAATCAGGTGATCAGGATTAGCGATTTCCACGTCGTGGTCCAGCTTGATGTCGCTCGCCTTGACTTCCCCCGGCCCGCTCTTGTTCAACGTCAAGGTGACATCATCCTTGGCATGTACATTGATCGCCAGTTCCTTCAGGTTCAGCAGGATATCCGTTACATCCTCGTGCACACCGTCGATTGTCGTATACTCATGCAACACGCCATCTATCTCCACTTCGGTCACTGCGCAACCTGACATGGATGACAATAAAACCCGGCGCAACGCATTGCCTAACGTATGGCCAAAGCCCCGATTTAGCGGTTCTATGGTTATTTTTGCCAGCGTAGTGCTGATGATTTCCACGTCAACCCGACGCGGCTTTAATAATTCACTGAATGTTGAGGGCATATTTGTTGTTCCTATAGCTACTTACTTGGAATAAAGTTCTACGACTAACTGTTCGTTTATATCCGATGGTAATTCACCGCGCTCAGGTATTGATTTAAATAATCCAATCATCTTCTTGGTATCAACCTCTACCCATTCGGGGAAGCCGATTTGATCCGCTACGTTAAGGGCATCCTGGATACGTAGTTGTTTCTTGCTTTTTTCCCTTATCTCAACCTTATCCTCGGGTTTCACCTGATAAGATGGAATATTAACGGACTGTCCGTTCACCAATACCGATTTGTGACTTACCAACTGCCTGGCTTCATTACGAGTGCAGCCAAACCCCATCCTGTACACCACAGTGTCCAGGCGGCATTCAAGGATTTGCAACAGGTTATCTCCGGTGGAGCCTCTACGCCGGACCGCTTCCTTGTAATAGCGACGAAACTGCTTTTCCAGGACACCGTAAATCCGTCGCAGTTTCTGTTTTTCCCTGAGTTGTACGGCATAATCAGACAACCTCTTTACCCTGACGCTTTGCTGGCCGGGTGGTTTGTCAATCTGACATTTGGATTCAATAGGCCGCGCACGGCTTTTCAAGAACAGGTCGACGCCTTCACGGCGACTCAGCTTACATTTGGGTCCCAGGTAACGAGCCATATCTACTCCAATTACACCCGCCTTCTTTTCGGCGGGCGGCAACCATTATGGGGGATGGGCGTTACATCAGTGATATTGGTGATTTTATAGCCCAATGCATTCAGAGCGCGTACTGCCGACTCTCGGCCCGGTCCGGGACCTTTAATATTCACTTCCAGGTTCTTCATACCGAACTCCTGCGCAACTTCACCCACTTTTTGCGCGGCGATCTGTGCCGCGAACGGTGTGCTCTTCCGTGATCCGCGAAATCCGCTGCCGCCGGCCGTAGCCCATGCAAGGGTATTTCCCTGCCTGTCGGTAATATTGATTATGGTATTGTTAAATGACGCATGTACATGCGCGATACCATCGACTACCGTTTTCTTGACCTTCTTTCTTGTGCTTCTAGGTTTTGCCATTCAATTTCTCGTAGTGTTACTTTTTGATTATTCGGCGCGGTCCTTTGCGTGTTCTCGCATTGGTGCGGGTACGCTGGCCACGCAGGGGAAGTCCGCGCCGGTGACGGATACCACGGTATGCGCCTAAATCCATCAATCGCTTAATGTTCATGGATACATCCCTGCGCAAATCACCTTCCAACTCATAATTCGTTACTTCCGCCCGTAGCAGATCAAGCTGATCCTCACTGAGCGACGACACCTTGACGTTCGGTTCTATTGCTGTTGCCGAACAAATCTTCCGGGCGGTAGTGCTTCCTATGCCGTAAATATGAGTCAACGCGATGCTGACGTGCTTATTGTCCGGAATATTAACCCCTGCAATACGAGCCATTTGTATTCTCTTTATTTAATGATCAATCAAACTTTTGAGCCGAAAAGTGTCTTTATCCGGCTCACCCCTGCCGCTGCTTATGGCGCGGGTCGGAACAGATAACACGGACACTGCCCCGCCGGCGAATAATGCGGCAATTACGACACATCTTTTTTACTGAAGCCCTGACTTTCACTTCATTCTCCCGTTACACCCGCGTATCCCACTGAAGGATGCGCATTATCAACGCCTCCCATGGCTTTTCAAATTGGCCTTCTTTAATGCTCCTTCATACTGATGCGACATTAAATGGGCCTGGATTTGCGCCATAAAGTCCATTACGACGATCACAATGATCAATAGCGATGTCCCGCCAAAATAAAACGGCACGTTATACTGAATGATTAAGAACTCCGGTAACAGACAGACAAAAGTGATGTACATGGCGCCTACCATGGTCAATTTTGTCAATACGCCGTCAAGATACTTGGCTGTCTGTTCTCCCGGCCTCATCCCCGGTACGAACGCGCCTGACTTTTTCAGGTTATCCGCGGTTTCTCTGGGATCAAACACAATGGCCGTATAGAAAAAGCAAAAGAATATGATTCCTGCGGCATAAAATGCAACGTATATGGGCTGTCCGGGTTGCAGCAGTGTTGACAGGTCCTGCAGCCAGCGCATTTCCCGGGCCTGGCCCGCCCAGCTTGCCAGGGTCCCCGGAAACAGGATCAGGCTGGAGGCAAATATCGGGGGAATAACTCCCGCCATATTCAGCTTCAAGGGTAGATGGCTTGACTGGCCCGCGTATAATTTCCGTCCAACCTGGCGTTGGGCATAATTCACTGTAATCCGGCGTTGCCCCCGTTCAATAAACACGACGAAACCGGTAACGGCAACTGCCAGCGCAAACAGGGTAAACACCATTATCAGGTGCAACTCACCGGTACGGGATAACTCCAGCGTACCGCCGATCGCGGACGGTAAACCGGCAACGATACCGGCAAAAATGATCAATGAGATACCGTTACCCACACCTCGCTCGGTAATCTGTTCCCCCAGCCACATCAGGAACATGGTCCCGGTTACCAGCGTAGTCACCGCAGTGATACGAAACGCCATACCCGGATCCATGACAACCGAACCACCGGCAACCTGCTGCCCTTCCAGCGCCAACGACACGCCCAGAGCCTGGAACGTAGCCAGTAGCACCGTTCCATATCTCGTATATTGGGTAATCCTGCGGCGTCCTGATTCACCTTCCTTGCGCAACTGCTTCAAGCGCGGGTCTACGAATGACAAAATCTGCATGATGATCGAGGCGGATATATAAGGCATGATGCCAAGGGCGACCACTGACAAACGCTCCAGCGCTCCGCCGGAAAACATATTGAACATGTCCAGGATAGTGCCCCGTTGCTGCTCAAACAATTGCGCCAGGGTATCCGGATTAATACCCGGGACGGGAATAAATGTGCATATCCGATAGATGAACAGCGCAAACAGGACAAACAGCAGCCGCCTGCGCAACTCCGTTACCTGGGTCAACCCGGCGAGACCGCCCGGTATTGCGGGATTTCTTGTAGCCATGCTCTTAGCTACTCTTCAAATTTCCCACCGGCTGCCTCAATGGCAGCCCGCGCCCCTTTGGATGCCCGCAATCCCTTGATGGTGACCGCCTTGCCGATCGTCCCGCCGGCAATAATTTTTACTCTCTTGATTTTTCTTGAGATCAGGCCGGCTTTTCTCAGCGTATCCAGGTCGATGATTTCGGCGGCCGCTTTCTCCAGTTCATCAAGGCGAATTTCATCGGTAATCCGCGCCAGATAGGAACGAAAACCGACCTTGGGCAGACGCCGCTGCAACGGCATTTGTCCACCCTCAAAACCTACCTTGTGATACCCGCCTGAGCGTGACTTCTGCCCCTTGTGACCGCGGCCTGCCGTCTTCCCCTGTCCGGACCCGATACCCCGCCCTACTCGCTTGGCCGAACGTTTGGCGCCACTCGCAGGTTTGATTGAATTTAGTCGCATTTCAGATTTCATCGACCGTCAACAAATAACTTACCTTATTAATCATGCCCCGGTTTTCCGCAGTATCCGCAACCGTTACGGAATGACCTATACGACGCAGCCCGAGTCCCGTAACACAGGCTTTGTGTTTTGCGGTCCTGCGATTAACACTGCGTTTCAAGGTTACTCTTAACTGTTTCTTTTGCGTAGCCATGATTAACCGGTAATTTCCTCAACTGCTTTACCGCGCTTTGCCGCGAAATATTCCGGCGCAGCCATCGACTGCAACCCTTTCATTGTGGTACGCACCACGTTAACCGGGTTGGTCGAACCGGTGCATTTGGCCAGGACATTATGAATACCGGCACACTCAAACACCGCGCGCATTGCGCCACCGGCAATAATACCGGTGCCATCGGAAGCCGGTTGCATATACACATTAGCGGCGCCGTGCCTCGCACTGATTGCGTAGTGCAGGGTATCACCGTTAAGCGGGATGCTGACCATATTCCGGCGCGCCTTTTCCATGGCCTTCTGTATCGCAACGGGCACTTCCCGCGCCTTGCCCCGACCGAAACCGACCTTGCCGTTACCGTCACCGACAACGGTCAGGGCCGTAAAGCCGAATATACGTCCTCCCTTGACGACCTTGGCCACCCGGTTGACTGCAACTAATTTCTCCAGTAAGTCCTCATTACCGGTGATGGATTCTGATACCGCCATGCTGGTTTTATCTCCTCACCTGTTAGAATTTCATGCCTTGTTCCCTGGCGGCATCTGCCAGTGCCTTCACTCTGCCATGGAACTTGAAACCTGAGCGGTCAAATGCAACCGTGGTAATTCCGGCCTTCTTTGCGCGTTCTGCAATCACCTGACCTACGACTCCCGCCGCTTCCCTGTTGCCGCCGTTTTTTATCCTGGCGCGAATTTCCTTGTCCAGGGTGGATGCGCTGACGATTACTTGCGCCCCGCTCGGAGCGATCACCTGGGCATAGATATGCCGGGGCGTGCGGAACACACATAACCGGCCCAACTCTTGCCTCTTGATACGCATGCGTGATTTTACCGACCTTCTCAATCTTGCTGTTTTCTTATTCATTTCCGGTTAAGCCTTCTTTGCTTCCTTGCGTAGAATATGTTCATCAGCATAGCGTACGCCTTTCCCCTTATAAGGTTCGGGAGGCCGGTAACTACGGATCTCTGCCGCCACTTGTCCGACCCTCTGTTTGTCCGGGCCCCTGACTATGATCTGGGTCTGGCTGGGGGTCTCAACCGAAATGTCGTCGGGAATAGCAATATCCACGGGATGGGAAAATCCCAGGGCCAGGTTGATTCTCCCCGGATTTGCCTGGGCGCGATATCCCACCCCGGTTATCTCGAGTTTGATCTCAAATCCATCGGAAACACCCGTCACCATGTTCTGTAAAATCGCTCTTGTGGTGCCTGACAGAGCCCGCGCCGACTTGGAGCCATCCTTTGCTGAAAACTTCAACAGGTCGCCTTCCCGCTCCAATTGCACAAGTGAATGAATTGTGTGTGTCAATTCACCCTTACTGCCCTTGATCAGCACTACTGCGCCGTTCACGTCGACCTGCACGTTGTCAGGGATGGCTATCGGATTATTGGCAATTCTTGACATATCTAATCCTAGGCTACGAGACAGATAATCTCGCCACCAATACCCAGTTTCCTGGCGCTCTTGTCCGTCATTACACCCTTGGAAGTGGAGATGATGGCCGTTCCCAGTCCCCCATATACCTGGGGCAACTTATCACCGGAGCTGTAGCGGCGTAATCCCGGCGAGCTCACGCGTTTCAATAATTCAATAACCGGCTTGCCATCAAAATACTTCAATTCAATGGTTAATACCGGCTTGGCCGTTTCTTCATCCACACTGAAGCCGGTAATGTAGCCCTCTTCCCGGAGGATTTTTGCCACGGCAAGTTTGAGTTTTGATGAAGGCATGCTGACTTCCCGCTTTAACCTTTCCTGGCCGTTGCGAACCCGTGTCAGCATATCCGATATTTGATCTTGTAAGCTCATTCTGTATTCTCTTGCAGCCTCGTCAGTTTTCTCACCAGCTCGCTTTGACCAGGCCCGGAATATCCCCGCGCATGGCGGCCTCACGCAGCTTATTTCTTCCCAGTCCGAATTTCCTGTAAAAACCATTCGGGCGCCCTGTCAGGGCGCATCGATTTCTCAATCTGGATGGACTGGAATCTCTGGGTAATTTATTCAATTGTACTCTTGCTTCCTTACGCTCTTCCGGAGTTAACGACATATCCTTGATAACACGCTTCAAACCAGTACGTTTTTCAGCATATTTTTCGACCAGTTTCTCCCTTTTCCGCTCTCGATTTACCATTGATGTTTTTGCCATAAGTTATCTCCGTTATGAGCCGGCTTGAGTCCGCAGCGGAAAACTGAACGCCTTCAACAAGGCCTCAGCCTCCTCATCCGTTCTCGCCGAAGTCGTGATAGTTACGTCCAGGCCGCGCAGCGTATCGATCTTGTCATAATCGATTTCCGGAAAAATAATCTGCTCTTTTACGCCCAGGCTGTAGTTGCCGCGTCCATCAAACGCCCGCGGGCTTAAGCCCCGAAAATCCCTGATCCTGGGAATGGCGACTGAAATCAGCCGGTCCAGGAACTCGTACATGCGTGTACGTCGCAGCGTAACCTTGCAACCGTTTGGAAAGCCCTTCCTGACCTTGAAATTTGCAACAGACTTCTTTGCGTTGATCACGATCGGTTTCTGCCCGGAAATCAGCGTCATGTCATCAACCGCATGTTCAATCATTTTTTTATCGGCCATTGCCTTGCCCAGCCCCATGTTCAGGGTAATTTTGGTTATCTTCGGCACCTGCATTGACGACGTATAGCCGAACTGTTCCATCAACTGCGGAGCAATTGCAGTCCGATAATATTCCTGTAATCTTGCCATCTTAACCTTGTCGTTCAAACATCGACTACTTCATTATTGGATTTGAAAAAACGGACTTTCCGGCCATCTTCCAAAAACCGGAAACCCACACGATCCGGTCTGTTTGACACCGGATTCCATAGTGCAATATTCGAAATAGCAAACGCCATTTCCTTCTCTACAATGCCCCCGGGCGTTCCCTGCATGGGATTACCCTTGGTATGGCGTTTGGCCATATTGATATTCTCGACGATGACCTTGTTCACGTCCATATTAACACTCAGCACGATGCCGCGTTTACCCTTATCCTTGCCGGTAATAACGACTACTTCGTCACCTTTTCGTATCCTGTTCATGGGTTATCTTTCAGCCTCGACTATAAAACCTCGGGAGCGAGGGAAACGATTTTCATAAAATTTTCATTCCTGAGTTCACGGGTGACCGGACCGAATATCCGTGTGCCGATAGGTTGCAACTGATTATTCAGCAGCACGGCGGCATTACTATCGAAGCGTATCACCGATCCGTCCGGTCTCCTTACTCCTTTTTTAGTCCGCACCACCACGGCGTTGTACAGCTCTCCCTTTTTAACCTTGCTTCTCGGGATAGCTTCCTTAACACTGACCTTTATCACGTCACCGACACCGGCATAACGCCTTTTCGAACCACCCAGGACCTTCACACACATGAGACGACGCGCACCACTGTTGTCCGCGGCCCCCAGCATTGTCTGCATCTGGATCATCTCTGCACCCCGGCAGATTTCTCAACCCGACGCAATAACGGGAGAATTGGATACATTTGTCTCATATCTCCTGCGCCCTGCTGATGATACTGCGTAAGCGCCAGGCCTTGCTTTTGGAAATAGGCCGGGATGATTCAATGATGACCTTGTCGCCTTCATTGCACTCGTTATTTTCGTCGTGAGCGAGCAATCTCGTGGTACGCCGAATATATTTCCCGTACAGCGGATGTTTAACGGTCCGCCCGATGTCTACGGCAATCGACTTGTTCATTTTGTTGCTGACAACCGTCCCCGTCAGTGTTCTGGTTGATTTCCCGGATTCACTCATCTTGTTTCGCTTTCTCGTTTAACACCGTTTTAATCCTTGCAATTTCCCGGCGCACCACCTTAAAACGGCTTGGGTTACCGAGTTGGCCGGAACCTTTTTGCATACGCAGGTTAAATTGTTCACGCAGCATTTCCAGGAGAAGTTCCTGCAACTCATTGGGTTTCCTGCCTCTTAATTCAGCAGCCTTCATTACAATATCGTCCTGCTGACGAATGTGGTTTTGACCGGTAATTTCGCCGCGGCAAGCCTGAACGCATCTCTTGCCAGCACTTCCGATACGCCTTCAATTTCGTACAGCACCTTACCGGGCTGGACAACCGATACCCAGTATTCAACATTGCCCTTACCCTTGCCCTGGCGTACCTCCAGGGGCTTTGTCGTTATCGGTTTATCAGGAAAAATCCGTATCCAGATTTTTCCTCCCCGCTTGACTTTGCGGGTAATCGTACGGCGGGCAGCCTCAATCTGGCGCGCAGTAATCCGTCCCCGGGTAATAGCCTTTAACCCGAACTCGCCAAAACTGACCTTGTTGCCATTGTTGGCGAGCCCGCGATTTCTACCCTTGCTTTGCTTTCTGAATTTGGTTCGTTTCGGTTGTAACATTTGCTTATGCTCCGATCACAGGCGTTTCATCATCATCAGTCCTGCTTTCGATGTTGAACACTTCACCTTTGAATATCCAGACCTTTACACCAATGACTCCATAAGTCGTATTCGAGTTGGCAACCCCGTAATCAATGTCGGCCCGCAAGGTATGCAACGGTACCCGTCCCTCCCGATACCACTCGGAACGAGCGATTTCCGCGCCGTTCAAACGACCGCTGACATTGATTTTAATGCCCAGAGCGCCAAGCCTCATTGAATTGGTTACCGCGCGCTTCATGGCCCGCCTGAACATAATCTTTCTTTCGATTTGCTGGGCGACACTCTCCGCCACCAGGTTTGCATCAAGCTCGGGCTTCCTGATTTCCCGCACGCTGACTTTCGCCCTGAGACCCATCATATCCGAGACCTCCTGGCTTAACCGCTCGATGTCCTCACCTTTCTTGCCGATTACGATTCCCGGTCTGGCGCTGTGTATGATCACCTTGACTTCATTGGGGGGACGTTCGATCTGGATGCGGCTGACTGAGGCGTTAGCCAGTTTTTTCCTGAGGAATTCACGCACCTGCAGGTCTGTATTCAAAAACCTTGCATAATCTTTCGTATCAGCATACCAGGTGGACGTCCAGTCCTTGATTATGCCGATGCGCATCCCCGTTGGGTGTACTTTCTGTCCCATAGTTTATTTACTCTGTCGTCTCAGTGACCGTTATTACCACATGGCTGGTGCGTTTGAAAATCCTGTCAGCGCGTCCCCGGGCCCGGGTCCGTAAACGCTTGTGAGTAGGCCCCTTGTCAACGGCTATTGCAGTTATTTTCAGTTCGTCTATATCCGCAGCCTCATTATGTTCGGCATTCGCAATCGCCGACTCCAGTACTTTCTTGACGATCCCGGCAGCCTTCTTATTACTGTAAGCCAGAATATTCATTGCACGATCAACCGGCAATCCGCGCACCTGGTCGGCGACCAGGCGCAACTTTTGCGGCGCCATTCGTACAAATTTAAGACATGCAGTCGTCATTGCCCTGTTACTCTATAGCTACTTTGGTGTTTTTTTATCCGCGGCATGGCCGCGAAACGTCCGGGTCATGGCAAACTCGCCCAGTTTATGGCCGACCATATTCTCGGAAATGAAAACCGGCACGTGGTCCCGGCCATTATGTATTGAAATGGTCAGCCCGACCATATCCGGCACAATCATCGACCTTCTGGACCACGTCTTAATGGGACGTTTGTCATTATTTTGAAGTGCGGTTTCAACCTTTTTGACCAGGTGATGGTCTATGAACGGCCCTTTTTTTATTGAACGCGGCATTGCCAATCTCTCCTAGCTCTTCCTTTTACGAATAATCATATTGTCGGTACGTTTGTTCTTCCTTGTTTTATAGCCTTTCGTGGGATAACCCCAGGGCGTGGAAGGGTGCCGTCCGCCGGATGAACGTCCCTCACCGCCTCCATGGGGATGATCTACCGGATTCATCGCCACGCCGCGTACCGTCGGACGTATTCCGCGCCAGCGTTTTGCCCCCGCCTTGCCTAATTTTTGCAGTGAATGTTCGACGTTACTCACCTCACCGATGGTAGCCCGGCAATCCAGCGGCACCTTTCTCACTTCACCCGAACGCAGGCGCAATGTTGCATGGGCGCCTTCACGGGCTACTAACTGGACACTGGTGCCGGCGCTACGCGCCAGTTGCGCGCCCTTACCCGGCTTTAATTCCACGCAATGAACGTTCGCTCCCACCGGAATATTGCGCAGGGCCAGACAGTTCCCGGGCGCTATTTCAGCCCGTGGGCCGGACATCAACTGTGCCTCGGCCGCAACGCCCGCCGGCGCAATAATGTAACGGCGCTCGCCATCCGCATAACATAACAGGGCAATATGAGCGGTTCGGTTAGGATCGTATTCTATTCTCTCCACCCTGGCCGCAATATCGTCCTTGTCGCGTTTAAAATCAATGAGCCGATAGCGTTGTTTTGCGCCACCGCCCCGGTGTCTTACGGTAATTCTGCCGCGATTGTTGCGGCCGGCGGTCTTGCCCTGCTTTTCTACCAACGGGCTATAAGGCTCACCCTTGTACAAGTCCGGGTTGACGACCTTCACAACGCCCCGGCGACCTGCTGAAGTTGGATTTGGTTTGATTAATGGCATTTTTCTCTTCAGGCTCCGATAAAATCTATGTCAAATCCGGGTTTCAGCCTGACGTAGGCCTTCTTCCAGTCCGAGCGTTTGCCCGGCGCCCGTCGAAACATCTTTTTCTTGCCGCGCACATTCAGCACCTGTACCGACTCAACCTCGACTTCAAACATTTTTTCCACTGCTTGTTTAATCTCCGGTTTGGTTGCATCACGCATGACCTTGAAGACAAATTGCCGGTATTTTTCAGCCGTGAACGTACTTTTTTCCGTCACCCGCGGCCCCAGCAAAATATTCATGAGCCTTTCGTCATTCATCTTTGCCATCTCCAGCTTCTGCTTCCCCGTCTGCGGTCTCGCTCACGCTGACTTCCGGCTCTACTTGTCTGTCGTTTGTTTTCGGTTCCAGCCATTTTTCCACTTCTTCCAGGGCTGGTTTGGTAATCAGCACCCGGTTGAACCCGACCAGCGAATATGGATCGATTTCATGGGTATTTATAACGGCAACCCGCGCCAGGTTACGGGTCGCCAGGTGTAATTCTTCGCTGACGGAGTTGGTGATAATCAGCACCTCGTCCAGACCAAGTTCCGCCAATAGCTCAATTGCCGCCTTTGTCTTCGCCGCGCTGACATTCAATTGATCGATACAGAGCAGCCTTTCCTGGCGAACCAGCTCGGACAGAATTGACCGCATAGCCCCGCGATACATCTTTCTGTTCACTTTCTTGACGTAATTACGCTGGTTATTTGTGAAAGTAACGCCGCCGCCACGCCAGAGCGGGCTCCTGATCGTGCCGGCCCTGGCCCGGCCAAGGCCTTTCTGGCGCCAGGGCTTTTTTCCACCGCCTCTCACCGCGGAACGGTTTTTCAGCGATTTGAAAGCGGACCTGCCGCTCGACAGGTAAGAGGTGATCACCTGATGCACCAGGGGTTCATTGTAATCGGCGGCAAACACCTTATCGGCAACTTCCACTCGACCTGCCCGTTTTTTCCCGGCTTTGTGCAATACCAATTTCACCTTGGCTCTCCTACGTTCCGGGCTGACTTGACCGCGGGCCTGACGATAAGCGTCCCACCGGCGGCGCCTGGTACGGCGCCTTTGACAAGCACCAGGTTCCGTTCCACATCAACCCTGACAACTTCCAGGTTCTGTGCCGTCCGTTTAACGTTGCCCATGTGCCCCGCCATCTTCTTGCCGGGGAAAACACGACCCGGCGACTGGTTCTGACCTATCGAACCGGGAGCCCGATGGGCGCGGGAGTTGCCGTGAGTGTTACGCTGACCGCTGAAATTATGCCGTTTTATTACACCTGCGTAGCCTTTTCCAATTGACTTGCCGGTCACGTCGACTATCTGTCCGACCTTGAATATATCCACCGTTATTTCAGATCCCGTACTCAGTTCCCCGGCTTCCTTACCGTCCAGCCTGAATTCATGCAGCCCCTCTGCAGATTCAATTCCGGCCTTGGCCAGGATCCCGGCCAGGGGCTTATCAATCAGGTTGCGGCGCTTGCTGCCATAAGAGACCTGTACGGCGCGGTAGCCGTGTTGCTCCACAGTAGACAAGGAGGTAATCCTGTTAGGGTCGGCTTCGATCACGGTTACCGGCACAGACTGGCCTGTTTCCGTGAATATCCGGGTCATACCCCGCTTTTTTCCTACTATTCCAATCGCCATCTCTCTGACCCGTTATCTACCTGTTATCCTCAGCTCAGCTTTATCTGGACGTCCACGCCCGCTGCGAGGTCAAGTTTCATTAACGCGTCAACCGTTTTATCCGTGGGGTTGACGATATCCACCAGGCGCTTATGAGTCCTGATTTCATACTGATCTCTGGCATCCTTGTTGACATGGGGCGATATCAAAACGGTATAGCGTTCTATTTTTGTCGGCAACGGGATTGGCCCCTTGACCTGGGCGCCGGTGCGGCGCGCAGTCTCGACGATCTCGCGGGTCGACTGATCGATTAACCGGTGATCGAACGCCTTCAGCCTGATCCTTATAACCTGTTGTTCCGCCATTGTTATGTCACTCTATTCACAGTACCTGATGATTGCTTAGCTGGTATTTTTTTTCGTTATATCTTCCGCAATTCCAGGCGGAACGGGCGTATATTTCGCGAACTCCATCGTGTAAGTGGCGCGTCCCTGAGTGGCTGAACGTAACGCGGTTGCATAACCGAACATCTGCTCAAGCGGCACTTCCGCCTTGATGATCTTGCCGGCAGGGGAGGTCATGGTTTCTGACAAGATAGCGCGGCGGCGACTCAAATCACCTGTCACCGAACCCAGGTAATCTTCCGGAGTCACGACTTCCACGTTCATGACCGGTTCCAGCAGGACCGGCGCGGCGCGCCCGGCGCCATCCTTAAAGCCCAGGGAGCCGGCTATCTTGAAAGCCATTTCACTGGAATCCACTTCATGAAAGGAACCATCGTACAAGGTGACTTTCACGTCCACCATCGGGTAACCGGCGATAACGCCGTTCACCATTTGTTCCTGTATGCCCTTGTTCACTGCCGGGATATAATCTTTGGGTACGGCGCCGCCGACAATCTTATTTATGAACTCATAGCCGTGCCCGGGTTTCTGCGGCTCGATTTTCAGTATCACGTGGCCGTACTGACCGCGCCCTCCGGTTTGACGTACAAACCTGCCTTCCGCTTTCTCCACCGGTTTTCTGATGGTTTCGCGATAGGCCACCCGCGGCCTGCCGACGTTGGCGTCAACCTTGAATTCCCGTTTCAACCGATCCACGATAATCTCCAGGTGCAATTCACCCATTCCCGAGATTATGGTTTGCCCGGACTCATCATCGGTATGTACTCGAAATGAGGGATCTTCCTGTGCCAGTTTACCCAGGGCCATACCCATTTTTTCCTGGTCGGGCCTGGTTTTCGGCTCAACTGCGACGGAAATGACCGGGTCCGGAAATTCCATTTTTTCCAGGACAATGGCCTGACCCGCCGCACACAGGGTATCGCCCGTCGTGACGTCCTTAAGGCCCACCGCGGCGGCTATGTCCCCCGCCCTGACCTCGCTTATTTCTTCCCGTGAATTGGCGTGCATCTGCAAAATCCGTCCGATGCGTTCTTTCTTGCTTCTCACGGAGTTGAAGACCATGTCGCCGGATTTAAGTACGCCGGAATAAACCCGGAAAAAAGTCAGCGAACCGACGAACGGGTCGGTGGCAATCTTGAAGGCAAGCGCCGCAAACGGCTCGGTATCGGTGGACTGCCGGGAAATTTCAGTTTCGGAGGCATTTGTGAGTACGCCTGTGACGGCAGGAACGTCATCCGGCGCAGGGAGGTAGTCAATAACGGCATCCAGCATACACTGGACGCCTTTGTTCTTGAATGCCGAACCACACAGCACCGGAACTATCTCATTGGCCAGAGCCCTTGCCCGGATGCCTTGTTTAATTTGTTGTTCCGACAAAACACCTTCTTCCAGGTACAACCCCATCAATTCTTCATCAGCCTCAGCGGCAGCTTCCACTACCTTCTCACGGGCTTCCTGACAGGCGTCCACCATGTCTTCCGGGATATCTTTCTCGGTGAAATTCGTTCCCTTGCTCGATTCATCCCAGTAAATCGCCTTGCCGCGGACCAGGTCAACAATGCCCTGAAATTGATGTTCTGTCCCTATCGGGAGTTGTAACGGAACGGCCGTGCTCCCCAGGCGCTCTTTTATCTGGTTGACAACCCTGAGGAAATCCGCGCCGGGCCGATCCATTTTATTGACGAAGGCCAATCTCGGCACGTTATACCTGGTTGCCTGGCGCCATACGGTTTCCGACTGCGGCTCAACGCCGCCTACGGCGCAAAAAATGGCGCAGGCCCCGTCCAGTATCCTGAGAGACCTTTCAACTTCAATGGTGAAATCAACGTGTCCCGGCGTATCGATTATATTGATTCGATGCTCCCGGTATTGGCCGGCCATACCTTTCCAAAAACAGGTAGTCGCCGCGGAAGTGATCGTGATGCCCCGTTCCTGCTCCTGTTCCATCCAGTCCATAGTGGCGGCGCCATCATGTACTTCACCTATCTTATGGGAAACCCCGGTGTAATACAGAATGCGCTCTGTGGTCGTGGTCTTACCCGCATCAATATGCGCCATGATGCCGATATTCCGATAATGTTCGATGGGGATACTACGCGCCATGGCTGACTAAATCTCCTGCTCCTACCACCGGTAATGGGAAAAAGCCTTGTTGGCTTCAGCCATCTTATGGGTGTCTTCCCGCTTTTTTATCGCTGTCCCTTTGTTGTCCGAAGCATCCATTATCTCGCCCGCAAGGCGCAACCCCATACTCTTCTCCCCACGTTTCTTGGATGCATCGACAAGCCATCGCATTGCCAGAGTCACGCTGCGCTCGCTGCGCACTTCGATCGGGATCTGGTAAGTGGCGCCGCCTACCCGCCTGGATTTCACCTCGACGATGGGCTTTACATTACCCAGCGCCTGTATGAATACCTCCAAAGAATCCGTTTTTTTCTTGGTGCTGATTTGATCCAGGGCGCCATAGACAATTCTTTCCGCGATGGACTTCTTGCCGCTACGCATGACCATATTGATAAACTTGGCCAACACCTGGTTGTGGTACTTCGGATCAGGCAGTATTTCCCTTTTTTCGGCTTCTCTTCTTCTGGACATGTCGCTTCTCTCGCTCCGTTTTACGACTTGGGCTTCTTGGCCCCGTACTTGGAACGCCGCTGGCGCCGCTCGGCTACTCCCGAGGTATCCAGTGTCCCTCTGACCGTATGGTAGCGCACGCCGGGCAGGTCCTTTACCCTGCCACCGCGGATCAGGATTACGGAGTGCTCTTGCAGGTTATGTCCCTCACCACCAATGTAGGTGGTGACTTCATGACCGTTGGTCAGCCGTACCCTGGCAACTTTACGCAGGGCTGAGTTGGGTTTCTTCGGTGTGGTGGTGTAGACGCGGGTGCACACCCCACGCTTTTGTGGACAACTGTCCAAGGCAGGGACGTTACTTTTTGCCTTTTGCCGTTTTCTCGGCTTACGCACCAACTGGCTGATAGTAGCCATAAATATTCTTTAGTTATATCCGGTTAGTTCAACCCTGTTTCATTCGAGGTTTCCTGCGGTACAGGGGGACCGGCGCGGTCCGGTACTTCTCAAATACACAGATTGATTGATTTAAACAAAAAAACAACCACAACATCGGTCGTTTTTACCCCTGAAAGGAAGGCCGAACCCAAATCGTCCTTTACCCTCACAAAAAGAAGCGGAATTATATTTCTTTATGGAACAGAATGTCAAGCAGAAAAAGTAAAGTAAAAAGGGGGACAGACCACGTTTTGAATTATGGGGACAGAATTAAGTATTGTGTCCCCATAACTACGAAAGAAGGGGACAGATTTGAAATCTGTCCCCGGTCGTACAGAATTTAAACCTGATCGACCCTGGCAATCTCCACGAGCTCTTCCCGGGACGGGGCCAGGATGATTACCTCATTTTCATCATCAGTTTCATTATCCATCACCTCATCTTCCCTGGCGCTGGCCTGTACCTCCAACTCATCCTCCGCGCGTTTTCTTCTACGTTCGGTATGGTACGCCTGCCCGGTTCCTGCCGGGACCAGGCGCCCGACGATAACGTTCTCCTTCAATCCGCGCAGGTCATCGCGTTTGCCGTTGACGCTGGCTTCAGTCAGTACCCGGGTGGTTTCCTGGAATGACGCAGCCGAGATAAATGATTCCGTAGACAGTGACGCCTTGGTGATACCAAGCAGCACAGGATCCCATTGCGCCTCCAGCTTTCCTTTCGCCCGCAGCTGTTCGTTTTCTGCTACAACCCTGGCTTTCTCGGCCTGTTCGCCCTTCAGGAACGCGGAATCGCCAGGTTCCGTAATTTCCGCCTTACGCAACATCTGCCTGACGATGACTTCAATGTGTTTATCGTTAATCTTGACACCCTGTAAGCGGTATACTTCCTGAATTTCATACACGATGTAATTTGTCAGCGCATGCACCCCCTTCAATCGGAGGATATCGTGGGGGGTTGGGGGACCATCGACCACGGCCTCGCCTTTTTCCACGTGTTCTCCCTCAAAGACGTTGATATGGCGCCATTTCGGTATGAGCAATTCATGATTTTCTCCATTACGGTCGGTAATCACCAGGCGTTGTTTACCCTTGGTATCTTTGCCGAAACTTACCGTGCCGGTTTCCTCCGCCAGTATCCCCGGTTCCTTGGGTTTTCTTGCTTCGAACAAATCTGCAACCCTGGGCAAACCACCCGTGATATCACGGGTTTTCAGGGATTCCTGAGGCATTCTGGCAATGACGTCTCCTACTTTGACCTCGGCGCCTTCCCGTACGGTAATCAAGGCTTTAGGCGGTAACGGATAATGCGCAGGAATAGTCGTTTCAGGCAGGATCAACTGGACACCGTCCGCATCCACCAGTACGACGACCGGACGCATCTCCTTTGCATCGCTACTGCGCTCCTTCGGATCCATGATCATCATGTTGGTCAATCCGGTTATTTCATCCACATGGCGCAATACGGTCTTACCTTCAACGATGTCGGCGAACTGGGCATGACCTGCGACTTCGGATATCACCGGGTGCGTGTGCGGGTCCCAGCTTGCGATTTTTGTACCGGGTTCAACCACGTTGCCATCATGCACAGTGAGCACGGCGCCGTAAGGCAGTTTATAGCGTTCGCGTTCTCTACCGACCTCATCCAGCAGGGACACATCTCCGGAGCGGGAGACGGCGACTCTGTTGCCGCTCTCCTGCTCCAGCAGCTTGACGTTAACCAGGCGCACGGTGCCACCGTATTTCACGTCGATACTGCTGATCGCAGCGGCCCTGGACGCGGCGCCGCCTATATGAAAAGTCCTCATGGTCAATTGCGTGCCGGGTTCACCGATGGATTGCGCGGCTACCACGCCGACGGCTTCACCGATGTTCACGATATGGCCCCGCGCCAGGTCTCTGCCGTAACATCGCGCACAAATTCCGAAACGGGTCTCGCAGGTAATTGCCGAACGCACCACAACCTCATCTATACCGTTTTCGTCCATGAGGCCAACCATGTCTTCATCCAGTAACGCTCCGGCAGGAATGAGGATATCATCGGAGGATCCGGGCTTTATGACATCGCTGCTGAGGACCCGACCCAATACCCTCTCGCGCAATGGTTCAACTACGTCTCCACCCTCGATCAGCGAGGACAATTTGACCCCGGCAGTCGTGCCGCAATCATTTTCAGCAACAACAAGGTCCTGAGCAACGTCAACCAGGCGTCTGGTGAGATAACCGGAGTTGGCGGTTTTCAGGGCTGTATCAGCCAGGCCCTTGCGCGCGCCATGGGTAGAAATGAAGTACTGCAAGACATCCAGTCCTTCACGGAAGTTCGCGGTAATCGGCGTTTCGATAATAGAACCGTCCGGTTTTGCCATCAGTCCGCGCATCCCGGCCAGTTGCCTGATCTGGGCTGCGGAACCGCGCGCGCCGGAATCCGCCATCATGAAAATCGAATTGAAGGAAGGTTCCTCCACTTCATTGCCCTCCCTGTCCTGAACCGTATCCACTCCCAGCTTGTCCATCATGGCCTTAGCCACCTGATCACTGGTATGTGACCAGATATCCACCACCTTGTTGTAACGTTCACCGTTCGTGATCAGCCCTGAGGTATACTGCTGTTCGAACTGTTTGACCTGAGCTTCCGTTTTATCGATGATATCACTCTTATCCCCCGGCACGACCATGTCGTCGACACCGAAGGATACGCCGGACCGGGTTGAATAATGAAATCCCGTATACATCAACCGGTCGGAAAAGATAACGGTCGTTTTCAAACCGAGCCGTCGATAACAGTCGTTGACCAGCCTGGAAATGGAGCGTTTGTTCAAGACCTGGTTGACCAGCGAAAACGGAAGTTCCTCGGGCATAATACGGGATAACAATGCCCGGCCTACCGTCGTTTCAACGCGTTCATGGCGCGGCAGTTCCTCACTGCCGTCAGCGCTTGGTTTTTGTTTGATACGCATGCTGATCTTTGCATGCAAATCGACTGCGCCGCATTCATAGGCGCGATGGACTTCATCCACGTCTACAAAAATCTTACCCGCTCCTTTTGCGCCCGCAGACTCTCGAGTCATGTAATACAGCCCCAATACCACGTCCTGGGTCGGCACGATGATGGGTTCGCCGTTAGCCGGCGAGAGGATATTATTGGTCGACATCATCAGGGTGCGCAATTCCAATTGGGCTTCAATGGAAAGCGGGACGTGCACTGCCATCTGGTCGCCATCGAAATCCGCATTGAAAGCCGTACACACCAGGGGATGCAACTGGATCGCCTTACCTTCGATCAGCACCGGTTCGAAGGCCTGGATACCGAGTCGGTGCAAGGTAGGCGCCCGGTTCAACATGACCGGATGCTCACGGATGACTTCTTCGAGGATATCCCAGACTTCCGGCCCTTCTCTTTCTACCAGCTTTTTTGCAGCCTTGATGGTAGTAGCCAGACCCCTTCCTTCCAACTTGCTGAAAATAAAGGGTTTGAACAACTCCAGCGCCATCTTCTTGGGCAGACCACACTGGTGCAGTTTCAAGGTCGGACCCACCACGATGACGGAACGTCCGGAATAATCCACCCGCTTACCCAGCAGGTTCTGACGGAACCGGCCCTGTTTGCCCTTAATCATGTCGGCCAGGGATTTCAACGGCAGCTTGTTGGTGCCGGTGATGGCCCTGCCGCGCCGTCCGTTATCCAGCAACGCGTCAACTGCTTCCTGCAGCATACGCTTCTCGTTGCGCACAATGATATCCGGCGCATTTAAATCCAGCAGCCGCTTCAGGCGGTTATTACGGTTGATCACCCGGCGGTAAAGGTCATTCAGGTCGGAGGTGGCAAAACGACCGCCATCCAGCGGCACCAACGGCCGCAAGTCCGGCGGCAATACCGGCAGCACTTCCATGACCATCCATTTCGGCTGATTGCCTGATCGTTGAAAAGCTTCCAGCAGTTTCAGCCGTTTTGATAATTTCTTCAGTTTCGTATCCGACTTGGTCTGTGGTATAACCTCACGTAACTGTTTGATTTCTGCGTCGAGGTCTATATTGCCGAGCAGTTCGCGGATTGCCTCGGCGCCCATCTTTGCCTCGAACTCGTCGCCATATTGTTCTATGGCTTCAAGATAACTGTCTTCCGCAAGTAACTTCCCGCGCTCCAGTTGGGTCATGCCCGGGTCAATCACGACATAGGCTTCAAAGTACAGTACCCGTTCTATTTCCCGCAGGGTCATATCCAGCAGCAGACCCATCCGGGACGGAAGTGATTTCAGGTACCATATATGCGCTACCGGGCTTGCCAATTCGATATGACCCATGCGATCGCGCCGCTCCTTTGACAAGGTGACTTCAACGCCGCATTTTTCACATTTCACGCCACGGTGTTTCAGGCGCTTGTACTTTCCGCAGAGGCACTCGTAGTCTTTGATAGGGCCGAAAATTTTCGCACAAAACAATCCATCCCGTTCAGGCTTGAACGTCCTGTAATTGATGGTCTCCGGTTTCTTGACTTCACCCATTGACCAGGAACGAATTTTTTCAGGTGACGCCAGACCGATGGCTATGGCATCGAATTCCTCAACCTGATTCTGTTGTTTCAGCAGCTTCAATAAGTCTTTCAAAGTTCACTACCTCCTAAGTAAGTAGCCCACTAATATTATTGCCCGTCATTGGTCAAGCTCTATATCAATACCCAGAGACTTGATTTCCTTCAACAAAACGTTGAAGGACTCAGGCATGCCTGCTTCTATCTGGTGATTGCCGTCGACAATGTTTTTATACATTTTGGTACGGCCGTTCACGTCATCGGACTTGACCGTGAGCATTTCCTGCAAGGTATAGGCCGCACCATACGCCTCCAGCGCCCAGACCTCCATTTCACCAAACCGCTGCCCGCCGAATTGCGCCTTACCGCCCAGGGGTTGCTGGGTAACCAGGCTGTAGGGGCCGGTAGAACGTGCATGCATCTTGTCGTCCACCAGGTGATTCAGCTTCAACATATACATATATCCGACGGTGATCGGCCGGTCGAAAGCATCTCCGGTCCTGCCGTCATACAAGATACTCTGACCATCGCGGTCCAGTCCGGCCAACTCAAGCATTTCCTTGATTTCCCGCTCGCTGGCTCCGTCAAAAACCGGAGTCGCCATCGGCACGCCGTCTCTGAGATTCCCGGCAAGTTGCAGGACTTCCGCATCCGAGAGCGCGCTCAGGGATTCCTTCCTGCCGCCGCTTTCGTTATAGACCTTTTCCAGGAAGTCGCGCACCTGTTTGACTTTTTTATTGGCGTCAAGCAGGGCGCCGATGCGCCGGCCCAGGCCCTTGGCCGCCCAGCCCAGATGTGTTTCCAATACCTGGCCGACGTTCATTCTTGAAGGCACGCCCAGGGGGTTCAGTACAATATCAACAGGCGTCCCATCCTCCAGGTAAGGCATGTCCTCAACAGGTATGATGGTGGAAATAACGCCTTTATTCCCATGTCGGCCCGCCATCTTGTCACCCGGCTGAATATGCCGTTTGACCGCCAGATAAACCTTGACTATTTTCAATACGCCGGGAGCAAGATCATCCCCGGATGTCAACTTATCCCGCTTGTCCTTGAACTTGTCATCAAATTCCTCCTTCAACTGGCGTAACTGCTCTGCGGCCTGCTCGAGCGTGCGGCTCAGTTCATTGCTGCGAAAACGGATTTCAAACCACTTCTCGCGCGGCGTGTCTGCCAGGAATTCACTTGTGATTGCAGTGCCGGACTTGTAACCGTTCGGGCCGCCGCTTGCCTTCCGTCCGACGAGGTGCCGTTCCAGCCGTTGATAAACCCCGTCTTCCATAATTCGCAACTGGTCATTCAAATCCTTTCTGACACGGTTCAACTCGGACTCTTCTATTTCCATGGCTCTTGAGTCTTTTTCCACACCATCCCGGGTAAATACCTGAACGTCTATGACCGTACCGTTCATACCTGACGGGACACGCAACGAGGTATCTTTAACATCGGATGCTTTTTCACCGAAAATAGCGCGTAACAACTTCTCTTCCGGCGTGAGTTGTGTCTCACCTTTCGGCGTCACTTTCCCGACCAGGATATCCCCCGGACGAACTTCGGCGCCGACAAACACGATACCGGATTCGTCAAGTTTACTCAGGGCGCTCTCACTGACGTTAGGAATATCCGCAGATATTTCTTCCGGACCAAGCTTGATATCCCGTGCTACACAGTTGAGTTCTTCAATATGGATACTGGTGTAACGTTCTTCCTTGACCAGACGTTCGGAAATCAGGATGGAATCCTCAAAGTTATAGCCGTTCCACGGCATAAAAGCGACCATGAGGTTTTGTCCCAGGGCCAGCTCTCCCAAATCGGTAGAAGGACCATCAGCCAGCACATCCCCTTTAGAAATCCTATCGCCGGGTATAACCAGCGGCTTCTGATTAATACAGGTATTCTGGTTGGAGCGGGTGTACTTGATCAGGTTATAGATATCGACTCCCGGCTCACCGGACACTATTTCCTCATCATTCACCCGCACGACAATGCGGCTGGCATCTACGGAATCGACAATACCCCCGCGTCCGGAGATAACCGTGACACCTGAGTCCATCGCTACAGTCCGTTCTATGCCGGTGCCGACCAACGGCTTTTCCGCTCTAATCGTCGGTACCGCCTGGCGTTGCATGTTGGACCCCATCAACGCCCGGTTGGCATCGTCATGTTCAAGGAAGGGTATCAATGCCGCGGCAACCGATACAATCTGTCTGGGTGATACGTCCATATAATTGACCTTGTCAGGGGTAGACATGGCGAACTCATCCTGATGCCGGCATGAAACGAGTTCGTCCACCAGTTTGCCGGCGCCGTCCAGGTCGGAGTTAGCCTGGGCAATCACGTAGTCCCCTTCCTCAATGGCAGACAGGTATTCAATCTCACTGGTAACTTTTCCGTTATTCACCTTCCTGTACGGCGTTTCCAGAAACCCGTATTCGTTAGTGCGCGCGTACACGGCGAGGGAATTGATCAGGCCGATGTTGGGTCCTTCAGGGGTCTCAATGGGACATACCCTGCCATAGTGTGTCGGGTGCACATCCCGTACCTCAAACCCGGCCCTTTCCCGGGTCAATCCGCCCGGACCGAGCGCGGAAATACGCCGTTTATGGGTAATTTCCGATAGCGGGTTATTCTGGTCCATGAACTGGGACAACTGGCTTGAGCCAAAAAACTCCTTAACTACCGCTGAAACAGGCTTCGCATTGATGATTTCCTGGGGCACCAGCCCCTCGGATTCCGCCAGGCTCAGACGTTCTTTGACAGCTCGTTCCAGCCGTACGAGTCCGATCCTGAACTGGTTTTCCACCATTTCCCCGACGCTCCTGACCCGGCGGTTGCCCAGGTGGTCAATATCATCAACTGTGCCTTTACCGTTGCGAATGTCCAGCAGGGTCTTCAACACGTCGATAATATCCGAAGAATCGCCCAGTTCGGAATGTATTTTCTTGGATGGGGCGTCATTCCGCTGACTGAAATATTTTCCGTCATAGATGACACCCGGGCCGGTTATTTCCTGGCGGTTGACCCGGCGATTAAATTTCATCCGCCCTACTGCAGAAAGGTCATACCTTTCCAGGGTAAAAAACAGGTTCTTGAACAGGTTTTCAGCAGACTCTTTCGTCGGCGGCTCACCGGGGCGCATGACCCGGTAAATTTCAATCTGCGCTTCGTGTTGCGTGGCAGTCTGGTCCAAACGCAGGGTATCGGAAATAAATGGTCCGCAATTCAAATCGTTGACATACAGGGTTTCCAGCTCCAGCTTACCCAGTTTGTGCAGGTTCTCCAGAATTTCCGGTGTTATTTCACTGTTGGCCTGTGCCAGGATTTCGCCGGTTTCCGTATCGAATACGTCCTTGGCGAGAACCTTGCCTATGAGGTATTCCTCAGGCACTTTCAGTTCTTTCATGGCGCTTTTTTCAAGCGCGCGAACGTGCCGTACCGTAATGCGCTTTTCGCTTTCTACGATGACATTCCCGTCCCGGTCCATAATATCGAACGTGATCGTTTCGCCACGGAACCGTTCGGCAATGAGTTCAAGATAAATTCCGTCTTTATCTACCCTGAATCGGTCCGTTTCAAAAAAGATGTCCAGGATCTCCTGGGTTGTGTATCCCAGTGCCCGCAATAATATAGTTGCCAGAATCTTGCGACGTCTGTCAATCCGACAATAAACCATGTCCTTTGGATCAAATTCAAAGTCCAGCCAGGACCCACGATAAGGAATCACGCGAGCCGAATACAGTAATTTCCCCGATGAGTGAGTCTTGCCCTTGTCACTTTCAAAAAATACCCCGGGCGACCGATGCAACTGGAAGACAATCACCCTCTCCGTCCCGTTGATCACAAAAGTCCCGGTATCAGTCATCAGGGGAAGTTCACCCATGTACACTTCCTGCTCCCTGATATCCTTTACGATCTTGTTGCTCAGGCCTGCTTCCTTATCGTAAATAATCAGGCGCACCCTGGCCTTCAACGATGCAGCGTAAGTCATTCCCCGCAGTTTGCACTCTTTTACATCAAATGCAGGCTCATCCAGGTTGTAACTGACATACTCCAGGGCGGCATTGCCGGAATAGCTTTCCATCGGAAAAACCGACTTGAACGCAGCATGCAACCCGGCATCTACCCGATCTTCGGGCACACAACCGGATTGCAGGAAATGCTCGTAGGAACTTCTCTGCGTCGCCAGCAGGTAAGGCACCTCCAATATGCTTTGTCTTTTACCAAAATCCTTACGCAGGCGTTTCTTTTCTGTATAGGAGTAGGTCATTACGCGCCCTCTTCATGGAGAAAGGAAGGAAAGGGAACAGATATAAATCCGCCCCCGGCATTTTTGCCCGCGCGCCGCATAAAGGAGGGAACAGATATAAATCTGTCCCTACCGTTCTTTGCTGCGCGCCGGGGTATGACAGGTGCCGGCAAAAAATACACCTGAGTTGAACTATTTAAGTTCAACCGTTGCGCCGGCCTCTTCCAGTTTCGTTTTCACCTCTTCGGCCTCCTCCTTGCTAACTCCTTCCCTGATAGGGGCAGGCACGCCTTCTACCAGTTCTTTCGCCTCCTTCAACCCCATGCCGGTAAGCGCACGCACTACCTTGATCACCGGAACTTTACTGCTGCCAAAACTGCTCATGACTACATCAAATTCGGTTTGTTCTTCAACTTCTTCCGCTGCTGCTGCAGGGCCGGCCGCGGCTGCGGCTGCGACAGGCGCTGCGGCGGAAACGCCCCATTGTTCTTCCAGTTCCGAGATCAGACTAACCAGTTCCATTACCGGCATACTGCTCAAGGCTTCTTTAATTTCATCTTTTGAAACGGACATTTTCTACTCCTCTTTAATACGAATTGCTGAACTATATGGATTATGTGGTTTGTTGTTCGCGGCGAGCATCAAGCAACCGCAGCAGTTTCGCCTCCGGTTCCGACAGGACACGCAGGAATTTGCCGAGTGGAGCCTGCAGCAAGCCCAGCAGCTTGGAACGCGCCTGGTCCAGGGAAGGCAAATTCGCGACGCTTTCAATTTCTGCTGAATCAAGTAACCGGCCGTCCAGGGAGATAAGCTTGACAACCAGCTTTTCATTTTCTTTGGCGAAGTCACGTATAACCTTTGCGGCGGACCCCGGCTCGTCATTGGAAAAGGCAAGCAGCAGCGGACCCGTGAGCGTACTACGCATACAATCGAATTGCGTTCCCTCAAAGGCGCGGCGCGCCAAAGTGTTTCGAACCACCCTGAGATAGATGCCGGCGTCTCGGGCCAAGCGCCTCAAAGCGGTCATCTGAGCCACGTTCAACCCGCTGTACTCCGCGGCAATTAGCGCCGGGGCTGCGGCAGCTACAGCGGCTACTTCAGCCACAACTGCCTGCTTCTGTTCCAGTGTAAGACTCACGCGCCTGTCTCCTGTTTATGCATCTGTCGTCAACCACAATGCCCTGGTCAACCACAATGCCCGGCCCCATGGTGGTTGAAAGACTGATTTTTTTCAAATAAATACCCTTGGCAGTACTCGGTTTTGCCTTTTTCAGGTCCGCCAGCAGGGAGTCCAGATTTTTCTGCAGGTCCTCTGCGGCAAACGAAGCCTTGCCTATTCCGCAATGAATGATCCCGTTCTTATCCGTCCGGTAACGAACCTGACCCGATTTTGCGTTGTTCACCGCCTGGCCGATGTCCTTGGTTACTGTGCCAACCTTGGGGTTGGGCATTAATCCTCTGGGACCAAGTAATTTGCCCAGCTTGCCTACTACCGACATTGCATCCGGCGCGGCAATAACAACATTGAAATCCATCATTCCGGCCTGAATCTGTTCAGCCAGGTCTTGCATACCCACGTATTCCGCACCGGCAGCCTGGGCTTCATCAGCTTGTTCGCCCTGTGCAAACACGGCTACTTTCACAACCTTGCCGGTTCCCTGGGGCAGAACGGTCGAACCCCTGACGATCTGGTCGGATTTTTTCGGATCAACGCCGAGGTTGATAGCCACCTCGACAGTTTCATCAAATTTAGTCGTTGCTCCCTCCTTGAGCAGGGTAAGGGCCTCCAGCACGGGATAGGATTGTCCGGAGCCGACATTTTTTCTGGCTTCACGAGCCCGTTTGGATATTCCTGACATTTTATACAACCTCCGTCTCGATACCCATGCTCCTTGCCGTCCCGGCAATCGTGCGCACGGCTGCGTCCATGTCCACTGCAGTCAAATCGGGTTCCTTGGTCTTGACAATCTCCTCCATTTGCGCCCGCGTTACCTTGCCGACCTTGTCCGTGTTCGGAGTTCCGCTGCCGCTATCGACACCGGCAGCCTTTTTCAGCAGATAGGAAGCCGGGGTCGTTTTTGTTTCAAACGAGAACGTCTTGTCCGCGTAGACAGTAATGATTACCGGTACGGGCAAACCTTCTTCCGAATTCTGGGTTTTTGAATTGAAGGCCTTGCAAAACTCCATAATATTCAACCCATGCTGGCCCAGCGCCGGGCCGACAGGGGGACTCGGGTTAGC
Source organism: Gammaproteobacteria bacterium (assembly GCA_965205405.1). GTDB lineage: Bacteria > Pseudomonadota > Gammaproteobacteria > Eutrophobiales > Eutrophobiaceae > JAAXHV01. The sequence goes on from OZ242169.1 coordinate 255,153, forward strand.
CTGTCCCGCAGGAACCTGCAACTTGATATAAGTGCTGATTTTTTTTGAACTGATTTTTTTAGCCACGATTTACTCCTGTGGATAATGCCGCAACATAAGCTTTACTCTTTCTCCACCTGGGTGAAATCAAGCTCTACCGGTGTAGAACGCCCGAATATCAATACGGAAACCCGCAAGCGGCTCTTTTCATAATTTACTTCTTCCACTACACCGTTAAAATCCGTAAACGGTCCATCATTCACCCGTACAACCTCGCCGGGTTCGAACAGGACCTTCGGCCTTGGTTTATCCACACCTTCCTCAACACGCTGCAGAATGGAATCTGCTTCGGCAGTGGAAATCGGCACCGGTTTGTCCGTCGTCCCGCCGATAAAGCCCAAAACCCTTGGCGCCTCCTTAACCAGGTGCCAGGTCGCATCGTTCATTTCCATTTGTACCAGGACATAGCCGGGAAAAAACTTGCGGTCGCTCTTGCGCTTTTTGCCATCGCGCATCTCCACAACTTCCTCGGTAGGCACCAGGATATCGCCGAACTGATCCTTCAGGCCACTCTGCTCAATACGTTCCGTCAGCGTCCGCATGACGTTCTGTTCATGACCGGAATAGGCTTGTACCACGTACCATCTAAGCGAAGTCATCTTACCCTCCCGGACCGCCTATCAACTGCCTGATCGCCCAGCCCAGAACTGTATCCAGACCCCATAAAATCAGGGCGGCCAGGATAACCACAGCTATCACCAGAAGCGTTGTTTGTGCCGTCTCCTGGCGCGTCGGCCAAACCACCTTGCGTACTTCAACCTGGGCATCCTGCAAAAAATTCCACAACTCTCTGCCCGGTTCCGTCTGCAATCCAATCCAGGCGGCAACACCCACCGCCACCAGCAATCCGGCAACCCGTAACGGCGTTGATTGATCATCAAAAAAGTAAAAGCCGACAACCGCAGCGACGACGATAAACACCGCAATGACCAGTTTTACCAGGTCAAACTTCACGTTTACTGTCTCTGAACTCATCACTCAACCTATCTTAATATTTGGATGTTTGGGATATTTGGGGTCAGAGTAAAAATACAATGCGCTGACAGGTAGCTCTGGTTTGTCATAATGTATTTTTACTCTGACCCCAAATATCACCAAATATCATCCAAATATCTTGTCCTGTTGGCAGGCCAGGAGGGAATCGAACCCCCAACCTGCGGTTTTGGAGACCGCCGCTCTGCCAATTGAGCTACTGGCCTTAATTTATCTTCCTCAGCGTAATTGCAACGTACGGCGCCAGGCCCTCTTGCAGCCTGCCGGCAGGTGAATTGCTATTCGATAACTTTACTGACGACGCCGGCGCCTACGGTACGGCCGCCTTCACGTATCGCGAATCGCAAACCTTCTTCCATCGCAATAGGCGATATCAAATCCACGACCATACTGATATTGTCGCCCGGCATCACCATCTCCGAACCTTCGGGTAACTCTACCGCTCCCGTCACGTCCGTGGTCCGAAAATAAAACTGTGGCCGGTAATTACTGAAAAACGGAGTATGTCGTCCTCCCTCTTCCTTACTTAATATGTATACCTCACACTCGAACTTCGTGTGTGGCGTGATGCTCCCGGGTACACACAGTACCTGGCCGCGCTCTACCTCATCGCGCTTGGTTCCACGCAGTAATACACCCACGTTATCGCCTGCCCGGCCCTCGTCCAGCAACTTGCGAAACATTTCCACGCCGGTACAGATCGTCTTCTTCGTCTCGTGTATTCCGACAATCTCCACCTCTTCTCCTACCCGGACAATGCCGCGTTCCACCCGGCCGGTAACGACTGTTCCACGGCCGCTAATCGAAAAGACGTCTTCTATGGGGAGTAAAAACGGCTGGTCCACAGGGCGTTCCGGTATCGGTATGTATTCATCCATTGCCTGCATCAAGCGGTCGAGTGAACCCAGGCCCATCTCACCTTCATCACCTTCCAGTGCCTGCAACGCACTTCCCGTCACCACCGGCGTATCATCACCGGGGAACTCATAAATATCCAGCAACTCCCGCACCTCCAACTCTACCAGTTCCAGCAACTCTTCATCATCCACCTGGTCGGCCTTGTTCAGGTATACCACGATCTTGGGCACACCGACCTGACGCGCCAGCAGAATGTGTTCACGGGTCTGCGGCATCGGTCCGTCCGCCGCGCTTACCACCAGTACCGCACCGTCCATCTGCGCCGCGCCTGTGATCATGTTTTTTACGTAATCCGCATGGCCCGGGCAATCCACGTGCGCATAGTGACGCGCCTCACTCTCGTATTCAACGTGCGCCGTGGCAATAGTGATGCCGCGTTCACGCTCTTCCGGTGCATTATCAATCTGGTGATACGCTTTCACTTCACCACCGAAGCGCGCGGCCATCGCCTGCGTAATCGCTGCCGTCAGGGTTGTCTTCCCATGATCTACATGGCCAATAGTTCCTACGTTGACGTGAGGCTTCGTTCGTTGAAATTTTTCCTTGGACATACAATATTCTCCTCAGATTGTTAAATATAAAAATTTGTTCATGGAGCCCATAACCGGAATTGAACCGGTGACCTCTTCCTTACCAAGAAAGTGCTCTACCGACTGAGCTATATGGGCATCAACGCCCGTTTCTCCGCTGTTACTGGAGCGGGTGATGGGAATCGAACCCACACCATCAGCTTGGAAGGCTGAGGTTCTACCATTGAACTACACCCGCCAGGTAAAACAGACCGGAAACTCTACCGTTTCAATGGTCTTCCGTAAACTTACCTTTGTTTATTTCCCTACCCCCCGCACCATATTGGTGGAGGGGGTAGGATTCGAACCTACGAAGGCGTCGCCAGCAGATTTACAGTCTGCCCCCGTTGACCGCTTGGGTACCCCTCCGGATTTAAGCAAGCCTGCTATTTTGATATATTCCACAAACGCTGTCAACACACCGTATAAAAAAATATAATATACAGACATTCCTGGTATTTCCTGCCGGTCGATCTGACTGAAACAGGTTTATCTTTTTTGCACTATAATAATGTTCTATTCGCTATATAAATATGTTATAATCGGCAGCAGCAATTTTTCAATTCAGGATAAGGGGAAATTCAGTGAACAAGTTCATTATCGCACTAGCGCTTGCTCTAATGCTTCTGTTGTCCGGATGCGGCAACGGTGGTGATACCATGCCCGAACCTATGGTAGAACCGGAACCGGAACCGGAGCCCGAGCCCGAGCCCGAGCCCGAGCCGGAACCCGAGCCGAGCCGGGAGCCCGAGCCGGAACCCGAGCCGGAGCCCGAGCCGGAACCCGAGCCCGAGCCGGAACCTGAGCCCGAGCCGGAACCTGAGCCCGAGCCGGAACCTGAGCCCGAGCCGGAACCTGAGCCCGAGCCGGAACCTGAGCCCGAGCGAGCCGGAACCTGGCCCACCTGAGCCCGAGCCTGAGCCGGAACCCGAGCCCGAGCCGGAACCTGAGCCTGAGCCGGAACCCGAGCCGGAACCTGAGCCTGAGCCGGAACCCATGGGCACGTTCCCTGATATCGAATGGGCGCTAGATGCAGATCAAACCATCACTTCTATCGGTGGAACAGCGCTTGATCTGACGGAGGCCCAGGTAAGAGATGCTATAACAGGAATAGCGGGAAGTTCCGACACGGACACATATCTCACCAGCACCCTGGCCCTGCTCGTCACCGGTGGTAATGATATTTTTACTGACGCCGAGTGTGAGGGATTAGCATGTGATACACCAGGTCCGGACATCGGTATTGCCGATCATGATCTGGAGGGGAACGAGTACCAGGCCGTCATGACATACGGCGGCATTTCTTTCGCCCAGTCGCGCCGGGAAGGTGGAATGATTCCTTTCGTTGGAGAAAGTGAAACAACCGAGGTCCTCACCTACGGCGGCTGGCTTGAGCACCACTTCTTCGGTGTCCAGGCGACGTTTGACGGGAATACCGAAGCCCCTGACCAGGTAGCCATATTCAGTTATACGTTCGGCGATTCGAGCGGCAGCAATCCTGATTCCGGCAACGGCACCTGGAATGGCGTTGCGATCGGCGTCAACCTGCTTGAACGGTTCGAGGACCGCAGCCTGCTCACGGCCGACGTCACGGTCTCCATTGCCGATTTCATGAACCCGATGGTGGACGTCATGTTCGAAAGTATCAGGGACCTCAGGACGGGCGATCCCTTGACTGTAAGCGGTCTTACCATAGGATCCGTAGATTGGGCGGGTCTTGACCTGACAGACGGTTCTTTCAGTGAAGAACTGGGGGATGTAGAAGATCCACTTAACCTCTCTCAGCCGCGCAAGAGAATCGAAGGGCGCTTCTATGGTCCGGGCCACGAGGAGGTCGGCGGCATCTTCGAATACGCCTCGGTAGTAGGATCATTCGGCGCCGAGCGTGATGACCAATAACAGGAGGAATATAAGGGGACGGATTTAAATCCGTCCCCTGTTCTCTTTTTTACTATCCCCTTTTTCTTGCTGTACCCCTCATCCTTCCGATGTCCCCGACACAGCCCGGTTACCTTTCCGTAACCGGCAAGTTTCTCATCTGTGTCTGTCTCCTCTCGCTGTCCTGTGCCTGGGCGGGCGCGGCACAAGCTGAGAATGATAAAGCCGGGCGCGACGGACAGCCGGACACAACTGACGAACTCCCCCTACTGGACGCAGAACTGGCCCTGAACCTGGCCCGCAAGTGGATCGCGGAGGGGCAACCGCAACAGGCGTTTGAACTAATACGTAGAGTCATGCAGGCCGCCAAAGCCGAAGGCGATGTCGATACCACCAATATCCGTTTCCTGGCGGCGCAGGCGCTACTGAAGATGGGACGCCCGGCCCATGCGGCGGTGATCCTGGGCCAACTGACCGCGGAACGCCCGGAACTGAACCGGGTGCGGCTGGATTATGCCGCCGCGCTGTTCACCCTCGGGCATGACGAACATGCCGAAACCCTGTTCCGGGAACTGCGCCGCAAGGACGACCTGCCTGCCCCGGTGCGGCGCAACGTGGAGAATTTCCTGGAACGCATCCGGGCGCGCCAGAAATTTCAGGTCAACTTCGACTTCGGCTTCTGGCGCGATAACAACGTAAACCACGCTCCGGAGCAGGACACTGTACAGGTGCCGATATTCGGCGGGCTGGAATTCGAACTGGACGAACAGGCGGTGAAGGCCTGGGTGGCGCGTGCCGGCCTGAACCTGCGCTGGCGTCACACTCCCGTGCTGGGCGGACGCGCCTACTTCGAGACCCGCGCGGCCGTTGCCCGCAACACGGCCATCAACGCAGAAGAGCATAACCGCACCTGGCTTACCCTGTCATCCGGACCGCGCTGGCGTTATGCCATGAACCTTGCGGGACAACGCCGCCCCGGTATGGTGCGCGCCGACATCGGTGCCGAACAGCGCTGGCGCGGCGGCGACAACTACGCGGTCAGCGGCTGGGCGCGGCTGGGACTGGACCAGACCCTGAACAGGAACTGGAGCGCCGGCGCTTCCGCCCGTGTCTGGGAAACCCGTTATGACAAACTGGATAGCGACCTGGACCCGTTCGGGCAATCCCTGGATTTAAGCCTTGTCCGGCACCTGGGTCTCGGCTACCTGAAAGCCGGCGCAAGACTCGCACAGGAAACCCCGGACCGTCGCAATCTGCGCTGGCAAGGGTGGGGAACGTCGCTGGGTTACAGGACGATACTCGGACAGAACTGGAATCTGGAAGCACTGGCATACATCGATGAACGCTACTATAAAGGCACATACCCGCTGTTCAGGGAACGCCGCAAAGACCAGACCATCATTGCCAACCTTACCGTCTCCAACCGGGCGATAGCCCTGGCGGGTTATATGCCGGAAGTCACGGTAGGCTGGTCCCAAACCGACTCGACCATTCCGTTATACGACCGGCAGAACCGGATCCTGATGCTCGGCCTGCGCCGATTGTTCTGATATATTTGGGGTCAGTGTAAAAACTTACAGAGTTTTTACACTGACCCCAAATATACCGCCAGTACGTCTTCCAGTACGGATAACAGTAGACCCGCGTTGTCTTTTGAAAAAGGTAATGGCGGGCGCATCTTCAGCACGTTGTCATATACGCCGATATTGCTGATCAGAACCCCTTTATCTTTCATGGCGTTGACGATCGACTTAGTCTCGGCCTGCGCCGGCGTCTTTTGCTCCCGGTCCGTTACCAGTTCGACGCCGGTGAACAGACCGTGGCCGCGCACGTCACCAATCAGGTCGTATTCGGACTGCAAGCTGCGCAAGCCATCTCTTATATATTCGCCCACAACATGGGCGTTTTCCTGCAGGTTTTCCTGCTCGATGACGTCCAGTACCGCCATGCCGACCGCGCACTGCACCGGGTTGCCGCCGAAGGTATTGAAATACATGACCTGTTCCCTGAAATCGTTCACCAGATCGGCGCGGGCCACTACTCCGCCAACAGGGTGGCCGTTGCCCATGGGCTTGCCCATAGTGGCGATATCCGGCGTTACGCCTCCAACCTGGTAGCCCCACATTTTCTTGCCGGTGCGGGCAAAACCGCATTGCACCTCATCGGCGATATACAGACCGCCGGCTGCGCGAACCTGGTCCATGACCTGTTCCATGTAACCAGGCGGGACGTTGGGCAAGCCTTCATTGGCGAAGATGGAGCAGATCAGCATGCCGGCAAAGCCGATGCCCTCTTCCTCGAACTCCTCAATGGCCCGCTTCACCTCTGCGGCATAGGCGGCGGTCAGGGCCTCTCCTTCCAGGCCGTTCAGGGGCCGGTAAGTCTCCGGGAAAGGCACGGTTTTCACACTCGGGCTGGTAGACTTGCCGCCATGGAAGATACTGGATAATTCGTCCACCGCAGTTGTATTGCCGTGGTAGGTGAAGTTGGTACAGATAATGCCCTGCTTGCCGGTGGCCTGGCGCGCCATGCGCAAGGCAATCTCGTTGGCTTCACTGCCGGTGCAGACGATAAATGCCATGGATAAGGGCTCGTTATGCAAGCCGGTGAGGCGCTCCGCATATTCCAGCACCAGTTCGTGCAGGTAGCGGTTATGTACGTTCAGAGTCTTCGACTGCTTGTACAGGGCCTCAACAACGTGGGGGTGGCAGTGCCCCACGTTGGGCACGTTGTTATATACGTCCAGGTATTTTTTACCCGCAGCGTCATACAGCCAGACGCCCTCCCCTTTGACGATATGCACCGGTTCGTTGTAGAACAGGGGCGCGCCTGCACCCAGCAGGCGGTAGCGTCGTTCCAGCAATTTTGTGTCAACTGTCATCTTGTTTTCAATATTCAAAATATTTGGGGTCAGAGTAAAAATACTCAGCAATGAACCAGAACTACCTGCCAATCCGACTGTATTTTTACTCTGACCCCAAATATTACTCTTGACCCCAAATATTACTCTTTCAGCTTGTCCACTTCACGCCGGATCACGTCAATAGCCAAATCTATGGTATCGATATGGGTACGGTACGACAGGATGGCGAAGCGGAGCATGTAGACATTATCGATCAGTGTCGAGGTCAGGAAGATCGTACCATCGCGCCGTAATGCCTCAACCAGTCTTTTGTTGAATTCATCCACGTCACCTTCGACGTCCACGTACCGGAACACGAAGATGGACAACTCCGGTTCGAGACCGACCTCAAAACCAGGCGCCGACTGCAAGCGCCTGTAGGCATACTTGGTCAGCAGCAGTTTCTCGTTCAACATTGCGCGGAACGGGGCGACACCTATCAGTTTGAGCGGCAACCACAGGCGCAAGGCGCGGAAATGGCGGGTCAGTTCCGGGCTTACGTCCGCGGGAGAGAGTTCCTGCTTGTGGTAGGCCCTGTCCTGCAGGTAGTCGGCCGTATAATAATGTGACCGGTACAAGTGTTCACCGTCCCTGACCAGGGCCGCGCCCAGGCCGAACGGCGTATGCAGACCCTTATGGGGGTTCATGACCACCGAGTCCGACAGCTCTATCCCGCGGAAACGGTCCCGAACCATATCGCACAGGATAAAGAAGCCGCCGTAGGCCGCATCCACATGGAACCACAACCCATGGGCGCGCGTGACTGCGCTGATCCGCTCCAGATCGTCCACGTTACCCAGGTCCGTAGTGCCGGCCGAACCCACCACCAGCCACGGATTGAGGCCGGCTGCCTGGTCGGCCCGGATCATCTGCGCCAGAGCGTCCGGATCCATGCGGAACCGTGCATCGGTCGCCACGACGCGCATGACACAACCACCCAGGCCGGCGATATGCAGGGCTTTGGCGACGCAATGATGAGTAAACCGGGTGTAATAGACAACGGCCCGCGAGTAATCCTCCGCTTTCAGGTCATGGGCTTCCCGGGCCGTCACCACACAGGTCAGGGTGGCGATGCTGCCGCCCGAAGCCAGTATGCCTTTCGCCATATCCGGGGTGTACCCCACCAGCTCCGCCATCCAGTCCAGCAACTGGTATTCCATGCGCACGGCGCCGGGGGAACTTGAGAACTCGCCGGCATATTCGTCCATCACTGCCGCCATGTAATCTCCCAGGGCAGAGTAATACATGCTGCTCGGGGGGATATAGCCGAAGAACTTTCCGGATACCGGACTTAATGCCTGGTCATCGACGTTTTCCTTATAGATGCGCAGGATTTCCTCGATTTCCATGCCTCCCTCAGTGATGGGAGAATCATACAGACCGACGCCCATATCCTCGGTATAGATAAATGCCGGTCTGTCCGGGAGGGCTTCCAGGAATCGCTCGATATATCCGTTGACCGCGGTCAACAGCTCACTCCGCCGGGCCGCATCCGGTTCAATGATGTCGGCCTGTTCAGCGAAATCGTTAATCTGCCGGATCAGTTCTTGCATCGCTAATTGGGGACGACTCACGTTTTATTGAACGGGCCTGCCCCCGATTGTCTACGCTCAGGCAGCAGCACCCTGCTCGAACAGGCTGTCACGCAGGGGTGGTTTTGTCTTGACCCGGATGCAGATTTCCGGGGGAATATCGAACACCAGGGCATGGTCGGGGCCGATGCCCTCTTCGCGCAGACAGGCGGCCACATTATCGTCCGCATCGGTAAACCCGGCCCGGCGATTAAACTCCCATTCATCTTCCAGGCACTGCCAGCCCAGGTCGGCAATCTGTTGGCGCGTCACCTCTTCGCCATAAAACAGGCTGTAACAGCGGCGTATTTCATCCAGGTTGGGCTGCATGAACTGGCACAGTCCGGACGAGTCGCACACCGCGTTGACGATCTGCGCATTCTGGGAAGCACGCACCGCGTCTTCCCCCGCCAATTCAGGGTCGATTACCAGACCGGCGGTGTGGTCGGCGCCCATGGCGCTGGTGGCATAAGTCACGCCTGCAACCTTCAACGGGCGCGGGTCCCAGGCAGGCAGGGCCTGCCCCTTGGCCACCGGGATACGGTGGTGGTTACGGTGTGTGCCGATGGACAGGGCGCCGTTACCTACCAGCCGGCCGATTTCCGTGTCGTTGTCCACATCGTTACGCAACAAGGCCTTCGCCCCGTCCGCATCGCCCCACTCCATGCCGCCGGAATCCATGTACACGGCAATGGCCGCGCCCGTTTCGATGGTGTCCATCCCCAGTTCATCACAGAGTCGGTCCAGGTCGGCCACGTCCTCCCAGTTGTTGATCGCGCAACTGGAACCCAACAAGCTGAGGGTCTCGAATTCCAGTGCGGACGTCACGTAGTTGCCGGACGCATCATGGATGATGTTGGAACAGCGCACGATACAGCCGGACATGCAGTTGTGCATCCCGCCGCCGCGTTCGGCAAACGCCTCATGGATACGGGCCCCGTCCAGCTTGTCCACTTCCGGGTTCCTGCCCTCGGTCCGGTTCTTGTAGGGAAGGGTGTGCAACATATTGGCCATTGGGACGCCGGTGCTGGTGCCGCCCTTGAAAATATTGTGACGGCCATCGCTTAAGTATGTTTTGCTGAAGGACTTGTTATTGACGCTAAAGGCTTTGCTGTCGGCCGCCTGTCTGAGACGCGCCTTACCCGGTTCTATCAGCACCCATTTCAGGCACTTGGAACCCATAACTGCGCCGACTCCGCCGCGTGCGGCATGGCGGGCAGGATGTCGGCCCTTGCTCCTGTCGGTAGTGGCGACGGATGCGGTCTTCAGCATCATCTCACCCGCCGGACCGATACTGATCGCGCAAGCGTCTTTGGATTTTCCTGTCAGTAATTTTTCGCAGCAGGCATAGTTCCATAATCCTTTGTATTCATTCGCCGAGGTCAATGCCACCCCCTCTGCCGATACCGTCAATCCCCAGCGTTTTTCCCGGTCTGCCGGTTGGCCGGTCACAATAATGCCCCGGTAACTCAGCTTCATTAAATCCTGGCCGGCTTCGCCACCGGTATTGGCTTCCTTTATTCCACCCGTAAGCGGGCTTTTACAACCTACGGACAAACGCCCCGAGGTGGGCGCCGAAGTTCCCGACAGGATGCCTGGCGCCAGCACCAGGACGTTATCCGGACCCAGAGGATCACAGGCGGGATCGCATTCTTCCAGCAATATCTGCGCGGACAGGGAACGCCCCCCCAGATACTTCCAGTCCGCCGGATAATCCTCAATAGACACAGTTAAAGCGGTCATATCAACGCGGATCAGCCTGTCATTATCCCAAACCCCGGTCATACAAGTCTCCTCGACTATAGCAGTAAGCTCATTATTACCAGTGCAATCCTGATAGTCCAACACTTTGTATCAATCCAGAAGCGCTTAATAAATGCGGTTAGAGGGTTTTGGGGGGTGTTTGACTGTGACTAGCGCCAGGGACGAGAATCGAATTTGGGACGAATTTGGGAGGGACGAATTTGGGACATCCATAAAATAATTCTATGAGTGTCTCAAATTTGTCTCTAATTTATGGGTGTCCTGAATTCGTCCTGAATTCGTCCTGAATTCGTGTGTCCTGAATTCGCCGCGCCGCGAATTTATGGGTGTCCTGAATTCACCCCTTAATATTACAGCAACACAATCTACCGGATTGACCGTATTTTTACTCTGACCCCAAATATCTGCGGGAATAGCTGTGACGACGTCAAAGGCAAACGCCAGGATGCTTGTCCCCGGTTAACGAGGTAATATGACGCCATGCCGGACAAAAAACAGAAAATATCCATAGCGGACTTCAGTCTCACCGACCTGCCCGATGATTACTACGAAGACCCCTATCCCTACTATCACGCGTTGCGGGAACAAGACCCCATACACCGCTTTGCCAACGGCAGCTACTTCTTCACACGCCATGCCGACCTGTTCCGCATCTATCGCGACCCGAAACTGTTCAGTTCCGATAAAAAGAAGATGTTCAAACCGTTGTTCGGGGACACCTTATTATATGAGCACCATACGACCAGCCTGGTATTCAACGATCCGCCGTTGCATACCCACGTGCGCAAGGCAATCGGTGGCGCCCTGTCACAAAAAACCCTGGTCGCCATGGAACCGGGCCTGCGTAAATTCACCACGGGCTTACTGGACAGGATCGAAGACAAGGGAGAGTTCGACGCGATGGCTGATTTCGCCACCCTCATACCGGTTGAGGTGATCGGCAACCTGTTACGCCTCCCCCATGAGGATCGCGGGATTTTGCAACGCTGGGCAAACGCCATACTGGGCGCGCTGGAATTCGACCTGTCGAAAGAAAAACTGGATTACGGGAATCGATGCGTAAGGGAATTCCTGGACTATCTCGCCGAACTTGTGGAAGAGCGCCGGAAAAAACTCTCCGATGAGCATGACGATATACTCAGCCGGCTGATTAAATGGGAAGACGACGGCTTTGTTTTATCCAATAAACAGCTTTATCACCAGTGTATTTTCATACTGAACGCCGGCCATGAAACGACCTCGAACCTGATAGGCCATAGCATCTATTGTTTACTTACCCATCCGGACCAGTTGCGACTGTTAAAAGAGAAACCTGAATTAATCGATTCCGCCATCGAAGAAATACTCAGATACGAGGCGCCGGTGCAGCTCGGCAACAGGCTCACCACCGAAACAGTGCAGTTCGATGACGTCTCCATACCAGCCGGGACGACGTTGACCTTCGCCATCGGCGCGGCAAACCGCGACCCTGCCGTATACCCTGAACCGGACAGGCTGGACGTTACCCGTTATCCCCGCAACCACATGGCCTTCGCCGGCGGGATCCACACCTGCGCAGGACTCAACGTGGCGCGCCTGGAAGCGCGCATTGCCATCCCGGCGCTGTTCAACCGCTTCCCCGACCTGACCCTGACCGGCAAACCGGTACGGGATAAGCGCGCCCGCTTCAGGGGGCTCCTGTCACTGCCCATGTCCATAAGTTAGGGTATAGTATGTGACAGACGTATACAAAACATTGCGCCTGAACAGGGTAAGACTTATAATTGGCGCATGAACGAAGCTATTGCATTTGATACCCATAGATTTGTTAAACGTCTGACCGAGAATGGTTTTACGGAAAAACAGGCCGAGGTTCTCGCAGACGAACAGTGAACCTGCTTAACAGTAATCTGGCGACTAAACAAGATATTATCTCTCTGGAAGGAAGGCTTAAAGTGGAGATTGCAAATATCAAAACCGAACTTCTGAAATGGATGATCGGAGCTATGATTGCTCAGGCTGGGCTGGTTGTTGCGCTCATTAAACTGCTGTAATAAATCAATCGGGGCAGAATCGATTGATTTTACTCAATTTTTTTAATAACACTTCCAGTTGCGCTTGTTCCTGCTCTGCCAAAGCAGCCTTCAACTCCGCCTCATAAGACAGCGCCAGTGGAACGATTTGCGAGTACATAGCGTAACCCGCCTCAGACAAACGTAAAATTGAGCGACGCCGGTCCAGTCCGGAAAAATCACGATTAAGCAGGCCTTTGTCCAGCAACTTTGTCACCGCCCGGCTGACCGGGACCTTGTCCATTTCAGTCTCACTGGAGACTTCATCGGCAGACAGACCCGGCTGCTGGCCCAACACGGCCATTACTCGCCACTCGGGAATACTCAAATTGAATTTCTCCGAGTAAAGCCTGGCGAAGGACGCGCTGATCCTGTTGGTCACAACGGACAGTTGATAGGGCAGAAACTTCTTTAAATCCAGCGTCGGGTTCTGCTTACTCACTATTGTTTAATGCTCCAGGTGTGCAACACGCCGCTCAGGGCTTGAAGTGTCTGTTAAGCCTCTGCCAGCTTTCGGTATAATTTTTCTGGCGTTGCGCCGCGTCCAGGGCGAACCTGGTCGGTTGGATAACATAACGGGACTCGAACATGAAGGCCATAGTCGCCTCCTGTTTAACCGGCGCCAGTTTCACATTGGACGAGCCTTTAAAGGCCGTCTCGTCCGGACCATGCGCGGACATGCAGTTGTGCAGGCTGGCGCCACCCGGCACGAAGCCCTCCGGCTTGGCATCGTATACACCGTAGATCAGCCCCATGAACTCACTCATGACGTTGCGGTGATACCAGGGCGCCCGGAAGGTGTCTTCAGCTACCATCCAGCGCGGTGGGAAAATCACAAAGTCCACGTTAGCCGTACCCGGCGTATCGGAAGGAGAGGTCAACACCGTAAAGACGGACGGGTCAGGATGGTCATAACTGACCGTGTTGATCACATTGAACTGCTCAAGCTGATATTTATAAGGCACGGAGTTACCCACCCAGGCCACCACGTCCAGGGGGGAATGGTCCATCGCACAGGCGTGCAGGTTGCCGGCAAACTTGCAGACCAGTTCAAACTCGCCCTGTTTGTCCTCGTATGCCGCAACGGGCGCCCTGAAATCGCGATCATTGGCGAAGCCATCGGAACCCACGGGTCCGCGTTCCGGCAGGCGGAACTGCGCGCCGTAGTTTTCGCAGACATAGCCGCGGCTGGGCCCATCAGGCAGCGCCACGGAAAATTTCATGCCCCGTGGTATCAAGACCACCTCGCCGGGTTGCACGTCAAGCCGGCCGCATTCCGTATGGATATCCAGCCGGCCCTGTTGCGGCACGATCAACAGTTCACCATCCGCGTTGTAGAAATAGCGATCCGTCATGGAGCGGTTCGCCAGGTAATAATGAATACCGCAACCGATTTGCGTTGCCGCGTTACCGTTGGCGGCAAACGTCACCAGGCCGTCAATGAAATCAGCGGATGTGTCCGGTATGGGTATGGGGTCCCAGCGCATCTGATTGGGCGGCGGCGCTACGTCGGTGACAGGACCGTTAACGATACGCGACTGCTCGACAGGACGAAAATCGCCATGGGTCACCGACGGCCGGATGCGGTAAAACCAGGTACGCCGGTTCGTCTCACGCGGGGCGGTGAAAGCGGTACTGCTTAACTTCTCCGCATACAACCCGTAAGCCACCTTCTGCGGAGAAAACCTGCCTTGCGGCAAAGCCCCCGCCAGCGCCTCGGATTCATGCTCATTGCCAAACCCGGTCAGGTATTTATAAACCTCGCCGGCTACCGGAACATCGGCTACCCTTGGGTTGATAACTGTTGCCATGAAGATTCTCCCGCTTGACTTATCAAAACATAGTATAGTTACAAATGTAACTAATTGCAAAGACACCCGGAAATCAAAGGGGTCAGACTCGATTGATTTCCAAACCCCTTTAATTATATGACTGTAGTAAAATCAATCGAGTCTGACCCCTTTGATTTGATTTTGACACATGATGCAAATCTGTTTCACCAGCGAACATAACAGTCTAAGAGCAGCCCGACAGTTAGATCAGGCAGATGAACTGGCCGCGTTCCGTTCCGAATTCACCCTCCCGACCAATGCCGAAGGCGAACCCTTACTCTACTTCGCCGGCCACTCGCTGGGGCTCATGCCCAGGCGCGCACGGGAGGCTCTGTTAGAGGAGTGCGACACCTGGGGAAAATATGCCGTCAAAGGCCACTTCGAAACCGGGCGCCCCTGGGTACGTTACCACTCCTACGTCGCAGACAGCCTGGCGCGCATAACCGGCGCCAAGCCGACCGAAGTGGTGGCAATGAATACCCTCACCGTCAACCTGCACCTGATGATGGTCAGCTTTTACCGCCCGACGAAAACGCGCTACAAGATCATCATCGAAAAAAACGCCTTCCCATCGGACCAGTACGCGGTCGACTCGCAGGCCCTGTTCCACGGGTTCGACCCGGCAGACGCCATCGTCGAACTGGAGCCCAAACCGGGGCAACTGGCCATTGCCGACGAGGATATCCTTGAACAGATTGCAGCAGTGGGTGACGAACTGGCGCTGGTCATGCTGGGCAACTGCAACTATCTCTCCGGCCAATGCTTTGACATGCAGGCTATCACCGAACTGGGTCATGAAATGGGCGCCATGGTCGGTTTCAACCTGGCCCACGGCGCCGGCAATATCCTGTTGAACCTGCATGACTGCGACGTAGACTTCGCCGTGTGGTGCTGCTACAAATTCCTCAATGCAGGCCCCGGCGGCATGGCCGCGGCCTTTGTCCACGAACGCCACCACGGCGCTGATGACATCCCGCGTTTTGAAGGCTGGTGGGGTACTAAAGAAACAGAACGTTTCAAGATGCGGCGCAAGATAGACCGTATCCCCAGCGCGGAAGCGTGGGCCTTGTCCAACTCCCCCATTTTTCAAATGGCCGCGTTACGCGCCGCCATGGAATTATTCGATGCGGCTACCATGCCCAGGTTGCGCGAGAAGAGTATTAAACTGACCGCGTACCTGGAATGGCTGTTGCTGGAAAATGCCGGTGATATTGTCGAGATCATGACACCTGCTTATTCAGCGGAAAAACAGACCCGCGGCTGCACCTTGTCCCTGCGCTTCAAAAAGGATCCCAAAGGCATGCTGCAAGCCCTTTCTGATAAAGACGCCATCACCGATTTCAGGGAACCGGACATCATCCGCGTCGCCCCCATTCCACTGTATAACAGCTTTGAGGATGTATACCGGTTCAGCGCGATTGTGGCGGGGTATTGACATTATTGTAAACTATAGTTTACTGTACAAAGACATTGAACAGGCGCTTGAAGATACGTGCATGGCTGAGGTAATACTGACCCGATGGGACGTGATTGATTATCTTGATACTGAAGAAGATATGGCCTTGTACCTGGATGCGTGTATGGAAGAAGACAGCGGTGATGGCGCCCTGATACGTACCGCGTTGAATAATATTGCCCGTGCAAAAGGCATGGGCAGATTAGCAGAAAGCGCCGGAATGACACGGCAGGGGTTGTACAAGGCATTATCACCCGACGGCAATCCTTCCTTTACAACAGTAATGAAGATCATTAGGGCACTGGGAGTAGAATTGCATGTACAGGTAGTGAATTAGCGGATTTTCACTTTCCTGTTATCCAAAATATCACTAGAAAACCATGTTGTTGAATTCAACAAAATGGTCAATTTGATACGGTAATCTCCCTGAAAGAAAGATCACCTTGACTAAATCTGCGGCACACCGGTATAGTTTCAAATGTAACTAATTTGGAGAGGAGATAGTCCGTGAAACTGGCCAGTCTTAAAGAAGGGGGGCGCGACGGCACCCTGGTGGTTGTTAATCGTGACATGAGCAAGGCGGTCAAAGTGCCGGACATCGCGCCAACCATGCAGGCTGCGCTGGATAACTGGTCGGAAACGGAACCATCGCTAATCGAGGTCTTCAACCAGTTCCAGGAGGGCAACGTTGAGGGTGCCTTCGATTTCGATCCGAAACAGCTTGCCGCGCCCCTGCCCCGCTCCTACCACTGGGCGGACGGCAGCGCCTATGTTACCCACGTTGAAATGGTGCGCAAGGCGCGCGGGGCGGAACTGCCCGATTCCTTCTGGACCGACCCGTTGATGTACATGGGCGCCTCCGATGTATTTCTCGGCCCCTGCGATGATGTCCCGATGGAAAGTGAGGACTGGGGAATAGACTTTGAAGCCGAGGTGGCGGTGTTTACCGACGATGTGCCCGCAGGCATCACCCCGGAACAGGCAAAGGCGCATATCAAGCTGATCACTATTATCAACGACGTATCTCTAAGGAACCTGATACCCGCGGAACTGGCCAAGCAGTTCGGTTTTTACCAGTCCAAGCCCCATACCTCGTTTGCACCCGTTGTTGTAACGCCGGATGAACTGGGCGATACCTGGGACGGCGGCAAGATCCACCTGCCCCTGCATTCCACCATGAACGGCATAAAGCTGGGGTCGCCTAACGCCGGCGTGGATAATACCTTTGATCTGCCGCGGTTGATCTCCCATGCAGCCAAATCCCGTCCGCTTATGGCGGGCACGGTGGTCGGGTCAGGCACAGTGTCCAATGTAGGTAGCAAGGACGGGTCGTCCTGTATCTCCGAGATCAGGTGCCTGGAGACCATCGCCAACGGCAAACCGACAACCGAATTCATGAAATTCGGCGATCGTATCGAGATTGAAATGTTCGACGAGAACGGCGTTTCCATTTTTGGTAAAATCGACCAGGTCGTCGCTCAATATCATCCGCCCAGACAGGGGTAATTTGAGGGGTCAGAGTAAAAATAGAATAGCCGGGGTCAGAGTAAAAATTCGGAGAATTTTTACTCTGACCCCATAAATCGTGACCACATATATTGCAAATGAAACTGTATAGCTATTGGCGTTCATCCGCTGCCTATCGGGTGCGTATCGCCCTCAACCTGAAAGGGCTCGAATACGAAGTGATACCGGTACACCTGTTGAAAGACGGCGGCCAACAGCTTCAAGACGGGTACCGGTCGCTCAACCCCCAGGGACTCATTCCTACCCTGGCGGACGGCGCTGTCAATCTTGGCCAGTCTCTTGCCATCATGGATTACCTGGAAACCCGATACCCGGAACCGCCCTTATACCCGGAAGCGCCTGAGGAACGGGCTTTTGTCCAGCAACTTGCCCTGGTAATCGCCTGTGACATCCACCCGTTGAATAACCTGCGCGTCCTGAAATATATCAAACACACCCTGAAGTTGGACGATGATGCGAAAAATGAATGGATCCACCACTGGATAAAAAACGGCTTTACCGCCCTGGAAACACTGTTGAACGGCAGGAACCGGCAAGGCCCCTATTGTCATGGTGAACAGGTCACCATCGCCGATGCCAGTCTGATCCCGCAGATATACAATGCCCGCCGGTTCGAAATAGTGATGGATGATTTTCCAACCCTGGTTAGAATTGAACAGGCGTGCATGGAACTGGACGCGTTCCGGCGAGCGGCGCCGGAAAACCAGATCGATGCAAACACCTGAGAGGTAACTCATGTCCGGATTTGATAAAACAGTAACCACTTACGCTGAAGCGCTGGACGGCCTCCAGGACGGCATGACCATTATTGCCGGCGGCTTCGGCCTGTGCGGCATCCCTGAGGGGTGCATCACGCAGATTAAAAAAATGGGCGTGCGCGAATTGACAATTATTTCCAACAACTGCGGCGTGGACGACTTCGGCCTGGGCTTGTTACTGGAAGATAAGCAGGTCAAAAAGATGATCTCATCCTACGTGGGCGAGAATGCCCTGTTCGAGGAACAACTGCTGAACGGCGAGCTTGAAGTGGAACTCACGCCCCAGGGCACGCTGGCGGAGAAGATGCGGGCCGGAGGCGCCGGTATTCCCGCTTTCTACACCGCCACCGGTTACGGCACACCCGTCGGGGAAGGCAAGGAAGTGCGGGAGTTCAACGGCCGCAAATACATACTGGAGGAAGCCGTCACCGGTGACTTTGCCATCGTCAAAGGCTGGAAGGCGGACCGGTACGGCAACGTCATCTACCGGCATACGGCACAGAACTTCAATCCCATGGCTGCCACCGCAGGCCGCATCACCGTGGTCGAAGTAGAGGAACTCGTGGAACCCGGTGAACTGGAACCCAGCCAAATCCATACCCCGGGCATTTACGTGGACCGGCTCATACAAGGCACGTTCGAGAAACGTATCGAACAACGCACCCTCAACCCGGATATTGCACCAGATCGCTTGGATAACCAATAAACCTTAGTAGAAACAACTCACTTTATGACAAATTCTATCTTTTGCATCATTGCAAACAGCGCTGGATGCGCACTCGCTTGTCTTTTTCACGCTGACGGGCACGTGCTCCCTCAACCAGAGAGCCTGCTATGCTTTCAGTCGCAGGCACCCGTCAGCGTGAAAAATCCGGCGCGATTATCGCACCCACTGGTACAATATCCGAGTTAAGGAGTAATCCCATGGCACTCTCACGCGAACAACTGGCAATGCGGGTAGCCCGTGAACTGCAGGACGGCTATTACGTCAATCTCGGCATCGGCATCCCCACCCTGGTCGCCAACTATATTCCGGACGGCATAGAGGTCATGCTGCAGTCCGAAAACGGCCTGCTCGGCATGGGCCCGTTCCCCACCGAAGAACAACTGGACGCAGACATGATCAACGCCGGCAAACAGACCGTGACGGCCAGCACCGGCGCCTCCATCTTCAATTCCGCCGAATCCTTCGCCATGATCCGCGGCGGCCACGTGGACCTCACGGTGCTGGGCGCATTCGAAGTGGACGTGGAAGGCAACATCGCCTCCTGGATGATCCCGCGCAAGCTGATAAAAGGCATGGGCGGCGCCATGGACCTGGTGGCCGGCGCCGACAATATCATCGTCACCATGACACATGCCAGCAAGAGCGGTGCATCGAAACTGCTGCCGAAGTGTACCCTGCCCCTGACCGGCGCGGGGTGTATTCACAAGGTTGTGACTGACCTTGCTTATGTGGAGATCAATGATGGGAAGTTCTGGTTGAAAGAACGGGCGCCTGGGGTGAGTGTGGATGAGATTGTGAGCAAGACCGCCGGGGAGATGGTGGTGCCGGAGACGGTGGTGGAGATGGGGTTTTGAGGGGGCGTTTGTCAGATAACATCAGGTAGGATTTCTTAACAATTAACTGTAGATCGAATGAATAGTAAAGAAAATAGTAAATTCTTCTGTGGGACCACCTATTCTATGCGGCAGGGATACCAATCAAGGCGAGAAAGGGTCGGACCACCTAAATCTACCTAACTATTTGTTCCCATTCAGTTTATTTTCCACCTACAGCTGAATTTCCCTCTTAAAACACTCTTTTTGCCATCAAAAACAGAGCTGTAAGAACCTAATGCCTGTTTGACGGCATTACTTTCTGGTATGTCGGGCATGCTTGCATAGGGTATGATGCTCCTTACAGCCATGTTTTGGTGTATGAAAAGCGCAGTTTAAGCCTGCTGAAAGCAAGTCTTCTTTGACAGTTCCCCTTTATTATCAGCAACTTCTGTCAACCTGAACTGGTCTGACCCTATTTTATGTTCAAATTCCACACTTGTGTCAGTGCTGGGGGCTGCAATACTACGTCGGGCACTGGCGCGGCCCAGGCGCATTACACCGGAAGGTATCTTCTGTGCTCTTCCGCTCTTGTTTTACGTTAAGGGCATCCCTGGCTTTAGGTGGGATCCATTGTTCTTGGTACCAATGAATGAGGCAACTGAACGAGTTGCGGAGCTTATGAAAGATCACGCTTGGTCTGAATCTGAGATTTTGTCATTACAATTAGCGGAACCCGGGGATACGTTAATATTGGACAATTGGCGCTTTCTCCACGGACGAAGCAAGGTGCCACATAAAGACGTTAGTCGAAAACTGGAACGGCTATATCTATCGGAGTTCTACACATGATCCCTGCGGTTTCGGGGCAACGATGGTCAGAAGAATCGCTCTTTGCCAAAGCAAAACTGTATATCGAGTTAATGGAGAATCATACTGTCGACGACTGGCAATTTGGGCTTTGGTCTGCACTAAGCTTAGAACTTCTGGTTCGGGCAGCGCTTGCGCATATCTCTCCTATTCTATTAGGAGAAAACCGTGAGTGGCGAAACTTGGTCCACGCACTTGGCATAAGCCCAACAGCCACGAAGTTCTCTCCCAGATCATTGCCTACGGGTGAAGTATTATCTCGTTTGGCAGAATTGACCCCTTCCTTTAGCGAAGAAGTCCGTGGCTTTTGTGCCGAGCATATTGAACGCAGAAACTCAGAACTCCACTCTGGTGAACTTGCGTTTGTGAACCTGGGAACATCGGTTTGGCTGCCAAAGTTCTATTTTGCGTGTCAGGAGATCCTTAAATCGATGGACAAAGGACTAGAGGACTTCTTTCACAGGGTATGATGTTCCTTAAAACTATGTTTTGGCAAATGAAAAACGCAGCTTAAGCCTGCTGAAAGCAGGTCTTCTTTGACAGTTTCCCTTTATTATAAGCAACTTCTGTCAGGCTGATCTGGTCTGACCCTAGTAGTGCGGCTAGTAGTGCGCTGATATCGAGGCTACTGCCTGGTTTACACCCAGCG
The DNA here is from genome assembly GCA_965205405.1 of Gammaproteobacteria bacterium. Classification (GTDB taxonomy): domain Bacteria; phylum Pseudomonadota; class Gammaproteobacteria; order Eutrophobiales; family Eutrophobiaceae; genus JAAXHV01. Next base: position 276,469 of record OZ242169.1, read on the forward strand.
CCTGATGGTTCCGTGCAATCACTTTGCGGGTGGCGCCAGCCTTGCTCTCGTCAAACAGGATGAAGTTTTCCACAGTGTCCAGTAACCGATCATGGCTCAACATGCCATTCAGCAGCGTCTCGGCTTCCAGGTTGCCCCTGTCTGTCTCGTCAAGTCGCTTCCATTCGGCAAAGCGCTTATGGGGTCAGGTCGCACAATGCACATGTCTGATATGAATTGTGCATTGTGCGACCTGACCCCGTGTTATGCATTCTCATGTTCGAGTGTCCCGTATGTTCTGACGGCCTCGATTTGCCATTCGCCCACGCGCCGTGAGTCGATACCTCTGATTTCGTGCTGTGGGCGATTCGGGAAGAGTCATTTCCACGTAGCCGTTCTCCAGGGCTGGCAGTAGATACCGCTGCCGGAAGGATTTTCGGTCGCTTAGCTTCAGAGCGTGCAGAATCTGCTGTAGTGACATCTCTCCTTCCAGGACCGCCAGAAGACGCTCTACTTGGGGGCTAACATGAGGGGTTTCTTGGGGGGTTGATATGACCGCATCCAGGATGGCCTCAAGCATGAAAACGATAAACGGCGTACTTTCTCCTTTGGCAGAACTTTGCCGGATCGTCTCGTAATAGGCGCTTTGTCGTTCGTAAACCAGGCTTTCCACCGGCACATCGGCAAACAGGGGCTTCCAGCGCGTTAGTATCAAAGTTTGCCAGAGTCGTCCTATCCGGCCATTGCCATCCTCGAACGGATGAATAAACTCGAACTCGTAATGGAAGACTGAACTGGCGATCAACGGATGTTCTTCCGTGTTCTCCAGCCAGGACAACAGGTCTGACATAAGATGAGGAACACGGCTGGCAGGAGGGCCGATGTGATGCACTTCTCCCGCTCCTGCCACGGCAATACCACCGCGCCGATAGTGGCCGGGAGTGTCCAGCAAGCCAACCATAAGCATCTCGTGGGCTTTAAGCAAGTCAGTCTGGTTGGCGGGATTCCACTGCGTGAACTTTTCATAGACCTTTATGGCGTTACGAACTTCCTGAATTTCCCGAAGTGGCGCAACCACTGGCTTGCCTTCAAAAATAGTGGAAATCTGTTCCTCGGTGAGCGTATTGCCTTCAATCGCCAGTGACCCACGAATCGACCTGATACGATTTGCCCGTCGCAACCGCAGGTCCTGCCGTCCAAACACTTCCTCCACCCTGCCAATCGCTTCACCGATCCGCTCCACCAGATCAAGAATAGCCGAGGTGATTTTGTACGGCGGTGTTGTTCCTGTCCGGTTGGTCACACCCCCAGTTCCTCACCTATTATCCTTTGGGCGGAAGTGGGTCATTTCCATAAGAGTTACGTTCTCCAATTCGACCATCACTCCCGAAAATGTACAGTTCAGTTTGCTCACGCTTAGCGATATCGCGTGCAGCCTCAATGGCTTCACTCTGTGTTTTGAAATATCGTGAAACACGAGTAGAGCCAGACTTGCGCACAGCCCATTTACCGTTTCGAGGCACAACAAGTTGAGTTTTACGGGGCATTGTTCACTTTCAAATGATTCTGACTCAGGGATAAATCATATCATATTCATAGGGGAGAAATTACTACTTTCAAGGTAGGGCAATCTGCAATCCTTTAACGGCTGTTAAATTTCGACCATACACTATATTACATCCATAAAACGTACAAACAATCACGTTTTACCCACGTAAAACGTGATTGTTTGTCACATTTCTGCTATGATTCCGCCTCGTAATCACCATAAAGGTGTCTTATGCGGCGCGATATCGAACAACACCTCCTTCAATGGAAAGGCTCGGAAAGGCGCAAGCCCCTGGTCTTGCGCGGCGCGCGCGCAGACCGGCAAAACCTGGTATTCCCTGAGAGAGTTCGGTCAACAGCGCTACAAGCGCCTTGCCTACCTGAACTTTGAAGAGACGGCGTCCGCCTCACAGCTTTTCCAGGCTGACCTGGATCCGCAGCGGATCATCTCGGAAATAAGTCTGATGCTGGATATGCCCATCGTTCCGGCTGAGACGCTGATCGTTTTTGATGAGGTCCAGGCTTGTCCTAATGCGCTTACGAGCCTGAAATATTTTGCCGAGAAGGCAGACGAGTACCATGTTGCGGCGGCAGGTTCGTTGCTTGGCGTCAAATTGGGCAAACCGGCGAGCTTTCCGGTAGGGAAAGTGAGTTTCCTGGATTTGTATCCGCTCAGCTTCTGTGAGTTCCTGGACGCCCTGGATATAAGCCGGCTGCGTGAACATATTGATTCAATCGATAACTTGGTCCCTCTCCCCGTCCCTATTCACGAGCAGTTAACTCATTTGTTGAAGGTCTATACCTTTACCGGTGGGATGCCGGAAGTTGTCATGCACTACCGGGAAAACCAGGACCTGCGAAGCGTCAGAACAATACAGAAAGAAGTCCTGGATGCCTACCTGCTGGACTTATCCAAGCATGCCAATCCCCGTGAGGTCATGAAAATTTCCACGGTCTGGAACCAGGTCCAAAGCCAACTGGCAAAGGAAAATAAAAAATTTATTTTTTCGGCGGTTAGAAAAAGCGCACGGGGACGCGACTATGAGAACGCCATTCAGTGGTTGCTGGATGCGGGACTGATATACAAATCGGTGAAAATATCCGCCCCCAGGTTGCCGGTCGAGGCGTATGCCCAATCCAATATATTCAAGATCTACCTGCTGGACCCCGGCCTGCTCGCGGCAATGGCTGACATTCCTGCCCGCATACTGGTCGAAGGCGACCGCCTGTTTACCGAATACAAGGGAGCTTTCATTGAAAACCTGGCCGCGGCCACTCTGGTCGGCGCTCACGGGAAACAGCTATATTACTGGGCCAGCGATAACCTGGCTGAAGTCGATTTCGTCGTTCCATACGAGCATGTGCTCTATCCACTGGAGGTGAAGGCAGGAATTTCAAGGAAGAAAAAGAGTCTGCTCGCCTATGATGACAGATATCATCCCTCCAGACTGGTGAGGACGACACTGATGAACCTGAGGCAGGATGGCAGGATAATTAATATCCCGTTGTACCTGTTGCACAGGTTTCCGGAGATTATCCTTGCTGAGGGGGCGCTTGAACCTGCTTGAGTATCCGGAGCATCAGAGGTTTTCGAGCCCAGCCAACTGTCTGGCTTTCTGTTTGATAGATATTATATCAAGCTCCCCGGCCGAATCGCTTTCAATGCCGAGCGTAATCGCGGCCTGAAGCGCGGCAAGCTTCTCCTTCCCCTGCTGATCCTTTCGAATGAGATCACGCACATAGTCGCTGGAACTGGCGTATTTCCCTTCGTTGACTTGGGCCTGAACCCAGTCTTTCATCGGGTCTGGTACGGAGATATTCATTGTGGCCATGGCATGCTCCTGGCATCTTTAGTGATATCACTATGGCAATATATGGCAACTATTGTCAAATTTACTGCTAGCATTACGTAATGGAGACCGACCTTGGTAAATGTAACCGTAAATTGGGGACAGACCACGGATTCTCCTGCAGAACCCGCTCCGCTACTATAACAACAATTCATGAAATCGTGGTCTGTCCCTATTTTCCTTCTTGACAGTAACTATAGTTATAGTTATTATATTTAGTTAATAACTATTTGGGAGTTGAATGATGTCAAAATATGAACCTTTAACCGGATATCTGTCCTCCTCGGGGAGGGATAACATACCCATGACGTTTGTCGAGGTTGAGAATGTTATTGGCGATAAATTGCCACGGTCGGCTTTTGAATATCGTCCCTGGTGGTCGAATAATGCTTCAAATCATGTTAATGCCGACTCATGGCTCCGCGCGGGGTACAAAACGGAGAATGTTGATATGACAGGGCGCAAACTCGTATTCCGGAAAGCTTTGCCGGGTGAACTTCCGCTTGATCGTAAGAGCGGGAATGGTCCTGATGCTGGCGGTGATCTGTTTTCGCGTATTTTCGGCGCGCTCAAGGGAACGGTGACAATTGCGCCGGGAGTGGACCTGACCATGCCGACACGCGAGAAATGGGACGCGGAGAAATAGCCTGTAATGGCGGATTATCTCCTTGATACCTGCGCGGCTATCTGGATTATGAACGGCGATCCGTTGCGGGATCCCGCGGCGACTGAATTGCCACAAGCCCTGGAACGCAACGGGCGTCTTGTCATTTCACCCATCACGGCATGGGAAATCGCAACTCTAGTGGCAAAGAAAAGAATCCTGCTGACCCTCAGGCCGGAAGTCTGGTTCAGTAAACTCTGCGATTTACCAAGTGTAACCCTTGTAGATATGCCTCCTTCAGTGCTGATTGCTTCGACGAGTCTCCCCGGGAAAACACCCACCGACCCTGCCGACAGAATCCTTATTGCCACGGCCCGTGAGTTTGACTATACCCTGGTTACGCGTGACCGCCTGCTTTTAAAATATGCATCATCCGGCTATGTGCGAGCTATGGCCTGTTAGCCTGATGCTGGTTTTGTGCGTGTAAATTGGGGACAGACCACGGTTTCTCCTGCAGAGCCCGCTCCGCTACTATGACGACAATTCAGGAAAACGTGGTCTGTCCCTATTTTTTGATTTTCACGTTTTGTGGACATAACAAAAAGTCTGCTCGCCTATGATGACAAGTATCATCCCCCCAGGCTGGTGAGGACGACTCAGATTAGCCTGCGGCAGGATGGTACAATGCTTGACATTCAGTACGTTAAAGCGTACGTTGTGAAAATGGAGGTATATGATGATTACATTCAACGTAACAGAAGCACGTTCCAGGTTATATAAACTGATTGATGAAGCATCTCAAACCCACAAGCCGATTGTCATTACCGGGAAAAGAAACAACGCGGTGCTTCTCGCAGAGGAGGACTGGAATGCCATCAATGAAACCCTCTATCTGGTTTCAATTCCCGGTATGCGGGAGTCCATCATTGAGGGAATGGAGACCGGAATTGAAGAATGTGACAAGGAAGTTGACTGGTAGTGTGGGAACTGTATTTCACCCGGCAGGCCAAAAAGGATGCAAGGAAACTGGCCGCTGCCGGTCTCAGGGAAAAAGCCGAAGCATTGCTTGCCATCATTCAGGATAACCCATATCAAACCCCGCCCCCTTATGAAAAACTGGTAGGGGACTTGTCGGGAGCTTTCTCCCGGAGAATTAATATTCAACACCGGTTGGTATACCAGGTCCTGGATGATCAAAAAACCATAAAGGTATTACGTCTGTGGACACACTACGAGTAGTTCCAGAGAGGTTCCATCGGATCATTGCTCAATTCCTCAGGTCAGCGAAGATTTCACCAAAACCTATAATGGTTAGAAAATCTCTCAAACTGTCTTCTACCGTACAGGCACGCACAAGGCTGTCTTCTCCCAGTTGTTTATAGATAGACCTGGCATCAATCCCCTTCGGTACTCAGGCCAGACTTTTGCCAGTTCGGATAAAGACGCATCGGCAGGAGGCTTTTATTCTCATATCCGGGAAAGTGCCTCAATAGGAATGCCTCAAAATTCGGGGTGCTATAGAGCACTGATATTTCCGGCAACGGTCTTATCTTGTTATCCCTGTCATTAGAACGGCCCAATTTATCCGCATCCAGCATTATGGCCTTTACCAGGTAGTCTCCGCGATTTTTCGAGTTCCATTTCATCCGCCTGATCGATTCCTCGACTACTTTGAGAGGGTCCCCACCACCGGTCACATAGTTGCAATCAATGTGTATCGGTAAATTATACTTTTCTGCAATGAGCCGTAGGTACTGCCCGTAATTTCTTTCGCTGATACCTCAGATCCCAGGAAAATCCTTTTTCGCGTCTTTCTTCCCTGCATTGGTAACAAACCTCAACCGATATTCGGCACGGCGCCGAATACACCGCCCAGGTACTTTTTATAGTAGTTGTCTACTCTCCTGACATCTGCGATATCTTTTAGTCCATAGACCTGAGTTCTGCCGTCAGGAGTTTTCTCTGTGAAATAGATTTCCTCTTTCTCCAGATGCTCCAATAAAGATGCGTTGTGGCAGGCCATGAATAATTGGGCGTTATGGGGGTTGGTTCGCTCATCGTGGAACCAGCCGATGATTTCCGGCATCAGGGCAGGATGAATGTCGTTGTCAATTTCATCCAGGACCAGTAATCCACCTGTTTCAAGTACATAATTAATATAGAGAAATAGAGTATAAAATTTTTGAGTTCCCTGCGATTCCAAAATGTATGGTAATTCACTATTTAACCCTGTATGTTTGAAAAGAGTTCTTAACACATGATTTTGATTTCTACTGATGACAACTTCATCGATGCCCAAATCCAGCATCCGTATCTTACCGTTCAGTTTTTTCAACACCTCTTCATTTGACGCATAATAATTGGTGGCCGTATTCTCGTCGAAATCATTTTTTTGCAGTATAGGAACGTTCGTGTAAATAGTATTCAACACCGATGTGAAGGCTTTGGAAATTGTATGGTTATATTGAACCAATGTGGATATGACACTGGCATTCTCCCGGAATGTCTGAGGTGGATAGTCCTTTACTTTTACTTTAAATTCAGGTGAATCTTTAATTTTATCCGCTTCACGATGAAACAACCTGCGGAATTTACTTTCCGGCGAATAATACAAACTTTCCGATTCGACAATAGGACTCAGCCGCGGTTTAAGTGGATTTTTGTAACCCAATGTGTGTTTTAATTCCAGACTGTATCGATAAATACAAGGCTTTTCATCTTCTATAAGGTCACTGTCAAATTCGACTTCAAGGCGGGAAATTCCAACATGACTTTCAGTATCGGCGAAGGGTATTAGGGATAAATTCTCTGTTGGAGGGTGGCTGAATGAGCTGGTTAAAAACCACTTTAAAAATCCCAATACACGCAATACGGTTGTTTTACCCGATGCGTTAGCACCAAAAATAGAAACAACCTTAGGAATCCTGGTAGCTGATATTTCTTTTTCTATGCCAAAGACGGGTAAATCCGGCGCATTACTGGGCACCGCAAGATCAAAAACCTGTTTGTCCTTAATCGAATAGAAATTTTCGATTGATATTTTTCTTAGCATGACATTACGACAAAAATTATACTTATTTACGATTTTAATATGTTATAAACATGTGTTATATTCAATATAAGACATTTTTTTGTCGAAGTCAATCCTTAACAAATAGTTTTACTCTCCTTCCAACACTGCCTGACAAGCAGCCGGCAGATCGGCCAGCATGAGTTCAGGCGGCTCGTCCTCGGGAGCCCGCGGCGGCGGATACAGGGCTTCGTCGGTGAACCACCAGTCCAGTTCCATATCGCAACCGTCTCCTTCGGGTGGTGGTTCTTGATCGATGCATGCGCCGGCTTCCGGGCAATGCAGGCGGACGTGAAAATGGGAGTCATGGCCCCACCATGGCCGCACCTTGCGCAACCATTCTATGTCCTTCTCTCCTCTTTTCTCGCACAGGCGGCGTTTGACCGCCGCATTCACGAAAATCCGGGCGACAGCCCCGTCCCGCGCCGCGGCCTCGATGACCTGGGAATGCGCGCCGGTCCAGGCGCCGTTCACCTCCAGCCGGTTCGCCGCGACCAGCGAGGGAGAGTTGATCTTCTCGCGCTCGGCCATACTAAGCTTCAGGCTCCCCGGCGGGCGCAGCCAGATATCGGCATCGAGACCGATCTGATGCGAACGGTGACTGGAGACCATCGGCCCGCCGCGGGGGTGGCTGATGTCGCCTACGTAAAGCCCGGGCCAGCCTGCGGCCTGGGCCGCGCGGGACAGCCGCTCTATGAATGCGATCATTTGCGGATGGCCCCAGTTGCGGTTGCGGGACAGGCGCATCGCCTGCCAGCCCGGCCCTGTTTCGACAAGCCGCTCAGCCCCTGCCAGGCACCCTGCAGCGTAACCGCCGAGCGGAGCAGGCGTAGCGTCCGTCGGCGCATCAACCGCGCTGAAGGCGAATTTGGCAGGTTCGGTTCCAGCCGCGCCAGCACCGAATACGATGGCGAGGCTGACGACGAACGCTATCAGCGCTATCAGGGTCAGACCACGTTTTAGACTGGATTTCGGCATTCGCCAGAATGATGGTAGCCTGCTTGCGACGTGCACGGAGAGTAATTTAACCACCAATATAAAATGGGCGGAATATAAGAGTTAATCGGTCGGAGTGAACTCGTCCATGCCGGGCGGATAGGTGTCGTATTTCGGCAGGTCGTCGTTAATCTCGCACCAGCTTGCTTTTGACTGCCAGAACATGTGCGCAGACTCACCGACTTCAACATCACCGTCAAGGGTGGCGAGGGTAGGCGCAAGTATCTCACCACCGTTGATCTCCGCAACCAGGGCAGTGCCGCAGGCGCTGCAGAAAAGTCTGGCTGAGTGTGAACTGGATTGATACCGGCTTACCAGCTCCTCGCCTTCAAGCCAGGAAAAGTTTTCCGGGGTTACCGGCTCTATATAAGTGCCGAACGCGGCGCCGTGAAATTTCTGGCAAAAAGTACAGTGGCAGTGATCAATGTCATCGGACGTTTTATTCACTTCGTAGCGGATTTTACCGCACAGACAACTGCCTCGGGTTTTCATGGTGACCTCTAATCAGGGTGGCAACGAACTCGATTATACTACTTACGCTGTTAACTGGTTTTTCTCATTTTTTTAATGCCCTCCACAAAACGTGTCAATGTGTTGGACATCAGGCCGCGCGCCAGATTGATATCGATCAACTGGAAGCAGGATTCATCCGTGAAGGCGCGGTCCAGGGCGGCATGTAACTCTTTTTTGGTCGTGACCGCCTGGCCGCGGCCGCCTATGGTGTTCGCCAGGGCGGCATAATCCAGTTTGTCCAGGTCATTGAACGCGGATTCCGGTTGAAACGCACGCAGCATTTCCCAACTGCTGTTGTTGAATACCAGGACGATGGGGTTCCAGCCGTAACGCCGGCAGTTGAGCAGTTCAATGCCGGTCATCTGGAATGCCCCGTCGCCTACCAGGATGAGCGGCCGACGCCCCGTTGCGGCCTGTACGCCCAGACCGGAGGGGACGCCAAAGCCCATGGTGGCGTAATAACCCGGCGCCACCAGTTCGGTATATTCCATATCCAACGCCGTAAACAAACAATCCCCCATATCTGCGGCGATGGGCAAGGATCCATACCGGTTGAACATGTCGTTGACCGCGGTGGCGATATCGGTCGGCGTGATGGGATGATCATTCAATTCCAGACCTTGCGGATGAGTAAATGATGCGGCTTTTTGACGTGGTTTATCAGGTAACTTGCTGTTCAAGTCCAGAACGAGTTCCTGCAGAGGTATGTTCGGATAAACATGAAATCCCAGAGACACCGAACCATCACAGGCCAGGACGGTCTTCCTCAGGTCTATCTTTTTCTCCGAGATGCCGAAATTGGTATCCGACAACAATACCCCCAGCAGGAACAGGCCATCGGACGACTCAACCAGTTCGGTCAATGCCTGCTCGCCGGCTATCCCCATATAGGTGCCTCTGAAATCCACCGGCTGTCCCGCCAGCAGTCCCTTCCCCATAAAGGTCGTGGCAACCGGTATGCCCAGTTTGCGGCTCAGCAGGGCAACGTCCTGCTCCAGCCCATAGCGGCGTATTTCCACCCCCACCATGAGCACCGGGGAGCGGGCCTGTGCCAGGCGCTGATGATCTCATCCGTGCAGGCATCCAGGGCATCGGCATCACAGGCGCTGGTTAACGGCAGTATAGGTACGGGATCGCAGGGTTCAAATACCTGGTCTCTCGGTACTTCAATATACACGGGGCGGGATTCGACGATGCAGTTTCTTGAGCACCCGGGCGATCTGTGCCGGCGCCTGTGCCGTATCCTCCAGGATCACCTGGTCACAGGTGACTTCCTTATACACCTGTATCTGAGAGTGGAGTTGTTTGGCCTGGTGATGTACCAGCAGGCCGGTGGATTTGTCTGCCCTGCCCGGTCCGCCGGATATCACAATGACCGGTGATTTCTCCGCGTAGGCCGCCGCGACCGGGTTGACCATATTGAATGCGCCTGCTCCATACGTCACAGCCGCTACTGATGGTTTGGAATGAAAACGCGCCGCGGCATCGGCGGCGAATCCCACGGCGGGCTCATGGCTTAAGGTATACAGCGGCAAAATATTGGTCTCTTCGATAACCTTGAAAAGCGGTAAGGCGAAATCGCCGGGAATGCCGAAAATCTCGTTAACTCCGTAGGCTTTCAAAGCCTTGAGTAATTGTTCCGCCAGATTCATTGGTTAGCCTGATATTAAAAGGGGACGGAATTAATTCCGTCCCCGTGAGTCTTCAGAGTTCCGTCCCCGTTCCGTTCCGTCCCCGTGAGTCTTCAGAGTTCTGTTCCTCGGCACATTAGTTAACAACTATTGCAGAAGTCAAGCGCCAGCTCGTTGAAATCGTCCGGGAATTCATGGAAAGAAAGATGGGCGGGCATGTAATTAATTCTTGCGTTCGGTTGATTCTCACTGATCCACTTCCCGGCTGCCTGTCTCCAATCCTCGCGTACGACCTGCATCACGGGTATCTCTTTGTCGATCCTGCGCGCTGTCTCCCGGTAGTCCAGGTCAAAACCGGTTTTAATCAGCTCGCAGGCGATTGGTTCCGGTGTTTTGGCGGCCTCACTCAGCATGTCCCGGACAAAAGCCGGGTCGGGTTTATTGACGTAACAATAGTGCAGGTAATTCTCAAAAAATTTCAAATGACCATGATTTGTCAACATCTCCATGCCGGCCTGCAACTCATCTTCTTTCCCTTCACCCCAATCCGACGCGGTTTCCTTCCTGATCTTCGGTGGCTCGTCAATACTGATAAATCCTCGTACCCTGGCGGTGCCATACTGTTCAAAATACGAATACGCCATGCATGCGCCGAAGGACCAGCCGGCAATGAGGCAATCATCGATCCCCAGGCGGGTGATAAATTCATGCAGGTCGATGCCATGCTGTTTAAAATTGTTGCCGTCGGCTGTCACGCTTGAATCACCGTGGCTGCGCGGGTTATAAGCCAGAACCCGGTAATGCTCGGCGAAGACCGCCAGGTTTCTTGCGAAGACTTTCACGGTATACGTCCAGCCGGGGATAAAAATTACCGGTTTGCCGGCGCCGTATTCCACAAAAGAAAGCGTTAATCCGTCAGGTAAATCGAGTCGCTTTTTCATACAAGGGTAAGATAAGTTGTAAGGCAACAGAATTGTACCCTGAAAACCGGTCAGGTGAGGCATAACATTGCAGATCATGCCTCACCTTAACCAACGACCGGAAAAGATCAGAAGTCTTTCCGGATTTCCAGGCCGAAACTGCGCGGGCGGTTCGTGATGATACGCGGCCGCCCCGGTTTTTCTGCCGCGATAGAGCGGTTATCGGACAGGTTGGCGTGCTCATTCGTCACGTTTTTGGCAAACAAGGCCACGTTCCAACTGCCCGCCTGAAACGCGCCGATACGAAAATTAAGCAACTCGAATGAATCCCTCACCCGCGGCGGCAACGTGCCACTGTTGTTTCCACTGAGACTGTCATCATAATATGAATAATCGCCACGGACATAACCTTCCCAATCGGAAAAAAGTGGGAAGCTGTACTCGACGGCGGCATTAAAGGTGATTTCCGGTACCTGAGTAACGCGATCTCCTTCAGCCGTACTGGCCAGGGGATTGCCTTTTGTGATCTTGGCATCAGTGTAGCCAAACCCCATGGAAACATTCAAACCCTCCACCGGAATCGCCTCAAGTTCGACTTCAACGCCTTTATTCTCCGCCGAACCGGAATTCGCCACGTACTGGAAGCCGCAGGCCAGCCGGTTCGTTTGCAGTATGTCGTTCCAACTGATATTGAAAGCCGAGATATTCAAATTGACACGATCTTCGAACCAGGATGACTTCATTCCAAACTCGAAATTCCACAGCGAGTCTGAGTCGAAAGTGATTATGTCATCATTGGTAATACCCAGGCCGGCAAGTTCATCGGCACAAAGAAGCTCTGGTACAGACAGGTTAACGCCGCCAACACGAAAACCTTTTGCAGCGGAACCGTAAATCAACATGTCCTCAGTGACGTCGAGTTCCAGCAGGACTTTGGGTACAACCCTGGAGCTGCTTCGTGAGGTAGGTGGCAGAATTGTCGGACCACTATTGACAAAACCGCCCCGATCAGAGGTGAAATCGATGGTCGTGTCAGACCAGCGCGCCCCGGCAGTCAATCTCAAGTTATCACTCAGCCTTAACGTCAGCTCTCCAAATACCGCAATCTCTTCCGTATCCCGGTCGTCGTAAGTGTAAAATACCAGGTCAGAGCCCAGCAGACCGGGAGGCACCGGCACGGGAAAGCCGGGGACAATACCTGTTAAAATCGTGTTGAGTACACCGGTGAATTGTGCATTGATACCCGGCGCAAAAGAAGGCGGATATTCAAGAACATGTTCTCTGTCCTCATAGAAAACACCCAGCGTCAAAGCCAGACCGGCAACAGGCAGGTCGCCGAAATCGGTAATCAAACGGGTTTCATGTACGAATGAGCTGTCCTCTTCCGTTTCAGACAGCGGACTGGGTAAATGCGGCTCAGGCAATCCGCTGGCCGCAAACAACAAACCATCCAGTGTGCCTGTCTGGTCCTCGAACTCTTTGACGTCCCGATCAAACTTTGCCGTGGTGGAGACTAACTCTCCGAATCCGGTGTCGATATTGACAGTCACACTGCCCAGCCACCATTCTTCCTCGCCGGGTTCTTCAATATTATTATGCCGCGGCACGTCAAAATTGCCCGGGGAGAGGTCGGCCAGGGGCAGGTTATCGGAATTGGTGCGTTGATACATGAAGCGGGGTTTTATGGTGATGTTGTCGGTCGCATTCCAGACAAAAGCAACGGAGCCGCCATAAAACTCATCATCGTCGACGTCTTCCACCGTATCGAAGGCAGGCCTGTTGGAGCCGGCAATGTGCACCCGATCAAACACGCCGGAGTTTTGTGCATAGTACAATAACGCCCGCACACCCAGTACGCCTTCCACGATCGGAGCGTTTACGCCGCCGTCGACCCGCCAGTTGATATCTCCCTCTTTGATGTCCGAGATAGACGTGCGCAGGTAGCCGTCCAGGTCGTCCGTATTCGCCTGTTTAGTGATTACGCGAACCGTACCGCCCATGGAGCGCGCGCCGTAGAGGGTGCCTTGCGGGCCGCGTAACACCTCGACACGCGAAATATCCGAGACACGCGGGTTCATGTATTCCGGAACCGGGATGTCATCGATATAGAAACCCGTCGCGCCGATGACTCCGCCACCGGCCACGCCGCGGATTGCGGGAGAGCCTGAGTTGAAACGGCCATCGGCCTCGTTACTGAAACCCAGGTTAGGAATTTTAACGCCATAGTCGAATATGCCTTCGGCGCCGATACGTTGCAGTTCGAATTCACCGATGGCAGTGATGGACATGGCAGTATCCTGCAGGCTTGTTTCACGTTTGGTTGCGGTGACGATGATCTCCTCAATGGCCTGTGCCCAGGTCTGGTTCGCTGCAAGCAAATACAACAAGAATAAAATCACCGACCGCTGGGCAAAGTTCATGATGTTTTTTCTACTCATTACTACCCCCTGTACAGACACAGTTACATAATTTGACAGGAGATAGTATTCCCGCTTAAATAGAATAGTGTTATCCTAAATACGCAATAAACAAGTATTTTTCGGCTTGAATTCGCGAGAATATGCGATGAATTATCCGATTTGCGCAAAACAACCCTTGATCAAGAAACTTTATCACCGGGACATCGATGAACAGGCGGCCCGGCTTACCGGTTATGGGCAATCCTACCAACAGATCAGCAAGGGTTCTTTCTCCGGCACTTTCACCACCTGTGACCTGGACCCGGAACTGAGCCTGTTTTTTGAATCGACCAACCAGGTGTTATATCAAAATGCCATGGTCCCGCGTCAATATTATGCAATCGGCCTGTTGATGAAAACTGATAGGACGCTGGTATTGAACTGTGAACCTTTCCCGAAACGCTCTGCGTTTATTTTACCTCCCGGGTCTGAGATGGAGGGCATTTCATCACCCGATATGAAGATATGTATCATCCATGTATCCTGCGATTTACTGACGCGCGCACTTCAACATCAATTCCAGGAGCAGAATCTGTTCAACCCGGAATATGTCCCATACATGCTCGTTAAGAATGAAAAAGAAACCTGGCCCCTGTATTCGTTGTTGGAAGATTTTCAAACAGGCGCTGAAAATGTGCATGTTTCCCTGGAAAGCGCGAATCAGTTGGCGGCCCTCAAAAATACCCTGGTAGAAACGATATGTTCAGTGTTTATCACAAAGAGTGAACGTGACAGGATTAAATCCGGTTTGATGACAAGAAATAAACACCATCGGCTCTTTCATGATGCGCTCGACATAATCAAAGATAATATATGTGAAGAATTGACGGTCGGGGCGCTGTGTGAAGAACTGGCGGCATCACGACGCACACTGGAATACGTGTTCAATGAGAACATCAAGATGAGCCCGGCCAAGTATATCAGGGCCTTGCGTCTTAATAATATCAGGAGAGAAATCCTTTCAATGGAAAACCAAACCCTGGGAGACATTGCGGCAAAATGGGGTATCTGGCACCTGGGGCGGTTCTCGAAGGATTACCACCAGCTTTTTGGTGAATTGCCCTCCTCGACGAAAGGGAGCGTTTTCCGGCGTTAGTGGGGAACGAACGTATTCCCTCCGCTGTCCGGGATTGATTCGGGGACGGATTTTAAATCCGTCCCCTGTTGAAGACGTCCCCTGTTACAAGACATCCTGATTCAGGACGCCGCGCCGAACCTGGTCCTGTTCAATTGATTCAAACAGGGCCTGAAAATTGCCCTCGCCAAAGCCTTCGTTGCCTTTTCGTTGAATAATTTCAAAGAATATCGGGCCGATTACATTCCTGGTGAATATCTGCAGCAATACTCCCTGGCCTTCCGTGGGCGCGCCGTCGATTAATATGCGGCTCTGTTTAAGCGCCTCCAGGTCTTCACCGTGGCCGGCCACACGTTGGTCTGCTTTTTCATAATAGCTGTCGGGGGTATCCTGAAACACAACATCGTGACTGCGTAACGCATCCACCGTTGCATAGATGTCGGCAGTTCCCAGGGCGATATGCTGTATGCCTTCTCCGTGATATTCGCTCAAGTATTCCTCGATTTGCGATTTGTCATCGGCGGACTCGTTGATGGGGATGCGAATCTTGCCGCAGGGGCTGGTCATGGCGCGACTTTTCAACCCGGTCAACTCGCCTTCTATATCGAAGTACTTCAGTTCACGGAAGTTGAAAAATTTCTCATAGAAACCTGCCCACTTGTCCATATTGCCGCGCTGGACATTGTGGGTGAGATGGTCAACGTAGGTCAGCCCGGTGCGGATGACGTGATAATCGGCTTCAACGGGAGCAAAATCCACGTCATAGATGGTACTGTCACCATAGCGGTCAACCAGATAGACACGGCTCCCGCCGATGCCTTCAATGGCGGGGATATTCAATTCCATCGGTCCCGGCTTTGTCTCCACTGCTTGCGCCCCGGCTGCAAGCGCCCGGGTATAAGCTCTGGCCGCGTTCTTCACCCGGAAAGCGACAGCACATATAGACGGTCCGTGCTGTTCGGCAAATTGTTGGGCAAAACTGTCCGGCTCGGCGTTAATGATAAAGTTAATATCACCCTGGGAATGCAGCGTGACGTTCTTGCTCCGGTGCTTTGCCGTCGTGGGAAAACCCATTATTTCAAACAGGCTGCGCAGTAATTCCGGGTCGGGAGCGGTGTATTCAATGAACTCAAACCCGTCAGTACCCATGGGGTTGTCGAATAATTCGGTCATGCGTATAGCCCCTGCCGTAGCATAATAGTTGTTCGTGCAACTGATATTAGTTGCACGAACAACTATTGTCAACTGCTTGTATGGGTGTCTTTAATTTATGGGTGTCCTAAATTAGGCGTTAATTTATGGGTGTCCTGAATTTGGTGCTAAATTTATGGGTGTCCTGAATTTAGGTGTTAATTTATGGGTGTCCTGAATTAGGGGTCCTTGATTTAGGTGATCGTAGTGTTATATGTTTCTGTGTTTGTACATTGACGGAGCGAATTGTTTTGAAACATCGTAGACCATTACAACTGGAGGCGTTTCTGCCGTACCGGCTATCACTGTTGTCGAACGCCATAAGTGGCGCCGTCGCCGGTGTTTACGGGGATAAGTTTGCCATTTCCATGCCGGAGTGGCGTATCATGATGATCCTGGCGGAATATCCGGGCGTGTCTGCCGATGAAGTCTGCCGCCGTACAAAAATCGAAAAATCCGTGGTTTCCCGGGCCGTGGCGCGGCTGTTCGACCGTCATCTCATCAACCGGGACAGGGACGAAAGCGATAAACGCCGTTCAAGGTTGCAACTGTCCGAGACCGGCTTGACTGTCTACGATGAAGTGATGCCCATCGCCAGGGATTACGAAGCAAAATTGCTGGCAAGTCTAACCACGGAAGAACTGGAAATATTCAACGATATGATTGATAAACTGATGGAAAAAGCAAACAGGCTGCAGCATGATTACAGCAGCATAACCGGAGAAGAATGATGGAATTAGCCGTACTGGGAGGCGGACACGGTTCTTATGCCGCCGCTGCGACACTCAGCGAACAGGGTCATCAGGTGCGTTTCTGGCGACGCGACAAGCAGGCGTTCGCACCGGTATTGAATTCAAAATCCGTTACCGTGCTGGACAGCAACGGTAACCGGGAAGTGAAGATACACCATGTGACGACTGACCTCGCCGATGCGGTCAACGGAGTGGAATTGATAGTCATCCCCCTGCCGGCGCTGACCCATGAGGCCCTGGCGCAAGAGCTGGCGCCTCATTTAAGGAGCGGCCAGGTTGTTTATCTGCCACCGGGTACGTTTGGCAGCTACCTGTTTGCCAAAGCCTTGCGTGATGCCGGCAACGATGCCGATGTCAGTTTTGCGGAAACCGGCACTTTGCCTTACCTGGCCAGGAAACGTGAGGCAAACCTGGTCGCCGTCAGCGGCTATGCCACGCGTTTGCCCAGCGGCGTCTTCCCGGCAAAAAACTCGCAGCATGCCTTCCCCATTCTGGAACAGGCATACCCGGTCATAGAACGCATCGAAGATGCCCTGAGCGGCGCCCTGATGAATGCCGGCCCCATCATTCATCCGCCATTGATTATGATGAATGCCGGACCCATGGAGCATTTTGACAAATGGGACATCCATAATGAGGGCACACAACCCGCTATCCGCCGCGTTACTGATACGCTCGACGCAGAGAGAATTGCCATCCGTGAGGCATTCGGTTATGCCCCACCGCATTTTCCGCTTGTTGACCACTATACTCCGGGTGGTGATGAGTGGATGTACGGCAATGCCGCCCATGAAAGACTGACGGACAGCGAGGACTGGCGCGAAGATATCAACCTCATGACACACCGTTACATGACCGAGGACATGGAGTTGGGACTCGCGTTCCTGGTTTCCTGCGCCGGCTATCTTGGCCTGGACGCTCCTGTCAGTAACGGCCTGCTGGCCCTGGGCTCGGCAATCACGGGGCGCGATTTCCGTGAGACAGGCCGCACCCTGAAGAACCTCGGTCTTGCCGACCTGGACCGTGAGGCTCTCGCGGAACTGTTATACGAAGGTATCCGCAGGTGACGCAGGTTTGTTATGCCACAGAGGGCACAGAGATCACAGAGATAAGCGTATGATGCCTTCACGTAGTCTGGATACTCGATAAGATTAACAGACTTCGTATCAGCCCGGTTGTATTACGTAAACAGGGACAGATAAATGAATAAACATGCAGGCTACCCAGGTATTAAAAAGATTCTCTATCCACTCTGTGAACTCTGTGTTCTCTGTGGCTTTCCTTTTTTCCGTGTATTGAAGTGATGACGAGGAAATTTAATGACGGATAAACGTATCGTAGCCGTCGGCGCCGGGCGGATGGGCAGGGGTATTGCTCATGTGTTTTCCTATGCCGGCTATCCGGTGACACTGCTTGACGTCAAGGAGCGGGACGAGGACGGGTTCAAGCAACTGGCCGATGCGGCTCTTGCAGAAATTGAAGCAAACCTGACATTCCTGTCCGGGTTTGATCTCATTACCCCGGCTCAGGTTAACAAAGTCCTTGAACTCGTTCATGTTGAGCCACGGGAGAATACACCCGAAGCGCTTGAATCGGCTGACATAATCATTGAAGGCGTCCCGGAGACCCGGGAGGCGAAAAAGAATGCCCTTGAATTGGTCGGCAAGCACGCCCGGGCTGACGCCATCATCACCTCAACCACCTCGTCCATGCTGGTGACGGAATTACAGGAGTGGGTAGCCAGGCCGGAACGCTTTTTAAACACGCATTTCCTGAACCCGGCTTATCTTATCCCGCTGGTAGAGGTAAGCCCGTCACCGGATACCGAGGAGAGCGTAGTGAATGACGTGATTGCCTTGTTCGAGGCTATCGGCAAGGTGCCGGTCAGGTGTTCGGCCTCGCCCGGCCTGATTATTCCCCGCCTGCAATCACTGCTCATGGCCGAGGCCTGTCGTATGGTGGAGGAAGGCGTGGCTTCCCCGGAAGATATTGACAAGGCCATTACCAGCGGCTTCGGCCCGCGCTATGCAACCCTGGGGGTAATGGAATTTATAGATTGGGGTGGCGTCGATATTCTCTACTACGCGGGACACTACCTGTCCAAAGCACTGGATTCGCCGCGTCATGCCCCACCTGAGGAGGTCACAAGGATGATGGAGGACGGCCGCAGGGGCCTGCGCGAAGGACAGGGTTATTACGATTTTCGCAATATGGACGTAGCTGCCTGGCAAAAAGAAAAATTGACACGGTTTGTTACCCTGCTGGCCGGCCTGGGACAAATACCCAAGCCCGGGGTGTAGCCATCATAATTACAGTTCAAATAAAAAGTGAATAACCGCGGATGGGTATTCAACTTTGATTGATGGTGATGCGCGCGTCGTGATAGCGCGGTTTGAATATGTACATGCGCAGCACCGGATACACGAAGAATGACACCCCGAGGGCGGTGAATATCTCAATGGGAATGAACGCGTTCAGTACATAGTGCGCAAGCACGAAACCCAACAGCAGCGAACACACTCCTGCCCAAGATCGAAGCGGTTACCAGGGACCCTTTGACCCCAAAACCATACAGGCGCGACATGAGCGTGCTGGCGAGTCCCGACTTGTAAGCGATGTGACCGGTGCCCCAACCGAGCAGAGCACCCATTACCGTAATGATAAGGCCCGCCACCAGCGCCATCTTGAGACCGGCGACGAAAGCGATCATGGCGCCGACGAAGAGCTGGATCAGTGTCGTGACGATCCCACAGGTGCTCCACGATATATCGAGCCAGGTATGGCGGTCACCCTCCGGGACTGCTTCCAGCGCATGGTCCTCGATGATCTCGCGTGTGGTGTGTTCGTCGGCCATTTTCAAGGGCTATTTCCGGCGCCTCCGGAGTTGTGTACGATTCGGCTGATTTTTTTCAAATGATATAAGTAAAAGCACATGACTTTTCCATACAGGCGTAAATGCCATACCGGCCAGCCTGTTATTTTTCACACTGATATCAGACTTTATTACATAATGACACTTGTTGACAAACCTGATTGGAGGATGGCCGAACTCCGTAATATTTGGGGTCAGTTTTTCATAGTAAAAACTCTGTGGATATTTGGGGTCAGAGTAAAAACTCTGTGAGTTTTTACTCTGACCCCAAAAATTCTGACCCCAAAAATTAGAGGAGATTAACTGAAGATGCACACAGACAAACAATATACCGATCAACTTGCCATTGAAATCATTGATCTGCATCGTTTTTTTGAAGACTGGTTCGGCGGTTACTGCGATGACAGCGAAGAGGTTTTTGCGGAGCGTCTCCTGGACCGGATGCATGAGGATTTCAGCATTATCCTGCCTGCCGGCATCATGCTCAACGGCTCAGATTTCTGGCCGGAATTCACGAAGTTGTACGGTAGCAACCCGGATTTCCAAATCAGCATCCGGGACATCAGTGAAAAACCGCAGGTCGCTGATTCCGTGTATACCGTTACCTACCAGGAGTGGCAGAGAAACGCAAGGCAATCAAAACCTGAGGACAACGGGCGGCTGTCCTCGGCCGTTTTTGTCACCGACGAGCAGGCGCCCAACGGCATTAAGTGGTTCCATGTACACGAAACCTGGCTACCGGATCCCGTCATCGCGGCGGAACCGTTTGACTGGATACATAGTTAAAGAAAAAAGGGACAGATTTTAAATCTGTCCCCTCATCTTGGTTGTCATTCCGGGCCTGACCCGGAATCCAGTCCAATAAAGTGTCGCCATCGGCGACACCTTGTCTTACTGGATTTCCGCTTGCGCGGGAATGACGAACGAGAGTGGTGTCAAATCCCGCAAGATTCAGAAGCTGTATCTGGCCTCCCCGCCCCAGATTCTCGGCTGGTTGACGTAGCCGGTATTATTGGCAAAGTCGATGCCGCCGATGGGGTTATGCTCGTTGGTGATATTGCGGGCAAACAGGCCAATCTCGAAGTTTCTGATCGTGTCCCGGTAACCCAGCCGCAGCCCGCCTTCAAACTGCGTCCCGAAGGTAAACTCCACGCTCTCGTAAAGGAAATCGCTGGTCTTTCCTTTCAGCTTCCAGTCAGTATAGAGGTATAACTCACTGCCGCCGGACAGGGGATGGGTGTAATCCAGTTCCAGGTTCGCAGTCCATTTCGGCGCATGCTGGAACGGGTTGCCGTCAATAATTGCCCTGTCGTTTTCATCCAACGGATCCAAACCGGTAGCAAGGGGACCAATCGGCAATGTCAGTTCGTCATCATTAATTTCCGTATTGTTATAACCGAAACCACCTGACAGTATGATGTTGTCGGTTACAGCAATATCAAGGTCAAACTCAACACCGTAACCGGTACCCTCATCCGCGTTCAGCAGGGTCGTCGCGTTAGCGTCGCCGCCTACTGCGGTCAACTGCATGTCATCGACCACATAATAGAAGGCCGCTACGTTCAGCCTGACCTTCTCCCACAGGGCCTTGTAACCGATCTCATAAGACATGATCGTCTCCGAGTCGACAGTTGTGACTTCGGGGTCGTCTTCAAGACGATCCTGCATAGTTGGCGCCCGGAAGCCGGAGGCCACCCGGGCGTAGACTTGTGCATCATCGCCAACAGCGTAAGCCAGCGACACATCCCAACTGACGTTGTCATCTCCGAGACTGATCGGAGGAAGTGGCCCGCTAGGTCTGGCATGCACACCATCTTTCTCATCATCCGTATAACGTACCCCTGCAGTCAGCGTAAACTGCTCAGTCACATTGAAAGAGCCCTGACCAAATACGGCCCAGGTGGTATTCTCGATATTGGAGGTAGACCCCACAACGAATTCCGTCGCGAGGCCGCTCTGATTTTTAGCGATACCGATGAACTCGTCTTCAAAGTAGAACGCTCCAAACTGATAATTGAACGGACCATCCAGGTTGCTGGCAATGCGTATTTCCTGGGTAATCTGCTCAACGTCAACCTCGCTGCCGGTATCAAGATTAACAAGAAAAGGCGAAGCTGCAGGGTTGTAGGGGGTACTGGGCGGCCCGGATGGCCCTTCCGGACATATACCAAGAAAACTGAGGAAACAGCCAAACCCGCCGTCAATATCACCGCGAGCTAAGCGGTCATAAACGTCCTGGTATGACGTGATTGAGGTAAACGTATGATTGCCGACTTCCCAGTCCAGTTTCACGGTCGTGCCATGGCTTTTTATCAACGTGGGGTTATTGTCGCCGCCATCGAACCAGACCGTATTTCGATCATAATTTTCATTCAGCTTGTTACTACCTTTGTCAAAAACATTGGCTCGGAAGGCTGTCGCAGCATTACCGTCCTGGTCCTGGTGTTGATGCATAATCCAGGCTGTGAAATTATCGTTTGGAGTCCACAGCAGTTGGATGCGTCCGGCAAATATATTGAACCCGCCTATGGCGTCATTTTCCCCGGTGTAGGCGTTATTGATCCAGTCCGAGCGATTCTGTGTCAGGAACGAGACTCTAGCCATCAGGGTGTTCTCAACCAGGGTGCCGCCGATGGCCCCTTCCACGTTTATCGTCCCCTTGTTGCCGCCGGAAGCTTTGATATAGCCTTCCGTCTCTTCGGTGGGCCGCCGCGAGTCGAACTTGATAATGCCTGCGGTGGTGTTGCGGCCGAACAAGGTGCCCTGGGGGCCGCGAATTACCTCGATATCGTCGAGGTCAAATAGGGGAAATGATTTGAGCGCGGCTTTTTCCATGGGTATCTCGTCAAACACGATGGACACAGGTTGAGATGCAGCCTGGGCAAAATCGGCATTGCCCAGACCCCGCATATAGAAACGCGGCGCCAGACGACCGTTGGAAGTCTCCACGTGCAGTCCCGGAACTGTGCTGGCCAGGGCCAGGACGTCTTCTCCCCCCGTGAACTTGGAGGCAAGTCTCTGTCCGGACAGCCTGGAGATTGAGATCGGTACGTCCTGGATGTTCTGCTCGCGTTTTTGCGCGGTCACAACGATCTCCTCAAGCACTGTCTGGGCATACGAAGGTAATCCAAACACAAACAACACTGCGAAAAGGCTTAAACTTGAAAAGATTCTGCTGAACTTCAAATCGATCATTAATTTCCTCCGGGTAGGATTAAAGCGTTTGCATAACAACATGAGAATTCTACACGATTGTTGCAGCGATGTGAATGATGTATTTACGCAACAGCGCCATTTCAAAGTCGATATTTGGGGTCAGAGTAAAAATACCCGGCAATAACAACTGGCGCCACCTGCAAGTGACAGTATTTTTACTCTGACCCCAAATATCCGGCTGAAAACTAGCCTCGGACCAGACGTCCCGTAAGACCATCCCGGATTTTGCTGGGCCTTGGATCGCGGCCTACGCTTCCGGGTACATAACAGTCCACGTCCGCACCGAAATAGGCTCGAACGCGCCGCTGAGTCCTGGCCGGTCTGCAACCGGACGGGTTTGCGCTGGTCGAGACAAGTAAACCGACTTCATCACACAGCCTCTGCACTACGGGATGTGCCGAAAGGCGCACAGCCAGGGTTTCATGCCGGCCGGTGAGCCAGTGAGGCGTAGCCGGCAGTGCCGGTATCAGCCAGGTGACGGCGCCGGGCCATGACCTGATTATTTCCTCCTGCTCTGCAACCCTGGAAAAATCCACCATGACGGACAACTGTTCAATATTTGAGGCTACGATGATCAAACCTTTGTCGGCTGGGCGCCGCTTCAATCGCAATACTTTCGTCACCGCTGTTTCATTGAGGGGAGAACAGCCCAGCCCCATCACCGCCTCCGTGGGATAGGCGATGACCCCGCCGTTTTCCAGGACTCGCTGCGTGTAGTTGACGTGCCAGCTTTTCAATGTGGGGTAGCCGGTGGATATATGGGGTGATATATGGGGTCAGAGTAAAATTTCGCGTACATCTTTGATTCCAACCCGGGCCCCTCATCAGAAATTTTACTCTGACCCCGGGATTCTTTATTCCAACCCAAGCCCCTCATCAGAAATTTTACTCTGACCCCGGGATTCGTTAACCGGCCAGTTGCTCCTGCAATGCCGCATCCTTTTCCAGGACTGTCCGGGCCATCTGCTCCCGTTCGGACGCAATGGTTTCGGCCAGATCTGCATCCTGCAAGGCCAGGATCTGCGCGGCCAGGTAGGCCGCGTTTTTTGCGCCCGCCTTGCCGATAGCGACACATCCGACCGGAATACCTCCCGGCATCTGTACGGTCGCCAGCAACGCATCCATGCCGCTGAGCGGGCCGGCATCCAGGGGCACGCCGATAACCGGTTTCATCGTCGTTGCGGCCACGGCGCCGGCCAGGTGCGCGGCGAGGCCGGCTGCGGCAATAAATACGGCGCAACCCCGGGCCTCTGCATCTATTATGTAGGCGCGGGTTGCCTCGGGAGTGCGGTGTGCGGAGGTGATTTTCACTTCTTTCGGTATGGAGAACTTATCCAGCACCTCCAGCGTCGCACGCATGACCGGCAGATCGGAATCCGACCCCATCAAAATAGCAACAAACGGTCTTTTTTCGCTCATCTGTAATTCTCGTCGTCAAATAGCAGATTATAGCCTCTTTATAGTATGGACAGCTGGGGTCAGAGTAAAAATTCTGACGAATTTCTTACTCTGACCCCGAACATCCGGCAATAACAACTGGCACCACCTGCAAGTGACAGTATTTTTACTCTGACCCCAAATATCTCAATTATATGCGTCATCTCGATTTTCCCTTTTGTCGCCGGCGCCCGGCGGGGGCTGCGGCGATCAAGTCCCGGCAGTCTTTCAGGGTGAGATCCCCCGCTTCCCTGCCCTTGGGAATTTTTACGTTTTTCTTCCCATCAGTAATATACGGTCCAAAGCGCCCGTTCAGGATGGAAATGCCCTCTTTTTCAAACACCTTGATGTGTTTTTCAGCATCAGATGCTTTTTTCTCCCGCACCAGTTCCAGCGCCCGCTGCAAATCTATCGTGTAGGGATCATCGTCCTCATTCAGTGAGGCAAACTTATTGTCATAGCGTACATAAGGACCAAATCGACCGATGTTAATGCTGATCTTTTCGCCGTCTTCAGTAACGCCCAACTCTCTCGGCAAACGAAATAACTCCAGGGCCTGTTCAAGGCTGATGGTATCCATGCGTTGATTAGTACGCAGACTGGCAAACTTCAGTTCCTCTGCGTCATCCCTGGAGCCGATTTGAACATACGGACCGTAACGCCCCATCCGTACCGAAACAAGCCGACCGGTCGCCGGATCATCACCCAAAGTCCGCGGGCTTACCGCTTCTTCGCGACTCACCCCTCCTTCCTTGTCCTTTACCCGTGCAGAGAACGGTTCCCAAAACTCTTTCATCAAGGGAAGCCATTCCTTCTCGCCCCTGGATACGGCATCAAGTTCATCTTCCAGCTTGGCGGTAAAGTCATAGTCGACGTATCCGGTAAAATGCTCGGTCAGGAATTTATTTACGATACGTCCCACATCGGTGGGGACGAAACGTTTATTAACCATCTCCACATATTCACGGTTCCGCAACGTTGAAATAATGGCGGCATAGGTCGAAGGCCGGCCAATACCGTATTCTTCCAGAGTCTTGACCAGGGTCGCCTCGGAAAATCGGGGCGGAGGTTCGGTAAAATGCTGTTCAGGTCTTATTTTCAATAATGTTGCCACGTCACCTGCCTGCATGGCGGGTAGTTTTCTGTCAGTGGCGTCACCGGCTTGCCCTTGTTTCTGATCGTCTTTTCCTTCCGTGTAAAGAACCATAAAGCCTTTTTTAACCAGGGTAGAGCCGTTGGCGCGCAACAGTGCAGCGTCGCCGCAGGCCAAATCAACTGCGACCGTGTCTATGACCGCATGGGCCATCTGGCTGGCCAGTGCCCGTTTCCAGATTAATTCATACAGCCTGAATTGATCCTTGGATAATTTCGACCTGATCTCCTGCGGCACGCGGTATACGGAAGTCGGGCGGACAGCCTCATGGGCCTCCTGGGCGTTTTTCGATCTGGTTTTAAATCGGCGGGGGGAATCAGGCAGGTAGTCAGCGCCATATTTATCATTTATGAAACTGCGCATTTCATTGACTGCTTGCGCGGCCAGGTTGACCGAGTCAGTCCTCATGTAGGTGATCAGGCCAACGGCCCCGGCGCCGGTATCAATTCCTTCATACAACTGTTGCGCAATACGCATGGTCTGCTGTGCGGTCAGGCCCAGCTTTCTTATGGCCTCCTGTTGCAGCGTCGAAGTGATAAACGGCGGGGCCGGTTGGCGCTTGCGCTGTTTTCGGTCGACGTTGCTGACTATCAATGCCCCTTTGGCTTCAGCGCTCCCGGTGGCCTGGCTGAGCTGACTGGCGGCATTGTTTTCCAGGACGCCGGCAACCTGTTGCGCCCGCGCTTCATCGGTGATGCTGAACTGCTCGACTTTCTCATCATCATAACGCACCAGCCGGGCCGTAAAATCCATTCCCGAGCGCTTCAGGTCGGCCTCTATAGTCCAGTATTCACGGGTCTTGAATTGTTCTATTTCCTCCTCCCGCTCGGCAATCATCCTGAGCGCCGGACTCTGCACCCGTCCGGCAGACAAGCCTGTGCGTATCTTCTTCCACAACAGTGGGGACAAGTTGAACCCCACCAGGTAGTCGAGAGCACGCCTTGCCTGTTGGGCGTTGATCAGGTCCAGGGAAAGCTCACCGGGGCTGTTGATTGCCCGCAATACCGCATCCTTGGTCACTTCATGGAAGACCACGCGTTTAACCTCTTTCTGTTTCAATACACCGCGGTCTTTGAGCAACTCATACAGGTGCCATGATATGGCCTCACCCTCCCTGTCAGGGTCGGTGGCAAGGTATAAAACGTCTGATTTCTTCAATGCCCGGGCAATTGCGTCAACGGAGCGTGCGTTTTTATCTATGATTTCATAATGCATCGCAAAATCCTTTTCCGGGTCAACCGCACCGGATTTCGGCAACAGGTCGCGCACGTGGCCGTTGGAGGCCAGCACGGTATAGCCGCTACCCAGGTAGCGATTCAGGGTTCTGGCTTTTGCAGGGGATTCAACTATAACTAATGCTGCAGTCATCTTATTTTTTCTACTTTATTATTGTTTATCTCTATTCCGGCAACGGTAGTTACCGCTTGCCGCGGACATACGAGCCTGGGGCAACAGTCGTAATCAATCCGGCCAGTTCCAGATTTAACAGCTTACCCATTATGTCCTCAATCCCGAATTTCGTCATATTAACGATTTCGTCCAGGCCCGTAGGCTCATATCCTATATTATCAAGCAGGACTTTTTCCTGTTCGTCAAGTCCGTTTAAAGTTTCAGGTCGCGCGGCAGCCGGCGCGGAGGAGGACTCGGTGAGGACCTTGAACTGGTCCAGCGCAGCAAAAATATCTTCGACACGCTCCACCAGTCCGGCCCCTTCGCGCAGTAACCCATGACAGCCCTGCTTCATGGGATTCCTGATGGATCCCGGCACGGCAAAAACCTCCCGGTTCTGCTCCAGCGCATGTCTTGCTGTGATCAGTGAACCGCTATATTGTGCTGCTTCAACTACCAGAACTCCGGCACTGAGGCCACTGATGATCCGGTTGCGGCGCGGAAAATTTCCGGCAAACGGCCGCTGGGACAGCGGAAATTCAGAGACCAGCGCTCCGTCTTCACTGATTTTATCGGCCAACCCGGCATTGGTCTTCGGGTAAATGCAATCCAGCCCACTGCCTAGCACCGCCACAGTCCTGCCTTGTTGGGTCAAAGCGCCTCTGTGGGCTTCGGTATCTATCCCCTGAGCTAATCCGCTGGTCACGGTAATCCCTTGTTTTGCGAGTTCTGCAGCAAAATATCCAGCGTCCTTGCGGCCATCAATGGTCGGTTTTCGACTCCCGACTATGGCAACCTGGTGCCCCATCAAGACGTCCGGGTCGCCACGCACGAACAAGCCCGGCGGCGGCGCTGATATCTGTTTTAACAAAGCCGGATAGCGAGAACTATTGAGCGGGATCAGATGATGGTGCGGGTGTTCCAGCCACCTGATTTCGCGATCAATTTCCTTCCGGTCAGGTTTGCGCAGGCATTCGAGGGCTTTCAGCGGTAACTGGGAACGATTGATCAGCCCTGCCCCGACAGCATCGATAACAGCCTCGGCAGTCCCGAATTTCTCCAGCAGCTGCACCAGGTTATGCTCAGCCACCGCCCCTGCGTGTATTAAGGCCAACCAGGAATGAAGTTGAGAATGGTCAAAAGGCCCATCCGTGAGTCTGGCAATCACTGTGTTCACCAATATCCTCCCTGATAATCGTAGCTTCCGGTATATGGAAAAGCCCGCAAAGACATCCCTTGCGGAATGACGGGAATTGTAAACCCGGATCAGATTCAGAGTCAATCGAAAACGCTGTTTTGCATCCGGCACTTTTTTTGTAGATAATGGTCCAGGATTTACAGCGCCGACGCTACGGCTATAGAGCAAACATTCGATGTCAAGGTTAACCGTATTACATTTTCCGGATCCCCGATTACGCAATAAGGCGCTGCCTGTTGCCGGCGTCGACGCCGGGATCAAAAGGCTGTCACAGGATATGCTGGAAACCATGTACGCGGAAAACGGCATCGGCCTTGCCGCCACCCAGGTGAACGTACAACAACGGGTCGTCGTCATGGACCTCTCGGCAGAAAGAGACACGCCCGTGACCCTGGTCAACCCGGAAATCATTGAGAAAACAGGCAGCGAGGAAATGGAGGAAGGCTGTCTTTCGGTGCCCGGATACTCCGACTTAGTGCAGCGGGCTGAAAAAATTTCCTATCGTTACCTCAACCTGGACGGGGAGGTAATCGAAGATGAGGCCGATGGTCTGCGCGCAGTCTGCATCCAGCATGAAATCGATCATCTTGACGGAAAACTGTTCATCGATTATCTGTCCCCGATAAAAAGACAGCGCCTGCGTAAGAAAATAGGGAAGCAGAACAAAGTCCACGCCTTGTGAACCTCTCCTTTGCCGGCACGCCCGATATCGCGGCAGTCATTCTCAGCGCACTGCTGGAAAACCCGCAGCACGAAATCAAGCATGTTTACACCCAGCCGGATCGGCCGGCGGGACGCGGCAGGAAAACACGCCTGAGCCCGGTCAAGCAGATTGCGCAGCAATTCGCTATCCCCGTAAAACAACCCGCGACCCGGGCAGAACTCGCGCAAGACGCTGATCTGGGCGATGTCGACGCGTTAATCGTCGTCGCTTACGGCTTGATCCTCCCGCCAACGGTCCTGTCACAGCCCCGCTATGGTTGCATCAACGTTCACGGTTCCCTGCTACCCAGGTGGCGCGGCGCCGCTCCGGTCCAGCGGGCGATCCAGGCGGGTGACAAGGAAACCGGCATTTCAATCATGCGCATGGACAGCGGTATTGATACCGGAAAAATCCTGTTGCAGAAATCCTGTGAAATCAACGATACCGATACCGCTTTAACCTTGTTGGGACGACTGGCATCACTGGGCAGCGAATGCCTGTTGGAAGCCCTGACCGGGCTGGCGGCAGGCTCCGCCGACATGGGAGAACAGGATGACAGGTTCGCAACCTATGCCGCCAAGGTTTCCAAGCAAGAGGCTGAAATTGACTGGAATGCAGGGGCGCAACAGATAGAGAGAACTATTCGCGCGTTCAACCCGGCGCCGGTCGCGTTCACCAGCCTCAACAATGTGAAAATACGTGTCTGGGACGCCCGGATACTGGACACCGGCACGGTGAATGACAATACCGGTGTCATTATCGCCTACAGCCCGGAAGGACTTGATATTTCCACCGGAAACCAGACTTTGCGCATACTCACCCTGCAACTGGAGGGAAAGCAGAAACAAAGCATCAGAGATATCTACAACGGTCACCCGGAGCTGTTCAAGCCTGACGCCGGGCGATGAAACGGCACCGGGAATCTTATGCAGACCAGGGCAATTTCAGCAAAAATTATCTGCCGGGTCGTCGATTCCGGACTCACCCTGGACGCTGCAATGGCAGAACACCTGCCTGCACTCAAACGCCGGGATGACCGGGGGTTCGCCAAGGAGCTTTGCTTCGGGACACTACGCTGGTTTGATCAACTGGAGTTCATCCTTGCGCGCTACCTGAGCAAACCCCTGAAACCGCGGGACAGCGATATCAGGATACTGATCCTGGTCGGACTATACCAACTGCACCACCTTGATACACCTGCCCACGCGGCGATCTCGGAAACGGTAAACGCAACGGTTGAACTGGACAAGGCATGGGCAAAACCGTTGGTTAATGCGGTACTGAGAAGGTCACAGCGCGAGTTTCACCGGGTCGAAGCGGAACTGGATCAAAGCGCCGGCGCGCGTTATTCGCATCCACACTGGTTGATTGACAGGATCAAACAGGACTGGCCTGACCTGTGGGAAGCCATTTTACCGGCCAATAATCAACGCCCACCCCAGCATTTAAGAGTAAATGTTTCTCAGACCTCCACGGAAGATTACCTGGAGGACCTGCGCCGGAGTGGCATCAGTGCGGAAAAAACAGACCTGACGCCCTGCGCTATACAGGTGTTGGACCCGGTCGACGTCAATGAACTGCCCGGTTTCGCTGACGGTTATGTATCAGTACAGGACGCCGGCGCCCAGTTAGCGGCAATCTTGCTGGATCCAAGTCCGGGGGACAGGGTCATGGACGTTTGCGCGGCGCCCGGCGGGAAAACCGCCCATATCTGCGAATTACAGTCGTCGATTGCTGAAATAACAGCCATAGACATCGATGAAAAACGCATCGGCCGGTTGCACGATACCCTGACCAGACTGAAACTGGATGCAACCGTGATCAAGGCAGATGCGGCCAGGACGGACTCCTGGTGGGACGGGTGCCTGTTTGACCGTATCCTGCTGGACGCGCCATGCAGCGCCACCGGGGTAATACGCCGGCATCCGGACATTAAACGGCTGAAGAACCCCGAGCAGCTTCCCATCCTGCAAAATACCCAGTCGGAGCTGCTGGCATCCATCTGGCCGCTATTGAAACAGGGCGGAAAACTGGTCTATTCGACCTGTTCCATACTACGTGATGAAAATGACCGGGTAATCGAAACATTCCTGGACACGCATCCTTCGGCAAACCTCGATACTATCCGGGCAGAATGGGGAATCGCAACGGAATATGGTCGACAACTGCTGCCTTGCCTTGATGCTACGGATGGGTTTTATTATGCAGTATTGACCAGGACGAGTTGACGGATGGAGAACAGGTAGTTGAACTCGCGCGCCTTCACGGGGACTACAACATTGGCTCCATTAATACGTACTAATATATCGCCGGATTAACAGAATCCTTATTATCAAACCATTTTCAGGGACGACGCACCCGCCGGAGAGGGGAATATCCGGTCAATTTCTCCCAGGTCTGTACTTGTTAGCGAGATTTCAGCGGCAGCATGGTTTTCCTCGATATGATCCCGTCTTGAACTCTTGGGAATGACAATCACGTTGTCCTGGTGCAGCAGCCAGGCCAGCGCGATCTGGTATGGACCGGTATTGTGTCTTTGTGCTACAGCCTGCAAAGGCGCGCTATCCAGTCTCCCCTGGTTGAACGGCGAATACGCCATCAGCGGCACGTTGCGCTGCCTGCACCAGCTACGCAGTTCCCCTTCAACTTCCCGGCGTTCCAGGTTATACAGTACCTGGTTCGTCGCAATAGCCGGCCCGCCCGGGCATTCCCAGGCTTCTTCCATTTCAGAAACATCGAAGTTACTCACTCCGTAGGCCACAACTTTTCCTTGTTTCCGGAGTCGTACGAAGGCGTCCAGGGTCTCCTGCACAGGGTAATTGCCAGGCCAATGCAGCAGGTACAGGTCCATGCGCTCAACTCCCATTCGTTTCAGGCTTTTCTCGCAGGCTTTAATCGTACCCCGGAAGGACGCGTTGCCGGGTAACACTTTACTTACTATATAGGCATCATCACGCCGGCCTTTCAATGCGTTGCCTACTACAATCTCTGCATCGTCATACATCTCTGCCGTATCGATCAGCGTCATGCCCAAATCCAGTCCGAGACGTATCGCATCCGCTTCCGAATTCCGTTTCAGGCGATTTTTACCCATGCACCAGGTACCCTGTCCTAGTGCCGGGACGGATACTCCGTTTGGGAAAAGGACGGGGGTATTCATGTTATTTCAATATACCGATCGTGTTTTATTGTTTGCAGCGTACCACATTCCATAAATTAGCCTCCTGAATTGCCCGATATTTATGGGTGTCCTAAATTTATCCTCCCAAATTTAGCCCCCAAAATTTATGGGTGTCCTAAATTCAGCCCCCCCAAATTTAGCCCCCAAAATTTATGGGTGTCCCAAATTCAGCCCAAATTTATGGGTGTCCCAAATTTACCACTCCCAAATTCAGCCCAAATTTATGGGTGTCCCAAATTTATATATCGATTGGGGAGATTTCGGGGCTGACCAGGGGGACGGGTTCCGGTTGTGGAATGATGACGGCAGCTGTCAATAACACAGCCAGAATGGTAAGGCTCAACCATATGGCGGCATGATAGGTGCCGAACAGATCATAGCCGATACTGAACAGGGCCGGTCCTATGGCACTGCCGAATACAACCAGAGACATGCTCAGACCACTGATTTGTCCCAGGTGCTGACGCCCGAAAAACCGTATAATGGCCAGGTTTGAAAGGGCGGCCCAGATGCCGCCACAAGCGCCGAAACCTGCGACCATAGTCCAGTAGCCTGGCTGTTCGTGTAAATGCAGCAAGCCCCATGCCCCCAGGATAAAAGCCATGAGTTTTACGACGAGCAGGTTCTTGAGCCGGGTCCTGTCGGACAGCCAGCTACTGGTCAGGTTAACGGTTACCGATACGATTGCGAGCGGGAAAAAGTAGGCGAATGCTTCCGCAGAACTTCTCCCTGCCTCGGCAAATATCGCGACAATATGAAAAATGAACGCCGTTCCAAACAAAGAGTAAAAACCAAGCGCAGCGGCATAGATCCAGAAGACAGGGCTTTTTTTAGCCTGAACCAGCGTCCGGCTGGGTATGGCCGGCGGTTTATCGGTGTCCTCCGTAACGTAGCCATCAGGTAACAGGCCACAGGATTCGGGGGTATCCCTGATAAAAATAAGCGCTATCAGGCTGAATATTACACCTGAAATAACGGCAAGGACGAATAATGCGCCGCGCCAGCCGAAATAAGCGATCAGGAAGGCAAGAAACGGGGGCGCCAGTGAAAATCCCAAGGTGATAATGACGCTACGGGCGCCGACAACCAGGCCGCGCCTTTTTTCAAACCAGACCAGTAATACGTTCCTGGCTGAATTTGCGAGCACGCCTTGACCGGCAAAGCGCACACCGAAATAACCAAGTAAAATCAGCGGGAAGGTAATGAGCGATGATGTGATTTCAGTAATGTTGTTCAGGACCTGGGTGACCTGCTCTATGCAGGCAATGAAACTCACAAACAAGCCAAGCCCGATACTTGCGACGACAATGGATGTCCGGGCGCCCGTTTCATCGTAAAACCGGCCGGCCCTGGTCAGAAATAAAGAGCTGCCCAGAGTGCCGAACAAATACGCGATAGAGAGTTCTGTCCGTGACAATCCAAGCGCCTCAATCAAGTGATCCGTGAACACGGCCATGCCCATGGTTTGTCCCGGTATAGTCATGACAAAGCCCATTGACGAGACAAGCCAGATCACCCAGCCATAATAGATAGGGGAGTGTTTGACGGGGAATGGCCAGTCAGCTCTTATTTTTAATTCGGGCACAAGGATTTACTTTTGTCGGGGGATTTGCGCGAGGAGCAGGCAAATGCAGGCAAATGGGGTCAGGTCGCACAATGCACATCGGCCCATTCTTTCAACGCTTGGCCCATTGTAGTTCTGCTGACTCCGAAATACTCCTCCGCTTCAACCATGTGTGCATTGTGCGACCTGACCCCATTTGCCTCTATAGTGTGTTTTGACCGTCGCCGTGAAAGTGCCCATACTGTAGTCAATGGGAATGACATTAACAAGTCGGGTCGGGTCGGTTGTTTTCTTTTTACTGCTTTCCGTGAACGTATGTGCGGACGAGAATATAACAGTGGAACACGTCTCCAGTGAGTTGGTCGAAAACAGTTATTTCCTTGATGCGCGGATACATTTTATCCTGCATGAAGATCTATTGGAGGCGCTTGATCATGGAGTGGACCTGGATATAGATATTATTATCAAGGTCAAGGAAAAACGTAAATGGATCTGGGACAGGCTTTACAAAGAGGATATCATCAAGTTCAAACTGGACCACCTGCCGCTGTCGGACGTCTACATAGTTACCAGAGTCAGTAATTCCCAGCGACGGCAATTCGACACATTGGAAAATGCGCTAAAATATCTGGGTAAGCTTGACCGTTACTTTTTATTGAACAGCGAAAATATCGATGATGAAGCAAACCTGGTCGGCTTGCTCAAAGCTAAATTGAACGTGGAAAACCTGCCGCCACCGTTAAAACCTGTTGCCTACATATTGAATAAATGGCAATCGGACAGTGAATGGCGCCACTGGACAATCAGATAATGAACGCATCACCTGGTAAGAAATCCGGGCTAAGCGGCGGACGTTTAATACTGCTGACGGGCGTGCTGCTGTTCGGCTGCATGCTGGCCTCATTGCTGATATTGAGCAAGGCGCTGCAAAACTCGGTGCAGACGGACCAGTTCTATTTCAGCCTGCTGATCTTTAATGCCCTTGGTCTGCTGACCCTGATCATATTAATTGGCCTGAATATCCGCGGCCTGATCAAACAGGCTCGGGAACGCGTTGCCGGCGCCCGGCTGACCGTGCGTATGGTTACCATGTTTGTGATCCTGTCGGTTACGCCGGTACTCGTCCTCTACTACTTTTCCCTGGATTTCCTGTACCGGGGCATCGACAGCTGGTTTGATTTACGCGTCGAGCACGCGCTGGAAGACTCCCTCGAATTAAGTCAGCTTGCCCTGGAGATCCGCATGAAGGAACTCCTCAAACAGTCTGAGAAGATGGCGGAAGAAATTTCGCAGACCAATGACGCCATGATCCCCTTTGAAATCGATCAATTCCGCAACAACAGCGGTGCTGATGAAATGACCGTAATGACAAGACAGGGGACTATTATCGGTTCCAGTTCAGCAAATCCGAACAACCTCGTGCCTGACTCACCCGATGAGACTGTCTTGTTCCAGGTACTGCAGGGCAACAGCTATATCGGTATGGACACCGTGAGAAATGCCGGCCTGTCTTTTCGTGTCGTAGTCAACGTACCGAATTCCGGTATCAGCAACGAGGCCCGGATCATCCAGGCCTTATACCCTTTGACCGAACGGGTAAACAATTTGGCGCAAAGCGTTCAATCAGCTTTTACCCAGTACGAGGAGCTGTCCTATCTCAGGGAGCAGCTTAAGCTGAGTTTTATCCTGATACTGACCTTGGTGTTGTTGTTCAGTATATTTTCCGCAGTATGGGCCGCGTTTTATTCAGCAAGAAAGCTGGCCGCGCCGATTCGCGACCTGGCGGAAGGGACGAAATCCGTGGCCGAGGGCGATTATCATACCAGGCTGCGGGTTCCGGGTAATGATGAGCTGGGATTTCTGGTTGCATCGTTTAACGACATGACCCGCAAGATAGCCAGCGCCAGGGACGCGGCCAAACGCAGTCAGGATGAAGCGGAAATCCAGCATAAATACCTGGAAGCCGTACTGAAGCGGCTGTCGTCCGGCGTACTTGTGCTGGACGCGGAAAAATGCCTGCGCACCGTCAACATCAGCGGCGGCAGGATCCTGGGCATTGATATAAGCGAAATTCTGGGCCGTTCGTTCAGCCGGATATGTGACCGTTACAAGCACCTGGAACAACTGCATAACCTGTTTCAGTCGCACATAGACCAGGGCGAATCGAGCTGGGACCAGCAGGTTACTCTGTTCGGCGCCAGTGGTCGCCAGGTGCTCATGTGCAGGGGAACGTCCATTGTCCCGGCCCGGGAAAAAGCCCTGGTCCACATCATTGTTTTCGACGATATCACTGCAATGTTACAGGGACAACGCGACGCGGCCTGGAGTGAAATGGCCCGGCGACTTGCCCATGAAATTAAAAACCCGTTAACACCGATACAACTGGCGGCGGAAAGGTTGCGCCATAAGTATCTCCGATCATCGCCCGGGGGCCAGGCGGAGACACTGGACCGGCTTACTACAACGATTATCAAACAGGTGGAAACCATGAAGGGAATGGTTAACGCCTTCTCCGATTATGCGCGGGCGCCGGTCATGTCGCCCCGTGATATCGACTTGAACCTGGTGTTGGCGGAAGTGATTGACCTGTACATGAATATGGACGCAAGCGTAAAAATCACGCTTAATCTCACGGAAGATCAATCGATTATCAGCGCGGACCCGGGCCGGTTGCGGCAAGTCTTCAATAATGTAATCAAGAATGCGCTTGATGCTCGCAAGCAGGGAGAAAATCTGGCCTTATCCATCTCTACTGCTTACGTGAGCCTGCATGCCATGGACTATATGGAAATCCGTATCAGGGATACCGGCAGCGGCGTAAACGAGGATATAATGTCGACTGTATTTGAACCTTACGTAACCACCAAACAGAAAGGCACCGGTTTAGGACTGGCAATAGTGAAAAAGATTGTGGAAGAACATGGCGGGCTGGTCTGGATCAGAAATAACGCGGACGGACCGGGGGCCAGTGTCGTTATCAGGCTGCCCATCAATAAAACCAAATTTGCGCTGAACAGCGCCGACACCCGGAATAGAGGGATAGTGTGACTAGCGAAAAAATTCTCGTTGTGGATGATGAGGCCGAGATCAGGAACCTGATAAGGGAGATTCTCGTTGATGAAGGATTCGAAGTGGCCACGGCCGAAAACGGAAACAGCGCCCGGGCGTTGCTGGAACAGTTTCACCCCCGGCTGGTTCTGCTCGATATCTGGATGCCGGACGTTGACGGCATTACCCTGTTGAAGGAATGGCATGAATCAGGCAAGTTAACGAACCCGGTCATCATGATGTCCGGGCACGGAAACATAGGTACTGCGGTCGAGGCCACCCGCCTTGGCGCATATGATTACCTGGAAAAACCGCTATCCCTGGCCAAGCTTGTCCTGACTATAAAAAACGCCCTGGATGCCTCAAGACTGCAAAAAGAAAACCTGAGGTTGCTGCAATACTCACATACGCCGACCAGGGTCATCGGCAAAAGTAAGCTGATGGCGAATTTACGCAGCCAATTGGAAAAGATTGCCGACCTCGACACACCGGTGCTTATCGTCGGCGAACCGGGAACGGATAAAGAGGCCGTTGCCCGCTATCTGCATGCTGTGAGCGCCCGAAAAGACAAACCTTTTGTCAATGTCAGCGTATCAGCCCTGAGCCCTGAAACCATGGTCAATGAGTTGTACGGTGAACAGAGAGAAGGTGATACACGCAACGGATTTCTTGATGAGGCTGAAGGGGGTACCCTATTCATCAAGGATATTGCCGATATGGACCTGACAGCCCAGGCGCGCCTTCAGGACACATTGAAAACCCGGTCCTATAAAAGGGTAAACGGAATTGAAGCCATTTCACTGAATACCGGGATAGTCGCCGCAACCCGCCATCATCTTGCCGGTCGGGTTAAAGAGTCTTCTTTCATGGACGAACTTTATTTTCAATTGAACGTCGTACCGATAGTGGTGCCACCGCTCAGGGAACACTATGAAGACGTACCCGACATCCTGGAATACTTCGTCAATTACTTTGTCGAACGTGAGGGGCTGCCTTACCGGTATTTTACCACTGCCGCACAAAACAGCCTGCGTCGCTACCCATGGCCCGGGAACTCCCGGGAGCTGAAAAACCTGGTCCAGAGGATGCTGATATTGGGCGGCGATTCGGTTATCGGCCTGGAAGAAATAGATGCGACGCTGGGAGAACAGCCGGCTAAAAGAGAGGCCGACAATTTGAAAAACCTGGACCTCCCGTTGCGGCAGGCACGGGAAAACTTTGAACGTGACTACCTCGAATACCAGTTGAAACAGGCAAACGGCAGTGTCAGCAAAATGGCCAGGAACGTCCAAATGGAACGCACCCATCTCTACAGGAAGCTGAAGTCCCTTGGCATCGATATAAAATCGTGAAAATTATCATTCTGGGAGCAGGCCAGGTCGGCTCATCCGTAGCCGCCAACCTTTGCGGTGAAGCTAATGATATTACCGTGATCGACCACAACCCAGCGGTATTACGCAACCTGCAGGAGCGGCTTGACCTGCAAACCATTAACGGGTCCGCGTCCCATCCCTCTGTGCTGGAACAAGCGGGAGCAAAAGACGCGGACATGATCATCGCGGTAACCAATAGTGATGAAACCAACATGGTAGCCTGCCAGGTTGCTTATACGATCTTCCACACACCGACGAAAATCGCCCGCGTGCGCAATAATGAATACCTGAAAAGCGCACAACTGTTTGCCCGGGAAGCCATGCCGGTTGACGTTCTGATCAGCCCGGAACAAGTTGTAACCGAGTACATCGCCCGCTTGATCAGCTTTCCGGGAGCCCTTCAGGTACTCGATTTCGCCGACGGCCGCGTGCAGATGGTTGTAGTGAAAATAACCGGACAGAGCACGATTATCGGTAAGAGAATAGGCGATCTTGCCGCCCATCTGCCGGCCATCGATTTTCGCATCGTTTCAATCTTTCGCGACGGACAGGCAATCATTCCCGATGGTGATACGGAAATACGGACGTACGATGAAGTATTCGTGATCGGCTCTCCCAAACATATCAAGAACCTGTTGAAATCGATCAAACAGACGGACAAGCCGGTAAAGCGCATCATCATCGCCAGTGGCGGTAATATCGGCCGGCGCCTGGCGAAATTGCTGGAGAACAAATACCAGGTCAAGGTCATAGAATTATCCATGGAAAAGGCGCAAAAAGCCTCGGAAGAACTGAACAAGGCGATCGTCCTTAACGGTGACGCTGCGGATGAGGAACTGCTCATCGAAGAAAATATAGACGACACCGACGTCTTCTGTGCCCTCACCAATGCCGATGAAGCAAACATCATATCCTGCATGCTGGCAAAGCGCCTGGGGGCACACAAGGTCATGGCGTTGATCAACCGGGCTGCTTACGTAGACCTCGTGCAGAGTGATGTAATCGACATCGCCATATCGCCGCAACAGGCAACCATCGGCAGCCTGCTGGCGCACATCCGCAAAGGCGACGTTGTCGTAGTGCACTCATTACGGCGCGGTGCGGCGGAAGCAATGGAGGCGGTCGCCCACGGCGACCGGACAACGTCCAATGTCGTCGGCAGGTCGATTGAGGAAATACCCCTGCCGCCGGGTACCAGTATTGGCGCCATCGTCCGTGACGACAACGTGATCATCGCCCATCACGATACGGTGATTGCATCCGAGGACCACGTCATCCTGCTGGTGGGTGACAAGAAACGCGTGCCGGAAGTGGAAAGGCTGTTCCAGGTCAATATTACCTTTCTGTAATTCCGTTCATGCAACTCCTCGTTATCCAGAAAATCCTCGGGCTGCTGATGATGTTGTTCAGTATCACTATGCTCCCGCCCCTGAGCATTGCGCTGTGGTATCAGGATAAGACAGTCAAGACATTCATGCTGTGCTTCATGCTTATACTCTGCATCGGTGCGTTCCTGTGGCTGCCGGTGCATAAGGTCAATAAGGAATTACGCCTGCGCGACGGATTCATCGTCGTGGTATTGTTCTGGGCAGGACTGGGCCTGATCGGCGCCATGCCCTTCCTGCTCGCGTCTTATCCCGACATGTCATTTACCGATTCGCTATTCGAATCCGTTTCCGGTTTGACCACCACCGGCGCAACGGTGATTACGGGCATCGATCATCT
This sequence comes from Gammaproteobacteria bacterium, assembly GCA_965205405.1. Taxonomy (GTDB): domain Bacteria; phylum Pseudomonadota; class Gammaproteobacteria; order Eutrophobiales; family Eutrophobiaceae; genus JAAXHV01. The sequence goes on from OZ242169.1 coordinate 315,916, forward strand.
GCCGAAATCCATCCTGTTCTACCGCCAGGAACTGCAATGGCTGGGAGGAATGGGGATTATCGTGCTGGCAGTGGCCATCCTGCCCATGCTGGGTATTGGGGGGATGCAGCTTTACCGCGCAGAGACGCCGGGGCCTATAAAAGATTCGAAACTGACACCCAGGATCACCGAGACGGCCAAGGCACTCTGGTATATCTACCTGTCCCTGACGATTGCCTGCGCGCTCATGTATTGGATTGCCGGGATGTCCCTGTTCGATGCCGTCAGCCACAGTTTCTCGACGGTATCCATCGGCGGCTTCTCCACCCACGACCAGAGTATGGGCTATTTCAACAGTGGACTGATCAACGCCGTCGCAGTGGTCTTCATGTTGATCGCCGGCATCAACTTCACCCTCCATTTCATCAGTTGGCGTTCCTTGAGCCTTAATACTTACCGGAAAGACTCCGAGGTAAAAGCTTTCATGGGTGTATTGCTGGTCCTGTGTGTGATTACCTGCATCTACCTGAGCCTGAAGGCAACCTATGGCGATACCCTGGACACACTCAGTCATGGAATTTTCCAGTCCGTATCCATCGCAACGACGACGGGCTTTACCACGACCAGCTACCAGGACTGGCCGACGTTTCTGCCGGTACTGCTGATATTTGCCAGTTTCGTGGGCGCTTGTGCCGGTTCGACGGGGGGTGGTCTGAAAGTCATCAGGGTAGTACTCCTGTACAAGCAGGGCAGGAGGGAGATCAGGCGGCTGGTCCACCCTAACGCCGTCATTCAGATTAAACTGGGCGGTAAACCAGTCGATGAATCCGTTATCAACGCCGTTTGGGGGTTCTTTGCAGCCTACGTGGCCGTTTTTGCCCTGTTACTGATCTTGCTCATGGCTACCGGCCTGGACCAGGTCACGGCATTTTCCGCAGTGGCTGCCTGTCTTAACAATCTGGGACCGGGCCTGGGAGAGGTTGGCGCCCATTATACCGGTATCAATGACATGTCCAAATGGCTGCTTTGCCTCGCAATGTTGCTGGGACGACTGGAAATTTTCACCTTGCTGGTCCTGTTGACACCAACTTTCTGGCGCAAGTGATGAATAATCCTGGGGTCCAATCCTGGGGTCAGAGTAAAAATTCTGACGAATTTCTTACTCTGACCCCGAATATCACCCCGAATATCTGGCGCAGATGATAAGCGATACGGATCAGGTTAAGTGGGATCGGATTTATACAGACGGCGCCGGGAAATCCGCCGAGCCCTGCCACGTCCTGTCATCCCATTCACATTTGCTCCCTACCGGGGGAGCAGCCCTGGACCTGGCGTGCGGGCGAGGCGCCAATGCTCTTTTCCTTGCCGCCCGGGGTTATAACACCCGGGCCTGGGATATATCCGCAGTGGCGATACAACGACTAACGGACCTGGCAAAGCAGCGCGGATTGCCGCTGACGGCTCAACAACGGGACGTTACAGCCGACCCCCCGGAGCCGTCGTCCTTCGATATCATAGTAGTCAGCCGTTTCCTGGACCGGGCCCTGGCCCCTGCCATCTGCGCGGCACTGAAAGAACAGGGACTACTGTTCTACCAGACCTTTATTCGTGAAAAAGTATCCGACTTCGGTCCGCACAACCCTGCATACCGTTTGCAGGCCAATGAACTCCTGCACTTGTTCAGCTCCTTGCACCTGATTTACTACCATGAGGAGGGATGCGTGGGCAATACCGACCATGGCCTGAGGGATGAAGCAATGTTAATCGCCCAGAAACGTTGATGGTTGCAGATATTTGGGGTCAGTGTAAAAATACTCTAGAATAAACCGGCATCACCTACCAATGACTATATTTTTACACTGACCCCAAATATCTCCGAATATCCATGGATATTGCAAAACTTGAAGCAATGCTGGCCGGTGGTGTAGATAACGCCCTGCTGCGCTTCACCCTGGGCAATATACTATTTCAACAGAAGGATTACGCAGAGGCTGAACCACACCTGGCCAGGGCCGTTGAACTTGACCCCGGTTATTCGGCAGCATGGAAAATATATGGCCGTACCCTGAGTGCGGCCGGGAAAATATCCGAGGCTGCGGCAGCGTTAAAACGAGGTATCGGGATTGCTTCGGAGCGGGGTGATATCCAGGCGGTGAAAGAGATGACTGTCTTTCTGCGCCGGCTTGAAAAACAATCCGTTGTTGATTCATCCGCAGATAACGCAGATGCACGCAGATAAAAATATAAAAGCCACAGAGAGCACAGAGGAATACATTCCTGTCAGGCTATTCGGTCCACTCTGTGATCTCTGTGACCTCTGTGGCATAACAAATCTGCGGTAATCTGCGTCATCTGCGGATATATCAGGTTCTTATCTTTAAGGTTCCTACCAGTTCCGCGACGTTGCCGAATCCGTGTTCATCCAGGTATTGCACGATACCGGCATTGATCGTTCTACACACAAGGGGATCATAAAACAACGCTGTGCCAATGCCTACGGCGCTTGCCCCGGCCAGGAAAAATTCCAGAGCGTCGCTTGCAAACGTGATCCCGCCCTGGCCGATTATCGGTATATTCTTCTCCCTGCATACCTGGTAAACCTGCCAGGTCTTGAGCAGCGCAATGGGTTTGATGGCCGGACCGGATAACCCTCCCTGGTTGGTGCCGATGATCGGTTCGCCCTTGTCCAGGTCGACAGCCATACCCGTGACGGTGTTAATCACTGCCAGGGCGTCACTGCCGGCGGCAATGCACCGGCGCGCATTCTCCACGATATCCGTCTGGTTCGGCGACAGTTTGGTGATGAGTGGTTTATCGGTCTCGCGCCGGCACGCTGCTACGACCTGCGCCGACATTTCCGGGTAGTTGCCGAAACTGACGCCCCCTTCCTTGATGTTCGGACAGGAAATATTCACCTCTATGGCGTCGATGGGTGAGTCATGGAAGATACGGGTGACTGCCGCGTACTCATCAACCGTGGAGCCGCAGACATTGGCAATGAACCGGGTCTCGGAAAAATCCAGTTCCGGCAGGTATTCATCTACTACCTTCCTCGCCCCGGGATTTTGCAAACCGATGGAGTTCAACATACCCATCCAGGTTTCCGCGACACGGTGCGCGGGGTTGCCGAGGAGCGGCTCCAGCGTCGTTCCTTTCAGGCAGACGGCGCCGGCATCCCGGTTGGAAAACCCTTTTACCCGGGTATATTCCTCGCCGAAACCGACACAGCCGGACAGTAAAACCAGCGGCGTGTCGAACTGCATCCCGCAGAAATCAATGGCCAGTTTTTTTCCACCGTCGGGCATGGGAATCTTTTTTTCTTGTATCATGACTTCAGGTAATACACATAATTGTATATACTATCGCAGTGCAGCAGATATTTGGGGTCAGAGTAAAAATACAGTAAATAAAATGTGTGGTGCTGGTTCATTGTTGAGTGTTTTTACCCTGACCCCAAATATCTAGCTTGTATTTTAACCCGGATACTGTTTTCTTTAAATATTATCGATGCCGCACAGCAACAATCACTCTTTCGTAGAGTTCTCGGAAGTCAGCAAAAGCTATGATGGACAGACATATTCGGTCCATGACTTCAGCCTGAGCGTTTACCACGGCGAATTCGTTACCCTGCTCGGACCATCCGGGTCGGGCAAGACGACTTGCCTGAAGATGCTGGCCGGTTTTGAGGAACCCAGCAGCGGCGAGATCTGGCTGAAAGGTCGTCCTGTCAACCAGGTCAAGCCCTGGAAGAGAAACATCGGTGTCGTGTTTCAGCATTATGCCCTGTTTCCCCACATGACGATCGCCGAAAACCTCGCGTTCCCCTTGCAGGCGCGGCGCGTCTCCAGGGATGAGATCACGCGCGGCGTCATGCAGGCACTGGATATGGTACAACTGCGGGCTTTCGCCCAGCGCCGCCCCGCACAATTGTCGGGCGGCCAGCAACAGCGGGTTGCGATTGCCCGCGCCCTGGTATTCGAACCGGACCTGATCCTGATGGACGAACCCCTGGGCGCCCTGGACCGGCGCCTGCGGGAAGAAATGCAGTACGAGATCCGCCATCTGCAGCAACGGCTGGGGGTGACGATGATCTACGTGACCCACGACCAGAATGAGGCCATGGTGTTATCGGACCGGGTCGCGGTAATGGAACAGGGCCGTATCTGCCAGGTGGCTTCGCCGGAGGCACTGTACGAGGAGCCGCAGCGCCTGTTCGTGGCCAATTTCATCGGCGAGAACAACCAGGTGGAGGGACGCATAGTAAACTGGAACTCCGATGAGTGCCAGGTGGAGGTAGCGGGACAAATTGTCAGGGCATTCCCCGTGGCCGTTGCTGAAAACGACGCGCAAACCTGTCTTACCATCCGTCCTGAAAGAGTGGCGCTGAACCCCGCACCGGACCTTTATCCCAATTGCTTTGAGGCTGAAGTGGAAGACATTATTTTCATGGGCGATCACCTGCGCATTCACGCTATGCTCTTCGGGGGCAGCCAGTTTATCGTCAAGATCCCCAATATCATCGGTCATGGCGGAATCCTGCCGGGGGATACGGTCACACTGGGCTGGCTGGTCACCGATTGCCGGGCGCTGGACATCAATCAGCTGGCGCCATAATATTTGGGGTCAGAGTAAAAATACTCAGCAATAAGCTAATGCCATCTACCCGTGAATGTATTTTTACTCTGACCCCAAATATCCCCCTCAGCAATAAGCTAATGCCATCTACCCGTGAATGTATTTTTACTCTGACCCCAAACATCCCCGACCAGGCTACAGTTTCGATATGAATAAAAAGTGGAGAAAACCATTATGAAACCCATAAAGGCGCTGACGATATTTCGCTGCCTGCTGACAGGTATGGCATGGGCCCTGACCCTGCCTGCAGGACTGCTCAGCGCGGAGGATCAATTCATTACCGTCGTGTCCTGGGGCGGTTCCTATGCCAGGAGTTCCGTCAAGGCCTTTCATGATCGCTTTGTCGAGGAGACCGGCATCCGCATCAAGCTGGATGAGTATAACGGCGGCCTCGCCCAGGTCAGGGCGCAGGCTGAGACCGGCAACGTGACCTGGGACGTAGTCGATATGGGGGCCGGTGATGCGCTGTTGGGTTGTGATGAGGGGCTGCTTGAAACAGTCGATTACGAAACCCTCCCTCCGGCGCCGGACGGCACCCCTGCGACAGAGGATTTCCTGGACGTATATGATGTTGACTGCGGCGTGAAAAACGTAATATACAGCACGGTGTTCGCATATAACGACAGCCGCTTCTCCGGACTCAAGCCGACGACAATGAGCGATTTCTTCGACCTGGAGAAGTTTCCGGGACGTCGTGGTATGCGCCGGGCGCCCAACGCGAACCTGGAATTTGCCCTGGTTGCAGACGGCGTACCGGCCGACCAGGTCTATGAAGTTCTCTCCTCCGAGGAAGGCATCGCTCGTGCGTTCAGCAAACTCGATTCCATCAAAAACCAGGTCGTCTGGTGGGAAGCGGGAGCGCAACCGCCGCAGATGTTGGCCGACGGCGAAGTCACCATGAGCACGGCCTTCAACGGGCGAATTTTTAACGCATGGGCCCTGGAAAAACAACCGCTGATTATCGTCTGGGATGGTCAGTTGCTTGCCACGGGATACCAGGTCATCGTCGCCGGCACACCCAAACTGGAGCTGGCCCGGCAATTTGTCGCGTTCGCCACCAGTACCCGGTCTCTGGCAAACATCACCAAATATATTTCCTACGGCCCGCTGCGCAATTCATCCCTGGCGCTGGTAGACAAGCACCTGGAAACAGGCATAGACATGGCGCCGCACCTGCCCAATTCGCCACAGAACCTGGCAAACGCAATCGTTGAAGACCCGGAATGGTGGGCCGACAACCAGGATGAGATGAACGAACGCTTTGCCGCCTGGTTGACAAGATAAATCCGCAGATGATTGTTTGGGGTCAGAGTAAAGAGATTTCAGGGGTCAGAGTAAAATTGTCGGAATATATACCCAAACACCAAAAAATCAATAATTTTACTCTGACCCCACATTTATGCTGACCCCACATTTATGATCCCACGTTTAGCAAAGATGACGGGTAATGCCCGTACCGGCGCCATGTTACTGGCGCTGCCGCTGACCCTGTTCATCATCGTGACCTTTGTTGCGCCCCTGGGCAGCATGTTTTTACGCAGCCTGTACGATCCACTTGTCGCCGACATCATGCCCGAAACCATCGCCGCACTGGGGGAATGGGACAGAACGGGCCTGCCGTCGGAGCAGGTTTACGCACTGGCAGCCCGGGAACTTGTGCAGGCGCGGGCTGAGAAGACCATCGGCAAACTTGCAACCCGGTTGAATCGGGACGCGTCCGGTCTGCGTAGTGTGATCATGCGTACCGGCAGAGGGTTGCAACGTGAGGGGAAATCTCCCTGGTCCGAATCCCTGCCGGACATACACCCGGCCTGGGGAGAGCCGGATATCTGGCAGACACTGGTCCGGACCGGTGCGCGGGTGACGCCCGTCTATTACCTGAATGCCGTGGACCTGACGCTTGCCGGCGACGGTGCGATTGCCCGGCAACCGGAGCAGCGCCGTATCTATACGGCCCTGTTCATCAAGACCATCCGGGTCAGCCTGACCATCACCCTGTTGTGCCTGCTGATAGGCTACCCGGTCGCGTATCTCATTGCCCACTCACCGCCCCGGCGCGGCCGCCTGCTGCTGGTACTGGTGCTGGTGCCGTTCTGGACCTCGCTGCTGGTGCGGACCACGTCCTGGATCGTGCTGTTGCAGCAACAAGGCGTGCTCAACGACATCCTGGTCTGGCTCGGACTGGTCGCTGACGATCAAAGACTGACCCTGGTCTACAACATGACCGGTACCCTGGTGGCCATGACGCATGTGCTGCTGCCCTTCATGATCCTGCCGCTTTATTCCGTTATGAGAGGCATTCCCGCGATACAGATGCAAGCCGCCGCGTCACTGGGAGCCAGTTGGCCCAGGGCCTTCCGCCAGATCTACCTGCCGCAGTCCCTACCGGGCGTCGGCGCCGGCTGTCTGCTGGTATTCATCCTGGCTATAGGCTACTACATCACCCCGGCGCTGGTGGGTGGGCAGAGCGGCCAACTGATCTCCAACTTTATCGCCTATCATATACAGACCTCGCTGAACTGGGGCCTGGCCGCTGCCCTGGGGGGTGTCCTGTTTGTCGCCGTCCTGCTGTTGTTCCTGGTCTACGATCGCGTATTGGGTCTGGACCGAGTGAGATTGGGTGCATAACCGGGCATGGCGGGAATGCGGATGATGTTTGGGGTCATGATGTTTGGGGTCAGAGTAAAAATTCGTAGATGTTTGTGTTCAAAGTAAAATCCCGATGAATTTTTACTCTGACCCCAGAATTACAGGTATCGAGAACTGTTATGTGGATTAATCCGGGACATTGGGCGTTACGTATATTCTGCGGCCTGGCGTTCCTGTTCCTGATCGCGCCGATCCTGGTCATTATCCCCCTGTCCTTTAACGCAGAACCCTATTTTACTTTCACCAGGGGCATGCTGGAATTAAACCCGGATGCTTATTCCCTGCGCTGGTATAAACAGGTTATTTTCGGTGAGCAATGGCAAAGCGCCGCGCTGAACACGGTCATTATCGGTTTTTTAGCGGCTGCCCTGGCGACGATCCTGGGTACGTTAGCGGCTCTGGGTCTGTCCAGCCCGGCGCTGCCCTGGCGCCGCCCCCTGACTGCGCTGCTGATTTCCCCTCTCATCGTACCCATAGTCATCACTGCCGCCGGCATGTTCTTCTTTTATTCCAGCCTGAACCTGACCCAGACCTATACCGCCCTGATCCTGTCTCACGCGGTCCTGGGCGCGCCTTTTGTCGTGATCACGGTAACTGCGTCCATGGCCGGTTTCAACCGCGAACTCCTGCTGGCGGCAACCAGTCTCGGCGCCGGGCCGGCGTACAGCTTCTTCAGGGTCCAGTTACCCATTATCAGCCCGGGTGTCATTTCCGGCGCCTTGTTTGCTTTTGCCGCGTCACTCGACGAAGTGGTGATCGTGTTGTTCATGGGTGGTATTGAGCAGCGTACCATCCCGCGGGAGATGTGGTCCGGCATACGCGAAGAGATCAGTCCGGCCATCCTGGCTGCTGCGACCTTCCTCATCCTGATTGCCGTTCTTCTGCTGGTTGTCGTAGAACTGTTACAGCGCCCTTCTGAAAGAAAATAGCGACGTTTCATCAGACATGATATTTGGGGTCAGGGTAAAAATATAATCAGTGACAGGATATTTGGGGTCAGAGTAAAAATAAAATCAGTGGTAGGCGTTTCCAGTTAATTCTTGGCTATTTTTACTCTGACCCCAAATATTAAAAATGTTCATTCTGTTTCAGACTTCGGCTCCCGGGTAAGTAATTCGTGGACGGCCGCGCGCGGGGTAACTTTACCGTCTATGACGTTCTGAACCTGTCTGCTGATGGGCATATCCACCGCGTATTTCTCGGCCAGTGCACACACGACCCGGATGGTATGCAACCCTTCAACGGCCTGACCGATATCCGCGCTTGCCTGTTCCGGGGTCTTGCCCTGGGCCAGGGCCAGGCCAAACCGTCTGTTCCTGGATTGATTATCGGTACAGGTCAGCGCCAGATCACCCAGGCCGGCAAGACCCATGAAGGTCTCAGCCTTGCCGCCCATCGCCTGGCCCAGACGCATGATTTCAACCAGCCCTCTGGCTATCAACGCAGCCCGGGTATTGGCGCCGTAATGCAGGCCATCGGCAATGCCGGCGGCAATTGCCATGACGTTTTTCACCGCGCCGCCGACTTGCACACCGATAATATCGTCGTGGGTATAGATCCTGAACACCTCACAATGGAACAATGTGGAAAATTCAGTGGCAACAGACGAATTCTGTGCGGCGATGGTCACCGCAGTCGGCAAGCCTTGCGCCACTTCCCGCGCGAATGACGGGCCGGACAACACCGCGACGGGCACCCCGGGCAGGTATTTCTCCACCAGCACATGGTTCAATGACAGGGTGTTCGGCTCGATGCCCTTGCAGGCCAGGCAGATTTTGAAATTCCTCTCAGGCAGGGATTGCAACTCCGCCAATACGTCTATCAACCCGGCGCACGGCGCCACGATCAAAATATGCCCTACCCCCACAGGCAACGGTGTAAACCGGCGGACGATTGTCAAGGGGTCAGGAAAAGAATGGCCGGGAAGATGGTGATTGTTACACCTGTCCGCTTTCAGCTTTTCCACGTGTGAGGCCAGGCAGTCCCACAGGTAAGTCCGATGCCCGTTACGCGCCAGCACCAAAGCCAGTGCGGTTCCCCACGACCCGGCGCCGACAACCATTACCGATTTAGCCTGCATATCGCACCGTCGCTTATTTCTTGATAAACCAGATACAGTTTTACTACATTACATATGAGCAACGGGGTCAGGTCGCACATTGCACACGCAGAGGTCTATTAACCTTAACACTCATTTATTTGCGTGTGCAATGTGCGACCTGACCCCGTTGCTTCGCTCAATGCTGTATTTCCTTCTCGGCAGCCACTTTCTGCTGGTGCTGCGCATACAAGGCGTCAAAATTTACCGGCGCCAGCAACAGTTGGGGAAAGCCTGCCCGAATGACCAGGTCGGACACTGTTTCACGGACAAACGGAAACAGGATATTCGGACACACAGTCGCCACCGTACGACCGATGATCTCCCTGGGGAAATCAGCCATGAGAAAAATGCCGGCCTGCTGCACCTCTACCAGGTAGACCGTCTTGTCTCCATGACTTACCGTCGCCGTGACGGACAGGGTCACTTCATACAGGTTATCACCCAGATCATCTGCCGAGTTGGCAATATCCATGTGAACGGACGGTTTCAACTGTTCCCGGAATACCTGCGGAGAGTTGGGAGTCTCCAGCGAGATGTTCTTCACGTATACCTTTTGAATTTCAAACTGCCCGCGCAGGTTCGAACCTGTTGTTGCCGGCTGGTTGTTTTCCTGCTCGTCTGCCATCAGTTTTCTCCTTAACCCGGATATTTGGGGTCAGTGTAAAAATTTACAAAATTTTTACACTGACCCCAAATATCTAATCGCGGGTGATCGGCAAGCTTGCGCTACGCCAGGATTCAAATCCACCTTTTAATGAATATATCTTCTCATATCCGGCAAACTTCAGGATGCGCCCCGCCTTTACGCCGTCCGAGTCGCGACTGCAACATAAAATTATGGGATTCGTTTTGTACTTTTGCAGTTCTTTCTGCCTGTCCTCCAACTCCGCAGCAGGGATACTGCGCGCACTCAGGATATGCCCCGAAGAGAAATCGGCAACCGTGCGCAAATCGAGCAACAGCGCTTTTTCATGGTTGAGCAACCGTGTGACTTCCGCAGGCGCGATCCGGGAAAGACCGGACAACGAAGAGCCGAAGATATTCCATAACAGCAAGGCCAGGATAGCAACAAACAAAGACGCCAATCCCAGGTGATTGGCAATGAATTCAGGTAATCGTTCCATTCAGGTGACAGTTATCAGTTATCAGATAACAGTGGATTATACAGGAAACCACTCACAACTTTATCGGATTCCCGACTACGGATGAAATTGTCCTCTTTTCTCATTTTCCGTTTCCTGTTTCTGGTAGAATGCCCCTTTTCTGTTTGACAATATCCGATACCGTACCTTCGGCAGCTATGCACATACATCATCGTCCCATGGTGCTGATTATTCTCGATGGCTGGGGCTATTCGGAGAATACCGCCTACAATGCGATCCACAGCGCCAGAAAACCTGCCTGGGACTACTTGTGGGACAACTATCCGCATACCCTGTTAAACGCGTCCGGAATGGATGTGGGCCTGCCTGCCAGGCAAATGGGCAACTCGGAAACAGGCCACATGAATATCGGTTCGGGGCGAATAGTCGATCAGGAATTCACCCGCATCACGAAGGCGGTAGAAAACAGGTCATTCTTCCAAAACCAGGTATTGAAAGACGCGCTGGCTACGACCGCAGAGAAACGCCGCGCAGTCCATATCATGGGACTGCTGTCCCCGGGAGGGGTACATAATCACCAGGAACATATATTTGCCCTGTTGGAATTTGCTGCTGCTTATGACGTCAGGGAAATCTACCTGCACGCCTTCCTTGACGGCAGGGATACGCCGCCGAAGAGCGCCGAAGAATATCTGGATGAAGCATATTTAAAGATGCTGGAACTTGGCAAAGGCCGCTTTGCCAGCATAATCGGCCGTTATTACGCTATGGATCGCAATAATCATTGGGACAGGACTCAACTCGCGTACAACCTGATCACTGACGCCGAGGCTGAATTCCGATCGGTTGACGCATTTATCGCCGTGGATATGGCGTATGCCCGCGGCGAAACGGACGAATTCGTGAAACCCACCGCTATTGTACAACGTGACGGTACGGCTGCCCGGATCGAGCAGGGCGACATGGTTATTTTCAGCAACTATCGGGCAGACCGGGCGAGGCAGTTGGCTGAGGCGTTTACAGTGGCTGATTTTAATGGTTTTCCTCGCGGAAGACCTGTTGATTTGACTGCGTTCATCAGTATGACCGAATACAGGGCGGACTTTGATTTTCCGGTTCTGTTCCCGCCTGCCCATATAAAAAATGTGCTGGGTGAATACCTGGCAAACTCAGGTATGAAGCAATTACGCATAGCGGAAACGGAAAAATACGCCCACGTTACTTTTTTCTTCAACGGCGGCGAGGAGCAGATATTTAAGAACGAGGACAGGATACTGGTGCCGTCTCCCCATGTGGCAACCTATGACCTGTGCCCGGAGATGAGTGCAGTTGAAGTCACGGACCACCTGCTGGCAGTGATTTCCGCACAAAAATACGATGTAATCATCTGCAATTTTGCCAATGCGGATATGGTAGGCCATACAGGAGACTTCGCTGCGGCAGTCAAAGCCGTTGAAACCATTGATTCATGTATCGGGAAAATTGTCGACCAGACCCGGCGCGTCGGCGGAGAAATACTGATAACGTCCGATCACGGCAACGCTGAGCAAATGCGTTCATTCATCACGGAAAAAGTCAGGGAACACGCACATACGGCCCATACCGGTAATCCGGTACCACTGATCTATGTTGGCCGTCCCGCTGAAGTGGCGCCCAGCACCACCGCGGCGTTGTGTGACGTTGTCCCGACAATGTTGCATATCATGGGTATGGAAAAACCGGAAGAAATGACCGGCAATGCCCTGTTCAGACTGTGTTGATGATTGTTTTACCGCATATTTTGCCACAGAGGACACAGAGATCACAGAGTGATGACGGGTTGTAATCATTGCCGGAAATCCGGAAGGGTTCATGCACGGCTTTTTATCGCGCTCTGCCTGGTATTCCCCGTCCCGGGCCAGGTCGGTGAGGCTGAAACTACGGAACAGGAAATCGAGTCTGTCAAGTCGCAGATCAAGACTGTTCAATCCAGGATCAAGTCAGCAGAAAACGAGTTTGAACAAATGCTGGCAGAGTTGCAGAAGTACGAAATCGCTGCCGCTGAAATAACAATGTCTGTCAGGCAGGTAAACTCTTCAATCAGCACCAGACAGGTCAGGTTGAAAGCGCTGAATGAGGAACTCAAGCAACTTGGTGAAAACCTGTGGCAGGAAAAAAGCCTGTTGTCCGAACAAGTGCGCGCCATGTACCGCACCGGCAGGAATGATTACATCAAGTTGCTCCTTAACCAGGAAGATCCGGCACTGTTCGGCAGAGTCCTGGCCTACCATGACTATTACAACCGGGCCAGGACAAAAAGGATAGATGTAATCATGCTTGCGCAGGAACGGCAGCAGGCATTGCAGGAAAAAATAAATGGTGATACGGAGGAATTGATTTCCCTGCGGTCGGGCAAGAAAGCGAAACTCGCAAAATTAAACGCATACCGTAAGGACCGGGAGAAATTGCTTGCCGGCTCAAGGCGCTTCATTGATGATCAGGACAGGCAATTACAGGTCCTGGTGAAAACGGAGCGGGAACTGGCGATATTGCTCAGCAACCTGGAACGCAGTGAGGATATATATAAAGACGAACCACCATTTGCCAGCCTGAAGGGAAAATTAAGATGGCCGGTACGTGGTAAAATAACAAGCCGTTATGGAGAATTCAAAAAAGGCGGAAAACTGAAATCACAAGGGATCACCTTTACCTCGACAGCCGGAATCGAAGTGCACGCAGTCAGTTCCGGCACAGTTGTGTATGCGGACTGGTTCAGAAATCTCGGTTTGCTGTTGATCCTGGACCATGGTGACGGTTTTATGAGTTTATACGGATATAACGAAGTTTTACTGAAGAAAACAGGGGACCGGGTCGGCAAGAATAATCCCATCGCAAGAGCCGGGGATACAGGTGGCCAGGAATATCCCGGTCTTTATTTTGAGATCAGGCGGGAGGGGAGTCCGCTGAATCCCTCTTTGTGGTGTAGAGGTTAATATTTAAGTGAACAACATGAATATAAATTCTGTAAAAGCAGTCATCATAGCCTTACTTTTAACCGGCCAGTTCGTCCATGCCGAACAAGTCCCAGGACCTGAAACCGGGGAATTACCTGTAGATCAGATCAGGACTTTTGCAGAGGTATTCGCCAAGATAAAAAATGACTACGTGGAAGATGTGGAGGATGGCATTCTCCTGGAACACGCAATTAAGGGAATGCTGGAAGGTCTGGACCCTCATTCATCTTATCTTGACGAAGATGCCTACTTGGATTTGCAGGAAGGAACATCGGGAGAATTTGGTGGCCTGGGTATTGAAGTGGGCATGGAAGATGGATTTATTAAAGTGATCTCACCTATTGATGATACGCCTGCCCAAAAAGCAGGGGTGCAATCCGGTGACCTGGTCATTCGCCTGGATGAGACGCCGGTAAAAGGGCTGTCATTAAATGATGCAGTTTCGCGTATGCGGGGAGAGCCCGGCACCGATATCACTCTGACCATTATCAGGGAAGGCGAGGAAAAACCGCTGAAAATTACCATTACCAGGGATGTGATAAAAGTGAAAAGTGTCAGAACACAAACCCTGGAACCGGGTTTTGGATACTTGCGCATCTCACACTTTCAATCCCGCACGGCGGAGGACGCCAGAGCCGCTGTGCAACAATTGAAGCAAGACAATAACGGCAACCTGAATGGGCTTATCCTGGACCTCAGGAACAATCCCGGCGGCATTCTCAGCGCTGCTGTCGGCATTTCCGACCTGTTCCTGGACAAGGGCCTGATTGTATACACGGAAGGCCGCATTGATGATTCAAGATTAAAATTTAACGCAAAGCCGGCAGACATACTGGATAACGCACCTATTGTTGTCCTGGTAAACGCCGGTTCCGCTTCCGCCTCGGAAATCGTGGCAGGCGCCCTCCAGGATCACAAGCGCGGAGTCATCATGGGGCAGAAAACCTTCGGCAAGGGCTCCGTCCAAACGGTATTACCCATATCCAATGCTGCGGCGCTTAAATTGACAACTGCGCGCTATTTCACACCTTCAGGCCGTTCCATCCAGGTTTCGGGAATAGAACCCGACGTCGTCATAGCCCGGGTCAAAGTGGAATCCCTGGAAGATGAAGACACACACATAATAACGGAGGAAAACCTGAACAGGCACCTGGATAACAATACACAAGATGATACTCAGCAGGAAACAACGAATGGAGATGAAGATTCGGCAGCACAGATCAAGGCGCGGTTATTGGAGGACTATACCCTGCAGCAAGCCCTTAACGTGCTGAAAAGCCTGCAGATATTGACGGCTGAAGTGGAATAGCGAAATACCATATTAGTACCCATATTTGGGGTCAGAGTAAAAATACTGAAGATCAAACCAGCAACGGCTGCCAGTGTCTGTATTTTTACTCTGACCCCAAATTTCTTACCGAATATTTGCCGATAAAATCCACGACGGGACTTTCAGCATCATGTACTACAGAGCTAAGGGTTAGCTTAGCTTTCTTCCGGGTTGCCAGCGTAGCAAAAAAATCTTCCATGATGTCCCGCCCAGGCGCGTTGCAAATCGCGTAAAAATCGCCTGTAGCCGGTTTGATATAGTTTATTTCACCCTTATAGACGGCAATATCTGCGTCAATTCCCCGCTCCACCAGTTTCATAAACAACAGGCTCCAGCCCGACAAGGCGGCGATGGAATAAGAACTGCCGGCGAATGCCGTTTGCTTGTCATTGAGATTGGGTGAGGCAGGAGCGCTCAACCTTAGCTGGTTCCCGTCATAGCTGTCCGCTGTTATCCCCATGGCGCGGGTGATTGGAATACATCGCTCCAGCGTGTTATTCAGCAGAACTAAGGGATCGATATCTCTCACAATTGAAGGGACACAAACAGGAAACTAACTTTCAAGTTGCTTCAGAATTTTTCTTGCAGTTCGACAACTCTTTTTCGCGTGTTGATATGTGACATTTTTTTGAGTCTCATAGTCCGCTACCTGGCGCAACCTTTTCAAATCATCCAGATTATTGCCGATAATTGACTTTTTATCTTGATAATATTGAATGACTTTAAGATGTATACTTCCACTACCACCAGTAATATTCGCTGCTTCTCTTGCAGTCAGGAAAGCTCCATAATAAGCGCGATTTACCACGTTTCTATGCTCCATTTCCTGTCCTTCCGGTTGAAGCATCCCATAAGCGTATTCAACCAGGTCCCTTGGATCTATCGACATTTATCACCCTATAGACAGAACTACTCGACCAGATAACAAATCATTATTCGGTTCTAATAAAGAAGAATATAAAGAGTCCTCTAATTCATCGAGTTCATCCATATCATCAATTTGAGTGTTGACTACCACAAACAGCTTCTCCCAATGTTCTTCCATATCGTGATAGAACTCCAGATCAACTGATTCCACAACATCTGCCTTAGAGATGCTCGCAGGAAGCGATGACAAAAAATCCAGGAGATCATTATTATGATTGAGGTAGTTTTTGACTTCAGCCAGCCCCCTGACTTCATAGCCGTCGAGAGCAGAAGACAAATCGGCCCAGCTGTCAGCAAGCTGGCTGCCTGTAGCCGCTGGGATGTGGCTGTGTTCAAAACGGTCGGCAATTGTATGAGACATGATATGCTCTAATCCAAAAATCGAACGTCGGCATTCTCCTTATGGTTACAAACCTGATTGACAATATCTGATGCCGAATATGACTGTGAATTTACCATATATCATACTTTACCCTTTGATTTGCTATTTGCAAGATCTAAACAGGGTTTTTACACTGATCCCGAACTACGTTACCGAGTATTTGTCGGTGAAATTCACAACCGGTTACCGTCATAGCTGTCCGCCGTTATCCCCATTGCCCGGGTGATTGGAATACATTGCTCCAACGTATTATTCAGCAGAACCAAGGGATCAATATCAGCCATATTTGGGGTCAGAGTAAAAATACTCAAGACTAAACCAGTGAGGCCTGCCAGTGACAGTATTTTTACTCTGACCCCAAATATTTAACAGCCACCAAAACCCGGTTAGTGGGGACTACTGATTACAGCTCGCCCAATACCTTAATGACCAGCCAGCCGCCTGCTGCGCCTAACAGCAACGTTAATAGCGGAACACCTTTAATCACCCAGACGCCTGGGGCAATCAAATGGAATACCAATGCAGCCAGTATCAGGGCACAACCGATAACCAGCCGGGCGTTGCTTTTGCCGTACCTGCGAATTTCGCTGCGGAGTTCGTCGCTGCCATGTTTCACTTCCACCTGAAGCCTGCCGTCTTGCAAGCGTTCGACGAGGTCCATGAGCTTATGCGGGAGTTGCGGCAGCCGGTTCAGCCAGTAGGGGGCATTGTCCCTGGTGCCCTTCAGCATGGATCTGAAGCCCATACGGCTGTCCAGCCAGCGTTGCATGATGGGTTTAGCCGCGGCCCAGAGATCCAGGTCGGGGTATAACTGGCGACCAAGCCCTTCGATATTGACCAGGGTTTTCTGTAACAACAGCAGTTGCGGCAGAATGACCATATTAAATCGCCGGGCCGTTTGAAACAGCCGCAACAACATTGTCCCTATTGAGATTTCCCGGATGGGCCGGTCAAACAGCGGCTCACAGACAGTGCGAATGGCAAACTCGAACTCATCCACCCTGGTCCCGGGAGGGACCCAGCCCGATTCGATATGCAATTCGGCAACCCGCTGATAGTTACGCTGCAAAAAAGCCAGAAAGTTATCCGCCAGGTAGCGTTGATCAAACTCACTCAGGGAACTCATGATGCCGAAATCAACCATCATGATGCGCGCGCCCCCAGCACTATCCGGCTGGACAAAGATATTGCCGGGATGCATATCCGCATGGAAAAAACCATCCCGGAAAACCTGGGTGAAAAAAATCTCCACACCCCGTTCAGCCAGCCATTTCAGGTCCACTCCGGCCTTTTCCAGGGCCGGCACATCGCTGATGGGTATCCCGGACACGCGTTCCATCACCATCACATCCCGGCTCGTTAATTCCCAGACTATCTCGGGGACGTACAAAACTTCCGAGCCGGAAAAATTGCGCCGTAACTGGGATGCTGAGGCTGCTTCTCGCATTAAATCCAGTTCGTCAAACAGCGTTTTCTCAAATTCCGCAACGACCGACGTGGGTTTCAGGCGTCTTGCATCCCTGGAATACCGCTCAAGCGTTTCTGCAAGAATATGGATGATGTCGAGATCGCGGCGTATTACCCTGTTTATCTCCGGACGAATCACCTTGACGATCATGGCGCGGCCATCCTGGAGTGAGGCAGCGTGGACCTGGGCTACCGAAGCGGATGCCAGCGGAGTTTCATCAAATTCATGGAATACTTCTTCGATCTTTTTACCCAATGCCCGTTCTATGATTTCCCTGGCTATGCTGCCGGGAAATGGCGGGACTTTATCCTGCAGTTTTGCCAATTCTACGGCGATGTCGTCCGGCAACATGTCGCGCCGGGTTGATAACTGTTGGCCAAATTTGACGAAAATTGGCCCCAAATCTTCCAGGGCCATGCGCAGCCTGACACCTCTGGGTTCCTCTATGTTCCGGAACCAGTTCCAGGGCAACAGGCGCTGTAACCACCTTGCCGACCGGAACAGGCGCAAGGTGAATACCAGTTCATCCAGACCGTGTTTCAATAACACGCGTTGAATGGTAAGTAATCTTATAACCTGACCTATTCCTAACATTTTGCTGATCTGTATATTTTATTATCCGCAGATATTTTTTTATCTGTGTAAATCTGCGGATATCCTGTGCAGTCGCTGCTTCAGGCGTTCAAGATCATCGCGTAATACATCTACCGAATTATTGAAACGCTCGACTTCATCCCGGTCAGGTAATACTTCCGTTTCGTACAAGGCGTATTCACTCAGATCCATCTGAATTTTATTTTTCAACTGCCGTAAAAAATCAACGCCCGCCCTGGCGATATTGGATGCTTTCCTTGCCAGGGTATCACCAACCAATCGCGCTGCCTGTTCTTCCCAATCAATCTCAAGCCTGTGCAGCAGACGTTGGAAATCCTGCGCCAGACCCAGGTCTCCCTTTATCTCCATATTTCCCGTCACGGTCGCCCTGCTCTCTCCGGATGAACGCATATAGACCAGCAGGTCAAGTGGCGTGCCCCGGATCAGGACGTCTCCTGTTCCCGCATAATCCGTATCGACCTGAATGCCGTGTTGTTCAATTTTCAGGCTTACGACGGGCTGTGTCGTATTGATTAATTCTACCTGTACCACCTTGCCTGACAACCCGGCCAACTCGTCAAGAGTTTCCCGGTCCAGGGACAATAACCGATTAACCAGTCGTTCCAGCGGTTTCAAAAAGATGCTCCGAAACTACCGGGGATACAATAACCGTGACCAAACCACCAGCGCATATTTGGGGTCAGAGTAAAAATACTCAAGAATAACCCGACGCTACTTGCCAAGTTGACTGTATTTTTACTCTGACCCCAAATATACAGTGCTGTCCGGACGCCTCCCTTCCTCACAACTTGTACCCCTTGTGCAGGGCGACTATACCGTCGGACAAATTCAGGTAGTCAACCCGGGAAAAACCGGCATCCTGCAGCATTGTTTTCAGGGTTTCCTGGTCAGGGTGCATCCTGATCGACTCGACCAGGTATTGATAACTGTCAGGGTCTTTCACGACCAGTTTTCCCAGGGCGGGGATCGCGTGAAACGAATATTTATCATAAATTTGTCTTAGCAAGTCCGAAGTCACCCGGGAAAACTCCAGGATAATAACCGGGCTGCCGTATTTCAGCTTGGCGTGAATGGAGCGCAGCGCTGCCATCTTGTCGGTCATGTTGCGCAACCCGAAGGCAAGGGTGGCACAATCGAAGCTGTTGTCTGCAAAAGGGAGCTGCTGCGCATCTGCGCGTACGCAGTGTATATCGTTGACGAGTCCCTTATCCACCAGCTTGTCCCTGCCGCATTTCAACATGGCCTCGTTAATGTCGCACAGGACGACGCCGTAACCTGCCTGTTTCAACAAAGCTGCCAGGTCGCCCGTCCCGGATGCTACATCCAGGACTGTTGAACCGGGTCTCAAGCTGGCGAGATGAGTACATAAGCGTTTCCACAACCGGTGAATACCGAAGGACATCAGGTCATTCATCAGGTCATAGCGCAATGCAACCGAGCTGAAGACCTCGTCCACCCGCCGGGATTTCTCTTCCGGAGAGACCCTCTGGTAACCAAAATCAACCGGCTGGCTCATTGGATTTGCGAGGTCAGAGTAAAATTATTTGATGGATGGGGGTTATGCATGAATCCCGATTTTGGGGTCAGAGTAAAAATTCTAACGAATTTCTTACTCTGACCCCAGGTTCTGTGTGACCTGGCGAGTGTAACCAGCTTTTTCCAGTGCCGCCAGGTATGACTGCCAGTGTCGCTCCCGATTTGCTCCCAGTTGATAAAGATAATCCCAGGTATAAATGCCGGAAGCATGGCCGTCATCAAAACACAGCTTCAGCGCGTAACTTCCCATAGGCTCAATCGCGTCGATATTCACATTTTCCTTGCCCGTCTGTAATATCTCCTGACCCGGACCATGCCCGCGTACTTCGGCAGAGGGTGAATAAACCCGTAGCAGCTCACAACTCAAGCTGAAACTTTTCCCGTCTGCGTACTCCAGCACTAACTGACGCGACTTTTTCTTCAGGCTGACGGATATCGGCCTAGTGGTGGCTGTTTCTGTAGTCATTCAGGTAACAAGCTACCATATTTGGGGTCAGAGTAAAAACTCATATACGGTCTATAAGGAATCAGCAAAATCTGAAATGAGTTTTTACTCTGACCCCAAATATATTAAAGGATATATCTGGTTAAATCCTCATCCTTGATCAGGTCATCCAGGTGCTCGGCAACGTATTGAGCATCGATATTGACAGACTTTTTCCCCTGGTCGGGGGCGTCAAAGGATAAGGTTTCAAGCAGACGTTCCATGACCGTGTGCAACCGACGGGCGCCGATATTTTCGGTGGACTCATTGACCTGCCAGGCTATTTCGGCAATGCGCGCTATACCGTCTTCGGAAAATGATAACTCCACCTGTTCGGTTTGCATAAGCGCTGAATATTGCTGTGTCAACGAAGCATCCGGCTCGACCAGGATGCGGCTGAACTCAGCCACACCCAGGGCATCGAGTTCCACCCGGATCGGCAGCCGCCCCTGCAGTTCGGGTATCAGGTCGGAAGGTTTGGAAAAATGAAACGCACCGGAGGCAATAAACAGGATGTGGTCTGTTTTCACCATACCGTAGCGGGTGGTCACCGTGGAGCCTTCCACCAGCGGTAGTAAATCACGTTGTACACCTTCCCTGGAAACGTCTGCGCCGCTGACCTCGGCGCGGCGTGTGACCTTGTCAATCTCATCCAGAAAAACCAGGCCGTTCTGTTCCATGTTCTCCAATGCCCTGAGCTTTATCTCATCCTCATTCACCAGTTTCGCGGCTTCTTCCTCGGCAAGGATCTTGAGCGCCTCCTTGATCCTCAGTTTTCTAGTGCGTTTTTTCTCGCTGCCCATACTCTGAAACATGCCCTGCAACTGACTGGTCATCTCTTCCATTCCCGGCGGCGCCATGATCTCGACACCGATCGCAGGCATATTCACCTCCACCTCGATTTCCTTGTCATTCAACTCGCCGGTTTTCAGCATTTCTCGGAACTTTTCCCTGGTTGAACTGGTTTGTTCTTCTTCGGGGCCCGATCTGGGACTCGGCAACATGATTTCCAGCACCCGGTTTTCCGCGGCCAGTTCAGCCCGGTCCCGAACTTTTTCAAGCTCTTCTTCACGGGTCATCTTCACCGCGACGTCCGCCAGGTCACGTACGATGGATTCGACGTCTCTGCCAACGTAGCCCACTTCGGTAAACTTCGTTGCCTCAATCTTGATAAACGGGGCATTCGCCAGCCTGGCCAGACGCCTCGCTATTTCCGTCTTTCCTACGCCGGTGGGGCCGATCATCAGGATGTTCTTGGGCGTAATTTCATTTCTTAATTCTTCGTTGAGTTGGGAGCGTCGCCAGCGGTTGCGTAACGCGATCGCAACCGCGCGTTTAGCCGCGTCCTGGCCGATGATGTGTTTATCCAGTTCGGCAACGATCTGTTTCGGTGTCAGTTCTTCCATTATTTTGTTGCTCCTGCAGCGGGCAGTTCCTCAATCGTGATATTCCGGTTCGTATAAACGCAGATGTCTGCGGCAATGGCCAGAGCCTTCTCAACAATTTCGCGCGCATCCAGTTCAGTGTTTTCCATCAGCGCCAGCGCAGCGGCCTTGGCATAAGCCCCTCCGGAACCGATAGCCATGATTCCGGTTTCAGGTTCTATCACGTCGCCATTCCCGGAAATAAGAAGCGAATTGGACTTGTCCACGACACACAGCATGGCCTCCAGGCGCCTCAACATCCTGTCCGTACGCCAGTCTTTGGCCAGTTCAACCGCCGAGCGGACCAGGTGCCCCTGGTATGATTCCAGTTTTGCCTCGAAGCGTTCAAACAGTGTAAACGCATCCGCAGTCCCACCGGCAAATCCTGCCAGTACCTGCTCGCGGTAAAGTTTCCTGATTTTGCTGGCATTGCCCTTCATTACGGTATTGCCAAGCGATACCTGGCCATCTCCACCAACTACCACTTTATCACCCCGTCGTACTGACAGGATCGTTGTTCCTCTGAATTGCTCCAATCACTTTCTCCAGGTTAAACGCATTTTATCAGAAAGTAACAACCCTGTCGTAATGCTGAGAACTGCGCAGGAGCTCCCGCTAATTTTGCTGAAAGAGGGTTTGGGGGCTGTTTTTCCGTTCCAACCCTGTCTGTAATGCTGAGAACTGTGACAGATTTGAATTCGTCGTTTTTTTAAAGTGCCCTGAAAATACTGTCAGCCGCTCTCTCCAGGCTTTCCCGGATGGAGAAAATGCTGTTCCCTGTCACCATGGCGGTCGTTATCGGATGGCCTTGTTTTATTTCCGTGCCTTGTGCCGGGATGTCTGCGATGGAAAATCCATCCGTTTTACACCCTTCAAAGATTAAATCCTTCGGCGCAAATAAAATAGCCTTGCCAATTAAATGGCGGGGCACTCGTTCCTCAATGTTGACAGGCCGATTTCTACAGGCGTGACAATGGAATTTAACGGCATGGATGCCGAGGGCCAGTTCCAGCACCTCGACCGATGCGGTGTACCTGGGGTTGACCTCAACGGGATATATTTTATCCCCCTGTTTGATTGCATCGATACCGAATAATCCCCTCAATCCGAATTCCTCGGTAACAACCGTTCCAATCCTGTTCCATTGTCTGGTGTCGGTATCGTTCAAATCTATCGGACCGATACTGCCGCAATAACCGAACTCTCTTGCATGGAACGCCGGCTCACCAACTAATTGTCGCGTCACTCCCAATAATCGGCAGCCACCCCGGCCGCCGATAAAGACTGCCGAAAAGCTCTCGCCCGGCAGATACTGCTGCAGGTAATAACCTGTATTAACGGTTCGACCTCCATGGAATCCAATGCCGATACCGCCGCCACTCATTATGGGTTTAACCAGCCAATCATGGGGGGTCGCTATGCCTCCGGCGCCAGTCCGTATATCCGGGCAGGGTATCCGGTTCCGTTGAAACAGCTCGTATAATCCGAACGGATCCCGAGTCCTGAGGCAAACCGGTTTTATATTGCCCAGTAACGTCCGTTGAACGCATAACTCTTCCAGAACGCCCGGATGGTTTTCCAGCGCTCCGGTAAAGATGAAGGGCGCATCGGGCGCCTTGGCGATCAGTGCAACGACTTCCTTCGGATAGTCGGATATTATTTCCCCCCGGAAACGTTGGCGCAGGTCTTCATCCCCGAACTGATCCAGCCAATACGGCGTATATCCGGCCCGATACGCAGAGAAGGCCGCCGCCCTGGCGCTGGCGCCGACGATGATTAGTGGTTTAACCTTCATGAGTTATCATTATAATGAGAGAACTTGGGGTCAGTGTAAAAACCCATTATCAGAATTTGAGAAACTTATAATCAGAATAAAACCGGGTTTTTACACTGACCCCAACATATTTATGAAAAACATCGTAATCTTCTCCGAAAATGACGGCTGGCACGAGCAGCGACTGGCCGGCGCATTCAACCGGTATGGAGTACGGACACAGGTCGTCTCTTTAAGGGATTGCCATATTGGTTTTGAACAAAGCCTGACGGGGCTGCACATCCCCGGTTTTCCCGATACTCTGCCGGATGCCGTTTTTGTACGGGCCGTTGCCGCGGGAAGTTTTGAAGAAGTGACGTTCAGGTTGGATATCCTGCACGCATTGAAACATTCCGGCGTCGTTGTTTATAACGACGCCGTCAGTATCGAACGCACCGTGGACAAAGGCATGACCAGTTTCCTGCTGATTAAACATCAGGTTCCGACACCGCCAGTCTGGGCCTGTGAAACTGCTGAAGCTGCCCACGAAGTCATCCATACACAACTGCAAAAAGGGCACTCTATCGTACAAAAACCCCTGTTCGGCAACTGCGGGCGGGGCCTGCAACTGATCGAGTCTGAGGATTATCAACTGGACGCGGACCTGATCAACGGCGTGTATTACCTGCAACGATTCATCGACCAGGACGATCACAATGGTCGTGACTGGCGGGTTTTTGTCATCAACCACCGGGCGGTCGCGGCGATGGAACGTATCTCCGATCACTGGGTAACCAACCGCGCGCGTGGTGGCAAATGCCTGCCGGCTGTTCTCATGCCGGCATTGCGGCAACTGGCCGAAGCTGCTTCCAAGGCAACCGGCATCCTGTATGGCGGCGTTGATATTATCCGTGATTCACAGGGCGATTTCCTGGTGCTGGAAGTCAACAGCGTCCCGGCATGGCGGGGGCTGCAATCCGTTTGCTCAATCGATATCCCCGACCTGTTGGTTAAGGACATCCTTTACCGCCAGTTTAATTGGGGTGAGAGTAAAGGAAATTTGGGAAATTTGGGGTCAGAGTAAAAATACTTAACGATAAATCAACTCCACCTTCGAAACTAACTGTATTTTTACTCTGACCCCAAATTTCATGAAACAAGACTCGTCATGTTCACAGGCTGAAATCAGCGCTTCAGATTACCGGATTTATACCGGAAATTGTATTGATGTACTGCCGGAATTACCGGAAAAATCGGTTAATCTCATCTTTGCCGACCCCCCATACAACCTGCAACTCAAGCAGGAGTTATACAGACCCAATCAAACCCGGGTAGACGGTGTTGATGACGCGTGGGATCAATTTTCGTCTTTCAATAGTTACGACGAATTTACCAGACAGTGGCTGGACGCCTGCCGGAGAGTGTTGGCAGACGACGGTACGATCTGGGTAATCGGTTCATATCACAATATCTTCCGGGTTGGCAGGATCATGATGGACCTGGGTTACTGGATCCTCAACGACGTGCAGTGGTACAAGTCCAACCCCATGCCCAACTTCAGAGGGGTGCGGTTTACCAATGCAACGGAAACACTGATCTGGGCGAAGAAGTCCGAGAAGCAGAAAAAATACACCTTCAACCATCAGGTGATGAAACAACTCAACGATGGCAAGCAGATGACCTCGGTCTGGCAGATCCCACTTTGTACGGGAAAGGAGCGCATCAAGGATGAGCATGGCAAAAAAGCCCATTCAACGCAAAAACCGGAGACCCTGTTGCAGCGGGTGATCATGTCAAGCAGCAATGAGGGAGACCTGGTTCTGGACCCGTTTCTGGGCAGCGGCACGACTTGCGCAGTTGCCCGGAAACTGAACCGGAAGAGTATCGGGATAGAACGGGAACCCGGCTACGTGGAAATAGCGGAAAACAGATTGAGGTCGGTTAATTCTGAACCTCTCACATCCCCCGGCTAACGATATGCCGGGGCAGGCTTTGTGACTGGATACCGGACAATCCCTGTCCGGTATGACAATAGGGCTTGATGACGGCAGGGCCTGCCTTGGAAACGTTAATCAGGCAATACTTCTGCGGTGACTGCTCCGTCCGGGTATCCGGTCAGCAGCTTGCGCAGGTCGAACACCAGGCTCAGCATGGCGGGGACGATGAACAGGGTAAACACGGTGGAAACCAGCAGGCCGCCGACTACTACGCCGCCTATGCCCCGGTATAACTCCGAACCGGCCCCCGGGGCGAGGATCAGGGGCAACATGGCAAAGGTTGAGGTGCCGGCGCTCATGAATATGGGTCTGATCCGATTTCGTACCGCTTCCCGGATCGCCTCGTGGGATTCCATCCCCGCTTTCCTGATATGGTTCAGGGACTGGTGCACGATCAATATGGGATTATTGACTACCGTACCCAGGAGGATGATGAATCCAAGCATCGTCAATACGTCCAGGGGTTGATAGGCAATGGTCGCATTGACCAGGGCCAGGCCGATAAGTCCTCCCAGTATCGCCAGGGGTACGCTGAACATGATGACAAAAGGATATAGAAAACTCTCAAACAGGGCGGACATCAGCAGGAATGTGATGATGACCGCCAACACCAGGTTCCATTTCAGCGCGTCACCCGCCGCCACCAGTTTATCGGCGCTGCCAGCCAATTCGGCGTTGTAGACACCACCGAAGTCCCCTCTTTCCTTCATGGGGCCGATGATCTCATTCTGTATGATCTCCATTGCCGTTTCAGTGGGCATTTTCTCGGTGGGCAATACCCGGATAGTGATGGTCCGTTCCCTTTCCCGGTGGTTGATCTGTACCGGGCCGTAGGTGAGTGACACGTCAGCGATGGCGCCAAGCGTCACGAGACGGCCATCCGGCGTGGCGATGGGCATCTGTTCCAGCGTGTGGGTGCTGTGGATATAGCTGTCTTCAGCTTTCAGCCGGATATCGATTTCCTTGCCCTCATACTGGTAATCACTGACCTTGGCGCCATCCACCAGGGCATTCACCGTAAAGCCCAGGTCGCGATTGCTTATGTCAAGTTGCGCGGCCCGGCGCCGGTCCGTAACCACCTGAAGCTCAGGGTTTCCCAGGTCCAGGCCGGGGATGGGAAAAGTCTGGGCGCCGGGTAATACAGCAAAGGACTTTTGAAAGACCTCCCCCCCCAGGGCAATCAGTCTTTCCAGTTCCGGCCCTTTTATTTCAACATCAATACTGCGGCCTTCACCACTTTCTTCTTCAAAGATCCCCCATAGTTGCAGGATGGGGATAGCGCCGGGGACGCTGGACATGGCCTCGTGAAAGATCGGGTACAATTCTTTCGTCCGGCGCGGGTCGTTGGAGGTCACCCCCATAAAGATTACGCCACCCTCGAAACCATAGAAGAAAACATGCAGTCCGCCGCCGGGTAAAGCTTCCGCCTCGGGCGACCCGGCTGGATGTTCCATCAGGTCTTCCAATGCCCCGGAGAACACGCCGTGGATCCCGACCCGTTCCTCCACCGTATAGCCCGGCGGCGGCAGCAGCAGGCCAAACAGAAAATCGGTATCACCCGCGGGCAGGTACTCCGTCTCGGGTTTGATGACCAGGCTGATAATTACGGCCAGGGTAACGCACACACCCACAACAAGCAGACGGCGCAGGACCGTAACATTGATCCAGTGGGATAATGAGGCAATCCGGTCCCTGACCGCCGAGGCCAGACGTACGCCCCCCCAGAGAGAGCGAAATCCGCCGGCGCTTGGGGTCTCTCCCGCTACGTTGAGGAGACGCGCCGACAGGGTAGGAATCACCGTTATGGCGATAATCAGGCTCAGGCCTACCGCGCAACTGATGGCAACCGCGATATCAGCCAGCAATTTTCCTATGTCTTCTTCTATCAACACCACAGGGGCAAATACGGCAATAGTTGTCAGGGTACTGGCCAGGACTGCCCCCCATACCTCAACAGCGCCGCTATACGCCGCGCTGAAAAAAGGTTGCCCGGCCTGCCGATGCCGGTAGATGTTCTCCAGGACCACGATGGAATTATCCACCACCATACCGGTTGCAAACGCCATACCGGCCAGACTGATGACGTTGATGCTCCGACCGAACAGGGCCATCATCAAAAACGTCCCGACAATGCTGATGGGGATTGCGAGAGCGAGGATCAGCGTACTGCTGACGCTGCGTAAAAATATCAGCAATACGATAATCGCAAGAGTACCGCCGATTAACAGGTTATTGCGCACCAGTCCTATGGCGCTGTTGATGTAGCCGGTCTGGTCCCAGGCATGCACCAGTTGCAAACCGCGGGGACCCAGTACTTCCCGGTTGAGCTTTTCCTGCTTCTTCCTTACCTCGTCCATTATGTCCAGTTCATTCGCACCCGTCTGGCGCTGAATGTTCAGTGCGATACTTCTATTATACAGACTGAATATCGCTCCCGTTGGCTTCTTGTGGGTCAACTCGACCCGAGCTACATCCCGCAGGTAGATCGGCACGTTGTTGCGATTGGCAATGACGATGTTTTCCAGGTCTTGCGGGGATTGATATTCGCCCACGGTACGCACGATATAACGTCGCTTGCCTTCGTCAAAGTCGCCGCCGCTGTAATTCCGGTTTTCCCGTTCTATAGCGTCGGCAAGCTGCGTCAACGTCACCCGACGCAATGCCAGCTTTGCCGGGTCGACAATGACGTGGATCTCTGCTTCGCGACCGCCGTAGGTGTTGGCTGATGAGACGCCCTCCACCCGCTCCAGTTCGGGTATGACGTAATCATCGAGAAGATCATGCAAGGTGGATATATCGCCCTCGAAGCCGTTTTCCTCGGTGGGATCCAGGTGGAACCAGGCTATCGCTCCCGAGACACCGGACTGACCCGAAATCACCGGCTTCTCAACGTTGGTGGGATAGGACTCCACCTGGTCCAGGCGGTTCGATACCTTGAGCCTGGCGGCATCCTTATCGGTACCCGTCTGAAACCGCAGCGTGATCACACCGCTGCCATCCTGGCTTTCGCTACGCATTTGCACCAGTCCTTCCAGGGACTTCAGTTCTTCTTCCTGTTCATCGATAATGTCCCGCTCAATCTCCAGGGGACTGGCGCCGGGCCAGTAGGTCGTTACTGTAATTTCCGGCTTATCCACGTCAGGCGTCAACTGTACGGGTAACCGCAGAAACGAAATTATCCCGAACAAAAGCAGCAGGATAACACCCACTGCGGTCGAAACGGGATAACGGATACAGAATCTAATCAGGTTCATGGAGACGGGTAAGCGATCAGTTCACCCTGGACAGGCTGGCCAGGCTGCAACCTTTCATTGCCGCGGGTAATCACCTTATCTCCCGGGGAAACATCACCGTCTACCACAGTCCACAACCCCATGGCGGCGCCGGGCGTCACCGGCGCCGGGATGGCGCTGCCTCCTTTGACCAGGTATACCACAGTAATACGACCCTGGCGGACGATGGCGTCCTTGGGGACCAGCGTACCTACCGTGGATTGTCCCAACGGAAACGTCGCTCTGGCGAGCATTCCGGCGCTGATATTTTCGCTGGAATTGCTTAGTCGCAATTTAACCGTGAAAGTATGGGCACTGGTATCCACCCTGGGAATGAGCGCGCGGATATAGGCCGGATAAGTCTGGCCGGGGTGGGAGTCGAAGGTAATGCTTGCCTCCACACCAACTTTAAGAGCATTGAAATATTTCTCCGGCACATCCACGTGAACTTCCTGGATATCCGTAGATAAAACTTCCAATACGCTGTCGCCAACCTTACTCCACTGTCCGACTTCAGTATAGCGGGAAACCACTACACCATTAAACGGCGCGCGGATCGTGCTCCGGTTTATATCAAATTGAATACTTGCTATCTCTGCGCGCAATGTTTCGATGCGGCCCTGCCAGGCGTCGAATTCATATTGTGATTCATCAAGTTGCTGAGGTGATATGGTCTTGGATTCAACCAGACCCCTGAACCGTTCCAGGTTTTTTTCCGCCAGCTTCTCCCGTGCCTGCGCTTCTTTCAATCTGGCTTGAGCGGCCTGCAGTTTCAATTCCAACGGCGTGGTGCGGAGCATCACCAGGGCTTGACCCCTGGCCACTCGATCCCCTTCCCTTACCTTGAGTTCCGTCACCAGCCCATCTATTTCACTGGCAAGCACACTGACGTTGGGCGCTTCGACATAACCTGGCAATTGCACTGTCTGTTCGACCGGTTGTTCGATCGCCTCGGTATAATTTACCGGGGCTGCCCGTTGCACGTCCTCCTGACCGTAAACCGTTGCGGCTGAACAGGATAGGAAAAGGAAAGCTTCCAGGAAACTGATAACTGCTGATTTAGGCATTTTTCAGTTATCAGCGGTTAATACGCCTGTGATCCTTATAAAAAAACTAAGAACCATCGGCCACTTCGTTAATTCGACCCGTGGCGCAATCGTAGATAAAACCATGGATCCGATCCTTGTGGGGAATGAACGGACTGACGCGGATACGGGCCATGGATTGGCGCACATTCTGCTCCAGGTCTTTGAATGCTTCCAGTGCAAACGCCGGCCTCAGGCCGGTGTCGGCTTCGATTTCGTCTTTGAAAGCGTCATCGCGAAAGGTAAGCATCCCACAATCGGTATGTTGTATCAGCACTATTTCCCGTGTCCCCAGCAGGCGCTGGGAGATCACCAGTGAGCGGATTACATCGTCACTGACTACAGCGCCGGCGTTGCGTATTACGTGTGCATCGCCTTCTACAAGACCCAATACCTGGTGGGGGTCCAGACGAGCGTCCATACAGGCTACTACCGCCAACTTTCGCGCCGGCGGCAAAGGCAGATTGCCCTTATCAAAGCCCTCGGCATAGCGGGCGTTGTTAAGGAGGAGTTCATCTATCATGGTCGTCAGCTTATTAACAGGTTGATCCAGAGGCTACACAGGCTACCACAAGCAGAAAAAGAGAAAAAGGGAACAGATTTATTTTCCCGCGATATTTGGGGTCAGTGTAAAAATACAAAGAATTTTTACACTGACCCCAAATTTCTTAGTTCAGTAATTCCAGGGTTTCTCCGTGTAATTTTTCGCCGGCCGCGGCGATGATCATTCCACCGTTTACCGCAGTATTACCCTGCCAGTCGGTAATAATGCCGCCGGCGCCTTCAACAATCGGGATCAGGGGCATAATGTCGTAAGCCGAAAGACCACCTTCTATGACCAGGTCAACATAACCCCCGGCCAGCATCCCGTAACCAAGACATTCCGTCCCAAAGCGGGAAAACTGACACCTGGAAGCCACGTGCATAAATTTTTCCCGCGTCTCATCCGTCGGGTACATACTGGGGTGGGTACAGCACACGATGGACTTGTCCAGGCTTTCAGACCGGCGCACTTTCATCCGCTTGCGTTCCCCTCCCCGGATAAAATAAGCGGTATCTCCGTCGCCTAAATAGGTCTCTTTAACGTAGGGTTGACGCATGCCGCCGACCAGGCATTCATCAGCCTGTTTCAGTCCAACCAGCACTCCCCACATGGGCGAACCCGAGATGAAGCCCCGGGTGCCGTCAATGGGATCAATCAACCAGGTAAACGAACTTGCGCCGCCTTTTGCGCCAAATTCCTCGCCGACGATGGCGTGGTCAGGGTATTCTTCGCTGATTCTCTGCCGGATAAATTCCTCTGTTTCCCTGTCAGCCTGGGTAACGGGATCATAAGCTTTACCCTTTTGGCGTTTATCAGTCACCGTCAGGTTGCCGCGGAAATGTTTCAGCGAAATCTCACCGGCCTGTTCGATCATCGTCTCCAGGAATACCAGATATTCTGCGGCTGCTTGGGTATTATTCATTTACTTAAACGGTCTCCACGTCCTGCCCCTTGATATAATCCGGCTTATCCCTTATCTCAATGATCTTCTGGCGTTCTTCGTCCGCTCTTCTGACCAGTTCTTCAATGTCGCCCAGGTCACACACTTTTCGGGCAAGCTCAACCAGGGGACCATCGACGGCGTATTCAACCCGCTGCATTGTCAGCAGCTTGATTAAAAATACGGGAGTCCCGTTAAAGCGTTCAAAGATTTCATGGCGCGCGCCGGCTTCAGAATAAAACCGATCACGGATGACTTTGACTATCTTCATTTTATCCCGGGCGCTGATATGGGGACCGCGTAAAGCATTTGCCAGGCGCCCGCCGATATACTCATCATCAAGATCGGCTTCGGTGGGTTGCATCATAATGCTGCGACCGCACAGATCAGTGAGTACTTCAATATGCTTATTAATATTTTCAATATAATAGGCGCGGGCCAGATCGACAAAAATATTATTGGGTTTATACAGCCCCCCCGGCGTTACGTTACCGGTTTCTTCAGAGGCGATAGTGAATGCCCGGCAGGTCTCGCGAAAACGGATCATGTCTGCCAACTGGGACACCACAACCGGATGCTTGGAGGTTCCCAGCGATTCCGTCAGCAACAAACCCAGACCGGCGAGCAATTCGGCATTAACCACCTGGCGAACCTGTGTCTCGACGTGAATCCAGTCGAAGATACGCTGCGGATAAAGCCTGGCGTGATCTTCGTTACCCAGGTGAAACACGTTCTCCCAGGGGATAAGGACATTGTCGAAATAGGCCATCGAGTCCAACTCATCACCTTGCGAGGAAAACCGATAATCGTACTCTTTGGTATCGTCTTTTGCATAAGAATCCCTGGCAACGTGGGTCACGCCTTCCTGGCTGGTCGGCACGCGAGCATAAATTACCTGGTCGGAAGTGGTACCATAATTCCACAGTACACCCAGGTTCATCCAGTTACTGAATACCGTGCTTGTTCCTATCGCTTTCCAACCTTCAACGAGGACCCCGTCATCACGTTCTTCAGCTATACGCAACATGGGTACTTTTTCACCATCTCCCTGTGCCCGGTTATATTGTAAATCGAGAAACAATGGCGCAGCAAACAGGTCACCGTCGCGTAATTCCTGCCATGCGTTGCGGATATTCCGGGCCATGGGCCGGCCTTTGCCGAACACCGTCTGCTCTTCCCACGGTTCGGGATCATCAAACAAGGTATACAGGGTCGTGTTATTGCTGCACGGCAGGCGGGTAAACATGCCTGCGTGAAAATTCCGGAATATATAATCGTAGTATTTACGTTTCTCTACTACATCATCCTTGCTCCGGGTCAGTTTCCATTGTTTTGATCGAAGCACACCATCCTCATCCGTAAAAGTCAGGTGTTCCCGGTTCTCCGGATCAAGATGAAAATCATAGAAAGCAGCGACCTGGTGAGCATAACCGCGGGTTTTGGGGTGGGTGGTAATATCGTCAATCCATTCACCGCCACAGAGCACGCGCCGCCCGTCACGCACCGATTCCAGGTACTCTTTGCCTGTTCTCAACATGTCTTGTTTCCTCTGATATATTGTTTTTGCTATTTTCCGGTACCGCTTGGTACTTGCTTCATAATATATCCTACATTTTTACACAGAGAGTTCCAGATAATCCTGTTTTGGGAAAGGATGATGGCGCAAGTACGGGTTTTAATTTTTATTCAGATCATTGATAATCAAGGGTAACCATTCAGTCAATACGGCAGATGAAAAAATTTCTTCGCGATACCAATATCAATACTGAGCGATTCCGCGTCGGCATGGCGCAACTGACCGGCGCCGTGAATATTATCGCCACCCGTAACGGCGACGTCCGATCAGGGTTGACCGCAAGCGCTGTTTGCTCTTTTTCAGCAGAACCCGCTCGCCTGCTGGCCTGCGTGAACTTCAGCGGCAACAGTTTTCAGCATATAGCAGAGAGCCGCTGCATGAGCGTCAACGTGCTTGCACAGAGCCAGGAAACACTGGCTAAACGCTTTGCCGACATGCTCGGTGATAATCGTGAAGACCGTTTTAAATACGGGAAGTGGATAGAACTGGTAACCGGGGCGCCGGTGTTGGAGGAGGCACTGGCCGGTTTTGATTGCACCGTGGAAGAAATGCTGGTCGCCCATACCCACGCGGTCATCATCGGCGAGGTAAAGGACGTAATCGTCAATGGCGGCAAGAAACCTCTACTCTACTCAAACCGGGCGTTTACCACCACCATGGGCCATTATGATGACCTGCACCTGGATTACAGCATGTCCCCCTGGTATTAAGCTACAGGGAATTTTTGCCACAGAGGACACAGAGATCACAGAGATAAGTGTTTAATGCCTTCATGGAGTCTGGTGACGCCAAGTGATTAACAGACTTCGTCTTAGTCCGGTCTTTTTAAGTAACCGTAGCAACCGGGGACAAATTTAAATCTGCCCCAGTCATTTAAGATGAATTGATAAACAAGCAGGTTCCCCCCACATTAAAAAGATTCTCGATCCACTCTGTGATCTCTGTGTCCTCTGTGGCTAAAGTCACACTCGCAAATTGCCTCTTTTGAACGAGAAATAAACGCCGGCGAAACATAGCAGAGAGGTAACGATAAAGCTGGCGTTGATGCTGGCAAGTAAATTTCCGTGTTGTTCCGGCGAAATCTGCACGGGGCCTAATACCAGCGCAAAAACAAGGGTCACAATCCCCATGCTGAACATCTGTCCCACCACGCGCATGGTCGCTATTGTCCCGGCAGCCGAGCCCAGGTGTTTCCTTTCCACCGAACCCATGACGGCATTGGAGTTCGGTGAGGAAAATAGTGAAAACCCGAGACCAATAACAATTAGAGCGGTCACAACGAATAGCGTTGACGTCTGCAGGTTCAGCATGGCGAGCAAAGCCAGGCCGATCGCGGTTAAGCCCATGCCCGAGGAAGCGAGGAGGCGCGGTTCATGCCGGTCAGACATCCTGCCTGCCAGCGGGGAAAACAATGTCATCACCAGGGGTTGGGAGATCATGACTAAACCGGCAAACTGAGGGGTAAATCCCTTGATATTCTGCAAGTACAGGCTCATTAAAAACGTCAGCGAGAACGTGGAGGAATACATGATCAACGCGGCCATACAGGAGTAGCTGAATACCTGGTTATCGGTAAAAAGGTTGACATTGAAGAGTGGATGTTCCAGTTTCTTTTCGTACTTGAAAAAAACGGACAAGCCGATACCACTCAGTATGATCAGCATAGCGCCGAATGCGGTGGGCAGTTCAGAGAAGCCATACATCAGGGCTATCATCGAAGCGCCATAGATAATGGCGCCGGGAAAATCAAACTTTTGTCCTGCCGGGCCGCGCCACTCTCCTTTTAAATTAACCAGCGCCACGATAATAACCAGGATCACCAACGGAACGTGGAAAACAAACACGCTGCGCCAGCCGAATTGCTGGGTAGCCCAACCACCGATAAACGGTCCGCAGGTCAACCCAAGGTAAACGAATGAAACGGACAATCCCAATACTCTCCCGCGTTTCTCCGGAGGAAAAACGGAAGACAGGATGGCAATACCGGTGCCAAACAACATTGCCGCACCCATTCCCTGCAATACCCGGCACAGGATCAATATCAGCGGCGTTTGCGCGAGGGATGCAAGAATCGACGCAATGGTCACCGTCGTCATGCCCGACAGGAACATTTTCTTGCGACCATACATGTCACCCAGGCGTCCGAACGGCAATAAAAATACGGCGCTTGATAACAGGTATGCCAGGGGAATCCAGCTTGCTGTGATCGCATCGATTTGCAACCCTTCTACAATAGTCGGGATGGCCACGTTTACGGCCGATAACATCAGCGGAGTAATAAAAGCGCCCATGCAGACCACTATGAGCGCCGTTCTTTGCAGGGTTTGTTCAGACACGGGGATTTAGCCGGCCTCCGGCGTCATTATTTTACTCATATAGAAACGTCAGGAACAATTGTTCAGTAGTTCAGGTAATCGTCCACCAGGCTGAATACCAGTTCAATGATAAACGGTGTCATTTCTTTTGCGGTTTCCGTTTCGGAACGGGTATGCATCCAACCGAGATAGGTGGTGGCCCGCGCCATGAAGATAGTCGGCAGCCAACTGAGGTGTTCATCCGTCAGGGGTCTGTTTTTCCGGTAGCCCATGATTAACGCTTCCTGCGCCAGGTTAAAATGTTCTGTACCTTGCAGAAAAAAGATTGAGGTGGCGAGGTCGAACAAATACCAGCCATAGCCGCAATCATCGAAATCAATAACCCGCACACCGTCTTCGTCTGTCAGAACGTTCTCATAGACCAGGTCAGCGTGGATTAAGCCATACCCGTCCGGCGCCGTAGCCAATGCGGTCAGTTCCGTGCGTAATTTGTCTCTCACCTTGAGCATCCTGTCCTTCTGCCGTGAACTGAGGGCCGGCAATTCCCAGAAACGCCCCCAGAAAGGCCGATCACCGGTAAGGCCATCAAGGTCCCAGGCATGCCGGGTAAAACCCTCCGGTTCGCGCCAGTGTTCTGCATGGTTGTGCATCTTCGCCATGATACTGCCCAGCGTAATAAACTGTTCGCGTATCTCGTGCGCGGCGCCCTCCAGTCCCTCCTCCAGGCTGCCCAGTTGCATGCCTTCTATCCAGTCTACGATATCAACCTGGCGCGGTTCCGGAACCCCGATCGTCTCCACAATTTCAAACATGCGATTATTGCTTGAACGGCGCAGGACCGGCGTTAACACCCCGTATTCCGTTAAACTGCCTATCCACTGCCACTCGGAGCGAAGCTCGGCGTCACTGTGGTAGCCTGCCCGGTGGACACGGACTACATATTTTCCGGCCGTGGCCTGGTCAAAGACGGAGTAGACCCCATTCTCGCGCAGCTTGAGCAACGCCAAAGGTGAATTGCTGTCAATATCCCACAAGGGTAACGCGTCACGCACCAGGGCTTCATAGCGTTTTTCCAATTCGACTATGGGCAATTGATAAAAGTCATTCATTGCTTCGTAGTCCGGGGACGGAATTCAATTCCGTCCCCTTTTGCACGAATCTCAGGGCGCGGCAGGAAACCAACCTCATCCTGCAGAGCCTTGCCAATGGCCAGTATTTTCCGATCTGAGCCCGCAGGCCCTTCCAGACATACGCCGACGGGCATGCCGTTATCAGCCAGACCCACGGCGACGGACAGGCTAGGCATGCCTACGTTACTCGAAGGGTCGGTATTGCGAATTATCGTCGGCATGGTAGGGAGTTGTTGTCCGTTCAGTTCAACGGTATTGTCATGGCCTATGGGGGGTGCGGTCAAGGATACTGTGGGAATGACCAGTGCATCGAAATTGTTGTCGGCAAAATAGTCAGATAATACCGCCTGCATTTCCGGGCGATGAATGGCAATCGCATCCCGGTACGCCGCTTCGGAAACAGCGGCGCCGGATACAACCGCGCTATAAACTTCTTTCACATCCGGGCTGGCAATTTGCGCAAGTATGTCTTCGATAGACACGCCGGGAGCGAAAGTTGCGAGATATTCAATCATGTCGCGGCGGGCCTCGTACAACGCCACAGGGAAACCCACCTTATCGTTTAATTCACTCACCCGTTCAAGATCCACTTCCACCAGGGCTTTGCATGACGCGGCCAGCAGGTCTAAGGTGGTTTCGATAACGTTTTCCATACCCGTTTCCAGATTTTCATAATAATAAGCCCGGGGGACTCCCAGCCTTACATCGGCTAAATTGATTGTTTCAACAGGTCCCGGGTCGGCGGCCATGACCCGGTCCAGCAACTGTATATCCTCAACCGCCCTGGCCATGGGCCCCGGCGTATCGCGGGTAGTGGAAATAGGGATGACGCCGGCCGTCGGATAACGCCCGACGGTTGGCCGGAACCCGCATATTCCGCAAAGAGCGGCAGGCAAGCGCGTTGATCCGCCGGTATCGGTGCCGAGCCCGGCAGACAATATGCCCGCGCCGATAGCGGCTGCGGTACCGCCACTGCTGCCTCCTGGAATCAGGTCCGGGTTATAGGGGTTTCTTGCCGGTCCGAATGTGGGGTTGTTATTGGTGATGCCAAAGGCCAGTTCGTGCATGTTTGCCTTGCCGAAGATGACGGCGCCGGCATCAAGCAATAGCTGGGCTGCGGGGGCATTTGCCGGCGGGAAATGCCCTTTCAGCGCCGGCGTACAACCTGTGGTGGGCAGGTCCGCGCTGTTGATATTGTCTTTCAGCAACAGGGGAGCGCCAAGCAGGGCTGGATTGGCGCCAGCCTGTCGTTGCCTGTCACGTCGAGCTGCGGCCTCCAGCAATCGGTCTTCATCCAGGCATATTACTGCATTTAATTGAGCCACCTCCTTGTTACGCTCCAACATGGCCCGGACGTACTCGACCGCGCCGAACTCCCCGGCCAGCATCCGTTCAAGCGCGTTGACCAGCGTCAATTCAAGGATATTCACACCAGATATTTGGATATTTGGGGTCAGTGTAAAAACTCTTGACAGATTTTACCAGTACCTGAGATTCCGAATATGAGTTTTTACACTGACCCCAAATATCTACTGACCCCAAATATCTAGAACTCGTAACCAGCCTGTATGTACCACTGTCGACCGCATCCGCCGGGCAGAACGTCATCACCTGCTCTCACTCCACTCCTGGAAAGTGCGGCCTGCGCCGGCCAGTTGTTCCAGTAATGGAGAAGGGGTCCACCATAAATCGCCGTAGCGCTCGCGATATTTAACGATGGCAGCGTAAACTTTATCGAGACCAACGGTGTCGGCATATTTCATTGGGCCACCGCGATAGCGGGGCATGCCGTAGCCGTTCACGAAGATGACATCGATATCGCCCGGCCGTATGGCAATCCCTTCTTCCAGCACCCGCGCCCCTTCGTTGACCATGGAGAAGAGCATGCGTTCAATGATTTCCTCATCACTGACCTCGATCTGTTCCACCCCCAGCGCCTGCGCTTCCCGTGCGGCGATTTCCATGATCTCGGGATCAGGCAGCGCTTTTCTGCCCTCGTAGCGGTAGGTGCCGGCGCCGGTTTTCTGGCCGTAGCGCCCCATCTCACAGAGCACCCTGCACATGCGATAATATACCGGGTCGTCCGGCCGGTCCTTCCACTCGGTATTCAGCTTGTTGAATACGTCAAGGCCGGACAAGTCCATAACCGCATGCGGGCCCATAGCCATGCCCCAGTCAAACGCAACCTGGTCCACCCGCTGCGGCGGGATGCCTTCCAGCATCATCAGTTGCGCCTCCCTGACGTAAGGGAAAAACATGCGATTGCCGACGAAACCGAAACAGACGCCCACCAGGACGCCCACTTTTCGTATCTTTTTTGCGCTGGCCATTGCCGTTGCGATGACATCCCCGGCGGTCTTCCCGCCGCGGACTATTTCCAGCAGTTTCATGACGTTGGCAGGAGCGAAGAAGTGCAGGCCGATGACGTCCTCCGGCCGGCTTGTCACGGCGGCTATTTCGTTCAAGTCCAGACTGGAGGTGTTGCTCGCCAGGATTGCGCCTTGTTTACAGACTTGATCCAGCTTTGTGAATACATCTTTTTTGACCTCCATGGTTTCGAAAACGGCTTCAATGACCAGGTCGGCAGCGGCAATATCCGCATAATCAGTAGTTGGGGTAATCATCCCCATGGCCTGTTCCAGTTGCGCTTCCGTCATGCGGCCCTTGTCAACGGCGAGCGAGTAATTTTTCCGGATAATCCCCAAACCGCGCTCCAGGCCTGCCTGGTCTGCCTCCAATATCGTGACCGGCATGGCTGCGTTAACAAAATTCATCGCTATACCGCCACCCATGGTGCCGGCGCCGATGACGGCTACGTTTTTTATTTCCCGGACGGGCGTATTTTTGGGAACGTCGGGGATCTTGTTCACTTCCCTTTCCGCAAAAAACAAGTGCCGTTGCCCCTGGGAATGGGTGGACGCCTTGCATTCACCAAACAGTTGACGCTCTGTTTTCAGCGCATCCCGGTAGGATTCATTCAGCGCGGCCTGTACACATTTCACTATCTGCGCCGGCGCGAAGAAACCCCGTGCCGTCCTGGCCAGTTTTTGCAGGTACCCGGCAAAAAACTCATCATCGATGCCATCAGCAGCAACCTCCAATTGGCTGACCCGTTTGATCGGCGCGCCACTATCCAGCAACTCTCCGGTGTAGGTAATGGCGCCGGCGCGCAAATCACCCTCAACCAGTTTTTCAATAATGCCCGCTTCCAGACCTTCTGCGGCGGGGATGGGTCGGCCTGAGATCATCAT
This sequence comes from Gammaproteobacteria bacterium, assembly GCA_965205405.1. Classification (GTDB taxonomy): domain Bacteria; phylum Pseudomonadota; class Gammaproteobacteria; order Eutrophobiales; family Eutrophobiaceae; genus JAAXHV01. Next base: position 355,405 of record OZ242169.1, read on the forward strand.
ATCCAGGGCTTTCCTTGCCCCGGCCAGGCGCGGCAGACGTTGCGTACCTGTGGCGCCGGGCAACAGACCCAGGTTGACTTCCGGCAGACCAATCCGTGCCGATGGAAGCGCACACCGATAGTGACAACCCATGGCAGTTTCCAACCCGCCTCCCAGGGCGGTGCCATGAATGGCAGCTACGATCAGTTTTTCCGATGCCTCGAATTTCTCAACCAAGTCGGGCAACCAGGGGTCCTCAATGGGTTTGTCAAACTCAGTAATATCGGCGCCGGCAATAAAAGTCCTGCCTGTGCATATCAGCACTGCGGCCCTGGCTGAAGCATCGGCGGCCAGTCTCTCCAAAGCGTCCCAGCAGCTTTTTCTCACTGCCGTGGACATGGCGTTGACAGGTGGGTTATCTATGGTGATGACGGCAATGCCGTCCACGACTTCGTAGCTTGTTTTATCAGGCATGGGTTTATTAATTATTAGTTACCGTAAATCGGACCATTATAACAGGAGGGATATTTGGGGTCAGAGTAAAAATACTCAACAATAAATCAGCACCGCCAGCTTCGTTGACTGTATTTTTACTCTGACCCCAAATATCTTACTCTGACCCCAAATATCACCCCAAATATCCTAATATTCGGCAACTATTTGGTCGGGATGGGCAGTTCCGTTCTTTTCGTCGCTGCGCGCAGGGCGAAACTGGACCTGACCCTGGCAACGCCGGGTAGCGAAGTCAATTGTTCGTGGTGTATCCGTTCATAATCACCGGCATCGGCCACGACGACTCGCAACAGGTAGTCATAATCCCCGGACATAAGATAACACTCCATGACTTCAGGTACACTGGCTACGCCGGCTTCAAAGGCATCCTGATCTTCCCGGCGCTGACGGTTTAAAGTGATTTCGACGAAGACGTTGCCTGACAATCCTACTGCGGCCTGGTTGATCAACATGGCATAACCGTCGATTATGCCGGCATCCTCCAGCATTTTGACCCGGCGCAAACAGGCCGACTCGGATAAATTGACCCGTTCCGCCAGCTTTACATTACTGATACGGCCGTCCAGTTGTAGTTCGTGCAGAATGGAGCGATCCGTTCTATCCAGAGATAACATTGAAATATAATCTCATATTTATAGAGGATATTAGAAGATAATTCGTTTTACGCGCTATATTATCTAATATTTTGCAAAGAAATTCAGTTCTTTTTTCACTAAAATTAAGGCATTTCCAGCACAACCTTTAGCGGGTAAAAATATCATGCAGATCGGAGTGCCAAAAGAGACCAAAAACCATGAATATCGCGCGGGCTTGACGCCGGCCAGTGTCCGTGAACTGGTGCGGGCGGGTCACCGGGTGATGGTTCAAAGTAATGCCGGCATCGGTATCGGGATGACAGACGTTGATTACACCAGCGCGGGCGCTACAGTTGTAGCGACCGCAGCTGAAGTCTTTGCCGAAGCTGCTCTGGTCATAAAGGTAAAAGAGCCGCAACCCGATGAGTGCCGGCTGCTGCGCCCCGGCCAGGTCTTATTTACCTACCTGCACCTTGCGCCTGATCCGCAACAGACACAATTACTTGTTAACTCCGGCGCGATCGCTATTGCCTATGAAACGGTCACCGCGACAGATCAGTCCCTGCCTTTGCTCGCGCCAATGAGTGAAGTGGCAGGACGTTTGTCCGTACAGGCAGGGGCACATTGCCTGGAAAAAGCACAAGGTGGTTCCGGCGTGTTACTGGGTGGCGTTCCCGGAGTGGCTCCGGCTAAAGTATTGGTCATCGGTGGTGGTGTGGTGGGCGATAATGCCGCGGCCATGGCCCTGGGGATGGGTGCTGACGTGACGTTGCTGGATTGCTCATTGCCGCGTTTGCGACAGGTTGACGCTGAATACGGCGGACGCGTCAAATGTGTTTATTCAAACCGGGATACCATAGAGGAATACGCGTTACAATCGGACCTCATCATCGGCGCTGTGCTCAAACCCGGCGCTACGGCGCCCAAATTATTAAGCAAAGAAATGGTTACCCGGATGAAGCCAGGTTCGGTCCTGGTTGACGTAGCTATTGATCAGGGCGGCTGTTTCGAGACCTCCCGGCCAACCACTCACCAGACGCCCACCTATATCGTCGATGATGTTGTGCATTATTGTGTGGCGAATATGCCCGGAGCAGTCCCGCGTACTTCCACGTTTGCCCTCAATAACGCCACGCTTCCCTATATCGTGGCGCTGGCCAATAAGGGAGTCAAGCAGGCATTGATGGATGACCCCGGTTTAGGTAACGGCTTAAACGTGTACCAGGGTCGCGTTACCTGCAAAGCCGTGGCCAACGACCTTCATTACGATTACCTGCCGGCAGTGGAAGCGCTGGCAGCCTGAACAATCATTTTGTTTCAGGGAACTTGTAACGATAAAATCAATCAAACGAAGTAGTGGGAAACGAAGGGCATTCCGATCCTCCTCCTCGGTAGTCGTGTATAACATGTTCGGAATGCCCTTTAATCTTGGTAGCCCCCCATTTCTCCTGCTATGACCCCCCAACTGAAGGAGATGAGGAGGGGCTACCACCTTATAATGGCAGACCTTTTGTCTTCCCAGGCCCGGCTCAGTACATATGTTGTCCGCCATTTATACTGAGGGTTGACCCGGTTATAAACCCTGCCTCATCGCCGATCAAAAACAACACTCCACGAGCAATTTCTTCGGCTTTTCCCAAACGGCGGACAGGGATCCTGGCAATGATTTTTTCCAGTACGTTTTCCGGTACGGCCCGAACCATATCGGTATCAATGTATCCCGGCGCGATGGCGTTGACCGTTATACCTTTAGCCGCTCCTTCCTGGGCCAGCGCCTTGGTAAAACCATGTATCCCCGATTTTGCGGCCGCGTAATTCACCTGGCCGTATTGTCCGGCCTGGCCATTAATTGAACCGATATTTACGATACGACCAAAACCGCGCTGGCGCATTCCGTCGATCACGCAACGAGACATATTGAAACAGGAACCCAGGTTGGTCTGGATTACTTTGTCCCACTGCTCGAAATCCATCTTGTGCATGGTGCCGTCCCGGGTAACGCCGGCATTATTGACCAACACATCTATCGGACCGAGATCCTCTTCAATCCGGGTAACGGCATCCCGGCATGCGCCAAAATCACCCACGTCGAATTTGTAAACACCAATGTGTGTTACTTCCTTGAATTTAGCGGCGGCATCATCGTTGCCCACGTAATTCGCCGCAACCTTATAGCCCGCCTCCTTCAAAGCAATTGAAATGGCCCCGCCGATACCTCGGGTGCCGCCTGTTACTATTGCTACTCTTCCCATATTATTAACCTCTAAAATATTATTGGTAACGCCTGCAAAAACCGCAGACAACAAAAGAAATTCATGATTTAAATTGATAGATGAAGCTCTAGTTGTTCCGAAAACATATCAACGATAATCCATTTATGCTATTTCGGGAAACAACGAAAAAGCGTGGTGGAACTGGTGACAGTGCTGCCCGTATATGTATATCATATTTTTGGCGAAGTAATCCAGTATCTGATAGGGTAAGGATACAAGTCAGCGTGTTGAAAAGAGCCGAATGTGACTCCAACCGGGAATGTCAAATACACCAGTCGAGTTGTTTTATGCGTTGGCGGCAACAATCTGAAATATGATGGGTTCGAATAATTTAATCATCAAAACCAAACTGTTCCCACCGGCAAACAGGACTGGAGTAATAAAACGCGCCAGCCTGAGCAAACTACTGGACACGATCGGTACGAAAAAACTGGCTTTGGTGCATGCGCCTGCCGGCTATGGCAAGACGACTCTGTTGTATCAGTGGCATAAGTCTATGTTAGACAACGCTCAAACGACTTGCTGGTTGTCTCTGGATGAGTTGGATGATGATCCGGCAACTTTCGTCAGATATATCCTATGCGCGTATCAGGAGGTAGTCGATGACTTTTGGGTGGATGCCGCGAATTGGATGGAAGGTCGATTACAACCTGATATCACTATTGTACTCAATCATATAATTAATGAATTGATCAGAATTGATATGCCTATAACATTATTTATAGATGATTATCACCACATCAATTCAGTCGACATCCATCAGTTTATTGAGCGACTCGTTGACTGGTCTCCGGAGAAATTTTTATTAGTCATCGGCAGCCGTATCGTGCCATCACTGTCTCTGAGTAAATGGCGTGTAAGCGAGAAAATGACTGAGGTGGATGTCAGCATGCTTCGATTTAGCAGAGTAGAGGCGAATGCGTTTCTGGAACGCAAGCATAAACTTCAGCTTACTGCAGAGCAGATCGCTGTTATCACTGAAAAAAGCGAAGGCTGGGCTGCCGGTCTCCAGCTAGTGGCTCTGGTGCTGAAAAACTACGATCAACGTGATGAGTTTATTGCTTCCTTTTCAGGCAATCTTTATGAGATTGCGGATTATTTAACGAATAATGTATTAATACAACAATCTCAATCCCTGACTGATTTTTTGCTTAGGACTTCTATTCTGTCACGATTTAATGCGGACATATGCAATTTATTAACTGGGCGAAATGATTCACAAAGTGTCCTGGAACAACTGGAAAATGATGGTTTATTTACATTGCCCCTGGATACACACGGGCATTGGTACCGGTACCATCATTTATTTCATGATTTCCTCACTGGCAGGCTTCGACGTCTATATCCGCATGAAGTTTTGAATTTATATCATAAAGCGGCAGGTTGGTTTCGCGCCCAAGGACTCATTAAGGAAGCTGTTGATTACGCACTACTGTCAAACGATTTGGAGATGATAGAGGATATTCATCGGGACGCGATAGCGATCATGTCATTGATGGGAACCACAGCACAGGTATATACCTGGCTTAGCAATATCCCTGATACTGTCAAAGAAAGATTTCCGCGGCTTCTTATATTGGAGGGTTTTGCCTTATGCCTGATGAACAGGATCCAGAATGCAGAAATTGTTAATACGCGTATTAACAACGCGCTTACCGAATTAGCTAACGATCCAATTAATGTTGCCCCTGAAGAATTACGCTCTCTTAAAGCAGAGGCAACCGTCGTGCCGGCATCCATAGCAGCCATGAAGGATGATAATACGCAGCTATTAGCACTAACCGAACAGTTGGATGATAAACCCGTGGATAATCTCATGATAGCAACATTGAATGATCTCAGGGGATATGCACAACTCAGGCATGGTCGCTTTGAGGAAAGTAAAAAGTTGCTTGATCAAGCGTGGCAGTATTTTTCCATAAATAAACAGTGCTATGGTATGGCCGTTGTGGATGGCTTTGCAGGGATAGTAGATATTCAGCAGTTAAAGTTTCAAGACGCTTATCGGGTTTTTGAGCGCTCGGAAGAAGCTGCAAAAGATGTTGATGGCGGCAACATCTTTGCACGCGCCCTGGCAAGCACGATGCGTGCAACAGTATGTTATGAATGGAATAGAGTCGATGAGGCGCAGAAATTATTAAATTCTAATCTGCTGCTTATCGAAGAAATTGGTCCGCCAATTTTTTCTTGTTACGGCTACGTCACACTTTCTCGTTGCTATAGTGCCATAGGCGATTGGGATGCTGCCTATAATGCATTGAACCGATGTCTATTTCGTTCAAAGCAGTGCATTAGCAACTTGTTTCCTGTCTGGGTTGAAAGAGAGCGATTACTGATTGCCAGGAAAATTCTCGACACCGGAGCTGGATATTCCGATTTTACCGGCCACTATTCCTTGGCGTCCGATACAATTCCTGATCTATGGGATATTGGCGATTATTTTGAGCGCGCCAACCAGGTTCGCCTGAGTATTTTAGAGAACAAACTCGATAATGCTCAGGGACGGGTTATAAGTTTACGTAAATATGCAGAGCAGCACATGGCTTTTCAGGCTGCTCTTGATAGCCTGCTTCTGGAAGCGCAGATCCTTAAAAAGCAAGAAGATCATGCACAGGCAGTGAACCTCATACAACAGGCTGTGAAGTTGGCAGAACCGGCCGGATTATTACGTACCTTTATCGACGAAGGAGAGATAATCAGAGAATTGTTAGAAGGCTGTTTAAAAAACAAGTCTATTACAATCCAGGTCGCCTCTTACATTGAAGAAATACTGCATGCCTATTCCTCTGTAGGAGTTTCTTGTACGGCAACTCACTTCTCGACTAGCCATGTGGATAACCACCCGGTCAGCGTTGAGGCACTGAGTAAACGTGAACTTGACGTGTTGCAATTACTATCTGCCGGAAAAACAAATACTGAAATTGCAGAGCAATTATTTATAGCCAAGGCAACCGTGAAATTTCATGTCAGTAATATATTCAGCAAACTGCATGTCACCAATCGCACCCTTGCCGTGGCTACGGCAAGAAACAGTGGCTTGATAAGTTGAAACAGAATCTACACCATCAAAACTATACTTTAGGTCAGGCAAAAATCTGCATTCCAATATAAAACCGGTCTAATGGTGAGTTGAGTTCTTCACTAACATCATTAGTATTTTTATTATTGAATCTATCGATCACTTTTTTATTATGAGCAATGAGTCATCTCGCTTTTCTGAGTGCAACTGAGTTAGCCGGTAAAATCCTGGATAAGGAGATCAGTTCTCTGGAATTGACTGATCACTTTATCAACCGCATCGAGAAATTGGACGATGGCATCAATGCCGTTGTGGTCAAGGATTTTGACAGGGCGCTGGCAGCAGCCACAAAGGCAGATAGACAGCTTGCTATGGGTGAAATAACAGGGCCGTTACATGGCGTTCCCGTTACTGTCAAGGAGGCTTTTAACGTAGCCGGATTAACAACTACCTGGGGGATCCCATTTTTAAAAGACAATATTGCCGCTACCGATGCTGAGGTCGTCAAGCGGTTTAAGCAAGCCGGGGCTGTGTTCATGGGTAAGACTAATGTTCCGTGCGGGTTAGGTGATATTCAAACTTATAACGATATATATGGGGTGACGAATAATCCCTGGGACATTTCATGTTCACCCGGAGGCTCTTCCGGAGGTTCTGCGGCCGCACTGGCTGCGGGACTTTGTGCTCTGGAGGTTGGTTCCGACATGGCTGGTTCCATCCGTGTGCCTGCGCATTTTTGTGGTCTTTATAGTCACAAAGCGACCTGGGGAGTTGTTCCAAATCAGGGCCACGCTCTGCCTGGCGTCATTGCTTCACCGGATCTTGGTGTAGTTGGGCCAATGGCGCGTAGTATAAAGGATCTAAAACTTGCCATGGATTTGCTTGTTAACGCTCAGCCATTGAATCAGTCGGGGTGGCAACCCGGACTGCCACGTCCAACAAAACACTCACTCAAGGATTACAGGGTTGCTATCTGGTCAGATTATAAAACTGCGCCGGTAGATGAGGAGACCATCGCCCGAATTGTGAGTATAGGCGAGATACTCACAAAACTCGGCGTATGTGTATCCGATCAGGTATTGCCAGACATTGATTTCAAAAAACATCAGGAAATATTTCTAAACCTGATGTGGTCGCTTACGACTGATGGCGTCACAGACGATCAGTATCTTGAGGCCTGTCAGCTTGCTGAATCCATTCCATCCGATGATTTATCTGACTCAGCTATAGCAGCGCGTGCCCGTGTACTCAGTCACCGGGATTGGCTTTTTTATAATAATCAACGTGAATTTCTGCGTTATGCATGGCGGGAATTCTTTGGTGAATGGGACATATTGATCTGTCCGGTATTTGCTGTACCTGCCTTTACACATGACCATAGCCCGATTGAGCAACGCATGCTGACAGTTAATGGTGTTCCTCAAGAATACTTTCAGTCAATGTTTTGGGCAGGAGTGAGCACGGTGTCATATCTGCCAAGCACTGTGTTTCCAACCGGGTTATCGCGAAACGGTCTGCCAATCGGTCTCCAGGCTATCAGTGCAGAATACAACGACTACATTACGATGGATTTTGTGAACTTGCTGACAAAACAGACAGGTGGTTTTCAGATACCCCCCGGATACGAAACGTGATTACCGTTCCTGGGCGAAGCTTTATGACAAACCTATACCTACGGCTAGGTAGAAACAATGTTGGTGAAAGAAACTCGCCTTATGGTTGGTTTTTCGATAGGAATTTATTGCTAGTATCTTACTCGTATAATTAATTGCCGGAGCTTGGTTTCCGGCGCCCATCAACGGGGGACTATCCATGAATAAGATCTTCAAAGCCGCTTTGAGTTTAGCTTTGATTGGCGTCGTCGCATCACCGCTTAACGCACAGGTACTGGAAGAAATTATCGTTACCGCGCAGAAACGTGAGCAGAACCTGCAGGACGTACCGATTTCAATACTGGCGATAACAGGTGACGATATAAAGGCCGGCGGCTTTTCCGATATGGAGGACCTGGCCAGCTTCGTGCCGAATTTGTTCATGTCGGATTCGCTTGTGGGTCAGAACCTCGTCATCCGCGGCATTGGCACCACGGTCGCCAATGAGGCGTTTGAACAGGCTGTCGCGCAATTCCACGACGGGGTTTATTACGGTCGCGATAATCTGAGCCAGAACAGCTTCTTTGACCTGGAACGGGTGGAAGTAATCCGCGGTCCGGCGCCGGTATTTGCCGGACAGAGCGCCACTGCCGGCGCATTGAGTTATATCAGTCGCCGTCCCGGTGACGAGTGGGATGGGAATATTTCGGCAGCCTACGGCACTGATGAAGAACTCAGCCTGGAAGCCGCCGCCGGTGGCCCGTTGTCGGATACGTTCGGTATCCGTGTCTCCGGACGCTATTACGAACTCAACGACGCCGGCTACAAGCATGTGCTGACCGGTAAGGAGTTGGGCACCAAGGAAAACTGGGGCACGCGGGTTCTCGGCGTGTGGACACCGACGGACGATTTTGAGCTAACATTCAAGTATGAGCATCAGGACGTGCTTCAGATTGGCGTGCCGACTGAATATACCCGTTGCGAAACACGACCTGCACTCAGTGCCTCTCATCCCGCTATATCGCCCTTCATAGGCGCACTGTGTGCGCTGGACGCCGCGTACAACGGAATCGATTTAAACAGGCTGGACGGCGTGGTCGGCTCCGGCGGCTCGCTGGATGTGAGAGCGGCGATGGATGAGCTCAATGCTGCCAGCGGCGCCGTGTTCGGCGACCCGAACTACTGGGGCGCTCCTTTCAGCCCGGTTTCCCGCGGTCTTAACAGCGCGCAGATATTCAATGAAGAAGAGCGGCGTGAGCACCAGGTAAACGTCGGTCTGCTGGCGTTTGACTGGGATGTCGGCGGCAAAGGTATTGTGATGAATTCCATCACGTCCTACGTGGAATACGACAAACAAGACTTTCTGGACCCGGATATGAGTACGTTTGCCATTTTTGCCGGTAGACGCACTGAATCCTTCGAGCAGTTCGCGCAGGAGATCCGGTTTACCTCGCCGGAGGATCAACGATTCTCCTGGATGGTCGGCGCCTATTATCAGGAACATGACCTGACGACGCAGATCGATGTGCATCTGCCATGGCTGTTTGACCTGCCGAATTTCTTCTCCATGGGCTTTGTTCCGCGCAATCCCGCCCTGGACCCAACGGTGCACAGCGCCATCAGCTTTGGCGGTCCGCTGGTAGAGGATTCCCGCTGGATCTCCGCGTTTTTCAATACGACGTTTAATGTGACCGATAATATCCGCATCAATGTCGGTGGGCGCTACGTGGACATTGAGAAAGAGGGGACCGAGAACCCACAACTGTCGCTCCTGCCTATCGGCGCAACTGAATTCGGCCCTGCTGTTCCACTTGGCCCCCCGGTATCGGGTGAAGCCAATGCCAGCGACTTTCTGCCGGAGGTTGGTTTGCAGTGGGACGTGAGCAACGACATCATGCTCTACGGTAAATATTCCGAGGCGTTGAAGGCCGGCGGTTTTGTAAAGTCACCGCCGGTCACAGGCGGCGCCCCTGATCCTTTCTCTTACAAACCTGAGAAAGCGGAAGGCTGGGAAGGCGGTATCAAGGCGCTGTTGCTCAATGGCAGACTGGCGCTCAACGTGGCGGGCTTTTACACCGACTTCAGCGAACTGCAGGTCACTATTTTCAACAATGCGACCGGACAGTTCATCACACAAAACGCCGCCGCTTCACATACTACTGGTGTTGAGATCGACGGCCGTTGGGCTGTCACCGATAATTTTACCCTGGGCTTTGCCGGTAACTATACCGAGGCCGAATATGACGAGTACAATGGCGCGCCGTGTAATTCGTTGGATACCAAGTTGGCAGTGATTGCAGCCATGAACCCGTTTGCCCCATGTTTCATTGATGGCGCCGGAGAGGAGCTGCCGTTCTCACCCGAATGGTCAGTAAACCTGCAGCCGAACTACCGGATGAGCATCGGTGGTTTTCAGGTCACCGCCGGCGCCAACCTTATATTCAGTGACGGCTATCGCCTGTTCGGTATCAGCGGCGACCCGCTGGATCAGGTGGATTCCTGGGAGCGTCTTGACCTGCGACTGGCCATTGCCCCACCCGACGGCAACTGGGAAGTCGCTGCTTATGGCCGCGATGTCACCGATGAACAGCGCCAGCACATGGACGCATTCGAATTCCTGAGCACGAGTCTGGACGTGGTTCACGATGCCAACGGTGTCGGCCGCGAGCGCGGGGCGCGTTTCGGTGTGCAGTTAAGCTACTCCTTTTAATATTTTAATATTTGGGGTCAGAGTAAAAATACTCAACTATTATCTGAGGCCATCAGCCAACTTGAACGTATTTTTACTCTGACCCCAAATTCACCGGGTTAGTCATTACCACAAGAGGTACATTACAAATGCTTAATAAAGTGGAACGATTCTATGCCCAGCCCCCCTATGCTCCTTTTCCCAGACCCGAGTTTGAGGACCGAGTACGCCGGCTGAAAGAAGAAATGGCAGCTGCCAGGCTGGATGTGATGGTTATGTGGGGCGATATTAATATCCGCTATTTTACCGGCTTTTACTCTAACCACTGGCCGCCGGTCACAGTATGTCCCGCGGTACTGTTAATTGCCGTCGATAAGGAACCGGTAATGATCGTGCCGGACTTTTTCCAGGGTGTGGTAGAGGGTTATACCTTTGTTGAGGATATTCGCTGCCAACACCATCCGCACGTGACTGCACATCTCAGGGGGCTGCCAAGAGAGGTGGCGGATGTAGCGAAGGAGCTTATGGGCAGCAGCAAGGGCCGGGTCGGTATCGAAGGCGGCATCAAAGGTGGCATGACCATTCCACGGCCAATCAACGATATCGATGAGTTTCGCGCTGCGCTTCCGGACGTGGAGTTTGTCTATGCCGCAGACCAGATCTGGAACGTTAGGATGATCAAGTCGCTGTTGGAGGTAGAGGCGTTAAAGATCGCCTGTGAAGCTGACGTCAAAGCGTATCACGACCTGATTGCCAATTTTGAGTGGGGCTGGACCGAGAAAGACGTCGGGCTGTTCGTCCGGCAACAACTCCTCGAATATGCGGATGAATGCAAACCTTGTCTTTGTATGGCCAGCCGCCGCAAGGTATTCATGGCGGACATCCCGGCCTGGGATGAAGGTATTCCACTGATGCCGGGTGATCGCCTGGTATTGGAACCTCTGCCTGAAATCAAAGGTTACTGGGGAAGTTCCGGTCGCACCTTTCATATGGGCCCGGCGCCGGAGGAAGAGATTCGCAAGATACAAGTTCTGGACAGTGGCCGGGAAGTTGCCGCGGAAATCACAAAACCGGGTGTTACAACCGGTGAGATTATGGATGCGATCAACCAGACATTACAGGATGGCGGTCTTCATTGTTCCCTGGACCAGGGTGGACACGGTGTCGGACTGGACGGTCAGGAACCTCCAGCGATTGCTCTCGGTGAAAAATTCGTGGTACAGGAAAACATGGTGCTGGCCGTCGAGTGCTGGATGTTTGAAACTGATGAGTTGGGGCACCATAGAGTATACGGCGGAGAAGATTATGTGCATGTCACAAAAGACGGTTGTGACCTGTTACCAACTTTCCCGACGGATATCGTCAGTCTGGGTACCTGAAATACAAGCAGTAATTCAGTAAAAAGAATGTGAACTATGAAAAGAGCCGTATTCGTCGCACCGACTATCCACGAATATTCCGACCCGAATAATCTGCTTGATCTGGCCAGAATCACCGAACAGGCGGGCTGGGACGGTTATTTCATTTGTGATCATTTGATTCTGGATCCCGGGGGTTACCTGGCCCTTGCCGACCCCACCGTAACGCTTGGAGCGATCGCCGCGGTCACAAAGAAGGTCATTATCGGAGCAATGGTCACACCGGTATCCCGCCGGCGACCATGGAAGCTGGCAAAGGAGTTCGCCAGCCTGGATCAATTATCGGGCGGACGCCTGCGCATTGGAATCGGGTTGGGAGGTCTGGATCAGGAATTTTCGAATTTCGGGGAAGATCCTGATAAGAAAGTGCTGGCGAGGAAAACAGACGAAGGAGTCGCCATCATGGAAAAACTGCATACGGGAGAAGCCGTAAACTTCGATGGTGAAATGTACCGGATTAAGGACGCCAGACTACTCCCGCGTCCAGTGCAACGCCCGCGCATTCCGGTTTGGGTTGCCGCCATGTTACCGGCAAAACCAGGCCAACGCCGGGCCGCGCGTTGGGACGGTATCATGCCCCACGTAATACCGGCGATTCTTGAAGAAACACAGGACATCTCGGATATAGACCTGCGCGTGATTATGTCTCCCAGCCCGGAACAGATTCGGGAGGTGGTTGAGTTTACCTCGGGATTGCGCGACACAGATGAACCATTTGATGTGATCGCCTCTGGTATTACCTACGGACTGGACAGGAGTGAGGCGCGCAGCAGGTTACAATCCTACCGGGACGCCGGCGCCACCTGGTGGTTCGAATGGCTGGACTGCGGCAGACCGGGAACGTTGGAGCAGGTACGCGAACAGATTCAGGCTGGTCCACCGGAAGCCTGAGGATGCTGTCTGGTGATATTTGGGGTCAGAGTAAAAAGATATTTGGGGTCAGAGTAAAAATACGGGCAATCCGGTAGATTGTGTTGCTGTACTATTAAGTATTTTTACTCTGACCCCAAATATCAAGTATTTTTACTCTGACCCCAAATATCTATAAGTAACTTTTTCTCTACTACTAAAAGGAGATACTCATGCCTGTACTTGCAATGGCAGTTCCGATACCGCCAGGGAAAATAAAAGCGTTGGAGCACCATATAACAGAAGCTGTTCAACACGAAGATTTTGAAGAGACGCTAAAGGGTTTTGGCATTTTGCATGAGAGCTGGCATATACAGGAAACACCTCAAGGAGACCTGCTCATCCTGGTGTTTCAGTCCGATGACCCGTTTTCCATGCTCCAGGAATTCTCACGGTCGGAAAAAGACCTTCCAGTCATGCAAAAGAATTTTCTCCGGGAAACTCTGGGCATTGATTTATCTCAACCCCCTCCCGGACCACCTTCAAGACTGATCTTTGAGTGGCCTGGTGCAATAGGAAGTAAAAAAACCATGGGGTGGGAAGTCATCCAGGATCTCGTCGTTCCCAAGAGTACGGGTAAGACGATGAGGGTCAACAAGGGCCAGCTTTTTCGTGTCATAGAACATGAAGGGAAACAGGTAGTCGATCTTACTTTTTTAAACGCACACAATTATAAAGAGCACTTCGCCGGTGAGTATTCCGCCATGCTGAACAGTATGCAGGGAACAGGTGGCTATTATCGACTCACCAGGCTCTACTCCAAGCCCCCGTATGAGAATGTCATGGCAACCGTCGTCGATGACAAAGTTGGTAGCGGCGCCAGAGGGGGGGAAAGAGCGGGTCATTTCATGATGTGTCACTGCTCAAATCGATTACTTGAACATCTTGGCCTCCCGGGGACTCGGACTTGCAGCGATAACTTTGCCGATGCCTTCAGAGAGATTGGCTTAGAGCAGGAAGATACCTATGACGAGACTATCTTCAACGTATGGATGCACTCGTGGCTTGGCGAAGATGGCAGCATGAACTTTGCACGCCCACTTGCCGAAACAGGCGACTATGTAGACTTTCTGGCGGAGATGGATGTTATTGCCGTTTTATCAGTATGCCCGGATGAAACAAGTCCGTGTAATGATTTTAAAGCCAAAGCCTTAAGGTTCCAGGTTTTGGAATGGAAGGAATAAGAAACAATGACCTCAAAGGTTATTAATGAATTCGTCATCCCCAAGTGCACTGGCAAGGCCTTCAGGGTCAATAAGGGGCAGGTGTTTCGCGTCATAGAACATGAAGGGAAACAAGTGGCCGGCCTCATATTTTTAAACGCACACAATTATAAAGAACAGTTCATGGCCGAGTTTTCCGGAGGTCTGAATTATTTCCATCCCTCCGGTATAGGTAGTCATTACAGACTTAGTAAGCTCTACTCCAAGGTTCCCTATGAGAACGTGATGTTAACTGTTACCGATAACAAAATTGGCGATCATTTCCTGGGGCCTCACTGCACGAGAACGATGATGGATATCTGGAAGGCGCCTGGTCATCGAAGCTGCAGCGACAATTTTACTGACGCTCTAAGAGAGTTCGGCCTGGCGCTTGAAGATATCTATAGCCCTAGCGTTTTCAACGCTTTTGCCAATGTCCGTATCGACCCCAAGGGAGATGGCGCCATTCGCATTGACCCTCCCCGTGCCGAAAAAGACGACTATATAGAGTTTCTGGCTGAGATGGATGTTTTGGTGGCTGCTTCAGTATGCCCGGATGATAAATCAGCAATGAACGGCCACTCATGCAAAGCCATACAGATCCAGATTTTGGAATCCCAGCAATAAACACCAAGTAAAATCGAACCATTTCGATTGGATGGCCTTCATGCGTTTGTCATTGCGCCCATCCCTGGGCGCAACCCAACGGGCGGCCTGCGGCCGTGCAAATCGTCTATCCTGACGATTAGTCATTGCGCCCACTAATGAGAAATGCAGAGTAAGGGTGCTATACTTTAGCCATGAACTATAATGGGAAATCCAGGGTCATAATGATTACTCGAGTTATGTGACTGTTTAATGAAACTTGGCCTATTTCAAATTGGGACGGCATTAGCTTTAATTTCGATCACCTGCGCGCCCTATTCCCAAACTGAGACATCCTTTTCGAAAATACCGCAGACGCCGGTCCAATCAGTTCCTATACCCAAGCACAGGTTAATCTTCCCCGGTCCATAGCGGAATACGAACGGGAAATTCAGGCGCGGGAAGCGGAGCACGGTGTTTATGACCCCGCTACGGGTGAATTTCTATTATCCGTCGGTCTGGTCTACCAAAACGACGGAAAGCATGATGAAGCCGTTGATGCATTCGCACGCGCCCTGCAAATCAAGCGGGTCAATGAAGGCCTGTACAGTACCAGCCAACTGCTCATTTTGGAACAACTCATCAAAAGCAATATCGCCAGTGCTAACTGGGAGGAAGTGGATCAGAACTATCAACAACTGCTATGGATAAACAAGCGCAATTATGATGCCGGCGACCCACGTCTGTTACCCGTCGTCGATACGGTCGGGCGCTGGAAGCTGAAAGCCTACAAGGAAGACCTGCTGGATAGCAGCGCAATCAGTACTATCGGCGAGTCCGAAAAACTTTTCCGGGATACGATTATTATCCTGGAACGCCAGTATGGTGAGAATGATCCAAGGCTGATCAACCCGCTCTACGGCAGGGCATTGACAAACTACCAGTATGCCATTGAAGTTGCCAATACCCCGCAGGATGAGTTTCATGGGGCCGGCAGTCCGACCAGGACCCAGGTGATGTGCCGCACCGTTCCGACAGCCAACGGCGGCGCCAGACGTATCTGTAATACCATAAGGGTACCTGACCCAAGCTATTATGCCAGCCAGTCAAGCAACAAGGACTTTGCCCTGGGGCAACGTATCGTTGCAGTCGGCAAGGCGTTGCGACATATTGTGCAAATTCATGAGACTAATCCTGACCTGCCCAGGGATTCCCATGCCAAGGCCCTGGTGCACCTGGGTGACTGGAATCTCCTGAGAGGCAAGAAAACCACGGCCCACAAGAACTACAAATCCGCTTATCAACTCCTGGCTGATACCGGTGAACACCAGGAAGTAATTGAAGAATTATTCGGTAAGCCGCAGAATTTGCCGGCGCTGCGGCTGCCGTTACCCGAAATCGATGACAAACTGGAACAAGAGAAGACAACATCCGTCCTCGCGTCGTTTGACGTATCCAGCACCGGCCGCGCGAAAAATGTACAGATTCTCGAATCGGAGCCGCCGGATGCTACCTCCGCCCGCAGAAAAGCCAAGAAAACGATCCGCGGGCGCATCTACCGGCCACGTTTTGAAAACGGCGAACCGGTAAATACAGTAGGTAATAAAATCCGTATAGTGGATTAACCCAACCCGGGCTAGACATGAAACAGGCTGATTCCGTGTCGTTTGCGCGCGTGTTGGCGAGACGAGAAGTACTGGCCCTGTCATTCGGCGCCATGATCGGTTTCAGTTGGGTGATCCTGACCGATAACTGGATTCTCGAGGCCGGCGTCGGAGGCGCGGTCCTGGCCTTTGCCCTGGGTGGTATCGCTATCTTATTCATCGGTCTGGCATACTCGGAGTTAGCCGCCGCCATGCCGCTGGTGGGCGGGGAGCATGTTTACAGTTATCGGGCAATGGGAGATCTCGGCTCTTTTATATGCACTTGGGCGATCCTGCTGGGTTACGTATCAGTGGCCGCCTTTGAGTCTGTCGCCTTTCCGACGATACTGGAAAGCCTGTTGGGCCAAAACAGGGTGATCTACCTGTGGACGGTGTCCGGCTGGGATGTCTACCTGAGCTGGGCATTGGTGGGGGTGGCAGGGTCGATAGTCATCGCCTGGATTAATGTCCGCGGAGTAAAACTGACGACACAGGTTCAGACGGCGGTAACAACTGTCATTATCTTGGCGGGACTGGCGCTGTTTACCGGCGCTCCCCTGAACGGACACCCGAACAATATTCAAACATTTTTCAATAACGGCTTCGCCGGGTTTGCCGGTGTCCTGGTGTTAGTACCGATCCTGTTCGTGGGTTTTGACGTCATACCACAGGCGGCAGAAGAAATTGATCTCCCCCGTAACACCATCGGACGCCTCTTGATGTTCTCAGTCATCCTGGCGGTGTTGTTTTACATCTTTGTCATCCTCGCGGTCGGTTTGTGCCTGGACGCCACGGCACTGGCTGCCGCCGACGTGGGAACCGCCGAGGCCGCTGCCGTTGCCCTGGGTGGGAAGTGGGGAGAATTCCTGCTCCTGCTGGCCGGCCTGGCCGGTATTCTTACCAGTTGGAACGCCTTTGTCGTGGGCGGCAGCCGTACTATTTACGCCCTGGCCCACGCCAATATGCTGCCCCGTACTTTCGCGGTACTCCACCCGGTCTATAAAACGCCGGTCAACGCCATTTATCTCATAACGGTTTTTTGTATCACCGCGCCGTTCTTCGGGCGACCCATACTGTTGTGGCTGCTCAATGCCGGCAGCTTCGGCATCATTATCGCCTATGCACTGGTGGCGGTTTCCTGGCTACTCCTGCGCCGGAGCGAACCCGGAATGGAACGACCGTTCCGCGCCGGTAATTCAACCGTCGTCGGCTGGCTGGCCCTGATACTCGCCGTGGCCCTGATCACTATTTACCTGCCCGGCATGCCCGCCGCCCTGCTCTGGCCCCATGAATGGATAATCGTCCTCGCCTGGGCAGTCGCCGGCAGTCTTATGTATTCCCGGACACGCAGTATCTACGGCCCGGCCGACCCGGGCAGGATATTACGCCGCACATGACAGGCTCTCCTTGGCGACGGTCACAAATAGGGACCACCTTATACACCGATGCCGAGAAATAAACTGCCGAATATACCGGACAGGATTGCACCCAATATAAACAAAATGATAATCGCCGGAATTGCCGCTATCGCCCATTTGACCATGAAAATGACCATTGAGATGAATGGCATCTTAATATCGGCTACTATGATTTTCGTTTCTTCTGCAGGATTCATTTGTACACCTTCTTGTAGTTCAGGAAGCTCTATGATTGCAACTAAATTAACAGTACGGTGTCAATAATGCCAGATATGTTTGTTCCATCAAGAATGATTATCCAGCGTTATCAAGTCGATAGGCCGGTGACAGTTTTTATTTATCTGGCATTGTTCATACTCTTGACTGCACACCCCTTTGCCCATGCAAAGGAATTTCCATTACAGGGAGAAGCCGGAGAAAAATTAAGCATTATCTCTTCATCCTCAAAAAATCATGTCCCAACTTCGACAACTGAAGATGCTGAAACCCTTCCTCCGCACAATATGGATATTCCACAAGCAAAAGGTATTATCCTCACCTTTGGACAATGGCCTGGGGCAAAGGAAAGAACCTTAATACTTGATAAAACTACAACCGCGGGACTCTCAATGGTAATTGAGCTTGCCCGTTTCAAAACCTGGGTTTTTGAATGGCCCGAATGGGAGAATGCAAAAAAAGCGCTTGAAATATGTAATGCCTTGTCAGCTATCCCTTCCCTGGAATATTGCGAACCGGATTATTTACTTGGCCCCGCTAAATAAGCGGAGTTCAATCTACCCTGGTCAGAAAATCAACATCATCCGCGTCCGGCATCAGTACAAACTCGGGATAGGACTCAATTCCGAGTTCCGCCGAATCCTGGCCTAGCTCTTCAACAGCGGCAGTTACCCGGACTCCTATAGTCTTCTCAATGGCAAACCACAGCACAAATGAAGCCAGGAAGACAAACGCCCCGACCGCAAGCACGCCGGTAAGCTGCACCATTAAGTTGCCGCCGGCTGCAATGCAGACTGCCAGGGTGCCCCAGACACCGGCAAACAGGTGCGCGGGGATCGCGCCGACTACGTCATCCACTTTCCATGTTTCCAGGAGCTTCATTGCGACCACACAGATAACGCCCCCGACCATCCCGATAGCGACCGCCCAGTAATGAGCGACGATATCCGGGCCCGCGGTAATTGAGACCAGCCCGGCTATTGCACCGTTCAGTCCGGCGAGCAGGTCAACCCGTCCCAGGAGAGGCCGTGATACGCTGATAGCCGCCATAACCCCGGCCGCCGCCGCCAGGTTGGTATTGACCAGCACGTTGCTCATTGCCACTGCATCGGCTGCACCGCCCAAGGCGAGTTGCGACCCGCCGTTGAAGCCGAACCAGCCGAGCCACAGGATAAAGACACCCAGGGTCACGATAGGGACGTTCGATGGCGGCGTGGACTTGACACTGCCGTCAGGACGGAATTTGCCCAATCTCGGACCTACTACCAGGGCGCCGGCCAGCGCTGCCCAGCCGCCGGTCGAGTGGACAATAGTGGACCCGGCAAAATCCTGAAAGCCCATTTCATTGAGCCAGCCGCCGCCCCAGGTCCAAGCGCCGACGATGGGATAAATGAGACCGGTCAGAAAAATAGTAAAGATAAAAAATGACCACAGCCGCACCCGTTCAGCCATGGTTCCGGAAATAATGGACGCAGTAGTCGCGACAAACACCATCTGGAAGAACCAGTCGGACATTACGGAATAACCGTTATCGATCACCGCGGCTTTCGCATTCTCATCACCGGACAGCAAAGCAAGCTCGTCCGCCGACGGGCCGTAGAGAAAGGTGAAAGAGCCGATCCACCCGGACACATCCGTATACATGAGATTGTAGCCCACGAAGTAGTACATGAGGCCGGCGATGGAATAAAGCCCGATGTTCTTCAGGCAAATGACCGAGGCGTTCTTGGTGCGCACCGAACCCGCTTCGAGCATGGTGAAACCGGCGCACATCCACATTATCAACGCGCCCCAGACAAGGAATGAAAAGGTATTGAATACGAACTGTATTTCCTGTTCCACTGCGGCGTTAGCGCCTATTGAGACTAGCAGCAGTATGAAACCTGCGAGAGTTTTGCCGAGGAGTGTAAAGCGTTGAGGTGATAGATTGATACAGTTACCGGTCATTGCCCTCCCCCCTGTTCTTATTCTTCGAGCGGCGACTAACTTTATCACAAAACGCGTCTGGAGCAATGGAATTCGCAAGGTTACGGACTGTCAGATGGTAGTATTACCCCTGTTGTCAGGCTGAACCAGCCGGCATTTGCTGGAAGAACAACTCATCAATCTTTGCCTGCGTCCTGGCATGTTCTATAGTCATACCGACCAGGTTTCCATTTGCAGCGATATCTATATAAATATTTTCATTAATTTCTTTGGTTTCATGGACTGTTTGCTCAGAAAACTCTATCAATGCTGTATCGGTATCTTCAAAATATTTAATTTTCATCTTCCGACTCCTTAAAACTTCTATCAAAAAAAGCGTTGTGAACTGCGCTTTTTGTTAATCGGTCAAATCGAGCAGGCGTTCAAGCTCTCCCATTATTGCGAGCGCTGATTGTGCCTTTGGAGAAGGAATATCTGTTGCTTGTTGAACTCGCAGCTTCAATCGCTCTAAGGCGGTACGAGCCTGAACATCGGTCGTGCTTTCTTGAAATGTTTTCAAAAACTCTCGCCAATAAACCGTCTTAATACCACACAGTTGCACATCATCAAGCTTATTCATATACGTGTCCATAATCCCCGTACGAGCTAATCGACCGAAATTGCCTCCGCCGTCCGATGCTGGCTTGTCGAGAATCTGATCCGACTTGCTCGGATACGGTTCAATTCCACCTGGAAGCTTAATGTCCGTGTGCTGTCTGGTTTTTCGGATATGTTGCCAATGATAGTTGCGATATTCCGCAGCAAAATTTGCCGATTCGATAAATGGTTCAAAGAGATTCGGGGAGCCACTGATGACGTTGCCCAAAACCCATGGAACCACAACAATCAAGTCCTGTTTAGCACAGGCTGCAGCGGTGGTTTGAAACCTCAAGCTGGGTTCAGCCTCCTTCGCTAGCAAGTACCAACCTTTAAGTTCAATACCCAATAAAATCTCACCACTTGATGTTTTGCGCAAAAGAACATCGGGGAAAGTCTGTGCTTGCCTGACAAAACTATAAAGAGCATACTTTTCATCCGGGTCCCATGTATTCCTTGTCAGGTTCAATGTGCGTACAACCTGCTCTTCAATCGTCGCTCCGAGTACCGTATTCAAGGTATGTAGATCGGTAGCCATGATCCCGGAAATATGAGTTTCTGTGCGGAAATAGATTGGCAGACACGCTATTGTTTCCCGGACGTCTTTATAGAGACGGAAGTGTTCCCAGTCATTTTCGGGCAATTCCCTTCTCGGCGTGACTGGAGTAGCAGAGTTGCTTCTGGCGATCATGAGGTAGTGAGCCTTTCCATTGCAGCAATGTAGAATTCAGGAATGATCTCCGCGGCATAGTATCGGCGGGTGGAATGATATGAAACCACCGCTCCCGGACATAATCCACCAAAAGGCTCCCAGACAACGTCACCTTTGCCAGTTGAAGCCCGAATAATCGAGTCAATGAATTTCAAAGGTTTCTGGCTACCATGCAAGCTACGGAATTTGTATTTCATCCCATTTCTTACTCCCTGGATCCGCTCAGAGCCGCTGACCTGCGGTTCGCGCCAAACATTAGTGATACCTAAACCACACTTGAATTTTGCTCGCAGCTTACTCCACTGGTCAGCCGAAACAGGGTGTTTTCCATCTGTGCTGAAATACGGACGACCGTTTGGGTCGCCATGTTCGTTTGCGTAACCCACCAATTTCACGAAGGACTCCACAGGCGGATAGTACCAGAGATGGTCAGCTGTAAGATATTTCCGGGTTGCAGCGTTCAGCACGCCACACGCTTCATTAGCCAGTTGCAAAGGTAAGCCTGTACGCCTCCATTCATGTCGAAGCCATCTCTGCATGGTCAGTGTCTTGCCGTCGACTTGAAAGCGGGCTGCTTTGACGTAATGTACACATGCTTCTGTCACTACCGGAAATTTCCTCAACGTTTGCGTGTTGGCATTGCCGGCAATGTGCCCAAGTCCCTTATCCCAAATGTTACAGCAACGGTATTCCCAACCGTGTGCTGCCAGTAGCGGATGTACAGTCGCCCAACCTATTTCCGTGTTCCAAAACCACAAAGTCGTCTCCGGGGTAGAACGTTCGCTCCACATTTTGATATGTGGTTTGTACCACTCAACCAAGGATTCGGCAGTGTGGTTATCGCCTGGGAAACCACCCACTCCGTACGGTCCATCAGAGATAATACAAGTTGGGCTCGGCCAGTCCTCGTAGTGATTCTCGGCGCGGTCAAAATAAATTGATACCTGATCGCGAGTATATTTCTGGCCGACAACGGGTTCAAGCTGGCGTCTCTGCTTCTCCGGAAATAAGTGAGACTGTGACATGCTCGCAGTCTTTCTCATTGCTAACTCCTGTAAGATCGTCTGGGCATATAGTCTGCCATAAGTCGCCTTTTACCGATACTACTAATTGGGATCAATAATCGCTACACACTATTTTTTCTTTTCACGTTTTTTTGTACCTGAACGGATTGCGGCAGCAAAGGATTTTCCCGCCCAGGTAAGCATGTCTTCGGAATTGTCTAGGGCCTCTTCCGGTGCCTCGTAATAGGACAAATACATGGGTTTATCCTGTTTGTAATAGACAAATCGCTGCAGGCCACGCTCTTCAAAATCAGACCTGTTTGCGTCATCTGCCTTCAGGTACAGTGTCTCATCGGCAACCAGGCCGAACATCAGTTCGTCCTTAAATATGCCGTGGCCGCCAAACATCTTTTTGGCGCGAACGTTCCCGAAAGGCGCCAGTAACTCCAGCAGGGAACTGACGAACTCGGAATTTTGGGTCATTGCTGATTATCCGCTTAGCAATGTATTCACGATTGAAAGCATGAAACCAATCAGCGGATGCAGGATTTTTCCCAGGACTCCGGTAAAGATCAGGACGACCAGGATCGGCAGGCCCCAGCGTTCCAGGACGTTATACTTTTGCGCTGCTGCGGGTGAAAGGAAAGCCGTTACAATCCGGCTACCATCCAGGGGAGGCAAGGGCAACAGGTTCAGGGCGATCAATACGATATTGATGATGATCCCGACCTTCGCCATTTCAATCAATAAGGTTGACATATAAGAAAAGGAGTTGCCTGTTGCAAACAAAACTGACAGCAGCAGCGTCCATAGCGCCAGCATAATGAGATTAGCTCCCGGTCCTGCCGCCGCCACCAGCGCCATGTCACGCCTCGGCTGCTTCAGGTTGCGCCAGTCCACCGGTACCGGTTTTGCCCAACCGAAGGCAAAAGGCGTCAAGGCGATCATGATGAGAGGGACGGCAATGGTACCTACCGGGTCGATGTGTCTTACCGGGTTCAGCGTCAACCGACCAGCCAGCTTTGCCGTGGGATCACCCAGTTTACTCGCCACCCAGCCGTGGGCGACTTCATGCACGGTAATGGCAAAGATAATGGGAACGGCGGCGACGACTATTTTTTCTACCAGAGAGAGCTCGTACATGGAAAATCGACTTGAAACAGGTTAACGATCAATTTCGGGCAAGGATGATCAAGAACACAATAAACAGGACCACTATGCCGATAGGTATAAGCGCACTTGACCAATCCGGATTCTCCGCCTCCCTGCTTTTCTTCATCGCGGCCTTGGCCCCGGGCCAGAAAAAGAAAAGGACGCCGGCGGCTAATATACCGACTAAAACCTGTTCAAATAATCCCATGATGTTGATATGACTGTCAGGACCGCTATTTGATTTCCACTATGATTAACTGATTCAAACATCATTGTCCACAGGTTCAAAGGCGTCGCAATGCCCGAAAGATGTTGTTCCGCTCTCTGAGGATAAACAATTAAAACAAAACCCCGCAAGCACGGGGTTTTATCAGGCGATGTCAGTCCATTCAGTTGACAACAACCACCTCTATAGCATGGTACCCTTTTGGTCCTTGCTCAGCGGTATAGGTAACGCTCTGCCCCTCATTTAAAGTCTTATAGCCTTCAGATTTTATAGACGAATAATGTACAAAAATATCATCTCCGCCTTCAGACGGTTCAATAAAGCCAAACCCTTTAGCATTGTTGAACCATTTGACGGTTCCCCTCGTACTCATACTGCTCTCCCCCTTACTTTGTGAAATGTATTACTGTAATTCAGCTATCTATTGTACGGCAGAAACAAATTTCCGGTACCACCTACATCTATGACAGCCCACGAATTAGTATAGTCAATTTTTGACCCGTTACCAACTAATTTGTATCAATCCGTTGCCTGCTCCTTGTCTTCGATATTGATTCGTTTGCTTCTATGGCGCCTAATCAGTACCAGTGTCACCAGGGGACCGGAAATGACATAGATGATGGATAGCAAAAATAGTACCAGCGAGGGTCTGACGGCAATCAGAGCAATGATCAGGACGATGAACAATATGTTGAAAAAAGGCACCTTGCCGTGCAAATCGAATTGTTTGAAACTGTGATATCGGATGTTGCTGACCATCAGGAGACCGACGCAAATTGTCAGTGAAAAAGCAAAGACAACCAGGGTATTACTGTCAACAGGCTGGCCGACGCTACCGAACCAGACCAGACCGGCGATGACTGCAGCCGCCGCCGGACAGGGTAATCCCTGGAAATAGCGTTTGTCGGCGCTACCGGCCTGGGTATTGAACCGGGCCAGGCGCAACGCCGCCGCTGCCGCGTAAATGAAAGCGGCCAACCAGCCCAACTTGCCCAGATCGTGCAAAGACCACTGGTAGACCACCAGGGCCGGCGCCAGTCCGAATGAAACCATGTCGGACAAGCTATCGTATTGAACGCCAAAATCGGTTTCCGTCTTGGTCAACCTGGCAATACGGCCATCCATGCCATCAAGGATCATCGCAATAAAGATGGCGATGGCGGCAGATTCGAAGCGTCCATTCATCGCGGCAGCAATTGCATAAAACCCGGCAAACAGGGCCGATGTGGTGAACAGGTTGGGCAGCAGGTAAATTCCCCTGCGACGCTTAATCATACTTTATGTCCTGTGTGAAGGATATTTGATGTGCGCCTTCCCTGGCACACACCCTGCGGGCGTCCTGCGGACCTCCAAATCCGCTCCTGGCGGATTTGTGGGGTCAGAGTAAAAATACGGCCAATCCGGTAGATTGTGTTGCTGTGCTATTAAGTATTTTTACTCTGACCCCAAATATCACAGTTGACCCCTGATGCCTCAGTTCTTTTCCATATCCACCAGTTTGTTTTCCCTGATCCACGGCATCATTGAACGCAGCCTCTCACCTACCTGCTCGATCTGGTGCTCCTTGCTCGTTCTCCTCATTGCTTTCATCTTCGGCGTTCCGGTCAGGTTTTCCATAATGAATTCCCTGGCAAAATCACCTTTCTGGATTTCCTGCAAAATCTCCTCCATTGCTTTTTTCGACTCGGGGCCGATAACCCTTGGCCCGCGGGTAAAATCACCGTATTCAGCCGTATTGGAGATGGAATAACGCATGTTGGCGATACCCCCTTCGTAGATCAAATCGACGATTAACTTCGTCTCGTGCAAACACTCAAAATAAGCCATCTCCGGTGCATAACCCGCTTCAACCAGGGTTTCAAATCCGGCTTGAATCAAGGCTGTTATGCCACCGCATAATACCGTCTGCTCGCCAAACAGGTCCGTTTCCGTCTCCTCCCGGAAATTGGTTTCAATCACGCCGGCGCGCCCACCACCATTAGCGGAAGCGTATGACAGCGCAATATCCCTGGCCTGGCCGGACGCATCCTGGTGGATGGCTATCAGAGAGGGCACGCCACCGCCTTCCAGGTACGTGGAGCGAACCAGGTGTCCCGGACCTTTCGGGGCAATCATGATCACGTCCAGGTCCGAACGCGGCTCTATCTGGCGAAAATGGATGTTAAATCCATGGGCAAAGGCCAGCGCCGCACCATTCTTTATATGCGGTTCAACCTGTGTGCGATACAGCGCCGCCTGGTGTTCATCCGGGGCCAGGATCATCACGACGTCTGCCCAGCCGACCGAGTCCTCTATGCTCTTGACAGTCAGGCCGGCTGTCTTTGCCTTGGCTGCAGAAGCGGAGTCTTGGCGGAGACCGACACACACTTCCACTCCGGAATCACTCAGGTTATTGGAATGGGCGTGACCCTGGGACCCATACCCTATAATGGCGACTTTCTTGCTTTTTATTACGGACAGGTCCGCATCTTTGTCATAATATATATTCACTCTTTACCTCTCTTGGCTTGTCTCATCACGCTGGTTAAACTCTGGATCCTGGGGTCAGAGTAAAATTATTTGGGGCCTGGTTTATCAGCACATATCCCGACACATACTCTGACCCCAAATATCCTGCATATCCTGTATATCCATGTTAGACCCTGATTGCCCTATCTCCGCGAGCGATACCGGAAACGCCGGTTCTGACAGTTTCCAGGATCATTTCAGGTTTGACAGCTTTCAGGAAGGCATCCAGCTTGTCACCGTTGCCGGTTATTTCTATTGTATAAGAATTTTCATTCACGTCGATGATACGCCCCCTGAAAATATCACTCAAACGCATCAGTTCTTCCCGGGAAGAATCAAGCGCCTTGACTTTCACCAGCATCAATTCCCTTTCGATATGATCACTTTCATTTAAATCCACGACTTTTATCACATCCACCAGTTTGTTCACGTGCTTGGTAATCTGCTCGATAATCGCATCAGAACCGGAGGTGACTATGGTCATTCGTGAAATGCTGGGTTCTTCTGTCGGCGCAACGGTGAGGGATTCAATATTGAAGCCCCGGGCAGAGAACAGGCCGGAAATCCTGGATAACGCCCCGGCCTCATTTTCGACCAGGAGGGACAGAATATGGCGCATCAGGCCAGTTCCCGCTCTTCTGAACCGGGCGCCAGGTGCATTTCGTGCTGTCCCTTGCCCGCAGCTATCATCGGATATACGTTCTCGGTCTGGTCGGTAATAAAGTCCATCAAAACCAGCTTATCCTCCATTGCCAGCGCCTCTTTAAGCGCCGCGTCTACGTCAGCGGACTTTTCGATACGCATCCCAACGTGTCCAAAGCTTTCGGCTAGTTTGACAAAATCAGGCAAGGCCTCCATATAAGAATGTGAATAGCGCTTTTCGTAAAAGAACTCCTGCCACTGCCTGACCATGCCCATATAACGGTTGTTCAAGTTAATAATCTTGATCGGTGTCCGGTATTGCAGGCAGGTTGAAAGCTCCTGGATGCACATCACCAGGCTGGCCTCACCGGTGATGCAGACTACCGTTTCATCCGGGTAGGCTATCTTGGCCCCCATCGCCGCCGGTAAGCCGAACCCCATAGTGCCGAGACCGCCTGAATTCAACCAGCGCCGCGGCTTGTCGAATTTATAGAACTGGGCGGCCCACATCTGATGTTGACCGACGTCCGAAGACACATAAGCATTGCCTTCGGTCAGTTCATACAATCGTTTAATAACCTGTTGCGGTTTAATCAGACTGGAGTTCTTGTCATAGCGCAGACAATCCATAGCCTGCCAGTCATTAATCTGGCGCCACCAGTCGTCCACGTCAGGCCGGTCACTGATGCTCTTCAAACCGGCATTGATATCCTGCAACACGTGTTTGACGTCACCGACAATGGGGACATCCACGGGCACGTTCTTGGCAATGGAGGACGGATCGACGTCGATATGGATGATCCTCGCGTGGGGGCAGAATTTTTCCAAATCGCCCGTGACCCGATCATCAAAACGCGCACCGATGGCAATCAATACATCACACTGGTGCATGGCCATATTGGCCTCGTAGGTGCCGTGCATTCCCAGCATACCGATAAATTGCCGGTCCGTCGCCGGATACGCGCCCAGTCCCATCAACGTATTGGTGATTGGAAAACCCAACTTCCGGGTAAATTCAATCAACTCGGCGTCGGCGTTTGAAAGAATAACGCCGCCGCCCGAATAGATCATGGGTTTGCGCGCTTTCAGCATGAGCTTGATTGCCCGCTTGATCTGGCCCGGGTGGCCTTTGACGGTGGGCCGGTAGGAACGCATATCGACTGTATCCGGGTACTCATAGGCACAGGAGTTTGCCGTAACGTCCTTTGGGATATCCACCAGTACGGGGCCGGGACGACCGCTGCAGGCCACGTAAAATGCCTTCTTGATGATGCCCGCCAGGTCTTTTACATCGTAAACGAGAAAATTGTGTTTTACGCAGGGCCTGGAGATGCCTATGGCATCGACCTCCTGGAACGCGTCGTTGCCGATAACGGAAGTGGGAACCTGGCCGCTGAAAACAACCAGGGGAATGGAATCCATATACGCCGTTGCAATACCCGTTATGGCATTGGTAATCCCCGGGCCGGATGTGACCAGCACTACGCCGGGACGGCCCGTTGCCCTGGCGTAACCATCGGCTGCGTGAGTGGCGCCCTGCTCGTGGCGTACCAGGATATGCTCAACCTCGGTTTGCTTGTAAAGTTCATCGTAAATATGCAATACGGCGCCGCCGGGGTAACCGAAAACATGCTTTACCCCTTCATCTTTCAATGCCTGCACGAAGATTTCCGCGCCGCGTAGTATTGGCTTTGACTTACCCACCAGATAATTCCACAGATTAATCAATAAGAAGAAATGGTAACTTACTGATATTCTTTACAAGCGTCAAGTTGTGCTTTGCGGAAAATTTGGGGTCAGAGTAAAAATCCCTCGTTCACCATTCCTGCGCAAGCAGGAATCCAGTAAAACAATGCGTCGCCGGAGGCGACACGTCTAATTACGTCCCTGTGACTGGGTACCGGCCAATCCCCGGCCGGTATGACGGGCCGAGGGTCAAGCCAGTATGACGAATGGAGGGGCTGGCTTACTCCATCCTGGCGGAAACGGCATGCTCGCCGTCAATATCGTTTACTTTCACCAGGATGGCAGCGGTTCCATTTTCGCTGGTTGCCAGGTCAGGTCCGATTAGCTCTAAACCTTCAGCAACGGAAAATCTGATGTGCCTGCCGGATACAGGAACAGTGACTCCTTTAGCGTCAACAATTTTGGCTTGGACAAACACCAGATCATTTTCAACAGGGTCAACACCCTGAGTCGCCAGATAGGTAATTACACCAGCCGGTTCACCGGGCGTCTGTACCGAGTGGCGCTTGATCTCCACGCCATCTTTGTAAGCAACAGCTTCCAGAGTACCCGGAATAAATCGTGAGGTTTCGAATGTAAACGGTGCATGGCGAAGATTTTTCGAGATACGATTGAGGTCAGGAGTACGGCGGCCGAGACTTTCCCCATTGAGATACAGTTCGACTTCATCACCATTGGAAAAAACCCGCACTGAGCGCGGGGAGTCTGCGCGCCATTCGCTCGCAATATGGACGAAAGGACCCGAGGCGTAATGCGCAGATGATTCTTCGGCATCCCTCTGGCTGCGGAAAAAGTAGTAGGCAGGTTTTGCAATACGCTCAAGACTCATCAACCCGGAGGCCTCAAGATCATCGGCATAGCCCCGATTGTAATCGAACATGCCCCAATAACCGTCGGCGAAGGCAGGGGTTGACGGATTATCGTTATGGGCCTCCTGGATATTGGTCGCCTGCTGCAGAAGCCTTACCTCTCCGTCCGAAAGAAGCTGCCGGCTGGTACGCTCCGCTGCCGACAGGTCTTCCCACGCATCCTGGTTGATTCCGGCATTCTGGGCATAATATTCCCAATCGCCGTATTCCGACACGATATACGGCTTATCCGGAATTGGTCGCTCCGGATGAGGCAACCGATGCTGGCGGGCTTGAAGGTAGATATCATAACCCTCAGGCACCCAGCCGGCCGAATAGGCCTGATCACCCGGATACTCCTCATGGACGATCCCGTTCAGCGCGTCAACCAGTTCGGACGGCATCGGGCTTTCGTTCAGGGAACATTCCCAGGCGATGACGCTGGGATGGTTGCGGTCCCGCCTGATCAAGTCGCGGCAGGTCTGCTTGACGTGCTCGGAGAAAGCCGGATCGGGATTATAGTACTGCCACCCGAGGATGGCATTCAGCACAACCAGGCCGAGTTCGTCTGCCGCGCGCATGAAATGACGCGAATGCGGGTAGTGTGAGAGTCGCACATAGTCGAAACCGGCTTCCTTGATAAGCTTGGCGTCCCGGTAATCCGCATTGGGAGAAAGCGCGTACCCCACATAGGGGTATTCCTGGTGCCGGTTGACGCCGCGCAGAAACATCTTCTCACCATTAATTGAAAAACCATCCTTGCTGATCTCTATATGCCGGATGCCGATTTGCGTGGCGCGCTCATCAATGTCCTTATCCTCACTTACAAGCCTCGTGTTGAGGAGGTAGAGCGCCGGTGAGCGGGGCGACCAAAGCCTTGGGGAGTCTACTTTGAGCAGCGCGGCATGTTGAATGTCTCCTTCAGGATCCAGCGTCATACTGTCCGATGTAAATGAAACCACCTGTTGATCAGCATCCATGAGCGTATGGACAATAGTGAAACGGCGTGGGGTATCACCCCTGTTGGCTACATGGGTTTTTATCGATACCTCGGCGTTGTCCTGCGAGACACCGGGATAAGTGACATAAATGCCACCGCCCGCCGGTCGGTCTGCCAGTATTTCGTCAGTGATATGCAGGCTGTCCCGGACAAAAAGCCGCACCTCCCGGTAAAGCCCGCCGTAATAATTAAAATCCAGCGACATCCAGCGGACGTCGGACTTGTTGCCGTTCTCCTGGGGGCGGGAGTAATCGATCCATTACGCATCGACCGTCCCCCGAAATAAGCCGATGCGTTCAAATTTGCGGTCGGCATAAGTCGGGGTCGGTCCCCGTCCATACCAGTTCATCTGCTCATAGCCCGCGGGAATGATCAATTCGGTGCCGATACGGTGTGGAAACCTCAAATCGGAGGGTGTCCGGCTTTTATCAAGATGGACTTCCACCCTGATGTCACCGTTTCCATGCACTGTGTAGCTGATACCGTAAGTTGCTTCCACGGTCGGCAGCCAGGCCGAAAATGCGATGCGCACGGCCTTGGCCCCAACTTCCTCGTCAGTCACTTCGACAGTTTGCCGGTTTGCCACGGCAGCGCGCCAGACGGAATGATATTTCCCCTGTTCGAGCGGGATTTTGTCATTGTCCGTATAGGCCCGCCAGAGGTCGAGTTGCGGTCCCTGTCGAATCACTAACCTGCCTTGAAAGGTGTAGGAAAGCATGCGGCCTTCCGACTGGCTGAAAACCACCTCGAAATGGTCACCGGAAACTGTCACATGCTTGCCATCCTTCACAACGGAGGGCCTGGACAGTGCCGCAACCGGCGCTTTTGGCGCAATCAAATCGTCGAATTCCTGAAGTGTGAACTGGGCGAAAGCCAATTCATGCCCGACGTCGACCAATGTGCTATATTCCTCTTTCGCCCTGAAACGTAGCGTCAACAGGTATTCCTTGCCTTCTTGCGGCGTAAACGATGGCAGACTAATTTGAACTTCCTTCTGCGTCCGGGGTGGAATATCCGGCGCTTCGAGTTGGCCCGATTTAAAATCATGTCCATTCTCGGTGATGTTCCATTCGGTCTCTGCCAGGTCCCTGAGGTTGGTAAAGTCAAACCGATTGTGGACAAAGAAACGTCCGGCTGCGGCGTCAATCGCGCTGACATGGATGTTACGATAGGTATATTTGATGGCAAACAACCCGGGATGTGGTTTCCAGTCCGCAGCCAGCAGTCCGTTCATGCAAAAATTGCCGTCGTGATGACGATCCTGTTTATGCCAGCCGCCGTAGGCGAAAAAGTTGTCTTTAACCGGCCCCGAACCTATCCTGTGGCGGAAAGCAGCAGGAACCGGTGTGCGTAAACCCTGGTCCATCCAGTCCCAGACAAACGCGCCCATATGGCGCGGGGTCGGGTAAATGGTGTCTTCCCAGTATTCTTTCAGGTTCCCGTTGCTGTTGCCCATCGCATGTGTGTATTCACAAAGCACTGAGGGCTTGTCTGCGGGACCGACCCAACCGGGTTCCCGATACATGACTGAATATACATCCGAGGCCTTGTGCCGAGCGCCCCTTCGACTATCCCCTTCGTAATGGACGGGACGGGTGGGGTCCGTGTCTTTCAGGTAACGATAGGCCGTATCAAAGTTCGGACCGACCCCTGCCTCATTGCCAAGCGACCACATAATGACGGAGGGATGATTTTTATCCCGCGCCTCCATGCGCGCGACACGATTCTTGTGTGCTGCCTCCCAGGCGGGATCATTGGCCAGCGTGTTCCCTGCATGGTTGCCGTAACCGTGGCTTTCAATATTCGCCTCATCCATCACCCAGATTCCATATTCGTCGCACAGGTCATAAAAAAGAGGCGTATTGGGATAGTGGCTTGTGCGAACCGCGTTAATATTATTTTCCTTGAACATTTTGATATCGCGTAGCATGGATGCGCGAGTGACCACGTGTCCTGTGTCCGGGTGGTGCTCGTGCCGGTTCACGCCTTTCATTTTCACCGGCGCGCCGTTGACGTGGAAAATCGCATTCCTGATATTCACTTCGCGGAACCCGACCTTCTGCGGGACGACTTCCAGCGTTTCGCCTTCTGCATCTTTCAAGGTCAGCAGCATGGAATAGAGATAAGGTGACTCATTGCTCCATTTACTCGGTCGACTTACCGGCAGATCAAATATCAAGTGAGCATCGAAGAATTCAAATCCAAGCCGGGCAATATCACGCTGAACTTCCAGGATACCGATATTCGCGAATTCATAAATGTAGTCATCAAGGACGTACTGAATGAGAATTACCTCATTGATGGAAACGTGACCGGTAAAGTGACGATAGCCACCGCCAGGCCCATTCTTAAGGAAGGGTTGATGGCCTTAGTGGAAGAAATCCTTGCAATGAATGGCGCTGCAATCACAAAGGAAAATGGTCTTTATCGGATCATGCCAAAAAGCCAGGCAATCAAAGGCAACCTGACTCCAAGTCTGTCGAAACGAACCGCTGAGGGTTATTCGATCAGGATCATCCCACTGGAATTTATTGCCGCGCAGGAGATGCAAAAAATTCTTGAGCCTTTTCTGGCAGAAGGCAATGAACTTCGTATTGACAAGAAAAGGAACCTGGTGATTATATCCGGCAACGAACAGGAGATCACCACCATACAGGAAACCGTCGACGTTTTTGATGTGGATTGGTTGCGCGGCATGTCAGTAGGGCTTTATCCGCTGGACTACGTTGAACCGGAAAAACTGAAAGCTGAACTCGACTCGATCCTGGGTGCGCTAGAGGCGGATAGCAGCAAAGAATTGCTTGATGGGTTAATACGTATAGTGCCGATGGACCGCCTGCAATCCATCCTGTTGATCAGTTCAACGCCTGCCGCATTGCGAGAAGTTGCGATTTGGGTACATCGATTGGACCGGCCGGGTAAATCAGTGGATAAACGTCTATATGTTTACGACGTACAAAATGCCAAAGCGACTGAGTTGGGAGAAATCCTGGGTCGCATCTTCGCTACAAAAACCGAATCGACTCCATCCCCGGACGGGGGTGTGCAACTCGCTCCGGGTTTGACCCCGGTTGAAATTACAGTCGAGGGCGGTGAAGCGGCTACCGGTGCAATGGCTGACGCCATTCAGGCTATCAGCCAGGCTGGTGGCGACGAAGGAGGCGGGATAGCCTTGCCTTCCGGCCAGTCAGTTGAGATCATTGCGGACGATGTGCGTAATGCGCTGGTAATACTGGCCACCCCGCAGGATTACAAGATGGTGGAAACAGCGCTTGCCAAGTTGGATGTGGTGCCGTTACAGGTATTGATTGAAGCCAGCATTATTGAAGTCAGCCTGAAAGACGACCTGAATTACGGAGTGGAGTGGTTTTTTAAAAATTCCATTGAACGCGGGAACGTCACTGAGGGACGCGGCACCCTGGACCTGGGTGACGTGGGCTTATCTGCGCTGAGCCCTTCTTTTTCCTATACGATTGTTGATAATGCTGACCAAGTACGTCTCGCCTTGAACATCCTGGAGCAGGAATCGGAGGTGAATGTATTATCTTCTCCGTCGTTGATGGTACTGGATAACCAGACCGCGTTTATTAACGTGGGAGATGAAATCCCCGTGCCTGCCCGCCAATCGGTCAGTAATATCAATCCTGCTTCACCGACTGTGAATGAAATCCGGTTCAGACAAACCGGTGTAACGCTCACTGTTACTCCACGCGTCAACAGCAGCGGGCTGGTGACGATGGAAATCAAGCAGGAAGTCAGTAATGCGGTCAGCACCACCTCATCGGATATTGATGCGCCCACGATTCAACAACGCCAGATTGAAAGCACCGTGGCGATTAACTCGGGTGAAACCATTGTATTAGGTGGACTGATTCAAGATACAAAGACCAACGCGGAGAGCGGGATACCGATCCTGCACAGGATCCCGGTTATTGGCAAGTTGTTCGGCCAGACCCGGGATGAGGCACGGCGCACAGAACTGCTGATCATGATTACCCCCAGGGTGATACGGAATCGTAATGAAGCAAAGGAAGTAACGGAAGAATTCAAGCGTAAACTCCGGGGTATCACGCCACCGACTCAAAAAAATCAGGAAGAAGCGGCTTCGTGATATATATCTTTCATTGAGCTGATTGCTTCTTTATAGGCTTCACATTCCTCCAGCAGGCGTTTTTGCAGATGTTCATCTGCCAGGGACTGGAACACTCGGGATCGGGCATGCAGATTTTTATCCTGGCGTTCGATCTCCCCGAGCAACGTATTTGACGAGTCCTCGCCGGTTTCCCCCACTCCAAAAAAAATCCCGCCGATGTCAGCGGCGAAATGGATATCCCGGATCGAATCCCCAACGACGACAGGGGGGAATGTTTTGCCAATCTCTGAAGTCAAGCGGCGTTGGGCGCGAATCTCGCGGCGCCACATACTCCCGACAAAACGGGCCTTCGAACCGTCCGAGGAAGTACCGGGTTCGCCGACGGCAAAGGCATTGTGCGGACCGAACAAGCCTTTTTGGCTGAGCTTCAGTTCTTCCAGGGAGCGCAGGAATTCAAACTGGGTCTGATAACGATAAGAAACCAATATCATCGATGCTTCCGTACCCAGAGTTTGCAGAAATTCCAAATGCTCATCCGGTACCTTGTCATACTTGAGGTCTTCACGCAGGTATTGGGTCAGGCGGCGATTGAACAGGCCGTTGAAATAGAAACTGAGACAATCCTTAACTTCATCCGTAACCGCACTGTCCTGCAGGACACGGTTGATCAATCCCTGAGGACCGCCATGATTACGATACCACTCGCTGCAAAGGTTGCTATCCATATCAGGCAATTCAGCAAGATCAAAATTAGTTTGTGCGAAACGCTTTACTGTGGAATAAGTAGACAGTGAAATAGCAATTCGCCTGCCCGATGCGACAGTTGAGGGAATGATCGTACCGTCCAGGTCAAGGAATATCAGCCGCTTCGGTAACAGGTATTTCCGGTATTCACTATTGGCTAGTGGCATTGATTAATGTGAATGACGCGGGATTTTTTCGGCGATGTTGTTATAAGCCACCATATCATCAAATACTGCGCCACTGCTGAGCGAAGATACGTGTTCTCTATATACCTGCTGCCACCAGGTTTGACTCTCAGGAATTTTCAACTGAAGCTTTTGACGCCGCTTTGCAATCTCACTATCTTTAATCAACACGTCAACCCGACGCGTATTTAAATCAACTCGAATTTTATCGCCGTCTTTCAGTATCGATAAATTCCCCCCTGCTGCGGCTTCCGGCGAGGCGTTTAATATTGACGGCGCTGCGGAAGTACCGCTTTGCCTGCCATCGCCGATCGTAGGCAGGGCCGTCACTCCCTGTTTGATAATGCGGGCGGGCGGCTGCATGTTGACTACTTCTGCTGAACCGGGGTAGGCCACGGGGCCTGCGCCGCGCATCACCAGGATGCTGTGTTCATCTATCTCTAATGAAGGGTCATCAATCCTGTCATGGTAATCTTCCGGCCCGTCGAAAACGACAGCAACGCCCTCAAAAACGCCGGGAGTATCCGGGTCCGAGAGAAACCGCTCATGGAATGTGGGGCTGATGGCAGACACTTTCATCACTGCCGAATCGAACAGGTTGCCTGATAAAACCAGTAAGCCGGCCTTACTCATCACAGGCGTGGTAACGTCCTTGATGACTCTGTCATCAATGATTTCTCTCCCCCTGCAATTATCGAGAATGGTTTTTCCCGAGACCGTCAACGCACCCTCGTGTAACAACCCCGACTTTTGTAAGCTACCTATCACGGCCGGCAACCC
Organism: Gammaproteobacteria bacterium; assembly: GCA_965205405.1. GTDB lineage: Bacteria > Pseudomonadota > Gammaproteobacteria > Eutrophobiales > Eutrophobiaceae > JAAXHV01. The sequence continues at coordinate 391,638 of OZ242169.1, forward strand.
GCCTGCCCGGTGGAATTCTTCAGCGAGATATTCCCCCACCGGCCGGCAGTTGACGATCTGGGGAATATGTTGACCGACAACCTGCCAGTCATTCATGGTCAAGGACACGCTTGCATGGCGCGCGATGGCATTGATATGAATCGGCGCATTGGTCGAACCGCCGATTGCAGCACAAACAACGATGGCATTTTCAAACGCCTCCCGCACCAGGATGCGGGAAGGGGTAAGGTCCTCCCGAACCATATCTACGATACGCATTCCCGAATGATAAGCTGTTTGCTGCCTCTCGCGATATGGCGCCGGGATTGAAGCGGAGCCCGGCATGGACATACCGAGCGCCTCGATCAGGCAATTCATCGTGAGCGCCGTACCCATCGTATTGCAGTGGCCCACCGACGGAGCTGAGCTGATGGCAATTTCCATGAACGTCTCCTGGTCAATTTCCTCATTGACCAATTTTTTCCTTGCATCCCATATTACTTCACCTGATCCCACACAGGTACCCAGGTACGAACCGTTTAACATAGGCCCGACCGACAATGCAATGGCCGGCAGGTTGACACTCGCCGCGCCCATGATTAGAGCAGCAGTCGTCTTATCACATCCCGTCGTCAGGACGACACCATCAATGGGATAACCGTGCAATACTTCAATCAAACTCAGACATTGCAAGTTGCGGTCCAGGGCTGCTGTGGGACGGCGTCCTGTTTCCTGAATGGGATGAACGGGAAATTCAAGGGGCACTCCCCCCGCGTCACGTATTCCTTCCCTGACACGCGTTGCCAGCTCGAGATGATAACGGTTACACGGGGCCAAATCCGAACCGGTTTGAGCAATGCCTATAATCGGACGATCCGATTGGAGTTCCTCACGGGTTAACCCGAAATTCAGGTAACGTTCAAGGTACAACGCGGTCATGCCCGGTGCATCCGGATCATTAAACCACTGTCGGCTACGTAAAGTATTCTTGACTTTTTTCATGTGCTATTGCTTCTTTATTTTCAGACAATTCCGCGCCTGGTTAAAGGCCGCCACTATTGACTTTGTGTCTGTTTCGATTGCCTCGATGGATTTCCCGGGTTGGTAGAACGATGAACCAATACCAAATCCGTCGACGCCTGATTGCAGGTATTCCGCCATGTTATTTGAGTCAATTCCGCCTGTTGCGTACATTTCGATCGGGGATGGGAACACGGCTCGTACTGCCTTCACTGCAGCGGGGGGTATCATCTCTGCCGGGAACAGTTTGATTGCGTCAGCGCCGGCTTTAATCGCTATATGGATTTCTGTTGGTGAGAAACAACCGGGGATCACAATCATATTCTCGGCTTTTGCTGCATATATCACTTCAACATCCGTGTGGGGTGAAACGATCAGGCGACCCCCTGCCCGTTTGACCTGATATACCTGATCGATAGTGGTCACAGTACCCGCCCCTATCAATTTGTCTGTACCGAACTGACGCGAAAGCTTCCGGATTGACTGATATGGCTCGGCTGAATTGAGCGTTACCTCCATGACCACTATTCCCCCCCGAGTCAGTACTTCACTCACAGGAATAGCTTCATCAGGCGTTATCCCGCGTAATACCGCTACGACGGGTAGTCCTTTTATTCGATCACCGAACATGCAAGGTCTCCATTTTTGCCATGACTTTTTCCGAGGTTGACGCCAGTTTCCATAATCCATTGACAACGGCCTTTTCAGATGTGCTCGAGTTGACAGCTATATCTAATGCAGAAAAAGCCAAACCATAGTCATGGATAAGCGCATCAGTGCCGATAACTACAATGTCCGTGACTTCAGGGTAGAGTTCCAGCGCGGATTTGATCTCCGCGCCAATCAGCAAGCCGGATAAATAACTGGTATTCAGTTTCAAACCGTTTTGTCTTGATAGCGCGCGCGCGCGGATTGAAAAGAGATGGTGAAGCAACCCCCCATCGCTCTGACTGACACAAATTCCCTCCAGGAATGCGTTTTTGTCAGAATCGCATTCATCCAATAAGGATGAGATGGAGCCGCAATGGCGAACCGTAGCAAACACCTCTCCTGTCATAAACGTGGAGAACCGGATAATTTGATTATTTTCTACTCGAATCCATTTGCTATGCGTTCCCGGCACACAGGCCAGTAGATTCTTGTCCACTGACTGCTCGAGGATGCCAAAAATCTGTGTCTCTTCTCCTCGAATAACCTCCGGCAGTGTGGATGAAGAGAAAACAGATATGCCGGGCACGATATAAACAGGATGGGAACCGATATCAGTCACTTGCATGATATTATCGCCAAGGCTACTGATACTCACGGGGCAGGGCAAGTACTCGGTCTCGAACCAGCCGTCGCGACTGCCGATCATACCTGCCATCAGGATCGGTATCTTAGGCTCCTGCTGTAACCATTGACTACAGGTATTGTAGAGGGTCTCTCCATACCCCCCCTGGTTATGGCAAAAGATACCCTGATTATTTTCCGCCCGATCAAGCAAATTCCCATTCTCATCCAGCAGGTACGCCCGGAACCTGCTGGAGCCCCAATCAACCGCTACAAGGTCAGGCCGTGCGGACATTAAACCCGCCCGCCATCAACGATGATGGATTGTCCGGTAATCCTGGCGGAAGCATTAGAGGCCAGAAATAAAGCTGCATGGGCAATATTTTCTTCGGTCACCATGGTTTTCAGACACTGTTGTTGAAGACATTCAGCCAATGCTTCTTCCGTAACCCATAATTCTTTTTGTCTTGCGGTGAGTACCCAACCGGATATCAAGGCATTGACGCGAATATTACTTGTACCTAATTCACGCGCTAATGACTTAGTCATACCGACAATAGCAGCTTTTGAGGCCACATAAGCAGGATAGCCGGCAAGTCCCAGGTTTGCAGAATTTGACCCCAGGTTGATGATGCTGCCGTAACCCAATTCTGTCATATCCTGCTGAACTGACTGGGTGGTAAAAAAATACGGCCGCAGGTTTGTATTCAGTGAATTATCCCATTCCTCTACTGTCATTGATTCCAGTTTATGGCGCGTATCCCTGGCGGCATTGTTGATCAATACACTGATGGGACCCAGTGCAGTTCTGACTTCCGCCATGGCTGCGCGAAGTGCGTCAATGTCCCGGATATCACAGCGGATGTAAAACGGTCGATAGTGTGAGAGTTGTTCCACGTCATCACACAGCCGTTCAGCCGTTTCTTGTCGTAAAGAGACAAATCCCACCTTTGCGCCTTGTAATGTAAAAGCGCGGGTGAATGCAGCACCGATGCCCGAACCACCACCTGTGATAAACACGGTCTGACCTTTAAGATCAGGAAATTGCGGCGCCAGATCATCAGATGAGATAATTGAATTGTTGTTTTCCATTCTCGGCATCCTGTAAACATGAATTAAAATAGGTTTATTTGTCATATATATCATATATAATTTAACCGGACAATGGCTCTTTTCTTACATCGCACTGAAGATATTTGGGGTCAGAGTAAAAATACTTAGTAGTACAGCAACACAATCTACCGGATTGGCCGTATTTTTACTCTGACCCCAAATATCTGGCAGGAGTTAGCGGGAACTGCTTTTCATACGCCACACTCGAGCAGGGGGATAAATCAATGCAGTTAGCTTTTATAGATATCCTTATCATCGCGGGATACGCTGTCGGTATTGTCAGCCTTGCCACCTGGGTCTCACGAGATGCCAAGGGACATCAAAAAAATACTGAAGACTACTTCCTCGCCGGCAAAGCATTACCTTGGTGGGCCATCGGCGCCTCCCTGATTGCCGCCAATATTTCTGCGGAACAGATCATTGGCATGTCAGGTTCAGGTTACGTAATCGGACTGGCCATCGCCTCCTATGAATGGATGTCGGCAATTACCATTATCATCGTCGGTAAATATTTTTTACCGATCTTTCTCAAACACAATATTTACACGATGCCGCAGTTCCTGGAACAGCGCTATGATCGGCGTGTGCGCATGCTGCTTGCGGTATTCTGGCTGGGCGTATACATCTTTGTCAATTTAACTTCCATTCTCTGGCTCGGTACCTTGGCTATCAATTCAATCACCGGCTTGGATTATGTTTATGGATTACTGTTGCTGGGTTCGATGGCCTTGGCTTACTCACTTTATGGTGGTCTCAAAGCCATTGCCCTCACTGATATCATCCAGGTCATCCTCCTGATTTTCGGCGGCCTGTTGATTTCCTTCCTATCCCTACGGATGATTGGTCAGGGCGAAGGTGTGATCGCCGGCTTTGCCGAACTCATCTCCAGGGCGCCGGAAAAGTTTGACCTCATATTGACGCCGGATAACCCCCATTACATCAGTTTGCCCGGTATCTCCGTCCTGGTTGGCGGCATGTGGATCATGAACCTGTCTTACTGGGGGTTTAACCAATACATTATTCAGCGAGCCCTCGCCGCACGCAGTTTAAAGGAAGCGCAAAAAGGCATCGCTTTTGCCGCCTACCTGAAGTTGCTGATGCCAATCATTGTCATCTTGCCCGGTATTGCCGCGGTTATCCTGGCGCCCGACTTGTCCGCGCCGGATCAAGCCTACCCGGAAATGATGAAACTGGTGCCGGCCGGACTGCGCGGGTTAGTATTTGCTGCTCTGATCGCCGCCATCCTGTCTTCCATCGGTTCTATGGTAAATAGCATCTCCACGATCTCAACCATGGACATTTATCGCCACTACCGCCCTGATGCCAGCGAAAAACACCTGGTCATGACAGGCAGAGGTATTGGCTTCATCGCCCTGGTTCTGGGTATGACCTGCGCCAAGCCTTTATTGGGGAGTTTTGACCAGGCATTCCAGTACATACAGGAATTTACCGGATTTTTCACTCCGGGTATCGTGGTTATATTTCTCCTGGGCATGTTCTGGAAAGGTATGACCTCACAAGCCGCACTGGCCGCCACCACCGGTTCAGCCATTCTCTCCTTTTCGTTCAAACTGCTTTGGCCGACTTTACCCTTTATTGACCGGGTTGGCCTGGTATTTCTTTTATGCGTCGCCGTTGCAGTGGGTACGTCTCTTTTTTATAAGTCCAATCGCCGGGGACAGGGTGGCGCTATTGATCATCGTAATATCGACTATGGCACTACAACCGGCTTTAACATGGCAGCCATTGGCGTCATTCTGATACTTATCGCACTTTATGCCACCTGGTGGTAGGCCGACTAACGTGAAGCCACAGCTGCTTGACATCATCAGGGTCGGTAATATGCTTGGCGAAGGGGTGCAATGGGATGAAGCAACCGAGTCTCTCTGGTGGACGGATATCCAGGCTCGTCTGCTTTATCGGTACCATTTGCCCAGTGGTCAATTGTCGAAATTCGTAACGCCGGAACGATTATGTTCATTCGGCTTTGTCGAAAACAAGGCAGATTTTATTGTCGCGTTTGCCTGCGGGCTTGCCCTTTTTAATCCTGTGTCACAGGATATAACCTGGCTGGAATGTCCAGATGGATTGAGCCACGGCATGCGTTTCAACGACGGAAAAGTGGACCGCCAGGGACGTTTTTGGGTGGGTACCATGGTGGAAAAAGGCGATCCCTTAACGCGTCGGGAAGGTAGTTTGTACAGTCTCGACAGCACACTTGTACCACATAAACACGAAAGCGGCATCGGTATTTCCAACGGTCTTTGCTGGTGTCCGGAAGCAAGGTACCTGTATTTTGCCGATTCAGCCCGGAGAATAATTTACAGCTATGAATTTGACCGTGGTTCAGGGACAATAGATAATCGTAAAGTCTTTGTAGAAACAGGAAGTGGCGCCTTTCCTGATGGGGCTGAAATTGACAGCAATGGCTGCCTGTGGAGTGCTCATTGGGGAGCGGGACAGGTCGTCAGGTACACGCCGGAGGGAAAAACGGATTCGGTGCTTACTTTACCGGTGAGTCAGCCTACTTGTGTAACGTTTGGCGGTCCGGGACACGAATTATTGTTCGTCACTTCAGCGAGAGAAGGGCTTGACGATGACAAACTGCACGAAGAGACTCATGCAGGGGACGTGTTTGTTTTTCGGGTTGGTGTTTCCGGGTTTCCGGCATGTCGTTTTGTTTAAGTGGTGAAATAAACTGTGGTGGGGGAAATACATGCTTAACAAACCAGGCCAAAATTTAACGTACAGCATTGTACAGGAATTAGGTGCATCGATTGTTTCAGGCGTTTATTCCTCGGATGATGGATTTCCAATTGAGGCTGAATTGTGTATACAATTCGGTGTAAGTCGTAGCGTACTGCGAGAGGCGGTCAAGATGTTGACGGCTAAAGGATTAGTGGGCGCGCGCCCACGTCAGGGCACTTGGATCGAAGCGGAGAGTAATTGGAATTTTCTGGACCCGGATGTGCTTAGATGGCTGCTGGAGCGAAAATTTGATATTAGATTACTGGAGGAATTTACCGAAGTGCGGCTTGTGATCGAACCATTGGCAGCGACCCTGGCGGCTAAACGGGCAAGCGAAAACGATTTGAATTTGATTCGAACCAGTCTGGCCCGCATGCTGGCTGCGGAGCAAGGGGATGACGATCCCTATGAGTCGGATGTCGCATTTCATATCGCTGTTCTCACGGCCAGTGGGAACAGATTAATCGGACAATTGCGGGAGCTAATCAGTACCGCATTACGTTTCAGCATCCGATTAACCAATCGTTTCAAAGGTGTAGAAACTGCCAATGTCGAAGCTCATGAGGCCGTTGCTAATGCAATAATTGCCAGAAAGCCCAAAGCCGCAGCCAAAGCCATGACCATTATCATTGATGAGGCTATGGAACTTATCAAGACGTATAAAAAAACAACTGTTTGAAAAATCCACATCATTTATCCTTACTGAACTGTATTTATCGTATCTCTTCGCATCCTGGTATCAGGGTCGGCATCAGGCTTTTATATAATATATATGATTATTTATATATATTTGTGACTTTTATCACATTTACGCTGATTCTCTGCTTTTCTTTTCATTTTAACCGGCTAAAATCAGTACAGCCTTAAGGAAACGAGGCAGCGGTAAGCCGGAAGTCGGGCTAACCGCCAGAAAGGAACTCGTGAGTTACTACTTACTGATGTAATGACTTCCTCTATGCCTGAAGGCGGCCCGGTTTGACAGTGACGGGCCAGGGATCAGGGACAGCCTGAAGGCGCTGGCGGGGGGGGCGAATATCCTATCAACGCCCCCCCGACAGGGGGTTCAGGACAATCCGTAACCTTTGTCCCGGCACCGGCGATTCAATCCTTGACGGTCTGCCCATAGTATAGTTAGATATTTGGGGTCAGTGTAAAAATACCTGTCGATAAATCAACACCACGTAATATATTTACGGTATTTTTACACTGACCCCAAATATCGAATTGACGTCTGCCCTGGGAAAATCCATCTATGCGAACTACAGAAACCCTGTTAGCCACCCTGCGTGAGGCCCCGGCGGATGCCGAGGTTATCAGTCACCAACTGATGTTGCGGGCCGGCATGATCCGGAAAGTGGCCGCCGGGATCTATAACTGGCTCCCGCTCGGTCTGAGAGTACTGCGCAAGGTAGAGGCCGTTGTGCGTGAAGAAATGGATGCCTCGGGCGCCCGGGAAGTCCTGCTATCCGGAGTGCAACCAGTCGAACTGTGGCAGGAATCCGGACGCTGGGAGGAATACGGCCCGGAACTATTGCGTTTCAAGGATCGGCATAAACGGGATTTCTGTCTGGGACCCACCCACGAGGAAGTCATAACGGACCTGATCCGGCACGAAATCCGCAGTTATAAACAACTGCCGGCCAATTTCTACCAGATCCAGACCAAATTCCGCGATGAAATTCGCCCTCGCTTCGGAATCATGCGTGCCCGGGAATTTATTATGAAAGACGCTTATTCCTTTCATCTCAGCCAGGATTCCCTGGAACAGACGTATCAAGTGATGTACCGGACCTATACACGCATTTTCAATCGCCTTGAGTTGGAATTCCGCCCCGTTGTTGCCGACAGCGGTAATATCGGCGGCAAGGTATCCCATGAATTTCACGTGCTGGCTGACTCCGGTGAGGACAGTATCGCGTTTTCGCAAGGCTCCGAATTCGCAACGAATGTGGAACTCATTGCGGCGCCCCTGCCCGCGGAAAAAAGACCGGCCCCGGGCGAGTCCCTGCAGAAAACGGCGACTCCGGATCAACATACTATTGACGATATCAGCCGTTTCTTTGACGTCAGTCCGGCACGCTGCCTGAAAACCCTGATCGTAAGAAGCAGCAACACCGGCCTTGTCGCCCTGGTATTGCGGGGTGATCACGACCTGAATCGCCTGAAAGCGGAAAAGCTTCCGGAACTGGCAAAGCCTCTGACCTTTGCATCCCCTGAGGAGATCAGCAAACAACTGGACTGTGATATCGGTTCACTGGGCCCGGTTGGATTAAACATACCGGTTATCGCCGACAATGCCGCCCTGGTTCTGGCGGATTTCATCTGTGGCGCCAACGAAAACGGTTATCACCTCACGGGTGTTAACTGGCAACGGGACCTTGAGGAGCCCGCACACGCCGACCTGCGTAACGTGGTGGAAGGCGACCCGGCTCCCGACACTTCCGGGCCGCTTAAAATCGCCCGGGGCATCGAAGTGGGACATATCTTTCAACTGGGCACAAAGTACAGTGCGGCAATGAAAGCTCTGTGTCTTGATGAAACCGGCGCGGCCGTGACCTTGTACATGGGTTGCTACGGTATCGGTGTCTCTCGCATCGTCGCTGCTGCCATTGAACAAAATCACGATGAACGCGGTATAATCTGGCCGGATGCTTTGGCCCCGTACCAGGTTGCCTTGATACCCATCAATGCACACAAATCACAACGCCTGCGCGCGGCCGTTGATGATTTATATCAACGACTTGTCGACAGCGGCATAGACGTGTTACTGGACGACAGAAAGGAACGGCCGGGGGTCATGTTTGCCGACATGGAATTGATCGGCATACCCCACCGCTACGTATTCAGCGAGCGCGGGCTGGATAACCATACTCTTGAATACAAAGGCAGACGTGACGGGCAAAGTGTTGACATCCCTCTGGATGATGCGGTTGAATTTATCAAAGAAAAAAAGCGGGCAGAAATATGACCCATAGTCCTGGCCAACGGGAAAGCCGCCATCGGGCGTCCGCCGGAAAATGTGCTTGAGATTGTCTGAGCCATGGCCGACATATTGATTTTGTACTACAGCCGCTACGGTAATGTAGCGGACATGGCCAGATACGTCGGGCGCGGCGTTGAATCCGTCAAATCCTGCCACGCGCTGATCCGGACCGTCCCGGCCGTATCGACCGTGTGCGAGGCCGTTGCCGACGATATCTCTGCGGAGGGACCGCCATTTGTAACCAGGGACGACCTGGTCCGCTGTGACGGCATGGCCCTGGGAAGCCCCACCCGCTTCGGAAATATGGCAGCGCCGTTAAAATATTTTCTTGATAGCACCGGGGATATCTGGCTGTCCAACAAGCTCGCGGGCAAACCTGCTGCCGTGTTTACCTCAACAAGCAGTCTGCACGGCGGCCAGGAGAGCACACTTCTGTCAATGATGCTGCCGCTGTTGCATCATGGAATGATTATCATGGGCGTGCCGTATTCGGAACCGGCTTTAACAGCCACACAGTCTGGCGGCACGCCTTATGGCGCAAGTCATGTCGCCGGTATTGAAAGTAATAATAAGATCACCGAAGATGAGAAACAGATCTGCATGACCATGGGAGCCAGACTTGCTGAGTTGTGTTTGAAGCTGTCGGGTTGAACGAACATTTGGGGGAACATTACTCTGACCCCAAATATTACTGACTTTCCTTGAGTATTTCCTTGACAAAATCAACCGTCAGTCTTCTTTGCGCTATCAGGCTGTGCCTGTCCAGGCGGTCAAGCCAACGGAATAAATTATGGGTATCTCGTTCGATACGTTTGATCAGAAACTCTACCACCTGGTCAGTCAGTTCAAATCCGCGCTCATGGGCGCGATTTTTTAATGCGACGATCTTCATAGTGTCATCAAGGGGCTGCAGGTGGTAGCACAGGCCCCAGGACAGTCTTGATTTCAGATCAGGCAGTTCGATCAGACTGCCTTTGGGGCTGCGGCAGGAACTCATCACCAGAGGGATGTTTGCATCCGTTAATCGATTGAACAAGTCAAATAACGCCATTTCCCACTGGGTCTTGCCTGCCACCTCATCTATATCGTCCAGGCAGACAAGGCTGAGTTCCTCCAGGGATGAAAGCAGTTCCGGCGTAAACTCATCGTGTTGGCTCAATGGAATATATGCACATTGCCGTTGCGACTGGGAGGCCGCATTACAAAGCGCCTGGAGCAAATGGCTCTTTCCAACACCCCGCCCTCCCCATATATAGATGTTACCGAGACTGTATCCCTTTACGGTATTCTGCAAAGAGTCAATTGCTTCCTTGTTGTCTCCGGGAATATATGTTTCAAAGGCATAGACATCGTAGCGGGCAAACGCCAACAGGAGTTGCCGACTCTGATCAGCTAATGACATTCGTTTTCATGAAGATAAGCCGGAATCCGTACTTCTTCCTAGGGAATCAGACGATAGTAATGACCATCGAAGTTTTCAACCGGTTCCAGGGTCCTGCCCAGACTGATGGTTTGTACTATAGCCTGTTCGCCGCCATGCGCGGTCAATACCAGTTTAACTTCCCCGGTCCGCACTTCCATGACATGGATTTGACTGATTGAACTTAACGACCCCAGGTAGTTTATCAGGCGTGCATATTGATCGACAGAATTAATGTCACCGACCGTTATTTCAACATCTCCCAACAGAGTATAACTGCCGCCACGGGTAAACCGGGTTACGAGGGTATCAATAAATCCGTCAAACCCTTCTTCCAGAGCGGTTTCCAGCAGGTCGGTTTCAGTTTCCCACTCATGGCTCAGCCCGTCATGGCGGTAGCTTCTCCACCTGCCTTCCCATATACCCGGGACGGGGGAGTACACGCTTGCGGCAAGGATAATGTCAGCATTATACCTGACCGATGCAGCTATGATGGGTTCCTCGAAACCAAGCCATACGTCACCAGGTTGTATTTGTGTTCTATCATCAAGATCCTGCAGTGGAAACAGGATGGAAACACCACGACGTTCTGCAAGCTCATGCAGAAGCGCCAATAATTCCGGAGCGCTGTCCGCTTCGGCAAACAATCTACGGTTCGCCTGTTCCAGCGCCAGCCAGATCAGTATGGATGGCCGTTCATTGTCCCAGACCGGTATTCCCGAAGCGCGCAAAGACTTATTCAGGTTCTCTTCATCGAATTTAACGGCAAGATGCCATGCCGTCACGGCAGGTGAAGCGGGTATGGCAGGCGTTTCCGTTTGAATTTCCCGGTAACGGTATTGTTGAACATATTTGTCCGCCTGGTCCAGAATCGGCTGTAGCGTCGTCTTACCCGATACGTTTCGCTCACCGGTCAGTTTTACCAGTACCATACCCAAACATGCCCGGATTGCTGCCTTTCTGCCTTCGCTCGATTGATTAGCGACGACGGCCTCCGCTTCGTACAGTCCCGGTACCTTAATAGCGTGTACGGGCGGCAGGCACAAACACCATAAACAGCAAAAAACCCGTAATGCTTTTTTCATATTTCTAAGCTGGGATATTTGGAGTCAGCACACATTTGGGGTCAGAGTAAAAATACTCAGGAATAACCCGACGCTACTTGCCAAGTTGACTGTATTTTTACTCTGACCCCAAATGTGTGCTGACCCCAAATATGTGGCAAGTAATAGTCCATCACATTATAGTATCGTACTTTATGCCTGAATATCATCGAATCAATGAAGCATTCCGACTATGAAGCCGCCGGGGTCAGTATCGACCGGGGAAACGAACTGGTAGCCAATATTAAATCCCTGGTGCGAACTACGCATCGCCCTGAGGTATTGGCTGAACTGGGCGGTTTCGGCGCATTGTTTGATCTTTCCGCAACAAAATATCGCCAACCGGTACTGGTTTCGGGCACCGACGGCGTAGGCACAAAGATCATGCTGGCTATCGAACTCGGCAGACACGACAGCATCGGTATAGACCTGGTTGCCATGTGTGTTAATGACATCCTGGCACAGGGCGCTGAGCCCCTTTTCTTTCTCGATTATTTTGCCTGTTCCAAGCTGGATGTCGCCACGGCAACGGACGTTGTGAAAGGAATTGCCCGGGGTTGTGAACTCTCCGGTTGCGCCTTGATTGGCGGAGAGACTGCAGAAATGCCGGGCATGTACCAGCCCGGTGAATACGATCTGGCCGGTTTTTGCGTGGGAGTAATGGAAAAAAACGAAGTAATCACCGGGAAACACGTTAAACAGGAGGATATCCTGATTGCCCTCCCCTCCAGCGGACCACACGCAAACGGCTTTTCCCTGATTCGTAAAATTCTGGCCGACTCCGGGACTGCATTAGCCGATAAGCTGGACGGCATCCCATTTTCGGAAATATTGCTGGAACCGACACGAATTTACAAAGAAATCATCTTCGCATTGTTGCCGGAGATAAACCTGAAAGCCATTGCGCATATAACGGGAGGAGGATTGACGGAAAACATTCCCAGGGTCATTCCCGGAAATATGTGCGCTGAAATCAACCGGGACAGTTGGCGCTGGCCCGCAGTATTCCATTGGCTGCAGGAAACAGGTAAGGTCAACTCGGCGGAAATGTACCGGACTTTTAATTGCGGTATCGGAATGGTGCTTGTCGTCGGCCCTGATGAAGCGGAAAAAACCCTCGGATTATTACGGGCTGCAGGCGAATCAGCGTGGCGTCTCGGCACGATCCGGGAACGTGACGGCAAAGCCGGTCGGGTAAGATATATGGGGTCAGAGTAAAGATATTTGGGGTCAGAGTAAAAATACCCGATATTTGGGGTCAAGAAAAATACAGTAAGGTGGCGGGTGGTCGTAATATATTGTCGAGTATTTTTACTCTGACCCCAAATATCCTGACCCCAAATATCCCCAAATATCCTACCTTCTCTCTATCGGGATAAACTCCACCTTATCCGGGCCGATGTAGTTGGCGCCGGGCCGTATTATTTTTCCATCCTGGCGTTGTTCGATAATGTGTGCCGTCCAGCCTGTTACCCGCGCCATCACGAAAATCGGCGTGAACATGGGAGTGGGTATGTCCATCATGTTATAGGAAACCGCGGAGAACCAGTCCAGGTTTGGGAACATATTTTTGATATCCCACATCACTGTTTCCAGTCTTTCGGCAATATTGAACAGGTTCATGTCCGCTTTTTCAACAGAGAGACTTTTTGCGATGCTTTTGATCACTTCATTGCGTGGATCGGAGATGGTATAAACGGGATGGCCAAACCCGATCACGATTTCTTTCCGGGCAATACGTTCCCGGATGTCCGCCTCGGCCTCGTCCGGTGTTGTATAGCGTTGCTGGATTTCCAGGGCCACCTCGTTGGCGCCGCCGTGCCTGGGGCCGCGTAGTGCGCCAATGGCGCCGGTAACGGCCGAATATATATCCGACCCCGTTCCGGCAATGACCCGACCGGTAAAGGTCGAGGCATTGAATTCATGTTCGGCATACAGTATCAGGGAGGTATGCATAGCCCGCTCCCATAACCGGGAGGGAGGTTCGCCATGCAGCATGTGCAGGAAGTGGCCGCCGATAGAGTCCTCTCCGGTATCCTCATCAATGCGCCGGCGGTGATGGCTGAAGTGGTACCAGTAGGTCAGCATGGAAGGAAACGAGGCCAACAGCCGGTCCGCAATATCCCGTGCTTCTGCTGCTGTCGTATGTTCGCGGGATTCCGGCGCCACCGCGCCCAGCAGTGAACAACCGGTCCTGAGGACATCCATAGGCGGTGTAGTAGCAGGCAGCAACTCCATCCCCTTTTTTACCTGGTCCGGCAGTCCGCGCAACCCGGCCAGTTTTATTTTATACCTGTCCAGTTCCTTCCGGGTCGGCAACCGCTCATGTATCAACAGGTGCGCAATCTCTTCAAATTCACAGGTCTCGGCAATATCCAGGATATCGTAACCGCGATAAGACAGGTCATTGCCGCTGCGACCTACCGTGCATATGGCAGTACTCCCCGCCGACACCCCGGACAGGACCACTGATTTCTTTGGTTTCATACCCGTATTTGCCTGAGTCATTCCACCAGTTCCCGGGTAAACAAAGCATCCAGTTTTCGTTCGTAATCGTGGTAGCCCAAAATGTCATACATATCTTCCCGGGTCTGCATTATGTCAATAACATTGCGTTGATGGCCGTCTTCGAGAATGGCCTGGTAAAAAGTCATGGCAGCCTTGTTCATCGCCCGGTAGGCCCCGCAACAGTACAGCACGATATCGACGCCTGCCGCGCCCAATTCCGGGGTGGAAAACAGCGGGGTTTTGCCGAATTCCGTAATATTCGCAAGGAAAGGAACGGGTATGTTTGCACGCAACGTCTTGTATTGGTCGAGTGTTGACACCGCCTCGGGGAAGATCATATCGGCGCCGGCTTCAATACAGGCGTTGATCCGGTCAATAACGGAATGCATGCCTTCGACCGCCAGGGCGTCAGTCCTGGCCATGATGACAAAACTCTCGTCGCTACGGGCGTCCACCGCGGCTTTGATGCGATCCACCATTTCCCCCTGCGGTACAATGGCTTTGTTGGGTCTGTGCCCGCAACGCTTCTCTGCCACCTGATCTTCGATATGCATAGCCGCGGCGCCGGCTTTGCCCAGGCTTCGGGTTGTCCTGGCTATATTGAAAGCGCCGCCAAAACCCGTATCCGCGTCCACCAGTAGCGGCAATTCACAGACGTCAGTGATGCGCCGTATATCCGTCAGCAGGTCTTCCAGGGCGCTGATGCCCAGGTCGGGCAGCCCCAGGGAATTTGCAGCCAGGCCGCCACCGGACAGATAAATCGCCTTGTGCCCCGCCTGTTCCGCCATGCGCGCGGCCAGGGCTGTAATAGTGCCGACTACCTGTAACGGCTTGTTTTCTTCAACTGCCTGGCGGAATTTATTTGGTGAATTCATCTCGTAAATAGAACCTGTGTCTTAAACAGGATGAAGTCTATTCGTTTCTGACTTCTTCTTCAATCATGGAATATTTGGGGTCAGAGTAAAAAGACTGTTAATCTGGTAACTGATTCTGATATTTGGGGTCAGAGTAAAAATACTGTTAGCCTGGTAACTGATTCTGATTTTATTATTATGTATTTTTACTCTGACCCCAAATATTCTGACCCCAAATATTCAAATATTCCGGAGCTGATATGTCAGGTATAAATTCGGGGGATTACCCCGCAGTACGCATGCGCCGCATGCGTGAGCATGATTTCACCCGGCGTATGATGCGGGAGACGACACTCAGTGTCGCCGACCTTATCTATCCCGTTTTCATCATTGAGGGTGTAAATCAACGCGAGCCGGTCTCCGCCATGCCGGGCGTTGAGCGCCTCAGCATTGACCTGCTGATCGAAGAGGCCAGGGAGATTTCGGACCTGGGCATACCCGCGCTGGCACTGTTTCCCGTTACTCCGGATGCGAAAAAAACGCCGGACGGCAGGGAAGCCTGGAATCCGGACGGTCTGGTTCAGGTTGCGACAAGAGAACTCAAGGCCGCCGGGTCCGGTCTCGGTATAATCGCTGACGCAGCACTGGACCCGTTCACCACCCATGGCCACGACGGACTGCTTGACGACAACGGCTACGTTGTAAACGACGCCACTGTCGAAGTCCTGGTACGGCAGGCATTATCCCAGGCCGAAGCCGGGATCGATATCGTTGCCCCTTCCGATATGATGGACGGTCGTATCGGCGCTATCCGTAAGGCTCTTGATGATGCCGGTCATATCAACACCCGAATCCTCGCCTACTCGGCAAAATACGCCTCCGGGTTTTACGGCCCGTTCCGCGCTGCCGTCGGGTCGTCGGCCAACCTCGGTAAAGGCGGTAAACAGACCTACCAGATGGACCCGGCTAATTCCGACGAGGCGTTACGGGAAGTCGCTCTCGATATCAGCGAAGGCGCCGACATGATCATGGTCAAGCCCGGCCTGCCTTACCTGGATATCATCCGCCGGGTAAAAACCGAATTCGGAATGCCTACCTTTGCCTATAACGTCAGCGGTGAATATTCCATGATAAAGGCAGCGGCGGAACGGGGCTGGCTGGATGAGAAAACCGCAGTGCTGGAAATCTTGTTGTCCTGCAAACGGGCAGGCGCCGACGGGATATTGACTTATTTTGCCAGGCAGGCAGCCGAATATTTGGGGTCAGAGTAAAAACTTACATATATTTTGATTAAGGGTAAAAACCCAGCCAGTTTTTACTCTGACCCCAATTTTAGGGGACAGATTTCAAATCTGTCCCCTTTTTCTCTCGTGTTCTTAAAACAGTTCGTCCAGAAAGTTCTGCAGGGTCTGCCAGGAACGCCGGTCAGCATTCTCGCTGTAAACCGTGCCGAAACCCGGGTCATTAGCCGCCGGATTGGTAAAGGAATGCATGGTATTGCCGTAGACGTGTATCTGCCAGTCCGCGCCGGCTTCAGTCAGTTCTTTTTCCAGCGCAACCACGGAATCAACGGGCGCCATAGGGTCTTCATGGCCGTGCAACGCCAGCACCCTGGCATTTATCCTGGTGCCCGAGGTATTACCCGGCGCACCGAATAAACCGTGAAAACTTGCCACGCCCTTGATATCCGTACCGATACGGGCCATATCCAGGACACACAGTCCACCGAAGCAATAACCGATTGCGGCAATCCGGTTTTCATCCACTTCCGGCAAGGCCTTCAGGGTTTCAAGGGCCGTAGTCAAACGGGATTGCAGAAAGGCCCGGTCCTCCAGGAAGGGCTGTATGAGACCGGCATTCTCTTCCTTGTTGCTTCCCAGCACGCCCTTTCCGAACATGTCAGCCGCAAAGCCGACGTAGCCCAGTTCAGCCAGCGCGCGCGCCTTATCGCATTCAAACTGGCTACGTCCGGCCCAGGCATGCACCACCATGACGGCAGGTCTTGGCCCGTCTCCCCTGTCATCACAGGCGAGGAAGCCTTCCAGGGTAACTCCGTCGTGCTCATATTCAATCAATCGTTCTTGTAACATTTATCTGTCTCCATAATTTATGCGGGATGTAAATTAAGAATGTCAATATTTGTGTGTCTGCAAACTGCAAAATTTGAGTTTAAATTTTCAAATTCAGTGACTTGATCTTCCTCGTCAAGGTATTACGACCCCAGCCCAGCAGTTTGGCGGCCTCACTGCGGCGTCCCGAGGATTGTTGCAGGGCTTCTTCAATCAGGATGCGTTCAAACTCCGGGAGGAGGTTACTCAATAATCCGGTCTCACCTTTGCGCAGGGTTGATTTGACCCAACGACGCAACGTGTTGTCCCAGTTTTCAATTTTCTCCCCTGTCGGTTCCGTATCCCGCAGTTCGGGCGGCAGGTCATCCAGGTGAATCTCCTTGCCCGGGGCCATGACTGTTACCCAGCGGCACAGGTTTTCCAGTTGCCGTACGTTGCCCGGCCAATCCAGCCCGTTCAGGAATTCCTGGGTCTCCGGCAACATCAGTTTCTCTTCAATGTTTAATTCGATGGACGAGCAGTGTAGAAAATGTTCCGTCAATAACGGAATATCCTCTCGCCGGTCACGCAGTGACGGAACGTGTACCCGGATCACGTTTAAACGGTGGAACAGGTCTTCGCGAAACGCTTTTCGTTTTACCCGTTGTTCCAGGTCCTGGTTGGTTGCGGCAATCACCCTTGCGTCCGCGTCAATGGGTAATTGTCCGCCCACCCTGTAGAAGGCGCCGGTAGACAGCACGCGTAACAGGCGCGTTTGCAGGTCTGCAGGCATCTCACCGATTTCATCAAGGAACAGAGTACCGCCGTTTGCCTGCTCGAAGCGGCCGAGACGCTGTGACGTAGCGCCCGTGAACGCGCCTTTTTCATGACCGAATAATTCGGATTCCAGCAAATCCCTGGGGATAGCCGCCATGTTGATGGCAATAAACCGCCGTTGTGACCGGGGGCTATGGCGATGCAATGCCTGCGCCACCAGTTCTTTACCGCTGCCGGACTCGCCGGTGACCAGGACGGTGAGCTGAGAACTCGACAGCCTGCCGATCGCCCGAAACACTTCCTGCATGGCTGTAGCCGAGCCGATGATTTCAGTGGTCGCGCTGTCTTTTGCCTGTGTTTCCGCCTGCCCCGCCGGATGGCGCTGTACCGCGCGCTTCACCAGGCTGAGCAGTTCATCTATGTCAAACGGCTTGGGCAGGTACTCATAAGCCCCACCCTGATACGATGAAACCGCCCGGTCCAGGTCCGGGAAAGCGGTCATGATAATAACCGGCACATCGGGCGTCCTGAGCTTTATCTCCTCCAGCAAAGCCAGGCCATCCAGGCCGGGCATACGAATGTCCGAAATTATTACGTCCGGTTTATCCGTGCCAAGCCGTTGCAGCAAATCCTGCGCATTATCGAAGGTTACCGGTTCCAGTTGTTCCTTGATCAAGGCGCGTTCCAGCACCCACCTTATGGATTTATCGTCATCGACAATCCAGACTTTACTGTTGGCCGTCACTTCATTCCACCGGCAGGTGAATCCTGAAATGCGTCCTGTCATTGATTCTTTCGTACTGGATCATGCCGTTATGGGATTGGATCAATGATTGGGAAATGGACAATCCAAGGCCGGAACCACCCGCCCGGCCCGTCACCATGGGATAAAATATATGTTCCTCAATTTCTGCGGGAACGCCGGGACCGTTATCTATCACGTCAATCTGGACGGCCAGCTTGTAATGGCTGTGACGGATTGTACAACGGCGTCTGATCCGGGTACGGATCAGGACTTCCCCGGTATCACCGACCGCCTGTAGCGCATTCCTGCAAATGTTCAACAGCGCTTGGATCAATTGCTCCCGGTCAGCGCGCAGCGCCGGCAGGCTGGGATCATAGTCACGCCGGATTTTAATATCAGATTCCGCCTCTACAATGCGGCAGGTATGTTCGAGCACACTATGAATGTTGACGCGGCGGGTCCGGTTTCTTGTCACAGGCGCCAGCATCCGGTCGATCAGGTTGCGCAACCGGTCCGCTTCATCAATGATGATCCGTGTGTATTCCACCAGGCTGGAACCGTTCAACTCCCGCTCCAGGAGTTGCGCCGCGCCGCGTAATCCCCCCAGGGGATTTTTGATCTCGTGGGCTATGCCGCTTAACGACTTACGCGCAGTATCATGCAGGTAAGACAGGTTACTCTCTCGCAAGGCGCGCATACGGGAGTCGGCATTGATCAATTCAAGAACCACTTCCTTACACGCATCACCTTCAATCATGGGGGTCACGATACAATCCACGCAAACGGACTTCGAATCGGGAAAATCCAAATCTATGCCCCATTCCATACGGGGTTGTTTTGTCGCGCGGGTACGCTCGATATTTTCCAGCAGCTTGTGCGAGGCAGCCAGCATTTCATGTGCGCTATGACCATACATCTTGCCACGGCTGATAAAAAATAAGGTCTCCCCTGCATTATTGATATCGGTGAGTCGAAGATCGTCATCGAATACCAGCACGGCCGTGTAAAGATTATCCAGCAGCCGGTCCGTACTCATGGTCTTGATTATATGCGGAGATGCCGCATCCTTACCGGCAACAGGCAGTTCCCCCGGAAAGGGGGACAGATTTAAATCTGTCCCCGCAAAGCATTGCCGGAGCTAATCACATGTCACAGACTGTAGTACATATCAAGTTCCACCGGATGTGTGGTCATGCGGAAACGGTTCACCTCATCCATTTTCAACTCAATATAACCATCGATCATATCGTCTGAAAAAACACCACCGGCCGTCAGGAAATCCCGATCCTGGTCCAGCGCCTCCAACGCCTGCTCAAGCGATGAACATACGGTGGGGATTTCCGACTCTTCCTCGATCGTCAGGTCGTACAGGTCTTTTTCCAGGGGTTCGCCCGGATCCAGCCTGTTCTGAATCCCGTCCAGTCCCGCCATCATCATTGCCGCAAACATGAAGTACGGATTGCCGCAGGAATCCGGGAACCTGATTTCAACGCGTCTTGCCCGGGGGTCGGCAACCCAGGGGATGCGGGCCGCCGCTGAACGGTTACGGGCGGAATAGGCGAGCAATACCGGGGCTTCAAAACCGGGCACCAGGCGCTTGTAGCTGTTGGTGCCGGAATTCGTGAAGGCATTGAGAGCCCGCGCATGCTTGAATACACCTGCGATATAATGCAGTGCCAGATCGGAAAGACCGCCGTATTTATCACCGGTAAACAGGTTTTGACCGTCTTTACCCAGAGATTGATGAACGTGCATACCGTTGCCGTTATCGCCAACCAGGGGTTTCGGCATAAAGGTCACCGTCTTGCCGTAACCCTGGGCGACATTCATCGCGCAGTATTTCAGGGTAAGCAATTCATCCGCCTTGGTTACCAGTGTTTTGAATTTTGTACCGATTTCCGCCTGGCCGGCCGTCGCGACTTCATGGTGATGCACCTCGACCGTCTGCCCCATATCCTCTAATGCCATACAGATGGCACTACGAACGTTTTGCAGTGAATCCACAGGCGGTACCGGAAAATAGCCGCCTTTAACGCCGGGGCGATGTCCATGGTTCGGGCTATCCATCAGTTTGTCACTGTTCCAGTGGCCTTCCTCGGAATCAATCTCGTAAAAAGCGCTGTTCAGATTGTCACTCCAGCGGGCTTCATCAAAAATGAAAAATTCAGGTTCCGGCCCGAAATAGGCCGAGTCGGCGATGCCGGTTGATTGCAGGTAGGCCTCTGCTCGTTTTGCCAGGGAACGCGGACAGCGCTCATAGCCTTGCATGGTAGTCGGTTCCAGTACGTCACAACGCAGGTCCAGGGTCGATTCATCATAAAACGGATCGATCACTGCTGTTTCCGTGTCCGGCATCAACAGCATATCTGACTCATTAATCCCCTTCCAGCCGGCAATGGACGAACCGTCAAACATCTTGCCGTTTTCGAAAAACTCGTCTGTTATGGTATTTACCGGTACAGTGACATGCTGTTCCTTACCCCGCGTATCACAGAACCTCAGGTCAATAAAACGCACCTCATGCTCTTCGATTAATCCATATACCTTCTCTTTGGACATTGCTTATCTCCTCGCACATTTTTACATTTGATTTAGTTGTGTTACCGGTTTCCCGTTACTGCTCACAGTGGCAACCGCTAGCGAACAATATCACACTGCACAATTTATGCCACTCCGGGAAATCAAAAAAAACGGTGTTGTTCAGCGCTTTACCTGTCCACCCCTCGTATATTTACCAGAATGGCGCGCCAAAATAGCTCACAGTCCCTGGATTATGCACCATTTTAGCGCATTTTTCCGCTGAGAGGAGACAGATTTTAAATCTGTCCCCGGCGACCCAGTCGTCATTCTGGCATATGCCAGAATCCAGTGATACAAAGAGCCGCCGGAGCCTGCCCCGGCATGTCGTAAGCCGGGGGCGACACAGTATTAGACTGGATACCGGGTCAAGCCCGGTATGACGGGCGGGGGGTCAAATCGGTAAAATCTTCTCTCCGGCCATCAGTTGCCCTATCGTCTCCCGTTCCCGGATGACGTGTTCCTGCTCCCCGTCTACCAGGAGTTCTACCGCCCTGGGTCTGGCGTTGTAATTGGAACTCATACAAAACCCGTAGGCTCCGGCGGACAGGACGGCCAGCAGGTCGTTCGGCAACAGGGAGAGACTGCGCTGCAACCCCAGGAAATCGCCGGTCTCGCACACCGGCCCGACGACATCGTATTCTTGTTCCATTACCTGCTCGTGTTCGGTAACAGGGATGATGTCGTGCCAGGCCTGGTATAAGGATGGACGCAACAAATCGTTCATGCTCGCGTCCACGATGGCGAAGCGCTTTGTGTTGTTTGTTTTCAGGTACTCAACCCGGGTGAGCAACGCGCAGGCATTGCCGACTATGGAACGACCCGGTTCCAGCATGATGCCGTAAGGTTCAGGAATCAGGTCCCTGACGACCTTTGCAAAAGCTGTTATACCGGGTATGTCTCCGTTCCCGTCGCGACTGCCTGTTTGAGGTTCGCTGCCGGTTCGCTGAACGCTACTCCCGCACCGGTAATTGATGCCCAGTCCTCCACCGATGTCGATATGCCTGATGGGGATACCGGACCGATCCAGTCTCTCCACCAGGGAGAGCAGTTTTTCCAGCATATCGATGTACGGTTCGACGGAGGTGATCTGTGAACCGATATGACAGTCAATGCCGATCGGTGTCAGGTTGTCCAGGCCGTCAGCCTGCTGATAGGCGGCCAGGGCCCGGTCATAGTCTATGCCGAACTTGTCTTCCCGGCGGCCCGTGGCGATGAACGGATGTGTCTGCGCATCGGTATCCGGGTTCACCCGGATGGATATGGGGGCGGTAACGGACATCTGCCCGGCAATCTCGTTCAGGCGCAGCAACTCCGCCTCAGTCTCGACGTTAAAACAGTGGATGCCGACTTCCAGGGCGCGCCGGATTTCGTCAGTGCGTTTACCGACACCGGAAAACACCACCTTATCCGGCTCGCCTCCGGCGGCTAATACCCGCTCCAGTTCCCCGCCGGATACGATGTCAAAACCCGACCCCAGTCCGGCCAGCAGATTCAGGATAGCCAGGTTGCCATTTGCCTTAACGGAGTAACAGATCAGTGCATCTCTCCCGCTGAACGCTTCTGCGTAGGCGCGCCAGCGGGACTCAATTGCAGCCCGCGAATACACGAACGCCGGCGTGCCATGGCGTTCGGCAAGGGCAGTTAAAGCGACCCCTTCGGCATACAACGCGCCGTTTCTGTATGAAAAATTATCCATTCACGGATGTTTGCATGACTGCTTCTGCAGAGGTGTCATCGGGCAGGTAAAGGGCGCCCTTCTGGCCGCAGCCAAACAGAATGAGCGCCGCCGTGAGGATCAGTAACCAGCGGTGTATACTAATAGTACAACGGCAAAACATGATGCGTCTCCGGATGATTGGGGTCTGGGATCAGGTTCTTGAATCTTCCAGATTATAGATTTGAATGTCAATCAGGATATTTGGGGGATATTTGGGATATCTCAATAGAGCGCTTGAAATTGATCAGTATTTCGGATGAAATGGTACTTCCTCTCAAACAAACTACAGATATAACCATAGGTGGCACACAATATGAACGACAGCATTGTTCACGTAACTGATTCCAGTTTTGAAGAAGATGTATTACAATCGGGGGCGCCGGTAATGGTAGACTACTGGGCGGAGTGGTGTGGTCCCTGCAAGATGATAGCGCCGATCCTGGATGAAATTGCCGACGAATATACTGACAACCTGAAGGTCGCAAAAATCAATATTGATGAAAATCCCCAGACTCCGCAGAAATACGCGGTACGCGGCATCCCCACGTTGATGATATTCAAGGATGGCGAAGTCATTGGAACGAAAGTGGGGGCGGTATCGAAATTACAGTTGTCTGCCTTCATTGACAGCACTATTTAACCTTATTGACAAACTTACTAAAATAAGTTATAAAAAAAACTGGACGTTTTCGACTTGACGTGCTAATTTTCACTTAACCTGTCGTAATAACTCCCTCTAACTTAAACCTGAGCTTTAGCGCATTTCAACCACATGGCTGTACGCCGTAGAGCCGGTCAATAAAATCATATTTGTAAGCAGCACATGAATCTCACAGAATTGAAGCAACAACCCGCATCAGAATTAGTTCTCATATCTGAATCCCTCGGCCTCGATGGTTTGGCCCGCTCCAGAAAACAAGATGTCATTTTTGAAATCCTGAAGGCCCATGCCAAAAAGGGCGAAGATATCTACGGCAGCGGTGTACTGGAAATTCTCCAGGACGGCTTTGGATTTTTACGTTCCGCAGACTGTTCCTACCTGGCCGGTCCCGATGACATCTATGTCTCTCCCAGCCAGATAAGGCGTTTCAACCTGCGAACCGGTGATAATATTTCCGGCAAGATCAGGCCGCCCAAGGAAGGCGAGCGCTACTTCGCACTGCTCAAGGTCAATGAGATCAACTTCGAAGCGCCCGAAAAGGCCAGGAACAAGATCATCTTTGAAAACCTGACGCCGCTGTTTGCGGAGGAGCGTTTGAAGCTGGAAGTCGGTAATGGCAGCACCGAGGATCTGACCCCGAGAATCATTGACCTGGTAGCGCCTATCGGCAGGGGCCAGCGCGGTCTCATCGTGTCGCCGCCCAAGGCCGGCAAAACAATGATCCTGCAATCCATTGCCCAGTCAATCAAGCACAACCACCCGGAATGCCATTTGATCGTCCTGCTCATTGATGAGCGGCCGGAGGAAGTCACGGAAATGGAACGCTCGGTGCGGGGAGAGGTAATCTCCAGCACCTTTGATGAACCTGCCTCGCGCCACGTACAGGTAGCTGAAATGGTGATAGAAAGGGCAAAACGCTTGACGGAGCATAAGCGGGATGTAGTCGTCCTGCTGGATTCAATCACCCGTCTTGCCCGGGCTTATAATACGGTGGTTCCGGCATCGGGCAAGGTATTGACCGGTGGCGTTGACGCCAATGCACTGCAAAGACCGAAACGTTTTTTTGGCGCAGCACGGAATATCGAGGAGGGCGGCAGCCTGACCATCCTGGCCACTGCCCTGGTCGATACCGGCTCGCGCATGGACGAAGTCATCTATGAAGAATTCAAGGGCACCGGTAATATGGAATTGCACCTGGATCGGGATATCTCGGAAAAACGCATCTATCCGGCCATCTTCATCAACCGTTCCGGTACCCGGCGCGAAGAGTTGCTGACGGAAAAAGAAGAACTGCAGAAAATGTGGATACTCAGGAAACTATTGCATCCCATGGAACCTATTACCGCCATGGAATTTCTGCTGGAGCGGCTGAAAGCGACCAAGAGCAATGCCCAGTTCTTCGACGCCATGAAGAAGAGGTAGGAATATTTGGGGTCAAATATTCCCCAAATAAAAAACCCGCCTCTCGGCGGGTTTTTTTTCAGGCAGATACTGCAATGGGCTACATCATGCCGCCCATGCCGCCCATGCCACCCATGTCTCCACCACCGCCCATGGGCATAGGCTCATCCTTCTTCGGCAGGTCAGCCACCATGACTTCCGTCGTCAATAACAGGCCGGCTACCGACGCGGCATTCTGCAATGCATATCGGGCCACTTTCGTCGGATCCAGAATACCCATCTCGATCATGTCTCCGAATTCACCCGTAGCGGCATTGTAACCGTAATTGCCTTCTCCATCAGCGACCTGGTTCAGTATCACCGAAGCCTCAGCGCCCGAGTTCGTGACTATCTGGCGCAGCGGTTCCTCCAGGGAACGCAACAGGATTGATACACCGGTTTGCTGATCATCGGTCTTGCCTTTCACCTGTGATGTGGCTTTGATTGCGCGGATCAGCGCAACACCGCCGCCTGGAACCACGCCCTCTTCTACCGCAGCCCGGGTGGAATGCAGAGCATCCTCAACACGCGCCTTCTTTTCCTTCATTTCCATTTCGGTGGCAGCGCCGACCTTGATGACTGCTACACCGCCGGCAAGCTTGGCGACGCGTTCCTGCAGTTTCTCCCGGTCGTAGTCGGAGGTGGAATCTTCAATCTGGGCGCGAATTTGATTGACCCGGCCTTCGATGTTCTCGGTCCGGCCTGCGCCATCGATAATAGTCGTGTTTTCCTTGCTGATTTGCACGCGCTTGGCGCTACCCAGGTCATCAAGCCCGGCTTTTTCCAGGGATAATCCGACTTCCTCGGATATGACCGTACCACCGGTGAGAATAGCTATATCCTCCAGCATGGCCTTGCGCCTGTCGCCAAAACCCGGGGCCTTGACGCCGGCAACCTTGACGGTGCCGCGCATATTGTTGACTACCAGGGTAGCCAGGGCCTCACCTTCGATATCCTCAGAAATGATCAGGAGCGACTTGCCTGATTTGGCGACGCTTTCCAATACCGGCAACAAGTCTCTTACATTAGAGACTTTCTTGTCGTGTAACAGGATAAACGGGCTTTCCAGGTCGACACTCATGGTGTCCTGGTTGTTAATGAAGTAGGGAGACAGGTAACCGCGATCAAACTGCATACCTTCCACTACATCCAAATCATTGTCCAAGGTGGAACCTTCCTCAACGGTTATGACCCCTTCCTTGCCCACTTTCTCCATTGCATCGGCAATGATCTGGCCGACATCTTCGTCGGCATTGGCGGAGATCGTACCTACCTGGGCGATGGCTATGCTATCGGCACAGGGTTTGGAAAATTTTTCAAGTTCGGCGACCGCTGTATGCACAGCAGCATCTATACCGCGCTTGATATCCATGGGGTTGGTGCCGGCAGCTACTGCCCGCAATCCTTCCCGCACGATGGCCTGGGCCAGAACCGTCGCTGTAGTCGTGCCGTCACCGGCCACGTCCGACGTTTTGGAAGCTACTTCCTTAACCATCTGGGCGCCCATGTTTTCGAACCTGTCTTCCAGTTCGATTTCCTTTGCCACGGTAACGCCGTCTTTGGTAATCGTCGGCGCGCCGTAACTTTTTTCCACTACGACGTTGCGCCCCTTGGGGCCCAGCGTCTGCTTTACTGCATTTGCCAGGGTATTGACACCTTTCGCCATACGCGAACGAGCGTCATCACCGAATTTGACTTCTTTTGCACTCATTATAATAGTCTCCTGAATTCTTATTCGATAACGCCCATGATGTCGTCTTCACGCATCACCAGCAGTTCTTCACCGTCAATTTTTACTTCCGTGCCGGAGTATTTGCCAAACAGGATCTTGTCTCCTACTTTGACGTCCAGGCCACGGGCCTCACCGTTATCCAGGATCTTGCCGTTGCCTACAGCAACGACCTCTCCCTGAATTGGCTTTTCAGTGGCGCTGTCAGGGATGACAATCCCGCCGGGGGACATCTTTTCCTCTTCCAGCCGCCGCACGACCACACGATCGTGTAAAGGTCTGATATTCATATATTGATTACCTCCTGTGAGCTAAGCTTCTGTTGTTTTATGAATATAATGGAATTGTTAGCACTCTACCAATGTGAGTGCTAACAATATAGTGGAAAAAATTCAGATGTCAACAAAAAAACTTGATGCTGGGCGCAAATTCTTTTTTCAAAGGGGATTCAGGCAGACTGCTGATAATGCTCCATGAGTATCCGGGCCACCTCGGGGCGGGCAAATTCTTCCGGCAGCGGTTGGCCGGCGGCCAGCATTTCCCGTACTCTTGTCCCGGACAGGAGAACGAAATCTTCCATTTTGTGATCCGGAACGTCACGCATCATAACCACCCGGTTCAGATTTTTTGAATACGCAGTGTGGTCCGCCTCGAATATTTTTATCTCCAGCGCGCCTTCAGGAACCTGTTCGCGAAAAATGGCCTGCGCGTCGAACGGGCCGTAATAACTGCCAACACCCGCGTGGTCGCGCCCCACAATCAGGTGGCTGCAACCGGCATTCTGCCTGAACACGGCATGCAGTACCGCCTCTCGCGGGCCGGCATAGAGCATGTCGAAACCGTAGCCGGTTACCATGACGGTATTATCGGGGAAATACAATTCCACCATTTTGCGAATGGCAGCATCACGCACGTCCGCGGGAATATCCCCCGGCTTCAACTTCCCCAACAGCATGTGGATTAATACGCCATCGGCCTGGAGCGCTGCCTTTGCCATCTTGCATAATTCTTCATGGGCCCTGTGCATGGGGTTACGCGTCTGAAAGGCGACGACTGTTTCCCAGCCATTGGCGGCAATCCCCGCGCGAATCTGCATGGCTGTCCTGAAAGTATCGGGAAAATCCTGCTCGAAGTAACTGTAGTTCAGTACCTGTATGGGACCTGCCACGAGACGGTTTCCGGACGCGTTAAACGTCGCTACGCCGGGGTGATTCGGGTCCAGGGCGCCGAAGACCTTTTCCGTGATCAGCGCGATTTGATCAACAGACAAGGTGTCAACGGAGGCCACATCCTGTATTGCGATAAGCGGCCGGCCATCGACGTTAGGATCGCGTAATGCAATACGCGTGGCGCCATTGATCGCCGAGGTGTCGGCACTCATGTTCAGACAGGGCAGCGGCCAGAACAGGCCGGCAGTGGTGTGCATTTCCTCGGCAACGCTGATTGCATCGGCGGCATTCATGTAGCCGGGCAGCGGTGAAAAATAACCGGCGCCAAGCATTACCGCATTGGCCGCGGCAGCCGAGTTGAGCAACAACTGCGGCAGGGTTTCCGCTTCTTCCAGCAGCGCTTGTCGCTGTGCTTCATCTTGGACGAACAGCGGCTTCAGTTCATCGGATCCATGTGGTTTTATCATTTTTTTCTCACGTTGATGTAATAACTGTCAGGTACGGCAATTCCGGAATCCGGAAATCGACTCAATAGCGGGTGTCCGGGCCGGCCAGGAATTCGTGGCCTGAGCTGTTACGGATAATATCTCCCGTATGCAGCCGGTGGCTGTCGTTTTTTTGATCTTCAAAGAAAAATTCCAGTGTGTATCGGATCGTGGTGAAGGCCAGTTGTTCCCATGGGATCTCGTCCCGGGAAAGCAGCGCCACTTCCTGGGTCTCCTCGCCGGCGGAGAAATTCAGATCCATAAGATTGGAGTTGAACATCAGGTAAATCTGGTTGACGTGGGGCAGGTTGAACAATGCAAACAGGTTGATTATCTCAACCCGGGCATTGGCCTCTTCCAGAGTCTCCCTGAGTGCGGCGGCATGGGAGGTCTCGCCTAATTCCATGAAACCCGCGGGCAGGGTCCAGTAGCCGTACCGGGGTTCAATAGCGCGTTTGCACAGCAGCACCTTGTCCTCCCATACGGGAATGCAACCGGCGACTATCTTCGGATTCTGATAGTGAACCGTATCGCAGGAAGCGCATACAAAGCGCAACCGATTATCATCGGGTGGTATCTTCCGTACCACCTGGGCGCCGCAGTCATTACAGTAATTCATCGACCGGTATCCGTTGCCAGCAGCGAATTAAGGTGCGGCCAAATATTGTCCAACATTATTTCCTGAGCCTTGGCTGTCGGGTGAATGCCGTCACTTTGCATTAAATCCGGGTCACCGGCAATACTATCCAGAATAAACGGGGTCAGAGTAACATTATCCTTCAAGGCCAGGCTTTTGTATATGGTTACAAACTCTTCTATATAGGCCGCGCCGTAATTTGGCGGCAGCAGCATCTCCACCAGGACAATGCTGCTGTCAACGGCAGAAATCTTCTCTATAATACTGGTCAGATTAGCCTTGATTTCCGCCAGGGGAATACCCCTCAGCCCATCATTGCCGCCCAGTTCAACGATGGTGATATCCGGTGTTATCTCTTTTAAAATGAGGTCGAGACGAGTATTCGCCCCATGGGTGGTTTCACCGCTGATACTGGCGTTAGTGACTTCATAGCGGTAGCCGGCGCGGCTTAGCCGCTCCCGCAATTGGAACACCCAGCCCGCTTGTGCGTCAAGACCGTGGGCGGCGCTCAGGCTGTCACCCAGAACGAGGATGGTTTTTTCGGAACCGGGTGCAGACAATGGTAGTATCAAACTCACAATAAAAATAATCGACCTGAACATGGAACAAACCTCAAATTATGTTATCCGGGCGGAAAATCTGGGCAAAAGGGTCATCGGCCCTGCCGGCAGTCTGACTATCCTGGACAATATCAACCTTAAAATCAAATATGGAGAGAGTCTGGCGATAACGGGCGTATCCGGTTCCGGGAAATCGACACTGATCGGCATACTGGCAGGCCTGGACCTGCCGACAAACGGCAGAGTCATCCTGGACAACACGGACCTGACCACGCTGGATGAAACCGGCAGGGCAAAGTTGCGCAACCGGCGGGTGGGTTTCGTGTTTCAATCATTCCAGTTATTGCAGGGCCTGACCGCCCTGGAGAACGTCATGTTGCCGTTGGAACTGGCAGGGAACAGCGACGCACGGGATTTGGCGCAGACGCAACTGGCCAGGGTCGGACTGGCGGCTCGAACCGCCCACTACCCGAACCAGTTATCCGGCGGCGAACAACAACGGGTCGCCATAGCCAGGGCCTTTGCCGGTACACCGCTGGTGCTGTTCGCCGATGAACTGACCGGCAACCTGGATCAGGAAACGGCAGCCCAGGTCGGGGAATTGCTGTTTCGCCTGAATTCGGAACGCGGCACTACCCTGATCCTGGTTACCCATGATATGACTATGGCCGGCTACTGTTCCAGAAAATTGACCCTCGCCGGCGGCCGGTTAATCTGAGATATTTGGGGTCAGAGTAAAAATACTCAATGACAAACCAGCGCAACCTGCCAGTTCAACTGTATTTTTACTCTGACCCCAAATATCATGCTGACCCCAAATATCATGTTTAAACTCTCATTTACGCAGCTTAAACGGGATTGGCGCGCCGGAGAGCTGCGCTTGCTCGGTCTGGCCCTGATCATTGCCGTCGCAAGCCTTACATCCGTTGATTTCTTTACCGATAGAGTGAACCAGGTGACGGAAATCCAGGCCACCGAACTGCTTGCCGCAGACCTGGTCGTCAGTTCGGCGGAACCGTTCAAACAGGAATTTATTGAGCGCGCGCAAGACCTGGGTTTGAACACGGCGCTCACTGCCAGTTTCTCCAGTGTCGTCGTCCATGCCGGTAAACTCGAACTGGCGCAGGTCAAGGCAGTGCAAACCGGTTACCCGTTGCGGGGCCGGCTGCAAGTTTCAGATGAGTTGTTTGCCATGGAATACGCCGCCGACGCCATCCCGCAACAGGGCGCCGTCTGGCTCGATCCAAGACTGTTTCAATTGCTGGAATTGCGCGTCGGCGCTCGGATCAACCTGGGTGCGTCAATCCTGAATGCGGCCAAGGTCCTGACTTACGAACCCGATCGCGGTGGCGATATGTTCAATATAGCCCCGAGATTGCTGATGAATCTTGCGGACCTTGAAGCCACCGGCCTGATCCTGCCCGGCAGCCGGGTGACATACCGACTCTTGCTGGCCGGGGCGGACGAGACGGTATCCAAATTTCGCTCTCTGATCGACAATCATCCGGAATATGATGTACGGGGTATCCGTGACGCCAGGCCCGAATTGCGCACCGCCCTGGACCGGGCTGAGCAATTCCTGGGGCTTGCCGTGCTGGTCAGTATCGCCCTGGCCGGGCTGGCGGTCGCACTGTCGGCGCAACGCTATGCAGTCAGACACTATGATAATTGCGCCATCATGCGCTGCTTCGGCGCCGGCCCGGATATGGTCGTCAAGCTGTATCTCATCCAGTTGTTTATCACGGCCTTGATCTGCAGCGCAATCGGCTGCGGGCTGGGCTACCTGGGCCAGACCGGCCTGACCGTACTGATGAACGATCTGGTGTCAAGACCATTACCGGCGCCATCCCCGGCCCCTGTGTTCAGCGGCCTGGCAGCCGGCGTATTGACGGCGCTCGGTTTTGCCATGCCGCAAATTCTACGTCTGAAAAATGTCACACCGCTGAGGGTGCTGCGGCGCGACCTGACGCCGTTGCCGTTGAACAACCTGGGAATTTACCTGGCAGCCGTTGGCTGTCTGTTGCTGTTGGCCTGGTCGCAATCAGGCAGCGGGAAGCTGTTCGTCTATGGTTTCTGCGGACTGGCGCTTACGGCTTTAGCAGCGTTCCTGGCGGCGCGGTTGGCCATCCGCTGCCTGAACAGGCTGCGGGCAGGAGTCGGCGTTGCCGGCCGTTTCGGCTTGACGAATATCGTCCGCAGGGCCGGCCTGAGCACTGCGCAAATCCTCGCTATCAGTCTCGGTGTGATGCTGCTTACCCTGCTGACGCTGATCCGGACCGATCTCCTGGCGAACTGGCGCAATCGATTGCCGGCAGATACCCCCAACTACTTCCTCATTAACATCCAGCCGCATGAGGTGGACGCGGTCAGGGAGTTTATCAGGGAGCGGGCCGGCCTTGTGACGCGCTCGTATCCGTTGATCCGAGCCCGACTGACCAGAGTTAATGACAGGACGGTTAACCCCGAAGACTACACCGATGAACGGGCAAAGCGTTTCGCCAGGCGGACATTCAATTTATCCACTGCGGAAATATTGCAGGATGATAACCGCCTGCTGACCGGCGAATGGTGGAAAGCTACTGATGAGAACCTGTTTTCCTTTGAAGAAGAGTTCGCGGATACTCTGGGGATTTCCCTGGGCGACCGGCTTGAGTTCAAAATTGCCGATAACAAGGTGATTGGCGCGGTTGCCAATACCAGGTGGGTTGACTGGGATACGTTCAACGTGAATTTTTTCGTCGTTGCCAGCCCGGGCACACTGGACGATTACCCGACTACCCATATTACCAGTTTCTATTTACCTGCCGAAAAAAAGCAACTGCTCACCGACCTCGTCAAGGCCTGGCCGAGCGTCACCGTCTTCGACGTGGACGCCATTCTCAAACAGGTTCGAAAGATCATGGAACAGGTGGCGCTGGCAGTGGAATTTGTTGCCGGTTTTACCTTGCTGGCCGGGATCATTGTCTTGTTCGCCGCGTTGCAAACCACCCATGATGAGCGCAGGCACGAAACTGCCCTGTTAATGACCCTGGGCGCGGGGCGCGCTCAGGTACTGGCCGGTTTACTGGCGGAGTTTGCTTGTCTCGGCTTGATTGCCGGGGTTATTGCAGGGTTGACCGCCACCGTTGCAGAAATATTACTGGCCGAATATGTCTTTAACATGGATGTCGTGATTAATCCCTGGGTCTGGCTAATCACACCGATACTCTGTACATCGATTATTGTCATCGGCGGACTGGCGGGAACATACAAAGTATTATCCACGCCACCGGTGGTTGCACTCAGGCAGGTCTGACCAAAGGCTATAAGGGGACAAATTTATTTTTGCCACAGAGGACACAGAGATCACAGAGTGAATCGAGATTCTTTTTAATGTGTGGATAGATTGCATGTTCATCAATTCATCTTGCTTGTCATTCATATTATTTTTTCTCTGTGTCCTCTGTGTCCTCTGTGTCCTCTGTGGCTTAAGTTATTCCGTCCCCTTATCCCACCAGCGTCAGGAAGCCTCAGCCAGTTGGTTGCTCCCGGCTATTGCATCCCTGATCATCCGACCATATTGCCGGTCACATTGATCGAAGTGCACGAACATGCGTTCCTGTAGTTCCTGTGAGGCCTGGCCCAGACTGCCGGCAATATTATTCGCCAGTTGTTGCTGCTGATCATCCGTCATGAGTCGGAACAGGGCGCCGGCCTGGGAATAGTCATCCGCAGCGGCACGATGATCATGGTGTTCAATCGTTGTGGCGTCGATCTTCATTGGCGGTTCCTTGTATTCAGGTTTTTCTACCGGGCCGCCTTTCGAATTGGGCCCATAGTTAACATCCGCAATACTGCTGCCGGTATGTCCATGGCCAAACGGGCATTTTGTGCCCGCCATAGAACCGCCGCGCTGGTAATTTTCGACGTCGGCGGCACGCGCGTAGTTCACCGGCAGGTCGTTGTAATTGGCCCCGATACGATAACGCTGCGCGTCCTGGTAGGCAAACAGCCGGGCCTGCAACATTTTGTCGGGTGAGGCGCCGATACCCGGAACCAGGTTGCTGGGAGCAAAGGCAGACTGCTCGGTTTCCGCAAAATAATTGTCAACGTTACGGTTCAACTCCAACTCGCCGATTTCAATCAACGGAAAATCCTTGTGCGGCCATACCTTGGTCAAGTCAAATGGATTGACTGCATAGGTCTCAGCCCGTTTTTCCGGCATGATCTGAATGTTAACCGTCCACTTGGGATAGTTTTTACTCTTTATGGCCGCGACCAGGTCTCGTTGCGCGTGATCGGGGTCTTGACCGCACATTTCCCTTGATTCCGTTTCCGTCAGGCATTTTATTCCCTGCTGTGTCTTGAAATGCCATTTCACCCAGAACCGTTCTCCCTTGTGATTCCACATGGAATAGGTGTGGGAACCGTAGCCGTTCATGTGCCGGTAATCGGCCGGTACGCCCCGATCGGAAAACAGGATGGTGACCTGGTGCATGGCCTGCGGATTCAATGCCCAGAAATCCCATACCGCTTCCGGATCCTTGCAGTTGGTCGCCGGGTTGCGTTTCTGCGTATGAATGAAATCCGGAAATTTGCTCGGGTCGCGCAGGAAAAAGACCGGTGTATTGTTGCCGACCACGTCGTGATTTCCTTCCTTGGTGTAAAACTTGACGGCAAAACCGCGTGGATCACGCTCTGCATCGGCCGATCCGCTTTCTCCGCCAACGGTTGAAAAACGCACGAATACTTCCGATTGTTTATATGTGCCGTTAAGGTAATCGGCAACGGTGTAATCCGACAGGTCATTTTTCAGGGTAAACGTGCCGTAGGCGCCGGTCCCCTTGGCGTGAACGACACGCTCGGGAATGCGTTCCCGATTGAAATGCGCGAGTTTTTCGATTAACTGCCAGTCCTGCATCAGCACCGGCCCACGAGGTCCGGCAGTCAGTGAATTCTGATCATCAGCTATGGGAGCGCCTGATGACGTTGTCAAAGTTTTGTGTTTCATATACCACCTCCGTCCAAAATGAATGCTATTGATTTAGACAGGAGTATAGATACACTCGTTTAATAAATAAATTTGATTATATCTATTCTATCGATAGTTATTTTATATATCACGGGGCAAGAAACGGAGTCTGTCCCAAGCCGGAACCACTGGTGAAGTTTTCAGGACTAACCCATAATGACGCGGGTACGGCAGAGTTGTAACGACAACTGGTGAGAAATGCGGGCTAGATACAGCGGCAACCCCGAGTTCAAATACGATACGCCGGCGACCACCGGGATTCTTGTTACCAATCTTGGGACGCCCGACGCGCCGACGCCTGACGCGCTGAGAAAATACCTGGCGGAGTTTTTATCGGACCCACGGGTCATTGAAACGCCAAGGTTACTCTGGTGGCCCATATTGCACGGCTTCATTCTCAGGCTGCGTCCGCGTCGTTCCGCCAGGGCTTACCGTGAGGTATGGACTGAAGCAGGCTCGCCCCTGCTGGTCATATCGGAAAAGCAATGCCGGGCTATCCGGTCGGCGCTGGGTGAGGATGACGGAGCGCCATTCCGCGTAGAATTGGGTATGCGTTACGGCAACCCGCCGATCCGGTCGGCCCTGGAGAAACTGCGCAGTTACAATCTGAATAAGCTACTGATCCTGCCCCTGTACCCGCAGTATTCAGCCGCGACAACGGCGTCGACATTCGATGCAGTTGCCGCCGTACTGAAAACCTGGCGCCGTATCCCCCAATTAAGAATGATCACAAGCTATCACGATGATCCCGGTTACATCGATGCCCTGGCGGAAAGTATCCGCGACCAGTGGGCGCAATCCGGCAAACCGGATAAACTGCTGTTTTCATTTCACGGTTTACCCAGGGATTATGTTCTTGCCGGGGATCCTTATTCTGATGAATGCCATGCAACCGCGCGTCTTGTGGCCGGACAGCTGGAACTGGAAGATGGTTTCTGGGAAGTTTCCTTTCAATCCCGCTTCGGCCCCCGCGCATGGCTGCAACCCTACACCGATAAACTGCTGCGGAAATGGGGCAAGAGCGGTATCGGCCATGTACAGGTTATCTGCCCCGGTTTTGCCGCGGACTGCCTGGAAACGCTGGAAGAGATAAAGATCCAAAACAGGGATTTTTTCCTGTCTGCCGGCGGAAAAAAATTTGACTATATCCCCGCTCTTAACGACCAACCCCGGCATATCGCTGCCCTGTGCGATCTCATCAGGGAGTGTACCTGAGCCAGGGTTAAGATATTTGGGGTCGATATTTGGGGTCAGAGTAAAAATACAACTACCTCGGTTGGCGTTGCAAATTCGTTGTTGTGTATTTTTACTCTGACCCCAAATATCGATAGCTGTCCTTATATGATCCCGTCCTTCCTTAAACGTTCCAGGTCGGAGGGGCTGTAGCCGAGCAACTCCCGGTAGATTTCCTGGTTGTGTTGCCCCAACTCAGGACCGGTCCATTTTATTTTACCGGGTGTGGCCGACAACCGGGGAAACACGTTTTGCATTTTCAGGTTGTCATATTTCGGATGGCTCACCTCCACTATGCTTCCCCGAGCGCTAAAATGTTCATCATTCAACATATCGGGGGCGCGATAAATTCGTCCCGCCGGCACGGCGTATTTTTCCAGCAGCGCCAGCAGGTCATCAGCCGTAAATTTTTTTGACCAGGCAAAGATCAACTCGTCCAGCTGCGCCTGGTTGTTTCCGCGGGCTACGTGAGTGCTGAATCTCTCATCCTTTGCCAGTTCCGGTTGTTGCATGGCTTCACACAGACGGGTAAACACCGAGTCCTGATTGGCCCCCATGATGATCATATCGTTATCCGCCGTAGGATAGACGTTAGATGGAGCAATTTTCTCCAATATCGAACCGGTGCGCTCCCTGATGATACCCAGTTGGTCGTATTCCGGAACCATGGACTCCATTACACCCAGCACCGCTTCATAAATGGCCGAATCGACGATCTGACCCTGGCCGGTACGTTGGCGATACTGCAGCGCCGATAAGGCCCCGATGGTAGCAAACATGGCGGCGAGCGTATCACCTATACTGATGCCGACACGGCTAGGTGGCGTGGAAGGATCGCCGACGATATAGCGCAACCCCCCCATGGCTTCGCCGATGCCCCCATAACCGGCTCGCTCCGAATAAGGACCATATTGACCATAGCCGGATACCCTGACCATGATAATGCCCTTGTTGATGCCGGCCAGGTCTGCGTAACCCAGTCCCCATTTCTCCATGGTGCCCGGTCTGAAGTTCTCCAGGACAATATCCGCTTGCTCAACCAGTTCTCCGATAATGGCATTGCCTTGTTCGGTTCTTACGTCCAGGGTAATACATTTCTTGTTACGGGCGACTACCGGCCACCACAGGGGTTCACCTCTACCCCAATCCCGCATGGGGTCGCCCCTTCCGGGTAATTCTATCTTAATTACCTCTGCGCCCAGATCTGCAAATAACTGCCCGCAGAACGGACCGGCAATAAGTTGACCGAGTTCGAGAACGCGCACGCCTTCCAATGCCCCTTGAACGGTATCATCGGAACAGGTTTCGTTTGTATGTAATTTATTATTCATATTTAGCTACCAGAGTCCTCCGGAACCAACCTGTTCCGGATCAAACCATAAAATGAAGCATCACCCTCGAACAACCAGCCGAGGTGTGCGGCACAGGCCTCACAGGCGGCGAGTTTCCAGCTATAGCCCGGGAACCAGGTGTGCATGGTCGACGCCACCCCCAGGGTTGAGCACCCCGGCGCCGTTGCATAACAGCAGAATTCGTACGTATAACCGGCAGGGTTGGCGCGGTAATGAATAAACTGTCCCTGCCGCGTTGTTTCTTGATTGTCATAGGTAATAACGTACCGGCAATCCCGGCAGAGCAGCTTTCTACCCTTGACGGCAAATACGGCATCTTCAAGACCGCTGTCTTGAGCCGGCGTAGTTGAATCAAACAAAGTCTGAAATATACGGAATGTTTGAAATTTTGTTCATCATTATCCTGGGCCCGATAATAGCTCTGACTATTTGTTTGTTCTACCTGTAAAATTTTATCTTGTCAAAATACACGAAATATTTGGGGTCAGAGTAAAAATACGGGCAATCCGGTAGATTGTGTTGCTGTACTATTAAGTATTTTTACTCTGACCCCAAATATCCGGCATAGTTAGCGGGAACTGCTGAAATATTGCCAATGGGAGATTCCGTGGTAACCAGGTACATAAGACTGCTGCTCAAGATCGAAGCCCATGAGATCAGGGCTGCGTTCACGTCGTTCATCTTTATGTTCACCCTGATGGTGGCGTATTACACCCTGCGCCCGGTTCGCGACGCAATGGCCAGTGACTGGTCCGATGTGGAGTTAAGCTGGTTGTGGACTTCCACCTTTGTAATCAGCATGGTCGCAGTCGCCGTATATGGCAGCGCCATAACAAAGGTCAGGTTCAGGCGCCTTGTCCCCGGTGTGTACGGCTTTTTCTCCTTGTCCTTTCTGGCGTTCTATCTGGGCACGCGGATTGTAGACAACCCGGTCTTCATCGATAAGGCATTTTACGTCTGGCTCAGTGTCTTCAGCCTGTTTCATGTCTCGGTGTTCTGGAGTTTCATGGCGGATACGTTCTCAAAGGATCAAGGGAAAAGGCTGTTCGGATTTATTGCATCCGGCGCCAGTATCGGCGCTGTTGCCGGACCCGTTATTCCGATTTTTTTCTCAGCGGCGATAGGCGTTTATAATCTGATCCTGCTGTCTGCCGCGCTGCTGCTGCTGATCATTCCGTTGATCACGTATATGGAGAAGCTGAAACGTGAGGACTTGTATCATGAAAGTATCAGCACGGATCAGGCTGACCGGGCTGCCATAGGAGGTAATCCCTTCTCCGGTTTCGTTGACTTTTTCAGTAACCGCTACCTGCTGGGGATCGGCTTGTTCATCCTGCTTTACACGGTCATGAGCACATTTGTCTATTTTGAACTGAAAAATATGCTGGCCGAATTCGATCGGGCTACCCGTTCACAATACTGGGGCATGATGGATTTGATCGTTAATTCCCTTGCCATTGTTACCGCCATGTTTGCCACCAATCGCCTGGCCATCCGCTTCGGGTTAACCGTCACCTTGTCGATTGTGCCCGTTATAATCGTCGCCGGCTGGCTGGTCGTGGCGCTTTCTCCCCTGCTTATGGTACTGATGGGCCTGCAAATCGTGCGCCGGGCCGGCAACTATGCCATCACCCGGCCCGGCCG
Source organism: Gammaproteobacteria bacterium (assembly GCA_965205405.1). GTDB lineage: Bacteria > Pseudomonadota > Gammaproteobacteria > Eutrophobiales > Eutrophobiaceae > JAAXHV01. Next base: position 430,426 of record OZ242169.1, read on the forward strand.
GGAAATGCTGTTTACCCTGGTGAGCCGCGAAACCCGCTTCAAGACAAAACCCGTGATAGATATTGTGGTGTACCGGGGCGGCGATATGTTGAGCAGTTGGGCCTATACCGGCCTGGCTCAGGGGTTCGGCCTGGGACTGGCGGGCATTGCCCTGGCAGGCACGGGTATTGCGTTATTATGGGCAATCGTGGCAGTATTCATTGGAAATGCCTATGATCGAGACCGCTTGCATTAGTGTGGTGACGGAATTGAATTCCGTCACCTTTTGCACAACAGGAGGCGAACCGTAATGAAACATCCCACGCTATCACGGCGCAACTTTATCAAGCATGCCTGGACCGCTCCTGTTGCAGTCGGCGTTATACCCGGGATGTTATCTGCCATGACCTCTGATGTAATCAAACGCATCATCCCTGCCGGCGGCGAGGAAATTTCGATCATGGGCCTGGGCACCTCGCGCACCTTTACCCATGCCGCGCCCATGGAACAACTCGGTGAGGTTATGCAGGTATTTTTCGACCACGGCGGCCAGATGATCGATTCATCCCCCATGTATGGTCCGGCTGAAGGCATTGTGGGTGAGTTGCTGAAAACCACACAAAACAGCGCCGCGTTGTTTGCCGCCACCAAGGTCTGGACTGACGGGCGGGAAGCGGGCATTCTCCAGATGAACGAATCCATGCAACTCATGGGAGTCGAGAAGATGGACCTGATGCAGATCCACAATCTGCGCGACTGGAAAATCCATATCAAGACCCTGAGAGAATGGAAGGAGCAAGGCCGCATACGTTACCTGGGCATCACCACCTCACACGGCCGCTTTCATGAAGAACTTGAAGCTATCATGAAAACGGAACCACTGGATTTTATCCAACTGAGTTACAACATCGCCAACCGGACTACCGATGAGCGGTTGCTGCCGCTGGCCCTGGACAAGGGCATTGCCACGATCATTAATCGCCCCTACCAACGGGGCGATTTATTCCGCAAAGTCAAGGGAAAACCCTTGCCGGACTGGTCCGGGGAGATCGATTGCGCCAGTTGGGGACAATTTTTCCTGAAATTCATAGCCGGTAATCCGGCCGTAACCTGTATCATCCCGGCCACCACCAAGGTCAGGCACGTACTGGACAACATGGCCGGAGGCAAGGGTCGCGTGCCGGATGCGGGACTGCGAAAACGCATGGTCAAGTACCTGGAAGCACTGTAATCTTTCACTCCCATGCAAATATATCAGGTCGGCGGCGCAGTAAGGGATGAACTCCTGGGGATCGAGGTAAAAGATCGCGACTGGGTTGTAGTCGGCAGCACGCCCGGGGAAATGACAGCGTTGGGATATAAGACGGTCGGCAAGGATTTCCCCGTTTTTATCCACCCGGATACCGGGGAGGAGTATGCCCTGGCGCGTACCGAACGCAAGACAGGCCCGGGTTACAGGGGCTTTGTTTTTGATACCTCGGGCGAGATTACGCTGGAACAGGACTTGCAGCGCCGGGACATCACCATCAACGCCATCGCCAGGGATGAAAACGGTAATCTGATTGACCCGTTCAACGGCCTGAAAGACCTGGAGAGAAAGATCATTCGCCACGTCTCAGCCGCTTTTGTGGAAGACCCGTTACGGGTGCTGCGGGTCGCCAGGTTTGCCGCGCAACTGAATTTCCCTGTTGCCGTAGAGACACTATCACTATTAAAAGAACTCAGCGCCGCGAATGAACTGGAAACACTGGCGCCGGAGCGCATCTGGCTGGAAACGGAAAAGGCTTTGAAGGCCCCGCAACCGCGGCGCTATTTCGAAGTGCTCAGGGAATGCAACGCGCTGGTCACGTTGTTTCCGGAAATTGACCGCCTGTTCGGGATTCCGCAACCGGAGCGCTATCATCCGGAAATCGACTGCGGCGTTCATACGTTGATGGTGCTGGAACAAGCAACAAAACTCTCCACCGGCACGGAAGTACGTTTTGCCGCGCTGGTGCACGACCTGGGCAAGGCTACGACACCGCAAAAGATATGGCCCAGTCACCACGGTCATGAAGCGCGCGGAGTTGAACTGATAAGCGAGCTATGTGAACGCCTGCGGATTCCCAACAGGTACAGGGGCCTCGCGACGATTGTTGCCCGCTACCACCTCAACTGTCACCGTATCGATGAAATGAGCCCCGCCGTAATCCTCCGCAAACTCGAAGGGCTCGACGCCTTCCGCCGCCCGGACCGGTTTGCCCAGTTCCTGCTTGCCTGCGAAGCCGACGCGCGTGGACGCAAGGGACTGGAACAACGAGACTACAGGCAAGCTGAGCTATTCATGAAATACCGCACAGCCTGCTTGTCCGTCAATACAAAATCACTGGATACGCAAGGCCTGAAGGGCACACAGATTGCGGAGCACATCCGCGCCCGAAGGATCGAGGCGATTAAGGAGGTTAAGGAGCAGGCGGCGGCTTGCTCTACTCCTTGAAGAGGTCGGAATGGGATCCGGTACGAACCAAACGCAATTCTCTCTCTTCTATGCGATAAATCAGGAGCCAGTCCGGTCAGACGCCGATATCCTGGAACAATTCATCGGCACTGTTGAACCGTTTGCCTTTACCGTCGGCCAATTCCTTCATAGCTTTAACGGTAGTAGCGTTCGGCACCTGGATGGCGAATGGACGGTCTGGGGTCGGACCTGTATAACTGTAGATAACCATTTTATGGTGTCGCGTAATGTTTCAAATTTCCGTCGTCTTTTTGTCATGGTGTGCTTTCAAAGCGGTTTGCCCTAACTTTTCAAGGCGGCCGCAACCCACATCACTTTCGATTTGCAGGTCCCAATTCTCGGAATCAAACTCGGCGAACCCGGTCCGAAACTCATTTAATTCCGATTCTGACAACGATACAACAGCCTTCTCAATATCTTTTGTAGTATTCATTTACTTTACCTCGAACTTGATTTTACAGTATTTAGCCTGTATTTCTCACCAGATGTTTCTGGTTCAGTATATATACGCTCAACTCCGTTTTTGCGGGAACAGTGATTATTCAGTCCTTACCGTAATATAAGGCGTGATAGCCTCTACCGTTTTCGGGCCGATACCGGGGATTTTCAACAGGTCATCAACAGACTGATAGGGCCTGCCTGAGGTGATTTTAATAGCGGTAACCGGACCGATACCGGGAATTCGCTGAAGTTCTTTGTTCGATGCACTGTTGAGGTTAAGAGGCTGGTCATCGCGAGTGCGCACTTTCGCAACGCTTTGGCGGAATTCCTTGAGTTTTCGAGCATCCTCCCGCTGACGTTTGCGCATTTCAGCCAAGATGCGGGGTTGGGTTGACTGCCATATCCCGGCATGGTTTAACAGGGCGATGGTACGAAGATCCTGGAGTTCTTCGAGCACATTATGACTGGGGGCGCCATCGGGACTTGGGCGGGTTTTACCATGTATCCTGGCTAAACCCTGCTCAATGAGGAGATAACCAAGATCATGACCATCGTAGGTTTTAATGAAGGCGTAAAAGCGAACTGACGCAGAACGTCCCGGCGCTTGGGCATAACTGGTGTAAACAGTGAACGGCTTAGACAGAACCTGTTTAACGTATTCAGAAGCCTGTTCGCCGTAGCGTACCACATCATGGGGGTCTTCAAGACCGAAGTGGTATTGTTGTTCGCGAATTCGTTCCAGTTCTGACTTGCTATTGTAAGTAGTTTCCAGACAATCGACGTAATAGAGGCGCAGGTGCAATATACGGCCGTCAGCATCGACCTTGAAACTGTCGCCATCGTTCAAGTCAGCTTCGATAAGCTTAACGTTTTTGATATCGATAAGCTCTGCAGCGGATAGGGGTATGGCAATACAGCCAGCAAGTAACAGGATAGGTAACAGGTACATTTTCATGACGGCAAGGTTTATGTCTTGACTGAACTATCAGTGTATTCCTTAAGCCAGCCGTCCTTTGCGCAGCCGTTAATAGTGGGACACTACACAAAATGGCATCATATTCTATTCTGTAATTACAGACAAGAATCCAGCGTGGACCTGTTCGTTGGTGTTGTCAGCCAAATGGTTGAACCTGCCGGAAATTTCATGAATGAGAGTTGTGATTATTCAGCGCAGGGGCGCTCCTGGGGCGGGGGGGAATGAATGACTGGCTGGTTTCTTCCTCGTGCTGATTTATAATCCTGTTATTTCCATAAGAGGGAGTCATTTTCATGTCTACGGTAAAACTGGTTGAATACGATGAGGCTACCGCTGAGGTGATAGCTGTTTATGACGATATCCGGCGGGCGCGGCAGACTGACTACATCAACAACTTCTGGAAAGCCCTGGCCAATCACCCGGCTACGCTGAAGCGTGTCTGGTCCGGCGCAAAGGAAGTGATGGCGCCGGGTGGGATCGACGCGCTGACCAAGGAGATGATCTATATCGCGGTCTCGGTGGCCAATGCCTGCGAATACTGTGTGCATTCACATACCAGCGCGGCCTTCGGCAAGGGCATGAGTGAGGCGCAGTACGGGGAATTGCTGGCCGTCATTGCGCTGGCGCAACAGAATAACGGGCTTGCCAGCGGGATGCAGGTGCCCGTTGATGAGGTCTTCCTGAAGGAATAAAAAAGTCCTGATTAAATCCAGGGTTTCCCGAACTATAAGAACAGCGCAAATAAAATGCCGCCGAGGAACAGTCGATAAATGACGTAAGGCAACATACCGGTGCGTTCTATGAGTTTCAGGAAATAATGTATCGCTGCATATGCACTGATAAACGAGACGACCGTGACTGTGAACAAGGCAGCCCATTCCACTTGTATTCCGTAGAAAGACACGTTGAACAGTTCATAGCCTGACGCCAGCAGTATGGTTGGAATTGCCAATAAAAAGGAAAAACGACTGGCGGCTTCTCTCTCCAGGCCCAGCATCAATCCTGCGGTGATCGTGATGCCCGAGCGTGATGTGCCGGGGATCATGGCCAATATTTGAAACAAGCCTATTACTATGGCGTCTCTGAGCCGGAAATCATCCAGGCGCCGTTGGCGTTTGCCGGAGCCGTCCGCCCACCAGAGGAGCAAGCCGAACAGTACCGTTGCAGCGGCGATGATTAAGGGTTCGCGCAGGAGATCAGCCTCACGATGAAAAAACAAACCGGCCAGACAGATCGGTATGGTGGCAATGATCAATGACCAGACCATGTTTGCTTCGGTATTCTGCCCGTTGCTGAATGAGTTTACCCATCCGCCGATCATCTTCTGCAGGTCCTGTCTGAAATAGATGAGCAGCGCCAGCAGGCTGCCGAAATGCGCGGCAATGTCGTACAACAGGCCCTGGTCCGCCCAGCCCAGCAGTTTCGGCAACAGGATAAGGTGGGCCGAACTGCTTATGGGCAGGAACTCGGTGAGTCCTTGCAGCAAACCCAGGATAATTGATTGCAGAATGTCCACTTACTTACTCCTCCTCCACAGCCGTTCCTGCTGGTCGATGAATTGAAATCCCATCAATGGCTCCGCGAATTTCCTGGTAAATGCGATGGCCTTGAAGCGTTCACCCATTTCCCCCGGCAGGGTCAGGCGCTTTACCTGTCCGGAAACGGCGGGCTCAGTACAGCCTTTATCATTTTGCAAAGCCGCGGCTATTTCAGCCAGGCCGCAGCCGATGAGAAAATGGGCCTGGCTGGTATAACCTGCCAGTTGCATTCCATTGTCCAGGGCAGACTGCGCCAGTGCAGTGAAGTCCACGGACGCCGTGATATCCTGAAGTCCCGGATAAAAGAACGGATCGTCATGGAAGCGGTGCCGGTAATGACAAAGTAAGGTTCCCCCGCCTCTTTGCGGGTGGTAATACTCCTGTCTCGGGTAACCGTAATCGATTAATAACATGACTCCCTGTTCAAGTGTCTCAGTGATAGATCTGGTCCAGGCATCAACACGCAGGCTTATCTCCGTCACAAAGGGTTCGGGAAGCGGCGCCATCAGGTAATTGGCGATCTTTTCCCAGGATGCGCAGACCGGATCAGCCGGGCGTGGCGCCTTAATCCAGTAAAATTCATCCCCGTTATGGCCTACGCACAACTCATGCAATACTCCCTTATCCAGCACCACTCGCGTTACCGGCAGCGCATCAATCACCTCATTTGCGATTATAACCCCGTTGATGGGTTTTTCAGGCAATGTGTCGAGCCATTTTATGCGCGGCAATAAATGGGGGATGCGGGAGGTATACAATTGTTTCTGCTTCAGGCGTAAATCTGCACTGGTCTCCAATATGAAATAGCGATCCGGCAAGTTATCCAGTGCCTCCAGTTCCAGCAACAGGTCCTGCGCCATGACCCCCGACCCTGCGCCTATTTCCAGGATAACGCCCGATGCCATGGGCGCCAGCACCTGCCGGCACTGCCTGGCCACACAACGGGAAAACAAGGGGGAGACATGGGGTGCGGTAATAAAATCTCCGGACTCGCCAAACCGGGTTGCTCCGGCGCTATAATAGCCCCAGCCGGGCTCATACAGGGCCATTTCCATATATCGTTCAAAGCTGATGTTACCTCCATTGATATGAATCTGTTTGCGGATCAGTTCGGTGAGATTATGGCTGTGATCCCTGGCCTGTCGCGCCGGAACCGGCAACTGCCAATCCGGGTTCAATCCATTGGTTTGGTTGTCATTCATTTGCAACGGATGTATATATGTTGTCAAATAGTCAGTATGAATCGTGCACCTGAGAATACCCTGAGCGCATACAATCAGGTAGGCACTGGATAATTCAGAATTTCCTAATTGGATCCGACTACATCATACCCAGATAATGGCTAGCCCGCATTTCTCACCAAGTGATGCGATGTTCGCGCAGGATTTGTCCCGCCAACGGGTGCCTGCGACCGAAAGCATAGCCGTAGCTACGGTTGAGGAAGCACGTGCCCGTTGGCGGGACAAAGACAAGCGAGGGCGCATCAAGCGCAGTCTATTATGTTGATATAGTGAGCAGATTATCATAACGTATTGACAGCAAACAACTATCCGATGACGACTAGCGACCTGGTGAGAAATGCGGGCTAATAAAACAGTACTGATTACCGGCGCAGCCCAGCGTATTGGCGCTGCTGCCGCACGCTACCTGCATTCAAAGCAGTTCAATGTGGTCGTTCATTACAACCGCTCCGCGCTGGAGGCTAACCGGTTGGTCGATGAACTCAACCATATTCGAGCCGACTCATCCTGTACCGTTCAGGCCGACCTGCTGGCGGCGTCCTCCTACGACTCGAGCCGACTCATCCTGGTTCAGGCCGACCTGCTGGCGGCGTCCTCCTACGACTGGGTAATCGACGCAGCGCTTGAACTCAGCGGCAGCCTGGATGCGCTGGTGAATAACGCTTCCATGTTCTATCCGACCCTGTTACCACAAATCAAGGAACCTACCTGGGACGAAATTATCGGCACAAACCTCAAAGCGCCGCTGTTTCTGGCCAGGCATGCTGCCGTTCACCTGGAAAAAACCCAGGGTTGCATCATCAATATCACGGACATTCACGGGAGTCGACCGTTGCCGCAGTACTCCATGTACAGCGTAGCAAAGTCCGGCCTGATCATGCTGACCCGCTCCCTGGCTCAGGAACTTGCGCCGAACGTGCGCGTGAATGCCGTCTCTCCCGGCGCCATACTCTGGCCCGACGGGATGGGTGAAGAAGCGAAAGACTCGATACTGTCCGCTATCCCGCTGCAACGCCGGGGGTTGCCTGTCGATGTAGCCAGGGCGGTGCACTTTCTCATTGCCGAGGCTGATTATATCACCGGTCAGGTTCTGGCCGTTGACGGTGGCAGAAGCTTGTCCCCGTGAACCACTGAAAGTTACGCGTTATTCACATCCCCTGGGTCATGGGGTCAGGTCGCACATTGCACACGCAAAGAAAAGAGCGGGAAGTTGTAACAAACCTCTGCGTGTGCAATGTGCGACCTGACCCCATGACCCTATTCCAATTCCAGGTCAAACTCAACAGGCCATAATTCCTGCCCTGACCGGTCAAATTCAGACCAGAGGTGAGCATAGGTTTTAGCGGAGACGGGATGGCGCAGTTCGGCAGCTATTTCCGCAAGGGGACAGAGTACGAAAGCATATTTGTCAATGTCGGGCCGGGGCAATTGAACTGATTCAGTCTTGATCACCAGGTCGTTATACAGCAACAAATCCAGGTCAAGGGTGCGGGACGAGAAATGTGGCTGGCTCCGGTCGCGTCCATATCCATCTTCAATTCGGTGGAGCCGGCTGACTACCTCATCCAACTCCAGGTCGGTATCGCAACCAACAACAAAATTATAAAAATTAGCGCCGCTAAACCCTACAGCCTTATTTTCATAAATCGTTGATATCCTTAAATTATGAAAGATTTCCCTGATTTCCCGGATACCGGCCCTGATGTGTTTCTCCCATTCCAGGTTACTGCCGACGCCGATAAAAATACGCGCCATTTCAGTCTTTACTACCCCGTTCTATGATAATGCCCACGTCGCGTACACCGCGCACCGCACCACGCTTATTCAATCGCAACCTGCACCATTGCACTTTAAACTCATCCAGGAGTATCTCAGCCACTTTTTCCGCCAGGGTTTCAATCAACTCGAACTGCGCCGCACTGACGTAGCTGATCAGCCGTTTTGCCACCGCCTTGTAGCTCACGGTGTCATCGATATTATCTGATTGAGCCGCCTTGCTGACATCAGCAGCCATCTCGATATCGAAGATCACGGTCTGTTTTGTACGGCGTTCCCAGTCATAGATGCCTATCACGGTATCAATGCGCAGGTCATTCAGGTATATGATATCCATAGCACTCGGGTTACATGGCTTTTCTGTTGGTATAAGCTATCAGATATTTGGGGTCAGAGTAAAAATAATTAATTGAAAATCAGAGATATTTGGGGTCAGATATTTGGGGCCAGAGTAAAAATACGGCCAATCCGGTAGATTGTGTTGCTGCACTATTAAGTATTTTTACTCTGACCCCAAATATCTGCACATCACAAACAACTTGACTGGCCGGAGATTAGCCATTCCAATAAGCTTATGATCATTTATACAGGGCTGGTAATTCTCGCCTATCTGGCAGGTTCTCTTGCCAGTGCCGTCATTGTCTGCAACGCCCTGGCCCTCGGTGACCCAAGAGAACAGGGCTCCGGCAACCCGGGCGCGACCAATGTATTGCGGTTGCACGGTAAGACAGCCGCCTTGCTGACCCTTTGTGGAGATGTATTGAAAGGCCTCGTCCCCGTCCTGTTGCTGCGCCTGGTACAGGCGCCGGATGTATTCATCGCAGCCGCGGGTCTGGCTGCTTTTACAGGTCATATCTACCCGATATTTTTCGGTTTTCGCGGCGGCAAGGGGGTGGCGACGTTAATCGGCGTATTGTTTGCTTTCCACTGGCTGCTGGGCGCGGCATTTGTTATTTCCTGGCTGCTGGTGGCGCTGCTGTTCAGGTATTCTTCTCTGGCGGCAATCACGGCCTGCTTGCTTGCACCCGCATACTGCTGGTTAATCATAGCCTCCCCGTTCCAACTTGCCGGAGTAAGCCTGATGTCCATCATTTTAATCTGGCGCCACCGATCAAACATTAAAAATCTCCTAACCGGCGCAGAAAACAAGATCAAGTAAAATGGGGTCAGACCCCATTTTTAAATATTTGGGGTCTGACCCCATTTTACGCTGACCCCAAATATTCCAGGGGCCAGCGGGGATAGGCGGCAAACCTCAGGGGTTCGCGTTGGCCGGCGCTGATTTTGACGTAACCCGTATAGGCGATCATGGCGCCGTTATCGGTACAGAATTCCGGCCTTGGGTAGAAAATTTGACCGCCCGTCTCATACGCCAATCGTTTCAGTTTCTGCCGTAGCTGTTTGTTGGCGCTGACCCCGCCGGCCGCCACCAGCCTGGTGATACCGGTCTGTTTTATGGCTCGCTCACATTTTATGGCCAGGGTATCAACAACCGCTTCTACGAAAGCGCGGGCGATGTCGGCGCGGACCTGTTCACCGTTGTCGTCAAGTTCCTTAACCACCAGCGCCACGGCAGTCTTCAGTCCGCTGAAGCTGAAATCCAGTCCCGGCTTGTCGGTCATGGGCCGCGGGAACCTGTACCGGCCGCTACGCCCGTTCTCCGCCAGGGCCGATAACTGCGGACCGCCGGGGTAACCCAGTCCCAGCAATTTTGCGGTTTTATCGAAAGCCTCACCCGCCGCGTCATCCAACGATTCTCCCAGCATCGTGTAATCACCGGCCGATCTTACTTCCAGCAATTGGGTATGCCCCCCTGAAACAAGCAAGGCAAGAAACGGGTAGTCGGGACGCTCATGTTCCAGCATCACCGCCATCAGATGTGCCTCCATGTGGTGCACACCGACAGCGGGCACGCCCCACGAGTAGGCCAGGCTTCTGCCGACACTGGCGCCGACGAGCAACGCCCCGATCAACCCCGGGCCGGCCGTATAGGCAATACCCTCGATGGCGCCTGGTTCCAAATCGGCCTCCTGCATGGCTGCCGCCAGCAACGGCGCGATGCGCCGGATATGGTCGCGCGACGCCAACTCCGGCACCACGCCGCCATAGGTATCGTGCAGACGGGCCTGGCTGTGAAGTTGATTCGACAGCAGGCCTTTTCCCGAATCGTAGATGGCGATTCCGGTTTCATCGCATGAAGTTTCTATTCCCAGGATGCGCATTCTATGTCTCCGAGTTGTCGATATTGTACAGCAGTAATCACCAGCCGGGCATTTGGGGTCAGGGGCATTTGGGGTCAGAGTAAAAATACTTAATAGTACAGCAACACAATCTACCGGATTGGCCGTATTTTTACTCTGACCCCAAATATCTATCTTTTTCTTCTTGCATTTGGCGTGATTCGTAATAGAATTATCGATTCTTTTGAATAAATAAGACAGGAATCACATAACTCTATGCCCAGTGTAAAAGTAAGAGACAATGAACCGTTCGATTTCGCATTGCGACGTTTTAAGCGAGCCTGCGAGAAAGCCGGCGTACTGGCTGAAGTCCACCGGCGTGAATTTTACGAAAAACCCACACAAATGAGAAAACGAAAAGCTGCCGCCGCAGTAAAACGCCACCAGAAGCGCCAGGTAAAAGCCGGCCCTCGACAAATCAGGCAGTACTGAACGCACCTCCCGGCCGGTGCATTTCATGGGCGCTCTCAAACACCAAATCAACGAAGATGTTAAAGCTGCCATGCGCAGTAAGGAAAAAGAACGCCTTGCTGCTTTACGGCTTATCACTGCCTCCATTAAACAACGAGAGGTGGATGAACGTATCGAACTTGATGACGTCCAGGTCATGGCTGTCCTGGATAAAATGGCAAAACAGCAGCGTGATTCCATTCAACAATACTCTATGGCGGATCGTCGGGACCTGGTCGAAAAAGAGCAGTTTGAGCTTGATATCATCCTCAGCTACCTGCCCCAGCCGCTGGATGCTGCAGAAATCAATGCCAGAGTTGACGAAGCAATAGCCGCGACAGGCGCCGCATCAATGAAAGACATGGGAAAAGTCATGGGACAATTAAAATCCGCGTTGCAGGGGCGTGCGGATATGGGCAAAGTCAGCACACTGGTAAAAGCCCGGCTGACTCCGTAGTATAAACGTCAGGGTCTATTCAAAGCCGCCGGATACCCTGGCATAATTCCGCCAGGGTGACCAGTGCCGGTATGCAGGGTATTAACCCGGCTATGATATCCCCTATTCGCTTACCTAACACTCAGGCAGGACCAATGGCGGGTAGAATACCTCAAGGTTTCATTGATGACTTGCTGGCGCGGGCCGATATCGTCGAGGTCATTGACAGCTACGTCCCCTTGCGCAAGGCCGGTAAGGACCACCAGGCCCTGTGTCCGTTTCATGAGGAGAAAACACCTTCCTTTACGGTGAGTCAGAACAAGCAGTTCTACCACTGCTTCGGCTGTGGCGCCGGCGGCACGGTAATTACCTTTATTATGGAATACAACGGCCTGGGATTCGTTGAGGCCTTGGAAGACCTGGCCGGACGATATGGCCTGGAAATCCCGCGCGAAGCGGGTTATCAACCGGCTTCAAACCAGCATGACGAATTATATGAACTGCTGGAACAAGCCGCAAAATTCTACCAGGGCCAACTGCACGAGAACGACGGCAGGGCAATCGATTACCTGAAAAAACGAGGCATCAGCGGCGCGGTCATCAAGGATTATGAGATCGGTTACGCCCCGCCGGGCTGGAAGAACCTGGGAAACGCTCTGGGCAAGTCAGGGGCAGCTAAAACCCGCCTGGTCGAAGCGGGAATGATAGTACGCCGCGATACTGAAGGATTTTACGATCGTTTCCGCGACCGCATCATGTTTCCAATACGCGATCAACGCGGACGCATGATCGGTTTCGGTGGCCGGGTGCTGGGTGAGGATATCCCGAAATACATGAACACGCCGGAAACACCCCTGTTCCACAAAGGCCGCGAGCTGTATGGCCTCTACCACGCCCGCCAGAAGAACAAACAGCCTGAGAGGCTTTATATTGTTGAAGGTTATATGGATGTAATCGCGCTGGCCCAAAACGGTGTTGCCAACGCAGTCGCCACCATGGGCACTGCTGCGACGGAAAACCACCTGGAAAAACTGTACCGGGTTGCCGACCAGATCATATTTTGTTTCGATGGTGATGAAGCGGGCAAAAAGGCGGCATGGCGGGCTTTGGAAATTACGGTTCCCCAACTCCGTGAGGGAAGACAGGCTTTGTTCAACTTCATGCCCGAAGGAGATGACCCCGACAGTTTTATCAGGGAACATGGCGCGGAACAATTCCGATCCGATAAAAATATCGTTCCTCTCTCCGATTACCTGCTGGATTCAATAAAATCCAGGGCCGGCACCTCCACCCGTGAAGGCAGGGCAAATTTTCTGGACCTGATAGTGCCTTACCTGGCCAAAATGCCCGACAGCGGACTGCGCGTACTGTTAACGCAGGAAGTTGCCGGTATCGCGCAAATCGATTCCGAAGGAGTCCACAAGCTGTTACAGGAACACCGCTCCGGCGCCACGCAGCGTCGTCCCGGCCTTCCCCGGCCCCGGCAGCAACGGGAAAGAACAGCCGACATCAGCGCTATCGTATCGTATATTTTGAACAAACCTGAACTGGCCATGCTAGTGGAAGACCCCGCTGAACTGTCCGGCATTACTGTTCCAGGCGTCGAGTTTTTGATGGAGCTTGTTACATTGGTCCACTCAAATCCCGAAATAGCGTGCGCGGGCATTATCGAGCACTGGCGGGGTTCGCGCTACGAACAACGACTGAATGAACTCGCATCAGGTTTCGGTATGCCGGGGGATGAACACTTTGACCCGGAACGTGAATTCATTGATATGGTGGAAAAACTGAAACTGGTTAAAACCAGACAGTCCATTGAAAAGATCACCCAATCCAACCCCAGCGAGCTGACTGAAGAGGCTAAAACGCAACTGCGCAGGCGCTACTCAAGAGAAAGTGGGAATAAAAAATAGAACTGTTAATCAATGATCTGATTATATTATGTGCTATAATAGAGAATTATTTTTTGCTATTTATCGCTAACAAGCAGACCAACTGCTAGACAATCGGATTCAGACGCCCATGTCGGACATTGAGACACTTGAAGATCACGAAATCGAACACGAAGACGATGATGAATCGCAATTAAAATTGTTAATTGCGAAGGGCAAGGAACAAGGCTTCATCACCTACCATGAGGTGACTGAACATCTGCCCGATGATATCGTAGACCCGGAACAGATCGAAGATATCATCAATATGATCAACGATATGGGAATCGAAGTCCATGAATTCCCCCCGGGCCTTGATCAATTGCTCCCTAACAATTCTGATACGCCGGTTGACCCGAATCCACCTTTGGTCAGCGTTGAGAATGAATTCGGGAGGACAACAGACCCGGTTCGTATGTACATGCGGGAAATGGGCACGGTTGATCTGTTAACCCGCCAGGGCGAAATTAAGATCGCCAAGCGCATTGAAGCTGGTTTGAATCAGGTTCTGTATGCGCTTTCTTTTTATCCCGGAACTATCGACATGCTTCTGGACGCGTACTATTACGTCCAGAATAAAGACCTGAAGCTGGGTGACGTCATCCTTGGATTCAATATCCAGGAAGAGTACCCCGATAAAGGTTTGCCTCCCTCGGCCAAGAAACAAGCGTCCCGTCAAAACCAGGATGATGACTCCAGTGATACCGACTCGGATGATTCGGTGGATTTGGAAGAAGTCCGCAAGTCCATTACCGAACTTGATGGGCTTTACAAGAAACTGATCAAATTCATGAAACAACATGGTAAGGACCATGATAAAACTACCGCAATTCAAAATGACATTACGGAAAAGTTTCTGCGATTACGACTGGCGCCCAAATTTATCGCTGAATTGACTGTTAACGTTCGTCGCACAATTGAACTGATCCGGGGAACGGAACGTGAGGTAATGCGCTTGTGCGTCAAAACATCACAAATGCCTCGTAAGCAATTTATCGCCTCTTTTCCCGGTAATGAAAAAAATACCGATTGGATAAGGCAACAGGCCGAAAGTGGCAAGCCATACGCTCAAGGCTTATCGAAAGTTATGGCCGATGTGATTAAAATTCAGGAGAGATTAGCCGGGGCGCTAAGTGACAATTTACTTTCTGTCGCGGAAATAAAGGAAGTCAACCGGAAAATCTCTATAGGGGAAGCAAAAACACGCAAGGCAAAGAAAGAGATGGTCGAAGCCAATTTGCGCCTGGTTATTTCCATAGCAAAGAAGTACACCAATCGCGGACTGCTGTTCCTCGATCTTATACAGGAGGGCAATATCGGCCTTATGAAGGCGGTGGATAAATTTGAATACCGGCGCGGCTATAAATTCTCCACCTATGCGACCTGGTGGATTCGCCAGGCCATCACCCGCTCGATCGCGGATCAGGCCAGGACAATTAGAATCCCCGTGCACATGATCGAGACCATAAACAAACTGAACCGGATATCGCGACAGATATTGCAGGAGCACGGCCGGGAACCCACGCCGGAGGAACTGGCCGAAAAAATGGAAATGCCTGAAGAAAAGATTCGCAAGGTACTCAAAATAGCCAAGGAGCCTATTTCCATGGAAACACCCATAGGTGATGATGACGATTCCCACCTGGGCGACTTTATTGAGGACCTTAATACCCAGGCGCCGGCCGATTATGCCAGTTTTGAGGGTTTACGGCAGACGATGCGGGAATCGCTCAATGGATTGACGTCCAGGGAGGCTAAAGTATTGCGCATGCGCTTCGGCATTGAGATGAATACTGATCATACGTTGGAAGAAGTAGGCAAACAATTTGACGTTACCCGTGAGCGTATCCGGCAAATCGAAGCCAAGGCATTGCGAAAACTGCGCCACCCGAGCCGTTCCGAGCAACTGCGGACGTTTATCGAGGGTAGCTGACATAACGGGTTAGAGCAGGGCAACCCACCAGGGTTGCGTGTAAAGTCTGCTGTAATATATCTGGTTAATTTATTTTTTGGGCCTGTAGCTCAGCTGGTTAGAGCAGTGGACTCATCGAAAATGGTGCGTTCATATTGAAAAATATGAAATGAACGGGATGAATTCAGGGAAACCTTAATCCACCTGCCTGCCAAGGCGGAAGGACTGGCAACCCTGAGCCAAGCCGGGGGTACACCTCCGGAAGGTGCAGAGACTACCTGGGAACTGTAGTGTTCTTAATAACAGGCTGGAGCGTCCCGTACCCTAGCATTCGGTTGAGGGTAATGAGATAGTCCACTCCTTTTAGAAATAAAAGGGTAAAGTGAATCCATTGGTCGTAGGTTCAAGTCCTACCGGGCCCACCAAACAAAAATAGGGGACAAAAAATAGGGGACAGACCACGTTTTCTCACGTTTTCTCAGGAAGAGAGAGAGAAAAAACGTGGTCTGTCCCCTATTTCTAAGCTCATTCCTTTGGTACCTCGAATCTCAACCCGCCAACCTGTAAATCATGGAAAGACGGCGGCAAAGTCAGGATTTCTCCCTTGTGCAAATTTTTTATCTTGTCAATATTCCGCGTCCCGGCCGTGTCTGCCGACGATGATTGGTAAACACGTCTGAGTTTTTTGAATTTCCAGGCCTGGTTCTGCAGGTAGAAGCAGACTCCCATGGTCCACCCGTCCCGGGTGATTCCCATCAACACATATTCCAATACCCCGTCATCGTTCATATCGATTTGAATAAGAACAGGCTTCCGGAATGGAGTCAAACTCGAGAGAAACGGATATAAACGCTTCTCAACTTTCGTGTATTCCGCAGTGCGCTCAACATCATCGCCGCCCGGTTTATCTGCTTTATCCTGTCCCGTAGTTAACTGCCTCGTATAGGACAAGCTGTTTTCAACCAGGGTTTGCAGGTCCGGGGGAACGTCGAAACGTTCCGGGCGAAACGTTATTTGTCTCCGGAAGTCTGCCGGACCTTTATCCGGTTGTTCCAGGCCGGTATTTCTTGAAATACGTTCAGCCAATTCGGGGTCAGATGCCCGAAGCTGCTCGACCAGTGTTTGCATTTCCAGATATCCGGGCCGGGCAAGGTGACGTTCCAGGTAAGCAAAGTCGAATTCACTCAATTCGATGTCACCGGCGTTGACCCGGTCCAGTTGGCTGGCCAGGGAAATCGACCGGAAATCAAGCAAGGGACTATTGCCAAGCAACATGAGCGCCAGGACCACCCATCCCATGATGATGTTGACGCGGGCAAGGTCCTCTGTCCAGGACCAGCGGCGGCGGATAATCCCCCACAGGTAACCGCAGGAAAACATACCCAGCAATACGGCTGTCGTCAAACCCCAACAGCGCGCCACGGTCCAAGCCGTAAAAATAGGTAAAAATAGGGACAGACCACGTTTTCTTTAAAGGTTAAACCGTGGTCTGTCCCCTATTTCCGGATAGGAGAGAAAAAAACGTGGTCTGTCCCCTATTTCCGGATAAAATAAAGCTCCGGGTTATACCGGACCATTGTTTATGATCCTGAACCGACGTCAACTGCTGGGTTTATTGTCCTCCGGTACTTTCCTGCTCAGCGCCGGCATGCAGGCCGCCATCAAGCTGACAGGCAGCCCTCAACGCCTGCGCTTTCCCCAGGGTGTTGCTTCAGGAGACCCCCAACCTGACGGTGTGATGCTGTGGACCCGCGCCGAGCCTGAGAGTCCTTCCGATACGGTTGCGCTGTCTCTACAGGTCGCACAGGATCCGGACTTTTCCGAGCTGGTGCTGCAAGCCGCGCTCAGCACTGACAAAACCAGCGATTATACCCTGCGCGTATTTGTTGATAATCTCAAACCCGCCCGGACCTACTATTACCGCTTCCTGGGCGAAGACGGTAGCCGGTCTGAAACCGGCAGAACCATGACTGCACCCCTTCCCGATGCAGAGGCGCCGGTCAAGGTAGCGCTTGCCTCCTGCCAGAACTACGAAAGCGGATTTTACGGATCCTGGGCGCGCATGCTGGCCGACGACCTGGCGGCGGACGATGACGATCAAATAAATTTTGTCATGCACGTCGGTGATTTCATATACGAACGCATCTTCCGGCAGCGCTACCGCGGTGGCAAGCAACCAAGATTACCGGCTCCGTTTCCAGACGGCGGCAATGATGGCAGGAATGACTTTGCCGTTTCCCTGGCGGATTACCGGCACCTGTACAAAACATATCTCAGCGACCCTCACCTGCAAGCCGCGCGGGCGCGCTGGCCGTTCGTCTGCACCTGGGATGATCATGAGTTCAGCAACAACGGTTTTCAGTCCTACAGCACTTACAACGGTAATAATCGCCCTGACCCGCAGCGCAAACTGAATGCGAACCAGGCATGGTTTGAATTCATACCCATGCTGCTCAGTGATGCGCGCATCGGCGGACCGGCCCATGACTTTGTGGCTGGGCAGCTTGGAGGAGATGAGGCGGAGGACAATAACGCTGCTGTCGACTCCCTCTGCATCTACCGGCGTTTGCGTTGGGGAAAGTTGCTGGACGTCGTAATAACGGACAATCGCAGTTATCGCTCTGCCCAATGCCTGACGCCGGACTTCCATAAGAGTCTGGGGCTGCCGATGAATACGCTGAAATTGGTTGAAATTGCGGACGGCGGCCGTGAGTACAATGATGGTAGACCACCGGAATTCCTGCCGTATGGTGACGGCAAGATACCCAATCCGGCGCGTCGGCGGCCTGCCGGTACGATACTGGGCGAGGTGCAAAAGGAATGGTTCCTGGAGCAACTGAAGATGTCCGGTGCTACCTGGAAAGTATGGGGAAATTCGATGCCGGCGCTGCCGTTTCGTATCGACCTGCCCAATCTTCCGTCCTCCGACTATGAAGACAGTGTATTTTCTATCGATTCATGGACAGGCTATCCCCACGAGTTGCGTGAACTGCTGGAGTTCATCGGCGCGGCGGGAATAACAGGCGTCGTATCTTTGAGCGGAGACCATCATATCCATGCAGCCGGCGTCCTGAAAGCCCGTCAGGATGTTCCGGGTTCGCCACCGGTCTGTGCCGAATTCAGCACCACTTGCATCAGCGCCGAATCGATGTATGAAGATGTGTATAACTCAGTCCGGAAAGATAATAAGGAATTTGCCCCTTTGGTTTACCGATTGGAAAACGGGGAGGAAACACCGGTTTGGAACATGACATTGCAGGATGGTGTTGCTGCGGCGATGTCATATCAACGTGACGAAGCGCCCGCACCGGCGCACCGATCAGGGCCGAAGCGAACCGGCATCCGCTACGTGGACAGCAATGCCCAGGGCTATACAATCGCAATGTTCAGTGCGACTGAAGTCAAGGTCGAAATGGTAACCATGACCGATGTTACCGTCCCTTTTGATCAAGCGCCCGCTACCAGGCGCCGGGCGTTTTTCAATCTGCCTGTTTGGGCTGCGGGAGAGGAACCCCTTTTAAGCGGACCTGACTTTGCAGGTTCACCGCCCTTCCCATACGATGTAGAAAATATAGAAATATAGGGGACAGACCACGTTTTCCTACGTTTTCCTATTTCCTGAAAAAAAACGTGGTCTGTCCCCTATTTCCCTCTGAAAAAAAACGTGGTCTGTCCCCTATTTTCTGTCCCCTATTTTCCTGGATCAGGGCGCCAGCCTGACCAGTTTCCAGTCGTCGTCCTCCCTGGTATAGAGCAGCCGGTCATGTAACCGGCTTTCCCTGCCCTGCCAGAATTCCATACACTCAGGCGTGACCGTATACCCGACCCAGGTATCAGGCCTGGGCACGAAATCGCCCGGATACCGTTGTGCAATCTCGGCCATCCTGTTTTCAAGAAGTTCCCGACTCTCAACCGGACTGCTTTGATCCGCGACCCATACGGCAAGACGGCTGTCATGGGGCCGGGTATTGAAGTAGGCATCCGACTCCGCGTTAGTCAGCAGGCAGGCCTTGCCTTCCACCCTGACCTGCCGGTGCATCTGCGACCAGTAAAATACCAGTGCGACATCCGGGTTTTCAGCTATTTGCCTGCCCTTGACGCTGACGGAATGTGTATAAAAGGAAAAACCTTTATCGCTTATGTCCTTTAACAGGACAAACCGGACGCTGGGTTTCCCGTCCCTGGTCGCCGTCGCCAGCGCCATGGCATTGGGCAACGGCACGCCGTAATCGACCGCCTGTCCGAACCAGTCTTTGAACTGTTCTACCGGGTCCGGGTCTGCATCCCGCTCAAGCAGCGCTACGTGGCGATATTCCTGCCGCAGGTCTGAAAAGTCATCGGCCATGGATTATTATCCCGGAGCAGAGATCCTGCCTGCTCCCACAGGTTAATGACAACGCGGCATATTGCGCTTGACCATGTAGTAATTGACGGGGTAAGCGAAGACGTACCCGGCCACCAGGGCGGCCGCGAAACCGATCCAGAATATGGCGTCGAACATCGAGGCGGCGGACATACCGCCGACCAGGTAATCGGTAACGTTCATGGCGATTTCCATTACGCCGATGGAAATCACCTCACCCAGCCAGACCGTCTTGAACGCCAGCGCCACAGACATGCCCCTGCGGTAAACCAGGGGGTACAGGGTCAGTGCAAAACCCGTGATGAACGCCAGGACCGTCGCCAGGGTGACGGTAGCGGCTACCGATAAACCGAACTCCACGCCGATGGCGAGGCCGATGAACTCACCGATGGAGCAACCGGCCAGGCAATGCAGGGTGACAGTCGCCGCCGTTGAAGCAGTGTCTGTTTTTACCTGGTGGTGTTCGCAATGTTCCATGGGACTTAATTTTCTCGATATATGGGGTCAGAGTAAAAATTCTTTCAGAATTTCTTACTCTGACCCCAGGTATCCTTTTCTTTCAAAGCGCTTTTTACTTCACGCGCTCCCTGCTATTATAACCCGCCTTTTCAGTCAGGATAAATCATTACCATGACAGAGACAATTTTTGCGAAAATCATCAGGCGGGAAATTCCTGCCGATATCGTCTATGAGGATGATCTGTGCCTGGCGTTCAGGGACGTCAACCCGCAGGCGCCCGTGCATATTCTGGTCATCCCGAAACAACCCATTGCCAGGCTGATCGATGCCGTAGATGATGATCAGTCCCTGCTGGGCCACCTGCTGCTAAGCGCCAATAAGATAGCGTTGGAGCAGGACATCGGAGAGGCTTTTCGCCTGGTCGTGAACAACGGCGCCGACGTGGGTCAAAGTGTTTTTCATCTTCATTTGCACATTCTTGCCGGCCGGTCGTTCACCTGGCCGCCGGGATAACCTGAAACCGGATATTGCATCGCATGTACGCAACAGACGATTTACGGATTGCTTCCATTAAGGCCGTTACGCCGCCCGGGGAGATTTGTGAGGAGATCCCCATTAGCGCGAGCGCGGCTGAAACAACCTTCCTGACCAGACAGGCAATCACAGGACTGCTGAACCGGGATGACAACCGGTTACTGGTGGTAACGGGGCCCTGTTCAATTCACGACGTGGATGCGGCAAAGGAATATGCAGGCCGCCTCAGGCCGCTGGTTGAAAAATACGAAAGCGAACTGCTTATCATAATGCGGGTGTATTTTGAGAAACCCAGGACGACCGTGGGCTGGAAAGGACTGATTAATGACCCCGACCTGGATAACAGTTTTCATATCAACAAAGGAATTCGACTCGCCCGCGGGCTATTGATGGATTTGAATGAAATGGGTGTCCCCGCCGGGACGGAATTTCTCGACATTATCACTCCCCAGTACCTCACGGACCTGGTGAGTTGGGGCGCCATCGGCGCGCGCACCACGGAAAGCCAGGTACACCGGGAACTGGCTTCGGGCTTATCCTGTCCGGTCGGGTTTAAAAACGGAACGGACGGGTCAGTGAAAATCGCCGTTGACGCCATCCGCGCGGCAAGCAACCCCCATCACTTTTTATCCCTGCGCAAGGAAGGGAATTCAGCCATTTATACCACCACCGGCAACGATGCCTGTCACATCATTTTACGCGGAGGCAAACAACCTAATTTTGACCGCGCCAGTATTGATAAAGCAGCAGCCGAGTTGTCTGCCGCTGGACTCTCTTCCCGTATCATGGTTGACTTCAGTCATGCAAACAGCGAGAAAAAACATGAAAATCAATTGCGCGTCGGCGCTGATGTATGCCGCCAAATCTCCGACGGCGAGGACCGGATATTCGGCGTAATGATTGAAAGCCACCTGAAGGAAGGCAAGCAGAATGTCGTCCCGGGACAAGCGTTGACCTACGGGCAGAGCATCACCGATGCCTGCCTGGGCTGGGACGACTCAGAGGACCTGATACGCGCCCTGGCCGAAGCCTCCAATGCGCGCCGATCCCGCTGAAAGGTTCCCTGGTAGCCTGACAATGCCCTGGTCCCGGCGCGAATTTCTCAGATTCATGGGCAGGACGGTGGGCGCCGGCGCGCTGACGTACCCGGTGACACCATTGCTTGCCGCCGGGGTGGACTCTGCCGGCACGGACTTTCGCCCCATTACACCCACCACTGCCGATGAGGTGGTCCTGGCCGATGGTCTGGATTATGACATCCTGGTGTCATGGATGGACCCGATCAACCGCGCCGGCGAGCGCTTCGGGTTTAATAATGATTACACCGCGTTCTTCCCCATTGACGGCAATCAATACAACGGCCTGTTATGGGTGAACCATGAAGAGGTCCTGTCAGCTTATTTTGCTTCACCCCGCGACCCGGTTGAAAAATCCGGGGATGATATTGAACGGGAAGTCCTGGAGGTGGGCGGCAGTATCATCAGGATTAACAAAACAGACGGGCGCTGGCGCCTGGTTCAGGATGATCACTATAATCGGCGCATCAATGGCAAGACACGGATACCGATTATTTCAGAGCAGCCGGTTCAGGGCGCGCGCACGGCCGTCGGCACCCTGGGCAATTGCGCCGGTGGCGTCACGCCCTGGCATAGCGTGCTTACCTGCGAAGAAAACTTCCAATTTTTTTATGGCGACGTCAGCTTCGCTTCCGGTAAACGCAAGCATGAGAAAGGCAGTCTTATCGGTTGGGAACGTTACCTGGATCATCCTCCCGAACACTACGGCTGGGTGGTTGAAGTCAACCCCTTCAGCGGCGCGGCAAAAAAACTCACGGCCCTGGGTCGGTTTGCCCATGAAGGCGCGACGGTGACCGAAGCAAAAGACGGTAGGCCGGTGGTCTACATGGGGGACGACAAAACCGATGAGTGTATCTACAAATTTATTGCCGATGAACCCGGCTCATTGGAACGCGGAACCCTGTACGTGGCCGCGACGGATAAAGGCCGCTGGCTGCCCCTGGACGTGGCCGGGGATAAGCGGTTAAAAGACATGTTCAAAACCCAAACAGAATTACTTGTTCGTACCCGCGAAGCGGCAAAACTGGTCGGCGGCACGCCCCAGGACCGCCCCGAAGACATAGAAAGAGACCCGCGATCCGGCGCCGTCTTTATTACTTTGACCAAGAGTCCGGCCCGTCCCTATGGTTCCATCCTCAAGCTGGAAGAAAAAGAGAATGATCCATCCGCGTCCGAGTTTGTCGCAGCCACTTTCCTGGCGGGCGGTCATGCCAGCGGGTTTGCCTGCCCGGACAACCTGGTCTTTGACCCGAGAGGCAACCTCTGGGTGTGTACGGATATCGCATCATACGAGATCAACAGGCCTCCCTACCACCCATTCAAAAATAACGGTCTTTTTTATATTCCCATGTCAGGCAACCACGCGGGGAGACCCCTGCAAGTGGCCTCCGCGCCTCCGGGGGCCGAACTGACCGGCCCCAGCTTCAGCCCGGATGGGCGCAGCCTGTTTCTGTCGGTGCAACACCCGGGCGAGGATTCCGTTGCCGTTGACGCATTAATCAGCCACTGGCCCGATGGCGGCGACGCGTTGCCAAAACCCAGTGTGATTTGCATATCGGGCCCGCTGTTGGATAGACTGACCGTAAAATGGAGTAGCTCGTGAACAAATCAAGCATTGATGTCAATTCCCTGGTTGGTAGCGCTGAAGTGGATGGCCGGGTATACACCGATCAGGGCGTATTCAATCTGGAAATGGAGAAAATTTTCGGCGCAACCTGGGTCTATGTCGGACACGAGAGCCAGCTAAGCGAGCCAGGCGCTTATATTGCAACAGATATTGGCGCCAAGCCTGTGATACTGGTGAAAGATTCTGCCAACCAGTTGCGAGCTTTTCACAACCGCTGCCCACACAAAGGCTCCAGGTTGGTGAATAACGCAGGAGGAAAAATTGATCGCTTCCTGTGCAACTTTCATAACTACAGCTTCAATCTGGATGGCAGTGTCGCCGCTATTCCACTGGAAGATGCCTATGAAAATTCTGGTTTCGGTGCTTGTGAAAAAGTTGCCCGGATGGTATCCGTGCCCCATGTTGAGAGTTACCGGGGATTTATATTCGCCGCTTTGAAGCAACCGCCGATGGACCTGCGAAGCTGGTTGAGCGACACCAGGGCCAGCATTGATAACCTGGTGGACCGTTCACCGGAAGGACGGCTGGAAGTAGTGGGACGTCCATTTAAGTGGATCAATCACTGTAACTGGAAGATGCTGGTTGAGAACCTGGTGGACGGTATGCATGTAGGTGGAACCCATCCATCCATTGGACAGACCGCCACAAAATTTTCCAATGACCTGAAAAAAAACAACCAGCCGGCCTCGCAACTGGTGGAAATGGCCCGCTCATTCTGGCAATCAGCAGAATGGATACGTGATTTTGGCTGTACCGTACTTGCCAATGGCCACAGTTATAACGGTGGTAAAGTCAGCATCCATTCGCAATATGACGAGATACCCGGTTATGCCGAAGCTTTGAAAAAAGCCTACGGCGAAGCGCGAACCAACGATATCTTGTCGCTGCAACGTCATAACACCTGCATCTATCCCAACCTGCATGTAAAGTGCCTGATACAAAAAATACGTGTATTCAAACCCATAGCTCCAAATAAAACAGTGGTCGAATCCTGGGTGTTTCGCCTGGTCGGCGCTCCTGACGCGCTCTTGAAACGCTCCATGGAATATGCGCAGATGCTGGATTCACCGGCGACGCTCGTCAGCGTTGACGACCATGAAGTCATGATTCGGGCACAAACCGGACTGGAAGGCGATGTAGGCGCCCCGGTCAGCATGCATAGAGGACGGACCCGTCCGGTTACCGAAGATGAAAACGGCATACACTGTGAAGGCGACAGTGAACGTGCGTTTGTCAGTCAGTATGAAATGTGGCAGAAATTGATGACAGGAGAGGTGTAGCATGGAGTCGATTATTAACGATACCTTTCTGGTTCAACAGTTCATTTACAAGGAACAGCGTTGTATCGATGAAAAGCGTTGGAACGACTGGCTGGATCTGTTTTCCGATGATGCTGAATACTGGATACCGCTGGACAATTCTGATGAATCACCCGGACAGTCTTTGTCCATCGTTTATGAAACCAAGATTGGTATGGAGCTGAGGTGCCGACGTTATGCCCACCCCCTGCTCCACGCGCAAAACCCGGCATCACGGACAGCCCACAGCAGCGCCAATATTATGCTCGATCATATCGACGAAGAGAAAAACAGCTATGTTGTCCACGCACAATTCACCATGCATGAATATCGTCTGAACACACAAAAAACCTGGGCGGGCAACATGCTCTACCACTTGCAGAAATTCGGGGTGAATGATTTTAAAATTGCGCGGAAAAAAGTTGAACTGATCGATACCGAAGGTGAGATGGAAACCATCAACGTCTTATTCTAGCCCGTAAAACCGGAATGACGGTTCAGGATTTGTTTTACCGGACTAATCACTTTATCCTTCCTGTTATGGAAAATTCCCGCAATCTTTATAAATTTCCGTATATCGCTGTTGCGCTGCTTCAGTTCCTTATTACCTGTAATCCGGCGAGCGCGGGGGAAGCTCCGGATAAGACCTATTTCCGGTTAATTGCCGCAACCTGCCAAACCTGCCATAGCGACGACAGCCGCGCCGCAGTGTCGATACCGAAACTTGATGGCCTGACCGCTACCCGGATAAAACAACTATTGACCTCTTATAAATCAGGCCAGGAGCAGGGAACGATCATGAATCGTATCAGCAAGGCGCTAACCGACGAAGAAATCGACGGGATCAGCGGCATGTTTTATCAAACGGCAAAGTAACATGCCACAAACACGCCGCCATTTCCTGTCTGACATACTCAAAACGGGCGTCTTGACGACGTTTGGTGGATCGGTCATTCCGGCCTGTTCGAAACCAGCCGGTAATGGAGCGCCAAAGGTCGTTATCATAGGCGGAGGTTACGGTGGGGCCACCTGTGCAAAATATATCCGTTACTTTGACCCGGACGTCAATGTCACACTGGTCGAGGCCGGGATGCGGTATAACACCTGCCCGTTCGGCAACGCCGTTCTGGGTGGTATCCGGGACGCGGCGTCGATTACCCTGGACTACACCGGCCTGAAAAAGGATTATGGGGTCAACATCATCCACGCCAGGGCAACTGCCATTCATCCTGAAAAAAGGACTGTCACACTTGCGGACGGGACTACCCTGTCCTACCAACGGCTGGTGGTCTCCCCGGGGATCAGTTTTCTCTGGAACCACATTTTCACCGGCTATGATGAAACGGCCGGTTCAACCATGCCCCATGCCTGGCACGGTGGGGAGCAGCTTGCATTGTTGAAGAAACAGTTGGTCGGGATGCGTGCCGGCGGAGTCTTTGCCATTGTTGTCCCCGGTACGCCGTTCCGCTGCCCGCCCGGCCCTTATGAACGGGCCAGCCTGGTGGCGCATTACCTGAAACGGGCCAACCCGCGCGCCAAACTGTTGATCCTGGATGCCAATGAACATTTTTCCAAGCAGGATTTATTTAAAGAAGCCTGGCATTCGCTGTACTCCGGAATGATTGAACACGTGCCGATATCCGCCGGCGGCCTGGTCAGAAGCGTTGACCCGAAACGCATGTCCCTGCACGCGGAAGCGGGTGAATTCAAGGTTGACGTGGCCAATGTTATCCCGTTCCAGCAGGCCGGCCGGCTGGCCGTCGACCATGGACTGACAGATGAAACCGGCTGGTGTCCGATTGATCACAAGACGTTTACGTCCACCCTTGTCCCCGACGTCCATGTTCTGGGCGACAGTTGCCTCGCCGGCAGCATGCCAAAATCGGCTTCCTCCGCCAACAGCCAGGCCAAGGCTTGCAGTCTTGCGATTATTTCACTGTTACGCGAGCGCGAACCCGGCGCCATGTTTTATCACAATACCTGTTACAGCCTGGTCGCGCCGGATTACGGTATTTCCGTCAGCGATATGTACCGTTACGAAGACAACAGGATAAAATTGATAGAACGGGCAGGCGGGCTAAGTCCGCTCAAGGCCCCCATGGAATATCGCGCCAGGGAGGCCGCCTATGCCCGCAGTTGGTATGCCAGCATAAACAGAGACAGTTTTGGGGTATAATGGAAAACAGAAAAACGGGGTCAGACCCCATTATTCTCGGAAAATAGGGGTCAGACCCCATTATTCCAGGGGACGGAATTGAATTCCGTCCCCGTGCTGCGCATGCCCGCCGGCGCAAAAAATGACAACCGCACTGGTGTAACATCCGGGTTAAACTAGCGATATGTTTCAACTGACAGATGATTTAAGAATTGCCGAATTACGCCCTTTAACATCACCTGCCATCCTGATGGAAGAACTGCCAATCAGTGAAGAGGTGTCAAACCTGATAGCAAAAACCCGGCTGGCAGCCGGTAATATCGTCAAGGGTGAAGATGATCGGTTACTGGTAATCGTCGGGCCTTGTTCGATTCATGACCCCGATGCCGCGCTTGACTATGCCGGCCGCCTGGTCAAGGTTGCTGACCGCTTGCAGGATGACCTGCTTATCATCATGCGGGTTTATTTTGAGAAACCGCGTACAAAGGTGGGATGGAAAGGCTTAATCAACGACCCCCACCTGGATAACAGTTTCAAGATCAATGTCGGTTTACACATTGCCCGCAAACTACTGATAGACCTGAGCAATATCGGTTTGCCGGCCGGATCTGAATTCCTGGATACCATCACGCCGCAATTTATTGCAGACCTGGTGTCCTGGGGTGCAATAGGCGCCCGTACCACGGAAAGCCAGGTCCACCGTGAGTTGGCATCCGGTTTATCCATGCCTGTGGGCTTCAAGAACGGGACCGACGGCAACATACAGATCGCCATAGACGCCATCGGCGCCGCGCAAAGCCCGCACCATTTTTTGTCGGTCACCAAACAGGGTATCTCCGCGATCGTGGCGACCACCGGGAATGATTGTTGTCACCTGATATTACGCGGCGCTTCCAGCGGCCCTAATTTCTCTGAGGCGGCGATAAAGGCAGCAACCAAAAAATTGTGCTCGGCAGATGTGGCCGGACGGGTCATGGTGGATTTCAGTCACGGCAATAGCAGTAAGGATCACACGCGCCAGGTCGTTGTTGCGGAAGACGTTTGCCGGCAACTGGCCGACGGTTCAAAGCGTATTTGTGGCGTGATGATCGAAAGCAACCTGAAAGCAGGGAAACAGGCCCTGAAGGATGCTGCATCACTGGAGTACGGCCTGAGTGTGACCGATGCCTGCCTATCCTGGGAGATGACCGAGCCGGTCCTGGAATCACTCGCTGAAGCGGTACGACGGCGGCGCGCGGGTTGAATCTTGTGGCGAACGCGGAAGTCAGGTTTGATCAATACCTGGATGCCAAGGGATTGAACTGCCCGTTGCCTGTCCTGAAGACAAAACTGGCCTTGAACAGGATGCAACCGGGACAAATTCTGTTCGTGGAGGCAACCGACCCCCATTCAGTGATTGATTTCGAAGCCTACTGCGCCAGGACCGGCCATAAGATCCTGCGCATTGATGAGGGTAACGAAATTATCAGTTTCACGATCAGCCGGGCGTACAACCCCAGGAAAATCTGAAGCGGAAATTTGGTGATATTTGGGGTCAGAGTAAAAATGCGTTCAGGTTGGCAGGCGGTGCTGGTTTATAGCTGAGCATTTTTACTCTGACCCCAAAATTCCTAATTGCCCTTAATTTCATAGGTATGCGTTATCTTCGCAGTCTTGCCCAGCATGATTGACGCAGAACAGTATTTTTCCGCAGACAGTTTGATTGCCCTCTCAACCTGCGTATCCTTGAGATTGTCTCCGCTAATGATGAAATGAACGCTTATTTCCGTGAATACCTTGGGGTGATCACCCGCCCGCTTTGAAGAGATATTAATTTTACAATCGCTGATACCACTGCGTGACTTCTTCAATATGGACAACACGTCGTAAGCCGTGCAAGCCCCCATCCCCAACAGCAAGGTCTCCATGGGACGCGGCCCCAGGTTTCTTCCCCCGCCTTCGGGCGGTCCGTCAATGACGATTGTCCGGCCGTTTTCCGACTCGCCGATAAAAGCAGCCTCTCCTGCCCAGGTCAGGTTTGTATTCATTCCAAAAAACTCCGTGATTGATCGTTTCAAATAAGGGTAACATATCGTACAGGCAGGAAATGTATATTTTCAGGACATCCTGGGGTCAAGGCCGATGAGGTTTAATATACCTTGACAAAAACCGGGACAATAACCAGAATCTAACCCGCATTTCTCACCAGTTGATGCGATGATCGCGCAGGATTTTTGCCCTCAGCGGGTGCCTGCGACCGAAAGCATAGCCGTAGCTATGGTTGAGGGAGCACGTGCCCGCTGAGGGCAAAAAGACAAGCGAGGGCGCATCAACTGGTGAGAAATGCGGGTTAAACCTATTTTCAAACCCGAGGCTATGTAGCTCAGTCGGTTAGAGCGCAGCATTCATAATGCTGATGTCGGTGGTTCAAGTCCACCCATAGCCACCAGTTTACAGTCATGGCTTTCTCACCAAATTCGTTAAATTAATTGCCTGAAATGTCAGAGAATAATCGAGTACTTGCAGCTAATTCGGAATTCTACCAGGTATTTCTCGATTGCGATTTCGACAAGATGAATGAAATCTGGTCGAAACGCGAGGATATAACCGTGATTCACCCCGGCTACTCCCTGCTACATGGCAGAGATAAGGTCATGACGAGCTGGCAGCAGATTCTATCGTCAGTACATTCCCCCGATATTCGTTGTTGTAATGCCGCGGCCTATGTCAATGACAGTGTCGCTTACGTCGTCTGTCATGAGACCCTGTCCAACAGCACGTTAATCGCAACGAATATATTCATACTCGAAGACAATTTATGGAAGCTGATCCATCACCAGGCCGGTCCGACGCCGGGCCTTCTTGACGAGACTCCGACCGGAAACCTACATTAAATTGGAAAAACCGGGAAAGAACGTGTAATTTATCTGTCCCCTGTAACCTGTAATGAAGATGAGCAAAAAACTGTTTATCAAGACGTTCGGCTGCCAGATGAACGAATACGACTCGGATAAGATGCGAGACGTATTAAACGTTTCGCATGGCATGGAAGAGACGAGCAGGCCGGAAGAGGCCGACCTGATTATCTTCAATACCTGTTCCATCCGTGAGAAGGCACAGGAAAAACTGTTTTCGGAACTGGGGCGCTGGCGTCAGCGGAAACAGGACAAGCCCGATTTCATGATAGCCGTGGGAGGTTGCGTCGCCAGCCAGGAAGGCTCAGCGATTTACGAGAGGGCGCCTTATGTCGACATCGTATTCGGCCCGCAGACCTTGCACCGGCTCCCCGGGCTATACGAAGAGGCGCGCCAGGCAGGCAAGCCGGTAGTCGATATCTCCTTCCCCGAAATTGAAAAATTTGATCGATTACCCGAACCCCGTGCAGACGGGCCTGTTGCCTTTATTTCCATCATGGAGGGATGTAGTAAATACTGTACTTTCTGCGTTGTGCCTTACACCCGCGGGGAGGAAATTTCCCGGCCACTGGATGACGTACTCGCCGAAGCGTCCGATCTCGCCAGACAAGGGGTGAAAGAAGTCACGCTGCTGGGACAGAACGTGAATGCCTACCGAGGCTCCACTTTTGAAGACGGCATTGCCGACCTGGCAGACCTGATAGAGTATATCGCGACAATCGACGGTATCCGGCGTATTCGTTACACGACATCACATCCGGTTGAATTTTCAGACCGTTTGACAGACGTTTATGCCCGCGTGCCGGAACTTGTCAACCACCTGCATTTGCCGGTACAGAGCGGTTCGGACCGCATACTTGCCCTGATGAAACGAGGGCATACCGTGCTTGAATACAAGTCGAAAATAAGGAAGTTGCGAAAAATCAGGCCGGATATCAGTATATCCTCCGATTTCATCGTCGGTTTTCCCGGTGAGACCGACTCTGATTTCCAGGCTACCCTGGACCTGATTGCGGAAATCGGCTTTGACCAGTCTTTCAGTTTTATCTACAGCAAACGACCCGGCACGCCGGCGGCAAGCTACCCGGATGAGATTCAGCCGGAGCAGAAAAAGCAGCGCTTGCAACTTCTCCAGGCCAGGATAAATCAACAGGCGCAGAACATAAGCCGGAGCATGACAGGTTCGGTTCAAACGATCCTGGTAGAGGGAACATCACGTAAAAACCCGCGGGAACTGGCCGGTCGAACTGAAAATAATCGCGTGGTGAATTTTCCCGGCGCGGCCGATCTTATCGGCGAGATGGTGGATGTAAAAATAACCAGGGCACTCCCTAATTCACTGCGCGGGGAATTACCGGCTACACGCGAGTTACCCCGACAACTGGCCGCGACAATCTGATACTTGAGTATTTCCACGGACAAGACCCATACCGTCTCTGCAGAAGTCAACCTTGAACCGGCTGATAATGAGAGATTGGCCAATTTGTGTGGCTCTCTGGATTCCCACTTGCGCCAGATCGAAAAACGTCTTGGCGTTGAGATAAACAACCGCGGCAATTCGTTTCGTATTATCGGTACGGCCAAAATTGTCAACATAACCAGCCGGCTGTTGACCGAGCTGTATGAATCAACCACAGCGGATATATTGTCGCCGGAAAAAATTCATCTCTGGCTGCAGGATAAAGCTATTGATGATTCCGTCAATGAGCAGACGGAAGAAGAAGTCATCATCAAAACCAAACGCGGCATCATCAAGGGCCGCAGTCCCAATCAGCGGTTATACCTGAACAATATCCGGGAACATGCCGTCAGTTTCGGTATTGGACCGGCCGGGACGGGCAAAACCTACCTGGCCGTCGCCAGCGCGGTGGTTGCTCTGGAGCAAAGCCGGGTCAGGCGCCTGGTCCTGGTGCGACCGGCAGTGGAAGCCGGGGAAAAACTGGGCTACCTGCCTGGCGATCTGGTGCAGAAAGTCGATCCGTACCTGCGCCCCCTGTACGATGCCCTGTATGAAATGCTCGGCTTTGAACAGGTGATGAAATTTATTGAGAAAAGCGTTATTGAAATAGCGCCCCTTGCCTTCATGCGCGGCAGGACTCTTAACGAAGCCTTTATTATTCTGGATGAAGCGCAAAATACCACCATTGAGCAGATGAAGATGTTTCTGACCCGTATCGGCTTCAATTCAACGGCCGTTATCACTGGTGACATTACCCAGATAGATTTGCCTCAGGGGAAACAATCGGGCCTGCGTCACGTGATCGATATCCTCGATGCTGAGGCCGGGATCAGTTTTACCTTTTTCAAATCAAGGGATGTGGTGCGCCATCCTCTGGTGGCGCGTATATTGAATGCGTATGAAAGGGGCGAAAGTTGAAGTATGCGGTCTGACGTTACCATACAGTTCATCACAACTGAGCCTTGTGTTCCGGCTGAAAATGAAATCATCCATTGGGCCGGGTTGGCATTGGACGGAAAGAAGGGAGAAGTCACCATACGCGTTACCGATGAAGATGATATGCGGTCGCTGAATAACAGGTGGCGGAATATTGACAGAACGACCAACGTTCTCTCATTTCCGCTGCACGATGCGGGCTCTCCCTTGCTTGGAGACATTGTTATTTGTGCGCCCGTCCTCAAGCGGGAGGCCATGCAGCAGGCCAAATCCCTGAACGCACATTGGGCACATATTATTATTCATGGCATTTTGCATTTAATGGGCTATGATCATATGAATGAAAAGGACGCGGAAATCATGGAAACAAAAGAAGCCGCAATATTGCACGACTTGGGTTTCCCTGATCCTTATTTGCCGGAGATTTCAATAAGCCCTGAGAAACCCGGGCGACCCAAGACAGACGCGCCGATAATCAATGAGTAAAGACAAACCTCCGTCTAGCCCGCATATCTCACCAATTCGCTTGTCTTCACCGGATATTCCCTTGCTGTTAATAAGTGATGATATCTATTTGACTTTGTTACCATCACAGGCTGCGCTGGATGCGTTCATTGCGTCCATCCTTGGACGCAACCCTGCGGGCGGCTATCGCCGTGCAAATCGGCTGTCCTGCCGATTTGTCTCGCTTGTCTTTTTTTCGCCTGCGCGTTCATTGCGCCCATCCCTGGGCGCAACCCTACGGGCGGCTGTCGCCGTGCAAATCGTCTGTCCTGACGATTTGTCATCGCATCCATTGGTGAGATATGCGGGCTGATAACAAAAAATCGTGGTGGAAGCTACTCAAACCCACCGTTTCAAGTACACCCCGTGACCTGCCGGCATTAATTGAAGTTCTGCGGGATTCCGAAACCAGGAATATCCTCGATCCCGATGTATTGATGATGCTGGAAGGCGCTCTGCATATAGCGGAAATGCAGGTGCGAGACATAATGGTCCCGCGGGTGCAAATGGTCGTCATACGCTACACGGCCGAGCCGGAAAGTATTATGAAAACAGTGATCGAATCGGGCCATTCACGTTTTCCGGTGGTCAGTGACGACCAAAATGACGTTTTGGGCATCCTGCTGGCAAAAGACCTGCTGTCCTGTTTTGTTGGCGATGAACCTGAGGAGTTTGCAGTAAAAAACCTGATGCGTCCCGTCGTATTCGTGCCTGAGAGTAAACACCTCAACGTTTTGCTTAGAGACTTTCGCACCAACCGTAACCATATGGCCATAGTAGTTGATGAATACGGTATCGCCGGTCTGGTAACTATCGAGGACGTTATGGAAGAAATCGTCGGTGAGATCGAAGATGAACACGATCTCAACGAAGAAATCTTCATTAAACAACATGGAAGAAACCGTTATACGATACAGGCGATTACGCCCATAGATGAATTCAACAACTATTTCGACACACAACTAAGCCATGATGATTATGATACGATAGCTGGCTTGGTAATCAATGAATTTGGTTACCTGCCGAAACGCGGAGATATAATTGAGCTTGCCGGTTTTAATGTAAAAGTTCTCCGG
Organism: Gammaproteobacteria bacterium; assembly: GCA_965205405.1. Taxonomy (GTDB): domain Bacteria; phylum Pseudomonadota; class Gammaproteobacteria; order Eutrophobiales; family Eutrophobiaceae; genus JAAXHV01. The sequence continues at coordinate 464,224 of OZ242169.1, forward strand.
GCCGACAAAAGAAGAATACATTTAATACGTTTTGAAAAAACGTCTGTTTCGCAACCTGGAACCTCGCCGGCGTAAGAGATCCACCGGTTCGCTCGTCAGGGGATTACTGTGCCTGACAGCGGGTGGCATCACCGCCTTCGCGTTTGCACCCTACAATTTAACCGCCATTCCGTTTGTCACGCTGGCAGTTCTGTTCCGAATCTGGCGTACGGATAACAACAGGCAAGCCTTTATTAACGGCTATTTATTCGGTCTGGGACTGTTCGGCGTCGGAGTCGGCTGGTTGCATATCAGTATCAATCTTTTTTCCGGGATTAGCCTGGCCGGAGCTTACCTGCTGACTTTTTTACTCGTCGCCTACCTGTCCCTGTTTCCGGCCCTGACCGGGTTCCTGGGAAACTGCCGTTCGGTACGCTCTGATTTTTATTTTTTTCTGGCCGTTATGCCGTCGCTATGGACCCTGGGAGAATGGGTTCGTTCCTGGTTGTTCACCGGATTCCCCTGGTTAACGCTGGGATATACGCAAACGTCCAGTCTGCTGTCCGGCTATGGGAGTCTCACCGGGGTATTCGGCATCAGTTTTATCATAGCCTTTCTGGCCGGGGGTTGTGTGCTCCTTATTGTGAAGGAGTTGAGAATATTTTTGGCTGTTATCCTGCTGCTGGTTATCGCTGCCGGCTTGCAGTTAAGGCAATACCAATGGACTGATATCAGTAATTCGGAAATCGACGTGGCCCTGGTTCAAGGCGCTATCCCACAGGAAGTAAAATGGTTGCCGGAATATCAAAACACGTCCCTGGAGCGCTACCTGGAAATCACGCAACCCTTTTGGGGTCATGATTTAATCATCTGGCCGGAAACGGCTATTCCAGGCTATTTACATACTGTCCGTGAATATATCGAGAACCTGGAAAGAGCGGCGAGTCACAATGACTCCCTCGTGCTGGCCGGACTGCCTACCAAAAACCTTGAAACCGGCGCATACTTCAACAGCCTGGTATTGCTGGGCAGCGAACAACAAGTCTACAATAAACGCCACCTTGTCCCGTTCGGTGAGTACATGCCGCTCACGTGGTTACTGGAGTGGCCGCTTTCCGTCCTGCGGATACCTATAGCAGATTTTACCCCCGGCGCCGCGGATACCCCCCCGCTGTTTCATGCCGACGGTTTTTCCCTGGGACTCTCCATCTGTTATGAAGCTGTATTCGGTACTGAGATCATCAAGGCTCTGCCTGAGGCCGATGTACTGGTAAATGTCAGTAATGACGCCTGGTTCGGCGCTTCTGCCTCACCCCATCAACACCTGCAGATGGCGCAGATGCGGGCCATCGAAACAGGCCGCTACCTGCTGCGCGCGACGAACACCGGTATCAGCGCTATCATCGACGAAAAAGGGAAAATCATCGGCAAGACGCGCCAATTCGAGCCGGATGCCGTTGCCGCTAGAGTTCCCTTGTTCACGGGGAGTACGCCATACGTCCTGGCCGGCGATAAGCCAATCGTTATACTCTCTGTATTGTTGTTACTATTGACCCTGCTTTTCACCAGGACCAAAAGAACAAGTTTATAAGCCCGATTCACCGCAGTCACCGGGGACAGGCTTAAGTCTGTCCCCTGTTATGATTTTCGGGGTCAGAGTAAAAATACCTGATAGCACAGCAACATAATGTACCGAATTGGCTGTATTTTTACTCTGACCCCAGGTATCAGGGGCTAGAATCGCAGCTGGTAACGGGCATAGTAGATGCGCCCGCGCGGGTCGTGTGTGTAATAATCGTAGGCGCCGTCCACGTTCACCAACGGCGGTTCTTCATTAAACAGGTTCTTGACCCCCAGTGTCAGTTGCGAGCCTTGTTGGCGGGATATGAAGGCCGGTAGTTCCAACCGGTACTGCAGGTCAACAGTAGTCATACTGTCGATGGTTTCCGCATAGCCGATGTAAGCTCCGAGAAAAGCGCTCTGTGGGGTGTCGTCCTTATAACTGTGGATATAGCGGACGTTCAGGAATACGTCGTGCCTGCCCCGCTGCCAGCTTAAGCCCGCGTTAGCCCGGAATCTCGGCATTGGCCGGCCTATCGAATTACCCGCGTTGCGACTACCGGCCCCCTTTATTTTCTCGCCATTCGCCAGGATGATGTCGTAATCAAGGGTATAACTCAGGTCCAGTGATGTACGGAACAATCCCGCTGCCGCCACATCACGGGTATAGGCCAGCGCGAGGTCAATCCCCGATGATTCCAGGCTGGGTGCGTTGAAATATGATGCTTCCGTACGCACCAGGTAACCGTCTTCCCGGCGGATAACCTTGTCCGGGAGGCCGGAACCGATACTGTAAACGGTAACGATGCCGTCACCGTCCAGGTCCCAGGACCCGCAGAGCGGTCCCGCTTCGGGGTCGTTATTCACGCCGGCGGGACAACGCGAGAGGTTGTCCCGATCAATCAATTCCTGATGCCCTTCGCGTACTATCAAGTCGGTATAATCATAACGGTAATAGTCCAGGTCCAGTGAAAACCCGGCCAGCAGACCTGCGGGATTCCAGGAAAACCCGGCGTTGAAAACTTCTGCCTGTTCCGGTTTCAACTCCGGGTTGCCGCTTGCCGCAGAAGCGCGATAAGCCAACGCCGGCGCATTGGAAAACGGATCACTGGAATTCTGGAAGATGGTGCGGCTGCCGCCGGTCTGCAACAGGGAACCCACCCGGAAGGACGTCCCCCAGGAAGCGCGCAACGACAGCGAATCGGCGGGGCGTAACAATAGCGTCAGTTTGGGATCGAAAGTACTCTTGTTGAGTTGTTCAAAGGATTCGTAACGCCCCGCAAGGGTCAGTTCGGCCCACTCCGTCAATGGCGCCAGGACCTCGGCGAATACCGACCAGGAACTGAGCCGATTGTCCCAGTCCCGATCGCCCGTGAGAAAGGTGTAGTTAAAGGCATTGGCCTCTTCATCGTAGTCAAACCGGGCTTCATCCTGTCGATACTGAAAGCCCAGCGCAAGACCCAGGGGGCCATTCGGCAAGTCTATGGCATCTCCGGATAGAACCAGGTCGAAAACAACCTGTTCGATTTCCGCGTCGGTGATATAAGCTCCCTGTGTCCAGCGCAGCAGTTCGGCAGGATTTTGGTATTTGCGGGCAGCCTCAGTCACGCTGAGACGAGGGTCAGCGGCCCAGGGGGAAGTATCCGTGGTATCCCAGCGCGCGCCTGTGACCGGGTCATAAACGCTGGTCTGAAAGCTGTTGTAATAGTAACACCTGCCCGCGCCCAGGTTGCCGGAACCGGGTATGCCGGTCTGCGCGTCGCAGTCCGGTCCGCCCAGGCCGGCAAAGGCCAGGTCCATGCGCGAGGTAAGCGTATCCACCGGCCAGTTCAAGTCAAGCTGGTTACGGGAATAGATCAGGTCGGAATCCAGTAACCAGCTTTGTCCGGCCATGGTAAAGTCGGATTGCAGGCCGATCAAAGCCCGCATGTTCTCGCGCCGGGTGGTGGAAACAGTGCTGATAGGACGATCTTCCTCCGTTGACTCGACAGTGCCGCCCAGTATGCGCTGCAGCGCCTGGTAAGGGACGGGATCGAACCCGCGTCGCGCCGCGTCCAGTTGCAACCCGAAGTGGCGCTCAGGGACAATAACATAGCGCACGTCCGGATAAAGGGAATTGCCGCGGGAGGACTCCTGTTCGGAATAGCTGAAAGAGCCGTATATCTCCGTGTCCGGAGACAGGCGAAAGTTGCCGTCAGAGTGGAACTTAATCTGCTCCTCCGGACGTACCAGGGCAAAAAAGCTGGAGTAATCATACACGCAGATATGACTGAAATCCGGGTGCAAACCCAGCGTGCCCATGGGACCGTCATCCGCGGCCGCCTTTTCGCATTCCGGGTCCGGCAGGCTGCCGGAGAAACCCTCCGGGTCGGCGCCCCCTTGCGGCCACCAGTAATTGGAGGTTACGGGCGTTGCGCCCTGTGCCGGAAGTTGCGGCACGTAACGCCCCGGCTGGCCGAAACTGGAAAGCCCGGAGCGGCCAAAACGATCGAATCGATCGGCGAAAGTCAGACTGCCCCGGTCCAGGTAACTGGCAGCCAGGTTGATATATCCCCAATCACCGGTGATCCCGGCCAGACCCGATAGCAGCAGATCCTGCTGCTCATGGGTTTCAGCATCACTGCTGAAATCGACCTGCAATTCAACCCCGGTAAACTCGCGCCGGGTGATGAAGTTCACTACGCCGGCTATGGCATCGGAGCCGTACAATGCTGAGGCGCCGTCCTTGACCACTTCAATCCGCTTGAGTGCGATATTGGGCACCAATCCCTGAACATCCACGTAACTGCTGCCGCTGTTGTCGAAACTGGTGTTGACGCTGCGCCTGCCGTTAATCAGCACCAGCGTAGCGCCGTTACCGAGATTGCGCAGGTTGACACTGGCATTGCCGGTGGAACTGTCATCTCCCGCGAAGTTGGTGGCGGAGACACCCAGGGATCCGGAATTAAAGCTCATGTTGCGGATGATCTCCTTGATATCGGTGGCCCCGACCACGTCCAGGTCATCTTTACCGAGCACCGTCAGGGGCGAAGCAAAATCACGAGGTTCCCGCTTCAGGTGGCTGCCGGTCACCACTATCTCTTCGACTTGTCTTTCCCGGGGAGGGATGCTGGTTTCTCCGGCAGCAGTATCGACTGCAAAGATGATGACGCTACAGAGCAGCGCTGGGACCAATTTCATTAATGGCTCCCGGGCATCCGTCATAATTGTTCAGCCACCCCGCGCTTCCGGTTTATGCAGCTGGCTGAGTACCAGAACAACAATGATACCGGTAATACAGAGGCTGAGTGAAATCAGGACCGGCTGCGAAAACTCCCGGGGAAAAACGGGATGCGTGTCCATGAGTACCGGATTCCCGCCAACGGTTTCATAGATGCGTTCCTGGAACGGCCAGATAACCGTTAATGATGCCAGCAGCAGACCGGTGATGAAAACCACGGTAATGCGATAATACCGCTCGAGTATGTAAGAGAGCAGACGGCTGAAAAAGACCAGGCCGGCCAATGCGCCACCGGCGAACGGAAGCAACACGGATAATTTGAGATAACCGATTGCCGAAAATATATAGGCATATTTATTCAGGATCAGCAAGATGAATGATCCGGAAATGCCCGGCAGCATCATTGCGCAGATGGACAGCGCGCCGGCGATAAATATGAACCAGCCTGCATCCGGAGTCTGCACGGGAACCATATTGAATACCAGGTAACCACAAACCGCTCCCGCTATTGCCGCGGCAACTTCCCTGCGGGCTAATCCATCCATGTCCCTCAACAGGACCAGGATAGAGCCGCCAATCAGACCGAAAAACAAGCCGAAGATCTGTTCGGGATAATCCAGCAATAACTGCGGTAATTGTACGACCCGGGTAAAAAACAGCAGGGCGGCAACAATGCCCAACAGCAGCGGCAAAATAAAGCCGAAATGCGGTCTTGCCGCTGCCTGCCTGAATTCCAGCCTGAGCAGCGCCGTCAACGCGGCAAGGTCAAAGGATTTGATTGCGGCAATGAATTCGCCGTAAATCCCCAGGATAAACGCCATAGTGCCGCCACTCACCCCGGGAATAATATCCGCCGTGCCGATACAGAAACCCTTGACGATCAGCACGACTTGTTTCTTTGAATTTCCGTTAACCCGCATATTGCACCAGTATAAGTGTAGAAAAGGTTTGCCTGAGCGTTTCAGGACTATCATCCGCAGGGATAGCGGATGGTAAGCGTACAGTATATTTGGGGTCAGTGTAAAAACTCCTGACAGATTTTACCGGTACCTGAGATTCCGAATATGAGTTTTTACACTGACCCCAAATATCAGCGCCGGCGTGAATGGAATGGACGGCTGAGTTCATGCACCGCGTCCACGAGCAGAGCCACCTTATCCGGGTCGATATCGGGATGAATGCCGTGCCCCAGGTTGAATACATGGCCGTCGGCTTTCCCGTAAGCTGCCAGCACCTCGGCAACCTGCCTGCGTATCGCCGCCGGTGAGGTGTACAACACTGCCGTATCCAGGTTGCCCTGCAACGCGACCTTGCCCCCTGCTCTTCTGCGCGCGGCGCCGATGTCCACGGTCCAGTCCACCCCTATGGCATCACAGCCGGACTCGGCAATATCCTCAATCCAAAGCCCGCCACCTTTGGTAAATAAAATGACAGGTGTGGCGTTACCCTGATTTTCTATCTTGATGCCCTGAACAATTCGTTGCATATAGTCCAGCGAGAACTCCCGGTAAGCAGCCTGGGACAATATGCCCCCCCAGCTGTCAAAAATCATAACTGTATCGACACCTGCCGCAATCTGGCCGTTCAGGTAGTCGATGATGGAGCGACTCAATACATCCAACAGCCGGTGCATCAGGTCCGGTTGTCCGTATAACATGCGCTTGGCCAGGCTGAAATTCTTGCTTGACCCCCCTTCAATCATGTATGTGGCAATCGTCCAGGGACTGCCGGCAAAACCTATCAGCGGGACCTTGCCGTGCAGTTCCCGTTTGATCAGCCTTACGGCATCCATGACGTAACGCAGGTCGGATTCAACATCCGGCACGCGTAATTTACGGATATCCTCTCCGGACCGTAGCGGCCGGGCAAATTGCGGTCCCATATTCTCCACTACGCGCAACCCCAGGCCCATGGCGTCGGGTATGGTCAGAATGTCGGAAAACAGGATTGCCGCATCCAGGTCGAAACGTTGCAGGGGTTGCAACGTGACCTCACAGGCAAGTTCCGGGGTTTTGCACAGGGTCATGAAATCACCCGCACGTTTCCGGGTGGCGCGATATTCAGGCAGATAGCGTCCGGCCTGGCGCATGATCCATACCGGTGTCATATCAACAGGTTGGCGCCGCAACGCTTTTAATAAACGATCGTTAATCAATTTTTCAGTCATTGATAAAACACTTCCATAACATAGTTGGCAACTGCTAAACAATAAGCTGTCATCCCGGCAAAAACAAGGGGAAAAGCTGGAACTCAACGGTTCCCGCTATTTTCACCTGTTCAAGGTTTAAGAGACCGGAGGCTTGCCGACAATTATTATTTATATATATTTATTACTTTTATTGGTGACAAGAATATTGACCTGCGTCTGAATTAGCGACTAAAATGGCCAGATTAACCACCGGGGAACTAAATTGACAGACCCAAACTGGAACACTATGACTTTTTTTGAAAAAGCCTCTTTAAGGATGGTTCAGAAAAAGCTTGATTCCGGTGCTGATGCAAATGCACAGGATGAATGGGGATTCACCCCGCTCCATTTTGCAGCTGCGTTCAATGACGAACCGGACGTAATTACTGCACTGGTGGACGCCGGCGCGGATATGAACGCGCGGGATAAGGAGTGGGGAGCCACCCCGCTCCACTGGGCGGCCTGGTCCAACGACAACCCCGGCATCATCATTGCGCTGCTGGAGGGTGGGGCAGACCCGAATGCCCGGGATGCCAGAGATAGCACCCCGTTGCATGCGGCTGCCGACCAGAGCAACAACCCCTCCATTGTCCTTACCTTAGTGGAATCCGGCGCTGACCTTACCTTGCGGGATGCCGGTAAACTGGCCTGGGACTACATAAAAGATAACACCGCATTGAAGGACACCGATGCCTACGCGAGATTGAACGAATAGAGCAACTGTCCGGGGACGGATTCAGTAAATGAGTAAATGGGGTCAGGTCGCACAATGAACACTATGTTTGAAGTGGCGAAGTATTTCGGAGTCAGTGTGCATTGTGCGACCTGACCCCATTTACTTACCAGGATTCGATTGACGTACGCAGGTCCACTTCAAAAGTCCAGGCGGTTGCGGGCTGCCTGTAGAGATACTCGAATGCGTCAACGATACCGTCGATACTTATCATCCCCTCATCACCTAATTTTTCTGCGTATTCCGGCCACCTTGTCTTGATTTTTTCACCGTTGATTGCGCCATCCACGACCACATGGCCGACGTGGATATTTTCCGGGCCGTATTCTTTTGCAAGCGCCTGCGCCAAGGTGCGTAACGCTGCCTTGGATGAGTTGAAAGCGCCAAATCCGGCCCGCCCGCGCATCGATGCGCTGGCGCCGGTAAACAGCAATGTCCCGCCGGCGCCGCGCATTCTTTTCAACGCCTCACGGGCAAACAGGAAGCCGCCGAAACAGCCGATTTTCCAGCTGTTTTCAAAATAGGCTGCCTGCATATCAATAATCCTGCCCGGCGTGTTGTTGCCGGCGTTATAGATGCCGACAGACAGGAGGCCGGCATGGGAGACCTCATCAAACAAGCTAATCACTTCCGTCTCGTTCGTGGTATCAACTACATAAGCGCTTGCGCTGTTGCCGTCCGCCTCGATCATGGAAACAACCTTATCCAGTTTCGTCCGGGTCCGACCCGCTGCAACGACATGCAGGCCTAAACCGGCAAACCGTCTACATAACTGTGCTCCAAGACCCTGTTCCGGCCCTACTCCCATAACGATTGCGGTTTGCATGATGATTAACCTCTTTTATCAGGTGTGAATTGGTAGTGATGGTAAAGGCGCGTTCCGTTTTCCGGCCTGGCTGAAGTATTCTTCGAAAACGTGACGATAATCCGGTGCGCCGTACTGTACGAATATCTCCGCGAACAGGTTGGGCATTTTTCTGTAAGGAGAAACACCTAATTCCAGCAGCATGATATCCAGATATTGCTGGAACCGGGTATTTACGGCGCAGGAGCGTGACGGCTCAAAGTTGATATGTCTGCGCTTCCACTCCCGGGTATTTTCGATGCACCTTATCATCTCCCTTCGCTCCGGCAACCGAATATCTCCAGCCAGGCACGCACATAGCCATAGCATACCGATCTCGGCCGCTGGTACGTGCATGAAACCATGGTTATATCCGGAACAGGCAAAGCGGGGGATATCCGGATGCAGCAGGTGACGATACAACTGTACGCCATCATCCTCACTTTCCATCAGACGCCGGTATTTTTCCGGCAGGAACGGGAATCGGGGCTTTTCCGTTCCGACGCACAAAACAACTTGATCACAGGTGATAGTACGACCGTCTTGCAGATGCACGGCTTGCTCAGAGAAATGGGATATTTCGCCATGGTGGGGTTCTACACGTCCATCTGCCACCAGGCGGAAATAGTCTCTGGGTGTCAACGCAGCCGCGGAACGCAGGTCAGCGGTGAGTTTGTGACGCGGAATCAGCGTATTCAATCTCTTGTTTGCGGCGTTACCCCTGAATACTCCCCGCAATTTGCAGAGCAGGATAACCAGGCGCGAGATGATGAACCAGAACGAGTCCACCAGAAAACCCAGCCTACGGTGAACAAACCGTTCGAACCTTGTCGGATGTGCCCAGCAGGGCATGAAGAACGTATTCAAACGGCAAAACAGCAAATGGGCATAGTGGACACGGAAAAAGGTAAACGGGATCATCCAGCGCGGGGTACGGAACACGTGGTAGACTTGCCCGGCCCCAGCGGCTGCCATGGTAGCAATATCGACAGCGGTCTTACCGAAACCCAGTACGACCGTCCGTTTGTCTTTGAACAGATCAGGGGAATTGATATCCCTTTCTGTGATAACCCCGCCCTTGAACGTCTCCTGTCCGGGGAACGCCGGCTTGTGCTTACCCTGCGTATACTGACCGATTGCCGATACCACGTAATCGAACTGTTGCTCCTGCACGCCGGTTTCATCCCGGTATTGCAGCATCCAGGCGCGGGCATCTTCAACCATTGCGACAACCTCGGTATTCTTGCGGACGTCGAGGCCCAGGCCCTCGATCGCCAGGTCCAGATACTTCAATATTTCAACGCCGGTAGGATGTAGCGCAGGTTTAAACGGCCAGGGGAACTGACTCAAGGTATATTGGTGAGCGGTATTCTGCAGGCTGACCCCCGGATAACCAACCGCCCATACACCCCCCGCCTGGTCGGATTTTTCAAACAGGGTTGTCCTGTGACCGGCCTTGTTCAGGATACTGGCTGCAGCAATACCGCTGATACCGGCGCCGATAATGGCAATATTCATTGATTCCTCACATTTCCTGCTCGGATTTCTCTGGTACCATAGTTTACATGACCCTTAAGGAGGTTGAAATTCATGTACCTGGTAACCGGAAATTTCATTATTAAAAAAGACCAGCTGGAGCGAGCCCAATCCATCATGGAAAAAATAGTCGAAGTGGGCCGGACCGAACCGGGGATTGTGCGCTATACGTTTTATCCCGACCCGGCAGACGCGCTCAGGTATTTTCTGTTTGAAGAATGGGAAACAAAGGCACTGCACGACGATCATTTTAACGGCGAGTTCATGCAGGCGACGGTGCCCGGGTTATTCGAATGTTTCGCTGAACCTCCCGAGGTATCCTATTACGACGCCACGGTCGTGGCAAAGCTGTGATTCAATGCAGGGGACAGATTTAAATCTGACCCCATTACAGTGGCAACGCTATAGCAGAAAGGACAGCACTCTCAGTTAAAAAATACCAATGCCCTGAGTTCGATGCTTTCCCGTGGCGGCGCATTGTCCGGGGTCTGAGGGTCGTTGAACGAACCATGGGCCGTGAACCGTGAACGGCCATCGGTAACGGAATCATAGACCTTGAAGACGATGGCCTCATTTCGCTTCATCTTGGGGAAGTAATACCAGCGATGGGCAGCATTGTACGAGAGCGTGTAGGTTTCACCCACGCGGTTCGGATGCCGGCGTTCCGTCGGGATCAGGTCCGCTTCTGCGAGGCTCTGTGCATCACAAATCGCAAGGGGTTCGCTGACAATAGTCGCTCCTATGGGGCGCCATACCTGTACGATCATGAACCTGTGCCGTAACAGGTCTTCTGCCTCGTCTGGCAACAGGTCCTTGACACGTTGCGGTCCGGACCAGTCGGTATAATCATTGTGAACCTGTTTCAACGGTTCGCGTGTTCCCAATTCCTGTTTAGCGAGATCGCCTGAACGCACGGTGTGATCAAAAATATGTACCCGACCAGCTCCGGTTACCCGTTTAATCAAAGCGCCTGCTTCAGGATAGTAGTCCGTTTCCACTTTATCCCTGTCGTAAAAATTTGTCACCCGGGTATCGTGCCCGACAAATACGAAACCGTGCCGATCAAACTCGAACTCATCAGCCAGTTTGCGGCCGTTGCGGATTTCGACCGAGTGGTTGTTAAAGGTACAGTTCCTGTATTCGATCCTGCCGCCCAGAGTCCGCGACAGGCTGACCGGTTTCTCTCCGGTGTTAACGGTGTAACGAATCGATGCGTTGACGTGATCCTGCATTAAAACCGGGTAATCTGGTTGAGTATCAGGTGGAAAAAGCAATAACGCGCTCGGGTGCGACCCGGTAAATCACGCGCACCTCACCGGCTTCCCGCCAGGGATAGGGACTCTGTTGTATATACAGATCGGATAACTGGTCTATATGCTCGTCTGCCCCTTCTTCGCTGATATCAACAACTTTGCCGCGTACTTCAAGCCAACGGAAGGGATTCTCAGGATCGACGGCAAGCACCGTAACATTTGGATTGGCGCGCATGTTTCTGTCTTTCACCCGTCCTTTTGCGGAGTTAACAAGTATGTGAGCACCGTCATAACCACACCAGACCGGATGCACCTGGATAGCGCCGTTTCTCATGTGTGACGCCAGTTGTACATAGACAGGACCGGTCAGCAAGTCTTTATGAGTTTCGGGGATCTCACTGTTCATTTCTCTCTCCGATAACGCTGTTATCTTACCTGACAAAGATACGGTTGATGATAACCGGCGCGCCAATAGACGCTGGAAAACGACAAATCCTGAACCAGACCCGGGAACACATCCTGGCCGGTTCAAGGATAAATAAAGCGATTCTTATACGGAAGGGCGGTATTGATTACCGCCCTCCCACAGCAAAACTCTACTACTCGGAGTGTACTACATTCTGTTGCAGCACTTGCCACTGTGGCGTATCGCTATCGCCGGAAATTACATCCATTGCAGGAGCTTCCTCCATAGCAGCCCCTTCATCCATGGTCGTCTCATCCATAGCGCCGTCACCAGCATCAGCCTCACCCCCTGTGTCAGCCATATCGCCGCATCCGGCAAACCCCATGATCAATGTCAGAAAAACCGCTAATGTAAGATGTCGCATATCTTGCTCCTCACTGTTTTTTACTAAATTAGTGCCCAGTTAATATACCAAACTGATTAAGTATACTATAGTTAATTGATATTGCCAGAAGGATTTGTCTCCGACTGCATCTGATATTTGGGGTCAGTGTAAAAACTCTGCATGATTTGGGACCAGTGTAAAAAACCACGGAGTTTTTACACTGACCCCAAATATCATGTCCTGCCGCCGCAACTGCCCGATAGAATACGGAACGATGGTCCCCGGCTATGGACGTGAACCATGGCGCTGGTTACGGTTTCAACCTGCATATCTCACCAATGGATGCGATGATCGCGTAGGATTTTTTCCGCTACGGTTATTTTTGTGATGCCTTATTCGAGTGGTGCGGGCAGGTCGGATGAACCCATCAGGTACCGGTCGATGCCCTGAGCGGCGGAGCGACCCTCAGCGATGGCCCAGACAATCAGGGATTGTCCCCGCTGCATATCACCGGCGGTAAACACACCGTCCACGCTGGTCATCCAGTTCCGGCCTCTTTTCACGTTACCCCGCTGCGTCAGTTCAACGTTCAATTGTTCCAACAAGCCTGCTTTTTCCGGGCCCAGGAAACCCATGGCAAGCAAGGTCAGGTCACAAGGTAAGCTGTATTCCGTTCCCGGAACCTCAGTGAAACTCAGGCGACCGTCGCTGTGTTGCATTTCCACTTCAACCAGTTCCAGTTCCTTTACCTGACCTTTGTCGTTGCCGATGAAGCGTTTGGTTGAAACTGCGTAGACCCTTTCAACACCTTCCTCATGGGCCGAGGCGACCCGGTAAACTCGCGGCCACTCCGGCCACGGGTTGTCCGATGCCCGGTAATTGGGGGGTTTAGGCATGATCTCCAGTTGGTGGACGGATTTGGCGCCCTGGCGGTTGGCTGTTCCCAGACAGTCTGCGCCGGTATCACCCCCGCCGATGATAATAACGTGTTTTCCATGTGCGCTGATGAATTGCTCTGCCGGGATCTCGTCACCTTCACAACGTTTGTTTTGTAACGGCAGGTAATCCATCGCCAGATGGATACCGTCCAGTTCCCGGCCGGGAACCGGCAGATCCCGTGAGGCAGTCGCCCCACCCGACAACAAAACCGCGTCGTATTCCTCGCACAAATCCCGCGCGTCAATGTCCATGCCGACGTTGCAGGCGGGTCTGAAGATCACGTCCTCCTGTTTCATTTGATCGAGACGCCGGTCCAGTACCCGTTTCTCCATTTTGAATTCCGGTATGCCGTAGCGTAACAGGCCGCCTATCCGGTCATCGCGTTCATACACGGTCACCTCGTGGCCGGCCCGCGCCAGTTGCTGGGCAGCAGCCAGGCCCGCCGGTCCGGAACCGACGACGGCCACCCGCTTGCCGGTTTTCTGTGGCGCCGGTTGCGGCTTGATCCAGCCATTTTCCCAGGCCTTGTCGATGATGGAGAGTTCCACCGCCTTAATGGTCACCGGATCGTCGTTTATCCCCAGTACACAGGACCCCTCACAGGGCGCCGGACACAGAGTACCGGTAAATTCCGGGAAATTATTGGTGGCATGCAGGCGCTGGATAGCCTCCAGCCACTGGTCCCGGTAGACCAGGTCATTCCAGTCCGGGATCAGGTTACCCAGGGGACAACCCTGGTGACAAAACGGAATGCCGCAGTCCATACAGCGGGACGCCTGGGTTTTCAAAGGTTCAACCGGCCAGGGCGCCATGACCTGGCCCCAGTCACTCAGTCTTTCTGCAACGGGGCGGTATGGTTGTTTTTCCCGTTCGAACTCCATAAATCCGGTAATCTTACCCATGGGCCGCCTCCATGATGGCCTCTTCTTCAGACAAGCCTTTTTCCCGGCCTTTCCTGATGGCTTCCAGCACGATCTTGTAATCCTTGGGCATGATCTTGACAAAGCGACCCTGGTAAGCCTGCCAGTTCTGCAGGATACGCCGCCCCACGCTGCTCTGGGTATACTGGACGTGCCGGGTCAGCAGACGTTTGATTATTTCAACGTCTTCTTTCTCCTCTACATCCTCCAGATGTACCATCTGTCGGTTACAGCGGATGTGTAAATCGTTATCCTCATTCAGCACGTAGGCGATACCGCCGGACATGCCTGCGGCAAAGTTTCGGCCGGTCTTGCCGATAATGACCACCCGGCCCCCGGTCATGTATTCACAGCCGTGGTCACCCACACCTTCCACCACTGCATGGACGCCGCTGTTCCTGACACAGAAGCGTTCACCGGCGATACCTCTGAAATAGCCTTCACCGGAGGTTGCGCCATACAGGGCGACATTGCCGATAAGGATGTTTTGTTCCGGCACGAATGTCGATGCCCGCGGCGGGAAGACGATGACCTTGCCGCCGGACAGACCTTTGCCCAGGTAGTCGTTGGCATCCCCTTCCAGGGTGAGAGTAACGCCGTTCGGGACAAAAGCGCCGAAACTCATTCCGGCAGAGCCGTTGAAATGTACCCGTATCGTATCTGCGGGCAAACCCGCGGCGCCATAGCGTTTAGTGATCTCGTAACCCAGGATAGTGCCCGTGGTGCGATTCGTATTCCTGATGGGCAGGATGATATCTACCGGCTCCCGGGTTTCCAGCGTATGTTTACATAATGGGACCAGCGTGGTCACGTCCAGCGACCGTTCCAGGCCGTGGTCCTGCTTGCGTGACTGAAACAGACCCACCTCCGGACCCATTTCCGGTTTATACAGGATGTTGGAGAAGTCCAGACCATTTGCCTTCCAGTGGTCCACCGCTTTGTTCATATCCAGGCGGTCACTGCGGCCCACCATCTCTTCCACTGTCCTGAAACCCAGTTGCGCCATCATCTCCCGCATTTCCTCGGCGATAAACCGGAAAAAGTTTTCGACGAACTCGGGCTTACCGGTGAATTTCTCGCGCAGAGCCTTGTCCTGTGTCGCTACCCCCACGGGACAGGTATTCAGGTGGCATACGCGCATCATGATGCAACCACTGACGACCAGGGGGGCCGTGGAGAAACCGAATTCCTCCGCGCCCAGCAACGCCGCGATAACCACGTCGCGCCCGGTTTTCAACTGGCCGTCCGTCTGCACCACGATACGGTCGCGCAGCTTGTTCTGCACCAGCACCTGTTGCGTCTCGGCCAGACCCAGCTCCCAGGGCAGCCCGGCATGTTTCAGGGAACTGACGGGGGAGGCGCCGGTACCGCCGTCATAGCCCGAGATCAGGACCACGTCGGAATGGGCTTTGGATACCCCCGCGGCGACCGTACCCACGCCCACTTCCGCCACCAGTT
This sequence comes from Gammaproteobacteria bacterium, assembly GCA_965205405.1. Lineage (GTDB taxonomy): Bacteria > Pseudomonadota > Gammaproteobacteria > Eutrophobiales > Eutrophobiaceae > JAAXHV01. The sequence continues at coordinate 479,645 of OZ242169.1, forward strand.
TCACATGCACGCGCGCTTCCGGGTTGGAATTCTTGAGATCGTGGATCAGCTGAGCCAGGTCTTCGATAGAATAGATGTCATGGTGCGGCGGCGGCGAGATCAAGCCTACCCAGGGGGTGGAATGCCGAACCTCGGCAATCCATGGATAGACCTTGGGTCCCGGCAATTGCCCGCCTTCACCCGGCTTTGCCCCCTGCGCCATCTTGATCTGCAGGTCATCGGCATTCACCAGATATTCACTGGTCACGCCGAAGCGGCCCGACGCCACCTGCTTGACGGCGCTGCGCCGCAGGTCGCCGTTCTCATCCGGCGTATAACGAGCGGAGTCTTCCCCTCCCTCGCCGGTATTGGACTTGCCGCCGATACGGTTCATGGCGATAGCCAGCGTCTCGTGGGCTTCCTTGCTGATGGAACCGTAGGACATGGCGCCGGTGGAGAAGCGTTTCATGATATTTTCTGCGGGTTCCACTTCCTCAAGAGGTATGGACTCGGCCGTCGGCTTGAACTGCATCAATCCCCGCAGGGTGGCCATGTTATGGCTTTGATCATCAACCAGCCTGGTGTATTCCCTGAAGATACCGAATTGCCCGGTACGCGTGGAATGTTGTAATTTGAACACGGTTTCCGGGTTGAACAGGTGGTATTCGCCGTCGCGCCGCCATTGGTATTCGCCACCCCATTCCAGGTCCGGCTGTTTAACCGGTCTGGCGGGAAACCCGTTGTGGTGGCGCAGACTGTTTTCAGTGGCGACCACGTCCAGCCCTATCCCGCCGATACGCGATGCGGTCCAGGTAAAATAATGATCCACAAAATCCTTATCCAGGCCGATGGCCTCGAAAATCTGGGCGCCGCGGTAAGACTGCACAGTGGAGATGCCCATCTTGGACATGGTCTTGATCAGTCCCTTGTTGACAGCTTTGATGAACAGGGCTACGGCCTTGTCGAACTGCATTTCCGGCACGAAGCCCTCACCAATCAGGCCGCCTATGCTCTCAAAAACCAGGTAGGGATTGACCGCTTCGATCCCGTAACCGACCAGGACCGCGAAATGATGGACTTCCCGGGGTTCGCCTGATTCCAGCACCAAGCCCACCCGTGTACGGTTGCCGTTACGGACCAGGTGGTGGTGAACACCGGCGCCGGCCAGCAGCGCCGGGATGGGCGCCAGTTCAGCATCAACGCCCCGGTCCGACAGGATAATATAGCTGTAGCCCTCTTCAATGGCCTGGTCTACCTGATGGCAAATCTCCCTCAGGGCCTGGTCCAACCCCTGCCCTCCCGCGGCGACCGGGTACAGGATGGGGATGGTCCTGGTCCTGAACCCGGGCAGATTCATATCGCGGATGCGGGCCAGTTCGGCATTGGTCAGCACAGGTGAGGGAATGCGAATGCGCTTGCAGCTCTCAGGACCCGGTTTCAGCAGGTTGGCTTCCGGACCTATGGTCGCGGAGACCTGGGTAACCAGTTCCTCGCGGATACCATCCAGGGGCGGATTGGTGACTTGCGCGAATAATTGCTTGAAATAATCATATAACAGGCGCGGCCGGTTTGACAGGACGGCCAGGGCTGCATCCGTTCCCATCGAACCGATGGGCTCTTCCCCCTTGGTCGCCATGGGCGCAACCAGGACGCGTAATTCTTCATGGGTATAACCGAACACCTGCTGGCGTTGCAACAGGGTATCGGGGTCGGTGCCGTGGATGTTTTTCGGGTTGGGCAGGTTTTCCAGGGGCATCAGGTTTTCCTTCAGCCACTGTTCATAAGGTTGCTCATCGATATAGCGCTGTTTTATCTCACTATCGTCAATGATACGGCCCTCCCGGGTATCCACCAGGAAGATACGTCCGGGGTGTAGCCGCTCCTTGAGCTTGACGTTTTCCGGCGCAACGTCCAGCACACCCACCTCAGAGGCCATGATCACCATGTCGTCATGGGTGACATAATAGCGGGACGGACGCAGACCATTCCGGTCCAGTACCGCGCCGATGACCTCACCGTCGGTAAACGCGATGGAAGCCGGCCCATCCCAGGGCTCCATCAAACAGGCATGGTATTCGTAAAATGCCTTGCGCGCCTCATCCATGGTTTCGTGGCCGCTCCAGGCCTCCGGGATCATCATCAGTATGGCATGGGCCAGGGGCCGGCCGGTCATGTGCAGAAATTCCATGACGTTGTCGAACACGGCGGAGTCACTGCCGCCTTCGATAACGACCGGAAAAATTTTCTCCAGGTCCGATCCGAACAATCCTGAATCACACAGCGCCTCCCGGGCGTGCATCCAGTTGGTGTTGCCGCGCACGGTATTGATCTCACCGTTGTGGCACAGGTAGCGGAACGGGTGGGCCAGACGCCAGGACGGAAAGGTATTGGTGGAAAATCGCTGGTGCACCAGGGCCAGGGCGGATTCGATGTCCGGGTCGGTGATGTCCGGAAACATGGGCTCAAACTGGGAACCGGTCAACATGCCTTTGTAGACGAAGGTGCGATAGGACAGGGACGGGATATAGAACAGGTCCTGCTGTTCCAACTCCGAATTCCAGATGGCATGCTCCACCCGCTTGCGTATCACGTAGAGTTTTCTTTCAAAGGTCGCCGCGTCGGGGACGGATTCAGCGCGCCCGATGAATATCTGCCTGAAGGTCGGCTCGCCCTCCAGGGCAGTGGGACCCAGCAGGGAATCATCGGTAGGTACGTCGCGCCAGCCCAGCACGGTCTGGCCTTCTTCAGCAATGATGCGTTCAAAGACCTGCCTGCACTCCTCAGACTGGGCAGGGTCGCGCGGCAGGAATACCAGCCCGGCGCCATAATATTCTGCAGCGGGTAAGGTGAAACCTGACTTTTTACACTCGCGCAGAAAAAACTTATGGGGCTTTTGAATCAGCAGACCGACGCCGTCACCCGTATTTTCCTCACAGCCACAGGCGCCGCGGTGCAGCAGGTTTTTCAGTATGGTCAGGGCATTTTCGACTATCTTGTGGGACTTGCGCCCTTTTATATCCACCACGAAACCCACGCCACAGGAATCATGTTCCATGGCAGGGTCATAAAGTCCTTGGGCAGGAGGTCCCTGCCAGTTTTTGTTCTTTGAATTTTGCATCACATCCCGTCTTCTGCCGACCGGCCCGGCACATAAAACTGCGGCCACATCCGGCGGATAGCGATTCATGCGCGCCCCTGCATCCCGTTTAAACGGCGCGCGTACTTTTATATTATAGTAACAAAAGTAGTGCAAGTATAACCCTTTCACGGGCGTATGTCACGGGGCATGTAACCAAGGGACAGAGCTGATGCATGCTTTCTGTGAGAGGGGACAGATTTGAAATCTGTCCCCGGTTGACCGGGAATAATCTCTTGGACAAAATGTCAGTGCGTGATTATATTGACTGTTTCGGCATTGATAACAGACATTTATGAAGTCCTGGAAATTCACGACCGCAGCGTTTTCGGAGCAAGAGCAGGGCCAGGAGTGGTGCGACGCCATGCACCGCTTATGTCTGCCGGTCGGTGAATTGCCGGAAACAGCGGGTTTTCGCGGTGAGATCTTCTGCATCACCTCGCCCCTGGGAATGGAATTTGCCCTGGTTGACGCCCAACCCCATGAAATCTCCGGCCGCTATCTCAAGCAGGACGCGGCGATCTGGTTAACCCTGCTGCTTGAAGGTGAGGCGTCACTCAGTTATGACAATCAGCGGCTGGATATCGCCCCGGGCGATATCGTCTACGGACCCACTTATGTAGAGGCTGTCCTGCGTTTTACCCGGGATTTTCGTCAACTGTTCGTCAAAGCGCAACGCCTGATACTCAGCCCGAGGGTGTTTGCGCCCCTGTCTTTGAAGCTCGGCCACCTGCCGGCGCGGTCCGGGATCAATCACGTCTTCTCCGGGATGCTGCAATCTCTGGCTGAAGTGATCGAAGAGGTTTCCCCTGAGCAATTGCGCCCGGTGGAAACGGCGCTGACTGAATTTCTCATTACGGGTCTCGGTGATGAGAAGTCGGTATTCAGTCTCGGCGGGGTTTCCGGCGCCAGGGCCTATCACCTGCAGCGGATCTGCCAGAGGATAGAAACCGTCCTGACCGAGCCGGATCTGACAATCGGCATGGTCGCCGAGGCAGAGGGAGTGTCCACCCGCTATTTGCAACGCCTGTTCACGGAAGCGGGGAACAGTTTCATCCATTACCTGCGTACGCGCCGGCTGGAACGCTGTCGTGCGGACCTGGCCAGTTCCCTGCATGCCAATTTGTCTATTTCAGAAATTTGCTTCCGCTGGGGCTTTAACGGGTCCGCGCATTTCAGCCGGGCATTTCGAAAAGAATACGGTATGTCTCCCCGGGAATACCGGCAGCGGCAGGTAGAGGACAGGATTATATGACTGTGGAATACGTCGATATGCTTATTAAGGGCGCGCTCATCGTCACCCAGGATGAGGAGCGGCGGATTATCAAGGATGGCGCTGTTGCGGTCCGGGGCGACCGTATCGCCGCGGTCGGTAAAACGGCCGAACTTGAGAACAAAGTGAATGCAACCAGTGTGATCGATGGCAGGCGCTTTGTTATCACGCCCGGGTTCATTGATGCGCATATCCATATTACCGGCGATCCGCTGACCCGGGGCTATGTGCCTGATGACATCAGCGACGGCTTTGGTGACATACTGCGGCGCTGGGTGATCCCCCGTTACCTGGCCCATACGCCTGATGATGAACGGCTCTCGGCCCGGCTTGCGGCCGTCGAGATGCTGCGCGCGGGGACTACCTGTTTTCTTGAGGCCGGAACGATCCGCTACCTGGATGAGGTGGTTGAGGGTCTTGACCAGGCCGGGATACGCGCGCGCGTCGGCGCCTGGGTTGAAGGACGCGCATTCGGCCCGGATGACGATGCAGCGGAATTGACCGGCAAGGCCGTGCGCGTGCTGGAGCAGGAAGTGGCGCGCTATCCCGCGGGCTCCGGTAAAAAGATAGCAGCCTGGCCCATCCTGATTGGCCACTCAACCAACTCCGATGAGGTGTGGAAAGCCGCGCAGGCGATAGCCGATGCAAATAATCTCGGCGTGTCAGCGCATATGAGCCCTTACCGGTCAGACCCGGCCTGGTATCTTGAAAACCTGGGAAGACGGCCCGTGGAGCACCTGGCGCATATCGGCGTGCTCGGTGACAACCTGTGTCTGACCCACCTGGTCCATATAGACGACCACGAGGCGGCGCTGCTGGCTGAAACGGGGACCAACGCCATTATTTGTCCGTTTGCCGCACTGAAGGGCGCCTTCGGCATAAGCGCGCTGGGCCGTTCACCTGAAATGGCTGCAGCAGGCATGAATATCGCGCTGGGGACCGACGGTTACGGCTCCGACCTGATGCAGAAAATGGCACTGGCCGCCGGACTGTTCAAGGATGCCCGCCAGGACACAAAAATCTTTCCCGCCGGCCAGGCCCTGGACATGGCTACGCTGAACGGCGCCAGGGCACTGCAACTACAGAACGAGATCGGCTCAATCGCGGTGGGGAAGAAGGCAGACTTCGTCCTGCACGATACGGACCGGCCGGAGTGGCGGCCCCTGCTGAATGTTCTGCAACAACTGGTCTGGTGCACGGACGGCAGGAGTGTGCACAGCGTCTGGGTGGACGGGGTGCGCGTGGTGGAGAACTACCGGCATACCCTGATAGACGAAGATGAACTTTATGCAGCCGCTCAGACTGCAGGCGAAGCGATCATCAAACGCTCCGGCCTGCCGGACGTTCACACCTGACCTGTTTTTTTGACTAAAGCCACAGAGGACACAGAAAAAACGGACCCGTCAGCCTCCTCAGTCCACTCTGCGATCTCTGTGCTCTCTGTGGCTGGAATCAAAAAACTTATCTGATTTTTTCGGCCGGCACGCCCAGCAGGCGGGTGAACTGGTGGCGCCATGCGGCAGAGGGTTTGTCCGACTGGGAATTGGCCAGTGCAAGGGGTGAAAAAGGCAGGACGCCGGGGATTTTCTCAAGCATCTGTTTATCCTCTTCGCCTATCATGCGGTCGAATGTAATGACGTCTTCTGCGGATACGCTGAAATCGTCGTTGCGCCATACGACGAAAGTAAAATAAGACGTGACGTCGTCAATGGGCGTGGTCAACAGCAGCATGATGTGATGCAACCCCGAGTCATAGGAGATGGTGCTGCGCACGGTAAATGGCAGGTGAAAACCGGTGGTCATGTGCCGGCTGACCACCTCGCTGCTACGGCCTGAGCTGAGGCTGGCGTTGGGCGGGTTGTCCGCTACGACCTTGTATTCATAGCCATAGTAGCCGCCTTCCAGCATTTCCAACTCAATCTCCGGGACGGAACGCCGCTGGTTGTTGCCGAAGGTGCCGGTGTGGACCCAGGGGAAGTGTGCGATATCAAGGAAATTGTCCGTCATGCGCATGGCGCAGACCCGCCACATGTCGACGGGGTTGTTGATGCGCCGGAAAGACTCGTCCTGTTCCTGGATGATGGCCGGCAACTCCTTTGGAGAGTCTCCCGGGCAGACCCAGACCAGACCGTATTTGATGCTGGTATTGAAACAGGCCAGGTGGGCATTGTCCGGGATCGGAAAGTCAGGCGCGACAGTCGGGATGGAGACACACTTTCCCCCGCTGCCGAATGACCAGCCGTGATAACAGCAGGCCAGCACCCCCTTTTCCACACTCCCTGCAGAAAGGGGCGCCTGGCGATGCGGGCACCTGTCAGGTGCAGCGACAACGTTACCGGTGGGATCCCGGTAGATGACGATGTTCTCGCCGAGCAGGGTCCGGGCAACGGGCTGCCCGTTGATTTCCTGTTCCGTTGCCACGGCATACCAGTAGTCACGCAGGGCCGGATTATCGTAGAAAATAGCCACTTTCATTACCTGTATTAATATTTGGGGTCAGAGTAAAAATACAGCCACAACGTAGATAGCACTGGTTTATTGTTGAGTATTTTTACTCTGACCCCAAATATCCCGACGCTAAAAATAACGGTCTCGTAGCAGGCTGTCTTGCACTGATGCGCCCACAGACTTTGCAACCGGACAGTAACGAAACCTGGAAAGTAACGCTTAACACGCTTATTATCGACGGATATGGTTAGCCCGCATTTCTCACCAGGTCGCTAGTAGCTATCGGATACATGTTTGCTGTCAATGAGTTATGGTAATCTATTGACAATGTCATCATTACATACTGCGCTTGATGCGTTCATTGCGTCCATCCTTGGACGCAACCCTGCGGGCGGCTGTCGCCGTGCAAATCGGCTATCCTGCCGATTTGTCTCGCTTGTCTTTGTGCCGCCAGTGGGCACATGTTCATTGCGCCCATCCCTGGGCGCAACCCTGCGGGCGGCTGTCGCCGTGCAAATCGTCTGTCCTGACGATTTGTCCCTCAACCATAGCCACCGCTATGCTTTCGGTCGCAGGCACCCGCTGGCGGCACAAATCCTGCGCGATCATCGCATCACCTGGTGAGAAATGCGGGCTAGTCTGACATCACTTGGCAAATCGTTGTTTACCCGCCCGGCGGGCGTGGTTGTTGCCTGTACCGTAGGTAACGGGGTCAGCGTGACGCCCATGGTATATACGGTCTTCGGCCTGTTTTTGATCCCCATTGCGACTGAATTCGGTTGGCCCCGCGCCGGCGTGTCTTTTGTCCTGCTTATCATCGCAATCGCGGGAGCGATAGGCTATCCTATCGTCGGCCGGATGATTGACCGTTACGGCGCCAGGCCGGTTATCCTGACGGGCAACGTGTTATTCGCCGCATCCGTTGCTTCGGTCTCCCTGGCCGAAGCCAGCCGTATTCAGTTTTATTCAGCCTACGCTTTAATCGGAATTACCGCCGCCATTCCCAGTTCCGTGATGTTTACCAAGGTGATCGCGGGCTGGTTCGATCAGCGACGCGGCCTGTTCCTGGGTATTGCGGGCGGGCTGGGCAACGGCATCGGCGCGGCCTTGTCGCCACTGTTTGTCTATGCATTGATCAGCAGCTATGGCTGGCGGGCCGGATTCCAGGGTATCGGCGCGGCCATTATCCTGATCGGCTTTCCGGTCTTGTACCTGCTGCTCAGGGATCCGCCGCAAGGCGTTTCCCGTTCCGCGACGGAACACCTGGAAAAGACGGCAGGGTTATCCCTGGCGGAAGCCTTGAAGACCTCTACCTTCTGGATCATCCTGGCCGCCATAGCCCTGGGCGCAGGCTGCATGACCGCGATTTTCGCCCACGTGGTGCCGATGTTGCTGGACCGGGGGGTGTCGGCCAGGCAGGCAACCACCGTACTGGCAACGTTTTCCCTGGTCACCGCCGGGTGGCAGATCGGCATGGGCTATATGCTTGATCGCATACCCAGGCCGTGGATCGCCGCGCCGTTTTACCTGCTGGCGCTGGCCGGCCTCATCCTGCTGGAATCAACGTCCAGTTATCCGTTGTTGCTGTTGTCAGGCATGTTGATGGGGCTTGGTCTCGGAACGGAATACGGTGTATTGCCCTATTTCCTGTCCCGCTATTTCGGCACCAGGCACTATGGCGCGATATCCGGGAGCATGTATGGCGTGATCGTCCTGACCCAGGGCCTGACCCCGTTCCTGATGGACCTGGTATTCGATGTGACCGGCAACTATGATATTGCGATTATCGCTATTTGTGTCGGCCTGGTGCTGGGCGCCATACTGATAACCCGGCTGCTTCCGTTCCATACCGTACTCAGCGGATATTTGGGGTCAGAGTAAAAATACGTAACAATATACCTACAGCGCCTGCTGAATTAACCGTATTTTTACTCTGACCCCAAATATCACAAATATCAAATATTGTTTTTGTCAAATAAAAAGGCGCATTTGTGCAAGTCTCATTGTAGTTTTTGTCACACAATTAAACAAAAATACAACTGTTCACAATTTGGGGGTTGGTAATGATCAAGTTCGAGAAAAACGTGTATCAGTTGGCAAAGCTTTTCGTCGCCGGGGCTGTCACTTCAACCATGATTGCAGCCGCTACCTGCCCTGGCGCAATCAGTCCTGGAGGAGGTCGTGGTGACTGCGCGCAAACACGAGGTGTCGCTCCAGGACGCGCCCCTTGCGGTATCGGTATTGTCCGGCGCTGACTTCGATAAATCCAATGTCGTAAGGCTGGACAACTTTAACGGCTACGTGCCCGGTCTGATTGTTGCGAAGAACGACGGCGCCGGCCGTGTCGTGACCATTCGCGGCATCGGCTGGGAAACGGCCCAGAACCTCGCGACGCAGCCCAGCGTGTTGACCTATATCGACGGCATCTACCTTGCCAATCCGCTGGCCATGGGCCTGGACCTCGGTGACCTGGAGCGGGTCGAGGTCTTCCGCGGCCCGCAGGGCACGGAGTTCGGCCAGGGCACCACGGGCGGCTCCATCAACATCGTGACCAGGAAGCCCCATTTCGACAATCTGGAAGGCTCTGTAGAGCTCAGCTACGGGACTTATGACAATATGCGCGGACGCGCCTCGATAAACGTGCCGCTTTCCGACACCTGGGCGTTCCGGGCCGCGGTTCAGAAGTACGAACGCGACGGGTTCTCGGAGATTAAGGGCGGTGAACTGGACGGTTACGACCTGGATGATGCCGATTCCTTCACCGGCAAACTGGCGGTGCTGTGGCAACCGTCGGAAGACTTCTCGGCCCACGCACAGGTGTTCATACACGACGCCGACCACCATGCGGCGGCGCAAAAGAACGTGAACGACCCCAACCCCGACCTGCGTGAACTGTCCCAGGACTACCCCGGCGTCTTCGCGCTGGAGAACTACAGCGCATCGTTGATTATGGAGTGGGCGACCCCACTGGGGGTGACGGTCAAATCGCTTACCGGCTGGCAGGTGCTCAGGAAGGAGCAGTCGGTGGACGGGGATCGCTTGAATGAAGACCTCACTTTTCTTATCAATTACGGTTTCTCATATAACAATTGGGACATACTCCCGTTTTGGGACAACGACTCCGATGCCGTCAGCCAGGAGATCAGCATCAGCTACACCAGTGAGCAGTTCGATTGGGTCGTCGGCGGTTATTACCTGCACCACGCGAACTTCAATGACTTCCTGGAGGCCACGGGTGCAGCGCCGTTCTCGGAATCGCCCGCGTCGCTTCCCCGCGACCAATTTACGATCGAAATTCTGCCGCCGTACGGCGCGTCCGATCTGAATTTTAACGAAGTTCGTACCGTGACCCGTGAGGATTATGCCTTCTACGGGCAGGCCACGTACCGGATGAACGATATGTTTGCCGTCACCGCGGGAGTGCGTTACCAGGACGAGGACCAACTCGATGAAACGTCCCAGTTCTTCGGTCTTAACGTTGGTCATCGGACAACGAACGCCTCGGAAGTGACCTGGAAAGCGGGGATAGACGTGCATCTCACCGAGGACAATCTCGTCTATGGCCTGGTATCCACCGGCTGGAAGAACGGCGGTGCCGGTAGTCCCGGGATGTTCAAACCCGGCCAATTCGAGCCCGAGGAGGTGACGGCATACGAACTGGGCACCCGCAACACCTTCCTCGACGGGCGCGTGCGCCTGAACGTCACGGCCTTCTATTACGACCACGAGCACTTGCAGTTCACCTACGAGGATCCCATACCGTTCGCCGGGGGCACTTGGACTATCCCCGAATCGGAGGAATACGGTATCGAGTCCGAACTGAGCTGGCTGGTTGCAGATGGCTGGCAGCTCGACGGCATGCTGGCCTGGCAGGACGGCAAGGTGAAGTCGGACTTTTTCGCGCTCGACGTGGAAGATTTTCGTGCAGCGACGTCGCTTTTCGTATTAGGTCTCTATACCTCGGGCGCGGTCGAAGAACGCACCAGGATGAACAACGCCAATAATCTCAACGGCAACAAGCCGCCGAAACTGGTGGATCTCACTGCGCGTGTCGCCCTGACGAACACCCACACCTTCTCCGACGGTTCCGAATTGAGTTCGCGGGTGGAGTATGTCCATCGGGGCGACTTCCAGGCCCGCATCTTCAATCATCCGCGGGTGGACACCGTGCCCAGCTACGACCTGGTCAACCTGTATTTTGCCTATGACGTGGGCAATATGCCTGTCAGTTTCAACCTGAGCGTGACCAATGTTTTCGACAAGAACGGGATCAATAACGTCTTCACCAATCCGTACGGCCTGTGGACCACGAGCAACGAGTATATCCCGCCGCGGGAGGTTATCGGTTCGGTCAGGTACAGTTGGAACTGATCCGGATACCGGGTTACGGCCTGCACTGGAAAGCTTGTTGATACCGGCTTGTCAATCATTTCAGCTATGAATAGCGAACAACCACAACATGAACTTCGTCCGGAGCGGCCCACGTGGACTCACCTGGCCTTGCACGTGAAGGATATCGACAAGGTGATAGCATGGTATGAGGAGTTCACGCACCTCAGCCTGCTGAACCGGGAAGAGGACGAGGACGGATACTCGGCCTGGCTTGGGGACAAGACCCGGAGCGACAGCCCTTTCATCCTGGTGCTGGGCCAGTTCTTCCCCGGACACGACCCGTTTGCCCCCGTAGAACACCCGCCGCTGGGACCGTTCAACCACATCGGTATCGAGGTGCCGGATAAACAAACCGTTGATGAGACAGCCGCCAGGGCGAAACAGGCCGGTTGCCTGATCCTCGGTCCGCAGCAAATGCCCAAACGCATCGGTTACATCTGTTTTCTGGGCGACCCTGAAGGCAATATAGTGGAGTTCTCATACGATCAGGGAGTCTATGAGAAAGCACGCGAGGTCTGGGGAAACAACGTATAAGTGATCCTGATATTTGGGGTCAGAGTAAAAATACGTAACAATCAACCAGCGCCATCTATGTTGTGGCAGTATTTTTACTCTGACCCCAAATATCATTTACTCTGACCCCAAATATCCCAAATATCGCACTCACGGTTCCAGCAGGATCTTGCCGATGAATTCCCCGCTGAGCATTTTCTCCTGCGCCTTCCCGCCTTCGGCCAGGGGAAACACGCTGTCCACAACCGCTTGGAAGTCACCTGCACAATATTGATCCCAGGCCGGCCCGAATTCCTTATAACGAAAGGGATCGGACCCCAGGATCTTCAGGCCCATGTTATACAGGTAACCAAGGTTCGGGATAACCGGCGAATTTCCCGAAGTGCCGCCGCAGGTTACCAGACGTCCACGCGGCTTGAGCGCCATCAGTGAGGCTTCCCACAAAGCCTCGCCGACATGGTCGAACACCAGGTCAACACCGGCGCCGCCCGTCATATCCCGCGCCCAGGCCGCCACATCGATTGTGCGGTTATTACAGGTGTCTTCGGCACCCAGTTCAAACGCTTTTGAACATTTTATTCCACTGCCGGCAGTAGCCAGGACCGTGGCTCCCGCCTGCCTGGCCCATTGAATGGCGGCAACGGACACGCCGCTGCCCGCGGCGTGGATCATCACCGTCTCGCCGGCCCTGAGCCGGCCTATCTCGAACAGGGCGTGATGCGCGGTCATCCAGCAGGTGGGGAAGACGACGGCACGGCGCCATGACATGGTGTCGGGAACAGGATACAGGTGGGTTTCCGGCGCCAGGCATTTTTCCGCGTAACCACCGGCGACGCTGCCGCCTATGACGCCGAGAATGCCGTACAAATCGTCCATACCCACCAGCTTCGAGCCCTCGGGGACTTCGGACATGGAAGGGTTGACCAGCACCCGACCGCCCGGTTTCACCCGCGTAACCCCGGACCCCGTCTCGGTCACCGTGCCGACAACGTCCATACCGGAAATATGCGGCAGGCTGAACCCGGGGATCGTAAACCAGCCGTTACGCTGTGCCGCGTCCAGGTGGTTTATTGTCGTTGCCGCGACCTTGATGACAACGTCCCGCGGGCCGGGTTCGGGGTCGGGTACATCCCGGTACTGCAGCACTTCCGGCCCGCCATGTTGTTCATAGATCAACGCTTTCATACTGCCTCCCCCGCATCAGTTAACAAATAACTCAACATGCCGGTATGATAAACAGAAAAACGGGGTCAGACCACGTTTTAGCCTGCATAAAAACGTAAATAAAAACGGGGTCAGACCACGTTTTAGCCTGAAAAACGGAAAACGTGGTCTGACCCCTGTTTCCTGGTATAATTATCGGCTGAAATCGGGACTAGCCCATAAAGAATGTTGCCATGAATCATTGCTTGTTGCCGCCTGCCTTCACTGAACTGGAAGCGCACGTCGATTGGTCCTTGAGCAGCGAAGCAGAACGCCTGCAAAAACGTCTCGGCTCTTCCATGGAAGACATCCAGGCATTTTATTCCGTCATGCTGGGTCGCATCGAAGAGGCGCTTGATTACCTGAACGGGTTCCCCCTGGAGCAGTTGCCTGAGCCCGAGCAGCGGTTGCTGAATATGACCCTGTCCCTCGCCGAGATCTGGGTTGCCGTGGAATTGTATAAACAGCCGGACCACCCTTTCGGTCTGGACATGCGGCGGTTTGTTCCGGGGGAAGCAACCTCGGTCCCTTTGGAAAAACGGGGACAGACCACGTTTTAGCTTTCAGAAAACGTGGTCTGTCCCCGTTTTTCCATGTGCCCCGGAAAACGACTGATGGAACTGACCCATAAAACCCGTACGCTAAGATACCCCGAACTGGGAACGGAACCACTCCCCATCAGGCCCTGTGTCGATCCTGATGTATTCAAAGCGGAGCGGGAAGCGGTATTCCGTCGTTCCTGGCTGAACGTAGGCCGGGTTGAACTGATCCCCGAAGCAGGCGATTACTTCGTCAGGGAGATCGAGGTGTGCTATACCTCGGTACTGGTGGTGCGCGGGCATGACAACGTCATCCGGGCGTTCCACAACATGTGTTCGCACCGGGCCAACCAGGTGGTCTGGCAGAAGCGCGGCAAGTGCCGGGGCGCCTTTGTCTGTCCGTTCCACGGCTGGGCCTTCGATACCCGGGGCAAGCTGATCAACATGACCGACAAGGAAAACTTCTTCACCGGCCCTGATGCCAACCTGGATATGACGGAAATCCAGACGGACGTGTGGAACGGCTTCATCTTCATCCGCCTCAAGCCCATGGATGAACAATCACTGGAAGACTACCTGGAGCCGGTCTCCACGTCTCTCAAGAATTACCCGTTCGCTGAATTGACCCGGCGCGAATGGTACAGCGTGGATGAAACAGTCAACTGGAAGGTGTTGCTGGACGCACAACTGGAAGGCTGGCACGTGCCGTTCCTGCACAAAAACAGTCTGGCTCGGTCCACTTCTGCCGCCGGTATGTTATTACGCCACAGTATATTGGAAGTCCTGGGTCCCCACGGACTCGTGGGTACGGAACCTCCACCGATGTTCAATCCTACCCCGACGGGTCAGGTGAGCCTGAAATACGGGATCGGCGCTTACGATGCGTTTGCCTTTACCAAACCGCGCCGGACGAACGCGAAAAAATACCACCTGAGAGGCGCCATGAACCTGTACTTCATCTTCCCCAACGTGATTATGGGCCTGATGCGGGACTGCTACTGGATGTACAACGTGTGGCCGCTTGCCGTGGATCGCACCATCTGGGAGATCGGTGTGAATACCGTCCCGCCGCGTAACGCCGGGGAGTTGTTCTGCCAGGAATACAACAAGATCGGCCTGCGCGATACCCTGATGGAAGACACCGCCACCCATGAGAAGATACAACAGGTACTGAAATCCGGCGCCAAGGAATATTTTCATTTCCAGGACGAGGAACTGGCATTGAGGAATTTTCATTACAGCGTCGACGCCTGCCTGGCAGCAGCAGAGGAAAATAGGGGACAGACCACGTTTTAGCCTTCAGAAAACGTGGTCTGTCCCCTGTTTCCCATGTTGACGGGTCTGCCGTTAATCGTTAGTCTTTGTGACCAGGTTTTACTTAAAATGCCGACGAACACACCGAAGACCTTATTCATTGCCTGCGCGGCCCTGGGCGCGGAGGTCAAGGCGATTATCAGCAAACACGGCTGGGATGCCGAATTCGAAGCGATTAACGCCAAACTTCACCTTGTACCAAATAAGATAGGGCCGGCCGTGGAGGAACGGTTGAAGAAAGCGCAGGGAAAATATGGTCGTACGGTGGTGGTTTACGGTCACTGCGGCGCCTTTGACCTGGATGACATACTCAAAAAATACGGCGCAGTGCGCCCGCTGGGCCCTCACTGCTATGAAATGTTCGGCGGCGAAGAGTTTCCCAGGGTGATGGAGGAAGAAATCGGCACGTTTATCCTGACCGATTTTCTGGTGCATGCCTGGCACAAGTTCGTCGTACAGGGCCTGAAAATGGATAAACACCCGGAGTTGCAGGAACTCCTGTTCGCCCATTACAAACGAATGGTTTACTTTACCCAGGAAGAAAATAATGCGGCATTGCTCAAACGCGCCCGTGAAATAGCCGCATCCCTCGGCCTGGAACTGGAGATCAGGCACACAGGTTACGGAGACCTGGAGAGAAGGCTGGTTGCCATTATGGAAGACAGGGAGCAGCCTGTCTCGAGCATGACCCATGACGATTTCAGCATGACGGCTTACCCGGTGGCGGACTCCCAAGGGGGACGGATTTGAAATCCGTCCCCGGACATGATAAACCCCGGGCAGCTACATTACTGTCTTACGTTTCCCACCGGCTGGGCTAATGCGTCGGCGACGAGTTCATCCACGTTACTGCCTGTCAGTGAATTCAAAAATGCGACGATTGAATCAATTTCGGCGTCGCTCAGGTTCAGTGGTTGTAGCAGGGGATCAAGCAGTTCATTTTTTATCCCGCCCCGGTTGTAAAACTCCACCACCTGACGCAAGGTCCTCAGCGAGCCGTTATGCATGTAAGGGGAACTGAGGCCGACATTTCTCAGTCCCGGCGTCTTGTATTTCCAGCGATCGTCCGGGTCTTCGGTGATTTCATAATAACCCAGGTCATTGGGTTCGAGTTTGCCCGGTTCCGTGATGACGGCCCTGTCGACCGTAAGCGTAACGCCGGGCGCCACGGTGACCTGTACTTTATCGTCTTTGGGTCCCATGGAAACCAGGTAGCCGATACCGGTGTTGTGCAGTTTGTGGTCGGTAAACAGGGCATAGTCCCTGTTGACGGTATGGCATGACACACAGCGGGCCTTGCCGCTGAACAATCTGAAGCCGGCTATGGCCTGTTCATCCATGGCCTTGCCGTCATCGCCGTAGTACCAGCGGTCAAACGGGCTGTCTGCGGAATTCAGGGTCCGCTGGTAGCTGGCCAGCGCCATGCCGACAGTCTCCATGCCCGGCCCCTTCCCCTGGAACGCCTGTTCGAATTTACCGCGGTATTCCGGTATGGATTTCAACCTCTCGATCACAAACCCCACGGATGGGTTGGCCATTTCATTGCGCGTCAGCAACGGGGTCCAGACCTGCTGCTCCAGCAGGTTCTCCCGGGCGTCGTGAAACAGCAATTCGGCGAACCCGACGTTATACAGTGCCGGGGCATTGCGCCGTAGCGTCCGGCCTTCAATGCCGATAGCAACCGCCAGTTCCTGGCTGGTAAACCCCTGTTCCGGTATGTGGCACATCGCGCAGGAGAGCGTATTGTTGTGTGACAGGCGCCTGTCGAAAAACAGTTGCCGGCCCAGCCTGATTTTTTCCTGGGTCAGCGGGTTGTTTTCCGGGACCTCGAGTCCGGGCAAGCCTAACAGTTGCTGTTCCCCTGCCCCGGCATCTTCTGCAGGCCCGTTGCTTCGTAATGCTGAGCTCGTGCCGTTATTATCGTATTCCATGGCCAGTGTCTTGATATCATTGATCACTGTGTCCGCGTGCAGGAACGAGACGCTGTAGATATTGCGTACCTGGCTTGCCTTATCCAGCAGAAATACCCGCAGGATATGGGAAATGACGCCGCGGTATTCCCCGGACTCGTCATATTCCTTTTGCACGGGTTGATTAAACCCCTGGAGCAGAGGTTGTAACTGCCTTGTCGACCCCGTAGTCAGAAAGCGCCAGTCGTAATTATCCCGGTTGAACTGCCTGCCGTATTTTGTCATCACCGCAGGCGTGTCGAAACCCGGGTCAAAGCTGAGGCTGATCATCCGCACCTGGTCCGCCAGCCTGCTGTCCCTGCTCAAGCGTTGTCGCAATTGTCCCAGAACGAAGGTGGCCAGGGGGCAGCCGTTGACGTCGTTACAGTTCGTATAAATGAAGCTGAGAACCACGAACTTGTCGCCGAAATAGTCTTCCAGGGACCGTTCGCGGCCCTGTTCGTCCAGGACCATTCCGGTTCCCGCCTTGCCCAGCGGCGGGAGCTGATAACTGCCCGGCTCCGGTGCGGCATATTCCAGGACACGATAACCCGGCGCCAGAATTTGCGCCGGCGCATCGTGTTCATGCTGAGTCTGCGCAGGCAGCGTTTGGATACAGGCAAAATAAAAAACGCCGACTGCCAGGAAGACGGCCGGCGTTAATAAACTCGGCATGACAACTCGGAGAATGTTATGCCATCAGTAATTGGCCGCTACGGATACGGCGCTATCCTGCCCGGCAGGCCGGTTTTTCGCGTACAGGGCATAGGAGCCGAAGCGCATCTGGTGCGGCATACCCAGACCCGCGGCAATGAAATCAATTGAAAACTGCATAGTCAGTTTTTCCCCATCCCATGTGTATGACTTGAAATATTGCAGGTCGCCCTCTTCCCCCTGTTGCTTGTCCCAGTTGGACAGCAGGGACGAGGTGAAGTAAACGCGTTTACCGTCCCAGCTCTGGGACAACATGTTTATTTGATCGCCAATCTTTTCCGTAAAAACCTCTTTCGCATTATGCGGGTCGCTGATATCGAACACCCGGGTCATGCCGTCATTCCAGGTATCCACCCACAACAGTGAATCATCTGCAGCAATGGAGATGTCCACGGGCAGTGGAATCTGTTCTGCAACGCCGATATCCGCAACCGGTTTTGCCTGCCAGTCCCCGCTGTCGTCTTCATAGATCAGCCATATCTTTGACGTGAGGGCGGTGGTGGTGAAACAATAATTATTCTGCGAGCCCCAGGCGCAACGAACTTCAAGCGGCGCTCCCGGCACATCCAATACCTTTTTAGGTTGGCGTTTATGCAGGTCCCAGATCACGACGGTATTGCCGAAACGCTGCATGGCTTCCGGGTCCGCCATCATTTGACCCAGGTCCATCATGTAATTATTCCAGCCGGTGAACGAAGAGGTCACCATCACGTTGCGGCGCGGTAGTACGCGCACGTCATAACCATAACCGTCGGCGAAATTTCCTCCCTTGACCGCACCCTGCAGGTCTGCATCGGTAGGCATCCAGTAAGTCGCTATGTATTCTCCCTCGTTTGTGTACTCCACCATTCCGGTGCGTCCGCCATGGTCCTTGTCATTGGACAGCCCGGTAATGAGCATCCTGCCGGGCATGGCATAACTGGTATGGGGACCGACCACGCCGCCGCTCTGTGCGACAAAATTGCTGATGGTCTTATATAACCGGGGTTTGGCCGGGTCCGTGTGTATGTCAATAATGAAAATTTTGTTGGTGTCAAGACCCGATGCCCACAGGTAGCGCCGGTCATCCGTCAGGCCCGAGTGATGGGCTTCATTGCGCCCGCCCACCGACAGCGAGTTGATTACCTTGCCATAGTTTTCGGACTGCGGATTGACGTCAACGGTAACCAGCTTGTCCTGTTCATCCCCAAGACCTTCCATACCCAGGGTCCAGACATAGACGAAATCTTCCTGACCGACAATCTTTGCCATATATGGCGACATACAGGTTTCGTCTGCGGATGCAATCGGATTGATTGACAGCAGGAAAACAAAGACAATAGAATAGGCAGGGTTGGTAAGTAGTTTCATAAGTCATCTCCAGTCAACAAAGGGATTACCATAGAGATTATATTACAAAACCAAGGGACGGCGCGAATTTACTTTTTTGCCGTGCCCCGCTGTTCACCGTCGTGCATTGTGCAAAGTGTGACGTACTGACCGTACATGTAACCGAATTGTAAGCTGATAAAATTACTAGTACTCTTTCCAGTTGATTAACAGTATGTTATGAAACGCACGCGCGGCAAAAAGGGTCGTATCCAGGGCCGCATCACACCCCACAAGGCGCTGGCTGACGTTCGCAGCCTCCTGGGAGATGCTCCGCGTACCCGCGATCTGCTGGTAGAACACCTGCACAAGCTCCAGGACCACTACCGGCACCTGTCGCACCGCCATCTCCTGGCCCTGGCCATTGAAATGGAACTGCCCATGGCCGAGGTGTATGAAACGGCCACTTTTTATCACCACTTCGACGTATTGAAAGCCAATGAAACGCCGCCGCCGGCGCTCACAGTGCGGGTATGTGACTCGCTGACCTGTGAGATGTTCGGCGCAAGGAACCTGATCGATGAGTTGCGCGCGACGACGGATAACGCCGAAATCAGGATTCAACCCGTTCCCTGCGTAGGCCGTTGCCAGGCAGCGCCAATCGCCGTGGCGGGGACCAACCCGATAGAGCATGCGACGCCGGCAGCGGTTGCGGCTGCCCTGGAAAACAGGGCAACGCTATGCCCGGAGCCGGACGCCATCCGCTACGCCCGCTACCGGGAGGAAGGCGGCTATAAGCTGCTGGTGGATTGCATGAACGGCCGGCACACGCCGGAACAGATCATTACCCTGCTGGAAGACGCCAACCTGCGCGGCCTGGGGGGAGCCGGTTTCCCGGCAGGCAGAAAATGGCGTATCCTGCGCGGCCAACCCAGCCCCCGGCTGATCGCGGTTAACGCCGATGAAGGCGAACCGGGGACTTTCAAGGATCGGTACTACCTGGAAACTGACCCGCACCGCTTTATCGAAGGCACATTGATCGCCAGTTGGGCCATTGAAGCAGAGGCGATCTATATTTATCTGCGCGATGAATACGCCGGCTGCCGCGCCCTGCTGGAGGGTGAGTTGGCGGCACTGCAACGGGACCCCCCTTGCCCGTTGCCCCCGATCCATTTGCGCCGCGGCGCCGGGGCTTATATCTGCGGCGAAGAATCCGCCATGCTTGAATCCATAGAAGGCAAGCGCGGTATGCCGCGCCTGCGCCCTCCCTACGTGGCGGAGGTGGGCCTGTTCAATCGCCCCACCCTGGAACAGAACATGGAAACCCTGCATTGGGTACGGGATCTTGTCGAACAAGGAGCGGACTGGTTCAATTCCCACGGCAGGCACGGTCGCAAGGGCTTGCGCTCGTTCTCCGTGAGCGGCCGGGTACAAAAACCCGGCGTTCATCTGGCGCCGGCCGGTATTACCATCCGCGAACTTATCGAGGAATACTGTGGCGACATGTTGCCGGGGCACGAGTTTTACGGATACTTCCCCGGTGGCGCCTCCGGTGGTATATTGCCCGCCTCACTGGATGATATTCCGCTGGATTTCGATACTCTGCAAGCGCACGGCAGCTTTATCGGTTCGGCCGCAGTCATTGTGATGTCGGACCAGGACAGCGCCCGCGCGCTGGCCTTGAATGCCATGCGCTTTTTCGAGGATGAATCCTGTGGCCAATGTACACCCTGCCGAGCGGGGACGGCCAAGGCGGTCAAGCTGATGGAAAAGCCCGAATGGGACCGGTTGCTCCTGGAAGACCTGGCCCGGGCCATGGAGGATGCCTCCATCTGCGGGCTGGGGCAGGCCGCACCCAATCCACTGCGTTGCGCCATGCGGTATTTCCCGGCAGAGTTTTCCTGAGGGCAGGTTTTTTTATCGGCTGATAAGTGAACAGTGAAAATGCAGAGCAATAACGACATACATGAAAGGGGACGGATTTCAAATCCGTCCCCGGTGGGAGATAACACCCCCATCCAATTTTCCCTGAACGGGCGGAATATCGAGGCCGGCGCTGAAGAAACTATCCTGCAGGCAGCGCAACGGCATGGGGTGGAGATACCCCGGCTCTGCTACAAGGAAGGCTATCGTTCCGACGGTAACTGCCGCGTCTGCATGGTGGAGGTAGAAGGCGAACGCACCCTGGCGCCGTCCTGCTGCCGTAAACCGGACAACGGCATGAAAGTCAACAGCGCTACGGATCGAGTGCTCCACTCGCAGAAAATGGTATTGGAATTATTGCTGGCCGATATGCCGCTACAGGGCGCGTCACCTTACCGCCTGGACTCGGAGCTTGACCACTGGGCCACGAAGTTGAACGTATTCTCTCCCCGCTTCGAGCCGCGCGAGCCGGTCGCTCCGGACTTGTCGCACCCCGCGATCGCGGTCAACCTGGATGCCTGTATCCAGTGCACCCGTTGCATACGCGCCTGCCGGGAAGAACAGGTGAACGATGTCATTGGTTACGCCATGCGCGGCAAGCACTCCGAAATCGTGTTCGACATGGGTGACCTGATGGGTGAGAGCACCTGCGTGGCCTGTGGCGAATGCGTGCAGGCCTGTCCTACCGGCGCCCTGATGCCGGCCAGGAACGTGGGGCTGGTGAAACCGGATAAGCAGGTAGATTCCGTCTGTCCCTATTGCGGCGTAGGTTGCCTGTTGACGTTCAACGTAAAAAACAACCACATACAATACATTGAAGGCCGGGACGGTCCCTCCAACCAGAGCCGCCTTTGCGTCAAGGGACGTTACGGGTTCGACTACGTGCATCATCCCGCCCGCTTGACTCGGCCCCTGATCCGGAAGTCCGGCACGCCCAAGACATCTCAGATCATCGAGTCCCGGTCGCTGCACCGTTATTTCCGCGAAGCGAGCTGGGAGGAGGCGCTGGACGCGGCTGCGACCGGTCTGCGTTCCATCCGTGATGCGGCAGGCTCACAGGCCCTGGCCGGATTCGGCTGTGCCAAGGGCAGTAATGAAGAAGCCTACCTGTTCCAGAAACTGGTGCGCACCGGCTTCGGCACCAATAACGTCGATCACTGCACCCGGCTGTGCCATGCCTCCTCGGTTGCCGCACTGCTGGAAACCATCGGCTCGGGCGCAGTCTCCAACCAGGTGGCTGACGGCACCCAGGCCGAGGTCATCATCGTAATAGGCGCCCGGCCAAACGATAATCATCCGGTCGCGGCCACCTTCATGAAAAATGCAGCCGTAAACGGCAGCAAACTGATCGTGATAGAACCGTACAATTCCGAAATGTACCTGCACGCCCATGGTTTTTTGCAAGTGCGCCCGGGCACGGACGTGTTGCTGTTGAACGGTATGATGCACACGATTATCAATGAGGGTTTACACGACCAGTCCTTCATCGATGCCCATACCGACGGTTTTGCGGCACTCAGGGAAACGGTGCAGCAGTACAGTCCGGAAAAAGTGGCGCCGATCTGCGCTATTGCCGCCGACACCATCAAGGAGGTGGCGCGCCTGTATGCGACGGCTAAGACAGCCATTATCTTCTGGGGAATGGGCATATCCCAACATGTACACGGGACGGATAACGCCCGTTGCCTGATCTCACTGGCGTTGATGACGGGGCAAATCGGCCGGCCCGGCACCGGCCTGCATCCGTTGCGCGGACAGAATAATGTGCAGGGCGCCTCCGACATGGGTTTGATCCCCATGGTGTATCCGGATTACCAACCGGTGAACGATGCTGAAATAAAAAAGAAATTCGAGGAGTTATGGGGAACGGAACTGGACCCGGACAGCGGCAAGACGGTAGTCGAGATCATGCACAGCGTCTACGCCGGGGAAATCACCGGCATGTACATCATGGGAGAGAACCCTGCCATGTCAGATCCGAACCTGCAGCACGCCAGGGAGGCGCTCACCAGGCTGCAACACCTGGTCGTTCAGGATATTTTCTTCACGGAAACCTGCGGATTTGCCGACGTCATCCTGCCGGCCTCCGCGTTTCCGGAGAAATCCGGCACCTTTACCAACACCGACCGGCGGGTGCAACTGGGCCGGCAGGCCGTCACCCCGCCCGGGGATGCGCGCCAGGACCTGTGGATCATCCAGGAACTGGCCCGGCGTCTCGGACTGGACTGGGATTACCCGGGACCGGAAACGGTATTCGAGGAAATCAGGCAGGCCGTGCCCAGCATGGCCGGCATGACCTGGGAACGCCTGGAACAGCACGATTCACTGACTTATCCGCTGACCAGGGAAGACGACCCGGGCGAACCAATCATATTCAGAGACGGCGTTTTCCCGACGGAAGACGGCAGGGGGCATTTTGTGGCGGCCGAGTATATCGAGGCGGCAGAATTGCCCGATGACGACTATCCCTTTATCTTCATGACGGGACGGCAACTGGAACACTGGCACACCGGGACCATGACACGCCATTCCAGGGTACTGAACACCATTGAACCGTGGCCGTATATACTGATCAACCCGGAAGATTTACGCGCACTGGAGATGGAATCCGGCGACCTGCTGGAAGTCGAATCCCGGCGCGGCAAGCTGTCCGTCGCCACCCGCGTCGACGAAGGCATGCAGCCAGGCGTCGTCATGATGCCGTTCACCTACAACGAAGCAGCCGCAAACCTGATCACCAACGACGCCCTGGACCCCTTCGGCAAGATCCCTGAATTCAAGTTCTGCGCGATACGGGTCGGTAAGAGTTAGTTTTTCTTATCCGTAAGTGTGCGTCCACCCGCTTGAAACAAATTATCTTGTTGTAATCTACATTAGCCACGACGATTGTTGTGGTATAATTTGGCCTTTATTTCAGCAAGTATAAGATCGATGATTGACTTCTTTATAAACGACGCATGGGCGCAGGGGACTTCGCAGGGGGGGGGAGGCTCTTTCCTGTTCATGATGGTATTGTTCTTTGTCATTTTTTATTTCTTTTTGATCCGCCCGCAGATGAAGCAGGCCAAGGAGCACAAACAACTGGTCGGTGGTTTGACGAAAGGGGATGAAGTAGTGACCAACGGCGGTATGTTGGGAAAGATCAACCAGGTGGGAGATAATTTCATCGTGCTGGAAGTTGCGAAGGAGACGGAGGTCAAGGTACAGAAACAGGCCGTATCCGCGGTATTGCCCAAGGGAACGCTGAAAACACTCTGATCCGGATCTTGCCGCACTCATTATCAAAAGAAAGTTTTAGCTGTCTATGAACCGTTACCCTCCCTGGAAATACCTGTTAATTATCGTGGTCATTACGGTCGGTTGCCTCTACGCCTTGCCCAATCTGTACGGCAAGGACCCGGCCCTGCAGGTCTCTGCATCCCGGGGAGCCGAAATCAGCGATCTGACCCGGTATTCCGTGGAAGATGCACTGGACGAGGCAGGCATAAAATACGGTGAGATAAGCCTGACAGCAAATAACCTTGTAGTCAGGTTTCAGGATGAGGGCACCCAGCTCAAAGCCCGGGATATAGTGAAACAAGCATTGGGCCGTTCCCATACCGTCGCCCTCAACCTGGCGCCGGCAACACCGGACTGGTTACGGGCGTTCAACGCCGAGCCCATGTTCCTGGGTCTGGACCTGCGCGGTGGCGTGCATTTCCTGATGCAGGTGGACATGGAAGCGGCTGTTGCCAAGGCAGAGGAACGTTACATCTCGGACATCAGGACACAACTGCGGGATAACCGGATTCGCTATAAGACCATCACCCGGCTCAGGGAAGGTGGTTTATTGATCCGATTCCGTGGCGCCGACCAGCGCCGGCAGGGCATCACTGAGATAGAGGATAATTTTCCCGACCTGGAGCTTGACCAACCCGAGGCGGAGAGCGGCGAATTTCCCCTGGTAATCAGGTTAAGCGAGAATGCCGTAAAAGAAACCCGGCGGCTGGCCCTGCAACAGAACATCACCACCCTGCGTAAACGGGTCAACGAATTGGGCGTGGCCGAACCGGTCATCCAGCAGCAGGGCCTGGAGCGGGTGGTCGTACAACTCCCGGGGGTACAGGATACCGCCAGGGCAAAAGACATCCTGGGCGCTACCGCGACCCTGGAGTTCCGCATGACCGATGAGGATCATGCCGTGCAGGATGCCCTGGACGGCCGGGTGCCGGCAGGTTCCCGACTGTATTACGAGCGAACCGGCAACCCGGTTCTGTTGCAGAAACAGATCATGCTGACCGGTGACTATATCATCGATGCCGCGGCCGGATTCGATTCAGTCTCCGGCAGTCCCAACGTCTCCATCACCCTGGACGGTAAGGGCGCAAAGCGCTTCAGCGATGCCACCGCTGAAGAAGTGGGCAGGACTATGGCCGTGGTGTTTATTGAGAACAAAACGGAAACCATCGAAAAAGACGGCGAAATAGTTAAACGCAAGGAAACCATCGAAGAAGTGATCAATGTGGCCACTATCCGCGAGCAGTTGGGAAAACGCTTTCAAATCACCGGTCTGGATTCCACCGAGGAAGCCCGCGACCTGGCCCTGCTGCTTCGGGCCGGCGCCCTGGCGGCGCCCATTGAAATCATTGAAGAGCGCACCGTGGGCCCGAGTCTCGGCCAGGATAATATCGACAAAGGTTTCATGTCGGTACAGATCGGTTTTATCCTGGTGCTGATTTTCATGGTCGTCTGGTACAAGGGTTTCGGCCTGGCTGCGGATGTGGCCCTGGCATTGAACCTGATATTGATCGTTGCCTTGCTGTCAATGTTGCAGGCTACCCTGACCCTGCCGGGTATCGCCGGGATCGTACTGACCGTGGGTATGGCGGTGGACGCCAACGTGCTTATCTTCCAGCGCATCCGGGAGGAAATCAGCAACGGTAATTCACCTCAGGCCAGTATCCACGCCGGTTATGAAAAAGCATTTACGACCATCGCTGATGCCAATATTACGACCTTATTTGCCGCTATCGTCCTGTTCAGTTTCGGCACCGGGCCAATCAAGGGGTTTGCCGTGACCCTGTCCCTGGGAATTGTCTGCTCCATGTTTACAGCCATCATGGTAACCCGCGCCGTCGTGAACCTGATATACGGCGGCAAAAAGCTGCGACGGCTGGTTATCTGATCAACTGCTCCTGAACTGCGCCATGGAAAACCCAAAGCAAAGATTCAATATCGACTTTATGGGTAAACGCAAATTAGCGGTTATCTTCTCAATCCTGCTGATCAGTGTTTCCCTGGTCTCCCTGGTCACGCAGAAACTCAATTTCGGCATCGATTTTACCGGCGGCACCCTGGTGGAAGTCGGATACCAGGAAACTGTTGAACTTGATCAGGTGAGGAACGTGCTGTCCGCCACTGAGTTCAGCGATGCGGTCGTACAGTATTTCGGTTCCGCCAGGGATATACTGATCCGGGTCGCCGAGGTCCAGGGCAAGAACAGCGCAGATATCAGCAGCGACATCATAGACGTCCTGAAACAATCCGGCGATTCAGTCGAGATCCGCCGGGTGGAATTTGTCGGTCCCCAGGTAGGCGAAGACCTGCAGGAAGACGGCGGGCTGGCGATGATCTATGCGCTGATCATGATATTTATTTATATCGCATTCCGCTTCCAGCGCCTGTTCTCCGTCGGCGCCATCACCGCGCTGGTGCACGACGTCACCATCACCATCGGTTTCTTTTCCGTTCTGCAACTGGATTTTGATTTGACCGTCCTGGCTGCGCTGCTGGCGGTTATCGGCTATTCACTCAACGACACCATCGTCGTTTTTGACCGTATCCGGGAAAATTTCCGCCGTATGCGCAAGGTATCACCGGTCGAGGTGATCAATGCGTCTCTGAACCAGACCCTGAGCCGCACCCTGATGACGTCCCTGACAACCTTGCTGGTACTGTCCGCCCTGTTCTTCCTGGGGGGCGAAATCATCCGGTCTTTTTCCACCGCATTGATTATCGGTGTCATCATAGGAACTTATTCTTCCATCTACGTTGCCAGCCCGGTCACCCTGGCGTTGGGCATCAGCAAACAGGATTTGATGCCGGTTGAGAAAGAAGAATAACGGGAGACAGTATTATCCTGTCCCCTGTTATTCTTTGATATGAAAATCGTCGCTGACAAGGCCATCCCTTACGCCAGGCAGTTTTTTTCAACCCTGGGCGACATCACCCTGCTTGACAGCAGCGACATCACTCCCGCATCTATCAGGAATGCGGATTGCCTGGTCGTCAGGTCCGTAACCCGGGTAGACTCTACCCTGCTCAGCGATACACGGATAAAATGCGTTGCCAGCGCCTCGAGTGGAACCGACCATGTGGCCCTCGACTACCTGAACGCCCGGGCTATTCCATTGTTTGATGCAAAAGGCTGTAACGCGAACGCAGTTGCCGAATACGTATTGAGCTGCCTGTTCGTATTGTCGGAACTATACGGCATAGAGTTGGAAGGTAAAACGGTGGGTATTATCGGTTATGGTCACGTGGGCGCGCGGCTTCGATACCTGCTGCAGGTCGTCGGGATTGAGACACGGGTTTACGATCCATTTATCAGGGACGAGAACAATCGTTTCATTTTCCGGGACCTTGATAGCGTATTATCCTCGGACATCATATCCCTGCATGTCCCGTTGACAACATCCGGTGATTATCCCAGTGCGCAAATGGTCGAGCGGAATTTCCTGGGCAGGCTCATGCAGGACGTCATATTTATCAACACTGCACGAGGCGGTGTCGTGAATGAACAGGACCTGATCAGTTTTGCCAGGGAAAATCAGGCAAGCCGCCTGGTGCTGGATGTATGGGCCGGAGAACCTGATATCAATGATGAGTTGTTTCGACTGGCGACCCTGGCTACTCCCCATATCGCCGGTTACAGCGCCCAGGCAAAAGTGAATGCGACACACACGGTATACGAACAGGTTTGCAAATGGCTTGCCGTACGCCCGGCGGCAGATGTGGAGATATTATTCCCCGCTCAGAACGCCGAATTAAACCTGTCCGGTTTTAAGCGCGTAATGGAGGCCATCCAGACAGCGGTGCTTGCCGGTTATGACGTACGTAGCGATTGCGCACCCCTCAGGGAGATCGAAGAAGTTGAGGCGGCTGGAAGGAGCGATTTTTTTGCGTCGTTAAGGACAGACTATCCGTTCAGGCGGGAATTTGCGGAATTGCGGGTGGTCCTGCCGGAAAATCCGGGTTTGATGCGTGACAAGCTTTCGTCCCTGGGATTCAGCATAAAAACATGATCAAAGTCGAATAGAACCATGCACTGTTCCAGCCGCTTGTACGTGACGCTTGGGGCGTTTTTGTCAGTATTCAGCCTGTCTCCGAGTGTGGGCGCTACACCGGATTCGTCTGCGCTTCGACCGAACATTCTGTTTATTATGTCCGACGATCATGCACAGCGGACAATAAGCGCCTACGACGACAGTCTGGTATTGACACCCAACATTGATCGTATCGCTGATGAAGGTGCAATATTTCTTAATTCCTTTGTAACCAACTCTATTTGTACACCATCCCGCGCGGTGTTGTTGACCGGAAAATTCAGCCACCGAAACGGGGTGCGAAGCAATGAGGACGTATTCGATGGTCACCAGGCAACGTTTCCACGGATATTGCAACAACAAGGTTATGAAACGGCTGTCGTGGGGAAATGGCATTTGAGTTCCGAGCCGGTAGGGTTTGATTATTGGCAGATACTGATAGGACAAGGTGAATATTATAGTCCGCGTTTTCTTACCCGCACAGGCATGGTGCAATACGGTGGCGCCTATGTGACGGATAAGGTGACCGACCTTGCGCTGGAGTTTTTAC
Source organism: Gammaproteobacteria bacterium (assembly GCA_965205405.1). Taxonomy (GTDB): domain Bacteria; phylum Pseudomonadota; class Gammaproteobacteria; order Eutrophobiales; family Eutrophobiaceae; genus JAAXHV01. The sequence goes on from OZ242169.1 coordinate 508,190, forward strand.
AAAATCGGGACAAGAACAAGCCTTTTATGATGCTTTATCACCACAAGGCCCCTCACCGTAACTGGATGCCCCCAGTGGATAATCTCGACACCGGCAATATTGTCTATATCCCTGTACCGGATAGTTTTGATGACGATTACGCCGGACGGCCTGCGGCAATAGAAGCGGATATGCGCATCGCTGATATGTTTTTGTCATACGATATGAAACTGCATCCGGGTAACCATGAAGCAGAAACCGGCTCCGGAGGTGGCCGTGGTCGTGAAGGGGTCGCACATGAGGCGCTCCAGGCCTGGCAGGATGCCTATTCACGTTTATCCCCGACACAGAAAAAAAAGTGGGACACTTTCTACGAAAAGATAAATGCCCAATACCAACAGGTAAGAAACGATCCTGAGGCACTCGCCCGCTGGAAGTATCAACGCTATCTTCATGATTATCTCGCGACTGTGCGTTCTGTTGACAGGAATATCGGACGAGTGCTCGATTACCTCGATGCCCAGGGTTTGTCTAAGAACACTATCGTTATTTATACATCCGATCAGGGTTTTTATCTGGGCGAACATGGATGGTACGACAAGCGTTTCATGTATGAAGAATCCATGCGCACACCACTTTTGTTGCGTTACCCTGCTACGGTAAGCGCAGGACAGCAGATTGAGCAACTGGTTCAAAACCTGGATTTAGCCCCTACCTTGCTTGATTTCGCTGGCGCACCGGTCCCCGCCGGCATCCAGGGCCTGTCATTAAAAAAACTGGTAACCGGCAAACAGCAAGCCACATGGCGCGGCGGAGTGTATTACCACTACTATCACTATCCGGGCTGGCATCTGGTCAATCCCCATTACGGTATTCGTAGCGCGACGCACAAGCTGATCCATTTCTACACGAAAGATCACTGGGAGTTGTATGACCTGGAGCAAGACCCGCAGGAACTGTACAATCGCTATAATAGTCCTGTCTACGCACAAGTAAGAACACAACTCCACGAACAACTAAGGCAGTTGCGTAACCAGTACGGCGATACCACAGGTGCCGCAGACGGGGGCTAGCCGGGATATTACACCACTGGATACGAAGATCGCGCTGATGAACCTCGGTTTTTTCGCATCTCATAATGGGACCAATGTGCAGGCCGTAATCGATGCCTGTCGTTCCGGCCGGTTAAATGCCCGGCCCGTTGTCGTTATCAGCAATAACAGGGATTCCGGCGCCCTGGAACGGGCTCGCAATGAAAATATACCCTGGTTTCACCTGAGCGGCTCCACCCACCCTGACCCGGAGGACCTGGACAGGGAAATCATCGACGTGCTGCTTAACTACGACGTCAACCTGGTGATCCTGGCGGGATATATGAAAAAGATCGGCCCGGTAACTTTGGCTACGTTTCCCGGGCGTATCATTAATATCCATCCCGGCTTATTGCCGGAGTACGGCGGTCAGGGCATGTATGGCCAGCGCGTACATGAGGCAGTCATCGCATCCGGAGACAAAGAAACCGGCGTAACTATCCACGTCGTGGACCAGGTATACGATAACGGTCCGGTCCTGGCACAAACAAGGATCCCTGTAAAACAAGGAGATACCGTAGACGGTCTGGCCGAACGCGTGCTGGCCGTCGAGCACGAATTGTATGTGGATACCATTGACCGGATTATCCGGGGGGAAATTAAACTACCGTTATACGGGAGTTGAATCTCCTCATGCACTGCCGAAAAAGGCAATAAAATTTCTTTTCCTGCTTTTTCTATAACAGAATAGTTATATTTGACATTTATAACTAAACCGTTATAATTTATAAAAATAACGATATCGTTATATTTTAGTGAGTCTCTGATTAAGTCAGAGGTTTCTTGAATACTAATCAATCCACAGGAACGAGAACACTATGATACCTGTCACCTCACCCGAAAATCTGGGAAAAGTCCTGCGGCTTTACAGGAAAAACCAAGGGTTGACACAAGTTGAAGCGGGCAGCAAATTTAACCTGCCCCAGAAAACCGTTTCCAGGATAGAGGCAGGGGCTGCAGCCGTACGATTGGACACGTTATTCAAATACATGTCGGCTCTTGGTCTGGAAATACACCTGGAACCCAGGAATCAGCTGTCTGATGATGGGGCGCTCTGGTAATGGCGTCGTCACTGTTAATTTACATGAACGGCTATGAAGTCGGCGAATATATCCGGCGGAGCGGTGGTGTTCACGAGCTTGTTTATCATGATTCGTGGCTCGGACTCAGGGGGGCGCTTCCCCTCTCCCTTTCTTTACCGATTACGGATAAGAGCCATAAGGGAGACGTGGTATACAACTACTTCGATAATTTGTTGCCCGACAGTATGGATATCCGAAATCGAATCCAGGCAAAATTCGGCGCTAAAACCAACCAGCCTTTTGATTTACTCTCATGTATCGGTAATGACTGCGTTGGCGCCATCCAACTCACAAGCGGACGAACAGGTCTTGATGTGAAAAAAATTGAAGGCATCCCCCTGAATGAAAGTGAAATAGCAGAAGAACTCAGAAACTACAAAGCGCTGCCATTAGGCATGTCAAAAGACAGGGAATTCAGGATATCAATTGCCGGTGTCCAGGAAAAAACGGCATTGCTCATGCAAGAAGGACAATGGCGACGTCCTGTCGGCACAACGCCTACAACACACATCCTGAAATTACCGATCGGACGAATTGACCATGCTGGTATTGATCTATCGGACAGCACTGAAAATGAGTGGTTATGTCTTGAGATATTAAGGAGCTTTGGTTTGCCTGTTGCTGTCGCCACAATTGAAAATTTTGAAAATATCAAAGTGCTTGTAGTCGAGCGTTTTGATCGAAAATTCGCCGAAGACAAATCGTCAGGACAGACGATTTGCACGGCGACAGCCGCCCGCAGGGTTGCGCCCAAGGATGGGCGCAATGACAAATCCTGGATCATTCGTCTTCCTGTAGAAGACATGTGCCAGGCAAGTGGGATTGCACCTGCTTTGAAATATGAAAATGAAGGCGGTCCCGGTATTACAAAAATTATGGCAGTACTCAGGTCTTCACTTCGGCCGGAAAACGACCGGTTCCAATTTATGCGAACTGTCTTCCTCTTCTGGTTGCTGGGCGCTATTGACGGCCATGCAAAAAATTTCAGCATTTTCCTGCACCAGGGCGGACGCTTTGAACTGACCCCTGTTTACGACGTCATTTCAGCATACCCCCTTGCTGAGAAACGCCAGATTGAATACAGGAATTTAAAAATGGCGATGGCCTTGCGCGGTAAAAATGTACATTATGCGTGGCACGAGATCATGCCTCGACATTGGTTCGGTCATTCGGCAAAAGTCGATTTCCCCACGGCACAAATGCAACAGATTATAGACGATGTTGTGGATAGGCTTGATTCGGTGATCGAAACAGCAGCAGCAAACATCCCCGCCGATTTTCCGGATGATATTGCCGAACCGATTTTTGCCGGCATGAGAAGGTGTATAAAACAAGTCTCCTGACCGGGACCGCAACGGCTGGCGCCGCAGAATGTAACTCCTCCCTTTTTCTACTCGACGGTTATCGTGATCTGCCCGGACACGACGGCAGGGTCATGGGGGATGTGGGCAAAATCACCCAGCAGGAGTTGCAGGGTATGAACACCGGGCGCCAGATCCAGGGTGACTTCCGTCTGGCCCTTGCCGAAGTGGCGGTGGTTTTCATCATTGATAATCGACAGGTTCAGGGCCGGCACAGCCGTATCCACCAGTAGGTGATGATGGCCGGAATCCTCGTACTTAATACCGGCGGGGGCGACTCCCATGTTCCTCAGGCCGAAACGGACGTTGATCGGGTTTGACAAGGTCGCGCCGTCAGCGGGCGAAATGAAATAAAGCTCGGCATTGTCAGGCGCCGGGGTTCTCTCCTGAGCATGACTGCAAAACGCACTGAGCGCCAGGATGAGAAATACCAGTTTATACATTTACGAACCTCTTCTGCTCTGAATTTCCGGCAAGTTTATCACAAGGCGACGATATATTTTGCCATATTCGGATTAATTTATTAGCATAATGCGCTGTCTAGACATAATAATTATGTTGGTAAATCAAATAACTGCCATTTACGACCGGTATATTCTCGGGCGGCCCAGGCTGGTGCTGTTGGCGCTCCTGCTTGTATTTTCTTTCTTTGCCTTGCACTCCCGGGATTTCAAACTGGATGCCTCCACCGATACCCTCATCCTGGAAAGCGACCAGGACCTGCGCAAATTACGCGAGGTAAACAAACGTTACGAAACGCGGGAGTTTTTATTCGTGACGTTCGCTCCCAGCGCGGACCTGTTTTCAGACACGTCGCTGGAGACTATCCGGCAATTGCGGGAGGATTTGAAACAGGCGCCTGGAGTAGAATCGGTATTCTCGCTGATCGATGCCCCACTGGTAAAAATCATAGGCGGTAAACTGGCTGAGGTGGCCAGGAACTATCGCACCCTGGAGGACCCGGACATAGACCGGGACCGGGCGCGGGAAGAGTTGTTGGCCAGCCCGGTATTCCTGGACCTGCTCATCAGTGATGATGCCCGCACGACGGCGTTGCAGGTAAACCTGGAGCAGAATGAAAACTATACCGAATTTCAGAAAAGGAAAAACCAGCTGCTGATCAAGCGGGACCGGGACGGCCTGACAGAAGCGGAACTGCTGGAACTGGCGGATACCCAGGCGCAGTATGATCAAGCCAAGGTGGAGGCGAATAAGAGCAACCACGAAACCATTGCGGCCATTCGTGCAGTGATGGACCGCTACCGGGATCGTGGAACCCTCTACCTGGGCGGGGTCCCCATGGTAGCCGACGATATGATCACGTTCATAAAGAACGACCTGATGGTGTTCGGCGCCGGCGTGTTTGCTTTCCTGGTGATCATGCTGTCAGTCATCTTCAGGCAACCCCGTTTTGTCCTGCTGCCCCTGTGCAGTTGCATATTTGCAGTGGTCATCATGATGGGCCTGCTGGGTCTGGTCGGCTGGCCGGTCACGGTCATTTCGTCCAATTTCATCTCCCTGATGCTCATTCTCACCATGTCGATGAATGTACACCTGATAGTACGTTACCGGCAACTGAGCAGGGATTTTGCCGAACAAAGCCAGGCGCAACTGGTATCCAATACCGTCCGGCGCATGGTCTTGCCCTGCTTATATACCGCGCTGACCACCATGATCGGGTTCGGGTCTCTGGTAGTCAGCGATATCAAGCCTGTAATCGATTTCGGCTGGATGATGACACTGGGCCTCAGCGTTACCTTCATGACCTCGTTTCTGCTGTTCCCGGCCATACTGGTATCTCTTGATAAAAAGATCACCTCTCCGGGGAAGCAGGAAGTGCCGTTTACCGCAACACTGGCAAGGATCACCGAAAAGTTCGGCACCGCTGTGGTAATAATCGCGCTGCTGCTGGCTGCACTAAGCCTTTACGGCGTATCCCGGCTGAAGGTCGAAAACAGCTTCGTCAATTATTTCAGTGACGCCACGGAAATACACCAGGGCTTGAAACTGATCGACAATGAACTCGGCGGTACCGCACCCATGGATGTCGTCCTCAAATTCGACCCCGTCAAGGAGTACGGGGAAGAAGATGAAGCAGAGCAAGAAGACGATGAATTCGGCGACCTGGACGCGTTGTTCGGCGGCTTTGAAGAAGAACCCGCGGACCCGGCGGATGCCTGGTTTACTGCGTACAAGGTCGACCGTATCAAGGCGGTCCACGACTATCTGGAGAGCCTGCCGGCAGTAGGCAAGGTACTGTCTCTGGCTTCGGTACTGCGCCTGGCTGAAGACCTGAATGAAGGCGAGGAGTTCGACGCCTTTGAACTGGCGATCATCAACAAAAAATTGCCTGCGGAGATAAAGGAGGTCCTGATTGATCCGTATATCTCCATTACCGACAACGAAGCTCGCATCAACATGCGCATCCTGGATTCCCTGCCGGATTTACGCCGCAAGCAGTTCCTGGAAAAAATCGACGAAGACCTGCGCACGAACCTGGGCCTGACTGAAGATGAATTCCAGGTCAGTGGTATGATGGTGTTGTACAACAACATGCTGCAGAGCCTGTTCAGCTCCCAGATTGAAACTCTGGGAGTCGTGATGTTGGGCATTGCCCTGATGCTCCTGGTCCTGTTCAGGTCCGTCTCCCTGGCCATCATCGGCATCCTCCCGAATATCCTGGCAGCCGCTATTATCCTGGGCCTGATGGGCATCCTGGATATACCCCTGGATATGATGACGATTACCATCGCCGCCATCACTATCGGCATCGCGGTGGACAACAGCATACATTATATCTATCGCTTCCGCGAGGAATGCCCGAACAAACCGGACTACGTGTCTACGCTCTATTATTGTCACGCCAACATAGGCCGCGCCGTTTTCTATACGGCGATCACGATTATTATCGGTTTTTCAATCCTGGTGATGTCCAATTTCATACCGACCATCTATTTCGGCCTGCTCACCGCCCTGGCCATGTTCATCGCCTTGCTGGCAGCACTCACCTTGCTGCCGAAATTGATTCTGATATTCCGTCCGTTCCGGAAATAGAGTTAGATATTTGGGATCAGAGTAAAAATTCTTCAGATATGCGTGCCATAAATTGAAAATCCCCCATGAATTTTTACTCTGACCCCAAATGTCGGGAACTTTGCCAAATAAAATCTTTCTCAATTGTCAGGATCAAATTAGAATATGGGCTTAGTCCAATACTCATTCAATCAGGAGAAATCAAACCATGAAACGGAAAGTTGGCATTTTAATGATATTGCTGTTGCCGGCGTTGGCGATAACTGCGCCCGCGGCTGATGATATAGGCGAGCCGAAAGAGATCATTCTCGCCACAGTCGATGGCGTGATTGCACGTATCACTGAAGAAAGGGAAAAGCTTGATGCACAACCGGAAATAGTTTATGACCTGATAAACGACCTGATCATCCCCGTCTTCGATTTCAACAATATGGCAAGATGGATACTGGGTAAGTACTGGAAGCAGGCTACCGAAGAACAACGCACTATATTCACCCATGAATTCAAAAGCCTGCTGGTACGTACCTATGCCAAGGCGGTGCTTGGATTTACCAACGAGAGAGTCAATTACCTGGAAACCCTGACGGGTTCCAAACCCAATATCGTGATGGTAAAAACCGAGATCGTCTCAGACGGTGGTATCACGCCGGTGAATTACACCATGCATATCAGTGACGGCAGCTGGAAGGTGGTAAACGTCGCCTTTGAAGGGATAAGCCTGGTTGAGACATACCGGAAATCGTTTGCCTCCGAAATTCGCAATAATGGTCTTGAAACATTGATTCAAAAGCTGGTAGACAAAAATGAGAAGCTGGAACAATCATTGACCGATGAAACATAAGGTTTATCTACGCTGATGCCAGAGAATCCCATGCAGGTTGAAGATATTACAAGATTGATCAAAGCCGGTGTACCGGACAGTGAGGTTGAGGTAGAGGGTGATGGAACGCACTTCACGGCAGTTATCGTAAGCGATATATTTGCCGGAAAGAACATGGTCCAGCAACACCAGCTGGTCTACAAGGCCCTGGGAGACAAGGTGGGAACTGACATCCATGCACTCTCCATACAGACCTACACACCGGAACAATGGACGAAAAAGAGCTCTCTTCGAGTTATATCCACGGGTTAACCCGTGGATAAACTGACCATCCGGGGCGGAGTCCCGTTGTGCGGTGAGATCCGGATCTCAGGCGCAAAAAATGCAGCCCTCCCTATTCTGGCAGCCACCTTGCTGACGGATGAGCCGGTATTGATCGGCAATATTCCGCATTTACACGACATCACGACCACCATGGAGTTATTAGGTCTGATGGGCTCGGAACTGACGCTTGATGAGCGCATGAATATCGAGGTCAATAACCGCAATGTAAGCAGGTTATATGCTCCTTATGAACTGGTGAAAACCATGCGCGCGTCGATACTTGTACTGGGACCGTTGCTCAGCCACTATGGACAGGCCCAGGTATCCCTTCCCGGCGGATGCTCAATAGGTTCGAGACCGGTCGACCTGCACCTAAAGGGTCTGGCCGCCATGGGCGCCGAAATTGAAGTGGACGACGGCTATATCCATGCGCGCGCCACGCGTTTACACGGCGCATATATCAACTTCGACACAGTTACCGTTACCGGTACGGAAAACCTGATGATGGCCGCCACGCTGGCAGACGGACACACCGTTATTGAAAATGCAGCGCAGGAACCGGAAGTGACGGACCTGGCAAATTGCCTCAACACCATGGGAGCCAATATTACCGGCGCCGGAACGAGCAGAATAGAAATTGACGGGGTAAGTCAACTCAGCGGAGCCAGCTACGATATATTGCCCGACCGGATAGAGACCGGGACTTACCTGGTCGCGGCGGCCATGACCGGCGGCAGGATAAAGCTGAAAAATACCGATCCTTCCCTGTTGAAAGCGGTTCTACAGAAACTGACGGAGGCAGGCGCCGATATTGTCTGCGAGGATAATTCCATATCCCTGGCAATGGAAGCCGGGACAAGGCCCAGAGCGGTTGATATAAATACAGCCCCTTTCCCCGGGTTCCCTACGGATATGCAGGCGCAATTCACCGCGATGAACTGTATTGCCGAGGGCAGCGCCGTCATAACGGAAAATATTTTCAACAACCGTTTCATGCACGTGGGGGAATTACAGAAAATGGGGGCGGATCTGGCCCAGGACAAAAATAAAGTCGTGGTGAATGGTGTTGATAAACTGACCGGCAGTGCGATCACTGCAAAGGATTTGCGGGCATCGGCTTGTCTCATTCTGGCCGGTCTCGTTGCCCGGGGAGAGACCCTCGTTGAACAGGTGTATCATATTGATCGCGGATATGAGACCATCGAGGAAAAACTGATGCAACTGGGCGCACGCATAAGACGACTGCCCTGATGAATATTTGGGGTCAGAATATTTGGGGTCAGAGTAAAAATACAGCTAATTTGACAGGCGGTGATGGTTTATCATCCAGTATTTTTACTCTGACCCCAAATATTTAGACATAGAAATAAATGAAAAACGGGATTACCATCGCGGTTTCCAAAGGACGAATTCTTACGGAGTCCCTTCCATTGCTCGCGCGCATCGATGTTCGCCCTCTTGATGATCCCGACACGACACGCAAACTAATTTTTGAAACAAACCATGCCGAAATCAGGCTGATCGTCATCCGCGCATCTGACGTACCCACCTACGTCCTGAACGGCGGCGCAGATCTCGGCATCGCCGGCAAAGACGTGCTGATGGAAACTGACAGCGACAACCTGTACGAGCCGTTGGACCTGAATATTGCCCGCTGCCGCTTGATGCTGGCAGGGTCGCAGGACGCCCCGGAGATGTCGGGGCGGTTACGCGTTGCCACTAAATATGTTACGACAACCCGGAACTTTTTTGCCGAAAGAGGACAGCAGGTAGAGATCATAAAGTTGTACGGTTCCATGGAACTCGCTCCCGTGCTGGGCTTGTCCGACCTGATTGTTGATCTGGTCAATACGGGCAATACCTTGAAAGAAAACGGCCTGGTAGCGCTGGAGAAAATTGCTGACATCAGTTCCCGCCTCATCGTCAACAAGGCAGCAATGAAGATGAAACAGGAGGTTATCAAGCCTTTCATAAAGCGCCTTAGCGGGGCCATACCCCAATGATCCGCATTACCAGGCTGGCCGATTCTGATCCGCAATTTGAAAACCGCTTTGCACAACTGCTGGCCGGCAACGAAACACTGGACCCGGAGCTGACTGCAACCGTCTCGGTCATCCTGAGCAACGTCAGGGATAACGGCGTCACGGCGCTGGTGGAATACACCAATCGGTTTGATCATCGTTCAGTCGGAGCCGGCGACCTGGAGGTGGCTGAAACAAGCCTGCAGCAAGCCCTGGCGGCGATAGCGCCAGACCTCCGCCAGGCATTGGAGAGCGCCGCAGCGCGCATACGCGAGTACCACCAGCATCAAATAGCCCAATCCTGGAGTTACCAGGATCAGGACGGCTCGACCCTCGGACAACGCATCACCCCCCTGGATAGAGTAGGCATTTATGTTCCAGGCGGTAAGGCAGCGTACCCGTCATCGGTATTGATGAATGCAATACCGGCGCAAGTGGCCGGTGTCGGGGAAATAATTATGGTCGTGCCGGCAGTCAATGATGAAATCAGCCCCGTTGTACTGGCGGCAGCACAAGTGGCGGGGGTCGACAAGGTCTTTTCAATCGGCGGTGCACAAGCCATCGCAGCCCTGGCCTACGGCGCCGGATCGGTTCCCGCGGTCGATAAGATCGTGGGCCCGGGAAATCGCTACGTTGCTGCAGCCAAACGGCTTGTTTTCGGCGTTGTCGGCATAGACATGATCGCCGGCCCATCCGAGGTAGTGATCGTTGCGGACGAGAGCGCAAATCCGGACTGGATCGCCATGGACATGTTCGCTCAGGCAGAGCATGACGAGGATGCCCGGGCTATCCTGGTAACGACCGACGCGAGTTTGCCTGAACGGGTTGAAGTCTCAATTAATCAACAGATCGCACAGATGGAACGCGCCGACATTATTCGCACTGCAATTGTGAACAACGGCGCATTGATCCGGGCCGAGGGCATGGAACAGGCATGCGCCATCGTAAACCGGCTGGCGCCGGAGCACCTGGAACTCGCGGTACAGGATCCGGACAGGTACCTGGAAGGAATCAGACACGCCGGCGCAATCTTCCTGGGACATTTTGCTGCAGAAGCACTGGGAGATTACTGCGCAGGCCCGAATCACGTCCTGCCCACCGGCAGGACCGCAAGATTCTCATCACCACTGGGAGTCTATGATTTCCAGAAACGCTCATCCCTGATTGAATGCAGCGCCGCGTCTGCCTCCGAGCTTGCCCGAACAGCAACAGTCCTGGCTCGCGCCGAAGGGCTGTCGGCACATGCCCGCTCAGCAGCACTGCGGATGAAGTAAAATCATGATTTCGGAATTCAGTCATTTACTGTCTTAGGCCAGGACGTTCCGCTACTTGCACATTTAACGTTTCTCTTTTCCAACCGCGCAGGAGTTCTATTTCTATCGTATCGCCAGGTTTGACCTGGGATATCATGTTGATCGTGAATTGTGGGCTGACCAGCGGCTTACCGTTGATCCTGGTCATGATATCGCCGGGCACGATCCCTGCGTGATCGGCGGGGCTGCCATTGAGGACGGCGGCAATCAGGATACCGCCTTCATCCAGGTCTGCCGCGTCGATGATATCCTGCGGCACAATCTGCGCTTCGATACCGATCCAACCGCGGATGACATGGCCGTATTCAACGATTTGCCGCATTACCCCCAGGGCCAGGTTAGTCGGAATGGCCAGGCCAATTCCTTGAGAGCCACCGCTGCTGGATATAATCGCTGTGTTGATCCCGATCAATTTCCCGCTCGCGGAAACCAGCGCGCCACCCGAATTGCCCGGATTGATATCAGCGTCAGTCTGGATGAAATTTTCGAACGTCGCAATACCAACCCTGTTACGCCTCGTGGCGCTGACTATGCCCTGAGTGACAGTCTGGCCGAAATCATAGGGATTCCCTATCGCCAGGACAACATCCCCTACTTTTACCTGGTTTGAATCGCTGTAGGGCGCTGCATGCAGGTTATCCAGATCTGTTTTCAGTACGGCAAGGTCGGTATCCCTGTCTATACCCACGACCTCTGCAGACGATTGCCTTCCATCATACAAGGTGATCTGTATTTCATCGGCATTGTTGATGACATGGGCATTGGTAAGTAGATAGCCTTGCGGATCCATGATTACCCCGGAGCCGAGATTGTTGTTACGCCGCTCACTCGGAACTCGGGGACCGAAGAAACGGCGGAACAATGGATCATGGAACAGCGGATGAATTTCCCGTCGTTCGATGTGCGTGGCGTAGACGTTGACCACTGCGGGTGCGACTGCGGTCACCGCTTTGCTATATGAGACGACACCATTCTCAGCACGCCCCACGCCATTATCGTCCCGGGCCGAATACAGGCTGGGGAACAGGTATAGCAGGACGAACGCTACTGCCAACCCGATAACAATGGATTGCGCAACAAATTTAAGAAAATGCGAAGTGCGGCGACTGACCATTAATTCCTGCCCCTTCCTTACAAAAGTGTAAATAATTCACTGACCACACGCCGAACCATTGATAAATTATACTCATAGCTCCTGACAGTTTAAACCAGCATCCGTACTCAACGCAAAAGCTACAGCCCCTGCAACCATTCCACCCTCCGTGGGCTAGGTGGCTTATACTAATGGTGATATGCAACAGGAGAACTTTACGCTAATCGTACCGGAACAACATGCCGGCAAACGACTCGATCAGGCACTGGCATTATTATGCCCGCGGCATTCCCGTTCCCGCCTGCAGGGATGGATAAGAGACGGGTTTGTCACAGTGGACGGTGCTTCCCTGAAGCAGAAAGATCCCGTCCACGCGGGTCAGTCAATCGAGGTAAGGGCGCAGCTTGAAAATCGAAATGAAAAATGGATTGAACAGGCTATCCCCATCGATGTCCTCTACGAGGATGAGGCTATTCTTGTCATCAACAAGGCGCCGGGAATTGTCGTTCACCCGGGCGCCGGCAACCCGGACCACACCCTGGTCAACGCCCTGCTGTATTACCGTCCCGAATTGGCGCAGGTCCCAAGAGCGGGTATAGTGCAGCGCCTCGATAAGGAAACTTCCGGGATCATGGTGGTCGCGAAATCACTGGAAGCCCATACGAGACTGGTGAAGGATTTACAAGACCGGAAAATCACAAGAGAATACCGGGCTGTCGTGCACGGGCATTTTATCAGCGGCGGCACGATAAACGCTGCCATAGGCAGGCACCCGACGTTGCGAACCCGCATGGCCGTCACCGACAAGGGTAAAACCGCAACGACCCATTATCGGATCGTCAGGAAATATTCCATCTGCACGGATCTTAAAATAAGGCTTGAGACGGGACGTACCCATCAAATCCGGGTCCACATGGCGCACCTGGGTCATCCTGTTATCGGCGACCCTGTTTATGGAGGAAGGAAGCGTTTTCCTAAAAATGTATCGGACACACTCAGGGAGAAGATTGCCGCATTTCCCAGACAGGCGCTGCATGCGGTCAGGCTGGAGTTGCTGCATCCGCTGAATAATGAAAGCCTGGAGTGGTCGGCGCCACTGACCGCAGATATCGAAGAATTGCTGGCCGCCATCAGGCATGAGTCGAATGAATGAGATATGGATGGCCGCAGACTGGCCGGCGCCCGGGCACATTCACGCCGGAACGACAACACGGCTGGTCGGTGTCAGTCGTCCCCCGTTCGACAGCTTTAACCTTGGCGGTCATGTAGGCGATGACTTGCAGGCCGTTGCAGAGAACCGCCTGCGGTTGCAAAGTCAATTAAGCCTTCCGGCTGCACCGAACTGGTTGAAACAGCGCCACGGCAGCAGGGTAATTGAAGTCAATCCGGACGAAAATACGGACGCAGACGGCGCTTATACTCGCGCAACCGACAGGGTATGTGCAGTTTTAACGGCTGACTGTATTCCCCTGTTGCTCTGTAATAAATCCGGCACTGAAATTGCCGCGATCCACATCGGTTGGCGCGGCCTGTGTCAGGGCATCATAAAAAGCGCCCTGGCCATGTTTAATGCCAATCCCCGGGAATTACTGGCCTGGCTGGGGCCGCATATCAGTCAGGAAAATTACGAAGTCGGGGCTGACGTTATCACTGCTTGCCTGGGGGACAAAGGGGACAGATTTGAAATCTGTACCCGGTCGGAGCAACGTGAATATAAATCTGTCCCCTTTTCTGAGGCAATCCTTCAGAGTCGTGCGAACCACTGGTTCCTGGACCTCGAACAACTGGTGAAAATCGAGCTGCTGCAACAAGGTGTCGAAGACGTTTATGGATGTAACCTGTGTACCTACAGTAGAAAAGACCTGTTTTATTCCTATCGCAGGGACGGCGTGACAGGACGTATGGCAAGTATGATATGGATGCAGTGATGGAAAGGACACAGACTTGAATCGGCTCTAAATGCCCATATTTATATAGTGTCACCAATTACCGGATTTGACTGATGCGTACAGACAGATTAACCAGTAAATTCCAGCAGGCTTTGGCAAACGCCCAGAGTCTGGCGCTGGGGCGCGATAACCAATTTATAGAACCGTTACACGTTATGACCGCGCTGTTGGACCAGGAAGGTGGTGCGACCACCCATTTACTGGGCCTGGCAGGGGTGGATGTCGACGGGTTGCACAAACAAATAACCCGTGACATGGAGAATTTGCCCCGGGTACAGGGACATAACGGGGAAATATACCTGTCCAAAGACCTGGAGCGGCTGCTCAACCTCACGGACAAGTACGCGCAAAATCGTAAGGATCAATATATTTCCAGCGAATTGTTCTCCCTTGCCGCCACCGACGACAAATCAGGGCTGGGGAAACTCATGCGAGAGCGCGGCGCCGACAAACATAAAATAGAGGCGGCGATAAATAAAATCCGTGGCGGGGAAAGCGTTAACGACCCTCACAGTGAGGATAACCGGGGCGCGTTGGATAAATTTACGATCAATTTAACCGATCAGGCCAACCAGGGGAAACTCGATCCCGTTATCGGTCGGGATGAGGAGATACGCCGCACGGTCCAGGTCCTGCAAAGACGAACGAAAAATAATCCTGTGCTGATCGGGGAACCGGGTGTCGGTAAAACAGCTATAGTCGAGGGCCTGGCGCAACGGATCGTCAACGGCGAGGTACCCGACGCCTTGAAAGGCAAGCAATTGCTGGCATTGGACATGGGTTCACTCATCGCCGGAGCGAAGTTTCGCGGCGAATTTGAAGAGCGACTGAAAACGGTACTGAGTGATCTCAACAAACAACAGGGCAGAATCATCCTGTTTATTGATGAGGTGCACACCATGGTCGGCGCCGGTAAGGCGGAAGGGTCAATGGATGCCGGCAATATGTTGAAACCCGCCCTGGCCAGGGGTGAGTTACACTGTATCGGCGCTACGACCCTGGATGAATACAGGGAAAATATCGAAAAAGACGGGGCGCTGGAGCGGCGCTTTCAGAAAGTATTCATCGACGAACCGAATGTGGATGACACCATTGCCATTCTACGCGGTCTGAAAGAACGTTATGAAGTACACCATAACGTTCAGATTACCGATCCGGCAATAATTTCCGCGGCCAATCTGGGACAGCGTTACATTACTGACAGACAATTGCCCGACAAAGCCATTGACTTGATTGATGAGGCCGCCAGCAGAATCAGTATCGAGATAGATTCCAAACCCGAAGCGATGGATCGTCTGGAGAGGCGCCTCATTCAAATGAAGATTGAGCGCGAGGCCTTGAAAAAGGAGTCCGATGAGGCATCAAAGAAACGTTTGTCCGACCTGGAGAAAGACATAAGCAACGTTGAACTGGAGTTTGCCGACCTGGAAGAGATTTGGAAATCCGAAAAAGCGGCCTTACAGGGCGCTCATGACATCAAGGAAAAACTGGAGCAGGCCAGGCTTGAATTTGAGGCGGCGCAGCGGGTCGGTGATCTCAGCAGAATGTCGGAATTGCAATACGGCATTATTCCCGATCTTGAAAAACAACTCGAAAAAGCCGATCGCACCGAAACCAAACCGATGCAATTGTTACGCAATAAGGTAACTGAAAATGAGATTGCTGAAGTAGTGTCCAAGTGGACGGGAATTCCTGTCGCAAAGATGTTGCAGGGGGAAAGAGACAAGTTGCTGCAGATGGAGCAGGCGCTGCATCGCCGGGTTATCGGCCAGGATGAGGCAATTGTTACAGTGTCAGATGCCATTCGTCGCGCCCGCGCCGGCCTTTCCGATCCGAACAGACCCAATGGTTCTTTTCTTTTTCTTGGTCCCACCGGGGTAGGCAAGACAGAATTGTGCAAAGCCTTGGCTGACTTTTTATTTGACAGAGAAGACGCCATTGTCCGCATCGACATGTCGGAGTATATGGAAAAGCACGCAGTGGCCAGGCTGATCGGCGCGCCGCCCGGCTATATTGGCTATGACGAAGGCGGACAACTGACCGAACAGGTCAGACGCAGACCCTATAGCCTGGTACTGCTGGACGAGGTGGAAAAAGCCCACCCTGACGTTTTCAACGTACTGTTACAAGTATTGGACGACGGCCGTTTGACGGATGGCCAGGGTAGAACCGTTGACTTCCGTAATAGCGTTATCATCATGACATCGAACCTGGGTTCGGATCGAATTCGTGAACTGTCCGACGACGCCGACTATGAAACCATGAAATCGACGGTACTGGAGATCGTATCCGCTTATTTCCGGCCGGAATTTCTCAACAGGATTGATGATCTGGTAGTGTTCCATAGCTTAAAGCGCACACAACTTAAGGCTATTGCCGAGATCCAGATTGAAAGGCTGAAACAGCGTCTGACCGAACAAGGCATCACCATCAGCGTCTCAGATATGGCTAAAGACACCTTGGCGCAGAACGGTTTTGACCCGGTATACGGCGCCCGCCCCTTAAAACGGGCCGTGCAGACCCACTTGGAAACACCTTTGGCAAAAGAGTTACTGGCCGGGAATTTTCATGCTGCGGATACCATTCATGTGGATGTAAAAGACGGTGTGCTGACGTTTTCCGCTGAGTAATAGCGGCATAGAGGATTGTTGGATATTTGGGGTCAGTGTAAAAACTCAGAGTTTTTACACTGACCCCAAATATCCCGACCCTCACCCTATTGAATTCCTTACAGGATTCGTTATATTGATGGATCGATCCCCGCTTTTTACAGTATGTGATGAATATACTCCTGCAAATGCCGCCTCCCCTTTTTTATGCCGTGAGCGCGGTACTTGGTTTGCTAATCGGGAGTTTCCTGAACGTGGTTATCCTGCGGCTTCCCGGCATGATGAAGTTTGCCTGGCGCCAGGACTGCCATGAATTTCTCGAACTGAAAAATGGGGGAAAACCCGCCGCTGAACCTTATAATTTATTAAAACCCGGCTCCAGGTGTCCGTACTGCGGTCACAGGATCACCGCGTTGGAAAATATTCCCGTGTTGAGTTTTGTCTTTCTCAAGGGAAGATGCACGGGTTGCAACAAGCGGATTTCATTGCGCTACCCCCTCGTCGAGGTGTTAACCGCACTGCTGAC
The DNA here is from genome assembly GCA_965205405.1 of Gammaproteobacteria bacterium. Lineage (GTDB taxonomy): Bacteria > Pseudomonadota > Gammaproteobacteria > Eutrophobiales > Eutrophobiaceae > JAAXHV01. The sequence goes on from OZ242169.1 coordinate 525,391, forward strand.
AGTGGCAGTCGCGGTAAACTATGATGTGTCCGTCCGGATGTTGTTTGCCTGTTTATTCACCTGGGCGCTTATCTCATTGACTTTCATTGATATTGACCATCAACTGCTGCCGGATAATATCACCCTTCCTTCTCTATGGCTGGGCCTGCTCTGCAACTATTTCGGGCTATTCACTGACTTGTATTCCAGCCTGTTGGGCGCCGTGGCGGGTTATGGCATTTTCTGGATTGTTTATCAGCTGTTCAAACTCATCAGCGGAAAGGAAGGCATGGGTTTGGGAGATCTGAAGCTGCTCGCAATGCTGGGGGCATGGACAGGTTGGCAGGCATTGCCATCGATTATTTTTCTCTCCTCCCTGCTCGGTTCACTGGTCGGACTGTACCTGGTTTTGTTTCGCCGGCGGCAAAGATCGGCGCCAATATCTTTCGGGCCTTACCTGGCTCTGGCAGGATGGCTGAGCCTGGTATGGGGATTGAATCTGTTTGATTATCCCTACCTGCCGGGAGCAAGCGCGCTATGAACCGTCCCATGCGAGTAGGTTTAACCGGGGGAATTGGCAGCGGCAAGTCGACAGTCAAAAACTATTTTGATGAGCTTGGAGTACCCACAATCGATGCAGATGAAATTTCTCACAGGCTTACCATGCCCGGCCAGGCGACTTTCAACGAAGTGGTCGACCTGTTCGGAAAAGAGAGTCTTGACGAATCAGGCAACCTGAACCGGCAACATTTACGCGAACTCATCTTTACCGAGCCGGCGTTGAAAAAACAGCTGGAAACCATCATCCACCCGCGCGTCCGCGCGGAAATTCAAACGTTCATAAATCGAGTGAAATATCCTTATTGTATTATCTGCATTCCCTTATTGCTGGAAACAGGCGGACAGGCAACCGTGGACAGGGTACTGGTGGTGGATGCGCCTGAACAATTACAGGTAGCGCGGGTGTCCCGGCGAGATAATACGAATGAAGACCAGACAAGGAGTATAATCATGGCTCAAATCAGCCGATCGGAAAGACTGCGCGCCGCGCATGAAATTATTGTCAACGATGGTAATATGAGCGATATGAAAATTAAGGTCGTAAATATACATAACAAATATATCGAATTATCCCGTCAGAAAAATAATCATTAATAAATTGGCCGGCGTAACTGCTATGGAAAATCACCTGGTATATGAACAACCCCTGAATCAACGCATCAGGACCTTATTAAGGATTGAGAACTTATTCAACCGGTTAAATCATTATTCCGGGTCACTGGACGTTTGGGATATGCGCTTGTCCATCTCCCTGTTAACTGACTTGAATGATTTGCTGAAGTTGTCCGACATCAAAACCGAGTTGGCCAAGGAACTGGAGCGCTGCCGGTCGGTGTTACGCTCGCTGGAAGGGAATCCCGGAGTGGATACGCACAAGCTCAAACACGTCCTTGGCAATCTCAACGAGTGTCTTGTGACTATTCAGGATAATGCCTGTCAGCCGGGGGCGACACTGGATGCGGATGAGTTGATCAGCTCTATCAAACAAAAAGGCTCACTGGCGGGAGGCGCTTGCAATTTTGACCTGCCTGCTTATCACCACTGGCTGAACAAGCCTGCGCGCGCCAGACAACAGCGTCTGCGGGAATGGCAGGAAGATATGTTAATCATCCAAAAGGGCGCAAACCTGGTGCTGAATTTGATCAGGAACAACGCCAATCCCACAAAAGAAACTGCCAAGGCGGGATTTTTTCAGCAGTCCATTGAGACGGGCATGACCTATCAGTTGATCAGAATAATCATCCCTCGGGAGCAGAAGTGCTTCCCTGAAATCAGTGGGGGAAAACATCGGGTTACCGTCCGCTTCATGGAACAGGCCGAGACCGAAAACCGGCCGGAACAAACCGAGAATGACGTGGAATTTGAACTGCATTACTGTATTTCATAAATATCATTCGGTAACGTCCGGGTTAGTCTTGCAGCGGAGTCCGGCCTGTTCCACACGTCGCTTATCAAGGCAATACCCTGGGCGCCGTGCTGCCTGGCAATGGTTAAATCAGAAAGTTTCATCCCGCCCAGGGCGTAAACGGGAACGGGTATTTTCCTGATCATGTCGGAAAACCTGTCCCACCCCAGTGAAATACCATTCTTCCCGCTGGATTTGCTGACCTGCGATAAGACACAAAAATCAATGCCCGTCTGTACGGCATGTTTCAATTCACGGGGGTCGTGGCAGGATGCGCCAACCCAGGGCCCGGCAGGTAACGGGCGTCCGGTTAATTCCAGCAGGCGTTTGCTGGTCAGGTGGACACCGGCAGCGCCGACCTCCATGGCAAACTCAGGAGTGGAATTGACGATCAGCTCCGCTCCCCGGTTTCGACAGGCGCTAATCATTTCGATGAGGACGGGTTCGCGGATATCCGATTTTTTACTTCTAAACTGTACCAGTTTCACACCTGCCGCCAGGTACCCATGTAATTCGCTCACAAAAGCCGGGGTATAACTATCCAGGTCCGGGGTGATGAGATACAGCGCCGGCAGTTTGCAGGCGGCTATGATACCCTTGTTCGCCGCAGGAAAATCCTGAGCCGCCAGGGAGGATATATCGACCCATTGCGTTTCCTGTCCTTCTTTTCCCGTTAACTCCCCCGCCCAGCCATGTATTTTCCATACATGGAATCTCAACGATTTATCGGGATAATCATAATCGAATGAGATCAGCGGTGAGCAATCCTTTACCTCTATATTTATCTCCTCGAACAGTTCCCGCTTCAAGGCCTGAAGTGGGTTTTCGCCACTGTTGACCTTGCCGCCGGGAAATTCCCACAGGCCGCCAAGATGGGAGTGGCGCGGGCGCCTGGCTGCCAGCACCTTATCCTTCCCGGCGTTATAGACAACGCCTAAGACGATATCTGTTCTGTTATCCGTCATGGGTAACAGAAGAACAGGGAACAGATTTCGGGAAACAGGGGACGGATTTCAAATCTGTCCCCGACGGGAATTTGATAGATCATGAATTCCTGCTTGCGCAGGAATTGCAGGGCAGTTTCCGTTCCCCGGTTCAGGTTCGGTACTCCGCATTGATCGTGACGTAGTCATGGGACAGGTCACAGGTCCAGTAGCGGCCGCTCACTCCACCCCTGTTCAAGTTGATGCGCAGCAGAATTTCATCGGACTGCATGGCGGTTGCCCCTTGTTCCTCGGTGTAGTCTTTTGCCCTGGCGCCATTCTCGACTATACATACCTCATTCAGATATACCGAAATCCTGTCGATGTCCGGATTGCCGGCCTTGCTGCGTCCGATAGCGGCCAATATCCTGCCCCAGTTGGGGTCAGCAGCGTATAACGCGGTTTTGACCAGTGGAGATGTTGATATGGCATCCGCTACAGCAGCACACTCTGCTTCACTTCTGGCGTTATCAACCTGGACCGTTACGAATTTTGTCGCGCCTTCGCCATCCCTGACAATTGCCTGGGCCAGATGGATACATGCCTGCGTGATTTGTTCTTCCAGCAAGCTGTATGCCGGGCTGTTTTCATCGATAATGCGGCAAGGGCTCTTGCCGGTAGCAACCAGCACACAGGCATCATTGGTGGAGGTATCACCATCAACACAGATCCGGTTGAATGATTGTTCTACCGCCGACGCCAATATGCGACCCAACAAGCTTTGTTCCACGCCGGCATCCGTGGCGATAAACGCGAGCATGGTTGCCATATCCGGTTTAATCATGCCTGAGCCTTTTGCTATACCGGTCACGGTAACCGCTCCCGCATCAGCGGAAAACCGGGCGGAGCAACCTTTTGGCAGCGTATCCGTCGTCATTATCGCCCGGGCGCAATCGAGCCAGGCGTCATCAGCCAAATCGTCGTACAACCCCGGCAACGCATTGCATATATTCCCGACCGGCAGGTATTCTCCAATTACCCCGGTGGAAAACGGCAATACCGCTTCAACCGGGCAACCGCCCCGCTCCGCCAGGACCTGACAGATACGTAGGGTATCGTCGATACCCCTGGCGCCCGTACCTGCATTGGCATTGCCGGCATTAACCAGCAGGTATTTGACAGAACCATGCTGCAGGTGTTTTGCAGCAACGGCAACCGGCGCTGCGTAAAAACGGTTACGGGTAAACACGGCGCTGACCGTGGCGCCTTCACAGACAGCAAAAAGCGCCAGGTCGTCCCGGGGCTTTTCATAGATACCTGCCGAACAAGCCGCTGTAAGCACGCCGTCAACCGGCAAAAGTTCTGTTGGTGCAACTAAGTTGATCGACATTTTATAGTAAAAATAAATCTGTCCCCTTTTCTATCAGAGTTTTGAAAAGCCCACCCGAACCTGTCCCCATACCACCGGATCAGTTGAGCTTACCATGACAATGTTTATATTTTTTCCCGGAACCGCAGGGACAGGGCTCATTCCGGCCAATCTTTCTTTCGTTGCGAATATAGGGTTTTTGTTCCTGGCTTTCGCCTTGCTTACCCAGAGCGCTGGGTGCGTCCGGATGATTAAACTGCATCTCCGCAGGCTGGGGGCGATCCTGTAATACTTGAATATCCTGGTCTTCCCTGACGTGTATTTTTGCCAACACGGTAATGACGTCATATTTGATATTTTCCAGCATGTCGCTGAACATGGCGAATGCTTCCTTCTTGTATTCCTGTTTGGGGTTCTTTGCGGCATATCCGCGCAGCCCGATGCCTTGCCTCAAGTGATCCATCGCAACCAGGTGTTCTTTCCAGTGCCGGTCCAGGGTGTCCAGCATCAGGCCCTTTTCAACCCTGCGGACTAATTCCTCCGACAGATCGGCATGCCTTGTTTCCACATCTTTCGTAGCATGATCAATAACCCTGGCAAGCAACGCCTCTTCATCCATGGAAGCATTCTCGTCCAGCCACTGTTGTATCGGCAAATGTACGTTTAATTCATTCACCAATGCCTCCGTCAAACCGGAGATATTCCATGTTTCGTCCAGGCTGCCGGGAGGAATATGAGTTGCGAAAATACCTGTTACCACGTCTTCCCGCATCGTTTGAATATCAGCAGAGATGTCGTTCCCACCCAGCAGATCATGACGCCACTCATAAATCACCTTACGCTGGTCGTTTGCAACGTCATCATACTCCAGCAGATGTTTGCGAATATCGAAGTTATGGGCCTCGACTTTCCTCTGTGCGTTCTCAATCGCCTTGGTTACCAGGTTCGATTCGATAGCCTCGCCTTCTTCCATTCCCAGTCTCTGCATGATGGAGGCAACCCGTTCCGAAGCGAAAATACGCATCAAATCATCTTCAAGAGATATATAGAACCGGCTTGAGCCCGGGTCACCCTGGCGTCCCGAGCGTCCTCTTAACTGGTTGTCAACGCGCCTGGATTCATGTCGTTCCGTACCGATTATGCGCAATCCGCCATTGTCGATCACATTCTCATGACGCGCCTGCCAGGCGCTGCGAACTTTATTCAGTACTGCCGCATCGGCATTGTCCAGGGCCTTGATTTCCGCATCCAGGTTTCCACCAAGCACAATATCGGTACCCCGCCCGGCCATGTTCGTTGCGATCGTCACCGCCTCAGGGCGTCCGGCCTGGGCAATGATTTCGGCTTCCCTTTCATGATACTTGGCATTCAAAACCTGATGCTTGATTTTCTGCTTCTTCAGTTGATTGGACAGGTATTCCGATACTTCTATGGAAACCGTACCCACAAGAACGGGTTGGCCGCGGGCCTGGCACGACCTTATATCATCGATTATTGCCGCGAATTTCTCCCCGACGGTCAGGTATATCATGTCCGGCTGGTCATCTCTCACCATAGGCAGATGAGTCGGAACGACAGCTACCTCAAGACCGTATATCTGCTGAAATTCGTATGCTTCGGTATCAGCCGTACCCGTCATACCGGCCAGCTTTCCATAAAGCCGGAAGTAATTCTGGTAGGTTATGGTTGCCAGGGTCTGATTTTCATTCTGAATCGGCACATTTTCCTTTGCCTCAATGGCCTGGTGCAACCCATCCGACCAGCGCCTGCCCGGCATGGTCCTGCCGGTGAATTCATCGACGATGACTACTTCATTGTTCTGGATAATATATTCGACGTTATTGTGAAACAAAGCATGGGCTCGCAGCGCGGAATTCAAGTGATGCAGGATGGGAATATTGACCGGATCATATAAACTCATGCCGCGCTGCATGATATTGTTTTCCAACAACAGTTGTTCCAGCCGCTCATGGCCCGTTTCCGTCAGGTAAGCCTGCTTGCTCTTTTCATCGATCACATAATCGCCGCCATCCTCTTCCTCTTTTTGCAACTTTAATCGGGGCACTATCTTGTTCATGCTCAGGTACAGGTCGGACCTGTCATCCACCGTACCTGAAATGATAAGCGGAGTACGCGCCTCATCGATGAGTATCGAATCAACTTCGTCCACTATTGCGTACTTTAAACTGCGCTGAACCTGATCCTCATTGTGGAACTTCATATTGTCCCGCAAGTAATCGAAACCGAATTCATTATTGGTTCCATAGGTGATGTCGGCGGCATAGGCCCGTTTCCGTTCCTCATTATTGAGGCCGGAAATGATCACTCCCGTCGACATTCCCAGGAAAGAATAGATAGCCCCCATCCATTCCGCATCACGCTGCGCCAGGTAATCGTTCACGGTAATGATATGCACGCCGGCGCCGGTCAGGGCATTAAGATATGCAGGCAAAGTCGCCACCAGCGTCTTACCTTCACCGGTGCGCATTTCCGCGATGTTGCCCTGGTGCAATACGATGCCGCCAAGCAGTTGTACGTCAAAATGGCGCATATTCAGGGTTCTTCTGCCCACTTCGCGCACCAGGGCAAATGCCTCCGGCAGGAGCTCTTCCAGGGTTTCTCCCTGTTCCCACCTGGATTTCAACTGCGCGGTTTTTTGCGGAAATTCGGCATCCTTGAGCCGGGATACGCCATCCTCGAGGTCATTGATCCGGCTTACGGTCTTTTGCATTCCCTTCAGGACACGCAAATTCCTGCTGCCGAAAATTTTTGTGAAAACAGTTCTAATCACGTGAAATATCCCATTAATACGCCCCGGCAACGGCCGGGAAGTGAGGGCTGATTAAAACAGAACAGATTGAAAAAATAAAGAATTACTGCAAGGAAATATAGCTGCGGGGATTAACGTGTCGGCCGTTTCTGACAACCTCGAAATGAACATGTGTGCCGGTACTGCGCCCGGTACTGCCCATAATTGCAATCACATCACCTTTCTCGACTTTTTCTCCGACACTGACCAGGTTCTCCTTGTTATGGGCGTACCTGGTAGCGTAGCCGTTACCATGACTGATTTCTACCAGGTTGCCATATCCCTGGTCCGGCGCCGACCAGGTTACGATACCCGAGGCGACGGAGGTAACCGGCGTGCCGGATCTACCGGCTAAATCTATCCCCACGTGATACTCCCTTTTCCCGGAGATCGGGTCAGTCCGGTAACCGAATAATGAAGAAAACCAGCCGCCTTCGGCGGGGTTGCCTAACGGATGGGTTTGGTCCTGTAAACTTCTTCCCATCAGCATGGCTTCCATGGCCGATAATTTATCCTGACGGTCCTCCAGGGCCTGCTCCAGTTGATACAGGGAAATGAGGAAATCAAAATCCGACAATCCCTGTGAACCGTCGGTGAGCATAGTCTGAGGCCCGCCTATTCCAGGCGGATTTGCAATACCGAATTCGATGTCATCCAGTTGCGCCATCTTGGCGAGGCGGGCGCCCAGAGCATCCAGGCGCATAACGTGGCTCTGCAATAAACTCAGTCGGCCCACCATTACATTCAAGGCTGTCTCCGTATCCGTCTTCACGTCCTCCAGGGTCTGTAGTTCACCCTCAAGGTGACGTTTATCCATATAAATATCACCAAGGTTGGAAATGACAACGCCAAGTACGGCAACCGGTACCAGCACAAAAGCGCAGGTCCAGAGACTGACAGTCAGTCGCAAGGCCTTCTTTCTTTCATTCAGAAAGACTATTATCTTCATTTGTCATAACCAGATGCTATTTGAGATAATGATTACCCGCTCCAAATCACAAATCAGTACGATAACAGACCTCCTTGCCTCCTCTGATCGACTGTCACAGATATGCAATCATACCGAAAAAATCAAGGCGCTACAAATCAAACTGTGTAAAAATCTCGATAGCCCGCTGAACAAGCATGTCGTTGTCGCTGATTACCAGCAGAAAACCCTTGTATTACATACCAATAGCGCCAGTTGGGCGGCCAGGTTACGCTATATGGCCCCTGAAATCCTCTCATTCTTCCAGGCCGACATGCCGGGGCTCAGCACAATCCGCGTTAAAGTAGTGCTCCCTGACCCGCCGCACCAGACCTCGCGCCGGCCGGTGACAGTCTCCCCCGATACTGTAGACGGCATACGTCAGGTGGCTGACAAAATTGCGGACCCGGCCCTCCGATCCGCCCTATCCGGCATAGCAAAAAAACTGCTTTGACAGCAATACCCGCTAACGCCTCATATTTGGGGTCAGAGTAAAAATACAGTCAACTTGGAAAGTAGCGTCGGTTTATTCTTGAGTATTTTTACTCTGACCCCAAATATCCTGGCCCTCGGAACGGACAGACAGCTCCCAAAACCCGGGCAACAGGAACCGCTGTTATAACCCCACGGCAGCAAGCGGACGGATATAGGAAACCGATTCTGCGATTTCCTCGCCGAAATTGACGATTTCCCAGGCGTCCCGGGTGAGTGTCAATTTGCGCAGCAGTTGGTTATTAAGCTCATGCCCGGATTTATAGCCCTGGTATGAACCGATCAAATTATGACCCAGTAGATACAAGTCGCCTATCGCATCGAGAATCTTATGCCTGACGCATTCATCCTGGTAACGCAAGCCTTCTTCATTGACGACCTGCTCGCTGTCAACAACGATCGCATTATCCAGACTACCTCCCAGGATAAGGTTTCTTTCCCGCAAAAAATCAAAATCCTTCATAAAGCCGAAGGTCCTGGCCCGGCACACTTCCTTGACAAATGACGTGGTGGAAAAATCAATTTCCGCACGGCAGTGCCGGTCCTGGAATACCGGATGATCGAACTGGATGGTAAAACCGACCTTGAACCCGTCATAAGGTTGAAGCATTGCCCATTTATCACCGTCTTCAACGCGTAACTCCTGTTTTATCCGCAGAAAACATTTTTCTTCATCCTGTTCCTGCACCCCTGCGGACTGGATCAAAAAGACAAAAGGACCCGCGCTGCCATCCATGATCGGCACCTCTTCCGCGCTCACGTCGATATAGGCGTTATCAATGCTGAATCCGGCGAGGGCCGACAACAGGTGTTCTACCGTGGAAATACTGACTCCGTCCTTGATCAGTGTGGTAGATAACCGGGTACTCCCCACATTGGTCATATCCGCAGGAATGTTCAGCGGCGGATCCTGATCCACGCGGCGGAAGATAATGCCTGTGTTCACCGTTGCCGGACGTATGGTGATGCTGGCCTTTTTGCCCGTATGCAAACCGACTCCCTGCGCCCGGATCGCATTTTTGAGTGTGCGCTGCCTAATCACAATTAATCAGCCTGCCTCCTGAGAAAAGCAGGAATCTCAAGGTAATCAGGATCATCACTAACAGGGGCAATTTCAGCATTGGCGACTTTGTTACGAATTACTGTGGGACGCTCAAGCTTACCATAGTCCATGGTATCCATACCAGCGCTGTTCGATGCGACCAGTTTTGGTCGTGACATCTCATCCCCGGGATGACTGAGCCCGGTAGCAACGATGGTAACCCATAATTCACCACTGAGTTCCGGATTGAGAACGGTTCCCACGACTACCGTCGCTTCATCAGCGGCAACAGTCTTGATGATATTTCCCACTTCGTTAAATTCGCCTATGCAAAAATCCATACCGGCAGTGATATTGGCCAATATGCCTTTGGCGCCGGACAGGTCAATGTGTTCCAGTAACGGACTGCTTATCGCGGCCTCCGTCGCAGCCTTGGCGCGGTCCTCGCCACTGGCTTTCCCGGATCCCATCATCGCCATACCCATTTCTCCCATCACGGTTTTGACATCGGCAAAGTCAACATTGATCAAACCCTGGCAGGTTATTACCTGAGCAATACCCTGGACCGCCCCAAGGAGCACGTCGTCGGCTGCCTCAAAGGCACTTATCAGGGGCACATCCGAACCTAATACATCCGCCAGTTTGTCGTTGGGGACAGTGATCAGTGAATCAACGTACTGGCTGAGTTCCCGGATTCCGTTATTGGCGATATCGCAGCGTTTCCTGCCTTCAAAAGAAAACGGTTTGGTAACCACCGCCACGGTCAGAATACCCATTTCCTTTGCCACCTGCGCGACTATGGGCGTAGCTCCGGTACCTGTGCCGCCGCCCATTCCGGCAGTAATGAATATCATGTCCGCGCCATCCAGCACGTCCATAATCCTGTCCCTGTCCTCCAGCGCCGACTGGCGCCCGATTTCCGGGTCGGCGCCGGCGCCCAGACCGTGGGTGATACTTTTTCCCATTTGTATGATATTGCGCGCATTCGAGGCCTTCAGCGCCTGGGCATCCGTATTCGCACAGATGAAATCAACGCCTTCAATTTCGGCCTTCAACATGTGATTAACGGCATTACCGCCACCGCCGCCAATCCCGATTACTTTTATTACCGCCGCTTGATTTGCGGCATCGACTAATTCATACATTTTATCTTCCTCCAGGATTTTAAGAACTATCGTTAAACGTTACCTTGAAACCAACTCTTCATTCGATTCCAGATACTGGTCGCCCCGCTATCAATACGCTTCATTTGGGTGCGATCCAGTTGCTGGCGCAGGCCGTACAGCAACAGCCCGACGCCGGTTGCATAAATCGGATTCCTGACCAGTTCAACCAGGCCACCGACGTACTGCGGTGTCCCCACTCTGACAGGTACGTGAAAAACTTCTTCGGCCAGTTCTACAACGCCCTGCATATTGGAACTGCCGCCTGTCAACACAATGCCGGCCACGATCAACCTCTCATAACCGCTGCGTCTCAATTCAGCCTGCACCAGGGAAAACAACTCCTCGTAGCGGGGTTCGACAACTTCCGCCAGTGTCTGTCTGGACATCCGGCGTAGCGGCCGGTTGCCGACACTGGGAACTTCCACGGTCTCGTCGGAATTAGCCAGTTGCGCCAGCGCGCAGGCGTGTTCGACCTTAATCTCTTCGGCATTTTGTGTAGGTGTGCGTAACGCGACGGCTATGTCGTTGGTAACCTGGTCGCCGGCTATGGGTATCACCGCGGTGTGGCTGATTGCGCCATTGGTAAAGACGGCCAGGTCGGTCGTACCACCGCCGATATCCACCAGGCACACACCCAGGTCTTTTTCATCTTCCGTCAATACCGAGTAGCTCGACGCCACCTGCTCCAGGACGATATCGTCTGCTTCCAGGCCGCAGCGACGCACGCACTTGATGATATTCTGGGCGGCGCTGACCGCGCCGGTCACTATATGCACCTTCGCTTCCAGCCGCACGCCGGACATGCCTATGGGTTCCTTGATGCCTTCCTGGCCGTCAATGATGAAATCCCGGGGGATAATATGCAGTATCTTCTGGTCTGCCGGTATGGCAACGGCCCGCGCCGCGTCAATGACCCTTTCGATATCGCCGGCCGTCACTTCATTGTCGCGGATTGCTACTATTCCATGGGAATTCAGACTGCGAATGTGATTGCCCGCAATCCCCGTGAATACGGCGTGGATATTACAACCCGCCATCAACTCGGCTTCCTGTATGGCGCTCTGGATGGTCTGCACCGTCGACTCGATATTGACTACCACACCTTTCTTCAACCCGCGCGAGCGGCACGACCCCAGACCGATGATCTCGATGTTGTTTTCCTCGGATACCTCTGCAACTATCGAAACGACCTTGGAAGTCCCGATATCAAGCCCAACAATTAGATTAGTCATCTCCTCTCACCCGGAAACAATGAATTTGGATTCCTTGATCCATTTGACCGCAAACCCGTTCGTATATCTCATATCAATCGATTTTGCCTGCATCAACCTGTCAACCAGATACGGGATTGCAAAACTGAAAAACCGTTTAAACCTGTCTTCCACATCTTTTCTCCCCAGCAAGACAACTGGGCCGCCTGCCAATTTGAATTGCCAGGCCCTTCTTTCCGTCAGCACAAGCATGTCGATTTCCATATCCCGGCGCGATAATTCCGTTTTCAGAAACTCGTATTTCTTCAACACCGCCTCTTCACTACCCTGGGGCCCACTCAGGAACGGCAACCTCGGAGGGAAGGAATCCTGTGCCGGGGAGAAAATGCCTGCCTCGTTGCTGATCAGGGCGTTACTTCCCCACAGGGCTACGGGTTCATGTTCCGTAATAAAAACCATCAGGCTGTCCGGCCAGACCCGTCTGACCGCGACCTTGCTGATCCATTCTTCCCGGAGTAATTCCCGCTTTATGCCGGCGACGTTCACGGTAATAAAACCACCCCGGATAATCTCCGCTGCCTGTTGTTCCAGTTCCGCAGGAGACAAGTGGACGAAATTTCCGGCAATCTCCACGCGTTTAATCGGCAGGAATCCCGACCAGGGAATTTTCGACCAGGCAAACAGCGCCAGCGCTACACACACCGCCAGCGTCAATATCCCGGTGAGATATTTTTGCGAATGCGCAACGGCCAAATCAGCGCCGGTCATCACGTCATCACCGATCTGCATATTGCGCCCCCACACCAGCCGGTTCATTCTCCGGCATGCTTGTATCCAGCACCTGCAGGACCAGGCTGTCTAAATCTATTCCCACCTGTCGTGCGGCCATGGGCACCAGGCTATGAGCGGTCATACCCGGGACCGTATTCACGTCGATCAGGTAAGGACTGAGGTTTTCGTCCAGTAAAAAATCAACCCTGCCCCAGCCGCCGGCGCCGATTGAATCGAACGCCTTCAGCGCCAGCTCGGCCAGGTCTTTTTCCAGCTCCTGTGGCAGACCGCAGGGACAGAGATAACGGGTAGTGTCGTCCAGGTACTTCGCCTGGTAGTCATAAAAATCCCGGTCCGTCTCTATTTTAATTGCGGGCAGGGCATACCCGTTCAATATACTCACGGTGTAATCGCCGCCGCCGATCCAGCGTTCGCACATTACTTCGCGGTCATATTTGACCGCGTTCAGCCAGGCCTCACGCAATCCTTGCGCAGCAACCACTTTGGCGGCGCCATAACTGGAACCTTCATGCACCGGTTTCATCATGAGCGGCAGACCGAGCTCTTCGGCTACGGTTTCCAGGTCTTCCAGCGCCCGGATCTGCTTGAATTCCGGGGTCGGCAGGCCCTGGTTCTGCCAGATCCATTTACACCTCACCTTGTCCATGGATACGGCCGAACCCAGCACGCGGCTGCCCGTATAGGGCAGGTTCAAGGCTTCGAGGGCGCCCTGGATGACGCCATCTTCACCGCCGCGCCCGTGCAGTGCGATGAAGACGCGCGCAAAACCGGCTCCGATCAGGTCGCTTACCACGTTCTCACCCGCGTCGATTTTCCATGCGTCCACACCTTGCCGGCGCAGGGCCGCCAGGATCGCCGCGCCCGTCTGCAGGGAGATTTCCCGCTCTGCCGAGCGTCCTCCCATCAACACGGCCACCTTGCCGTATTGCCTGCTTTTTGTGTGCATGTCCAAGTCCGTACCTTTTCTATGATTCACCGATGATTCTTACTTCCGGGATTAATCTGATACCCGTCATCACCTTAACGGTTGCCTGTATGTGTAAAATCAGGGCCTCGATATCCCCTGCGCGCGCCTTGCCGGCATTGATGATGAAGTTCGCATGTTTGTCCGACACATGGGCGTCGCCAACGACAAAGCCTTTCAAACCGCACTGCTCGATCAGGCGCCCGGCGAAATCACCCGCGGGATTCTTGAATACAGAGCCGCAACTGAACTTCCCGGTCGGCTGGGTTTCAGTTCTTCTGGCCAGCAATTCCCTGATACGTTGCTGCGCTTTCCCGTCAGCATCGGCTTGAAGCCGGAACAGCGCGCTGACGAACCATTCGCCATCCGCCACGTCGACCTGGCGGTACCCGGTTGCAAAGTCAGCGCCCGGTTTTTGAACCCGCCTGCCGTTACGCGTCACTGTTTCCACCTGTTCGACGATGCTCCATGTCTCGACGCCGAAGGCGCCGGCATTCATGGCCAGCGCGCCCCCCACTGAACCCGGGATACCCGCCAGGAATTCAGCGCCGGCCAATCCGGATCCGGCGCTGAACCGGGCGATTTTTGCGCAAGCCACGCCACAGCCCGCCCGTACTGCGTTGTCGGGAATAAACTCAAGCCTGTGCTTCATGCCGGCTGTTGAAATGACCGTACCCCTGATACCGCCGTCCCGCACCAGTACGTTACTGCCCAGACCAATCCAGGTAACAGGTTCGTCATCCGCCAATGCCGCGAGGAAGCCGGCCAGGTCGTCCTCATCGGCGGGGACATAAAACCGGTCCGCCGGTCCGCCGACTTTCCATGAAGTATGCCTGGACATCTTCTCGCCTGTTTTGAGCAGGCCGCGCCCCGGCGCTTTCTCAATCCGGCTGCTCAGACGTGTCGGAACAGTTTCCATAAGCATCTCAATCGCTCCGAGGCCCGCATTGTGAGTAATTCGGGCTAGTGCCGTACACGTCGAGCAACCGGCTACCGAGGGCGCTGATATCTCCTGCGCCCAGCAGCAACAGGATATCGTTCTGCGCCGTAAGGTTTTCCAGCACGGCCAGCAATTCCGTTTCATTATTGACAAGAATAGGCTCCACCTTGCCCCTGACCCTGAGCGCCCGGCTCAGGGAACGGCTGTCGGCGCCCTTGATGGGGCGCTCCCCGGCGGGATAGACATCAAGCAGAATCAAGCTGTCGAGTTCCGACAATACCTGGCAGAACTCCTCGAAAAGATCCCGGGTACGGGTATACCGGTGCGGCTGAAACACGACGACCACTTTCCTGCCGGGCCAACCGTCAGCAACAGCATTGTTGATGGCGGTTATTTCACTGGGGTGGTGGGCATAATCGTCGATAAGCAATACGGTCTTGCCGTCAATATGGATATCACCCAGGATCGAACTCCTGCGGTCTATGCCCTGGAAGTTTGCCAATCCGGCGCTGATAGCCTGTTCCGACACGCCCAGTTCGATAGCCAGCGCCAGCGCCGCCAGGGCATTCAGGACGTTATGCCGGCCCGGCAGGTTCAGCGTTACCCGGAACGCGTCATCCTGGTTGCGGCGCACTATGTTGAACTGGGTTGTCGGCCCGTCATATTGAATCGCTTCCGCCCGGTAATCCGCATCGGAATCTATCCCATAGGTGACATAAGGCCGGTTGATGCGGGTGACGATATTGCGGATGCCGGCGTCATCGCTGCAGATGACCACCAGACCGTAAAACGGCAGGCAGTGCAGGAAGTCTACAAAGTTGTTTTGCAACGCCTGGTAACTGCCGCCGCAGTAGTCCAGGTGATCGACGTCGATATTCGTCAGCACGGCATAGACAGGTTGCAGGTGCAGGAAGGAGGCATCGCTCTCATCCGCTTCGGCTACTATGTATTTCCCCTTGCCGAGCCGGGCATGGGAACCCGTCATGTTCAAGCGCCCACCGATGATATAGGTCGGGTCGAACGTGCCCTCTGCCAGCAGGCTGGCGATCAAGCTGGTTGTTGTCGTCTTGCCGTGGGTGCCGGCTACCGCAATTCCTTCCCTGAACCGCATCAGTTCAGACAGCATCTCGGCCCGCGGGATGATCGGTATGCGTTGTCGGCGCGCGGCCGACAACTCCGGATTGTCTGCCGGGATCGCGCTTGAATAAACAACCACGTCGCTGCCGTTCACACATTCCGCTTGGTGTTCAAAGCGCACCTCGACACCCATGTCTGCAAGCCGTTCCGTGCTGTTGCCCTGCTTCAGGTCCGTGCCTGACACCGTATAGCCCAGGTTATGCAGGACTTCGGCTATCCCGCTCATGCCGGCTCCGCCAATACCGACAAAATGGATATGCCTGACGCGGCCCATGTTGTGCACATCAGGCATAAGCTTGCTCCAGGCACAATGAGGCTACTGCCTGCGCGGCATCCGGATAGGCATGCATGCGGGTTTTTTGCGCCAGTTCGAACAGTTTGTTCTCCGTGCTGCAAAGCTGCCACAACAAGTCCTCGATCCTGGCTTCGGTCAATTCAGTTTCCGGGAGCAGTAACGCGGC
Source organism: Gammaproteobacteria bacterium (assembly GCA_965205405.1). GTDB lineage: Bacteria > Pseudomonadota > Gammaproteobacteria > Eutrophobiales > Eutrophobiaceae > JAAXHV01. The sequence continues at coordinate 541,609 of OZ242169.1, forward strand.
GCCGGAGTCACTGAGGTAGCGGGCATTGGCTGTCTGATGGTCGTCTATGGCGTAGGGAAACGGTATCAGTATTGATGCCAGTCCCGCCGCGCATAATTCCGCAATCGTCAGCGCGCCGGCCCGGCATACGGCGATATCCGCCCAGCGGTAGGCCGATGCCATATCGGTAATAAACGCATCGATCCTGACCTCGTCCAGTTGCAGACCCCCATAGAGACGCTGCGTCTCAACCTGGTTTTTCTCTCCGCATTGATGCCAGACGTTTACCTTTAACCTGCGTTGCAACCTGTTCAGGCCCAGGGGCACCACCCGGTTCAGTTGTTGCGCGCCCAGGCTGCCGCCCAGCACCAGGACATTAGGCCGGTCCGGCGTCCCGGCGATTTTCGGTCCGGGCAGTCCCACGATCTCGCGCCGCACGGGATTGCCCGTGGTAACGACCCTGGCGCCGGCCTTGAAGGTATCCGGAAAACCCTGCATCACTTTCACGGCAAACCGGGACAGTATCCTGTTGGTCGTACCGGCGACCTTGTTCTGTTCATGGATCAATAACGGAATGCGTAACAACCACGCTGCAATAGCGCCGGGGCCGCTGGCGAACCCGCCCATTCCGAGGACCGCCGCCGGCCGCCGCCGAATACAAATGGACAGGGCCTGGAGTATCGCTATCAGTATTTTCAGCGGCGCAACCAGCTTGCTTGAAATCGCCTTGCCGCGTACCCCGCTCACCCTGACGGTCAACAGTTCTATTCCCTGTTCCGGCACAACCCGGTTCTCGATCCCGCGGGTTGTTCCCAGCCAGAACAGTGGAATGTCCTGTGCGCGCAGGTAATCAGCCACTGCCAGCGCCGGGTAAACATGTCCGCCGGTTCCCCCCGCCATGATCATGAGAGGCCTATTTTTCATTACCTACCACCTGTTTGCGTATCCTGATACCGCGGGGATAGCGGTTTTCCAAATCAATGCGCAACAGGATTGCCACCAGGATACAACTGAAGACAATGCTGTTGGCGCCATAACTGAACAAGGGCAGGGTCAGTCCCTTGGTGGGCAATAAACCCACGTTCACACCCATATGGATAAACGCCTGTATGCCGATGAGCAAACCGATACCGTAGGCCATGTACGCGGCAAAGTTTTTCCCCAGTTGGTAGGCGTACCCGGCAATACTGAACGCCCGCCAGACGAAGACGAAAAACGCCAGCGTAACCAGCAGGGTAAACAACAGGCCCAGTTCTTCTGCGGAAATGGCAAAAATAAAGTCTGTATGGGCCTGTGTCAGATAAAACAGTTTCTGCACGCTGCTGCCCAGGCCGACCCCGAACCACTCGCCCCTGCCGAATGCGATCAGTGACTGGATAAGCTGATAGCCTGAGTTGAACGGGTCCTGCCACGGGTCTATAAACGCCTTCAACCTGGCCATGCGATAGGAGGGAAAAACCGCCAGCGCGCCCAATGCGGCAACCATCACCGGTATCCACAGAAAGAAACGGCTTACCGGAATACCCGCCATGAACAACATACCGATTGTCGTCAGGAAAATCACGATGACCGAGCCGTAATCCGGCTCCAGCAGCAACAGGCCCGAGATGAGCGTCACGATTCCGATGGGCCGCATAAAGCCGGTAAAAGTCAGGTGCAAATGGCTGGCATGACGCACCAGGTACGCGGCGGTATAGGTAATAATACAGACCTTGGCCAGTTCCGAACTCTGAAAATTAACGGGACCCAGCCTGATCCAGCGCACGCTGCCGTTGATCTCCCGGCCTATCCCGGGAATCAATACCAGCACGAGCAACATGATGGCCGCGAACAACAACGGCGTGCTCATCTTCTCCCATATGGACAGCGGGGTTTTCATGATAAGACCGGCAAGCGCCAGGCCGATCATAACGGCGAAAACCTGGCGTCGGAAATAGTAGAACGGATCATGGTGCAGCCGTTCGGCGAGGGCAACGGAGGCGGACGCAACCATCACTATTCCCGCGACCAGCAAGAATATGAGGACCAAAACCAGCCATGGGTCATGTTCGTGCCAGCTTGCTGTTTTTACATCCTGAACCCTGATTGCCTGTAGTTTCTGCATCAGTTTTCGGCTCTCGGTAAAATCCCGGCAACACAGCGTTTGAACGCGTCACCCCGATCAGCGAAATCCCTGAACATATCGAAACTGGCGCAAGCGGGCGACAGCAATACCGTATCTCCCGGCTGCGCAAGCCGGAATGCGATGCTCACCGCTGCCGCCATGCTGGTCGCGTAATATACGGTTTCCCAGTCCGGCACAATGCCGGCAATTTCTTTTGCGCTGTCGCCAAGCAAAATGATTGACTTGACGTGCTTTTCAAATGCACTCCCCAGCGCTGAAAAATCTGCGCCCTTGCCGTCACCGCCGGCAATCAGGTGTATGTTCCTGCGTTTATCCGCCAAGCCGTACAGCGCGGCCAGCGTTGCGCCGACATTTGTCGCTTTTGAATCATTAAACCAGTTGACCCCGTTGATCCCGGCCACCCACTCACAGCGATGGGGCAACCCGGTAAAATCCCGCAGCGCCTCCAGCATGGCGGGCATGGGCACGTCTATTGACCTGCCCAGCGCAAGACACGCCAGTACATTCGCCAGGTTATGCATGCCGTAGACCTTGAGTTCCGATTGCTTTATCAGCGCATCCTGTCTATACATCAGCCAGTTTTCTCCGTTCCGGCTGCTGACGCTGAAATCGGCTTCAGGCTGCTTCAGGGAATAGCTGACCACCTCGCGCGCCGGCCGTAACATGCCCAGTACCACCTCATCATCCCGATTGATGATCATCGCACCGCCGCCGGCATAGATATTTTCCTTGGCGCGCGCGTAGTCCCGCAGATCTTCGTAGCGGTCAAGGTGATCGGCCGAGATGTTGAGTACTGTCGCGGCAACGGGCCTGTGACAGCGCAGGGTCTCCAACTGGAAACTGGATAATTCCAATACATAATAATCAGGCGCAGGCTGTGACAGTAAATCCAGCGCCGGCGTGCCGATATTCCCCCCCAGACCCACCCGCAGACCCGCGCGCCTGAGCATCCGTGCAAGTAAACTGACAACCGTGCTCTTGCCGTTGGAACCGGTTACTGCAATAAGCGGCGCGTTGATATTGCGGCAGAAAATTTCCACGTCGCCCAGGATTTCCACCCCTGCCCGGCGCGCCGCGCGGATTGCCGGATCGGCCGGAGATATACCCGGACTGATAATCAGCCTGTGCGCCCGGCGCAGCAGCTCGGACTGAAATTCGCCGGGGAAGAACGGCACCTGTGGATAGAGTTGCTTCAGGTTCTCAAGTTCAGGCGGGGTCTGGCCGGAGTCAGCAACTCCCAGGTATTCCCCGCTGCCCGCCAGGTACCTGACACAGGATAAGCCGGTCTTGCCCAGGCCTAACACCAGCGTGTCGAACCGTTGCGCAGTTTCAGTCATGCCGTAGTTACCCGGATCAGATACAGCCTGCATTTCTATCGAACTCACGTATTAACACTCTATCCTCCGTCACCTTATCTTCAGGCTCGCCAGCCCGATCAGTACCAGGATCACCGTGATGATCCAGAACCGCACGATAACCCGCGGCTCAGGCCAGCCTTTCAATTCGTAGTGGTGGTGCAACGGCGCCATGCGAAATATCCTCCTGCCGGTCAATTTGTATGACGTTACCTGCAATATGACGGAAACCGTTTCAACGACGAATACGCCACCCATGATGAACAGCACAAGTTCCTGCCTGATGACGATAGCAATGGTTCCGAGCGCGGCGCCCAGTGACAAAGCGCCGATGTCTCCCATGAACACCTGGGCGGGGTAGGTGTTAAACCAGAGAAAGCCAAGGCCGGAGCCGGCAATAGCAGCACAGACGATACAGATTTCTCCAACCTGGGGTACATAGGGAAGACCAAGATAATCGGCAAACCTGATATTGCCGGCCACATAGGCAAACGCGGTGAGGCCGCCGACCACCATGACGGTCGGCAGGATCGCCAGCCCGTCCAGACCGTCCGTGAGGTTTACCGCGTTGCTTGATCCGACGATGACGAAATAGCTCGTCACGATAAACAACAAGCCCAGTTCATAATCAAAGGATTTGATGAACGGCAGGATCAGGCGTGTCTCGGCCGGTACTTCGGCACTGACATAGAGGAACACGGCAGTGGACAACCCGAATACCGACTGCCAGAAATACTTCCAGCGCGCGCTGAGCCCCTTGGGGTCCTTGCGCACGATCTTGCGATAGTCATCCACCAGGCCGAGCAGTCCAAAAGCCAGGATGACGACGAAAACCACCTGGACAAACCGGTTCGTAAGGTCGGCCCAGCACAGGATACTGAAGGAAATGGAGAGCAGGATCAGCAGGCCGCCCATAGTAGGGGTGCCGGCTTTTTGCAGGTGTGTTTCCGGGCCGTCATCACGCACTTCCTGGCCTATCCGGTATTTATCCAGGTAGCGGATCAGTCCCGGCCCGATCAGCAACGTCACAAACAACGCCGTCAAAGCGCCCAGAATCGTGCGCGTGATAATGTACTGAAATGCATTAAACCCGCTGTAGAACGGGGTGAGATATTCTGCCAGCCACAATAACATCAGCCACCCTCCGCAGTGGTGAGCCCGCTTACCACTCGCTCCATGGCCATGGATCGGGAGCCTTTGACCAGTATATTCACGCCCGGGCGCAGTTCCCGGCGCAGGGTTTCAAGCAGGTCATCCAGCAGGCCGAAATGTCTGGCGCCGGCGCCGAAACCTGTAGCCGAATGCACGGCAAGTTCACCAATCCCGTACAGACGCTCAATACCAAGCGCCCGGGCCTGAGCGCCGGCTTCTTCGTGGAGTCTGGCGGAGTCGCCGCCCAGTTCACCCATGTCACCCAATATCAACCAGGTACGCCCCGGCAGTTCACTCACCACCTTGAGCGCTGCGGTCAGGGAATTGGGATTAGCATTGTAGGTATCGTCAAAAATGCGCGTGTCCTGCAGCCCGGTCTTCAGCTGCATCCTGCCCTTGATGGGCCGTACTTTCTCAAGACCTGCCTTAATCTGTTCCAGGGGGGTATCGACGGCAATACAACAGGCCGCGGCCGCCAGCGCGTTAAGCACGTTATGGCTGCCGTACAGGCTTAATTCCATGGAAACCTTCCCGGCGCGGAATTCCAGTTCAAACCGGGTCCGCCCCCCGGCAAGATCCGTGTTGACGTTGGCGGCGGTCACGTCGGCTTGGGCACCCATGCCGAACGTGATTTGCCGGTTCCGGCGGGAACGCTCAAGCCATAATCCACAGTAGTCGTCATCAATATTGACGACTGCCGTAGCGCCGGGCGCCAGTCCTTCGTAGATCTCGGCCTTTGCCTCGGCCACGCCGGCAACGGATCCAAAACCCTCAAGATGGGCAGGGGCGCACTGGGTAATCAGCGCAACCTCGGGCCTGGTAATCCGGCTTAACCAGCTTATCTCCCCGGGGTGATTGGCGCCCATCTCGATCACGGCAAAACGTTGCCCGGGCGCCAGTCTGAACAGGGTCAACGGCACCCCTATGTCGTTGTTGAAATTGCCCTGGGTGAACAAGACCTGCGCATTGATAGACAGGATGGCATTGATCATTTCCTTGACCGTGGTCTTGCCGTTGCTGCCCGTCACGGCAATGATAGGCAGGTTGAACCCGGCGCGCCAGTGTCCGGCCAGCAGGCCTGATTTTTTCCTGGTGTCATCCACCTTGATCACGGGCAGCGGATAGGCGGCATCCCGGTCCACCAGGGCCGCGCCGGCGCCTTTTGCACTAGCGGCAGAAATGAAATCATGGCCGTCGCGCGCCGCCCCGCGCAGGGCGATGAACAGCTCACCGGGCAGCAGTGTGCGGCTGTCATAGCTGCAACCGCTGAATACCCTGTCTGCTCCGATGAGTTTTCCGTCCAGTGCGGCGCAGGCGGCTGATAAGCGCATACTGATCACCCCGCGTACCCCAGCAGATGCCTGACCTGCTGCAGATCGTTGAAGGGATAACGCGTACCTGCAATTTCCTGACAGGTTTCATGTCCCTTGCCGGCAATCAACACCACGTCAGCGGGCCCGGCCCGCTCCAGCGCCAACTCGATGGCCCTGGAACGGTTGCGCTCTATAGTGGCGCAACCCTTGGCGGTTATGCCGGCGAGGATGGCCTCGATAATGTCAGCGCCGGCTTCAGACCTCGGATTGTCATCGGTTAAAATTACTTCGTCGGAAAGTTGTTCCGCCAGTTCCCCCATCTGCGGCCGCTTTTCCCTATCCCGTTCGCCGCCACAGCCGAAAACACAGATCAACCGCCCCGCGCAACATTCCCGCAGACTTGCCAGGGCCTGTTCCAGGGCGGCGGGGGTATGGGCGTAATCAACGACGATTTGCGCGCCGTCTGCGCGTCTGAAACTCTCCATACGACCCGGTACCGGGCCGATGTTGTCCAGCTTTTCCAGTATGCGCTCAAGCGGGAAACCTGCCAGCCCCAGCACCGAAACCAGCGCCAGTATATTGCCGGCGTTGAATTTTCCCGTTACTCCCGGCCGCACCTGGCCGCTCCCCCAGGGACTGGTAATATCCAGGATAAGCTCAGCGCCCGGCGCCGCCCTTGCCCTGACGAGAGGCTGAACCGACTGTTGCGGATCGCCTGATAAACCGTAACTGATCGCCTCTATGCCCGCCGGCAGCGCGCGTAGTATTGCCTGCCCGTATGGGTCATCACAGTTCACCACGGCAGCGCGCAATGAATTGAATGCAAACAGTTTTTGTTTGGCCCGGAAGTACTCGTCCAGGCTCCGGTGGTAATCCAGGTGGTCCCGGCTCAGGTTGGTGAACACGGCAACGTCGAAATCGACTCCGCTGACGCGCCCCTGATCCAGGGCATGGGATGATACCTCCATGAACGCCGTGTCCGCGCCCGCTTCGACGAAGCCGGCAAACAAGCGCTGTAAACTGACCGCGCCCGGGGTTGTATTAGGCCCGGATTGCAGGCGCGGATAACACCCGTATCCCAGGGTGCCGATCAAACCCGCCTGTGTCTGTGTCAGCAGTGAATGGAGTTTTGCCAGCCACCAGCTTACGCTGGTTTTACCGTTGGTTCCCGTAACGCCGGTGAGGCGCAGCTGTTTACTGGGATCGCCGTAAAACCGCCCGGCAATCAATCCCAGTTTAGCGCGTAAATCCGCTACCGGAAACAGCGCCGGCCGGCGCCGGTCCAGGTCGGACAGCAATTCCTCATCCACGACCACTGCCACTGCCCCTGCCTTGAGCGCAGCGTTGATGAACAGGCTGCCGCGGGTGTTCGGTCCCCGGCAGGCGAGAAACAAATCACCCGGGCGAATATCACGGCTGTCCGAACTGATCCCCTGCACTGAAATATCGCCTTCGACCCGTGCATCAGTCAGACCTTCCAGCAGAATCTGCAATGGAAAACCGCTTTGACGCTTATTTACGGGCAACATCATCACCTGGTATTGTTCACAAGCAACGTCTGTTGCTTCAATCCAATCAGGTTATCAGGGGGAATATTCATTATCCGCAACGCCCCCTCCATCACATTGGCGAACACCGGCGCCGCGACCAGGCCGCCGAAATACTGCCCTGCCCCGGGATCATCAATGACGACGACCAGAACCAGACGGGGTTCCGTTGCCGGCGCAAATCCCGCAAACAGTGAAACATAACTGTCCTCGGCATAACCGGAGTCCGACGTCTTGTGCACGGTGCCTGTTTTACCGGCAACATGGTAACCGTTGACTGCCGCCTGCCTGCCGCTGCCACCGGGCCCGATCACCGCCCGCATCATCCTGTTCACCTCAAACGCAACCATTTCCGGCATGACCCGCCGGTGGGCGGGAACAGCGGTCACTTTCTGAAAGCTGATCGGATATAACAAGCCGCCGGATGCAATCACGGAATAGGCCTGCGCCAACTGCATGGCGGTCACCGAGATGCCATACCCGTATGAAGCCGTCGCCAGGTCCAGCTTGGACCAGTCGGCATAATTATTGAGCGTCCCCGCCGCTTCTCCCGGATATTCGCTCATGGTCAGGCTGCCGAAACCGATCTTATGATGCAACTCCCAAAGCCGTTCCGGGCCCAGTGACAGCGCGACTTTTGTAGTGCCGACATTACTCGACTTGCGGATCACGTCACTGATGCTCAAGGTCCCGTAATTGTTAAGGTCACTGATCGAATAACGGCCGATTGTCATATGTCCGGGGCCCGTATCGATCATGGTTTCCGGTTGGTAAAGCCCGGAGATCAGCGCCGCGGCGATGGTGAACGGTTTCATGGTGGAACCGGGCTCGAATACATCCGTTACCACGCGGTTCCGGTACAGGTTGCCTTTGAGATGCGCGCGATTATTGGGATTGAACGGTGGCTGTACCGCAAGGGCCAGCACTTCACCGGTCCTGACACCCAGCAACAGCAGCATCCCGCCCCTCGCCTTGTGGTTTATCACCGCTGAATTCAATTCCCTGTATGCCAGGTATTGCAGGCGCTGGTCCAGCGCCAGGGTCAGGGACTCGCCGGGAACGGGTTGTTTGATGTTTTCAATATCCTTGACGACTGAACCATACAGGTCCTTCAATACCCGTTTTTTACCCGGAACGCCCCGCAACCAGTCATCGAAGGCAAGTTCTATGCCCTCCTGTCCCTCATCATCGACATTGGTAAAACCGATCAGGTGAGAAGCCACCTCACCGACCGGATAATATCTCTTGTACTCCTTGCTGGTATTGATCCCCGGAATTTTCAGCGCCCGTACCCGGCGCGCCACGTCGGGCGGCACATGTCTCTTCATATACACGAAATTCTTGTCCTGCCGGCCGGCCAGGAACTGGCGTATCTCAGCTACTGACGTGTCCAGCAGACCGGCCAGTTCACTCAGGTCGGCGCTTGAATCCAGGACTTTCCCCGGCGCGGCCCAGATCGACGCCACCGGCGTGCTGACGGCCAGGGGCTCGCCATTCCGGTCGGTAATCGTGCCCCGGTATGCCGGGATGGTAACGCTGCGGATGGCTCTTGCGTCGCCTTCGTTTATCAGAAAATCCTTGTTCAATATCTGCAAATAGAAGACCCGGCAGACAACCGCGGCTGCAGCAATGCCGAACAATGCCAGCAGGAACCACTTGCGACCGGTATAGCCGGATTCAGGGACGCGTGGTTTCACGGCACTAAAAAGACCCGGGCGCCGTTATCCGGCACGTGCATGCCTAATTCCTCCTTTACCATATCCTCCACCCGCTCATCCATGGCCCAGATGCTCTGTTCAAGCTGGAGTCTGCCCCATTCTTCATTCAACAGGTCCCGCTCCATCTTCAACTGCTCCATCTCCATAAATACCCTGCGCGAGGCATGTTGCGACTGGACTACCGATACGGCCGAAACCAGTACGGTAAAAACGAGGAGCAGGATAACGGAGGACCTCATTGCGCACTCCCTGTGCGCAACCCTGCGGGCGGCTGGCGCCGTGCAATTCGTCTGTCCTGACGATTAGTCATTGCGCCCATCCCTGGGCGCAACCCTGCGGGCGGCTGTCGCCGTGCAAATCGTCTATCCTGACGATTTGTCATAACGGCAATTTCTCCGCGATCCTCAATACCGCGCTCCGGCCCCTCGGGTTGGCCTGGTTTGCTGCTTCACCGGACTTGATCGGTCGCCCTACCGCTCGCATCCTGGGTTTGATTTCACTGACGGAAATGGGCAGGTAGCTGGGGTAGGGGTCGGCGCGGGATTGTTCCCGTATAAACCTTTTTACAATCCTGTCTTCCCCGGAATGAAAACTGATCACAGCCAGTCTTCCCCCATCGCGCAAGACCTCGGTCACCTGGGCCAACACCGTCTTTAACTCTTCCAGTTCTTGATTTACATGGATCCTGATGGCCTGGAATGAACGGGTCGCCGGGTGTTTGTTTCTTTCAGTAGTCGGCGCCGCGGCCCTGATCAGTTCGGACAGTTGCCGGGTGGACGTGACGGCATTTTCGGAACGCACAGTCACAATGGCCCGGGCAATTCGTCCGGCATATCTCTCTTCGCCATAATGACGCAATACGGTCTTCAATTCCGCTTCGCTCGCTTGATTGATCCAGTCCGCCGCACTCAACCCTTCATCGGGGTTCATCCTCATATCGAGCCTGCCGTCCCTGAGAAAGCTGAAGCCCCGACCGGCATCATCCAGTTGCGGCGAAGAAACGCCGAGGTCAAACAACAAACCATCGATCGCTCCCATTAAGCCCATTTGTCCTATGACCTCAGCCAGACGTGTGAAAGAACCGTGGATACAGTTGAAGCGTTTGTTGCCGGCAAACTCATTCTGGGCAAAGCCGACCGCCTCCGGGTCCTTGTCGAAAGCAAGTAAACGACCCCGGCTGCCAAGCCGCTGCATGATTGCCATGCTATGGCCGCCGCGGCCGAACGTGCAGTCCACATAACAGCCATCCGATCGTAGTGCAAGCGCATCCAATACCTCATCGAGAAATACCGGTTCATGTGCGTACTCATTCAATTTCAACAATGCATTACCAGGGCGTCATAAGGACAATGATTGTAATGCTCCGGCCGGCGTCCCCTCTTCATCACCCACCATATTCAACCAGTTGTCACGCTGTTCCTCCCAGTTTGCCCTGTTCCAGATTTCGAACTTGTTGCCCTGCCCCAGGATAACGGCCTGCTTATCGAGGTGGGCGTGGTTGCGTAGTTCGGCAGGTACCAGGATTCTCCCGTGGGCATCCAACTGGCAATCAGTCGCATAGCCGCGCATCATCTGCTTGGCCCTGCGACTCTGCTTGTCAAAATCGGACAACACCGCCAATTTCTCCTCAATGAGTTCCCATTCGGGTAACGGATACAGCCACAGGGACCGGTCCAACGGGTTGAGGGTCTGCACCAGGCAGCCATCGGCAATCCCCATGAGCCGTTCGCGAAAACGGCTGGGCACGGCCAACCTGCCTTTGCTATCAAGACTTACGCTGCTGAAACCTCGGAACATTGCTCAACCCTTCTGTTACATTTAAAACCACATTTACCCACTTTTTCCCACATTTCGTAACTATAGGAACCAAGACGCCGTAATGTCAAGTAAATCTTGTAACTTTCCGGCAAGAAATTGCCCGTCTTACAAATACTTAGCCGGTGAGAAAGGAACAAACCGTGAATATTTGAGATATAAGTCTTTTTATATTATGAAGTTGAAAAACTTTGTTAAGAAAAGGGGACAGATTTATTTCTGGAGAAAATGGAGTCAGCCCAAATTCAGAGCCAAATTCAGGACGACAAATTCAGGACACCCATAAAATTAGCCATGTTGAGGCCCGGCTCGATTCTTTCTGTAAAGTGAATTTATGGGTGTCCTGGATTTACGTCCTGGATTTACGGTAATATTTTATTAAGAAAAGAGAGTAGATTCAGGAATAAACCGGGGGAACAAGATGGGAGTCAGCCTGTAAGCCGGGTTCTGTCCAGGACAATCATTCATCTAGGATGTACGTCACCATACACCTCCAGCAGCCTACCCGGGGACTATGCGGGCCACATTATCGCCCCCTTATTTGGCCTTGCTCCAGGCGGGGTTTACCATGCCGTGGCTGTTGCCAGCCACGCGGTGCGCTCTTACCGCACCATTTCACCCTTACCCGGCCACTTGGCCGGGCGGTATACTTTCTGTTGCACTTTCCGTCGACTCGCGCCGCCCAGGAATTACCTGGCGCCCTGCCCATGTGGAGCCCGGACTTTCCTCTGCCGAACCGGAATTGATAAAAAATCAATCCGTTCCGACAGCGATTGCCCGGCTGACTCCCGTTAATATACTAGGTTGGAACGGAAACAGCGTCAAGCCTGCCCCCAGCCGCGCTTATTACGTATTGTGTCCCAAGAATTCTGGGTTGACCCCGTCTATTGGAGAAAACCGCTGTTTTTACTGTCCAAGTAGATAATGGCGTCTTGTCGGTGGGTTTTGCCAGGATTGCTGATAGCTGCAATAATCCACCCCACAAACGCAGGACCTGACACGATCATTGACGGATAACATTAGTTTGGACGGCGGATTAAAAAAAACGGCATTACACGACCTGCATGCGGAACTGGGCGCCAGGTTTGTGAATTTTGCCGGTTATGAAATGCCACTTCAGTATCAGCGCGGGATCCGGGCGGAGCATCTGCATACCCGCAGCAGCGCCGGACTGTTTGATGTTTCCCACATGGGGCAGATACGCTTGTCCGGTAATGATATTGAAAGTTCAATGGAAACACTGGTCACCGGCGACATCCGCTCCCTGGAGCCGTTCCGGCAACGCTATACGCTGCTCACCAATCAACAGGGCGGCATCATTGATGACCTGATGTTGACCCGGACACCGGATTATCTGTTTGTCGTCGTCAATGGCGCGTGCAAGCAAACCGATTATGCGTACCTGAAGCAGGCGCTGGGTCCGGGATACCAGGTGGAAATGCTGCGCGAGCAGGCCTTGTTCGCGTTACAGGGACCGAAAGCGGCAAAGGTATTAAGTGTGTTACAGCAAGAGTGCCTCGACTTGCCGTTCCTGGGCGCGCTGGAGACCGAGCTTGCCGGGATGCCTGCTTTTGTCAATCGCTGTGGCTACACCGGCGAGGACGGCTTCGAGATTTCCGTCCGCAGTGGAGATGCCGGGCGGCTGGCCAAACTATTATTGCGCGACAAGTACGTGGAACCGATTGGCCTGGGCGCCAGGGATACATTACGGCTGGAAGCAGGTTTGTGTCTTTACGGCCACGATATCGATGTGACGACAACGCCCGTAGAGGCGGGTCTGAACTGGATGATAGCCAAAAAATACCGCACCGGTTCGGCGGCGGCATTGTTTCCCGGGGCGGATAAAATACTGCATACGACAGCGCGTAAGCTGAGGCGCGGCATCACGAAACAAGGAAAAATCCCCGTGCGGGAAGGCGCAATCATACTGAATGCCGGGAAACAGGTTGTGGGCAGAATAACCAGCGGCGGATTCGGACCCAGTGTCGACCAGCCGGTTGCCATGGGTTACGTCAACAGGGAATACGCCGAAACGGGCACAGAATTACAGGTGGAAATTCGCCGGCGTCTGCATACAATCCAGGTAGCGGAACTACCTTTTGTCAAACATCGTTATATTCAATCATGAGTAAGCTGGAACAACTGGAAATGCGCGGCGGCTTCACGCGCCGTCACATCGGGCCGGACAGGCGTCAGATCCAGGCGATGGTCTCCCACCTCGGCTTGGATGAACTGGAGGATCTTATCGACAGGGCGGTGCCTGAATCCATCATTTCAAAACAGCCTCTGGCCCTGGCCAGGACCATCAGCGAGCGCGAGGTCGGTGTCCGTTTGCGCAGAATGCGCAGAAGAAATCGAGTTTTTACCTGCATGATCGGCATGGGCTACCATGACACCATCATGCCGGCCGTTATCAAACGCAATGTGCTGGAGAATCCCGCCTGGTACACGGCTTATACACCTTACCAGGCCGAAATCAGCCAGGGCCGGCTGGAAGCATTGCTGAACTTCCAGCAGATGATCACGGACCTGACCGGCATGGAAATTGCGAATGCCTCCATGCTTGACGAGGCCACCGCGGCAGCCGAAGCCATGAGTATGGCTAAACGGGTGGGCAGGAACAACAGCAACCTGTTTTTCATTGATCAGGAATGCCACCCGCAAACCATCGCCGTCGTAACCACGCGGGCAAACTGGTTCGGCTATGAAATATGTGTCGGCGACCCGTTCACCGACCTGGAAGACAAGGACGTGTTCGGCGCGCTGTTTCAGTATCCGGGCAGCAGCGGCGAAGTCACAGACCTGCGCGGGCCGATCGACCGTGTGCGGCGCCAGGGAGCCGTTGCCGCGGTTGCCGCGGATATCCTTGCCCTGGTGATATTGACGCCGCCCGGCGAAATGGGCGCTGACATCGTAGTGGGCAACTCTCAGCGGTTCGGCATGCCCATGGGTTACGGCGGCCCCCATGCGGCGTTTTTCGCATCCAGGGAAAAATTCGTCCGATCCATGCCCGGCCGTATCATCGGCGTGTCCGTCGATGACCGGGGCAACACCGCGCTGCGACTGGCTTTGCAAACCCGGGAGCAGCATATACGCCGGGAAAAAGCCACCAGCAATATCTGTACCTCACAAGTGTTGCCCGCGGTCATCGCGGGCTTTTACGCCATTTATTACGGACCGAAGGAATTGCGTCTGATCACCGAGCGGGTCCATCGCCTGACCCGGGTGCTCGTTGCCGGTTTGCAACAGCTCGGCTTCGGCATTGTCAACAGGCACTATTTCGATACCGTCAAGGTCCACGTCCCCAGCCGCGCCCGGCGCATAGCCGCCAAGGCGCGCGCGGCGCAGATCAACCTGAGAGTGTATGACGCGGATTACCTCGGAATAGCATTTGACGAAACGACGACCCGTGCTGAATTACTGGCCGTATGGGGAGTATTCGCAGCCGATGCGGGACAAAGACTGGACATTAATACTCTGGACCGCACTGTGCAGGAATGTATCCCGGAGCAATTACTACGCAGCAGCGGCATACTGCAGCATCCGGTATTCGAGTTGTACCACAGCGAGACCGAGATGATGCGCTACATGCGCTGGCTGGCGCGCCGTGATATTTCACTGGACCGTTCAATGATTCCCCTGGGTTCCTGCACCATGAAACTGAATGCCGCAACGGAACTGGAAGCCCTGTCATACCGGGATTTCAACGCCATCCATCCATTTGTGCCGCTGGACCAGGCACAAGGGTATATGCAGTTGTTTGAGGAACTGGAGGACATGTTGTGCGACCTCACCGGCTTCACCGCCTTTTCGTTACAACCCAATGCCGGTTCGCAGGGAGAGTACACGGGATTGCTGGTGATCCGCAAATACCAGCAACTACAGGGCGAGGGCCGGCGTAACGTATGCCTGATCCCGGCCTCAGCCCACGGCACCAACCCGGCCAGCGCCATCATGGCCGGCCTGGAGGTCGTGGTGGTTGCCTGCGACCAGGCCGGAAATATCGACGTGGACGACTTGCGGACCAAGGCCGAGCTGCATAGCGCGCGCCTGTCCGCATTGATGGTGACCTACCCGTCGACCCACGGCGTATACGAGGCCGGGTTTGTTGACATCTGCGCACTGGTGCATGAACACGGCGGCCAGGTTTACCTGGACGGCGCCAACATGAATGCCCTGGTCGGTATCGCCCGTCCGGCTGAACTGGGCGCCGACGTGATGCACATCAACCTGCACAAGACCTTTGCCATCCCCCACGGCGGCGGCGGACCGGGCATGGGGCCCATAGGCGTGAAACAGCATCTTGCCCCTTTTCTCCCGGAACACCCGCTGGTGGAAGGCGTAAACCCGGCAGCGGGCAAGGCCGGCACTGTCGGCGCCGTTGCAGCCGCACCCTGGGGGTCGGCCAGCATTCTGACCGTGTCCTGGGCCTATATTGCCATGATGGGGGCGGATGGCCTGCGCCGGGCGACCCTGGTCGCCATCCTCAGCGCCAACTACGTTGCCGCACGGTTACGGGAGCACTACCCGATCCTGTATACGGGAAAGAACGACATGGTTGCCCATGAGTGCATCCTCGACCTGCGCCCCATCAAGCAAAGTTGCAATATCAGCGTGGACGACGTTGCCAAACGTCTGGTAGATTACGGTTTTCATGCCCCGACCATGTCTTTTCCGGTTGCCGACACCCTGATGATTGAACCGACGGAAAGCGAAAACAAACGCGAGTTGGACCGCTTCTGTGACGCCATGATAGCCATACGCAGGGAAATCGCCCAGGTAGAACAGGGCCACTGGGACAGGGAAAACAACCCGTTGAAAAACGCGCCGCACACACACCGGTTGCTGCTGGAGTCCGAATGGACCATGCCTTACAGCAAACAGGAAGCGTTCTATCCCGTGGACACCATCAGGGACGATAAGTACTGGCCGCCGGTAAGCCGGGTGGACAACCTGCACGGCGACAGGAACCTGTTCTGCAGTTGCCCACCGCCGGAAGATTATTCCGCCACGTGACAGCAAAGGTAAAGAGTGTATTGAGCGGTATTATTTGGGGTCAGAGTAAAAATACCCTGGAATTAATCGGCAACATTTTCCGCTGACTGTATTTTTACTCTGACCCCAAATTTCAGGTTCCCTAATGAAACCTGCGCCTGATCCAGTAATCCAGGCTGATATACCTGCCGCCTCCCAGAAACAACAAGGCGGCGAGCATGACAAAGTAGGTTGCCGCCCATTCGATGCCGTTATTGGAAACAATAAAATTGCCGTGTTCCGTCAACCAGTTGTAATTCTCATGTTCCTTTAAAATACTTTTTGCCCGGGCCAGGCGTTCAAGCGCCTCACCGGCATCGGCGGAGGCGAAAGGACTGCTCAGGTCATGAACAGCCTGCCAGCCGTGACTGATATGCACCGTTGCCATGGCGACTATCATGGTAAGCATCAGCGGGATGCAAATCCAGCGGGTTGCCAGACCCAGGGCAAGCAGGATAGCGCCGAAATATTCCGCGCCCCAGGCCATATAGGCGTTCAGAGCAGGAAACGGCAGGCCCAGGCCCCATTCGGCATTACCGAACCATTCGATAACGGAGTCCAGTGAACTGTCCTCGTCTAACGGATTCCATTTGTTATTAGCCGCTACCCAGAACACGGGAACCAGGTATAACCTGAGCAATACGGGGCCAACGAAATCCAGTCCGTTCCTGATTTTGTCAAATATTGACTGTGCATAGCTTGCCAGATTAATAACGCTGCTCATCGTCTTTACTCCTATCGTTACTATTTTGACCACGTAAACGTGGATTTGTGCGGTTTGCAATGATAAGCGGAGGCAGTAACCTGTTCAAGCACTCCCCCTTTGTTACGAACTGTCTTGCTGCAGGGTTACGGCAAGATTGTATATTTCGTTCCTGCTGCCGCCGCTCAGTTCGGTTGCTATCTGTACGCTTTGTTTCAAGGTGAGGGATTTGAGTAACACTTTCAACATGGCTGCCAATTCAGGCATGTCGGTTTTTTTGCCGGCGGCGCCGGCGATGATGATGACAAATTCGCCGCGGCCCTGGTCGGGGTCATTATTCATCCACTCAATCAGCCCGCCCAGCGTCCCGCAGCGTATGGTTTCAAACTTTTTAGTCAACTCCCGGGCGACGGACGCTTGTCTATCCTCACCAAAGATCGACGCGGCATCGGCCAGAAAAGTTTTTATCCGGTGCGGGGCTTCATAAAAAATCATGGTGTAATCTGCAGCGGACAGTTTTTGCAGGTGCTTGAACCGGGCCTCGGCCCTGCTCGGGGCAAAACCTTCAAACAGGAACTTCGCGGGAGCGATACCGGCGGCTGACAAGGCCGCGATCAACGCTGCCGGGCCGGGAACCGGAGACACGGGAATATTCTCAGCGTGGGCCTGTCTGACCAGCTTGAACCCGGGGTCGCTGATTAGCGGAGTACCGGCGTCGGCAACCAGGGCAACGTTGGCGCCGGCGCTAAGCCGGCTGATTACCTGCGGCGTCAAACGTTCCTCGTTGTTCTCGTGGCAGGCGAGCATCTCGGTTTTAATATTAAATGCGGTCAATAACTTGCGGCTGTGGCGAGTGTCCTCTGCCAGGATCAGATCAACCGTGGACAGGATTCTTTGCGCGCGCGGACTCAGATCTTCAAGGTTGCCGATAGGCGTTGCCACTACATATAAGGTGCCCGGTTCAGTTGGCATGACGTACTCCACTTTTGTCAGGGATGATGGGGGGCAGGAAATATGGTCTGTCCCGCCTTTTCCCTATAGAATAAGCGTATGCAAGATTCATTCAAAATCCTGCTCATAATCGTATTGTTACAGGGCTGTACGCTGGAGACCAGAAAAGCTGCGCTGCCCGTCGATCCTGAAATGGAAATCAGGCAGTTATTAAGCGACGGCCAGTATCAACGCGCGGTCGAGGAATATCAGCGCCTGGCGGAATTACACCCGGATAAATCCGATTTCTATCGTCTGCAGGCCGTGGCAACCCTGATTTCAATGAAGCGGCCGGCCGAGGCCGGGGAGTTGTTATCCGCAATAAAACCGCAGCGTACGGACAGCAATACGTTTAAGACGCTTTTGCAGGCCGAGCTTCAGTTGCTGGATAAGCAGCCGGGAGCAGCGTTGGACCTCCTGCTGCATGATTTCCCAACCACCACCCCGGCTTCACTGCAGGCGCAGCGCCACCGGTTAACTGCGCTTGCTTATGAACAGCAGGCGGACTATATCAATGCGGCTGAAACACTCATCAGTTATAACGCCTATTTACCGCAGGGCGCCGCTACGCAGGCCAATAGCGCGAAGATCTGGGAAAACCTGAACAAAGTGGACAGGAATGACCTGCGCGAGCTGCACCGCTCAGACCCGCAGGCATTGTCCGGCTGGACGGAGCTTGCGCTTATCAATCGGACTTTGCTGCCTGATCCTGGACCATTGTCGCGCGCGCTGGCTGCCTGGCAGGACAAATATCCTGCGCATCCTGCCAATCACAGCATCATCGGGCAGATGCACGCCACGGCCCGGCGCTACAACCTGCGACCAGGCCAGATTGCCCTGCTGTTGCCGTTAAACGGGGGTTACCGAAAAGCCGCCGAAGCAATCAGGGACGGCTTTATTACAGCCTGGTATAACTCGGACCAGAACAGACCCCTGGTTAAAATATATGAGGCAAACTCATTGAACATTGAGCAGGCATACTCACGGGCTGTGGCGGAAGGCGCAGATTTCATCGTCGGACCACTGGAAAAACAGGCATTGACGAAGTTATCCACCTCGACCGGCCTGTCCGTACCGACACTGGCCTTGAACCGGATCCAGTCTGTAGCCGAACTGGAAACCGGCGCTGATGGAAATATAATCCCTACCCTGATGCAATTCGGATTGTCTCCGGAAGACGAGGCGCGCCAGGTTGCTGAACGGGCTTTTGCGGACGGGTACGGCAGAGCCCTGGTCATTATTCCGAATGACCTGTGGGGTTTGCGCTTGTACGGCGCATTCCGGGAGAACTGGTCGTCACTGGGCGGGGAAATACT
This sequence comes from Gammaproteobacteria bacterium, assembly GCA_965205405.1. Taxonomy (GTDB): domain Bacteria; phylum Pseudomonadota; class Gammaproteobacteria; order Eutrophobiales; family Eutrophobiaceae; genus JAAXHV01. The sequence goes on from OZ242169.1 coordinate 560,656, forward strand.
GGAAATGGTTGATTATGACCCTCAGAGTAACGATTATTCCGCTCCGGTGAAACAGTTGTTGAATGTGGACGACAGTGATTCCCGGGCGCAACGGCTGCGCCGGATACTGAACCGGAGATTGGAAAACCAGACCCGGCGGCGGCGCGACGTGGACGTGATTTTCATGGCCGCATTTCCTATTGCCGGACGCCAGATCATCCCGCAGTTACGCTTCCACAAAGCCGGGGAAATCCCGGTATATGCTACCTCGCACATCTTTACCGGCAGTGTAAACCCACAGGCCGATGTGGATATGGACGGAGTCATGTTTCCCGACATGCCCTGGATATTATTTCCTCATGGCGAAAACTCATCGATAAAATCCCACATCAACGATAATTTCCAGGCCGATACATCCGTTTATCAGCGTTTATATGCAATGGGGGTGGATGCCTTTAATCTTATCCCGCATCTTCCCCGGCTGGCATTTGAGCGCGACGCCGGTTTCAATGGGGAAACGGGAATTCTCAGCATGACCGAAATCGGCCGCATCGACAGAAAATTACCCTGGGGTAAAATTATCAACGGTAAACCGGAATTACCGGGCAAGCATGGCGCCAGATAATTCCCGGGCTGAATTCGGCAGGATGGCTGAGGACCTGGCGTTACGCTACCTGCAAAAACATGACCTGGCTTTGCTGGCGCGTAACTTTCGCTCCAGGTTCGGTGAGATTGACTTGATCATGCGGGAAAACAATACCATTATATTCATTGAAGTCAGGTCGAGAAAAAATAGTGCTTTTTTACATCCGGTCGAGACCATAGATAATTCAAAGAGAAATAAAATCAGGAAAACCAGCCAGGTCTTTATGCAGAAAACATCCGTATTTAACCATTGTTACTGGCGTTTTGACGTTATCACGTTAATCGGCAGAAGCGAGCACGGGATGAAGATCGAGTGGTTCAAGGGGGCATTTTAGTTTTTAGTTGGTAGTAGTTAGTGGTTGCTAAAAACTGAAAACTGAAAACTGAAGACTAACATAGATGGATTTTATCCAACGCGTCAAAGATAATTTTGCTGAGAGCATCCGGATCAAAGTTGAGTCCGGGAACAGCCTCGCTCCGTTAATCGCAAGCGCCGCTGAATTAATGATCGCCTGCCTGATGAACGGCAATAAAATTCTCAGTTGCGGCAATGGCGGTTCAGCCGCAGATGCCCAGCATTTCGTTTCAGAAATGATCAACCGTTTTGAGTTGGAACGGCCGGGGCTGCCGGCCATCGCCCTGACTACCGACTCATCCGTATTAACGTCGATAGCCAATGATTACCAGTTTGCCGATATTTTTTCCAGGCAGATCCGGGCGCTGGGGCATCCGGATGATATTCTGCTGGCGTTCAGCACCAGCGGAGAATCCCATAATATTATTCATGCAATCGACGCCGCCCAGGACAAACACATGCACGTCATAGCCTTGACCGGCAAGACAGGCGGACAGGTTGCCAATATCCTGCTGAAATCCGATATTGAACTGCGTGTGCCGGCTGACTCTACAGCCAGGATTCAGGAGGTGCACCTGATGATAATCCATTCACTTTGTGACCTGATCGACCATAAACTACTCGGAGCAGCTACATGAAAATGCAACAATACCACCTGTTAATCATTCTCCTTGCGCACCTGTTCGTATTACAAGGCTGCGCCCCCCTAGCAGTAACCGGCGCCACCACCGCGGTCACAACACTGGCTTCAGATCGGAGGACAACCGGTACTTTCATAGAAGACGAAGCCATTGAGATAAAATCCCGCCTGGCGTTGTCGAATCAAAAAGATTTGAACAAACGGGTGCATATCAATTTTACCAGTTATAACACCTCGGTCCTGGTCAGCGGGGAAGCGCCGACCGAAGCGGATCGACAGGCCGTGATTGACCTCGTAAATAACGTTGAAAAAGTGACCCGGGTACACGATGAAATTGCAATTGCCGCCCCCAGTTCACTTATCTCGCGCAGTGCGGACTCCGTAGTTACCGCCAAGATAAAAGCAAAGATCTTTGCGGAAAAAGACCTGAGCAGCCTGCATATAAAAGTTGTAAACGAGAACGGCGTCACCTTCCTCATGGGTCTGGTTTCCACGCAGGAAGGCGACGTAGCAACGGAAATCGCCCGGCGCACCGGAGGCGTACAGAAAGTAGTAAAACTTTTCGAGTACAGAGAGCCGGACGATGACACGGAAGCGGAGGAAGCGGAGACTGAAACGCAGTAAATCATCATATTTCATATTTGGGGTCAGTGTAAAAACTTATAGAGTTTTTACACTGACCCCAAATATACGGCGCTATGTCAGGCCGTCATACGCTCACACATATCACGTTCCGGTTCAGACATGCTGGACTGGAACGCATCGCGTTCAAACAGCGATTGCGCGTATTTGCGCAACGCCTTCGCGCTATTGGGTAACCTGATGTTGTAGGCTTCAAGACGCCACAGCAACGGCGCCATACAGCAGTCCACCAGGGTATAATTATCAGACATAAAGTAAGGCATTTGAGAGAACACCGGCTCTATCGCCATCAGGCTGTTGCGCAGGCTTCTCCTGGCGCTTGCTGCGGCAATTTCATTTTCATCGACCATCTCTTCGGCCAGGTTGTACAGATCCCGCATAATTCGGTATCTCAATTGCCTGTTTATGGCGCGGGACATAGGGTCAACCGGCATCAACGGCGGATGAGGAAAACGTTCATCCAGGTATTCCAGTATGATTTGAGCGTCATACAAAGTAAGTTCACGGTCTACCAGGGTGGGAACCGTGTTGTATGGATTTAACTCCGCCAGTTCATCAGGAATACTGTCCTCGTGGATATATTTAATCTCTGTATCGATATCTTTTTCCGCCAGAGCCAGACGCACACAGTGACTGACCGGGCAGGTCATGTCGGAATACAGGACCATCACCGGCCCGCCGTTAGGTAAAGTATTCATTGTACGTCGCGCCAGTATTCCCGCTTGAGCAGGTACACCAAAACCAGTAACACCAGAAGATACGCTATGGTCCAGGCGCCGATTGTCTTGCGTTTAAGTTTGATAGGTTCCCCCAGGTAGACCATGAAATTCACCAGATCGGTTATCGTCTCCTCATAGCTTTCATCCTGGTAGGGTTTCGGCTTATCGACCGGTTCGTTCACAACTTCCAGGTAGTCGATCGTCCTGCTTATCCTGCCGTCCCGATGAGTTACTTCCCTATACACGGGTTCCTGCCAACCCTGTAACTGCCAGAGTACGTGGGGCATTGCAGTATCCTCGAAAGCCAGGTTGTTGACGCCATTGGGGCGGGATGTATCCCGATAAAACGTCATCAGGTAGGTATACAACCAGTCTGCGCCGCGCGCGCGCGCGCTTACTGAAAGGTCCGGGGGAGCTACCCCGAAATATTTCTCTGCTTCCCGCCTGTTCAAGGCAACAGTCATGGTATCGCCCGTTTTGTCCGTCCCGAACATGAAATTTTCCTTCAGGACGTCCTCGCTTATGTGCAGGTCTCTACCCAGGCGGTTGTAGCGCATAAACGAGGCGGAATGGCAACTGAGGCAATAATTTACAAAGGTACGGGCGCCGCGCTGTAATGATTTCTTATCGGACAGGTCAACATCTGCGTGAAGCATGTGGCCGTTGTTGCCGGCAGCCAGGCAAGGGTTTGTCGCCAGCAGCAACAACAGCAGAATAACAGGGGACGGAATTAAATTCCGCCCCCACTTCGGCATTGGAATACGTGTAATAATCATGTCACCCTGTCCGGCACGGGTTTATCGTTATCGGAGACGGTATAAAACGGCATCAACAGGAAAAACAGGAAATATATCACGGCAAACAAGCGCGCCATCCAGGTGTGGATCGTCGTAGCGGCTTGCAGCCCCAGCCAGCCCAGTGCAATAAAACTGACCGTGAATAAGGCCAGGGCAATCTTGTAATTCCGGCCCCGGTAGCGGATGGACTTGACCGGACTCCGGTCCAGCCAGGGGAGAAAACAGAACAGCAACGTTGCCGCGCCCATGGCGATAACACCACCGACCTGGCTCGGCACGGCCCGCAAAATGGCATAGAACGGGGTGAAATACCACACCGGCGCTATGTGTGCCGGTGTCTTGAGCGGGTCGGCGGGGATGAAATTGTTCGCTTCCAGAAAATAGCCGCCCACCTCGGGTTTGAAAAATACAACCGCACAAAAAATGATCAAAAAGACCACGACCCCGACAATATCCTTGACGGTGTAGTAAGGATGAAAGGGGATGCCGTCCAGCGGAATACCGTCGGCGTCCTTGTAGTTCTTTATTTCAATTCCATCCGGATTATTTGAGCCGACCTCGTGCAAGGCGATCAGGTGCGCACCGACCAGGCCGCACAACACCAGGGGGAAGGCGATGACGTGCAGGGCGAAAAACCGGTTCAGGGTCACGTCCGATACGACGAAATCGCCCCGTATCCACAAGGCAAGTTCGTCTCCGACAATCGGCAACGCGCCGAATAACGATATGATTACCTGGGCGCCCCAATAAGACATCTGACCCCACGGCAGCAAATAGCCGAAGAACGCCTCTCCCATCAGTGTGAAGTAAATGAGCATGCCGATGATCCAGAGCAACTCCCTGGGCCTTTTGTAGGAACCGTACAGCATCGCCCGGTACATGTGCAGGTAGATCACGATAAAGAATGCGGAGGCGCCGGTCGAGTGCATGTAACGTATCCACCAACCCCACTCCACATCGCGCATGATGTACTCGACCGAGGCAAAAGCGAGTTCCGCGGACGGTTTATAGTTCATGGTCAACCAGATCCCGGTGATAATCTGGATCACCAGGACGAACAGGGCCAATGAGCCGAAGAAATACCAGAAATTGAAATTTTTCGGGGCGTAATACTGGGCCAGGTGCTCATTCCATAACCGCATCAAAGGAAAGCGCGCGTCCACCCAGTCGCGCAATGCAATTAACCGGTTACTCATGACTGGACGGCGCCCGAATCATCACCGATTAATACCCGGGTATCGCTCAGGTACTGGTGCGGCGGCACTACCAGGTTGGTGGGCGCCGGCACACCTTTGAAAACTCTGCCGGCCAAGTCAAAGCTGCTGAAGTGGCATGGACAAAAGAAGCCGCCCCGCCAGTCATCAAAGATTGGATGAGTTTCAGTTTTCCTGATGTAATTGGGCGAACAACCGAGATGGGTGCAAAGGCCCAACACGATCAGGTATTCCGGGCGTTGTGAACGGTACTCGTTCCTGGCATAAAACGGTTGTTGTCGGGCTTCAGACATCGGGTCTTTTACATCCTCATCCAATTCGCTGAGCCCGTCTATCGCTGCATCATCACGGCGCAGGATCCACACCGGCTTACCGCGCCATTTGACTATTTTTCGCTCCCCGACCTCCAAATCGCCGATATCCACTTCAACCGGGGCGCCGATTGCTTTGGCCTTGGCGCTTGGCGTCAATGTAGACACAAACGGCACACTGGTGGCCAGGGCGCCTGCACCGCCTACAACGGATGCAGTCGTGGTGAGAAAACGGCGCCGCTCACTGTTAACTCCATCTTTCTTCATTTAGTGTATCCTCAAACTCACTCATGCCTGATAATACCGGAAAAAGCGGCAGTATATCACGATCTGGCAATACATAATCAGGGCTAAAATAACATTTGAACGCATAAATATTGCTATAGGCTTTTATTCTGTGCGATTATTCGGGGGCGGACCGATATGAACCGAACTCAAGATGTATAGCCATAGAATTATACCCTGCATTTGTGCAGTCATCCTGCTGCTTGGCGGTTGTGCCTGGTTTGGCGATAAGGACAACAATGAAGCCAAGAACTGGACGGTGGAACGACTCTACTCCGAAGCCAAGGGTGCGCTCGATTCAGGTTATTACAGCAAGGCGGTTGAGTATTACGAGTTTCTCGAAACCCGCTTTCCATTCGGTGTTTACGGGCAGCAGTCGCTGCTGGACCTGGCCTACGCCTATTACAAGACTGAAGAATTTGAGTCGTCCATGGCAGCCTGTGACCGCTTTATCCGTCTATATCCCCAGAACCTTCACGTCGATTATGCTTATTTCCTGAAGGGGCTGGTAAACTTTAACCGCGGCAAAGGCTTGACGGAGCGATTTTTACCGATAGATTCAAGCCAGCGCGACCAGGGCGCCGCCCTGACTGCATTCCAGGCTTTTTCCGAACTACTGGAAAGATATCCCCAGAGCCAATACGCCGAGGACGCGAAAAAACGGATGGTATTCCTGCGCAACCGCCTCGCCCGGCACGAAGTACATGTGGCAAACTATTATTTGAAAAGAGGCGCGTACCTGGCGGCGCTCAACCGGGCAAGGACCGTGGTGGAGTCTTATCCGCGCACGCCTTCGGTACCCGATGCCCTGGTGCTGATGGCCAAAACCTACAAAATCCTGGAAATGCCGGACTTGTCCGTGGACACCGTGCGCGTCCTGGAATTGAACTACCCGAACCATCCCGGTTATTACGACATAAAAGATATAGTCGTCGAATAATAATCCGCTGGATTATATTTCCTGGTAGCGGGAAGTGATCGGATAACGCCGGTCGCGACCGAAAGCGCGTTCTGTGATCCTGACGCCGGGAGCGGCCTGGCGGCGCTTGTATTCATTTTTATCCACCAGCCTGATCACCTTGTAGACCGTATCCCGGTCATAGCCTGCATCGATGATCTCACCCGGAGTGTGGTCCAGTTCAATGTATTTTTCCAGTATCGGATCCAGCACGTCATAGCCAGGCAGGGAGTCTTCGTCTTTCTGATCAAAACGTAACTCCGCACTGGGCGGGCGGTCGATGATCCGTTGCGGAATGATTCCCCCGGTCCGGTTGCGCCAGCGGGACAGTTTGTAGACCAGGATTTTCGGCACGTCTTTGAGCGGCGCAAACCCACCGGCCATATCCCCGTACAAGGTTGCGTAACCCACCGCCATTTCACTTTTGTTGCCCGTCGTCAAAACCAGCTTGCCGGTTTTGTTGGATACGGCCATAAGCAACAATCCGCGGCAGCGCGCCTGGATATTTTCTTCGGTTGTATCCACGGGGAGATCCTTGAAAACCGGTGATAAAATCTCCGCGAACGCCGAAAAAGGTTTTTCGATATTCACCGTATGGCAGGAGACGCCCAGCTTATCGGCCATTTCCTGTGCGTCTTCGTTACTCATGGCGGCAGTGTAGCGGGACGGCATCATCAGTACTTCAACGTTTTCCGGACCGAGCGCATCCACGGCGATGGCCAGGGTCAGCGCCGAGTCGATGCCGCCCGACAAACCGATCACCGCACCCTTAAAACCGTTTTTCGACACGTAATCCTTGACGCCAAGCACCAGCGCCCGATAGACGCTTTCGGTAAAGTCCAGGGGCGGACACTGCACTGATTTGGCTTCCATGGTTATAGCGCCCGCCGCCCCCCGGTCCAGTTCCACCAGGTACAGACCCTGTTCAAACTGCGGGGCTTTGAAGACGAATTCACCACGGCAATCGATGACCAGGGAACCACCGTCGAATACCAGTTCATCCTGGCCACCCACCAGGTTGACGTAGATGATCGCGATATTATGGTCAACCGCGCGCCGCTTCAGCAGTACCTCCCTGACGCTGGATTTGTCTGTGTGGTAGGGAGAGGCGTTGATATTGATCAACAGTTGCGCCCCGGCGCCGGCTGCTTCACTGACGTGGTCTTCGGTCCACAGGTCCTCACATATACTCAGCGCGACCTTGAGGTCCGGGGTTTCAACCAGATTCAGTTCTTCTCCTTCGGTAAAATAACGTTTTTCGTCGAAAACACCGTAATTGGGCAGGTTTCTTTTATGGTGGGTTGTGATGATCTCCCCGTCCCTGATCAGACTGCAGGAGTTATACAAGCGCGTCTCATTTTGCGTCGGATAGCCGAGGATAACGCTTATGCCCTGCGACCCGCGCATCACTCGTTGCAAGGCCTGTTCCACCTGTACGTGGAAATGAGGACGCAATAACAGGTCTTCCGGCGGATAACCGGTAAGGGCCAACTCGGGGAATATAATAGTATCTGCGCCGGCGCTGTCTCTGGCCCTGGAAATGTATTCAAGAACCAGTTCCGTATTACCGTCTAAATCGCCGACACACAAATCAACCTGGACAATAGCAATACGCTTCATAATATTTGAATATTTGGGGTCAGAGTAAAAATACAGTCAAGTTGGCAGCCGGCGCTGATTTATCGTCGAGTATTTTTACTCTGACCCCATTAATTTTGCGGCAATAGCCTCACCCAGTTCGGCAGGTGACTTGACGGTTGTGACACCGGCAGCATCAAGCGCGGAGAATTTGTCGCTCGCGCTCCCTTTGCCGCCTGAGATAATCGCGCCGGCATGTCCCATACGCCTTCCCGGGGGCGCAGTAACGCCGGCAATATAACCTACTACGGGTTTATTGACATACTGTCCGATAAACTCTGCCGCTTCTTCTTCGGCGCTGCCGCCTATCTCGCCCACCATGATGATGCCGGTTGTGGCCGGGTCCTGTTGAAACAGCTCCAGGCAGTCAATGAAATTCATGCCGTGTATCGGATCGCCACCGATACCGATACAAGTGCTCTGGCCAAGTCCGGCCAGTGTGGTCTGGTGTACCGCCTCATAGGTTAAAGTGCCCGAGCGGGAAACGATGCCGATACAACCGGGCTTGTGGATATGGCCCGGCATAATGCCTATCTTGCATTCCCCCGGCGTAATGATGCCGGGGCAGTTGGGGCCGATCAACCTTACTCCAGGATACAGGTCGATACTGGCGCGGGCCCTGACCATATCAATAATCGGGATGCCTTCGGTGATACAGACTATGAGCCTGATTCCGGCCTCAGCAGCCTCAGTAATTGCCTGCGCCGCAAACGCCGCCGGGACCATTATCATACTGGCGTGCGCGGCGGTTTCCATGACCGCCTCTTTTACGGTATTGAACACAGGGCTGTCCAGGTGAGTCTGGCCACCGCGCCCCGGGGTAACGCCACCGACAATTTGCGTCCCGTATTCAAGCGCCTGTTCCGCATGGAAAGTGCCCTGGCGACCGGTAAATCCCTGGACGATTACCTTTGTATCATTATTCACCAGGACAGCCATCAGTTCTCTCCCCGACTCATCGCTACAACCTTGTCTGCAGCATCACTCAGACCATCGGCCGATGTGATCTTCAGCCCGCTTTCATTGAGCAGCAGCTTACCTTCTTCAACCCTGGTGCCTTCCAGCCTGACCACAACCGGAATATCGAGCCCCACTTCCCTGACCGCCGCGATAATTCCTTCCGCTATCAGGTCGCAGCGAACTATGCCGCCGAAAATATTGACCAGGATTGCCCTTACTTTCGTGTCCGACGTGATCAGCTTGAAGGCTTCGGTAACACGTTCCGTCGTCGCCCCGCCGCCCACGTCCAGGAAATTGGCGGGCTCACCGCCATGCAACTTGATGATATCCATGGTTGCCATGGCCAGGCCGGCCCCGTTTACCATGCAGGCGATATCGCCATCCAGCGCGACGTAATTCAGGTCGAATACCTTGGCCTTATTCTCTTTCTCATCCTCCTGGCTCGGATCCCGCCAGCTTTCCAGTTCTGCCTGACGATATAAGGCGTTATCGTCCACGCTGACCTTGGCATCCAGGGCCTCCAAATCTCCGTCTTTGCTAATGACGAGGGGATTTATTTCAATCAGGCTGAGATCCTTGCCAACAAACAGCCGGTACAGGCCCGACAAAATTTTTGCCAGTTGTTTGCTTTGCGGTCCATCCAGCCCCAGCGAAATACTCAAAGCCCGGCATTGATAATGCTGTAGTCCCATCACCGGGTCGATGGCGAAGGTGAATATCTTTTCGGGTTCCGTTGCTGCGACTTCTTCTATATCCATTCCTCCGGCGGCGGAGGCCATAACCGCAATCCGGCGCCGGCTCCTGTCAACCAGCATACCCAGGTACAACTCGGTCTCGATATCCGACAGGGCTGAAACCAGCACACGATTTACCGGTTTACCTTCGGCCCCGGATTGTTTTGTAATCAGGATTGTACCCAGCAGACTGTTGACATATTCTTCCAGTTCCTGTTTGCCGGTTACCAGTCTTACACCTCCGGCCTTACCGCGTCCCCCGGCATGAACCTGGGCTTTTACGACCCAGCGGTTACCGCCCAGTTGGTCGGCTATTTCGAGGGCGTCCGCTACGGAACCGGCAGATTTTCCTTTGGGTACGGGTATATCGAATTCTGAAAAAAGAATTTTTGCCTGGTATTCGTGTAGATTCATCTCCTAAACTCTCATTATCATTGCTTTGCAGACAATGCAGCATGGATACCGGGTGGCATCCCGGTTATTATATTGCTTCACTCTATGCGCCGGTGTTTTACAAGAAAATAGTTGGGAACGCGGATTATACGTCTTTAGAAAAAGTGTTACGTCTGTTAATTATAATATTGTTGCTGGTTTTGCTGTACGCCTGGCTCAAACGGTTTTCCCCCGGAGAAAAACCGGGGGGAGACGAAAGCCGTATTGCGAAAATGGTCCAATGCGACCATTGCCGGTTATACATCCCGCACACCTCCGCGATAAAACATGCTGCGCGCTTTTATTGCTGTGATGAGCACAAAGAGTCTGCAGCAGGCAAAACACCGTGAGAAGTGACCACATCGCCGAACAGTTTATCACCTGCAAAGAATAGCTGTATAGGAATATTATGCCGCGCGGATTACATCCAGCAACAGGTTATGGACATCGGGGTTTCCCGCAACGATGTTACCGGTATCCTTCCAGGGACTGGCGTCGTCTATGTCACTGACATATCCTCCGGCCTCCTGGATCAGCAAGGCCCCGGCGGCAATGTCCCATTGTTCCAATCCGTATTCCCAAAACCCGTCCAGACGACCACTGGCAACGTAGGCAAGGTCCAGGGAGGCCGCTCCCGGCCGTCTTATGCCGGCAGTCACGGCAGTCAGTTTTCGGAATACTTCGATATAGGTATCGAGCTTGTCCAGCGATCGAAACGGAAACCCGGTGCCGATCAGTGCGCCTTCAAGCGTATTCAGCCGGGTAACACGGATGCGCCGTCCATCCAGGTGGGCGCCGTCGCCCCTGCTCGCAGTGAATAATTCCTGGCGTAGCGGGTCATAAATAATGCCCTGCTCAAGGATGCCTTTGTGCTTTAATGCAACCGAGATTGCAAACTGGGGAAATCCATGCAGGAAATTCGTCGTGCCGTCGAGCGGATCGATGATCCACTGGTAATCGCCATCCCCTTGCGCACCGCTTTCCTCGGCTAGAATGGCGTGGTCGGGATAAGCATTGCGCAGGCCGTCGATAATCATCAGTTCCGCGCGTCTATCAACTTCACTGACAAAATCATTACGGCTTTTTTCCGTAACTGCGATACCCTGCGATTGGTCCATGCAGCGGGTGATAAAATCACCTGCGGAACGGACTGCGCGGATTCCTATATTCATCATAGGGTGCATTTTTTTCTCCTACAGTTAGGATATTGGGGTCAGAGTAAAAATACGGTTAATCCGATAGATTATGTTGCCGTACTATCAAGTATTTTTACTCTGACCCCAAATATCTTATATCACTGAAACCGGTTTCGGAGAGCCATTATATGCTGGAAAACGTAAAGATTGTCCTGGTAAATACGACACACCCGGGAAATATCGGCGCCACCGCCCGGGCAATGAAGACCATGGGCCTGGAACAACTGGTACTGGTGTCCCCGCAGCGCTTTCCCAGTGCGGAATGCTCCGCCAGGGCCGCTGGTGCGGACGATATTCTGGCCCACAGCCAGGTATTTTCAAGTCTTGAAGAAGCGGTTGCGGACTGTGAACTTGTGTTCGGCAGCAGCGCGCGAGCAAGAAGCATCGCCTGGCCGGAGGTCACACCTGAAGCTGCGGCAGAGCAGATCATGGCCCGTGTCAACACCACAGCCGGCATGGCTGTCGTTTTCGGCTGCGAAAGTTCCGGCCTGTCTAATGAGCAACTGGAAATATGCCATGCCATGATCCGCATACCGACCAATAAGGATTTTTCCTCCCTGAATATTGCTTCAGCGGTACAGATTATCTGCTATGAAATCGGTAAGCAGTATCTCGCCCGGCAAGAAACGGAAACTGCCCGCGACAATCCGGAATCCCCGGTTACAGCGGAACAGATGGAATACTTTTATCAACACATCCAGGATACGCTGTCCGACATCGGCTATCTCGACCCGGAGCAACCGCGCCGTCTGATGCGCCGCCTCAAACGCCTGTTCAATCGCACCCGATTGGACGGCAATGAATATAACATCCTGCGCGGCATCTTAACGGCGGTCCAGAATGCAACGGCGAAAAAAGGTCATTGACAGGTTGTAAAATGTGTCACCCTTGGCGACTCTTTGTTCATCTTTTTTGCCGGACAATGAATATGATGTTAAGAAAACTCTGAACAAGTCCATCCAGGACTTGTCAGAGTACGGAAAAAATTGCGATTTTTGTTTTCCTCACAAAATCAATGCCTTATCGGCATTGATTTTGACGATACATCCTTGTATCGTAGGAACCTCTGAGATTAAGTCTCAGAGTTTCCTTAAACTGATACAAACTTTTGAGAGACCCACACATGTCAAATATGGGCGTACGAGACGCCAAAAGACCCTCGGCCGATGTGCTGCTGCAGGATATTGCCGATTATGTATTGGGCGGCGAGACCGCAAGCGAGGAGGCGCGCAGCACTGCATTTTACTGCCTGCTGGATACCCTGGCCTGCGCTATGATGGCGCTCAAATTTCCCGCCTGCACAAAGATGCTGGGGCCGGTGGTGCCCGGAGCCGAAATGCCGAACGGGGCGCGGGTGCCCGGCACCAACTACCGGCTGGATCCGGTGCAGGCGGCATTCAATATCGGCGCGCTGGTGCGCTGGCTGGACTTCAACGACACCTGGCTGGCCGCCGAATGGGGACATCCTTCCGATAATCTCGGCGGCATTCTTGCTGTCGCCGACTATCTCAGCCTGGAGAATAGCGCCGCGGGGAAAGACCCGCTGACCATCGCAGACGTCCTCAACGGCATGATCCGGGCCCATGAGATCCAGGGTGTACTCGCTCTGAAAAACAGTTTTAACGGTGTCGGCCTGGATCATGTCCTGCTCGTTCGCATAGCCAGCAGCGCCGTAGCCACAAGAATGCTGGGCGGCACTCGGGAACAGATTATCAATGCCGTTTCCAATGCCTGGATCGACGGCGGCGCGTTACGCACCTATCGCCATGCGCCCAATACCGGTTCGAGAAAAAGCTGGGCGGCAGGCGATGCGACCAGCCGGGCAGTGCGCCATGCTCTCATCTCGCTGACCGGCGAGATGGGCTATCCGTCGGCGCTTAGCGCCGATCACTGGGGCTTTCAGGACGTGTTGTTCAAAGGAAATGATATTCTCGTAGAACAGCCGTTCGGCTGTTATGTCATGGAAAACATATTATTCAAGATATCGTTTCCGGCAGAGTTTCATGCCCAGACCGCGGTGGAAGCGGCCATGGTGCTGCACGAACAATTGAAAGACCGCCTGGATGAAATTGACAAAGTGATAGTGGAAACACAGGAAGCCGGGGCGCGGATTATCGATAAAACCGGTCCCCTGGATAATCCGGCCGACCGCGATCATTGCATTCAATACATGACGGCGATTCCCTTGATATTCGGTCGACTGGTCGCAGAGGATTACGAGGATGACGTTGCCGCGGACCCGCGTATCGATGCACTCAGGGACAAGATGGAGGTAACTGAAAACAGGCAGTTCACTATCGATTATCATGACCCGGATAAACGCGCCATAGGCAATTCGGTGCAGGTGGTTTTCCGTGACGGTTCCAGGACGGATAAGGTAGTCGTCGAATACCCTGTCGGTCATCGGCGACGGCGCAAAGAGGGCATTCCCCTGTTGCTGGAAAAGTTCAACAATGCGGTAGCCGGGCATTTCTCCACGGCCCGGAAAGACGCCATCCTCGCGGCCTGTGCAAGCCGGCCTGCGCTTGAGGCCATGCCTGTCAATACCTTTATGGGCCTGTGGACCGGTACTCTTTCCAGGTGATATTGCCATGTTCAGAGCCAAGCAGCGGCTTCAAGACAAGGCGCAGTCCGCAGAGAATGGCGCGCCCTTGTCAAGGACTGCAACGCCGTATTGGAGCCGCTGCTTGGCTCCCTGCGGGCGGGTCGGGAAGCGGTCGCCCGCGGCGTTGCACCGCTTGGCAAGGGCGCGCCATTACCTGCACGGCGCGCCTGGCGCTCAACCGCTTCCCGACCCGCTGAACATGGCAATATCACCTGGAAAGAGTACTAACCCGCATTTCTCACCAGGTCGCTTGTTGCAACCGTAAACATATTTGCCGTCAATGAGTTACGATAATCTTCTCACTATTTCTTCATTACAGCCTGCGCTTGATGCGGGCTAATCAGGAATAAGACGTCTTGACCAACAAGCTGAACAACGTAAAGCGCACCTATTACTTCGGCAATCAGTTATCCGAAGGAAGCCGGAATGATGTAAATCTACTCGGCGGCAAGGGCGCCAACCTGGCTGAGATGACCAGCATCGGCCTGCCCGTCCCGCCGGGTTTCACCATTACCACCACCACATGTGCCGAGTATTACCAAAGTGACGGCAAACTCCCGAAGGGGCTGCAAGGCAGCATCAGGCTGAACATGACCCGTCTGGAGAAAGAGACCGGCAAGAAGTTCGGTGATGATGACAACCCGTTGCTGGTCTCCGTCAGGAGCGGCGCAGCCGCCAGTATGCCGGGCATGCTGGATACGATCCTGAACCTGGGTCTGACGGACCAATCCGTAATCGGACTTGGCCTGCAAACGGGTAACAGGCGCTTCGCGCTGGATGCCTACCGGCGCCTGATTAATATGTTCGGCAACGTGGTCATGGGCATCGAACATGAACATTTCGAGACCGTTTTCACCCGGATCAAGCAACAATACGGTGTCACTGAAGATGCCGACCTGAACGAGGAGGGCCTGGAAAAGCTGATTACCGCTTATAAGAAGGTCTACAAACAACACAGCGATGAGACCTTCCCCCAGGCGCCCCATGAGCAACTTGAGAAGGCCGTCGAAGCCGTGTTTCAAAGCTGGAACACCCCGCGGGCGCAAGCATATCGCAAGATAAACAACATACGCGGACTAATCGGAACCGCAGCCAATATCCAGTCCATGGTGTTCGGCAACATGGGCAACGATTCGGGCACCGGCGTCGGCTTTACCCGGGACCCGACCAAGGGAAAAAATGAATTCTACGGAGAATTCCTGATTAACGCCCAGGGAGAAGACGTGGTTGCAGGCATACGCACGCCGCAGCCGGTTGCCAGGATGAAAAAATGGCGACCGGAGATCTACGAACAATTGCTCAAGGTAAAGCATATCCTGGAAACCCATTACAAGGATATGCAGGACATCGAATTTACCATCGAAAAAAGCGTGTTGTACATATTGCAAACCCGTACCGGGAAACGTACCGGCGCGGCGGCGGTAAAAATTGCAGTGGATATGGTCAAGGAAAACCTGATCAACCAGAAAGACGCGCTGTTGCGCGTCCCCGCCAATGACCTGAACCAGATATTACTGCCATCCTTCGATCACAAGGCAAAGCGGAACGTGCTGGCTACGGGCCTGCCGGCATCGCCCGGGGCCGCGTCCGGTTATCCTGTTTTTTCTGCCGATGAGGCTGTGGAACAGAGCGAAAACGGTCAACCGGTCATACTCGTCAGGCGGGAAACCAGCCCAGAGGATATTCACGGCATGCACGTCGCCGAGGCCATATTGACTTCCACGGGCGGTTCAACCAGTCACGCGGCAGTGGTGGCGCGCGGCTGGGGAAAGTGTTGCGTAACCGGCGTAGGTGAGTTGATTATCGACAGCAAGCGCAAGACCCTTACCATCAAGGACAAAATAATCACCCCGGCGGATATTATCAGCATAGACGGCAGCAACGGCGAAATCATGCTGGGCGAAGTGGCCATGCAACCGCCTACCTTCACAAGTGAATTCAAAACGCTGATGGCCTGGGCCGACAGGACGCGGAAACTGGTGATACGCACCAACGCCGATACCCCCATGGATGCAGCCATGGCCATGGAGTTCGGCGCCGAAGGGATCGGGCTTTGCCGGACCGAGCACATGTTCTTCGGTGAGAATCGCATCGCGGCAATGCGTGAGATGATCCTCGCCGAGAACGAGACTGCGCGGCGCGCGGCGCTGAAAAAACTGCTGCCTTTCCAGCGCCGGGACTTCGAGGGGATTTTCAGCACCATGCGCGGCCTGCCGGTCACGGTACGGTTGCTGGACCCGCCGCTGCACGAATTCCTGCCGGAGGACGTAAAATTGCAGCGCCAGCTTGCCCGGAGCATGAAGGTGAGCCTCGACAGGATTATCCGGCGGGTCAACCAGCTGCACGAAGTCAATCCCATGTTGGGTCATCGCGGTTGCCGGCTGACCGTGACCTACCCGGAAATCCTGGAAATGCAGGTGACCGCCATCGTCGAGGCGGCCATCAACTGCAGAAGAAAACGCATCAATGCGCAACCGGAGATCATGATTCCGCTGGTGGGGCTGGATAGAGAGCTGTCCATGCTGAGGGAAAAAGTGGAGCAGGTTATCAGCCAGGTGAAACTCAAGAAAAAGTTCACCGGTAAACTGGATATTCCTATCGGCACCATGATTGAGGTACCCAGGGCTGCCATTACCGCAGACGACATCGCCGTGCATGCTGACTTCTTCAGCTTCGGCACCAACGACCTGACGCAGATGACCCTGGGCTACAGCAGGGATGATATCGGCAGTTTCATGCCCGAATACCTGGCGAAAAACCTGCTGGAGGAGAACCCGTTTCAGACTATGGACGTCGCCGGCGTCGGCCAGCTGGTCGAACAGGCCGTACACAGGGGCAGATCGGTAAAACGGGAATTAAAATGCGGGATTTGCGGCGAGCACGGGGGCGATCCGGAATCGATCAATTTTTTCCAGTCGGTACAACTGGACTACATCTCCTGCTCCCCGTTCCGCGTTCCCATCGCCCGCCTGGCCGCGGCCCAGGCAGCCCTCAGGAACCAGTTGGAATTGTTCAGTTAAGCGGGTGATGGGAATCGAACCCACGTTCTCAGCTTGGGAAGCTGATGTTCTGCCATTGAACTACACCCGCACAAGCTTATTCTGCGGCATCATACTAATATTTGGGGTCAGAGTAAAAATTCATCCGATATGTGTGGTTAGAATATAAATCTCGAAGAATTTTTACTCTGACCCCAAGTTTTAAGTTTTGTATAATAGCACCCATGAATTTATTCGTTAATGGTGAAACAACGTCCATGGCAAACGTGGCGACGGTATCCGACCTGATCGCCGCGCTGGAAATCCAAGGCAACGTCGCGGTGGAAATCAACAGGGAAATCGTCTCGCGCAGCGCCTTTGATCGCCACCTGCTGGCGGACGGGGACGAAATAGAAATCGTCACCGCTATAGGGGGCGGCTAGTTAAGTCACAAACTTAACATGCGTACAGGTTTGCATGAGCTTTTTAATATTTGGGGTCAGAGTAAAAATTCTCACCAATAAACCAGTGCCACCCTCCAGTGACTGTATTTTTACTCTGACCCCAAATATTAAACACAGTAGATACATTTTTCACATTAGAGAAATTTATGGTAATGCCAGAAGACACGTTATTCATTGATAACCAGGCGTACTCGTCCCGGCTGCTGGTCGGTACGGGCAAGTACAAAGACCTGGAAGAGACCCGCCTGGCGATTGAAGCCAGTGGGGCGGAAATTGTTACGGTCGCGATTCGTCGCACCAACATCGGCCAGGATAAGGATGAACCCAACCTGCTTGACTATATCAGCCCCGACAGGTTTACCATCCTTCCCAACACGGCAGGTTGTTTTGATGCGGACTCGGCGGTGCGGACCTGTCGGTTAGCGCGTGAATTGCTCAATGGCCATGACCTGGTGAAACTGGAAGTGCTGGGCGATAAAAAAACCCTGTACCCGGATATCCCGCAAACCCTGGAAGCGGCGGAGATACTCATCAGGGATAATTTCAAGGTGATGGTTTATACCAACGATGACCCTATCATGGCGTTGCGGTTTGAAGAAATGGGCTGTATCGCGGTCATGCCGCTGGCCGCTCCTATCGGTTCCGGACTGGGCATTCGCAACCCCTACAACATCAGAACGATTGTCGAAAACGCCGGTGTGCCGATTTTGGTGGATGCCGGGGTCGGCACCGCCTCGGATGCGGCGATTGCCATGGAACTCGGCTGTGACGGTGTATTGATGAACACGGCAATTGCAGAGGCTAAATATCCGGTATTAATGGCGTCTGCAATGAACAAGGCCATACAAGCAGGACGGCAGGCTTACCTGGCCGGGCGTATGCCGAGACGCGCTTATGCCAGCGCGTCATCCCCTATCGACGGGACTTTCTTCAGTTAATCCGCGCCGCGTGCAAGCTGGTTGCAAACATTGCCATTTAAACACTCTGTCAAAAGTTACGTATTAAGACAGAGCCGACTCACGAAAGCACAAGCTGCTGCCTTAGACCGATATTGGGTTGACATCGGCATCGATTACCGGGATGAAATACTGGACCTGCATGCACTATTTAACCGGGAGGCGCCCAGGGTGCTGGATATCGGCACGGGCATGGGCGACACCACACTCAGGCTGGCCAGGGAGAACCCTGAAATTGATTACCTGGCCGTTGAAGTACACCGTCCCGGCATCGGGCGTCTGTTATACGGTATTGCCGAATATAAGCTTACCAATATCCGGGCCATCAACCATGACATCGTCGACGTCGTCAACCGGCAGATACCGGAAGAGTCCATGGCGTCCATCTATATCCATTTCCCGGACCCGTGGCCCAAGAAACGCCACCACAAACGCCGTCTGGTACAACCCGGTTTTATCAACAAACTCACAACCCGAATGAGGCTGGAGGGGCAATTGTATCTTGCCACCGATTCCCGGGAGTTGGCAGAACACATGCTGGCCGTATGTGACGCCGAAGCCGGAATGAACAACCTGGCAGGGCACGGCAAGTTCAGTCCGCGACCTCTATGGCGGCCGCTGACGAAGTTTGAACAACGGGGATTGAATTTAAGCAACCGGTCATGGGAACTTATATATTGTCGGCGCATCAGCCAGGAAAAATAAAAAATATCAACATGCCGGACTTAACCGAAGCCGCGGCTGCAATCGCACAGAGAGCAGCAGAAAAAATCATGGAAGTCTATGCGACAGACTTTGAGATTAGTAACAAAACTGACCGGACTCCACTCACCAGGGCGGACATGGCTTCCCATGACTTGATATGTTCCGGGCTTACCAGCCTGACCCCGGGTATCCCGGTGTTGTCGGAAGAATCCGCCCACATCCCTTATTCAACGAGAAAAACCTGGGATCAATACTGGCTGGTGGACCCGCTTGACGGAACCCGCGAGTTCATCAAGCGCAACGGGGAGTTCACTGTGAATATCGCTCTGGTCAAGGATCATTACCCCGTTCTCGGCATAATTTACGTACCGGTAACACAGCTCTGTTATTACGCGGCCAAAAACGAGGGGGCTTATAAACAGGGTAACGGCGAACCGTGCGCCCGACTGAGTGCAAGAACCAGCAGGGCCGACTCCCTGGTCGTTGCCGGCAGCCGCTCGCACGGCAACAAACAGCAGCAAAAGTTCTTCAGGGATCTGGGCAATGACGTTGAAACCATTGCAATCGGCAGTTCGCTGAAATTTTGTCTGGTGGCTGAAGGAATTGCCGACATATACGCACGCTTCGGGCCTACCTCGGAATGGGATAGCGCCGCAGGTCAGTGCATTGTTGAAGAAGCGGGGGGCAGGGTAACTGACACCGATTTTACCCGCTTGCGCTACAATACCAAGGACTCTTTGCTCAACCCGGACTTCGTGGTTTTTGCCGACCCGGCGTTCGGCTGGGAAAACCGTTTTTGACCGGACCGGTAACAACGTGAAAATACTTATCATCGCATTGGCTTGCCTGGCAGCCGTATTGGGGGGGGTCTTAATCGGCGACTATCATGGTCTGTGGAAACGTGATGAAATCAAGCGCCTGGAAATCATCCCCATCCGCTTCAAAGCCATAGACGCTATTACCAGTCAACCGGTCGACAATTATCATGTGCGTTGCCGCAGCCAGGAAAGCAGTGACTTGTGCCTGCCGGTTGCCGGCGCCGCCGAACCACCAGGTGTGAAAACCGTCAGGATTGCCGGGCAACGCAAATTTGAAACCGGCCTGCTGTTCAATCACGACAAAGGACTGGTCCTGAACGGTCCCGAATCGATAGCAATATGGGTAGTTCACCCAAACTACCGAACCCTGCAACTGGCATCCAGCTATGCGGAACTGGTATCACTAGGCAGCGATATGAAGGAACTTATCCTGACCCCGAGGGTAATGCCGGGGAACATGTAACTCATTTTACCCCCAAAATGGCCCTTTTAAGCTCATTTGCAGCCCTGTTTTAGAATTTATCCATAATATAATCAATGGGTTATCCAGAGTTATACTGGTCCGACCCTAAAAAAATGCTACTATCTAAGTATGAATCGTGATGAATATGAATTATATGATTTGAGGGTGGAGGTTATAGCCGGCGATGATGGTAGGCCAATGGTTTGCCAGCATAAGCTTGGCGATTATTTTACGGTTACTGATGATGATCTTATTGAGTTCCCTCCCGGCGTCCGTTTTCCCATGTATCCCCTTGCGGCAATATTGCCGTTACTGCCTGCAAAACAACGGGAAACACAAAAATACGACTGGATGAGCACCGATGCCATCATTGCCTGCCCGGACCCCAACTGCGGTGGACGCTTTCTTATCACCCGCGGAGAGAAACGAATTTATCGGCACAGTGAGAATACCCTGACACCCACGCCTGAAGACTAACGACAAACAGAGCCCGATATGGAAACCATTGAACTAAGACCAGGCTTTACCATTCCCAGGCTGTTGAAGGGCAACTGGCAGATTGCCGAAGACCACAGCGACAGGGAATTCGATGATAATGAATTGATGGAGGATCTCGTTACCTTTGCAGAAGGGGGTATGACCACCTATGTCTGTGGTGATATTTATGTTGGCGTGGAAGCCAAGTTAGGTAAGTTCCGCCAACTCTACAAGGACCGTTACGGTGAAGAGGCCGCCGCCAATATCAAGGTCTTTACCACCTACGTCCCCTACTTCCTGGAAGAAGAACACCTGAGGAACCACAATTTCGGGGACGCGGAGAATATCGTCAATCGCTCACTGGAACGGCTTGGTCAGGAGCGTATCGACCTCATACAAATGCACTGGTGGGAGTTCGCCATCCCGGGTCACGTGGACATGGCGCTGCACCTGCAGAAACTGCAACAGGCGGGCAAGATAGACAAGCTGGCCGTGACCAACTACGACGTAAAACACACAAAAGAGATCCTGGATGCAGGTGTGGACCTTGTTTCCAATACGGTGCAGTACTCATTGACGGACCGGCGGCCCGAAAATGGGATGGTGGAACTCTGTGCAAACCATGACATGAAGCTCCTGTGTTACGGCGCTCTCGGAGGGGGTCTTTTCAGTGACAAGTGGTTGGGGATCCCGGATCCGGGGAGGCCTGCCTTTGAGAACGTATCCCTGGACAAGTACTACCGCATCGTCTGTGATTTCGGCGGCTGGGCACTATTTCAGCGCCTCCTGCAGACTCTGAAGGATATCGGCGCCAAACACGGCGTAAGCACAGGCAACGTGGCTATACGTTATATACTGGAGCAGGATCAGGTAGGGGCAGTCATAGTAGGGGCGCGTCATACCCGGCACCTGCAGGAGAACCTGAAGGTGTTCGGCTTTTCACTGGATGAAGGAGACAACGATAAAATCAACACCATCCTTGCCGAGAGCCAGGGGCCCGGCGGGGATATCTACAGTGTGGATCGGGAGGAGAACCGGGACGCCCTGGAGGAACCCAAGACGGAATACTTCGATGTAGAGGACGGCAAGCTGGTGCAAAAGAACCGCGCTCTCGTTACCGTTTCCGAACCCTACGGGCATCACCTGACAGCCGAGCACTGACGGGAACGCCATGGCGTCATCAACCTTGGATACCGCCGGCAACAAAGTTGAGCTTAACAGTACCAGGCTGTTGCTGTCGGCAATGCTGCTTGTCGTCATCGGCATGGCCGTGTTTATCGTCCAACCCGGTTTCGTTCAGGGGCTGGTGGAATACGCCGGCTTTGATGACAAACAGGCGGGTTACATCGCCTCGGCAGAAATGTTCGGGATCGCCCTGGCTACTATCATAATGACTGTCCTGGCGGCCATGGTCATCAACCCCGGAGACTACAGCAATGTGAACCTGCTCAGCATGACCCTGTTCGCCCTGAGTCTTGCCTGCATCCTGCCACCGGTACTGGCGAGACCGGTCATGGCAGAAAGGGAGTAAATCATGCTGGCTATATGAACTTATCTACACCGCCTGTGATCCGACCATCATGGGACTGGGGTTCATCGGAGAGTTCTGGGGACACAACCATCCAACAGCTTTTTGCTCCATCTCTGTTTGTGCCTGTCATCGCCACAGCATCTCTATAATAGTAATTTCGTTATCACCCGCGTTTTCATAGCCGTGACTCTCACCACCCGCCTGCCAGAGAAAATCACCGGCCTCGACCAGTTGCATATTTCCGTTGCTATCCAATACTTTCCCAGCGGACAGATAAACCTTTGTATAGGGAAGGTGATGCGTATGGAGCCCCGTTTTCTCTCCCGGCTGCAATTGGATCCGGTAGACACTGGCATGGGGTTTTTCCATGACCAAAGCCATGCCACTGGTATTGCCTTCCAGTGCTGTCGTGTCATTAGATATGTTGTCCTTGATGCCGATGCCAATAACATGGAAGGGAGTTGTACCGATATTCCCCACACGATGGACGTGAGGTAAGCCGTGGTTATCGGAACTGAATCTCAAATCACCGGTTTTAACGTCTGCCTCTCTTCTTTCCCCACCCAGGGGTTCTGCCCATACTTGCGTCCCCACTATCGTGACGTAAAGCAGATCAATCCTGTGTTCATGGTAGAGACTCACATAACCGGGTGGTAAATTAACATTCAGGATCATGGCATGATCGTTCTCAAACGCCAGTTTGTGCCGCGGTTCTTCATACACCGGTAGCCAATCTTCCGCATACAAAGCAGAGCAAATTAGTGACAGGACGACACTGCCAAGAAAATTACGGAACATAACTGACCCACCCATATCGTTTTATCCTGCCTCCGGCGACGGAAGACATTGACGATACCCCACCAGCGCTGAGCGTCCCAGGATCTCGAAGATTCGTACCAGCAACTCGTTGCCCTCGGCATCGGCAAGGTGCATTTCTTCGCCCGGCTGGAAGGATACCGGCTGCGGTTGCCCCCCGTTGATGGCGATATTATCTGCGTACAGATACGTTCTGTCGTGCGTGTCCCGTATGGGATTCAAACGCCCCACTAAACCTGGAATGTAGCCTGTTGCTTTTGGGAAAATGGTCGCGCCCCCGCCCTGTAGCGGAAATAGATTGACATGGAGTACGCGTTCGGCGGGTACCCAATTCCGCTCAAGGTGCGCTCCGAACCCGCTGGCGGCCACGAATACCGTCATTGGCAGATGGCTGGAATGCAACTCAAGAATCGCCTCGCCGTGTTCATCGGTCTGCACGGACTTACAGGTTTTGTCCGGAAACAATGCGAGGATGTCGGCATTCGCGATCGGCTGCCCTCCCGAGACGACCTGTACGACGGTACCTGCATGGGGTAGCGCTGCTGTCCGCAGCATCCGCCACGGTATCAGCCGGCCGTCTCCGCGCTGTTGAAATTCCTCTCCGCCGTAGACGACCGCCACATCGGGCAGAGGCGGATCAGGGAAATGCCGCCGAACGCGCCTGACGCTGTCGAACAACCTTTTCGATGGGGTCGCGGAGGACTTCGCTTCGAGCAGCGTCAGACCATCCGGTTGTTCAATAATAAGATCGATTTCAGCTCCGTTGCTGTCCCGGTAGAATGAGAGTCCCCGGGTTTCGCCCCGATTGGTGCGGTGTTTCAGGATTTCCGAAACCATCCAGGTCTCGAAGATAGCGCCGCGCAGCGGGTGTGAGCGGAGCTGTTGCGGTTCGCGGATTCCCAGCAGCCAGCAGACAAGGCCGGTATCGTAAAAGTACAGCTTTGGCATCTTTACGAGACGTTTACGTGGCCCTGCATTAAATGACGGCAGGCGGAAGGCGATAAAACTCGCTTCCAGAATGCTGAACCAGGCCTTGGCGCTCGGCTGTGAGATACCACAGTCGTTGGCCAGGGAAGAATAGTTGAGCAGTTGTGCGGTGCGACCGGCGCACAATTCTACGAAACGTTGAAATGTCACGAGGTCGCCGACGTTACTGAGCATTCGCACATCCCGTTCAAGATAAGTAGCGACGTAGGAGCGCAGCCAGGCCGACGCATCGAGGTCCTGATCGAAAATACGTGGATAGCCGCCGCTGAACAGGGCTTCTTCGAGGCCCGCGGGGTATTGGGTAAAGCGTCTGATCTCACTCCAGGTCAATGGTAGTAATTGATGCACCTCGGTTCGTCCCGCCAGCGACTGGCTGACCGATTCCAACAGGGATAAGTTTTGTGAACCGCTGAGAATCCAGCGTCCGGGCGCCGGGTTATCGTCGATGATACCTTGCAGATAGGAAAGCAACTCGGGCACACGCTGTACCTCGTCGATGACCGCACCGTCCGGGAATTGTGTCAGAAATGTTCGCGGATCCTCCAGCGCGAAAGAGCGTTCGTCCGGAGCTTCAAGCGTTCGGTACGCATGGTTGGGAAACAAGGCACGGCACAACGTGGTTTTGCCACTCTGCCGTGGGCCTGTAAGCGTTATGGCAGGCGCCCGGGTCGCTGCCCTGGTTAGTTCCGGAGTAAGGTCTCGATGAATCATGAGTACAGACTCTACCAGGAATTTTAGGATAATTCAAACTCTAATTTTTAATTATCCTACAAAACTTGGTGGAAAAGTATGGCCAGGGACGTAATAGTACCAATTATGTAACCTATTGATTATCTGCATATTGTATTATTCTTATTATTGTTGTACCAACATCTGTACCAACAATATTTCCGGCATGATTTTGAAGTTCTACGGGTGAAAAGTTCAACAGATTTAGACACTACCATTAATATTCATTGCGTACTGTAATCATATTGATTACAATCTTGCGATGATACGGAAATTTCGTCATAAGGGACTTAGGCGGTTTTTTGCCGACCCACGTTACAGTGACAAACGTGGAATTAACCCGGATACGGAGTCACGTCTTATCGTCATTCTTGATGCACTTGACGTTATTGAGAAGGCGGAAGAGATGGATATCGCAGGACTGTATTTTCACAAACTGAAAGGTGCAAGAAAAGGCGAATTCAGTGTTCGTGTTACGGGCAACTGGCGTATTACCTGGAAGATGGATGGTGAAGATGTTATTGATGTAAACCTGGAGGATTATCACTGATGAGCCGTAAACCTTCACACCCGGGGGCGTTGATTAGAAATGTCATCCTGCCTGAGACCGGATTATCTGTCAGTTCTCTCGCCGAGCGATGCGGTGTTGCGCGCAATACCATGTCGAAAGTCGTAAACGAGCGTGGTGACGTCACTGAAGATCTGGCCATTCGCCTGAGTTGTGTGCTGGGCAGCACGCCCGAGTTCTGGCTGGCCATGCAGGCAAAACTGAATTTATGGGAACTGGAACAAAAAAACAGGCAAATCTACAGTCGCATGGAGCGCGTTCAAACAGGCTGACTTGGTATTCTTCCTCCATTAAGCTGGCCTGGAATTGTCTTGCCCCGGAGATAAATGCCATTTTTCCGGATAGAAAACAGACTTTGTGGTGGTGGTGTTCTCCCCCTGAACTGATCCAGGCAGATTGCGATAAATTTCGTTGCTGGACTTACTCAATAACTAGCGAATGTGTGCTTGAGACACTGGAACACAATGTATCGACTATCAGATCGATATCCGGCTTTACGGAGAGCAGCAAGTGATAGCGCATGCGCTGCCAGTGGCTCGAGCACTGCCCGCACCTGCTCCTGAACACCAACGGTCTTACTGATGATCGAACACAACTCATTGTATATCGGTGCATTTGAATTAGCCCGGCAGTGCTTTTGATTCCCATGCCGCTCTGTCACGACCAGTCCACTGCGCTCAAGGCGCAACAACTCGCGCTGGACTGCACCCCACCCGACATCGGCAAGTTCAATTAACTCGGTGACGAAGAAACTCCTTCCGAAGAAACTCCTTCCGGCTTGGCCAAACAACAACCCTGCAATCGCGGTCACTAAAGGTATTGGCACAATCCCGGTCAGCATTAGTTACAGGGACATCGGCAAGTTCAATTAACTGGTGACGAAGAAACTCCTTCCGGCTTGGCCAAACAACAATCCCGGTCACATTATCCCGGTCAGCATTAGTTACAGGGATAACCTGGTCATGGAAATCCCTACATATTCTTCCAGTCACCAATCTTTTCAAATGCAGCTGCTGCTTTTAAAACGCAAGCTTCGTCAAAACGCCGTCCCACCAGCATCATACCCACCGGTAAACCATCTACCATGCCGCAAGGCACATTCATGGCCGGATGGTGGGTGATGTCTGTCGGGCAGGTGTTACCTAACATTTCAAAAGCCCTGGCAATGTACTCAAGCGGCGCAGCATCGGGCGACCCGAGCGGTTGTGCACGCATGGCGGTGGTAGGCATGACAATGAGATCAACATCAGCCAGTGCTTCATCGTATTCAGCGCGCAGTACATTCCCCAGGTTTTGAGCCTTGGCGTAGTAAACGCCGGGTTGCTGTCTTTGCATATATTCACCGGCCAGCATAACGAATTTGGTGGTTTTGGATAATTCATCCACCCTCTCGCGCCATTGTTTGCCGTAGTACTCCGCCAGACTCGCCAGGTAGTGACCGTTCCAGCTGCTGCCCTGCGATCCACCTTTCATCATCATCAAGGTGACGCCTTCAAAACCGATGCCATTCCAGATATGCGGGCCATCCAGGTGCATGGGGATGGATATCTCTTTTGCACTGGCGCCAAGCGTTTCCAGTTTTGTTACAGACTCGCGCACCTTCGCATCAACGACGGCTTCACTTTCCGGCCGTGCAAAACCTTCTTTTAACACGCCGATCCTGAGGCCTTCTATTCCCTGCTCAAGTGCCGCCATATAATCCTGTTTCACCACATTTATCTGGCGCGGATCATGACCGTCTTCACCTGCGATCACGGAAAGCAACAGTGCAACATCCTCAACCGTGCCTGCCATTGGACCGCAGTGATCGAATGTCAATTCGATCGGGAATACACCGGTATAAGGGACCAGACCATGGGTAGGTTTGAGACCATAAACACCTGTCCAGGATGCCGGCATACGTATGGAACCCCCCTGATCACCGCCAAGCGCCATGTCCACCGCACCTATGGATACCAGAACAGCGCTGCCACTGGACGATCCGCCGGCTGAACGTCCCGGATCATGGGGGTTTGTAACGGGATGAGGTACCGAAGTGAAACTGGAACCGGACAGGCAAAGATCCTCACAGGTTGACTTGCCCGGGATGGTACCGCCCGCATCAAGAATGCGTGTAACAACGGTGGCGTCATTATCAGGGATATACCCTTCCAGAGCGCGGGAACCGTTCATCATCGGCACACCCGCAATACAGATATTGTCTTTAATCGCTATCGATTTTCCTTTCAACGGCCCTTCTTTTGAACCGTCGATCGTGGTCTTCCAATACCAGGCGTTGTGCGGGTTGTCCATCGGGTCGGCTGCACTGCCCTCGTCCCGTTTATAATCGCTGACCAATACTGGCGCTTCCAGTTCATCGATCCTGTCATAGGAAGCGAGTAAGTCTGTCAATAATTGTTGATACTCTCCTAACTCTGAATCACTGAAGCTCATACCATAGTATTCAGCAATATCAACCATGTCTTCTCTGCCGGGTCGTTTAACGGTCATGTTTACACCTGCTCTTATTTGGTGAATTGTTTCATGTAGTAATAGTGATGACGCAATGAGGTTATTATATATCATTGTGAGTCCCGCCCCTTAAAAGGCACAAACTGTGCCCCCCCATAGGTCTGCTCCGTCGGCACGATCTCCATCTGACTGACATTCACCCGCCAGGGGGCATCTACACAGTAAACGATTGCATCGGCGATGTCGGCCGCCAGTAAATCTTCGCAGTGGGTTTCGGTGGTTCTTTGCCGTTGTTCGTCGTCGTCGATCGCCACATTGTAGAACTCGCTGATCACCCTCCCAGGGTTGATCTCGGTGACACGTATACCGGTGCCCTGCAGCTCCTGGCGCAGGTCACGGCACAACTTGTGCACGGCCCCTTTGGTGGCCCCGTTCAATCATCCCCGGTAAAACCGCCTTGATCATGATGAGGGCTGCAGTGACGTTGGTCTCCACTGTGATTTCGATATCCTCGACCTCGGGCAAGCGCGCGGCCAAGACCTGCGTTGTTCACCAGGATATCGACCGGCTGTTCCTTACCAAAGGCCATAACGGCCGCGCGATTACGTACGTCGAGTTGTACGGGTATGCAGCCGGTTTCCTCGGCCAGCTTCTCCAGCCGGTCAAGTCTTCGTGCTGCGGCAAACACCTTGACACCTCTGGCTCGAAGTGCACGTGGGGGTATTGACAAGTTAACTAAAAAACCAAGGAATTCTTGATTTTTCATGCTCTATTGAAAAATAAATAGCTATGATAATCAACAAGTTGAATTTTATGCGCTAACACGAACCTTAGCCAAAACGGTGATTTTTCCGTTAACTTGTCAATACCCCATTTACAGATAAATACATCTCTGAAGAAGTGTATTTGACATCGTATATGATGTGATATATCGTCATCCAACATGTTCAGATATGTTTTAGACACGGATGTCATTGTTGCAGCGATGCGCAGCCCATCCGGGGCTTCTGCCGCTTTGCTGGGAGAAGCTTTGGACCAGCGGCTCATTATGCTGGCCAGCGTACCGCTGTTCTTTGAGTACGAGGCTAAATGCACCTCCCGGGAACACTGGATGGCGGCAGGGTTGAACCAGGAACAGGCGCTTGTCTTTGTGAACGGACTTACAGCCTTAATTGAACCGGTCAAGACCCATTTTTTATGGCGGCCTTTCCTGAAAGACCCCAATGACGAAATGGTGCTTGAGGTCGCTGTCAATGGCCAGGCTGACGCCATCGTGACGTTTAACTTGCGTGATTATGCCAAAGTGCCGGATATGTTTAATATTGCAGTGATTAACCCTGCGAAAGCCTTGAGGAGGGTGAGAAATGGCTGATATATCAACCTATCCGCTGAGACTACCGAAATCATTGAAAGACAAGGTAGCCAAGGTGGCGAAACGGGACGGGTCCAGCATTAATCAATTCATTACCATTGCGGTAGCTGAAAAGATTTCGGTGCTGGAAACCGAGAAATTTTTTGCAAGCAGGATGAAAGAGGCAGATGCGGATGCTTTTCGCTCACTTCTGTTTCGGTCAGGTGGAGAACTTCCCCGCGCTGGCGATGAGTTGCCCTGAATATCCAAGGCCGCATTAATCAGCCGTATTTTCAACGCCTGGAGCAGTATCACGCCAACTCTCGCTGAACAGTGCCTGGCTTGAGTTCTATTTAGTCGAAAAAATTGCCAGGGAGACAGGTTTGTCACACGAACAGCTTTAGCGATCTTTCAGTGAGAAAGGGAACCCGGAGCTGAAAACCATGCTTGCGGATATGAAGGCTCTGGGGTGTAATCTTATAGTCAGGCCCCACACGTCCTGATATTTATTGGTACGCGTCAAAATAAGTGGGGAGTTTTACATCGGTAATAACACGCCTGCCCAGACCTCCCCGGTCACGTTGCCGCGAGCGTTCTGGGCAGCATATAAATTTTACACCGATTTATTTTGACATCCGTAATCCAATGGATTACTGTTAGATAAGTGCAAACAATCGTAGAGCTGCCTGAATTTCAGCGTAAAGCTGCTTCACTATTACGTGATGATGAGAAAACGGATATTGTCAATTTTCTCGCCTAAAGCCCGAAGGCAGGCGTCGTAATGCAGGGTACCGGTGGAATCCGTAAATTAAGATGGGGCAGGTCCGGTAAAGGCAAGAGCAGCGGTGTAAGGGTAATTTACTATTATCTGAACAATGCAATGCCTTTATTTTTACTCACGGTATTCGGCAAGGGTGAGAAAACAAATCTCAGCAAAGGGGAACGGAATACTCTGGCCGGACTAACGCGGGACCTTAAACAGAATTATCAACGAGGCAACTGATGAATACAGAGTACAACAGTATCAAAACAGGACTGGAAGAAGCGATAAAGTTTGCTGAAGGGAAAGTTCAAACGGCTGTGATTCATAAATTCGAGCCCGTGGATGTTAAACATATTCGGGCTGATGTGGGCATGAGCCAACGTGAATTCGCTGCAGCTTTCGGCATCAGTGTCAATACTCTACGGCACTGGGAACGAGGTGACAGGCGCCCTAATGGCCCGGCGCTTGTTTTATTAAATGTATTGTCCAGGGAGCCGGAAACCGTCCTGAGAGTGCTGGCGATGAGGTAATTGGTACCGACTGTGCGTTACCACCTGCGCCGGATCTTCACCAAGCCGGGCACTCAAAATCGCCTTGAAGCCGTCCAGCGAGCACGGACCATTGGACTCCTGCAGCAGTAACCGTAATCCGGTAGGATACCGCGGGTCAAATCACTATCAGAACATGGGGGACTGCGTCTTTTCATTTGGGTAAAGTCAAGTTCTTATCGCACTTAAGAAATTGACCTCCAACCAACAAACCGAACCAATCTAAACTTGAGATATCCGGCCCCCGTGACTAACCAGATGGTGTGCAGTTCTTACCTGGAGGGAATCATTCCAGTCGGGGCTTGATTGCTTTTGGACTATTGCCGCCACTAAACGCTAAAATAAATCCATTATATATTCTGCAAGGAAAACAAATTCAATGTCAGGCTGCGATACTGAACGGTTGTCAGATCTCTTGTCCAAGGCTATTTCCCAAGTAAGATTCATAACGGAGACTCTTGTATCTGGCGATATGGAATTGACGTCACAACGACATTTGAGATGGTCTGTGAAAAGTAGCCGGTCTTTACCAGGTTGTTTAACTGTTCATGCGGCACCGATTTCTCCCTTGAGCAAGACAGTAGGCCCTTCCAGCACGCGTGTCAGGAAAGGGTTACTGTTCGTACGTCGCTGGTTGAACTCCGTTACCGTGTAAAGGGTGGGACTGATTTGCCTGCCCAACTGTTTTTCGGCAATTGACAGGTGCGAGTAAAGCGTTTCCAGGGTCAGGTCGTCGGATACGACGAGCAGGTCAATGTCACTCTGCGCGGTATCGGCCTGCTTCGCCACCGAACCGTAAATGAGGGCGAGGGACATCAGCGCCGCCAATGGTTCGAGCGCTGCCCGCACCTGCTCCTGCAGGCCGACGGTCTTGAGGATAATTGAACACAACTCTTTGTATATGGGCGCATCCGCATTGGCCTGGTAGTGCTTCCGGTTCCCGTATCGCTCTGTCACGACCAGGCCGCTTTGCTCAAGACGGGCCAGATCGCGCTGGACGGCGCCGCGCCCGACATTGGCGAGTTCTATCAATTCAGTGACGTAGAAACTCCGTCCGGGCTGGCCGAACAACAAACCGAGTAATCGTTGCTGTGTTGTTGTGAACAGCGCATCAGCCATGGATTGTGAATATGTGCCCGGCTTGTCCGCTTTGGCAAGGGCCGGAGACTGATTGAGGGAAAGGCTTGTACCCATAAGGGGTACTTTATACCCCTTATTGGGTATGGTCAAGAATTGTCTCTGTTCGATACATTATCCTGTCCCCAGGCGTCAGACGGTGGTCGGGGGGGTCATGGGTTGAGTCTATGAGAAAAAGTCAGCGGGGTTTAACAACCTGCTCCAACAGGGACATGGCGGATTCAGATGCCGACCAGTATTTCCCATAATTTTGCCAATAGTCATAAGCCTGGTCGGTGCCTCCAAGAGTGATATAGTCTTCCGACCAGGATCTCGGTCTGGGGTGCCTTTTTTTCAACAACTCCTTCCCGACCAAAGGCAGGACGGCAACACAATTCTCCAGCGCCGCCAGCGCCTCCCCGTCTCGTCCGAGCAGCGCAAGCGCCAACGCCTCCGAGTAGATAATTTCAGGCGTTGCCTCGCCGGCACAGGTGCGATAAAGATCAAGAATAGCCGTCAAGTCATTTTTCTCGAACCAGCACAGCGGCAGCAGGTGCCGAACTCCCTGGTTGTCATTCGGGTTAGTGGACAAGAGCCTCCCGAAAACCTCAATCGCTTCATCGTACCTGTTACCATTGAGATGCCATAAACCGAGATGATGATACGCTCTCCTGAACGGACGGTTAGCCAACATGCTCCACTCCATTAACGAGCGCTCCCAATTGAATTGCCGGGGAATTGCCTGCAGTCCGATACTGACGGCTGCCTGACAATATACATAAGCTTCCAGACTTCTGCCCTGCTCGTCGTAGATAAGCGACAGATGGTGAAGCGCATCAATATGAGTTGGACACTCTGTCACGAGTGCGAGAAGCAATTTTTCCGCACGATCGGGATAACCCGCTTCCCGGATTTCCAATGCCTGATCGAGTTTATCCCAGGCCGTTTCGGTATCAGCCAGGTCTTCAAAGACCCAGCGGTTCTCCTCTACCTCTACCAGTTTCATGCCGCATATCACCCGTTTTGCGTTGGGGATCACGTATTCTACAGGAAGTCAAAACGAAACCGCGCCTTAGAAGGTTATTGTATGTGTGTATAGTACAGGGTCAGACCAGCCTGATACATCATCCTGATAAAAAGAGGAAGTATCTCATAGAGGAGTGCAGTGCCATGCTTAAACTGCGTTTTTCATGCTACAAAACAGGACTTTAAGGGAAAACACCAGAATTTGCGCAAGCAGGCCACAGTGTATCAGGAGGATCGCACCGTCAGACTGGAATAGGAATCTTAAAACCCCCGTTTTGATGACAAAATGGGGGTTTTAAGGGAAAATTATAGGCATAAATGGCACATAAACTGAATGGAAACATATAGTTAGGGTGGTCCGACCCTATCCTAGCAAGCCGCATTGTCTTGTCCTCGCAAGTTTTGAATATGGTATTAATCGTAATGATAGCTGTATTTGCTGTCAAAACCTGGTGGAAAGGTATGGCCAGGGACAGAATCGAACTGCCGACACAGGGATTTTCAGTCCCCTGCTCTACCTACTGAGCTACCTGGCCAAATCAAGTGGGCGCCAAGGGTGAGGTGGCGTTGGAGAAAGGGAGGTATTAAAACTTACTCCGGGTTTTCCGTCAAGCGTGAGAAATTTTATTGGTTCCTGACAGTAGACCTTGACTGGGAACTTGCCTCGTCATTCCGGTATTCATTACTACTGTGGCACAAACTCCTTCGGTCTTTCAGAACCCTCTCCGAAGAAAAATTTCTCCATTTCCTCTTCGAGGAATGCTCGCGCTTTCGCTTCGTATGGGGTCAGGCGGTATTCGTTGATCAGCATGGTCTGGTGTGTCAGCCACATCTGCCATGCTTCTTTCGACACGTTTTCATAGATGCGCACCCCCAGTTCGCCGGGGTATGGCGGGGCAACCAGTCCTTCTGCTTCCCGGTTCAGTTTTATGCAGGTGACGGTACGTGTCATGGTGTTTTCTCTCCTGTGTGTCGTTCGATATATGGGGTCAGAGTAAAATTAATTTGATATGTGTTGTCAGATTATGAATCTCGATAAATTTTACTCTGACCCCGGCGATTTCATATCTGTCCCCGGCGGCCCTTTACTCTGACCCCAGATATCTCTGTCAGTTATGCTTTCTCCATCAGCGCTTTCACCGGCGCAGCCATGCCTATTTCCGGCCCGTGTTCCGGCGCATACCAGAGGAAGGCTTCATTATCCCCTATTGTATCAGCCTTGTCCCGGATTACGGCTTTGACCGGGGTAATATCCAGGTGAAAGTGACTGAAGCTGTGGCGGATTTGCGGCAGCGTGGTGAGCGTCTCGGATACCAGCACAGCGCGGGTCTTTATCCAGTCGGCCAGTTCCGTGTCGGAGCGGTATTCCGGCAAACTCCATAACCCGCCCCATACACCGGCTGGGGGACGTTTTTCCAGCAGGATTTCCCCTTGCTCGTTCTCCAGCACGGCGAATACGACCCGGCGCACCGGCAGTGAAGTCCTTGTTCTCCCGGCTGGTAATAGCTGCTGTTCGCCGTGGCGGAATGCATGGCAACCTGATGCCAGGGGGCAATCGGCGCAGCGCGGCCGGGACCGGGTACAGACCGTGGCGCCCAGGTCCATGATGGCCTGGGTGTAGGCGGCCGTTTCCAGTTGCGGCGTCTCCCGTTCGGCCAGTTCCCACAAGCGCTTCTCTACCTCCCTATGGCCGGGCCATCCGTATATTCCATAAAAGCGGGCCAGTACCCGTTTTACGTTACCGTCGAGGATGGGAGCGCGACGGCCATGACCCAGGGTCATTATGGCCCCCGCGGTGGAGCGTCCTATACCGGGCAATGCCACCAGGGCGTTGAGATCATCAGGCAAGCGTCCGGCGAAATCACGGGCAATTACCTGTGCGGCCCGGTGCATATTTCTCGCCCTGGCATAATATCCCAACCCCGTCCAGAGATGCAGCACCCGGTCCAGGGGAGCATCGGCCAGGGCTCCGGCGTCCGGAAACCGTTCAACAAAGCGGATGAAATACGGTATTACGGTCTTCACCTGGGTCTGTTGCAACATGATCTCGGATACCCAGACACGATAGGGACTGATGTCCTGCTGCCAGGGGAGATCATGCCGGCCATGCTGTCTGAACCAGGGCAGTAATGCGGCGGCAAGTTCGGGCATCAACGTTCAGCCTGGATATTTGATATTTGGGATATTTGGGATATTTGGGGTCAGAGTAAAATTCATCTGATATCTATGGTTTGAATATAAATCCCGATGAATTTTACTCTGACCCCAAATATCACAGCAAATATCTATCACATCTCCTCGTTGTGGGCGCCCGCGGCCAGGCTCTCAATCTTGAGAATGCTGTCCTGCGCCTCGCTGACCATTTTGCGTTTCAGAAAAAACGGGCCGATAGCGGGCGGGACCCAGAAATCAGGCTGGAGTTGGAAGTGATATTTGATTTCACTCCGGCCCGGGCCAAGCGGCTCGATCTGCCATTCCGTCCTGCCGTATTTGAAATCACTTTCGTCCGGAACCATGATTGCCAGGATTCTGCCATCGGAGAACTGTTCCAGGTCCTCGACCATGACGACCTTGATACAGAAGAACACAATACAGGTTTCAACGACGAGCCGGCGCCGGATCTTATCTTCAGGCGCGTCCTGCACAAGACCCGATTCGATCATCACGTCGCTGAGTTCTTTAAAATTTTCGTGGTCCATCAGGAGCGCCAATATGCCTTGCTGTCCGGCTTCGATCTGCATGGTGAGGTCCAGCTGGTAATCGTTGTCCTCATGCTCAACGTGGGCATATTTTATCTCTCCGGCGCTTGACAGCACGCTGAAACAAACCAGAGAAGCAATTAACAGATGTCGCATTGTTCCTTGTTCATAAGTTGTTACTTTATCTGCCAACGTTCCGGCGAATGTTGAAATCAGTAATATTATCGTGTCGCCGGAGGCGACTATTATTATACTAGATTTACATCCTTTGTTCCGTTAAAGGCACATCCATATGCCACTACTCCGTCCTTTGGTGCGTTAACGGCACGTTCCAGTGCCACTTCTCTGCTTTCGCAGGAATGACGGCCAGGTGGCATGCGACGGGACGACGAACGGGGACGGATTTGAAATCCGTCCCCTTTACACATTAATGTGCGCTCAGTTTTTCTTGAAAATACCCTTCAAGCCCTCTTTCAGTAACTCCTTTACCGGGTCGAGCCCGAATTCCTCTTCTGAATCCGTCCCGTTCTCCTGCCCTTCAGGCTCTCCTGTCCCGGGAAGCGGCAAATCGAGAACGTCAAATACTTTATTCAACAGTAGTCCGGACAGTATATCTTCCCAGTCAAGCCTTATTTTCGGATTATCCAGCGAGCCGGAGACCTTGAGGGGCAGTTCCAACCCTTCCAGTTCGGCCAGTTCTTTTCCGCCCGCGCCTTTTGCGGTATTGACGACAGTCGCCCGGGCCTGGTAATCAATGGTGCCGGAATGCAGGTCCGCCAGCACGCCGGTGCCCTGCAGGCGAAATGCCGGCGCTTTCAGGGCCAGGTCATCCATGCGGATAATGCCGTCTTTTGCTACGGGATTACCGGTAAATTCGGTAAAGTCGGTTGCCGCCGTTTCATTGAGAGTGATGACTTTTCCTTCTCTGAACTGTTTCCACCGGCGCAACGTCCGGCCCAGGTTTAAACCGGTGACGGCGCCCTCAGTCAAATTTATGCTCATCCGGCCGTCCAGGCTGCGTTTCATGGCGTCAAAGCTTGTGCCGGTAGCAGATAACGCCGTAGTAAAATTCCCTCTGCCGCGCAGGCGCGCCTTGCCTTTCATATCCTTGAGCAAAGGTTCAGCCTGAATGCCCGTCAGCTCGGAATTCAGCGTAAGCCTGGGTATTGCGGAGTTGACGTCCAGGTCGACACTGCCGGTTAACCGGCCTTCATACAGGGCAGCGGTTACAGGGTCTGCATGCAGCACGCCGTCGCGTGCTCTCAACTGTAACCTGAACCCGTCCAGGCGCGCGTTTAAAACGATCAACCTGTCGATACTCAAGTCTCCATCCATTTCCGTAGCGCCGGCGGCAATAAATGGAAGAGCTGCAATCTTGCCGCCTTTCTTTCCCGACTGTGCGGGTCCTTGTCTTTTTTCCGATCCTGCCCGCAGATAGCGGTCAAGGTTGAGTTTATCCATATTCAAGTCGAACTGCACAACGGGTTTTGGCGTTGCATCGTTCATCCTGAACTCACCGGTCAGTCGCGTATCGTCCACCTGCAAAACCAGTTGGTCCAGGTTCAGGCCGCTTGCAGAGCTGTCAAAGCGGCCGGCCAGGGATACATTGGTAAAGGTTTTATTGTCCTTTGTTACGGGTAATTCCTGCCTGAGTTGTTGCGCAAGCCGGCGCAGGTTGAAAGGCTGAACCTCCACCTTTCCGCCGGCGCCAGGCTCACCGAAAATATTATTGAACTCGACGTGACCGGCGGACTCCAGCCCAAGTCCATGCAGAGTAAATTCGTCAAAGACCAGCGTCTCCTGATCCAGGTCGAACCGGGTGTCGGCATTGAGAGTCATGGTAGCCGGCGAACCGGGTATATCCTTTCCGGCGAATACGGCTTGCAGGGACATCGGTTCCAGTGCAATGCCCGCGCTTGTCCCCTGTACGCGGGCATCAAGCTCTACTGATTGCAGCACCTGGGCTAAATCGGCCTGGTCCAGTGCCGTAAGCAGCCCCGCAATGCGGTTGCCCTTTACGTTC
The DNA here is from genome assembly GCA_965205405.1 of Gammaproteobacteria bacterium. Taxonomy (GTDB): domain Bacteria; phylum Pseudomonadota; class Gammaproteobacteria; order Eutrophobiales; family Eutrophobiaceae; genus JAAXHV01. The sequence goes on from OZ242169.1 coordinate 598,235, forward strand.
AGATTGCCTTCTACCGTCCCTTTTCTACTCTTCATGTTCCTGGCATCCAACGCTCCCGTCGCATTGATACCCAGTGCTTCAAGGGACAAGTTCGGCACGGAGACATCGCCGCTTTTCAGATCGGCATCGAAAACGGTCGTTACCCGGAATGCTTTAGCCGGGATAGCGGCCAGTTTTTTTCCATAACCGGTCAGCGCAGCATCCTCCCCTCCCTGGAACTGACCGAGCACCTGCATCAAGGTGGGCAAATCCGGTCCTCTGGCATTCAATTCACCCTGGTAACCGGGCGTGTCGGAGTGGATGTTACGGGCCTTCACCTCGCCGCTGATGACCGCGCCGAGCAGGTTCGCCGACAATTCGGACAGGTCAATATCACCCCGCTGAAAGTCCGCATCCAACGTCGCACTGATCTGGAAACTCCGATCCGCCAACCCGGCCAGTTGTGAAGCCAATGGTTCAATCTCGGCCACCTTGAACAATATCCCCAGGTCCGAACCTTGCGCGTTGAGGGTCGCGCCAATGGCAGGAGTGGGCGATCCGATACGCTGCGCGCTGAGATTGCCCCTGACCGCGGCGTCCAGGGCGCTGAGTATAAAATCGGAGAGTGTGACTGTTTCCGCATCCAGGTTCACGTCGACAGCAGTGGACAACTTCGCAGAAGTCCTGCCGCCGGGGATGTTCCTGCCTTTGATCACGGCGTTGACATCCAGCGGATCAATAGAAAATCGTTGCGCATCCGTTGCATAGGTAATGATACCGGCCAGGGCCACTGTAGCATCCAGCTCCGGGCTGCTGCTCCTGCCGCTAAAACTCATGTTGATATCAACGGGCTCACCGTATTTCAACTCTGCCGTCGACACATCAAGATCAGAGACTTCGTAGCGCGCCGCCGCCTGTTGATCGTCCAGGGTGATCCTGGCGTCTTCTATGGCTACGCCACCCAGAGCGACTGCAGCCAGGGGCAGGAGCGGCTTGTCCCTTTTTACTTCATCCCTGTTGTCTGTGCCCTCATCAAAACCGTCGTGGTCATCCCAGTTTGCAATACCCTGCTCGTTCCGGACCAGGTTGATGTCAGCGCCTCTGACGACAATCGTATCCACTTCGTATTCTGCGCGTAACAAGGGGAGTGACTTGATCCGCAGCTTGATGTAATCCAGGTTGACGAACGGCCCGGCGCCGAACTCACCGGTATCAGCGATGCTGACTTCACTGGCCTCCAGACCCAGCCAGGGGTACAAAGTTAAGGCAACAGGCCCACCCAGGGAGATGCTGCGGCCTGTCTTCTCGTGGAACTTGTCCGCAATCCAGTCCTTGTGTTCATTGGGATCGATTGTCGTGATCAGGAAAACCGCAGCCGCTATCACGATTACGGCCAGACCCACCAACCAGAACAAGAGCTTTATCAACTTCATCACAGGCCCCGTTAGTCCGGCAAGCTAGCCTGTATCGGCAGCAAGTGTCGCCAGGTGCCGACGCGCCTCTGCAATGGCCTCCTTGACCCTGTTGGGGGCGGCTCCACCCGAATGATCCCGGGCGGAAACGGAACCTTGCAACGTCAGATATTCGTGAACGTCAGCTTCAATTCCGTCGTGGAATTGCTGTAATTCAGGAAGTTCCAGGCGTTCCAACTCACGGTTCTGCCGTATGGCATACTGCACGATGTTGCCGACGATGGCATGGGCATCCCGGAACGCCACCCCTTTCATGGCCAGGTAATCCGCCAGGTCGGTGGCAGTCAGGTAGCCCTTCTGCGCAGCAGCCAGCATGGCCTTGCGGTCCACCTGAATCGAGGGAACCAGCTTGAGGTATGCATGCAGGCACAGCTTCAGCGTATCCACCGCGTCGAACAAACACTCCTTATCCTCCTGATTATCCCGGTTGTAAGCCAGTGGTTGCCCCTTCATGATAGTCAGCATGGCCATCAGGTCGCCATACACACGGCCCGTCTTGCCGCGCACCAGTTCCGCCACGTCCGGGTTTTTCTTTTGCGGCATGATGGAAGAACCGGTACACAACGCATCGTCGATATCGATGAAGCCGAAAGCCGGCGATAGCCACAGGATCAATTCTTCGGAAAAACGGGATAAATGCAGCATGATCAGCGCCGCGTCGGCACAGAATTCGATGATGAAGTCCCGATCACTCACCGCGTCCAGTGAGTTTTGCGCCACGGCGGAAAACCCCAGTAACCCGGCGGTCAAGGATCGGTCGATAGGGTAACGCGTTCCGGCCAATGCCGCTGCCCCCAGAGGCAGTACGTTGATGCGCCCCAGGCAATCCCCGAGCCGTTGCCGGTCACGCTTCAACATTTCATACCAGGCCAGCACATGGTGGCCGAACGTGATCGGCTGCGCCGCCTGCAGGTGGGTGTACCCCGGCATGAGGGTGGCGACCTCCTGCTCGGCCAGTGTTACCAGCGCCTGCATGTTCTGCAGCAATAACGACCTGATGTTGTCTACTTCCGCGCGCAGGAACAGGCGCATGTCCGTAGCAACCTGGTCATTGCGGGAACGGCCGGTATGCACTTTTTTTCCGACTTCACCGACCCGATCAACCAGTGCAGCTTCAATATTCATGTGAACGTCTTCCAGTTCCTGCTTCCAGCTGAACTCTCCTGCCTCAATCTCGCCCAGGATGATATTCAACCCGTCGCTGATCTGTTCACATTCAGCCTCCGTCAAAACGCCGACGCGCGCCAGCATCGTCACATGGGCTATAGACCCTTGTATATCATAAGGAGCCAGCCGCTGGTCGAAAGACACGGATTGGGTAAACTCTTCCACGAAATGATCCGTGGCTTCGGTAAATCGGCCACCCCAGGGCTTTGCTGTCTTTTTATTGGTTGCCATCGGCAAGAATTAACGTTATCTGCAGGGCGGATAGTATAACGCAGTATTCACTTCTCCAACCAGGTATCGCCGACGGCATCGTAAATATAACGCTGCATCAACTCCCCTGCCTCGACGATGCACACCTCCGTCAGCCGCCTGACGCCCTTGCCTTCCAGGTAGTCCATGTGCAAAAACAGGTCAAGGTTGTGTAAATATTCGGCCTCAATAACCTTGAACGGCAGCGTCGACCGGCCCGTGGTCAGACTGACCAGGCGCTTGAGCGCCGATTCGGCGTCATTTGCGTGTAGCGAAGTATATATGCCGCGATGACCCGTATTTAACGCCTGGAAAAATACTTCCGCGGCTTCCGGTTCCCTGATCTCCCCGACGATGATCCGGTCGGGTCGTTGCCGCAGGGAAGTAGCGAGAAGTTTTGCCAGGGTAAGCGCGGGCGTATCCTCGGAATCATGTCTTTGCGCCTCCATTTGTACGACATTCGGGGCGTTGAGCCTGATCTCGGCCACATCTTCGCAGACCACAATCCGCTCACGCTTTGGAATAGCAAAGGACAAGGCATTCAACAAGGTGGTTTTGCCGCTGTTGGTGGCGCCGGAAACCAGTAGATTATCACCGCGTTCGACGGCATCCAGCAACAGGTCTTTCATTGCCGTATTGATGGTATGGCTGTCCACCAGGTGTTCCAGGTCAAGACCGCGGCGCCGGTGCAGGCGAATCGACAAGGTACATCCACTGGGCGTGGCCGCGGGCAGGGTCGCACACACCCGGCTGCCGTCAGGCAGGCGCGCATTGATGATCGGCGTTGTCAGCGGATCAAAATATTGCGACAAGGCATTGGCAATCTGTTCAATCAGGGTGGCGACGGCGGCGTCATCGGGGAAGGAAAGTGCGGTTTTATACATACCCTGATCCAGGTCATCCGCCCAGACCTCGTCATAGCGGTTGACCATGATATTCGTCACCTGGTCGTTGTCCAACAGGGGTTGGATGGGCGAGAGGTAGAACCTGACCAGTTCCCAATCAGCGCTGGTTAATGCGGTTAACATGATGATCCTTTATCCATATCCATAATTGTCCCGGCAGTTCCCGCCGCAGGAAGCCCGGGAACCATCACCCCGCTATTCTAACCGATTAAACCGAAAACGACAGGACAAAAACACCCCGCCTCGTCATTCCGGCGCAGGGCGGAATGACGAAAGAAAACCTATCCTCATTATCCTGTTTTTGCTAGAATCCGAGACGATGGAAACAATATAAGGAGGTCGGCGCTCACACTGCGCTGACTAAAAGGAATATGGATGATCTGCTGACCCGACTGGCAAGCTGGAGCGACCCCTGGTTCTGGGTGTGTTTTACCGCTCTTCTTTATACAAACACCGTCATCGGCTTTTTCCCTCTCGCATCGGACAGGGAGTTGACCGCGGGAGAACACTTTTTAATGCACGCGCGGCGGATCCTGCTGCTCATGTTCCTTGTTCTGATCCCGGGTTTCCCGTTACTCCTGTGGTTTCCGGCTGCAAGCGTCACAGGCAATATCGCGGCTGCCAACAATATTGTGGACATAGTTATCATCAGCCAGGCCGGGAGGATGTGGGGGTTGATAGCAGGCGGCCTGCTTGCCGGACTGCTGACCCGGATCATTTTCCTGCGCTACCTGTACCCGCACTTCTCTTCCTGGTACATATTCAGGCGGGTATCACAACGAGGCGATCAGGTTTCCGATATACGGACCGAGGCTGACCGGTTCAGGGAAAAGAATTTTCTACCCGGGAAGTACTACAAGGCGGGAAAAATATTTATCGGATTGCACCAGGACAACACCCCCCTGCATGTCGCCACGGAAGACTGGAAGACCTGGAATCAACGGCTGGTAGGCGCCACCCAGACCGGCAAGGGTATTCTATTCGGCGTGCAACTGGACCAGTCCGTGCGCCAGGGGTTTTGTACGGTTTTCTTTGACGTGAAGCCGGACAAACACGCACTGGCGATCATGAGAAAAGCCTGCGAAGAGACCGGCAGGCGACTGGTAACCGTCGATTTTAACGGTGAGTTGCCGGGGAAATGGTCACCGTTCAGGACCGGCACCGACCGGGAAATAAAAACCCGGCTGATGCAGGCCTATAACCTCGCAGAAAGAGGCGACACTGCGGATTTCTACAAGATAGGTGAGCGGGAATTCCTGGAATCAGTTTTCGACAAGTGGAATAAGGAACTGATCGATTTGCCGAAACTACTCAGGGATTCGGCGAAACCCCCACCCACCGTCACCAACCTGACCCGGGAGATGCTGGCATTATCCGCGCTGAAGCCGGGACGCAGCAAGGGGGTCGATATAGAGCGCGTGTTGCGGGAAAACGCGGTCCTCTACGTACGCTCGTCCTCAACAGACTCGGTTGTCAAACGCGCTACCCAGATGTTCCTGTTATGCCTGTTGCAGGCTACGACGCGTATGTACCGGCGCCGCGAACGCAGCAGCCACCTGTTCATCGGCATCGACGAAGTGAAATTCATCGCCACCGATATCCTGGGAGACATGCTGGCGACAATAACCGGATTTGATTGCCACATCGCGATTGCTTATCAAAGCCTGGGAGACCTGAAATCCGTCAACAGGCGGCTGGTCAACGTCGAAGCCCTGGAGTTCAGCGTTGAAAACAACTGCAAGATGTCCCTGTATTACCAGCCCAATGACTTTGAAACCGCCGAATACGCTGCCCGGCAAAGCGGCACAAAACAGGCCAGCCGCTACCGCATGAACGTGGACATCAACAAAGCCGGCGGCGAAGTATATGCTGACAGAAACCTGATCACCCAGGAAGAGGTGTACTACATCCACCCGAACACCCTGATGATGCTGCCGTCCAGGGTGGCCATGGCAAAGATGCCGGGCAGACTGGCCGAGATCATCCATACATCCTGGGTAGCCGTGGAACCCGATTATATGGACTAGAATATATGGGGTCAGAGTAAAAATTCAGGCACAGTGAGGAGGAGATGTTTATTCCTTGCTATTTTTACTCTGACCCCAAGTATCTGGGGACAGACCTCAGGTCTGTCCCCGGGATGGTCCCCGGTGCATCCTCCCATTTCCGGGGAGCCCCGTCTGCCACCGACCGAGCCAGCTTGGGCGAACCCGTCGGACACTTGTTCAGAAACCTCAGCCTGGCTGCAAACGTCGCCGGCCAGGTGAATTTCTTGATGGCAAAATAATAGGACAGCGCTGCATTGCAGGCGCCGGGACGCGCCGGCGAGGACAGGCAAAGCAGAGCTTCACAGGACAGGCGCGTAACGCCCGTTAACAGGTCGGCGCCGAAAACCAACCGTCCCTGGACAACGATGAACAACAAGAACACAACGTAACTTATCCTTTTCATTTCCTATACTCCTACACTTCTACAACAGTCTATGGACAACTGAATATTTGATGTGCGCCTTCCCTGGCACACCCCCTGTGGGCGTTCTTCGAACGTCCAAATCCGCTCCTGCCGGATTTGTGGGGTCAGAGTAAAACTCTGTAAATTATTCCTCTCGCACTTAATCCTGCCAAAAGTTTTACTCTGACCCCAAGTGTCCAATAGCGATCAAATGATAGCGTAAAAAAACGCTTTCAACATAAAAAAGGCGATCGAGAGATCGCCTTTAGTGCCGGTCAGCTCCAACCTGATGCAATTGCGATAGGCATATCGTTTTGCTGTTGGACACCGCGAAGGTGACATACCGGTTTCAGGAATGCCTGACAGACTGCTATTTTTTCGAACCTGTCGAAATTACCGACCGCCTCATGGTAGTCAATAATGACAGAAGAGTAATAGCCTTCCTCTGCATCCTCAATACGGATTTCAGCAACGTAGAAGAGAGCACCAAAGCCCGTGACCTCGAAAGTCAGGTTCTGGTACTTATCGGTAAGCAGGTCACCTCTTTTAACTTCGCCGTCCCTGACTATCGTATACCAGCCATCTTCACTTTTCTCTGCCTTTACAACAGAGTCAATACCAGCAATGAGTTGATAATCAACGCTCATGATCGCTACCTCAAAAGTTAGTTTCAGGGGTAGGCAATCCGCAATTATCCGGGGGACCCGGAAAAATCCGGGTCGCCCGTTTACTCAAGGTCGAGTATAACTGACAGGGGCTGACTGTCCAGCCCTTTTATCCAACTTTTCCATGAGGACACCACATACCATTACGGGACACCGGGGACAGGGCCGCCGGGGACAGATTTCAAATCTGTCCCCTTTATCCCCTCTGAGAGAAAGTATGGTTGCCCTGTAAGGACACCAAAAGCGACGGGCAAAACGGCCCGGTCCTGGACACAGACAAAAAACGAGGACGGCAGTATAACCCTGCATACTGTCCTGCCTGACGGTACCCCGGCCCGCTACCTGCTTGAACTGAATTACGGAAACGCAAATCGACCCGCAACAATGTTTATCGAGTCTGCCATTGCGCAAGCGATAGCCACGATTGAGAACGGCGGGAGTTTTTGAGGCCAGGGGCGGGGGCAGTTTCCTCTAGCGGGGTAGGGGGCCTTGTTTGCCGTTGCCTGCTGGTGAATTTTGAGGGAATGCAAAGGCTGCGGCGTTGTCCAAGCTGATGGAGGCTGAACAAACTTATATTCCAAAAAAGTATCTATATTAGAAATTAAGGTATAACGGTAACAAATTACTATAACTCTTTGACCTTTATTGCTATAACTTAATTTCAAAGCAAAAAATTATCGTTAAACCGAAATTTTTGCAAACACTTGACTAGTAATGATACACTTCTTTATCCCCGCAAGGGGATAACAGAAAAGAGGAGGCCACCATGAGCGAGACACTTGCTAGAGAGAACCAGATTCTTGAAGCACTAAAAAAAGCAGGGGAGAAAATGACACCCACCCAAAAAAGACAACAAGAAATATCCTTTATCATGGGAATGCGAGATAGCGAGAGCACCATCACCCGTGAATATGTTGAAGCTGAGCTTGTTAAATTACATGGAACGCCTGTTGATACATGATACTTTTTGAGCTGACTGGATATGATGAAAATCATCCTGTATATAGGGAACTAGAGGTTGCAAACAACCTAAGGCAGTACAGTTTTTTAGAATCTATCATTCAAGCCTCCCTTGATATAGGGAGGCCACTTCTTTCTCAAACCCTACTTAAAGCAATTAACTATCATGCTATAGCCTGCCTTCATACTAGGGCAGGTGAATTCCGCCCTTGCAATGTAAAAGTAGGGGAATATAAACCACCGGAATATTATCGCGTGAACGATCTAATGGATGATTTTATAAATCAAGTAAACCGGTGGTGGGAAACGGGTGATGCAGTTTCGTTGGCCGCGTATGTTCTCTGGAGGCTTAATTATATCCATCCATTCATCAATGGAAATGGCAGAACAGCCAGGGCCGCTTGTTATTTCGTTTTGTGTATGAAAGTTGGTGGACTGCTAGGAGGGAGTACTATACTACCAGAACTCCTCCGCCGAGATAGAGATGAGTATGTGAAAGCGCTGATGGAAGCAGATGAAAGGGTGAAACTAGAGAAGCATACAACTGATTATCTTCAGCCCTTAGAGACGCTTATTAATAAACTTCTAATAGAACAGTTGGGCGATAACTCAAATAACCCATAGAACCGCTAATATTGTGCTGTATGGCAAATTATTGATGGATAATTCGTTGCTCCAGATATAAATGCCCCTGTTGTAAAAAATGTGGTACAAATTTCTTCCTTGATTTCTACACTTTATTATTCAACAGGTTAGAGCCCACGATTGCTACCTCAAGAGTTAGTTTCAAGGGTAGGCAATCCGCAACTATCCGCGGGACCCGGATAAATCCGGGTCGCCCGTTTACTCACAGAAAAGTATAGCCGATCAGGACATACAATTCAGCGCTTTTATGCACTATTTTCCCGCTTTTCCATCGCTTAATTTGGGACAACCATAAATTTAAAACGCTCATGTAATTTATGGTTGTCCCAAATTTGCTCTTTTATTCAACTTTTCCATGAGGACAGCGCATACCATTACGGGCCACCGGGGACAGATTTCAAATCTGTCCCCTTTATCCCCTCTGAGAGAAAGTATGGTTGCCCTGTAAAGCTTTCCCTTTTTTACCCGCTTCCTGATATATTGGCGAGGCATGAAACAGACACAACTGCAACAATTCGGAGAACTGCCGGACTCAACCCGGTTCGATGCGCTGGAGCACTGGATTGTCGTCGTCAAGGAACCGGGGGCAAAGGGTGGATGGCCGTCATTTCCCTACTGCGACGTCCTGCAAAAACGCCATAAGCGGCTGCAGCAGGACGGTGATGACAGTCCGCCGCTGCTGCTGACCGATTTGCCCAACGACAAGGCCGGGCGCGTCGCGCTCACCACCATCAAGCCCGACCTGTCAACGTTCGAACTCCTCACCCTGGCGCGCAAACTGGTCGACGGCCACCATGACTACCAGGCGAAGGAACTGGGCATAGCAGTCTGCGGCTTTTCCGCGAAAAAGTCCGCGCGGGTGGCGGAAGCCCTGCTGGCAGCGGCCCTGGCGGCTGATGCAGACATGCCTGACTTTCACAGCAAGCGTAAAGACCGCAACAGGCTCGAACAGATCCACCTGTTCGGCGTACCGGAAAAATACGGGTTCGAGCGCACCTTCGCGGAAGACGAGGGCAACGCCCTGGCGCGCTACCTGACCGCCCTGCCCCAGAATGAACTCACCCCGGCCCTGTATCGCAAGCGCATCGCCGGGCTGGCCAAAGAATATGGCTGGAAAAGCCAGTTCTTCAGCATCGCCCAACTGGAGAAGAAAAAGGCCGGCGCGTTCCTGGCCGTCGCCCAGGGCAGCCCGCACAAGGACGGCGGCCTCCTGCGCCTGCGTTATGTGCCCGACGAACTGAAATCCACAGATACACTGACCCTGGTGGGCAAGGGCATCTGTTTCGACACCGGCGGCGTCAACCTGAAACCCCACAACTACATGATGGGAATGCACGAGGACATGGAAGGCAGCGCGGTCGCGTTAGGCGCCCTGACGGCCTTGACCCGGCTCAAGGTCCAATTTCCCGTTGAATGCTGGCTGGCGATCTGCACCAACCACATCGGCCCGGACGCCTACAACCCCGGCGATATCGTGACCGCGCTGGACGGCACCACCATCGAGGTCGTCCATACCGATGCCGAGGGCAGGATGGTGCTGGCGGACACCCTGGCCTTGGCCTCGCGCAGCAAACCGAAACTGATCATCGACTACGCCACCCTGACCGGCGCCTGCGTTTACGCCATCGGCAAGACCTACAGTGGTGTGTTCACCAATAAGGCCGGCTTTCTACCCGTCATGGTCAAGGCGGGAGTCGACAGCGGCGAACGGGTCTGGCCGTTCCCCATGGATGAAGACTATGACGAAGCGCTGGAAAGCAAGTTCGCCGACACTAAGCAGTGCAGCAGCGACCCCGGCGTGGACCATATCCTCGGCGCGCGCTTCCTGCAACGGTTCGTCAAGCACGACTGCCCTTGGATACACGTGGACCTGTCCGCCGGCAACAACAAGGGCGGCCTGGCCCACATCCCCACCGACACCACAGGCTTCGGCGTGCGCTTTACCCTGAACCTGTTACTGGATCAGAAACTGACGAAATAACGGGTCTCATTGCCGTCGTTCTGGCGAAAGCCAGAACCCAGGCCAATTTTTTTACTGGATTCCCGCGTGTGCGGGAATGACGAACAAAAAAAGACAGCCTACTACCAGACTCCGACATTCTCCGCAGACGCCCAGGGCTCCTGCGGCGACCGTGCCCCACCCTTCTGCAACAACTCAATAGAGATATTATCCGGTGTACGCAGGAACGCCATGTGGCCGTCCCGCGGCGGCCGGTTGATGGTCACGCCGCTGTCCGCAATCTTCTGACAGGTGGCATAGATATCATCCACCTCAAAGGCAACATGACCGAAATTACGCCCGCCGGCGTACTCTTCCGGGTCCCAGTTATAGGTCAACTCCAGCACCGGCGCAGGCTGGCCCGGCCCTTCCATTCTTTCGACGTCACCGGACGCCGCCAGGAACACCAGGGTAAAACGTCCCTTATCACTTTCCATGCGCCGCACTTCCCGCATTCCCATGACGCCACAGAAAAAAGACATGGTCTTGTCCAGGTCGGAGACCCGGAGCATGGTGTGTAGATATCGCATTGGTTTTCTCCTCAATCGGGGTAATTTATTTCACGTCATTCCGGCGGAAGCCGGAATCCAGTATATCAACCATTCCATTCTACCAACTGCTGATTCGCTTTCAACCTGGCCCGCTGGTGCATCACGGCTTCGAAAATTATAGCCAAATCCGACGTGCTGTCGCTTACCAACGGTAACGCAGCTTCTGCTTCCATCAGGAAACGCTCTTTCATACTACCGCTCATATAAGCCGAGTTCCACCAGTCAGTAATGCGATTTCTGGAATTATGCATCATTGGCGCAGACGGTAGCTTCTCGCTTTTTTTTCCGTTTGCCGATATGCTCGCAGGCATGAGGTTCCAGAGGTCGTTGTTGTACCACCGACTCCATGGGAAACAATGGTCAATTTCATAACGCTCTCTTAATCTTGCATTTGTCCACACACAATAGATAAATTCACCCTTTTGCCGAAGTTCCTGTACTCGTCCGCGTACTGTCGTGGTATCACGTTTACCTTCATTCCATTCCTGCATTTCAACATAATTCTTCCTGGAATTCGGACCCTGGTCAGCAATATGATCGGAGTCTACCCATTGTGGAGGTTCGTATTTGTAATCACTATTATTTGTGTCGTATCCCTGCATCAGCCTTGCCCACTCGTTGATGATAACCGGTTCCAACCAGCAGGCATATTGCCCAAGGCATTGCCATATCGCGGCTGGAATTACGAAGACACCAAAATCTGTGAGGGTCTGTTTTTCAATTCGCCAAGACTTATCTTTTGAACGTACTGTTTGCCTTTCACACTTAAAAACCTGCTCGCCTCTACCAGGGTAAGTAATGTAGTTCGCAGGCATCTTCTGAATATTTTCGCAAACGTCTCTAATCGCTCCTACTATGTGGCGGGCTTGCTCAGCGTCAAAGATTTCACCTATGCGCAGATCAAATGGGGAAAATTGCTCCAACATATAGAAATGTTCCTTTGCAAAGCCAACCCCAGTTTGCTCATACGGTTTATGGCTTGGAGACTGCTTGAGATAGTGTTTCAACAACAAGGGCATATAAAGCTTTATCCAGTAAAGTCCGACCAAGCCAAAAGGTATCTCAACAATATCATCGGTACGCCTGGTCACCATCCCCGGCGCCCCTTCCGCTATACGCATCAAGGCGCGCAATAAACCTAACTTGTAAGTAGCTGACTTGTCGTCATTGACTATGATGTGGCGCAACAGGGGCAAGCTGCCCGTGCCGTCGTCCGGAAATTGAAAAACCAGGGTCTCCCAGCGAATATCTGACCTGTCCAGATGGTCTTCTGATCCTGTATAAAATACCTGTGCCAAAGCTCGCTGCTTGGCGTATGTTTCCAGTTCCCCTCTACTGACCGGCTGGAAACCTCTCTCAAGGTTTTCTCGCTCATCATTGCCATGACGCAGCGTGAATACCAGAATTCCCCCGGGCGCCAGAAGTTCGCTGATGATACGGAATGCCCGCTCTCTCTTGTTCGGCAATACATGCATCCATACGGCACTCAGGAGTATCAAGTTAAAACGGTGGCCGGCAGTACGGAGGGATTTCAGTTCCGGCAGTTCATCATCCTGCCATATGACGTTAGCACGGCTATTCGTTTTGGCCAGTTCCCAAAACTTCTTGCATGGCTCAACGGCAATCACGTCCCAACCTTTTTCAGCCAGCCAGTTTGCATCGCGCCCACTGCCTGCTCCTATGTCCAGGGCAATGCCCGGGTCCTCGGGAATTAAACGGGACCACGACGCGTGCAGTATTTCTGGATTCAGTGAGTTGTATTTCGAAGCCAGGATCGGCGCATTTTCGGAATAATAGTTCACGGTCATCAAGGCTCGTTAGCCAACCAATACTGTCACTGCATTTTTGTCAGCACTTTCCTGAAGACATCGAAAGCTTCCTGACCATACAAACAGAATACCACTTTCTCCAGGCCGGTTTCTTTCTGCAGGTAATCTATCGTATTGGAAAGCATAATTTCCGTGCAGCGTTCAATCGGAAAACCGAAAACGCCCGTACTGATGGCCGGAAACCCGATGCTTTTCAGACCATTGTCGTTTGCGACTTTCAGGCTGTTCAGTGTCGCATTTTTGAGCTTTTCCTCTTCATCCCCTTCTCCCTTACGGGGGCCGACGGCATGGATGACGAAGCGCGCCTTGAGGTTTCCGCCGGAGGTGATCACCGCGCCACCCACCGCACAGCCGCCGATTTCATTGCATTCCTCCTGGATGGCAGGCCCGCCTTTCGTACGAATGGCGCCGGCCACACCTGCACCTAATATGAGCGAGGCATTCGCCGCGTTTACGATAGCGTCGGTGTGGAGCTCAGTGATATCACCTTCTGCGAGCTCAAGAGTCTTATTGTTGATTTGTGTCTTCATGCTTGCAAAGACGAGACAGATTAACCGTAAAATATGGCGCGTAGTTCCGATATGCGCAACAACAGCATGTGGGGTTCACGAGCTGAGAACTGCAAGAAGCCGGACCGTTCGTAGAACGCTTTTGCTTGTTCATCTAATGCTTGCACGATGATGGCACGCGCGCCAATTACCTCAGCAGCCGCCAGTGCCCTCTTCCCTGCATCTATCAAGAGGTCGGTACCCAGGCCCTTTCCCTGGTAGTTCCTGTCCACTGCCAACTGGCCTAATAAGATCACCGGGATTGGTTCCGGCATGCTTCTTCCAATTCGTGATGATACACGCCGTCGTTCTACCGAACTGGCGGCGAGGCTGTAGAAACCAATTACCCGGTCACCTTCACATACGACGTAGGTGCGTGCTCCTCCCTTCGCCTCGTTCAGCCGGGCCTTGCGCTGCAACCACGCATTGAGGCTGTCCATTCCAGAGTCGAACTTCGAGACATCGTGGCGTTCGTTTAATGGTTCCGGGGCGGTTATCTTTCCCACAGGGGCTGGCGGGTAAACCGTTCTTTCAACCGGACATTCGATTCCACCGGCGCATCAAGCGCGGTAACGAAGGCATCATATGCCTTGTCATCAAGCGTAATAACAGGACGTTCATTTAACGTCTCAATCGCGGCCATTTCACTGGAACGCAGTACGAACTCAGTGCGCGTGATGCCTCGAATCGCTGCTGCGCGGTCAATAAGGGCCAGACGCTCTTCTTTCATTCGGAAATTCACTTGAGCCATTTGATGTCCTCTTGGATTCTGATCACGTACTTCAAACTCCGGTGTATATCATTTGTATAGACAATTGTCAATGCCCCCTGATCCACTCAATCACCCGGACAAGGCGCTTGCCTTAAGCACGTTTCCGCCCTAGAATACACACATATATGTACACACAGGAGATTTACATGCCTACATTGCATAGTCGGGTTTTCATGAATGGCAACAGCCAGGCCGTACGTATTCCACGGGAATTCAGACTGAATACCTCTCATGTTGAAATCACCTGTAATAAAGATGGTGATCTTGTAATCCATGCAATTCCTGAAAACCGTGGGACTGCACTGCTTGATGCATTGTCAGGGTTTGATGATGATTTTATCGCCATTCTCGAAGAAAATTACAATACCCGGCCGGCTTTGCAGGAAAGAGAAGATTTATGAGGTATATGCTGGATACCAATATCCTGATTTATCTGCTCAAGAACAGACCTGAATCGATAGCGAAACGCATCAATAAGCTGGGAGAGGATGCCCAACTATGTATGTCTTTTTTTACTTATGCGGAAATGCTTAAAGGCGCTGAGCGCAGTACTCGAAAGGACAGGGTATTACGTCAGCTTGAACAATTAATCAGACAGGTTCCAGTCATCTATCACGTCAATCATACTTTGTGTGAACATTATGCTGCTCAATTTACTTATCTTAAAGATGCCGGTATCCCCGTCGGCGCTAATGATTTATGGATAGCCTGCCATGCTCTGGCAGAGAATACGATACTCGTCACCCACAACACAGAAGAATTTAAACGGATAAAGGGATTATTAATTGAGGATTGGGTTGACTGACAAATGTCACGACGACTTTGAAATCATATCAATGCCCCCTGATCCACTCAATCACCTTATTCGCCCAAGGTCCGTCCTCATCGCCGCAGGCAAGGTTGGCCTGCAGATGGTCACAACCCTGGAGTTCCAGGCTGGTGGTCTCCCCACCCGCCTCACGTAGCGCCTGTTCCATCTTCTGCGCCTGGGTTATCAGGTGGGGGAAATCATTGCTGCCGTAGGCCAGGAAGAACGGGGGCGGCGCGCCCTGGATATTGCTGATCGGACTGGCTGCAATCTCGTTGCCTGCTTCGCCCAGGAAGCGGGGGCGCATGGACAGGCCTGAGTTTTCGCCGAAGTCGAATACGCCGGAGACGGGCAGGCAGCCGCGCACGACGTCCACGGGCAGTCCGTAGTCTTCCTGCCAGTCCTTGCGCACGGCCATGAGGCTGGTCTGGTGGCCGCCGGCGGAGTGGCCGGAGATGAACAGGCGGGACGGATCGCCGGATAGCTTATCCACGTTGTTATATACCCATCTCAGCCCACTCATGCAGTCATCCAGCCCCGCCGGGAAGACATGGGTCGGGGCCAGCCGGTAACCGATGCTGACGAAACCGATGCCGGCCTGGTTGAACAGCGGCGCCATGAATGCCATCCACTCCTTGTAGCCGCCTACCCAGCCGCCGCCGTGGATCATGATGAACACGTTGCCGTCAGGCGCAGGGGCCGGGAAATAAAGCACGCTCTGGTAGGGGTCCGGGCCGTAACTGTCTTCAGCGCCGCCAAGTTCCGCCGCTCTTTGCAGGAGGTATTTGTTGTACTCCCTGGCAAATTCGGGTACGGCTTCCTGAGGGGGATAGTCTTCCGGTTTCATGGTGTTTGTTTTGGGTTTACCGAGGTTTTGAATAGGGCGGATGCCGTGTTAATACATAATTTTACTAATTTATTGTAGATTATCTGTAGTATGTCATAAATTCAGTGGTCATGGGATTGGGCGATGTATGTGTAGCCATGCATCTGAGCTTGTATATTAAAATTTCTACCTTGAGGGGCAGTCATGCAAACCAATTCACTATCATTGGAGTTACGTCAGGAACTGAATTCCAGCCGGTTTCTGGTCACGCTGATCATCACCGGCTTGATGGGGATTGCTTCGTTCCAGGCACTGCCTTCACTTATCCTCGGGTTTGTCTCCGAACTGGGGTTCTCTGAACGTCAAATAGGACAGCTATCCACATTCCAGTTGCTGGGACTCGGTCTTGGCTCCATTGCCAGTGTCATATTGTTGAAGTTCCTTGATTGGAGGAACCTGGCGCGCTTTGGGCTGGCGTTGCTTTTAGTCAGCGATTTTGCCTGTACGCTCACCGGGGATATAACGCAGTTGCTGGTCCTGCGTTTCATTTCGGGTTTTGCCGGCGGGGTGTGTGTTTCCTTCGCTGCTTACGGCCTGGGACTGACCACCAATACGGACAGGAATTTTGGCTCCTTCATGGCCACACAGGTGGGCTTTGCGATTATCGCCAGTTTTAGCTTTCCGTCGGTGCTGGACATGGCGGGGCTGGATGGAATTTTTCTGATTCTGTGCCTGCTGGAGTTGCTGGCTATTGTTCTCGTATCCCGTTTCATGCCTGCCGTGCGCTGGAAAAGCGCCTCTCAGGGACAAGGCAATGACAGGTTTCACTGGTTCATGTGTGCGCTGGTTATGATGGGGCTCATCTTCTTCTTCACAGCCATAGGCGCTTTCTGGACCTATATTGCGCCAATTGGCATTGATGCGGGGTTTACCAAGCAGCAAACCGGCAACGCGGTCAGCACGGGTCTGTTCGGGGGGTTACTGGGCGCGTATGTTGCCGCCGCGTTAAACATCAAAATGGGACGAGTCCTGCCGCTATCCGTGGGCCTGACGATCCAGTTGATCGGGCTGTTGCTGCTGTTCCAGGGTTTCAACTACCCGCTCTTCAGTATCGCAACCGTGTTGTTTTGCTTTGGCTGGTATATGTATGTTCCCTACCAGTTCGCGCTGCTGGCTGAGTTCGATCGGGACGGCAGGCCCATGCTCCTGTTGAATGCTGTTGCCGGCCTGGGTTCAGGCCTGGGGCCGGCCATTGCCGCGTATACTCTGGCGGGTGGTTACTCCCTGCTCTATATACTCTGCGCCCTGTTCCTGGCCGTGTCGCTGGTGTGGCACCTGACTGCAATCAACCTGGGGAAGAACCACTTGTAAGCGGGCAATTCCGGTAATGATCAACCAGAATGGAGTTTGTTGACACATGAAAAATATCACCGAACCCTCCGCAACGGAGTGGCTTGGCCGATTGAAAAATGGCGACGTCTCATCGGTAGAACTGGTCAATCAGACTATTGCGCGGATTAATGAGGCCAATAAAGAGTTGAATGCCGTCGTGGCGGACGACCCCGAAACCTGCATCAAACAGGCACACGCCGCAGATGCGCAACGCCGCCGGGGAACGGACCTGCCGTTGCTGGGCCTGCCTATCACCGTAAAAGACTCCATAGACGCCGTGGGTTTCCCCTGTACCGGCGGCTCGTTTGCACGGGAGAATTTCCGGCCGGAGCAGGATTCGACCGTCGTAGCGCGCTTGCGCGCTGCCGGCGCCATCGTGGTCGCGAAGACCAATGTGCCTGAATATTCCTCTTCCTACGAGACTGATAACGCCATCTTCGGCTGCACCAACAACCCGTTTGACACACAGCGCACAGCCGGCGGGTCTTCCGGCGGGGAAGGCGCCTTGCTGGGCGCCGACGCATCGCTTGTCGGTATCGGCCTGGATGGCGGCGGCTCCATCCGTGTGCCCAGCCACTATTGCGGCATCTACGGCATCAGGCCGACGACAGGCCGCGTGCCGGATACGGGCACCTGGCCGGAGACCCGGGATACGGGCTACCGTGACTTGATGTGCGTCGGGCCGATGGCGCGCTATGCCGAGGACCTGGCGCTGATTTTATCCGTCATTTCAGGTCCGGACTGGATAGACCCCTACGCGCCGCCGGCCCCGTTGCCATCGCCTGACAGCGTGACAATCAGCGAGCTGCGTGTGGGATTTTATGACTATGACGGCGTCGCCAGAGTCAGCCCGGAAACCGAAAAAGCGGTGGCCGCCGCGGTCAATGCGATGGAACAGGCCGGCTGCCGGGTCAGTGCGGCTGAGCTTCCTGACGTCAGCGATGCAACTGCGATATTCTTCTCCATGGCAGGGGCTGATGGCGGCGTGCGTACGCTGAAAGACCTCGACGGCGCGGATGATCGCCATCATATACAGTTCAAAACCCTGCTTGAAGGTTTTGGCGAGTCCATGAGCCTGCCGGATTTTTTCGACTTGCAGGGACGTTTTTTCGCCTTCCGGTCGCGCCTGCGCAGGTTCATGAATGACTTTGACCTGATCATAGCGCCTGTGACTACCGGACCGGCGCCGCGCCACATGGAAACGCCTTATGGTATTCCACAGGATGAGTATTTTCTTTACCGGGCTTTCAATTACGTTCATACCTTTGCCCTGGCAGGTTTGCCGGTCGCGGTTGCCCCTGCAGGCGCCCAGGACGGACTGCCGCTGGGCGTGCAACTGGCCGCACAGCCTTTTCGGGAAGATGTTGCGCTGGCTGCAGCCGCGTACTTGCAGGAAAACCTGGGCTAAAGGATAAGTTGCTCACTGCAGTCCTGCCCCTGCTTACTACATACAGGTATAAATTTTCTCAGTAATGGCGCTCGAAATGGCAGGGACTGACGGTGACGTACGCACTCTGTCTGTCCCTTTTTGAGTCAGGCTATTGCCATGGGGTCGTCGGCGGCGGAGAAGATGAAGTGCGCGTCGGCCAGGTCGGTCTCGTTGAAGCCTTGCAGCGTGATCTCTCCGCCGCCGTGCGCGGCTAGATCGATGATGAGATCGTCCCCCTGCTGTTGCAGCGCCAGGCCGTCTGTTGAGTCGATACCGGCAAAAGCGCTGAGGTCAATTTTATCCTCCCCCGCGCGAAAATCCGTCACAACATCGTACCCGCCTGCGGGCGCGAAGATAAAGACATCCGCACCCGGTCCGCCGGACAGCCTGTCATCCCCGGGGCCGCCAGCCAGCCTGTCATCCCCGGCGCCGCCGGACAACGTGTCGTCACCCCAGGCCGCCAGGACAGAAGTCAATGACGAAACATACGGGTCGTATCCCGCGATGGGGCCGTCAGCGTCATGACCAACGCCCATGATGGCCCCGACAGCGTCTGCACCCGCGCAGGGGTCACAAACTACCGGCCCGTCAGCGTCTGCACCGCCCCTTTCCAGTTCAAAAAGCAGGAAGAATGGAAAGTCATCGCCGGTCAGCAGGTCATTGCCGTCTCCGCCGGCCAGCACGTCGTCGCCGGCGCTCCCTTCAAGCCAGTCGTCACCCGAGCCGCCGTCCAGCCGGTCCGCGCCGGGGCCGCCGCGCAGGTAGTCATCCCCGGAGCCGGCGTCCAGCTCGTCATCGCCGTCACCGCCTTCGAGGTAGTCAACACCCGTCCCGCCGACCAGCCTGTCATTGCCGAAGCCGCCATCAAGGTAGTCATCGCCGGGGCGCTGTCTCCCAACATCAGGTCAGCGTCATCTCCGCCTTCCAACAGGTCATCGCCGCTGTCCCCCGTGAGGAAGTCCTGCCCGCCCAGACCGTAGAGGTTGTCGTTACCGGTGCCGCCCCGGAGCACGTCGTCGCCGGCGCCGTCGCGCAGGACGTCATTACCCGCGCCACCCTCTTGCTTGACGTCGTCGGCGCGTCCGCCGGCGCCGTCAGCCTCGGTATCAACCAGCGTCAGCGTGTAGTCTCCGGAGTGGTCCTGCGTGGGATTGCCCGCATAGGCGCCGGCGCTGAGGTAGTAAACGCCGCTGGCCTCAGGGGAAAACGCGAGCTTTGAGTTGAGCTGTCCTGCGGCGAAGTCTGCGTCATCGTTAGCGGCAACCTGCTCCCCCACTGAATTGAAAACCGTCAGGATGGTATCGGCGCCACTGTTGCTCCCGGTCCCGGACAGGCTGATTTGGTATGTTTTCCCCGCAACCAGTTCAACCCTGACCCAGTCTTTGTCGAGATTGTCGCTGAATATGCCCTTGAAACTGTCGCCGACAAAGAGACTGTATTGTGTTTGCGAGCTTGCCGCCGCATCCATTGATTGCTTCTCTTCCACGTAGGCCATCGTTCTTTCTCCTGTCTGCTGTAAATGAAATAAACTGCTGCGCCTTGCTTAAATATATGAATTATAGAGACAGAATTCCATTCTGTCCCCTCGCGGGATGTGACTGAAAGTGTGGTCAAAATCGGCGTATGGATACAGCAACGCCGGGGCTGGGCCAGGATGCAAGGCTGGTCGCCGGACGGTCAGGACTTCGACCCTAAGAAGACCTGGTAGATGACGGGCTCGAGTAATTGGGGACGGACTTAAGTCCGTCCCCGGCGTCCCTGGCAATGCCGGATGAGACCAGGAATAATGAACAGTAATAAAAATTGAATAATCATGACTGACAAAACAGAATTATCGGTAACAGACCTGTTCGGCCTGGAATACTGGCCGGCCCTGCCCGCCTTCCTCATCTCTACCGCGGATGAAGCAGGCACGCCGCACCTTGCGCCCTACAGCCTGGTGTTCTTTCCGCCCTACACAAACGTCGCTGAAGACAAGGATACACCCAAGGTCATTTCACTGGTCATTGGTGATTACGATACCTTTGCCGGCGCCAAAGAGTCGCGTACCTACCGGAATATCACGAATACCAAAGAGTTCGTCGTCAACGTGCCCACTGCGAAAATAGTCAACCAGTTGAATTCCACCGTGTTTCCGGCTGAGGACAAGTTTGCGGCGTCCGGACTGACTCCCGAACCTTCGGCAAAAACAGCGGCGCCGGCCGTGGCCGAATGCCCGGTCAACTATGAATGCGAACTGCTGCGGGTGGAAGAGCACCGCTGGCTGGGTGAGGTGATATACGGGAAAGTCGTTGCAGTTCGGGTTGATAAGAACCTGCACGACACCCTCGCCAGGGAACGCATGGCTACCCTGGCGCCCGTCCTGCATTACGCTTACGACCATTACAACGGCACCTACTACGGCCTGGGCGATGTCTTACTGGAAGAGGTAGACGAATGAGATACTTGGGGGATATTTGGGGGATATTTGGGGTCAGAGTAAAAATACCCGACAATAAGTCCGCTATATCCGGCAAAGCATACGTATTTTTACTCTGACCCCAAATATCTCATTTTACTCTGACCCCAAATATCCAAATATCAGACGAACGCAGAATTCAGCGGTTTGCCCAGCCTAGAGGCGCCCCAAAGCTCCAGGTTGTTTTCGTGTGCCAGCGCGGCATGAACCGCCGTGGCCTTGGCATCACGATTGAGTTGCTGCAACGGATGCGTCTCCTGCAAGGCCGTGCCGCCGGACGCCAGAAACAATGACTCGACGGCTGCGATACACTGTCTGACCGCCCCTGAGCTGTACGCCCGCACCTGGTTGCGCTCGACCAGCGGCATTTGTTGTCCCGCCTCGGCCCTGTCTCGCACCAGCGCCGCGCCATGGTCCAGCATCAGTTCCGCCGAACCTGTCTGCAGCATGACTTCTCCGAGAAGACGATGGGCCTGGGCCGAATCGATCTGTTTATGTATGGAAAAAGGCAGGTTCCGGTTTTCAATATGGTTAATGAAAATGTCCGTCGCCGTATATGCTGCGCCGAGGGCTGGCCCGGTTATGTTCAGACAGAGCATGGGCAGGATCGATGACTGATACAGGCTTGAACGACCTTTACCCAGTTCTCCTGCAATAGCATCCGTAAAACTGATGGCCCTGTGTTCGGGAACAAACGCGCCTGTGATTGCCAGGCTCTTGCTGCCGGTGCCGCGCAGGCCCGTCACGTGCCAGTCATCGACAATGTCATACTCCGCTTCGGGCAATAAAAATACTATTACTTCAGGCGGCCCGCCATCTTTATGCAGCAAACCGCCCACGTGCGCCCAGTAAGCAAAATCGCAACCGGAAGCATAAGGCCAGGACGTCCCCGACAGTTCATAACCGCCCGTCACCTGCTTTGCCACGGCTCTGGGTTGCAACACACCGCACACCAGGGAGTGAGCATCATCCTTGAATACCTCATCCTGCGCCTGCTCAGGGAACAGCCCCATGATCCAGATGTGAATCTGCAGGACGGCCATTACCCAGGCTGTCGCAGGACAGGCCCTGGCGGTTTGAACCAGCATGGGTAATACCTCTGCCATGGAGAGTTCGGTACCACCGTAACCTGCGGGTTGAAAAACCCTGATCAATCCTGCCGCATCCAGTTCGTCAATAGTCTGCTGGGACAACCGGCGTAATCTTTCCGCCTCACCGGCCCGTTCCCGCAAGGCAGGCGCCAGTGCTGCAATCCTGTCATGGTACCCGGCAATGGGAATTCGATGGACCACGGTTATTTTTCTCGAAAGTGTCCTTTTCAGGTTCGAATATAATTCAGAAAAACGATAACGTCATATTCTCAATGCTGCTTCTGTAGTTCCTCATAATGCCGCACATATACACTAACAGATATTTCCAAATCATGGAGAATTGTATTTGATTTTATGTCAATATTGACATAAATTTTTCTATGGATAATAATGTATGTAGAAAACGAATGAAGGCGTATGACGATGAAATCAAGTAAACGGGAAAAACTTGAAAAAGAAGGCTGGAAGATTGGTTCTACTGAAGAATTTCTGTTGCTTTCGCCGGAAGAATCAGCCTTTATCGAAATGAAACTCGCATTATGTGATTCAGTCAAAGCGATGCGGACCAAAAAGCGCCTCAGCCAGACTGAATTTGCAAAGTTAATTTCATCCAGCCAATCACGCGTGGCCAAGATTGAAGCGGGCGACCCTTCCGTATCCATCGATCTGGTAATGAAATCTCTTTTATGTCTTGGCGCTACCAAAAAAGACGTGGCTAAGCTGATTGCAGCCGGCAAATAATCTCACTCTACCAATATCGTACTAGACTAAACGGTGCCCGAATGATCATTGAAAACCAGGAACAAGTCACTGAAGTCGTACTAAGCGAACTGCAACGTATCAAGGATCCTCGTCTTAAGGAGCTTCTAACCGTTGCGGTACGGCATTTGCACGAATACGCCCGTGAAGTACAACTGACGGAGGCTGAAATTCGTCAGGGATGCGCAATTATCGCGCAGGCCGGGCAACTAACGAATAAAAGTCATAATGAAGTGGTGCTTCTGGCCGGTACGCTTGGCTTATCATCACTCATCTGTCTCCTGAACAACGGCCGCGACCTGGGGGAAACAACGGCGAACCTGTTAGGACCGTTCTGGCGTGCGCATTCGCCCGTGACGGAGAACGGCGGGTCAATCGTACGCTCGCCGACTATCGGCACGCCGTTGTTCGTGACTGCGCGGGTTAAAGATAACGAGGGCAATCAGGTCATCGGTGCAGAGATTGATGTGTGGAATACATCGGCTGAGGGATTATACGAGAACCAGGACTCTGCTCAGGCCGAGATGAACCTACGCGGCCAATTTCGTACCGATGAAACCGGTCAAATTCGATTTCGCACCGTGAAACCCGCGGCCTACCCGGTTCCCGTGAACGGGCCGGTCGGTGATCTGATTAAAGTACAGGGGCGGGCCAATATGAGGCCCGCACATATGCATTTCCTGATTCACAAGACGGGCTATAAAACGCATATTTCTCAGGTCTATGTCAATGATGACCCGTACCTGGAAACCGATGCGCAGTTCGGCGTCACCCGCGCGCTGATTGGTGATTATATTTATCACGAAAACGAACCGGCGCCGGACCCTGACGTGACCGGTCCCTGGTATTCGCTCGATTTCACTTTTACCATAGAACCGGGTGATGATGCACTGCCACTGGCGCCGATTTCAGGCAAGGTGGAAGGCGACCAGCAGCCGCAACGGGAGGTGTGGGAACGGTTGACGTTATAACGTCATAGCGTTATACTGTCATCCATGGGCAAAGAATCCAAACGAGCAACTGTCTATTTCTACCCGGAGCTTCATCACGCATTGCGCCTGAAGTCCGTTGAGACAAACCGGTCATTATCGGATATGGTAAATGAAGCCGTGCAGTTAAGCCTTGCGGAAGATGCCGAAGATCTGGAGGCCTTATCAAATCGCGCCAGGGAGCCCGATCTGCTGTTTGAAGACGTAGTAAAGGATTTGAAACGTCGTGGAAAAATATAAAATCCTTATTAAACCTTCCGCCGTAAAAGAAATTGAAGCAATTCCTCAAAAGAGAATTCGACAACAAATAGTTACTCGAATTCAGAACCTGGCTAAGGACCCGTACCCGCCCGGCACCAGGAAGCTAGCTGGCATTGATCGATACAGACTGCGTCAAGGCACATACCGGATCGTTTATACAGTATTGAAAATGGAACTGACCATCAGCATTATCAAGGTTGGACACAGGAAAGACATTTACAGGAATCAATGAGGTTGTTACGGGAGTTGCCGACACCTGAGGAGCACGATCCGTTCTCATAGCCGCCCGGGGTTTACCTTATCGGTTGCGTCGGTCTTGCGGAGCCTGAAGTGAATTTCAGATACGGATCCCTGCATGATAGTCATATACTTGAACCCTGGTCTGCCTCTATAATCCACCTTGGGTTGGTTTCGTTTTAACCGATATCAAGTACAAAGTATGTGGTATAAAAGTTCATGTTTCTGGCTACGGATCATTCAACTCAGTTGAACACCGATTTACCCCGTCACTGCACCTTTCGGGAAAGCGACTGGCACATACTGGCTGGTTTCTGGCACCCTGTTGCGTTTCTCCATGATATTAAGGACAAACCTGTCGCCGCCAGATTACTGGATGTGAACTTGGTGATTTACCGGACCAGTGAAGGCATCACGGTTGCGAAGGACCAGTGTATGCACAGGGGGACCAGGCTGAGCCTGGGCTGGATGCAAGATGACCTGGTGGTCTGCCCCATGCATGGCTTGCATTATGATGGTCAGGGTGTTTGTCGAAAGATACCGTCCATCGCCGATCCCAACGCGAGAATACCGGAGAAGTTGCGGCTGCAAACCTACCGGACGGAACAACGCTACGGCATAATCTGGGTCTGTCTGAAAGATAACCCTGCCTGGCCGTTACCTTACTGGCGCCACCTGGAAGATTCTCAATTTCAATCCATGTTTGTTCCTCCTGGGAAGTGGCAGGTAGCAGCGGGCCGTCACGTCGAAAACTTTAACGACGTGGCGCACTTCCCCTGGGTCCATGGCGCCATATTCGGCGGTGAAATGGATGCAGCCTTTCCGATATACCAGGTGGAACAGACTGATTACGGCCTCAGCTTTCGATTACCTTACCTGGAATTGGGCAACCGCTTTCCTGACGGGAGAGACGATTTGCAGAAACGTGAAGTCGTCTACAGCTACGAACTGACGTTTCCGTTTTCCACCCTGCTGGAAGTGGATGTGCAGGAGTCCGATTATATACAGGTGATACTGGATACGGTCTGCCCCATCTCTGCGCATAAGAGCGGCATTTTCCAAATCCTGGCCGACAACTCCGGTGAGCCGGTATCGGATGGGGTGATACAGGAAACGATAAACATAAATAAAGAAGACCAGCCCCTGGTGGAAACACAATCACCGGAAGACCTACCGCTTGATTTGCGGGAGGAGATACATATTCCCGCTGATCGTATGTCACTGGAATACAGGAAGGCACTGGCCGGTAAATTTAACCTGGGTGCACCGGTTTCAAGTTGAAACCCACGAGAAGATAAGATGACAAACGACACAATCATGCTCAATGATTGGCATGCGGTAGCGAACGCCAGGGAGCTGGCCGATGGTGACAAGTTCGCAACACAATTATTGGAACGGGATATTCTTGTCTGGCGCAGTCACGGTGAGATACATGCCTGGCTGGACCGCTGTCCTCACCGTGGTTCCAGGTTATCTTTAGGCGAAATCAGAAATGGCGACACGGTAGTTTGCCCCTACCATGGCTGGCATTTTAATTCCGCTGGCCGCTGCATCAGGATGCCCGCTCATCCTGATCACCCCATCTCGGAGAGGGCCAGGACGACCCGGCTGCATGTGCGGGAGAAATACGACCTGGTGTGGGTGTGCCTGGGTGAACCGGCTGGCGACGTGCCATTGTTTCATGGCCTGGATGCGGATTATCACCTGGTGATCACCGGGCCCTATGACGTTGAGACCAGCGGCCCCCGGGCCGTAGAGAATTTTCTGGACCTGTCGCACTTTCCCTTTGTACATACCGGTTACCTGGGAGAGGAACCTTATACGGAAATGGATGATTACGATGTTGAGGTGATTGACGGCGAAATCAGGGTGACCAATGCGACCGTCTATCAACCCCGGGCCAATGTGACCAGCGAGGAAGGCACCAAGGTTGCCTATTCCTACCGGGTATTGCGGCCATTGACCGTCATGCTCACCAAGGAGCCCGGCGCCGTCGGTGAGAAACCATCCGACTTGATCCTGATGTCAATTCAACCGAAGGAAGAAACCCTTATCCGTGTCTGGTTTGTCCTTGCCAAGAACTATGGTCATGGCGAGCCGGAAGGAAAATTCCGGGATTTTCAGGACACGATCTTCTACCAGGACAAGGCGGTATTGGAATCACAACGGCCGAAATGTTTACCTTTGGATCCCACCGCTGAGTTACACCAACCGGCCGACAAATCTTCTAACGTATACCGGCGCTGGTTGAAAGAGATGGGATTAAATTATGGAACGAGTTGAGTAACAGTGCAGACCCGCGCGGGTGACCCGCTAAAATTTGTTACTGCGGTAATTGCCGCCCAGGTGGCCGGCGGATTGGTGACCCAGATGTCTCCCCTGGTGGTGGGTGGCGTTATTATCGGTCTTGAATTAACGGAACAACAGGCCGGTTATGTCGCATTTGCAGAATTTATCGTTTTATCGCTCACCGCAATCGTGATAGCGCCGGTTTTGCCGAGACTGTCATACCGGTCGCTGTGTCTTTATGCCGCGAGTCTTGCCGTTGGTGCCCAGGTTGTTTCAATATTATTAACCGATTTATATCTCATCGTGATAATGAGATGTATAGCCGGCGTTGGCGAGGGCCTGGTGTATGCCGCATCACTGGCAGCGGTGGCGTCACGTTCCGCCAACCCGGACAAGTTGTATGGTTATATCCAGGTGACCTGGGCAGTATTGAGCACCTTGTTGTTTACCGCAGGAGGCTACCTTACCGATATGTTCGCCCACCGGGGTATATACGGCATGATTGCCGGCATCACAATTGTCCTGATGATTTTTCTGCGCTGGCTGCCGACCGGTGTTACGGCACCGACACAATCAGTTAATAACAATCACAATGCTGCGCCGCTCTGGATGGGTATCATCACGTTAGCGGGAATTTTTATTTACCTGACCGCATCCGCGGCCATATATACTTTCACTGCGCCGTTGGGTGAACGGGCAGGACTGTCTACGAACCAGATCGGCTATGCCCTCACCACAGGGTCAGCCGTTGGTTTCAGCGGCGCAGTTCTGGCAACCTGGCTGAATATACGCAGGGGACGGGCTGTTCCTATTTCGGTATTCTCGGTTGCGTTCTCAATCATTGCCATCGTGTTATGTGTTAATACCCATCCTGTAATCTATGTGGTTACCCTGGTTCTATCAGTAGTGTTTTTCTATTTCTCTGTCCCCTACCTGTTTGGCCTGGCAGCGGCATTGGACCAGCAAGGCCGCTGGGCGGCGGCAGCGGGAGCAGCGTATTTACTGGGTTTTGCCGTAGGACCGGCGTTTGCCGGCACGATGATCGAGTGGTATGACTATATCGGCTTGGGTGTTGCATCCGTTATAGCCACAATCCTGGCCTGGATATTATTGTTGGTTGTAGTCAGAAATTTGTAGCCACTAATTCAGTCTCCAGGCAATACGAGTTCATCGCAATATTGACGTAGTTGGCTCGCATTGATAATGTTTCCTTAAGAGTGTTACATTCAGTCAACTCAGTCGATAATTATTACTTTCATGCCGGCCGACGATATAAAACAATTTATCCGGGGAATCCCAAAAGCAGAGTTGCATATACACCTGGATTCGGTTCCCCCGGAATTACTGTTGAGATGTGCACGGCGTAATAATGTGGAGCTTCCTTTTTCGGACGTTAAGGGCGCAATCGAGTGGTACCGGTTCAATGATCTTGAAGAATTTTTGCAGAAATGGGAAGTGACCACCGGCGTGTTATTTACAGAAACCGATTATTACGAGATAGCTCTGGAATTGGGCAAGGACATGCAGCGACAGAACATCATTCGGCGTGAAGTGATGTTTACCTATGCGGCTGCCCATGAAGGCAGGGTGGAACTGGATACGATTATGAAAGGACTGGCCCGTGGCCGTCAGCAGGTAAAGGAAGAATTCAGTCTTGATCTTTATTTTATTGCCGACATTGATCGGACCATCAGTCCGGAACGAAGCCTGAACTATGTTGATGAAATTGCAGCCTATAAAGACGAAGTCGGGATCCTTGGAATTGGATTGGATTGTCAGGAGGTGGGTTATCCTGCCGGTGTTCACAAAGATGCGTTTGCTCGCGCCAGGGAACTCGGCTTTAAATTATCTGCCCATTGTGGTGAGGAATATGCTGCAGGACCTGAAGGCGTCTGGGATGTGGTTAATGACCTGAACGTGGACCGGATTGACCATGGCAACCAGGCAATACGGGATAATGAACTGGTCAACCATATTGTCGAGAATGATATTCCCATGACTCTTTGTCCGATCAGTAATGTTTCGATCAATGTTTATGAGTCGATTGCAGAACATCCGATTATTGAATTGAGAAACAGGGGCGCTACCGTTACGGTGAACTCCGATGACCCTCCTTTTTTTCAAACGGATTTAAATACAAATTTCACTCAACTGGCTGAGACGTTCAATCTTGGTGTGGACGATATCATCCAATTGGTCCGAAACAGTTTTTCCTGTTCTTATGCGACGGACGAAGAAAAGACTGCTTACCTGGCCGGATTGGATGATTGGTGCCGTGAGTGAATCCAGGATATCATTTTGTGTATTCCAGGCATGTTACTTTAACGAGAATCTTTTATTATAGTATGGTGTTTATTACGACTCGGATTTCAAATTATTGGGGTGGTCTTATGAAGTTTAACCTGTGTTCTCGCATTTACTTCCGCTTTGTCTGTTCCGCAGTCTTTCTGATTATTGTTGTACCCATAAATGTTCCCGCCGATATTCTCGAAGAAGTGATTGTCACCGCAAAGAAGCGTGAAGAAAGCCTGCAGGATGTCAGCATTTCAATCACGGCATTTTCCGGCGAGGAAATCAAGAATCGCAACCTGATTACTTCCAACGAACTGGGTCAATATCTGCCGGGTGTCCAGGTCGAAGCTGCATCGGGAAACCAGTTTGCAAAAACCATCATTCGTGGATCAGGAAGCGTGGATTTTGCCGGAAACGCGAATACGACAGTCGGTGTCTATTCAGATGAAGTTTACATGAGCAGCATTTTTGCCCATACGCTGGTGCCTTTTGACATGCAGCGCGTGGAGGTTTTGCGAGGACCGCAAGGCACACTGTACGGGCGTAACGCCACTGCCGGCGCAATCAACTATATTACCAACAAGCCTGAGCAGGAGTTTCATGGGTACGGTACCATCGGCTATGGTAACTATGACGCCATGCGCTTCGAAGGCGCAGTTACGGGTGGGGTAACGGAAAATCTTTCCCTGCGAGTCGCGGGAACCTACCAGAATGATGATGGCTGGATGGAAGGCAGGTCTACCATACCTGGGACGATTGGCGGTACGTTTAACGATACGGATCAGTATTACTGGCGTGGCATGGCCTTATGGACGCCGCAAGAGAACATTGAAATTCTATTTAATGTACATGGATCCCAGGACCATTCCAGCGGATTTCAGTACCAGCAGGTCGGTACCGTGGACCCTAATACATTTGCAACCGACTGTGATGCCACGGTAAGAGACGACTGTATCAATTTTGATGGTTACCGGGACCCGGACGGAATTGAAGAACGTGGCGATCCTACTGCCGGTGACTTTGATCTTTTCGGTCCCACCGATATTGAAACCCTTGGCGGTTATATGCGGATTGACTGGGACTTTGATGGTTTCAGGGCCACGTCCATTACGGCCTATGACAAGTTTCAGCGAGCTATGACAGGTGACGACGATGGAGGCCCCAGTGCAGTCAGCCATAACATCTATCGGCATGAAACCAGAACGTTTTCAGAGGAGGTTCGATTGACATCGACAAGCGAAGGCCCCTGGGACTGGATAGTGGGTCTTTATTATGCATCGGAGGTATTGCCGTCGACGAACGAATACGAATTCTTTGGTTTCATCACGTATTCAAATTACAAACAGGAATCGGACCATTTTGCAGCTTTTGCCAACCTGGGATACCAGATCAATGAGTTATTCAAGGTCTATGGGGGTCTCCGTTACACGAGGGATGAAATCGAAATTTATCATAACAGCGATTTATTTGACCCGCCTTACCCTGTAGGCTTCGGAACCGGGTTAAGTGTTTTTGATCCGGGCACCAGTGGTGATCGCACATACGATGACGTGACGTGGAAAGTGGGTGTGGATTTTACGCCTACTGGAGATTTACTGGTTTATGCGCATGTCGGCACCGGTTACAAGAGTGGCGGGATCAATGTTGGTTTTGGTGATCCTGCAGAGTTCAACATCTATGATGAAGAAACTATTCTTGCCGTTGAATCCGGGTTTAAATCGACCCTGTTTGATGGCAGGGCGCAATTAAATGTATCCGGATTTTATTATGATTATGAAGACCTGCAGGTATTTGATAATTTCATTGGTTCATTCGGCAACCTGCTGATTGTGCTCGGCAATGCGGACCAGGCAGATTATTACGGTATGGAAGCGGAACTGAAGACACGCCTCATCGACAGATTGGATCTTAACTTTGGCATGGCATATCTGAATACGGAATTCAAGCAATTTACACGTGCTATCACGGGTCAGGATCTTGCCGGGCATGACAACGTGTATGCGCCGGAGTGGAAATTTGTTGGTAACCTGGCTTACGAGTGGCCGTTACAAACCGCAACGGAAGGTACCCTGGCATTCAATTTTGACTGGAGTTGGACCGATGAAATGTTTCACAGCGTGGAAAATCATAATGCCGTACGGTCAAAAGCCCGTTGGCTGGTTGGCGCCCGGATATCTTATCGAATGTTGAATGAAAAGCTGGAGATCGCAGCCTGGGGGCGTAACCTTTCGGATACCAAGTACCGTGTACAAACATTCGATTACACAAGTATCGGGCTCCAGACCGCTGTGCCAAACAGGCCGCGTAGTTACGGTATTGAGATTGGTTATAACTGGTAAAGGTAAATAAATACGAGTGAACGTGCCGGATTCTCCACATAAATCCGGTGATAAATTATTTTTCGTCTACGCAGTAATAGCTGCACAGGTAATTGGTGGTGTAATTACCCAGCTATCACCTCTGGTGATCGGGGGCGTGATAACAGGACTGACGCTCTCTGCCCAGCAAGCAGGTTATATCGCATTCGCTGAATTTCTGGTGTTGTCCATTACGGCTATTCTGGTTGCACCTGTATTACACAGATTCCCTTATCGTACTATAAGCTTTTATGCGGTTTGTCTGGCAATCACTGCAAATGTCGTATCAGTCCAGGTGACTACCCTGACTACCATGATCACCGTAAGATGCCTGGCTGGTATTGGCGAAGGTACAATTTATGCCATCTCACTGGCAGCAGTTGCCTCGCATTCCCGTAATCCGGACAAAGTTTATGGTTACTTTCAAGTCGCCTGGGCGCTGGTCAGCGTTATCCTTTTTTCTGCCGGCGGTTATCTGACAGATATGTATGCCCATCGGGGAATTTTCGGCCTGACCGCAATCGTTATGATTATTTTCGTGTTTTTCCTGAGAGGTTTACCATCGGATAAGCCGACGATAGTAAAAAACAAGCCTGTGGCTGAGAACAGAATACCGACAATGTTGGGAATTTGTACATTAGCCGGAATATTTATATTTATAGCGGCGGGAGCAGCCGTTTACACGTTTTTTGAACAATTAGGCGTTCGCAGTGGATTGACAACTACTCAGGTTGGGTTTGTATTAACGGTTGGCAGTGGTGTTGGAATAATAGGCGCGGGTCTGGCTACCTGGTTAAACGTGCGGAAAGGGCGCTTTATTCCTATTTCAACTTTTTGTATCTGGTATGCCTCAACGAGTATGGTTCTGTGTTTGAACAGCAATGCAACGGTCTACATTGTTGCGGTTATGTCATCTTTTATTTCATTTTACTTTGCAGTTCCGTATTTATTTGGTCTGGCTGCCGCATTGGATAAAAAGGGTAGATTGGCCGCTGCTGCAGGTTCGGTGTATTTACTGGGATTCGCTTTTGGACCCATGATTGCGGGCAACCTGATCGAGTGGCACGGCTATGCCGGGTTGGGGATCGCCTCAGCGTCTATAACAATGCTGTCATGGTCAATTTTAATATATATTGTATATCAACTGGGAACACAAAAATCCGTAGCCGTGTAGAACGACCGGAGAACTGTCAATGATGAGTACTGACCGTTGTATCCAACCCGTAAAAAGTACTTTTTCAGAGAACAACTGGAACATACTGGCGAACTGCTGGCATCCTGTCGCCTTCAGCAGCGAGGTCTCAGACAAGCCGATTGCTGCAACGTTACTTGATGTCCCATTAATAATATACCGTACCAACGGAGGTATTACTGTTGCAAAACGGAATTGTCCGCACCGTGGCGCAGACCTGAGTCAGGGCTGGTTGAAAGATGATCAACTGGTGTGTGCTTACCACGGTTTGCATTACGACAGTTCAGGGCAGTGTACATTGATCCCGGCAGAGGGTCATGATGGGAAGGTTTCTCTTAAATTACGCTTGAACACCTTTCAGGCGCTCGAGCGCTATGGATTAATCTGGACCTGCCTGGGTTCCGAACCCCGATTTTCCTTACCTGACTGGAATGCGCTCGAAACATCCGAAAATCAGGTAATCGAATTAAGCACGGAATGGCAAGCCTCGGCAGCCAGACACACGGAAAACTTCCTTGATATCGCACATGCCGCATGGATACATGCTGATACATTTGCACCCCGGGATTATCCGGAAATCGGTAAATTTGACGTAGAGCAAACAGCAGATGGACTTTATTATCAAATTAAAACCATGTTTCTGTCAGCTAACACATTTGAATACAAAGGTACAGTAGAGGAATGTCTATCAGAATATACCCTGACCATGCCTTATGCGATATGTTTGAAAGTGACAAGCTCCGTTGGCGTTGAGTATATTTTTGATGTGGCAACACCTGTCTCAGCAGACAAAATACGAATCTTCATGCTGAAGGCACGCAACTTTGATAAAGACAAACCGGTTACTGACTGGTTGCAATTTCAGGAAGTTGTCAACGAAGAAGACAGAAGGATAGTTGAGAATCAGTACCCGGCGTACCTGCCGTTGGATTTGTCACAGGAATTCCATATCCGGGCCGATATTATATCTATCGCATACAGAAGAAAATTGTCAGAGTTGGGTATCCGGCAAGAAGGGGGGTATTGAGCCTTCATATGTATCTAATAACGTATTTCAGGCACGTCATTATTAAACTTAAAGGGATCCCGCTTCCTTGTTTGTTGTCTCAGGTTCATTGGAGACAAACCGTAATGTTCTTTTATATGGCGTGAGAAATGATGGGGAGATTGAAAACCACATTGATCAGCTATATGGTTTACGCTCAGTTTGGACTGGTGTAACAGGTAAACGCCTCTTTCTGCTCGTAATCGCCACAGATACCGTATTGGTGTCATACCAACATGCCGTTTAAACAGCCGTAGCAAATAACGAGGGTTTAAACCCACGTGAGCGCCAATATCATTCAAATCGCAGGCGCCGGTAAAGTTGTTCTCTATAAATCGTTTTGATCTCGCAACTGCGGGAGGATAAATACTGTCTTCTTCCTTAAGATTGGCACGGTAGAAATACTCATTGAACACGGCTTCTCCCAGCGAATTTCGCAATCTGCTTAAATTGACACTCTCACCATGATCCAAATTAATGCCTTCCTTTATTAATAACATCATTAATTTCGATGCGGGCTGCGCGTTGGTTATGGATTTAAGTTGGGGTTTGTATTTTTTCGGAATGGACAGTTCACCGGTATGACACCAGCATATAACATGCCGTTTGCCTTTTGGCAGGGTCACTTCAAAGTATTCTTCTGAATAGGCAAATATTGCGGTACCGGATAAATAATGATTTTCTGTTCCATCTATCACAAATGTTGCTTCTCCCTCAAGAATCACAGAGATGTCCAGATGCTCATGGGTTACAGGACCATAACGGCCTCCGGCCGGAAAAACTGCATCGCCAAATTGAAATGGCTGGTCCTTAGTGAAAATATTCATCGATAAATGTTATATACAATCAACTCAATAGAAAACAGACCATGTTCAGTAATTATGCAATCTGCCCGGTCAATCAGGATTATGCTTGAAATCCAGTTATTTTTATTCTTATACGTTCAGTATAGTTTAGGGAAATGTGACTTTCAGACAAATAATCCTCACTTGCAAACATTCCTTTTTTATCATGGATACATCAATAATTTATCAGGAGAAATGTCTTGAGCATACATGTAGGAACTACCGATTTTGTCGGCACACCGTTTAATGCCCGAACGGCACCGTTAAATTTTAATCAACGCTGGGTTGCCTGGGACAAGTATCACATAGTGGATACATTTAACGGTTTTGACACGGAATACCATGCCATTCGTAACACCGCCGCAACCATAGACATGTCCCCGCTGGGGAAATACGACATCATCGGCCCCGATGCGGAACGGTTCCTGGATTATCTGGTGACCCGTAACATGACCGGGCAGCAGGTCGGACAGATCTATTATTCACCCTGGTGCAACGGGAACGGAAAGACCGTAGGTGACGGCATGATCTTCAGGTTGGAGAAAGATAAATTTCGCATCTCTACCGATCCGCAATACCATTGGCTCAATCAACATACACGGGGATTTGATATTGAGATCGTCGATATCAGCCATGACTATGGCATCATGGCCTTACAGGGACCGAACTCACAACTTGTGCTGGAAGCATCGACAGGTGAGGACTGGTCGGATTTTGCCTTCTCGCGCATCCGCCATATAGAAATTGATGGAGTTGCTGTTGCGGTCATGCGCCAGGGATTTACCGGTGAGCATGGTTATGAGTTGTGGATGGAGAACGGCAGTGCTGTCGCAGTCTGGGATGCCGTTTACCGGCACGCAGGACGCTTCGGCTTGCAGCCTGCCGGGTTTCATGCCCATGACGTGGCGCGCATGGAAGCAGGATTGCTCATAGTGGGCCCCGACTATACGGGAGCAGGAACTGACATGGAACGCGGCGCGGCCATCGAAGTGGACAGGCAGGACGAACGATCGCCTTATGAGATGGGCCTGGGCGGTTTCGTACATCTTGATAAAGCCGACTTTATCGGCAAGGAGGCGCTCAAGCGGGAAAAAGAAACAGGCGCCGCCAGGAATATGCGGGGTTTACTGATTGATTGGGAGGGAATTGCCGCATTGTGTACAAAACAAGGTCTGCCGCCGGTGGTCGTGCCTGTGCCGATATGGTACCCGTTGAATATCATAAAGAACAACAAAAGCGTCGGCCGGGCAACCAGCATTGCCTGGAGTCCCGCTGCAAGCAGCATTGCCGGTTTTGCATTTATTGATGCGGAATACAGTGAAGCGGGTACGGAGGTCTCGGTGCAATTCGAGATCGGTCAGGAAACCGGTCTGGTGAATGCCACCGTCGCAAGGCTGCCTTTCATCGATATCAAACGCGCCGGGTAACAGTGAGGTGAAATTATGACTGAAGTGATCAAACAATATTGGCATCCCGTCGGGTTGGCCACGACCTTAACCGACGAAAAACCGATCGCGGCAACGGTACTGGGGGAAGACCTGGTAATCTGGCGTTCAAAGGATAAACTCTGCGCCTGGAAAGACCTCTGCGTGCATCGCGGAGTACGTTTGAGCCTGGGGACTGTTTGCAACAACCGCCTTCGCTGCGCCTATCACGGCTGGGAATATAATGACGCAGGCCAGTGTGAGTATATTCCGGCCCATCCCGAGATCAGGATGCCGGCCAAGGCCAGAGCGACTGCCGTTTACCAGGCCAGGGAACATGCCGGGTTAATCTGGGTGAACCTCAGCGACACATCACGCCCTATGCCTGATCTACCCCAGTTCAATGAACCTGGTTATCGCGTTATTCCCTGTGGTCCTTATGAAATCAACGCCGGCGCCCCGCGGGTAGTGGAAAACTTCCTGGACCTGTCCCACCCGCCGATCCTGCACGACGGTATATTGGGGGCTTCCAGTCACGCAGTCATCGATGATTACCGGGTGGAAGACACGGAAGAGGGATTTTTTGTGAAAAATGTGCGTTATTTTCAACCGGACCCGGATGGCACTGGGAAGGGTGGAGATGCCTGGTATGACTTCGGTATCCTGGCCCCGTTAACGGTTTACTTCGTGAAACATATCGGCGCGCCCGGCAACAAAGAGAAGTTTGTCCTGGTGTTTGCCGTCAGGCCGGAGACCGAAAACAAGTCATGGGCACATTTTATCGCCGCTTATAATTATGCTTCGGATTTGAGCGAGCAGGATATTGCAGACTTTCATAGTATGATTATCGGTCAGGACATACCCATACTCGAATCCCAGCGTCCTGAATTATTACCCGTGGACCTGAGCGAAGAACTGCACTTGCGTTCGGATTTGTTTACCTCGAAGTACCGGCGCCATTTAAAAGACATCGGCATGGATTTTGGAGTAGTGTGATATGTATTTACCTACCAGCCACTCAGTCACAACAGATTATCCGGCCGGCAGCGGTATTTCTGAAAATGACTGGCATATCCTGGCTGCTTTCTGGCATCCGGTAGCCTTTACCTCGGAGATCAAGGACAACCCCCTGGCGGTCAGGTTGCTGGATACCGACCTGGTTATCTATAAAACCCCGGAGGGAATCACGGTTGCAAAAGACCAATGCGCTCACCGCGGGACAAAACTCAGCCTGGGCTGGATGGATGACGGCGGAAACAACGTAGTGTGTCCGTTCCACGGCCATCATTACAACTACCAGGGAGCGTGCACAAAAATCCCATCTTACGCGGACCAGAATATGCCTGTCCCCGCGAAGATGTGTTTAACCGTTTATCAATCGGTTGAACGTTATGGCCTGCTATGGGCGTGTCTTAAAGACCAACCCTCACGGCTGCTGCCCGAATGGCCGTTGCTGGAAAATCACGATGCCGGCTGGCTCAGGATCGAAATACCCAAGGAGGTATGGCAGGCCTCTGCCAGCCGCCACAGTGAAAACTTCAATGATATTGCCCATATTTCCTGGGTACACATGAAGACGTTCGGAAACCGGCAACGTCCGCAGTTGGAAGACTATATTCTGGAGCGTACCGACTACGGTCTGCACATGGAGTTGCCTTATTTCGAAGTGGAAAGAGGGTTTAATGACGACAATATCGGTGAGCGTAAAGTCTACTATACCCATGACCTGACCTATCCGTACGCAACTGATCTCAAGGTTGAATATACGGAAGACATGACCAGCCAT
Organism: Gammaproteobacteria bacterium; assembly: GCA_965205405.1. Taxonomy (GTDB): domain Bacteria; phylum Pseudomonadota; class Gammaproteobacteria; order Eutrophobiales; family Eutrophobiaceae; genus JAAXHV01. Next base: position 635,907 of record OZ242169.1, read on the forward strand.
TTCTACGATATTGCCTCACCCGTCAGCGCCAGGGAAACAGCCATCTACCAGATTTCACTCACCAATATTCCGGGGGCGACCGCAGAAGAGTATGCCGAGTACCAGTTGGTAACCAACTCGGAGGACGTTGTCGTTGTGGAAAGCCAGAGACCGTATTCAGTGCCGTTAAACCCCGGAGCGGAAGTCTCAATACCCGCAGACAAATTCTCGATTCAATATCGGCGTGATATGGCGCGATTGTTTGGATTGGGGAAACAATAATAAATTGGGAATAATGATCAAATTATAATTTCTTATAGTCCCGAAAACGCAACACAGATTAACTTATCAGAAGCAATTATGAGAAAATAATTGTGGGCTCATATGCAATCAGACCCATTATATTCATGAAAATCGGAGATATACGCATCAATGTCTGGCGAATTCATCTTACCTGGAAATTGTACTTACACTGAACACGACTGGAAGATATTGGCCTCTTTCTGGCATCCAGTGATCTTCGTTAACGATATCCCTGATGATAAACCAGCTAAAGCAAAGTTGCTTGATCAAGATTTGGCAGTGTTTAGAACGAGCCAGGGAGTGACAGTTGTAAAAGATGTTTGCGCACATCGGGGTACGCCACTCACTTTAGGAAAGGTTGACAACAATCGTCTGATTTGTATGTATCACGGCTTTCAATACGATTGTACGGGAAAGTGTGTTTTTGTGCCGTCCATGGGAGAGGATGGAAAAATCCCCACCAAGCTTAAATTAAAAACCTATAAAAGCATTGAACGCTACGGGATGATCTGGGTATGTTTATCTGACGATGAACCGTTGCGCCCTTTACCCGAATGGCCTCTGTTCAACGATAAGGAGTTTGGAAATATCTACTATTTACCAAATCTTGAATTTGACTGTTCGTGTACACGACTCATCGAAAATTTCTGTGATAATGTGAAGTGGCTCCCTAAGACTGGACAATCTGAGAGTTGAATTAAGCTCTAACATTGAGCCTCACCCCGGAACTAGACACCTGTAAATTCAAGATTTCCGGCTTTCTGAGGAACTGTAAATATTTCTGTGTAAATCGCCGGTTAAACATAGTCAATCAGCCGGTCCTCAAACTCAATGATAAACCGGTTCAGCGCTCAGTCCGGAGGTAATGAAGTCCAGGGTTGCCCGGCATCGTCGTTCATGTTAGCGCGCCTGCATGTGGTTTCAATTTCCTCAAGCGTGGGCAGTTTTTCCTTCTTCGAATCATGACGAAAGACGCGCCGCTTTTCGTCGTGGATGCCGGCTCTCACCTCAACTAGCCGAGATGCGTCGTTAACCGTCTAAGTTAATAGTTGTAAAAAAGAAATTTGCTTATTATTATTTAATATACAAAAGACTACTGTGTATATAAAATAGTAATCGTGCACAACCTGTAAGATATATCAACTTTCTTAACGTGAGAGTAGAGGATTATCCCTGCTAACAACAAAAATAAATTTAAACAGGTCGCTGTTCTTATAAAGGACGTAATCTTCACATAAGGTTTTGTAAAATGGCAACCACTTTGTTTGAGCATGTTACGAGGGTGATTTGATAAACCGACAAAATGATCAGGTCCGGCACACGAGGGGCGCCTGTAACGCGCCTCGGGGGACGGATTTAAAATCCGTCCCAATGCAACGTCATGACGGGCTTGACCTGGTATGCAGTCAAATGCCTGAACGCGGAACGGGTGCCTCTCGCCCTGCTGCGTACAGCAGCGGTGATGTTGGTTGCTCTCGTTTGGCTGTTCGCGACACCCCTGATGGGTGCCGGAAGCGTGGGCCATGGCGACGAAATAAGGAGTGGGCCAAGTGCTGAAAGACAGCACTTCGCTTCATGAGTTTGGTTTAATCCATCTGTACTTTATTGTGATAAGAGGAGCAGGGTTATGGCAACTGTAGAAGAGAAAATGATGCAGGATGCGGGTGCATCTGTCGACACCGCATACACCCTGTCCGTGGGTGACGGCTTCGAGGGCCAACTGGAGGATAGGCTCGATGAAGACTGGGTCAGGGTGGAACTGGTTGCAGGGAAAAGCTATGACATCAGGCTTCAGGGCGTCGGGCTCGACGGGGTGAGCAATACTGTCCTCAGGGTTTACAATTCGGCGGGGGAGGAGGTTGCCTTTAATGACGACATCGACGTGGCTGCCTTGGCTCTCAACTCGATGGTGGAGTTTTCCCCGGCCAGCAGCGGTGTTTATTACATCAGCGCCGGTAACTACCTTCAAACGGTCCTGAACACTTCGGGCGGATACCTGATGACGGTGTTTGACGAAAAGGATAATCATCCAGACACCCCCTACACGGTTTCCGCAGGTGGCCGGTTCAACGGCACGCTCGACAGCAATTTAGATCGAGACTGGATTAAGGTGGAGCTGGTTGAAGGGAAGACATACAGTGTCACCCTTAACGGCATCGGGCTTGACATGGATATCGACACTGTTCTCAGAATTTACAATGCAGCCGGAGAGCAGGTGGCTTTTCATGATGACGTGGATTATGCCGCGGGGAAGGTCAATTCAATAGTAACGTTGTCCCCGACTGCGACGGGCACTTATTACATCAGCGCCGGCGCCTACGCGGGCAACCCGACCCAGGACCATTCAGGGCGTTACCAGGTAGCGGTGTATGACGAGGCGGATAGAGACGGGCTCGTCCTCATCGGCACAGAGGATAACGACAGTTATTTAAACGGACTTATCGGCGGGCCCGGTGATGATGAGCTGGATGGCAAAGCGGGTAACGACTGGCTGGAAGGCGGTGCCGGCGCCGATATGCTCAGGGGTGGCGCGGGAGTTGATGCCGCCAGATACCATAATTCGGATGCCGGCGTGGAAGTGCGCCTGTATGACGGCGTGGCGCGGGGTGGCCACGCCGAAGGCGATACATTTGCAGGCACGGTGATGATCGAATACACGGACTCTGAAGGCAACACGCGGACGATGGCGGTCCCTGATATTGAGCGCCTGTATGGCTCTGTTTATGCTGACATCCTGGTCGGCTCCCACGGTCGCAACACCCTGTGGGGTTCCTATGGAGATGACGAACTGGACGGCCGGGAGGGTGACGACAGGCTGCAAGGCGGTCCCGGCGCGGACGTGCTCAAGGGGGGCGAGGGTGATGACATCGCCGGTTACAACTTATCAGCCACTGGCGTGGAGGTGCGCCTGTATGACGGTACGGCACGGGGCGGAGATGCCGAAGGCGACACATTTGCAGGGGTGCAGACTATTGAGTATCTGGATGCTGCCGGCGAAACCAGGGAGATGGAGGTGCCCGACATCGAAAATCTGTTTGGCTCTGACTACGATGATGTATTTGCCGGCGCCCACGGGAGCAACGTCCTTGCAGGATTTTATGGCAATGACAAACTGTATGGCCGGGAGGGTGATGACTGGTTGTTTGGGGGTGAGGGCAATGATGAACTGGATGGCCAGGAGGGTGACGACGGGTTAATAGGCGGGCCCGGTGCGGACGCGCTCAGGGGCGGCGGGGGGGTAGATATAGCCAGTTACCGGGTTTCAGACGTCGGCGTGGAGGTGCGCCTGTATGACGGCACGGCACGGGGCGGAGATGCCGAAGGCGATACGTTTACAGGGGTGCAGACTATTGAGTACCTGGATGCTGCCGGCGAAACCAGGGAGATGGAGGTGCCCGATATCGAAAATCTGTATGGCTCTGACTACAATGACGTATTAGCCGGCGCCCACGGTCGCAACGTCCTTGCAGGATTTGCTGGCAATGATGAACTGGATGGCCGGGAGGATGATGACCGGTTGTATGGGGGTGAGGGCAATGATGAACTGGCTGGTCGAGAGGGTGATGACTGGTTGTTTGGGGAGGCCGGCAATGACATCCTTGAAGGCGGCCCCGGCAATGATCTGCTCAGTGGCGGTCAGGATAATGACAGGCTTGACGGGGGCGAGGGTGATGATACGTTTTTCTTTGCCCCGGACGGCGGTGACGACACTGTCCTGGATTTCGGTACGGGCGGAGATAAAATCGACCTCACGGCGTTTGCGGACATTCAGTCAATAGAGGACTTGGTCATGATGCAGCAGGAGAGCAACCTGATCATTGACTTGTCCGGCCAGGGTGGCGGCACGGTTACGTTGCAGAACTTCAACGAGGTGGATGTCGTCGATGCGTATTTCTTATTCTTTACCGATGCCCCGTCGGCAATGACCTGATAAAAACGGGGACAGACCACGTTTTAGCCTTTTTTTATCCTAACCCTTATTTCGCCGATAGGCAAAAAAACGGGAAATAACGTGGTCTGTCCCCGTTTTCGATATGACGGGCTTGACCTGGTATGCAGTCAAATGCCTGAACGCGGAACGGGTGCCTCTCGCCCTGCTGCGTACAGCAGCGGTGATGTTGGTTGCTCTCGTTTGGCTGTTCGCGACACCCCTGATGGGTGCCGGAAGCGTGGGCCATGGCGACGAAATAAGGAGTGGGCCAAGTGCTGAAAGACAGCACTTCGCTTCATGAGTTTGGTTTAATCCATCTGTACTTTATTGTGATAAGAGGAGCAAGGTTATGGCAACTGTAGAAGAGAAAATGATGCAGGATGCGGGTGCATCTGTCGACACCGCATACACCCTGTCCGTGGGTGACGGCTTCGAGGGCCAACTGGAGGATAGGCTCGATGAAGACTGGGTCAGGGTGGAACTGGTTGCAGGGAAAAGCTATGACATCAGGCTTCAGGGCGTCGGGCTCGACGGGGTGGGCAATACTGTCCTCAGGGTTTACAATTCGGCGGGGAAGGAGGTTGCCTTTAATGACGACATCGACGTGGCTGCCTTGGCTCTCAACTCGATGGTGGAGTTTTCCCCGGCCAGCAGCGGTGTTTATTACATCAGCGCCGGTAACTACCTTCAAACGGTCCTGGACACTTCGGGCGGATACCTGATGACGGTGTTTGACGAAGAGGATAATCATCCAGACACCCCCTACACGGTTTCCGCAGGCGGCCGGTTCAACGGCACGCTCGACAGCAATTTAGATCGAGACTGGATTAAGGTGGAGCTGGTTGAAGGGAAGACATACAGTGTCACCCTTAACGGCATCGGGCTTGACATGGATATCGACACTGTTCTCAGAATTTACAATGCAGCCGGAGAGCAGGTGGCTTTTCATGATGACGTGGATTATGCCGCGGGGAAGGTCAATTCAATAGTAACGTTGTCCCCGACTGCGACGGGCACTTATTACATCAGCGCCGGCGCCTACGCGGGCAACCCGACCCAGGACCATTCAGGGCGTTACCAGGTAGCGGTGTATGACGAGGCGGATAGAGACGGGCTCGTCCTCATCGGCACAGAGGATAACGACAGTTATTTAAACGGACTTATCGGCGGGCCCGGTGATGATGAGCTGGATGGCAAAGCGGGTAACGACTGGCTGGAAGGCGGTGCCGGCGCCGATATGCTCAGGGGTGGCGCGGGAGTTGATGCCGCCAGATACCATAATTCGGATGCCGGCGTGGAGGTGCGCCTGTATGACGGCGTGGCGCGGGGTGGCCACGCCGAAGGTGATACATTTGCAGGCACGGTGATGATCGAATACACGGACTCTGAAGGCAACACGCGGACGATGGCGGTCCCTGATATTGAGCGCCTGTATGGCTCTGTTTATGCTGACATCCTGGTCGGCTCCCACGGTCGCAACACCCTGTGGGGTTCCTATGGAGATGACGAACTGGACGGCCGGGAGGGTAATGACTGGATAGAAGGCGGTCCAGGCGCGGACGTGCTCAAGGGGGGTGAGGGTGATGACATCGCCAGTTACAACTTATCAGCCACTGGCGTGGAGGTGCGCCTGTATGACGGCACGGCACGGGGCGGAGATGCCGAAGGCGACATATTTGCAGGAGTGCAGACTATTGAGTACCTGGATGCTGCCGGCGAAACCAGGGAGATGGAGGTGCCAGATATCGAATATCTGTATGGCTCTGACTACGATGATGTATTTGCCGGCGCCCACGGTCGCAACATCCTTGCAGGAATTTATGGCAATGACAAACTGGATGGCCGGGAGGGTGATGACTGGTTGATTGGGGGTGAGGGCAATGATGAACTGGCTGGTCGAGAGGGTGATGACTGGTTGTTTGGGGAGGCCGGCAATGACATCCTTGAAGGCGGCCCCGGCAATGATCTGCTCAGTGGCGGTCAGGATAATGACAGGCTTGACGGGGGCGAGGGTGATGATACGTTTTTCTTTGCCCCGGACGGCGGTGACGACACTGTCCTGGATTTCGGTACGGGCGGAGATAAAATCGACCTCACGGCGTTTGCGGACATTCAGTCAATAGAGGACTTGGTCATGATGCAGCAGGAGAGCAACCTGATCATTGACTTGTCCGGCCAGGGTGGCGGCACAGTTACGTTGCAGAACTTCAACGAGGTGGATGTCGTCGATGCGTATTTCTTATTCTTTACCGATGCCCCGTCGGCAATGACCTGATAAAAACGGGGACAGACCACGTTTTAGCCTTTTTTTATCCTAACCCTTATTTCGCCGATAGGCAAAAAAACGGGAAATAACGTGGTCTGTCCCCGTTTTCGGACTGGATCAGGCGATTGCGTCCAGCCCCCTCTCCTGAACTAACGCCAGGAGTTTGAGAGATGTGCCGGCAGGCTGCTTCTCTCCACGCTCCCACTGGCTGACCACTCCCTTGGAAACGTTAAGGTGAATTGCAAAGACGGCCTGGCTTACGTGCTCACGTCTGCGGAGCGCACGGATATCCTCCGGCTTCATCGGACGCACTGGAGTCAGACACATCTTGTCGAATTTACGCAGGGTGCGCTTGTCCATGACACCGGCGTCATGCAAATCGCAGGCGGTCTCATGGATCGCGCCGAGAGTATCACTTAGATACTGTTTTTTCATCGCATTTCACCTCTACAATCGCTCCACTCTTCAGAGACCTGGTAAGCGTGGCCTCGTCGTAGCCTGACATTTCATCCGCCAGAGCCCTGAAGCCTGTCAATTCGTCTTTCCTGATGTTGTCCCGTTTGCTCTTTGCGAATCCATATACGAAGAACGCTTTGTCGCCGGAGCGAAACAGGATAATCGAATCGGTTATCTGCCTGTGACAAAAGAACAGGTTAACCTGTTCTTCCAGGTCTGACTTTAACCAGAAGCTGGTTTGGCCGTTACATACGGCGCGTTAAGCTTTGTCAGGGACTCCCGGCAATCAGGGTCATACAAGACCGTCTCGAAGTTCTCCTTGATCCTCGGCCAGTCGCTATCCAGCATGGCGAACCACGCAGTATCGCGATTCCGATTTTTGACGATCAGGTGTTGTCGAAATACCCCCTCGAAACTAAACCCCAATCGCAACGCCGCCGTGACGGAACGCGCGTTCAGCGCATCACACTTCCACTCCACGCGACGGTATCGCAATTCATCGAAACTCTTGCTCATCAAGTCATTGTTCATGAATGAAGCCATGCCAATAGGGGCTCCTGAAGAAATACCGACCCTTCGACGACCTCCCCCCACTAAACTGGACCGGTCTAAACTAGAGATTTCTGGCAAAATCACTTAACCGAGAGGAGGATTTTGTCATGAAAAAGACCAAGTTTACCGAGCAGCAGATCGCCTTTGCCCTGCGCCAGGCCGAAACCGGCACCCGCGTGACCGAGGTATGTCGGAAGCTGGGCATTTCCGATGCGACGTTCTACAACTGGAAGAAGAAGTACGGGGGCCTGGGCGTGTCGGAGCTACGGCGCCTGAAGCAACTGGAAGAGGAGAACCGGCAATTGAAACGCATGGTTGCGGATTTGAGTCTGGACAAGCAGATGTTGCAGGATGTACTCGCAAAAAAGTGTTAAAGCCGGTGCAGAAACGCCGGCAATTGAGTGCGTTACAGGCTGCCTACCGGGTGAGTACCCGGCGGGCCTGCGAGGTCATCGGGTTACCCCGGGCGACCTATTATTATCAATCCCATCGTCCCACGGACAGCGCATTGCGACACCGGCTTAAGGAATTGGCGGCAGTACGGATACGCTACGGGTACCAGCGGCTTTATATCCTGTTGCGGCGTGAGGGCTGGCAGGTCAACCACAAGAAGGTATACCGGCTCTATTGTGAGGAAGGGCTGAATTTACGCAGTAAACGGCCACGCCGGCGCCGGGCGGCAGCGCATCGCCTGGCCCGTCCCGAGAACCGTGAGGTGAACCACTGCTGGAGCATGGATTTTGTCGCCGACAGTTTGTTTAACGGACGCCGGATCCGGGCCTTAACTGTAGTCGATAATTTTAGTCGGGAATGCCTGGCGATTCATGTGGAGCAGTCCATCAGAGGGGAACACGTGGTGGACATTATGGAACAGCTTAAATTGAGGGAGCAGCGTGTTCCCTTACGTATTCAGGTGGATAACGGGAGCGAGTTCATCTCCAAAACGCTCGACAAATGGGCCTACGAGAACCGGGTGACGCTGGACTTCTCCAGACCCGGAAAACCCACAGATAACCCGTTTATCGAATCATTCAATGGCAGTTTTCGGGATGAATGCTTGAACACGAACTGGTTCTTGTCCCTGGACGATGCGAAAGAGAAAATAGAAACCTGGCGAATGGAGTATAATCAGTATCGACCCCACTCATCGCTGGATGATCTGACACCGGAGGAGTTTTACCAACAACATCAGAAAACCGGAAATCTTGAATTTACAGGTGTCTAGTTCCGGGGTGAGGCTCAAGTCTTCAATATAAGAGCTTAACAACCTGTCCAGTTTTTGGGTACCACTTCAACAAAGAAAACCCGTGTTTTTCTAATTGCTCAGACTAATGCGGAGTATATTACAGAAGCCGAGCTGATTGAATATGAATTAGCTATTAATATGGAAGACAAACCTTTTGTAGAAGGACAACGACCTGAAGAATCACCGTTAAATATAGGCGATGAAGTGCATGTGCCGGCTGATTTATTTGCGGTTAAGTTTCGCCGTGCTTTACATGAAAAGTTTGGAATACAGGCCAAGGAATTTATTACCTGAAGCTTTAAAATGATGATGTATCTCCAATCAATCGATCCATCTTGCTTGAGGTATTTCCTTGTAACGAGTTTTTCACAGCATGCCTGGGCCAATTTAAGCAGCGGAGATCCAGACCACCGGCATTTGTCAGCTAATACCTGATTATTTCTGCTTGACCTAAATATTGGTCGGGCTCCCGATAAATAATATTTTTTCGTAATTCATTAGGAGGTTGATTAAAATTTTCTTTAATGTAACGAGAAAAATGATTGGGATTCTTAAACCCGGACAATGTGGCTATCTTGGATATTGGAAGTTTAGATGTAAATAACAAATCCAACGCTTTTTCTGTACGCAGACTCCATAAATATTGAGAAGGCGTGACATTAAAATACTTTTTATATAGTTTTAATAAATATCGTGGGTTTATATTAAACACCTCCGCAATTGTACTCAGGTTATAATCTTCATCAAAATGATGATCCATGAATTCCTTTACCTTAAGAATTGAAACCGGATACACTTCGTCTTTCTTGTTTGCCTCTGCCTTATATACATAGGCAGCAAATACAGCCGAACCTAATACATTCGTTTTATATATATTATTTTGATTGTTATTAACACCAATTTCTAAAAGCGTTGTTAAATCATCCGAACTGTCTATTGAATATGGTAGGCTTTTTATCCTTGTGTTCATGTTGGGGGGAATATTTATTTCACCCGTAGAGCACCAGATAACATTTGAGAAAGTATTTTTTGTATAGTTAAAATTCAATACGCGCTCATTAAATATTAAACCTATTTGTCCTTCAGAAAATTTTCTGGTAATGCAATCCGAGTTAATTTCCACTTCTCCTGATTGGAGATAAAAAATATCCAAATGTCGTCTGAATAATGGGCCGTACTGCCCTCCATTTGGATATGTTGTTGTGCCGAATTTAAAAGATAGAGTTTTTGTAAAAGTAAGCATTAAACCCTTTTGATCATAATTTAGAAGTAGATGGAATGTTTCATATCATAAAACTAATAATTAGATAAGTTGTATATATAACGCTGTCTTAATTCAGAAGGATTATGAGTGTAATGCTTCTTCATATGTTTGGAAAAGTGGTATTGGCTCTTAAATCCACAAGCATCAGATATGTAATTTACCGGGTAATCAGAATTACATAATAACTCCAATGCTTTTTTCCTGCGAATTTTCCACAAATATGCTGTCGGGGTATTGCCAATATATTTTCTGAAAATCTTTGTTAAATATTGATTACTGAGTCCAAGTTTTTGTGAAAAGTAGTCAATACGACAATCTTCCATAAAATGTTCTTCTATGTACTGTTTTGTGTTGATAACAGCTTCCGGATATTCTTCTAAATTCAGATACCCATCGATCGTACACAGGTACTCTGAGAATATTGCCTCTCCAAGTATATTTCTATAATTCTCTGTTATTTCATCGTTAGTCTTTTTCAGTCTTGTTGCCAGCTTAAACAGCTTTTTCAATTGGTCTGTAGGTTTGAATAAGGGAGGTTGTCCATGTAGTCGATGCATCATTGAACTTTGAATTTCACCAATATCGGTCAAGCAAAAACACATGGTCGACCGTATGCCATTCTGACAGGATACGTTTAAAAAATTATCGCTCGGTGCAAAACACGCCGTGTCTTCTGTTAATTTGTAGATACCTTTGTCAATTGTTACCAAACCTGAACCACGTTGAAAATATATAAGCCCTAAAGTTTTACCGGTAATCGGGCCAAAATTCCCACCCTGGGGGTAGTTATGCTGATCAATTCTAAATGCCTGGGTAATGGAAAAAATTTTCATATGATCGAGGGTTGTTTAACTTTTTGAATCTCAAGTTGAGTTACTTATTTAACTCATATTATATAAAAAAATAATGCGTGATATATTCTGTATAAAGATAACCAAGTCACTGGCAAATCAAAATTTTTAAATATGCTTTCAGCAAAAGTATATATACATCAAATAGATATAAATATTGGTGTTTAACTTCAATCTGCCTGTAATTATTTTAATCCAAGTTTATTTTACTTCAATCTGCCTGTAATTATTTTAATCCAAGATAAGTGAATACCAGATATTTTTATACTATTTTGAGTTAAATTAATGACTGATAGATAAAAAATAATAAATTTGAGAGATTTATTTGTGACAAGACTCTATCTTAGGATATAGCCCCTGGTAATAATACAGTTTTGCAAATTTTGTTATTCGATATCTCAACTTTAAGGAGATTATTATGGGCAAGCCAGAACAACAGGGCAGATTTATCAAACAAGAGACCTGGCGTCACTTTTGGCATCCTGTCTGTACTCTGGAGGAATTGTATTCAGCGGAGCCCTCGGGTAATGGTCCGCTCCAGGTGCAGTTGCTGGGTGAGCACATTGTCGTAGCAAAATTAAATGGGAATATTGTTGTCTTTACTGATAGATGTGCACACCGTTCAACTTCATTGTCGAAAGGGTTTATAGAAGATGGCAGAATACGCTGCCGCTATCATGGCTGGGCCTATGACAGTAATGGAAAATGTGTCGATATTCCTGCGTGCCGGGATTTAAAAATACCCGGTCGTGCGAAGATTCAAAAATTTGATGCTGAAGTAAAATACGACCTCGTATGGGTTCGGCTTGAATCTGATGCGGACACACAGATACCCCCCTGCCCGGGTTTCGATGATGAAGAGTTTAAAGCCGTCATTGGGAAACCGTATACCTGGATGACATCAGCGGCCAGGCGGTTGGAAAATTTTGTCGATTTGGCTCATTTCCCCTACGTTCATCCAAATACATTGTTTGATCCGAATATGACGGAAGTCACACCCCCATCAATGGATCGTAAAGACGGTCAATTGATATTTCACTTTAATCCTCAAACTGATGACATGCCTATCCCGGATGTGTCTTTAATGGGAAAAACGGATTATCAGATTACTATGCCGTTTACCGTTAATCTGGAATTTGAACTCATCAGCAAAGCCGGGAAAGGTAATCGAGCCATATTATGGATGAGTGCATCACCCCTTGACGAGGGCCATTGCCGTAGTTTCTGGTTTACCTGCCGTGATCACAATAAGGATGAACCCGATTATCCTCATCTTGCATTTCAGGAACGTGTACTGGAAGAAGATATTGTGGTGATAGAAGCACAGAATCCGCCCCAGATTCCTTATGGCATAGATGAAATTTCCGTGCCGACCGATATGGTATCCATCCAGTACCGGAGGTGGCTACGTGAAATCGAAGAAGCTGTTGATAACGATAGCTTATTGAAAAATCTTACAGCAAACGAGAAATGTGCTTAATCCATTGGTGAATTTCAGGTAGGTTTTTAATTTTCATAGGCATTTCATTATCAGGTATTTTAAATTAGATTTAATATTATCATCGCGGAATTCCAACTTGTTCCTACGGGGGACATTCGAATGAGATATTTAGCTAATAATTATCCTAATTTTATAATTTGTCAGATTGTTGCCTTATTAATTTACACACCTCTTACCTATTCCCAGGCGCTGGAAGAAATCGTTGTTACAGCACAAAAACGTGAACAGAGTTTACAGGAAGTACCCATTGCAGTAACGGTTCTGGACGGCGAAAAATTGAGAACTCTGCAAATGCGGGATTTCTTTGATTTTTCAAAACATACTCCAGGATTAATGATCTCCGGCACCAACAAGGAAGGCAAACCACAAATATTTCTGCGTGGTGTAGGGAATTCCGACTTTCTTATCGGTTCAATGAGCCCCATTGCCAGCTACGCTGACGGAGTGTATCAAGGGGCCAATTTTTCGCTGGCGGCCGCATTACTGGACTTGGACCGGGTGGAAATATTGAAGGGACCACAAGGGACCTTGTGGGGAAGGAATACCACGGGTGGATTAATGAATTACGTGCCCGTGAAAGCCAAGCCCGGCGAAGAATTAAATGGTTACCTGAATGCAGGCTATGCGGAGTTTGATGAATTGGACGTGGAGGGGGCCATAAGCCTGCCTGTCAGTAATGATTTTGGTGTGCGTATTGCGGCTAAAGTGAATACGACAGATGGGTATTTTGACGCCTCAGGTGGTGGGTTGGAGGCCGATGATTACGTGGACGGAACGACTTATGCACTTCGGGGCAATTTCGTATATGAGCCCAGTGAGGCGTTAAGCCTCGGCGCCACCATCAGTTACTCCGATAAGAACGGCTCCATTGCCGGTAGCCAGCATTTGGGCACACTCGGGGCGGGATGCACTAACCCAGGCAGGTTGGGTACCACGTGTGCGGATACGTCCGGATTTGTACCCAATTCGAATCCGCATGTCAGCTCACCCGAGGTGGACGGTTTTGAAGACGTCGAATCATTTGGCGCAACCTTTACGATCGATTATGACTGGGGTGATTATCAACTTACGTCTGTCACGGCGTATAACGAAAGTGACCATCAGGCCTTTGACGATACGGATGGTGCGCCGATACAGGCATTGCATGGGAGTTATGATGATGAGTATGATGGCTGGACTCAGGAGTTGCGACTGAGTTCAGATTACAGTGATCGACTTAGCTGGGTCGCAGGATTATTTTACTATGAGGATAACCTGGATATCTATCAGGGCTCTGATTTACCGGATCTGTTTGGTTTCCTCACGTTTCTTTTCGGTTTCCCTATCACGCCGACGCGCTTGGAACAGGCGATTGAGACGAAGACGGCCGCTGTATTTGGTGAAGTCACCTACCAGTTGACCGATAGACTGGAAGCCATTGGCGGTTTTCGCTGGACCTATGACAAACGCACCACCACGGCCAATATCGCGTATTTCACGCCCCTGAATGCGCAGTTCAATTCAAAGGCCTATTCCAACGCGAACACGGTTTTTCCACTGGAAACAGGCACACTGAAGAAATCCTCAAATGAACCGAGTGGGCGTTTCTCTCTGAAGTACGCGTTGAATGATGACGCAAATCTTTGGTTTACCTTTGCCCATGGTTTCAAAGGTGGTGATCCGAACAGTGGAGCAGATGGCGCAGGTTCAGCATTTGGCATCAGTGAACCTGAGTTTCTGACAAGTTATGAAGCCGGCTTAAAAACCCAACTGCTGGACAACACTTTATTATTTGACGTATCCGGTTATTACTATGATTACTCGGATAAGCAGGTATTTACGGAAGTAACGGGTACAGGCGGCAATAACCTGACGATTCTGTCCAATGCCGGCGCCTTGACCATTACGGGCATTGACCTTGCCGCCACCTGGTCGCCGACTGAGCGCCTGGTTATGGAGGCGGGACTCGCCTGGACTGATGCGGAATTTGATGAGTTCCTCAATCCCGGGACCGGAGTTGACCAGGCGGGCAATACACCGGCGTATACCCCTGAAATCAACTTCAACAGCATTATTGCGTATGGTTGGCCGCTACAGAATAATCTCGGCACGGTGACGATCCAGGCTGACTTTGTGTTTACCGATAACCACTTTTTTACCAATGATAACAATCCGACAACGGCCCAGGATGCCTATTGGTTAGTGGGTGGGAATATTGGCTATACCACGGCAGACGAAAAATGGGATGTTCGACTATGGGTGAAGAACCTGACGGATGAGGAATACCTGAACGGGGGGTTTGACTTCAGTGGTGTGAATGGAGGCTTTATTCAATACCCGGCGGCGCCACGCCAGGTTGGTGGGACAGTCAGTTACCGATTCTGATTAATAACAAAAATCGTGAGTTACTGTTTACCTGCAGGGCACGCATTTTCCTTCGATCATTTGCCTATGTGGTAATGTTCGTGCGGCAAGTGCGAATACATACTGTCGCAGCCCGACAGGCCGGTTATACACACCTGTTCCTCTCAAACAAAAGGCCATTTGATGGGGTTCATGGCTAGCACAAATAATCTTCGTCTTACATCAATCAGTTTGCTTGCAAATTTAGTAACCGCCGGTTTTTTTACAATAATCGGGTTATTGATTGGTCCCATATCCGGGCAGTTTGATATAGAGCTAACTTCCGTAACGAAACAGTTTTCATGGTTAACAGGCAGTTATTTTGTTGGATCGATAATGACATTTTTTATTTTAGATTATATGAGCGCTAGAACAATGCTGCTCATTTATGCTGTTGTTATCATACTCACCGCAATATGTACTGTTTCCAATACCAGCTACACTGTTTTACCAATAATATTAGGTGTAATCGGATTTCTTAGTGGAATGGCTATATGCATTGCCGGCACGCTCATAAGTAAGATATGGAAACATAAACATCAACAAGTAGCGCTGCTTTCACAGGACGCAGCATTCAACATTGGTGGAGTGATATTTCCTTTCACTGCTGCCTATATACTGGCTGCAAACATGCACTGGGGATTTAACTATATTCTTGCCGCCTCGTCATTAATTGTTGTTTTATATTTAATAGTTATCTCATCCTTCGAGTTTGAATCAAAACAACAGCATGAAGAAGGAAATAATATTAAAACAGAATTGAATTTAAGTGTCGCATTAGCAGGGATGTTTTTATTTCTGGTTGTCGTTGGCAAGTACATCATCATTATATGGCTGCCCAATTATGCAGAAACCTATCTGGATGCAACAACTTTTCAGAGCGGTGAGTTAATTGCAAGATTATTCGGTGTAGCGTTGATTGGGTCGATAGTTGGTACTCTATTAATTGCCAAAGTTAATCTCACATTATTTGTAGCAACGGCCGTATTAATCGGGCTATTGAGCAGTATGCAACTTACAAAAATGACTGACTTGAAGGGTTTAATGTTAATGGTCAGTATTTTTGGTTTATCGTTGGCGGTATTATGGAATGGGTTCGTTGCATACGGTGTTGCTTTATTACACCGACCTTCACATAAGCATGTTTCCTATATTATTTTCTGTGGTGGAGCAGGTGCAACTATAACTCCCCTGGTTAGCGGGATATTTGTGGAGTCATTTGGAGTAATTGCCGCGCTTAATGTAGTGGCTGCTTTGTACGGCATAGTGTTTCTCACAATAGTAGTGCATGGTACTGCTCTTCGTATGAAAACTGAATAAAATGAATCTGCTGATACATTTAAATCTTGAACTAAGCCGTATGAAATAGAACTTACGTAACAAAAATTATTATAAGAGTCTAAAAATGCTTCGTAATAAATTAAAAATGTTACCGAAAACAGAATTGCATCTTCATCTGGGTGGTTCAGTTGACGCGAAGACATTTGTTGATTTAGCCGGAAAACATGATTTACATATTTCTACGGCATATGACGAACCGGAAGATTTGTATGATTACGATAATCTGGTGGATTTCCTTAAGATATATTCATTAATTTCACAATCCTGCAGAGACAAAGATGATTTTCATCGTATTACCTATGAATGCCTATCGAGATGTGCTGAGCATGGGGCTCGGTATGTCGAACTTTTCTTTAGTCCGGAAGAACATTTAAAGTATGGCGTATCTTATCAGACAATTTTAGATGGCATAATTGCCGGAGCTAAAGACGCAGAAAAAGACACAGGTGTAATTTATCAACTGATACCAGCGATAAACCGTGAATTGGGCCCGGAGCGAGCAATTCAATTTGTTGCCATGGTGTGTGCCTACAGACGGGACGATATTATTGGTATTGGTTTGGATTTCGATGAATCGGCAAACCCACCCGAGGTATTTGAGGAAGCCTTTAAACTGGCGACAAAAAACGGATTACATAAAACATCACATGAAGGCGAAGTCGGGCCTGCTTCAAATGTAGTCAATTCCATTGATGTGTTAGGTTGTGAACGGGTCGACCATGGTTATCATATCGTTGACGATATTGAACATATGGAACGTTTCGCGGAAGAGCAGATTTTATTTACTGTTTGTCCTGTCACAACTACTGTTACCACCAGGTGGCGGGATTTAGACGCTGAAGATCATGCCATAAGGCTAATGGCAGATGCGGGTCTTAAAATAATGATCAATTCAGACGACCCGCCGATGTTGCATACTGATCTCACAAACGAATACATGATCATGATGGATAAGCTCAAATTTGGGATTGAAGACATCAAAACATTTATTTTAAATGGGATTGATGGTGCATGGTTGGATAATTCAACGAAACGCCAGTGGCGTTCAGAGTGGTCTGCTGAGATTGATAAAATAATGAGATATGCATAAATTCCACTTCAAAAATTTTGATTTCTTGGTTGTACAACCATCCCCGGATCACGTTATAAACGGCGGCAGTGTTTACGTCGAAGGCAACACGATTAAAGCTGTAGGAGATTCTGTCGAAGTAGAAAAGCAGATCGAGGATAAAGACGATGTGATAGTTATTGAAGGCAAAGGCAAACTGATCATGCCCGGTCTTGTGGATGCCCATGCGCACATCGGCGATTGGTGTTCACAGATCTGTTACAACTCCTTGAACTTCGACATGGTTAACGAAGTTGATCAGATCCTGGATATCTATTTTTGGCCGGCGTGGGCCTGGTACACGGCCGAATTGGAAAATCCCTGGACACCGTTTGAACTGGCTACGCTGGGGGGTGCGCGTGCGTTGCGTCTTGAAGACAAGATAGGCACTCTGGACATTGGTAAACGGGCGGATTTGATCACCTACGATATCAGCCGTGAGAGCAGCTTCTTTCCGCATATGGAGGCTACCATAATAATGGGGCTGATCATGCAGGGCCCGAGCGGTACAACACAGGAGGTAATGGTAGACGGAAAGCTGCTAAGACAAAACGGCGAGTTCATCGAGTTGGATGAAGACGATCTGTGGGAACGTACCAGCCGTTGGATCAATGAGTTTAAGACCTACTACTATAATGGCCTGAAAGAGCGCAAAAAAATGGTCGTTCGTAATCACCCGGACTATGCGGGGATCTGAGCGCTGTACTGAGGATTAACATTATCCTGTGTTCGGAAGCGGGTATTACCAGTCAATTAACAGGCACTGTAGAAGTCATATCGGTATAACATGTTGTGAAACATAAAACGATAACTGTCGTCGGTGCAGGCATTGCGGGTCTTACTGCGGCCTACGACCTGCAAAAGGCGGGCTGTGACGTTAAAGTTCTTGAAAAATCAACATGGGCCGGCGGGCGTATGGCTAATTTACAGCAAGGCCGGATGGTACTCGAGACGGGGGCGAGTTACATCTTCAATTTTTATCGGGCAATGATGGATCTCATTAAGGAACTGGGTATTGAAAACACACTCATCGAGGTCCCTTATCATTCCGTTCGAGTCGTAAGTCCTGACGGTGCCCACACATTCAGCTATGGCGGCAATGCCTTGAAATTGCTATTCAACCCCGCCTTATCCTTTCGCTCGAAATGTCGGCTCCCGGTTGTTTTACTGGAACTGCTCAGGGCACGGTTCAATATTGACCCTGATCTTATGGAAACTGTTGCCGGCTATGACGATGTTGACATGGAAACTTATCTGACCCGTAAGGTTGGGCGCGACTTTGTTGACGGATTTGTGGCGCCGGTATTCAGGACCCTATGGGCTTGGGAACCCCATGAATTTTCCAGGGGTTATTTTCTTGCTTTTTTAGCTCACACTATGTGGTGCCGTACCTATACATTCGCCAATGGCATCGGGTTTTTGACTAAGACGTTGGCAGAACACGTTAATGTGCATCTGAACGCTGAAGTAAGGAACATAAGAAAAGATGGAGACGGTTGGACCGTATCTTACAAGGAAAACGAAATTGAGAAATCTATCTATAGTGATATTGTCATTTGCGCGTGTGAGGCATTCCATCT
The DNA here is from genome assembly GCA_965205405.1 of Gammaproteobacteria bacterium. Classification (GTDB taxonomy): domain Bacteria; phylum Pseudomonadota; class Gammaproteobacteria; order Eutrophobiales; family Eutrophobiaceae; genus JAAXHV01. The sequence continues at coordinate 654,667 of OZ242169.1, forward strand.
ATCTAAACTGATTGACGACCTGGCGCCTGAACAGCAAAAGTTTTTCGATGAGGTTCGCTATAGTCAGGCTATGGGGTTACATTATTTGTTGAAAGGAGAACTTGAGCCAAAGTTCACAGCCTACTCTCAGGATTACCCTGGTCCATTGGGGAGTATTTCGCAAATACCAAGTGGTCTGTCAGGATTAGTTGATTCTCCAGCCCGGCTTTGGGTTACGTTAAGACCGGCATATGTTAAAAAAAACGTGTCTGAACATGGTGAAATCCTTGATGAATTAACCAGGCCGCATGTCAAAAAGTTATATCCCAACCTGGACGATGACTTATTGGAAGTACACACACAATATGAGGGACTACACTTGAGCCTGGTATATCCCGGATATATCAAAAAGGCCCGTGATTTTCTCAAGGAGCAGGAGCAAAATAACCGCGGCATTTATTTTTGCGGTGATTATCTGGGACATCCTCACAGTGGCGGTGCTTGTGCGACGGGCCGCAGGATCGCACGACAGATAATGAATAAGTAATAGTATTGGTTGGCAGGCACCAACCTGAGCAAGCAACTGACAATCAAAAATACTTAAAATATAAAGACTATTATGAGAAGCACAGGCAGGTTAGGTTATAACCGCCCGGAATGGTATCTGATATGGGGTTGCTTCGCAGCGTGGATAGTAGGGTTCCTTGTCAATGGTATCGCTCCTATCTTGACAGAAGCATTCATAGCTGATTTAGGACTGCCGGAAAGTAAAGCAGCTTATCTTATCTCAATTGAATTTGCAGGTGTCGGTCTGATATCCCTTGTCTTTGGTCCTGTTATCCACAGACTGCCAAAAAGACATATTGCTATTTCAGGCTGTGCCATAGCTATCACTTCTAATATTTTTAGTATCCTCACCGGACAGTATGAATATCTGATGTTATTACGTTTACTTGCCGGAGTAGGCACCGGACTGGCAATCGTGAGCGGTGCGGCAGCAGTGTCCAAATATCGTGAGCCGGAAAAGATGTTTGGAGTAATCAATGTATTGGTTGCGATGATGATGTCCATAGCAATCATATCGGCAGGATACAGTTTGAAGGCGTATGGAGCACAAGGTATTTTTGGTTTAATGACGATCATCTATGTATTAATATTGCCGTTATTGTTTCTGCTTCCTGTTGATATTCATACAAGCGGTGACGATAAGTCTAAGCAAGCATTGCCATCGATTGGGTTAGGGTGTTTATTTGTGCTTGGCTTTGTTTTCGCATTGATCTGGCAGAATGCATGCTGGGTGTTCGGCGTTTCCGTGGGGGAAGCGAGTGGGTTGGTTCTCGAAAGTATAGGAATTATTATCGGAATTACTGCCCTTTTTGGTCTTATCGGCGCAATGGTATCTGCCTGGATTGGTGTTCGTTTCGGTAGAATTGTTCCCCTTACGATTGGTTTTTTAGCCATGGGTGGTAGCTGGTGGTTCATGTGCATCTTTCCAAATCCTGTTGTCTTCATAGTTGGTATGACTGTAAACAACATTGCCTTCTTTTTTAATATATCTTTCCCACTCGGAATGGCTGCCAGTCTGGATCAATGGGGACGCTGGGCTTCCATTGCTGTTGGGTTACAGTTGCTTGGCAGCATACTTGGACCTGTGTTTGGGGGGATCTTGATCGAACGTGGAGGTATTAGTTTACTTGGTTGGATCACGTTATTTGGTGTATTTTTTGCGCTGCTATTACTGCTGATTGTTGCGCAACGCATGGCCAAATTAGAAATTTAAGAGATTCTTATATAACAATAACCAAGAGAATAGTTATGTTAAAGAGTGATCTCGTAATTGAACACGGTATTGTCTATACAATGGATCCGGATCGAACTGTTATTGATGATGGCGCAATTGTCATAGCAGGTAACCGGATTATTGACATTGGTAAAACTGAAGAGATAAAGCAAAAATATTCAGCCAAAAAATGTATTGATGCCTCGGATCATGTCATTTTGCCGGGATTTATTAATTCTCACAACCACCAGTACTCAAATATCGGTAAACACAATCCTGCATTTGAAGGCGGGCTTTACGAATTTTGTAACAGGTTATATCAAAGTCTCGAAGATATGGGGGAAGAGGAATACTATTATGCTTCCATGAATGGTGCGATTAACTTAATTAAATCCGGATGCACCACTAATATCGATTCAGTTGAGATGAACGCTGAACAATGCGCACCAGGTTTTCTTCAGGCATATGATGAATTAGGCATGCGAGGTATATATTCCCGGACTATATCTGATGTCAACTGGGTAGCTATTGGGCTACCAGGGGCCGAGGTTACCTACCTTGAAGATGCAGACGAAGCTGCACAGAGTACCATGGAACTGATCAACGCATGGAGTGAGCACGACAGGTTATCCGTTTGGCCGGGCCTGAGTTATCCGCCGTCCAGTTCAGATAAACTCGTAGAGAATGTCTCCGATATCTGTAAGAAGACAAGTACTGGCTTGGCGATACATATGTCGGAAACGAGCTTTGACGAGGACTATTGGAAACAGGAAAAAGGAGGATCTCACTTTCAGTACTATCATCGTAACTTCGATATCCTGGATAACCATATCGTTGCAGCCCATTGTTGTTGGGTAGACGAAGAAGACATTCACATCATGAAGGAAACCGATGTGCACGTAGCTCATTGTGCATGGAGTAATATGCATGGTGCGGGCAGTGCACCCATCTCCCGGTTCCTGGAAGAAGGGATCAATGTGGGTTTAGGCACGGACGACATATGGGACGTAATTACAAATATGAATTTTACCTTGTTGGCCCATAACATCGCGGAAGAAAGCTGTCGTGTGCTGGATGCCTATGAAATTCTGGAAATGGCGACAATTAACGGTGCAACTGCGTTAGGCCTTGAAAAAGAAATTGGCTCCCTGGAGATAGGAAAGAAAGCAGATATTATCCTTTTTGACATGAATCAAACGAATGTTGTGCCTTTTCGAAATAGTATTCACTGCCTTATTGTTGAATTCGGTACATCCAACAATATTCATACCGTTATCATCGACGGCAAAGTGATTCTTGAGAACCGAGAGGTTTTAACAGTCGATGAGTCCAAGATAATACGTGATTATAAAGCTAGTGTTGCAAGACTAATCGGTTATTAAGCTTATTTTAAACTGAATATGAGTACGAACAATTCCAGTTTTAGAGGAACACCGTTTAATTCACGCACAGAGCCTTTGAATCTGTTCGTGAGATGGATTGCCTGGGATATCTATCACGTCGTTGATGTATTCAGCGGTCTCGATGATGAACTCAAGGCCATTCGTGCAGCAGTAGCAGTCATTGACATGTCCCCGCTTTCGAAATTTGATATTTCCGGTCCGGATGCAGCGCGGTTTACCAACTATATCATTACCCGTGATGCAAGGAAGATGGAGGTGAACCAGGTGTTTTATACACCGTGGTGCGATCATGACGGCAAGGTGGTCAGCGACGGTATGGTATTCCGGATGAGTGAGGACAGGTTCCGTATCACCGGTGATCCGAGTCACGGCTGGCTCATGCAAAATGCCGAGGGTTTTGATATACGAATCAAAGAAGTCACTCACGAACGCGGGATCCTTTCATTACAAGGTCCGAAATCCCGGGCAGTCCTGGAAGCCGCAACGGGTGAAGACTGGTCGGGTTTCAGGTTTTCCCGGATCCGTATTGCAGAAATCGGAGGGGTTGATGTGGAGGTTGCCCGGCAGGGTTTTACTGGCGAACGTGGTTATGAATTATGTGTCGCCGAAGACAATGGTGCAACTCTGTGGGATGCGATAATGGAAGCAGGTGAAGCCTACGGTATAAAACCCGCGGGTTACCTTGCTTTGGATACCGCTCGTATAGAAGCCGGTTTGATCATTCCGGGGCCGGATTTCACCAATGGCGGAGCGGTGACTGATGCGATTGGCGCACCGATAGAGGTGGATTCGGAAAATAAAGCTTCACCATTTGAATTGGGAGCAGGCCGGTTTGTTGATTTTGACAGCGGTGATTTCCTGGGCAAAGCTGCACTGTTAAAAGAAATAGAAGCAGGCGTCAGGCGCAACCGGGTAGGATTAGAGATTGATTGGCAAGGGATAGCTGAGATGTATACCGCACAGGATTTGGCTCCGGTTGTGGTTCCAACCCCGATCTGGTATCCGTTAGCGGTGATGAAAGACGGCAAAAAGATTGGCCGTGCGACCAGTATTGCCTGGAGTCCTACAATTCAAAAAGTTATCGGTTTCGGACACCTGGAAAAAGAATATTGCGAACCGGACACGGAAGTGGCCGTTGAGTTTCATGTTAAAGACAAAACAGGTTTGGTGAATGCCAGGGTAGTGAAATTACCTTTCATTGATTTAAGGCGCGCCAAATAAGTTGAATTTATAACGCTGTATCAAGAAAAGCGTCATTTATGTCCCCGGTATAAATTGTAAACGATGTCTCCGGTACGGACCCACATGGAAATGGCGCGCCCGGAGAGATTCGAACTCCCGACCCCCTAGTTCGTAGCCAGGTACTCTATCCAGCTGAGCTACGGGCGCACAGGCAAGGTTTTTTACTATAATGACTCGTCACCATGAAAGCAATGATATTAGCCAAAATCACCCCCTTGGATCCAGACACGGTCGTAGTTTTCCGATCAGGCGCCCGCTCTCAGAACAGACCGGTGATATTGCCGTCGGCGTCCACGTCGATCTTCTCGGCGGCGGGGACTTTCGGCAGGCCCGGCATGGTCATCATGTTGCCGGCGATTGCCACGATAAAACCCGCTCCGTTTGATAGCCGGACTTCGCTGACTTCCACGCTGTGTCCCTCCGGCGCGCCGCGTACCGTGGGGTCGGCGGTAAAGGACATCTGGGTTTTCGCCATACATACCGGGAAACTGCCGTAATCCCGGCCCAGTTTATCGATCTCAGCCCGGACCTTACTGTTGGCGGTAACACTGCCGGCGCCGTAAATCTTCCTGGCGACGGCTTCTATCTTATCCCACAGGGGAGCATCGTCCGCATACACGAAACGGTGGTTGCCGGGACTGTTATCAACAACATCCGCGACAGTGTCGGCCAACTCCTCGGCGCCGGCGCCGCCCTCAGCCCAGTGCCGGGCAACCACCGCCTTGCCGCCCAGCGCTTCCACCCGGCTTTTCAGCATGTCAATCTCGGCATCGGTGTCGTTGGTGAAATGGTTGATGGACACGACACAGGGCAGACCATAATGCTGCTGGATGTTATTCAGGTGACGTTCCAGGTTGACCAGGCCCTTATCGAGCGCCTCCAGGTTTTCCATGTTTAAATCCTGCTTGTCGACGCCGCCGTGATATTTCATGGCGCGGATGGTAGCCACCAGCACCACGGCCGCGGGCTTCAGGCCCGCCATACGACACTTGATGTCAATGAATTTTTCCGCGCCCAGGTCAGCGCCGAACCCGGCCTCGGTAATCACATAATCCGCCAGCTTCAATGCGGTCCTGGTCGCGGTCACGCTGTTGCAGCCGTGGGCGATGTTGGCAAACGGGCCACCATGCACGAAAGCCAGGTTGTTCTCCAGGGTTTGCACCAGGTTCGGTTTGATGGCGTCTTTCAGCAACGCCGCCATGGCGCCGTGGGCGTTCAGGTCGCGGGCATGCACAGGCTGTCTGTCGCCACGGGTGTAGCCGATGACAATTCTGCCGAGTCGTTCCCTCAGGTCGGCGAGAGAGGTCGCCAGACAGAAGATGGCCATGACTTCGGAGGCAACGGTGATGTCGTAACCGTCTTCCCGCGGGAAACCGTTGGCCGTACCACCCAGGGAGATGACGACCTTGCGCAAGGCCCGGTCATTCATGTCCACGACCCGTTTCCAGGCAATCAGGCGGGGGTCAAGATTCAATCGGTTGCCGTGGTTGATGTGGTTGTCGAGCATTGCCGACAACAGGTTGTGCGCTGCGCCGATTGCGTGAAAGTCGCCGGTAAAGTGCAGGTTGATGTCTTCCATCGGCACAACCTGGGCATAGCCGCCGCCGGCAGCGCCGCCCTTGACGCCGAAGCAGGGTCCGAGGGACGGTTCGCGCAAGCAGATCAGGGTCTTCCTGCCGGTCCTGTTCATGGCATCGCCCAGACCGACCGTGGTCGTGGTCTTGCCCTCCCCCGCCGGCGTCGGACTGATGGCGGTAGTCAGGATCAATTTGCCGTCTGCCCTGTCCTTCAGGCTGTCAACATAGTCCAGTGACAGCTTGGCCTTGTAATGACCGTAAGGCTCCAGGTGCTCGCTGCCGATACCGTACTGTTCCGCAGCGAGATTAATTATGTGCTTTTTACTTGCCTGCTGGGCAATCTCTATGTCTGATAACATCGAAATGATCCTCAATGGTAGTTATTGTTATCCCGTTAATGGCATATTATAGCCATTAACGGGAATGATCGAGCATGAAGATCATTCGGTTGGTGGCAACCGCACTGCAAAGATTTACTTTTGAATTCCGTCGCAGAGGACCGAAATAGCTCATTGAATCAAATACTACATACTATTGCAAAGTGTCATATGATATATTACACTTTCACACATGATCAGGAGTTTTCTGCATAAGGGAATCGAAAACTTTTTCAAGTTTCACAGCCTGTAAAACTTCCGGTATACAGGCAAATCATGCAGTAAAGCTCAGGTTAATACTGACAAACCTGAATGTGGCGGAAAAACCCGATGACATGGATTTGCCCGGATTAGCTTTACACCAATAAAAGGTAACGGAAGATTTATGCAAACGGCAGGTCAATCGCAATTGGCGTATTACGTTCCGTTTCCGCGGGCGTAATGCTGAGTTGGTGAATTATGAAGGTTATCATTGAGGTGATAAACGTTGAATATGCACAATCCAGCCCATCCGGGCGAGATATTAAAAGAATTAGTTATCACACCGTTGGGGCTGACAGTCAGTGAAACGGCGGCATCCTTGGGGGTAAGCCGTAATACGTTGCATCGAATTTTGAAAGGTGACGGCGCTGTCACCGCAGAGATGGCAATGCGTCTGGAAGCAGTTTTTGGAAAACCTGATGCGTCACACTGGTTGCGGCTGCAGAATGCTTACGACCTCTGGCAGGTGAAGCAGAATTTTAAAGATTTGAATGTGCATCCGATTGAACATGCCGCAAAAAGCGTTCGGACAGACATCAGGGTTTAGGTAAATTCTTTAAAATCAACATCCGGGGTTGGAAAAGTATAAGGACTCCTAAGCATGTTGAAAAGCTTTCAGCATTCTGCCATAGGGCTTCAAACAGAACCAAAGCGTCGCAACATTCAGGGGAATGGCGATGGCAGCGACCAGCCCCAGCGAGTATTGAATGGCGGCAGTGTCCTGGAAAATATAATCCGTCAAGACGGCGACGGCTACCGGACCCACCCCCACGCCAAATACATACAGGCAAAAGAAGTACATCGCCAGAACCTGGCCGCGGAATTCGTTTGGCGTTACCTGTGTCAGGGCTGTGATTGGCAGTCCTACGCCTGTAGCCAGACAAAGGATTCCAAGCGAGAGACATACTAACGAGGATTCCGGCGTAGACAGCAGCGGCATGAATGCGATTAATACAGCTCCGGGAATGAGTATCAGCATCGCCCTGATATACGCGTCAAAGTGCCCTTTCCGGTAGAGCATGTCACCGATCACTCCGCCGATAAAGGTGCCGCATGAGCCAAAAATCATGTAAATAAGGCCGAATATCGTGCCGATCCTGGCGGCTTCCCATTCGTAAACGCGTATGAACAGGGTTGGCGTCCAGCCGTTCACGGCATAGGCGACCAGAATATTGAATGCGGCGCCGGCCGTAATTAACGCATATACATTGATATTCCGATATACGAAGCGAAAGGTGTCTTTCCACTCCAGGGTTGCTTCACCCTGCGCATTACCTGCGATCTTTTCGTGCCGCCTGGGTTCCCGGACAACCAATAACACCAGGAGTCCGATCAATATGCCCGGTGCGCCGACGATAAAGAAAGTCATCTGCCATGGTTTGATTTCTCCAATATACGGCATGGATATCATTCCCATTTCCGTCACCCACGCCAGCACGAGCCCGCCCAGCACAAAAGATAAGCCACCGCCAAAATACGGCCCGATTGCCACCAGGCTCATTGCCTTGCTGCGGGTGGATTTGGGGAAATAGTCGGCCAGCAGCGGAAACGCACACGGGTTGAATGTCGCTTCGCCGACCCCTGTTCCCATCCGGGCAAGAAATAAAGTCAGAAAATTGCGCGCCAACCCACAAAATGCCGTCATGAAACTCCACAGGGTGATCCCTATCACGATGACGTTGCGTCGATGCACACGATCAGCCAGACGTCCTATGGGCAGCCCCATCAAGGCATAAAAGGCGGCAAAGGCAAACCCGTGCAACAGTCCAATCTGGGTATCCGACAGTGAGAGATCCGCCTTGATCGGTTCGACAAGCAAGGTGAGTATCATGCGGTCTACAAACGAGCAGATATTCGCCAGCAAAAGAATGAGTACGACCAGCCAGGCATAAAGTCGCGGCGGATAACTATTATTCAGCTTTGATTGCATCGTATTAGAGCCATCCCTGATCCTGCGTATCAGAAATTAATGACTTTCGCCAAAAAACAACATGGTAACCCACACGCGCAAAAAAGAGGACTTACGCATCCCGGATGAGCCCTCTTATAGTTCGGTTTTAGCTTTGGGAGAATCAGAACCGATAGTTGCCCGTCACGCCCCAGGTCATGCGTTCACCCACACTGAGCGGGTAAATACTGCCGGCCAGACCTCGAAAGTCGAAGCCCCCGACAAAATATTCCTCGTCCGTGAGATTCTTCCCCCAGAAGCTGAGGTCCCAGTTCTCGCCGGGGGGCAGGTAGGTCACTCTCGCTCCCACGAGCCAATAGGAATCCTGTGCGAGGAAAGGGTTGTTGTCTACGGTAAAGAACCGGTCATCCTGCAGGTTCGCATCCGCTTGCAGAGTCACTTTCCCTCCATGAGCCAGGGGTATGTCATAGCGCGCCAGGGCGGATAAAAACAACTCCGGGGCGTTGGCCAACTTGTTTCCGGACTTGTCTTTCAAATCACCGTCATTATCGAGGTCATGAGGGTCTATAAGGAACTCATCGAATTCCGCTTCCATATAGGCTGCTGTCAGATTGAGGCGCAGATTCTCTGCCGGGACGATGACCGCCTGTGCCTCCACGCCGTAGATCGTCGATGAGCCGGCGTTGGAAATGACCTGGGAGGTCGATCCCGTCGCGGTCGGTTCCTCGACGAATACCTGCTGGTCGGTAAAATCGTAATAAAATCCCGACAGGTTCAAACGCGTTCGCCGGTCCCACAACTCGGCCTTGATACCCACTTCCACACTGGTCAGGAATTCCGGGCCGGACAGGCTGATATTATCCGCATTTCCCGGCGCGCCATTGATTTCGCCGCCTTTAAAACCCCGGGCCCCGGTAACGTAGGTACTGACTTCATCACTCCATCGGTATGTCAATGAGACACGCCCGCTCACTTCGGTCCAGTCGTTCTCCAGGTGAGTTACCGGAAACAGAACCCTGACGTTGTTGGCCATCCCGTCGGCCCGGTTCAGGAATGAATTCCGGGCTATTAATGCCGAGTCGATATTGAAGCGAAACTGATCTCCCTTACGCTCATCATTGGTAACACGGAGTCCGGCGGTCAGTTCCAGCCGATCTGAAAACTCATAAGCAACATCACCGAAGAAGGCGTAGGTACTGGTTTCCTGTTCCAGGTCCCGCCCCACGTATCCGAATCCAAAGAGAGAATCGATATATGGAACCGCAACCCCCTCCCACTGAATCACATCATCGGTGTAGTAGTAAAACCCGGCGATCCAACTGAACGGACCTCCATGGCTGGAGGTCAGCCGCAGTTCCTGGCTGAATGATTCGTAATCCGATGCCAGACTCGCGACAAGCAGGCCACTGGGCAGGTTGTCGGTATCGTTGAACACCTCCCGTTCCGTGTTATCGTAGGTCGATATCGAGGTAAAGGTAAAGGTTTCAAAATCATAATCCAGTTGCAACCGGAAGCCGTATGATTGCGCATCTTCCCCACCGGGAGAGTCTTTCTCCGACACATAGATATCGCCATTGGGTACGAATCCCGCCACGTCCGAACAATTACTGCCAACTGCTATGGATTCCCGGCAAGGCACCAGCGCGAGGCGGGTAGCGAAGCTCACGGGCGCGGTCGTCGGGTCCAGAACACCCAGGGCAACTCCGATGCCCGGAGGCCCGTCAAGATCGCCATAAAAGCCACTTGCCAGCACGCGCAGCCTGTCGCTTGGTTGGAACAGCAAGGTCCCGCGCACGGATGTAGCGTCGTGTCCACCGTAATCATCTGTGTTAAAGGTGGGCGAAACATTCTCGAATTGTCCGTTCGTGTGGTCGCTTTTGACGGCAACCCGCAAAGCCGCGCTATCGCTCAACGGCATATTGACCGCGCCTTGAATATTCCAGGTATCAAAGCGCCCATAGCCGGCCGAAACATTGCCGCTCAAACCATCTTCGATTACCGGTTTTCTGGGAATATAGTTGATTAGTCCGGCCGTGGTATTACGGCCATAAAGCGTCCCCTGCGGACCTTTCAGAACTTCAACGCGATCGACGTCCATGAGCTGGAAACCGTAAGCCGTGTTATTGCCTACGTAGCTGCCGTCGACGTACACACCCACCGGAGAACCAGCATTGGCGTGGAAACTTTCGTTGCCCAGTCCGCGCAGGTAGATACTCGGCGCAGTCAGGTTGCTGCTCGTGCTCATGAAAGCCAGGGAGGGCGTATGGCCGACCAGGTCGCGCGCATTGTTAATCGCCAGGTCATTGATGTCTTTGGAAGAAAACACATTGACTGTTATCGGGACATCCTGGAGATTTTCGTCGCGGCGCTGGGCGCTGACGACGATCTCTTCGATAGCGCCGGCAGTCTGTGCCTGCGCTATTGTAAGTCCCGGAATGCCCGTAAAGCCCAGAGGGACAATTAAGCCGATAATGAGTTTTCTCAGTTGGAATATTACGGAAATCGGTGGAATCACCGTGCGGAATTTATACATTTTTTGCCCCCCTTCACTATGTTGAGACATGACGCATGAACTATTTTCCAACTGGAATCAGAAGTAAGCTCAGCGTTGGTTCAAACTCCTCTGCCTCAAAAAAATAAACAGTACACTAACAACCGCAACGCTGCATTGGTCAGTAGTGAACTGTTTGTGTACCGATTACTGAACCCGTCGGAATCCAGTGATAAATATGTATCCGGTGAGTATAGTGGAAGAAAAATATTTTATCTGTGATTCAAACATGGCCTCGGCAGAATATCCCGCTGCAATGTACATGGAAGTCCTGTCCGCTCAGCCTTTTATCCGTTTTCCCTGCACCCAGACCTGCTTGATGTTTTGACGTTCGGCGTTATAAATGATTTTCTGCAACACATCATCGCCCGTATCCATCTCTTCCCAGATGATAAGGTTGCTATCCGGCGCGTCGGTCCCGACCACTATGGCGTCGAAAGCATAACCCTCGACGAATTTACCCACTTTCAGACCAAGGGCCTCGCCACCCCCTGCCGTCGCCATCCAGAAGGCCTCACGGAAATCAATCCGTGCCCCGGATGTGCCACGCGCGTCCGCTCCGAGGTCCTGGCTGACACCGTCCTCCCGCGCCCGGGAGGCAGTGACCGCCATTTGGCAGTTGTGCAGGATACTGGGATTTGCACCGCCTGCTATGTCCGTGCCCAAGCCAAGCTGTAATCCCTTGTCAAGCGCTTTGCGCACCGGAAAGACTGCATTGGAAAAATACAGGTTCGCCAACGGACAATGTGCGATCCCCGTTTGCGCTTCTTTGATGACCCGCATGTCAGCGTCATCGACGAAGTTGCAATGGGCCAGAACCGTTTGCGGCGTCAACAAGCCGAATCCATCCAGGCTCAGCGTGTCGGTTTTTCCGTAACGATCAAGCACAAATGCGTGTTCCCAATCGCCTTCCGAACAATGAGTCTGTACGTGACAATCGGCGCGCCGCGTTATCTCACCTAATCCTTGCAGCATTTCGTCCGTACAACTGGGAATAAATCTCGGGGTAACGACGGGCAGGACCAACTCATTCGAATTGCCGGGCAGGCCCCGCACCTGTTCTATAAAAATCTCCGTATCATCCAGCCCTTGCCGGGTGCTCGCATCACGATAATAGTCCGGGCATTGTTCAGGATTATCCATCGTGATCTTGCCAACCAGCGCCCGTTGCCCCTTTTGCAGGCAGATCTCCGCCAGGCGTGTTGACGCCTCGAGATGTATCGTGGCGTAGTACATCGCCGTCGTCGTCCCGTTGGCGATCAGGGTATGGACGAGGTTTTCGTACACGCGCCGGGCAAACTCCAGGTCTGCGTACCTGGCCTCCAGGGGAAACGTATATTTCTGCAACCACACGTCCAATGGCCGGTCCAGGGCCTTACCGAGTTGCGGCCATTGCGGGGCGTGAACGTGAGTGTCGACCAGCCCGGGCAGCAGGTATTCCGCCGCTGACAGTTCCTCCAGTTTGCCCGTGTCTCTCGCCGTTTGTTCCAGTTTGTCGTAGTCCGGCTGGCCGGGACTTGTTACAGCGGCGATTTGACCCGTGTTATCCACTGCGATTAACGCGTTTTCAAGGATTTCGATAGCGCCTGCAGCAGGGGCATGAATCATGGCGCCGCGCACCGCTAACTGTAATTCTTCTTGCTTCATGGCAGGTTATCCTCCCCCAGATCAGGCTGGAACAGTGGTGGGAAATACGGGCTATTGTTACATATACTATAGTTAAACAGATAATTAAGGAGATTAAGCCATGAACAAGGTGTTATTCAAGAATTGTCGTTACCTGATTTGCAAGGCGGCGCCTGAGAAAGGAATTCTGGAAGATGGGGCGGTATACGTGGAAGGCCCGGTTATCAAAGCGGTGGGGCCAACTGCGGAGATCGAGCGGCTGGTCACCGATGAAAATACCGAGGTCCTCGATTGCCGCAACAAAATTGTTATGCCGGGCCTGATCGACAGCCACAATCACGTCGGTGAATACCACCAGTTCCTCATCCTCGGCATGAGTTCCTGGAAGCCGGTGCGCGGCATTATTGATGTCCTGCACCACTACATATGGCCGGCCTGGACCTGGCTGACCGAAGAGAGCACCTATGATTTAACGCTGCTGGGGATTGTTAATCTCCTGAAACACGGGACAACAACCACGGCCAACGCCTTCCACTTCCCGGATGCTGTTTATAAAGCCGCAGAGCTCAGCAGAATGCGCATGGTGATCCAGCCGCAGATGGTAACGGCCTACGAAATGTCGGATGGTCTGGATGAGCAGGGATACCTGGCGCAAACCGAAGATGCGATCAGAAATTATCACAATACGCTCGACGGCCGCGTCACAGTCGATGTCCATACCAGCTGGCCATGGAACTGCACCGAAAGTATGCTGGTCAAGGGCATGGCCCTGGCGGAAAAATACGATGTTCAGTTCGCGACGCACCTGTTCGAGGCCCCTGATGAAAAAAGGCTGGCCAACGAACTCTGCGCCAATGAAGGAGGCGCAATCCAGTATCTCCGGAACATCGGTCTGGTTAATGAACGCTCAGTTTTCTTTCACTGTACCCAGTTGAATGAAGAAGAGATCGATATCATGGCCGAAACAGGGTGCGCCATTACCCACTGCCCAACGAACAATGCCCGCAAGGGTGACTGTGCCTACTTGCCGTATATGCGGGATGCGGGGGTCAGGCTCGGGCTGGCAACGGATAACCCGACCGGTAATCTTTTTAAAGACATGGCCGCCATGTCCTTGTTCCATAACATCATGCCAAGGGAGAAGCGCAGTGTCCCTGTCTGGGTACCGTTGGAACTGGCAACTACCGGCAGCGCCAAAGTACTGCGCATGGACGACCGGGTCGGCACTCTTGAGCCCGATAAGCGCGCCGATATTATTACCATTGATTTACGGCGAAATACTGATTTAATGCCGTTAAACGCCGGCATGTTGTTTTACTTTCTTTGTATTAACGGTCCGGGCGCCGTGGCCGCTGACGTAATGGTTGATGGCGTGTTCCTGCGCCGGGAAGGCGAATTCACTATTCTTGATGAAGAAGCGATCATCGCCAAAGCGACTCAATGGTTTGAGAAATTCACAGACTATTACGTCAAGGGTCAAGAGGAGCGCCGGTCCCTGATTAAACTCGTCCATAACGAGTTTACCAGGCAGTAAGGGACAGGTTTTAAACTAGGGACGGAATTGAATTCCGTCCCCTCGCTGCGATTCAGATATCCAGGCCGAGATGCGAGGCATCGCAGAACGGCGGTGTCCCGGTTTTTTTACAACCGCAAAGACCGACAAAATCGTATTTTTTCATTTCACACTTGACCGGTGTGATGCCCGTCCCCTTGTGTGAGCCGTCACAAAAGGGTTGGTTTTCTGATTTTCCGCAGGCGCACCAGTAATAGTCGCCTTCATCCAGGTACATGAGATAGGGCATGGTCCTGGAACCCTGCGGGAAGCGGGTTTTTACCCAGCCGTCTTTTGCCGGGCTAATCATGTTCATGCCGCTGGTGATCCGTTTGAACAACCATTTACCATCGACTTTAATGACCTCCGCGTCATAGATACCGGTGATCCAATGGGGTTCCGCCTGTTTGGTAACCTCATCCGGCATAGTTGCAGGTTCCCATAAATACCAAAGCAGAGTTGCAGACTGACCATCGGCTGCCAGATCTATCTTCGGTGAGATCATAAAGTGCAAAGACCACCATACTTTTTTCCCTGCGATGGCTTTGAGAAAGGCAATTGTCTTATCACGGCCTTCCCAGCGGCCAAAACCTTTTGCCTCCCAGACTGCATCCTCGGTAAACAAAGGGGTAAGCATTTCCGGATCATTGCCGTGGTCCGCCCCGCGCGCATAATCGACAATCAGGCGTTTGATGTCTTCGATATCTTCCACGCGCTGTAGCCTTCCGTCAATTTTCTCCAACAGATTCTTAATTCCCGCAAGTTCGCTCATTTATCATCTCCATCTACCGGTAAAATTTCCGTGCGCTTATGCACACTGGTGCAATTCACACGATCTTGTTCATAATATTATAGTGTAACATTGAGGACTGAAGCTTGTATAAGCAGCCCGGGAGACAAGATATATGAACCTGTTCAGCGAAGAGATGCTCAATACGTTCAATGCATCCATATTACCGACCAACGAAGCGTGCCTGTTACCGCGCGAGATTTACACTTCCGAAGAATTTTTCCGGTTTGAGAAAGAGGCGATCTTCTCCCGGGAATGGCTGTGCGCAGGCAGGGTCGACCAGGTCCCCACCGTGGGTGATTACCTTGTCATAACCATCTTCGACGAGCCGCTTATTGTTGCCCATACCAAACAAGGGATCCGGGTCATATCGGCGGTTTGTCAGCATCGCGGCATGGTACTGGCCGAAAAAGGCGGGAATTGCAGTCGATTTATCTGTCCCTATCACCATTGGACCTACGCCCTGGATGGACGCTTGATCGGCACGCCGGAAATGGACCAGGCAGTCGGCTTCAATAAGGCGAACCACAACCTGCCCTCCTTGCCTGTTGAAATATGGCAGGGATTTATCTTTACCAACTTCGATGATCAAGCTGCGCCGCTGGCCCCGACCTTGACTGAGCTTGATCCGTTGCTGGAGCATTTCGATCTGTCGCAAACGACTACGCGCACCGGGTCGAAAATTCCTGATCTGCCATGGAACTGGAAGATAATGATGGAGAATTTCAACGACCCTTATCATGCCAGTCGTTTACATGGGCCGCTACAGACTTTCGCGCCAAGCGGGATGAGTGACTTTTTTGATTGGCGCGACGATATGAATCATGTCTCACGCATCCAGCATTTCACTGAAATCGATGGTTCGTTCAACCCGACAAAAAAATGTTTATTGCCCATCTTTCCGAAACTGACCCTGGAGGAGCGAAAACGTGGCATGTTCATTCTTATTCCCCCCACCCTGGCCCTGGCAGTGGTGCCCGACGAGATCGCCTACTTTATTATCGACTCACAAGCAGCCGGACAGATCAGCATCGACATCAACTACTGCTTCAATCCGGAAGCCCTGAAAGATCCGATGTTCGAATACCTGTTTGAGCAGGCGGAAGCAGGCGTAAATAATTTCAACGTACAAGACATCTATGCCGATACTATGGTGCAAAGAGGACTCAATTCCCGCTTTGGCCCCCGCGGCCGTTATTCATGGCAGGAAGGAACGCTACCCCAGTTCAACCGCTGGCTGGTGCAGCGTTATCGGAAACACTGGCCGAGTTGTGGAAAAACCTGCTAAAAGGTGTGGGAAATAACGTGGTCTGTCCCCGTTTTATGAACGCTATTAATAAGTGGTGGTGGGGTATGCTTTTTTTCTATACAAAGGCCCAACAGATAATTTAAATGGCTATTGGCGGAGAGAGAGGGATTCGAACCCTCGATGGGCTTTCAACCCATACTCCCTTAGCAGGGGAGCGCCTTCAGCCACTCGGCCACCTCTCCGTGCTTGAGCTTATATAACCATCTCAAGATGCAACTATCAGGGGCTTGAACCCCTGTACTTGATGACTATGTGCTGATTACGTATTTACGTCGCTGTCTTCTGCTTCTGCTTCTGCTTCTGCTTCCGTTTCCGTTTCCGTTCCCGCTTCCCCTTCCCCTTCCCCTTCCGGTTCGTCCATATATTCCTGAGCGAGTTGGGCTTTTGCCTGCTTTACCTTCTCCAGTTGGATACGTTCGTAAATCTCCTCTCGGTGTACCGCAATTTCTTTGGGGGCATTTACCCCAACTCGAACCTGGTTGCCGCGTATTCCGAGTATGGTCACATTGACATCATCCCCTATCATCAGAGACTCGCCAATCCTGCGTGTTAATATCAACATCTCTATTTCTCCTGTATTTTCCCTAGGTATTTATTATATTAGCCTTTTCCGGCAATATTTTCCGCATAATTTAATGCACAATCATTGGAGAACCTCTGATTAAGTCAGAGTTTCCTTAATTACCCTGCAGCATCATCAATCACGTCACCATCGCCTTCAAGGCCGAATGCTGAGTGTAACGTTCTTACACCCAATTCCAAATACTTTTCGGCAACAACAACTGAAATTTTTATTTCAGACGTGGATATCATCTGTATATTGATACCCTCGTCAGCCAGCGCGGAAAACATCCTGTTTGCGATCCCGGCATGAGAGCGCATGCCCACTCCAACCACGGAAATCTTGACAATGCGGTCATCTCCCAGGACTTCCTTTGCGCCCAGGCCCCGGGCAGTTTTTTTCAGTAACGTCATTGCCCTGTTGAAATCGGTTCGATGTACGGTGAAGGTAAAATCTGTCGTATTGTCCACTCCAACGTTCTGTACGATCATATCAACCTCGATATCGGCGTCGGCGATTGGGCTCAGTATCGCTCCGGCGATGCCGGGTTCATCCGGCACACCAAGCAGCGTCAGCTTTGCCTCGTCACGATTGTGGGCTATACCCGCGATAAGCGCCCGTTCCATTTCTTCATCCTCATCTGTAATCAGCGTGCCCGGCCCCTCTGTAAAAGAGGACAGAACACGCATTGGTACTTTATATTTATTGGCGAATTCCACAGAGCGTATCTGCAGCACTTTCGCCCCCAGACTGGCCAGTTCCAGCATCTCCTCGTAGGCTATTTTGTCCATGCGTTTTGCTTCAGGAACAATCCGGGGATCCGCCGTATAGACTCCGTCCACGTCCGTATATATCCTGCATTCATCGGCATTCAGCGCCACTGCCATGGCAACGGCAGTGGTGTCCGTGCCGCCTCGCCCAAGAGTGGTGATATTACCGTTTTCGTCAATACCTTGAAAACCCGCAATTACGACTATTTTGTGGTCAGTCAGGTCTTTTTTTACCCGAGCCGACTCGATATCAACAATACGGGCCTTGTTATGGACATTATCCGTAAGAATATGGACCTGGCCGCCGGTATAGGAAACTGCCGGGTATTTCCTGTCATGTAACACCATGCTCAGCAAGGCAATAGTCACTTGCTCTCCGGTGGACAACAACACGTCCAGCTCCCGGGAAACCGGGTCTTTTGCCACCTGTCCTGCCAGTTCAATGAGCCGGTCCGTCTCACCGGCCATAGCCGATAGAACTACTACCACCTGGTGTCCCTGCTTGCGCGTTGCTATAACGATATCGGCGACCGCCTTGATCCGTTCGACCGTAGCGACCGAAGTACCGCCGAATTTTAGAATGATAAGGGACATGGCTCAGATATTACCTGTTTTCTGCATTACCCAGGCGGACACGCTTGCCAGCGCGCTCTGCAAGGCGGATGGGTCATTGCCGCCCGCCTGTGCGAGGTCCGGGCGGCCCCCTCCTCTGCCACCGACCTTTTGCGCCACATAATTGACCAGGTCGCCGGCCTGAACTTTACCTGTATTGTCTTTTGTCACTCCCGCCACCAGGCTGACTTTACCACCCTTGACCGTACCCAGGACGATTACTGCAGAACCTAACTTACTTTTCAACCGATCAACCATATCCCGCAATGTTTTCGGATCAACGCCTTCCATATCACGAGCGAGGACATGGATACCGTTTATCATCTCAGCCTGTGCGCCCAGCTCATCACCGGTGTGAACGGCGAGCTTTCCCTTGACCTGTTCCAGTTCCCTTTCCAGGCTCCTGTGGCGATCCAGCATCTGTCCCAGTTTAGCCGTCAGGTTGTCGAAACCTTCCAGGATCAATTGGTCGGCGTCTTGCTGCTCCAGCACCTGTTCCAGTTTTACGGTGAGTCTGTTCCGATCGGATTTCAGCAACCGGGCAAAAGAGGCCAACTGCGCCTCTTCGGCCTCAACCAGGGCCAGCGCGCCCAGACCGGTAACGGCCTCAATCCGCCGTATGCCTGAGGCAATCCCTGTCTCTGCAACTAATTTAAACAAACCGATGTCACCGGCGCGGGTGACGTGTGTGCCGCCGCACAACTCCACTGAAAAATCCCCCGCGATGTTCAATACCCGCACCTGTTCATCGTATTTCTCACCGAATAACGACATGGCGCCTGACTTCAGCGCCTCATCCAGGGGCATCAGTTGTATTTCGGTATCGATATTTTCCAGTATCTTACGGTTGACAAGCCGCTCAATCTGCAGCATCTGCTGTTCCGATACCGGTTCGGGATGGGAAAAATCAAAGCGCAGGCGGTCCGGCGCTACCAGGGAACCCTGCTGGGTTACATGATCGCCCAGCACTTCCCGTAACGCGGCATGCAGTAGATGTGTGGCCGAGTGGTTGCGTACCGTATTGATGCGAGTGATGGGATCCACCTGTGCGAGCACCTGCTGGCCGGTTTGCAGGGTTCCACGGCTTACCTTGCCAAGATGAATGTGGGCATTTCCTTGCTTTTGCGTGTCATCAATACTGAATAAACCCGTATCCGAAGCCAACTCACCACGGTCGCCAACCTGGCCGCCTGACTCCGCGTAGAATGGGGTCTGGTCCAGCACAACAGCGCCGGCCTGGCCTTCTTCAAGCCGGTCAACAATCTGGTTATCCTGCAGCAATGCCGTGACCTGCCCGTTCACGCGCAGGGAATCATAACCTTTGAAACCGCAGTCATGCCCTTTCAAGTCAGGGAGAACGGAGACATCAACGGCAAATTTATTTGCCTCCCGCGCTCGTTGGCGTTGCTCCTCCATACACTTGTCAAAGCCCGCCAGGTCCAGATTAAGCCGGCGTTCGCGGGCAATATCGGCGGTCAGGTCAACGGGAAAACCGTAAGTGTCATAGAGCTTAAAGACGACATCGCCGGGGATAGTATCGGAGACAAGCGTGTCCATGGCCGCTTCCAGGTGTTTAAGACCTTGCTCGAGGGTCTCGGCAAACCGCTCTTCCTCCTGTTTCAGGGTGTTCGTCACGAACTCTTTTGCCCTGGTCAATTCAGGGCAGGCGTCCCCCATGACGCCATCAAGAGGGTCTACCAGCTTATGGAAAAACGGTTCGTGGAGACCCAGCTTGGCCCCATGCCGTAGCGCCCGGCGGATGATACGGCGTAGCACGTAACCCCTGCCCTCATTGGCCGGGATAACCCCGTCAGCGACCAGAAAAGCGCAGGAACGGATATGGTCGGCAATCACCCGGGTGGAGACGAGGTCCGCCGTATGTTCTCCCTCCAGTGAACGCACCGCGTCGATCAGGGGACGGAACAAATCCGTTTCATAGTTGTTGTGGACGCCTTGCAACAGTGCCGCGGCCCGCTCCAGGCCCATGCCTGTATCAACGGACGGTCTCGGCAGGGGATGCAGTTTGCCTTCTGCGTCGCGATTGAATTCCATGAACACGAGGTTCCAGATCTCCACGTAGCGGTCACTGTCCTGGTCGGCGCTGCCCGGTGGGCCGCCGGGCACCGTCTCGCCGTAATCATAAAAAATCTCACTGCATGGCCCACAGGGGCCCGTATCTCCCATTGACCAGAAGTTGTCTTTTTCTCCACAACGGCTGAACCGGTCTTTATCGACCCCGACCTGCTGCAACCAGATGGCCTCCGCCTCGGCGTCATCCCGGTAGACGGTCACCCAGAGTTTCTCTTTCGGAATAGCCAGTTCCCCGGTGAGGAACTCCCAGGCATAGTGTATGGCCTGTTCCTTGAAATAATCTCCGAAGCTGAAATTGCCCAGCATCTCGAAAAAAGTGTGGTGGCGGGCGGTATAGCCTACATTTTCCAGGTCGTTATGCTTGCCGCCGGCGCGCACACAGCGCTGGGCGGTAACGGCGCGCGGACTGCTGCGTTGCTCAAGTCCGAGGAATACCTCCTTGAACTGCACCATGCCGGCATTGGTGAACAACAGCGTCGGATCATTGGCCGGCACCAGGGGTGAGCTTGCCACCACTTCGTGCCCGCGGCGCTGGAAATATTCCAGGAACCGCCGGCGAATGTCGTTTGCTTCGATGTACTTCATCCCGTTAATCAATCACTCGTATTGAAAACTCTTTGGGTTTGTTCGGAGGTAAAACCGCGATACAGCAGAAAACGGGATTGTCTTGCCTGCTCCCTGAAATCCGTCGGCGCATCCAGGCCGAACTTCTTCTGCCGAACTGCCTGGATTCGCTCTTCCCAGTCCATATCCATAGCGGTCAATACCTGCGTTACAAGCTTATCAGTAATACCGCGCTCAAACAGTTCCCGGGAGATCCGTACCGGTCCATACCCTTTAGCCACCCGGCTGCGGATATACGCCTCGGTATAACGCACGTCATCCTGCATCCCCGCCATTTTAAGATCCGCCAGGACTTCCTCGACAGCTTCCGGACCGAATCCCCGCGTCAGCAGTTTTTGTTGTAGCTCCTGTTCAGAATGCTCGCGCCGGGCGAGCAGGTCCAGCGCCCGCTGCCTGACTGCTGCTGTCTGACCGTTGCTCAGGCCTGGGACTCCTCCGTCGTTTGCGTCGTTTCCGCCGTATCGGTCTGTGGCAGGATTTTACTTCTTACCGCTTGCTCAATTTCCGCTGCAAGCTCGGGATGCTCCTGCAGGAAATCGCGCACTTTGTCTTTCCCCTGGCCTATGCGCGACCCATTGTAGCCATACCAGGCGCCGGTTTTTTCAATTATGCCGTGTTGCACGCCCAGGGTGATAATTTCTCCTTCACGGGAAATGCCGCGACCATACAGGATATCGAAATAAGCCTCTCTGAATGGTGGCGCCACCTTGTTTTTGACCACCTTTACACGGGTTTCGTTGCCTACGATTTCATCGTTTTTCTTTATCGCGCCGATCCTGCGGATATCCATGCGCACGGATGAATAAAACTTCAGTGCGTTACCTCCGGTAGTCGTTTCCGGGTTGCCGAACATCACACCGATCTTCATGCGGATCTGGTTGATAAACACCACCAGCGTGTTGGAACGTTTGATGTTGGCCGTGAGTTTCCTCAGGGCCTGGGACATCAACCGGGCCTGCAGTCCCATGTGGCTGTCACCCATTTCCCCTTCTATCTCCGCCTTGGGTGTCAATGCCGCGACGGAATCGATAATGATCAGGTCTGTGGCGCCGGATCGAACCAGCATGTCGGTGATTTCAAGTGCCTGTTCACCGGTATCCGGCTGCGAGACCAGCAGGTCTGCAATTTCCACCCCGAGTTTTCCCGCATATTTCGGGTCCAGGGCATGCTCCGCGTCCACAAATGCCGCCGTGCCGCCGGCCTTCTGTATTTCCGCGGCCACGTGCAAGGCCAAGGTGGTCTTGCCGGAGGATTCCGGCCCGTAAATTTCGACGACCCGTCCCCGGGGTAATCCGCCGACACCCAGCGCCAGGTCCAGTCCCAGTGACCCGGTCGACACGACGCTCACGTCATGGACAACGGAACCGTCCCCCATGCGCATGATTGACCCTTTGCCGAATTGCTTTTCAATCTGCCCCAACGCGATGTCCAGGGCTTGTTTTTTCTTCTCGTCCATTGAATCTCTCATCATCATAAAAAAATTAACTGGTCATTCATTATGCCATGTTACATCACGTCTCGCATTTCTTGAATAACCGGGGAGTAATTGCCACAGAGGACACAGTGTTCACAGAGTGGATCGTGGATTTTCGAAGTCTGTTAATCGCATAGCGTCACCAAACCAGACGAAAGCGTTAAGCCCTTATCTCTGTGCTCTCTGTGTCCTCTGTGGCTAAACAACTTGTATCACTTCAGATTATTGACCACCAGGGTCAGGTTGAAGATAACCAGCAACACCATGATTGCCCGGAATACAATGCCAAGGGCGCCACTCTTGGGCGCGTAAGCCCACATTACGCCGCCTATGACTATTGAGCCGACCAGGAAGGCCAGCGCTGCCGGTCCCGTCAAAAAATCTACCGCTGTTTGAAATACCGTAGTGATAAAATCCAGTGGCCCTCCGGTCGTGCCGATATCAAATTCGGCTCGCAAAGTTCCGGGGAAATAAAGTAATCCATACAAATAGATACGGTCACGCATCATGGCATCTCCTGATTTAGTGTTATTCGGTAAACATGAACGGCCTGCCAGCGACCTGGTCTGCGCACAGGTAAGTAATTCGTTTCAGCAGTCGTTTTTTTATTACGTACAACCACACCGCTATACCGTTTGGGTCGTTCCGGCAAACAAGGTTGAGTATGAAAAAGCCGAAACTGAAAATGACTGAAGACAGTAATAAAGAGCGCAACTGCACTCCCAGTAAGGCAGACATGGCAAAAAGGAATAAAACCGCATTGGCGGGGTAACCGAAGTACCGCTTATGCGCGGTTAACGACGACCTGTTACTGTAGGCATCTTCCCTGGTATCCATAAACTTCCTTCACTAAAAATAGTTGCTCAATACTCCCTGTTTACACCTATGTTATATATATAAAATTTTAAGGAGAGTCAAATAATAATGTCAGAATTCCGTCACCCCAGATTTTTCGTTTCCCGGGCGGCTGCCAGCAATGCGAGCCGGGCTATGACGCCATAGGTATAAAAGCGATTCGGGTGGGCATCCGGCGATTGTTCCTTATCAGGAGAAATACAACATTCATCAAAGGCCAGACGCTCGAAATACATGCCCGGGGAATTGAGGTTCTCATTCGTTGCCCGTTGCGGATGCACCCGGTAAAAACCGCCCACTACGTTCTGGTCTATCAAGTAGACGACCGGCTCCGCCACGGTACCGGGATTGCCCCAGGTTTCATGGGTGTATATGCCTTCCTGGATGATTGCCTTGGTCACTTTTTGTCCTTCCTTGATGGTGGCCATTTTCGTCCTTTGCTTCCGGTTCAGTTCGGAGACTTCCTCCGCGCTGTGGACGGGCATTACGCCCATACCGTAAGTACCTGAATCTGCTTTAATCATTGCGAACGGCGCCGTGCTTACGCCGTACTCATCATATTTTTTCTGAATGGCATTAAGCAGCGAATCAACATTCCTGGACAGGCAGGATTCGCCTTCCCGTTTCATGAAGTCCACTTCTCCGCAGTTGCGGAACATGGGTTCGACCAGCCAGGGATCGATATCCAGCAATGCGGCAAATTCCTGGGCGACGTCCCGATAAAAACCGAAATGTACGGATTTCAGCCGATCCGACCAACCCAGGTTAAGCGGCGGCATGACCATCTGGTCCACGCCTTGCAGGAACTCCGGTATGCCGGACGATAAATCATTGTTCAATATCAACAGCTCCGGCCTGAAATCTTTGACGAGCAGACTGGAACCCTCACGCCGCAACGGTTCCAGATAAACGGATGAAGCACTGTCCAAATCGATTTGTAATCCCTCGCCCAGGTCCTGCAGCAGTGAGCCCAGCCGGGTCTCGAAACCGGCCTTTTCAAGTATTCTCTGTAGTACGGCAAGATTCTCAAGATAAGGTTTGTTTCGGGTATGATTCTCGGGAATGATAGAAATTCGATCCACCGGCCCATCCAGTCGTGCCAGCGCTGATTGTACCGCCTGTATGCACAGGGACTCGAAAGCCGGGTTAAGATTGTTAAATCCTCCGGGGAACAGGTTGGTATCGATGGGGGCTATCTTGTAGCCTGCGTTCCTCAAATCGACGGAAGCATAAAACGGCGCCGGTGTCTTACGCCATTGGGATCGGAACCAGGATTCAATCCTGGCCTGGTAGTCCAGGATGGTACTCTCTATGATGTTCAACGGGCCGGTCAGGGCCGTCGTCAGGTGTGGTACCGCCTCTGCTGCAGTTGCAACCATAACTAATCTTCCTAATAGAAAACAATATTATATCTTAAATGGGGAATTTTCTGTGTTCTGTTTATCTGCGGATACAACTACCGGGTTTTGGGGGCTGTTGTTACGTTCCATGGGCCATCCCTGGCCCGTCCCGCACTCGTCCCTGGCGCTAGTCATTCCACAACAGCCCCCAAAACCCTCTTCCTGTGAAATTAGCGGGAGTTCTTGTCTGCTCACTATATCCCGTTCAACGTAAATCGCCCCAGAGCACCTGCAGTGCGGTGATCGGCGCAAATTCAGGACACCCACAAATCTAATTTATGGGTGTCCCAAATTTAGTAGCTTTTCCGACAGCAACAAGCGACCTGGTGAGAAATCTCAGCGTAAATCGCCCCAGAGCAACTGCAGTGCAGTGATAGCTGCAACCACGGCAGTTTCCGTGCGTAACGTACGGGGACCCAGTTTTATCGGAATATATCCAAGTTTTTCAGCAACCGTCTGCTCTGAATCGGTCAGGCCGCCTTCCGGGCCTACCAGGATGCTTATTTCCTTATTATTGTTCCCGTTATATCCGGCAAGGGTTTGCCGTGCTGCCGGCGCCAGCTGAAATCGTGTTGTATTCTGATCGTTCGAGGCCCACTCATGCAGCGATCGCGGAGCATATAATACCGGCACGGTATTTCTGCCGGACTGCTCACAGGCATGGATCATGATTTTTTCCCAATGTTGCAGCCGCGTCTCTACGCGTTTATGGTCCAGTTTGACGTTGCTGCGTTCAGTAAATAGGGGAACAATAGCGGATACACCTAATTCTACCGACTTTTGTATGGCATAATCCATGTGCAGGCTGCGTGATATACCAAGCCCCAGTGTGATAAACAGGGTGGGTTCAGATGTTTCCGGCTCAAAACCCAGAATTTCAACTTCAACCATACGAGTGGAGTCGGAACTAATCTTTCCCGTATAACTTCCTCCGTGGCCGTTGAACAGGGTAATATCATCATTGCGCCGACAACGCAGAACCCGCAGCAAGTGGTGTGACGCCTCTTCAGGCAAAATAACTGTTGCGGAGACCGCTAACGGGGTATCTATATATATTCGGATATTGCGCATAACCTGTCAGTGTTTAAAATAGACCGTTATAACAAGCCTGATACAAGAAAGATGACATTACAGCACGCCAAATACAACATAGGCCAACTGATCAAGCATAAATTATTTGATTACAGGGGGGTTATAGTTGACGTTGATCCTGTTTTTCAGGGTTCAGATGAATGGTATGACGAGGTAGCACAATCCTGTCCCCCCAAGGACAAACCCTGGTATAAAGTGTTGGTTCACAATTCCGATCAGGAAACCTATGTCGCCGAAAGAAACCTGGACAATGACTCCTCACTCGAACCGGTGGACCATCCGCTGATAGAGGCCTATTTCAAACGCTTCAATGACGGCCATTACCTCCATACACAGCATAGAAATTAACGATACCCGGATTCAGTAAGAATATTCCGGAACATGCCCCTCATGCTTAAATCGTTGAAAGAATTCATTGAACGAAGCGTTCAGGACGAGGCTGACCACAGTATGTCCGGTCTCGACAACCGGGTTGATCTGGCTGCAGCCGTACTGATGATAGAAATCAGCCTGGCAGATTCATCTATTGATGATGAAGAACTGGTTGTCATCAAAAAAGCGCTGATCACTCACTTTAATATTGCCGCCGAGCAGGTGGATGAATTAATCGAGCTGGCGCGCCGGGAAGTCGACCTCGCCGTTTCCCTGCATGACTTTACCCGTATGCTCAATAACAATCTGAACGCATCGGAAAAAATCCAAATCATTGAATTACTCTGGCAGGTTGCATTTGCGGATGCAGTTCTGGATAAATATGAAGAATACTACATCCGAAAAATTGCCGATTTGCTCTATATCTCTCATAAGGATTACATCAGGACAAAACACAGGGTAGCTGATTAATATTTGGGGTCAGAGTAAAAATACTTAACAATGAACAAGTACTGCCTGCCAAATTAGCTGTATTTTTACTCTGACCCCAAATATCATGAACAAGTACTGCCTGCCAAATTAGCTGTATTTTTACTCTGACCCCAAATATCAACCCCAAATATCATGCCGCCTGTTGCCTGGTAACCGGCCCCTGCCTCTCACACAGCGCAAAAAAGCCTGTTCAAGGTTAACTGCGTTGAAATGCCGGCAGCAGGCGGCGGGTGATCCGACATAGTGGATTTTGCCCTGGTGCAATATGGCTATGCTGTCGCATAGTTTTTCCGCGTCCGCCAGCAGGTGGGTAGTGAAAAAACAGGTAAGACCCTGCCGTTTCAGCTCCAGCAGGTGAGATTGCAGACAGACCCGCGCCCTGGGGTCCAGGCCGCTCATTGGTTCATCCATAATGAGCAGCCTTTTCCCGCTCACCAGACAGGCAGCCAGGCCCAGTTTCTGCGCCGTTCCTTTTGACAGGCGCATAGCGGGTTTATCCAGCTCTGCAATCTCCATGTCCAGGATGTCCATAATCTCCTTTATCCGGTTGAGGTTGAATTCATTGCCATGGAGTGCGCCCAGGTAACGCAGGAACTCCCAACCGTTGAGATAACCCGGCGGCCGGAACTTTTCCGGCAGGTAAGCCAGGCGCGCCCTGGCTGCGACCAAGCTGTGCTTCCTGTTGAAGACGGCAATCTCTCCCGAGGTTACCGTATCGAGGTCCAGCAGGCATTTCAGCAAGGTGGTTTTGCCGGCGCCATTAACTCCCACCAGGCCCATGCAGCCACCCTCGGGAACCATAAGATCCAGATCCGATAACACGGCTTTCCCGCCGCGCTGTTTTGTCAGTCCTTGTATCCGTATGGCTGGAACCGGCATGGCTTGATCCGCTCCTTGCGTCGGCTGCTGACCGGGTCAGTACAGGAACAGCGCATTACAGCGGGTATTGTCACTGTCCACATTCCAGTAAGAACCCGTTGCATCCGCATTATTGATGCAGGGGGCGCCGGTCGCGGATGACCAGAGTATGACTTCGCTCCCCGCAGTGCCGGCGCCGAAGTCATCGCCCCCCACTGTACTTTCTCCGGTTTTGGCCGTACTCACCGCGCCGCGTACTACGCCACTGCCCGGATCGCCGTCATCCAGTTTTACGTCAAGCTCGCGCAACAGGGCTGGTGTGACGCCTGCGCCGAATACGTAAGCCAGGCGCACGGTTGACCCGGCCGCGGCGCCGCCGTCATCATAATCATCGGTAAACCCGAGCAGGACAGGTTGCTGAAAGGCATTGCCCGGCACTTGTCCCGTCAATACACCGGCCTCATATTGTGCAGCAGTGGTGGTATCGCCGTTGTAGCTCCCATTGAGGAGGCGGGAATGGGCCAGGTGCGCCCAGGCTGCACCGGCTTCCTCCCACTGGTCAATCCGTCCATTCTGGTTACCGCCAATGGTAGGTGTTCCGCCACAGTTGACATCAACTTCAGCTGTGATGGCTCTGCACGCCAGCGCCGCAGGCATATCGCCCGGGACTTGCCGAAAGCGGTCGATAAAGCCGTAATACGCGGCCTGGATGCCGGAATTCTGGTCAGCCATATTGCGCACCCTGGCGCTGCTGATTAATTGCTGGCCTTTCAGGATGCCGCCCAGCAGGAGTCCGATCAGAACCAGGACGACAGCAATTTCCACCAGGGTAAAACCTGACTGTTTACGTGATTTCATAAAGGTATCCTCCATGAATTATTGTTGTATTTCCGTTTAACCGAGAGGATCAGGCTATGCGCCTGCGCCCTCCGGCGGTGTGGCATTATAGATCATAAAGATAAAAACCATATTGCGTCAAGTTTTTATTGTGCCCACACTGCCTGCATTGTGAAGCTTTATTTCTACTTGCAAAATGCCTGTTACTGTAGAGTCGGTAAACGAGTAATAAGTTTCAAACAGCCTCAAACTTATGAAAAAGCGTCGCATGACTCAGGCGCCGTTGAGATCTAATAAACCTGCTCATGCTTGCCTACGTTGATAAGAATGATCCTTTTGTCCCGTATCTCCAGTTCCAGTGTTATCCGGTAACTCAGATTTATTGATGCCGAAGACAAACCCTTCAAACGACCTTCAAGACTGTGCAACATCAACGACGGGTGGTGAGGGTTAAGCTCCAATAGCTCCAGCGTTTTCTTGTATTGACCGCGAATTTCCGGATGCTTGCGTAAAAACTTTCTGGCGCGCCTGATATAGCTGTCCGGGTATATCAGCGTGTATGGCATTAACCCTATAGCCGTTTCATGTGCTCATCTACGTTTTCCATTTTGTAGTTACCGTCCGCTATATCTTTGCGGGCTTCCTGAACAGCGACCTCCAATTCGTATTCACGCAGTCTGTTGTAGGTATTAAAATCAAGCACAATGTATTTACGTTTACCACGCACGGTAATCACTGCTTCTCCATCCTCTTGAAGGACAGATTCCAGCACGGATACGCCTTTAGTTTTAAGATCGTTTGCTGTAATGCCAGCCATAAGGTGATACCTGATGTTCAAAGAGTGCTATTAATAGTACTCTATTTAGTGTGCTATGACAACTTACAGAGTAGCAGGTTATGTGGTGATGGGGTCAGGTCGCACAATGCACACGCATGCTGGGAATTGAATAATGAGTTGCAACTATGACAGAGTGTGCATTGTGCGACCTGACCCCATCACCCCGACCCGAAGAAAGCGGCCCCTCACCGTCAACCTAATAATCAATCTGTTACGACTAAATATAGTATCTAACAGGTAGTGGAGGTTGATTTTTATCGGGACTGTAACAAAAACTGTGTAAACCGCCTATCATTAACCTTAACTATGGGTGAGGATAGGTGCTATGAACAAGAAAGAACTGCAGGACCACCTGGGCTACGCCCGGCACGCGCCCTCGGAGAATGCCAACAGCCGCAACGGCTACAGCAGCAAGACACTGACCACCGGGGAGGGCCAGTTTGAGCTGGAGACGCCGCGTGACCGGGCAGGCAGCTTTGAGCCTGAACTGGTGAAGAAGGGCCAGCGACGCTTTACCTCGATGGACGATAAAATCCTGAGTTTGTATGCCAAGGGCATGACGACCCGGGAGATCGTGGCCACCTTCAAAGAGATGTATGATGCGGATATTTCCCCGACGCTGATATCCCGGGTCACGGATGCGGTGCCGGAGCGCGTGGTGGAATGGCAGTCCCGGCCGTTGGAGGCGGTGTATCCGATTGTGTATCTGGATTGTATCGTCGTCAAAATCCGTCAAGACAAGCACGTCATTAACAAGGCGATCTACCTGGCCCTGGGGGTGAATCTGGCGGGTTACAAGGAGTTACTGGGGCTGTGGCTGGCCGAGAGTGAGGGGGCCAAATTCTGGTTGGCTATCCTCACAGAGCTGCAGAATCGCGGGGTGAAGGACATCCTGATTGCCTGCGTGGATGGGCTGAAGGGATTCCCCGATGCCATCAACAGCGTTTTCCCGGCGACGCAGATTCAGCTTTGTATTGTGCACATGGTACGCAATTCCATGAAGTATGTGTCCTGGAAGGACTACAAGGCCGTCAGCGCAGAGTTAAAGCAGATCTACCAATCGGCCACCGAGGATGAGGCGCTGTTGGCGCTGGACCAGTTTGCGGCACGCTGGGATGAGAAATATCCCAATATCAGTCGCACTTGGCGCCATCACTGGCACAACCTGAACACCCTGTTCCGCTATCCGGAAGACATTCGCAAGGCGATTTATACGACCAATGCGGTCGAATCCCTGAACAGCGTGATCCGCAAAGCCATCAAGAAGCGCAAGCTGTTCCCCTCGGACGATTCGGCCAGGAAGGTCGTCTACCTGGCGGTCATGGATGCCTCAAAAAAATGGACCATGCCGATCCGAAACTGGAAGGGAGCACTGAACCGGTTTATCATTGAGTTTGAGGACCGGCTGATTGAGCATGTTTAACCGGCGATTTACACAGAAATATTTACAGTCCCGCTAACCCGTGACCGAGGGCGGGACAACCTCGACTCCAGCACGATTTGCCGACCAAAAAACCAGTTAGCAGGAGTATCTGGGTTAATAATGTTGGGGTTGTCGCTTCTATTGGTTTGGGCTGGCTTCCAGCTTCACGCCTAAGGCGCGTAAAATCGGCGCAAGTGTGGACCAGCGCGGATTGCCCTTTTCAGAGAGTGCCCGATACAGGCTTTCCCTGGGGATACCCACTCTTTCTGCCACTTGTGACATGCCCTGAGTTTCAGCTATATTGCGCAGAGCCAGCAGAAAGATAGCCGGTTCTTCGTCTTCAGCCGCCGCAGTCAGGTATTCGGAGGCAAATTCCGGATCTTCCAGCTGCTTGTACAGCCAATCATCGTGTTTTACAGTTTTCATCTTAAGGTATTCAATCAGGTTGTTGGCTCAACCAGTTTTTCAATCGTCGTTCAGCAACTTCGATGTCTCTTTTCTGAGTGCTTTTGTTGCCACCACAGAGGAGCAAGATGCTTGAAACACCAATCTTCGCAAAATAAATCCGATATCCGGGGCCATAGTCTATTCGCAATTCGCTTACCCCTCCTTTGAGATACCTGCAATCTCCAAATAAGCCAAGCTTCAAGCGACCGATCCTGGTTTCTATCCGAGCTGCCGCCTTTTTATCTCGCAGTGTACGGAACCACTTATCGATTAAGTCCTGTCCGTCCGGGTCCGTGTAATGAACAACTTCCGTGCGTAGAAATAGTGTAACGTATAAGATACAAAAGTCAAGTATATTTATATTTGCGGTTATGGGCTGATTTCCTGTTCGAGTAGCGTCAGTTTATTTTTCAAAAACCGCAACTCACTGTCGTTGCCTGCCAGTTTGCCGCTTGCCAGCAGGCCGCCGATGATGATTCGAGCGCTCTCCAGCTCGCCCAGGTCTTCCAGTACGTATATCTCCATTTGTGCTACCCAGGAGGGCGCCGCGTCACTGCTTACGTGCCGGCGCAGGGCGTTGGCGTACTTCAGGGCAAGTTGCAGGTCCTTGATACGGTGTTTGGCGACATATACCGCGTGGGCCATCCAGGGCCAGCGCCGGTCGGGGTCCTCGAGGAAGCGCCGGTGGATGAACTCCAGCATTTGCCGCTTCCCGGCGTCATCCGGTGTTTCCGTGTAGACGCGGCTGGCGGATAACAGCGGGTATTGAAAGCGGCTGTCGAGATTGAGCAGCGCGTCCAGCCAGTTTATGACCCTGGTATAGTCCAGCCGAGCGAATGGAATGCTGACGCCGGGTTGATTGTCAAAAGCCTGTAGCCACAACATCAGAATTTTTGCCAGCGTTCCCGGTTCTCCCAGGCCGGATAATTGCAGCAGGCTGGTATCCGGAGCGTCCGGCAGGGCGTGTGCCGTTGCAACATCCGGCGACCGGGTATAGCTCCAGGATACCTGGAGCAATAAACTCGTAATCAATACTGCCCGAATGGCAAGCGGGACCGTTGACAGCGGCCTCATACTGTCGTTCCTTCCCGATAGTCTTCCTGACAGGTTCACGGCGTCCGATTACAAATTCTTTCGATACAAATCAAACAGGCCGGCTGACAACAAGACGGTAAGGTACAGCAGGGTTTGCATCAACACTGCCCGCATATCAGCAAAATCGACTCCATAGACCAACCAGTCGCTTCGGGCAAACGTATTCAGGTCGGGCAGCACCAATGCAAATACATTCACCAGGAAATGCACAAAGTCCTGCGAAACGGCGCCGGTCGCCAAAACCGGGTCGGCGCTTAACAGACATATCGCCTCAATGCTGCGTGACAACAGGTAAAACGCCATCACTGAAATGAACGATATAGTGATATTGGAAAACGTCAGCAGGCAGACGATACTGAGGCAGATTATCAACAGGTGTTCACAGAACAGGGAGAGAAGCCAGAAGCCGGCCCGGACGGCAGGCGCATACAGCAACAACGGCAAACCGGCCATGACGCAAATGAATAATGACAGGCCTGCAAACCCGAATAATTTACCAAACAGGTACGCATACCTGGGCATGGGCAGGGACAAAATGATTTCCAGACCTTTGTCATCCAGTTCTCTCAATACACTGCTTATGACAAACAGGCAGACCGCGCAGACCGAGAAGATACGCAGTAAAGAGGCGGTAACGGCCGCCCGGACCTGCCTGGATTCCGTGATGCTCAATTCACCGAGGAACTCCGCCAGGCCGAATACTCCGGCCACAACTGCAATCATCATAATGAACAAATGATGGCGTAGCGCTTCAAGCAAGGTAAAACGGGCGATTGTGGATATATACATCACTATATTTCCTTTAGAGAGATGCTACGACCGACACTTCTGCTGTTTGCCGAAGGAAGGTTTTGGGGTCACGGTAACCGGCCTGCCGTAACCATCCTGTTAAACAGGCGCGGCCGTGACAGCCACACCAGGATGTCATCAAAAACGGCGCTAGTGCCGGTTCCGGACACATCACCACCCTGGTATAAGGGCTCGCCGTCAGGGCAGGATGTGCCGCCTCCCGCATCATAACCACTGACGTTTCCGCAGGGTGAGCCTTCAAAAGGGGTATTCTCTCCATCCGGGGTCAGGTTTGTGCCGGTGGAATAGATGATCGCTACCGGGGTTTCCGTCGGTGCAGTCAACAGCTTGCCGCGGCTGTCAATAACGCTCAGGTGATCAGCCAATGCCGTCTTCATGGTGAACAACACTGCGGAATTGCTGAAATTGCGATCAACACGGTAACGCCAATAACCATTGAACGGGTCGGAATCCGCGCTCCTCGGTAACCCCCACGGATCAACTTCCGGCACGCCCAGGGTCCGCCAGGGTATATATCCTTCCGTTGTCGGATCACTGTTACAAGCGGTGTCTTCAAGACCATAGCTGTCGCTGTCCGGGTCTGTAATCGTCGTCGGACAGGGAAGATAACCGTTGATCATGGCGAAACCCAGCAACGCTTCCCTGATTCTTTCCAGTTCAATCCCCGCCCTGGCCCGCCGTTTTATCTCCAGCGTTGAACCGAGGGGATTAAGCATTCCGCCCAATACAAGGCCGATGATCATCAGCACCAGCGCCAACTCAAGCAACGAGAAACCTGCCTGTTTAGCGAAGTCACCCATCCAAGGATGCCACAGAGGACACAGAGAGCACAGAGTGAAGCGAGAATCTTTTTAATGCCTGGGTAATCTGCATATTTATCAGTTCATCCTGCTTGTTATTCATGTTGTTACTTCTCTGTGTTCTCTGTGTTCTCTGTGGCTTAAATTAACAGACTAGGGTGCCACAACTGCCACCTGATCGTTAAACGTTGTAGTGATTTCGCCATCGGTAAAAATATCGTTGCCGGACAACGTTGCATTTTCACCTTCATAATAATCGGCAACGGAACCGGTCGAACGATCCTGTGACGCCAGGGCCATCCCGGCGGAGACCACCAACGCTTCCGTGTCATCGGCGCGGCCTTGTATAACCAGGCAATCTACCCCGGCCGTACAATGACTGCCGTTACCGGGGGTGAAACCGTTGCCGTAAGCGAGGTACAGCAGGTGGTGCCATCTGTTTTTTATGAACCAGACCGGTAATTCTGCGGGAGACTCGGACAAATAATAATCTATGCCGCTCGTGCGGACGGAACCCGGAGCGCCTCCCGGCAGCACAGTCAACCCGGTCCTGGTCACTACACTTGCATCACGTAAATCCTCAATGATCACCATTGGTCTGCTGATCCGATACGCGTCACCCCCATCAAAATCGTTATCGCGACCGCCGGCAAGCGCCCCGGCCATCAGGAAATGGCGACTGACCGCCACAACCATACCCGTCGAACCGTCGGTCGTGTTAAAAAGCGTATCACCGGGAACAACGTCGAGTTGAAGAAAGTCCGCGCCGGCATCTTCCAGGGTGAAGCCGTTAGTGGCGGAGCCGGCCGTACCGCTGATGCCGCTTTCGTGGTACGGCAGGGTTGCGGCGACCGGGGCGCCGGTACAATCAGCTCCATAACCCCGGCATACGTCACGCCGCCTGATGCCGCCGACTGAGCGGATACCCGGGTTTCCCTGATAACGCAGGTTAAATTGATAGCGGCGCTTGTTTACATATGCGTAGTACACATTGTATTCGTCACCCGACTGGAAGGAATTGTCACTTCCGCCACGCAAGGTTGCACTTACGTTTGGCCCACTGGCGCCGGTAATCAGGCCGAAAGAACCGTCTGTCATGTTTTCCACGATAGCGCCGGCCGGTAGCGCGCTGAAGTCCTGACTCAAGTCCTGCAACCGGCCGCTGCCGGGAGCGCCGGCAGTACCATTCAAGGACCGGGTGGCTATGCGGATGCGATAATATTCACCCTCAGCCAGGCCGGGGGGCATTGCCGATAACTGCCCGAGGTTCAATGTCGTTGAGGAAGTAACATGGGTAACGACCGCTGCGTGCGGTTGCTCGATCAGATCCCCCGGTTTTATCCCGGCTGAGATGAAATCCTGCGCAGTGTCTACCAGGACAGAGGCGGACGACCCGAAGCTCGCGGTCCCATCCAGGAGAGGCGCCGCAACACTGGCGCCCGCACACTCCACCACCTGCGCATTGAGCCAAATGCAATGCGCGTTTTCGCTATTGGCGTTGATCGCGCCTGCAGGCGCCGAAGACTGTAGCGCTTGAATAACTGCCGCGGCATACCCGGATTGTGTGTCCGGGGTAAATCCTGTGATCACATAACGACCAAGAGCCGGAGCCATCCACTCCACATCAAAACCCGTCGGGAAGCGTTTGCCCGGTTCATGAACCGATAACAAGCCTTTTCTGATGTTGTTCCCGGCGTTGTATCGAGGCAACCGATAAACGTCGTTTTCTCTGAATTGGTTTTCCCGACCGAAATTCAGGCCGGACACGGTCAGCATCGTCGGACCGGCAACGCCGTTCACGCGGCCAACTGAACCGTCGCTCAGGTTCTCTACCATATCACCGTCGACAATCCCCCTGGCAATGAAGTCCGCACGGGGGTCAATCAAGGTCAAACCCAGACTGCCCGGCGCCGCAACGCCGGTATTGGTGCGCAGGCGGTAAAGGTCGCCAAAATCGAAATCATTCTCTATCCCGCCACTGAGCCTGCCCGCCGTTAACTCCGTCCTGCTCACGGCGCTGATCGTTCCACTGGAACCATCACTCAGGTTCTCTATCACGTCTCCGGGCACAACACCCAACTCCTTGAAGTTGCGACTGGTATCTTCAAGGATGAAATCCCTGCTACCTGTGGCGGCCGTACCTGACAAGGTGTGTGCAAGACCGCGCAGTTCGATAAAATAAACGTCCCGTTTATCAAAATCGTTTTCCATACCCGTTCCATGGCCAACCACTTCCAGCGTTTTTTTATTTACCACTTTCACAACGGCAACTGAGCCGTCCGTAACATTCCTGACAAAGTCGTTGGGTCTGACTCCCCACACAATGAAATCCTTGCGTTTGTCGGTGAGTATGACCGCATCATTATTCCCGGTATGGGAGCCGCGTAATACCCGGTTATCGGCATGGGGGTCGGCAAACGGTGTCAGCCAGGGGTAAGCGGAATGTTCCGCTCTATAGCGTGCAAGTACCGCACGCATTTCATTGACCACGCGTCGTTCCAGCACCGACATCAGCTCCGCCCGGTTGATGATTGCCAACTGATCGTTGCCGGCGGTCGTGGAAAATGCGCCGTCGCCGACGTTGGAATTATCACCTTCCAGGTAATCGACAGCAGCATTGCTCGGGCGAGCATATTGGCCGGAGACAGGCGCACCCGGCGCTATGACAACAGCTACAACATCATCCACGCCATCAACACTGAGTCGTCCCGGCGTTTCACTGTTGATAACCGCATGGTTGGATTGGCTGTTCTTGAAATCAGGCGACAAGGCATACCATAATCGTTCGCCGCTGCTGTCCCGCGGGTCATCGAGTCCCAGTATGGTAAACGGCAATCGGCCCAACGTCGTCCCGGTTCTCAGCGCGCAATTCGTTTCCGGCCTGCCATCGTTATTCCGGTCGGGACAGGGTAAAAATCCCGGGCCTTTCTCCGGGTTGGCGCGCAAGTCGGGATAATTCATCGCGTATTGCAACAAGGCCTGTTTTGCCCGGTTCAACGCGAGCTGGCTGTCTGCACGGCGAACATAAACTTGAGTGTGTCCGTTCAAGTCAGACAGCAACAACCAGCTCGAACTGAGGATCAGCACCAGCATGAAAGCCAGTAACGCCGCGCCTGTCGATGATCGAAAGCCCGGACCCTTGTTGAGACTAACCCGCATATTTCACGGAGCGTCATTTTTCAACCCAGTGACGGCGCCGGAACGCAGATGATAAGATTGCCCGGGTTTTAATGTCACTGTTTTACCGGTCATCGGCAATTCGATGGTGACCCTGTTATCGAGTACCTGCCCTGATTCCAGTTCCCGGTAGTCAAGCGCCGCAGTCCCTTCTTTTGCATTGACCCAAGCCATCCCCGCCCAGTCCTTTTTATAAATCAGGCCCTTGAGGGTAATGACGGGTAAATCCCCCTCGCTCTGTTCCGCCCCGCGGTACATTCCAGCCTGTGTTTGCCCGGCTCCATATCTCTCGACCATTCCGGGAGTAGCGGTCCCGACGGCATCCCGTCCGCCCGTGGCCCGCATGTCTTCCTCCTTGAGTTCCTGAAGCTGCCGGCGCTCTTCGCGGGTGGTAAACAATCGTCCAAACTGTTGTTCATCGGCTGAATAGCTATAGCCGGGCATGGAAAACAGCGCAATAATTAACCAGCTCCCGGATACTCCTGACCGACGACATTGAATGAGTCTCATACCTTGATCTCCGGGTCATCCGCCGGCTTGATGGAAAACCATTCCAATAGACAGGTTGCAGTCACGTTGCCGGCTCTCGGGTTATCCGTAAGCTCCACAAAATTACGCGTTAATTCACAACCTGAAACGGTGTACAGACCCTTGGCCTGTTCATTCAACAGGTTCAGCAATGCAAATAAATCCCCTTCATGCAGCAATTGCATATTCAGGGTCATTTCACTGACAAAAATTTGATACCTGCCCCCAGGTACCGGAAACCCCGGATGATGGGCTTTCTGCGCCCTGATCTCATAACTCAGGGATGGTAGTTGAAGCCTGTCTCCCGCGTCCTGCAGCACTTCAATCCAGTTCAGCCTTTGCTCCTTGCCCAGCAAACCGGTTTTATGCAGGTCCATAAACCGGGGGAAATAATCTTTTATTACATTCTCTTCCTCATCCACAGCCAGGAAACGGTGACTGAGTACGCGCAACTGATCGCTGTTTTGGCTGTATTCCTGTTCCATCCGTCTCGCAAAGTAAGCGCTTCCCGCCAGCAACGAGGCGCCAAGAGTAATAACGCTGATAAACACCGTCACGGCGCCACGCAAATACGGCCAGTCCATATTTTCAGAGCCCACGCCTGCTCTCCAAAACGACCCTTAGGCTAAATTCTGCCAGGCTTTGAAGAGACTGCGTATTACCCTGCAAATCCGCGCCGGAACTGACATCAAGAGGCAAGGAAACGATACTGGCATCATGCACCGCCTCCCGGGCGCGCAGATCTTCGGCAAACCTGTTGATCGCAACCATGGCTTCCCTGAAATTACCGTTAAAAGGTTCGATACGTCCTTCAAGCAAGGCCACGTGATAAATCGTCCCGGCAGCGCCGGCGCCGGAAACATCCAATGGGACTCGTATATCCGTACGAACCGGGTCGCTGTTGATGGTTGTCCCCGGATTATCAGCGGCAGCCCACGCCAGCTTGCTTAACTGTACGGAAGGAAACCGGTTCAGGCTGGCACTGAGCACAGACACCATGCCGATCGGAGATGATTTGTATAGCGCCAGACTATCCGCAATCCGGACTGCCGCTTTCAATTCCAACGGTTCAACCGGTGTTTCCGGGAGGCGCTTTCTGGCCAGTTCATACTTTGCGGCATATTTGTGTATCTGCTCTTGCGCAGCGTCACTTTGGCGTTTATAAGCTATGCCGCCCAGGAAATTCAGCCCGCTCCAGGCCAGACTGACGACTGACAGCACAATTCCGGCGATCGTTACCGAGGTGCGCAGCTGCAGCAGTGAAAAATAACGCCTTTCCGCAGCGCCGGAGTAACAATTCCCGGGCCTGATCTTTAACAACTGCCGCATGAAATACAGGTCACTGAAGGGGGTTGACGCCGTCTTGCGCGATCCGGATTCAGCCAGCAGTTCGTTCAGGTCGCAAAAGTGGCACATTACGGATTCCTGTTGAGCGTATGCAGACTTCAACTCTTGTAACAGGGCGCCGGCCAGGAGAAAGTGGACATGTAACGGCTCCTCAGAGGTAAGCAGTCGCTGGCTGTTCAGATAACGCTGAATTTTTTCCACTTCATCACGAATAAACGGAAAGTATGACGCGGTTTCGGCGCGGGGCAGTTGCACCAGACGACTGAACTGAAATTCCCCATTGTCAAAATACGTCTGACGTAATCCGCTGATACTTTGCATGCTGACCAGCAATCGACGTCCGTCACTCCGGCCGGCCATGGGTTTCAGCAACTGTCCCGTAAAAAGAGGTAGTGAACAGATGCCTGCCAGGGGCGCTTTGGCTTCACCCAAGAGGGCAACCCACTGTTTGATGACGGCCGGATTGGCAAGCGCGGTCAGCAGTACCCGGTCATTTCGGCGCCCCCCGGTTTCCCGACCCGTCACCTTGTAAAAACAATAAGAAGTGTCTTTGAAAAGACGTCCGGCCTTGCGTTTGAGCAGCGCCTGCCGGTCGCGCCGGGATACATGCGGAATAGTGTCCTGACGATACTCTTCATCAAACACGTCCACCAGCACATAGAACGGGATATCCGCTGTTTCAGCCAGATAGCGCCGGAAGTTTTGTCGGCCCTTTTCGCCCGCGTCAAACACTGAGGAATAGCTGCTATCATTATCCTCCCAGTGGTATACAGCTACCTGCTGCGTGCTGATAAACAGCCCTCTGCGGGCGCCGAAGTTAAACCCCGAGGTCGGTAATGAGATCATAAATCGGCCCTAAAACGGAAAACATGACCCAGCCGATAATGACTCCCAACAGCAGCGTCATTATCGGTTCTATCATTGATTGCAGTCTGCCTATGGACTCCCGCACATCGCGAGTATAGAAATAGGCAACGTTCTCAAGGGACAGCGCCAGGGCTCCGGTTGTTTCTCCAACCCGGATCATGCGCAGGATCAGGGGCGGGAACAGTCCGCTTGCCGAAAAGCTGTCAGTCAGGCTTTTGCCGTCCGCCACAGCGTTGCCGATGCTGTTCATCGCCTTTT
Source organism: Gammaproteobacteria bacterium (assembly GCA_965205405.1). Lineage (GTDB taxonomy): Bacteria > Pseudomonadota > Gammaproteobacteria > Eutrophobiales > Eutrophobiaceae > JAAXHV01. Next base: position 694,652 of record OZ242169.1, read on the forward strand.
CAATGACAAGATTGCCGGCGCTGCGCTCAGCGGCGCTGATGCAATCGATAACCGTGATGCCTGATGTATACATCATGGCAAACAGCCCGGAGAGCCGCGCCAGGATCAGCTTCTCCAGCACCGGGCCAACTAGCGGCGCAGATAACTTGAACCGATCCAGAGCAAGCCGGAATCCGGGACTGGTTTTGACGCCGATAACTACGAGAATGGCAAGCAACAGCGGCGCAGACAGAATGAGATACCGATAATCGGTAAACCCCCCTGATACTGTAATCAACAATACGGTATGGGCCGGTAATTCCGAACCTGTGGTCCTGACGAATGCCAGCAGTTCCGGCACCAGGTAAGTCATCAGAAAAAACACCACGGCGCTGATGACTGTACCGGTAAAAACCGGGTATATGATCAGCTTCCCGGCCATGGATGCCTGTTCGTCCTGCCATTTCAGGTTTGCTCCCAGCCTGTCCAGTATGCTGCCCAAATCGCCGGTTTGCTCTCCCGCCCGGATCAGGTTGATGAATACCTCGCTGAACGTGTCGGGAAACTCGCGCATGGCTTCCGACAAGGTCTTGCCGCCCTCAATAGATTCAAGCATTGACGCACAGACCTCCCGTAACCGGGGGTTGTCCGCGCTGTCACGCAAATCTTGCAGACTTTCCAGGATAGACACGCCGGCGCGCAAGGTCTGTTCCAGGTGAAAACAAAATAAAATCAGGTCGCGCTTTTTCACCCGGCGCAGCGGCAGGCGTAAGCCCGGTGATCGGTTTATTTTGTAGCTGATCAGCTCCAGTCCCATTTTCCGCAGTCGTATTTCCAGGTCCGCTCCATTGGAGGCGCTCATTTTCCCTTTCTTCATGCGGCCGCGGGCATCGACCCCCTTATACCTGTAAAAACTCATGAATATCGGACCTGTGCCCGGCTATTGCCGAGATCCACCACGCGGGCAACTTCTTCAAGGCTGGTGGAACCTTCAATGATCTTGCTCATCGCTGCATCGCTGAGGGGCTTGAAACCTTTTGCCAGAGCCATACCGGAGAGTTCCCGGGGCGTTCCGCCACGGGCAACCAATTCGTCCATGTCAGAATCAAACAACAATATTTCCATCAACGCCATGCGGCCGCGATAGCCCTGATCTATGCAGGCCGGGCACCCTACGGGCCGGTAAACAATGAGTGATTCATCTGCTACTCGCGAGGCGGGCAAGGGATAGTTCCTGTCAACCGGTTCCTTACAGTCATTACATAGCTTGCGCACCAGTCTTTGTGCCACCACGCCGATGATATTTCCAGCCAGTATCCCAGGTTTGATGCCTATATCGAGCAGGCGCGGGATGGCGCCGACCGCAGAATTGGAATGCAGGGTGGAAAACACTCGGTGACCGGTCATGGCTGCGCGCAAGGCCATGGCTGCGGTGTCTTCATCGCGTATTTCTCCGACCAGGATAACATCCGGGTCCTGGCGCAGTATCGATCGGATGCCGTCGGCGAAATCGAGTTTTGTTGTTGCGTTGGCCTGGGTCTGTCTGATCATGGAGGTGGGATATTCAACAGGGTCTTCCAGGGTCATGATATTGACGGATTCGCTGCTCAAGTATTGTAAAACCGAGTACAAGGTGGTGGTCTTGCCGCTGCCGGTAGGACCGGTCACCAGGATGAGGCCTTCCGGACGCGTTACCATGTCCTTCAGTGCAGTCAGATCCGCATCCATCAGGCCTAATTGATCCAGGGCAACGATGCCTTTTTGCCGATCCAGGACACGCAGGACTATATTTTCACCATGCAGGGTGGGTAGTGTGGATACGCGAAAATCCACCTGCCGGCCTGATAGGGACAGGGAAATACGGCCATCCTGCGGCGCGCGGGTTTCGGCAATGTCCAGCCCCGCCATCACCTTCACACGGACAACAAGCGCCGACCAGTAGTTTTTATGCAGGCTTCGTACCTGCCGGAGTACGCCGTCTATGCGGTAGCGAAAACGGAGAAATCCCTGTTCCGGCTCAAAATGGATATCCGAGGCGCCGCGCTTAACCGCATCGGATAACAGCGCATTGACCAGGCGAACAACCGGTTGGCTGTATTCATTGCTCTGCGCGGCAAGGCTCTGATAGTCGAGTTCGCCCGTTTCTATCTCGTTCAGGATACCGTCAACGGATAGCTCATATCCGTAGAACCGATCGATGGATTTTTCAATTTCCGCCTCTCCGGCGAGCACGGGGACAACGTCTGCCGCACCGCCCAGGTGGGCATTGACCTGGTCCAGGGCAACAATGTCAAAAGTATCCGCCAGCGCTACTTTCAGCAATCTGCGGACTGAGTCATAGCTGACAGGCACGGCGTGCAGACTCCGGGCCAGTTCTTCCGGGACCATGGCTATCGCTTCACTGTCGGCCACGCTGGATTGCAAATCAACGCACTGCTGCCCGAACGCACCACTGATGACATCATGAATGATCGCCTCAGTTGCGAATCCCAGGCGAACCAGGATTTTCCCCAGTAACTCCCGGCACTTCTTCTGCTCCAGCAGCGCAATATCAAGCTGGTCGGAAGTAATGATCCCTCTACTGACAAGAATCTCGCCCAAACTCAGGTGTGGACTGGACATGGTTACGGCCGTCGCAATGACTGAATGCGTCTGATGACCGGCCGGATATCCAGGGTCGAAGCGCCGGCCTCTACCAGTTTCAGGGTGGTGCGATAATAACTCAGCGCTTCCTCCCTCTGCCCCATCCTGTCCAGGCTGATAGCCAGGTTAAGGGTGTAAACCGGGTTGGCAGGCTCCATCCGGTGAGCTGTAGAAAAGGCTTGTTGCGCCTCGGGCCAGCGCGTTTGCGCTGCCAGGAGTTGACCCAGGGTAACATACAGAAACGGGTTATCCGGTTGCTTTGACAATAGTTGCCTGATGACGGGCTCTCCCTGCCGGTCCCCTTGCAGGCCAATCAACGCGGCTCTGGAGAAGATATCCTGCGGAAAGGCGCGGATTATTCGCTGATACATGCTTAGCGCGGTCTTGATATCACCTTCCCTGACCGCGCAAGCTGCCAGCCCCAGCATGGCATTGCGGTTGTCCGGATATGTTTGTAATACGTCTGCATAACCGGATTTGGCAGCGTCCAAATTGCCGGCCTGGTAAGCATGGTAAGCCGCATTCGCCTGGTCGTCCTTGTTTTCGGCGACCTCTGTGCGTATGACACTGATCGGCGCCGGACCCGATTCGGCCCCGACGGACTGGAGCACCGTGGGAACGCCACAGGCGCCGAAAACAATCAACGCCGGAAAAAACATAGCTCCGATCCCTGCCCCCCGATGCAGTTCCGGGTTACTCATTGTTTTCTCCCGGAAAAAACTGTTTATAAGAACTGAAATCACCCTCCAGGCTTGGGTTACGGATAATAAGCGGACGCAGAAATATAACCAGTTCAGTCTTTTCGTACTCGCGCATAGCCATCTTGAAGGCATTCCCCAGGACCGGTATCCGGGAAAGCCCGGGAATGACGTTGTCGTTTTTGCGATTTTCATCCTGCATCAGCCCGCCCATGACCGCGATCTCGCCGTTTTTCAACTGCAACATGGATTCCATTTCGCGTACCCGGATTTCGGGGACTGGGCTGGAGATCGACAATGCCGGGTTCGGATCGTTTACAAACCGGTTGATGCGGGAAATGCTGGGCCTGATGTTCAGTATGATGGAATCATCGGCTTTGATGAGCGGCGTGATCGTCATGACTATGCCCACCGGTACGGTTTTTACGATGGTCTCAAAGGTACTGGCTACCACGCCCTGGGTGACGTTGCTTTCCTGCTCCACTTCAAAATAGACCACGTTATCGACTACCTTGAGGATGGCCGATTGATTGTTCAAGGCCATGATCTGGGGGCTCGATAACACGCTTACGTCGCCGAACTCCTCCAGCAATTCAAGGGCGGCGCTGAGCGCTCTTTCCCGGTCCGGGTTGGGGTCGTCATAACGCAGGGAAAACAATGAAGCGGCATTAACGGGGTTTGCCGTGATCGTTTTCGTCGTCAGGTTAAATCCGGCGAGGCCGGCCTGGTTGAGCACCTGCCAGTCGATGCCGGCCTGGAACTGATCCGTCAGGCTCACTTCGACAATAGTCGCCTGTATCAACACCTGGCGATTGGCGCTGGTGAGGGTCTGGTTGATCAGTTTCTGCAGTATTTCATGCTGTGCAGCGGTCGCCTTTATGGTCAAAACACCTGATTCGGGATGGGGGATGACGGCATTACCAGACATTGGCTTACCATCGACTGAGCCATCCGAATCCAGGATGGCAGTGACGTTCGCCACCAGGCTGGCCCAGAAATGGTTGGACATTGTAGTGCCGATAGTGGTGGTCGAATTATTAGATCCCCCGCCACCTTCTGCGCTGTTGCCGGTTCCGGCAATCTGCGTACCGACCTGTACGACGTGGGATGTGTCCCGCTCCATGTTCAGGTAATCTATCCGGTAGGTGCGGAAATACGGCTCGTCCGGGGCGATGAACACGTTGTCGTTTTCTATCGAATGACGCAAGCCTGCCTGTCGGGCTATGCGCTGCAATAGTTGCGGCAAGGTCTGCTCCACCGCGTTCATGGTCACAAGGCCGCTGATGCCCGGGGCAATATCGACATTCACTTGCGCATCCCGCGCCAGGGCAAATAACAATTCTGTTACGGGGACTCCATTAACGACTACCGTATACCTTTCCTCGTGTTGCAACGGCGCGGGCTCAGGAACGGGCGGGGGTTGCCGGACAATTTCGGGAATATCACCGGACAGGCTCGTATCGGCAGATCGACTAAGATGCCCTGCCGAAGGCGCCGGCGGTTCGGGAGTGAATTTTGCGCAAGCGGAACAGACAGTGAAGAAAACAAGACAGATGACGAGCCGCCTGTGCGCGGCCCTGCCCTCCGTAGCCCGTCTCATTCCAAAGTCGTGTCCCATTGAGGGGGGGCTGTCCATAAATACGTAAATCCTACGTAACAATTCCATGATGCTCCGTTGTTCCTGCATCTCCTTTATATCAGTCCACGGAACACAAACGCGCGCTCCATGAACTACCCTGTGATTATGAGGATATACCCTGGATTCGCATATTGCAAATAAAATTTTGCCTATCGTCAGGGCAAATAAACTCCCGTCGCCGGGATGCAACGGCAGTTGATTGAAATCATCATTATCACTGATAGTCGGGTAAGGAATTAAACCTCAAACCTGGCATCATCAAGCGAAATTTTTGGCTATACTGGCCGTATGCCTGATTTGCCGCCTGGGCCCAGAGTGCCGAGCCTGTTTCAGATATTCCAATGGGTGTTCCGACCAATCCCGTTTATGCAACGCTGTGCCGAGACCTATGGCGATGCCTTCACAGTCCGTATTATGGGCGCGACGCCGATAGTCTTTTTCAGCGACCCTGCAACCATCAAACAGGTTTTTACCGGCGACCCCGAACGGCTGCAGGCAGGACAAGCCAACAGCAGGGTCTTTAGACTGTTCGTAGGGCCCAATTCGTTACTGGTGCTTGACGGGGCCCGGCACAAGCGCGAACGCAGGCTCCTCATGCCGCCGTTTCACGGTGAACGCATGCGGCTGTACGGCGACATGATGTGCGAAATTACCGACAGGATGATCGATACGTGGCCGCCGGAGACCTCGTTTCCAATTCACTCACATATGCTGGAAATCACTCTGGACATTATTCTGCGCGCCGTTTTCGGCGTGTACGGGGATGCACACACAGCGCGTCTGCGCACACTGATAATCGAATATCTCGGACTCCTGGTTGGCAGAAACCCTTTCCTGACGCTGGCTGCCTGGAGGCGCCTGACCCGACTTCAGGGCGATATCGACCGATTGCTGTACGACGAGATCAGGCGCTGCAAGGAACTGGCACATGAAGGGCGAACCGACATCATGGCTATGCTCGTTGCCGTACGCGATGAAGACGGCCAACCCATGCGCGACGAGGAAATCCGGGATGAAATGATCACCATGCTGTTGGCAGGACATGACACGACGGCCACTTCGCTGGCGTGGGTAATTCACCGCCTGTTACAGAACCCGGACGTCCTGGCGACCGCCCGAGCCGAGGTGGCGTCGGTAATCGGTAGCGGGCCGCACCCGCCCAGGCCGACTGCCGAGCAGGTAGCCGAACTCAGCTATCTTGACGCCGTCATCAAAGAGACAGCCCGTCTCAACCCTGTCGTGCCCATTACCGTCCGCCACCTGGAAAAGGGCATGCACATCGGAGGCTACGAGCTACCGGCCGGCGCTATCGCGGCTCCATGTATCTACCTCACCCATCGGCGGCCCGAATTGTGGCCCAATCCGGAGGAGTTCAACCCCGAACGGTTTGTCGCGCACCGGGTTGACCCTTACACATTCTTCCCGTTCGGTGGGGGTGTTCGCTACTGTCTCGGAGCGGCATTCGCCACCTATGAGATGAAGATAGTGCTGACTCGTATCCTGTCACGCGTGACTCTGCGGCCGGACCCCGGTCACACGGTACGTACGGAGCGGCGCGGCATTACGTTCGTGCCGTCCGGCGGTGTGCCGGTGATACGTTCGGTGCACTGAGCTACCGGGGAAATGAGATAACCTATGACAAACAGTCCGGTATCACGGCAGGTAGTCGGTACACACCGGCGGCGCCATGTAATCCAGACCCAGCAGTCGAAAGTAGTTTTGACCCAAGGCGATGTTACGGAAGGCGTTGTCGTTCAAGTAACGATTGATCCGACTCGTGACGTGTAACTCCGTTCGATAGACTTCAAATTTCTTGTCTCTTGAAGCCAGGAAGTCCGTTCCAGGGAGGATCCGTTCAGAGTATTCGTTCAAGAACGGAACATAGAGCGCCCGTGCGTCCGGGCTTGAGAAGTAGTCGTCGTCTAGTACTCGCCAGGAAATATCCAGCATCAGATTCGGATAGTGATCCAGCAATGACTTCACTATCAGGATGTGCTGCGAAACGTTCATGTCTACAAGTTCCCTGGACAGCCCCATATGCATCCAGACGATTTTGTTGTCAGGATACAAACGTAATACTTTCTTGATTAATGGCAGGTATCTGGTCGGGGCTTCGTCGTTGCCCAGGTCCGCATGTAGCGCGAGCGGGATGTTCCGTGCCCGCAACACCCTCATAAAGGCAGCCCACTCCGTGATTTTAGCCATTGGAACGGGTTCATGACCGTTACCGAATAACGCCTGTTTCACCAGGTTAACCTCGCCCATCCAGGTGAACGCGCCGGGGTATTCTTCCTCCAGGAGTTGCATGCCGGGAAGAATCGCCTCCGGTCTGGACAAATCCGGAAAAGTCATCGAGAGCGTCATGTGGATGCCAGGCGGAGCCTTCATTACATAGTCGGCTGCATTGACGAAATCGTTCTCCAGGGAGGGCCTCACCGGCGTGCCGGGACAGTCCAGATAGTAAGTACAGGATGACGCCACCGGAAGCATCTGACCAATGCCATAAATGTTGACGAACAGCACTCCGGTCTCTTCGAGGTATGAAACAATCTCGCTGAACGGGACCGCGAGACCTCCAAACGGACGGAAGTGCAGGTGGGTATCCACGACCGAGGTCTGGGGTTGAACTGAGCGGTCGTAACACGGCGCGCCATCGGTTCGGAACGTCTCCAACGTCGGTTTCGAGGCGCAGCCAACGATTCCTGAGGCACTGAACAAAAGAAACAGGACGAACGATATTCTTGACGCAGCTTTTTTCATGAACAGTGTTACTTTCTATCAGCAGCCGGATCGTCCAATATCCGGTCCTGTTTTTGGTCAACATGCCTGAACATCGCCCCAATACTCGGGGTAACGTTTTTAGTTTCGATCCTGATGTCCGGGTTACGATTTGCGAAAACCCGGAAGAGTTCATCGGCAAATCCCTGGCCGACGGACTTTACCCCCTTAAAGTCCAGGATAATTTCCCGAAATTTCTCTAAATTGGTGCCGAGACGCCGCGCTTCCGACCGGGAAACGTACTCTGATTTAAGCAGCTTGACATGCACTTTCGTTTTCTGGAACTGGTAATCATAGTGCGCCGGTGCGAATTCCGAGAAGATATCCTCCAGGAGTTGTCTGGTATCACGCTGAATGGTGAACTCCACCGTTGTGCCGGAAATAAAATTCTTTTCCGAGACAAAGATATCATCAAACTGACGGCTCCATTCCAACTGGATGCGGTGAGAGCGGAGCAGAAATCGATCCGCGGCTTTTGATGTAAAAAAAAGCCCTTCACCGCTATGCGCCTCGGGCATGGTCGTTGTTTTGCCCTTTATCAGTTCCACCATTGCCGCGTATTCATCATCCAGGCCAAACTTGGATGCGATGGACTGAAATACGCCAGTCCCGTGGTCCCGTACCCGAAAAAAAACACTCCCCGCTTCCAGACGTACAAGAACCTCCCCGCGGTCAGTCTTGGAGTGATCAATCGCATTGTTGAGCATTTCAGTAAAAGCATAATGCACGATGGAAGTCACGTTGTCGCGCAGCGCCGTACGCAGGTTCAGAGCCATTGCCGCCTGTTCGTAAACCTGGCTCTCATCGAGTCCGGTAAGCGCCAGACGGCGTGAGAATACGACGGGCGCCGGGGCACGGGCTGGGGAATAGTAGCGGGCGTTCCTGGTCGAACCCGACTTGATCACTTGCCCCGAGGCGATCAGCGACTTGAGATGGATATTCAGGCCTTGTCGGCTGATATCCAGGTACAGGCATAACTCTTTACCTGTCGCTGAAGGCCGGCTTTCTAGATAGCCAAGTATTTTTTGCTGTTTTGACACGTTGTCTAAGCTGTCTTATTGTCAACTAATTGTCAATATTATAAATATAAGTTGTCAATTATACAGCTATGCAATGATGTTTTGTCAATTAATTGTCAATATTTAAATATTTAATTGTCAAGGAAGCAGTCCGTTTCAAGTATGGTATTGGTCAAGTATATCCCGGCAGGCGGAAAACATGCCCGGACAAGCGCGTTCTATCATATCGAGCACCACCTCAAAACCTTGCGGTCCCCCGTAGTAGGGATCAGGCACCGGGGGCGCTTGCTCCGGGTGGCCCCGGTGCTCCGGCAGAAACGAGCCGAGCAGTCGAAGACCGGGCCGAGGGCCTCCGGCGAGGTGCTTCAGTTCCCACAGGTTGTCGCGGTCCATGGCCACGATGAGGTCGAAATCTTCCGGGTCTTCGGAAGTGACCTGGCGCGAAATGGAAGTCAGCGTGTAGCCACGGTCTGCCGCAGCCTCGCACATGCGAGGGTCGGCGGGTTTGCCGCTGTGGTAGTCTATGGTGCCGGCGGAGTCGATGATAAAGTCCTCAGCAGCCGCCTGCTGTTCGACGTAATGGCGGAACACGCCTTCTGCCGCGGGGGATCGGCAGATATTTCCCATACAGACGAATAACACGGATACCTGTTTTTGTTGCCGGGTCATCGGGACAGGAGCTATGCCAGGTCAAGAGCCGCCCAGATCGCTTCGGGCGCCTCGGCTTTGTTCATCGTATAGATATGCAGGCCGGGAGCGCCTGCGTCCAGCAGTTGTGCGCACAACCTGATGCTGGCGTCAATACCGAAGCTGCGGATGGCGTCAAGGTCATCCCCAAAGTCATGCAGGCGTTTCAATATCCAGCGCGGTATTTCAGCGCCGCACATGCCGGAGAACCTGACCAGCTGGTTACGGTTAGTGATGGGCATGATGCCTGGGACGACGGGAATATCTATCCCCATACCGGCGCAGCTTTCCATGAAGCGGAAATAGGCATCGGCATTGTAAAAATACTGGGTAATGGCGCTGTCGGCGCCGGCATCCACTTTTCTCTTGAAATTTTCCAGGTCTTTTCCGGCGCTTTGCGCCTGGGGATGGAATTCCGGATAGCATGCCACATCGATATGGAAGTGCCGGCCTGTCTCGCTACGGATAAACTCCACCAGTTCGCTTGCAAAGTGCAGGGAACCCACGCCGGCGAGGCCGGATGGCAGGTCGCCGCGTAAGGCTACCAGGTGATCAAAACCGTGATTTTTATAATTGTGTATTACCGCCCTGAGTTCCTCCCTGGATGAGCCTATACAGGAAACATGGGGCGCCGCCTCTATGCCGGTTGTCTCATTGATAAACGAAGCCGTCTCAAAGGTTTTCTCCCGGGTACTGCCGCCGGCGCCGAAGGTGACCGAAAAATAATCGGGGCGCAGCAGTTTCAGCCGCTTAATTGTGGCATGCAGATTTCCCTCCGCGGCATCCGTCCTGGGAGGAAAAAACTCGAAGCTGAGTTTAAGGGAGTTTCGCGATAATCGGTTCAACACGGGTTAATTATATTCAGGCTTACAGGCTAACCGGATTTGCATCCTACGCTCCGTTGACGGCACATCCATGTGCCACTACTCGGCGTTCGCCGGAATGGCGAACAGGAGGCGGAATGACGGCCAGGGGCTGGCGGGGACAGATTTGAAATCTGTCCCCTGTCCTGGTGGCGCATTCTGACACCCGCCGGAACGATGGATAACACGGTTTCAATAACGATAGTGTTCAGGCTTGTAGGGGCCTTGCGCGGGGACTCCCAGGTAAGCAGCCTGTTGATCGGTCAATGTAGTCAGTTGCGCGCCGATACGTTCAAGATGCAGCCGGGCCACTTTCTCATCCAGGTGTTTGGGCAGCACGTATACATCTGCCTGGTAGTTGTCCCGGTGGCGGTACAGTTCTATCTGCGCCAGCACCTGGTTGGTAAACGAGTTGGACATGACAAAACTGGGATGGCCGGTGGCGCAACCCAGGTTTACCAGGCGTCCCCTGGCCAACAGGATGATGCGCTTGCCGTCGGGGAAGATAATATGGTCCACCTGGGGTTTGATTTCCTCCCACTGGTAATCCTGTAACGCGGCCACGTCGATTTCATTGTCGAAATGGCCGATATTGCAGACTATGGCCTGATCTTTCATGGCCAGCAGGTGCTCGCGGGTGATCACGTGATAGTTGCCGGTGGCAGAGACAAATATATCCGCTTTACTGCAAATGTCGTCCATCTTCACCACCCGGTAACCCTCCATGGCCGCCTGCAGGGCGCAGATAGGATCCACCTCCGTGATGCAGACCGTTGCGCCCAGCCCGCGCAGGGATTGCGCACAACCCTTGCCCACGTCGCCGTAACCGAGGACTACCGCGGTCTTTCCGGCGATCATGACATCAGTGGCGCGTTTAATCCCGTCAACCAGGGATTCACGGCAACCGTACAGGTTATCGAATTTGGACTTGGTCACGGAATCATTCACGTTGATGGCCGAGAACGGCAAGGTTCCGTTCTGCTGCATCTGGTAGAGACGATTCACGCCTGTTGTGGTCTCCTCCGTCACGCCGATAATATTATCCCGAATCCGGGTATACCAGCCCCGGTTTGAAGCCAGCCGTTTTTTGATGGCGGCAAACAGGTATTGCTCCTCTTCATTGGTGGGGTTATCAATGACTGACGGATCCTGTTCAGCCCTGGCCCCCAGGGTCACCAGCAGGGTGGCATCCCCGCCATCATCCAGTATCATGTTCGGCGCCCCGCCATCGGGCCATTCCATGATTTTATGGGTGTATTCCCAGTATTCCTCCAGGGTTTCTCCCTTATGGGCAAACACGGGGATACCCTGGTCGGCAATGGCCGCGGCGGCGTGGTCCTGGGTGGAAAAGATATTACAGGATGCCCAACGGACTTCCGCACCCAGAGAAACCAGTGTTTCGATCAATACGGCCGTCTGTATGGTCATGTGCAGGGAGCCGGCGATACGGGCGCCCCTCAGGGGTTGCTCTTCGGCAAATTCATTGCGTACCGAAACCAGGCCCGGCATTTCGGTTTCGGCAATACGGATCTCCTTATGGCCCCATTCGGCCAGGGACAGGTCGGCAACGTGATAATCGGAAAATACGGCCTGGACAGCAACGCTCATCTTTTTCTCCTCAAAGTCAAGCGAGCGCCGTTATATCTGATGATCGGCCTGAGCCTGGTGGGCAGTTCCCATCGCAACGCTCCTCAGACCTCTCGGACGCGGGATTCTAGCACAAAGTTTTTATAAATTGAAAGACACTGTTGCTGCGCCGGCACTCCGGTCTCCTCGCTATCCGCAATACAATGTTTTTCCCTCGTTTGCACATATTAAAACAACCCGGATTTTATATTCCTGTGCGGATATTGCCGTATTAATCCCATGTGCGCACCGACCATGCGTTGAAAAGGCACAACAGCCCAGAGATGGTTATACATTGCGCCGAATTTTTCAGCCGGGTCGCGCGCGATGTTGTACAGTTCATAATTGGGCAGACCTCCCTTGGAACCGGGAATGACATGCAGTTTATGGTCTTCCATTCGGACGGCCTTGAGGTCCTTGCCGCTATAGTAGAACATGTAATTCCTGCGCCCACTTCCCTCACCGTTGAGGAGCAGGGGCAACTGGTCGATACCGTCAATAACCCGGTCTGAAGGAATTCTGTCTTCTACGCCGGCGACCCTTGCGGCAGTGACGAAGAGGTCGGTCACCGAGAGCATGTCAAGCGGTTGTTGTCCCGGTTCAATCATACCGGGCCATACGGCAAATCCCGGTGTGCGCACGCCACCTTCATAGACCTCTCCCTTTGCGCCGCGCAGCCAGGAATAACCGGCACTGGGCCAGAAAGTATACATGGGGCCGTTATCACTCACCCAGATTATCAGTGTATTCTCTTCAATACCGGCCTCTTTTACCGTATCCAGCAACTGCCGGATATAGTCATCGTGCTGAGCCAGTTGCGCCGACTGGTTGTTACGGTAGTCAAGTCCCTCCTGAAAACGGTATTCCCTGGGTGACGATGCCATCTGCTGGGCATAACTGGCCCAGTACAGGAAAAAGGGACTGTCCGATTTGGCATTCTCCCTTATAAATTCCTTTATCTTGATGATGGACTGCTCCTCCATTTCCACCATGGATTCTGCCGACATCGCTGCAACTTCCCGGCGGCCTTTGCCTTTGATCCCTTCCAGCGCGCCCAGGATCTCTATGCCGTATTTCTTGCGGTAGTCCTCGAAGGTGCCGGGAAAATCATAAAAATGGCCGACGCCATCCACGGTTTGTCCTTTATAAAACGCGTCCTGGTTGACCCAGGAGTAGATGGCGCCGTTGTAGAGGCCGTAATAGGCATAATCAAAGCCCTGGTTCTCCGGCGCATGGGGTTCCAGATCACCCACGTGCCATTTGCCGAACATGGCCGTGTGGTAGCCGGCGGCGGACAGCATTTCGGCGACAGTCACTTCCTCCGGCGCCAGACCCTGTGTTTGTCCGGGCCAGAGCACGATATCGACACCGGTACGCACCGGGTGGCGCCCGGTCAACAGTGCAAGCCGCGTGGGGGTGCAGGACGGCTCGGAATAATGCGCAAGGAACTGCATCCCCTGTTTCGCCATATTATCCAGGTTGGGCGTGGGTGTCCCGCGCAGTTTACCGCCCAGGTAGGAACCCAGTTCACCCCACCCTATATCATCGGCAAGCACATAAATGATGTTGGGTTTTTTTCCATGGCGTTTTTCCAGTTGCGCCAGTCTGGCGTCTATGGCCTTGTCTTCCTCGGCCCAGTTGTCGGCGTTTTTCTGTAAGGCCTTTTGATATGGTGCGTCAGGCTGGTAGGCATTCGCAGTGATCGCAACAAGAAAGGAAAACAATAATACGGACAACCTTGTGATGTTTTGCATATTAATGTGATACATATATTTCCCCTGGAAAAATCTTATGCTGTCGATAATAATATGTCTCGATATTTATTTAACCACATTAAGGATTAAACAGGGGAAACTTTAACTCATGTCCATAGCTCATTTTCTTATCTTTGTCACTGACACGTCTGCAACGGGTGAAACCGACATTCAATTTCCTGAACAGGAAATTTCAGCGCTCGCAACGCTCCACGGGGTTAACCGGGTTGATCGTTATGAACCTACTGAGTTTAAAGATGACCCTTATGCCGATGACCGCCAGGGCCAGGTGCTGACCATACAAACCAGTTACCGCGACCGCGCGAGCCTTGAACAAGGCCTCAGGTCGGCTGAATTTCAAGCTCTGCTCGATGCCGTAGCCGCCGGTTCAGGCTGTACATTGATACATGACGCCATGGAAACCGTGTTTTACCCGGTAGCAGACGAGACTGAACCGGGAGAATGGACCGCGCCGATCTCTTACGTGGTTCGTTATCACTACCCGGCAGACGACGTAGCGCAATTTATAAATTACTATATTACCCATCATCCGCAAGTCGAAAGACGCTTTCCAAGGATTACCAACATAATGTGTTACCTGCCGATTGAGTGGAATGATCCTACCGGTTTACCCCACCTGGACTACATGCTGGGCAACGAAGTCGTATTCGAGTCTGTCGAGGACTTGACTAATGCCTTGAAATCACCCGTCATGGACGACATGGGAGCGGACTTTCAGCAGTTTCCTCCATTCCAGGGGCCTAGTACGCATTATCCCATGCGTCGTAGACGCGGCTAACCAACAGCGTCCTTCAACTGTTCAGCTTTATCTGTTATTTCCCAGGTAAAGTCCGGTTCCTCGCGTCCGAAATGGCCGTAGGCTGCGGTCTGTTTGTAGATGGGTCTTAACAGGTCCAGTTCCCGGATGATGGCTTTTGGACGTAAATCAAATAGCTCCCGCACCAGTGACTCGAGCTGTTTTTCCGGGATCACTCCTGTGCCGAACGTGTTGATCATCAGGCTGACCGGCCTGGCGATGCCGATGGCATAGGCTACCTGAAGTTCGCATTTATCGGCCAGGCCGGCGGCGACAATATGTTTGGCCACGTTGCGGGCCGCGTACGCCGCCGAACGGTCGACCTTGGACGGGTCCTTGCCGGAAAAAGCGCCGCCTCCATGATGGGCGATGCCGCCGTAGGTATCCACGATGATCTTCCTGCCGGTGAGACCGGTATCGCCTACCGGGCCGCCAACGACAAAGCGACCGGTGGGGTTGACCAGGTAACGGGTTTTAGCGGAGAGCATGTCTGCGGGAAGGACCGGTTTGATGATTTCCTCAATAACGGCTTCGGTGACGTCGGCATGGCTGACGTCGGCATCGTGCTGGGTTGACAGAATGATCGTATCGACTGCAACAGGTTTTCCGTCTTCATACTGGACGCTGACCTGTGATTTTGCATCGGGCCGCAGCCAGGGCAGCTTACCGGATTTCCTTAGCTCGGCCTGTTTTTTTACCAGGCGATGTGAGTAGGTAATGGGGAACGGCATCAGCACGTCGGTTTCATTGCAGGCATAGCCGAACATCAGGCCCTGGTCGCCGGCGCCCTGGTCCAGGTCAACCCCTTCCCCCACATTCACGCCCTGGGCGATATCGGGCGACTGTTTATCCAGGGACATCAGTACGGCACAACCGTTTGCGTCAAACCCCATCTCCGAGGAATCATATCCGATGTCCCTGATGGTCTGCCTGACTACTTCGGGATAATCAATGTTTGCTCGTGAGGTAATCTCACCGGACAACATAACCATACCCGTCGTAACCAGTGTTTCACAAGCAACCCGCGAGTGGTTGTCCAGCTCCAGCAGCGCATCGAGGATTGCATCGGATACCTGGTCGGCGACCTTGTCCGGATGGCCTTCCGATACGGATTCCGAGGTGAACAGGTAATTCATAAGCGGGGCTCCTGGTTGAATGAACGGCCATTCTAACCAGTTCCCGGAGAGTTTTACAGGGTAATCAGGTACATTTTAAGTGGTATCCAGGGCTACCGCATACTTTTAAAGGAAGCATGAGGACTCTCCGAACAGTATCCCGGCCTGTCTGTTGAACCCGGACAAGGGGCTTGACTTTAATACCTTGATCTGGCATAATCGGCATTACTTAATGTTTGTTTTTTTAAGTAGTTCCGTTCGTTTACGTACCATTAACCTGTCAGGAGAATTGATATGAAAAGTGGCGATGAAATGCTGAAGCAGATTGTTGACAAATCCGCTACTGACGCGGCGTTCCGGCAACAACTTCTCTCAGATCCCAAGAGTGCCATAACCGGTGAGTTGGGCATTACTATGCCCGAATCGATGAATGTTGTGGTTCATGAAAGCGACATGCAAACTGTTCACGTTGCTTTGCCGCCGGATCCGAATATCACCGAGGAACAACTCGAAGCCGTTTCGGCTGGCCTTTGTTGCTGTTGGTAAGCCCAATTCCCGACAAATAGTCGGTCGAGATTCGGAATATCCGAATCCGGATAGCTTGCCAGATCTTCACATTCCCTCGTCCCTGAAAGGGGTGAGGGTTTTTGTTTGTTTACTACAGACTGAATTTACTGGTAGACCGCTCCGGAAAGCACCATAAATACATAGGCCTTGGCTTTTCGAAGCTGATTGTCTGATATGACTAACTTCACATGGTGAATGCCCCGTAGCATAATATAACGCCCAGACCTCGCAAAAAGCGGTGTCGGTTTCGAGACCCAGTCGGAAAGCGCCTTAATCTTATCGGAAAATACAATATCCTCATGGTCCAAGGCTTCCAGGTAGGGGGCCCAATCGGTCAAGCCGTCAAGCCAATAGCGTGAATCCTTGGTATATCTCTGCTTTACAATGAGTGTAAGGCCAAGCGTTGGACCAATTCCATCCTCCTGCACGTCAATATTCAATCCAATCCTGACAATATTCACGCGGTCTCTGAAGCGTGCAATCACTGAATTAACGGCCGTTATCTGACCGGGCCAACCCGTATTTTCCAGATATCGACATACCTCCTGCTGCGATTTGAAGCCCATGACAGCCAGGCGAATTGCCCGTGAGCGAGACGGGAATACACCAAACGAGTCCATGCGCGTATCTTCCGGCTGCGCAAGATAAGCTTGTTGGAGGTACTTCCGTTCTGCGTCGTTTATCTCCCAACCTATGCAGGAAGCGAGTGCGTCACCCACCATGACGACATCATCTTCCTGACCGTTGGCGCCGATAATCGGGCGTTCGCCAGGCCGCAGGAACATTCCAGGAAAAGAACCTTGTCCGTCTCGCGCAGATCCTATGTCATATTCCAGCATAAGTTTTCGACCGACAATTTCACGCAGGGGTGAGTTTTCGGTTTCCATTTGTCTGCATATCCGCATGATTACGCTGGCGGTCGCATCTGTTTTATCGGTCCGTGCGCACTCCCGGAAAAACTCTGCCGATCTGGTTCCACTAGCCAGAGAAGCGCCGAAATCCGCCTCCGGCTTGGGCGAATGCAGTGGCAATTCGAAGCCAAATGGCAAAGCGCCCATTGTAATCGGAAGTTTCCTGGCGCAGTCGAGTATGCGTTCCCATTCAGATACCCCGATAAGAACCGGCGAAATCCTGTCCCGAAAGTGCCCAAGCAAATCGCCCATGGTGCCACCTTCTTTGGCGAGACGTTCCTGGGTAAGAATCACTGCCTCGTCAATATTCATATGGTCTTCTCAAGCAGGATTTCACGAGACGCTCCAAGGCTTCGATGCAAAATGCAGAAGTCACTGATTCAGAACCATGCCCAATCTGCCCTACCAAACCCCACTTCAACTCTTGATCACCAAACGCGAGTAACTCCGGCCAACTACCGTCCTCACGTTGCGAGTTCAAGAACCTTTCCACCTGGTGTTCCGCGTCGATGCTTTGAAGGATTCCAATATTGTAGAGAGCAGACACTGCCTGAGCAGTCTGGAGGATATTGCCAAATTTCCCCTTCTCGTCGCGCAGGCTAAGGATACGATCCGCAAGTATCGGGCGTAACCGATCAAGAGCGGAGGGCACGCGAATCAAGGCACGGGTGATTGCATAGTAAATTGAGGCCGTGTCAGGATACCACTTGGACGTTCCATCCAGGTTGCCTTCAATAATCAAACCTTCCAACCATCGCTGGGCTTCTCTGGTTTCCGGGCGGTCTCCGAGATAGGCAATGACATTCGCATTAACCACAGGATCGGCTTCGATACGAAAGGTAGATACTACATCAGGTTCATCATCCGCGAGTATCCAAGTCAAGAAATGACCTTTTTCGTCGCGATTTGCCAAAATTTCCGGGACATTCCTTTCTAACAATATCCAAGGGTGATTCCCAATGACAAGTGAGCAGAGTGTGGAACTGTCGAGGTCCTGTGGCAGATGACGGTAGTACCGCCACAATCCGGGATATTCAATGGTATCGACAAGATACGCCTTGGTGGCGGCACACATGGCTTTGGCCTTTGGTTCATCACAACTTTCCAGGGCAAGTACACAGAATGCCGAAATAAATGGGGGTCTTTCGAAATGCCGGGGAATGTTCGGGTCGGCTATATTGAAACGGATGCAGTGCCAAGCCCCATTCTCATCGATCCTGGATTCCAGGAAATCGAGACCGCGACGGATGCTTTCCCTGCATGCATCGGCAATCACCCCGGGGGTGGCGTTGGATATCAGGGCGCCCGCGCCACTTGGTTCGGGAGGGCGCACAGGCGGCGCCGGATCATAAAGTGTCTTGCGCAGGAACTCGAGTGATTGTGAGCCGGTTTTCGCCTCCTGCCGTTCAGCCGCGCTGAATTTGCTGCGTGGCGGAAGCGCCAGATGCGTAACGGAAACGGTATCTTCGTGCACGCGAATCTCATGGCCTTCATCCAACGTCACACCGAGTTCCTTTTCGATGGTTTGTCTGGGTTTCGCAAGTAGACGATTGCGAAGATCATCGTCTTCGACGGATCTTGATGTGAGGTAATTAATTGTGTGAGTTGGATACTTCATTTCCGCTTCAGGCGACCTGTCTTTTTACCAACTCTTTGAACACTCCTTCCTCCTCCATGAGTTCGCTGAAGGAACCGCTCTGCACAACTTTTCCGGCCTGCATCACATAGATTCGATCGGCCTGTTGCAACGTGGACAGGCGGTGGGCGATAACGATCCGGGTCGAGGTGAGGAGCGCCAGGTTCTGCATGACCTCGGCCTGATTTTCGTTGTCCAGCCAGTTGGTTGCCTCGTCAAGCAGCATGACCCGCGGGCTGCCGAGCAGTGAACGGGCGATGGTGACGCGCTGGCTCTCACCGCCCGACAGGACAGCCCCGCTGGACCCCACCATGGTCATCATGCCCATGGGCATCGCCTTGATTTCCTTTTCGATTCCGGCGGCACGGGCCGTCTGCCACACTTCCTCTGTTGCCGGCGCCTCGTGGTGCGCGACGATATTGTCCCAGACATCCTGGGGATGGAGACGCACTGACTGCGGCACCGCGCCAACTTTCCGGCGCACCTGCTTCAGGTTAAGGTGCCTCAGGTCACGCCCGTCATAATAAACCGCGCCGGCAGTTGGCGAATCGATGCCGAGGGCAAGCCGGAACAGGGTGCTCTTACCGGCGCCGGACTCGCCGGCAATCGCGATAAATTCGCCGGGTCGTGCGCGAATCGTGACATCGTCGAGAATCAACGGACCGTCGGGATCGTAGCGAAAAGAAATACGATCGAACAGGACTTCGCCGCCCAGACGTTCAACCGGCTCTCCTTCGACCGCTGCTTCAGGAACCGTGGCGAGCAGCGGGCGCATCTGGTCGAACGCCGGCAGCATGGCGGCAATGGTGCCGAAGGACTCGCCAAGCCGGGCGATTGCGGACTGGAAAGCGATGAAGACAATGTAAACGACGAGAAAATCGCCGACAGGAACGTTGCGGTCGCCCACCGCGGCCACTGCGAAAAGCAGTACCCCGCCGGCGAGAAAGGGGAGCGCGGCAGCGAATGCCCGCGAGTGCCCCTCAAGTGCGCCCAGTTCGATTTCTGCGCGTTTCTGTTCGCGATAATCCCGGGCCCAGATGGCGAATGCCGACCCTTCCGCATTTTCCACACGCAGCTTGGCGATGCCTCCCACAATCTGGAACAGCCGGCCAGATACACGACGTACTGCGCTGATCATCCGCCCGTACGGTGCAACCTGGCGCAATCCGATGGCGATGGTGACCAGCAGGGAAACCAGGCTGAAGCCAAGGGCGATGAGCCCGAGGGTGGCATCGTAGAAGAAGATGACGCCAAAAACCGGCAACAGGAATATGATCGACAGCAGGCTGTCGGCGATAACTCCCTGCAAGCCGTCGCGAAGATTCTGAAATGTCATTCCCGACATGGCCAGATCACCGGCCGGATAGCGGTGCAGAATGCTTGACGGAAGGCGCATGAGGCGGTCCCAGAAGGCAGCTTCGACCCTTGATGACGAGCGCCCCTCGAGCCGCATCATCGCCGATCCCTGCAGCAGGTGCAGCAGTGCGCCGAGCAGGCCGAACGCCGCCAGCGTCACGGCCACGGCATAGAGCGCGCCGGCGCTTCCGCCCGCTACGATATGATTCGCAACGAATCCGAGGGCGAGTGCCGGCAGCAATTTGATCAGGCCGCCCGGAAGCCCGGCCATCACCAGCCGCAGCAGGTCCGCGGCCGATCCTTGCATGGCAATTCCCAGCAGGTCAGCCGGTTTTACATGCGCCGACGGCAATGGCCGGTAGAACATCCAGGCTTCGTCCTTCAGCGCCTCAGCGCGAGCCGCCGTAACCCGAACGCTGCGCTTGGTGAGCGGATCAACTTCCCGGTAGCGTCCGAACATTCCCGGTATCAGTGCAACCGGCTGGCCGTCACCGGCGCGAAATGCCAGCAGTGCGTTGCTGTCGCCGCGCCACCAGTTGCCCTCGGCATTGAAGCGCACGCGCCGGGCGCGTACCCCTGACGAATCAAGAACGTCTACGAGGCCGATCGGAGCATCCGAAGGTCGGGAGCGCGCTGGAATCCTGAAATCGATGCCTTCATGACGGCCGACGATTTGCAGGGCATCCGCCAGAACCGTGTCCTCGACCCTGGCCTCCCGGTCGATCGGCAGGTCATAGATATTGAAAAGCCGCTGCCGGGCAGCTGTTTCGGCCGAGCGGCGGCTGGTTGTCCGCTCGCGCTCGAGATTCGCATCATCGACCACGGCCAGCCGGCGATTAAGGCGTTCCAGGTTAAAGGCAAGCGCGTGAAAGGAGGCGAGCGCCGGCAGTAGCATGCCTTGCTGAGCCAGTGTTTCGGTTGATTTGCCCAAAACTGTCGCCTCGTCGAACAAGGTGAGCCAGTTCGTCCGCGTCAGTGGTATCAGCGCTTCGCGCGGACCCCCTGCCTCGGCAAGTTGCGCCGGGTCGACCATATCCATGAACAGGCTTGCCCCGAGGGACGGTTCGGATACCCATACCACACCGCGTCGCACGGATAGCGTACAAGGGCCCAGTGACTGGGTCAGACCGGGTTCTGCCAGCGCAGTCGGACGCGGCAGGTGGCTGACAAAACGCGAAAGTGTGTCGGTCATGGCGGTCAGCCAGGTATCGGTCTGTTCTGCCAGCTCTGCCGGATGAACTTCGGACAGCAAGGATGCCGGCAGGCGTTTCAGAAGGGTGCCCGGCAATCCCTTGGCGACCAGGCTGAGCGTGGTGTCTTTGCCATCTTCGTCCTGTTCATCCGGCGCGGCACCCGGCAGCAACCTGCCCGATTCGCAACGCAGCAGGTGCTGCGGCGGCGCCTGCTCTACCCCATCCTTGAATTCGGTTAAAAACAGATCGACAACGCCCTGATCAATGAGCCAGATACTATCCGCATCGTCGAGCTTTACCGGCAGATTGCCGGCGCAAGGCACGGATGTGCCGGAGCGGGCGGCGAGTTGGCCTATTGATGCATATTCCGGCATGGCGTCCTGCATCAGCCCGATTTGACCAGTTTGTAATACGTACCGGCCTGGTCCGCAATCAACTCGTCGTGCGTACCGCGCTGCACCTCGGCGCCCTTGTTGAGTACGATGATCTCGTCGCAATCCCGCACCGTGCTCAGCCGGTGCGCCACGATCAGGCAGGTGACACCGCGACGCCGCAAGGCATCATCCACATATTCCTCCGTGGCGGCATCGAGCGCGCTGGTCGCCTCGTCCAGAATGAGCACTGTCGGATTGCCCACCAGCCCGCGGGCGATTTCCAGCCTTTGTCGCTGGCCGCCGCTGAAATTCGCTCCGCCTTCCTCGACGAGGGTCGCGTATCCATGCGGCCTGATCAGAATTTCCTCATGGATGCAGGCATCCCGCGTTGCGGCAATGATGACTTCGTCAGGAACGGCCGGGTTCCACAAGGTGATATTGTCTCGCACGGACGCGGAAAAGAGTACGGCCTCCTGATCCACCATGGAAATGGACCGCCGCAGTACTTCCTCGGGGATCTCATCCCGCGGATAACCATCAAGCAGGATTTCACCGGACCAGGGCTGACTGATACCCGAAACGAGACGCGCCAGGGTCGACTTGCCGGAACCGCTTGGACCGACCACGGCAACCCGCTGCCCCGGTTTGATCACGAGGTTGAAGTCCGCGATCAAGGGCGGCCGGCTCTTGTTGTAACCGAAGGTGACGTTGCGCAATTCGAGACGGCCTGCAAGCTGGAGCCTGCCCTTGAACGTGGGAATTAGTTGCGATTCCGGACTTCGGCGGCTGAACACGGGGTCTTCAGCGGTCCTGGAGATGTCTTCCAGTCTTTGCAAATCGGTTTCGAGCGACTGGCGTTTGTCGGCGAACTCCAGAAATCGCCCAATGGGCGCCAGAAACATCTCTGCCAGGATGTAGAACCCGACCAGCGTCCCCAGGGTCATTTCTCCGGCCATGACCAGGCTCCCCCCAAACCCCAGGATCGCCGCGCTGCGAAATGCCGCGATCAGGCCCGGCAGCGCGCTATTGACGAAGCCTAGTTCGGAATAGAGCTGGCGCGCATGCAGTTCGCGAGCCTGCTGACCGCTCCAGCGCGAATAAAACCGGTCATCCGACCCCGTCATACGCAGGTTGTCCGCATGACTCAACATCTGCATGCCGACGCCGATCAGCAATCCCTGTTCGCGTCTCATCGTCTGACTTCGAACCGCTCGAATTGCATTGAGAAAACGGGCCAGAAACCCATGCAAAAGGGCCAGCAAAAGCACAATAAGCGTGAGCCCCACATCGTAGGTAAACATTGCGATGAGTAACACTACACTCATTGCCATATCGATGATGAGCACCAGAAATTGATCCGCCAGGTTCTTCGCAATCCTGTCGGAGGACGAGACCCTGTCAGTCAGGTCACCTGCAAGCCGGTGTGCGAAGAAGTCTACCGGTAGTCGCAGCAGCCGCGACATAGCTCGATTATAGCCAATCACCGATACCCGGACTGCGAGCCTCTTCAGGAATCGTTGCTTGAGTAAGGACAGGATATATACCAGGACACCACCGCCAAGCAGGGCTGTCACCAGACCGCCCCAGGCCCCATGCTCGTTCATGAAATCATCGACAAAAGCACTGAGGGATGCGGGAATGATCAGCGCCAACAGTGTCAACATGAGCCCGGAGGCAATCACTCCTGTCAGCATACTCCATGAGCCGGCGAGCAAGGCGGCTAATTGCTGTAACAGGCTGGGCTGCTCGCCTCCGGCCCTGAAATCGGGACCGCGCTTGAAGCGAAGCGCAATCCCGCTGTAGCCCTTGATAAACTCTTCTGTGGTAACCCTGCGCTTCCCGGTAGCAGGGTCATTGAGATAGAAACTTTGATCATCGAACCCTTCGAGGACAATGAAATGGCTGAATTGCCAGAATAAAATCAGCGGAAGCTCCATCTGTTTCAGCTGATCGGCACGCAGGCCGAGCCCATTGCATTCAAGACCGTAGTGCCTGGAGGCGCGCAAGATGCTTGCGGCGCTACTGCCGTCGCGACTCACTTCACATTTTTCGCGTAATTCCGTCAGCGGCACCCAGCGCCCGAAGAAAGCAAGGACGATTCCGAGACAAGCGGCGCCACATTCCGATGCATGCATCTGCAACAGAGTCGGTGTGTTAACCTTCTTTTTCAGAACGTCCGAAGAAGCCTTATCCCTGTCCTTTTTGAGGGAGCTCAACGGCATCTTATAATCGCTTGGTGAGAAATAGCTCGAGTGGAGATTGCCTGCCAAACCCGATTACCAGCCGGCATTCCCTGCTTGCGAGGGAATCCGGATCAAAACCTTCTTCGAGCGCGATATCGACACGGTGCAAGGACACCGACGCCACAGGCTGAAACGTCGACATCCCTTCGGCAAAGGGCATAACGGAAATTGCTTTGACCGCACCGTCACGTGTGCTTGCTTTTGCATCTATCGTAGCCAACTCAACCGTCACCGGCATCCCGGCCTCAATTGACAGCGCGGTACCGCTCTGAATCCAGACCAGCGCCTGCACAAGTCGGCTGCCTACAGGTAAGGTTTCACCCTGTTCGACGAGTATGCCGTTAAACGTAATACTACGGGCTATGTTGCCAAAGAGAAGCCAGGCACAGAGTATTAACAGAAAAACGGCAATTGCAGTGACAAGCAACCGTTCACGCGGTGTGGAAATTGTCAGCAACCGGTCGAGTTGTTCGCGTTCTTCCTTCGCTTCAGCAACCATATTGTGAAATGATTCAAACGGATTATTGAACACGGCCGAGAATAACCTCCAAATAGAAATTGTAATCTAACAAGGTCAAGAAAATATTATTCGGCTAAATCAATGATTTGCCTGATGTTAAAATAAACCAGTTCTTTTCACAAGCAGCAATTCTGTAATTCTGGAGACAGATGGGGTCAGAGTAAAATCTTGAGGCGCGTTGCCGGTGGCAGGATCAGGGGGAGATTTTACTCTGACCCCTGGTTTGCAGACCGTTCTCACGCGATGACAGGAACAGGATTCAGTTCAGCCTCGCTGGCGGGGCAATCCCGCCAGCCCATCTCAACCGGTACGTCATACAGGCGTCCCGGTGCGAAGCGTTCCCAGAAGTGACGCAGGCCCGGCACGATCACACGCGCCAC
The DNA here is from genome assembly GCA_965205405.1 of Gammaproteobacteria bacterium. GTDB lineage: Bacteria > Pseudomonadota > Gammaproteobacteria > Eutrophobiales > Eutrophobiaceae > JAAXHV01. Next base: position 719,450 of record OZ242169.1, read on the forward strand.
GGGCATACCGATGTCAGGCCGGGTCTGGTCAAGCACCATAAATTCCATCCCCCTCGCTTCGACCAACCCGCGGCACCATTCCACATCCTCTCTCAGGTCCGCCGTATCCGGAACTGAGTAATCGGAACTTTGGCTCAACCTGACATCACCTGCAGGCGCAAGATGGAGGTGGTCAGCCAATTTTCCGTTCTTCCACCACCACAGACACATCGGATCATCCACCCCGTATCCGCTTTGAGCATTGCCCGGGCGAGGAACCCAGGTCAGGCACTGGTTTAATTCACAGACGGCTCGTAGCGCCGCAATCCGGGGGTCGGTGTGTGCGCCTGCGCCATAGATGATGTCTTCGGCCGGGCCATCGTTTCTGCGGGACAGTGCAACAAAGACAGGAATTCCAAGGTCGCCGGTAAGGTCCAGCAGCCACATTTCGCGATTGTATTGACGATAATAACCTGGGGCGGATGCCAGGTACTCGTCGCCAAAGCTATCCAGGTCCACACCGGGCCTTTGCAATCGGTTGTACCACCAGATTGCGAAAGCATCGCGTTCGACCAATTCAAAAAATCCTTGCAGGACAGCTTCTTCAAGGGTGTTGCCGGCTGCACAGCCATTGGAGTCGGACCAAAGCCCCGAGGTTCCCCGTTGCTCCGGAGTCATTCCGTAGAGGATGGATGTTGGTAAATAGCGATGCCGATCCTGGGTGAGCGACCATACCGGAGACCAGCCCTGTTCTCTCTCCGGGTCGAAGCGCGCCGGAACGACATTGTATGGGTGGCCGCGTGCGTTGATCTCTCCCGCATGGTCCAGTTGCCAATCGCTGAATAATTGGACATCGTTTGGGTGGATCGCCTCTCCATCCCCTGCACCGGAAAAATCTGCCAGGCTCCTTCGACAACGGATTTCATCACCGTGGAAAGCACCGGAATAGCGCTCGACCGCTTCGCACAGCGCACTGACCTCGGATTGCTCCGCCGTGCTGCCCTTGCCCGCACTCTTGCTGCGCAGGCTGCGCCTCAACGAGCTCAGGTTCTTAATCCTTAAAGCAAGATTGCTGCCGGCCCAATGTACATGCAGCCAGGGGTCTGTTCCGGGAGTTGTGCGTGAAACCCAAGAGACAACTCCGCTCACCGGACTGACCAGGTGCCGGTACTTTTCAAGTGTCTCCGCAGGCGTTACCGCCCGCACTCCGCCGCTATTGCGAAGTTGTTTCGGGCTCGCCTGCAACCGCACCGGCGTTGCCGGCCGATCAGTTTTATAGAGTTCCTCGTTTCCACAGACCGGACACTGCGGACGGCGTATGACCCGATGATGCTCACTTTTCATGCCAACTACATCCAGTGTGATTGCCCGGTCATGCAACGGCGCCGCACCCCCAAGGACCAACCACCTGGCAATCTCGATGACAATAAATCCGTAGACGACATCCAGTACCAAAGGTTCGGCTACGTTTGGACGAAACGCTGCCGCCTCGCCACAGTGATTTCGCAGAAAGGAATGGACTTCTTGGTGGTTTCGTATACGGTAGGAAAGACAGGCCCAACATGGACTTTTCTCCGCAGGCCGAAAGACAGGGCCAAAAATAGGTTGTATTCCAACAGGTCGGATCAGCACCCAGGGCGTGGCCGATTTCAGGTGCTCCCGATTGACAGCAGCAAACTCATCATCAAGATAGTCGGAACCTACGTATACGGACAGGGACGGACGGTTTGTACCGACTGCAATACCCATGGCCTCAAGCAGTGTCGCGAGACGGCCATCGTCACCATGAATTACTACTTGCGCTTCATGCAATCGTTCTTCAACCTGGCGGGGGGATACGCCCTGCGAGGACCAGAACGCCGCCTTACCCCGTTCCATGCCATGATCGCCTGAAACGATGTATCCCTTGGAATCCAGAAAAGCCAAGGCTTTGCGAACATCCGTCTCCTGGTGCGCCCCGTCAAGAGCATCAACAATACTTTCCCGGGAACGACAACCGTCAAGCAACGGCAGGAGATCCCCATACACCTGCCCATGCAAGAGCGTGTTGAATGTTTCAGAAACCAGGAGCACCTGTCCATCACCGATAGAACGATACTCAAGGTGTGGCGTAAGTACCGGTCGTTCTATTTGACCGAAGTCTGAAAAGTGGTTAACAGCCAAGATCTTGGTACATCTGTGTATAACTGGTTAGAGGAACCCCGCACATCCGATTCTGGTCCGATTTGTCAATGACCGATTGGTTCAATAATTCAAGCATTTCGCCAAATTTTTGCAACGCATTACAGTCAACGACCTCGGGGGCAGCTGCCGCCAAAGACCCTGCGGTTCCTCGGCCAACCACTGCGATGTTCTTCAACGATTTACTGCCAGGATGTATCAAACCAGGTGATTCTCACGAGTGTCGGTTGATTGTTCTTTACGGAACGGTTGGATGTTCTGTACACACCAAAGACTGCCGTAATTTTATCATTATCTTTCTATTTTTATCATGGTTTTTCGGACCACCTGTTCGGATCACCTTATCGGCAAAATAGTCCAGGAAGGATCATATACGGAACTGGTTGAAACAGAATGAGCATTTCAGCCGACAAATAGTTATACTATGACGTTCATCATCAGGACGCCCCGACATTGAACGACAGTCACGAAATACCTCTTCCCGAATACGAATGCTCGGTAATGGAACACTACGACAAGATGACCAAAGAGTTCTATCTCCAGTGGAGTCCTGATCATTTTCATTTCGGCGCATTCAAGCCCGGGGAACGTCCCAGACACAACGAGATTCCAAAAGAATCGGCTGGACTTGCAAGAGCCCTGGATCGCATAGTAGAAATCATAGTTGCCCCAGCCGGGATTGAGGGGCACCATCATGTGGTGGATGCCGGGTGCGGAGTGGGCGGAACTGCCATCCACCTGACCAGGACGCAGGGATGCAGGATCACAGGCGTTAACCTGTGCAAGTTGCACCTGGAGATGGCCGAAAGGAAGGCAGTTAATGCTGGCCTGGATGATCGGATAGACTTCGAGTATGCGGACTGTTCCCGGAGTCTGCCGTTCGCAGATGGTTCTGTGGACGTGGTTGTCAATATCGAAAGCGCCCGTCACTACAGTGACCGAAGAAGATTTCTTCACGAGGTATACAGGATCCTGAAACCGGGAGGAAGGATTGTGGCTTCGGACTGGATGGTGCGTGACGTAATACCGGCCAACCAGTACAAAAATTACATTCAACCGTTATGCGAGGACTGGATGATGTGCAGTCTGGAGTCCCAATCTTCGTACACCCGATTGCTGCAAGAAGCAGGTCTGGAAGTGATTGAATTTGAGGGATTCAACGGAATGGAGTTTGACAACCTACATATCCTCACAAACACTTATCAGTCCCTGAGACTGTTGCAAACCGGCCACCTGAAGTCACCTGCTTTCGTCAAAATGATGGCTCAGTTAGAAAGATTGTGTGTTGCCTGGCGACACAGTTACCTGGATATCAGACGCTACTGCGCTGTGAAGTCCGAATACCGGGCCTGAACCGTGTTTCAGAGACATTACTCAGAATCCGCTGTCATCAGGCATTGAAAAGCGCGTCAATATCGGTGGCGGCGCGTGCTGTCGTTACTTTAATCGCGGCGCTCAACGCATCGAAATCGTCTGTTCCGCAGCTTCTGGCAATGACTGTCCTGGCCATCGGATAGGTAGCGTCATCCACGCTGTCATCCTCTCCCAGCAACCGCAGGATGCCCCACAGGTTGCGCCACATTCTTGCTGCCTCTGCCAGTCGCTGCGCAGAATCATCGGGGATTAACCCGTGTTCGCCAACGGTCCCGAATATGGATACCGTGTCTGAAGCAATCAAGTCCGGGACGGCTTCGGCATGGGTAAGTTGCAGGTATCGGGCGGCGCGTTCGACATCCCGCAGGCCGCCGCGCATGTCCTCGAATGACAACAGGCCGGGTCCGGGCGCATCCTCCACCGTGTGCCGTAATTCGACAATCAATTCGTCTCGCGCGGTGCCGTTGGCCAGAATTTCCCGGCGCGTATCATCAAATCGTTTTCCGAGCCCCGCATCACCGGACGTGAACACACAACGCGATCGGGCCAGTTTGAGAAGCTCGTCAGCAGAACCGGTATTGTGATAATGTTCTGCAAAATCGGAAAAAGAGCGGGCAGCCCTCTCCTTTCGACCGGGCGGTACCGGTGAAAACAACAAGTTACCATGTGACAGCGCGCGCAGTGCCTCAAGAAGGCGGCTACACAAAGTCTGGTAGTGCTCGGCAGGACCGCCGCTGTCGTACAGGAAAAGGATATCAAGCTCGGCGCCGAGGGTAGCCTCTCCACAGGCAGGGTCGCCCAGGATCACTGCCGCTACCCCGCCTTCGGCGCGCCGCTGGGTGAAATCTTCCAGGACAGCTGCCAGTACGCCGGCAATTGTGGCTTCGGCAATGTTGGATAGCGCCGCGCCTGCCTCGACCGGTGACAGGTTACCGCGCAACGTATGCACGGCAACCTGCAGGACCTTGTCGTTCGACCAGCTGCACAGGATCTCCACTGCATCATTCGCATCCTGGACAGGGATATCGGCAACCAACTCCTTCATTTCGGGGGCGCAGAATTCGAGCGTCCAATACACGCGTGTCAGGCCGCGCCGGGCAATCAACTCAAATTCCGGACTCGGCCCGAAACCGTCAGGCAAGTCAAGATCGGTAAATTCCTTGTCCTGGAGGCTATCGAGCAATTCCGGAGTGCGGTTAATCCAGCCGGCAAGGCGCGGTGAAGTGCCCATGATCTCGTCGATTGCCTCGTACGCGTCAGGGCGCGCTGTGAACGCCGGGCTGTCGTAGACGCTCCAGTCCTTGATCTCCGGATAAAAATGCGCGCGCCAACGATCGACCAGCGGGTCCATCGTCTTGAACCAGATACGGGGAAACATCGCCAGGCCGCCCATCTTGCCGTAAGGTCCCGGCAGTTGTGGCGACTTGTCCTCACCCCAATGTTGTAACAGCGGATAGGGACGTGTTGCCGCAGCGTGGTGGTCGGCATGACGTTGCGCATTGTAATAGATCCAGTTAAAAAACTTGTAGTCGCTGCTCCAGGAATGTTGCGGCTGAGGTCGCTCGAAGCGGCCGTTGGGAAGGCGGATGCGCTGCAACCCGTAGTGCTGGACATAATTTATGGTCTTCATTGAGAGGACAGCGCTGAAGCTGGCTACCAGGAGAACCAGGACTCCCCATATACCACCTAACCAGTATCCCAGCGCATACCAGGCGGCGACCAGGAGGAAGTAACGCCAGAACGGATTCGTGTAATGCCAGACCGGCAGCTGGCGGCGCGCCAGCCGGCCACGCTCGAAATGCCAGGCTACAGTGAGGTTGTTCGCCACGTCTCGGGGAAAGTACTCCCAGAAACTCTGCCCCTTGGGCGCAGAGCCAAGGTCCGCGGGTGTACCGACAAGAGGGTGATGAATATAGACGTGCTCCGTGGCATAGTGCGGGTAGGTAACGGAAGCAAGCAGGAACTCGCCGAACCTGCGTTCCCATACAGAACGCCGATGGGCAAATTCGTGGCCGACGATGAATACCATCTGGGCTGCGATGGCAAGCGCGAATACCATCAACCCGGCCTCCCAACCAGACAGGTGGCCGACCACAAGGATCTGCCAGAGCACGAACACAAGCGTCACCGGCCACAGTACAGCCCACATCCAGATAGCCAGATCATACATGAACAACCGGTCTTCACGCGTACTCCAGGGATCCATGTTTCGTTCATCCGTGCCGAATGTGACATCGAGTACGTTTTCGAGCCAGATAAAGAGGAACGGACCCAGGATCCACCAGCCGCCGTATACCGCGGCGTACCCTACAACTGGAAAAATCAACAGGAGCAGGAAATGTGGGAGAGCGTTCAGGATCGACGGTTCGACCAACTCCTGTTCGGCAACGGATTCGGCGCTTGTACCATCCGGTTCCGCGCTATATTCTGCCATGGCAACCTCCAGCCTTTTTCAACGTCTGCAACTTATATACAAGTTCATTGTCCACAACGTAGCAACCATGTCAAGCCGCCTTACTGCGGGTGGAATCTATCCTGAACCAGCATTTTTGGGGTCAGAGTAAAAACTCAAATTTGAATTTTTACTCTGACCCCAAATATTTCCGCCGGCCCTATCCCGCTGCCCTAGAACCGTAAACCATAAACGTACGATACAACAGCGGGATAACGAACAGCGTCAGGAGTGTGGAAAACACCAATCCCCATACGATCGCGGTGGCGACGGGCCCCCAGACGAGTGATTCGCCGGCGAGTCCGGTCGCGAGTGAGAGCAGCCCCGCCACCGTGGTTAACGAGGTGATCACAATAGGAACAACCCGCCTCCGGGCAGCAAAAACCGTGGCATGCAGCAGGCTCATGCCGTTTTTAAGGCGGGCATTCGCCGCGGATATCAGGACAATGGCCGCGTTGACTGAAATCCCCGTCAACGCCACCACACCGTACAGGGTAAACAGGCTCAGGGGATTCCCGGTCACCAGCAGACCCAGGGTAACGCCGGTGAATGTCAGCGGCACGGTCGCAAGCACCATGAAAGGCTGGAAGTAACTGCGGAACTGTGTCCCCAGTATGATGTAGATGATACCCAGGCCAAGCAGCAGCAACAGCCAGATTGCATCCAGGCTTTCATCGATATCATCAAGTTCGCCGGTCTGGTCCAGGGATATCTCGGGATACCTTGCCTGCAGGGTGCGCCATTTTTCCGTGATCAGGTTATTCGCCTGCAAAGTGTCGATTTGATCCTTGTCAATATCGCTTTCCAGGGTAATGGCCCGCCGGAAGTTATAGTGCCGGATGTTTTGCCGGCCAATTCCCGGTGTACTGATCAGCAATTCACCCAGGGCGATGGAACGGCCGTCCGGCAGGGAGATCGTTTGTCGCATGAGGTTATCCATATTGATATGCCGGTCCTTTTTTGCCAGTACCCGGACTTTTACTTCTTCACCTTCATCCTGGAAGTCCGTCACGATTTCCCCGTCAACGTAAGCCTGTAACGCCCGCCCTATGATCGCCGGATTGAGGCCCGTGCGCTGGATTGCCTCTCCATCCAGGCGCAGCACCAGTTCCGGGTTGCCGGGGCGATAATCCAGCGTGATGTTTTTATATACCTGTTGCGCTTCAAGGAAATCACGCAAGTCATTTGCTGCCTGCAGCATGGTGGAATAGTCACTGCCCAGTATCTTGGCGCTGACGGCCTTGCGCGTCGGTGGACCTCCCTTTATTTCCAGGAGGGAGACGTCGATAGGCCCCAGTATGTTTCTCACACGCTGGAAGACCGCATCGGCGACCTCCGAAACATGACGGCCATTACTGGCTTGCGGGTTCAGACTGAACATGACCTGGCCGACAGCGTCGCCGAACAACGGCGCGGTCTCGGTAAACTGTTGTCCGGAAAAACTGACGGAAGCGCGCAGTTCACCTGGAAGAATTTGCTTCAACGCCAGGGTTTCCGCAGTTATCAAGGCCCTGCTGGTATCTTCCAGGGAGGTTCCCTGTGGCATCTCAAGGTTCACGTAAAAAATGCGTTCGGCATCGGACTCAAAGAAATTGAAGCGAATCAGGCCGGTGGCTACCGTGCCTGCCGCGAGGGATAAAGTCAGTATGATGCAAACCATGGCAATAATGGGGTGGCGCAGGGACCTGACCAATGCCTGTGTATAGCGCAGGCGCAGCCAGTAACTGACCGCTTCCCTTTTCCTGCTTATCAATCCGGGTTTTCTGAAGTTGACTTTCAACGCCAGCACGTGGGCCGGCAGAATCCAGTAGGCTTCGAACAGGCTGATGAGCAGGGCAATGGTTACCACCAGCGGGATGACCTTCATGAATTCTCCGAGTATGCCGGGCAGCATGACCAGTGGCAGAAAAGCGGCGATAGTGGTCATGACCGAGGTGGTGACCGGGGCAAATACCTCCTTGAACGAATCGATGATGGCAGCCATGACCTCGGCTCCCCGTTGCAGGCGATAGTATACGGCTTCAACAACAACCACGGCATCATCGACGATCATGCCCAGGACAATCACGACGGCAAGCAACACGGTATTATTCATGGTAAAACCACTGGCGTTGAGGACGAGAAAGGTGCCCGAGAGTGTGAAAGGGATACCGATGGTGGTCAGTATGGAGATCCGGGTTCCCAGAAATAACCAGGTGACGAGCAGGACCAGGACGAGGCCGATAAGGGCGTTGGTCTGCATAATCTTGAGGGCTTGGCGGGTACTGACGGTCTGATCGTCCGCCAGAATAAGCTCTACACCGGTTGCGTCCTTGAAACGGTTACGGTTGTGAAGGTATTTATTTACGCTATCCACCAGTTCCAGCACGTTCGTGCCGGGGTTTTTAGTGACGGCAAGTAGTGTGGCGGGTTTGCCCTGGTACGTCACAATCTCTCCTGTCTCTTCCCGGGTGCGCGTCAATTCTGCGATAGCCCCCAGGGGCACGACGCCGGAAGCGGTGACGATGGGAAAATCCTTCATTGCCGAGGGGTCGGGGCTGGTGCCTTGCAGGCGCACTATCCACTTGCCGTCTGAAGTCTCCAGGTCCCCGGCGGATATGTCACGGAAATACGTCCGAATGGTCTCGGAAATATCCGCAGGGGTAAGACCCAGCCCCTCAAGGCGGTCGGGAAAAAACGCAACCTGCAACTCCGGGTCTGACGTACCGATGTCGTCTACCCGGTCCACACCCTTGATCAGTTCCAGGTCTTTTTTTATGAAGCGGGTCTGACGCCTGAGATTTTCGTCGTCTCCCGCACTGGTTACCACCACCATGGCACTGGGAAATGCATTAGACGTACTGAGCTCATAGACCACCGGGTCTTCCACATCTTCCGGCAACTCATCGGTATAGGTATTCTGCACTTCCCGCCGCAGGTCGATCATGCGCTTGTCAAACACTTCATCATCAATCTGGTTGAAGCGCACCAGGATCATGGAAATATTTTCCCGACTGGTGCTGTTTACGAATTTAATGTCCCTGACACTGCGCCGCAGAGCGTCTTCGATGGGTTCGGTCACGCGTTTTTCCACGTCGACTGCGGCGGCGCCGGGGAAATAGGTAACGATGTTCACCCAGTTGAAGTTGAGTTCCGGGTCCTTGGCCCTGGGCATTTGCAGGTAGGCAAGCGCTCCCAGGAAGATTACCAGGCCGAAAGTCAGGTTCGCCAGTACGTGGTTGGATAAAAACCGCCTGATGAAATTCATGGTCAGGCCGTCAGCGCGGGTTATACAGGATGACCGATTGCCCGTCCTCCAACCTGTACTGGCCCTCTGTCACCACGATAGTGTCCGGCGGCAGGTCTACCGGCGTGGTCCGGCCCTGCTGGGCGCCGGGTATGATATGAAACCTGGCTTTGCCGTTGTTATTGATAAAGATGCCGAAATTATTACCGCGCCGGACCAGCAGCTTGGCGGAGACGTGGGGCTGGCTGTCACGCCAGATGAGCTTGCCCGCGGCGCCCGGCAGGGCAGGGTCGTTGCTGAACAGCAGTCTCACTTCCCGGTTGCGGGTCTGGGTATTGACTGCCGGCGTCACCGTGCGTAACGTTACTGCATAACGGTTTACCGTATCCCCGAAATAGATCTCTTCGGCCGATTCGACCGTCTCGATGTCACGGACGGGGACCTGGGCCGAAATTTCCAGTTGTTCGATATCCATGATTTCCACCAGCCTCGTCCCCATGTCGGCGAATTCCCCTACTGCGGCCAGCCGGGCGGTAACCACTGCCCGGTAGGGACTACTTATGGCGCAACGGGAGATGTTGGTTTTCGCATTCTCCAGTCGCGACAGGGCGCCCCGGCGTTGTGCGTGCAGGACCGCCAGGTCGGCCTCGCGCTGGTCCAGTAACTCTTCGGACGCTGTCCGTTGCTGTTCCAGTTTCCTGGTTCGTTCCAGGCGCCGTTCGGCCAGCCGGATACGGGCTTCCAGCGCGCCGATTTCCGCTTCGACCTGCTGTTCGGCAGTCCGGTAATCCGTACAATCCAGCCTGACCAGCACACTGCCGGCGTCGACAACCTCGCCGACCTTAACGAATATCTCATCAATACGCGCCTTGATCTGTGCAGCGACGGACGTGTCGTTCAGGCTGACGACAGTCGCCGGCGCAGATTTCCACAGGTAGATCGCCAGATCCTTAACCCGCGCGGTTTTCACCGCGACGGCATTTTGTCCGCCCGATACAAGCGGCAATGTGAGAAGCAGCAGTGTCAGAAATGCCTGGGTAAAAAACTTGTTTACCATAACTTCAACCGATTTTCTTATCCACTGTATTTCGCATCGGGATCAGTTTTTTCCAGCCCTTGTGCTGTATGCCATAAAAGTACCATACAGCAGGGGGATAACCAGTAATGTCAGGATTGTTGAAATCGCCAGCCCCCATACAATCGCGGTAGCCACGGGACCCCAGACCAGTGATTTTCCGGCCAGTCCGGCGGCCAGTGAAAATAATCCCGCAATAGTAGTCAACGAAGTGATAAGAACGGGAACAACCCGTCTCCGGGCGGCATATACCGTCGCATACAACAGGCTCATACCCCGTTCCAGGCGGTCATTGGCCGCCGAGATCAAAACAATGGCGGCATTGACCGCAATGCCCGACAACGCTACCACACCATACAGGGTAAACAGGCTCAAGGGATTCCCGGTCACCAGCAGACCCAGCGTGACGCCGGTAAATGCCAGAGGCACCGTCGTAATCACCAGAAATGGTTGAAAATAGCTGCGGAATTGCGTTCCTAAAATAACATAAATGGCGCCCAGACCAAGCAGCAGCAACAGCCCGATGGCATCCAGGCTTTCCGTGATATCATCCAGTTCGCCGGAAAAATCGAGGGAGATATCCGGGTAATCGGCCTGCATTTCGCGCCATTTATCCCTGATAAGGCTATTCGCCTGCAAAGTATTGGTTTTCTCCGTATCGATATCGCTTTCCAGGGTAATCGCCCGGCGGAAATTGTAGTGACGGATGTTATGCGCGCCTCTCCCGGGCGAACTGACGACCAGTTCTTCCAGCGCAATGGACTGGCCGCCCGGCAATGAGATGGTCTGCCGCATCAGGTTATCTATATTACTGTCACTGTCTTTTTTCGACACCACCCTGAGTTTAATTTCCTCCCCTGCATCCTGAAAGACGGCCACGATTTCACCATCCACGTAAGCCTGCACGGTGCGCGCCACGGTTGCAGGGTTGAGGCCGGCACGCTGTACTGCTTCACCGTCAAGGCGCAAAGCCAGTTCGGGGTTTCCCGGGCGGTAATCCAGTGTGATGTTTTTGTACACCTGCTGACGTTCAAGAAAGTCACGCAGTTCATTGGCAGCCTGCAGAATGGCCGGGTATTCACTGCCCAGCACCTTGACGCTGACGGCTTTGCTCGCGGGCGGGCCGCCCGTCATTTCCATGAGTGAGACATCAATCGGACCAGGCATGCTTTCCACGCGCTGCAAGGCAGCACTGGCAATAACGGAGACAGCGCGCCCATCATGGGTGCGTGGATTTAAACTGAACATTATCTGGCCCAGGGTATCGCCGTAGAAAGGCTGCGTCTCGGTCAACTGTATGCCGGCAAAGCTGACGGAGGAGCGTAGTTCGCCCGGGAGAAATTCCTTTAATACCTCCGCCTCGGTCTCTACCAGGAAGCGGCTGGTATCTTCCACTGATGCGCCCTGGGGTAGTTCTATATTCAGGTTAAACATCCGCACAGGATCAAACTGGAGAAAGTTGTATTGAATCCGGCCACTGGCCAGGGAACCAACCGCCAGTGATATAAGCAGAACAATCAATAACAGGGTAACAACAGGGTAGCGCAGGGATTTAACCAGGATCCGTGTGTAATACAGCCGGAGCCAGTGGTTCGCTTCCTTCCTTTTTCTCTGAATGTTACCGGGTTTGGCAAAATCGAATTTCATCCCCAGCACGTGAGAAGGCAATATCCAGTATGCCTCAACCAGACTGATAATCAAGGCTACAGTTACCACAATCGGCACGACTCGCATAAAATCCCCGACGACACCAGGCAGTAGCGCAAGCGGAAGAAACACGGCGACAGTCGTCATCACCGAGGTTGTAACAGGCGCTAACACTTCCCTGAAGGATTCAATCACGGATGTCATGCCGTCCAGTCCTCGTTGCAGACGGTAATACACGGCTTCGATCACTACTACCGCATCATCGACTATCATCCCCAAAGCAACCACTATACCCAGGAGCACAGAATTATTCAGGGTAAAATTACTGGCGTTGAGAATGAGAAAAGTGCCGGCGAGGGTAAACAGGATACCGATACTGGTCATGGAGGCGATCCGGGTACCCAGGAATACCCAGGTAACCAGCAGGACCAGAAAAAGACCGAGCAGCGCATTGGTCTGCATCACCGCCAATGCCTGCCGGGTACTGACAGTCTGGTCGTCCGCAAGGAACAACTCAACCCCGGTCGCGACTTTCAGGCGGTTGCGTTCTTCCAGGTAATCGTTCAGATTGTCAATCAGTTCCAGTATGTTTGTGTCGGCGTGTTTGGCTATATTCAGGGACACCGCAGGATTACCGCGAAAGGTGACGATCGCCGACCGCTCCTCCCTGGTCCTGATCAAATCGGCGATCTCTCCGAGCGGCACCACCCCCGATGCCGTGACGACAGGGAAGTCCTGCATGATTGCCGGATCCTGGCTGGTACCCGTCAAGCGTACGATCCATGTACCGTCAGATGTCTCCAGGTCGCCCGCGGTCGTATCACGAAAATAGGCGCGGATAGTCTCTGAAATATCCACGGGCGTAATGCCCAGCCCTTCCAGGCGTGCGGGAATAAACCTGACATGCAATTCCGGATCTGCCAACCCTGTCGCAGCAACGCCATCTACACCTTTGAGTCGCTCCAGGTCTTTTTTTACGCTGTTGGCCTGTCTTCTCAGGTTTTCATCATCACCGGGGCTGGTTACCACCACTATGGCGCTTGGGAACGAGTTGGAAGTGCTCAGTTCCTGGACAACCGGTTCTTCAGCCTCTTCAGGAAACTCATCGACATAGGTGTTCTGCACTTCCCGTCTCAGGTCAACCAACCGTTGGTTGAACGTGGCGTCATCAACCTGGTTGAACCAGACCAGGATATTGGAGATGTTACCCCGGCTGGTACTGAGAACATATTTTATATCCCTGACAGTGCTGCGCAACGCATCTTCGATGGGGTCGGTAATGCGTTTTTCAATATCTGCCGCAGAGGCGCCGGGATAAACGCTGATGATGTTTACCCAGTTAAAGTTAATCTCCGGGTCCTTGGCCCTGGGCATCTGGAGATAGGAAAGCGACCCCAGGACGATCACCAGGCCGAACGCCAGGTTCGCCAATACGTGATTGGATAAAAACCGCCGGAGAAAATTCATCAGCGAATAACCTTGATCGCCTCCCCGTCCTGCAAACCGTACTGCCCTTCCGTTACCACCGAAGTATCCAGCGGCAACGCCGTTGGCGCTGCCCTGCCCAGTTTGGCGCCGGGAAGGGCATGAAACCTGGCTTTACCCATATCGGCAATAAAGACGCCGAGGCTGTCCTGACGCCGAACCAGTAACCTGGCGGAAATATGTGGCCGGTTGTCCTGCCAGACGAGTTTACCGGCGGCGCCCGGCAAGGCCGCTGCGTTACTGAACAGCAGTCTTGCTTCCCGGTTGCGGGTCTGGGTATTGACTGTCGGCGCCACTGCGCGTAATTCGACATCATAACGTCCTGTCGAATCTTCGAAATAGAGGTCCTTGATCGTTACAACCTGCCCGATGTCCATAGCCGGCACTTGTGCAGATATTTCCAGTTGCCCGATATCCACAATTTCGAACAGTTTCGTCCCTTTATCTGCAAATTCTCCCACCGAACCTGTTCTTGCGGTGATGACGGCCTTGTACGGACTGACTATCGTGCAGCGGGAAATATCGAGTTCAGACTTGTCCAGCAGCGACAATGCGCCCTGGTGATCTGCGCGCAAAACGGCCAGGTCGGCTTCTCTCTGGTCCAGCAATTCTTCCGATACGGTTTGCTTTTCCACCAGTGTCTCTGTTCTGGTCAAGCGGCGCCCTGCCAGTTCAATACGGGCCCGGAGAGATGCAATTTTCGCCTCTACCTGTTGCTTTGCCAGTTCAAAATCCGTACAATCCAGCCCGGCGAGCACTCTGCCCGGTTCGACAATATCAGCGACCCGGACGGAGATGTCATCGATACGCGCGCCCACCTGCGTCGAAACAGCGGTATTATTCAGGCTGACGACGGTTGCCGGTGCAAATTTGTGGGGATAGACGGCGATATCTGCAAGACGCGCCGCTTTCACGGGGATACTGCTCTCAGCGCCCAGGTTGAGAGGCAAAAACAGGAACAAACCTGACAGGAGTGCTGCGGTCACGCCAACCCGTTGCCGGTAACCTGTTTTATTAGTGTTCTTTTGCATAACTTGAGGATTTATAACAATTCCCTGACCGGCGCGTCCGCATCGGCCAATTTTACTTTATCTATTTCCTGTTGCCGGGTGATTAGCTTTTTAGTGACCATGAACTCCTGTGGTTTGTTGATTGCGTCAACAGCAATCACCCTGCCGGATTTCAGGTAAAACGCCGCAAAGCTGCGACTGTCTTCCGGGTCATCGCGGGTGATGATTTCATCGTAACCCTGGGACAAGCCGGCGATCTGCAACATCAGGTCGTATTGTTCGGACCAGAACCAGGGAACGGCATTATAGCTCATTTCCTTGCCGCAGGCGGCGCCGGCGATGACCCTGGACTGGTCCGTGGCATTCTGCACCGATTCGAGCCGGATCCAGCGATCATAGATCGGGTTGTGGTGGAAAGTGCAATCACCGGCGGCGAAAATATCCGGATCCGAGGTTTGCGCCTGGGCATTGACTACGATGCCGTTATCGACTTGCAGTCCCGCCTCCTCCGCCAATGCCGTGTTCGGCAATATGCCGACACCAATGATGACGAGGTCGGCAGCGAATTCACTCCCGTCACTGCACAGGACTTTGCTGACCCTGCCGTTGCCTTTGAAACCGGTCACGCCGATACCGCAACGAATACTGACACCTTCTTCCTCGTGTATGCGGGTATAGAATTCCGATAGCACAGGAGCCGTTACCCGTTGTAATACCCGCTCCATCATCTCCAACACTGTCACGTTCATTCCTTTTCGGTTCAACACTGCCGCCGTCTCAAGACCGATGTAGCCGCCACCGACGATCACGGCGTTTGACCCCGGGCTGATGTGCGCACTTATACGATCGACATCCTTCAGGTCACGCAGGTAAAACACGCCGTCAAGGTCTACTCCCGGCAAATTCACCTTTCTGACTTTTGACCCGATGGTTAACGCCAGTTTGTCATAGGACAGGGTTTCGTTATTACTCAGCCGCACTGTCTTGTTGTCCCTGTTGATGGACTCGACACTGGTTTCGAGAATGAATTCGACTTCGGATTTTTCATAGACCTTGGCCGGGCGGATCAATATCTCATCCAGGGTTTTCGCACCGGCCAGAAAGTCTTTAGACAAGGGCGGTCGGTGATAAGGTATGGAGGCTTCGGCGCCCACGACGATAATCCGCCCCTGCCAACCCTGTTGACGCAGGCTTGGCGCCAACATGGCCGCGGCATGGCTGGCGCCGACGATTACGAAGTTATCACTCATTCTTGTTTTTCCTCATCTGATACACCGACAGGTTTGGATGGGCTGCTCAAGACCCGCTGTGAATACATCCCTGTACGTTCATTGCGCCCTTCTCTGGACGCAACCCTTCGGGCGGCTTACGCCGTGCAAATCGTCTGTCCTGACGATTTGTTACCATCCGCTATCCCTGCGGATGATAGTCTTGAACAGCCCATCCAAACCTGTCTCCGCAGCACAATTAATTATGAGATAGTTTACTCGCAACATCATAAATTGTATTCGTCAATTGAGTCAGTTCGTCCGCGTCTATGACATAAGGCGGCATGATGTATATCAAGCGGCCGAACGGCCTGATCCAGACCCCCCGGTCCACAAACCAGTGCGGGACAACGTGTATGTCCACAGGCTTGTCAAGCTCCACCACGCCGATTGCGCCCAGCACTCTTACATCGACTACGTTATCGAGTTCCCTGCACACAGCCAGTTCAGTCTGTAGCTGTCTCTGTATACTGTTGACCCGATCCTGCCAGCCGGTTTGTTCCAGCAGGCTGATACTCGCCGATGCCACAGAGCAGGCCAGCGGGTTCGCCATAAAGGTGGGACCATGCATGAATATCCCTTCACCTCCCGCGGAGATGGTGTCGGCAATACGCGCGGTCGTCAGTGTGGCTGCCAGGGTCATGTAGCCTCCGCTCAGCGCCTTCCCCAGGCACATGATATCAGGCGTGACCCGGCTGTGTTCGCAGGCGAATAATTTACCGGTCCTGCCGAACCCGGTAGCGATCTCATCGAAGATCAGCAGCAGGTCGAACCGGTCACAGATTTCCCTGAGCTTATTCAGGTACTCAGGGGAGTAGAACCACATGCCTCCGGCCCCCTGAACGACAGGTTCCAATATTATCGCGGCGATTTCATCATGGTGACTTTCAGCCAGCGTTTTCAGGGACGATATATCATCGTCGCGCCATTCCTCACCAAAATGGATCCTGGGTGCGTCGGCAAAGTAATGGCCGGGCAGGACGTCCTTGAACAGCGAGTGCATGCCGGTCACCGGATCACAAACCGCCATGGCGCCGAAGGTATCGCCATGATATCCCTGGCGTATGGTCAGCAGCTTCTGCTTGTCCGGGCGTCCTTTAGCCGCCCAGTATTGAAACGCCATCTTGATAGCGACTTCTACGGAGACCGAACCGGAATCGGCAAAGAACACGGTCTGCAATTCACGCGGGGTGATATCCACCAGCTTCTGCGCCAGCCTGACGGCCGGTTCGTGGGTCAAGCCGCCGAACATCACGTGGGCCATTTCCTTTAACTGTGTGCTGACGGCCTCATTCAGTACCGGGTGGTTGTACCCGTGGATGGCGCACCACCAGGAGGCCATGCCGTCGATCAATTCCCTGCCGTCCGCCAGTGTGAGCCTCACGCCGCGAGCCGAGGCAACTGCAAACACCGGCGGCGGGTCTACCATGGACGTGTAGGGGTGCCAGAGCAGCGACCGGTCAGCTTCAATCAGGGTGTTATAACTCATTACGATGTCGTAATATTACAGTACTGATGTGTGATATCAATGCACAATATACACTGACTGGCAGCACAAACCATGTGTGAACCGCTTGCGCCTTGTCCGTATCCTTTTGCCTGCGTCTGCAGTAGAGATGATGCAGCGTTTCGTCACCGTATCGAACCACTCGCCGTGCAGGGGGATCCTGTTGTCACTTTCAACCGGCTGAAGAAGCTGTTGGCATGTGCTGCGAGAACCGTCATCGCCACTTCAACGGATGATTATGTCCATGCCGTTTGCCGAACCCGGCTTGGGTTCATCGACGATCTGGAGTGCCGCCTGTGCCATGCGGAGGGTGTGATCCATGTCCGCTCCGCGGCGCGGACGTGGCACGCCTTATACGACTTAGGTGTTAACCGGGCTCGCGTCGAGGCGCTTCGCCGCCAACTGCAAAGAGTATAGCCTGAAAATTCAATAACCCGCTGCCTGTCCGTCCTTGCGGGATTCCGAGGCGCCGTGGTAGACACCGTTATCAGCTCTCATGATCGCCTGGTAGCCGCCGAAACCGTCGGCTGCCCGCTGTACATGGTGACCGCGCTTGGCCAGGTCTTTCACGACCTGATCGGGAAATCCTCTCTCCAACAGGACAACTCCGCCGTCTGTTAGGTAATCACCCATGTCCGCCGTTGGTTCGGTTGAACCGTTATGGCGCCAACGCGGCGCATCTCCCGCCAGCTGTACGTCCATGCCGAAATCAATGATATTGGTCAATACCTGCACGTGACCCTGAGGTTGCATATCACCACCCATGACGCCGAAACTCATGAAGGGTTTGTCATCTTTCATAACAAAAGCGGGAATGATGGTGTGGAATGGCCGTTTACCGGGCGCGTAGGCGTTGGCATGGGATTGATCCATGGAAAACAACAGCCCGCGGTTTTGCAGGGCAAAACCGGTTCCAGGTATGACGATGCCGGAACCGAAATAGTGGAAGACGCTCTGGATCAACGATACCATGTTGCCTGCGGAGTCTGCCGTCGTTAGATAGATGGTGTCACCATTCCGCAATATTTTCTCTCCGGCCCTGACATTGACAGCGGCGCTGTCTTTTATCAGGGAACGTCTTTTTTTGTTGTATTTCCCGCTGAGCAGGCGTCCTGTCTGCGCTTCGCTGAAATCCGGATCCGCGTAAAATTTCGCCCGGTCTTCAAACACCAGTTTTTTTGCCTCCAGCATGAGGTGCAGACAACCCACGTTCATAAATCCCATGGCGGCAAGGTTATCGTCTTCAAGCATCTTCAACATCTGCAAGGCAGCGATGCCCTGACCGCTGGGGGGTAGTTCAAACACGTCATAACCCCGGTAGTTCACGGTTTCCGGCGTTATCCAGTCGGAACGGTGTGTCTCCAGATCAACAGGATCAATGTAACCACCGTTTTCCTTCATGAAACCGGCAATACGACCAGCCAGTTCACCCTGGTAAAACGCCTTGTTCCCTCTATCGGCAATCAACCGGTAGGAACGGGCCAGATCCCGGTTGATGAAAACGTCGCCGGTAGCTGGAGCCTGACCTCCCGGTGCGTAAACGGAATGGAACACGCCCGGCAGAGTTTTCGGTATTTCTGCCGCCGCGCCCTGCCATTGACCGGAGATAATGGGAGAGACGGGAAATCCGCTTTCTGCGTAATGGATTGCGGGCGCCAGTAATTCGGTAAACGACAGTTTGCCGAACCTGTCATGCAACGTAGTCCAACCATGTACTGCGCCCGGAACGGATACCGACAGGATGCTGTTGTACGGAATGTGGCGTGTACCGAGTTTTTGCAACCTGCCGGACAATTTCCTGTGGTCGAGTGATTTGGGAGAACGCCCGCTGGCGTTGAGTCCGTGCAGTTGCTGGTCTTTCACATCCCAGACGATGGCGAACAAGTCGCCGCCCATGCCACACATATGGGGTTCCATCAGTCCCAGGGCAGCGTTGGTCGCGATGGCTGCATCCACCGCGCTGCCGCCTTTTTTCAGTATGGTCAAGCCGACGTCAGTGGCAACAGGATGGCTGCTGGCTACCATACCGGTGCCGGCGATGACTGCCGAACGATTGCGTTTTATCATCATGGCTACTTAATTATACGCTTGAATGTCCGTATAAGAAATCGTCATCCCGGATCAAGCCCGGAATGACAGCGATTAAAACGGCTCGCCAGTTCTCCTGTATATTATCAATATGTCGGGCGTAGACGGAAACAGCATTACATGAGCAATCACATCATAAAAGCCGGGAACCTGAAAAAATCCTTTAATGGCGAATTTGTCGTCAACGGTATAGATCTACAGGTTCCTTTCGGAGGTTGTTTCGGCTTGCTGGGCCCCAACGGCGCCGGCAAGACGACCACGCTGAGGATGATCCTGGGCCAATCACCCCTGACTGAAGGCAGCCTGGAAGTCATGGGGCTGGATGTACCGACACATGCCCGCCGGATACGCAGAGACATTGGCGTAGTCCCGCAACTGGATAATCTTGACCCTGATTTTACCGTGGCGGAAAACCTGAAAGTCTATGCCGGATTCTTCAACCTCAAGGGGCCTGAGTTGAATAAACGGATCGAGGAACTATTGAAGTTCGTCGAGTTGAGTGAAAAAGCGCATGTCCGCATCAATCAACTGTCCGGCGGAATGAAGCGGCGCCTCAGCATTGCCCGGGCCCTGGTGAATAACCCCAGGTTGCTGGTATTGGATGAACCTACGACCGGACTGGATCCCCAGGTCAGGCACCTGATCTGGGGCCGGTTGCGGGAATTGAAAAATTCAGGCACGACTTTATTGCTGACCACGCATTTTATGGAAGAGGCGGAACGCCTGTGTGATGATATCGTTATCATGGACCACGGCGTTATTCTCAGTCAGGGACATCCGAAACAGTTGATCAAGGAGCACGTGGAGCCCGAGGTAGTGGAAATACACGGCGAAATGGATGCGCTCCCCGGCATATTGACAGAGACGGATTTACACAGGGCAGAGATCGTGGGAGAGACGATCTACTATTTTACCCGCTCCCCGGAAGAAATAATCCGGCGGGTTGAAGACAAACCGAATGTGCACTACCTGCATCGTCCCGCCAACCTGGAAGACGTGTTCCTGCGCCTGACCGGCAGGGAGTTAAGAGAATAGCCCGGATTTCTCATCAGGTGATGCGATGACAAATCATCAGGACAGACGATTTGCACGGCGGCAGCCGCCCGTAGGGTTGCGCCCAAGGATGGGCGCAATGAATGCACAGGATTTTAGATGTGCGCCTTCCATGGCGCACACCCTACGGGCGCCCTGCGGACGTCCAAATCTGCTCCTGGCAGATTTGTGTCTTCAGCGGGTGCCTGCGACCGAAAGCATAGTGGTTCTTATGGTTGAGGAAGCACGTGCCCGCTGAAGGCAAAAAGACAAGCAAGGGCGCAGTACCTGATGGGAAATCCGGGCTGGTGACCGACTGGCGTCTTCCCCGGATGCGGCTCGGCATGTTCAACGTCTGGCGCCGCAACCTGCTGGTCTGGAAGAAATTGATTGTTCCCAGCTTATTGCTGAATTTCGGTGAACCGTTTTTATACCTCCTTGGGCTGGGCCTCGGACTGGGCAGATTTATCGGCGAACTGGACGGTTTGCCATACCTCACTTTCCTCGCCACCGGCCTGATTGCCTCATCTGCCATGAACACAGCGACGTTCGAAGGCCTGTTTTCGGTTTACACGCGTATGGTCCCGCAACAGACCTATGAGGGTATGCTGGCCACGCCCCTGGAAGTCGACGACATCGTAGCCGGTGAGATGCTGTGGTGCGCAACCAAGGGGTTATTCAGCAGTTCGGCTATCTTGCTGGTGGCCTCCCTGCTCGGCGCCATCTCCCACTGGCAGGCTGTATTGTGTATCCCGCTGTTCTTTTTAACGGGTTTGTGCTTTGCCGGCCCGGCCATCATGGTCGCCTCATTCTCCCGCTCTTATGATTTCTTCAATTACTACGTCACCCTGGTATTGACCCCCATGTTCATCTTCTGCGGGGTATTCTATCCTGTTACCACACTACCCGATTTTGCCCAGTCCCTGGTGAAGTTATTGCCGCTCAGCCATGCAATCGCCGTGATCCGGCCCCTGGCTGCCGGACAGGAATTATCCCAGGTCATTATCCACATCTGCGTGCTGCTATCGTTTGTCCTGATCAGCTTTTATCTGGCAGTCGTGTTGGTGCGCAGACGGTTAATTCAGTAGTGGCACATGGATGTGCCGTCAACGGAGCGTAGGATTAGTACAACACGAACTGTCCTAAAAGTTATGACTTATCTACAGTAAAGCATGAACGCATTGGTGTTGATACTGAAACAGATAAAGAGCAACTGGAGTTCATGAAGAAAATCCTGTCCACAAAATTTTCTCATTGGAGCTATGAAAAGGAATTAAGGATTTTTATCCCATTGGATAGAAAGGATATATTTGGTTTGAATAGTAAGAAGATTGATGACCTCTATTATTTGGAATTCTCGGATAAGCTTGAACTTAAAGAAGTGATCGTCGGGGTTCGTTTCTTCATTAATCCCGATGAAATTAAAGCTGGTCAGAAGCTTACGAAAGTGGTGCAATGAATAAATGTGAGCGTTTCCAAAGCAAAGCTGAGGATGAGCATTTGTCAACCATAGAGCGCTTGGATGCATTGTTATCAAGGAAAGAAATAACGAAAGCGTAATCTTGCCGATCGTGAACGCCAAATCCGGGGATGAACGGAAAATGCCACCGTCCAACCGGAATAAATATCCATCTTCACCAGGCTGGTCAAGAAGAAAAGGGGACAGATTTATTTTTACCCCAGATTTATTTTTACCCCTACATTCCAGACTGTACTCCGTTATTCTGAAAAATAAATCTGTCCCCTTTTTCCAAAAAGTTGCCTTATACCAGCGCCAGACCGGAACCTTCAAACCGGCGGAAGTCTGGAGTATTCGCTGTCGCGATGGATGCATCATCGGCGAGAGCTGTTGCTGCGACCATACAATCGATCAAGGATCCGCGCCGCCTTCCCGCCTTATTGAATAAACTGGCGGCAATTGCAGCGTGTTCCGGTGTAAAGTCTTGCTGCTGTCCAACGATCCTGGTAGCTAAGGATATCTCAAAGGGGGAAATTGGGCCGCACAGGAACTCTGTCCAGGCAACTGTGCTAATTCTCAGTGTTTGGCCGTCTGCTATCCAAGCTCTTAGTTTTCGATCTTCAGGCGAGCCTGGTTCCAACGCCCGAATCAGAAAGCTCGTGTCCAGATAGATCATTTTGGCGCAGGAGACAGCCGTCGGTCAGATGCCTGGCGCTCGGCTATCAGGTCTTGCTCCCAAAGCGCAGTGTCTATTTTTCGTTCGCGCAGGGAAGTCTGTAATTGGTTGAGCGCATCGAGCGCGGTGTCGCTACCCGACCCCGCTTCCGCCTCCACAACCCGAACAGCGTATGGTAATGACTCGGGTTCAGATACGTTTCGGATGGCTTCAATCCCGACAGGTCTTGCTTGCTCTCGAATTTGTCTCTCGCGGATAAGGTCGCGGACGACTTCGCTCTCATTGCCGTAATGTCCGGATTTGATTTGTGCTTTTATCCAACCGTCTTGCTGCTCTGTCAACGATAAACTTTTTTTGACCATCGGCATATTATTTCCTGAATAGTAGTTATATATCTTAATTAGTAGGATAATATACTCTCACTCTGACTTACAAGCTTTTAAAAATAGGGGACAGACCACGTTTTCTCTCTCTTTCTGGGGAAATAGCATGAGAAAACGTGGTCTGTCCCCTATTTTCTAGAAGCCGCGGTTGTAGCGCAGTAGCAATGCAAAATCGTGTTGTCCGCGGGTGTGCCCTGCATGGCGGGTGGCGAGTGTTGCCAAGTGGGCCTGTCCGCCTTTCCAGGGCCGGCTATAGGCCAGCTCAAGGTCAAGCTGACGGCCGGAGGGTTCCAGGTCGAGAGTGGTTTGTTCGATCCGTACCTGCCTGTTCCGAGTCCGCCCCGAGGCCCAATGGAAGCGGGCATGTCCCGACTCAACGCGTAGCGGCTGGGACAGTCTGAACGCCAGGCGGTCCTGCGTATAGCCGATGTCATCGCCGATAATGCCGATAGCAAAAGTACTGGTCCACAGAGCGGATGGGTCATGCAGCATCCCGTATTTTTGCATCCCGGTCCGGCTGACGCCCGCATGGACGTTGCCAAGGACGGTCCAGTGAGCACCGAGCCGACGATACGCCGAGAACCCCGTAAATACGGTTTCGGCGTTCAGTTCGCCGAATGCGCCGCTTGGTCGACTGCCGGCAAGACGGTTTGGTTCCATCAACCAGCCCGCCTGGATGGCGACCCCGGGCAGCATGTTGTGCGCGAACCGGTATTCAGCCAGCGCGCCGGTAGACTGACTGGAGTCGATATCGCGTCGTTCGCCGTATTGCGCAGCGCCGTGAAACGCTGCGATACTGAGAGCGCCCTTGCCTATTGGCATAGCGATACCCGCAGCCGCGCCGTTGCGGGCGAACGCAAGGAAGGGATTGGTAAAGGCTGCATCGTCGGTGAATGTCCCGGGAGTAATCAAGCCGGTAGTATGCAGGCCGAAACGCCAACCCGGATGGCTGCGCAGCCCGAAGAAGATTTCGTTGTCTCCGGCCCGGCGAGTCAAGGACAATGAAGCGAGTCGGGATTCGATCGTATGGTATCCAGGTCCTCGGCGAGTATAGCTGTGGAGACCGGTTATTTCAGCGTTAGCTCCTGCTGAAATCCCTGCTGGGATTAAGCCATAATGGCGCCGATCCGACACAGGTTCAAGGCGCATCCGTAGTTCAAGGCCCTGTGTGCTCCACGCGTCGCCGCGCGGATCATTGCCCAACAGCCAGAGGCGTTCTTCCAGGCGTGCGCCGGCGCTCGCGTTCGGTTGGATGTAATCATTGAGCGGACGGAAGAACG
Organism: Gammaproteobacteria bacterium; assembly: GCA_965205405.1. GTDB lineage: Bacteria > Pseudomonadota > Gammaproteobacteria > Eutrophobiales > Eutrophobiaceae > JAAXHV01. Next base: position 743,572 of record OZ242169.1, read on the forward strand.
GCGCATCCAGTTCGTCAAAGCTCGCTATCTCACTGGAGGCAAGCCCGTGAGAGAGCGCATCGCCGAAGGCTGGGCCAAGAGAGACGGTGCTGATGCTGCCCGGGGCTGAGGGTCCGGAAAGCGATTGACCGGTCAGCATGCGCGTGTCACCGACCGGCCGGGTGGCGCTGTCCAAGTCAAGAAACCCTTGACCATAGACGTCTGAGTCTGCATAGATCCCTTCCTTATTGGCGGTTTCCAGCATGCGCCTGACAATCTCATCGTTACCGAGTTGGTCGCGGTAGTACTGGGCAAGCAAGGCAACCCCGCCGGTGACGACAGGCGCGGCAAGAGAGGTGCCGGACGCGCTGGCGTAACAGTCCCCGGACCCGGTTGGACAGTAGGCGCCGGGTAAGGGCCCTGTGAGTTCTACGCCCGGCGCTGCCAGGCAGAAATCCTTGGCTATGCCGCAACGGCTGGAGAAACTTGCGATCTCACCATTCTGATCGGTTGCGACCACGGCAACAGAGTGACCACGCAGTTCAGGGATACGGACAGGGAGCCCAGCCACGACCTCGACTGAACTAGCAGCCTCAATGGTTCCGTCAAAGTGTACTTCGCCGCGAGCATTACCCGCTGCCCACACATAGATGGTGCGTTCACTGGCCGGGGTAGCCGCCTGGGCAATTGCTTCAAGGGTGCGGGGCAAGGCGCCGCGGATCTCCGTTTCATTGTAATCCTCGATGTTCCCGAAAAAACCAAAGCTCAGGTTGATGGCTGTGACACTGGGGTTTAAGCGGTTGGAAACCTCCGCAAACTCCTGGTCTGTCGACGTCAGGGAACCGGTCAGGCTCAGGTCGATGGGATCATAGTAGTCGGGGGGATCGCCGAAGGGGATACCCACCGAGATCAGCTTGGCGTCGAATGCAATTCCGTGAACGGCAAATTCACTTCCGGTTCCATTGGTGGCGTCTGTTTGCCGGTTCGCCGCCATGACGCCCCCCACCAGGGTACCATGGGACGGAGATCCTCCTTCAAACGAGCAGGAGCCGTCCGGCTCGTGCATAGCGCAAAAACTGTAGTCCGGGTTGTAACCGGTAACATTGTAGGATTCCGGTAGCACCTTCCCGTCGAACTTTGAATGGCCGGCGTCAATCCCGCTGTCAATGATGCCGATAGTGACGCCTTCACCTGTTGCGCCGCGTGCGTAGGCGTAGTGGGCGTTGACCTGTTCCAGCGCGGGCTGGTTGCGAAATTCCGGATGTGCGGCATATTCCTGCCGCAGTTCACTTTCAGATTCGACAGGATCAGTCGTGACTGGCGGCGGTTCGGGCCTGGTTGGCGGGGGCTCGGGAGTAGCTGGTGGAGGTTGGGGCCTGACTCCTCCTCCTCCGCCCCCTCCGCAGCCGACGATTAGGAACGCTAAACCGACGACGGACGCAAGGCGCTTCGCTGTGTCTTTGATAAAATTTCTCCGTTTTTAATAAACAGCCGTTGGATGAGACACAATGGCATATCGGTAAGCATTCTCAGCGTGGATAAAAAGGTGGTATCTTGGCATCGTAGTTGATCCAGACTGCTTTAGCTGAGGTATATTCCTGCAGACATTCGATGCCCATGTCCCTGCCGTAGCCGGATTCACCCACGCCACCGAATGGGGAAGCGGGATGGACTCGCTTGTAGCAATTCACCCAGACCATACCGGCATTGATACCATCGGAGAACTTATGGGCGCGTTGCAGGTTGTTGGTCCACAGTCCGCTGCCTAAACCATAATCGGTGGCATTCGCCAACTCCAGCGCCTCAGCGTCATCTTTGAAGCGGGTGACTGTTACAAACGGGCCGAACACCTCCTGCTGAAAAACCGTGTCGCCCGGTTTGGCTTCAACGATCGTCGGTTTCAGGTAGTAACCGTCTTTCAACTCCTCACTATCAGGCTGTTCCCCACCAGTAAGTATTTTATTGCCTTCCTGTTTACACACCTCGATGTAATTGAGTACCCGGTCCAGGTGTATTTTCGAGGTGAGCGGCCCCATCTCGGTTTCAGTATCCAGCGGATTTCCTAATTTTATGGATTGCGCAAGTCCGATGAATTTTTCCAGGAACTCATCAGCGATGGACTCCTGTAATAACAACCGGGAACCGGCAATACAGGCCTGCCCCTGGTTGTGAAATATGGCGAACGCCGACCCGCCGACGGCAGCGGGAAGCGTCGCGTCTTCAAAGACTATGTTGGGGCCTTTGCCTCCCATCTCCAGCGATACGCGCTTCAGATTACCCGCGGAGGCTTGAACGATCTTGCGACCGGTCGCCGTGGAACCGGTAAAGGCGATCTTGTTAACGTCAGGATGTTCGGCAAGGTGCTGACCGGTAATATGGCCGTACCCCGGGACGATATTCACAACGCCGGGCGGGAAGCCGACTTCATTCATGAGGTCAACCAGTCTCAGCGTCGACAGGGGTGTGAGCTCAGACGGTTTCATCACTACGGTATTGCCGGCGGCAAGGGCGGGACCTAATTTCCAACTGCAAAACATGATGGGAAAGTTCCAGGGAACGATCTGCCCTACCACGCCGACCGGTTTACGCTTGACGATACTCAGGAAACCCGGTTCTACCGGTACTTCCCGGCCGTCTATCTTATCGGCAATGCCGCCAAAGTAACGCAGGTTGAGCAAAGTCCGGGGCAGGTCCAACCGCCGGGTATCTTTCAGGGGATGGCCGGTGTCCAGGCTTTCCAGTTCGGTAAACTCGTCAAAATGCTGCTCCAGTTTATCCGCCAGCTTCATAATGAGTTGACCGCGTTCTGACGCGAAAGTATTGCTCCAATCGTGGAATGCAGCCCGGGCAGCGGCGACAGCCTTATCGACGTCCGCCGGTTTCGCCTCGGCTATAGCGGTGATTATAGTGCCGTCATGGGGGTTGATGACATCTATGGTGCTGCCATCCTCAGCGTCAACAAATTCACCATTGACGAACAATTGATTGCGGATGTTTTCGGGTTGTACGGTACGGACTTTATCAAGCATGGTCGCATTCCTTGTTTTTTGTGCTCATGAATTTTTTATAATACCTATATTATATGACAATATTGATCTCTGCTCAGCAATAGGAGCATACAAAAGCGTGAATATTTAGTCAGGATTGGCAGACCTGTTGAATGAAACGTTTGCTATGTAACAAGCATCAGGAGAGAAACGGTATTTCGAAGGTGAACCGATATTCAGTGCTGATAATTGGAGGCGGACCGTGTGGCCTGATGCTGGCCAACGAGCTCGGGCGGCGTGGGATCAGTGCCTTACTCATTGATGAGAAATCTTCCACAGCCTTCAATCCACAGGCCAATGCCACCCAGGCGCGCACCATGGAACACTTCCGGCGGCACGGTTTTGCCGATGAGGTGCGCGCCCTTGGCCTGCCTGCGGATTATCCGACCGATATTGCTTACTTCACCCGCTTCGCACACTACGAACTGGCGCGCTTTTCATTACCTTCGTCCGCTGCTGCCAAGTCGCATATCCAGACCTTGACAGGGTCCTGGAGCGCCGCTGAATTACCCCATCGAGTGTCTCAGAAATGGGTAGAACAGGTCCTGTACAAGCACGCCATCGCTTGCACGAGCAACACGATTCGCTTCAGCCACCGTCTGCTCAGTTTTGAACAGCAGACTGACGGAGTCAGTGCATTGATAGAGGATATGGAGAACGGGACGACGTTCATGGTACACACCGATTACCTGGTCGGCGCGGATGGCGCGCGCAGCCTGGTGCGCCAATCACTCGGTTACCATTACGTCGGCGAAGGCGGCGCGGTAAGGGAATTTATGGGTGGTCGCATGCATGCCATGTACATCCGTGTACCTGACTTCTATTCCGTGTCGGGTCATGCGCCCGCCTGGATGAACGTGACTTTCAACCGTGACCGGCGCGCATTTATGGCCGCGCTTGACGGCAAAAGTGAATTTGCATTTCATACGCAACTACGGGCGGAGGAAGATGAAACAAGATTGAGCGACGCGGAGGCCATTGATATGTTCCAAGCCGCATTGGGTGCGTCGGTCGATGTCGAAGTCCTCTCCCGCGGCACCTGGCGGGCCGGTTTTACCCTGGTTGTCGAACGCATGCAATGCGGTCGTATATTCCTGGGCGGTGATGCCGCGCACCTGTTCACGCCGACCGGCGGGCTCGGTTACAATACCGCCATCGAGGACGCGGTGAACCTGGGTTGGAAGCTGGCGGCCGTGGTTCGCGGCGTTGCGCCCCATTCACTTCTGGATAGCTATGAACCGGAGCGTCGCCCGGCGGCAGTTCGGAACACGAACTTTGCCCGGCAGCTTGCCGATTCGCTCGGTGCAAACGTCGCTCCAGTGGAGTTGGAAGAAGACTCTCCCGCAGGCGCTGAAGCTCGCGCTAAGGCAGGAGAGTATTTCAACCGGCATGCACGCAAGGAATTCAACATTCCCGGGATTACTTTCGGATGCCGCTATGATGGCTCCCCGATTATCGACGCCGATGGTGAACCGCCTCCGGACCAGGCCAACGTTTATATCCCGACCTCCTGTCCCGGTGGCCGCGCGCCGCATTTGTGGCTCGGTGAAGACCACTCGCTCTATGATGAGTTCGGTTTCGAATGGACACTCCTGCGTCTCGGACCCAGGCCTGCGTCAGTTGCAGGCATCAAAGCGGCTTTTGCTGAGGCCGGTCTTGAACTCAAGGTTCTTGACGTAACAAGCGAACAGGCTCGCGAAATTTATGAGGCCGACCTGGCTTTGATAAGACCGGATCAGGTCGTCGCATTTCGCGGGCAGGAAATACGTGATGCCCAGGCGCTGATTGCCAAAGTCAGCGGCCATGTTCAACCGGAAACCGGCGCAACGCCGGCACAGGGGTAACTATGCAAGCGTTGCCATCCGGTCAGATTGTATATCGATGGATAACCTGCCTGACTGTCTTGACCGTTATTGCCATTACACCGGTTCAGGGAGAGGATTTTCCCGGCAGACTGCTCTGGGGCGATACCCACGTGCATACTAACCTGTCCAATGACGCCTACTTGCTGGGCAACAGGTCTGCTGACCCGGATACGGCCTACCGCTTCGCCAAGGGCGAACCCGTGATTCATCCCTACCACCGGGCCAAAGTTAAAATACAGACACCTCTTGATTTTCTGGCGGTCACGGACCATGCGGAATTCCTGGGCCAACTGTACAGTATCCTGTGGCTGGAAGACGCAAAGCTCGTCAATACCCGGTTTGGGAAACGCATGCTAAAGGTGAAACAGGACGGCGATGAACTGGGCGCCGGCCTTATTTACATGATGGCGCTGGCGTTGGATAAAATGCCCCCCGAACAACGCCCGGACTTCAGTCTGCCGGGTATAGTGAAGATGCTATATAACAGGTTCTTTACAGGCGACGAGACCTGGGATAACCCGGACATGCCCATGCTGGATTTCGGTCTTGGCAATATGTGGTTTGCCGCCAGGAATTTCGAAGCCGTAAAGGATATACATATCGACGAAGTCTTCCGCAGCAACTGGGAACGGCTCCTTGACACCGCTGACAGCCATAACGCACCAGGTCAGTTCACCGCCCTGATCGGTTGGGAATACAGTCCCCAGCCCGGTGGCAAAAACCTGCACCGGGTTATACTGACCCCGGTTGCTGGTTCAGCAGCAAAACAAATCTTCCCTTACAGCGCCAATGACAGTGAAAACCCGGAGGACCTTTGGCTGTGGCTGGCAAAGACCCGGGAACGGACAGGGATTGACTTCGTGGCCATCCCGCATAACTCGAACCTTTCTAAGGGAAGCATGTTCTCCCGCACTACAACATCCGGTGACTTTTTGGATACCGGTTATGCCCGTTTGCGGTCGGACTGGGAAACCGTGGTGGAGGTGACCCAGACCAAGGGGACTTCCGAGACCCATCCGCTGCTGTCTCCCGGGGACGAGTTTGCCGGTTTCGAGATTTACAAAAAAGGACTGCCGGGCACCAGTCCGCCGACTTTTACCGAAGCCGATTACGTTCGTTCAGCCCTGAAAACCGGTCTTGAACTCGATCGGCAACTGGGCGTTAACCCGTACAGGTTGGGCATGATCGGTTCCACGGACAGCCATACTGGGCTCGCCTCCGCGGAAGAAGACAATTTCATGGGTAAATTTGCACAGGATTCCCTCCCGGAAAATAAAGATGAAGGGTTTTACGGTTATCCCGGCTGGCTCTATTCAGGCTCGGGCCTGGCCGCAGTCTGGGCGCGGGACAATACCCGCGAAGAAATCTTTGCCGCATTCAAGCGGCGCGAGGTCTACGCCAGCACCGGCCCGCGTATCGCCGTGCGGTTTTTTGCGGGATACGATTTTTCCGAGCAGGATTTAAACCGTCGAAATCTCGCTGCGGCAGGCTACGGCAAGGGTGTGCCGATGGGAGGCAATCTGACCGCTACGGGCCGCGCTCCAGGTTTCCTGATACACGCCGTGAAAGATCCGAACGAGGCGAATCTTGATCGGGTCCAGGTGGTAAAATCCTGGTTGGACGCGGACGGCAATGCTATGGAAAAGGTCTTTGACGCGGTCTGGTCCGGTGAGCGGACACCGGGTCCCGACGGAAATCTGCCACCTGTGGGTGACAGTGTCGGTCGCCGTAGTGCCCGCTATGCAAACGACATCGGTGCAGTGGAACTCGCGACCGTCTGGACGGACCCGGAATTCGATCCCGACAACCCCGCGCTCTACTACCTGCGCGTGCTGCAGATCCCTACACCAAGAAATTCGCTTTACGATTCGGTTGGCCTGCAAATTGAGCCGCCGGAAGGATATCCTGAAGTGATCCGGGAACGGGCCTTTACCTCGCCTATCTGGTATTCGCCATAAGGTGTCAAAATGATCCGGACAGTATTACTGACGGCCTTTATAATCCAGGGTCTCCTCGGCGCTCCCTTCGTATCCGCCCATGACAGCCGTCCGCTTTTCATCAATATCACTGAAACCGGTCAACATACGGTGATGGTCACATGGAAGATGCCACCTTCCGTTAACCTGAATAATGCCCCGCGCATCGTTTTATCGGGTTGTGATAGCTCCTTGCAAAAAACCATGCAACAACGGCTGACCGGTTCGGAGATTTATTCTTGCGATAAAGGACTGCCTGACAACTCCCTGGTCATCGATTACCCGTTATTTAATCCTTCCATTGCATCCCTGGTACGTATCGAGTTCTACAACGGGGATGTACACAGCATTATTCTCGACCCGAGCTGGAACGAGTGGCGCATTCCCGCGCCGGAAACCTTTGCAAGTGTGGTCGGGGATTATTTTACGCTGGGTGTCGACCACATATTCGGCGGCATTGACCACCTGCTTTTCCTTGCCGGACTGCTCTATATCGCCGGTACCCTGCGCCGGATCCTGATCACCGTTACCGGCTTTACCCTGGCCCACTCAATAACCCTGTTCCTGGTGGCGCTGGATGTGATCCGGGTGTCGGTCCCGGCAGTCGAGACGGTGATCGCCTTATCGATCGTGATGCTGGCCACTGAGATCGCCCGTAACGACCGAACTACGCTGACCTGGCGCAGACCGCTCCTGGTCGCCTGCGGCTTCGGCCTGGTGCACGGGGCAGGTTTCGCCGCGGCCCTGACGGAGACAGGGCTGCCGCAGACGGAAAAGATCAGCGCATTATTATTCTTTAACTTGGGTGTGGAAGCCGGTCAACTGATCATTATCGCGTTGGTATTTATCAGTCTGTGGTCAGTTTCACGTTTGAACCAGTCGCTATTACTTGCGATTGATCACCGCCAGCTACGCCTGGTTTTCAGCTATGCGCTCGGTATTGTATCTTCACTGTGGTTTATTGAGCGTTTCACGCTGGCGTTTGTTTGATGGAATAATAGATTTGGGGTCAGAGTAAAAACTCCTGTCCTGCACTTGCTGCAGCTCATATTATGAGGGGAGTTTTTACTCTGACCCCAAATTCGCAAATTCGGGTATCTATTCTACGTCAATAATGCCGAGTTCTATGAGCATGCCCAGTTCATCGCGGCAGACCCATTCCTCGGCGATTTTATCCCCTTCAATCCTGAAGATTGTGATGGCTGACCAACCCACCGTTTTTCCGGCCACTTCGTGATAACCGATGCGGCTTTTCCAATTATCGCGGTGAACAGCCAGGTGGTTTAATCGGCAGGAGACGCGATCATCGGCGCCGAACAGATCGTGGATAGTCGTTTTTATTGAACTGTAGCTGTCAATGACCCTGGCCAGACCGACCTTGAAATTTTCAATACCGATAATGGGTTTCGATACTTCCGGGCGATGGATAATACAATCATCGGTGTAGTATTGACTCAGCAGGTCTATATTGAGTTTGTCGACGACTTCTGAGAAATAGCCTGTTACGATTTCTTTGTTCTTTTCGATTGGCATATGGTATTCCTGTCTTAGGTGTGAGGGATAGACGGGCTGCTAGTAAGTTACATAATCATAAATGATTTTCAACTGGTCTTTGTTCAGCCTGTCTCCCCAGGCCGCTGGCAATCGCCACGTATTGTTTGCCGTCAAGCTGGAGTTCGGGCAGGATGGTCATCCTGGAGTTAAAGCAGGCTCAGGCAGGGCAGCAGAATCAATATGCCGGTGATGAAGCCCATTGCACCGAAAAATTTTTGGCCCTGCTTCAGAAAGATGATCGCGGCAGCGAATGAGGCGGGTATAACGGAAAAGATTCCCAGGACAATCCCGAACATGACGAGGGAATCGCCGTTCCGGAGTTGTTGCAGATACCAGTATGTATCCGGCATGTGTCCTGTCGCTCCCATCCATATTGCGTCGGCGCTTTTTCCGGACCAGATGGAACTGAACAGGTAAGCCGGGTCCATCACGTCGCGCATCCCTGTAAATGCGAGTGTGGTACTTATGATTACCAGTATTGAGGCCGCAATCGTGCCCCAGTATACAATCTCGCCATAGGCCCTGTCTGCGGGTGATTGCCGGTTCGGCGTTTTTTCGGATTTGGTTTCCATGGTTACAGCAAGTTGATACCTGATATACCTTCAAGACCTCGGGCAATCAGCTTCAGACTCGTTAATACCAGCACGATGATCAATAGTTTGCGGACAAAGCCGGCGCTGACGTTCATCAGGGCGTGGGCGCCGATTATCCCGCCGATGACCTGGCCCAGCATCCAGGGCGCCACTAACAGGGGAATGAGCGCGCCGACGGCAATATACGGCCAGATGGCCGCGGCATTGCCAAGGGCGAGCAATACGCCACTGCACCCGGCGGACAGTTTCAGCGGTACGAACAGCAACAGGTTGAAGATGGGTACGACGGCCCAACCGCCGCCCAGACCAAAAAACCCGCCCAGGAAGCCGACCAGCATGAGTAGTGGCAATCCATAACGTCCACGCCTGATTTTATAGGGTACTTCCCTGTTTACCGACTGGTCCCAGTAGGAACCCGTCAAACCGATACTTTCGGCCAGGGGACCGGCTCTTTCATTGTGCGGAAACTCGTATTGTTTCCCCTTGATCATAAACAGGGCTGCAATGCCCAACGTCAGCAGTCCCAGCGTCAGCCGCACCAGGGTATCACCGGCCTCGCCGAAGCGATCAGCCATCTGTATAGCGCCGTATGCCCCCAGTAAAGAGCCTGAGATGATGGGAACTGAACCGAAAAAGACCAGTTTTATATCCACCAGGCCGCGACGCGCCAGGGGCCCTGCCGCAACCAGGCCGCTGAACATCGCCACAACCAGGCCCATTGCCCGAACGATGAGGGTATCAATGGACGTGAATCCCAGGATAACAGGGGTGAAAATCACACCGCCACCGACCCCGGTAAGTACGGCAATGACGGCAATCAACACGCTCAATAAAAATGAACCGAACATGATGAGTACAACCAGGTTGCCGTCCAGTTCTTTCGTATCGGCTATGTCGGCGAAGATGGCAATGACGATAAAGGAAATCAACGTCAGGGAAACCAGCAGGGACAGCTCCGGTATGCGTAGATAAAACGGTTTCCCGTTATTTGAGATGGTGGGGCTGTTGTCCACTGGCGCAATATCCGGCTGGTGGGAAACGCTGGTTAGTAATACAGCATGACGGTATGTTTCGCTTCGGCAAAGAACAGCCAGCGTTCGGTCAGGATACCGCTTAACATGAGCAGGGCGGCCAGCGTCAGGCCGAGGGAACGCAACAGGTGGTCGGCGGCAACACTGAACAGAATAAGGATCAACGGCAAAATAAACCCTGACCATAAAACCAGACGCCTCAGTTTGACGGCGTGCCGGCGCGCGATGACGAAGCCCATTTCTTTCATCAGGTAGTTACTTTCGGTATGGGGTGATTGCAGGAGGTGCGCCTTGCCGAACCGTCCGAGGCCCGTGGCAGACTCTGTAGAACTGGCCGCGGGCGCTGTGTCAATATATAACCAGTACTTCAGCTTGAACAGGGCGGTAATAATGATGATGCTCGCCGTCAGCGCCGTCGCCCATATACTGTACCGGTCGAACCAGGCCAGTAGCGCAATATAGAGAGTCATGCCGGACATTGATGCCAGACACAGGTAAACGGGAGGAACCCAATAGTTGTTCCAGGCAGCGACCGGTTTCAGGGAAGCATAGATCATGGACGTCGTGAATACCGTCGCCGCGCACAACACCGTGGTGGCAATACCGGCAATGCGTTGCGTTGTGCCCGTTCGCTCCAGGATGATCCATTCCAGGACAAATATAATGGCAGGGATATAAGTGAGCAGGGCGAGTACGCCTTCACGACTTAACCAGGAGGAGCGCCATTGGCTTAAGGCCCGCCAGGCCCGCTCCGGGCGCCCGAGGTGGAACGTCGATGAAAGCAGGCCGGCTGTAATCAATAATAACGCGGCCATGACAGCGGACAAGCCGAATTGTGGATCATTCGCGAGCAGTTCGAAAGGCGCGCTCACACCCAGTAAACCCAGTAATCCATAACCTGCTCCGGTCATGGTAGAAAAGAAAATTATTGAGGGCGCCGGGTGCATCTTAACGACTGAGCGCCTTATCCAGCCACTTCAGGATGGCATTATCGCTGCTGGTAACCTGCGGGCTGAGTTGAACCGGACGTTGGTCCTGAGCCTGGCTCCTGGGGCGAGGGGGTAAATATTTATTAACGGGAGAGCAGCCCTGTTCCGGCATCAGGTCAAAGCCCTGCCGGGACGCGACGAGTTTCGAGACCCCCGATTCGGGGTCGCCCAGGTCCCCGAAACTCCTGGCGCCGGTAGGACAGGCTGTGACACACGCCGGTACGCGGCTGTGCGCCGGCAGGTTAGGGTTATAAATTTTATCGACGCACAAGGTACACTTTTTCATGATGCCTTCATCGGTGTCGTATTCCCTGGCGCCGTAAGGACAGGCCCAGGAACACAGTTTACAGCCGATGCACGTATCCGGGTTCACCAGGACGATACCGTCTTTTTCCCGTTTATAAGAAGCGCCGGTCGGGCAGACCGTGACGCAGGGGGCATCGTCACAGTGCAGGCAGGACTTTGGAAAATTAACCGTAATAGATTCTCCCAACTCGTTCGTCGTTTCAAAGCTGTGGACCCGGTTGAACCAGACGCCGGATGGTTCAACGCCGTAAGGATCCGTATCGGTTAACGGCGCCGAGTAGCCACTGGTATTCCATTCCTTGCAGCTGGTGGCGCAGGCATGACAGCCGACGCAGGTGTCCAGGTCGGTCACGAGCCCGAGTTTTTTTCCGGTAGCCGCCGGCAGGGAAGTCACGGGCGGCTCCTGTCCCGGACCTGCGGGTCGTCGCGGCGGCGCCGGTTTCCCTCGGACTTTTTATTGAATTCGTTACGGTTACCGATAAATTCGATATGATCATCCAGCCCGACGCCGTTGCTTTCCCCTGTTAAATCTTTACCAAACCTTAAGACATCCGGCTTGGCGGCGCTATTCATGAGCCGGGGCAGCGCGGAAAACCGGGGTTCAGGTACAGCTATCTCTTGCGGTTCACACTTTTCGATCCGCACTCGCAGGTCAAACCAGGCGGCTTGTCCGGTGACGGGGTCGGCATTGGCATAACGGTAGCCGTCCTTGTTTTCAGGCAGTAAGGCTGAAATGACGTGATTGAGTAAAAATCCTTTTTCTGCTTCCGGCGCATTTTCGTCCAAATTCCAGGCGCCGCTACGTTTGCCAATGGCATTCCAGGTCCAGACGGTATCCGGATTGACTCCGATCATGCACTTTACCTGTGCCTTTACTCTGCCGTGCGGGCTTTCCACCCAAACCCAGTCGTCGTCTGTCACACCCAGTTTTTCCGCCGTACGGCAGTGCAGGTACAGCCGGTTGAAAGTAGTGATTTGTCTCAACCAGGCATTTTGCGACCCCCAGGAATGATACATGTGCATCGGCCGTTGTGTCAGCGCGTGCAACGGATAATCATCAGTATTCAGTTGGTTATGTTCAAAAGGTTCATACCAGGTGGGCAGGGGGTCGAACCAGGTGCGGATACGATCCCGGTGTTGCTCGGGCGGGAGATAATACCCGTGTCCGTCTGCGGCCAGGCGGAAACGTTGTAACGATTCGTTATAAAGTTGTATGACGATGGGCTGCTCATTGTGTATCCAGCCGGCGTTATGGGCAAATTTCAAGTAAGCTTGATTGGCAAATTTATAATAACGTTGTTCCGGGGTGAACTCGTGTCGCCAAAAACAACCGTTGTCTATATAACGTTTCAGCTGATCCGGGTTGGGCGGCCCGGTACAATCACGCTCGCCGGATTTTCCACGCCAGCCGGCCAGGGGACCAATGCGGTCAGTACGCATGTGATTCACAATATAATCCGCATAGCCTCCCGGATATTTTGCCGAACCGTCCGCTTTTGCCATGTCCGGCAAGCCAAGTCGCCGGCCCAGTTCCAAAAGAACGTCCTGGAAAGGTCTGACGTCCCGATCCGGCTGGAGCACGGGCTGGCGAATAGAATCAGCGACCGCGTCCGCTTCACCGATGGGCCGATCCAATAAGGAAATACAATCCCAACGTTCCAGGTAGGTCGTATCCGGCAGCACCAGGTCTGCATACGGAACCGTTTCGGAATAGTAGGCGTCACTGTATATGACGTGCGGGATCTTGTATTCACCCGTTTCCTCGTTTTTGCCGGTGAGATATTCAAGGGTTTCCCGCGTGTTCATCGACGAGTTCCAGGCCATGTTCGCCATATACATAAATAATGTATCGATTTTGTAGGGGTCGCCTTTCCAGGCATTGTGGATCACCGTATGCATCATGCCGTGTATCGCCAACGGATATTCCCAACTGAAGGCCTTGTCGATTCGTTGGGGGGAACCGTCTTCACCGTTGAGCAGATCACCCGGTGCGGTGGGGAAGCCCAGCGGCATTCCTCCCAGCGGGGTGTCGGTTTTCTCGGTATCGCCGGCCGGTTTGTCGGGTGGCGGAATATGTTTCGGATAAGGCGCTTTATAACGGAAACCGCCGGGCGTATCGATAGATCCCAGTAAGACTTGCAGGATATGTAACGCCCGGCAGGTATGGAACCCATTCGAATGGGCCGATATGCCGCGCATGGCGTGCATGGATACCGGCCGGCCAACCATTTTGTCGTGTCTGCGTCCGGCCCAATCGACCCAGGGAACATCCAGTTCTATTTGTTGCTCAAATGCCGCATGGGCCAGTTCTGCGGCGATACGTTTGATTTGATCTGCCGGAATACCGGTTTGCGCGGCAACCTGCTCCGGCGCATAAGCAGGGTTGAGAAATCTTTGCGCCAGGAGTTGAAACGAAGGGACGGCTTTACGTCCATCGTGTAATTCATATTCTCCCGTCAGGGCAGGTGTTACACCCACTGCCGTTGCATCGGCCGGTTTCTCAGAGACCTTGTCAAAACACAATGGCCTGTCGGTTTCCGCAGCACGGGCAAACAGGCCGTGTTCACTTGTGCCTGGAGCCTGGATCACCAACCAGTGTGAGTTGGTATACCTTACCAGGTACTCCCAATCGATTTTTTCTGCCTTCAATAATTCATAGATTAGGGAAAAGATGAACAGACCGTCCGTGCCGGGGCGAATTCCGACCCATTCATCCGCTATCGCGGAGTAGCCGGTACGAATCGGGTTAACGGAGATAAATTTTGTGTCTTCTCTGTTTTTGAGTTTGCCTAAACCGATTTTAATGGGATTCGACGCATGGTCTTCCGCTACCCCGAACATCATGAAATACCGGGTATGCTCCCAGTCGGGCTCGCCAAACTCCCAAAAAGATCCGCCAATCGTGTAAAACCCGGCTGCCGCCATATTGACGGAGCAGAAACCGCCATGGGCGGCGTAATTCAGGGTACCGAACTGTTGCGCCCACCATCCGGTCAGGGATTGGCTTTGATCGCGGCCGGTAAAGAAAGCCAGTTGTTTCGGATCGGTGGCGCGTATTCTGGTTAGCCAGCGGGTGGCAATATCCAGGGCCTCATCCCATTCTATTTCCTTGAATTCGCCGCTACCTCGCTCTCCGACCCGTAGAAGAGGCCGGGACAACCGAGCCGGAGAGTAGTGTTGCATGATACCGGCTGCGCCTTTTGCACACAGTACGCCGTGATTGACCGGATGTTCGGGGTTTCCTTCAATATAACGGACTGTTCCATCCTTCAGATAAACGCGAATCCCGCAACGGCACGCACACATATAACAGGTGGAAGTCTTGACCTCATCTGAAACGACAGGGGATTCAAACAGTCTGTCAGAAGGTTGACTCATTCCAAGCACATTATAATAGAACCAAAAATAATATGCTTATAACTTTATCATATATATAGAAAAGGGATAGATAAATTTAAAGGTGGGCAAAGTTAAAATGGTGCCAGGAGCCCCCTGTTTCAGTTAAACGCTCTCTTTATACTGACGCCAATAGTTCTTGGCCGGTTGCCTATGATCCCCAACGGGTCCTGGGCGGAGCTGATAGCATCATATTCGGCCCGCTCATCAGTGACATTCCTGACATAAGCCGACAGTAACCAGTTATTATGTTCATAGAAAGCGGCAAGATTGACTAAGGCATAGGAATCAAGCTTGACGTTAAACGCGCTTGCCGTATTAAACTTTGTATCAACGCCATCCCGATAATTCACGTCAGCACGGGCGGAAAACTCAGCGCCGTTGCTCAAGGACTGCCGGTAAGACAGCGAGGTAAATCCCTGTAACGTTGGGATATTAGGAATCGAGTCACCATCCATACCGTTATTACCCAAGGCATCGGGTATCTGGTCTTCGCTCAGTTCAGCATCAATTACCGACCCGCCGATGGCAAATTCCAGGTTTTCCGACAGTGATGCATTGGCATTGAATTCAAAGCCCAGTATCTCGGAGTCGCCGACATTGGTAAGAAACGGAATTGAGCCTGAGGCGTCAAACTGGTCGAGAACCATATCAGACCAGTCTATAAAATACACCGCGCTGCTCAGACGAACGCGCTGGCCAAACAGGCTGGCTTTATACCCCAGTTCATAGTTGATCAGGTCATCGGAATCGAACGACTCCGGAATACCGGGAGCAAACGGTAAATTTGCCCTGTTCAGCCCCCCTATGCGAAAACCGGATGAGACTGTGCCATACACCATCTGGTCGTCATTGATATCGTAGGACATGCTTACCTTGAAAGTCAGCGCATCCTCGTCACCGGAGCTGTCTCCCGCAGGGCCCGGCGCCGGGCTGAATGAGTGTGTCTCCACCGCCGTTGCGCGTAAATCCGACTGGAAATAACGCAATCCGGCCGTCAATTCCCAACGGTCGGTAAGATCAAAATAGATTTCGCCGAAAAAGGCCTCTTGCTCCAGGTCGGCGGTATCGTTCACCCCAAAAAAGGTATTCCCTGAACCGAAGGTCGCATTAGTGCTGGGCGTAGTAAAATTACCCGGCATAAAGACACCATTGGGACCACCGTCAGGCAGGATGGTCAAAACTTCAACATCGAATGTGACATCTTCTCTTTGTATATAAACGCCTGTTACAAAATTGAACCTTCCATCCAGGTCTGACGAGAAACGAACTTCGGAGGACCACACATCCCGTGTTTGCGGCTGTAAGGTTATCCCCGGGATCGGGACCATAAAGTTGACCAGGATCGGGGTTGAGTCAAAGGCAAAAAACAGGTCACGTTCAAACAGGTTGGTAGTCGCCAATAAAGTGCCGAAATCGAACTGATAATTCAGAATCAAACTGGCAATGGAAAACTCATCCTCCCAATAATTGGTGGTGATATCCGTATTGGTCAGGTCGTCAGTGACGCTAAAGCCCGGCACAGCCTTCGCCTGTGGAAATATAAAGTGTAGAAAATCGCAGGACGGACCGCCGCATACCCCGTCCGTGCTCCAGGGCGTAACGCCCTCTGGTGTATATCTCGGACTGCCGCCAACCTCAGTGTGCTGTGCGAAATAGGAAACATCAAGAGTCAAACGGTCGTTCGGTTGAATACGCAACATGACGCGACCGCCGCTGGTGCTTTCATCATTTATATTGTTACGGGGGCCGGCAAACACCCGGGGCTGGTCGATATAGCCGCTGTTATCAAACTGCCATCCCACGACACGCAGACCGACGCTGCCACCTAAGGGTATGTTTACCATGCCGTTCACTGCATAATTCTCACCACCTTCTTCGGTGGTGGAAACATCGGCTTCCAGGAAACTGCTGAATGTTTCAAGATCCGGTTTATTCGGGATAAATTTAATCGTACCGGCCATGGAATTGGCGCCATACAAGGTGCCTTGGGGGCCATTCAGTACTTCGATACGATCCATGTCGATCAGTTTGATATCCACGTTGCGGCCACCCCCGTCTTCCTGGTTGGACGCAGTAACTACCGCCTCGTCATAGTAGAACCCGACCGTAGAGGGGCCTTTGGCATTGACGCCGCGAATGATGTACTCCTTATCCCCGGGTCCCAAATCCTGGAATTGCAGGCCGGGTACGGAACCGGCAAAGTCAACAAAGTCCCTGGCTTTCAGCCGTTCCAACTGATCACCGCCAATAGCGGTGATATTGATTGGAATTTCAAATGAGCTTTCGTCTTTCTTTCTGGCAGTAACGACTACTTCTTCAAGTGTCTGGGCATTGATTGGCGGTATGGAATAGATGACTGCAAGACCGGCAACCACCAGGATAATTTTCTTCAGGGCGGTGATAGACATACTTACTTCTCCAAAGGTTTCATGCGGTTTGCTCACTAAAGCTTATGAACTTTGTGGAAATCAGCAAAGAAAAATATTAGTCAACCACGCCTAATTTCTATCGTTGACGGTAAATACTTGTTTTATACGATGAAGACACCTGTCCACAAATGTTAAACTATTCAGTGTTCGAAAAAATGGATAGGGACAACCAGGCATTTTCCACCATACGGGAATATCCTGAAGATAATGACCAGTCACAAGACACAAGAGCATATTAAATCGAAAGCGATTTACCTGTTTAACCAGTTCGGCACAGCCGATATCTCCATCGGCAGAATTGCCGCTGAGATTGGTATCAGCAGGGGCAACCTGCAGTATCATTACACCAGCAAACAGGAATTAATCCGGGCCATCTACCAGGATATCTCCAGGGAAGTGCTAAGTTACTGGGAAGGAGATGATAAGCAACCAACCGTAAAGCACATGGCGGAAATGTTCGTGCGCCAATTCGATTATGTATGGAGATACCGTTTTATATACCGGGAGATGGTCTCATTGGTGCGCGCAGATGCCGATTTGGCGCTGCAGGTCAGAACCAACAGGGCTCGTCGAATAGCGGCTGTTATCAAGTTCTTTGATGCATTGGTAAAAAACAAGGTCCTCAAAAAACCGGGAGGAGATGAAAGTTTACGCTACCTCGTCATGATGACCTGGATCTTCTGTGACAACTGGCTGAATTTTATAGAAATACAAGGCAACGATATAAACTCGGAGGTAGTTCAGGAAGGCTATGATCATATTATTGAAATGCTTTATCCGTATCTGACCAGGCAGGCCCAGGAAAGTATTTATGAAAGTTATGAGTTAATACAGTTCCATTCAATAGAGTAAGCCGAAGAGCTTTAGCGCTTTGTATGCTGAAATCTGAGGTTAATGCGGGTAGTCCAACACCAGCGAACCCTCAGTGATGTATACCATCACTGTACTTAATGCCGATACCTTCGTCAGTTCAGGTCAGGTCGCAAACGTTCTTTCCAATTGAGCCAGAAGTTCGAGGTGATCTTTAGACCGAAGAGGCGCAGATGAAAAATATAAGTTCTGAGAGAACGGCTTGTCAAACTTACGTTCAAAGGTAAATTTGGCTGTTCTGTACATTCCTGCATCCGGCACATCATTTTGGAGTCCTATCCCTGCTATTTTATATGGTTTGGCGGCAACCCCATATAGATCCAGCAGACTTGAGATCTGACGTCCAAACGCCTCGATTTTTTGCCAAGTTGAACCAAAATCCACTGCACACTGGACAATAACCTGACTATCAAATAGTTGTACGCTTGGGAGTGATGATATTTCTTCGAATTGCAGCGATTGTTCGGCCCAGATCATCGCATCATCCACGAACTGCTCAACCACCTCAACGGGTGCCGATGCGTGAGCGACTACCCCATCGGAATACAGGCTAAACTTACTAATAGCAGTATCTTCAAACTTTCCGTGCTGAAATGTGACACCATTGTTGGAGTTCCAATCTGTCAACGTTTTTGGCGCTTCAACAAAACCATAACGTTGTTGGAATTCAGCTAACGCATCCGGGATATAGAGTTGTCCGGCTTGGCGCATGAAGGTCGACAGACGAGTAACTTGAGAGAACTGATAGTCTATGAGTTTCATCAAGGCGCACCATGTGTAGCTGTAGTGCCTAAGGAGGAAGTTTTAGGCTGGTTACTCGGTCGATCTAACGGCCTCCGAGCAGACCAGTTTACAACTTCTCGTCTTCGGTCATCGTTGGCTGTCAATGCTTGTTCCCGGGCTTTAAGAACGGCCAAGTTTTCGGTGTTTGACTCTATCGTTTTATATTTTTCGACGGCAAGATCAGCTGATGTCCATGCTATGGTAAGCTTTGCATCCAATGCCTGAGCCAAGCGAAGTAACGTCTTACAGTTCCAGCTTGAGTATTCCGCTTGTTCAATTCGAGAAATGGCCGATTGTTTCATTCCAGTGGCGTTAGCAACATCAATCTGGCGCATTTTTCGCGTTTTCCGTAATGCACGGATGCCTAATGCGTTATCGTCAAAAAACTCCTGCTCAAAGAAAGCATCGCGGAATTCTTTGTCCTGCAACTTTTCAAAAAGAGATAAATCAATGGACTTCAGTCGTTTCATTTAACAACTCCGGTACTTTATCAAAGGTTTCTTTTAATCGTTTAGCTTTTTCAATTTCGGCTCTGGGTACTTTGTTTTGTGTTTTAAACAGACCGACAGCGATAATGATGCCTTTGTTTGGCCTGAAAAAATACAAGAACCTTACTTGTACATTCTTTGACCTGGCTCGAAGCTCGAAAATACCATGTTCTAGAGGTTTCGATACCGGCTCACGGACTAGATTACCCAGTGAACGCAATTTATCCAGCCTGGCATCAATGCGGGCTTTGAGTTGCTTGTCGCATCTTTCATAAATGTCATCATACGCTGATCCATATTGACGAAGCTCCCACATGTTAATTTATCACAAAAATATAATATATCACAATTATGTGCTATTTTTATTTCAGAGGCGGCGTTTTGATGAAAAGAGATGCGTCACATCCGCACGATTTACTTAAGCGGAGCAACATAAATTATGCACGACAACACTCTTGGCTTCTGCCACAATAGCAAAAGCACTCTAACCGCAGGGTGACACGTCAAAGGTGGGTAGCCTCCTGCATGCAATACTTGCTCTCCTACGTACTCGCCAATTGATATTCGATCATTATCCTGCCTTGTTGACCGGTGGTCAACAGGTGTTAGCAACGGTGTTTCTCCTGTCAGTTAAGGAGCTACCTTAGTGCAAAATCGCTAAGTTTTAAATGGACCGGTTTTATGGTGTAAGGTTGGCGCGTATCCTGCTAATATTCACCGCTTAGCAAAACCAAAGAAGTATTGCTTTCAGGGGAATATACGATGGGGAATTTTCACTTCTGCAGGTGGACGGTTGCCGCCTGTATCATGATCTCGGCAACGGCGAGTTACGCTGTTACCGATCTCGACGAAATAATCGTGACCGCAACACGCCAGGACCAGTCACTGGCGGACGTCTCAAGCGCGGTCAGTATTGTGGAACTGGAAGATATCCAGGCAGGTCGCCAGCAGTTGGGCCTGGACGAATCGCTGAACCGGGTGCCCGGTATCTTCTTTCAAAATCGCTATAATTTCAGCCAGGACCTGCGTGTTGCCATTCGGGGATTTGGCGCCCGGGCAAACTTTGGCATACGCGGGATCAAGGTATTCGTTGACGACCTCCCGGCAACACTGGCCGACGGTCAGAGCGGAGTTGATGACATCGATATCGGTTCGGTAGGCCGCATCGAAATCATCCGCGGACCCTCTTCAGCACTGTATGGCAGTGCATCCGGCGGCGTCATGAGTCTTCATACCGAGGACGGCCCGGATACGCCGTTTGCCGAGGGCAGAGTGACACTGGGTGAGTATGACCACCAAAAATATCAACTCAAGTTTGGTGGACAAACGGGCAAGTTGAATTACCTGGTGAATGGTTCCTACATGGAGAGCGACGGTTATCGCGCTAATTCAAGAGTGGAACATGGACTGGTAAACAGCAAGTTCCGCTATGAATTTGACAGTGATTCCGACCTGACCGTTATCTTCAACCTGGTGGAATCCCCACAGGCGGATGATTCAGGTGGTGTCAATGCGGCGGACGTGGAAGCAGACCGGCGTCAGGCTCAGCCAAGAAACCTCAGTTCCAACGCCGGTGAGGAACTTGAGCAGCAGAAATTCGGTTGGATCTATCGTCACCAGTTCGGTGAGAATCATGAGATCAGGGTGCGCAATTACTACCTGTGGCGGGATTTTCAGGCCTTTTTGCCTATTGGCTCCCATATCCGGTTTGTATCTGATGACGGGGTGGTCGAGTTCGACCGGTTCTTTTTCGGCGGCGGCGCTCAATACACCTATTCAGGAGAATTGTTTGGCCGTCCCAACCAATTCACCGCGGGTTTTGATATCGACATCCAGGAAGATGATAGGCAGCGTTATTCCAATGACGCCGGGATTAAAGGCGCTTTGTCCTTCGACCAGTTGGAGGAAGCGGAGGCTTACGGCTTTTATATCCGTAACAGCCTCGCATTGACCGACTCCCTGCAGCTTACCCTGGGCGGACGTTACGACATAGTCGATCTGTCCGTCGAAGATCGGTTCCTCGCCAACGCGGACCAATCCGGCGACCTGGATTTTGATGAATTCAGCCCAAGTGTCGGGTTGACCTGGGCAGCGACAGACTCGGTCAGTTTCTATTTCAACTACGCGACTGCGTTCGAAACGCCCACTTTTACGGAACTGGCCAATCCCGCGAGAAACCTGAATGTTAACCTGGGCGGGTTTGCCTCCGTGGATGCCCAGAATGCGGACAGTTTAGAGATTGGCGCCCGGGGTCTCATCGGTGGTCGTGTTTATTTCGATATTGCCGGGTTTACCATGGACGTGGAAGACGAAGTGGTAAGCGTGACCAATATCGGAAATCGTTCATTTTTTGAGAATGCCGATACTGACCGGAACGGTATTGAGGCCGCCATCGTCGTAGAGGTTATGGAGGGATTGCAGCTTACCGCATCCTATACTTATTCTGACTTTGAGTTCGATAGCTTTCCCACTAATTTGGCGGCAGAAGGCAATATGTTGCCCGGCTTACCGGAGAACCAGTTTTTTGCGGAACTGGCGTATCACCACGCTTCCGGTTTCTACCTGAGTTGGGACATCCTCGCGGTCGACGACCTGGCGGTAAATAACACCAACAGCGTCATTTCCGATTCCTATGAAGTCGCAAACCTCAGGGCTGGGCACCGCTTTCAGTTTGCAGGACTGGAGGTGTCTCCCTTCGTCGGCATCAACAACCTGTTTGACCGGAAGTACATGTCCAACCTGCGTCTCAACGGATTTGGCGGCAGGGTGTTTGAACCGGCGCCTACGCTGAATGTCTACGGCGGCTTGTCGGCCCGGTTGAATTACTGAGGCTGATTATCAGGTCAAATACTCCCGCGCGACTGGAAGCCAATAGATGGGTGTTTTTCCGTGTCGTTAGCGGTATGATGTGCCGCCATGAAACATATCGAAATTTCAGAATTCGGCGGTCCCGACGTCCTTCAACTTACCGAGGGTAATGCGCCCGTCCCGGGCGAAAACCAGGTGTTGGTCAGAGTTGTGGCAGCCGGCATCAATCGTCCCGACGTAATGCAACGACAGGGAAAATATCCACCGCCGCCCGGCGCGTCGACTATTCCCGGCCTGGAAATAGCAGGTGAAGTCATCGAGGTCGGAGGTGGCGTGACCTGGCCGAACCCGGGAGACCAGGTCTGTGCTCTGGTTGCCGGTGGCGGCTATGCTGAGCTTGCCGTTGCCGATGCGCCCTTGTGTTTACCCGTTCCCGCAGGGCTGACGCCCATAGAAGCCGCTGCCCTGCCGGAAACTTTTTTCACCGTCTGGAGTAACCTGTTTGACCGCGCCGGGCTTATGGCGGGGGAGTCGGTTTTAATCCATGGCGGCAGCAGCGGTATCGGCACAACAGCCATACAGTTGGCGAAAGCGTTTGGCGCAACCGTATTTACTACGGCCGGTAACGAGGAGAAATGCAAGGTGTGCCGCGAACTGGGAGCAGACCTCGTGATAAATTACAACGATGAGGATTTTGTTGAAGCCTGCAGGAACGCAACAGCCGGTAACGGCGTTGACGTCATCCTTGATATGGTTGCGGGAGATTATACCAACCGTAATATTGCCGCAGCCGCAGTGGAAGGCCGATATGTCATCATCGCGGGTCTGAGAGGGTTTTCGGCTGAGGTGTCCATCCGCTCCATCATGTTGAAGCGCCTGGTGGTAACCGGTTCGACGTTACGTCCCCGACCGGTAGCGTTCAAGGCGGCGATAGCAGCAGGATTGAGAGAACAGGTCTGGCCCCTGCTGAAGTCCGGTCAGGTTAAGCCGATCATTCATACGGTGCTGCCGTTGAGCAAGGCCAATGAAGGCCACAGATTGATGGAGTCGAGCCGGCATATCGGAAAAATAATGTTGCTGGTCACTGATTAACAGAAAAGGGGACAGATCTGTTTTTGTTATATCGTTGCAAGGCATACTTCGTTATCCTGAAAAATAAATCTGTCCCCTTTTTCCCTGATTTCTTTATAATCTTTGCCTGAAGTCTGGACAATAATACGAAACAACAGCTTTTTTGGAGTTCAGGAAATGCCGAAAATCACCTATATCGCATTCGACGGGACAGAAACAGTCATAGATGCCAAAGAAGGGATGAGTGTCATGCAATCCGCCGTCAATAACGGGGTTGCCGGGATCATTGCCGAATGCGGCGGTGCGTGCAGTTGCGCCACTTGTCACGTGCACGTGGAACAGGAGTGGTTCGACAAACTGCCGGAGGCCCAGAACATGGAAAAGGAGATGCTGGACTTTGTCATGAGTCCGCAGCCGACCAGCCGCTTAAGCTGCCAGATCAAGGTAACCGCGGAACTGGACGGTCTGGTTGTACATACGCCGGAATCGCAATATTGAAATATCAGAGAGGATAATCAGTCGGTAAAACCGCTTGATGACACGTCCGAAAATCACTGTCGAACCCTTGAATCCCGAAGCGTTTCACCCATTTGGGCAAGTGTTGGAAAGTCCTGCCGAGCCGGGGCGTAAATTCTTCAATGATTTTCTGGAAAACTCCCGGGAAAATGCTGGTGTTGATTTATCAATCATCACCATCAGTCCGCTCGACAAACTGCCTATGCGCGCGACAGTATTGGAAAGGCATCCCTATTCCAGTCAGACATTCATACCCATCAATGTGGCCAGATACCTGGTTATCGTCGCTCCAAACAAACCTGACGGAAGTCCGGACCTGGACCGGGTGAAGTGTTTCCTGGCAGACGGTAAACAGGGCATCACTTATCGCCGTGGTGTCTGGCATCACGATATGACCGTGCTTGATGAGACCGCCGAAATGGCAATATTGATGTGGTGTGACGGCACTGGTGAGGATGAAGAACTCCGCGAACTCGATGTGCCGTTTGAAATTTCACTAACGCATTTATAGAGATACCCCCGGGATCCAAATCTGCCGGTAGTTAACCCGGATACAGCACCGATGACTGCGATGATTTCATCGGCCTTGCTCAAACCCGCTCAATCACAACGGCGATGCCCTGACCTATGCCGATACACATGGTAATTAAGGCGTAACGGCCTCCAATATTTTCCAGTTGTCGTATTGCCGTCAGGATAAGCCGCGCTCCGGATGCGCCCAGCGGGTGACCGATGCTGATGGCGCCGCCGTTCGGATTGACCCGTTCGTCCTGAAAATCAATCTGCAGTTGTTTCAGGCAGCCTAGTACCTGGGTTGCGAAGGCTTCATTGATCTCGATCACATCCATATCGGACAATGATAAACCCGCTCGTTGCAGGGCTTTTTGCGAGGCGGGGACAGGACCTATCCCCATCACCCGAGGATCTACCCCGGCGATTGCGCCGGACAGGATACGCGCCCGCGGCGTCAAGCCCAGCTTTTTACCGATGTCTTCGTTACCCAACAAAAGCGCTGCCGCGCCGTCGTTGATGCCGGAAGCATTGCCGGCGGTAACGACACCACCTTCAAACAAGGTCGCTAAGGTGGATAATTTCTCCAATGTCGTTCCCGGCCGGGGGTGCTCGTCTGCCGTCACCCTAACGGGAGGGTCTTTGCGTCGTTTTGCCGGCACTTCAATTTCAACCATTTCATCCGTGTAAAACCCGGCATTCTTTGCCGCCTCGTATTTTTGCTGGGAGGCAAACGCGCAGGCATCGCTGTCTTCCCGGCTGATGTTCAGGTCCCTGGACACGTTATCGGCGGTCTGCGGCATCGTATCGTCGCCATATTGCTTGAGGAGTAACTTGTTCGGGAAACGCCAGCCGAGAACGGTGTCATACATCTGTTGGTTGCGATCAAAGCTGGTTTCCGCCTTGCCCAATACCCAGGGTGCACGACTCATGTTCTCAACGCCACCGGAGATGAACAACTGCCCTTGTCCGCAACTGATCGCACGGGCCGCATCCAGGGTGGCCGCCGCGCCACTGCCGCACAACCGATTGACTGTCGCTCCGCCCGTGGATGTATGCATGCCGGCCAACAAGGCGGCATTACGCGCCACGTTTCGACTATCTTCCCCCGCCTGGTTGGTGTTGCCGAAGACAACATCCTCCACCAGGCTGCTTTCAACGCCGCTTCTGTCCAATAAAGCCCTGATCACTGCCGCCGCCAAATCGTCCGGCCGTTTCACGGACAACCCTCCTCCGTAGCGGCCGAAGGGCGAACGGACCCCGTCATAGATAATTGCTTGATTCATATTATTTATTTATAGTTCAGTTGTTATGTGGGATGACCTGGCTGACTATTATATCGGAATAGTGTCCTTCGATATCGACTCTCCCGCAATTTTAGCTGGAAGATTGTCCAAATTAGAATATTTCAGTATCGTACATAGCGCGAGCGCCGATTATTAATGTCGTCCTCTGCATTAAATCACCACAGACACCAGGACAAAAATATGAACGAAAATGCAGATGCCATTTCAAAGACTACCCAGAGTAGCGCTAAAGGTACGGGACCAGTGCAACGGGTCGGCATCATAGGCGCCGGCATTGCCGGTCTTGTAACGGCCAAGATCTTTCTGGAAAACGGGTTCGACGTCCTTGTCTTCGAAAAGGAACCCGACCTGGGCGGGGTCTGGGCTCTTTCTCGGGCCTATCCCGGCTTGCGGGCGAATACCGCGAAGGAAACCTACAGTCTTACCGACTATCCCTATCCCGCATCCACAAGTGGATACCCTGACGCGGAGGAAGTGCGAGCACACCTGGAATCCTATGCAGATCATTTCGGTTTGCATCCCCATATCAAATTCAATAACGAGGTAGTTCGCCTTGCGGAGATCAATGGTAACAGCACGCAGGGCTTCACGCTGACGGTCCGCTCGACGAGCGATGATAACAAGGAGTACAACCATGAGTTTGCCTTTGTCGTCATTTGCTCAGGGGCCTTCTCCACACCCTTGATGCCGGATTTCCCCGGGAAGGAGACCTTTAAGGGATTGGTGCGTCATTCGAGTGAATGGACCCATCCCGCTGTCGCAGATGTCCGGCGGGTGGTCGTCATAGGCGGCGGCAAATCCGCTCTCGATTGCGCCGCATGGGCGGCCCGTGAAAGAAAAACGTCCACCCTGGTATTTCGCAAGCCACACTGGATGGTGCCGCGTTACCTGCCCGGCGGCGCTCGCAGTGATTTACGCTTTATCTCACGGTTTATCGAGATGTTCGTCAATTATCCTGTTCGTCCCTGGGATGAAAAGTTATTACACGGCCCTGGCAAACCGATCGTTTGGCTCTGGTGGGCCTTTATGAGCGCCGTCGTACCCCGTGTTCTGGGCATGCCCAGGCATATGGTTCCCGAACACAAGTTACCGGTGGGCTTCGAAAGTGTGGGGCAGGTCGACGACTTCTTTGACCTGCTGGATGTCGGCCGTATCAGTGCCATACGGGCCGGCGTCAAAGGGTTTTACGAGGCAGGTATCGAACTTGACGACGGAACGCAGATAGAAGCAGACCTGGTCATCATGGGCACAGGATGGCAACGCGATATGTCGTTCCTGAGTGAAGAGTTGAGAGCGCAGATATACAAAAACGGCCGGTTCAATTTATTCCGGCGGATATTGCCCCCCGGACAGCAAAGGCTGGCGTTCATCGGATTTTTTCCAACCCTGACCTGCCCGTTGTCTTCTGAAGTAGGCGCGCACTGGGCGGCACAGTACTTCAGCGGAAATATGACATTGCCCTCGATCGAGGAGATGGACCGGGATATCGACCGGTTGGAAAACTGGGCAAAAGAGAGAGTGCCGGAAGCTAAAGACGGTGTATTTACGGGGCCTTATATCGCCCATTACGTCGACCACCTGATGCGTGACATGGGCTTGCCGACCAGGCGTACAAGTAACTTTTTGCACGAATACCTCGGCACATTCCTGCCAAGCCGTTACGGCACACTTGGACAGGAAATAAAGGCCGCCAGGGAAGGAACGCGCAAACGGCGCCCTTACCTGGGCAGCCTGTATCTATTGGTTGCAATCATCGCAATTGGGATAATTGCGCTCGTCACAGGGTGACAATTTAAAGATACGTTAACTATTCTGCAAGACGACTTTGCCCATCTGGCTGAATGATTCCAGCAGCTTGTGGGCTGCGATGGCCTCACTCATGGGCAGGACCCGATCCACGACCGGTTCAATTTTGTTCTCGCTGACGAAGCCCAGCATCGCCTCAAATTCGGCATTGGACCCCATCATCGTCCCCTGTATGCGGTTCTGGTTGAAAAACAACCTCGGTATTTCCAGACCGGTCGAGGGACTGCCCAGGGTAGCCCCAAAAAATACAAACCGTCCGGCGGGCCTCAAAGTACTGAGAAGGTTATTCACATCATCCCCACCGGCGCTGTCGATGATGGCATTAAAGCCTCCTGCCTGTTTTCTCAGAACCTTATGATACTCCTCCTGTTTATAGCTGATGCCGCCGACGGCGCCGATAGACTTGGCCTTTTCAATTTTTTCTTCCGAACCACTGGTCACATAAACCTCCGCACCGAACGCTCTGGCCCACTGGATGGCAAAGGTCGAAACGCCACTGCCGGCCCCCGTCACCAACACGGTTTGTCCCGCTTTCACCTCGGCCTGTGTCACAACGGCCCGCCAGGCCGTCAGACCGGCAAGGGGAACCGCGGCTGACTGCTCCCAGCTCAGATGCGCGGGCCTGGCGTACACGTCCGTAGCCGGACAGCAGATGTACTCGGCAAACGTGCCCTGGTCCGGCATACCCAGTACGCGGAAATCCGGGCCGGACACGGCCTCGTTGTTACCCCATTCCCTGGCCGGATAAACCACCACTTCATTACCGATCACAGCGTCATCAACGCTCTCACCGACGGCATCAATCGTCCCGGCGCCGTCGGAACCGGCGATACAGGGGAGACTCGTACGCGGATACCTGCCGATGGTGATCCAGTAATCACGCCGGTTCAGTGCAGAGCTTTGCAGCTTTACCCGCACCTCTCCCGGTCCCGGCTCCGGCGTACCCACCTCCTTTATCTTCAGGTTATCCGGACCGCCAAGTTCTTCTAATACAATCGCCTTCATACTATGCTCCTTATATGCATTTTTTTCGGAATGGTTTGATGGTGAACCAGTCGCTGAAAAGACAGATTTACCGGATCACAAAGCTTCAATCAAGGTATGCGTATGAGAAATGATACCAGACTTGGCGAATTGATTAAGCAATGACCTATATTCAGAGTCAGGGGTCAGTGTATAAAACCCTGTGAATTTTTACACTGACCCCAAGTATCTGAGATATGCCATGAACCTGACGAATCATTTACTTATTCTGTTTATTATTAGCATGACTTTGGTTGGTTGTTCTCAAGAACCGCAACAATCAACAAGTCAATCTGGAACGCCACTTCCTGCGGTTGAGCCGGCCGATCTCCTACTGACCAATACCTATGTTTACACTGCAGACAACAGCAGGACGGTTGCAGAGGCTGTTGCGATTCGCGGCAATGAAATTATCTATGTTGGCAGTGATGATGGCGCCGGTAAGTTTATCGGCAACAACACAGAGGTCCGTGATCTGGGTGGGCGCATGCTGATGCCTGGGTTGCATGACATGCATATCCACGCCACCGGTGTTGTGGAACCGGATATGTGTGATTTCAAGGGTGACGCAAAATCATTTGAAGAAATGGTGCCTTTTCTGCAGGGATGTATTGAGGACCATCAGATAGTGGAAGGTGATTGGCTGGTGGTCCTGCAGTGGCCGTTTTCCAGTGGTAACCAGCCGAGTGAAAGACTGAAAACAATACGTGCTGCCCTGGATGCCGCATCAGGCAAGCACCCGATCATCATGTGGGGTGACGATGGTCATCATGCCGCAGTCAACAGTCTGGCCCTGGCACAGGCAAGAGACAAAAACGGCAATGTGGTGGGTATGAACAAGGAGACAATCAAAACCGTTTTTGCTGACTTCAGGGAAATGATTGCCATAGATGAATCAGGTGAACCTACCGGCGCAATGTATAAAAAGTGGCGGTGTACTGGAACACAGCGAAGAGTATATAAAGGAGTATGTACGACAAATGACAACTGCAGGATTTCATGTCCATATTCATGCACTGTCGGATCGAGGAGTACGCGCCGCAATGGACGCATTTTCTGAAGTTAAACAGGAGGCAGATGCTAAAAATTTGACGCAAAGCATTACCCACGTTCAGTTGGCGCATCCCGATGATGTCAAACGTATGGGCGATTTGGGTGTCTACGTCGCGTTTACCTATGTCTGGATATTTCCGGACGTTGAATACGATGTGATGGTGATTCCCTTCATTGACAAGGTTGACGGCATTGCAGATTTGTATAACCCTCAGCACTATTACATGCAGAATGTTTACCCGGTCAAATCAGTGATGGAAGCCGGTGGTATCCTGACATGGGGTAGTGACGCGCCCGTGGGCACGCGTGACCCTATCCCCTTTCCCAGTATGCAGGCCGCAGTGACCCGGGAGGCAGACGGCGTGGTGATGAATGCCGGTCAACGTATCAATATTCATGATGCCCTGGCTGCTTACACAATTAATGGCGCACGTTTGATGGGTCATGATGATAAGCTGGGTAGTATTGAAGTCGGAAAAATGGCCGATCTGATAGTGCTGGATCAAAACGTCGTAGAGCTGGCGGAACAGGGACAGGCCGACGTGATTGGAGAGACACTGGTGGTTATGACAATTTTTGATGGCAACATAGTCTTTGAACGTGAGCAGGCAGATGCCGTCCGGCGTTGACTTTGCTGAGGATTACAAGATAAATCATACTCGTGACCTATATAAGCTTGACCCTCCAGAATGCAGATGGGAATGTGCAATGCACATATATCGTGCATTCAAAGAGTCTGGATAGTGGCTTCCTTTGCCGAACAGTAAATACAATGCCATAGATGACTGTATAGCAGCCCTTAGTCTGCTTCGTCAGACGGCCCGGGGAGTGGAGCACCATAAGGCTGAGCATTAATGGCCATTCCCTCAAATGTTGCAACAATCATCGAAGGCGAACATAATTTACGGTTACATGCTCTTAAAAATGGACGAAATTACCAAAGTGCTCAATGACGCACAAACATTGGCGAGAAAATACCGACAACTCATATGAGCGGGTCATATGACAGAGAGGGTGAATTGAAGAGACGACTAAACGATTTTCTATCTGGTCAGTTTAGTCTCGAAGAAAAGGACTACTATTCAAACTTGGATGAATCTGGTTTTCTAAAACTTAAAGCTGTCCTTAGTGACATAAATAACATTCTTACAATGAAGGTAACTCTTTCTTTCGTCCAGTGGTTGGGGCAGAACCTGGGCCTAGCAATGTCTGATGTTGATAGTATGATCGAGACGATTAAGGATACGAAACCCAACACTAACGGATATGACATCGAGTTGGATGCCCCTGTTGCGCTTATTGCTGAAGTAAAGTGCAATATCCCTATTAATGAAGGAACCGTATATGGTTCCGCTCAGAAGAGTGCGATTATCAAAGACATAGATGCGTTAACCGACGGAAAGAGCAAATCACAAATGGACCCACAGCGCTGCCTAAAATTCATGGTGTTTTTGGATACACCGGAGGTCAGGAAAGCTACACAACACCTACTCAAAATTCTAAACCATCGCTCGACTATCGTCGAAGCATCGGAATTGGTTCGATTCGAAAGTAACAACATCTATATCGTCTTCGTAGGGTTCGCCACATAACATGAAGTGTAAGTCACTCATTTCATTCGCTTGGACATACTGCTTTGCTGCTTGTAGGTTAGCTTGCCATCGTGAAGAAAAAACTGATTGACTAAATGAGGAGTTTCGGGATGCCAACTATATCGATGTTTTATGGGATCATTATTAGAATGTATTTTGCGCCTGGTGAGCATCCTCCACCTCATTTTCATGTTTATTACGCGGAATATAAGGCAAGGGTTGATATTCGCACTTGTGAGATTATTGATGGTAAGTTGCCAAATAAGCAGACCAAGTTAGTCTTGGCGTGGGCAGAGCTCCACCAAGAAGATCTTCTGGCAAATTGGGAACTCGTCATGAATGGTGAAGAACCGTTCAAAATTCAACCACTACAGTGAGGCCAAGCTGATGCCCCCGGCTGTAATATCTGTTGAGTGTCAAGAGGATTATATTTTGTTAGTAGTTTTTAATAATGGCGAGTGTGGATTACTGGATATGAAGCCATACTTGAATTTCGGAGTTTTTCATAACATACAAGATATGAGCATCTTCAAAACTGCCCATGTCTCATTTGACACAATTGCCTGGGAGTCCGGAACTGACCTTGCCCCGGAGTTTGTTTATAAAAAGTGCGCCATTGTACAAGAAAGTGCTTGAAGGAAGGGCTAACGCCGTCACTGAATTTAGAGTTAACTGAAACGAAATGTCGAACAGGAATTGCAGAATAATCAGGTTGTTGACAGCCATCATAGAACCAGATCGTCCTGTGACTTCTTTGATGCCGTTTAGCGAGGATGACCCGGACATATCGTTTCGCGAACGCAAATTGCTTCCCGAGTTTGTCGCTTTGCCTGAGGTCTTCGGTGAGGCGACAGCATA
The DNA here is from genome assembly GCA_965205405.1 of Gammaproteobacteria bacterium. Classification (GTDB taxonomy): domain Bacteria; phylum Pseudomonadota; class Gammaproteobacteria; order Eutrophobiales; family Eutrophobiaceae; genus JAAXHV01. The sequence goes on from OZ242169.1 coordinate 775,425, forward strand.
TTTATACGAAGATCGCGATCGTTTATAAATGGAAGCACCTCGATAGCTTCACTCCCAGAACAAGTAGTTGAGTTGCTGAAGAACAACCCTTATATAGAGTTAATAATCAGCAAGCAATTGATGGTATAAGAACAGTATGGTCAACTGGGAATGAAGTTTTTTCTGAACCTATTCCTACTGAGCCAGATGAAATAAATGACGACCAACTTATTGATTCGCTGATGGCCGAGGGCTTGCCAGTACAAAATGCCGAAGTAATTGTAAACACCATTTGGCGCCTTCGACGAGTGGCAAAGCAGTGATTGTAGCGAGCCCGCCAAAGCGCAAAAGCCAGGAATTAAATCAAACATCAACACGAAACGATTGAAAATGTGTCTTCTCCCTACAGAAATTACCACGAAAAAGAGTAGGCTTACCATGCCGAAAGCATGGCGGTATTAGTTGGGGTATCTGAGGTAAGTGGTTTTGTCCCTTTCACGAAATATTTCAGGTTGTTTAAGCGGAAGATTGAAAAATTTATAAATGAGTTATCGAATAGTCAAAGACAAGCTGGATAACGAAGAAATTGTCTTGCTGGATGGGGGCACCGGCTCGGAGATAGAGCGGCAAGGCGTCAGGATGAACGACCTGGCCTGGTGTGGTATCGCCCATATGGAACAGCCTGAGGTGGTGCGCCAGGTCCACGAAAGTTACATCCATGCCGGCGCTGATGTGATAATCGCCAATACGTTCGGCACAGCGCCTCACATTCTCCGGCGCCTGGGACTGGAAGATCAAATCGCGGAAATCAACCAGTCCGCGCTACGCTTGGCGTTACAGGCGCGTGATAATACCGGACAGGACGTATGTATTGCCGCCTCCATGTCTTCCACGCCTGCGTTCGATTCTGTGCGTATGCCGACGGACGCTACGGCCAGGGAAGGTTACTTGCGTCAGGCTGAGTTACTGGTGGAAGCCGGCGCCGAGCTTATTATCGCGGAGATGATGCGCGACATTGATAACGCCCGCATAGTGGTTGGCGCGGCCAGATCAACGGGAATACCGGTATGGACGGGTTTCAGTGCTTTCATCAACGACGATAACGACGTCACCAACCATGTTTCAATCCGGGGACTTGAGCTTGAGAACTTGTCGTTTAAGAAAATGGCGCAAGAAGTCCTGTCGGTTGGTTGTGAGGCGGCAGGCGTCATGCATACCAGCGTTCATCACACCGGACCGGCGTTAACTGAACTGGATAAGTTGTGGGATGGTCCCGTGTTTGCCTATGCGGAAAGCGGCTATTTCGTTCCGCCGAACTGGAAGTTTGAGGATATTATTTCTCCGCAGGCATATCTTGGCTTTGCCAGGCAATGGATCAACCAGGGAGTTAAAGTTATCGGAGGTTGTTGCGGTATCGGACCGGAACATATCAGGGTGCTGCGGGAGAACCTGACGGTTGTGTCCCTTGATCCCGCCCTGTAAAAAAATAATAGAAAATCGGAACTCCATTATCTTTCGCTCAGGACGATGCGACCTATGCATTCATAACGTCAGAATAGTCGATAAGTCTGGATTTGTACGTTTCACGAGGCAAGGTCCCGTAAGGCACAAGCTTGATATCGGTTGTGACAAGGAGGCGCGCCCGTATCTCGTCTGCTATGCGTAGTTGCAAATGATTGGACGGCGCTGAGTTATTGTCACCGAGTTCGACCACGACCGGAAGAGGTGGGGTTTGCATCACTCCTTTTTCCTTCGGCCTCACCTGCATCATGCCTGATACTTCTGGGGTGAACTCCTTGAGTACGCTGCGGATCGCGGACGGAAATACATTGACGCCGCGCACGATGAGCATGTCGTCTGTGCGGCCCACGCAGCGTATTCTGGGGCCGGTTCGGCCAAACGGATTGGGCCTCATGTTGACAATGACGTGATCGCGACTCCGGAAACGCAGCAGCGGCATCGCCTCCCGTATTAGCGCTGTATAAACCAGTTCGCCTTCAGCGCCATCTTTCCAGGCGAGCGGAACGCCGCTGTCAGGGTCGATGAGTTCAACGTGGACAAAGCCGCGCGCCATAAAATGCATTCCGTCCGCGTCATCGTCTTCGGCCCATGCCGTCAGCGTAATATCGCCGATCCCCATGGCTTCACGCACCTTGCAGCCGAATGCGTCCTCGATACGGCCGCGAATCAAGGGGTCTCCACCTCCCGGTTCGCCAGCGGTAATCATGTTTTTCAGCCCCAGGGTTCGATTCTTGATGTCATGTTTCCGACACCAGTCGATAAGATACAATCCATAAGAGGGGGTACAACTGATTCCCGTTGCCTTTAGCGTCTGGATAGCGCCGACGAGTCGATCCGTGTTTCCGGTGCCTATCGGGATCACTGTACAGCCCAGCTTGTCAAAACCGTTATAAACCGCCCCGGCGACAAACGGTCCCGCGTTAAATCCGACTACGATTCGTTGCCCTTTCGCAAAGCCTCCCGCGGTATACCCGCGGGCCACGTTTGTCGCGTAAATGTCCAGGTCGTTGCGAGTCAGCCCAAGACGGGACGGTACCCCTGTTGTGCCGCTGGTATTGTAGATCCGTTGCAGGTCTTCCGGGGGGCAGGCCAGGTGGTCGCCGAACGGGGGAGAGGCTGCCTGAGTCGCCCGGATCTCGTCTTTTTCCGTAAACGGGAGAGTGGCGATATTTTCCAGTTCACCCACTTCAGCAGGGCTATGAAAGCCGGCCTCTTTCAGCTTACGCTGATAAAACACGGAGCGGCTGAACAGGTACCGTATTTGCTTCCGATAGCTTTCCCGGTCTCGTGAGAATTGTTCTTCTATCGGGCGGGTTTCGATCTCTTCGTCATATATCATGGTGTTAACTTTATAAATTTTTTTTAAGCGAATCCATCTATTTGGTGACAATATACCGATATACAAAAAATTTTGCGGGCCTGCAGGCAGCGCGATGTAGTCTGATACGATTATGCTATAGTGAATTTTTCAGGCTATCGGCCTGCGTTTCTAAATTATCACGATAAGGGGATTCCGATGAGTGGCAATGACAAGCTGCCGCCCAGCACGGCAATTTGCGGGTTTGACGAAGAGGACATTCTGATTCGCGGAAAGAATCTTGTGAGCGAACTTATGGGCAACTATTCGTTCACTGAATTGTTTTTGCTGCAGGCGCTCGGCGAAGAACCAACGGACACGCAATGCAGGATCGTAGATGCGGTGTTGGTAACCATCATGGAACATGGCCTGGTGCCCTCCTCAATAGCCACCAGATTGACCCGTCTTGGCGCACCTGAATCGTTTCAGGGTGCGGTAGCCGCCGGTTTGCTGGGAGTTGGGGACCGCTATGCCGGCACTGCCGGCGAATGCGGAGAGCTGCTGGAACATATCGTTGCAGCGCCGGAACCGGAGCGAAATTCCAAAGCGATAGAAAAGGTCAGGTCTTACCGGCAAATGCGCCGTCCAATCCCCGGTTTCGGTCATCCTATCCATCATGGGGGCGACCCGCGGGTCGGGAAACTTCTGGACATCACAAAGGAGATGGGAGTGAGCGGCGATTACCTACGCGCGCTAGAGATTCTCGAAGTCAGTGTGCAGGAAGTAGTAAACAAGCCGCTGGTAATGAACGTCAGCGCCGCTATCGCGGCAGTACTTGGCGAAGCCGGCGTGCCGGCCTCCCTGATGCGTGGAATCGTGCTGATTGCACGCTGTGCCGGCCTGGTAGGGCACCTGTTTGAGGAAATGAACAACCCAATCGGGCAGGAACTGTGGTTCGCTGCGCAGAAGAGTATCGACTATCAGGACTGATTATCAGGCTTAGGCAACGCAGCTACGGTAGTTTCAATCCATTCCTCTACTTCGCGGGTGATGTTAGCGGTTTTTTTGCCTTTGGATTGTATGGGAGAGCCGATGACCATCCGTATGGTGCCCGGCCATTTCAGAAAACTGTTGCGGGGCCACAGGTGACCGGCGTTGTGCGCAATCGGGATGACGGGATAACCTGATTTCTCCGCCAGCATACCGCCGCCGGGATGGTATTTTTGCCGTTTGCCCGGCGCAATCCGTGTGCCTTCCGGAAACACCACCACCCATAAACCGGCGTTTAACCGTTCCACACCCTGGCGTACGATCTGCTTCAATGAGCGAACCCCCAGGGACCGGTCAATGGCGATGGGGCGCATGGTTGCCAGTCCCCAGCCGTAAATCGGGATCCACAACAATTCCCGTTTCAATATCCATACCTGGGGCGGGAACAACAGTTGGATAACCAGGGTTTCCCAGGTGGACTGGTGTTTACACATGATGATGGCGGGTTGATCGATTATATTTTCCAGGCCTGTTATCTCCGCTTTTATGTTACAGGTGACGCGCAACCACCACAGGTTAAACCTGGCCCAGTTTGATACCAGACGGAACCTCATGGCAAAGGGCAGCGCCAGCAGGATGAATGTGATGGGAACCGCTATGAGTGTGGAAAGCACCATTCCCAGAAAGAATATCGATGACCTGACCCGGAGTAATATGGTTGTCCTGTTATTAGTTATGTTTGCCACAGAGGACACAGAGATCACAGAGGTTTTTAAAGTCGTAATGACATCTGGAACATCCGGGAAGTACGTTGGTTTTGAAATTGCTCTGACATTAAATATTTCTCACTTGTTTTTCTCTGTGTACTCTGTGCTCTCTGTGGCTATTATTTGCCGGCAAGCAACGCCGATGTCGCCTGCACCAAATCATCATAGACGGGAATGTTGTCCGGAATAAGGCCTTCATCCAGTTGTCTTTGTCCTTTACCGGTCCTGACCAGGATGGGCCTGGCGCCGACGTTCAGTCCTGCCTGGATGTCACTTAACCGATCTCCTATCATGGGAACATCATGCAGGGACGTATGCAGCGTTCTCTCAATCTCTTTGAGCAGCCCCGGTTTGGGTTTACGGCAGGCGCAGCCCTCGTCCGGGTCATGGGGACAGAAAAAAACAGCCTCAATGACACCGCCGTATTGGGTCAGGTGAGTATGCATTTTCTTGTGAATCCTGTTCAACTCTCTCAGCGTCAGCTTGCCCCTGGCCAGTCCTGACTGATTGGTCGCGGTTACGACATGAAAACCGCTGTGATTAAGCCGCGCTATTGCCTGCAGGCTGCCGGGGATGGCCTCCCATTCCTGTTCCGTCTTGATATAGTTATCCGAATCCCGGTTAATCACGCCGTCCATATCGAGTATGATGAGTTTCATTGTAGTCTGGAGACGTCCGCGGTAGTAAGGAACAGTTTTCTCAACTCGTTTAATAAGGCAAGACGGTTATTTCTCAGTTTCATGTCATCGCACAAGACCATCACTTCATCAAAAAAGGCGTCCACCTGATCTCTCAGGCCGGCCAGGGCAGACAGTACGGCGCCGTAATCGCCGCGTCCGATATGCTCCCCTGCCCCGCATGCATGAATTTGTTTATAGAGATCTATCTCCGTTTTTTCAACAAGCAATTTTTCATCCGCTCCGGCCTCGCCGGTATACTCTGCCTGTCTCAGGATATTCCGGATACGTTTGTTGGCTGTCACCAGGCTGTCTGATCCAGGTAATTGCAGGAATTCACCCACTGCCAGCACCCGCAGGTTGAAATCATGGGGCTGCGTCGGCCGGCAGGCCTGTACCGCGTCGAATACGGCGGGGCTGACACCGTTATCGAGGTAATAACGCCGCAGTCTCTCCAGCATAAAATCAAATACCTCAGATGCTATTGACCGGGCATTGATAGCGTCCGGATAGGTTCCGGAAGAATGTGCTATACAGGCTTCCAGGTCCAGGGGCAACGCGCATTCAATCATGATCCGCAAACACCCCAGACCCGCACGACGCAGGCCAAAAGGATCCTTATCACCGGTTGGCGCCTTACCGATGGCAAAAATCCCGACCAGGGTATCCAGTTTATCGGCCAGCGCGAGTATCTTTCCCGTGGCTGTTTCGGGCAAAGCAGCGCCGGCATGCCTCGGCATATACTGTTCATCCAGCGCCTGCGCGACTTCTGGGTGTTCATTGCTCTCCAAGGCATAATAGCGCCCCATAATCCCTTGCAGTTCCGGCAACTCGCCGACCATATCGGTCAACAAGTCGCATTTTGCCAGGTAGGACGCGCGTTCTACCAAGTCTGGCTTGACCCCCAGTTGTCCCGCTATAAATACCCCGAGGTTTTTGATGCGCGCGGTTTTGTCTGCAACAGTTCCAAGTTTTTGCTGGAAGACGACCTTGTTTGTTTGTGGGTTGAAATGTTCCAGAGGTTGTTTGCGATCACGCTCCCAGAAAAACGCAGCATCACTCAGTCGCGGCCGGATAACCCGTTCATTTCCCCGTTTGATTGTGTCAGGGGACGAGCTGACGATATTGGCTATTGTGATAAAATCGGCAGTCAATTCACCGGTGTCGGAATGCAGCACGGGAAAATATTTCTGGTGTGACTGCATAGTCGCGATGAGTACCTCTTTAGGGAGTTTAAGGAACTCATTATCAAATGATCCGGTTATGGCGACGGGCCATTCCACCAGTGCAGTTGCTTCATCCAGTAAATCCTCATCGATCAGCGCCCGCCCGCCACAAGCTTGTCCAGACTCGATTACGGCTTGTCTGATTTGTTTTTTTCTCTCGCTGAAGTCGACAATTACACGACCCTCTGCAAGTAACCTGTTTAAATACTCGTCGGCATCAGATAATTTGATTGCTTCAGGATGGTGAAAGCGGTGGCCACAGGTCTCCCGTCCTGTTTCTATACCCAGGACGGTTGTGCGGATAACGTCTCTGCCGAACAGCAGCACCACCCAATGGACGGGTCGGACAAACTCGGTGTCGTTATCACCCCAGCGCATGCGTTTGGGTATGGGTAATCCGGCAAGCACACGATTGATAATATCCGACACCAGTTCGTCGGTTCGTGCCCCTTGTGCCAGGCATTTGTATGACAACCAACTGCCCTTGTCCGTTTCCAGGCGATCCAGGTCTTCCACCTTTACACCACAGGAGCGGGCAAAACCCTCCGCTGCCCTGGTGGGATTGCCTGCCTGGTCAAATGCCGAAGCGGTTGCCGGTCCGCGTTTTACTACCTGACTATCAGCCTGGGTAACTACGAGGTCGCGAACTATGACTGCAAGCCGGCGCGGGGTGGCAAACCAGGAAAAATCTCCGTGCTCAAGGTCTTTGTCCTGTAATCCCTGGTGGACACCGTCGGCAAGGGCTGACGCCAACCGTGTTAACGACTTCGGCGGTAACTCTTCCGTGCCTATTTCGAGTAATAAATCTTTTTTGTGCACAACGGGAATCCAAGTTGTTCTCTTTTGTCATAATACGCCCGGGCTACGGCCCGTGCCGAGGTCCTCACCCTTAAGATGAATCGTTGTCGCTCGGTAACACTTATGGCGTGTCTGGCATCCAGCAGGTTGAAGATATGCGATGCTTTCAGCACAAGTTCGTAAGCGGGCAGCGGCAGGTCGTCCTCAACCAGTTTCAAGCTCTGCGCTTCACATTCATCAAACCAGCGGAACAGGTATTCTGTGTCTGCCTTCTCGAAATTATAAGTGGACATTTCCACTTCATCCTGGTGGTGGATAGCGCCGTAGGTTACCGGGCCATCATCTGCATTGACCCAGACCAGGTCGTATACATTGTCTATGTTTTGCAGGTAGACGGCTATCCGTTCCAGACCGTAGGTGATCTCACCGGAAACCGGTCTGCACTCCAGCCCTCCGACCTGTTGAAAGTATGTGAACTGGCTTATCTCCATGCCGTTTAACCAGACTTCCCAGCCCAGCCCCCAGGCCCCCAGTGTTGGCGATTCCCAATTGTCTTCAATGAATCGAACATCATGGGTGAGCGTATCAATTCCCAGGTATTGTAATGATTTCAGGTAGAGTTCCTGGATATCAGCCGGTGAGGGTTTTAATATCACCTGGAACTGATAATAGCGTTGCAGGCGGTTTGGATTTTCACCATAACGTCCGTCAGTGGGCCGCCTGGAAGGCTGTACGTACGCGGCATTCCAGGGCTCCGGACCGATAGCACGCAGGAAAGTGGCCGGATGAAAGGTGCCGGCCCCCACTTCCATATCATAGGGTTGTAGTATGACGCAACCCTGCTCCGACCAATACTGCTGCAAGGCGACAATCAATTCCTGGAACGTCATAGTATGCGGGTAGTATTTTGTGAATAATAGCCGCTATTTTAACAGGGTAGAAATAAAAAAGCCGCCCTATCGGGCGGCTGACCAACCGCAGGCTTTGGGGGGAAAGCCAGCGGTAAGGAGGGATAATTTAACTACTTATTTGCTTTTGGGAGCAGCTTTAGCGGCCGTTGCTGATTCTGTCCTTGCTGCCGCAGCTTTTAAAATTGTCTCCGGCTTGATGGTCTCCGTCATGATCTGCTGTACCTTTTCGCCATAGCTGGTGCCAAGTTCCAATGCAGCCTGCGTGTCTTTAACAAAACGTTCGCCGAGAGATTTCACCAAATCAGTCTGGTCGGTAAAATATTGTTTCAGACTATCGGCGTCCTTGATGTCGGTTGCAGACTTTAACTGCTCTACGCCAAGCCTGGCTGTGTCATTGATTGACTTCAGTTGAATATCCAGCAGTCTCTCAACGTTTTCCAGCGCCAGGGCATTAATCTCTCTGACGGGTTCCAAATATTTTTCGGTTTGTGCATTCATAACGGATGTATCCTCTGTTAAGTAAATGTTGCAACGCATCATATCCGAATGTTTTGTGCAATGCAACAGGAAATTGCAATTTTTTTAAAAAATAACATTACTTTTTTTGTTTATCCATATAAAACAATTTGTTAGTGATCTAAAAAAGTGAAATAAAAACCGCAGAGGGCGTAGAAATTACAGGGTTAGGTATCCTGATGCTGGTCTCCACCAGCATGACACGGCGCTTCGATATTATTCCTCGGGGTCTTTTATCAAGTCAGATAAGGACTGGTTGAACAACTCCGCCTTTGATGTGGATAACTGGTAGGCCCAGCCTTCTACCAGGTTGTTCAGGGTTTCAGCCTCCTGTTCCGGAGTTACCCCTCCTTCTTCCTCAGCATCACTCTCCCCGGAGCTTTCATCTGCAGTGTGTTGCGGAATTTTACGGTTAACCTGTGCTGTAAATGAAAATAGTGCATAGGTATGTTCAGTGCTTTTCATGACCTCTATGTTCGCTATCAAACCATCGAACGTTGTAACGTTGATCATGGCATCCGGCCTGGTGTTATCAATGCTGTCCTTCTTTCTTACCCCATCAACGAATATATTTTCCAGTATGGTCGCCATACGGCTGATAAGGTATTCGGATTGTTGTACCTTGCCCTCCGGGATATTTTGTAATTCCAGATCATCTCCGAGATTATCTCTTTTCAGAACAACCTCCGGCTCGCCTGTGGGTCGTACTTTAACGGCACTGACCCGATCCCCCTCGATATTGATGATATCCCGTTTGATCCACTGAATAATGTCTGCGCTGACCGTTAGCCTGCCTTCCACCAGCAAAGCCTGTTGCTGTCCGGGAATACGAACGTACAAACCCGGGGCGCTGGATGCGGACTTGCTTCTCCTGGTGTCGCCGACGATCAGTTTTGCCAGCTCATCCCCGTCACTTGTCAGCGTCAACAGGTGGGAGGCAGACCCCTGGCTGTCAAGATCCTCAACGCCCAGCCTCTTATAGAGGTCAGGATTATTTGTCTTTTCTGCAACAATGTTGAGATCGGAGACGGCAAGCACGGTTTGCTTTACCTTGTCCACCTGGGCGGGGTAACCATCGGATTCCGCTATACCCCACTTGCCCGATACACGGTGAACAGTCAGCGCGGTTTGATTGTCACGGATAATCAATTCGCTCACATCATTAATTTTCTCAGCAAGCTCCGGGAACAGCCTGGTTTTATCCATGCTTGTTTGCGGCGCCCTTTGCTGACTGACGATAACTGCCGCAATGACGACAATAAGTGTCAGGACTGTGACTATGATATACCTGTTATTCATCAGGCTTTGCGATGCGCATAGCGAATACCCGCAAACAGGGCAAGCAGCGCGATGAACAACGGTATTAAACCGATATTGATAAATTTGAGTAGTGTGCCCAGGCGCTCGATATTCTTTTGCAGTTCGTGCTGGACCGCGCGTAGTTCCTTCCGGGTCTTGATTTGTTCCAGCCGGAACTCTTCAATTTCCGCAGCCTGTTCCTGGCTCAGCAATAACGCGCCTTCACCGCCTTCCTGTTGTAACTGGGCAATTTTCTGTTCCGTTTCTTCCAAACGGGTCTGTAATTCCTGCTCCTGTTCGCGGAACTGGGTTTCCGCATCCCGGCGTATCTCCTCAACCACGGTAAACGGGCGGGAAAACTCGCCCCGGCTGCGCAGGCTTATCAGGTCGGTATTGCCCGCCAGGTTATCCAGTGTATTGATGACGAAGTCGCCGTTATTGGCAACACTCTGGGGTATTTGCACCCCGAAGAAATTTTGCATCCTGATCCAGAAATGATCTGCCAGGATGTCGGTATCCCCAACCAGGACAGCATCAATCCTGCCTTCCTTAACCGTATCATCCATGGGAGACGTTTCGTCTTCCTCATCCTCATTCGGCAAGCCATCGGGGTATGCACTGGTCACGTTGCCACTGATTCTTGCCGCGAGCACCAGGACTTTATTCCCGGATTCGAAATTGGCCAGCATCACATTGGGGTCGCGCTGGAAGAAAATCAGGTCCCTTTCCATTTTCATCGAGTCTGTGGTGGTCTGTATCAACGGCGCAAGCTCAACGGACGCCTCTTCCTGCAGTTCGACAATCCCTGCGGTACCCATGTGAACCAGGTTCAGCTCACTGGTGCTGAAGTCTTCACGATTTAAGTTGTCTATCCCCAGTTGCATCCAGGGCAGATAGTTACTCTCCTGGGGCCCGCGGGCGCCCTGAGTTTGTACCCGCATTGCCAGGTTGATATCCGCGGCGATTTTGCTTGTGTCAACTTCTACGCCCCAGCCATCCATCAATATATTCAGGCTGGAAGACATATCCGGCATTACATAGGGGTTTGCCGGGTCCGGTTCGGGGTTGTCCCCCTCAGCCAGGGGGTCGACAAACAACATGGCATGACCGCCCTTAAGTAAATACTGGTCTATTGCAAACAGGGTCTGCTCAGTGAACCCCTTGGGATGCACGACCATTAATACATCGACGTCTTCATCGATCCTGTCACTACTGACGCCGATATTGCGCACTTCGAAGAACTCCTCCATGACGTTTATGATAGCCCAGCGTTCGCTGACCCCTTGCGCGGGATTGCCGAACAAGGGCAGACCCGTCATAACTCCGACCACGCGCTTTTCCGGGTTGGCAAGGTTATAGATCAGCTTGGTAATGTCGTACTCCAGCGCCTGTTCCCGGCTTGTCTGAAAAAATGGAATATTGGCTTCATCATCAGTAGAGTTGACACCTACCAGTCCGAAGTAGGCGCGGTCACCTGCGGCATTAACGGAAATCCCGTTTAAGGCGCTGGCTACAGCCTGGTCTTCTTCCTCCGAGAAAGGCTCCGGTTCGATAATGGACAATGTAATTTTACCGCCCGATTTTGCTGCATATTCTTCCAACAGGTCGCGCACCCGGTTAGCGTAATTCATCAGTTGCGGAAAGTCTGCCAGGGTTTTCCGGGACAGGTAGAAATCCAGGGAAATCGGCTCTTCCAGCGTGCTGATGATGTTGATGGTACCCGTTGACAACGTGAAAAGTTTATTTTCCGTCAGGTCAAGCCGGACACCGGTAAACAGGTTGTTGTTGATTGTGATCAGGGCCACCGCCAATACGGCCGCCACAAGGATGCCCGAGCCTGATAAGAGTCGTCTATATTTCATATCTGTTTCTCAATGGGCTTTACGGGAATCGATAACCACTACGTTGGCATACAGCCAGAAGGAGATAAACACGAGATAATAAATCAGATCGCGCAAATCGATCACTCCTTTATTGATTGAATCGAAGTGGGTGAGAAAACTGAGCGATGAAATCACTTCCACCAGGGCCTGTGGCGCCCAGCCCTGGAAAAAATCCAGCACCAGCGGAAAGCCACTGAGGATAAACAGGAAGCAGATGACGACACTGATCACGAATGCAATGACCTGGCTTTTTGACAGGGCTGAGATACAGGAGCCAACCGCCAGAAAACCGCCCGCCATCAGCAGGCTGCCGAGGTAACTGGCGAGAATAACGGTGTTATCCGGTTCGCCGAGATAATTTACGGTGATCCACATTGGGAAAGTCAGTGCCAGAGCAATTGCCGTAAAGCACCATGCGGCAAGATATTTACCCAGCACCGCGTCCATGACCGAAATCGGCAGGGTCATAAGCAGTTCAATGGTGCCGGTCTTCATCTCCTCAGACCAGAGTCGCATGGCAATAGCAGGTATCAGAAACAGGTAAAGCCATGGATGAAATCGGAAAAAAGGCTCCAGGTCGGCCTGGCCGCGTTCATAAAAAGCCCCCAGGTAAAAACTGAATATACCGGTCAGGAACAGAAAGATAATTATAAAGACATAGGCGATCGGGGTATGGAAATAACCATACAATTCACGTTTAAATATAGCCTTGATGTTTTTATTCATGATTGGCCCGCCTCTCCCTCGCTGGAATAAAACCTGTTGGTGATGGTGCGGAAAGCGTCATCATAGTCATTGAGTCCGGACTGCGCCCGCAGTTCCGCCGGCGTACCGTCAAACAGTATCTGGCCGGCAGCAATAATAATCGCCCGGCTGCACACGGCATCGACTTCCTCCAGGATGTGGGTAGAAATGACGATAGCCTTGTTCTCAGCCATTTCCTTAATCAAACTCCGCACTTCATGCTTCTGGTTGGGGTCCAGGCCGTCCGTGGGTTCGTCCATGATCAGCACATCGGGGTCGTGCAACAAGGCCTGGGCCACCCCGACGCGACGTTTGAATCCTTTAGACAAGGTCTCGACGGTCTGGTTCAGGACGGTATCCAGGTGGACCTGGTTGATAACCTTATCGATTCGCTGTTGTTTTTCAGCGCCGTTAAAGCCGCGTATCTCGGCTACGAATTCCAAAAAACGGATTACCGTCATCTCCGCATAGGCCGGCGCGCCTTCCGGCAGGTAGCCGATAGAGGCCTTCACGCTGATGGGATCCGTCAGGACGTCATGTCCGTTGACCAAAATTGTGCCATCGGTCGGCTCAAGGAAACCGGTAATCATCTTCATGGTGGTAGACTTGCCGGCACCGTTAGGGCCCAGGAATCCCAGGACCTCGCCATGGTTTACGGAGAAGGAAATATTCCGTACGGCATGAATAGGCCCGAAGCGTTTATCCAGCCCCCTGACCTCAATGGCCGGCGATTTGTCATTCACTGTCATAATCCGTAGTCAGATAATTTTTCGATTAACGGGGTTTGTTGCTGATCAGGCAGAATACCTGCGAGATGCGTTATTCTGCATATTTTTCAGAAGTCGTCAAGCATTTGCCACAGAGGACACAGAGATCACAGAGTGGGTCGAGAAGCTTTTTATCATGGTCAGCTTGAATATTTATCGTCATCTTAACTGTTACCTAAAACGACCGAACTGAAACGAAGCCTGTTAATTACTTGGTCTAACCAGACCATACGAAGGCATCAAACCCTGAACTCTGTGCCCTCTGTGTCCTCTGTGGCTGGTTATCATTCTGTGGCAGGCGCAGGTCTTTTCATCCGGTACAGGGCGGAAATGTCTTCATCGCCGTATCCCTGTTCCATCAATTGCTCATACTGCCTCAGTGTGGTATCAACCAGCGGCAGGGAGATGTTTTCCAGGTCCTTTATCATGGCTTTACAGATGGTCAGATCCTTGTGATGGAGGTTTAACTTGAAGCCGGTGTCATTATCATTGACAAGCATGGTCTTGCCGCGATGATCCAGGAACCAGTTGCCGGCGGCACCCTTCGCCACCACGTCCACGACTTTTCCCATATCCAGCCCCATGGCCTCGCCGAAAGCCAGCGCTTCGGTCACAGCCTGGTTGACACCGGCGCACATGATTTGATTAACAGCCTTGCAGGCCTGGCCGCTGCCGGTAGGGCCGATCAAGGTAATCGTTGCGGCAATCGACGCCAGTGTCTCTTGCGCTTTTGCCAGCACTTCGGAGTCACCGCCCACCATCATGGCCAGGGTGCCGTTTTTAGCCCCTTCAACGCCGCCCGAGACGGGGCAATCCAGAAAAGCCACGTCCGTTTCCGCCAGCATCGCCGCCGCGAGTTGCGCCGTGTTACTGCTAACGGTGGAGGTATCCACAACAATCGTGCCTGCTTTTGCAGTTGCAGCAACCTGCTCCACCATTTCCATGACGTCACCATCCCGGGACACGCACAGGAGAATAAGTTCACATGCGCCGGCCAGGTCACCCGGCGTTTCAAACAAAACCGCGCCCGTTTGTCCGGCAAGACGTTCCGCTTTACTGCGGGTACGGTTCCAAACGCCATGCAAATGTCCCGCTCTGTGCAGGTTCAAAGCCATGCCGCTACCCATCGCGCCAAGACCGATGACTCCGGTTTTCATCTTTTTATTATAGCCACAGCGTTTGTTCTATTCATCCTCCCGGGTGGCCGGTGGTTTCGTATATGGGCTGCGCAGATCATACTGCGGCAGAGAATCGCTGATCTCATACCAGGGCGCCTTGCTACTGACGTACATATGGTATTCAGGACGCAATCCAGGATCCCCATCAACCGTGCCCAGGGTGATAGTGCGGATTTTTTTGCCGTCAAACGCTACCAGGGGTGATCCACAGACGCTGCAGAAACAGCGATAGGTATGCGGAGAAGAAACATACCGGCTGACCTTGTCTTCGCCCTGTAACCAGCAAAATTCACCCTTGCGAACGGGAAGATAGGTACCGAACGCCGCGCCGTGAGTCTTTCGGCAATTGACGCAATGGCAGTTCGACGATTTATGAAACTCTGCATCGTTGAGCTGATACTTCACGGCCTGGCATAAACAGCTACCCGTAATCTTCATACTATGCACCTCACTCAATCACAACCAGCAGGTCGCCGGTATCAACCACATGGTCGGGGCTGACGACGACTCGTTTGATGATGCCGCTTTTCTCAGCAGGGATGGCGGATTGCATTTTCATCGCTTCCAGCACCACCACCGTGTCGCCTTGCCTGATGCGTTCCCCCGCGGATACCTCAACCGTGACGACTAATCCGGGCATGGGCGCGCCAGGTGGCCGGGATTGGCGGGGTCTGCTCTTTCATTCTGGTGGACTTCATAGCTCAGGTTGTTGTCCCTGACTATGACGGTCTGTGGCTGGCCGTTCAGCTCAAAAAATACCCGGCGCATACCCTCTTCATCGGGTTCGGACGTGGCCAGGTAATGTACGATCGCCTGCCGATTATCTTCAAAAGATAAAACGGTTTCCTCTCCGCTTTCCAGTCCGTAGAAAAAAATTTGGGTCGGCAACATACTGACATCACCGTATTTGCGTTCCATTTCGGCGTAGTCGAGAAAAACATTCGGATACATCAGGTAGGATGCCAAATCAAAATCGGACACCTCTTCCTTGAGCTGGGCTGAAAGGGTTTCCCGGGTCTGTTCCAGGTCAATGGATGACAGTGATTCACCGGGACGGCCTTGCAGGGGCGCTTTACCATTCAATACCTTGGCCTGTAGTGCCGGCGGAAACCCGCCGACAGGCTGCCCCATTTCCCCGCTAAATAATTGAACCACAGATTCCGGGAAGGCAATTTCCTTGCCGGGATCAAGAATATCCTGTTTAGTCAACCCGGCCATCACCATTGCCAACGCCATATCGCCGACAACCTTGGAGGTCGGCGTTACCTTGATGATGTCTCCGAACAACTCATTCACGTCAGTATAAGCCTGGGCAATTTCAGGCCAGCGTCTATCAATTCCCAGAGAGCGTGCCTGCTCTCTCAGATTGGTATACTGGCCTCCGGGCATTTCATGGATGTAGACTTCCGAGGCGCCCGACCGGATGCCGGGCTCAAAAGCGGCATATTGTTCTCTCACTTCTTCCCAATAGCTGCTGATAACCCGGATAGCCTCTGAATTCAAATCGGTGCACTTATCAGAATGTTCCAGGGATGCGACAATCGCGCCCATATTCGGTTGTGAGGTGAGGCCGCTCATACTGTCGATTGCGGCATCAACAATATCCGCGCCTGCTTCCACAGCGGTAAGCACGGTCGCTGCGGAAATGCCGCTGGTATCATGGGTATGCAAGTGGATCGGCAGGTCAATCTCCTGCTTTAATGCAGTAATCAACAGTCTCGCCGCACCAGGCTTCAGCAAGCCCGCCATGTCTTTTATCCCCAGGATATGTGCGCCCATATCCTGGTACCTGCAAGCCAGGTCCAGGTAATAGTCCAGGTTGTACTTTTGTTTTGTGGGGTTCTGGATATCTCCGCTATAGCAGATTGCGGCCTCAATGATTTTTCCGGTTTCCCCTGCCGCGTCAATGGCGATTTGCATGTTTTCAGACCAATTGAGGCTGTCGAATATCCTGAATACATCAATACCCGCATCGGCCGCCTGATGAATAAAAAACCTGACCACGTTATCCGGATAGTTCTTGTAACCCACGGCATTCGACGCTCGCAGCAGCATCTGCTGCATGATGTTGGGCATGGCCGCGCTTAAATCCAACAGCCTCTGCCAGGGGTCTTCATGCAAAAATCGGAGCGCCACGTCGAACGTGGCCCCGCCCCAGGACTCCACGGAAAACAGACCGGACATATTACGTGCATAATAAGGGGCAATCGCAATCAGGTCGTTCGTCCTGAGCCGGGTTGCCAGCAATGACTGGTGCGCGTCGCGAAACGTGGTATCCGTAATCAGAGGTCGTTTTTGTTCCCTGATCCAGTTAACCAGCCCTATTGCCCCGTGCTCATCGAAGACCGCCTTCGCGCCATTTCCCGGCAACTCCCCAACGGCTACCGGCGCTACCGGTTCGCGTAAAGATAACGGAGCAGGCCTGTCCTTCACATCCTGGTTGCCGTTCACGATGACATCGGCAATAAACCTGAGTAATCGTTCAACCTGGCCGTGACCACCGCTGGATTCGAACAATTCCGGAGTTTCATCGATGAAACGCGTATTGTATTCACCGGATTGAAATTTGGGGTGGGTCAACAGCTGTATTAAAAACGGCAAATTGGTCGCCACGCCGCGTACGCGGAACTCCATTAATGCCCGTCTCATCCGATTGATGCTTTCATCGCCGTCGCTGCCCCGTGCGGTGACCTTTACCAGCAGGCTGTCATAGGCGCGGGATATCCAGGCGCCGGTATAGGCGGTGCCGCCGTCAAGCCGGATTCCAGGTCCGGAGGGGCTCCGGTAGGCGATGATATTGCCGTAATCAGGGATAAAATTGTTGTTTGGATCCTCAGCAGTAACCCGGCATTGAATGGCGGTTCCCGAGACCCTGATGGCGGATTGTGACGGGACTATTGAGCCGGACTTGCCGATCTTTTCACCCTCCGCGATCCTGATTTGCGCCTTGACGATATCAATGCCCGTTATCTCCTCGGTTACAGTGTGTTCGACCTGGATCCTCGGATTGACCTCAATGAAATAGAATGCCTTATCGGCCTTGTTGTAGAGAAACTCGACGGTAGCCGCATTATTGAGCCCTGCTTTGCGGGCCAGCTTAACTGCCGCCCGGCAGATATCAGTACGTACTTTTTGCGGCAAATAAATGGCCGGGGCGCGCTCGATGACTTTTTGATGGCGGCGTTGTAATGAACAGTCACGTTCATACAAATGTACGACATTACCGTAGTGATCGCCGAGGATTTGCACTTCGATATGCATTGCATCCTCAACCAGTTTTTCGAAAAATACTTCATCGTTGCCAAAAGAGGTGTCTGCTTCCTGGCGCGCACGCTTTATCGTATCGTGTATTCCCTTGAAATCCCTGACAACCCTCATGCCGCGACCCCCGCCGCCCCAACTGGCCTTCAACATCAAGGGGAAACCAATCCCCCCGGCGATTTGTTCCGTTTCTTTTTCGTCCCCGGGTAACGGCCCGGACGCCGGCATCACTGCTATTCCGACCTTGACGGCCAGTTCCCGCGCCTTGACCTTGTTGCCCAGATCCCGCAGTACTCCGGCCTCGGGGCCGATAAAATTGATGGCATGCTGTTCACACAGTTCGGCAAAATCAGCATTCTCAGATAAAAAACCATAGCCAGGATGAAGTGCGTCACACTCGGATTCCACGGCAGCACGCACTATATCCGCACCATTCAGGTACGCCTCGACCGGACCCGAGCCTATGCCTACCTGGAAAGACTGATCCGGCTTGAACCGATGCAGGGCGAGACGGTCTTCCTCAGAGAAGATACCAACCGTACCGATACCCAGCTCTTTTGCTGCGCGTATGACCCGGATAGCGATCTCGCCCCGGTTAGCGATAAGTATCCGTTTGAAATTGTTTTTGGAATTACGCAAGAATCAAGCATCCACGCTACTGAGAGATGCCTATCTTATCGAAGTATCAGATCAAAGCAATAACCATCTGTTACGGCAGTTTGCCTGAAGGATTGGTGCAGTCCGTGGTAAACGCCTCCTGCCATTCGCCGAGCCGTTCCTCAAAATCTTCCCAGTCGGCCAGTTCGGTCTTGTTCCTGTACATGGCAAACGGACGAAGACTTTCAAAATAATACCGTACCTGCTCATCAGTCCTGAACTTTTCCGCCTCGTAGCGGTTCCAGTGGATCACCTGCTGCAGGGGCCGGCGGTACCTGGAAGACACGTCTTTTGCGGGAAAACCGATGGGGATGGTGCCGTAAGCCCTGAGAAACGGGGGGTATCCCAATAATTCGCTCAACTCCTCGTTGGTCTGCTGCTCACCGCCACCTGACAACCAGGCCGAGGTCAATCCGTTGGCTGTGACCGCCAGTTGTATATTTTGTATTGCCGCGCCGATGGAGCAATAGAAAATATTTTCGTTGTTCTGCCGGTAATCCGCTTCACTTTCCGGCGTCACGCCATGGGGAAAATTGATATTCCAACGCCGGTCTCCCAGTACGATGAAGATGGCCACCGTATTGTTGAGGTAACTTTTATAGACGGACGGAAATCCTTTCGCATATATTTTCAGTCGATCAGCCTGCCGGATAAACACCTCCACAACCCGGTCCCGTATTTCCGGTTCTTCCACAACGATGAAGTCCCAGGGCTGCACGTTTGCGCCGCTGGGCGCCCAGCGTCCGGCATCGGCGATACGTTCGAGCACTTCACGGGAGATAGAGCGTCCTTTCTCAAACCGGCGCACGCTGCGCCGCTGTCGTATGATATTGATGAACGACTCGTAATCAGGATTTTTCAGATATTCTTCAGTCATAGCAAAGTTTGAGGCCAAAATGCAACGTGAGTAGGATCACAAAAATACAACACCAGCCACCCGGATTAATAACGAATCACGCCTGGCCCAATCAAACAGGATAAGAACGATATTGGGTGGGCGCTGCTGCTCATTATCGTAGATCGGGTGGACGGGAGAGTCCTGTGTCCGGGCCGTCAGGATACCCGCCAGCAAAAATGTGATTATGGCGACCGGGCACAGTCGGGCAACACCCCGCATAATATTGTTGAATAACATTAACTGGACTCCTCTCATATATTCCTGTCCCGATATCGTTGCCATGCCGGTTCGGAAATATATTGTACTATGAAGAGGAATAAGCGAAGTACAATATCATCACACGATCTAATAAAGTCCGTATCCGGGTTTGAGATCGTAAAACAAAATCACGAGGTGTATTTTCGCAGAGGATATTTTTGTTGATGTGATAAAAACTGTTCTCAGTATCCTGATTTTCGGCTTCGTAGCACAGGCCCTTGGCAACCCCTTGACTGCCGCTGCAACACCCCCCAACATCATTTTGATCCTGGCCGACGATCTTGGCTACGGCGATGTGGGTGTCTACGGCGCAACGCTTATTGAGACACCGCATCTCGACCGGCTGGCAGGTGAGGGTGTGCGTTTTACGAATTTTTATGCAAGCGCCAACGTCTGCAGCCCGTCGCGCGCCGGGATCATGACCGGTCGCTACGCGATTCGGGACGGATTGGCCAACAAAACGATCACTGCCACAGACCAGCGTGGATTGCCTGATCGAGTGACGACGGTCGCATCAATGTTGAAAGACAACGGTTATCGAACCGGACTGGTTGGCAAGTGGCATCTTGGCCATCACTCACCGGGGCAACGCCCGAACGCACATGGTTTTGATTTCTTCTATGGATTATTGCAGCCCAACGACGCCGCCGGACTGAGCATCTACCGCAATACCGAGCCTGCGGACGAACCCGTTGATCAAAGCGCGCTGACCCGGCGTTTTACTGAAGAGGCGGTTGCTTTTGTTGAACGTGATTCAGGCGCGCCGTTCTTTCTTTATATGTCACACAGCGCACCGCACATCCCCCTGGTTCCATCCCCTGCCTTTGCAGATACTTCCCAGGCAGGCGCCTACGGCGATGTGGTGCAGGAACTCGACTGGAGCGTTGGCCGGTTGCTAGACGCCGTCCGCAACAACGGCCTTGCCGACAACACGGTAATTATATTTACCAGCGATAACGGCCCGTTTCCGGAAGGCAGCGCCGGCGGCCTGCGCGGCGGAAAGGGCGCCGGTTGGGATGGCGGCTACCGCGTGCCGCTTATCGCGCGCTGGCCGGGACACATCGCGCCGGGGAGCACGGCGACGGCCATGGCCATGAATATCGATTTTCTGCCGACTTTTGCAGCAATTGCCGGGTTATCGTTAGCGTCGTTACAACAACTCGACGGCCGAAATATTCTGCCGTTACTGACCGGTGGCCCGGATCAGTCGCCCCATGAAGTATTGTATTTCTTCAATAATGGCGCATCGCCGCATTACGTACCCAGCGCTGGCGGTTGGTGTTGAGTGACTACCCACCGTGGCGCGATGCGAAACCCATTTTATTTGAATCGGCGAAGAATCGGTCCGTACTGATGTTCGACGTGGAGAGCGATCCCCGCGAGCAGTACGACATGTCCCGCGAACATGCGGACGCCAGACAACAACTCCTCGCCTACCTGGCGCGCGGGCGCGAGACACTCGAAGCCCGGTCGACCCTCAGCGACGGCGATATGTATGAAGGCGTCAACAAAAACTGACAGGAAAGTCTGGCGCTTACGGGTCGTCAGCCTGGTATGCCTTTTTTGTACCGCATTCACGGTGCTTGCAACTGAACGGTTGCCGAATATTATTATCGTGCTGGCAGACGACCTGGGTTATGGCGACCTGGGGGTGTATGGTTCCACCTTGCTTGAAACGCCGCGGCTCGATGCAATGGCGCGGCAAGGTGTGAAGCTGACGGACTTTTATGCCAGCGCCTCCAATTGCACACCGAGCCGCGCAGGCCTGTTGACCGGTCGCTATGCCATTCGCAGCGGACTGGCCCACCAGGTGATCTTCGTCCACGACAAGCACGGCCTGCCCCGGGAGGAATTCACCATTGCCGAAATGTTGAAACCGTTGGGTTACCGCTCTGCAGTCATCGGTAAATGGCATCTCGGCCACACGCCTGAGCACTGGCCCACTACGCAAGGCTTCGACTACTACTACGGATTGCCTTATAGCAACAATCAAACCCCGTTGGCCCTGTATCGCGACAGTGTGAAGATTGAGGAGCCCGTCCGGCAGGCGACGCTCATGGAACGGTACACCGCCGAGGCTATCCGTTTTATCGAACAGAATCGGGAACAACCCTTCTTTGTTTATCTCTCGCATACGGCGCCACACGTCCCGCTGCACGTGTCCGAGGCCTTCGCCGGTAAATCCCGCGGCGGTTTGTACGGCGATGTCGTAGAGTCCCTGGACTGGAGCATGGGGGAGTTACTTGATGCATTGCAGCGGCTTGGCCTGGATGAAGAAACACTGGTGATCTTCACCAGCGACAATGGTCCTTATCCACAAGGAAGTTCGGGCGGTTTGCGCGGCGGCAAAGGCACACCATGGGAAGGCGGGTACCGGGTACCGTTTATCGCGCGTTGGCCCGGAACCATTCCTGCCGGCGCCATCTCAAACGGCATTGCGATGAACATAGATTTCCTGCCGACGCTGCAGGCTGTAACCGGAGCTGAATTACCTCCGGGGATCGAACTTGATGGTAAAAACATCGAAGGGCTACTCCAGGGAAGCGCCAGTTCGCCCCATGAGGTCTTGTATTACTTCAGTGACGAACGCATTGCCGCGGTGCGCACTCAGAACTGGAAAATGCTGGTGCAGGCGCGTTATCGCGGCATAGACCGCCGGTTACCGGAGCACGGCGTCTTTTTATTGTTCGACATGCAGAAAGACCCAATGGAGCGTTACAGCATAGCAGCACATCGACCTGACAAATGGCGGGAACTGCAGGCATACCTGGAACTCGGGCAACGCGAACTCGAATCATTGGCGCAGCATCTCAACACAGACGCTACACCGGACTAAATCCACGCTGACATCCTAATGAAGGTACTTGTTGACCAAAGAATCGCGAGAGAGATAACCGGAAAGCGCAGAGACCAGCTGTTTACCTACGATCAATATCTATCTATTCTCAGTGAAGGAACGGAGGTGTCATGATACCAGGTACAACTACGGCACAGTTCGTAAAGGAATTAAGTAAGCTGAATTTTGAGAATACGTTTAACCCGTATTCAGATCGTTGTGTCGTTCACGACCTGGATGACGCGCCGTATTACAGGTCACAAATTCTGCTGTCCATACTTGAGGCGGCAACAGACCGTGAGATTGATTCTCTGTGGATTGGGCGCGATTTAGGTTACCGTGGCGGCAGACGAACCGGGCTTGCATTTACAGACGACGTGAATGTTCAAGCCCACACAAAACGCTGGGAGTTATCGGTTCATCGACGAACCAGGGGTGAACCAGTTACTGAGCGAACCGCGGCCGTCATCTGGCGCGTCCTTTCACGGGTCAAGGCATCAGTTTTTCTGTGGAATGTTTTCCCATTACACCCGCATGAGCCCGGTAATCATTTCAGTAATAGAACGCATAATTCATGTGAACGCAGAGTCGGTGAGGAATTTCTCTCCCAACTCGTCTCACTTTTGCGGCCACGTCGACTGGTTGCAATCGGTAATGATGCGGCAGTAATAGCACACCGTTTGTGCGAAGAACACAGAGTCATACAGGTACGACACCCCAGCTATGGTGGGCAGGCAAAGTTTTTATCACAAATGAATGATTTATATGTCAGGGATTAGCCTACAGCTGGTTATTACCCATGTAGTTTAATTTGTTCAACCTGACAGCTTATACATGCCCCACCAAGCTCCACCTCCTCACCCCGCATAAATCCCTAACGTATCCTCCAAATCAGCCTCATCAAACTCCGGCGTAACCACGGCCTTGCCTATCTCTTGCAGTAACACCAGGTGCAGGCGACCATGCCGGGTTTTTTTATCCACGGCCATCAGTTCCCTGAGTTGATCGCGTCGGATCGTGTCCGGCAAACTGACCGGCAGTCCCGCTTTTTCCAACAGCGCGTTGACTCGCCGGGCGTCAGCCTGGGCCAACCCGGTGGTTTTTACGGATAGATGGGCGGCCATGGAAATGCCCGCGGCCACCGCCTCGCCATGCAGCCAGGTCTTGTAACCCAAAGCCGTCTCAATGGCGTGTCCGAAGGTGTGTCCCAGGTTAAGAATGGCGCGCAAGCCGGATTCACGTTCATCCAGGGCTACGATCCTTGCCTTGTTGCGGCAGGATACCTCTATTGCATGGGCCAGGCAGGCCGCGTCCCGTTGCACAAGCCCGTCAATATTGTCCTCCAACCAGCCGAAGAACCGGGCATCATTGATGAGCCCGTACTTGATGATCTCGGCTATCCCGGCGCGCAATTCCCGCGCCGGCAGGGAAGCAAGCACATCCGTATCACTGAGCACCGCGGCGGGTTGATG
Source organism: Gammaproteobacteria bacterium (assembly GCA_965205405.1). GTDB lineage: Bacteria > Pseudomonadota > Gammaproteobacteria > Eutrophobiales > Eutrophobiaceae > JAAXHV01. Next base: position 799,360 of record OZ242169.1, read on the forward strand.
AAACGCGCCGATCATATTTTTCCCCAGTTTGTGATTCACCGCAGTCTTGCCGCCCACGGCAGAATCAACCTGGGCAAGCAATGTGGTGGGAATCTGGATGTAGCGGACACCGCGCTGGTAACAGGCCGCGGCAAACCCGGTCACGTCGCCGATCACCCCTCCGCCCAGGGCAATCAGCGTACAGGTACGGTTGAACTTTTGTTCCAGCAACCGGGTAATAATCCCGTTCATGGTTTCCGCGGTTTTATGACGTTCGCCGTCTTCGACGATCAGGGTATGGGCCTGTATGCCCGTCAAACCATCCAGCAATGTTTCCAGGTACAAAGGAGCTACAATGGTATTGCTGACGACCAGGGTCTGTTCGCTCAGCCGAGTACCGATAAGATCAGCGGCTCGCTGCAACAGACCGGCCCCGATATAAATGGGATAGGATCGATTTCCCAGTTCAACGACAACCTGTTTCATGCCTGTTTTACCATCCTGCTTATCTCTCTGACGACGCCCGGCACACTCCTGTTACTGGTCTCAACGACCAGGTCCGCCAATTGTTGATAAATCGGTTCTCTCTGGGCCAGCAGGTTACCAATCTTTTCCAGTTTATCACCGGATTGGAGCAACGGACGTCTACGGTCCAGCCTGACCCTGCCGGCCAGGTGTTCCGCTGATGCCCGAAGATAAATGATCCACCCGTTATCTTTGAGTAATTGCTGGTTTTCAACAGCCAGCACTGCCCCGCCACCGGTCGCCAGCACGATCCCGCGTTCCTCCACCAGTTCCTTCAGGATACCGATTTCTCGCCGGCGGAACCCTTGTTCCCCTTCTATGTCAAATATCACATCAATGCTGACTCCGGTCCTTTTTTCAATTTCACTATCGGAATCCCGGAAATCTTTGTCCAGTTCCCGCGCCAGTTGTCTGCCGATAGTGGATTTACCTGCGCCCATGAGGCCAATGAGAAAGATGTTATCGGTCATCTTCATTTTTATCTGCATTCAGGCGCGTGCGGGTTAAAACAGTATTATGTCCCGTAAATAAATCTATTACACTACATAATATGCGGGCGATGTCCTTATTCAAAGCGTTGGTGGTGGTTTTTATTATCGGTGTCATCACGGCGATCTTTTTTATTATTTCCAATCTGCCGGATATTGTTGTGTTGCGCGATGTACGTATGCAGATTCCCTTGCGCGTCTACAGTCAGGATGGAGCACTGATCGCGGAATTCGGTGAGAAGCGACGCGCCCCGGTTTTGATTGACGAAGTTCCGGAACAGTTGGTCCAGGCCTTTATCGCGGCTGAAGATGATCGATTCTTCATCCATCCGGGAGTGGATTGGCAGGGCCTGGTGCGAGCCGCTATCTCCCTGATAAGGACCGGGGAGAAAAAACAGGGTGGCAGTACTATCACAATGCAGGTTGCCCGCAATTTTTTCCTGTCCCGGGAAAAATCTTACATGAGAAAACTGAATGAAATTTTCCTGTCATTCAAGATAGAGAGAGAGCTGACCAAGAACGAAATACTTGAACTTTACCTGAATAAAATCTATCTGGGTCAACGAGCATATGGTGTGGGCGCCGCTGCCCAGGTTTATTACGGCGCTGATATATCAGACCTGAACCTGGCGCAATACGCGATGCTGGCGGGCTTGCCGAAAGCACCCTCAAGAACTAATCCGGTAACCGATCCTGAACTGGCGGTCAAACGCCGGGCTTACGTGCTGCGGCGTATGCTCGAACTCGATTACATTGATCAGGTCCATTTCCAGGCAGCTGACAGCGCGCCGGTCAGCGCGTCACTGCACAGCCCGGGTATTGACCTGGAGGCGCCCTATGTTGCCGAGATGGTGCGCAAGCACATGGTCGAAGAGTACGGTGACAGCGCCTACAGTGCCGGCTACAAGGTCACGACAACCGTGCGTGACACACTCCAGCTTGCCGCAAATCGCGCCCTTAGCATGGCCCTGCTGCAATACGATGAAAGACACGGCTATCGCGGTCCTGAGCGCAATTTTGAACTGGACCCGAATGATGATGGGGATACATGGGATCAATTGCTGGACTCGTATTCTGCCATCGGGAGCCTGTTGCCGGCGTTGATTACCGAGGTGAACAGTTTTTCCGCGTCGGTCTGGCTCTCCGGCATCGGTTTAATCGAGATTAAATGGAATGGCATGAGTTGGGCGCGCAGGTACATCAATGAAAATCGGCGCGGGTCTGCACCCCGGAATGCCGGCGATATCGTCAAGGTTGGTGATATCGTCAGGGTAAGAGAGGGCCGCAGAGCTGAGTGGCGTCTGACGCAAATACCCATTATAGAAGGTGGCCTGGTCTCATTGGACCCGCACAACGGCGCCACCCTGGCCCTGGTCGGCGGCTTTGATTTTTATCGCAGTAAGTTCAACCGTATCACCCAGGCCAAACGCCAGCCGGGCTCGAGCTTCAAACCGTTCATCTACTCGGCTGCATTGGAACACGGCTTCACGCCGGCCAGCATCATCAATGATGCCCCTATCGTTTACGATGATCCCAGTATTGAAGATAAATGGCGCCCTGAAAATTACAGCGGCAGGACATTTGGCCCAACCCGATTGAGGGAGGCACTGCGCCGTTCAAGAAACCTCGTGTCCATCCGCCTGCTGCACGCCGTCGGTGTGCGTAGTACGCTCCGACATGTAGCTAAATTCGGTTTTGATATTGACGAGTTACCCAAAAATCTCTCCCTGGCCCTGGGCAGCGGCGCAATTACCCCCTGGCAGCTGGCCAGTTCTTACACAGTGTTCGCCAACGGCGGTTACCGCGTGGCGCCGTTCTTCATCAAGCAGATTGAGACTTATTCGGGAGACCTGTTATTTCAGGCAAATCCCGTTACCGTATGTCCCGATTGTCCTGACAACGGCGCAGATGAGACGGACGTAACAACACCCGGCACGGTGGAGGAAACCGAAACAGCCGATGCCATCCCGGTCAGGAAAAATATTGCTGAGCGAGTGGTAAGCCCGCAAAACATCTGGATCATGAACGAACTTACCCGTGACGTGATTCGGCGTGGCACCGGCGCAAGGGCTTACCGGGAATTGAAAAGGGATGACCTCTCCGGCAAAACGGGCACTACAAATGAACAACGAGATGCCTGGTTTGCCGGGTTTAATCCATCTGTCGTTGCCGTAACCTGGGTAGGTTTTGATGACTTCAAGCCTATGGGACAGGGTGAAGTCGGGGGTCGAACCGCCTTATCGATATGGATTGAGTATATGCACACCGCTTTAGCGGGAATACCGGTCAAGCCGGCAGCCCGGCCTGCGGATATTGTCAACATCAGGATTAACAAGGAAACGGGTTGTCCGGTAAACACAGACGATAGCAATGCGGAATTTGAGGTCTTTATGGCTGACCGGTTACCTGATGCCAACGAATGTAGCAAGTTGCTGATCCCCTACGATACCACCTCGAAAACAACCGAGTTGCCCGGCCGGCTTTTCTGAATTTGTGAAAAATCGATTTTTACAGGTGGCGTTGCCGGTGCCGTTACGCCGGCATTATGACTATGTAATCGGCGAGAATTTCAGGCAGGTCGAGTTTCTCCCGGGGACGCGGGTAAGCGTGCCGTTCGGACGGCGTAAAGATCAGGTCGGTATGGTTCTCGGTGTCGTCGATCAAAGTCCCCTGCAACCCGATCAGCTCAAGTCCGTCAGTAAAGTCATTGATTACGAACCGCTGTTCTCACCGCGCCATTTTGAGTTACTGTGCTGGGCTGCCGACTATTACCATTATCCTGTCGGTGAGGTGTTGTTCAGCACTCTCCCCGGGCTGTTGCGCAAGGGCAAGTCGGTTGAAAGAGGTTATGACGAAATATTCAGGGTCAGTGCCGAGGGAGGAAAGACAGATCCGGGAAATAACGCTCCTGCACAGATAGCATTGTTGCGGATTTTGCGCACCTGTCCGGGAGGATTAACCCGGCAGGAACTGAGAACCAAACAGACCCAGTACGCCAAACCGCTGAAAGCACTGCTTGAAAAAGGGCTGGTCAGGCGCCTCATAGCCGGAGTTGCCGGCCCCGTTGCGGCTGAGACGGAGGACAGGGGATTTGCATTAAATCAGCGGCAAATCCAGGCGATCAATTCGATCACGGCGAAGACAGATGCCCATCACACCCACGTTTTGCAGGGGATTACCGGCAGTGGCAAGACCGAAGTCTATATTGAAGCCGTCAGACGAGTGATTGAGCAGAACAGGCAAGCCTTGATCCTGGTGCCGGAAATCGGTTTGACGACGCAGTTCATCGATCGACTTAAACGGCGCTTGCCTGTCGATATCAGGGTACAGCATTCTGCGTTGAATGAAACGGAACGGTTGCGCAACTGGCTGGCCGCTAGAAACGGCGAAGCCGCGGTAATTATCGGGACCCGTTCAGCAGTCTGGACGCCACTCAAATCACCGGGGATATATGTAGTGGATGAGGAACACGATCCGTCATACAAACAGGAAAGCGGGTTTCGTTATTCGGCCAAGGATATCGCCATTGTTCGGGGCAAGTTAGACAACGTGCCGGTGGTGCTGGGTTCTGCTACTCCCTCCCTGGAGACCTTAAAGAATATAAGAAGCCGGAAATATGGGGAACAACACCTGCCGACGCGGGCGTCCGGGGCCAAGCCACCGGAAATCAGCTTCATAAATCTCAGAAATGAACCTGTCTCCGGCGCCGTATCAAAGACTTTGCTTGATGAGATCGCCATCACCCTGGAAAAAAACAATCAAGTGCTGTTATTTTTGAACCGGAGAGGCTATGCACCGGTCATTCTCTGCCACAGTTGCGGCTGGTACGCCGAATGCGGGCATTGCAGTGTCAAGATGACCTACCATAAAGATAAAAACAGGTTGATTTGTCATCACTGTGACGCGCGCCGGGTGTTGCCTGCGAGGTGTCCGAATTGTGACGAGGCGGAACTTATTGAAGTAGGCCACGGCACCCAGCGCCTGGACCAGACCCTCACCGAACATTTCCCCGATGCGAGGATACTGCGTATAGACCGCGACAGCACTCGGCGCAAGGGGTCGATGGAGAGGATGATAAAAGAGATCACAACGGGTAAAGCCGACATATTGATCGGCACCCAGATGCTTGCCAAAGGTCACCACTTCCCAAGGTTGACGCTGGTGGGGATTATCGATGCTGACGCGGGCCTCCTGAGTACCGATTTTCGCGCCAGTGAGCGCTTGGCCCAGCTGATCGTTCAAGTGAGTGGCAGGGCAGGACGAGAAGATCGGCCGGGCGTCGTTTTTATCCAGACCCATTTCCCCGAACACCCGTTACTGCAAACCCTGGTGGCACAGGGTTATGACCAGTTTGCCGGCCTGTTGCTTGCTGAACGAAAGAAGGCGCAACTGCCGCCTTATTCCTACCTCGCCTTACTGGGAGCTGAGGCCGTCGGCCGCGAAGCCGCAGAGAAATTTCTGCATGAGGCCCGGAACCGTCTGAAACAATGCAGTGCCGACCTGAGAATATTCGGGCCTGTCAACGCGCCCATAGAAAAGAGAAGAGGGCGCTATCGTAATCAGTTACTTATCCAGTCCGCGAACAGGAATGTACTGAGAAAAGCGATGGCGCAGTGGTGCCGGTTACTGGAATCCATACCGGGAGCAAACCGGACAAGGTGGTCTTTGGATATTGACCCCCAGGATATGTTGTAGATATATATTTGGGGTCAGAGTAAAAACTCATGATAGGTGTTAATATACCTCAACAGGACAAACATGAGTTTTTACTCTGACCCCAAATATCTTCAGGTCGTATCCTGATCCGCGCGCAACTCCAGCAGCATGAATTCTATCTGATTGTCTTCCAGTCTGCTGCTGATCACTTTCATCTCGTCAATGCTTTTGTACGGCCCGAGTCGGACCCGGTGACGAACGTCCTGCCCATTGAGCATAACCCGTTGGATATCGGCAAAAATACCCAGTAAAGCAAGTTCGGCCTTGACTTGATCTGCGGAATTGAAATCCTTGAATGAACCCACCTGGAGTACGTAACCAAATACGCCATCTTTTACATCGCGTTTTCGCTCTGCCAACTGCTCCTGGTTCTCATCACTCTCCTGACGCTCGTCCCGCTCTTGGGTCTCGTCTATTTTCTTGTCGTCATCACCTTCCCATTTCTTCTTTTCATCGGCAACCCACTCAGAGATATTGACCTTCTTGTTACGTAGCGTATCGTAAAACGTAAACTTGAGTTCCGGTTGCTGCTCGTCGGTTTGTGCCTGACTGTCTTTAGCAGGACTGGTGACATCACCGGTCAGATCAGGCTCAACCAACTGGTAACGGATAAAGACGATAAACGCGACCAGTAAACCGATTGATAATCCGGAAAGAAAGGATAGGATATTTCCGGCAACGAAGGCCTGTTCCCGTTTGGAGTTGTTCCTGATTTTCTTATAGTTTCTCGACATTACCCTTTTTCAGGAAGCGGTTATTTTCGGAATTTGAACCAGCCTCGCAATTTAGCATAAATGTATGCCCGCAGGTATTATTATGGCCTGCCCGCTTCAATCAATGCCTCGGCCAGAATTTTCGGGTTGGTATAACAGACTTCATGGCTGCCCGGTTTTTGCACCACCCTGCACAAACCCAGGCGGTCCGCCATCCTGGGATACCAGGCAAGGTCTCCATGGGGCAGGACAGTATCATCGGTGAAGTTGATATAGCTCCTGGGGACCTGTAGTCTCTGAAAGCCCTGCATTCTTATCTTTTCCTTCTGTGAATACACGCAGACCGGCCGCAGCCTGGCATAGACATCTTTGGCCGTATCCAGGTCCGCATCGTTGATAAACTTTTCACGAAAAACCTCGAACGGCAATAACCAGTTGGCATTTTCGCCTTCTCTCTTGATGAGTGCGTCAAACATCTGCTGATACCCGGATGGGATAACGTCATAGATGCATTCCCCGTCTTCCATCACCATGGCGTTCTGGAAGACTACCCGGTTGACCCGGTCGGACAACTGCTCGGCAACGTTGGGGATGACGATCCCGGCAAAGCTGTGACCCGCCAGCACGAAGTCACTGATGTCTCTCTCAATGACGTAATCAACCACGGATTTCACACAATCCGCCTGGGTGAAAAAATTGCCGGCATCCTCGCCATGACCAGCCATGGTCGGCGCATAAGCGACGTGACCCTGCCTGTTGAGTTCTGCAATCACCTGGTCCCAGCAGGAACCGTCGTGCATGGAACCATGCACCAGCACAAATGTCAGTTTCAACTGTCTTTCCTCCTCAATCCCACTTTATATTTGGGGTCAGTGTAAAAACTTACAGGGTTTTTACACTGACCCCAAATATATGATACGAATCATCAGGGAGGTATTCTACATGCTCATCTCTCAATAACCGGCGGCGGCGATTTCAGCAAGTGCCGAATCCCAGGCGATTAGTGCTTTTTTGCGCTCAATTCCCCAATGATAACCGCCCAATTCCCCCGACGTGCGGAGAATGCGGTGACAGGGGATCAGATAAGGAACAGGATTGGCGCCCACTGCGGAGGCGGTTGCTCTCACGGCTGTGGGATTGCCGGTTAATTGCGCCAACTGCTTATAGGATATAATGCTACCCTCCGGGACCCTGAGCAGCGCGCGCCAGACGTTTACCTGGAAATTCGTTCCTTTAACCAGCAGATTAAATTCAGCCTGGCGCCCGACCGGCAGCCGGGTATGCGGATTGAATATCTTGTCAGCGGTCGGGGCGGTACGTCGCGGATCATGGAAAATCTGTGCGGCAGGCCAGCGCATGCCGAGGCTGTTTACTTCCTGGTCGAGTACCTCCACTGCCCCGAACGCCAGTTCACAGATGCCTTTATCGGTCAACGCCAGCAACATCAATCCGAATGGACTGGGATGAATACCATGATATATCTTTAACCCGCTGCCGAATTGCTTGTATTGACCGGGGGTGACAGCTTCGACGGAAACGAACTGCTCATGCAATCGGCCCGGCCCGGATAACCCCAGGTCAAGCGCGGCATCAAGAATGTTGGCCGATTTATCCAGCAATTCCTTGGCATGCTGTACGGTCAGAAACTCCAGGAAACGCTTGGGGCTGACTCCCGCCCAAGCCTTGAATTTCCTCTGGAAATGCCAGGGGCTCAATCCGACATGAGATGCAATTTGCTCAAGAGAAGGCTGCAGCCTGGCGTTATCCCGGATAAAGGCTATCGCCTTTGCGATACACTCATAATCACCTGCCGAACCAGAAGGAGAAACGGTTTTCATGGAACAAGTATAAGTTATTCACTCATTCCATCCACCCGAATCTTGCTGTTTAATTCCGTGTCCGGGGACGGATTTCAAATTCGTCCCCATTGAGATCAATGATAATCCGGGACACCCATAAAATTATGGCATACGGCTACAATCGTATATTAACTTCAAATTGTCGATTTTCCTTGTTTCTTAATAACAAGTAAGGCATTATGGCTTTTTGTAATGAAAAAGAGGGATTGCCATGATTGAATCTGCTATTACCAGCAAAGGCCAGACAACTCTGCCCAAAGTTGTTCGGGATGCTCTTGGAGTGCAGTCCGGAGACCGGGTGCGCTACGTCATTTTTGGTGACAAGGTGCGGATTTTGCCGGTTTGTCCGATCAACAGGTTGTTCGGCGTGTTGCAGCATACCGGTCCTGCTGTCACGCTGGATGAGATGGAGCAGGCTGTAATCAGCGGGTCCTGCGAAAATGATCGGGCTTGATACCAACGTCCTGGTTCGCTACCTGGTACGGGACGATGCGAAGCAGGCAGAGGCTGCGCGGGCGCTGCTGGAATCGCTCACCGTTGAACGTCCCGGTTTTGTGTGTCGCGAGGTCATCGTCGAACTTGTCTGGGTGCTGGAGCGGTCGTACAGATGTTCTCGTGACCGGACCACGACAGTGTTGGAACAACTGGTAGCAACCGACAGTCTGGTAGTCGAGACCGCTGCCGACGTGATACGTGCGGCCTCCCGCTATCGTTCGGAAGTCGCAGGTTTTGCCGACCTGATGATTCTGGCAGCCACCGAACGGTCAGAAGCGCATCCTCTTTATACCTTCGACCAGAAGGCAGCACGACTTGAAGGGGTTGAACTGTTGGAGGATAAAGTAGAAAGTGACAAATGAGAGCGGTTTACATTTGTCACTGCCTCTTTATCCTATGCGATAAAGTCTACGGCAGTATTAACATGCAGTGAAATTCGGGGTGGTAACTGTTGCAGGAAAACCAGGCGATGATTTGGCGGCCGGAACACAAAATAACATTTTGAAACAAGCGGAGTTAAAGAAATGAAATATTTGGTTGTGGTTGAAAAGACTAATACTGGATATTCAGCCTACTCTCCGGATATTGACGGTTGTATAGCGACGGGGACAACCAAAGATGAGGTGGAAAAAAACATGAAAGAGGCTATTGAATTTCACTTGGAAGGATTGGTAATGGAAAAGCAGGAAATACCGGAACCGCACAGCTACCCTAACTATCTTGAAGTATCTGCCGGATAATTAACCTCTATCCTCTGTCTATAACGACAACTCTACCTCACTAAGAAGAATCCCATCTTCATCAGCGTAGAGACAGTCACCCGGTGTAAAGGCCGCATCGGCAAAATTCAGGATGACATCCCTTTCCCCGATGCCCTTCTTGACGCTGCGCCTGGGGTTTGTACCCAGGGCTTTTATACCTATGGGTAAGGTTGCGACAACGGCGGAATCTCGTATACACCCGTACACAATCAGGCCGGCCCAGCCATTTTCCATGCCCATTTTTGCCATCATATCACCCACCAGGGCGCAGCGATTCGAGGCGCCGCCGTCAACAACCAGCACACGACTCCTGCCCGGTTCTTCCAGGGCCGCACGCACCAGGGAATTGTCTTCAAGACACTTGACCGTTGAAATGGGGCCGAAAAAATGCTTCTTTCCCCCGAAGTTCTGCAGAAAGGCGTTAACCACCTGTACCTTTCCTTCATGTTCATCGTAGAGGTCTGCTGTCGAGAATGTCATTTTTTCCGCCTGTTATGCTTCCAACCACTTACGATCTTGCTTTCCCGCTTGCTCATTGCCAGTGCATCGGCTTCCACGTCTTTGGAAACCGTGGCGCCGGCGGCAATCGTAGCGCCGTCGTTTATTCTGAGGGGGGCGATGAGTTCAGTATTGGAGCCGATAAAGACATCGTTGCCGATGATCGTTTTATGTTTATCAACCCCGTCGTAGTTACAGGTGATCGTCCCGGCGCCGACGTTGACCCGTTCGCCGACCTCGGCGTCACCGATATAGCTGAGGTGGTTGGCTTTCGTGCCCTGGCCGATCTCCGCTTTTTTAATTTCGACGAAATTACCGATATGCACGTCCTGGTCCAGTCTTGAACCGGGGCGTATCCTGGCAAAAGGCCCTATCCTGTTGTTTTTACCGATGAGGGCATTATCGATGACACAATTAGCGAAGATTGTCGCCCCCTCACCGATATGCGTATCCCGGATGACGCAGTTAGGCCCGATTGAGACATGATTACCTATACTGACATCCCCTTCGATGACGACGTTTATATCGATGAAGATGTCTTCTCCCGTTTCCAGGCCCCCGCGCAGGTCGAATCGGGCCGGGTCGGCCAGGGTCACTCCCTGTCTCATCAGTTCCCGGGCTTGTTCAAGTTGATAGTGTCTTTCCAGTTCGGCCAACTGGGCTCTATCATTCACCCCTTTTATCTCCATGCTCGAAGCAGGGCCGACAGAACGAACGCTGACGCCCTCACTGACGGCGTGCCCGATAATGTCCGTCAGCAGGTATTCCTTCTGGGCGTTGTCATCGGTCAACATGCCCAGCCATTTTTTCATCAGGTCGGCGCGTACTACCATCATGCCCGTATTGATCTCGCATAGCCGTTTTTCCCGGTCGTTTGCATCCTTCTCCTCAACGATTCTCAGGATATTGCCGGCATCATCACGCACTATCCGGCCGTAGCCCGTCGGGTCTTCAAGACGTGAGGTGAGCAGGCTGAACCCGGTTTCGTCGGCTGCTTCCACCAGTGTTGCCAGAGTCAGATCGGTAATCAGCGGGACATCGCCGTAGAGTACGATGACATGATGGGATTCAGGGATGGAATCGATAACCTGTAATACGGCATGACCCGTCCCCAACTGCTGTGCCTGCTTTATCCAGCGGGCGCCGAGCCCGGTGTGGTCCTGACGCAGCTGGTCCCCTTCGTGTCCATAGACTATATAGATTTCGTCACAGGACAGACGACTTGCGGTATGGAACACGCGCGCCAGCAGGGATTTGCCTGCCAGGGCGTGCATCACCTTCGGCAGGGAGGAGCGCATGCGCTTGCTCTTTCCGGCGGCGAGGATGACAGCGCTCAGGGGCATGACGGTACTGGTGAGAAATCCGGGCTAGCTGCGTCCTGTCCGTTTACGCATTCGGCGGATGGCCTGTAGCTGCGCGACCGCTTCCGCGTTCTTTGCCAGGGCCATTGCATAATCTATATTCGCATCGCGGTCGTGCAGCTCGTGTTCCGCCTCTTCCCTGGCCTTGAGTACCGCCGCCTCGTCCAGGTCCTCGGCCCGCATTGCCGTATCCGAGAGCACCGTCACGACGTCCGGCTGGACCTCCAGCATACCGCCGGAGACATAAAATCCCTCCTCTTCGCCGTTGGCCTGCTTGATACGGACTTCTCCCGGGGCAAGTTGCGTGACCAGCGGCGTATGGCCCGGCGCGATGCCCACCTCCCCCAGTATAGCCGGGGCAAAAACTATTACCGCCTCTCCGGAAAAGATTTCTTTTTCCGCGCTGACGATATCAACGTGTATGGTAGCCATAATTAGCCCGTATTTCTCATCAGGTGATGCGAAGATCGCGCCGGATTTTTTGCGCCAATGGGTGCCTGCGACCGAAAGCATAGCTGGGATTGATGCGCCCCGTCCGTGGGACGCCCCCTGTGGGCGTCCTTCGGACGTCCAAATCTGCTCCAGGCAGATTTGTCTGGTTGAGGGACAAATCGGCAGGATAGCCGATTTGCACGGCGACAGCCGCCCGAAGGGTTGCGCCCAGGGATGGGCGCAATGCGCATGTGCCCATTGGCGCAAAAAAGACAAGCGAGGGCGCATCAAGCGCAGTTCGTAACGTTGACATAGTCAACAGGTTATCATAACTCATTAAAGCAAACATGTATCCGATAGCAACAAGCGACCTGGTGAGAAATACGGGCTCTAGTTTAGACTGATTTGCCCTTTTCCACTGCTTCTTCGATGGTCCCGACCATATAAAACGCTTGTTCCGGCAGGTGATCGTATTCGCCGTTGACGATGGCCTTGAAACCATTGATAGTGTCTTTCAGGGTGACGTATTTACCCGGCGTGCCGGTAAAAACTTCCGCCACGGTGAAGGGTTGTGACAGGAAGCGCTGGATCTTGCGAGCCCGCGCCACTGCCAGTTTATCTTCTTCCGATAATTCATCCATACCCAGGATGGCGATTATGTCACGTAATTCCTTGTAGCGTTGCAGGGTATTCTGCACTGCCCTGGCCGTATCGTAATGGTCCTGCCCGACTACCAGCGGATCCAATTGGCGGGAGGTGGAATCCAGCGGGTCAACTGCAGGATAGATACCAAGTTCTGCAATCTGCCTGGATAGTACCACCGTCGCGTCCAGATGTGCGAAGGTAGTCGCCGGAGATGGGTCAGTAAGGTCATCTGCAGGTACATAAACAGCCTGGATTGAAGTAATGGAACCGGTCCTGGTGGAGGTTATACGCTCCTGCAACCGACCCATCTCTTCAGCCAGTGTCGGCTGGTAACCCACGGCTGAGGGCATGCGTCCCAGCAGGGCCGACACTTCGGTACCGGCCAATGTGAAACGGTAAATATTGTCGACGAAGAACAGGACGTCACGGCCTTCGTCACGGAATTTTTCCGCCAGGGTCAGCCCGGTCAATCCGACCCGCAGCCGGTTGCCCGGCGGTTCGTTCATCTGCCCGTAAACCATGGATACTTTCGATTCTTCCAGGTTTTCAATATTGACCACCCCCGCTTCCTGCATTTCGTGGTAGAAATCATTTCCTTCACGGGTGCGTTCACCCACACCCGCAAATACGGACAGACCGGAATGCTGGGTGGCAATATTGTTGATGAGTTCCATCATGTTTACCGTTTTGCCGACGCCGGCGCCACCGAACAGGCCGACCTTGCCACCCTTGGCAAACGGGCAGACCAGGTCGATTACCTTGATACCGGTTTCAAGCAATTCCGTCGTCGGGCTCAGGTCCGTAAACTTGGGCGCCTCCCGGTGGATACTCCACTTTTCATCGGTATTGATCGCGCCGCGCTCATCGATTGGCTGGCCCAGTACGTTCATGATGCGTCCCAGGGTCTTCTCACCCACCGGGACTGAGATCGGCGCCCCGGAGTTATCTACTTTAAGACCCCGTTGCAGCCCGTCCGTGGAACCCAGGGCAATCGTTCGCACAACCCCGTCGCCCAGTTGCTGCTGCACTTCGAGAGTGGTTTCCACGCCTTCGGCATCCACCTGCAGCGCGTCATAGATCTTCGGAATGGCGTGACCGGGAAATTCCACGTCAACTACCGCGCCGATGATTTGTACAATGTTTCCAGCACTCATCAGTTTTTTTGTCCTCTAATTCGTATGTTCTTTATACTTACACTGCCGCCGCGCCACCGACGATCTCCGAGATTTCCTGGGTAATCGCGGCCTGGCGCGCCTTGTTATAAATCAATTGCAATTCATCAATCAGGGTGCCGGCGTTATCGGAAGCGCTTTTCATGGCAACCATGCGGGCTGCCTGTTCACAGGCGATATTTTCCACAACCTCCTGGTAAATCAGGGATTCCACGTAGCGTTGCAATAACTGGTCGAGCACATCCTTGGCATCGGGTTCATAAATATAATCCCAGTAATGCTTCAGTTCATCATCACCCAGGGAGCGGATCGGGATCAGCTGTTCCACCGTCGGCTTCTGTGTCATTGAATTGATGAATTGATTGGACACGATATATAGTTCGTCGATTTTCTGTTCCTGGTAGGCACCCAGCATCACTTTAATGGCGCCAATCAAGGTATCCAGTCCGGGTGAGTCGCCGATATGGGTTGTCTGGGCAACGATGTTTGCTCCCAGCCGCCGGAAATAGCCCACCGCCTTGTTGCCTATGATGCTGAGGTCAATACTGATCCCTGCGTCATCCCACTCCTTCATTTTTCCGAGCACTTCCCGGTACAGGTTTGAGTTAAGTCCCCCACAGAGACCGCGATCGGTTGAAATGATCACCAATCCTATCCGCTTGATTTCCTCGCGGGGAATGAGATACGGGTGTTTATATTCAGGGTTGGCCGCGCCCAGATGCGCGATCACATTGCGAATTTTTTCGGCATAGGGCCGCGCCGCGCGCATACGTTCCTGCGCCTTGCGCATTTTGCTGGCGGCGACCATTTCCATCGCCTTGGTGATCTTCTGCGTGTTTTTTACACTGGCGATCTTGGTGCGGATTTCTTTACCTACTGCCACCTGTTTTCCTCGATTCTATTTTCCATTGCTTTTTGCCACAGAGGGCACAGAGATCACAGAGTCAATCGGGAGTCTATATAGTACATTGGCAACCTGCGTGGTTATCAATTTATTCTGTCTGATATTCATTTTGATTTTCTCTGTGTACTCTGTGGCTGTCTTTACCAGGTGTGATTCTTCCTGAATTCTTCCAGGCTGTCTTTCAATGCAGATGCGACCTCGTCCGTGTACTCCGGCTTTTCCTGGATTTGAGCCATGAGTTCCTTGCGTTCGCTGTGCATGAAGTTGTGCAATGCCGCTTCGAAATTACCGACCTTTTCCAGTTCCACGTCATCGACATAGCCGTTCTCCACCGCATACAGGCTCACGGCAATGCCGGCCACGCTCAGCGGGGAATATTGTTTCTGCTTCATCAACTCCATCACCCGCTGGCCGCGCTCCAACTGCTTACGGGTCGCCTCGTCGAGATCGGAGGCAAACTGGGAGAAGGCCGCCAGTTCACGATACTGGGCCAGGGCCAGACGGATACCCCCGCCCAGCTTCTTGATGATCTTGGTCTGGGCGGCGCCGCCTACCCGTGAAACAGACAGGCCGGCATTAATCGCAGGACGAAAACCGGAGTTGAACAAGTCCGTCTCCAGGTATATCTGGCCGTCGGTAATGGAAATCACGTTGGTGGGGACGAAAGCGGAGACGTCGCCTGCCTGGGTCTCGATAATGGGCAAGGCCGTGAGTGATCCGGTCTTCCCTTTGACTTTGCCGTCTGTCAGTTTCTCGACGGCTTCCGCATTGAGACGAGAGGCTCGCTCCAGCAGGCGTGAATGCAGGTAGAAAACATCCCCCGGATACGCTTCGCGCCCCGGCGGGCGTCGCAACAGCAGAGATACCTGGCGATAAGCCCAGGCCTGCTTGGTCAAATCGTCATAAATAATCAGGGCGTCTTCTCCGCGATCCCGGAAATATTCGCCCATCGCACAACCGGAATAAGGCGCTATATATTGCATGGCCGCCGATTCGGATGCCGTTGCCGCCACCACGATGGTATGGTCCATGGCGCCGTGTTCCTCCAGTTTGCGTATCACGACGCTGACTGAAGACGCTTTCTGGCCGATTGCCACGTAGATGCATTTCACCCCGGTTCCCTTCTGGTTGATGATAGTATCTATCGCCACCGCGGTTTTTCCGGTCTGGCGATCGCCGATGATCAACTCACGCTGGCCGCGGCCGATGGGCACCATCGAATCAATGGATTTCAGTCCGGTCTGAACCGGTTGCGAGACGGATTGTCTCTGGATGACGCCGGGGGCAATCTTTTCAATGGGAGAGGATTCATCGGCGTTTATCTCACCCTTGCCGTCAATGGGATTACCCAGTGAATCCACCACGCGCCCCAGCAGCGCTTCTCCTACCGGGACCTCCAGGATACGCTTGGTACACTTGGCAGTGTCACCCTCGGAAATATGCTCGTAATTCCCCAGGATAACGGTGCCTACCGAATCACGCTCAAGGTTGAGGGCAAGACCGTAGGTGTTGCCGGGAAACTCAATCATTTCTCCCTGCATGGCGTCACTCAGACCATGGACCCGGGCAATCCCGTCGGACAGACTGACTACAGTCCCTTCCGTGCGCGCATCGGTATCCAGGTCAAAGTCCTGTATCTTCTTTTTTATCAGTTCACTGATTTCTGTTGCACTGATTGACATCTTTATTCCTCATATTTATCTGCATTCTTATGCTCAATCCCCGTTAAACGCGTACAGGGAGATGACTGTGGATGTATGATTCGAATCCTGTCAGGTCAGTTCGTTACGCAATTCGGTCAAGCGGCCGCGCAGGGACGCGTCTATGACCGAGTCGCCGGCACGGATAATGGCGCCACCGATTAATGATTCGTCAACCGAAGTCACGATGTTTACCTGTTTGCTCAGACGTCCGGCCATTATCTCGGCAATGCTGCCCTGTTGTTGTTCATCCAACGTATAAGCCGTCACCACCTCCACGTCCACTTTGCCCTCTGCAACCGCGCGCATCTGTTCATACTGATCTTTTATGTTGGCCGTGTATTGCAGGCGGCCCGCCCCAACCAGGAGCTTGACCAGGTTGCGTCCGAGATCGGACAGTCCGGCGCCGCATACATCGAAAACCAGGTCCTGGAGCTGTTGGCGGCTGACTCTGGGATTGGTGATAAGCTGGCGCATATCCTTATCGGAAGTAAGCACCCCCAGTAACCCAAGCATGGCCGACCATTCTTCGACCTGGCCCGTTTCCTGGGCCAGTTCGAACACCGCAGTGGCATACGGCCTGGCAATAGTTGAAGTCTCAAGCATCTTGCGGAACTTATAACTCTGCGCCTAACCTGGCAAATATTTCGTCATGCGCATTTTTGTCGACTTCGCGCATGAGGATTCGTTCGGCGCCGGCCAATGCCAGGGCAGCTACCTCTTGCCTTAACTGGTCTCTTGCCTGCATTCGTTCCTGTTCAATTTCGGAACGGGCAGCCTCAATCAGCCGTTCGCCTTCCGCCTTGGCCGTGTCCTTCGCCTCTTCCAGGATCTCATCCCCGCGTTTTTGCGCCTGGGTGATGATCTCGCCAGCCTGTTCCTTTCCCTTGTTAACCAAATCGGATAAGCGCCGATCGGCTTCCACCAGCTTGTTCTGGCCGGCTTCCGCGGCGGCCAGCCCGTCAGCGACCTGTTTCTCACGTTCCTGCAGGGCATTGATGATCGGCGGCCAGATGTATTTCATACAAAACCAGACGAAGATAAATAATGAGATCGCCTGGCCGATCAGAGTCAGGTTAATATTCATTCGGTTTACCCTGGTTCGACTTCACTGACCTCGGCCGCATGGTCGGTAGCTTCATATTGGATCACGAACGGATTGGCAAACATGAGAAACGCGGCAAATGCGATTGCGATAATCGGCACCGCGTCAGTCAGGCCTAGCATCAGGAACATCCGGGGTGTCAATACCCCTGCCAATTCAGGTTGACGGGCCAGGCCTTCCAGGAATTTACTCCCCAGAATACCGATACCCACGCCGGCGCCCAAAGCTCCCAGACCGACCATAATGCCGGCTGCCAAGGCTGAAAAACTGATAATTGATTCCATAGAACCTCTCCTCTCAGGTGTTTAGTAAGTTAATGGGTTTCGTGCGACATACTGAGATAGACAATAGTCAACATCATAAAAATATAGGCTTGTAACGTGATAACCAGAATATGAAATATCGCCCAGGGAACGGACAGGGTCCATTGTGCCCAGAAAGGTATCAGGGCTGCGATTAAAATAAATATGAGTTCACCGGCGAACAGGTTACCGAACAATCGTAACGACAGCGACAGCGGTTTGGCAAACAGTGAGACCAGTTCCAGTACCAGGTTAACCGGCAGCAATGCTTTGCCGAACGGTTGAAAGGCCAGTTCTCCGAGAAAGCCGCCCAGCCCCTTGACCTTGATGGCGTAGTAGATCATCAGGAAGAATACCGCGAAGGCCATGCCGAATGTCGCGTTCACGTCGGTCGTAGGTACGACCTTCATATAGGTAATCCCCATCAGGTATGTGCTATGGGGAATAAAGTCAACGGGGATTAAGTCCATGAAATTCATCAGGAATATCCAGACAAACAGGGTCAGAGCGAGAGGCGCGATCAGTGGGTTTTTACCATGAAAAGTCTCTTTCACGGAGGTATCCACCATCTGTACGATGACTTCCACACAGGATTGCAGGTGACCGGGATTTTCAACGGAAATGGAGACGGCAATCCTGCGAAAAAACCACAAAAATAATATCCCCAATGAAATCGACCAAAACATGGTATCGACATGGATGGCTATGAACCCCATGTCAGTAGCTTCCCGGAACGAGTGGGCAAAGCCCCAACTGCCGTCAGGATGCCGGCCGTAGGTCAGGTTATGTAAATGATGCTCGATATATCCCGCCGGGGTGCCCGCTGCCAATGTTCGGTTCTCCTCAGTTATCCTGTTATCGGGTTATCCGCGTACAGTCCGCTCGTTTACGACCACAGCCCAACCATATACCGCCAGCGTCGCGGCATAGGTGATCACGAACACCGGGAAATTGACCGGTACGGACGCGAACACAATGCAAAACAGCGCAATTACCAGCATTATTTTCATGAAATACGCCAGGTAGAAATTCCTCACAAACTGCTCCGTGCTCTTTGCTCGGCTGCTGAATACTTTTCTGCCCGAATACCAGGTTGACAGTGCGCTGATGCCGCCCGCGAGGACTGCCGAGCAGGCCGCGACAATGCCCAGCGCCGGTAGCAGAACGGCGCCGGCACAGAGCGCAAGTACTGCCTGTATCAATGCAATCCTGTTCGGAATAGCATTGTTATATTGAGATTTTAAAAATCTGTCCACCTGGAACAACTCCCGTTCGAGAAGTATGTTGTTGTGTGTTTGCCCTGGGACCAGACCGTTCAGTCGTTGTTCTTATCCACGGCAGCGGGCAAATTCACGGGATTATAATTATCTTGTCATATTAAATCAATCGTTGCAATGCACAAAATTATTCCCCTAACCCCGAAATCCATTCTTGATTGGTTTTTCTCGATTCATTAGACTGAATCGATTATGTCCCAAATCCTGAAGAATCTACCCGTGGGTAGCTATGCCGTAGTATTCCCGTCAATCAGCAGTGGCGTCGATGAAGAGGGACACGAAAAAATGCTTGCTGAATTGTACGGCCGTGTCCAGGATATAGAGGGTTTTCTGGGCCTGGAATCTGCCTCAAGCAGTCCATTCAAACTTGCTGTTGCCTATTTTGATTCTCTTGAGTCCATAAATACCTGGCGACAAAATAGCACTCATATTGCTGCCAAGAACAAAGCCCGTACCACCTGGCTGGAAGACTGGCAGATAAGAATCTGCAAAATTGAGAATATCTACGGGAAATCGTAACTGGTTTCTGCTCGATGAACCGCCCCGGATTTATTTGTCCTTGGTAAGCCCAATCCATCCGCTGGAACTGATCAGCCTAATCCAGTCTTCATCCGGTGCATCGATCGGTAAATGATCGTCATGTATCTCTACTCGATGCCCGGCATCGCTTAGTGCCCCGGCAATGACATGATTACCCAGATTACGGTCAAGAAAGAGGACGATTTCGTCAGGCTGCCGCTCTGAGCTCGCATCGGATCGCTTCTTCGATCTCTGCATCTTCGCGATCATAGTCATTTGCCAATTCAGCGACCGTTTCACCAGCTTTGTATCTTTCAGCAATTACTTCTGTGGCAAGTCCCGTTCCGGTTATAACCGGTCGTCCTGCAGACAAAGACGGGTCAATGACTACCATGGCCGGAGCGTCATTAATATTGCTGCGTGTGAAAGGATAGAGTTTTATAGGAATCCCGCGTCGATCTCGTTCGATACGACGTAGAGCAGCCTCGATAATGACTCGCATTGCCAACTGTCCTGCACTGCTGATATTAACCAACCTTCCGTATTGTTCAATGAACAGGTCAAGTCCATCTGTTTGGAGCTGCTTACTAATAAGTGGGTGCCATTTATCCGATTCGTCCTGTGTGTTTTCTCGGAGATAGTCAATGGCACGCCGAACTTTGGGCATCGGCACCGCGTGTTTACGACGGATGGCTGCAAGCACATGGAGTTCGACGAGATTGAGAAATGATAGTGCCACAGGATTGGTATCCGCCACCTCAATCAAGGCAGGGGAGGAATCTTTGCCCGTAGCCCAATAACGGACTGTCGACCTCGGAAGATTCAGGTAGTGCGCTACCTCAGCAACGGAGTATGCCGGTAGTTCACGAAGATTGGAGCGTTTATTGTTTGCTTGCTTCACCATGAGGTTTTCCCGTTAGCAAAGTTTAGCATGGATTGTAAAGTTACAGCTTTCTGCGTATTCCGGTGAAGATGAACACCGATTCCGGAGGAATGTGAACACCTGATTTCTCAACGCATCCTATTTACGTGTTTTTAACTCAAGTGTTCACGTTCTGTCAACTTTACCATCTTTTTTCGCATGGATTCCCCCTTCAGCGCCAACCGGTGCGCATTGTGTATCAACCGGTCCAGGAGCGCATCGGCCAGGGTGTTATCGCCGACCGTAACATACCATTGGTCCACCGGTAACTGGCTGACCATCACGGTGGAGGTGGACCCATGGCGGTCATCCATGATTTCCATGAGGTCATGGCGCTGGGCCGTGGTGAGTGCCTCCAAGTCCCAATCATCGATGAGCAGCAACCGGATTTTAGCGGTCTGAGCCAGCAGTTTGTGGTAGCTGCCGTCGGCCTTGGCCTGGGTGAATGCAAGCAGCAGGCGCGACAGGCGGTAATAGCGGGTCGTATACCCGTGCAGGCAGGCATTGTGTCCCAAGGCACAGGCCAGGTAGGTTTTGCCACTGCCGCAAGGGCCGGTAATGAGCAGGTTTTGTGCCCGTTGCAACCAGTCTCCCTGGGCCAGCCGGGCAATCTGGGCAGGTTGCAGGTTGCGCGGGTGCTGGTAATCGATGTCCTGGACCGTGGCGCGGAGTTTGAAGCGCGCCTGGCGGATGAGCCGGTCCTGTTTACGCTGGTCGCGCACCAGGCATTCCTGCTCGACTAATAAGCCGAGACGTTCGAGGAACGGGAGGGCCTCATAGGTGCTGCGCTGTTCCTGTTGTTGTGTCAGCGCCTGGGCCATGCCGGACAGGCGCAGGTCATGCAGGCGTGCGAGGGTGATGGTGGTGGTCATGGTGGTCTCCTTCAGTGGAAGTGATGCCGGCCACGGATGTTCTCGTGGTCCTGGGGCAGTTCGGTGGTCGTATCGGGTGAATCGGGTAGTTGGTCCCGGTTGTTCTCCAGGATGTGCCTGACGTGTTTGAGGCGCACCAGTCCGGCCTGGTTGGCGAGACGACAGGCGCCATTGAGGCGGGGGGCGGGGTAGCGTTTGCTGAGGGACAACAGACCCAGACAGACGCGGTAGGCCTGCTCCGGGTGGGCCCGGCGCTCGAGTTGCCGGCTCACCCACGTGTCTACCGCCGGTCCCATCTCCCTGGCCCAGCGCAGCAGGCGCTCGGGGGACCACTGGTGTTGTGCCCGATGGCGTGTGGGCATGTGGGCCGGGTGTGTGGTGAACCCGGGCCGGTCCTGGCGCGGGTGTGTGGCGACCCGTTGTTGCCGGAAGTAGAGTTCGACCAGTGTTTCACCGGCGTGCAGGTCCAACTTCTCGCCCACGTACTGGTGCGGCACCGAGTAATAATGGCGCCGATACTGGACATGGTAGTCGATATTGACGGTCACCGGTTTGATGGCGACGTAACGGTAAGGGTGCCGGGGTAAGGGTTTTAATGCCGGTTTATCAAGCGCCTCGAACGCGGACCGGCGGCTGCCGGGCAATTGCTTGAAGGGGCGGTTGTTAAGGTCTTCGAGCAACCCGGCGATACACTGGTTCACCTCGGCCAGGGAGAAGCAGCGGTGGTGGCGCAGTCGGGCCAGGATCCAGCGTTGCACTACCAGCACAGCCACCTCGGCTTTGGCTTTATCGCGCGGCCGGTAGGGGCGGGCCGGCAGGACGGCCACCTGGTAGTGCTCGGCCCATTGCTGGTAGCTGGGGTTGAGGTCCGGATCATAGCGGCAGGCCGCGCTGACGCCGCTGCGCAGGTTGTCGGGGACAATGAGGGCAGGACGCCTTTGATGCAGGTCAGGGCCCGGCTATGACTGCCCAGCCAGTCGGGGAGTGACTGGGTCCAGGTCGCCTCGGCAAAGGTGTAGTTGGAGGCGCCCAGGACCGCGACAAAGAGCTGCGCCTGGCGCACCTCACCGGTCCCGGCATCAATCACCGGCACGGTTGAACCACTGTAATCCACAAAGCACTTCTCACCGGCCTTGTGGGATTGTCGCAGGGTGCGCCGCTGTTGGCCGCACCAGCGCCGGTAACGGTCACAGAACTGGGAGTAGCTGTAACACCGGTTCGGGTAGCGTTGGGTATATTCTTCCCACAACAACCGTTTGGTCACATGCGGCCGCTTCAGTTCCTGGTGGACTGCCGGCCAGTCCGGAACCTGGTGGCGCCGGCTGCTGCCGGTATCGGCGCCGGGATAGAACAGTTGGGCCAACCGGGTGTCATCCAGCGCCGCGGGAAGCGGCCAGCTCAGTTGCAGGGCCTGGGCCCGGCTGAGCAGCTTCTGGATGCCGCCGACACTCAGCTTGGTGCTGCGGCTGATGTCACGAATGGACAGACCGGCTGCGTGCCGGAGTCGGAGTACGTCTCGTAGTTTACGCATTGTTGTCCTCTTGCCTGGCATGGTGGGCTCCTCCAAAAAGGAGAGAGCTTACCAAAGGGTTACAAGTTCAATGCGTTGAGAGTGATTCCGGTTGATTGTGAACGGTGATTCCGGGAACGTGAACAGTGATTCCGGAAACAACCGGAAAAGTGTTCACGTTCAACCGGATTAGGTGTTCACGATGAACCGGAATCGGTGTTCACGTTCAACCAGAATGAGTGTTCACGATCAACCGGATTACGCATTTAGTAAATGAGCATAGCTGACATGCTCTGGTTGATATCTACTACGACATTACATACTTCCCTTGTCATACCGGTATACCTAATATAGATAATCTGAATTGGACATACATATAAACTGAATTTACCCTCCGCAAAGTAGATTGCCATTTGGAAGGTCAACCTAGTACCCGAACAGACAGAATGAACAAAACAAAAGATAAGCCAGGAATGTCCTTTATTCGAAAAAAAATGGACCCCACCTTTGCTGAATTACATGGAGGTAGATTTGAAGCCTACATCAAACTGAGTGAGAAGGGAGTGACATTGATGGGATGGGCCGATCCATTCTACCCAGACCCTATAACACCTGCGCATGTGATAACCGCAACAAGGGACGCCCTAGAGGCTGGAAATACGCATTATACGATACCCATTGGTTTACTTGAGCTGAGAAAAGCGATATGCAAGAAATTGAAACACTATAACAAGATGAAGGTAAATGCTGAGACAGAAATAATCATTACACCCGGGTCAGACACGGGACTATATTACGCGATGCGGCCGTTTTTGACAGCGGGTAACGGAGATGAAGTACTGAACCCTGATCCAAGCTATGCAAACAATTTCAGGAATGTTTCGTTGATGGGCGCAAAAAGTATAAGCGTGCCATTAAGAGAGGAAAGCGGATTCAAGTTAGAAATTTCCGAGTTTGAAAAGCGTCTTACAGATAGAACCAAGATGGTTGTTTTGACAAATCCAAACAATCCCACAACCACTGTTTACTCAAGACGCAACTTGACAGAATTAAGTGAATTCATAATCGATAATGATCTTATTGTAGTTACTGATCAGGCTTTCGAGAGAACAATATTCGATAACAGGGAAATGGTTAGTATATCGACATTGCCTGGAATGTGGGAGCGTACAATTAGCGTTTTTTCCATTTCCAAAGACATGGGTTTAAGTGGGTTAAGGGTTGGTTATATTGTTGCGTGCGAAGATATAATGGATGCGTTATATGGAGGCGCAGTATATATTCTGGGTGCAACCAATACACTCGCTCAAGTGGGAGCGTGCGCGGCATTTGAAAATGACAGCTTCATAAATAATTTTAATCAAATTTATGACAGGCGACGAAAATTTGCATACGAAGCCTTTAACAAGATACCGGGAATTAACTGTCAGCTACCTGAGTCCAGTTTTCTACTGTGGTTAAATGTATCCAAGCTGGGACAATCGATAGATATTGCAAATTATTTGATAGATGATGCTAAAGTCGCCGTCACCCCTGGTGTACAGTACGGCATGTACGGTGAAGGATTTTTGAGAATCAGCCTTGGGTCGCTTTCTGATGAACAAATGAATAAAGATGCAATAATGAGAATAACTAAGTCCCTAGAAAAGTTGTCCGGTAATGTTAGATTGATCAACCGAGGATATGTGGGAACAGAAAGCATGGCACAGCAATCGTTTTCCGGAGAATAAAAATGAAACTGTATGTACGAATCTTAATCTTGTTTGTTATATTTGCCAGCAATTTTTCTAGCCATGCAATTGGAGATGATCGTGAAAGTCCTGTTGCCGATTTGGCAATTGTCGGCGGACAATTGATCGATGGGTATGGCGGGTCCCCCTTACAGAACTCAATCATCCTGATCAACGATAATCGAATTGTCGGGATAGGCAGGGTAGGAGAATTGGAAATACATGATAATACGGAAATTATTGACAGCAACGGGACGACTGTAATACCTGGTTTATGGGAATCTCATGGTCATTTGTATCATGTAGCAGAGGGAGATCCTGGCAATTTCCCAGTTAAATTTAGAGAGCGTGTCTTTGATGTAATGGCTGCTAACGCAAGGATAAGCCTTTATTCCGGAATAACAAGTTTTCGCGATACGGGCGGACCAATTGAACCGCAAATTGAACTAAGGAAGGATATTGCATCAGGACATTTTCCAGGTCCGAGACTATTTCTTGCCGGTCCGATTCTCCGACAACGCGATGCAGATTCGACAACCAAAAAGGAGACGCTTTATCATGGTAAAAATTATCCTACAATCGGATCTGTAAAGGAGGCAAGACAAGTAACAAATAAACTGATATCCATGGGCGTTGATCAAATAAAGGTGAAGGGGTTTTGGGATCTCGATATTCTTCGGGAAATAGTAAGTACAGCTCACGAGGCTGGGTTAGGTGTTGATGCAGACGTTCGACATATGATTGCTTATAAAACAGCAATAGAAGCCGGAGTAGATAGGCTTCACCATGTGTTCACAGCAGATCCTCTTGTTGATTATAGTGATGATGAAATGAGGCTATTAATTCGCGGCATGAAACCAAATGAAAAAGGACCAATGGCAAATATCATAAGAGGTCCATACATGATTCCAACAGTGGAAATGCGACAAGCATACGTGCGTATCCTGGATTTTCCTGAAGCTGTTGACCACCCAAGATTTGCCGATATTTATCCAAAAGATGTTTATAACCACTTAATTAACAGCTGGAAAAACCCTTCATCAAGCCCAAGGGGTATGGGCGTAAAAGAACGTATGAAAATGGTTAAGAATAAGCTTAGACAATTTATTGAAAAAGGGGGCCGGGAGCAAATTGTCGCAGGAACGGATGCCGGATCACCATTTAATTTTCATAGTCCGTTGACAAGAGAGCTGGTACACCTTCAGGAGGCGGGGCTAACCACAATGGAAGTCATTCAAAGTGCAACGCTACGTGCAGCACAAATGCAGGGCGTAGATTCAGACCTGGGTACCATTTCTGTTGGAAAGTTAGCCGACGTAATTATCGTAGATGGTGATCCGTTGCAGGATATAACATTGCTGCAACATAATATTGTTTTAATAATAAAAGATGGCAAGATATACAACACGCTAAAGCATTAAATCTATTAATGAGTATTATACCGGCAATATAGTAGAGGTGATAATACTTGAATTCACGATATGTTTATATTTAAAAAATTACTAATAATAAATTGGCCCTCTATGGAAAGAGGAATTACAGCCATATTTTTAACTGTCCTACTGATTATTGGGAATAGGGTTGTAACTGCCCAAGACATGACTAAATATAATACAGTCATGAACCCTGATAATTTTTCTATTGACTGGGCTAGTTTCTATAGGACCATGGACGAAAAGACAAGAATTGTAAGACAGAAATATGCACATCATCTGGATATTACATATGGTACCGATCCGAAACAAAAACTTGATATTTATCTTCCGAAAGCAAACGAGTCACAGAGGGTGCCCGTATTTCTATTTTTGCATGGAGGTGGTTTCAGGGAGGGCGACAAGGCTCATTATGGCGGGATAGCAGAACCATTCCTGAAGAATAATATTATTGTGGTGGTAGCAAGTTATCGATTAACAACTGATGGATTTCATTATCCAGATCAATCGAATGATGTAAAAGATGCAATCAAGTGGATCAACAAAAATGTTTCCCAACACGGTGGTGATCCAGAGTTAATTTTTGTAGGTGGACATTCTGCAGGAGCTATATTATCAGCTGATGTTGGAGTTAATCGTAGCTGGATGGCAAATGCAGGGCTACCGAAAGGCGTCCTGAAAGGGATAGCACCAGTTAGTGCATATTATGACCTGCGTGGGAAGACGCTTATAAAACCTTATGATTATGTTAATGATGTTGATTTGCTAGATAAAGCAAGTCCTGTATTAAATGTAGTTGATCCACCAAAATTAGCCGTTATCGCAGTAGGCTCCCTAGAAAAACATATTGCATCAACAAAAGAGCTGACTGATAAGGTCATTGATGCTGGTAGTAATGCAGTTTACATAGAATTAGATGGTGCGGATCATGCCGATACTGCATTATCGATGACTAACGAGCATAGTCAATTATTCAAGGCAATTCTACAAATGATAAAAAAATAGTTGATATTTAAAGTCTGTAAATCTAACTGTGTAACTGCCATGGTTAAACGTAATCCGCCAGGCGGTCTTCGAAGTCAATCAGAAATCTATTCAGTGCGGCTTTCCAATGTCTAATGGGCATGGTCCATTTATTTTTTATTTACATCCTCAATTTATTAGTATCTTTCTGAGCTTATGTGGAGTTATAGTCAAATCTGGTGTATGGCAGCATAGTCAGGCGGCCCGCTTCTGTTGTTGAACTGTCTTCTCATCAATGCCATCAATGAACTTCACATTGTTGATGACATCTGCCAGTTGACGAAAGCCTCTCAGTTTTCGCCAGCCTTTTTCTGCGCTTAATCCCAGCTTGAATACCATGCTCAGTATCGTACTACGGCTGACACATCCCCGTGTTTTGGCTGTGCGTAACCTGACGGTAGCAAAGGTGGATTCAATCGGATTTGTTGTGCGTATATGCTGCCAGTGTGTTGCTGGGAAATCATAGAACGCCAACAACGCATCCCGATCTTTGTCCAGGCACTCAACGGCTTTCGGATATTTCTCCTGGTAGGTCTG
Organism: Gammaproteobacteria bacterium; assembly: GCA_965205405.1. Classification (GTDB taxonomy): domain Bacteria; phylum Pseudomonadota; class Gammaproteobacteria; order Eutrophobiales; family Eutrophobiaceae; genus JAAXHV01. The sequence goes on from OZ242169.1 coordinate 826,838, forward strand.
GATAAATTCATCAAAGGCACTGTTAGCATCCGCCCGAGTTTCAGCCATCCAGATGTCCTGCAAGTCTTGTTTCGCTTTGCCCTGTGCCCCTTTGGGCAACTTGTTCAGTACGTTCCCTGTTTTATGTACCCAGCAACGTTGGCTGCGGGTCTCGGTAAACACCCTGGCCAGGGCCGCCCAGAAACCCAGGGCACCATCCCCCACCGCCAGTTGGGGCGCGTTGAAGCCTCTGCTCTTCAAATCCAGCAACAGCTCCTTCCAGCTTTGCTCCGATTCCCGGTAACCATCTTCAATCGCCAGGAACTCCTTGTCACCCTGCGCGGTGACGCCAATGATGACCAGAATACACTGCCTGGCCTCATCACTGCGGATATTGAAATGCATACCGTCGGCCCAGATGTACACATACTGGTGTTTACTCAGATCACGCTTGCGCCACGCATCATGCTCTTGATGCCAGCTCTGTTTGAGCCGACTGATGGTTCCGGCAGACAGACCACTGGCATCGTCTCCCAGTAAGGCCGCTAACGCTTCTGAAAAGTCACCGGTGAATATTCCCTTCAGGTACAGCCAGGGCAGGACATTCTCTACACTCTTGGTCCGTTTGATATACGGAGGTAACAGGCCTGAGCGAAAATGCCTGCCTTCACCGCCTCTGTCCCGGGTCTTGGGTACCCGGATATCTACTTCGCCAAGGCCTGTCATTATTTGTCGCGCCGGTAGATAGCCATTACGGACCACACATTGCCGTCCCTGCTCATCTATCACGTCTTGATACAGCGAGAGAAACTCATGCATCTCTGCCTGGACGGCTTTGGTTAGTAATTCTTTTGCTCCTGCTTGTAATGTCTCGGTCAAACTATCTCGATTCTCTGCTGGCTTTTCCAGTGAAATCACATTATATTTTTTCATGGTGGTGTTCTCCTTTGTTGTTTGTCTTCTTCGTCGAAAACAATTTTACAACATTAGAGGCACCGCCTTCTTATTCGGCCTGTACACCAGAAATGAGCATAACTCATCGGCCTGACGCTCGCAACTGAATGATAGTTCGCCTAATCCTTTGATAGTGAGCACCTGAATCAGGAAATTGAACAAGCATTTACAGTCGCATAATTGCTTATATACGTTAATTGAATATCTAAGTTAATAAATCAGTATAAAGCCTTATTCCCAGAATTGATTTATTCTTGTAGCTGAGATTTCGAGTGTTGGACTATTAATACCTATCAAAATTTGAGAATAACACTTATTTCAGGAGCAAGCATCGATGAAATTATTCAATCTGACACAGGGCACAGTTATTGGTCTCATTGTCTTACTTGCTTCAGCGGCTTCCCCGGCTGATACAAAAGCACCCACTGAAACAATTGTACTGGTTAATGCAACTGTCGTTGATATAAATAATGGGCAAAGTATTCCCGACGCTGTTGTATTAATAGATGGCAAACGTATCAAAGCTGTCGGTCCAGCTGCCTCAGTCAAAATACCCCATGAGGCACAGGTTATCAGCTTATCAGGGCGATGGTTGCTGCCGGGTTTAATGAATATGCATACTCACATGGGCCTCAATCATGGCCTCCTGCAGCGTGCAAAACTGGCAGATGAAACACCCCCCGAACAGGTTTTACGTATGGCAGGTAATGCGCGTTTGTCACTCCTGTCTGGTGTAACAACTATTCGGGAAGTAGGCGAGCCAATTGGGCTTGATTTTGCTTTGAAAAAAGCTATTGAAAAAGGCGAGGTTATCGGGCCGAGAATTGAGGCGACTGGTTCTCGTATCACTACTACTGCCGGTGGCGGCGCACATGTTACTTCAGTGGTATGGGCGGATGGGCCTTATGGTCTGTCACAACTTGTAAGAAAGGCGGTTCATTCAGGAGCAAGCTGGATAAAAATAAAGATTTCCGGGGGCATCAGCGATACACATGGAGACATCAATGCCGCACCGATGACCGATGAAGAGCTGGCGACTTTAATCGAAGTGGCACACCGGAACGGCGCCAAGGTTACCGCGCATAACGGTTCCAACGTCGCTGCAGAACAGGCTATGAAATTCGGCATCGACGGCTTCGAGCACGGCTATCATTTCAACGAGAAAACACTGCGGAACATGAAGAAGAAAGGGGTATGGCTCGTCCCCACCATCGTCGTCTCACAGCCCGGCATCGAGGAATATTTTGCTAAAATCGGTTCAGCGGCAACACGAATAGAACGAATGTTGAGCGTGCGGGAGGATCATTGGAAAATGCTGCAGACAGCCATACGGTTGAGGGTGAAGATCGCCCTGGGGACGGATCAACTCCCATATGAGCCTAACAGCGGGACCACGGCGACTGTGCGCGAAGCGGAGTATTATGTGGAAGCCGGCATGACGCCCTTGCAGGCATTGCAGAGCGCTACCATACAAGCGGCCCGATTACTGGATATGCAGGACCGTATCGGCAGTATTGAAGCAGGGAAATTTGCAGACATTATTGCTGTGAAGAGCGACCCCCTGAAAGATATCAGCGCCTTAAGAACCATCAGCTTTGTCATGAAAGAAGGACAAGTTTATCGAAAAGCACCGTAATAACATCACTCATCACACTTTTTCTCGGCAAGGCGCGCGGTGGGCCACTTGCCGGTCTCTATCAACTCCCCGCAAACTTGCGGTATCAACTCCTTAAGATAATTCATGGGTAATGAAAAAATCTGATCCTCCCAATATTCCATGCATAAAGCCAACTCGATTTTTGGTGCAATGGGCGAAACACTAATTTCTTTATGCTGTACTGCACAATGGGCTGCTCCTGCCGTATCAACCGCATATCCAAGTCCGGCGCGCACAAGGGATAAAAGAACAGAATTCCCGTCTACTTCAACTTCCACGTTTAGATTTATGCCCTGGGTTACAACTTCATGATCAAACCTGGCGCGGAACCGATTTGAGTGCCGTGGCATTATTAAAGGAAGTGATGCGAGATCATTAAGCCTGACAGGTTCACCAGAGAGCCTACCGTCTTCCTTAGCAGTCCCTAACAAATATAATGGCTCCCATAAAAGGGGCACCGTAACAAATCCCCGCCTGGGTTCAGGATTATGTAGCAACGCAAGATCTACAGCCCGGGTATTTAAAGAATCCTGCAAATATTTGCTGTAACCACTATAGATCTCAATGGTTACCTTCGGATATCTATCCCGAAACCGTTTTAATAATGGAGGCATCAAGTTTACACCTACAGCAGGCGGCACTGCAATTGTCACATTTCCGGCCTGACTATCACTGTCAATTTGAACCAGCTCATGAAGGTTTTCCAAATCATTTAATATAACGTAGGCACGTTTGAGCAACTTGCGGCCAGCATCAGTAAGCTGGATTCCCCGGCTATGCCGGTTCATTAATTTTACATCCAGAGTTTCTTCCAGTAATTTTACATGCCTGCTGAGCGCCGGCTGACTGATATGCAGCTCTGTAGATGCCCGACTGAAACTGCCAAGTTCAGCAACAGTTTTGAAATAACGAAGCTGCCTTGTATTCATATAGTAATACCCTAGGCTATTAACCTAATCAGTAGTACCTCCTGTAATCGACTTAATCCTTCTTCCTGCCATTGAGAAAACGTGGTAAACTCCCCCGGTCCCCTGGCCGGGCCCCGCTAACGACACCAATGTTTGTGTTAGAGTATAGACTCAATTGACTACTGTATTCTTTGATGCGTTGGCATGACAAATCGGGGTGCGGCAGGATTCGTCAACACAGTTTGCGATTCGGGTGTACGATACCAGAGGTAAATTCGATTATGCATATAGACTATTCAATTAAGTATAGGCATAAAATTCTTTAAAAGGGGTTCGTTTATACTAAAAGGATGGAATTAGCAAATCTATTGTACATAAGTATGATGGCGACTAATGGGGATCTTACCGATGTTGTCAATTACCGAATGACAGGCTTTTCTGGGCGACTGGTGGGGGATTGACTTCAATTGATGGTAATAATAACTAATCACTCATAGTCTATTGTTTCGCGATAAAACTCGTTTAAGGCGTGAAACTAACTGCCAGTAAAATGCTGGATTTACAACTGAAAGATATAATTTTACTACTAACTTCTTGTGTAGTACCTGACAGATAGCTTACATATGATACCGGAGACATAGGTTACACAACTGAGCATTTGAGGAGGTCCTCAGATGCCTTAGCAAGAGTGTAATCGTATGGATGAACGTCTTAAATTTGTTGCTAGGCTTCTTGATGGCGAGAAGATGACAAGCCTGTGTCGTGAGTTTGGTATTTCTCGCCCAACCGGCTATAAAATTTACAACCGTTACAAGAACCACGGGCTTGAAGGTCTGGAAGATCGGAGTCGTCGACCCTATCGTCACACCAATCAGCTGCCCTTCCAGATCGAACGCACAGTATATTCCAATACTTAAATGAGCCTGAAGAGGGTAGGATCCTGCTGTCTTTGCAGCATCATTTTGAACCGCCCCGGGAATTCCGGAGACTCCATTTCTTGAGAGGATGGAGCAATGAACAGACACAAACGTTATCCCCCGGAAGTCCGGGAACGGGCCGTGCGGCTGGTGCTGGAGCACCAGGAGAACTATAACTCCCAATGGGCTGCACTAACTTCCATCGCCGATAAGATTGGCTGTACCGCGGAAACCTTGCGTAAATGGGTGAGACGCGCAGAGGTTGACCAAGGTAGCCGCCCCGGTGTCAACAGTTCGGAGCGTGAGCGACTACGTGAGTTGGAACGCGAGAATCGGGAACTGAAGCGAGCCAATGAGATATTACGTAAGGCGTCGGCTTTTTTCGCCCAAGCGGAGCTCGACCGCTAACCGAAGAGCTGGTGTCATTCATCGACCAACACCGGGCTGCGCCAGGGGTCGAGCCGATATGCAAGCAATTGCCGATCGCCCCGTCGACGTACTACGAGCACAAGGCCAGGGACGCGGACCCGGCACGCGTACCGGCCCGGGTGAAGCGGGACCGGGCGCTGTCTCAGGCGGTCTATCGCGTGTGGGATGAGAATTACCAGGTGTACGGCGCGAGGAAGGTCTGGCATCAACTGAAACGAGAAGGCCAGAAAGTGGCACGTTGTACGGTAGAGCGACTGATGAGACAGCTTGAAATACAGGGGGTAAGGCGGGGCGCAAAGCGCTGGACGACGGTGTGTGATGAGACTTTGCCACAGCCGGCTGACCGGGTGAACCGGCACTTTGCCGCCACCCGTCCGAACCGGTTATGGGTGGCTGATCTCACGTTTGTGGCCGCCTGGTCGGGCTTTGTTTACGTGGCGTTTGTCGTGGATGTGTTTGCCCGGCGGATTGTGGGCTGGCGGGTCAGCGGTTCCCTGCGTACCGCGTTGGTGCTGGATGCGCTGGAACAGGCTTTGTGGGCACGGCACGATACCGCTGGTTTGATTCATCACAGTGACCGCGGTAGCCAGTATCTCTCGATCCGGTATACCGAGCGGTTGGCGGCGGCCGGGGTCGAGGCCTCGGTGGGAAGTGTGGGTGATTCCTATGACAATGCCCTGGCGGAGACAATCATCGGCCTGTACAAGACGGAAGTGATCAGAAAGCGGGGGCCGTGGAAAACCATGGATGATGTGGAGTATGCGACGCTGGAATGGGTGGATTGGTTCAACCATCGTCGTCTGCTGGCGCCCATCGGCAACGTGCCACCGGCTGAGTATGAAAAGATGTACCATGATGAGTTTAACCGGTCATGCAAAGCGGCATGACTCAATGTATGGACTCCTCCTCTTTCTGAATAGCAGCTAAACTGAGGAGCACACTCCAACCAGAGGATCACAATCATGCGGCATTCAAACACAATAGGCGTTGATCTTGCAAAGAATGTTATTCAAGTATCGGTTGTATCACCGTTTAATAAGGAGCTTTCCAACAAAGAACTGTCCCGGGCCAAGTTTGCAGAATTTCTTGCAAAACAGAAAACTGGGATGGTAGCTTTTGAAGCCTGTGCAACGGCCCATTATTGGGCTCGGTGTGCGGTCAAACATGGCCACGAAGTAAAGATCATTCCAGCGCTGTCTGTTGCCCCCTTCAGGCAAGGCCATAAAACCGATAAAAATGATGCGCTGGCTATTGCAGAAGCAGCTAATCGCCCAAACGTAAAAGTGGCACCGCTGAAGAGCATTGAGCAGCAGGCTATGCAATCAATTCAACGCTCTCGTGAGTTGATCATCCATGATCGAACAGCAATTTCGAATCACATTCGCAGTTTGTTGCTGGAGTTCGGTATTGTTATTCCTAAGGGCTTGGCATCCCTTCGACAGCGTGTACCTCTGGCCCTTGAGGATGCAGAAAATGGATTGCCAATGGCATACCGGCCTACGTTACATCGAATGTTCCTTCGATTTAGAGCGATAGAGGAAGATCTGGCCTTCCTGGACCAGGAAGTAGATACTATTGTAAAGTCAAATGATGGTTGCCGCCGTTTGCTTGAACTTGAGGGGGTCGGTCCTATCGGAGCTTTACTCCTGTATGCGACATTGGGAACAGGTGAGGCCTTTAGGAATGGCAGAGAATTTTCCGCCTACCTCGGTCTAACACCGAAACAATACAGTAGCGGTGGCAAAACAAACGTGATCAGTATATCAAAGCACATAGCCAACCGGCGGCTACGCGCAGTACTTATCCAGGGAGCCAGATCATATGTTCACTCACGAAAGGTGGCTCGTTCTGCAAAGGACCAGTGGCTCTTAGCCTTGAAGGAGAGAGGTGGATCTGGCCGGGTATCTGTAGCGCTAGCCAACAAAAATGCTCGAACGGCGTGGGCATTACTGACACAGGGCACGGAATATGAAATATCTCCAATGCCAGCCGTAGCCTGGCATTGGACAGTAAATCGAGATAGAACAGAGATAGGAGTTCAGCAGCAAGCCGTGGTTAGATAAAGCTATCCACCCGGGAGAACCTGTTTAGTTTGAGGTCCTAACAGGCCGTTGACTCAAAGAGGTACCGTGGTGCGCATACATTGAGGGCTGGGAGATAGCGTCTCCATCGTAAAGCCGAATATACGTAAGCGTCTTTATTCTAATACATGTATTGTTGCATGAATGGAGGAGTCCATATACAAACTAACGGGTCTCCGGAATTCCCGGGGCGGTTCATTTGATAACAACCTCCCGTGTACACGCTAGGGTAATAGAGGAAAACGCATGATCAGAGAGAGCTATGCGACGCGCCTTGGATTCATCCTGGGGATCCTTGGCGGCTCTATCGGCATGGGTAATGTCTGGCGATTTTCATATATGGCTGGCACCAACGGTGGCAGCGCATTCATTATCCCTTATATTATTGCTCTCATCGTCATCGGCATACCCACGATTATGATGGAGCTTGCCTACGGTCGACACTTCAGAGGTGGTCCAGTGGGATCACATAGTCGCTCAGGCCTGCCTTTTGGTAAACAGATTGGCACGGCGGTAATGTTTATGGGCCTGCTTGCTTACTCTTACTATCTGGTGCTGATATCATGGACACTAAAATATTTTGTCGCATCATTAAGCGGCAGTCTCTGGTCTGCTGTCCCGGAAGATTACTTCAACGACTACATGAATGTCGGGATACAGCGATATATTTTCCATTTTGTCACGGTCGCAATTTGCGGGGCTGTCGTACTCTTCGGTATCCGCAAGGGAATCGAACCGATCACAAAATATATGATGATCCTGTTTTTCCTGTTGATTACCAGTCTCGCGATCTATTCCCTTACCTTACCGGGCGCGACTGCTGCATTGCACTTTCTTTTTTACCCGGATCTTTCTCTGATTACGCCAAAGACCTGGCTCATGGCGCTGGGACAGGTTTCTTACTCTATCGGCATAGGCGGGATCGTTTTGATCACCTATGGCAGTTATATGCCAGCTGAGTTTGATATTCCAAAAACGGCCATGTTGATCGTAATCGGTGACACCCTGTCTTCGATATTGTGTGGGATCGTGATATTTCCGGTAGTGTTTACCATGGCCGCAGAGCCAGCCGCCGGTATCGGCCTCGTGTTTTTCGCCTTACCGAGTGTATTCGCGCAAATACCCGGGGGACAAATAATTGGTGTTTTATTTTTTACCGGATTTTTATTTGCCGCGCTGTCGACCGGTTTGTTTGTAATGGAATACATGGCGGAACCGCTGATTTATGTATTGAAGTGGAGCAGGCCCAAAGCAGTAATGACGGTAGCTGTCAGTTATTGGTTGGTTGGCATCCCCTGGTGTTACAACATCGACTGGCTGTCACAACTTGACCTCTTGAATCTGATCATTGTACGACCGGTGGCGTCTTTGCTGGTACCAATAGGTTTTCTTTGGATTTATAGTGCCCGCAAAGCCCATGCCGAAGTGAATATGGGTTCCGCTTATCCCGTTGGTAACTGGTGGCCGACATGGTCAAAATATGGTCTGCCGGTAGCAATAATGTTGATATACGTTTGGGGTCTTAGTGGCCTGTTGGCCGATTGAGAATTGACCTTTGTTGTTCTCAATCAAGTTATCACTTCAATGAAATGTCTGTAGACCTGCTTGTCGGTATATTTCGTTTACCAACTGATGCGTACGCAGGGCATCCTCACCTTTGCTGCTCGCACCAGCGATTCACCTTCCTGTATGTTCAGTGCCATCGATTTTTCGCACAGAAAAATTAATCGAGTTTGCGTCTATACTCCGGGAGCATCTCGTCTATCTTGTCCACCGCGAGTCGTTTGAGTTGCTCATATATTCTCCGCGATATCGCCGGGCCGGTTTTATCCCGTTTGGGATTATCTGTGATGGCAATACCATACCGCATGGATTTTGCCAACACTCTGTCGCTACCCTCACCTGGCAGCATGACTGAGTTATGCTCATTTCTGGTGTACAGGCCAAATAAGAAGGCGGTGCCTCTAATGTTGTAAAATTGTTTTCGACGAAGAAGACAAACAACAAAGGAGAACACCACCATGAAAAAATATAATGTGATTTCACTGGAAAAGCCAGCAGAGAATCGAGATAGTTTGACCGAGACATTACAAGCAGGAGCAAAAGAATTACTAACCAAAGCCGTCCAGGCAGAGATGCATGAGTTTCTCTCGCTGTATCAAGACGTGATAGATGAGCAGGGACGGCAATGTGTGGTCCGTAATGGCTATCTACCGGCGCGACAAATAATGACAGGCCTTGGCGAAGTAGATATCCGGGTACCCAAGACCCGGGACAGAGGCGGTGAAGGCAGGCATTTTCGCTCAGGCCTGTTACCTCCGTATATCAAACGGACCAAGAGTGTAGAGAATGTCCTGCCCTGGCTGTACCTGAAGGGAATATTCACCGGTGACTTTTCAGAAGCGTTAGCGGCCTTACTGGGAGACGATGCCAGTGGTCTGTCTGCCGGAACCATCAGTCGGCTCAAACAGAGCTGGCATCAAGAGCATGATGCGTGGCGCAAGCGTGATCTGAGTAAACACCAGTATGTGTACATCTGGGCCGACGGTATGCATTTCAACATCCGCAGTGATGAGGCCAGGCAGTGTATTCTGGTCATCATTGGCGTCACCGCGCAGGGTGACAAGGAGTTCCTGGCGATTGAAGATGGTTACCGGGAATCGGAGCAAAGCTGGAAGGAGCTGTTGCTGGATTTGAAGAGCAGAGGCTTCAACGCGCCCCAACTGGCGGTGGGGGATGGTGCCCTGGGTTTCTGGGCGGCCCTGGCCAGGGTGTTTACCGAGACCCGCAGCCAACGTTGCTGGGTACATAAAACAGGGAACGTACTGAACAAGTTGCCCAAAGGGGCACAGGGCAAAGCGAAACAAGACTTGCAGGACATCTGGATGGCTGAAACTCGGGCGGATGCTAACAGTGCCTTTGATGAATTTATCCAGACCTACCAGGAGAAATATCCGAAAGCCGTTGAGTGCCTGGACAAAGATCGGGATGCGTTGTTGGCGTTCTATGATTTCCCAGCGGCACACTGGCAGCATATACGCACAACAAACCCGATTGAATCCACCTTTGCTACCGTCAGGTTACGCACCGCCAAGACCCGAGGATGTGTCAGCCGTAGTACGATACTGACCATGGTATTCAAGCTGGGATTAAGTGCAGAAAAAGGCTGGCGAAAACTGAGAGGGTTTCGTCAACTGGCAGATGTCATCAACAATGTGAAGTTCATTGATGGCATTGATGAGAAGACAGTTCAACAACAGAAGCGGGCCGCCTGACTATGCTGCCATACACCAGATTTGACTATAACTCGCTATTACGTTTTAGCATAGTTAATATAGTTTTTATGTCTTGGACTTATGAGTACCAGATATACTACGCTTTGAACGGTAACTGGGGACATAATTTTGTACGTCGGTAATCATTTCCCGCTTTCAGTGTGGTAACACGTGTGCTGACATCAATCGGGGGTAAACTAATGAAAGATTTGATTTTCCATCCAACAAGTTTAAATAAGTACATTTTTACCTACTTCCTATTATTTTTACATACGACATCAGTCGCACAGCCCATAGAAGAAATCGTCGTCACTGCGACTAAACGTGGCACTGAGCTGATACAGGAAGTACCCAGTTCCATTCAGGCAATCAGCGGGGATTATCTGCAGGAAATCGGTGCGTTGGATTTTAATGATTACTACCGCCAGATCTCGGGTTTGAGCATCAATGACCAGGGCCCGGGTGATAAACGTTATATTATCAGAGGTGTTTCGTCTAGGGGATTTGGTACCGTGGGCTTGTACTTTGACGAGGTCATTATTACCGGTGAAAACCTGAATTCTGAGGGTGGACGCCAGCCCGATATTAAAATGTTCGATATCGAGCGTATAGAGGTATTGAAGGGTCCGCAGGGAACCACATTCGGTTCCAGTTCCTTGTCAGGCACGATCCGGTGGATACCTGCACAACCGGATATGAGTACGTACGCAGCGGAAATCGGTACGGGTCTGAGCACCACCCGGTATTCGGGTGGCGCAAGCTGGAATGTGGATGGCATGGTGAATATACCGATTATCAAGGACAAGTTGGCAGTACGCTTGTCCGGTATCAAAACTGACAAGAGAGGCTATATTGATACGCAGTTTGATGAAAACACCAATGACGATGAGACTGAAGCGATTCGTGCAATCATCACCTGGCAGGCCACTGATGCCTTGAAGGCCTCGTTCATGTACCTGCATCAGGATTTGATAACCAACGGCCGGCCAGGGTTTATGGATCAACAAATCCGTCTGGCCGCTAGCCCGACTCTCAACGGCGGGCCGGTACCCAAAAATTTTAATACCGATTTATCAGATGGCATATTTGATGATTCGATAGATATCTTCAACCTGAAGTTTGAATATGCCCGGGATTGGGGGACGATTACCGCGACAACTTCCCTGTTCCAGCGTGACACGGTATTTGATCGAGATGCCTCCAGCCGTATAGAAGTACTTACTAGAGGGGCATTCCCGGCAGATGGTACCGGACGGACATTTATTATCCAACCCCAGGATCGCGAGGTATTCAGCAACGAAATCCGTTTTGCATCCAACTGGGACGGTGCTTTCCAAGTCCTTGCCGGCGCTTTCTACTCAGAGGAAAACCGTGACTTTCGGAGTGCGGTCCCCACGGTCGACGCGCAGACCGGCAAAATCACCCCGACTTCGACGTTTCTTTTGGATCGTACTGTTTTTACCCAGGTGGATGAAGTAGCGTTGTTCGGTGAGTTGTCCTGGGATGTGACCGACCAGCTTACCCTTACCGGCGGCATTCGCTGGTTCGATTTCGAACTTACTCAACAAACCGACGCAGCTACCGGATTTCCAGGCAGACCAGGCCCTGGTCCGGCGGCGCCAGAGGCATTCAGTGAAGACGACATTATTTTCAAGGCCAATGCATCGTATAAACTGACCGAGGATATACTGGCATACTTTCAGTTCGCCCAGGGCTTCCGCTCAGGCGGCACCAATGATCAGACAGCCGCCCTTATTGCCGGTGTGACCATCCCTGCCGGGTTTAAATCCGACGGCATAGATAACTATGAAATCGGCATCAAAAGCACATGGTTTGACAACAAACTGACCCTTAATGCTGCAGTGTATAGGATTGACTGGACTGATATCCAGGCCCAGTCATCTACATTTGGCGGCAACATTGTTACTACCTTCCGTTCTAATGGCGGTAAAGCGAAAGTCAATGGCGTGGAACTGGAAATGCAGGCCTACCCGAATACCGGGCTGCAACTGGGAATGATCCTTAATTATTCTGATGCGAGGCTAACCGAGGACCTGCCTCGTCCCAGAGACGGCGTTAGTGGTAACGAACTGCCATATGTCCCGGAACTTACCTTCAGTATGAACGGTCGCTATGAACGACCGGTTGGTCCTGACGGATGGACCGGCTTTATAAGCGGGGATTTTTCCTGGGTTAACGATCAAAACAATCGGCTAAGCCACACCATTGGTGCATTCCGGACAATCCAGGATTACTCTATCCTGAACCTGCGTATTGGCGTCGAAGACAGTGACTGGTCAGCCACTCTCGCAGTGAATAATGTCTTTGATGAGGATGAGACAATAGGTTTCACCTTTAATGGTACCAACGGCATTCAACCTCCTGATGGATTTGTTCCGCCTTCCCAGATCCGGCCCTGGCCGCGCACGGTCCTGTTTAATGTCCGAAAGTCATTTGACTTTTAGCTGAGTATTTTCGTTGTAGCCGGACCAGAGGACGACTCATCCCCCCAACGTTCCCTGTCCGGGTTTGATACGTGTTAGAATCACTCCAACAAGTTTTTTCACACTTTATCAGCAATGCCTGCAGGCCGCTTACCCGTTCAATGTAAATCCAGCATTGACATAATCCGGAAACTCAGAGAGGATTTATAACGGTAGCTTTTTTACTGGAACCACTCTTTATCAGGTTCCCACACCGACTCTCTGTGATTAATGCATTAGCTGTTTACGCAGACACCGTGCCACATTCTCTACTAACTGACTTATCTATGAGAGTATTGAGTATTTTTAAGTCTTCTGCCGATGGATCCCAGTTTATAGATGCTGCATTTGAGCGGATGTGCTCTGGTTTGGACGCTCCTGTAATAACTGACGCGACAGCCGGCTGAGATGCAAGCCAGCCTATCGCCACATCCGTCACACCCCGCCCGCGTTCATGTGCGAACGAATACAATGCTTCCAAAAAGTCATAGGTTTCCTCAGCAATAGGGTTTCCTGCCAGGCGCGCACCCTTAGGAGCGGGTTTCCCCCGCTGATATTTTCCTGTCAATAACCCGCCGGCAAGCGGTACGACAGCCATAATACTTGTCTCAAAATGACGGCAGGCAGGGATAACTTCTGCCTCTATTGATCTGGTAAGCATATTATATTCACGCTGTACAGCAACGAATTGCTGACTGTACTCGGTTCTTGCCGTCCAATGTGCATCCGCAATTTGCCAGCCACTGAGATGGCATGCGCCTGCATATCGTATTTTCCCCTCTGTGACCAGGTCTTCCAGTATATCAAGCGTCTCTGCTACTGGAATGCGGGGATCCGGCCAATGCATTTGATAAATATCAACATAATCAGTTTGCAGTCGTCGCAGACTGCCTTCAATTGATTGTCGAATGTAACGGCGTGAGCCGAATGCCATATCCTGGCGGTTACGCATATTCCCGCCCCACTTGGTGGCAATAACCACTTTATCCCGGTGAAGTTTTAATGTTTCACCCAAGATCATTTCCGACTCACCTTGAGCATATACATCGGCTGTATCAAACAAGGTAACGCCCGCATCAAAAGCAGCCTCGACGATACTGCGCATTTTTTTTCTGCTCATCGGGCGCATATCCCTGTTTGTGACACTCGTCCACCCTCCAAAATTGCAACCAAGCCCTACAACAGAAACAGTAAGTCCGGAACGGCCCAGCTTTCGATAGTGTGATGATCCAGCTTTCTCATTTGTCATGAGCAAGCTTTCCTTTACTTCCTTATTAGTTTTATTTTCAGACGCTATCAATGATCGTCCAGATAAAGCTAATGTAAATACAGGCATTGATACTAGAATATCGCGACGACTTAACATATAGAAGCCTCTCGAAAGATTGTATTCTGTTGGAAATACGCAATGTAATTCGAATCTGACATATAAATGGATTTAGTTACCATGAGCAGCCGACAGCAACCTTTGTTTTCTAATGAGAAGTCTTCGGTCTATATAAATCAGCTTCCTTACCAGGCTCGATGATGCCAAACCCATCACCTTTCCTATGATATCCGCACCATTTTTAGTTGCTGCCACAATAGTTTCCATAGCTGATAGACAGCAACCAGCAAGGATCCTCATCTCACGTAGTGTAATGTAAGTCGTCAAAAGATTTGGGACAAAATAGCTAGAAAGTTAAGAGACTTTTATGTATTATAGTCTTGTTTCATTGATTCACACAGTGTCTTAGATTTTCATTCCTCCTCCGTTGTAGTGTTTCGTATTTAATGGTGGCTCGTCTGTCCATGATTTCCTGATAGCGGCCAACGTACATGTCTGCCGGTGTGATGTTATCGAGCGACTCATGATAACGCTCGTGATTGTAGTACTGAACGAATTGCCCGATAGCATGCTCCAATTCCCACGGATAATAATAGTGCTCCAGCTTCACGACATTCTTCATGGAACGATGATAGCGCGCTATCTTACCCTGGGTCATCGGGTGGTACGGCGCACCGCGAGTGTGTTCTATCTTATGTTTGCCCAGGTAATCCTTCAGTTCCGACGAGATATAACAGGGCCCGTTATCACTGAGTAAACGAGGACGGTGTTTGACCATTATCTCGTTGACACCCGTGGTCCTGATAGCCGCATCCAGTGTCCGTTTCACGTCATCAGCAGCCCTGCTGGTAGTCAGCTTCCAGGCAATGATATAACGGGAGTAATCATCCAAGACTGTGGACAGGTAATACCAGCCCCAACCGACGACACGAAAGCAGGTAACGTCTGTTTGCCAAAGTTCATTCACCCGTCTTGTTGGGTTCTGAAACGAATCGCCCGCTTGCATCAGGATGTAGGCAGGACTGGTGATGAGATCGTACTGCTTCAGCAGACGATAAACGCTGGATTCTGAGATGAAGTAGCTGTGTTCATCGGTGATAGTCCACGCCAGTTCCCGGGGTGACTTGTCAGGGTATTGTAACGCGACATCAAGACATTGTTCTTTGACCGTCTCCGGCAATCTATTCCAGAATCGTCGGGGTGACCGGCTGCCTGGCTCCAAACCCTCTGGCCCATCATCCAGATAGTACCGATACCAACGATAGAAACTGCTGCGCCTCACCCCTAATTCTGCGAGGGTGCGTTTCACCGGTCATTCCGACTCTTCTACCATGCGGATCACTTCCAACTTCCCAGCTGCCGAAAGACTCATTCGTCTTCCCAGGTCGATTCCAAGCCAAGCACACTTTTTTTAAGCACATCGTTCTTCAGCATGATGTCAGCAACCAGGCGTTTGAGCTGGTCGTTTTCTTTCTTCAGGCCGGTCACTTCAGATGAACTGGCTTCCCGTTTGATATCGCCAGCCAGGCGCTGTTTGCCAGCTTCCAGGAATTCCTTACTCCATCGGTAATACACATTTTGATTCAATCCTTCCCGACGGCACAGCTCGGCGATGCTTTCTTCACCACGCATGCCTTCCAACACAATTCGGATCTTTTCTTCAGAGGAATACTTCTTACGGGTACGACGACGTATATCTTTAACCAACTTCTCGTTATTATTGCTCATGATGAGACTCCTGTTAGTAAGGTTAACTTATCAGAAGTCTCTCTTAGAAATCAGGTCAATTCTGTCTCATATGCTTTGACGGGAAACAGTCCCTGGGAGAATGGCTATAATGAAAGTTTCAACGGCAAGTTACGTGATGAACTTCTGAACGGGGAAATCTTCTATACTTTGAAAGAAGCACAGATACTGATTGAGCAATGGCGGCGTCATTACAATACCGTCAGGCCACACAGCTCATTGGGTTATCGTTCACCGGCACCACAAACCGTGATAACCAGTCCCATTGCACCACGATTTGTCATGCCAACTCATCAAGGAATACAATAATCAAATGAACCTAAGCTCTAACTCAAACATTGGTGTCGTTACCGGGGGCAGGTCAGTTTGCTATGGCCTGAAACCGGTGGTGAGAACCGAGGGGGCAGACTCATCATCCTGTACAGAGCCCCCTGTAAGCGTTTCCTCCAGGTTGCCTATGCCAGGATAGTCTAAATGTGAATTCGCTCGATCTCATCGAGCGACAGTTCCTCGTGCATGCGGTTATAGAGTTGCGTGGTGCGGGTCGATTCGTGACCGGCGATGCGTGCGGCGGTTTCCAGATCACCCCCGTTGCGCAGGTATTCGGTGATGCCGGTCCCCCGGAAACTGTGATTCGTGATTTCATCGGGCAACCCGACGTTGCGCGCGCGCCGTTTAATCATCTTCAGCGCTGTTTGACGCGTCATTGCGCTACGCAGTAAAACATCTTGCCGGCGCCCCTGTCCGGACGATCGAAACAGCGCACCCTGCCTGTCGCCGTCGATGCCGGCGCGCTCGATGTATTCATCAATGTACGCCTGGCCGACGTGGTGCGCCGGCACCACGAGGTACTTGCCCCCTTTTTCGTGCAGGCGGAAGAACGAGCGTTTGCCTTGGGTGTAGTAGTCGGCCACCCGCATCGCCACCGCCGCGCTCACGCGTGCGAAGCTGTACACCATGAGGCCTATCAAGGCGCGATCGCGTACGCCGACAAGCGTGCCGGTGTCGATCGCATCGAGGAGGTCGCGGGTTTCCCCGGCCGTCAGCACCGGTGTCTTGCCGGTTTTCACAACGTGCCGGGGACCCCGTACCGAGCTGGCCGGATTGAAGGGCACCACCTGGCCGATCACGAGCTAGTCGAACAACATCCGGATGGTCGCCAGGTATTGCTTGACGGTCGCCGGGGCGTAGACCGCCGTCAGCTGCTCGATGTATGCGGCCACCATCATCGGCTCGATCTGCTCAAGCGCCAGGCCCTTGACCTCGCACCAATCGGCAAACCGGTAGGAGGCCGTCAGGTACGCCATACGCGTGTTCGGGTTTCTGATGTTGGCGGTGAAAAATTCCCAAAACCGTTTTTCGGCCTTGTTGGAACCCGAGAACAGCATCGGGGTGAGCTTGCGCGCGATACGGGTGGGTATCATCGCAGTGCGTTCGATAGTGATTAACCCGGTGTCCACAAGCGCCCTCAGTGAGTGAAGTATAATAGTTACATAACGTCCTTTATATTACCTATATCATCATCCAGGCCCCTCTTGCGATTTAATATCACAAACATTTTTTCCGGTCATGCAAAGCGTCATGCCTTAATCTAACGGGTCTCCGGGACTCCCGGGGCGGTTCGGTTCAAATCCTCTCACCCCGACCAATCATCAGACTTGAATGGGCCATGAGATGCACCAGGTGAACAACCTATGGATTTATCCGAAAAAACGGGGACAGACCACATTTTAGCCTTCAGAGAAAACGTGGTCTGTCCCCTGTTTTCCAGGTTTATGGTTGTGCCATCTGTTAAAGAATTGTTCATCAAACTTCGCGTCATACCCGCCACTGGCAACAAATGATACGGTTAGCGCGAAACAACGGGTTGATTTTACCCAATCTGGGTTGTATCATGCCCGATATGGGTATAGAAACTCCCCCACTTAAACCGTCCACAAGCGGTTTGGCCGACGCGCTGTTTTCCACGACACGACAAAAGGTGCTGGCCTATCTTTTCGGCCACCCTGACCGCAGCTTTTATGCCTCGGAGATGATCGCACTCGCCGGCAGTGGTTCCGGCGCGGTGCAGCGGGAATTGTCGCGCCTTGCACAATGCGGCCTGGCAACAATGACCCGTATCGGAAAGCAGACACACTACCAGGCCAACACCGAATCGCCCATCTTCGAGGAACTGTGCAGTATCGTGGACAAAACAGTGGGGCTGGTCGGACCGATTCAAAGCGCGCTGGCGCCACTCCAGGATGATATCAACGCCGCTTTCATCTACGGCTCGATTGCCAAACGCAGGGATCACGCCAGCAGTGATGTTGACGTGATGATTATCAGCGAAACACTGACCTATGCAGACACCTATTCAGCCCTTGAAGCCGCGACCTCCCGTATTCTGCGAACTGTTAACCCGAGCCTGTATTCGCATGGGGAGTTCAGCCGGCTGCTGCAAAATGACAATGCGTTCATCAGGCGGGTCAAGGAGCAGCCAAAGCTGTGGATTATAGGATCTGAGGATGACATCCCCGCTGGACAATCTTTGCGGCCCGGGTAAGGACCTGGCACGTGAGGCGCCGGACGAGCAGGAATATGCCGGCTTAATCGACGACGGTCTGAGAAAACTGAACGATTCCAGGAACCCTGATCTGTTTTTGGGCAGCCGTTTTGACCTGGCTTACAATGCCGCATTTTCCCTGTCTCTTGCCGCCTTGCGCCGACTTGGTTACAGGCCTGTCAACAAACGATTTATTGTTTTTCAGGTGCTGCCGCATACATTGAACCTTGGGCCGGAAGTCTGGAGGGTACTGGATAATTGCCATAATCTGCGTAATAAGAATGTATATCATGGTGTCGTCAACATAGATGAGCGGTTGGTCGAAGACCTCATTGAAGCCTGCCGGAAGGTGGCGGGTAAAATCTCAGCATTGACCCTGTAACATGCACACGAACTCGTCGGAGCGCATTTGGAGGTGATATTGCCGGAAATCTCTAGTTTAGATCGGTCCAGTTTGGTGGGAGGAGGTCAAAATTCCAGTCCCGGCACAAGCAGACCCCGGTGACCGACTCACACCTCGCCCGGCCGGACCATGCGGTAGCCGACCCCGCGCTCGGTCATGATGTAAGCCGGCGCATTCGCGTCGTCGCCGAGCTTCTGCCGCAGTTTCTTGATGAAGGCCCGCACCAGTTTCGGATCGCCGTGGTTGCGCCCGCCCCAGACCTGGCGCAGCAGCGTATCGTAGGTCGTTACCCGTCCTGCGTTGAGCGCGAGCACGCGCAGCAAATTGTATTCGGTGGCCGTCAGTTCCAGCGCCCGCCCGGCCAGCGTCACCCGGCGCCGGTCGTGGGCGATGGTCAACTCCCCCAGCACGAAGGGATCGGGCGCCGCCCACCTGCGTAGCGCCGCCCGGATGCGCGCCGTCAGCTCCGTCGGTGAGAAGGGTTTGACGATGTAGTCGGCGGCGCCGCTATCCAGCGCACGCACAATGGTTTCCTCCCGGCGGTACCCGGAGATGAAGATGACCGGCAGGTCGGCCAGTGCCGGGGTGTGTTCCATCAGTTCGATGCCGTCGGTCCCGGGCAGCATCCGGTCCATCTTCTCCAGCGGCGCCAGGTCCTGCATAGTGACGACCACCGACTCCACCACGCCGTCCTCGGCGCGGATCGGGGTCGCGTTGATCAGCGTCGTGACGCTACGCCCGTCGGGGGTGGACAGCACGACCTCCTCGACGCGCACCGTCTCAGCGCCGGCCAGTTCTCCGGACAGCGGGAGCTGGTCGAGTGCGATCTCGCGCCCGTCGGCGCGCCGGCAGGTGATCTCGTTGAGCAACTGCGCCGGGGGAGTGCCGGGCAGGTGCAGGCTCTCCACGATCCGCGTCGCTTCCCGGTTGAGCGAGACCAGCGCGCCCGTCTTCGCATTGAACACCACGACCCCGACCGGCGACGTGTCCACCAGGGCCTCCAGATCGGCGCGGGCGCGGCGTTCGGCGCGATACGTGCGGGCGTTGGCGATGGCGCTGGCCGCCTGTGAGGCAAACAGCACCAGGATCTCCTCATCGTCGTCGCTGAACGCCTTCCCACCCTCCTTATCCACCAGGTAGAAGTTGCCGACGTGCACACCCTGGTGGCGCATCGGCGTACCCTGGAAGGTCCTGGACGGCAGCAGGTCGGCGGAGAAGCCGCGCGCGCGCACGAACACATGCACGTCCGCCAGCCTCAGCACACCCGGCAGGTCGCGCAAATGCTCAAACAGCCGCGGCCCGTCAGGCCACTCCACCAGCCGGCGGTGCTCCTCGGCGCTGATACCGGAGGTAATGAAGTCCTGGGGTTGCCCGGCATCATCGAGGGTAATGATAAGGCCGTAGCCTGAGCCGGTCAGCGTCCGCGCGCTGTCCACGACCTCGTGCAGCACCGTATCGAGATCGAGACTGGCGCTGATGCGCAGGCTTGCCGCACTCAGGACGGATATGCGCCGCCGTAGTGACTCGACCTCCCGCATCAGTTCGCCCTGACTGTTCAACGACCTGCCCCCGCATCGTGCCGCGCAGCAGGAAATGTGCGCACCGCAAGACGTAGATGCGCCGGGAAGTGCGGGTGCGGGGTACACAGGACAACTGATATTCGCATAACAATCACCTTTGTGTCCTTATAAAGAACACCATATTCACATAAAACCTTGTAAAATACTGAGGATTTTATTTGTGTATTTTACGAGGGTGAATTGATAAATCGAAAAGTGGTGTGTCATGCACATGTGGGGCGCCTGTTACGCACAGCAGGGGACGGATTTAAAATTCGTCAGCGAGAGTGTTAGAAACGAAGCGCCATGTATTCCGGTAGATTTGATTACAACAATTGCCGGCGATGTGGCCGTTTTCCTGGTCTGGCAAGAAGAGAAGTGCCCCTCTATGGCCACCAATCAGGTGAAAGAAATTCTTTCCTCCTAGTAGACGTGCCGGATGTCCCTGTTTATGCATACCCTTTCGTGGCATCGGCCGACCCCGATGGTGACGGTGATCCTGACATGATCATTGGAAACCATCCGCGTAACTTTAACAGTACACTTGAAGGGCGCGCAGGTGATGACAGCCTGGAACTCGTAGCCAAAGCCTTGCAGGACCGGCTGGCTGCACAGCAGGCAGGCACCCATTACATTAAACCGAGCAGTCCCTGGCAGAACGGGACCAATGAACGTAGACCTCTCAATGATGGAGATAAAGAATGCCGGCGGATGCCGGCGCTGCTGCGGACAGCGGTGGCGGGGATCGTCCTGGTCGCTGCGGCGCTTGTCGCCCTCGCCTTCCCCCTGTCGGCGGCGGCGCAGACAGTCACCGTCCTGGTCAGCAATACCGGTCAGGACTATTTTGGGCGACATTCCCGCCTCAGTCTGGACCGCGCGCAAAGATTCACCACAGGTCCGCACGCGAGCGGGTACATCCTGAGCAATATCCTGATCAGATCGGCAGATCCTGAGGGGGACATCTTCGCGGTCTCATTGTGCGCGGTGGACTCAAATGGATTACCGGCGGGTTGGCCGCACACGTCTTGTACGAAACTCAGGGCGCCCAGCAGCTTTGGCGCGGGGATCCTGGAGTTTACAGCGCCGGCGAATACTGTCCTCGAGCCAAACACGACCTACTCCCTGCTGGTGTCCATCCCCCCGGACGTGAACGGATACACACACCAGGTAAACCTGGGCACAACTCAATCCGACAACGAGGATGCGGGCGCCTTACCCGGGTGGAGCATTGCGAATCATGCAGACGCTGGGTTTTGGGGGGTCGGGGGGGTTGGATGGCAGGATGAAATCTACGGGAGTTCGCTGCGAATCGTGATCAGGGGTGCCTTGGCCCCCCTGTCTCCCGTTGCCTTTATGCCTGCGGTGACCTCGACGCCGTCGCTGACCTCGACGGCTTCGGCCACGGCAGACACCTACGGCGTGGGCGAGACGATTCGCTTCACGGTCACCTTCAGCGAGGCGGTGGAGGTGACGGGCGCCCCGGGGTTCGGGTTCTCGCTCGGCAATCGCGGCCAGACGGACGGTACCGATCGGCGGGCGGCCCACGACCCGGTCCTGAGCACGGAGACGACGCTGGTGTTCGGCTACACCGTGCAGGCCGGCGACCGGGACACTGACGGCATCTGGGTGGGCGACCATACGCAGACCTTCAGGGTGGACGCCGACAACGACATCCGCGCCAAGTCGGGCAACGAGGCCGTTACGCTCAACCATGCCGAGGTCGGCCTGCTGTCAGGCCACAAGGTGGGCACGCCACCGGTGGTAGCGAAGGTCACGTCGGTGGCGGTCACCTCAACACCGTCATTGACCTCGGGAGGGGCGACACCGGACACCTACGGTCGGGGCGAGACGGTTCGCTTCACGGTCACTTTCAGCGAGGCGGTGACGGTAACGAGCGATCCGGAGTTCGAGTTCTCGCTCCGTAATCACGACGAGTCGCGCCGTTTCGCACGGCGGGCGGCCTACGACACCGGTCGGAGTACGGCGACGACGCTGGTGTTCAGCTACACCGTGCAGGCCCGCGACCGAGACAACGACGGCATCTGGGTGGGCAGCCATAGTTATACCTTCAGGCTGGACGCCGGCGACCACATCCGCACCGCGTCAAACGACGAAAATGCTCTTCTCGACCATGACCCGCTGACAACGCAGTCCCGCCACAAGATAGACGGCTCGCGGGCTAGGCGGGGGGTGGCGGGGGTTACCTCGGTGAGGCTGACGTCGACGCCGTTGCTGACCTGGCCCGGATCTTCTTCGCTGAACACCTACGGATTCGGCGAGGCGATCCGATTCACGGTGACCTTCAGCGAGGCGGTAACGGTGACGGGCAACCCGGGGTTCAATTTCAATATCTTCAGTTCCCGCGAAAACTCTTACAATAACTTTATACGCCATGCTCGCGCAAGCTACGACCCAGGCCGAAGCACGGCGACGAGGCTGGTGTTCGGCTACACGGTGCAGTCTGGTGACCATGACGCCGACGGCATCGTGGTGGAAGACCATAGGCGTACCTTCAGGGGCGTGTCCGACGGCCGCATCCGAACCACAGCGAACAACGTGCTGGCCGTCCTTAACCATAGACGCCCTGGCAAACAGGCCGGACACAAGGTGGACGGCTCGCGGACCGCGCAGAGCAACAATCAGTTGGCGGCGCCGGTCATCGTGGGGGCGCCGGCGCTCAGCGAGGCCGGTACGGACGGCGCCTGGACGCCGGGCGAGACGGTGGAGGTGCAGATCACCTTCAGTGAGTCCGTGACCGTGGTCACCGCGGACGGCACGCCGTCCATCGGTCTGCAGCTCGGCAGTACGCAGGCGCAGCGGGCGCCGTACGCGAGCGGCACGGGGACGGCGAAGCTGGTGTTCAGGTACACGCTGACCGACGCCGACGGCCCGCACAGCACGCTGCGGGTGCCGCCAGACAGCCTGGCGCTGAACGGCGGGACCATCCGGGCCGGAGGGCTCGACGCGGATCTCGCACACAACGGGGCAGCCCAGATGGGGCTGCCGCCGGAGCCGGCGTCTGCGCGGGCGACGCGCGGTGTGGAGGACGGGCCGACGGCGAGTTTCAGCGACCTGCCGGCGACGCATGACGGGGAAAAGCCGTTCAAGGTGAAGCTCAGCTTCAGCGAGGAGCCGGCGCTTGGCTACGAGACGGTGCGCGACTCGCTGCTGGAGGTGAGCTGCGCGACGGAGAGTTGCGGGAAGGTGACCGGCGCAGCGCGGGCGACGCCGGGCAACAACAGCGAATGGAAGGTGACGGTCAAGCCCTCGCAGGGCTACGACATCACGCTCACGCTGCCGGTGCGCGCGTGCGGCAAGACGGGCGCGGTGTGCGTCGATGGGCGGCCGCTCGCGGCAGCGGCCTCGGCGACGATCCCGGGCAAAGCGCTCACTGCGTCCCTCACCGGCCCGACCGAGCACGACGGGAGTAAGAGGTTCACGGTGCGGCTCACGTTCAGCATGGAACCGGACGTCAGCTACAAGACGGTGCGCGACACGATGTTCATCGTCAAAAGCGGTACCATCAAGGGGGCGAAGCGGGTCAAGCCGCCGCACGACCGGGAGTTCGACATCACGGTGGAACCGGGCGGCGACGCCGCGGTGAGCCTGTCGCTGGCCTCACTGCTGCCGGCCTGCGGGGAGACGGGGGCGGTGTGCACCGCGCCCGGACGGAAAATCGAGGGGACGGTGAACGCGACGATCCAGGGACCCGCGGCGCTCTCGGTGGCGGATGCGGACGTCGAGGAAGGGCCGGACGCGACGCTCAATTTCGTGGTGAGCCTGAGCCGGCAGCGCGCCGTTGAGACGAAGGTGGACTACGCGACCCCGGACGACCCGATCCCGGACGATACGGCGACGAAGGGGTCGGACTATACCGCGACCTCGGGCACGCTGACCTTCGCGGCCGGCGAGACGTCGAAGACGGTCTCTGTGCCGGTGCTCGACGATGTCCATGACGAAGGTGCCGAGACGCTGACCCTGACCTTGTTCAACGCAAGGGGAGCAGTCATTGCCGATGCGTCCGCGACGGGGACGATATCCAACAGCGATCCGATGCCCAAGGGCTGGCTGGCCCGGTTCGGGCGCACCAGCGCCACGCAGGTGCTGGGCTTGCTGGACGCCCGCTTTGACGAGGCCAGGGCGCCGGCATCCCAACTCACCCTGGGCGGCCGACCGATCAAACTTTCAGGCCTGGGCGGCAACCCGCAGGGCGGGGCAGACCCGGCCGGTGGGCCGGTTGACCCGTCCGGTGAACCGGCTGTGGCGCCTGCAGACCCATTTGATGCCCTGGCGTCCCGGTACACCCTGGACGACGCCGCGCGGGGCATGGCTGACTTGAACAATGACCCGGCGGCAATGCACGCCGATCCATCCGCTGCGCCGGACCCGGACGCCGGCGCCGGGGGCGAAGCCACCCTGCTGGAGCGGCTGGCCTGGGGGCTGCTGACCCGAGACGACTGGTCGGTGGACCGGCGTCAATTCCTGTCCGGCAGCAGTTTTGACCTGTCCTTGTCGGCGCTGGGCAGGGAGACGGACGGCGAGGCGATAGAGACGGTCCGGGTTCGGGAGACCCCCGGCCACTGGTCCCTGTGGGGCCGCGGGGCGCTGACCCGGTTTGCCGGTCGGGACACGGGGGTCAGTCTGGACGGTGACGTGCTGACGGGTCTGCTCGGGCTGGACTACAGCCGGGGCCGCTGGCTGGCCGGGGTGGGCCTGGCCTACAATGACGGCGACGGCGCCTACCGGGCGCCCGACAGCGGGACTTCGGGTAAACTGGACAGTACGCTGGTGAGCGTACACCCGTACCTGAATTATGCGCTGACGGACAGGTTGTCGGCGTGGGGCACGCTGGGCTACGGTGGCGGGACCCTGAGCCTGAGACCGGCACGCGCAGGGGATGCAACAGGGGACGGACTTAAGTCCGTCCCCGGGGAGTCCGGCGAGTCAGACCCCATCGAGACCGACATAGGAATGCGCATGGGCGCCCTGGGGCTGCGCGGCACGGTGTTTGCCAATGCGACCACGGAGCTGGCGCTGAAGTCGGACCTGATGTGGGTGCGCACGGCCTCGTCTGAAACGGCGGGGCTGGCGGCGGTGGACGGGGCCGATGCGAGCCGGGTGCGGCTGTTACTGACGGGCCGTCACCGGCATGCGTTCGCGACCGGGGCTGAGCTGACGCCGAACGTCGAGTTGGGGCTGCGCTATGATGGCGGTGATGCGGAGACCGGCGCCGGTGTTGAACTGGGTGGCGGACTGCGCTATGCCGATCCAGTGCGGGGCCTGACCGTGGAGGCCAGGGCGCGCGCACTGCTGGCCCACGAGGACGGCGGCTACGAGGAATGGGGGTTAAGCGGCAGCCTGCAACTCGATCCGGGCCGGCTCGGCCGCGGCCTGTCCCTGCGGCTGGCCTCGGGCTGGGGCCTGACGGACAGCGGTACCGACACCTTATGGCAGCAACAAACCGCTCCGGGCCTGACGCAGGGGGCGGGACAGACCTCCCAGGGCCGAGTCAGGGCAGAGTGGGCCTACGGCCTGGACGTGCCCTGGACCCACGGCCTGCTGACCCCCTACGGCAGCGTAGAGATGGCCGCCGGCCGGCGCCGCACCCTGCGCCTGGGCTGGCGCTTCGAGCTGGGCCAATCGTTAAGCCTGAGCCTGACCGGCGAACGCCGCGAGGCGCTGCGTATCACACCGGAACATGCGCTGATGCTGCAAACCACTTTGCCGTGGTAATAATGTTCGGTAACAGCTGCTACAGGCATAGTCTCTGCCGAGCAGGCCCGACTTGATTTGATTACTGTGGCTGCTGAGATAGCCGGGAGGATAAGAAGGCCTGATATACAATGACCGGCGCCAGGCAGAATCCCTTTAGTTTTGATTTCTCACAAACGATCCAGACTGTGTGAAAACTCGAAAATTTGAATAAGAAGCGAAAATATATCCCACTATCAATAAAATAAATGGCTTATTTTGGGACAGAATCCTCAACTTGCACTCATTACCAGTATATTTTCCCTACTTTTGAAAAATGCAAATTGTTTTCACACGGCCTGGGCCCTTATTGAGAAGGGTTAATAGGGCACCAAGACGACCGGGATCTGCTCAACTTGTGTGACAACATATCTGAACTTCTACAGCCTGATTCAATCTAACCTCATAGAGAGGTTAACTACATGGCCAGAACTGAATTATCTTCACCACTTGGTTTGGCGAAAGAATTTTCCCATTTGCTGAATAAAGCAGTTGCACTTGAGAAGGAAAGCCTGGAAAAGCCCATAATGCGTTTAATGAAGGTAAACAAATTTAATGAAGAGACCGCCAGAATGCTCCGTGTTGAATTTCTGAGGTTCTGTGTCTTGAAGTACCATAATCCGGATCAAATCTTCCCCCCTTCAGCGGAGGTTGATTCATTCTGGCATGCGTTTATCCTGCATACCATGGATTATCACGATTTCTGCGAGAAACACTTCGGAGCCTACCTGCATCACACGCCCATGTACAGTACTCATCTAAATCACCCGGAAGCCACTGGGCTGGCGGAATACAACACTCATAAAATGATCGAAAAGATGTTCCCGGGATATAACAAGGCGTTCTGGGAAAAACCTGCATAACACAATTTGACCTCTCCATAACTGGTGTTCTCTTGAGGTGCCCCCGTTCTTCGATCCAGTCCGTTAAGCCATTTCTGACTTCAATTGGTCCATTGGACCGCATACTGCTCCGGGCTCAGGTGATTGAGAGATCGGTATTTGACGTTAGACAGGCGATGATGTTGCGGATTTATTTTTTGCAACAGTGGTATGGGTTAAGTGATCCGGGGATGGAAGACAGTTTGTATGATGTGGAATCGATGCGTCGGTTTGCGGGGGTGGATTTGGAGGCGGTGCCTGGAGGGGGAATAGAAGTGGTTTTATAACTGGTTGTTATTGCTGAATAATGTTTTCTTCCATTCTGGCTTGCCCAACGATTTTTACAACATTTAATTGTCCCTCAACCGAAGGTGAAAAACACTTACTATAATCCAGAACATAAATTCCACAGGTATTGACAAGTTAACGGAAAAAATCACCGTTTTGGCTAAGATATGTGTTCACGCACAAAATTCAACTTGTTGATTATCATAGCTATTTATTTTCAATAGAGTATGAAAAATCAAGAAATCCTTGATTTTTTAGTTAACTTGTCAATACCCTCTTCAAGGCTCGGGCCAGAGAAAATGGCGAGGTCAAAATCATCGACCTCATTACCGCTCGTTTGGATGCGAAGACCGACTCCTACATTGCAACACTACCCAGCTTGCGGCTGACCGATGTCCGCATCAGCCCTGAACTGGCGAATGAACATGAGCGGATGCTGACAGGCGGCTTCTATGCCGAAATCAATCTGAACTACGATGCGGCTATCGCGCAGGAGAGTAAAGGAAGACCGTTCGGTGTTGCGTCGCTCCGGGAAATCCAGCTATCCAAACGAGATGTGCTCGACATCCTGGCAGAGACCCGCAAGTCCTTCACTACCGATGAGTGGAAGGAGTTCCTGCTTCGCTCCATCGGCATTGAGCCGAACGGATTGTCCATGCGGCAGCGCGATGCCTTGATGCTGCGAATGGTTCCTTTTGTCGAGCGTAATTACAACCTGGTGGAACTCGGGCCCAGGGGAACCGGCAAGAGCCATCTCTTCCAGCAGGTTTCTCCGTATGCACATCTGGTTTCCGGAGGTAAAGCCACGGTTGCCCAAATGTTCGTCAACAACGCAACCGGCCAGCGCGGATTGGTCTGTCAATACGATGTGGTCTGCTTCGATGAGGTATCCGGCATCACCTTCGATCAGAAGGATGGCGTGAACATCATGAAGGGATACATGGAGTCCGGCGAATTCAGCCGTGGCAAGGAAAGCATCCGTGCCGATGGCAGCATCGTCCTGGTTGGCAACTTCGAAGTGGATGTTGAACACCAGCAGCGCATCGGGCACCTGTTTGGCCCCATGCCGCCCGAGATGAAAGACGACACCGCATTCATGGATCGAATCCACGCATTTCTACCCGGCTGGGATGTGCCCAAAATCAGCAAGGAGCTTTTGACGAATCACTTTGGTCTTGTGAGCGATTTCTTGTCCGAGTGCTGGAGTCAGCTCCGCAATCAAAGCCGGGTCAGCGTACTGCAAAACCGTGTGTTTTTCGGTGGCGCCCTGTCGGGCCGCGATACAAATGCGGTCAACAAAACCGTGAGTGGACTACTCAAGCTTCTCCATCCCGGCGAGGGCGAGGTAGCTGACGAGGACATCGAGTGGGCCGTCCATATCGCCATGGAGGCAAGACGTCGCGTCAAGGAACAGCAGAAACGCATCGGCGCGGCGGAATTCCGTAACACCCACTTCAGCTACGCGATGGGCGCCGATGGCGTGGAAAAGTTTGTCTCAACGCCAGAGTTGCACAGCGAAAACAGCATTGGCGGCGATCCCCTTGAGCCGGGTCAGGTCTGGACCATCTCGCCGGGTGGCGGTGAAGAACACCCGGGGCTCTACCGCATCGAGATCAATGAAGGCCCGGGTTCCGGTGTCAAGATACTCAACAAGCCCGTGCCTCCCGCCTTCAGGGAGAGTATAGGCTACGCTGAACAAAACCTTTACTCGCGGTCTATGCAATTAGTCGGCGACAAGGACCCTCGACACCACGAATTCACCGCGCAACTCCGAGCCTTCGATGCGTCCAAGTCCGGTGCGAAACTCGGCATGGCATCACTTATTGCGCTATGTACGGCTTTATTGAAGAAAAGCGTGCGCGGAGGTCTCATCATCGTTGGAGAAATTAATCTGGGTGGCTCTATTGAACCTGTTCACAACCCCGTTACGATTGCCGAGATTGCGGTTGAAAAAGGTGCGTCCGCGCTATTGATACCAGTTGCTTGCCGTCGGCAACTTTATGATTTGTCCGATGACATGGCTACCAAGATTGACATTCAATTTTATTCCGATGCTAGAGATGCCCTGCTGAAGGCAATGGTGGAGTGATTCAAATTAGTGCCCGGCTTTAACTGGGGCAGAAGTTACACCACATGATTACAGGAAAAAATGATTATGAAAGAATTTCGAGAAGCAAAATCCCGTATTCAAATTTCTACCGGAGAATCGGTCAGAATTATGAGAGAGCTGCAAGAGCTCACCCAGAATGATCTTGCGGCTGTTACAGGTATACCCCAGTCAACTATTTCTGCGATTGAACGAAACAGGGTAAATCTCGGAGTTGAACGGGCCAAGGTTCTCGCCAGGGCGCTCAGGTGCCATCCTGCGGTGTTGGTATTTCCCAATTGGGATATTGAATCAGAAATTGCAGCATAAAATTAGCTCATGCCCGTCATATACCGAATTGTCATGCGTATCCTGGCTGTAGTGCAGGCACTGCTTGCCGGTATGACGGCGCTCACCGGCGCGTTCGCTGACGGTGGTGAGTGGTGGGAAAGGTTATCCCTGATATTGATTCACCCGGTCGTGGCTGTTGTACTGGCCGTCCTTGTCTTTATGCCGCAGCCGTCAAGGATGCTGGTTATCGCAACAACGATACTGCTGCTCACTAACATCGTTGCAGATGCGCTGCTCTCCCTGGCAATCCTGTCAGGTATTACTCGCGGTGATTGGTGGCTCCCTCTCATCTTCTCGTTGATCCCATTTATCGCGCTGTGGTACTGCCTGGCGCTGGCCCGGCGTTCATAGCATCTCATTCTGCCACGCACTTAACCCTCACAGGCGATACTAATTGGGAAAAAGGCCTGTCCTTTGTGTTGCCAGGACTTGACTTTTAATGTGTATATCTGTCATGATATATACACATTTTATTAATTATTGCTTCAGGTGCATAGATGCGAACCAACATTGAAATTGATAACAAACTGATGAACGACGCGCTTAAAGCCACTGGCTTGAAAACCAAGAAAGACGCAGTGGAGCTTGGCCTTAAAACATTGGTCAGGCTGAAAAAGCAGGAAGGCATTAAGCTTTTTCGCGGCCAACTCAAATGGACCGGGGACCTGGATGATATGAGAACTTCAGCATGATCCTGGTGGACTCCGGCGTTTGGATAGACTATTTCACGGGTATTGATAATAAACAGACAGATACCCTTAACGTGACGCTTGGTGTGCAGTCTGTTGCAGCGGGCGACTTGATCCTGACCGAGGTTCTGCAAGGCTTCAGGCATGACAGAGATTACAGAACGGCAAAAGCCTTGTTTGATAACGTTACCATCTTTGACATGCTTGGCAGGGATATGGCAATCAGAAGCGCTGAAAACTTCCGGACTTTACGCAAAAAAGGCATCACGATACGTAAAACGGCTGATGTGATTATTGCTTCTTTCTGTATTAAACAAAAACTACCGCTCCTTTTTTCTGACAAGGACTTCAAGCCATTTGTGAAATATTTGGGATTGACTGAGGTATGTCCATGATCAGAAATACTGACTTCGTTGCTGTATATGTTCTCCTGGCAATCATATTTTGCCCCAATGTGTCGGCACAAAACGACGAGGATTCTCCACCGGATGACCTTGTTGTTATTCATGCAGGCACACTGCTGGATATTCCTGGTATGCCCCCTGGCAAGCAGCAAAGTATTCTGGTTCGCAACGGGAAAATCGACAGGATTGAAAAAGGCTTTGTTTCACCGGATCAACTGGAGGTTGCTGAGGAAGACGTGCACATCATTGACCTGAAAGACAGCTTCGTATTGCCGGGGTTGATTGATGCCCATGTTCATATAATGCATGAATATGGGGAAGGCTTTAGAAACCCATTGTCGTCGGGATCGGTGTGAGTGAAGCCGAAGCTATCAAAATAGCCACTATCAATAGCGCTGATCACCTTGGTATGGCCGAACAAATTGGCAAACTGGAAGCGGGTATGAGCGCTGATATCATCGCAGTTGCAGGTAATCCATTGCAGGACATCACTGCTCTACAAAAAGTGGTCTTCGTCATGAAGGAAGGTAGTGTCTTTATACATCAACAGGAATAAAAATATCATGTCAGTTCGCTCCGGATTACTTGTTATCGCCTTGCTTGCTCTTGTCTGTTTTTCGGCGGCGCTCTCAGCGGCGGGTTCACGACCCAATATCATCCTGATTGTCTCTGATAACCAAAGTCATACGCTACTGGGAACTTATGGTAACGGGGAAATAAAGACGCCTCATATCGATAATCTCGCAAAACAGGGAGTCCGGTTTAATTACCTGCTTTCGCGGTGAATGGTGTTTGTTCCCCCACCAGTTCGACCTGTTCCCGACCTTGCTGGACTATGTGGGACTTTCCGACAAGAAAATTCCCAATTCTCCGGGCGGAAGTTTTAAACCCTTCCTGCAAGGTGGTGAAGTTGAAGATTGGGAAGATGCAGCATTCTTTGAGTTTGTTACGGTCAGGGTAATACGCACGCACAGGTGGAAGTATATGAAACGACTCGATACCGAAGAACCCGATACGCTGTATGATTTGAAAAACGACCCGGATGAAAGAAATAACCTGATTAACGATCCTGTATACGCAAATACACTCAAGAAACTGGACAATAAACTGACAGGATTTTTTGCTGCCTACAGCGATAAGAAATACGACTTATGGAATGGCGGCACGGCGAAGGGCATATTACTGGAAAAATATTATGGTCGCGACGATATCTTCAGGGATAGATTCCCCAACTGGAAAGAGCCCTCTCTGGAGAAGGCGCCTGTTAGATTTACCGACCTGAAATGAGGATGCCGGGTCATGGTTAACCCCCAGGTCGTCAAACAAACCCGGGAGTTTTTTGAGCCCGTAGGCAAAGTCGGACAAATCTGTCGTGCTATTTGATTCAACAACGGCTTGGTTATGCGCGCAATACGTGACACCATGGTCGTCTCCCCACCCCTGATATTGACAAGTGAACAGGTTGACGAACTCGTCGAATTGGTCAACAAGTGCCTGGACTTGACCGCAAAAGAACTGTGAACAGGAGAGAATAACATGAGCTGGCAACATCAAATATTACGGGTCAACCTGACCGACCTGAGCTGTGTAATCGAACCGTTGAACGAGGAATGGGCGCAAGCCTACCTCGGACAGCGTGGACTGGGCACCAAGTACCTGTATGAAGAGATAGACCCCGGGGTCGATCCGGTGTCTCCTGAAAATAAATTAATCTTTGCAACCGGCCCGTTGACCGGCACCATGGCCTCAACCGGGGGGCGTTATTCCGTCATTACCAAAGGCGCATTGACGAATGCCATCGCCTGCTCCAATTCCGGCGGCCAGTTCGGCGCCGAACTGAAGCTGGCCGGGTATGACCTGCTTATCCTGGAGGGCAAGGCGCCGGAACCCGTTTACCTTCATATCGAAAATGACCGGGTGCGCCTGCTCCCTGCCAACCACCTGTGGGGCCGGACCGTCTGGGAGACGGAAACGACCATCAAGCGGGACCACAACGACCCGCTTATCCACGTCGCCTCAGTCGGTCCCAGCGCCGAGTATGGCTGCCGTTATGCCTGTGTTGTCAATGATATGCACCGGGCGGCCGGACGTTCGGGCGTAGGCACGGTAATGGGATCAAAACACCTGAAAGCGATTGCCGTCAGGGGCACGAAAGGTCTCAGCGTCTCGGACCCGGAAGCATTTATGCAGGTAGTGATGAGCACCGCACAAGCTATGCGGGCAGACGACGGTCGCAAAGCCCTGACCAAGGATGGCACCATCAGCATGATGGACACGACCAACGTCTACGGCACACTGCCCACCCGGAATTTCCGCGACGTCCAGTTCGAAGGCGCCGACAAGATAGGCATGGGCGCGATGAAGGCGACTAATGAAAACGGCCACGCCAACCTTGTTACAAACAGCGCCTGCTTCGGCTGCACTATAGGCTGCGGCAGAATCTGCCACATTGATCCGGAGCATTTTTCCGTCAAGGACAAGCCGCAGTATCACGGCGCCTCCGGCGGACTCGAATATGAAACGGCCTACGCCCTGGGCTCCGGCGTTGGGGTAAGCGACATCGACGCCGCCACCTATTGCGGTTTCCTCTGCAATGAATACGGTATGGACCCCATCTCCCTGGGCGGCTCCATCTCTGCGGCCATGGAATTATTTGACATCGGCGCGATTGATGAATCGGTGACCGGCGGCATCAAACTGGAATTTGGTTCAGCCGAGGCCTTATGCGCAATGACGGAGGCCGTTGCCAGGGGAGAAGGGTTCGGCCGGGATGTCGGCATGGGCTCGAAGTTGTTGTGTGAAAAGTATGGCCATCCCGAACTTTCCATGTCGGTCAAGGGCCAGGAATTTGCCGCTTACGACGGGCGCAGTATGCAAGGGATGGGCCTGGGATACGCCACCAGCAACCGCGGCGCCTGTCACTTGCGCGCCGCTCCTTATGAGGATGATTTCACTACTCTGGAACCCGCCGGCAAGGCGCAGGTGGTCAAGGAGACACAAGACTTCATCGCCGCGGTCGATTCCAGTGGGCTATGCCTTTTCTCAGGTTTCGGCGGCTTTTCCAATGAACTGGTTGCAGAACACATTAACGCAGCCTGTACGGGGGAATGGAGCCTGGAACGTTTGCAGGAAACCGGGGAACGCATCTGGAACCTGGAACGGCAATTCAACCTGGCTGCCGGGTTGACCGCCGGCGACGATACCCTGCCACCCAGAATACTTACCGAGCCGGCTCCAAGCGGCGCGGCAAAGGGATGGGTGTGTAAGCTGGACGAGATGCTGCCGAAATATTACCGGCTGCGCGGCTGGGATGAGGCCGGCGCACCTGCTTCAGAAACCCTGGAACGGCTTGGTCTTTCAGGCAGCAGGTAGCATGCCAAAGGTATTGAGCTTGGTCATTCAAGTGCGCAGTGGTTCGTCATTCCCGCGTACGCGGGAATCCAGTAATATAGGTAACTCCTTATGCTGAAAGGATAAATTGCTTGACTGGTTTCCCGCAGCCCCACTGCAACTCCTATTACGCGGCTACAGCGAATATAACCACAGACTACCCTCCGCTAAGAGGTGCAGACAGTTGCGATGTCTGCATCGTCGGCGCCGGGTTTACCGGTATTTCCGCGGCGCTGTACCTGGCCGAGCGCGGCTATAAGGTCAGTGTCCTTGAGGCGAACCGGGTAAGCTGGGGGGCGTCGGGACGTAACGGCGGCCAACTGATAGGCGGCATCAGTGGCGAAGAACGCCTGAAAAAATTCGTGGGCAAGGACGACTCCGAGCTTTTATGGAAGATGCGCTGGGCAGGTCATGAGATCATCAAACAGTGTGTCGAGAAATATGCATCGACTGCGATCTGAAATTCGGTTACATGGACGTAGCTATCAAAGCACGCCACTGGCGCGCCCTGGAAGAAGAATACGAGTCCCTGCAACGCGGATAGTCATGATAGGGTCGGACCTGCCTAACTATTTGTTTCAGTTCAGATTATGTGCCATCTATGCCTGTTAATTCCCCTTAAAACCCCCTTTTTGCTATCAAAATCGAGGTCGTAAGAACCCCATCCCTGTTTGACGGCATTACTCTCCTGATGCGCTGTCGTCTGCTTGTGCAGCGTCTGATACTTCCTCGTTAAAGTCCTGTTTTGGCGTATGAATATCGCAATTTAAGCCTAGTGATAGCAGCACGTCTTTTGTGACAGCTTCTCTTTATTATCAGTAGGTTCTGTCAGGCTGGAGAGAGCTTGATGAATATTTGCCTCGTCAAATTCGGCCACAAAATCTGTTTTAGTAAATGCCCAACCCCTACCTCGCCCATATATTCTTGAAACGACCTTTTTTTCAATACTTTGTATCATTATATATTGACAATGTTTTTTAGGAAAATAGCATAGTTTTTCTAAAAACAGATTAGCAGACGTGTGGCTCTATGTACAGCCTGAAGATGTCTTATCAGTTCCGGCGCATGCCAGCTATTACCAACGTCATTTGTAGTTGAATTTGCTTATCATACCGTCACTTTTCGGGTATTTCTGACGACATGGTGTACCAATGCCGTGACGCCACTGACCGAGGTAGCGCGGCATCAGCTGTCTCCAATACTCATCTGGAAGCATAAAGATAAAGCATTTCCAACGCCAGGCTGGCGCCGGCGAGGGAGGTGATCTCCCCCACGTCATAATCCGGGGCAACCTCGACCAGGTCCATGCCGACCAGGTTGATGCCGGCGAGGCCGCGCAGGATCTGCTGGGCCTGGTGAGTGGACAGGCCGCCGATTACCGGTGTGCCCGTGCCCGGGGCATAGCTGGGGTCGAGACAGTCTATATCGAAGGTGAGGTAACAGGCGTCATCACCGACGACCCGCCTTATCTCATCCACCACGGCGTCACAACTGTGTTCATGCACCCACGGCGCTTTCAACTGGTTAAATCCCCACGAATTCTCGTTGAAGGTACGCAGTCCTACCTGTATCGACCGCGCAGCATCGATCACTCCTTGTTTTACGGCATGGTAGAACATGGTGCCGTGATCAACCCGGCCTTCCTCATCCTCCCAGGTATCCGAATGGGCGTCGAAATGGATCAATGACAGCGGCCCGTATTTTTCCGCGTGGGCCTGGAGTATGGGCCAGGTAATAAAATGATCGCCTCCCAGTGATAGCAATCCGACGTCCTCGGAAATGATTTCGGTCGTATGCTCCCTGATATCAGACGGGATGGTTTCCGGGAAACCGAAGTCGAATTCGCAATCGCCATAATCGATCACCGCCAGTTTATCGAAGGCATCGAAACCCCAGTCATCCAGCCTGGCCCAGCTTAATTGGCTCGAAGCCTGGCGGATGGCGCGCGGGCCAAATCTTGCCCCGGGGCGGTTGGTCGTCGCCGTGTCAAGCGGAATACCCGTGACGGCTACATCGACACCCTCAAGCGTACGGGTGTATTTGCGTCGCATGAAGCTGAGGACGCCACTATAGGTAGGCTCGACCCGGGTGCCACGCAGGTCATCCCGGTGAATGGCTTGGTCGATAAAGTAATCTTCAGTCATAGTTCTTCTCAGAATGGCGCTTCTACTGCACAATGCCGGCAACGGCTGTCATGAGTGCACTGTTCCTTGGCGTGCCTGATGATCAGTGCATGATACTCATTATACAGTCTGTAGTCGGCAGGAAGGCAGGTTTCGAACATCTGCCGCAACGTTTCATAGTCTTCCTTGCCCTGGATCAATCCCAGCCTGTTTAACAGGCGCCGGGTGTAGTTATCGATGACGAACACCGGACGGTCAAAGGCATAAAGCAGGATATCATCAGCCGTTTCAGGTCCTACGCCGTTGATTGACAGTAACGCCCGCCTGAGCTGGCCGGTGTCCCATTGCGCTACTGCGTCCAGTCCACCCTGTGAATGCAGCCACCTGCACAGGTTCTGCAGGCGTTGCGCCTTCACGTTGAAGAAACCGGAAGATTTGATCAATTCTGCCAATTCATCGAGAGGCAAGGCGACAATACAATCCAACTCGAGTTGGCCTGCATCTTTCAACCTTGCTATCGCCTTTTCTACGTTCTTCCAACTGGTGTTCTGGGTGAGTACTGCGCCGACGATCACCTCAAAAGCGGTTTCTGCCGGCCACCAGTTTTGCACGCCATAGCTATCGAGCAGACGATCGTACAACTTCGCCAATTTGTCGCAGCAACTCATATTTATTATATTTTCGCTGTCATAATGAGTTAGCGGCCAGTATACAGTCATTCCTGATACGCAAGTGATGGTCACTGGATTCCTTACCTTTCCTGCGAAAGCAGGAATCCATATACAGGAGTAAACTTGCGCAGGAATGACGGGGTTACAATGAATATAAAAAACAACAGCTACATAGGGCGCTTTGCCCCTACTCCCAGTGGTCCCCTCCACTTCGGGTCCATCGTTGCAGCGTTGGCAAGCTATCTTGACGCCAGGCATAACGCCGGCAAGTGGTTGTTAAGGATTGAAGATATTGACACGCCGCGGGTACGGACGGGGGCCGACCGGCAGATCATCAATACCCTGGAGATGCTTGGCCTGGAATGGGACGGCGCAATTATTTATCAGAGTAAGCGTCTTGACTTCTATGAACAGGCATTGGCGCTGCTGGCGGATGGTGACCTGTTGTACCGCTGCTATTGCCCCAGGAAGATCACCAAGGGCAAACCTTATTCGGGCACGTGCAGGACGCTCGCAAATCAGGACGAAAAGCCCCATTCCCTGCGGGTGAAAACGCCGGATAGACCTATTATATTTGATGACATAATTCAAGGTTGCCTGGCAGGACGGTTGAACGAACTGACCGGAGATTTTATCCTGCGCCGTTCGGACGGATTGATTGCCTATAATCTCGCGGTGGTCATTGACGATGCCTATCAGAAAATTACCCGCGTGGTCCGTGGCGCCGATCTGCTTGATACCACCTTCAACCAGATTTATTTGCAATCCATCCTGAACCAGCCTACACCAGCCTATGCCCATCACCCGCTTGCAATCGAAGACAGTGGGAAGAAATTCAGCAAGCAGGACGGAGCGACGGATGTACTGGCGGGAGTCGCTCCCGAGACAGTTCTGCTGCGCGCGCTGCGCTTCCTTGGCCAATCTCCCAACCCGAAACTGGCCCATGTCGACAAGCAGGAAATCCTGGCCTGGGGCGTCACTCACTGGAAGATCGACGCGGTTCCCGGCGAGCGAAGCCCAACCTGTGGATAGCGTATGATGATTTCAACCGAGCATTTGTAATGGTTTTAACCTGTAATATGTAACGACTTCAACCTGTCATTTGTAATAGTTTTAACCGGGTATT
Organism: Gammaproteobacteria bacterium; assembly: GCA_965205405.1. GTDB lineage: Bacteria > Pseudomonadota > Gammaproteobacteria > Eutrophobiales > Eutrophobiaceae > JAAXHV01. The sequence continues at coordinate 864,861 of OZ242169.1, forward strand.
TGTAACGCGTTTGTCAATTAGGGTGACAACATTTCTTTCACTACTTTCCTGAAGCTGTCAATATAATAAAGGGACTCACAATTTATCGGATCATATGCAAACCATTATCATCGGGGCCGGGGTAGCGGGGGTCGCTACTGCTTACTACCTGCAGCAATACGGGGCTGGCGTAACAGTCCTGGAACGGGCTCAGGGAGCCGGTCTGGAAACCAGTTTCGGCAACGGCGGCGGTTTAACCGCAAGCGTTGTCGAACCGTGGAATGCGCCGGGAATACACAAGGTGTTGTTGCAATCCCTGGGCCGGAAAGACGCGCCCATACTGTTACGGCCTAAAGCGATTCTCGGGATGATGGCCTGGGGTATCCGGTTTTTGCGTGAGTCACGACAACAGGCGTTTTTGAATAACATCAAACGTAATTCAGTCCTGGCCGGATACTCTCTTGCTCTAATGAAGCAACTCCGCGAAGAGACCGGAATTGAATATCGACTTTCCGAAACCGGCATCCTACTTGTCTTTCGTGACCAGGCTTCCCTAGGCGACCATATTGTACATTCCCGGTTTTTGGGTGAGGAGTGTGGTGTGGAGAGTAAATCATTGGAAACTTCTGAGTTAATCGCCTTGGAACCCTCCCTGCGGCCGGTTCAGGACCGACTCTCGGGAGGGATACATTTTCCTGATGATGAGGCCGGCGACTGCCATATTTTTTGCAGAAATCTTGCCGAAGTGCTGGTGCGCAGAAGTGTACGATTCCGCTATGGCGCCAACGTAGCGAAAATAATCCAACAGGGCAAATTGTTCAACGTTGAATTGGCGGGAGGCGAAATTCTGAAAGCTGACACAGTAGTCGTCGCGGCCGGCGCCTACAGCCCGGAGATCGTGCGTACGCTGGGTATCCGGGTTCCCATCTACCCGGTAAAAGGCTATTCCCTGACGATACCCATGGAGGGTTGGGTAAACAGGCCACGATACATGGTCGGTGACATGGGAGTACATGCGGTTGCCAATCCGTTGGGAGGAGAGGTTTTACGAGTTGCAGGTACTGCGGAGTTCACGGGGTTTGACAAGACTATTCCCGCTGAGCGGGTGGGTAACCTGGTCAGGCTTGTAGAGGCCATATTTCCTGAATTTGCAGAGATGATGGATCGGGACGCGCTCAACCCGTGGACGGGACTTCGTCCGATGACCAGTGACGGTGTGCCGATTCTCGGAAAAACTCCGATAGAGGGACTTTATCTGAATTCAGGCCACGGTCATCTCGGCTGGACCATGGCCGCGGCATCAGGCCGGGTTCTGGCGGATACCATCATGGGCCAACCGCCGGAAGTGGACATGAGTCTTTATTCATTGGCGCGCTACTGATGCAGGCGGCAAGATATTTGGGGTCAGAGTAAAAATACGGTCAGTCCGGCAAGAAGTGGTGGCACAGGATTATGTATTTTTACTCTGACCCCAAATATGAGAACTTGTACACCGATTTGTGTATAGTAAATTGGATAACCTGATCTCAATAGAATTACGTGCACGCACAAGCTAAACAACAGTATAAACTGGTCCCGGTGAGTTCCCATTGGGGGAATTACCTGGCCGAGGTCGCTGCCGGCAAACTGGTTGCGATCCACCCTTACGAATCTGACCCTGACCCCACCCCAATCGGTCAATCACTCCTGAATGCCCAGGATGAGAACGTTCGTGTCCCGCAGCCGATGATCCGGCAGGGCTACCTGGAAAAACGGCATAACAGCGATGGCGCCCAACGCGGCATAGAACCATTTGTCCCGGTGTCATGGGACGCGGCGCTTGATTTGGCAGCTGATGCCCTGCAACGCGTGAGACAAGAGTTCGGCAATGAAGCGATTTACGGTGGATCATACGGTTGGGCCAGCGCCGGCCGGTTTCACCATGCCAACAGCCAGGTGCATCGTTTTCTTAATACGGTTGGCGGCTATACCCGTTCAGTCAACAGTTACTCTGCCGCCGCCGCGGAGGTGATTATGCCCCACGTGCTGGGCATGAATTTTTTTGATTTGATGTTACAGGCGCCCACCGTTGAAGACATAACAAAACACACCAGGCTGGTTGTGTGCTTTGGCGGGATTGCCATGAAGAACACCCAGATCATGTCAGGCGGACTGGGGGCGCATACGGCCAAGGGGCAATTGCAGGACCTGAAACAGGTCGGGGTCAGGTTCGTGAACGTCAGTCCGGTAAAAGACGACATGGCTGATTACCTCGACGCGCAGTGGTGGCCGTGCCGGCCTAACAGCGACGTTGCCATTATGCTGGGGATTGCCCATACACTGGTGGCAAATGACTGGCATGACAAGACCTTTCTTGAGAGTTACTGCGTTGGATTTGAGCGATTTCTTCCCTACCTGATGGGTGATGAAGATGGTATCGCGAAAGATGCCGAATGGGCGGCACAATTATCTGAGATTCCTGCGGAGAGGATCAGGGAAATTGCTAAACAAATGGCTTCAGAGCGCTGTTTGATCGGCATCAGCTGGTCATTACAACGCAGTGAATTCGGCGAGCAGTCCTACTGGATGGCAACATTACTCAGCGCCATGCTGGGCTACGTGGGTTTGCCCGGTGCGGGCGTCGCCTACGGATACGGCTCCGTACACAATATCGGTTTTGCCGGTCGGCGCTTGCCGCAATACAAGGTGGCTGCGTTGCCGCAGGGAGAGAATGCCGTCAAGACGTTTATTCCGGTGTCCAGGATAGCGGACATGCTGTTTAACCCGGGCGAAAGCTATGAATATAACGGGCAGTCGTTGACTTATCCGGATATCAGGCTGATCTACTGGGCCGGAGGCAATCCCTTCCATCACCACCAGGATCTCAATCGCTTGCGCAGGGCCTGGGCAAAACCAGAAACAATTATTATTAATGAGCCTTTCTGGACGGCCGCCGCCAGGCATGCCGATATTGTTTTTCCCTCAACAACACCATTGGAACGCAATGACATCAGTATCAGTCCCTATGATTGTTATCTTGCCCCCATGCCCCGCGCCGTGCCGCCATTGGCCCAATCAAGAAATGACTTTGACATTTTTACCGGTTTAGCTGAACGGCTGGGTTCGGTACAGGCGTATACCGATGGCAAAGATGAAACGGGTTGGGTAAAGCATCTGTATTGCGCCACCCGGGAAGCGGCTGCCACGGCCGGCGTCGCATTACCGGAATTTGATGAATTCTGGCAGGGACGGCAAATCACGGTACAGGACCAGACGCCGGATCGCATCTTTACACTGGAGAAATTTCGTGCAGACCTGACGGCTAACCCGTTGCGCACGCCGTCCGGCAGAATTGAACTGTATTCGGAAAAGATTGCCGGGTTCAACTACGATGATTGCGCGGGCCACCCCAAATGGTATGACGTTCAGGAGTGGCTGGGCGCCGAGCGGACGGAAAACTATCCCCTGCACCTGATCTCCAACCAACCGAAAACAAGACTGCATAGCCAATACGATCATGGTATTACCAGTCGTAACGCCAAGATCAAGGACAGGGCGCCGGCCAGGATGAACCCACTCGATGCCGCAAAACGGAATATCACACACGGCGATGTCATCAGGCTGTCTAATGATCGCGGCGCTTGTCTGGCCGGTGTCATCATTACTGAACATATTCGCCCGGGCGTTATCGAACTGGAAACCGGCGCCTGGTATGACCCGCGGGACCCTGCCGACCCCATGACACTTGAAGTACATGGCAATCCCAATGTTTTGACTCGTGATGTCGGCACATCAAAACTGGCGCAGGGACCGGCCGCGCATAGTTGTCTGGTTGAAGTTGAGAAATATGACGGTGAATTACCTGCAATCCGGGTATTTTCGCAACCACCGATAGCTGATAATAAGGAATAAATTTTAACTGGATTCCGGGCCTGCCCCGGTATGTTGCAAGCCGGGGTCAAGCCCGGAGTGACGTGACTTTATATCCCTCGTTTATTAAGGTGTTTGTGTATGAATGAATCAATTATTATCGCCGGCATGGCGCGTACCCCCCAGGGCGGGTTACAGGGAGACCTGTCAAGCGTGCCTGCCCCGCAGTTGGGCGCCATTGCCGTCAAGGCCGCATTGGCAAGAGCAAATATAAATCCGGCAGAGGTGGATGAGACCATCATGGGCTGTGTGCTGCCGGCAGGTCTGCGCCAGGCCCCGGCGCGTCAGGCATCCATCGGCGCCGGCATACCGGTCAACACGGGCTGCACGACCGTCAATAAGATGTGCGGCTCGGCCATGAAGGCAGTGATGCTGGGTTTTGACGCCATCCGGGCAGGCTCCGCGAACTGTATTGTCGCGGGAGGGATGGAGAGCATGAGTAATGCGCCATACCTGGTACTCAAAGCCCGTAGCGGTCTGCGCCTGGGACATGGGGAGATAGTGGATCACATGTTTTTTGACGGCCTGGAAGACGCGTATGACCAGGGCAGGTTAATGGGGTCGTTCGCGGAAGACTGCGCGAGCAAATACAGTTTTTCCCGGGAGATGCAGGATGCCTATGCCATTGAGTCGCTGATGCGCGCACAACGCGCCATCAGGGAAGGAAAATTCAAAGATGAAATCGTCCCGGTCGTGGTTAAAACACGTAAAGGTGAATTCACCGTGGACACCGATGAGCAGCCGGACAAGGCTAATTTACAAAAAATCCCCACGCTGAGACCCGCGTTCGCCAAAGACGGCACTGTGACACCGGCCAATTCCAGTTCCATCTCCGACGGTGCAGCAGCGCTGGTATTGCTCAGTGAGAATGACGCGGAGTCCCGCGGCTTAAAACCACTGGCGTTGCTGCATGCTCACTCAAGCCATGCCCAGGAACCGGGCTGGTTTACCACCGCGCCGGTTGGGGCGATAAAAAAAGTGTTGGAAAAAACCGGCTGGTCGGTGGCTGACGTGGACCTGTTTGAAGTGAATGAAGCCTTTGCCGTCGTCGCCATGGCCGCCATGCATGATTTGCAGATACCCCACGACAAGCTGAACGTGAACGGCGGCGCCTGCGCCCTGGGGCACCCCATCGGCGCCTCGGGCGCCCGGATTATGGTGACATTAATCGCCGCCCTGAAAGACCGCGGATTAAAACGCGGCGTAGCCAGCTTGTGTATCGGCGGGGGCGAAGCGACGGCGGTTGCCCTGGAACTGATTCCGTAGAAAGGGGACGGATTTCAAATCCGTCCCCACATTAATGCATCTGTGTAATATTTGATGTATGCCTTCCTGGCATACACCCTACGGGCGTCCTTCGGACGTCCAAATCCACTCCTGGCGGATTTGTGGGGTCAGAGTAAAAATACACGCAGGTTAGCAGATGGTGCAGGGTCATTCCGTATTTTTACTCTGACCCCAAATATTGATCTGCGGATTGAAATGCTGCAACAGCAACCCTGCAACGATCAGCACTAATCCCATAATCGTTGTTACGGCAATTACTTCGCCGAGAATCCGGCTTATGAAGATGAGTGAGATAAACGGTGAGAGGAAAATGAGCGTGCTGACTTTTGCCGTGGCCTCCGACAAGCGCAATGCGGTAAGCCAGAGGATATAGGTAAAGCCCATTTCAAACAGCCCCACGTAAACACCGGCGAGGATACCGTTCATCCCCAGAGGAAACAGGTCGGAACTGAGCCAGCAGGCAACCGCAATGAATGGGATGCTGAACAGGAAACTGACGAACAGTCCAAGCACTGGGTCGATACTGTCCCTGGTCTTGAACAGCCAGTAAAACGCCCAGATCACCGTGCTGCCGAGGGCCAGGAAAATCCCCGTTGTGTTTAATTCCCCCGTCGGAAACTGCCCGCCGCTGAAACAGATGACACACACGCCGGAATAACAGATAACCGTAGCCATGTAATCAAAGCGGGTGATCCGGTGTTTCAGGATCGGCGCGGACAGCAGCATCAGCGTGATTGCCCAGGTATAGTTCAATGCCTGTGCCACTTGCGCCGGCAACAGGTCATAGGCCTTGAACAGGATCAGGTAATAACAAAACGGGTTCAATATCCCCAGACATCCCAGCCGAAAATAATCCCGCGTACCCGTGTGGGCCAGCAGAGTTATCCTGCCCGTCACCAGTACAATCAGCAGCAGACACAAGGTCGCCGTCACGCTTGCAACCAATAATAACTGGAACACGTCCAGGTGACGCAGGGAAATCTTGAATGCGGTCGCAACCGTAGACCACAGCAACACCGCGCTCAGAGCGAACAGATACGCTTTATGTTGACGGGTCAGGGTCATTGAACTCCATGCACGGATTAATCAGGTAAAGTTAAATTGATAGAACATATCGAATGATTCGTTTATACTGAACGAAATGAATGATATGAGGTGTTGACATGAAAGCAGTAACCGCAAATGAAGCGAAAACCCAGTTTGGCGATATGCTGATGAGCGTACAACGGGCGCCTGTTCAAATCAACAAAAACGGTAAACCGGTTGCCGTGATGGTATCAATGGACGATTACGAACAGATGGAAGACCTGAAAATACAGATGCTGAAAGAACGGGTACAACGCGCAAAAACAGAGATTGAAGCCGGGGCAACAACTGAGGGTGACGCTTTTTTCGATGAACTGTTAGCGAAAAATAACGAATAGTATGGGTGCGTACCGTCTCACCACGGATGCCGGACGGGATTTATCTGCGATACGCGAATTTACCAGAAGTCGGTGGGGAAATGAACAATCAAGAAAATACCTTGTTGAATTACGCAAAACCCTCACCGTGCTATCTGATAATCCGCTGATAGGGACCCGCCGGAGTGATATTGAAGAAGGCATTTACAGTTTTCCCCATGCAAGTCATGTTATCTATTACTTGCTCGAGAAAAAGCATCTTATCGTGACAGGCATTTTACACAGCAGCATGGTGCCGAAAAATCATTTGAAAGATCGAACGCTGATATAACGGGTCAGCGCGGCGGCATTCTGATGCCGCCGTCAATACGGATACATTCCGCGTTGATATAGTCGTTTTCAATAATGAATACGGCGAGGCGGGCAACCTCGTCGGGACTACCCAGGCGTTTCGGGTAGAGAACGGAAGCCTCCAGCGACTGGATGACCTTTTCACCCAGACTGTCGACTATGGGGGTATGCATAATACCCGGCGCAATGGTATTCACCCTGATGCCCAGACCTGCCAGATCCCTGGCAATCGGGACCGTCATGCCGGCTATCCCGCCTTTGCTGGCACTGTATGCCGCCTGGCCGATTTGACCTTCAAAAGCGGAAACGGACGCGGTGTTGATGATTACGCCGCGCCCGCCATGCTCATCGAACGGCTCGTTTTCAGCCATTTGAGCGGCGGCCAGGCGCAGGACGTTGAAGGTGCCGATCAGGTTGACCCGGATAACCTTGTTGTATAAATCCAGTGGATGCGGGCCGGCCTTGCCGAGGGTTCGGGCAGCCACTGCAATACCGGCAAAGTTGCAGCATATATGCAGCGCCCCGAACCTGGCTACCGTGTTGCCGATGGCAGCGCCCACTGTGTCCTCATCCGCCACGTCTACGCGCTGGAACAGAACCCGGTCATGCCCGGCGATCCCGGTATCCTGAATCTCATTCAAGTCGAACGTAGCGACGTTAGCACCCGCATCAAGAAGCCGTCTTACCGTTGCCAGACCCAATCCGGATGCGGCGCCGGTGACTACCGCTGTTTTGCCTGAAATATCCACACTGAACTCCAGAAAACAATACTGGCGGCAGTGTACCAGTTGTTGCCAGCGGCGGACAATTCGGTTTACCCTTATCCCCATACGCTGACGAGAGATATTCGAGAGTTTACATTTGTGCTGGCCGAAGAGACACGCACACATCTCATTTGCGCTTATAGTAAACTATGAATATCACTCATTGAGGAGAAACCGATATGGCTACGACCGCACGAGCGCTTGTTGAAGAACCAATCCTGCTGATCGGGATTAGCGCCGGCATTGCGACCCTGACCTTGAACCGGCCACATCAATACAATGCCTTGTCCGAAGATATGTTGACCGCACTAAAGGACGCACTCGATGGATTCGCAGAAGACGAAACGGTACGTGTTGTGGTCCTGGCGGCAAACGGCAAGGCATTTTGTGCCGGGCACGACCTCAAGGAAATGCGTTCCAGCGAGGATCGGCCATTTCACCGGGCACTGTTTGACCGCTGCGGTGCGGTGATGCAAACCATCAATAATCTGCCGCAACCTGTCATCGCAAAGGTGCAGGGCATTGCCACTGCCGCGGGGTGCCAGTTGGTGGCGCAGTGCGATCTGGCGGTCGCCGCGGAAACTGCCCGCTTTGCCGTGTCCGGCATCAACGTGGGCTTGTTCTGCTCCACGCCGGCAGTGCCGTTGAGCCGCAACATGCACCGCAAGCAGGCCATGCAGATGTTGCTGACCGGCGATTTTATCGATGCAGAGACCGCCAGGGAATTCGGCCTTGTCAATACGGTCACGCCTATAGGTGAACTGGACGAGGCAGTAGCATCATTGGCGCAGAAAATTGTCGGCAAATCCCCCCTCGCCGTCGGCCTGGGTAAAAATATGTTTTATCAGCAGGCGAACATGGATTTGAGTGCGGCCTATCAGTTTGCCGGCGAGCGCATGACCTGCAACATGGACAGCGAGGATGCCCGAGAGGGAATAGACGCCTTTATAGAAAAACGTAAGCCGGTCTGGAAAGGCAGGTGATTTTTGCCTGTCGGGCGTCCTAATCAGCTCCGTACGGATTTATGTGTTGATGATGTTCTCTTCGAGCAGATCGTTGATACGTTCTCGGGTATACCCCCAATCCAGCAATATCTCTTCCGTATGCTGTCCGGGTTCAGCCGGTGGTGACTGTATCTCCGAACGGGTTCGGCTGAACCGGGGCGCCGGCGCAGGTTGAGAAATTCCATCGATACTTATATACGCATTTCTTGCCTGTGCATGAGGATGTTGAACAGCTTCCGTCAACGTGAGTACCGGTGCGAAACAGGAATCAGTGCCGGCGAATGTTTCACACCACTCATCCCGGGTTCTCGTTAAAAATATTTTCTGGAGTCGACCGGCAAACTCCGGCCATCGATCCCGGTTGAATTGTTGTGTACGCAAGTCCGGATCAGCTATTTCAAGAATATCCAGCAGCTCCCGGTAAAATCGTCCTTCTATTGCAGCAACGACCACGTATTGATTATCCTTGGTCTGATAAGTGTTTACAAAATGGGCGCCGCCATCAAGGATGTTACTGCCCCGCTGTTCTTTCCAAATCCCGGCAGCGAGCATCCCGTAAAAAGTTGTCATCATGGAGGCCGCGCCATCGACCATCGCCGCATCTACTATTTGCCCTTTCCCTGATTTTGCCGCCTCCAGCATGGCGGCCAGCAACCCTACTGCAAGATACAGGGCGCCCCCACCGAAATCGCCAATCAGATTAAGGGGATAGGCCGGCGCTCCATTTCTTTTCCCGATACAACCCAGCACACCGGCGATGCCGATATAGTTGGGATCGTGTCCTGCGGTCTTTGCCAGGGGGCCATCCTGACCCCAGCCGGTCATGCGACCGTAGACCAGCCTTTGGTTTCGTTGCATGCACTCTTCAGGACCCAGTCCGAGGCGTTCCATTACCCCAGGGCGGAAACCTTCGAATAGTGCATCGGCGCGCCCGCATAACTCAAGGACAATATCCCTTCCCTGCGGTTTTTTCAGGTCTATGGCAATTGAGCGCCTGCTCCTGTTCATCAGCTTGTAATCGTCTGGTATGGGAACACCCAGATCAACCGGACTGACGCGTACTACACGCACAATTTCAGCGCCCATATCCGCCAGTAGCATCCCGGTCAGTTGTGTGGGTCCGATACCGGCAATTTCAATGAGCTTGTAGCCGGATAAGGGTCCTTTGGCGCCGCGCTTGGATATCTTTTTTTCAGTCATGGTTTCTGTTCATTAATATAGTCGGTCAATGTTGTGTCGAGTATCACCAACAACGATATAACACAACTGGTATGTCGGCTATGATAAAAGATATGTACAAAGGCAGCTATGCCCTTTTTTCTATAGTAAACTATACCCCTTACCGACTCGCTGATTTAACTATACCGGACTGAAATGAAACAGACTTTATGGAGTCCCGGGCCGGTCCGGAAAGGCAACTGACTTGATCTTTTGATGGCATGTAAAGCAATCAAACCATGAGCAACGAACACATCTATGAAGCCGGTTTAGGCAAAAATCCGGCCAACTACACACCATTGTCGCCCCTGACCTTTATCGAACGGGCGGCATTCGTTTATCCCGATTACACGTCGCTCATTCATGGTGAGTTACGTTTTACCTGGGCTGAGACCTATACGCGCTGCCGGCGTCTGGCCTCGGCATTGCGCAACAGGGGCATCGGCAAAAACGACACGGTTTCGGTAATGTTGCCGAACATACCGGCCATGTATGAGGCCCATTTCGGCGTGGGCATGGCGAGCGCCGTGCTGAACGCGCTGAACTACCGGCTGGACGCCGATGCTATCGCGTTCATGCTGGCCCATGGTGAAGCAAAGGCGTTGATTACCGACCGTGAATTCTCCGCCGTGATCAAAGAAGCCATCGCAAAATCGGGCCGGGACCTTATTGTGATTGACGTCGATGACCCAGCTTATGAAGGAGGCGAACTGATCGGCGAGACGGACTACGAATCTTTCCTGCTGGAAGGAGAACCCGATTTCGACTGGAGCCTGCCGGCAGATGAATGGGACGCGATTGCGCTGTGCTATACCTCCGGCACCACGGGTGATCCCAAAGGGGTGGTGACCCATCATCGCGGCGCCTACCTGAATGCGATTTCCAACCTGCTGGTATGGAATACTGCTGCCCATCCTGTCTACCTGTGGACTCTGCCCATGTTTCACTGCAATGGCTGGTGCTTTCCCTGGGGTATCGCTGCGGTGATCGGAACAAATGTATGTCTGAGGGCGGTAAGAGCCGACTTGATATTCTCATCGATCAGGAAAGAAAAAGTGGACCATCTCTGCGGAGCGCCGATAGTATTGAACCTGCTGGCCAACGCCCCTGCTGAATTGAAACAGGGCATAGAACATCAGGTAAAGGTCATGACCGCGGCATCGGCACCGCCCCCTGCCGTATTGCAGGCAATGGAAGAAATGAACTTCCCCGTCACTCACGTATACGGCCTGACCGAGGTATACGGGCCGGCGGTCGTGTGTGCCTGGCGCGAGGAATGGAATGACCTGCCCATGGAGAAACAGGCCGAAATCAAGTCAAGGCAAGGGGTGCGCTACCCCTTGCAGGAAGCCGTAATGGTGGCAGACCCGGAGACCCTGGAACCGGTCCCCAGGGATGGTGAGACAGTCGGTGAGATATTCCACCGCGGCAATATCGTTATGAAAGGCTACCTGAAAAATCCCGGCGCAACGGAGAGCGCCTTTAAGGGGGACTGGTTCCACAGCGGCGACCTGGCCGTCTGGCATGAAGATGGTTACGTAGAGATCAAGGATCGCTCTAAAGATATTATTATTTCGGGGGGTGAAAATATTTCCAGTATAGAGGTGGAAAATCTGCTTTACCGTCACCCGGCCGTGTTGGAGGCTGCGGTAGTAGCCAAACCCGATGAGAAATGGGGCGAAACCCCTTGTGCATTCGTGACCCTGAAAGAGGGAGGAACACTGACGGAAGAAGAGGTGTTCGATTTCTGCCGCGCCAACATGGCTCGTTTCAAGGTACCCAGAAACGTCATCTTCGGCCCATTGCCAAAAACCTCCACCGGCAAGATCCAGAAATTTATACTGCGCGCCAGGACGCAGGAAGCGGGGCCTTGATGATGTTCGACATCAGCAGTAGTGAACTGAGGGAAATACTGTCAACGAATAAGCGAGTGGCCATAGTCGGCCTGTCAAATGACCCGATGCGTCCCAGTTATTTCGCCGGCAAGTACCTGCAACAGCACGGGTTTGACATTGTTCCCGTCAATCCTAATTACCAGGAAATACTGGGCGAAACCTGTTACCCGGACCTGGTTTCCATTCCGGGCAGGGTGGACGTAGTTGACCTGTTTCAAAGACCGGACCGGGTCATGCCGTTTGTTCAACAGGCCATTGATATCGGCGCGCGGGTGGTCTGGATGCAACTCACCATCATCAACGAAGAGGCGGCGCAACTGGCGCGGAACGCCGGATTAAAAGTGGTCATGGACCGCTGCATGAAGATCGAATATGCCCGCTTGTACGGCGGACTGAACTATGCGGGCGTGAATACCCGTGTGATTTCAGCCAAACGCCCGTTATTTGTAAACCGGTAATGTATTGCCACAGAGAGCACAGAGTACACAGAGAATAACAATTCAGTTATGTTAGATTCAGATCAAACCCCTGGCCCGGAAATTTCAAATGTACTCATACACAAAAAAGATGCTCGATTCACTCTGTGAACTCTGTGCCCTCTGTGGCTGAAATTAATGAGAGAAAATCATGGCTGATAAAGAATTTGGTATAGAAACGCTGTGCCTGCACGCAGGGCAGATTCCCGACGCGGTAACCGGTTCCCGGGCGGTACCGATTTACCAGACCGCGTCCTACGTGTTCGATGACCCCGCTCATGCGGCCAGCCTGTTTGACCTGCAGACCTTCGGCAATGTCTATACGCGCATGATGAACCCGACCACCTCGGTGTTCGAGGAACGCATGGCGGCGCTGGAAAACGGGCGCGCGGCCCTGGCCGTCAGTTCCGGTATGGCCGCGCAGATGGTTGCCCTGCTGACCCTGATGGAAGAAGGTGACGAGCTTGTTTCAGCCACTACCTTGTATGGCGGCACTTATTCACAATTTGACGTGACCTTCAGGAAGTTCGGAATCAATGTTATTTTCGTCGATTCGGACGACCCGGAAAATTTCCGCCGGGCGATTACGTCGAAGACCAAGGCCGTTTACGCCGAAACCATCGGCAACCCGTTGAACAATATCCTGGACCTGGAAGCCGTTGCCGCAATAGCCAATGAGGCCGGTATTCCGCTGGTGGTCGACAACACGTTTGCCTCACCTTATTTATGCCGGCCGCTGGATTTCGGAGCGGATATCGTGACCCATTCCGCCACCAAGTTTATCGGCGGGCACGGCACTTCCATCGGTGGCGTATTGATCGAGTCCGGCAGGTTTGACTGGGCCAATGGTAACTTCCCCGGGATGACCGAACCGTCCAAGGGTTATCACGGCGTGCGCTTTTATGAAACCTTCGGAGATTTCGGTTTTACCATGAAGGCGCGCTGTGAAATCCTGCGCACGCTGGGCCCCAGTCTGAGTCCGTTCAATTCCTTCCTGTTCCTGCAGGGACTGGAAACCCTGCCGGTACGGATGGACCGGCATTGTGAGAATGCCCTCAAGGTGGCGCGCTACCTGGCAGGACACGATGCTGTCTCCTGGGTGAAATACGCCGGTCTTGAAGACAATGAATACCATGATCTCGCCCGGAAGTACCTGCCCAAAGGCGCGGGGTCTATACTCTGTTTCGGTGTGAAGGGAGGCGTAGAAGCAGGCGTTAAATTCATCGAAAACGCACAATTCCTGAGTCACCTGGCCAACGTGGGCGACGCAAAAACCCTGATCATTCATCCGGCTTCGACCACCCACCGCCAATTGTCCGAACAGGAGCAGTTAACTGCGGGTGTCACGCCGGACATGGTGCGCATATCAGTAGGCCTGGAGACTATTGACGACATCCTCTGGGACCTCGACCAGGCCCTGGGCAAATCCCAGGTATAAACAACTTCAAACAGGGGACAGACCCCGTTTTCTCCCTATTCAGACGGAGAAAACGGGGTCTGTCCCCTATTTAAAAACATGGAGAAAACGGGGTCTGTCCCCTATTTAGATATGAGTAAGAAAAAAACAAAAACCATCCGCCAGAAAATCGGCGAGGTGCGGGATGCCGCGCTGGAGTATCACCGGAAATCCCCGCCGGGCAAGCTGTCGATACATTCGACCAAGCCGCTGGCCAACCAGCATGACCTGGCCCTGGCCTATTCGCCGGGTGTGGCCGCCGCCTGCGAAGAAATCGTCCGCGATCCGGCACAGGCGTCCATGCTGACAACCCGGGGCAATCTTGTTGCCGTCATCAGCAACGGCACTGCCGTACTGGGCCTCGGCCCCATCGGCCCGCTTGCGTCCAAACCGGTCATGGAAGGCAAGGCAGTGCTGTTCAAGAAATTCTCCGGTATAGACGTGTTCGACCTGGAACTCAATGAAACCGACCCGGATAAACTGGTGGATATCATCGCCAGTCTCGAACCCACCTTCGGCGCCATCAACCTGGAGGACATAAAATCACCGGAATGCTTTATCGTTGAGCGTAAACTGCAGGAACGGCTGAGTATCCCGGTCATCCACGACGATCAGCACGGCACCGCCATCATCGTCGCCGCCGCCATCACCAATGGTCTGCGGCTGGTAGACAAAAAAATTACCGAGATCAAGCTGGTTACCTCGGGAGCAGGGGCTGCAGCCCTGGCCTGCCTGGACCTGCTGGTCGCAATGGGCCTGAGAAAAGACAATGTCATCGTCACCGATATTGCAGGTGTGGTCTATAGCGGCCGTAAGGAAATGATGGATCCATTCAAGGCCCGCTATGCCCGGATAACGAAGGCGAGAACATTGGCGGGAGCTATCAAAGATGCGGACGTCTTCCTGGGCCTGTCCGTGGGGAACGTGTTGAAACCAAGCATGATCAAACGCATGGCGGACAATCCCATGATCATGGCCCTGGCAAACCCGGATCCGGAAATCCTGCCCGAGGCGGCGAGGAAGGCCCGGCCTGACGCCATTATCGCCACCGGACGCTCCGACCTTCCCAACCAGGTGAACAACGTCTTGTGTTTCCCGTACCTGTTTCGCGGCGCGCTTGATGTGGGCGCGACCAGTATCAACGAGGAAATGAAAATTGCCTGCGTCAAGGCCATCGCCGACTTGGCCATGGCCGAATCATCGGAAGTGGTCAGCCGGGCTTACGGCGGGCGCGACCTGATATTCGGTCCCGACTACATCATTCCCAAACCGTTCGACCCGCGCCTGATCGTACGCCTGGCGCCGGCCGTCGCCAGGGCCGCCATGGAAAGCGGCGTGGCAACCCGTCCCATTGCCGATTTCAAGAGCTACCGCCAGCGCCTGATCCAGTTCGTCTTTCAAACGGGCACTATCATGAATCCGGTGTTCGACCAGGCTGCGCGGGAGCCGAAACGTATTGCCTATGCCGAAGGGGAAGAACGCCGCATCCTGCAGGCCGCCCAACAGGTGGTTGATGAAGGTCTGGCCAGGCCGTTGCTGGTCGGGCGCACGGAAGTGATCAACCGCCGCATCGGGGAACTGGGTCTGGCCATGGTCAAGGACAGGGATTTCGAGGTGATCAACCCGGTCAAGGACCGCCGTTGCCTGGATTTGGCCGAGCTTTATCACGGCATCAAGGGCCGCTCCGGTATCTCACCGGATGAGGCGCGGCGCATAGTGCGTACCCAGTCCACCGCGCTGGCTGCCCTGTTGTTGATGCACGAAGATGTGGATGCCATGCTGTGCGGCACGATAGGACCGTTTATCAACCACCTGACCCATGTACGCGATATCGTTGGCAAACGCGAGGATGTCATGGATTTCTCTTCCGTGACGGTGCTGGTGCTTCCGGAAGGGACGTTTTTCCTTTGTGATTCCCATGTGTTGCCCGTGCCCGGTGTCGACGACATCGTGGCCATGACCCTGCTTGCCGCAGAAGCCGTGCAGCGTTTCGGTATCAAGCCGCGTATTGCCCTGGTTTCCCATTCCAACTTCGGCAGCCGGAATAACGCCTCTTCCGAAAAGATGCGCGCGGCGGCAAAAATCCTGCAGCAGCGCGAACCGCAACTGGTCGTGGAAGGTGAGATGCATGCCGATGCCGCCATATCGGAAACCATTCGCGCCAACGCGTTTCCCGACTCCAAGCTGCGCGGCCGCGCCAACACGTTAATCCTGCCCAATATAGACGCTGCCAATATCTCTTTTAACCTGTTGAAGATGCTGGGCGGCGGCGTCACCGTAGGGCCCCTGCTGGTGGGTGCGGCCCGGCCTGCCCATATCCTGACCAATGCCTCAACCGTACGCGGAATTGTCAATATGTCCGCGCTGGCCGTGGTGGAGGCACAGAGCAGAATCCGGGCGTGATAGCAATGAAAAAAAGGGGACAGATTTATTTTTAAAAAATAAATCTGTCCCCTTTTTCTATTGACGGGAAAATACGACTGTTTCCGGCTTTTTTCGAACCACTGCCGTCCCCGACAGCTTGTCATGCCAGCCCTGTTTACGCTTGTCGAACGCTATCCATATAAAACCCAGCCCAAGGGGTAGAAGTGATACCAGGTAACCGACATACCTGGCGATATAGCGGGCAGTGGACGGGGATTCTCCCGTTCTTATATCAACTATCTTCGCAGATATGGCCATCTTGCCGGGGGTCGCTGCCTTGAAAACCCAGAACATGATGACGAATAGCGCGGGTAACAGCGTAGAGACAAGAAAATCCGTCAGGAGACTTACCGATGCGATGTATGCACCCCCGAACATGATTGATGAAAAGGGTGTGGCGATAAGGCCAATCAAAAAACAATCTATGATAAATGCCCACATCCGTATCCAGAAGCCGGCATATTCCAGATCATCTCGTTTGGTTGCTTCCACGTATATTTTCCACTGCGTTTGATGGGTCCCGATTGACGGGCATTATAACTGAACCGTATATTTATTTTAATGCGTTCTTCACCAACAGAAAAATCGAGGATATGGGAATGTTACATGTGTTGATTGCAGGCGGCGGGATCGGCGGGTTGACAACGGCCTTGTGCCTGCACCAGGCGGGGATCAAGGCTACTGTATTTGAAGCCTCCCGGATGTAGAGTGCCGGCGTCCGGCGGATATTCGGGCAGCTTTTATATTTCATTAAAAGATGAATCAGTCTAAAATCGGAACTCACATAGCTATCGGGAGAAAAAAATGGCGAAAATAGAAGGCGGTTGCCTGTGTGGCGACATACGCTACAAGAGTGAAGCCGAGCCTTTGGTAACGGTGCTTTGTCATTGTATCAATTGCCAGAAGCTAAGCGGCGCGGCTTATTCGTTAAATATTGTCTTGCCGAAAGGCTCACTGGATATACAGGGAGAAATGACGACCTACGTGGATACGGGAGACAGCGGAAGCAACCTGGATCGCAATTTCTGCGGTCGTTGTGGCTCGGGCATCACCAGCGAACCCTCAGTAATGGATACTATCACCGTGCTTAAGGCCGGCACGCTGGATGATACATCCTGGGTCAAACCCGTAATGGAAATTTACTGTGACAGTGCCCAGGAATGGACCCGTGTCCATACGGAGTTGCAATCGCATCCGAAAATGATGCCGTCCTAGGAGTCTGTATTCCAGATACGCACCGGGAAATACCAGCAAAACCATGAGTTCCGTCGGCATTGATATCGGGGGCACCTTTACCGATGTCGTGGTGATGGGTGACGACGGCTCTGTAAGTACAACCAAATCGCCATCGACGCCGGGACGGTTACAGGAGGGCTTACTGGCGGCTCTCACGGCGGCAGCGCAAAAAGAACAGACCGATCTTGCGACACTGCTTGATCGAACCGACCGGATCGCCCACGGTACAACCGTCGCGACCAACGCCTTCATCGAACGGCGTGGCGCCAGGGTGGCGCTGATTACCACGCGCGGCTTTGAAGACACCATGATCATGCAACGGATGATGGGCATGACCGCCGGTCTCAGCCCTTCCGAATTGACTGATTATTCAAACAGGCGCGCGCCCGATCCGATTGTTCCCCGGTCACTTATCTTTGGCATGCGCGAGCGCATCGATTATCGTGGTGATGTGATTGCGCCGCTGGTAGAACAGGACGTGTACGATGCAATCAGCAAAATTAAGGAGGCCGGTGTTGACGCGATAGCCGTATCTTATCTCTGGTCATTCAAGAATACTGCCCACGAAAAGAGAACCAGGGAAATCCTTACCGAGGAGTTGCCGGGTGTTTACCTGTCCATGTCCCATGAACTGGTACCGCGCCTGGGGGAATATGAACGCACGGCAACCACGGTCGTCAATGCCTGTCTGGGCCCGCTGGTGCGGGAATATACCGATCAGCTTAGTCGCAGACTGGGCGACAGCCGTTTGTTCCTGCTTGATTCCAGCGGTGGCGTGATGACGCCCGATGAAGCGGGCCGGGCGCCTGTGCGGTTATTGCTTTCCGGCCCTTCCGGTGGCGTCACCGCGGCGAAATTCATGGGCAATTTATGCGGCCATGAAAATATCATCTCCTTCGATATGGGGGGTACCTCCACGGACGTAGCTGTTATCGCAGCGGGCGAAGCGGGACAGCGTAAGGAAACCGTTGCGGACAAATACCACCTGTTGCTTCCCATGCTGGACGTGCGGGCTATCGGCGCCGGCGGTGGCTCTGTCGCGGGCGTGGAGGAAGGTGGATATATCTATGTCGGACCTGAGAGCGCGGGGGCTGAACCGGGTCCTGCCTGTTATGGCCTCGGTGGAGAACGTCCGACCGTGACTGACGCCGACCTGGTGCTCGGCATTATCGATCCCAATGGGTTTCTTGGCGGCAAGCTGCCGCTGGACCTGAACAAAGCGCGCGAAGCTGTGAGGATTCATGTAGCCGACCCGCTCAGGCTGACGATTGAGGAAGCAGCCGCAGGAATCAAGCGGATTGTGGACACCCGAATGGCGGATTTACTCAGGACGGTCACCATCGAACAAGGCCACGATGCCCGCGAGTTTGTGCTATATGCCTTCGGCGGCGCGGGACCGGCCCATGCGCCGGCTTTCGCCCTTGACGTGGTGGAACAGGTCTTGATCCCGGCCAGCCAGTCCGTATTTTGCGCCTTTGGCGCCGTTGCCTCAGATATTACATTAAGCATGGGCCGCGCACAGCCGAAACGTTACGGCCGGGACGGCAAAGGCGCCATTGAGCTTGCCGAAATTGAAGATATATTCAGCAGTCTTGAAGGCCAGGCCAATGAATCCCTGGACCAGCAAGGTGTTCCGCCGAAGCAGCGCCAGTTTCGGCGTGTGGTGGAGGTGCGATTCATTCGCCAGACCAAATCCCTGTCCGTGCCGTTCCCGGGCACGATTGACGGCTTGGTCGAGAACTTCCTGAATGCCTATAAAAAACGCTACGGCGCCGAGGCCGTGCCGGAAAAAGCGGGGTTCGAGTTTGTCACCTATGTGGTAGAAGCCGTCGGTAGGTTGCCTCGTCCTGATTGTGCCCGTTATCCGTCCGCAGGGGCAGACGCGAGCCATGCCGGGAAAGGCAGTCGTCCGGTTTATGATATGGTTAAAAAAGCTTTTGTCGAAACGCCCATATACCGGGGGGAGGCTTTGCAAAACGGCAATCGCATTGCCGGCCCGGCGATTATTGAATATGAAACTACAACGGTGGCTATTCATTCCGGACAGGTCGGCACCACCGACGAATTTCTGGGCATTTCCATCAGGAGAATGCGATGACTGACAAAAATGATTATGTGCTGGGTCCCGCGGTTGCCGATTGGGACGCATTGAAAAAACCGCTCTCCGTGGACCCCATCACTTTTGAGATCATCCGGCACAAGCTGGCAGCGATTAATGAAGAACAGGCCCTGGCCCTGAAAGCGGTATCGGTCTCTCCCATCGTCGCCGGCGCCGGCGATTTCAATAATGCCCTGTTCACGGCTGACGGCAGGCTGGCGTCAATGGGTCCCCAGGTGGTGTTTCATTCCGGGGCCATGCCCATCATCCTTCGTCACGTGATGGAGGATTTTGCCGATGAAGAGTTTGCCGACGGGGATATGTATATCGTCAACGATCCCTATAAGGGCGCCGTACACCATCCCGACGTGACTATCATGGCGCCCCTGTTCTTTGAGGAGCAACTGGTTGCCTGGGCCGGTGTGACCGCGCACCAGGTGGATATGGGCGGCATGGCGGTCGGTTCCGTCTCGGTCAGAGCCACGGAAAAGCAGCAGGAAGGATTGATGATGCCGCCGATGCGTATCGTCGAAAAAGGCAAGCTGCGCAAGGACGTCTGGCGCATGATTATGAACATGACCCGCCAGCCGCAAATGGTCGGGCTGGACCTCAGCGGGTTTATCGCCTCCAACGTGGTGGCCCGGGAGCGACTGACCGAACTCATGGAGCAATACGGCGCGGACACCATTTTGACCGTGATGGAAGAGTTGATCCGCTATTCGGAAAGAAAAACCCGGGAACACCTGCAAACATTGCCTGATGGCGAGGTCAGGACGTGCGGCTACCTGGATCATGACGGCAGGGAGAACAAGGTTTACCGCACCGACGTAAGGATTATCAAGGAAGGCGACCGATTGACCATAGACATGACCGATTCATCGCCCCAGGCATCCGGTTATATCAACTGCACGGAGGGTTGCCTGGTAGGCGCCATCTTCGGCGGTGTGGCGCCCTTGCTGGGATCGGGTATACCCTGGAACCAGGGAATACTGAACAGTATCGAGGTTATCGCGCCCAAGGGCCTGATCTGTAACGCCATCTCTCCGGCGGCTACCGGCGCCGCAACTATCGGCCAGGGCTGGGTAATCACCTTGACGACCGCCCATGCCATATCAAAATTACTGGCGCTTTCGGAGGAGAGCCGGAAACATTCCCAGGGCGTGACCCACGGCACCATGGCAGCGCTGTTTACCGGCGATACCAACCAGCACGGGGAACCCTTCGGCAACCAGTTGATCGACGCGCAAATCGGTGGTGGCGGCGCCAATCCATTCACTGACGGCCTGGACCAGACCGGCTGTTTCGTCTCACCCAGACCCCACATTCCCAATATTGAATACAATGAAATTCACAGCCCCATGCTGTTTCTCTACCGTTCATTCTTCCCGGACACGGGCGGGGACGGCGAACAGCGCGGCGGCCGTGCGGCGGGGACAGCCTGGACACCCCACGGTGTGGAACGGCTGCGTTGTTCCCTGACGTCCCATGGTGTTGAAGTGCCTATCTCCTACGGCCAGTTCGGCGCTTTCCCCGGGGTGTGCAGCAATGCCATGATTATTCATGAGTCGGACGTCAGGAGCAAATATGCGCAGGGCGAACTGCCCTTGATACTGGAAGACGTGCTGGCACCCATGGACCTGGATGAGTTGGGGGGGCAGCCGCAGGTACTCGCGGCCAAACAGGATGAATTGCCCTTGTTTCCGGGCGACATTGTGCAATATACCTGGCAGGGCGGTGGTGGTTACGGCGACCCGCTGGCGCGTGCGGCGGCGGCAGTAGCGGCTGACGTGGCATCAGGATATATTTCGGGACGGCGGGCGCTGGACGTCTATGGCGTCGTCTCCGGCGAAGATCCGGCAAAAACCGAACAACGACGCGAGCGTATGCGGCAACAAAGACTGGCAAATGCCGACCTGCCTTCCCAAGGATCTGATACTGGTCGTAAATCAGGTATGGCGCTTTCCCGTTTCGGCGCCGGCCTGGTCCTGGCGCACACGGAAAAAGAAGAACTGCAATTCGAATGCGAATGCGGTCACGTATTCTGTAGCGCCGGCGAAAACTGGAAAGACAATGCCGCCTGCCACAGCCTGGAAAAAGACGAACTGCCGCCGGGGATAAGGCTGCACGAGACTATGGAACTGGTCGGGTATTTATGCCCTGCCTGCGGCCGCCGGCATTCACTCGACGTAAAAGAGCGCGCTGTTGCACCGTTACACGACCTGAAGATCACCCGCTGGGTATCCCCACAAAATACACTTGACCGATATTTGGGGTCAGAGTAAAAATACTTAATGGCTAAGTAGTACAACCTGCCAACTCAACCGTATTTTTACTCTGACCCCAAATATCTGATGAAAGCCCCGCCACAGTTTAAATTTTTCTTCGGCTCCAGCATTGCGCTGGCCTGCTTCGTCGGCATGACGGGTAACACCGGAGTGATCCTGTTTGCCGCAACAAGTGTGCTGATCAAACCCCTGACCCAGGAGTTCGGCTGGGGCCGGGGCGACATATCCCTGGCCCTGACCTACCTCACCGTAGGCATTGCCCTGGGGGTGCTGGTGACCGGCAAGTTAATAGACCGGTACGGCGCCCGACGGGTGGTTTGCACGGCGATCGCCTTATCCATCCTGGTCATCCTGACAGGGCCGTTGTACGTCACGACCTTACCCCTGTTTTACACCATGATGCTGCTCGCTGCGGTGGCTGGAGCGCCGACAAACACAATCGGCTATGCGCGCGTTATTTCCAACTGGTTCGATAAACGCCGGGGACTGTTCATCGGCATCAATTCAGCCGGGATCGGGCTGGGTTTTGCCCTCGCGCCCCAGATTTGCAGCTGGGCAGCGGGTGTCGGCGGGTGGCGCGCGGGTTACTTCAGTCTGGGCCTGTTCCTGCTGTTTTTTGTACTGCCTACGGTTTATTTATTCCTTATTGATAAACCCGAAGACGTGGGTTTGCTGCCGGACGGCGTCCAAAAAAGCGCAACAAGTGACCAGGCGACTGCGGATACGAGTGGTCACTTGTCGCTGGGTGAGGCGTTGAGGACCCACGTGTTCTGGATCATGCTCATTATCATTGCCTGTATCGCTTTTTCGCTGAATGGCCTCTTCAGCCAGCTGGCTCCCATGCTGACCGACCGGGGCATCGACACGACCACGGCAGCTCTGGTCGTTTCAACCATGGGTATCAGCATGGCCGTCGCGCGTGTAGTCGTTGGTTATATTATCGACAAACTGTTCGCTCCCAAGGTAGCGCTCGTCGTATTCCTCTCGGTATTATTCGGTGTCGGTTTATTGATCTACGGGCAACACCTGGCCCTTTATTTTATTGCCGCCGTCCTGATGGGAATCGGTATTGGAACGGAGTCCGACCTCATGGTCTTCCTCACCAGCCGCTATTTCGGCATGCGCCACTTCGGGACGATCTTTTCATGGGTCTTTATCGCTCACATGACCGGCACCAGCCTGGGACCTTATATCATGGGCAGATCCTTTGATATCCATGGCAACTATATTCCCATACTCCAGGTATGCCTCGCCCTGCTGGCACTGTCTACCTTACTGTTCGCGTTTTTGGGGAGATATGATCAATTCACAAGCAAGAAAAGGTAGACGGTATTCCAGCAAATGCCAAATTGACGTCATTCTGGCGGATATTTGGGGTCAGAGTAAAAATACGGTTAGGTTGGTAGTTAATGCTGCTTTACCATTAAATATTTTTACTCTGACCCCAAATATCTTCGACCGCCACAACACCGGATACAAGTGGAAATCGAGAAGTTACATTCTTTCGCGTAACCCTTTTCTCTCCAGTCTGGGCAATACCTCGTCGCGAAAATAGGGAAATTCTCCGACAAAATCCACAAATGACAAGGTAGCGCCGGCACAGCCGATCTCATACAGTTTTTCCAGTTCGGTTACGACCTTGTCCGGTGTCCCGACCAGCGGCATCCCGCCGTGGCCACCGGCCATCCTGTCCCGTAACATCTTGATCACTTCCTTGGGAAAGGATTCTGCATTGGCGAACATCAGTTCGATGACGCGATCCACCGCGCCCCAGTCCGCATACTCGCGGGCGTAATAGTCATGGAACTCATCCGCCTCTTTTTGCGTGGGCCGGCAGACAACGTAAGTCAGGGCAAATACGCCGACTTCGCGCCCTGCTGCTCCGGCTTGCTGTTTCAGTTCCTGGATGTCTTTTCTCGATTTTTCATGTTCTATCACCGGCGTGAACAGGTAGTTCGCATTCCGGGTGGCGAACGCCTTGCCTTCCTTTGAACCACCGGCATTAAAAACGGGAATAGTGCCGTTGACCGGTTTGGGAAAACTGTGGACGCCCTTGAGCTGGTAGAACTCGCCGTCCCAGTCAAAATCCCCCTCACCGTCCGACCAGCATTTTTTCACGATATCGAACCACTCCTGTCCCAGCCGGTAACGGGTTTCATGGTCATCAGGCAGCTTGAATCCCAGTGCTTCATATTCCGGTTTGTTCCAGCCGCAGACGATATTGACGCCGGCGCGCCCGTGACCGATCTGGTCCAGGGTAGCCAGTTGTTTTGCGGCAATGACGGGGTTATGAAACCCGGTATGTGTCGTCGCAAAGATCGTGATATTTTTAGTTGCGGCAAGCAGACCCGCCGCCCAGGTCAGGGTTTCCAGCACGTTATGCTGAAAATTGGTAGCGCCACCGTAACCGATCCAACGAGCAATCGGCAACTGAAATTCCAGCCCCGCCTCGTCACTGAGCTGCGCCTGTTTCAGGTTGTTATCCCAGGAACTGTCCCAGCGTTCCTCTATTTGCGTCATGGCCTGCCCACTAGAGCAGTTCGCGGAGAAAATCCCCAGTTTTAACTTGTTTTTGCTGTTAAGTAGAGCAGACATAAAAGCGCTCCTAGCAATCGATTGAGTGAGTATTAATAATAACAGGCGATTCTTTCCTATTCGCCAATCAATACCAATAATTCCACCCCCTCATCTACCATGTCATCCGGTTGGTAGTGTAACGACTGCACCGTGCCATCATGGGGCGCCGCAATGATGTGTTCTAACTTCATGGCCTCAAGTATCAGGAGCGCATCACCTTTTTTGACCTGTTGTCCTGCTGCCGCCATTACCTCGATGACCCTGCCCGGCATGGGCGAGATGAGGGTGCCGGATGCTTCCTCTTCACTGGAATAACCGGTGTCTGTTACCTGCTTCAGCCGGTATGTGTGATCCGGATCAAATATGATCAAATGTTCATGGTCTACAACTACAGCGGCGCGCCATTGTGTATTATCCAGCATTGCGACCAGTCCGCGGTCCGGCTCAAGCCTGCCGCATGCCCGGATTACCTTGCCGCCGGTGCGGATCAGATAGTCATTTCCGGAATGACCCGGTTTATTGTTTTCAGTGGAAGGATACGGATCTGTGAAATGACGCTTGCCTGCAACAGTAACTCCGACTTCGTGTTCCCTGATACCATCGTGGAACCGGAAGTGCTCTTCATCGAGCAGGTTGAGGCGCCAACTGTCCGTCGCCCACCAGGGAGAAGTCGGGTCGGCTGAAATTGCCGCATTTTCGCCGGCCTGGCAGGTGCGCCGGAGGACCCGGTACAGCGCGGCCAGGCTGAGGATTTCAGGGGGCGCCGGTTCATTACCCGGAGACAGGTCAGCCTGGTGACGTTCGATAAAGCCGGTATCGAACTGCGCCTCCTGGAATGCCTGATGGGAGATGACCGCGGCGAGAAAATCGATATTGGTCGTGACCCCGGTCACCTGAGTTTGACGTAACGCCTCAACCATACGGCGCAGGCAGTTGTTGCGGTCCTTGTCCCATACGATCAGTTTCGCGATCATCGGATCATAATGGATAGAGATGGTGTCCCCCTGCCGCACCCCGGTGTCCACTCGGACATGGGCTGTTGTCTCCGGGAAGCGCAAGTGGTTCAAGCGGCCGGTTGCAGGCAGGAAATGGTTGTCCGGGTCTTCCGCATAGATACGCGCTTCCAGGGCATGGCCGTTGATGGCAAGCTGTTCGCTGCTTGCCGGAAGCGGTTCTCCGGCGGCTACCCGTAACTGCCATTCGACCAGGTCCTGGCCGGTGATTAATTCGGTGACCGGGTGCTCGACCTGCAGACGGGTATTCATTTCCATGAAGTAAAACCTGCCGTTATTATCGACAATGAACTCAACCGTGCCGGCCCCGCTGTAATCAATGGCCCTGGCTGCGCTGATTGCGGCATTACCCATCGCCGTACGCGTTGCACCGGTCATGCCGGGGGCAGGCGCTTCTTCCAATACTTTTTGATGGCGCCGTTGGATCGAGCAGTCCCGTTCAAACAGGTGTACTGCATTGCCGTGATTGTCACAGAAAACCTGTATCTCTATATGCCGGGGTTTTTCCAGGTATCTCTCAAGCAACATCCTGTCATCATTGAATGCAGCCAGGGCCTCCCGCTTTGCAGAGCGCAGTGCAGCGCTGAATTCCCCTGCCCTGTTTACTACCCGCATCCCTCTGCCGCCGCCGCCGGCCGAGGCCTTGAGCATGACCGGAAAACCGATCTTTTCCGCCTCACCAAGCAGGAGTGCCTCATCTTGATTATCGCCGTGGTATCCGGGAACGAGAGGGATACCCGCCTGCTGCATGATATTTTTAGCCGAGCTCTTTGATCCCATCACCTCGATTGCCCGGCGAGAAGGACCGATGAAAATGATACCGGCGGCCTCGCAGGCCTCGGCAAAGCCGGCATTCTCGGATAGGAAACCGTAGCCGGGATGGATTGCCTCGGCCCCGGTATGTTCAGCCGCGTCTATCAGTTTTTCCGCGACCAGGTAGCTGTCCCGGGCCGGCGCCGGTCCGATGGCAAGGGCTTCATCGGCCAGGCTCACATGTCGCGCGTTGACGTCTGCATCCGAATAAACCGCGACCGATCTGATGCCCAGCCGTTTCGCCGTATGGATAATGCGGCAGGCGATTTCGCCGCGGTTGGCAACTAATATCTTATTAAACATATATGAATGGGGCCACAGAGAACACAGAGGTCACAGAGATTTTACATGGATGGACAAGATAGCAGGGACATTATAACGACAACCGTGGATATACTCTGTGTTCTCTGTGTTCTCTGTGGCAATCACTTTAACCACGCCGGTTTGCGCTTCTCCAGGAAGGCGGACAGGCCTTCTTTGCCTTCTTCCGATGCGCGTATGTCGGCGATGCCCTCGCTGGTCTGTTGCAGGAGTTCCCGGGTTACCTGTTTGCCAGCTACGTCAAACACCAGTTGTTTTGCCGCTTTCACGGCTTCGGGACTGTTGGCCAGTATGAGATCGATGGCCTTTTCCACGGCCTCATCCAATTTGGATTCATCCATGACCCCGGATACCAGGCCGATTTCCAGCGCCTTGTTAGCGTCAAAGCGCTCTGCCGTCAGGAAATAGCGGCGCGCCTGTTTTTCGCCTATCGCGCGTATCACGTAGGGGCTGATCGTGGCCGGGATCAGGCCGAGTTTTACTTCACTGAACGCAAACACGGCATTGGCGGCGGCAAGAGCTATGTCACAGCACGACACCAGGCCGCAACCACCCCCCATGGCCGCGCCTTGCACCCTGGCAATGGTAGGGACAGGGAGAAAGTTAAGCTTGTAAAGCAATTCAGCCAGGGCATTCGCATCACGGACATTTTCGGCGCGTGTGTACCCGGCCATACGTTTCATCCAGTCCAGGTCTGCGCCTGCGGAGAAATTTCTGCCGCTGGACCGCAATATCATCAGTCTGCACTGGTCGTCTTTGCGGATATCGTCCAGGGCGGCGCTCAATTCCGCAATAAAATCCTCATTAAAGGCATTGTGTTTATCGGGGCGGTTCAACGTAATTGTTGCCGTATTCCGAGCATCGGTTGTATATGTGATATATGTGTAGGACATGGTGCTTATAAGTTTAAGAAAGCTCTGGACAAGTCCATCCTGGACTTGTCAGATGTTCCTATAATAAAAGTTACATGCGAAATAAGCCAAACCGGGTCTGTTCTATGGGCGCATTCAAGGCGGCTGAGATACTGAGCCCCAGTACCCGGCGCGTATCCCGGGGCGCGATAATCCCGTCGTCCCACAGACGGGCGCTTGCATAATATGGATGTCCCTGGGTTTCATATTGTTCCCGTATCGGCGCTTTAAACGCTTCCTGTTCCGTTTCCGGCCAGCCCTCGCCTTTCGCCTCCAGGTTATCCAGCCTCACCTGCGCCAGAACATTGGCTGCCTGTTCACCGCCCATAACGGATATACGGGCATTGGGCCACATCCACAGGAAGCGTGGATTGTACGCGCGGCCGCACATGCCATAGTTCCCGGCGCCGAAACTACCGCCGATAATCACGGTAAATTTGGGTACCGAGGTGGTGGCGACCGCAGTGACCATCTTGGCGCCGTCCTTGGCAATGCCGCCGGCCTCGTATTTTTGTCCCACCATGAAACCTGTGATGTTTTGCAGGAACACCAGGGGGATGTGTCTTTGGCTGCATAATTCGATGAAATGTGCGCCTTTCAGGGCCGATTCGGAGAATAAAATACCGTTATTGGCAACAATACCCACCGGGTAGCCGTAAATATGGGCAAAACCACAAACGAGCGTGGCGCCATACAAAGGTTTGAACTCGGCAAATTCGCTGCCGTCCACGATTCGGGCAATGACTTCACGTACGTCAAAAGGTTTGCGCGTGTCCGGTGGGACCACACCGTCAATCTCATCGACTGCATAGTCCGGTTCAACTGCTTCCCTGGTCTCCAAGCCGATGAGCTTACGGGTATTGAAGTGGACAACGGACCGCCGCGCCAACTCCAGGGCATGCTGATCGTTCAAAGCGTAGTGGTCCGTCACACCAGACTGGCGTGAATGCACGTCCGCGCCACCCAGTTCTTCCGCACTGACCACCTCGCCTGTCGCCGCCTTGACCAGGGGCGGGCCGGCGAGAAATATCGTTCCCTGATTCCTGACTATGATGCTTTCATCGGACATGGCCGGCACATAAGCGCCGCCTGCCGTACAGGAACCCATGACAACGGCAAGTTGCGGTATACCCCTGGCCGACATACTGGCCTGGTTGTAAAAGATGCGGCCGAAGTGGTCCCTGTCCGGGAAGACTTCATCCTGTTTCGGTAGAAATGCACCGCCTGAATCCACCAGGTAGATACAGGGCAAGTGGTTCATCCCGGCGATTTCCTGGGCGCGCAGGTGTTTTTTCACTGTCAGCGGGTAGTAGGTTCCGCCTTTGACCGTAGCGTCGTTAGCCACGATCATACATTCACGGCCGGCTACGCGACCGACGCCGGTAATAATACCGGCAGCCGGGACGTCATCATCGTAAATACCCCAGGCGGCCAGTTGTGACAGTTCCAGGAATGGCGTTCCCGGGTCACACAGTTGTTTGATTCGATCCCGGGG
Organism: Gammaproteobacteria bacterium; assembly: GCA_965205405.1. Taxonomy (GTDB): domain Bacteria; phylum Pseudomonadota; class Gammaproteobacteria; order Eutrophobiales; family Eutrophobiaceae; genus JAAXHV01. The sequence goes on from OZ242169.1 coordinate 893,776, forward strand.
TAGCAGTTTTCCACGGGAGAGATGCTTCTCCCGGGCTTTTTCGCCACCACCCCGTGCAATAATACTGACCTTGTCATTCAGCTCGTTGACCAGGGACTGCATAGCCGCGGCGTTGATTTTAAACTCGCCGGAGTCGGGTTTAATCGTAGTTTTTATAATAGTCATAAATTATTATTCAGCCACAGAGAACACAGAGAAAAACAAATCAGTCACATAGAGTCAGAGCCATTTAAACTCGTCGCCTCATTCCAAATACCTCAGTCTTCATTCCGATATTCAATGTGTTAAAAATTTATATAACTCTGTGGCCTCTGTGGCCAATTTAAATCAAGCCGATTCTTCAAAGAGCTCCCGGCCGATGAGCATGCGCCTGATATCACTTGTGCCGGCGCCGATTTCATACAGTTTTGCATCGCGCAGCAGGCGGCCGGTGGGGAACTCGTTGATGTAGCCGTTACCACCCAGGGCGCTGATTGCTTCCAGGGCCATCCAGGTGGCTTTTTCGCTCGCGTAAAGAATCGCACCGGCGGCGTCTTTGCGGGTAGTCTCGTTGCGGTCACAAGCCCTGGCAACGGCGTAGACGTAGGCGCGACAGGCGTTCATGGTGGTATACATATCCGCGATTTTCCCCTGCATGAGTTGAAATTCACCGATTGGCCGATTGAATTGTTTGCGTTCGTGAATATAGGGGATAACCACGTCCATACAGGCCTGCATAATGCCCAGAGAGCCGCCCGCCAGTACCGTCCTTTCGTAATCAAGACCGCTCATCAGCACCTTGACACCCTCGTTGACTTTGCCCAGCACGTTTTCTTGCGGGACTTCACAATCCTCGAACACCAGTTCACAGGTGTTGGAACCTCGCATCCCCAACTTATCCAGCTTCTGTGCCGTAGAAAAACCCTTAAAGCCGTTTTCGACGATAAACGCGGTGATGCCCCGCGGCCCCGCCTTGATATCCGTCTTTGCATAAACAACCAGCGTTTGTGCCTCAGGCCCGTTGGTGATCCACATCTTGTTGCCGTTTAAAACGTACCTGTCACCTTTCTTATCCGCCCGTAACTTCATGCCGACCACGTCGGAACCGGCGCCAACCTCGGACATGGCCAGGGCCCCGGCATGTTCACCACTGATTAGTCCGGGCAGGTATTCCCGTTTTTGTTGTTCATTGCCTTTGCGTCTTATCTGGTTGACACAAAGATTGGAATGGGCGCCGTAAGACAACCCGACAGATGCTGAGGCACGGCTGATTTCTTCCATGGCTACCACGTGTTCCAGGTAACCCATGCCGGCGCCACCGTATTCCTCTTCAACGGTGATACCCAGCAATCCCATATCGCCCAACTTTCGCCACATCTCCGGGGGAAATTCGTTGATCTTGTCTATTTCGGCTGCCAGGGGGGCGATTTCCGTTTGGGCAAAGTCGTACACGGCCTCACGCAGCAGGTCCGCGGTTTCACCCAGCTCAAAATTCAGACAGGGGTAGGAGGAATAACTCATAACAACTCTCTCAATATTACGTTAACGTTACTATCAGCAGGATTATCTCAGGCCTGGGCCACATTTTTCAACAGTTTCTCCAGGCACTTCCGCTCCACTTCATCCATCAGCTTCAGGGTAGCTTCCATATCTTCCATTTTTTCCAGCAAAGCGCTCCTGTGCTCGGTTATCTTTTGACATAAACGCAGCAGTTGATGGCTGTCATTCGATTGTGAAGGATCATACATCTCTATGATTTCTTTGCATTCTTCCAGAGAAAACCCCAGTCTCTTGCCGCGTAAGGTCAGCAATAACCGGGTTTTGTCCCGTTCCGAATAGATGCGGGTCTGACCCCGCCTGCCCGGCGACAGCAGGCCCTTATCCTCGTAGAACCGCAATGCTCTGGCACTAATGCCAAATTGTTCTGCAAGGTATTTTATGGAATATTCTGGCATCAATCAATCCTGACTGTAATTGACGTTAACGTAAACTATAGTCATATAATTTAAAAAGATCAAGCCGCGTCTCTGTGAATCAACTATTCCCACTAACTGTGTCGGATAAGGGCTTTAGTGGCTGTTTTTCCGCGACTAGCGCCAGGGATGAGCGCGGGACCGGGCCAGGGATGGCCCACGGAGCGGCAAAACAGCCACTAAAGCCCGGTTGCCGGAAATTAGCGGGAGCTGCTGCCGGTAGCTTATATGGCTTGCCTTCTGTGCTGCCTGTGACACACTACGCATTTTGAATAATGACTACATAAGGCAGACAGGACATGACTGACTCGACCAAGTATCTGTTACAGGAAACCGATATACCCACAAGCTGGTATAACATCGTCGCTGATTTGCCCGAACCGCCACCGCCGGTATTGCATCCGGGAACGGGGCAACCCATCACGCCGGATGATCTTGCCCCGCTGTTCCCGATGGCAGTGATAGAGCAGGAGGTCAGCGCAGAGCGCTATATCGATATACCGACTCCGGTGAGGGATATTCTCAAGCAGTGGCGGCCAACGCCCCTGTACAGGGCGCGGCGACTGGAACAGGCTCTGGATACCCCGGCGCGTATCTATTACAAGTATGAAGGTGTGAGTCCGGCCGGGTCTCACAAACCCAATACCGCCGTGGCCCAGGCGTTTTACTCGAAACAGGAAGGGGTAAAACGTATTACCACGGAAACAGGCGCCGGTCAGTGGGGGTCTGCAATGGCGTTCGCCGGCGCATTTTTTGACCTTGAGATCGAGGTCTACATGGTGAAGGTGAGTTTTCAGCAAAAACCCTATCGCCGCGCTTTCATGGAAAGTTTCGGCGCCACCTGTATCGCCAGCCCCAGCGATACCACTGCCGCGGGCCGCGCCGCGCTGGCAGAAAATCCCGACAGCACCGGCAGTCTCGGCATTGCGATCAGCGAGGCAGTGGAATTGGCCGTGCAGAGAGACGACACCCGTTATGCCCTTGGCAGCGTGTTGAATCATGTTTTACTGCACCAGACGGTCATCGGCCAGGAGACCATGAAACAGATGGATATGGCCTCAGACTATCCTGATATCATCATTGGTTGTACCGGCGGGGGCAGCAATTTTGCCGGTATTGCGTTTCCCTTTCTCGGCGAGAAATTGCGCGGCGGACAGGACGTGGACATCATCGCAGTTGAGCCGGCCAATTGTCCGACCCTGTCCAAGGGTAAATATGCTTATGACTTCGGCGACACGGGGCACCTGACTCCGCTGGTCAAAATGCACACTTTGGGGTCTAAATTTGTTCCACCGGGGTTTCATGCGGGCGGCCTGCGCTATCACGGCATGGCGCCGCTGGTCAGCCAGGTGACGGAGTTGGGCTATGTGCGCCCGCGCGCCTATCCGCAGTTGGCGTGTTTTGAGGCCGGCATTCAATTCGCCAAAGCCGAGGGGATCATCCCGGCGCCGGAGGCGAACCATGCCATTGCGGCCGCTATCGAAGAAGCAAAAAAATGCCGGGAGGAAGGCAGCAGCAAGACAATTTTATTCAACCTGAGCGGCCACGGACATTTCGATATGCAAGCCTACCAGGATTATTTCGCCGGCAAGTTGTACGACCAGGATTATTCCGAGGAGGAACTCGCCATGGCACTGTCCGGTTTACCCTCTGTTGCAGCCGTGGGTTGAGATATAGCAGTTCCCGGTTGAGATACGTCGTTACTTCTACTTTTCGGTGGCGACACCGAGGATAATAGCTGTCGTGCAGTGGTAAATCGTGCTGTCCTCCGTGCCTACGCACCAGTTGATATCATTATTGGAAAATGCGCGATAAGGGGGGACATCCCCCAGGTTGTTATTGCACAGGCAACGACTGCAACTGGTTTTACCGCAGCAATCGTTATAGGAGATGATGTAGTTCAGATCATCCGCGGGATTTTTGCAGGTGCCAATCCAGGTCATGGCGGACATCGCCGTGCCCGGAGGACAGGATACGTGGGTGCCGCCGCAGCAACTACAGAGAAAACCGTCAACCGCACAGTAGCGCCAATAATCGCAGGAAGCCGGATCGCCGGGGTCTGTGGCGGAGTTGCCGCTGGTCTGTGGGGCTACTCCGTGATAACCACTGCCGCCGCCGTCGCCTGCTGCCCGGGCTACCGGCAATAACGGCACTGCGGCGCCACCGGCCAGCGCCAGTCCTATCTTCTTTAACAGATGACGGCGTGACGTGTTTTTCGCCACCCGTCGGGAAAACCGTTCAGTGATTTTATCCAGCCAAATCATTTAACTTGCTCCTTCTTAAAACTGAATGCCGGCACACGGGCCGGGTCTTTCATTATCTTGACGCATGAATAATCATCGGCATCTCAAAGGCCCGGCCGCCAATGAGGCGGAGCCACTCGCCACTGTCCGCGGCATAAACGTCCAGCTCCATATTACCGTTAGTCACGACCAGGTAAGGTTGTTCGCCTTGAGTCACTTCTATCGAAACACCCCATTCTTTCAGGGTTATACGGTTAAGGCGTTGCCTTGATTCGATGCCGTAGACCCAGACCTCACTACCACCGCCCTTATGGGAGCCATCCGTCCCATCGGGGTGCATAAGCACGAAAAGCCTGTGGCTTGATGCATGGGCAGTAGCAATTTGCCATCCACCCGGGCGCCAGTTTTCCATCTTGTCCTGCTCCTGCAGCAGGGACCAGCCTGGCGCTATCTCAGGGCTTGCTGCGGTCATATCAACCGGCTGTACCATGCCCTTGAAAGAAGGAAAATAGTACACCCCGGCAATGACCGCCGGCTTGGCAAAAATCGGGTCGGTGTCTGTGTCAAAAAAGGCCCCGGTGCGTTCCTGTTTTTTGACCTGACCGTTCTCGTCCAGGTGGGAGACCAGCATGGTATTATCTCCACACAGGCTACCGAAGCTATGTTGTTTCGATGGGTAGATCATGGTGCAGCCGGCTATGGAGACCTCCGCCAGGACTTCGCGTTTCTCAATATCGACAACGCTGACGGAGGCGGCCGGAGTAAAATTGTACAGCAGCAGGAATTTTTCGTTATCCAGAAACTGTAGCGTGTTTTTGTGGGTAACGATCATCCCGCGCTTGGCCCCGGGCAAAACGATCTCATCGATAGGGGCTAGACTGACCTTGTCATAGATGGTGATCAAGTCCGTTCTCTCGCCTCGCAAGCGTCTGGAGTGTATTGATTCCGCTACGTACAGTTCCGCCCGGCTTGACGCGGCAAGAAAGGACGGAAAATGGGACGAGGGAATGGAACCCTTGTAATTACGGTTTTCTGCCGCCACGTCCACCACGATCACCTTGGCGTCGTTAAGCGCGTAAAAGTTGGTGTCGTGGGCATACACCCAGGTATCGGGATAGCTTGCCGGCAGGGTTTCTACATTGGGAATCGTATCCACCGGCAATTCAGCCAATGATGACATGCAGCTTAAAATGAGCACCAGGCCGAATACGGCGCGTTTCATATCAGTCTCCGATTTAATCCGAATTTTACAACTCCATACATATCCCCGCAACTGGGGTCATTCCATGACAACAACAGCCGTTGAGCCAGCCTGCGCCAGAATGACGATCCCTTAGAAATGATAGGATACGCTGCCGCCGACCCAGCGCGGACGGCCGTAATATTCCTCAATCCAGCCGAGCAGGGCAGCAATGTCAAAGGATTGAACCACGTATTCTTCGTCAGTGACATTATCGGCAAACACAGCAACCTCCCATTTATCATCCGCCGATGTCCATGAAAGTCGGGCATTGGCTATATGATAGCCGTTTTCACTAACCGCATCCGCCAGGGTCAGTGCATGGTAATGTTTGGATCTATAATGAATATCACCTTGTACGGCGATAACGCCGTTCTGTACCGGCCATTCATAGCGGATCAGACCATTCAGGTTCCATTTGGGGGATTGAATAGACGTGGTTTTTGTACCGTCAGCCAGGATAACGTCCATATCGTTGTAGGAAATACCAAAGGCCAGGTCCAGACCCGTCGAGGGTGTAACATATAACTCGGCTTCAAACCCCATACTCTCGGCATCCGGGGCGCTGACGACGTTGGTGGCCAGACCAACGATGGTGAACGCCTGGAAGTCTTTATAATCATTGTAGTAGGCAGAGACATTAAGACGCGCCCGGCCGTCAAACAGGGAGGACTTGAGGCCAAGCTCAAAGGCATTCAGTTCTTCTTCATTGAACTGAAATTGTGCATCGTACTCCGGCGTGCCGGGATCGGCCACCAGGTAGGCTTCCAGCGGCGCATTGAAACCGCCGCCTTTTACTCCCCTGTTCCAACTTGCATAAGCCAGCCAGTCATCGCTGGGTTGCCAGTCAAGTTCGAGTTTCGCCGACCATAGGCCTTCACTATACTCGCCGCTGAATCCACCTAGAGGAGCCAGGATATTCGGATTGCCGTTACGTTCAACGCTACCGTCATTCAAAAATGCGACAAAGTTATTTTCATAGCTGTAATCAACCTTCTCGTCAATCCAGCGAAAACCGCCAATCACGGTGAACTGGTCGCTGAGTTGGTATTCAAGCTGTCCAAACAATGACCATGAATTTTTTTCCTGGATATAGGGGCTGTCCAGGCCGGTATAGTTACCCATGCCATCAGTGCCGGCCGCACCTGACGGGTCCACGCCAAGCAAGGGGATCTCCGCGCCGTTGGCATCGGCAATATCAATACTCAGGTAATAAAAACCGGCAACCCAGCGCAGTGCATCGGTCTCTCCGTTCAGACGAATTTCATTGGACCACTGTTCGGCATCCGTGCTCAGAAAGAAGTTGAAGTCGGCCAGCGGGCTGGCATCGGAATCCTCGATGTAATCCCGTTCAACACTCTGCCGGTCCATGATGACAGTCAGCAGCTTGTCACCCAGGTTCCACTTGAGAGTACCGCTGAAACCATAGGTCTCCAGGTCATTGTGACCCAGCTTGTCATAGTCGCCGGCATAGTTATCGCGGTCGGCATCACAATACCCGTTGAAGTTGGTGAACTCGCCGCATCGATTCTTTTCCTTGACTCCGTTGCCGTCAGCGCCTATCGAGCCGGCGACGTTTTCAAAAAACCCGGTGCGAATCTCCTGCAGAGAATAGCGGGCGTTCAGCAACAGGGAAAAGTCCTCGCTCGGTTCAAACAGGAGCTGCGCCCTGCCGGCATAATCATTGGCATTGTTCAGGTCATCATCCGGATCAACGCGGTTTTCAACGTAACCGCTGTTATGATGCGTGGATACGGACAACCGGGCAGACACTCCCTCTGTCAACGCGCCGTTAACGGCGCCCTGGAATTTTACCTGGTCATATTCACCCACGGTTACCTGGCCGTAACCGCCGAATTCCTGTTCGGGTTTATTGGTTACGAAGTGGGCCAGTCCGCCGGTGGCGTTACGGCCGTACAAAGTGCCCTGCGGCCCGCGCAGGATCTCGACCCGCTCCATGTCGAACAGCATGAAGCCGGCGCCGGACATCTGCGAGATATACACTTCATCCACGTAGAGGGAAACGGGACTTTCCTGGTTGGCGACGAAGTCACTGTTGGCTGCCCCACGGATTGCCAGGCCATAGTTGGCTTCGCCGTTGGGTTGAACGGTATGAACACCGGGAGCTAATGCGGTAATTTGCTGGGCGTTCGTGTAGCCCAATTGGCGCATCTGTTCACCGGAAAAAGCGGTAATGGCAATACCGACGTCCTGGATATTCTGTTCACGCTTTTGCGCGGTAACGATAACCTCTTCCAGCACCTGGGCATTTACTGAGCCGGCAAATATTGACACCAGCAGGATAATTGCAGTTTTGTTTACCATTTGATACCCCCATGAAACACTGATTGCGGAGAAATTCTTATATTTGGGCACTACTGTATCACTATTTTAGGACAAATGTCTAAATAGGTCAATAGTCCTATTGAAAAAATAGGAAATTTTCTTCCAATGTTCTAAAATGCTCTGACACTTGCAGTAAAATGTTGTTGGAAACCACCAATGCTAATTCGTCAGCGCAAAGCTCTGAACCGATCGGGGACAGCTACTCATGAAAAAGGGATATCCCGGTTAATCAGTATCCTGAATGCAGCCAGGGAGGTATTCATAGAAGCGGGTTATGCAGCCTTGACCATGCGCAAAGTCGCGGCCCGCGCCGGCATCTCTATCGGTAATCTTAACTATTACTACCGCACCAAAGAAGATTTATTGCGCGACCTGTTGGAGTACGTCATCAATGATTACCTCGAAGAATTTACTCGCCGCCGACTGATTGCAGGACATTCTCCTGAAAAACAACTACAGGCCGTACTCACGTTCTGGATTGAAGACCTGGGTACCCCGGAAACAACCGTTTTTTTCCCGGAACTGTGGGCATTGGGAAACCATGATCCCCATATTGCCGAGCTGGTTGATGACCTTTATGCAAAGGCCAGGTTGCCTCTGAACGAGCTGATCCCGCAAATCAATCCGACTCTGACCAAAAAAGAAGCTGAGCAGATTGCGCTATATATGTGTGCAGCGATGGAAGGCCTGACCGTATTCGTGGGGAACAGCAAGTCCTGGTCCGGTCAGATTAAGGAAATTAAGCAGGTTACCATCAGGAATTTTATGGAGTTGATCAAGAATACGAAAGGCAGACGCAGGCAAAGATGAATACACGACTCAGCTTTGTCAGTGGCGCCGGCACGAAACCGCTTATTTACCAGACTATTGGTAATGCATTGCAGGTGACCGCAGAAACCTATCCGGAGCAGGAAGCCCTGGTCGTACGCCACCAGGACGTCCGTTGGACCTATCAAGAACTGAACCGGCGCGTGGATGATTGTGCCGCCGGTTTAATTGCCCTGGGCTTTGAACCCGGTGACCGGGTCGGGGTCTGGGCGCCCAACTGTGCCGAATGGGTACTCGCCCAGTTTGCCACGGCCAGGGCCGGCCTGATCCAGGTGAACATCAACCCGGCGTACCGTACTCATGAACTGGAGTACGTGTTGAATAAGGTATCCTGCAAGGGCCTGATCACTGCAAGCCGGTTCAAGAGCAGTGATTACATTGCCATGTTGCAGGAGTTGGCGCCGGAATTAAATTGCGCCGAACCCGGTCGGTTATCCGCGCCCAGGCTGCCCCACCTGAAAGCGGTCATTCGACTGGGTGAGGAGGAGACCCCCGGTTGTTATAACTTTTACGATATACCGGCGAGGGCCGGCGCTGTTGAGAAACAACAGTTGGGCAACCTGGCCACCGTCCTGCAACCCGATGACGCCATTAATATCCAGTTCACCAGCGGCACGACCGGATCGCCCAAGGGCGCGACCCTGACCCATTTCAATATCCTCAATAACGGCTACTTTGTCGGCGAGGCCATGAATATCACGGAACAGGACCGGGTCTGTATTCCCGTACCGTTTTATCATTGTTTCGGTATGGTGCTGGGCAACCTGAACTGTATTACCCATGGCGCTGCCATGGTCATACCCAATGACGGTTTTGACCCCACCCTGACCCTGGCGACGGTGAGTGCAGAGATGTGTACGGCTTTGTACGGCGTTCCCACCATGTTTATCGCCGAACTGGACCTGCCTGACTTTTCCGATTATGACTTGACCAGCTTGCGTACCGGTATTATGGCCGGGTCGTCCTGTCCCATAGAAGTCATGAAACAGGTGGTTACCAAGATGAACATGACAGAGGTGACCATCGCTTACGGCATGACGGAGACCAGCCCGGTCAGTTTTCAAAGCAGCACTGATGATCCGGTGGAGCGCCGTGTTTCCACAGTAGGTCGTATCCATCCCCACGTCCAGGTCAAGATCATCGACCAGCAGGGCCGGACCGTAGCAACAGGTGAGAAGGGGGAATTGTGTACCCGGGGCTATAACGTCATGTCGGGTTATTGGGATGAGCAGGATAAGACCGGGGAAGCCATCGACGCGGCCGGCTGGATGCATACGGGAGACTTGGCTACTATCGATGCGGAAGGCTACTGCAACATTGTCGGGCGCTTAAAAGACATGGTGATACGCGGCGGCGAGAATATCTACCCCCGCGAAGTCGAGGAGTTCCTGTATGGTTACGACAAGATTCAGGATGTTGCAGTATTCGGCGTACCGGACGACAAATTCGGTGAACAACTCTGTGCCTGGATAAAACTTAAAGAGGGACAGAAGGCCGACGAGGTTGAAGTCAAGGCGTTCTGCAAAGACAGGATTGCCCACAACAAGGTGCCGCACTATGTCCGGTTTGTCGACGAGTTCCCCATGACGGTCACCGGTAAGTTGCAGAAGTTCATCATGCGCGACAGGATGATCGAGGAACTGGGCCTGACGATCCGGGAAACCGCGTGAATGGTTATTGCCACAGAGGACACAGAGAACTCAGAGATACAGGTTTAATGTCTTCGTGTAGTCCGGTTACACCAGGTGATTGATTCGCTTCGGTTTGGTCCAGCAGTTTTAAGTCACAGGCAGGATGACAATAAACAATCAGGTCACCCATAAATCAAAAAGCTTCTCGGCCCACTCTGTGTTCTCTGTGTCCTCTGTGGCTATATCCTTTGCGGCTTACTGACTATTCCCCCAGTCTCTCGGACAGTAGTTGGTTGACCTGTTTCGGATTGGCCTTGCCTCTGGATTTTTTCATTACCTGCCCCACAAAGTAGCCGATCATTTTCCCCCGTTTCTGCGCCGGGGCATTGCGGTATTGTTCCGCCTGCGCGCTGTTTTCGGCAATAACCGCATCCACCAGCCGTCCTATTTCAGCGCTGTCGGTAAGCTGTTTCAGCCCCTGTTTTTCGATGATATCATCGACAGCGCCATCTCCCCGCCATAAGGCTTCAAATACCTGCCTGGCGATTTTGTTTGAGATAGTGCCGTCGGCAATACGCTTTACCAGGCCTCCCAGCATCTCTGCGCTTACCTTACCGGCATTGATGCCGATATTATTCCGGTTCAACGCGGCGCCCAACTCGCCCATAATCCAGTTCGCAACCAGTTTGGCTTCACCCTGAGCGGCGCTTACGGCAGCCTCAAAATAATCGGCTGTGTCCTTGTTCGCGACCAGGTAGCCGCTGTCATATTCCGACAAACCGAAATCTGCCATGAAACGCTGTTGTTTTTGTTCCGGCAACTCCGGCAGCTGCTTTCTGACAGCCTCGATGTAGTCGTTATCTATGACCACCGGAGGTAGATCCGGGTCGGGGAAGTACCGATAATCGTTCGCATCTTCCTTGCCTCGCATAGAGCGGGTTTCATTCTTGTCCGGGTCGAACAGGCGGGTTTCCTGCACCACCTTATTACCTGACTCGACGAGGTTGATTTGCCTGCTGATTTCATAATTTATCGCTTGTTCAACAAAGCGAAAGGAATTGATATTCTTTATCTCAGCGCGGGTTCCCAACCTGGTTTCACCTTCGGGCCTGATTGAAATGTTCGCATCACAGCGGAATGAACCCTCCTGCATGTTCCCGTCGGAGATCTCCAGGTAGCGAACCAGGGAATGGATTTTTTTCATCAGCACAACCGCCTCCCCGGCAGACCGCAATTCCGGTTCGGAAACGATCTCTATCAACGGCGCTCCGGCCCGATTCAGATCAACCGCGGTAAATCCCGGGAAACCCTCGTGGATGGATTTGCCGGCATCTTCTTCCAGGTGCGCCCGGGTAATACCGATCTCCCTGGTTTTACCGTCATACTGAATTTGTATTTTACCCGAGCTTACGATCGGCAATTCATACTGGCTGATCTGGTAGCCTTTGGGCAGGTCCGGGTAAAAATAATTTTTTCTTGCAAAGACAGACCGTTTTGCAATGACAGCATCGATCGCGAGGCCGAATTTGACCGCCATCCGTATCACTTCCTTGTTGATGACCGGCAATACGCCGGGGAGTCCCAGGTCAACGGCACATGCCAGGGTGTTCGCGGTTGCTCCAAACCGATTGGCCGCGCCCGAGAATATTTTACTCCGGGTAGCCAGCTGCACGTGCATTTCAAGGCCGATGACGGATTCCCATTGCATGATTATTGCAGGCGCTCCGGTACCTGTTTATGCCAGTCAGTCATTCGCTGATATTGATGAGCGATGTTCAACAGCCTGGCTTCATGGAAATAATTTCCGATGATCTGCATGCCTATCGGCAGGCCGTTACTGGATCCGGCCGGGATTGAAATGGCCGGCAATCCGGCAAGATTGACGCATACGGTATAAATATCGGACAGGTACATGGATACCGGATCATCGATTCGGGAACCCAGGGGAAACGCGGTTGACGGCGTCGTCGGCGTTATGATGACGTCAACCCGATCCAGCGCGGCGCGGAATTCATCCCGCAGCAAACGCCTCACCTGTTGCGCTTTAAGATAATAGGCATCGTAATACCCCGCTGACAGCACATAAGTCCCAATCATTATCCTGCGCTTGACCTCATTGCCGAAACCTTCGCCGCGGGTACGGGAAAACAGGTCGTTGATATCCTCAGGATCAGCACAACGATGGCCGAAGCGCACGCCGTCATATCGGGACAGGTTTGATGAACATTCAGCCGAGGCTATCACGTAGTAGACCGGAATGGACAATTCGGTGTGGGGTAATTCGATATCGATAATCGATGCCCCCGCCTGTTCAAATAAATTCAACGCGGCCGTGAGCGCGTCGGTAACAGGCTGTTCCAGTTGGTGGGAAAAGTATTCCCTGGGCAGACCGATTTTCAGCCCCTTGATTTCATTGTTTAGCACATCCAGGTAATTATCGACCTGGACATTGGCGCTGGTTGCGTCCTTCGGGTCAAACCCGGACATGGCAGCCAGCAACAAGGCCGCATCCTGTGCGGTTTGAGTGATAGGGCCGCCCTGGTCGAGGCTGGAGGCAAACGCTATCATGCCATAACGGGATACACGTCCATAAGTGGGTTTCAATCCTGTCACCCCGCATAATGCCGCAGGTTGCCTGATTGAACCTCCCGTATCCGTTGCCGTCGCCGCCGGCACCAGTCTGGCGCTGACCGCACAGGCGGACCCCCCGGAAGAACCGCCCGGAACCCGGCTCATATCCCACGGATTTCTGACGGGGCCGTAAAAACTGGTTTCACTGGATGATCCCATGGCAAATTCATCCATATTGGTCTTACCCAGCATGATGCTTCCGGCCGAGTTGAGTCTATCGGTGGCAGTGGCATCGTAGGGGGCAACGAAGTTGTCCAGTATTTTTGATGCACAACTGGTCTTGAAACCCGCAGTACAAAAAATATCTTTGTGGGCAATCGGCAGACCTGTCAGCGGCCCTGCCTCGCCGGCGGCGATTGATCTGTCCGCTGCTCTCGCCTGCTCCAGCGCATACTCGGGAAACAGTGAAATGAAACAGTTCAGGTCGTCGTTGAATTTTTCAGCCCGCTCCAAACAGGCTCCGACAAGCTCTGTACTGCTGATTTCCCGCCTGTGCAACAAACGGGATAATTCCGCCAGCGTATATCCAAACATGTTAAAAACTATCTCCTTGATGGATACGCTATTCTACGAATTTGGGTACAATGTAATAACCGTCCTCTGTCAGGGGAGCGATTTTCTGAAAATTATCTCGCCGATCTTCCTCATTTACCACGTCAGGCCGGAACTGTGTATCGATTTCCAGCGGATGCGCCAGCGGTTCAATAGCAGATGTGTCGACTGCCTGCATTTGTTCGACCAGAGCAAGGATATCAGCCAGGTCTTTTGTATAACCGGCTATAGCCTGATCTTCTATGGTTAACCTTGCGAGCCAGGCAATATTTCGTATCTCTTTTTTATCAAGCGGCATAAAAATTCTGATTTTGTTGGACTAGCGGCAATCTACCATATTTCCCGGCTTGCCCAAAATACGCGCCACTGTTAAAGTTATTGTTTTTATATGAGTCGGCAGGAATGTTAAACAGGTTAAGAGGATTTTTCTCAAGCGATTTGTCTATCGATCTGGGTACCGCCAATACCCTGATTTACGTCCGTGGTAAAGGTATCGTTTTAGACCAGCCTTCCGTGGTCGCCGTAGGAAAGACCGAGCATGGCGCAATCAATTTGAAGGCGATCCGGGCAGTCGGTAGCGCAGCCAAGAATATGCTTGGCCGAACTCCTGAACATATCAAGGCAATAAGACCGCTGAAAGACGGGGTGATCGCTGATTTCACCCTGACCGAAAAAATGTTGCAGTATTTTATCCATTCGGTCCATGGCGACACCTTTTTCAAACCCAGCCCCAGGGTGTTGATTTGTGTACCCTGCGGCTCGACCCAGGTGGAGAAGAGAGCGATTCGCGAATCCGCCCTGGGCGCGGGCGCCAGAAAGGTGTACCTGATAGAAGAACCCATGGCTGCGGCAATGGGCGCCGGCATGCCGGTAAGTGATGCGAGCGGCTCAATGATTCTGGATATTGGCGGGGGCACAACTGAAGTGGCCGTCATTTCCCTGAACGGCATCGTTTATTCGGCTTCAGTAAGAATCGGAGGCGACAAATTCGATGAAGCCATCATTAATTACATACGGCGAAATTATGGCACCCTGATTGGCGAAGCCACCGCCGAAAAAATCAAGAAGACGATAGGTTGTGCTTTCCCGCCGGATGAGGTCAACGAAATGGAAATCAGGGGACGCAACCTGGCCGAGGGCATACCCCGCAGTTTTACGATAAGCAGCAATGAAATACTGGAAGCATTGCAGGAGCCGTTGTCAGGTATAGTCGATGCGGTCAAAGACGCCCTGGAAAAAACACCCCCCGAATTAGGTTCCGACGTGGTCGAACGGGGTATCGTATTGACCGGAGGCGGCGCCTTGTTACGGGACATCGACCAACTGTTGATGAAGGAAATAGGTTTATCTGTTATTGTTGCCGAAGATCCCTTGACCTGCGTCGTGCGCGGCGGCGGTCTTTTCCTTGAAATGCTTGACGAATTTGGTGACGAGATCCTGGTTTTTGAATAATCTCCAACGAGGAGTAGCGGTCTATTAACACATTATTTGTAAAAAGCCTCTCTTCGCACGTCAAGGTCATAATTTTTGTAGTGGCCTCGATAGTCCTGATGGTTGCCGATCATAAGCAAGTCCATCTCGAAATTGTTCGTACCTCCATATCGAGTGTTGTATATCCACTCCAATACGCAGCAAGTTTTACTGCTGACCTGCCCCGGCAGATTTCATTATTGCTGGTAACCAGAAAAGCATTACAGGATGAGAATGAAAAGCTGCGCCGGGAACAACTACGCTTGTATTCCAAGCTGCAGCGGGTAGCAACGTTAGAGGATGAAAACCGACGCCTGAGGGCATTGCTCGAGTCATCAGTCGAGTTTTATGATCGGGTATTGGTGGCGGAACTGGTCGGTGTTGAACTGGAACCTTTCCGCCAGCAGATAATAATCAATAAGGGGCTGACACACGGGGTATTCAGTGGCCAGCCCGTGGTCGATTCAGACGGCATCATGGGCCAGACAATCCACGTGTCTCCGTATTCAAGCACCGTGCTGTTAATCACCGACCCGAACCATTCAATACCGGTACTGATAAATCGTAACGGTCTGCGCGCCGTCGCGGTCGGTCTTGGCCAGGATAGCGTCCTGTCAATGGAACACATCCCGATTAATGCCGACATCAAGGAGGGAGATTTAATCGTCTCATCCGGTCTTGGCAGGAAATTCCCCAGTGGTTACCCGGTGGGAATCATTTCAAGCATCTCCCGTATTCCGGGGGAGATTTTTTCCAACGTGCTCGTAACACCCAGTGCAAAGTTCGGTCAGAGCAGGGAGGCATTATTACTCTGGCCTAACCAGTCAAGTAATGCAGCTCCTGACGTGGCAATGAATTAATGCCTTTAGTCAAACACAACGGCGGGTGGGTAATTCTCGCCAGTTTCATTATCGCGCTGCTGCTGACTACCATTCCGCTGCCCGGATGGTTGAATGACTGGCGACCGGCATGGGTTGCCATGATGTTGATTTACTGGTGTATCGTTCTGCCGGAACGGGTCGGTATCGGTATTGCCTGGCTACTCGGGCTTATGCTGGACGTGCACACCGGGGCATTATTGGGTCAAAACGCCCTTGGACTGTCCATAATTGCCTATCTCACACTGCGATTGCACAAGCAAATCAGGATATTTCCACCGCTGCAACAGTCCATGCTAATCTGTTTATACCTGTTATTGTTCCAGTTTCTTACTTTGTGGATACGCGGGATTATCGGTGTCCCCCCACAGCATTGGACATTCTGGGCGCCGGTTGTAAGCAGCATGTTATTGTGGCCGGTGTTTTTCATTATCATGCGCGCTACTCGGCGCAAATATAATGTTTTTTGAATGGTAACAGAGAACCCCGAATTCACGCAGTTCAATGGCGCCACAAACCACGAACAAAGATCTGGATTGGAAAATAAATCTGGTCCATAGACGGATCTATTTAACAGCGGCGCTTGTGCTGATTATTACTGTGCTGATCCTGTTACAGATTTTCTATTTGCAAGTCGTCCAACACGATCATTTCACTACCTTATCAAAGAGTAACCACATAAAAATCCTGCCGGTTGTACCGTCCCGCGGGCTGATATTCAGTAGCGACGGTATCTTGCTGGCCGACAACCGCCCCTCATTCACTATAGAGATAGTGCCTGAGCGGGTTGCAGATGTAGATTCTGTAATCGGCCAGTTAAGCAGGCTTATTACAATTACCCCTGATGATATTCAGCGTTTCAGGGAATTAAAGAAGCGAGCCCGCAGGTTTGAAGGTATTCCCCTCAAGTTAAACCTGGATGACGAGGAAGTCGCTCTGATTTCGGTGAATCGACACCTGCTCCCGGGAGTAGACCTCGTTGCCAATCTAAGCCGTTATTACCCACTGGCTAACAGCCTGTCACACACGCTCGGTTACGTGGGAATGATAGATGAAGACGAGTTTGAGAAACTGAATAAATCGAACTACAGAGGCACAAGCTATATTGGTAAATCAGGAATCGAGAAGACTTACGAGGACCTGCTGCATGGTCACGTCGGTTACCAGCAGGTAGAGGTAAATGCCCAGGGAAGAAAAATCCGCGAAATATACAAGGAGCCTCCTGAACCGAGCAAGGATTTGTATCTGACAATCGATGCTTCCCTGCAAATCCTTGCCGTTCAGGCCCTTAGCGGCAGGCGAGGCGCAATTGCCGCGATAGACACCAATACCGGTGCGGTTCTGGTTTCCGCCAGTTCTCCCGGTTACGACCCCAACCTGTTTGTTGACGGTATCGACAGAAAAATCTATGCCAGCCTGCTGCGGTCCAAAGACACTCCTTTGTTAAACAGGACGTTACAGGGCAAATATCCACCCGGCTCGACAATTAAACCGATGCTGGCCCTGGGAGGGTTGAATCTGGGCCTGCGCGAACCCGAAATTGAAACCTGGTGTCCGGGCTGGTATTCGTTGAGAGGCAGCAGTCGCCGCTATCGGGACTGGAAGAAGCAGGGGCATGGTCATATGGATATGGTAAATGCCATCTCCCAATCCTGTGACGTGTATTTTTACGTGCTGGCCCGGGACATGGGTATTGACTTGATCCATAAGACGCTGACGGATTTCGGTTTTGGCAAACCGACCGGTATTGACATTGGCGGCGAGGCAGCGGGCCTGATCCCTTCAACGCAATGGAAACGCGAGGCGTTGGGGCAACCCTGGTATCCCGGTGAAACCCTGATTGCCGGGATAGGCCAGGGAGCTACCCTGGCAACGCCCATCCAACTGGCTGTGGCTACGGCAGTCATAGCAAACCGGGGCAAACTGGTGCGCCCCTACCTGTTATCGGAAGTGAAGGATTCTGCAACAGGCCGGCAAGTGATCAGAGTGTCTGCCCATGAAGGCAAACAGGTGATATCCGTCGGCGCTGAGGATTGGGACGTTATTATTCATTCGATGCAGGAAGTCGTACACGGTAAAAGGGGGACAGCGCGTAGTTCCGGCGCGGGTACGGAATATCAATTTGCCGGGAAGACCGGCACGGCACAGGTAATAACCATCGGACAGGACGAAGAATACAATGAAGATGAAATACCTGAAGAATTTCGGGATCATGCTTTATTTATTGCATTCGCTCCGGTTGAAGAACCCGAGATAGCACTGGCTGTGATCGTAGAGAATGGCGGTGGCGGTTCAAAGACCGCAGCGCCGATAGCGAGGGAGTTGCTGGATCATTATTTTCGCAGGCATGAAAGGTTTGGTGCGTGATGAAAGAGGTCGGCTTCGCGCAAAAATTGCATATTGACCTACCACTGTTGTTCGGGATTGTGGTGTTAAGCCTGATCGGATACGCAGTGTTGTATAGCGCCAGCGACCAGGATGTGAATTTGATTTTTCGTCGTTCGATTCACCTGGCAACAGCCCTGGTGGTGATGTTCGCTATAGCCCAGGTTCCCCCCGCCCGGTTATCCGGCGTCTCTCGGTGGTTCTACCTTATCAGTCTCGGCCTGTTAATCCTGGTTTTATTTTTTGGCGAGACGGGTAAAGGCGCCCAGAGATGGCTGGGTTTTGGCCCATTTCGCTTTCAACCGTCAGAACTGATGAAACTGGCCCTACCCATGGTGATTGCCTGGTATCTCAGCAAAGAATCGCCACCACCTACTATCAAGATGGTATTTACGGCATTGATCTTTATCATCATGCCCGTATTGCTGGTGGCGAAGCAACCGGATCTGGGCACGGCAATGCTGATCACGGTCAGCGGATTTGCAGTCTTGTTTATTGCCGGCATAAGTTGGAAATTACTCGCGGGTTTCGCAGTGGTTGCCCTATCGTCAGCGCCTGTGATATGGAACCTGATGCATGATTACCAGCAAACACGGGTACTGACATTTTTGAACCCGGAGCAGGACCCGCTAGGTTCCGGGTATCACATTATACAATCCAAAATAGCTATCGGCTCAGGTGGATTGTATGGAAAAGGCTGGTTAAACGGGACTCAATCACACCTGGAATTTTTACCCGAGAGGTCTACGGATTTTATTTTCGCAGTTTTTTGTGAAGAGTTTGGACTGATTGGGGTGTTAGTCCTGGTCAGCATATACCTGTTCATCATTGTAAGGGGGCTGTATATTTCCATGCAGGCTCAACATTTGTATGGAAAGTTGCTCGGCGTAGGTGTCGTAACAGGTTTTTTCGTTTATATAGCCGTCAATATGGGAATGGTGTCAGGGCAATTGCCTGTCGTGGGTATACCCTTGCCGCTGATTAGCCACGGAGGCACATCCATGATGACGGTCATGGCGGGTTTCGGTATTCTCATGGCAATCCAAACTCATAGAAGACTACTGTCAAATTAATATGAAATTCAAAACAGCTATTATTGGATTTGTTTTATTATTTCTTGGTCCGGTCAAGGCGGACCTGGTGCAGCGCGCTGAGGTTGCCTCTTTTATCCGGGACATGGTTGCAGAATATGATTACGACGCTGATGAATTGAATGACGTTCTGGGCCGGGTTCAACTTTCAGAGAAAGTCATTGCCGCCATTTCAAGACCTGCGGAAGCCCTGCCCTGGCACCGCTACCGGTCAATATTTCTGAAACCTGGTCGGGTAAATGGAGGAGGGGAATTCTGGCGCGAGAATAAAGCACAACTTGAACGCGCCAAAGAATTATATGGCGTCCCGGAAGAAATCATGGTCGCCATTATCGGGGTTGAAACAAAATATGGGCGCATTAAGGGTGGCTTTAAGGTTATTGATTCACTATCGACCCTGGCGTTTGATTACCCGAAACGGAGCAAGTTTTTTAGCGGTGAACTGAAGCATTACTTGCTGCTTACCCGGGAGCAATCCGTTGACCCGCACAGGTTGAAAGGTTCTTATGCCGGGGCGATGGGAATCCCGCAATTCATACCAAGCAGTTACCGCGCTTATGCGGTTGATTTCGACGAGGACGGCCTGACTGATATCTGGGAAAACCCGACAGATGCAATCGGCAGTGTCGGAAATTATTTTAAACAACATGGATGGAGAGAAGGCGCAGGGATCATCACTCCCGCAAGTATCCCCGACAGAGATATTTCGGCGTTGCTTACAAAGGGGCTTGAACCAAAACTGACCATGGCGAATTTGACAGCAGGCGGCGTTACTGCAGGAGAGGAGATCGATGCTGTGGAAAAAGTCAAGTTACTCCAGCTTGAAAATAAGGATGGTTATGAGTACTGGGTGGCGCTGAATAATTTTTACGTGATTACAAGGTATAACCACAGTGCGCTTTATGCAATGGCGGTTTATCAGTTGGCGGACGCAATCAGGGAGCGGCATCAACCCGACCCCTGATTTAAGCCACAGAGGACACAGAGATCACAGAGTTTTTGTACGGAAGAAAAACAATATGAAGAACAGGTAAGATGACAATAAGCATACAGCTTACCTCGATTTTAAAAGCATTCTCGGTCCACTCTGTGATCTCTGTGTCCTCTGTGGCAAAAATCATGGCGCTGGTTTTGCTGCTTGCGGGGATAGCGGCTTGTTCCACCGCCCCGCAAAAACACGTCACCCCAAAACGAACGCCGACGGAACTGGCTAACATACCCAACGCCGTGCCGAAAGTTGAACCAAGGAGCAAACTTGGCAACATGAAGACCTATGAGGTGTTTGGAAAAAGGTACTACGTTCTGGATAGCATGGAAGGATTTACACAAAAAGGTATTGCTTCATGGTATGGGCCAAAATTTCATGGGAAAAAGACCTCGAACGGCGAGATATATGACATGTATGCCATGACCGCGGCGCACAAGACATTGCCTTTGCCGTCGTACCTGGAAGTAAAAAACCTGGAAAACGGCAGAAAGATTATCGTTCGGGTCAATGATCGCGGGCCGTTTCATGACAACCGGGTAGTTGATTTATCTTATACGGCCGCCATTAAGCTGGATATGACTGCAAAAGGAACAGCCCTGGTTGAAATTCGCGCGCTGGATCCCAGAACCAACAGGGGAGGAGGCGCTCCCATCAAGGCCCGATCCAGGACACCAAAAAAAAGCGGGGCGTTGGAATTTTATATCCAGGTGGGCGTCTTTTCCGATTTCGACAATGCAGAAAAACAGAAAGATAAATTACTGGCATTGGAAACGCCAATCAAGGTAGAGGCAACCATGTTAAACAGTGGAATTGCTTTTCGCGTTAAAATCGGCCCGTTGAATGATATCGAGGTCGCGGATGAAATTGTCAGTCGTTTAGAACTGTTTGATATCCACGATCACCGTATCCTTATGGAATGAATCACGTACATTTCAATACCCGGGCATAGTTATCTTTGTTCCGGTAAAATACATTGGAAGTTGCCGAGGCGTGCGGGAAACATTGCCGCGTGCGGGATGTACTGGATACTTGTTTACTAACTGATTGTTTTCACTGTAGTATATTGCGATTTATTTGAACCTTTCGAGCTCAGGCCCGTATAACACAACATGATGAAACACTCGACAGTAAAACTGCTTATTCTTCTTGCCGTGATTAGTTTGAATATTGCCGCCCCGGCCGTTACGGTTGTCCCACCCCCGCCGGAAGTTGAGGCCACTTCATACCTGATCGTGGACTCCGACAGCGGATATTATCTGGTGGAGAAAAATATCGACCAGCGAGTGGAACCGGCCAGCCTGACCAAGATGATGACCTCCTACGTGGCTGCCAGTCAACTCGCCGGGGGTCATATCGCAATGACCGATGAGGTGATTGTCAGCGAGAAGGCCTGGCGCATGGGGGGCTCGCGTATGTTCATTGAAGTAGGGAACAAAGTCAGTGTCGAAGACCTGTTGAAAGGCGTGATAATCCAGTCAGGCAATGATGCAAGCGTGGCCCTGGCTGAGCACGTCTCCGGCACTGAGGAGGCCTTTGCCGGGCTCATGAATCACTATGCCGAGGAACTCGGGATGAAGGACACACATTTTATGAACAGTTCGGGGTGGCCCCATGAGAACCACTATACAACCGCCAGGGACCAGGCGACCCTGGCGCGCGCTATGATCCGGGATTACCCGGAAATTTACGCGTTGCATTCCATCAGGGAATTTACCTACAACAACATAAAACAGTCCAATCGAAACCGCTTGTTGTGGACAGATACAAGTGTGGATGGGATCAAGACGGGACATACCGAAAGTGCCGGATACTGCCTCGTGGCTTCAGCAGTACGAGACGGGATACGCTTGATCTCGGTGATCATGGGAGCAGCCGGAACCCAGGCCAGGACCAACGCCACGCAGGCATTATTGAACCATTCCTACAGATTTTATGAGACGAGAAAACTATATGCTGTCGATGAGACGGTAACAACCGTCAAAGTATGGAAAGGGGAACGTGACAGTCTCGACCTCGTGCTGGAGGATGAACTCGTGCTGACCCTGCCCAGAGGGCAGTACGACCAGATTGAGACGCAGATGACGGTTGAAGAAAAACCGATCGCGCCCATTTCATCCGGCCAGAAACTGGGGCAGATCGAATTGTTGCTGGATGATAAGGTCATCGCAACCAGACCGCTGGTCGCGTCCGAAGCCATACCGGCAGGGAGCTTTTTTGTCCGCATCAGAGACCATATCGAACTTCACTGGAAGTCCCCGCCCAGTAAATAACAAGCCTCTGATCAGAAATCCGGGTTAGGAACAGCCAAATGTCGATGGTATATCTGAACGGCAACTTTATCCCGCTGGAAAAAGCGCAGGTTTCGGTATTGGACCGGGGTTTCACGTTTGCCGACGGCGTATATGAGATCATCCCGGTATTTTCCGGAAAGCCATTCAGGTTGACCGAACACCTGAACAGGTTGCGAAACAGCCTGGACGGAATTTCACTGGTACTGGATTATGACGGGGGAAAATGGCAGTCATTGATAGACGAATTGCTGAGCCTCAACCAGGTCACGGAAGATTCGTCCATCTACATCCAGGTTACCCGGGGCGTGGATGAGAGAAACCATTTCTACCAGACCGTGTTTACGCCCACCGTCTTCATGTTTTGCAAACCATTGCAACAGATGGATGTGAGCCGGGGTGTCAGTGCGATATTGCATGAAGACATCAGGTGGGAATATTGCCATATAAAAGCGGTGGCATTATTACCGAACGTATTGTTGAAACAGCGCGCCAGGGAAAAAGATAATTCCCTTGAGGCGATTTTATATCGGGACGGGTATATCACTGAGGGCGCCGCGAGCAACGTTTTTATCGTGAAAGATAATGCGGTCAGGACGCCGCCCAAAAGCAACCGGCTGTTGCCTGGAATTACCCGCGACCTGGTCGTGGAATTAATCCGGGAATCCGATTATCAATGCCTGGAAGTCCCCGTCACCAAATCAGAACTGTTGCAGGCCGACGAAATATGGCTGACCAGTTCCACACTGGGCATTGCCCCGCTGGTCAGGCTTGACGGCCGGTCGCTGGGCGACGGCAAACCCGGCCCGGTCTGGCATGATGTTAATGCGATTTATCAGGCGTTCAAGAAATCGGCCGGGGAACGAAAAACACTTGTTTAATCAAATATTTTACTGAAAATCGCGGTGTTCCTTTCCAGTCCTTCAACCCAGTACCCGCCCCGGGTTCAGTATGTTTTTCGGGTCCACGGCTTGTTTCAACAGTTTCATCAGGGCTATTTCTTCATCGCTCCTGGATAGATGCAAATAAGCGCGTTTCATCATTCCGATACCGTGTTCGGCAGAGACTGAGCCGTTATACCCATTGACGTGTTTGTACACCACGTCATAGATCGTTTTTTTATCTTCTTTTCTGTTAACCGTGAAAACCAGGTGGAGGTTACCGTCACCGATATGACCGAATACCAGGATGAAAGTTTCCGGCAGGAGCGTTTTAATTTCCGTTTCAAGCTGTGCAAGAAAGTCGGCCATTCTGTTAATGGGCACACTCACGTCAAAATTGGCATTGTCCTGTATCACGGCCAGGGCATCGCCCACGCCATCCCGTATGGCCCAGATGGCCTGTCTCTCGCGTTCGGATTTACAGATAACGGCATCCAGTATCCGCCCCGTTTCCAACTCACCCGCCAGGGCATTTTCCAGTCCGGTCTGACCGGATTTATCATTGATTTCGGCTAACACATAAATGGGATACCTCTCATCAAAAGGGCTGTTGACACTCGGTACCTGTTCCATGATGTAGTCATAATAATTGTCCCACATGACCTCAAATGAACTGAGCGACCCGCTGAATTCCCGGCTCATAAAATGCAGGAACCGTATCACACCGTCAAATGACGCCAATGCAACCAGCGCGGTAGCACGATTAACCGGTTTGACAAACAGTCGCAATACGGCCCGCGTGACGATCCCCAAAGTCCCTTCGGCGCCGATGAACAAGTGTTTCAGGTCGTAACCGGCGTTATTTTTCAGCATCTTGTTCAATGACGTAATGACAGTACCGTCAGCCAGTACGGCCTCCAGGCCCAATATCAGGTTACGGGTCATGCCGTACCGGATCACCTCATTACCGCCGGCATTGGTCGATATATTACCGCCAATATTGCAGGAGCCCCGGGCGCCCAGGTCAAGCGGAAACAGGAATCCTGCCTGATCCGCCGCATCCTGAATAGCCTGCAGGGGGGTACCGGCGAGAACGGTCATAGTCATGGATTCCCGGTCCAGTTCCTCAATCCCGGTCAGACGCTCAAGGGATAACGCGATTTCCTCCTCCCGCGGCGTGGCCCCGCCGCATAACCCGGTAAGCCCGCCCTGCACGACTATTTTCTGGTTGTTGGATGAGCAGATCCGCAGGATGTCGGAAATCTGTCCGGTCGACGCAGGCCGGGCAACGGCAATAGGCGCATGAGCTGTCCCTCCGGAACTGTCGGCGTGGTATTTTTCGGAAATCTCAGGGCCGGTTAAAATAATATCCGGGCCTAAATCTCGCATTAACTGTTCGATTGTATTGTTCATGTAAGCAGTAAGAACTGAAAGGAATGCAAGCTTGACATATTCCGGTTAGAATCGAAAGTACAAGGATTACACAGAGGCAAACATACTGATGAATGCAAGCGCGCCTTTTCGGGCAGATCATGTAGGCAGTTTATTGCGGCCATCCCGGTTGAAATCCGCCCGCGCCGATTTTGAAGACGGCAAAACGGATGCAAATACGCTGAGATCGATTGAAGATCAATGTATCCGCGAAGTGGTTGCACGCCAGGAATCTGCCGGCCTGCAAGCCGTGACCGACGGGGAGTTCAGGCGCTCCTGGTGGCATTTTGATTACCTTGGTGGACTGGAAGGTGTTGAACTGGTAGAGAGTGAGCAAGGCATACAGTTTCACGGGACACAGACAAGATCGCAAACCATCGCCGTCACCGGCAGGGTGGGCTTTGATCAACATTATATGCTGGACCACTTTCGTTTTCTTCACAGCATTGCCGGCGTGACTCCCAAGATGACTATCCCGGCGCCCTCCGTCCTGCATTTTCGCGGAGGCAGGGCCTCCATCAGCAAACAGGTTTACCCCGGACTGGACGAGTTCTTTGCGGATACGGCGGAGGCTTATCACAAGGCCGTGCAGGCGTTTTACGTTGCCGGCTGCCGCTACCTGCAATTTGATGACACGGTGTGGGCTTATCTTTGTTCCGCTAAAGAACGCCAGGCCGCGCGAGATCGGGGAGATGATCCCGAACCGCTGCCGCGAATTTATGCCGATATGATCAATTACGCCCTGAAAGACAAACCGGCGGATATGGTGGTGACCACCCACGTCTGTCGTGGCAATTTCCGTTCGAGTTGGATCGCAGAAGGGGGATATGAACCCGTTGCGGAGATACTATTGGGGGAAACTGCTTATGACGGTTATTTCCTGGAATACGATACGGAGCGCGCCGGTGGTTTTGAACCGCTACGGTTCCTGCCCAAGGGCGATAAACGGGTTGTTTTGGGGCTGGTTACGTCAAAGTTCGGCGAACTGGAAGACAAGGATGCCATTAAACGGCGTATCGACGAGGCCACGCAGTTTGCCGACGTCGGCCAGTACTGCCTCAGCCCGCAATGCGGGTTCGCCTCCACCGAGGAAGGCAATATACTGGCCGAAGACCAGCAGTGGAAAAAACTGGAAATGATTGTCGAACTGGCCCGGGAAGTGTGGGGTTAGGCTAGAACGACGCCGGCACCGGCGGCAACTCGCCGCTGGCGTAGCGTTTCTCAAGTCCCGGGGTCAGGTTTTCCCAGACCAGCAGCATGGAGCGTTTCGGGCAAAATCCGCGATGGCGTATATCCGCAGGCATACAGGCCACGTCACCTGCCTTCATGGTCACCACGCACATCGGCGCGGCGCTATCCTTGTCTGCCACTTTCCAGGTAATCTCATCGGACATCTGGATAAACCATTCCACGCGGTCGTTACCGTGGTCCAACGGCAGAATATGCTCTTCCGACGTCGGGCAGTAAGCGCTGCTTCTCACAATGGAAACAATAGACGGATTCCAGGTAACCGGCGAGCGGGATAGGTACTTGAACAGGCTGAAGGCCGCAAGTTGCCCCTCAAAACCGGCTTCGGCATGGACTTCCGGCTCGGACTGGTCCACATCAGCGAACTGCCGGTTGACCGGCCGCCCGTTTTCATCGGAACGGATTGGGGTGTCACCGGGCAGGCTGACGAAACGGTCCGCCAGTTCCCGTTGGAAGTTGACGGCTTCATCGTTGCTGCCGTTTTTGGGTCCGCGCCCGCTGCCGGTTTCCAGCGGAGCGGCAAAAGGGTTAAACCCGGCATTGGTCCAATCCAGCATTAAGGCCTTGAAACAGGCCAGCAGCACGCCCAACTCAAAACGTTCGGTAAAGTCTGCGCCGGAATCCTTGTAGGCCTGGTTATAAGCGCCCATGAAGACGTCCACGCTGTCGTAGTTATTTACGGTGCCGAAGACCTCATCAAAGTTGACCCAGCCGTAAAAAAAACCCCAGGCCACGTCCCGTACCATCGAACGCATAAAGTTCTCCACGTCCATTACGTGGGTTACGGTCGGACACTGGATGCGGGCAAAATACTCGTCCCGCTCAAACGTAAATGAGCCGATTTCAAAGCGTTTGTAGCCGTTGACCGGGTGCGGTGCGCTTTCCCGGTGCACTTCGGTGAGCACCGGCAGGTCGGTTATTTGTTCTGCTGTGGCTGCCATGGTTATTTCCCCCTTGTATCAATGCTGACAGATTTCCGCCCACTTTTCGACGGACTCATGACCCAGTAAGGTTTGCAGTAAAATCACGCTCAATTCACCGGCGCGAAACTGGTAGGCCGCGCCGGCCGGCAACAGGACCAGGTGGCCCCGCGTCGCCTTGACATGTCCCATGACCTGGCCCTCCGGTTGGCCGGCCAGTTTAACGGACCCCTCTTTCTCTTCGGGTGGAACCAGCCCGCCGTCCGCCGGCTGAATAAAACGGGTTTCCATACTGCCCTGCATGAGTAAAGCGGTCTCATCGTGACTACAGACATACCAGGGGCTGTCACCCTCGGCACGTATGACTTCTACGGTATTCTCCAGGTTTTTGGCGATGACAATACGCTCCCATGGTTGTGCGTTACCGGCCACCTCGAACATATTGGAAAACAGGTAATCCCGGGCCTCCTCGTCGCCGGTAATTTCAACGCCGCCTTTGCTGTAGTTATCGATACTTCCGAATACGGTTGTTACGGACATGATGCTCCTCCCAAATTATCACCCGGTATTTTAAAACATAAGCGTACTACATTTTACAAATTAATAGGAGAATGCACCTGGAGCATCTCCTGTTTTCCTGTCTATATCTGCGTTCATCTGCGTCATCTGCGGATAATTAATGATCTGCACCGTCTGCGGACAATAAATGCCGTTCATGGGGCGCCTCGGGATGAAACTCAGGCCCAATCGGGACAATGCCGGTCGGGTTCACCATGCTGTGACTGCCAAAATAAGACTTCCTGATATGCTCCATGTTAACCGTTTCCACAACCCCGGGCTGTTGGTGGAGATCACGGGTATAGGCCCACAAATTCGGATAATCGACCAATCGTTTTCTGTCACACTTAAAATGGCTCACGTACACCGGGTCGAACCGTATCAACGTAGTGAACAGGCGCCAGTCCGCTTCGGTGATCCGGCTGCCCGCCAGGTAGCGGCGGTTTTGCAAGCTTTCCTCAAGCCAGTCCAGGGTATCGAACAACGGGTAAACCGCCTCTTCATAAGCCTCCTGGGTGGTGGCGAACCCGGCCCGGTACACGCCGTTATTCAAGGTCTTGAAGACCCGGCTGTTGATCGAATCGATCTCATCCCTCAGATGTTCGGGATAATAGTCGCCCGGCTTTGCGCCGATGTCGTCGAAGGCGCTGTTGAACATGCGGATGATCTCCGATGATTCATTGGAGACGATGGTATGGTTCCGTTTATCCCACAAAGTCGGCACGGTCACCCGGCCGGTATATTCGGGGTCGGCTGCCGTATAAACTTCGTAATAATATTTTGCATTATTCACCGGGTCGGGGATGACGCCGTCACCCGGCTCAAATGTCCAGCCGTGGTCGCCCAGGCGCCAATGGACAACGGATAGGGAAATGATCTTCTCAAGGCCTTTAATACTGCGGTAGATCATGGTGCGGTTGGCCCAGGGGCAGGCATGGGAGACATACAGGTGATAGCGACCGGCCTCTGCCTTGAACCCCCCTGTGCCGGAAGGTCCTGGCGCACCGTCTTTGGTTACCCAGCTGCGAAACTGGGATTCTGACCGGATGAACCGTCCCTCGCTGGACTCGGTGTCATACCATTCATCGCGCCATATGCCGTCTATTAATAACCCCATCCTGCTTTCCTGAAACGTGTGTGTGTTAAAGTATGGCAGTATAACATCCCGGCGGTTTTACTTTTACCGGGGGATGTTATATTACCGCTGACGCTGTCAATCTACTGACGACAATATAAAAATACATGAGTATTGATCAATAGTGAGCCGGACAAATCAGCAAACAGACCCTCCCGCTGTCAAAAAAATGCGCAAGGACGCTATTCTCAAGCGGAAGGAACTGATTAAATACGCTACGGAAATGTTCCTGGAAATGGGTTATGAAAAAGGCAGTATGAATAACCTTGTCAAACGCTCCGGTTCCTCGAAAAGTACCATATACAAACATTTTCGAAACAGGCAGGCGCTTTTCATAGCCGTGATAGATGAAAAATTACGTGATCATCTGGCCCCTATCGAAAATCTGGACCTTACCGTCCTGAGTATTGAAGAAGGCCTGAAACTGATTGGGAGAACAGGCATTAAAGTAATAACATCGAAAGATCACATTAATCTGTGCCGGATTATTTATGCCGAAGCTGAACGGATACCCCATGTAGGTAAAATATATTATGAGCATGGGCCCAAACGTGGCATGGAGGGGGTCGCGAACTACCTCTCCACAATGGTTGAAAGAGGCAGGATCAGGTGCGCGGATCCATCTCTGGCAGCGGAATACTTCTGGGGCATGATGCTGCATAAGCCCATGCTGGACAGGTATTGCGGTATCAAAGGTCCTTTAACAACCCGGGAGCAAAAATACTATGTAGATAAAGCTGTCGACTACTTCATTTCTTCTTTCATTGAAGAAATCAGATAACCGGCTTTTGTGCTTTAAACCAAGTGTCGAGATAGTCAAAAAACTGTTCCGCTTCATCCTGATGGGAGCGAAAGGCAATATAACCGTCGGGGCGTATCAACAATAACTGGCCACTGGCGGTTTTGCCGTAGTGTTCGGCGAATTCCCCTTCGGCATCGGTAACCAACTCTGCATTGCGTAGCCCCTCCAGTCTTCGGTTCGACATGATCATGCTGCGAATAATATGACCATATTGTTCGGTGATGCGCCGCTGCAACGCGTGCGCCTGATCATCAGTCGCGCTGGCTTTTTCAACGACGATAAGACTTAACCGGCTCGTCCTGATCAAATCAAATAATCGGCGGTTACCCGAAAGCGTGACATTTTTCGCACGATCGCCACAGGCCGGGCCCGGTAACTGTTTCAGCCCTTCGGGAATATCTATGACATCCCGATAGGTATAGCTCAAACCGGAAATAAGGTTGACCGTTTCCGAATGCCAGCCCTCCTTTTGAGTCAGTTGCAGCCTGTCGTCCATGCCATGTCCGTGTGCCATGATTATATCGTGCATGGCATGAGTACCGGCGATTACCTGTGCGCCAATCGGTTGGCGTTCGGGCGTGTACGTATCCAGCAGCTTTCTGAGGGCATATCCCTTTTGAACCAAAGCCAGCTTCCAGCCAAGGTTAAATGCGTCCTGCATCCCGACGTTCATTCCCTGACCGCCGGAAGGCGAATGCACGTGTGCAGCATCACCGGCAAGAAAACAATTTCCCGTACTGTAATTATCTGTTATGCGCCGCCAAAGTTCCCATTTCGTCGCCCAATCAGGTTCAGCGAGTTCCGTGCCGCTGACATGCCCGTCGATGAGGCGCTGGAAAGCCTGGCGCGGAGTCAAATTCGGGTCGGCCGCCTCACCCCTATCACTGATCAGGACCCGATGACGGCCATTCGGCAATTTCGTCAACAATAAAAAACTATCCTTTGACATGTAGTAATGGATCCAGTCATCGGCGCCCTCAAATCCCTGATAGTGCACGTCCATCATCTGCATCACCATGCCTTCATAATTCTCGCCCTTAAAATCCAGTCCGGAATTTTTCCGGACAAAACTGTGAATACCATCGCAGCCCACAATCCAGCGCGGCGCAATCACCTGCTCCTCACCTGTGCTGTTTTGAAGACTTGCGCTGAAACCGTCCGCAGTCTCAGTGAATGCCGTCAGCTCTACACCCCATTCCGGATGAAAGGCGTAGGTTGCATCAAGATGTTCCCGCAGCCTTTGCTCGGTATCGTTCTGGTTGTAAATCAGGATGTACTGATAATTACTATCCAGACCGGTGAAATCCAGCGTTGGGTGGGTATCTTTACCTTTGAAGTTGAAAAAAAAGCCGCGGCTTTTCAATCCGTCCTGCAGAAAACGATGCGCAACTCCCATGTGTTCGAACATTTCCATGGTTTTCGCGTGCAGGGTAAACGAACGGGACGTTTCAGTTGGCCCGGATCTTTTATCAATCATTCGACACGGCACACGCCGACGCAACAATTCGTTTGCCAGGACCATGCCGGTGGGTCCTGAGCCAACGATCAGTACAGGTTCATGTTGATCCGGATGCATAATGGTCTCACTATAAGCTCGAATGATATTCTTGATTATTTTACATGCAATTGCTAGTATAAATAAACTGTACAAGGTGGTTCGGCTTAGAAAGACGACGATGAGATTATGCCTATGGCCTGAATCCTGGTACACGCAGTTATAATTCACGAAAAAATAGCAACCATATATTTACCAAGAGGAGAACCAACATGTCCGATAAGCTGCCAGGTACAAGTCTGACCGGTCATCATCACATAACGATCGGGGTTGGCAATGTACAGGAAGACTTCGATTTTCATACCAAGGTACTGGGCCTGAAATGCGTCAAGCGCACATTATTCTTTGACGGAGCAACACCGGTTTACCACATCTACTACGGAAATGATATCGGAGAGGAAAGTACGCTACTCACTACATTTCCGGTTGCTCACATAGGCGTAAAGGCAACAGAAGGCAGCGGGCAGGTCAGTTATGTGAGTCTGTCCGCACCTGAATCTTCGTTGCCTTACTGGAATAAACGTCTCAAAGAACATGGTTTTGATGTGAAGGAGACCGAACGGTTTGGTGAAAAACATCTTGACTTTCGTTCCCCGCACAATATTCGCTTATCTATCGTCGGGGTCGACGACGATACACGGGCGCCGCATTCCACCGGGCCTGTACCTGCTGAAAACATGATCCGCGGCACCCACGCAGCCGGTGTTTCTACTCGCGACATGGAATTCATGGAAGAATTTTTAGAGGTAGCCTGGGGCTCCCGCAAGGAAGCAGACGATAGCAATATGGTTCGTTTCACCATGGGTGAGGGGGGTACCGGCACCTATACGGATTTTGAAATCGAACCGGACCGAAAACCGGGCACCTGGACTGTGGGAGAAGGCGCCATCCATCACATGGCCTATAACGTCCCTACCCGGAAACAGCAGGACGCCATCAAGTTTTTTACCGAGGGGCTCGGCTATACGGATTTTTCCGATGTGAAAGATCGCGGCTATTTCGATTCCATTTATATCCGTACTCCCTCCGGCGCCCTGTTTGAAGCCTGTTGTTCACACAATCCTTCTTTCCTTTGCAATGAACCATTTGAAACGCTTGGGACAAAGTTGATGATGTCACCGCAAATTGAAGCCAATAAAGAGGAAGTGCTGAAAGTTATTGGTGAAATCAGGGATGATTGATGAATTTTCGCTATAAGGCGCTTCCCTGGAATGTCATTTTCGGCATCGGCGCACTGAGCCGGTTGCCGGAAGAATTGGGCAAGCTGGGTTATTCCCGCGCCCTGGTCCTGACAACACCCAACCAGGCTGAGATCGGACAGGAGATCGTCGACTTGCTGGGCGATAAAGCTGTGGGTCTGTTCGACCGGGCCGTTATGCACGTGCCCGTCGAAACTGTCGAACAGGCGACGGCGGAAGTAAAACGCCTTGACGCCGACTGTTCCGTCTCCGTCGGCGGCGGCTCGACCACCGGACTGGGCAAGGCCCTGGCCTTCAACCTGGATTTACCCAATATTGTTTTACCCACCAGCTATGCCGGTTCGGAAATGACTAATCTTTGGGGTGTGACGAAGGACAACCGCAAAATCACGAGCAGGGATAACGTCGTTGTGCCTACGCTGACCCTGTACGACCCGACATTGACCTTAACCATGCCGGCGGCTTTTGCCGGCGCCAGCGGGTTGAACGCCATGGCCCAAGCCGTGGTTAACGTTGTCGCGAAAGACATCAATCCAATCATCTCGGTCATGGCCCTGGAAGCCATACGCGCCTTGTCACACAGTTTGCCGATCGTGGCCTCTGATCCTGACAACATGGATGCGCGCACCGAGGCCATGTATGGCGCCTGTCTGGCAGGCGGGGCATTGGGAGTCGGCACAACCGGCCTGCATCATCGTTTGTGTCATACTTTTGGCGGTACATTCAACACACCCCATGCCGAGACCCATACTATTCTCCTGCCACATAGCGTTGCCTATAACGCCGGCGCCAGGCCGAGTGAGACACACAGGATTGCCGAGTCCATGGGAGTCGATGACGCCGCAACCGGCCTGTTTGAACTTGCCGGAACGATCGGAGTCCCCACGGCATTAAAAGACATCGGGGTAGCAGAGACCGATCTCGATGAGGCCGCCGCGGTTACCGTTGAAACACCGGTCAACAATCCCGAACCCGTCACCGGGAAACGGGTGCGGGCCTTGCTTGAGAATGCCTACCACGGTTATCCTCCACGGCCCGTATAATCATCATTATGAAAACCGTCCCACAAATTACATTGGAAGAGGCTGCTGCGAAGATTCGCTCCGGCGACGTACTCATTGTCGGCGGGTTTGGCATGACGGGAAACCCGACTCACCTGATGCATGCCATTGCCGAGACGAAGGTGACCGATCTCACCTATATAGGCAACAACGTGGGCGAGCCCGGACTGGCCGGCGGGCGTTGCCTGCGCAACGGCCAGATTAAAAAAGCCATCGGTTCTTTCTTTACCAGCAATCGCGAGGCTGTTGAAGCAGCCCAGTCCGGCACAATAGAAGTCGAACTCCTGCCCCAGGGTACCTTGGCCGAGGCCATCCGCGCCGGCGGCGCCGGCCTTGGCGGGTTCTTCACGCCGACCTCTGCCGGCACGCCGTTGGCGACGGGGCGCGAGACCAGAGTCATCGACGGGAAGGAGATGGTGTTCATCCCTCCGATCCGCGCCGATGTCGCCATCATCAGGGCCTGGCGGGCGGATACGTCCGGTAATTTACAATACCGCATGACCGAAAACAATTTTAACCAGGCGGCCGCAACTGCCGCCAACCTGGTGATAGCGGAAGTCGAGGAAATCGTTGAGGCCGGCGAAATTGACCCGGATTTTATCCATACCCCGGGTTGTTTCATCGATTACCTGGTCCAGGCCGATCTTAGCCTGGAAGATTTAGGCTCTTCGGCGTCGGTATCGGCCAGCCTCAAAAAGGTGGATGATGCCCGTATGATGATGGCCGGCACTGCGCTGGCTGAATTGAACAGGGGGGATATAGTGAACCTGGGGGTCGGCATCCCCACGCTGGTGGCAGATCTGATCGGACCGGAGGACGGCATTATCCTGCACTCCGAAAATGGTATGCTGGGAGTAGGCCCAGAGCCGGAAACCGGCGGCGCCATGGACTACCCGGTAAATGCCGGCAAGATACCGGTGACCGCGCTGTCTGGCGCCAGTTACTTTGACAGCGCCACCTCTTTCGCCATGATCCGGGGCGGCCACGTGGACGTGGCCATCATGGGCGGGCTACAGGTGGATGAACAAGGCAACCTGGCCAACTGGGCGGTGCCGGGCAAACCGCTGCTGGGCGTCGGTGGCGCCATGGACCTGGCATCCGGAGCAAAAAAGCTGATTATCACCATGACCCACTGCGACAGGGACGGCAAGTCCAAGGTAGTACCGCAATGCGACCTGCCGTTGACTGCACGCCGGGCCGTTAACATGTTGATCACGGACCTGGCGGTATTTGATTTCAGCGAAACAGGCATGCGCCTGGTAAGACTCATGCCGGGCATCACGGCAAACGAAGTAAGGGAAAAGACAGCAGCAGATTATACTGTTGCGCCCAATAATAACTCATGATTTTCGACCCGGCTGTCAGCATTATCGCCTGTTTGATCCTCAGCTACGTGTTCGTCGTGGCGGGGCTGCACAAATGCCGGGCGCCGGAGGAATTTGCGGCCACCCTGAATAATTATAAAATCCTGCCGGAAGGATTGAGCCGGCAGGGTGTATACTTGGTTCCCGTGGTTGAAATCATGACCGGGGTCGCCTTGTTGATACCGGCCATAACCCGGCTCGCGGGTCTGTCGGCAGGTGTATTGTTGAGCGTCTATATTGCAGCAATAGGGATCAACCTGCTGCGTGGCCGGCGCGATATCGACTGTGGTTGCGGCGGTCCCGACCAGAAACAAACCCTGAGTGAATGGATGCTCGTGCGCAACGGCCTGCTGCTTTTCCTGGCGTATATCGCCGGTTGCCCGGTTCTGCCACGGACGCTGCTCTGGTTCGACTGGGTGATTGTTATCCTGGCTACCCTGATGGGTTGCCTGTTTTACAATATCATCAACCAATTACTGGTGAACAAGGATTTATTGAAGAAACTGAAAAATTACTATGCTTGAAACGTTAATCATCTCCAACCTGGTGCTCTGGGTCATTGTGCTGGTCCTGGGAGTCATGGTCTTTGCGCTGGTCAGGCAGATCGGCGTTTTATATGAACGGGTTGCGCCGGCAGGCGCTTTGATGATGAATCAGACCCTGCGTCCCGGGGACGACGCCCCCGAACTGGATTTACTGACCGTCGAGGATAAAAAGATTCACGTCGGCGGTGCGCGTGAAGCGGCCAGGAGCACACTGCTATTTTTCCTTGCGCCCGATTGTCCGGTATGCAAGACCTTGCTGCCGGTACTGGGTTCGGCGCAAAAGGAAGAGAACGAATGGCTGGATATCATCCTTGCCAGTGACGGCGAGGTCGAACAACACAGGAAATTTATTAAACAGCATAAATTATCGCGGTTCGATTATGTCCTGTCGGAAATTCTTGGCCGCAGTTACGGGGTGGGCAAACTACCGTATTCAGTGCTGATCGATGAGCAGGGCAAAGTTGTGACAATGGGCATCATTAATTCACGGGAACATCTGGAAAGTTTGTTTGAGGCAAAGGAACGGGGTGTAGCCTCCATCCAGGACTACGTGAAAAAGTATCATTCCGGTGAAGCAGACATACAAACACAAGAAGGGGCCGGTTAAGCGTTTCGTACTGGCGGCGTGTTATATCGGCTCGCTGATTGCCCTTGATTGCGGCGCGCTTGAACAGATGGAACCCGCTGCCGTTCAGCGTGCGGAAATGAACTATCTTCTCAATTGCGCCAGTTGTCACCAGGTGGATGGTAAAGGCACTCCCGGCAGTGTCCCCGGTTTAGACGAATACCTGGGTAAATTCGCACAGCATCCCGCCACCCGCGCATTTCTGGCGCAGGTGCCCGGCGCCACTGGCGCCCCCATCTCCGACCAGGAACTGGCGGATGTGCTGAACTGGATCCTCTATACCATGAACCGCACGCAACTGCGCCAGGACTTCAAGCCTTATAGCGCGGAAGAAGTGGGTGAGTATCGTCAAACCCCAGTACTCGATATAGAAAAGACTCGCAAAGCGTTAATCAGGGAAGTCGTCGGCAACTATAATGATTAACTTTCAGGGGCCATGAGACTTTTTTATATATTCCAGCACTTCGTGTAACACGTCCGTAGCGCCGATGTGATTGGCCAGCATCAAAATCACCTTGGCGTTGACTTTGTGGCTTTCTTCGGACGATAGGCCCTCGTGTAATTCGATCAAGCGGGCGTAGAAGTCATCCGGGTTTGCAACGCCGGGTTCAGTCCGCAGTTTGTTCACCCCGCCAGCGTTTCCCACATCTCGGTATCCCGTTCAGCCGTCCAGATTTGCGGGTCGCTGATACCGGAAGCAATGTCATAAGCGCGGGCCACATCAAAAGGCAGGCAATGATCAAAAATCACCCATTCGCCAAAGTTCGGCTTCAGCGCGGCGTAGGTTTCCCGGTAAATTTCCTGCAAGTTTTTTCCCTTCTTTTTCCCGGCCTCGACTGACTCGTACATGGCTGTAATAAAGGCGCGTGTCCCGCCTATGCCCTCTTTGATCGTCGCGGGTGTAGTCAGGGCATCACCGCGGCCCGGGACCAGGGCAACCGGATCCAGCGCCGTAACGTTGTCGAGGGTAGTGGGCCAGTCAAGCAGGTAAGCGTCACCGGTATAAGGCGTCGCACCGTACTCAACCAGGTCGCCGCTGTACAGCACCCGCTCCTCAGGCATCCAGACGACGCTATCACCCTTGGTATGGCCGCGTCCCAGTTGCATGATCCTGATCTCCGTATCTCCCATCCACAACGACATTTCCCCTTTAAAGGTAATCGTCGGCCAGGTTAATCCCGGGATGGTTTCAAAGCCGTTAAACAACCTCGGAAAACGTTCAAACTCGGATTTCCAGTCCTGCTTCCCGCGTTCCACGATGAGGTCATAGGTATCTCTGCTGGCAATGACATGTTCCGGCTTATAGGCGCTGGCGCCCAGTACGCGCACTGCGTGATAGTGGGTCATGACCACGTACTTGACGGGTTTGTCGGTAACCGTTCGTATTTTTTCCAGCACCCGTTCAGCCATAAGCGGCGTGGCCTGTGTGTCTATCACCATGACGCCATCGTCACCGATAATCACGCCGGTGTTGGGGTCGCCCTCTGCGGTGTACGCATAGGCGTTATCCGCCAGCCGGCTGAACGTAATCTGTTTTTCACCCAGGTCCGCCTTGGAAGCAAATTCTTTTACCATTTCTGTTTAATCCTCTGTTGAGTTTTATTATCCGGGTTGCATTGTAGTATTCGGGAACGGGTACGCGCAATCACTCTATAGGTAACGAGCAGGTCTGGACAGGCTTTTCAAGGCCTGCACCCTATTGTATTAGCATATCTGCAAGCCGTTTCTGTTTCAGTACGGGCGGCAATATGAAAACCAGGGACAGGGCAAACAACAGCATCCCCAGGGAAATCACCCTGGAATAATCTCCCGGCGCGATGACCGTCGCTGCAATCGCCGGCCCCAGGGCCAGGCCCAGCATCTGAAATGCAACGGCATATACGACCACCTTCCCGCTGCGATCAAAACTCGCCATCGAAGCCAGCAGGTAAGGATGGGCTACATTCCAGGCGTAGTTGTAAACACAAACAGCAATGGTGTAGACCAGGATATCCACCTGACCGAATAAAAAGGCAAGTGGAATAATGCCGCCGATAATCGCCAGCGTCAGCGGTTTTGCCCGGCCGAAACGCGCGCCCACCAGCGCTGCGGTCAATGCGCCGGCGATACCCAGGAACTGGGACAGTGTCAATCCGTTTGCTACCTGTTGTTCACCGGCGGCGCCGGTAAGACCGACCAGGAACAGGTAGGCCCACACCAACCCCTGGGCCAGGAAATAGCAAAACATGGCGGCAAGCGCAAGGGCCTTGAAATTCACCGGAAGATTGACTGCATCTTCCTCAACCTGAGCATGTTCCTCGCCGGAGCTGGGCAGGTATTTGACAAGCAGCAGACCAAATGCCGGGAACAGGGCGAAAAATACGATCACGCCTTGCATCCCCACCATGGAATACGCCGTCGGCATGACCAGCAAGCCGATTGCGCCATAGGTTAACACCCACATAATGTAATACCCGAAGTTCCGATCCGGGTTATCCGTCAGCCCTATCACCGCGAAGCTCAGGGACACGAGACCACCGCAGCCGACACCGGCAAGAAATCGCCAGGCGCTGAATGAATAAAACTCCGTTGTCGTCAACGAGGCAAGATTACCGAGCATGACCAGGACAAGAGAGACGGAAACCACATGACGCCAGTTGAAGCGGCCGGACAGGAACGTCATAGCGATAGTCGTCAGCGCGATACCCCACATCTCCGCCGAGGCGATATAACCGGCCTGCTGCTCGGTGAACTTCAGGTATTCGACAAAGCCCTGGACAACGCCGGGCTGGATAATGAACACCTCGGGGCCGACCACGCCCATGTAGAACGCTGCGAATAGCGTCATTCTGCTGTTGATGTCAACGGCCATATTCCGGTTGTCTGTATGCATGGGATTACCCGTCCCCGTTATAAACCCCTACGGGATATTTGACAAATCCTTATTGACTATAAAGTCGGTTTGGTTAGACTGAATCTGTCCATTACGGATACGAGGTGAGCAAAATGGGAAAAGACAGACTGCTGCATAAAGTCGCTATCGTGACGGGTGCCGGCCAGGGTATCGGCGCCGCAATCGCCAGGGTTTTCGCCGCTGAAGGCGCCCGGGTTGTTGTGGCAACGCGCACAGAGAAAAGCGGTCGGGATACGGTTGAGCAAATCAGGGCAGCAGGCGCCGAGGCTACCCTGCTTACCGTGGATATCGGCTCGATTGAGGCCGTCAACAGGGTAGTGGCTACAACCCTGGAGACCTACGGGCAGATCGATGTGATGGTGCATAATGCCGCCTCATTCCTGGGCGGAATGATCG
Organism: Gammaproteobacteria bacterium; assembly: GCA_965205405.1. GTDB lineage: Bacteria > Pseudomonadota > Gammaproteobacteria > Eutrophobiales > Eutrophobiaceae > JAAXHV01. Next base: position 932,912 of record OZ242169.1, read on the forward strand.
AGGAGTACAAGGATGATGACCTGGACACCGTGTTGGCAGTCAACCTGAAAGCCTGTTTCCGCTTTACCCACGCCTGCATCCCCCATATGAGAAAACAGGGCGGAGGCCGGATCCTGATAACTTCATCGGTCACCGGGCCGCGGGTAGGCATGCCGGGCACATCCTATTACGCTGCCTCCAAGTCGGGCGTCAACGGGTTTATTCGCACTGCCGCCCTGGAACTTGCCGCGGATAACATTACCGTAAACGGTGTCGAACCCGGTTTTATCCTGACCCCGGCCATGGACCTCCTGGCCGACGAGAACGCCAGGGCGGAAATGGCAAGATACATTCCCAAAGGCCACCTGGGCGAACCCAATGATATTGCTTACGCCATGCTTTATCTGGCGAGCGATGAGGCCAAGTACGTCACCGGCCAGACCATTGTCGTGGATGGGGGCTCAACGCTGCCTGAAAGCCCGGTCTACATGAATGAGACAGAAGGAGTACAAATACTGTCAGGCTCGTGATTGGCCCGCGTAACTTCCGTCGTACCGGCGAATACCGGTACCCAGTCTTGCGGACACTTAAATGAACGACGAATTCTGGATGCGACGCGCGCTGAATCTGGCCGAGCGCGCGCAAGCAGATGGCGAAGTGCCCGTCGGCGCTGTCGTGGTAAAGGATGACGAATGTATCGGTGAAGGCTGGAATCAACCCATCTCGACCCGGGACCCATCGGCCCACGCGGAAATCACGGCTTTACGCGCCGCCGCCGGACGCACTGAGAATTATCGCCTTCCCGGCACCACCCTGTACGTCACCCTGGAGCCTTGCGCCATGTGTGCCGGCGCCATTATCCTGGCCCGAGTCAGCCGACTGGTATATGCCACCGCCGATCCCCGCAGCGGCGCTGCCGGCAGTGTTTTCAACATACTGCAATCCGAGCAGTTAAATCACCAGGTTGACCTGACTGCCGGGGTATTGGAACCGGAAGCGGCGGCGATACTACAGACGTTTTTCAAATCCCGGCGGGCGTAAAGCGAGAAGCGAACGGATATCAAATCTGTCCCCTTTTCTCCGGACAGGCCATCAGCCGACTAACGCTATCCCAGTCACCCAGCGATGTAAAAACAACATAAACAATGCATATAAACCCAAGCCGACCACGACGGCAATAAGGTCGTTGTAAGCCGTTGCCGGCATCACTGATAAAGGACGTTGTTCACGATGTTTCATCGAGATACGCCCGGCCACAGCCCAGGCCAGAAAACAGCCAAATAACAGTACATCGGCAAGGGCGCCGTTAACGAGTAAGTGTGCGAACGCCCAGATTTTAATCCCCGCAAAAGTCGGATGTTTCGCTGCGGTTTTAATGCGCCCCGGTAAATAGGTGGCCACAAACAGCGGAAATACAAACAACATCAATAAAAAATTGATGTGGTGTAACCAGCCAGGCGACGTGTACAGGATGACAGGGTCACTTCCGGCAATCCCATAACCCCAAATCAGCACTACCAGACCAGCCAGTGACACCAGAGAATACAGAACCCTCCAGGGACCCACACCAAGCCGCTGCGCTATGCCGTCACGCCAGGCAACATTGATGATAGATAAGGAATGAATGGAAAAAAACAGAACTAACCCGATAATCAATAACAGCATGATCCATTACCTCACAGAGTTTAATACAAATTTCCTGAACGGTACCACAATGTAGCCCTACCTTGGAAATTTGGGACACCCATGGATTGGGGAGGAAATTCGGGAAGGAAATTTGGGACACCCATAGATTTAAGATATCCACAAAAAATTTCGTGGGTGTCCCAAAATTACCTCCCGAAATTATGTATGAATTAATTCTGATAGAATAAACTCGCCGATTTCAGTCTTGCTTTTCCTTTACATGACGACAGACGACCGATACCAAACATTGCTCCTGCAACTGAGCAACCGATTAATTGAGCAAAATAAAATGCTGGTCACGGCCGAGTCCTGTACCGGTGGCGGCATCGCTTATGCGATGACCGAATTGCCGGGCAGTTCCGAGTGGTTTGAGCGGGGGTTTGTTACCTATTCCAATCTTGCCAAGCAGGAGCAGTTGGGTGTGACCGATGAGCTGATTATCCGGTTCGGGGCTGTCAGCGAAGAGGTCGCCGCGGCAATGGCATCGGGCGCTTTGCAGCACAGTCGCGCCGATTTCAGTGTTGCGGTGACAGGAATTGCAGGTCCGGGTGGGGGAACGGCTGGAAAGCCGGTCGGCACCGTCTGCTTCGGCTGGGGCAGTCGCAACGGCGTTACCAGGACCACCCGCATAATGTTTGACGGGAGCCGGCAACAGGTGCGGGAACTGTCCATATTGACAGCATTGCAGGGATTGATGGATCTGGTGGAACAGTTTTCATAATCTGCGCCCGTTGATGAAACGCTTGTTTTTCGCCCTCTGGCCCGACCACGGGATCCGTGCCCAGCTTGCCCAGGTGGCCGGAATGTTACCGATTAACACGGGACGCCGTGTGCCGGCTGAAAACCTTCATATCACCCTGGCTTTCCTCGGCAACGTGCAGGAGCAGGCCATCCCCGAATTGTTCGCCGCTGCTGAAAGATTGAAACTACCCGGCTTCCCGTTGCAGATCGACCGATGTGACTGGTGGAAACGGGCAAAGGTCGCTTGGCTGGCGCCTGCACACACACCGGCGCTACTGCTGGACCTGGTCGAGCAAATCAACCTGTTGAGCAGGACGGCGGGGTTGCCTGTCGATAAACGGGACTACAATCCCCACTTGACTGTTGCCCGCAAGGTGACCCGCCCGGTAACGACCCGGTCGTTTGAACCGATCCACTGGGACGTCAGGGATTTTTGCCTGGTTGAATCTGTTACTCATGAACAGGGGGCAAGATATCAGGTGATACGGTCCTGGCCGTTGTCCTGAATTTTTTTTATACAAAAGTCTTGGAATTCTGATTTGTGTCTTGGAGGGGGAGTAGAAGTTGTTTGATAACTAACTATTATTGCTAAATTTTGTTTTCTTTTATCCTGGCTTTCCCCACGAAATTCACAACATTATATTAATGATATACAGAAAAATCGGTGTGTATAGCTGATCTATCCACCATACACGGCCTGTTCAGTTTGATGAATATCTCAATAATGTCTTCGGCTGATAAATCCTTAGCTGTACCGAGCACAAAATTTGGATCTCCCCACTCGTACCCTCTTGGCCATTTGATCTTTTCGAGCTGATCCTCCAACTCTTGATAAATATCGTCCCTTTCAACCCCATCTTCCCTGTTCTCTTTCATTACTGCAATGACTGTAATCTTACGATTATCATCCGTCCAATCTGGGTAAGCCTGGAACCGAATTTGTGCTAATGACCTGTAAATTTTACCAGCGGCCTTAGCTTGCTTATTATGGCGCTCCCAAATACGCTGACGAAACTTCTTTATCGCTTCATCAAATTCATCGGGAAATGCAAATTGACCGAACTTTCGCTCTAATGCCGCAGCGAAACGGAGACGTCCATTCATATCGTTGAATCCGGTTTGACGTTTCCACGTTCTTACAACATCCTTGTGGACGGACATGACACAGCTCAAATCAGCGACTACCTCCTCATCGGTATTTTCAACCTCGACAAGATAAGGTCGTCGTCCATGTTGAATATTAGATAGCTCTTTTACATTTTTCTTGAAAAGTGGACTTACCGACAAATAGTTTCGCCCACCAGTGCGCCGAACGATGTCACAAGTTTGGCTTATGACAATTAGACCAACTACATTTTCTAGATTATCGGTAGCTTTATATGGTTCATCGCCTACCGCTATACCTGCATACAGAAAACCTCCAACACTATAGGCAAAATCGCCCTGCCGCCAGTACTTGAGAGATTCATCCGGGTCAATCGTAGGCATTTCCTGTTCATTCAATGAACATGCCCTCAGCCATGCTTGATTGGTCTCTTTCTAGATACTGCTTCTGGCTCTTCTGGAATGGGTTCGATTTTTTCCGTTCCATCGGCTTCAGGATGCATAAGAATCTGCTGAAATTCACCTATCCATGACGCACTATCAGAAGCGGCTCTCCGTATTAGGGGTCTAGATGGTCCATATGATAAAAGTTGTTTTGCTGCCTCATAATTTTTTGATTTAATCAATTCATCAGGGCATCTTTCTAATTCGCCCCGTTTGTAGAACTTTTGTGCATTAATTTCTGCTGAACCTTGGTCTGCATAGCGAAGTACACTCAGAGTTTCCGCTACATGTTCTCGGCTCTTGCCCTTTATCTTGGCACCCTTCACCCATTTATTTATAGTATCCCGTGATACATTGAGCAGGTTTGCTAATTGATCCCATGAAAAACCGGTGAGACGCCTGATCTCAAACAGATTTTCTGATGCATCTGCAATGTTCACGGAAGCGGCTCGCTCCTCGGCACGAGATAGGTTAGCGTTTCGCCAAATGGAACTAGATCTTGATATATTATCAAATGCATGACCGATATATATGACGGTATGGACAACGCCCCGAAAAACTGCATTACTGGTACCACGTAATGCACCCCACGGAGCATCAAGCATAGATAATTCCTGCCATTCTTGACCAACGTTCCTTGCTGCTCCAAAATTCGACGGTACTTGCGTCTGACCCTCAAATTCTTTATCAATTAGGACATTGCCTGAAATTCTTGGGCAAAATTGCAAAGGATATATATTCTCGAATTCCGGTTTGTAATTTACATGTGTAGTCGGTCTCGTTGCAATCTCTGTAGATTCTGCAGTGCTCATATGTCTCCTCCACAATCTCTTAGAAATTCATCGCTTACGGTCCAGCGAAAAAAACCGTAAGCTCGCTTTGCTAGTTTCTTTACGCGGTTCTCAATTTCACTTGCATCAAAAGTATGAGGCTCTGCGAAATTGTTATACACATCTATATCTAGGAACCAAGATGGTTCCGCAATTTTTGGCATTAAATCTGGGTCATGGGTTTGATCAGCAGGCATATATCCCCATCGCGACATCATTAATCCAACATTTGTTTTGACATTAACTTGGTTTAGGGTCTGGGTTATTTGTTCACGGAAATTAATATTATATATACCAAGAATATCTGGCCGTACGAATCGAGATAACTCCTCCAATTGGGAACCATGAATTCGATTCACATACCTCATACCAATTCTTGTCATTACACCCGGTTTGATAGTCTCTGACAGAGCATTTACAACCGTAACTGTTCGATAAATAAAATCTTGGTGGTTCTGATATACACTGGTCTCTAGGGCAATAAAATTTGTGGCGAGTGTAACACGCCATTGTTTTTTCTTGTCTAAGAAACGCCAATTCTTCTCCGTGGTTTGCTTGACATTGTCCTTCATTAGTTCAAAACCGGAAATATGATCTGCATGATTTAGCGGATAATCAACTCGTATCCTTTCCTGAAATTCAGCAATGAACTCCGCCTTGTCAATCGAGTGTACATCAGGAAATCTAATCTGTACCAAAGCTGCAGTGAGAGGAGCATTTGGGAGTTGAACAGAATTAGGAATTGGGCCAACGAACGGATTTTCAGTCGAAAATCTCATGGGCACTAAGCTTGTGGTATGAAAATTAGCATGCACAAAATATTGTATATGTGAAGTAGTATAGTAAATAAAGCCTAAGCGCAATGCAATGTTTGCTTTAACAGCCCAACCCGCCGCTGTCTATGTTGGCGATGCGTAGCATGATGCTTGAGCGCTCAAGTTTCTAGTCCATTTTCTTTGATGTTCCGGTAACAGGTAAGTTCACATGGTAGTTATTGGGCTCTCCAATCTTAAGGGAATTCTTTTTCAACTCTAAGCTTATATCGCCAATGATGATATTCTACACTATCAATGAATTTAATAGAGATGCCGATAGTGTATTTCCGGTATTATCCTGGATGTCTGCGCACTTGTTCCCAGTTTAGTGGCAGAAGAACGGGGAGATGGTCATAGGCTATGCAATTTATTATTCTGATTTATTGATATCCTCAAAATATTTAGGCTTTCCAATTTCATGATTTCCTGTCCCCAATTTTGCTTTACAAATTGGGCAATTCATTGCAATCCACATACCTTCCCATGAGCCTCACCCCGGAACTAGACACCTGAAAATTCAAGATTTCCGGCTTTCTGGTGTTGCTGGTAAAACTCCTCCGGTGTCAGATCATCCAGCGATGAATGGGGTCGATACTGATTATTATCTCCGTTTCTCCATAGCTGCTTCTATATCTTCAGAAAAGGAAGGCAAATCAAGGTAAATCGCCTGTGTCACCTCTGCAAGACTCATCAAACTGCGCGTATATTTATAATCTTTATATTTGGCGTGTCGTCCACGCTTTTCCTTCCAGGTTGAACTCAAGTTGTACTGATGAAATAGTTCAACACCAGTAAGTAGAATAACAGTATTTGTAGGGGTCCAATTTTTGTCTAATCGTCTAGCCCACTTCACGAAAGGCAAAAGTATCTTCTTCTCACTTCGAGTAAACTCGTCTCGCATCACTGAAATTATAATTGTCGCTCGAGGAAGTTTTTTGGCAATGCGTCGCAGCTGTTGTATATCGTGGGGTTTTATAAGATCACCTTCACCGAAAGATTTGGCTTCACCAACAACAAGCTCCGGATGAGTGTTTTCGTTTAATGACTGATGAGATACCCAAGCAACATAGTCAGCTTCGCATGTCGGACCATCATCTACCTTAAGGTTAAGCGCTGTCGAGAAAGTCATATTATCGTGATCGGCATAAATATTATTTATCACACGGAGTGCGAGCAAGGCTCCGTAAGATCCGCGAGCGTAATCTGGCGTAGAGAATGGACCAATCACCCGATAGCTCCAGTTCACATTATTCGCTTTCGGGTCTCCTTGAGGGAATGTATAGGGTTTAATACAGCGCTCACAGGTTATTTCGTAGTCAACAGTGGTCAAGCTGTGCCAATTGCTCTCAGTACAGTTCGGGCACTTTGTAGTCAAGCCTAGGCGAATTATATTGCGGTCAGTGAACTGCGAAATGCTCATCCCAAATAGAAGCTCCCGCTGATTATGCTGTGAAATAAGCTTTTTCCATTCCTGTTCCGGGCTAGTGCGATGTTCGAATACTTCTTCAGTTTCCAACTCACCTTTCACACGTGTTCGTAATCCACCAGCCATTTTGTTTAAGACCCTCAGCGTTTCTATGTCAGCTAGAAAACGAATTCCCCAAATTCCCCCAAGATGATGCAAAATCTGCTTGGCAATGTGCCCAGGTTCTGACAGATTTGCTTCAACACCAAGGCGTTTTAGCGACTCAATAACGGCTTCTTCCTGGCTCAAAAGAATAACGGTCTGCGAGGAATCTTTGTAATCTTGTGCAAAAGACCAACCTTCTGTACCGACTACAACTGGTTTACCGAGATTGTCTAGACGAGGCCAAGTCCTATTTGTCACATTGAATGGGAGGATGGTCGCAATGTCGTGATTTCTAATACCGAGTAGATTTACCACATTCACCCAGCGCGCATTATATCCCCCGCCGTAAAGCGACGCGAATTCAGGGTCTAGTGATTGAAAATCTATTATAGATTTTTCGTTGTTTCGAACCGACAGCGTTACTCGTTTTTCTTTCGCCGTTATTCGAAGTAGGCGTGTCCGGACAACATGTTCATTTACCTGCCGTTCCCAAATACGATCACGACTTATCTTGTAGCCCCAGGAACCGCGTGGCAACTCACTATTTAATAAATCTAGCATACCTGTATGCCGAGATTTCTCAATAGAGCGAGCGAACTCGATTGTAGTTCGATGCATTACACCATGCGGATTTCCTTGTAATGGCCGGTGTTGGGTTGCTATTATTTTGCTGACATTGTCTGCAAGGTCAGGCCACCAATCAACCGGAATAGGGAGGAGAGGGCTCGATTCAAGCCTTAAGTTCCAAAGGTCTATCAGATCGGTACTTTTTGTAGGATCGAACAAATAGAATTTTGGATCAGAACGCCAAGTGTAGCTTTTTTCAAGTTTGTATCCCGTCATGTTAAGCGGTGTATCTGCACTATGAATGTAAACCTTGCGCCAAGTATCAGGTGACAAGTCGACGGTCATGGGCTTGAAGACATCGTTATACGCCTTGGCAATATAATCAGAGGATTTGTCTGTCGGATAAGATCCAAAAACAGCCTCTACTAGGGCAGTATTACGATGTGACTTGACGAAATATGAAGGGCGCTTGTCGCGTAACTCGAAGCGTTGTTCAGATTCGTAAACATGGTTCATCACATCGAAGATACTAAGACCTATCGCCAGTTCGGACCAGTCTCGATGGCTCTGACAGTTTAGTAATTCTTTCAGTTGAATGACACGCTTATCAATCGTATGTCTATCGCGGAGTGCTCCGAGGCCTATTTTTTCCAGCAAATTGGGTTCGCTTTCTACGAAGGCATCCGGCTCGAAGAATTCGACATAGCCACGAGCAATCTCAGCTCCAGTCATCAATTCTGGTAATTCAGTTCGCCAGTCCTTCGGTTGCGTTCGGAAAATGGGTATGATCGGGTTATAAACGCCGCCCCATAGACAAGTGCAAATACGCATGAAAGTTCGGATGGCAGGAAGATTTGCCGGGCGTACCAAAAGCGCAATCCGAGTAGGTCGTAGTCGGATAGTCGCCGACAAGTCACTCATTGTCCTCTCCTTAATCAAGTATTATTATTTACCTGAATAATATAAAGTTTTCCGTAACTTTCAAAGACATAATCTGCTGTCGTTTGAAGAGGTAAATCCTCGCAAAACCCATCTTCGAGGGCTATATGCATATTCCTGTAATTCAGGATATAACGTTCTAGTACTTGGTATTACTTCGGTTTATTTTACCTGTATAGCCACAAAATAAAGTTGGTAAAATAGTTGGGAAAGCTAGGACAGAATATTTTTTGTTCTCTAAATACAATAAGTTACCAAACAGTTTCTATTCCCTCTCCCAGAACCCCAAAAAAACAACAGAAAATTACTAATCGTACCCTTCCCCACCAAAGATTAGACTACCTCACCGTCACGTTAAGTGATAAAAACATGCACACCATAATCACAAGACTTTTTATCTAAACACTACCAACCATCCAAGCGATAGCCATTGCCCCAAATTAATTTATAAAAAATACTTGAAATTCTAATTTTGCGTCTTAGAATAATATCTAACAGGAAATCGCCAAGAAACCGGTAACCCCGGGGCGATTGCAAAGCACCACCTTTACGGACAGCAAAGGGCAAGGATTAGATGAATGGAGAACCGGTAAACAGTTATCACGGCGCGTTCAGACCCTACAACGGGTTTGTGCTCTCGTATACAGGCTCCCTGGTTGGCGCCATCGAAATAGATGGTATCGATCCTGACGGGATGTCGCAGAAGGATATGGAGGCATTCTCCATCGTCATCAGGAACCTGCTGAATATCCTGCCCCAGTCGATCATTCTCCAGCAATATTACATTCACTACCGCGATCTGCGGATAGCATTCGCACACCGCAAAAACCCGGTGTGTAACGCGTTAAACCAATACCGGGCGGGTCACCTCAACGGGATGCGACTGTCAGGCGCAAGATGTGTCCTGTTCGTTGAGATGTATCCCGAGCACCAGGGCCAATCCAGCCTGTCTTTGTTCATCCGTCATTTGCTCAGGTGTCTGCAAAGCGCAGCATCCAGGGAGTACGTCAGGCGTTTTATCGTGCATGGACATGTCCGGTCAGCCTCAAAAAGCGCACTGGAAAAACTGGCGCTCGCCCTGGAAACGATCATCCGCGACATTATCAATTACTGTAGCGGCCTGTTTCAGACCCGGCAACTCGATCTCGATGAAACTTACCGGGTAATGAAATTCCTGGCAACGATGGAGGTGAATTACCTGCATTCCGATCTACAGTGTCCACAAACCATCGATACCGATTTGTCCGACGGACAAGTGGCGCCCGTAACGATCAAGGGCATGGACCTGTTGCGGTTACATAACCTGTATAAAACCTACCTGCGCGTCATGTCGGTAAAGCAATTCAACTTCGACCGTTTCACCCCCGGGCTGTTTGCAAAAGGTCCGATTAAAACATCAGGCAACTACGTGTTGACTACCCGTTACAAAGGAATGAGCGAGACATCAAAAACCCTGTTTTTTTTCAATCGAAAAAAAGAACTGGAAAGGGAAACGATCACGTTTGCGGATTTTATCAAGGGACTCGATGGCGGTACCGATACGGACAGGGAAATGCAGGTTTTTCGTCCTTCGTTGATACGTAAATTCCAGGAGTTGGACGAAGCATCATCCCTGCAAGACAACCTGGGGTTAGTAGCCACCCATGGAGTTGTTTTCGATACCGACATTACAGAGTTGCAGAAGACCACGGAACGATTGCAATCCGCCCTGCAACAGAATCAATTCAGCATCCTCTGGGAAACGGTAGCCCAGATAGATGTTTTCTTTAACCTGCAACCTTGCGCCGACTACCGCGGCAGGTTTTTCCGGGACATCCCCCTGAACACGTCGCAATTTTCCACCCTGTCACTGTTGTATAAATCAGCCCAGGGCACAAAGGTGGTCGAAGACCTTGGGAGGGAAGAAGCGCAATATATTTTTCTGTCCGCGGACGATTCACCTTATTATTTTTCGCCGTTCACCGGCGGGCGTGGTTTCTTGATTGGTGTCGGTCCGGTCCGAAGCGGAAAATCGTTTTTGCGTACCTGCACCGGGATCCATTGGCCCAAATATGGTGGCTTCTACCGGGCAATCGATATCGATCCGGGCTCCGAACCCATAGCCCATGCTTTTGGGGCCGATGCCGGCATCGTGCGATTCGACGGTATGAATGATCGCGGCTTCAATTTCTTTTCACAAGCCGACGGGCCTGATGACCTGAATTTTATTTCACATTTGAATCAGCAGCTCATGGCAATGATCGGCAGCAACGACTCGGAAGAACTGCGCCACCTTTCCGGCGCCGATCAACTGGCCCTGGATCGGGCAGTGAGGCAGGTGTTGAGATTACCGCCAGACCTGCAAACTTTATCGACCCTGGTGAAACACTGTCCGGGCTCGGTACAAGGGAAATTAACCCGGTTTGTCGGCGCCGGTCCCTACTCCCGACTGTTCGACGCGCAACACGACGCCATAGGGACCATTGACAGGAAAATAGCGATCTACAACCTGGCGGGCATCAATGACGACAGTGTCGCAAAACCGCTGGTGATGGCCGAAATTGCCTACAGGGTATTGCGTTTCTATGAAAACCCGGCGTTCCGGTCCTGCCCGAAATGGCTGGACATAGATGAATGCCACCATATCCTGGCCAACCCCGGTCTGACCAAAACCATGCTGCTGGACAGGGTCCGCACCTGGGGCAAACTACAGGCCGGTATCGGCATGTGGACCCAGTCCGGCATTGAACTTGGCAACATCGAGAACTGGGAAGCGCTGCGCAGCGCCGCGTCAACTTTTATTTTTACTGCCGATCCTGAGTTGAACAAAGATGCCTACCGGTCGATCTTCAATATGAAGGAAGGAGAAATGGAAACCATAAAGGGCTTGATCCCGAAAAAGGAATTTTACCTGATCCAGCGGGATCTGAACGTCTCAAAAAAGTGCATCCTGTCCGTCGAACCGGAACAATATGTGCTGTCAACGTCCAGACCGGCGGAACAGGCACTATATTTTGACAACGTTGAACGCTATGGCTTTGATGCCGGCCTCAGGAAGACCATGGCAGCGTTTGCCGAAGGAGAGAGTGTCAATGAAAAGATGCTTTGATCCGTTATTGTTGCTGCTTGGCTTCTCGCTCATCACCGGGGTCAATGCTGCAGGGATCCCGACGGTTGACGCCGGCGTGATTGCACAACAGATCCGCGCCTACCAGCAACAGTTAAGGGACTTTGAAACTCAACTGCAACAGGTGAACCTCAACAGCGAACAGTTGACCGCGCTCAACAGGCAGTTCAGTCAGACCCTGAAGGAATACGATGACTACCTGCAGCAGGTCAGCGGTTTGCACCGCGTGATTTCACGCAAAGACTGGAACGGCCTGTTCCAGACACTCAGAAACCAATACGGTATCAGCCCCTATTCCCAGATAGCAACCGTCCATGAGATCGGGAGCGCCGGCCGGCGCGCCATCGACGCAGAAGTGGATAAACTTTATAACGTACCGGCGCAGGTCGAGCAGGTGCGCCAGCAAATCGCGCCGGTCGTCGTTGACCCTGAACCATGGGTTACGCAGGCGCAAAGGCAAAGAACACGCTATGAGGCTTACCGGGATCAGTTGGAGCTGGCAAAAGACAGCAACCGGGAATTACTGGAACGCTATAGAAAAATCGGGGTAACGAAAAATAATTTCAACCTGGGAGATAAGAGTGACCTGAATGCATTGCAAACCGCGGTAACAACTAATTTTCATATTATCGACGAATTACAGGCTCTGAATAAAATTCAGAATCAGCGCCTGTTGCATACCAACCACGAGTATATGCAGGCATTATCAATGGCAGAGGCACAACGACAAGCCGAAGCCGCACGACTGGAAAAAGTGGTACCCGATGGGAAACCATCACGTTCCTTCCGTTGGCGTGAGTTGAACATGTCCAACAGGTAACGACAGAGATACAGTTCACTCCGTCTGCCACCGCCGTCACGGCGGAAAGCGAAAGGGATAAGGTGGAGTAACAAAGGGATAGTGGAATAAACAGGACAATGAAAGGAGACTGGAACACCATGTTTAAGCGATCGGCGCTGGGCATACTCTTATCTTTCCCGGCGCCCGGGGTATTGGCGGCGCCGATCGATCCCGCCGGATTCCTGGGAGAGTTTTTTAACAAAGCAAGCAGGTTGACCGATCAACTTATCGGCGTGTCAACCGAATTGTACCGTTTCTCCGAGCTTGAATGGACTACATTCGCTGTGTTCGCCCTGGTAATTGTCCTGATCAAGTGGACCATAGGGGCGGCAGCCGTAGCAGACGTAATTTTTGTCGTCCTGATGATCCTCATCGCACAATCATTGATGCAATCATACGATTATGTCCTGGCTGTCCTGTGGGAAATCACTACAGTCCTGTCCGATGATATCAATCTGAACGCCTACCGGGCATTGGATCTGGAAGCAACGGGGATCAAATCAACCGGCGTCTTCCTGCTGGATATGATTAATCACATCATGGAACGCATTACTTTTGAACCCGTGCATGGGAATTCCGGGTTCTTTTCCATGTTTACCAATATTGCCATCAGCATCCGCGATACGATATTTCTGGTCATATTCTTTATCGTACTGTTTATCGTTTTCACCGTCTCCTGGATCATTTCGGTCGTCGGTCTGTGGAGCCTGCTGCTCGGCAAAGTATTGGGCCCGCTGTTTATTCCATTCCTTATTTTCAAACGCGCAAACTCATATTTCGACAGTTGGCTGAACTTCATGCTGGGTTCCGTAGCCTATTTCATTGTTGCGCAAGTCAACATTGCCTTTACCACCCTGGTCATTGTCGAACTGTTTAATTCGATCATTGTCGCAGGAGAGATATTGACACTGACACCGGACGATTTTTTTCAATTGCTCAGCTATTCGGGATTGTTGCTCGTGGCCGTATTTGCAATGTTAAGGACCGACCGAGTGGTAAGCGACTTAATCCAGGGAGGCGTCAGCGCATCGGGCGCGATCAGCCACGCAGCCTCCTTGCTGTCCACAAGACTGGTGAGATAAGCCCATGGAGATAAGGGCTAAAACCATAGGGACCGTGCCGGACGGATTGGCGCAGCAACTTAATCCGGACAATGTCCCGGGGCTGGTGGTTACCAACAACAGGTTGTTGGTCAGCAACCTCGTCTTATTACTGGCGTTTATCTGTGCCCTTGGTTACGGCATTGCCGCGACTTACCTGGCAAAGAACAATGAAAAACTCATCTACGTCAAACTGGCCCCGGACGGCGCCTGGTTTATCGATACCCAGTTCGCGCATAAGGACGAAACAGACTTTTTCCCTGCTACGATTGATCACCTGCTGAGCAGCTATGTCACGCGCCGTTTCCGCGAAGATCCCGCCACAATCAGAAATGACTACGGTTATGCGCTGGTATTGATGGACACAAAATTAGCGCAGTTTTTTAAATCATCCTCAGGTTTTGATGCAGCAGGCAAAGCTGCCCGGATCAGGGCTTGTCCAAGTTGCAATATTAAAGAAGTGGAAGTCAGGAACATCTACCACTTCGACATAGATCGGCTGGCCGACGGCAATCCCGATGACACCACCTACAGGACCAATGTGTATATCAACGAGCAGCTCCGGTCGACCTCGGATAACACGGTACTGAATACCGGAAGGGCTATTGTCACACTGCGCTGGCGCCTCACGTCCAAGTCAGCCCTCTCCAGGGACAGAAACGTGCTTATGGCCAACCCTATCGGCCTGAAAATTATTGAGGAGAAAGTACTCGATGATCCGGCTTAGTCAAATCTTGCTACTCGTTGTTATCACCGTGAACGGCTATGCCGAAGGAGAGCGGTGCCGCCTTATCAATTATGAGAAACACAAGTTCGTTCGCATCAAGTCCCGGCTGCACCACGGGACCCACATTGAACTGCCGGAGATTCTGATAGCCAGGCCCGTCACAGGAAATCGGGACTTGTGGGACGTGGAAGGCGAGAACAGGCACATCTTCGTCAAGCCGAATGATCTCGGGACAAAAGAGGGCAGCAGTACAACCATTACCGCAGTCTCCCAGAGCAACCGCGCCTACCATTTCCTCGTGGAGCGTTCGGACAGTGATTTTGACATGTGCGTGGTAATTACCCATGACGGCGGTTTTTTGCCTGAAGGCGCATTCTCCGGTTTTACCCGGCGCAACGGCGAGCAGACGGCACTGTACCAGGAACAACTTAACGCGCTGCAGATCCGCCTGAGCGAGGAAGAACAGACAACAGCAGAAAAGGTGAGCGCCGCGATAGATGAATACAGGACACAATTATTTACCGACTACAGTTGGAAAGGCGGACGGCCGCCGTATGGGAAGCACCTGGTGACCGACGTCTATGATGACGGCAGGTTTACCTATATTCGCGTGCAGAACAACCTGGAAGGCGCGATGTCGCTGTTTGCCGATAACAACGGCAAGGAGCAGTTCATCGACTACAAATACGATGAAGACAAACGCATCTACATCGTGACCGGAATTTACAACCGTATCTATATGAAAGCGGATGCAAAGACCCGGATCGTCATAACCCGGCGCGGGAGTTCCCGGTCACAACGGGATTTATAAACCATGACGGCAACTATTAACGGGAACAATCAGGTTGAGGAACAACCGGCGACCTACAACAGGAATTTCCAGGTCATGCTGATTGCCGGCCTGGTGTTTGTCGTCATTGTCATGGTTTACGCATCCTTGTTCCGGGCCAGTCCCGGGGACAGGCAAATAGAAGAACAGGTGCAACGGGAAATCAGCCGGCAAACACCCCTTGATCCTGAGCAGGAATTTCGGGAACAGATCAAAAACAAGGAACAGCGCCTGCAAAAACAAAGATCCCAGGACATCTCTGAGCAAAGGGAATACATCGATGAAAAAACCGATGAACTGTCGCAAAACAATGAACAGGTATTACAGGAATTGTTAAGCGGGGCAAAATCACCCGTAGAAGCATGGAAAGAGAGTGAGTCCGTCAGGGTGCGCCAATCAAGACAATCTGAGTTCAATTTTGAGTTATTCAGCGGCATGACGGATACGCTGAAGCAGCCCACGGAGACTCGGGATGACGGCTTCCTGCAACAGGAACAGGCCATCCTGGCAGAATTGCAGCAACGGGTTAAGCGCTATCCGCAGCAGCCGATCACATCCACCAATTTCAGCGCCGGGACCGGGCCGTCAGCAGATTTGCCGGCACCGGAGCAACAGCCTCCTGAAACGGCGCGCCATTTCAATCTGGTCGGCTATCCGGAATCAGACCTTACCCATCCGCCGGGGAATGAATTCAAGTTGTTGTCTATCGGTGCGGTCATGCAGGCAAAGCTGGACCAGAAAGTCATATCCGATTACGCCGGTCCGTATCGGTGCAGGATCGAGCAGAACGTTATGGACGTTACGCAGAAATATGTGTTAATCCCGGCCGGCTCCCTGTGTACGGGTCAAGTATTGCAGACCGGTTCCGGGCATCCCAACCGTATTATCAACAACAGGATGGTCTTGTCCGTACGCTGGATAATCAGGCCGGACGGCGCCAAGATTAAATTTATCAGCCAGGCCCTCGACCATGAGGGCATCGGCGCCATAAAAGGAGAAACCAACTATCACTTTCCGGCACGTTTCGGTGGCGCGGCAGCTTTTGCCTTGCTGTCCAGCGAAACCTCAAGAGCGGATTACAGCAGTGGCGGCTCCGGCGCGACATTTGAGTCAGACGTGGGCCAGGCCCTGCGCGACGCCGGCGCCGACCTGACTGCGCCCTATGCCGGCCTGGTGCCGACACAGACTTTGAATTACGGCCGGAAACTACGGCTGTTCGTCTCTGAGGATATGTATATCACACCCTGGAGAGACGTGTATCAGCGCCTGCTGAGTCAACGGTGATGCGGCTTGTGATGAAAAAAGTGGCGTCGCTACGATCAACCATGCCTTGCACCATGGCGCCGGTCGCCTGTTCTCTGCTGGTTTTGTTCAGCGGCTGTTCGTGGATCCAGACATTGCAGGATAATTTCGAATGGGCCCATAGACGTTCGGAATCGGAGGCGATGGCCTTGCCCGTCATGGAGGTGCCGGTACGAATGCTGTATCCGAACGGGACGAAGACCGTGGATCAGGCCATAAGCTATATGCTGGAACCACACTCCTACCGTCCTGCATATCGAAATACGACAGACGACACTATTGCGGTACGGACATTCATTAATAATTTCAACAATGATCCCGTTCCATTATACGTTGCGATGGAACGCTTAATGGGGCGGGACGGCCAAATCATACTGGACGAGAACAGGAAGTTGTATGCGTTCAGGACAAGAAAACCGGACGAAGCCGGTATTGTCTTTGCTGACTTGACTGCCGCACCCGCCGTTTACTCCGCACCCGCAGATGACTCCGTTCCCGACACACCTGAAGAAGAGGAAATACCCGCGCAAAACCGGGAATTCTGCAATTCCATTCAGTTCAGAAACCAGGCCATGTTATCCGCTACGGTTCAACAATATTTCTTGCGCTGCGGCTTTGACGAGGTGTTCTGGAGACTTGGCGAGCCCGGAAGATACGCCGATTACCGGCTCCTCCAGAACATCAACCTGCCTTTGCCCGAGCGCCAGCAGGACCTGATCAAATTCCTGCAATCCCGTTTCGGGATTAAAACCCTTATCCATGATGACAACCGGGTCGAATTCTATGATGAAAACAATTCGCTTTAAAAAACCGGCCTGCGTTTCCCGCGAACGGCTGCGTCTACTGCTTACGACATGCAGGCATCTGAGTCTGTTGTCCTTACTGGTGACTGTGGCCTGTAGTGAAAATATAAAACAGCGCGAAAAAGAAATCAGCGACGCCAGGGAACGTCACAGGCAGATCCTGGAAGAGCAACAAACAGTACGGGCCATCAACACCCGGGCAAAACGTATTGACGTGCCGAAGGAAAAAGCCTGGTTTTACCAGCCTTACCGGGCCACTTACAAAAACCAGGGACTACGGGAAACACTGGAACGACTGACGCCGGGTTATCCCATCGCCTACGCGTTACCCGAAAAATACAACCCCAGTATCAGTTCCACCCCGGATGCCGTTACCATGGAAGATCACCTGAATGCCATTACCCTGCAAGCCAATGTCGGCTACGAATTCCACCAGGGCATTTTGTTGATCACGCCGATGACCACGAAAAAATTTGAGGTCCCGCTGTACGGTGGTGGCAACAACATCATCAATGTCAGCAGTAACAACTTGGGAAGCGGACAGAACAAAGCCAGCGGGTTCGAAAACAACGTCACCACCCAGTTGTCTGCAGAGAACGACATCCATCAGTTGGTCAATACCGTCCTGGGCATTCAATACTGTGAACATGACGCAGATAAAGAAAAAAACAAGACAACCGCGCTGGCTACCTACACCTATAACGATCAGGAATGCTACAGCATCAGTTCGACCGGCAACCTGCTTTCCATCACGGCCAGGCCGCAACGGATTGTCCTGTTTGACGCAGCCTATGAGAAATGGCTGCAAACCGTTACCCGACAGGCCAACATTAAAATCACTGTCGTGCGACTGGACGTAACTGATCTGGCGCAGCAGCATGTAGACCTTTCCGTGATTCGCAACGCCGGCATCGCTGCCAATATCAGCAACATGACCCGGAATCTGACCAGCAGTGAGATCAACGCCGGCGGCGGTGTACTCAGCCTGAAAATCGATGATCCGGGCAGCTCGTGGAATACGTCGGAAATAATACTCCAGGCGCTGGCGCAGATAGGCAATCTTTCGATTGACGATACAAAAGAAATGTTGGTTTACAACAACCGCCTGGTGACCATCCGGAATTACCGCATTCACCGCTATGTTGAACGAACCAGCATCCAACAAACCGACTCAGGCGGCACCAGCCTGTCCACGCCCAGCGTGGAAATCGGCGAGTTGGAAACCGGACAGGCCATTAACATCCTCCCCACCCTGACTGAAGATTTTATCGCACTGCACATCGTCATAAACGAGGCAAAAATAGATTCGCTCGAAACCTATGACATCGCCGGCACATCCGGTGTGCTGCCGACAAGTTCCGGAAATGACAATATTTTCGACGTCACCATAGAAGACGGTGAAACGGTGCTGCTGGCCTCAACCCATCGCGAAGAAGTCGAAGTAAAGACTGACCATTCCGGCTTGTTGCCTGTCTGGCCATTCAACCGGTTGACGGGTAACTCCGCGGCCGCCGGCAAACGCCTGACCCAGACACTGTTTTTAATCCAGGGAACCTTCAAATTATGATTGAGGCCATCAACATCGGCGAACGGGAAATCGACCTGTGCATCAACGCAGAGAGCCGAACCCTGCCCGAAGAACGACGCTCCTGGTTATATGTGAATAAACAGCTCAGCGCGGCAAGGAAAAAATATTACCTGGAGTCCGAGGGATTCATTTTTTTGGATGAAGGCAAGGCCATCTCCATCGCGGCGCAGATTGTCAAATGGATTCATACGGATATACGACCCGGCAGACATTACATTTTTTTGCCCTTCGACAACATTGTCTATATGGCGACAATCCGGGTACAGGAAGACTATATCCTGGTGGAAAAGGAAGATCTGCTGCCGTTTGAGGACTGTATGCAGTTGATCAGGAATAACCCGCTGGAATGCCAGGTGGCCGATCTGGGTAAGCTCAGCAATGCCTTCACGCAGCACAACATCGCCCTTAAAGACCTGTATATCAATCTTGAGCCGGGAAAAAATAATCCCTATCTGCTGAGACGCGGTCACAACTTGATCGAACTTTCACTTCTGGCAATGGCCCCTTTCATCGGAGCGGGTTTGATTTTCATGCTCTCCTTGACAGTCACCGTCAAAGACATAAAAGAAACGACAATACTGCCTGCACCGGCCAAATCCAAAAGCACGGTTCAAATTGATTCGGACCTGGGCGCCGTCGCCGCGCTGCTTACCGATTTCTCGGTGTTGCTGGCCTATAACCTGGAGAACATACACATAAAAAAGACCTCGAAAGGTTACAACACCAGCGCAACCGGCCACTATGATCAATCATTCTCGCTGGCTCGCTTAAACGGGATCGCCCAGGAACTTGAAGGGAAATTCTATCTGCAAAAAGACAGCTGGACCCTGACTTCGTCCCGGTTCAAAGCGCCGCCAGGGGAGACTGTCGAATTAGCTCCGTTAGCGAATAGCTTTGAGCAATACCGACAGTTTGCCGTCCTCAATAATGTACGGTTTTCCGTTATCGGAACCAGCCGGAAACGGGATTCCGCACAAGGAATAATTGAGTTGATCATTGAATATCCGACCCCCCGCGCCGTGCAGCAATGGGCTCGACAACTGCGCCAGATGGCGCCGCACGGTTACCTGCAAAATGTCGATATTAATACCCGGAAGAATGCAGGCTGGAGGGATCTGACCATCAAAATTGAAATTACCGGTGCCTGATATGAAACCAATTATATTCCTGCTACTCCTTTCAACCGGCGCCAGCCAGGTCATCGCTCAACAGGATAAACCGGGCGATTACGTCCCCCCGCCACGGCAAAAACCGGCGGCTGAAACCACCATAACGTCCGCGGACGTTGCCTGTCCGCACTGTAACAAGCCCGAACAGCTTGTCGTCGATCTGATTTATTACAAACAGGTGCTCGATATTCTTGAGCAAATCGATCAGCAACGGGGCAAAATCAATAGCGGTTTATTACAGTCCGTCCATGCCGAACTGATAAAAACCAGGCCCAATCTTGCTGCCCTGTTAAAACCGAACAACAAACCCCCGGCGCGCCCCGCAACAGTGCAAAAAAAGGCAGCGAAACCTGCGAAGAAACTGGTCAAGACCGTGAAAAAACCGGCTCGCAAACAAGGTATTGAAGGGCTGATCGTCGGACACGTCAATGAAGCAAACAAGGAACTGGGAATCAAACCCAGTGTGGTCCTGATCAGTAACGGACGGCCGCGCTCCCTGAATGTCGGTGGCGTAATCGAACATAACCGGAGCAGCTATAAGGTTGTCAAAGTCAACAACGTCGAAGACCCGAAAAAAGGCAATCGGCATGAAGTGCACCTGCAAGAGCAAACCAGCAAAAAAATCCATATTGTTCCCTGGAAATGATGTTTAAGGCACTCAGAAAACAGAAACAAGCGCAGCCCCTGCCGATATTCGAACAGGAGGCGCCGGACAATTCAGGGCCGGAGGCGGCGCTGATCACCAATTATGAAGAACTGGAAGACCTACAGCTCACGACAAATGCCGACATTCTCACGGAAACACAAAAGATGAACGGAGTCTGTCCCGGGTTTATCGCTGAAGACGCCCAACTGTATTGTATTGATCGCGGCGATCTCGACAAACACGAAGCCCTGGCGCTGAATCAGCTGATCAACCTCAGCAGGGAGGTACATCACAAGGAGCCGGTCATCCGCCAGACCACGCGCTCCGTGTTTGAATCCTTCATCAATAAAAATAAGGACATTTCGCTGCAACAACAAACCCGTGAAAGCTCCAACCAGGTCAATGAATTACTTTCCCGGGCCATCAACAACAACGCCACCGATATCCACCTGGAAATTAACAATAACAAGACAATCGTCTACCAGCGTATTTATGGCCGGCTCTCAATCAGCCAATCCTTTGACAAAAGCCAGGGGATAAAAATTATTGCCGCCATCTGGAACATCTACGCCAACCAGTCGTTCAGCAACGGCGACGTCGCCAAGGACGGACGCTTCAATTTTGATTACAAGGGCCAGAAATGGCTGTGCAGGGTCTCCTATGGCTATTCAAAGGTGACGGGTGAACGCTCCCTGGCCATTCGCCTGCGGGACATGAAACACATCCCCGATATCACCACCCTGGGTTACCACGAGACCCAGCTGAAAACGTTCAAACAAATTTCAGGCAACAAAGGCATTACCCTGATCATCGGCGCAGTCAATTCCGGCAAGTCCACCACCCAAACCGCCATCATGAAGTCCCGGCCCGCGCTGGAAAAAAACCTGGAGGTCTCGGATCAAATCGAGGTTGAACTGGACAATTTTGTGCAACTCCAGTTACCGATTGAGGGCACTGAGAAAGTGATCCGGGAAAACAAGGAAAGACTCCGGCGGATTTCCACCCGGCACGACGTGGACTTCATCGCCATCAACGAGATACGCGACAAGGAGACCGCGGCCATGGCCTCCTCCATGATGCTGCAAGGCACTACCGGGATCGCGTCCATTCACGGTTCCGGCTGGGTCGATGCCATAAATCGGCTTATGTCAAAGACCGACCTGGGTATCAGCCCGGACATCCTGTTCTCTGAATCTTTCCTGAGCTTAGTCATAGTGCAATCCCTGCTTGGCGTGTTGTGCGAGCGCTGCAGGCTGCAAAGTCACCCCGACCCATTCTGGCGGCAACACTACCAGGCCGGGTTTGGTACGGCGGCATGTGAAAACATCCGTTACCACAATAACCAGGGTTGCAGCAGTTGCCGGTATTCGGGAATCCGGACACTCACCCTGGTGGCTGAATGTATCCCGATTGTTGAAGCAAATCGACACTTGCTGATGAATATGACTAATCCCCAGGCAATGCGTGACTGGATGCACGAAAACGGGGTGTTGAACATTCACCGGCACGCCTACACAAAAATTATCGACGGCGAGTTGGACCCGTTGATGACACAACGAAAAATCGGCAATTTCAACAAGGGGAATCTTTACGATGCCTGGCATGATTAATTCCCGGTTGCACGGCTTAAAGTCTGCTTACCTGCGTGCGCTTTTGTTCAATAACGATACCCGGGTGTACTTTTATTCAACGTTGCAGGAATACGTGAAGAGTCGTTTCCCCCTGTTACAAGTGTTCAACAACCTGCAGCAGCAAAGTGACAACCCGGCCGTACAGGAAATCGCCAAACTCAGCAAAAAAGCCCTGCGCAATAACCAGCCCTTTGCTACCTACTACTACCGGTCCGGCCTGTTTACCGACCAGGAAAGCAGCCTGCTGACCCTGGGGGAACGCTACGATTGCATGGATACTATCACTGGCCTGCTGCTGGACCAGGATGACCAGGCTCCGGCCATCCTGCAAATCCTCTCAACCAGCATTCAATGGATATTCATGACGCTGGTGATTACCGCAATGGCTGTCTATACCTTGCCCTACCTGCAAAATTACACCAGCGGTTACGCCCTGTTTTTCAACTACGTGATGTTCATCAAAACCTGGTGGTTGCACATACTCGGACTGTTAGCCTGCCTCATCATTCTCTACCGCTGGTGTTTGTACCGCCTGACCGGACCGGCTCGTACCCTTATGACTGGCCTTGGGTTTTTCCGGGTACATGCAATGCTGGTTGAACAGCGCTTCCTGAAAATAAGTAGCGCATTGGTCTCAGCCCGCTTGCCCCCCAATGAATTTCTGCAATTGATGGAGACAACTTTTGCCAAAGACAGGTTATTCAGACAGGCGTTGCAGGAGGGCAGAACCCGGCTCAAGGAAGCCTCGTTGCTGCACGTCCTCCAGGACGTGCTGTCTCCACATGCGTATAACCACGTGCTTTCCTGTACGCCGAACCAGACCCCGGACGAAATCGCCAGGGGCTTCGGGATGGCCGAGCGCATGTTACGAATCAGGTTGAAAAAGACCATCAAGACCTGGCAGGTTTTCTACACGATAGTGTTTTTATCCACTAGCATCGCCGTCACCATTCCCTTCGCCTTCGTCTCCATGGGCATGGGTATTGACATATAACTACAGGAGGTAAATACCATGAACCAGGTTGCCATTGTATTCGGCTTGATCATCACGAGCGTTGTGGGTTTCGGCGCGTACACCGCGCTGGCGCCGCTGGTCACCCAATCGGAAAACCGCAACATGGAGGCTGAGATTATTAACGTCATTAACGCGGCAACGGAATATCGCTGGGTTAATCGTGGCGCTCTGGGCGATGCTGACTTTAAGATCCTGGTCACTAACGGTTACCTGGATTCGGAATTGTATGATGACGGCGGCAACGACAGTGTGATCGAAACAGCAATCACCGCCGATATGGACGCAACTCCTCCCGTCATTACCTACGACGCCGGCGACACGGAAAGTTGTAACTGGCTACTGGACCGGGCAACAACCGGCAAGTGGGCTAACGTAGACGCAGGTAATGATGATAATGCCTGCGACGGCCAGACAATTACCGTGGTTGTCGAATAATCGATGCAGGTTGTCCTATATAACTTTGCCCTGGCCGTTGTCTTCGTCATGGGGGTAACAACGATGATACAGCCGCACCGGCAGACGCGCGGGTATATGCAGACCCTGGAGGATATCCAGCGGGCCGGCATTGACTATATCGGCGCACACTGTGGCGGCTTGCCCGAGACGATATCCGACGTCCAACTGCAAGCCTCGAACAACCTGGCGAGTAACTTCGACAACCACGACGCAACATTCACCTGGCGGCTGGCTGAACACCCTGTGGTCAGCGTCAACGTCAGCGGCAATGCCCATTACCTGGCGTTCCTGGCCACGCGCACGCTGGGGAGATTTGAAGATGATAAGTCCTACTCGTTCATCCCTGAACATGACATGACTTTATTCCGGGCGGCAAACAGCAGCTACAACCTGTTTGCCTATGCAGGATATAACTTCTCCTGTAAATCGCCATGAACGTCCTCCCCACTATTTATTTCATGTTGGTATTCAGCCTGCTGTCCCTGGGGCTGAGTTTTCGGATAGAGGAGCGGGCGCGGTCCCTGGTCCCGGACCGGGTGCAGAACAGCATCGTACAACTGGCCCTGGCCCAGCACCGCTACATCTCGGACCCGGACAATCCTGATGCCGGCAGTTATGCCAACGATATAAGCATGTTGAGCGATTACCTGCCGATCTGGGAAGAAGACCCGGGTTTTGCCGAACCGGTTTTTGATTTGTCCTCGATAAGAGGGTTTACCATCAGCTATCGCGCGTCAAACAACGCAGAAGCGGGTCGCATTGCCGCACGCCTGGGCGCTGTTGCCCGGGTAAGCGACAACCTCGTCGAGGTCAGCTTTGCCGACCCCACTGACCTGGCCCTGCTCGAGACCTTTGTTACGCGGGAGGATGTTGAAACTGAGTTCGTCAGGCGCGCCGGTGATGAAATGACCGGCGCGTTACGCTTTACCACCGGTATCGGAGAGGCCATCGACCTCGGTCAGAATTCATTAACCGACGTATTACGGATAACCGCATCGGAGATCATCGTCGAAAATCCGGCCGGCGACGGCAGAGTCGAAGCCGACATCATTATCGGCGCCAGCGGCACCTTCAACGACATCAATATCAACCCTTAAGGACCAGGAAAATGCGCTACCCATCTTCGCCCCCGTCACCACTGTTCAGCAACTTGTTGCTGTTGGCCGTCACACCCTGCCCCCGCCGATGGCAAATCTGGGCGGTCAATGTTGCGCCCAGTGGGTGAATGGCAACAGTATCGGATGTTTCCCATTGAATTAATTGAGGAGGACAGACGCGGTAAAAAGAATCATTCCCGCAACGCGGGATGATCGTGTCCCTTGCGGACATGACAACAGCAACCGACCCAAGGGCAGAATACGCCCTTGGGCGTATTCCTCTTGTGGTCCAACCACGGGAGAAATATGATGAAGATAAAGCTGAAATATCTGGTGATTGTTTTTTTACTTATTATGGTGGGCAGCCACGCCGTAGCCAGTCCTTTATTGGCCGAGGCAAGAGACGTGATGCTCAAATGCGCATTAACGGAAGTAAAGCCGCAAATCATATATCGTGCTTATGATAAAACCGGCAATACCACCCGCAAAAGCCGCAAAGTTAATAAGAACGAAAGCCTTGAAGACGCGCTGGTACGGAGCAACCTGGGTTGCATCGTCAAAACGATCGATTCAATGCTGACGTACAAAAAACTCGTCCAGTAGCTTCATTCAGTCTGCTGACCGAAAAGCCGATCTTCGGATCGGCTTTTCCTTATTGGCGGACACTATGTTCTTTCAACGATATTGGCGCAGAATTTGTTGATGCAGTTCCGGTCTGATATGGGAATCTTGCTTGCTTCAAATACCAACTCATCAATTCTCTGTATGAAAACCAGCGCCGCTTGCGGGTCCGGACGGACTTCATAAGCTTCCCGCGCTATCAGGCTCAATGACTTTCGTACGGCCGTCGGGATGGCTGGCACAGGAATCCTGGCAACATAACCGGCAGTGATCATATTCGAGCGCAGCAGGACACCACGGACAAGATAATTGCACAGGGAACTGTTCAGGAAACCCAGCAACCACCATCGATCTTCCTCAGGGGGGAAAATGTTTGCATTGACCCCAAAAGCCGAGTTGCCGGGGAGTATCGCAGCCCCGAATCTCACGCCCATTGACGAACAGGTGATGCCGGGAAGACCGATATAGGGTTTGTTGCGAACTATGAAATTCCCGGTATCTTTCGCAACAGTGCGATAGTCATCACGCAAATACGCATCCGGATAGGCAAAAAACCGCCGGTTTCCGGGATTCTTGTAGAACGGGATGGTAAAACCCTTCCTTTTTGTGGGAGACAGGTGGGTTTTGTCATTCCCGGTAGAAATCCCGGTCTTGCATGCAAAGAGTTCACCCAGACGTGGCGCATTAAACAACGCGCGTACCGCTTGAGGAACTTCCACCATGAATTCGCCGCGGTCCTTGGGAGAGGCAAGGAACACCTCTTCCGGCGCATAAGTCCGAAACGCATTCGTCCTCAGACCGTGTTCAAAGCGTCCGGACGTTTCCGGCCGGCCCGCTACCTCAATCCTGTTCGTCCCCTGGGAACCTTTCTGTAAAATCAGGATGGACGTGCGCACATCTGCGCGCTGCTTCCTGAATAAATCCGTGGGACACAATAACAGCGAATGGATCCGGCACTCCGCCCGTATGAAGCGGCGCAGAGCTTCGTGCCATCTTGCCGTCAAAAAAGAATCAAACGTGATCAGCCCGATCAGGCAGCCGGGTTTTGCGATGCGGATAATTGCATGGACAAATAACGAGTAAAGATTGAGGGCTGCGCTCCTGCCGAAACACAAAGTAAACCTCTGTTTATGTTTGCGCAGGTATTCATGCTCGTGGCAATTATAGGGCGGGTTGGCCACAATGATGTCGGCGCCCGGCATACTGCCTGGGGGGGATGAGCCGTCCAGCGCCTTGACGGCCGAGAGCAGGAAGTCGCGCTGCTCAAACTCAAAGAACCTGTCGGCTTGAAAATCAATGATGTCAAACCCGGACAAGCGCGCGCCGCTATCGCAAAACGGCGCCAGCAGTTCGCCATTGCCGACACAGGGATCGAAAACCTGTTGCGGGTGCGGATTAAGGGATAATAATTTTCTTTTGAAGAAATCGGCGACCGGCGCGGGTGTTGAGTAGTAACCGGTGTTCCGCCTGTCGATTCCAGCGCTGTTGTAGACCGATTTTCTGTGCCTGCCCATCAGCCCGTATATTACGCCAGTACGCTGGTCATAGACAGGCTGTCTCTCAGGGTTTCAGTGTTCCGAATTATATACCTCCTGGCCTGATACCACCGTTAACAACACCTGTGTCTCGCTGATGTCTTCCACCGGCGTCTGGAAAATATTCCTGTCGAGGACGATGAAATCAGCGGATTTACCAACCTCGATAGTGCCCGTGCGATCCGCGTGCTTCCCCGCGGCGGCGCCGTTGATGGTAAATATCCGTAGCGCGTCCTCCAGGGCAATGGCCTGGTCCGGCCACAACTCGCCGGGACGTACTCCATAGGGGTCACGTCTTGTCACCATGGCTTCAATCCCCGGCCAGGGATTGGGGTCGGGCACGACAGACGGCCAGTCGGACCCGTAGATAAGGTGTGCGCCGGCATCCTGCAGTGATTTTATCGGCCAGAACTGGTTTGCCCTTTCCTCTCCGATCACCTGCGCCATTATCTCAACCAGTAGTGACGGATACCATAGGATGGGGGAGAATTCCGCGGTCACGTTCAGTTGTTTGAAGCGGGGAATATCATCCGGGTGAATTAACTCCGCATGGGATATCTCATGCATTAAACCGGAGTCGCCGTTTGTTTTGCGCGCGGCTTCAATCGCGTCCAGCGCCACCCGCACCGCGCGGTCTCCGGTTGCGTGGATCTTGACCGTCTGACCCTGGCCGTCAAGGTAAATCATATCTTCGGTTAATTGCTCCGGGGAGTGAATCAGTTTGCCGGTGAAACTGTCGCCATGTTCCTCATCGGGCAGGTATGGCTCCAGCATTGCAGAGGTACGGGTCGGCGGTATCCCGTCAAGCATGATCTTCGTGAAGCTGGTTGTTACATTCGGCGTCGCGTAGTCAGCCCGCAACTCCAGGTTTTCCAGTTCTTTTTCCCGGGTGTCGGTCCAGGCCATTTTCCAGGCGATACTGGTACTGACTTTCATGGTTAAACGCCCGGCCTGATCCAGGCTTCGATAGGTTTTCAGCGCGTAACTGTCGGCCGCAGCATCCTTGACGCTGGTCACACCCACCTTGTTCATTTCATGCATTGCCCAGGCCAGCGCGGTTTCGTATTGCTCGTCGGTGTACACAGGTATTTTTTTCAGGACGTCATAAGCGGCGTTATCTATGAGGATGCCCGTCGGCTCCATGCTCTCCGGTTCTCTCAGGATTAATCCACCCGCCGGGTCAGGAGTGCCCTCGTCAATACCCAGCACCTCAAGGGCGCGGGAGTTGACCCAGGCCCCGTGCACAGTGGAATCGCCCAGGTAAATCGGATGCTCCTGAGTGATCGCGTCCAGGATTTTTTTATTTGGAACCGTGTCGGACTGCATCAGTTCCATGGCCCACTGGCCGCCGCGAATCCACTCGCCCTTTGGGGTGTCTGCTGCACACGCCGTCAATTTTGCGACGATTTCATCCATGGTGAAGGTAAAAGGAAACGCACATTGGAAGTTGTATTTCTCGCCAGCCTCCTTGGGATGGGCATGCATATCGTGGATACCCGGCATCAACATCCTGCCGTTGAGGTCAACAACCCGGGTCTGGTCCGAAACCAGCGCCTGTACTTCCTCGTTGCTGCCCAGCGCGATAATCACCCCGTCTTTCACCGCCAGCGCTTCAGCTGTGGCCTGCTCGGGATTGACCGTATAAATAAACCCGTTGATATAGACAGTATCCTGCGCTTGCGCCTGTTTGTTCTCAGAACAGCCGCCGGCAAAAACCAGTGCCGCCAGAATAATAAATCCAGTGAATCTCAGTTCTCTAATTTTCATATTTCAGTCCGTCCGGGTGATCCGGCAACTTCATAATACAAGCAGTTATATTGATGATAGCATCCCTTGCCGCCATACCGGCGAATGCCGAGTAGTGGCGCATGGATGTGCCGTCAACGGAGCGTAGGATGCAAATCCGGTCAATTGAATTTGCTTATTTATAATGATCCTTCCCATTAGTAAAACGCAGTTTCAACCCCTCGAATACAAACACGTCATTATCTTCAACATATTGCTCCCATAGGGTCAACATTTCCTGTAATTTCTCCGGCCTGGATTGCGCCAGGTCATTTTGCTCCCCCGGGTCTTCCTCCAGGTTATATAACACCCAGCCGTCACTACCCCAGGGTTTATTCATCCGGAGCAGTTTCCAGTCACCCTGCCGGATCATGCGCCGGTTGAACAATTCGAGACCGTATACATGATCAGGGCCATGCACAACGGTTTGCTGATCAAGCAGGTGCGGATAGAGGGACCTGCCGATTAACGGATAAACCCGGCGACCCTCAAACTGCGGGGCCGGATGGGTGACGTCTGCCAGTTGCAGCACGGTAGGCGCCACGTCCAGGATGGTGGCGAACGCATCGGATCGGGAGCCTGCTCCGATCTTTTCCGGAAAAACGGCTATCGCAGGAGAGGCCAGGCCACCCTGGGTGGGAAAGCCTTTATACAACTGAAACGGCGTATTACTGACGTGGGCCCAGCCGGGGCCGGTGGAAACGTAGGAACCCGGTTTGCCCATATTATCGTAGCTGTTATCGAAATTGGCAGGCGCCCAGACAGGATTGGTATAGATATCATACGGGTTATTACCCTCCGCGCCGTTATCGGAAAAGAACAGAATGAAACTATTGTCATACTCACCTGAATCTTTCAGGTATTGAATCAGGCGGCCGATATTTTCATCGAGTGCGTCCACCATCGCGGCAAAGAGTTGCATCCGGCGCGCTTCCAGCTTCTTCTGCTCCTCAGTAAGCTCCTCCCATGCAGGCCACTCCGGATGCTGGGGAGCGGGAATTTGTCCTTGTTTTATCAGGCCGGCGGCCCGCATACGTTCAATACGCTTATTGCGGATAACGTCATACCCCCCTTCATAGACTCCCTCATATTTGTCGATATATTCCTGTGGCGCCTGCAACGGCCAGTGGGGCGCGGTGTAGGCGGCGTAGGTAAAAAACGGTTTCCCATCCGCTCGATTGGTATCGATATAATCAATCAGTCTGTCGGTGAAATAAGCCGAAGAATAAAAATTCTCCGGCAGTGTCTCCAGCCGCTCCCTGCCTTCAGCCCAATAGGCGACTGCCTGATTCTCAGTGATACCCGCCATATCGGAAAAATGACTGGCGCCGCCGTTTTTTAGCCAGAATGCCTGCTCGAAACCCCGGTCCAGGGGGAAGTAACCATCCTCATAACCCAACTGCCACTTGCCCGACATATAGGTGTGATAACCGGCGTCCCTGAGCAGCCTCACAAACGTTACGATTTGGTTATTCAGGTATCCCTCATAGCCGGGTTTACCCTTCTGTTCCTCCGACCACATGCCGTTCATGGTGCCCATGCCGGCGTGATGGGCATCAGCGCCGGACAACAACATTGCCCGGGTGGGAGAGCAGGTGGGCGCAACGTGGAAATTGGTCAGCAGCTTGCCGGCGCCGGCCAGGGCATCCAGGTTCGGCGTATTGATCTCGCTGCCGAATACACCCAGATCGGAATAACCCAGGTCATCCGCAATGATTAACAGGATGTTGGGCCGCGGGTCTGTTTTGTCTGTTGCGGCCTGGTCGGTGCAGGCAAACAAGCCAAGCAACCCTGCGGCAAAAAATATTCTGGTTAATATGCGCATTTAAACTCTCTCTATTGTGTTCATCATACAAAAAACGCCGCAACGTATGCGGCGCTTCTGGATTGACTGCAACTACTAAATTACAAAGACTCAGAAATTATACTGGAAACTGCCTCCATAGAAGACCTTGCCCGGGTTTTGCACGCACGTGTCGGCAACGGTCAGCGTAGTATTATTGGGGACATTATAACAGGTCTTTTACGAAGACAGGTTCTCTCCCTTGAATGGCAAACCCATTTGCTGTATAACCACGAAACCAAACTGTATAACAATAGAATGTATGGAGAAATAGTCAATGAAATTATTACGAACCTTAGTGATTGCACCTTTGAGCCTGATGGCCTTGATAGCGTCGCCGGTGTACTCGCAGAGTAGTAGCTGGCTTGAAGAAGTTGTTGTCACGGCGCAAAAACGCGCCGAATCCGTGCAGGATGTACCAATCGCAATCAACGCCATCGTTGGCGATCAGCTCGATGCACTCGGGGTTCAGGGTGTTGACGACCTCGTAACACTGTTTCCCAACCTGAGCCTGCAGAACAACAGCTCTATCAATTCCGGCGTGACCATACGCGGTGTCGGTACCAATAACTGGCATATCACTGGCCTGCAGGCCGTGGGCCAGTACCAGGACGAGGTCTCCCTGTTCAGCCAATACACAAGTCAGCTCGGGCTATTCGATATGGAGCGGGTCGAAGTATTACGCGGCCCCCAGAACACCCTGTTCGGTCGTAATACAACGGGCGGTGCAGTCAATTACATCTCGCGCAAACCTAGTACGGATGGAATCGAGGGTTATGGGTTGACTAATGTCGGTAATGAGGGCCGTATTGATGTGGAAGGGGCGGTGAATATACCGTTCGGCGAACGCGCGGCATTGCGCATAGCCGGGCAAACCGTCAACCGCGATGGTATTTTCAACAACGCTTTCAACGGCAGGAAGATGGGCGACATAGAACGGCATTCCGGTCGTGTACAACTACTGTTTAATATCAGTGACAGAACGGAAATCCTCATCAATGGCCATGTGGGTTACAACCGCAGTGGCCGCACCCCCAGCAAGGCCATCGGTTTGTGGGATCCTGACGGTCCCAACGTCGTTGATGGTGTGGCAACACCGGCGGCCCTCGCGAGCGCGCCCATTGATTGTCCCAGCCTGCTCCGGGGCGGTTCCGCCCAGTTCGAAAGTTCCAACTGTTTGACTGTGCTTCCCTTCACCGGGGGACGAACCGAGAGCCCGACGCTGGCTGGCTGGCGCAACGTGCAGGACGCGTCGCCGGACGTGGCAGACGTGGATTTCGAGGGCGGATTCCTGCGTATCAGCCACGAACTGGACAGCATGAGTCTCGTTTCCATCACGGCTTATGATGAAATGAAGGTGGAATACAACCAGTCGCTCAGCGGTGTTTCAACCGGATTCGGTTTCATGCCCGGGCAAAGCGGCGAGACCGAGGTGTTTTCCCAGGAACTTCGCTTGGCTTCCACAGATGACGGCGCCTTTCGCTGGATTGCCGGCGCTTACTATTCCAATGACGACAGCCGATTGGCCACCATCATTTATCGGACTGACAACGGCGGCGCGCCTTTTGGCATCGTTCCCTCCATCGCCATCGACCAGGAAGTTGACATCTGGTCCGGCTACGGCCAGGTTGAATACGATTTCGCGGATAAGTTGACCTTCACCCTGGGGTTGCGTTACACCGACGACCGCAAGACAGGCAACAGCGCTGCCCGTGTTGCGGCCAAGACCGACACCGGCTCACCTCCTGGTACACCTTTGGGCCTCAGCACCTATGTCGATCTTGATACATTCGACCAGATCACCATTGCGGCTGCCGATGGCAGCCGGCCATGCCCGCCGCAGGTGGGTGGCCTGCCCTGCCGTAGTGATATCCCGGTCAAGCAGGTACTGACGGAATGGGGTGGCAAGGCCGGAATAGACTATCGTTTCACCGATGACATCATGGGCTATGCCAGTTACTCCCGCGGCTTCAAGTCCGGCGCCTTCGACACCCGCGCCCTGGCAGCCTTCCAGGGAACGGCCGACCAGCCTACGGAAGCGGAATTCCTCGACGCCTATGAAGTTGGTGTTAAATCGACATTAGCCGATGGCGCGCTGGATCTTAACGGTGCGATCTTTTTCTATCAGTGGGACGACCTGCAAGTTTTTGACGTAGACAACCTGGGCCGTGTGGCCTTTCTCAATATACCGGAAAGCGAACTTTTAGGCGCAGAAGTGGACGCCAAATGGACGCCGACGGATAGTCTGTACGTGCAGGTGGGTGTAGGCTGGCTGGATTCTGAGATCAAGGA
Source organism: Gammaproteobacteria bacterium (assembly GCA_965205405.1). Taxonomy (GTDB): domain Bacteria; phylum Pseudomonadota; class Gammaproteobacteria; order Eutrophobiales; family Eutrophobiaceae; genus JAAXHV01. The sequence continues at coordinate 965,973 of OZ242169.1, forward strand.
CGCCGGCACCCTGGTGACACCAACTGAAGGTGCGCCCTTACCGCATTCACCGGAGTGGAGTCTGACCGGCCTTGTCGTCAAAACCTTCCCTGTTGGTAATGGTCTGTTTTCCCTGCAAACTAATATTCACTGGATGGATGAGCGTAATGGCGCCACCAGCGGTTCCCGAATAACGACCATCGACGACAGCTTCCAGTGGAATGCCAGGGCAACCTACGAATTCGGTAGTGAACAGCAATATGAAGTCGCCCTTTGGGCAGAAAACATCACTGCGGAGAAGAACTGCGGGAGCATAGAATTAAACGGCTCACTCAATTACATGGCGGAGTGTCGTAACCCCACCGGCGGAAAGGCCTTCTATGGGGTGAACCTGCGCTATGATTTCTAAGTCGTTTTATTATTGATACTGTGTAAAACGCCACACCTGTTGTGGCGTTTTTTTCAGAGTCTATCCATTCAGATGATTTTCAACTGGGGCATGACGTTGGCAGCAAAGCGCTCCAGGGAACGCATTTCCTCATCGTGCCCGATATCTCCGAACGCAGGTTGCACGGCCAGGTAATTCACGCCGGTTATCTCCACTTGCCGGGCTAACTCGTCCGTTACCCTGCTTGCGCTGCCATGAACCATCATGCCGATATTTACGGCGGTTTCGAATTTGGATATGGGGCCGAGGTGGGGAGCCGCAACGTTATTCTCGACCCACAATTTATGCAGTTTTGTAAACCAGTCATCGTAAGCCTGGCGGGCAACCGCCTCCGCTTTCCGTTCATCTTCATTCACATAAACCAATCGCCAGGCGCCGATAAAAGGTTGTTCATGGCCTCCTGCGGGTCGCAGGGGATCATCTTTGCTGGCGTTCCACTCAGCCCGATAGTTCTCGCTGGCCTGGCGGATACCTTCAGTCGGGCCCAGGGAAATCGTATGCATGCCGCGCCGGGCAGCCTCGGCCTGGCCCCCGGGGGACATGGACGCGCTCCACAGGGGCAAAGGCGATTGTTCGGCCTGCACGGCCATGGGTACGTCTTCGTATTGATAATGCTTTCCTTTAAAGGTCAATCTTGTGCAATTCAACCCTTTAATGATCAGGTCCACACCCTCGATGAACATCTCCATGGCATCATCCGGGTCGACGCCGAAAAAAGCGACTTCGATCGGTGATACGCCGCGCCCCAGACCCACCTCCAACCGGCCCTTGCTGAGATTATCCAACATGCAGATCTCTTCAATTAAACGTAACGGTATGTAAAGAGGGACCAGGTATACCAGCGGTCCGATGCGTATGCTTGAGGTTGCTTGCGCCAGCGCGGCCAGGAATATCCCGGGAGAAGGCGCGGCGCCCAGCGGTGTGCCGTGGTGCTCCGCCAGGTGATAGCCCCTGAAGCACGCGGCCTCAGCCGCTTGAACAATTGTAATCCGCTCGGCATAGGTTTTACTCAATGGCTCCGCGCGCATATCCAGGTGATCAAAGATGCCGAATTCGATAGTCATTCCTTAAAATGCCAAGTAGCAATATTTGATGTGCGCCTTCCCTGGCACACACCCTGCGGGCGTCCTGCGGACGTCCAAATCCGCTCCCGGCGGATTTGTGAGGTCAGAGTAAAAATACTTCATAATACCGCAACACAATCTACCGGATTGGCCGTATTTTTACTCTGACCCCAAGTATCTTCAGGCCGCATTCTACCTTCTTTCTGCGGAAAGATTGCCTCACTGTCGTAATTCCGTGTATTCTTATCGCCTTTTAAAATCCCGGCAAGGCTTTTTTTGATATATTCGCCCAATTGCATTATTACGAGAACAAGGCATGAAAATTCTGATCCCAATAAAGCGCGTCATCGATTACAACGTCCGTATCCGGGTGAAAAAAGACGGCACTGGCGTTGAAACGGCCAACGTCAAGATGTCCATGAATCCGTTCTGTGAAATTGCAGTGGAAGAAGCAGTGCGGATAACGGAAGCCGGCAACGCGGATGAGATCATTGTCGTTACTATCGGCGGCAAACAGTGCCAGGATATCCTGCGTACCGCGCTGGCGATGGGCGCCGACCGGGCCATATTGATCGAGACGGACGTGGCAGTACAACCCCTGGCTATAGCGAAATTGCTGAAAGCGACGGTCGAACGGGAGGAACCGGGGCTCATCATCACCGGGAAACAGGCCATTGACGACGATAACAACCAGACGGGGCAGATGCTGTCGGCCCTGCTCGGCTGGCCCCAGGCAACGTTCGCATCGAATATTGAATTTACCGACGCCGGATTAAATGTTACCCGGGAAGTGGATGGCGGCCTGGAAACGATAGCCATCAAGCTGCCCGCCGTCGTCACCACCGATCTGCGTTTAAATGAGCCGCGCTACGTCAAACTGCCCAATATCATGAAAGCCAAGAAAAAGCCGCTCGACGTGATAACGCCGGCCGACCTGGGCATTGACGTTACCCCGAGCATAGATATCCTCAACGTGATCGAGCCGCCGGGCCGGTCGGCCGGTGTAAAGGTGGCCGATGTACACGAACTGGTTGATAAACTGCGTAATGAAGCAAAGGTGATCTGACATGAGTATCCTGGTTATCGCGGAACACGACAATAAGGCCATCAGGCCGTCCACGCTAAATACCGTCGGCGCGGCCGTACAACTGGAAGGGGACGTGATGTTGCTGGTCGCCGGCAGCGGCAGTGAACCGGTCGCAGAGGCCGGCGCAAGCATCGCGGGAGTAAGCAAGATATTACATGCCGAGGCCGCGCATTATGAGCACGGTCTGGCCGAAGAACTGGCGCCGCTGGTGGTCGCCTGCAGCGCAGGCGTAAGCCATATCCTGGCGCCGGCCAGCACCTTTGGTAAAAACCTGATGCCGCGGGTAGCGGCACTGCTTGACGTGGGTATGGTTGCGGACATTGTCAGTATTGAATCTGCCGATACGTTTGTGCGCCCGATTTATGCCGGCAATGCCCTCGCCACGGTTCGCAGCAATGACGCCATCAAGGTCCTCAGCGTCCGCATTACGAATTTTGACGCGGCTGCTGCCGAGGGTGGAACGGCCGTTGTCGAATCCATTGGTGTCTCCACGCCTGCCGGCATATCCGCTTTTGTCGGTCAGGAAGGTGTCGAATCGGAGCGGCCCGAACTGACCAGCGCAAGCATCGTCATCTCCGGTGGCCGCGGTTTCGGCAGCGGCGATAATTTCAAGCTGCTGGATGACATAGCCGACAAGCTGGGCGCGGCCATAGGCGCCTCCCGAGCCGCGGTAGACGCAGGCTATGTCCCCAATGACTACCAGGTAGGCCAGACCGGCAAGATTGTTGCGCCTGACCTGTATATCGCCGTGGGGATATCCGGCGCCATACAACACCTGGCCGGCATGAAGGAGAGTAAAGTGATCGTCGCCATCAACAAGGATGAGGAAGCCCCCATCTTTGAGATTGCCGACTACGGCCTGGTCGCGGATTTGTTCCAGGCCTTGCCGGAATTTTCCGCCGCTCTGGACAACCTCGACTAGTCGATAACGTGACTGAACCGGGCCTGGGCAGCCCGGGTTAATGATTGCAATGGAACGTCAACACCATCCCTTCCTGGCGGCAGTATTTATGTTCATGGCGACGCTTTTTTTCTGCCTGGCCGACGTGATGGGAAAGTGGTTGATGGATGACTACTCGGTGGTACAGGTAGCCTGGCTGAGAAGCTCCATCGGTATCACCGCCATGTTCATCATCATTGTCGCTACGTCCAACCTGGATAAACTGAAAACGGACCGGCCAATATGGCATGGTTTGCGGAGTCTGGCCAGCGCTTTCATGGTTCTGGCCATATTCTATGGCTTGAAGCACATTCCACTGGCTGAATTTGTATCGCTGACTTTTTCAATTCCCTTTTTTGTTGCCCTGTTTTCCCCCTGGCTGTTAAAAGAAAAAGTCACACAACAGGCCTGGGTCGCTACTGCAGTCGGTTTTATCGGAGTCATGTTTGTATTGAGACCGACCCCCGACCATTTTCATATTGCCCACTTGACCAGCCTGTCGATGGCGTTCCTGACCAGCCTGGTGCTTATCAGCGCAAGGTATTTATCCAAGACCGAGAACGGGTGGTCGCTCAATTTTTACCTGCCTGTCGCCAACATCATCCTGTTCGGCTACTGGGCCCAGGCCTACTGGGTTAACCCGACCCCGGCGCACTGGCTGATGTTTGTTACCCTGGGGATAGCACAGACGACTGCGCTGGCCTGTTATATAGAAGCCCTACGCCTGGCGCGCCCGGCCGCTATTGCGCCGCTGGATTACATACGCATGATCTGGACCATCATCGTCGGTTACGTCATCTGGCAGGAAATCCCGGATCAATACACCTGGACAGGGATCATCATCATCGTCGCCAGCGGCATCTACATCGTGCGCCACGGCTACGTGAGTAAAACGGAACATCTTTAAGTCGTATATATGCTCAGGGCAACTGCATACTTCAGAAACCTGCTTCGATGACCGCTCCATCGGTTGACACGGCATCAACAATGATCCGACGCGCCCAGTCACGACAGCGCGCTCCATCCTCTGACGCGAGGAACATACGCCGCAATAGCCATAAATATTTGTCTTTGACTAATTAGCCATTTACGGATAATATTGGCTAATGGCTGGAAATCATTGGCACTTCCCACGGTCGGAGTTGGCAGAGACAACCCTGAACCTGATAGTTAACGGTCCAACTAACGCGATCACGATGTTTGGTCTCCGCCGGATGGGGAAAACGGAATTCCTGCGTGACGACCTCGGGCCCCTTGCTGAGAAAAGAGGGCACCGGGTAATTTACATTAATTTCTGGCAATCCAGACTGTCTCCTCTTGCCGTTTTGTTAAACGAACTCGAGATCGGATTGACCAGGATTTCGTTTGCTGAAAAATTGAGGCGCGCCACGGAGAGAGTATCACCAAAACTGAAACTGTCAGGGTCATTATATGGGGCAAAGCTTGAGGGCGAGGTCGATCTTACAAGGCTTCAGGGAGAAGCGCCGACGGAACTTTTACTCTACCTGGACGATCTCTTGCAGCGCGTCGGCGGCAAGAAGAAACGGACACTGATTTTTTTCGATGAAGTACAGGAACTGGCGCGGGACCCTGAAAATGACACCCTCATTGCGGCATTACGCACCAGCCTGGACAAACAAAAGAACGGCATAAGCATCGTGTTTACCGGCTCTTCAAGGGCTGGTCTTGCTGCTATGTTCTCTGACCGGGAGGCGCCATTCTTCCATTTTGCGACCCAGATAGATTTGCCGTCATTTGGCGATGATTTTGTCGAATACCTGCTGAATACATTTGCAGCGGCAACAAAGCGCAGACTTGATCGTGACCCGGCCGTCGAAGCCTTCAGGGAACTGCATAAAAATCCGTATTTTTTTCAGGGTTTGCTGGAAATAATGCTCTACGACGGTAGCTTGAGTATTCCGAAAGCGTTAGAACAGCAACGTAGTCGAATAAAAACAGAGCTTCAATATCCGGAAAAATGGCTGTCGCTGACACATGTTCAACGCGCCTGCATCCTGGCGGTTGCACGAGGTGAAAAACCGTTTACAAAGCAAACACGGGAAAAAATAGGACAACTGCTCAACGAAAACGCACCCAGTACGGGCCGGGTCCAGGCTGCTCTACGCAAACTTGAGCGGGATGGACTCATTGATCACTGGCAAGGTGAATGGATGATTGATGACGTGGAGTTTGCCAGGTGGATTCGTACACATGAAAAAGATATTTAATGGCTCTGAAAAAATCCCAACTCTACTCATCACTCTGGCAAAGCTGCGATGACCTGCTCGGCGACGCCTACGAATACCTGATGCAGCACTTCGCCACCGAGTCGGGCAAGAGCAAGGGACAGTTCTACACACCGGCCGAGGTCTCGCGGATTATGGCCCAGGTGGTTGGTATCGGCCCGGATACCAGTCAGGACCAGACTATTTTTGAAATTGTGAAGGCCCAGCGTGACTACTGACCGGCGTAATATTGATGTCTGTGGTATTGCCGTTGAGGTGGTGCGCAAGAATATCAAGAATCTCTACGTAGGCGTTTACCCGCCGAATGGTCGGGTACGGGTGAGCGCGCCGTTGCGCCTCGATAAAGACGCGGTTCGGATGGCTGTCATTTCTCGCCTGGGATGGATTCGCCGGAAACAGGTGCAGTTTGAGCGTCAGGGGCGGCAATCCGAGCGGGAGTACGTGACCGGCGAAAACCATTACTTTGAGGGTCGGCGCTTTCGGCTGGACGTAATTGAGCGAAATGCCCCACCTGCTGTTCAGTTGCTCGACAATGCCACAATAGCGTTAAGTGTACGTCCGGACTCTAACCGCGATAAACGGGAGCAGGCGCTTTATCGGTGGTATCGCAGTCAACTGAGCGACCGCTTGCCGACACTTGTCGACAAATGGGAACAAAACATCGGCGTGCAGGTCAATGAAGTTCGCATCAAGAAGATGAGGACGCGCTGGGGGACGTGTAACACGCGCGCCCGTCGCATCTGGCTGAATCTTGCACTGATAAAGAAACCCGCGCATTGTCTTGAGTACATTGTCGTCCATGAGTTGGTCCATTTAATCGAACGCAGACACAATAATCGGTTTCGCGACCTGATGGACAAACACCTGCCCCAGTGGCGCACGTGTCGGGATGAGCTTAACCGTACATCGCTCGCTCACGCAAACTGGAATTATTGATAGTAACCCAGATAGATTTGCCTGGATGGGGACCATCAACATTTTCGTTAGTGGTATTTACGTCGTGCGACACGGCTACTTGAGTAAAACGGAACGTATTTTAAACTCCTGGCTTTCTGTTAGCAGGAACTACCGGAAGTAAGATAAAACAGATTATGACCCTTGAAAAGAGATATAACACTTGAAAAATATTCTCTTTAAGCTATATTCCCTATGTGGAATATGGAGTCGAGTATACGGACGAATTCGAGGAATGGTGGATGACATTTACATAGCAGGCGAAAGGCAACATGGCTAAGAAATTTTCTGAATTAAGGGCGAAAATGAAGCCCGCAGCGCTTGAAAAAGCAGCCGGATTAAGCCAGGCAATGCTGAAAGAAATGCCGCTTCAAGAGTTGCGTCAGGCACGCGCTTTATCCCAGGAACAACTGGCCAGGACACTGGGAATAAAACAAGCCAGTGTTTCGAAACTGGAACATCGTACGGATATGTATATACAGACCCTGCGCAGCTATATTGAGGCTATGGGAGGACAACTGGAGGTGATTGCCAGTTTTCCCGGTGGGAAAGTTAAAATAACCCAGTTTAAAGAAGTGAGTTAACCCCTGTTTTCTTCACGACGCTTGGTAGAAAGTCAGAGTCACGGCCAGAGTCAAAAGTAATTATCACCCCCGAAGTTACCCCCGAAGTTTCACCCCATTAAGAAGAGTTCAGATTACAGCCTCAATCAGGTTCGGGCCCGGTTCGGCCAGGTAAGCGGCCAGTTGCCTGTTTAATTGATCCGTTGTCGTCACGCGGCAGGCGGGTACTCCCATGCCGTTTGCCAGCTTGACCCAGTCGATTATAGGGTTGTCGATGTCCATCATGGAACGGGCCCTGGCGCCCGGCGCGCCGGCGCCGACGCGCTGGTATTCGATGTTCAGGATCCGGTATTTGCGGTTGGCAAGGATAACGGTGGTCACGTCCAGGGATTCCCGGGCCTGGGTCCACAGGGCCTGGAGGGAATACATGCCGCTGCCGTCCGCTTGCAGGCACAGGACCCTGCGGTCCGGACAGGCCAGCGCCGCGCCGGTGGCATTGGGCAACCCCTGGCCGATGGCGCCGCCGGTCGTGAACAGCCAGTCATGGGGTTCCGTCGTGGCGGTGGCCGGTATCAGGCTTCCCCCCGAACTGATCGCTTCCTCGGCAACGACGGCATTTTCCGGCATCAGGGCGGCAACACTCAGGGCGATGGTTTCGGGCGTTAAATCACCCGCAGGCAGGGGTGGCTTCTTCAACGGCATCAGGATCGGGGAGACACGGCCGGCGCCAAGCTCGTCGATCACCCTGGCCAGGGCATCGACTACGTCGTCTCCGGCTCCGGCCAGGTGATGCACCCGGCAATCCGGGGGGACCAGGTAACTGGGCAGATTCGGGTAGGCAAAAAAGCTGACCGGTGGTTTTGTACCGGCAATAATGAGATGCCGGATGCCCGTCAGCGTCTCGATAATCGCCTCGGGAAAGTACGGCAGGCGCTCGATATTCCCCCGCCCTGCGCCGCGGGTGATGCGCGCAGTAAACGTATGGGAAAAGACCCGGGCATTTACGTGATTGCTGATCACACCGGCCAGTCCGGCGCCCTTCTCAAGCAATGCGTGATCACCCAGCAGCAGTGCTGCCGGCTCCCGCGAACGCAGCGCCTCAGCCACCTGTTTCACCGCATCATCAGCGACTTTGGGACGGGCGGGCGCCGCGGCCTTCTGACCGGGATCGGTGGGGCAGTGGTTCCAGGAACAATCCGCGGGGATGATCAGGGTCGCAATGTGTCCCGGCGGTTGCCGGGCGGCCGTGATCGCCGCCAGCGCATCCGCCGGGATGTCCGCGGCCGTCGCGCTTTCCTTTATCCAGGCAGAGACCGGTTTGGCATAAGCGGCAACGTCCGAAGCCAATGGCGCGTCATACTGCTTATGGGTGGTTGCATGATCTCCCACGATATTGACAATGGGCGCCCCGGCCCGCATGGCGTTATGGAAATTGGCCAGGCCGTTTCCCAGGCCGGGGCCAAGATGCAACAGCGTCGCCGGCAGGGTGTCAGACATCCTGGAGTAACCGTCCGCGGCTCCTGATACCACGCCCTCTGCCAGGCACAGCACGCAACGCATGTCGGCAACCCGGTCTGCCGCGGCGACAAACTGCATCTCCGACGTACCCGGATTGGTAAAACAAGTGGTGATATCGTTGTTGACCAGTGTTCTTAACAGACTTTCCGCGCCGTTCATGCTCCCGTTTCCTGATTATTATGAGCGGTTGACAGTATATCGCCGTCAGGGGATTAGTATGATATATTATTGGACAGATATTTTAAGTGTGAAGGGATCCGCCTCTTTTCCGTACCAGTACAATCCAATTCGATCTATCAGGAGAATAACCATAGCTTCCAGACGCCAGCTTGCCAATGCAATCCGGGCATTGAGTATGGATGCGGTACAGCGCGCCAATTCCGGGCACCCCGGCGCGCCCATGGGCATGGCGGATATTGCCGAGGTGCTGTGGAACGATTTTTTCAACCATAACCCGGCCAACCCCGGCTGGGTTGACCGGGATCGGTTCGTCATGTCCAACGGTCACGGTTCCATGTTGCTTTATTCCATCCTGCACCTGACCGGTTACGACCTGCCGATGAAGGAGTTGAAAAATTTCCGCCAGCTTAATTCGAAAACACCCGGCCATCCCGAATACGGTTACACCCCCGGCATAGAAACAACGACCGGGCCCCTGGGCCAGGGACTGGCCAATGCCGTGGGCATGGCCCTTGCCGAACGCACCCTGGCCGCGCAGTTCAACCGCTCCCACCTTGGCATCGTCAACCATTACACCTATGCCTCCGTCGGCGACGGTTGCCTGATGGAGGGCATCTCCCATGAAGCCTGTTCGCTGGCGGGCACCCTGGGCCTGGGCAAACTCATCGTCATCTATGACAGTAATCAAATCTCCATTGACGGCGAGGTGAAGGGTTGGTTTACCGAAGACATCCCGCAACGGTTCAAGGCCTATAAATGGCATGTGATACCCGATATTGACGGCCATGATCCGGAAGCCATCAGGCAAGCCGTCAGCAAAGCACGGGCAGTCTCCGATAAACCGAGCATCTTATGCTGCAATACCATTATCGGCCTGGGATCGCCCAACAAACAAGGCAAGGCTTCCAGCCACGGCGCCCCCCTGGGAGCGGATGAGGTTGCCCGGGTGCGGAAAAACATTGACTGGTCCTGGCCTGAGTTTGAAATTCCCGCAGAAATCTATCGCGGCTGGGACGCCCGGCAACGGGGGGCGCGGCTCGAAGCGGACTGGACAGAGAAGTTTTCCATTTATAAGAAACGTTATCCGGAGGACGCCGCCGAGTTCCTGCGCCGGGTCGGGGGCGACCTGCCGGCAAACTGGCAGGAAACCAGCCGGGCTTACATCGAAACCACTCAGCAGAAGGCAGAAACCATCGCCTCCCGCAAGGCGTCACAGAACACCTTGAACGCCTACGGTCCGGCCTTGCCGGAACTGATTGGCGGCTCGGCGGACCTGACCGGCTCCAACCTCACACTACGGCAGGATTCCACGGTGATTACCGATGCGGTTGCAGGCGGTAATTACCTCTATTACGGTGTCAGGGAATTCGCCATGGCCGCCATCAATAACGGTCTGGCCGTGCACGGCGGGTTTGTTCCCTACGGAGGCACTTTTCTCATCTTTACCGAATATGCCCGTAATGCCCTGCGTATGGCGGCATTGATGAAACTGCGCAGTATCTTCGTCCTGACCCACGATTCAATTGGCCTGGGGGAAGACGGTCCCACCCACCAGGCAGTGGAACAGGCCGCCACCTTGCGCCTGATCCCGAATATGTCGGTCTGGCGTCCCTGTGATGCGGTTGAAACCGCGGTCGCCTGGAAAACGGCCCTGGAAAACCGGGATAACCCCACCGCCCTGTTGCTGTCGCGCCAATCCTTACCCTGTATGGAACGAACCGCACAGCAGTTTGACGCCATCGAGCGCGGCGCCTACATCCTGGTGGAGCCCGCAGGCGAGCCTGAGCTGATCATCATCGCCACCGGTTCGGAAGTCGCCATTGCCGCTGATGCCGCAAAGCAGTTAAACGCGGACGGCAGGCGCGTGCGCGTCGTATCCATGCCGGCAACGGACGTGTTCGACAGGCAACCCGAGCAATACCGCGAGCAGGTCCTGCCTGCTGCATGCCGCCGGCGCATCGCCATTGAAGCCGGCATACCCGATTACTGGCGCAAATACGTCGGGCTTGATGGTAAGATACTGGGCGTCCCGAGCTTCGGCGAGTCGGCCCCCGGCAGCGCCGTGTTCAACCATTTCGGCATCAACGTAGAGGGGCTGATCCGGCTGGTTCAAACACTTTAACAGTCAACACCTGGAGCTATACATAATGACTATCAACGTAGGAATCAACGGTTACGGCAGGATCGGCAGAAATATTCTACGCGCGCTGTATGAGAGCGGCCGCACCGACGAAATCCGCATCGTTGCAGTCAACGACCTGGGCAATGCCGAGACCAATGCCCACCTGACCCGCTACGATACCGCCCACGGCAAGTTTCCCGGAACGGTTGCGGTTGACGGCGATTACATGCTGGTCAATGGCGACCGGATACGGGTCCTGTCGGAACGGGACCCGGCAAAGCTGCCCTGGGGCGAACTGGGCGTGGACGTCGTCCATGAGTCTACCGGTTTCTTCGCCAGCAAGGAAAAAGCCGGTGCACACCTGCAGGGAGGGGCAAAAAAAGTCATTATTTCCGCGCCCGGCGGCAAGGACGTGGATGCAACCATCGTTTACGGCGTCAACCATGGCGTTCTGAAAAAAACGGATAGCGTCATCTCCAACGCCTCATGCACGACCAACTGCCTGGCCCCGGTCGTCAAGGTGCTGCATGACCACATAGGTGTGGTAAACGGCGTCATGACCACGATCCATGCCTACACCAACGATCAGGTGCTGTCCGACGTGTATCACACTGACTTGCGGCGCGCCCGTTCCGCCACCTTGTCCATGATTCCGACGAAAACCGGCGCGGCGGCGGCCGTCGGCCTGGTCCTGCCGGAACTGAACGGCAAACTGGACGGCTACGCGGTACGCGTGCCGACCATCAACGTTTCACTGGTAGACCTGACTTTCCAGGCAGCCCGTGATACCTCACACGAGGAAATCAACGAGATTATGCAGGCGGCGGCAGACGGCCCCCTGAACGGCATCCTGGCCTGCAGCACGGCGCCGCTGGTTTCCATCGACTTTAACCATGATCCGGCGTCGGCGACTTATGATGCCGCATTAACCAAAGTCATTGAGGGCAAAACGGTGAAAGTCGTCGCCTGGTACGATAATGAATGGGGGTTTTCCAACCGCATGCTGGATACGACAATTGCCCTGATGAATGCTGATTAACATACTAACTGCCATTCCCACCAAGCATGTCCTCGAATGTTGTAATCCAGGGGCAGGAATCCCGCGCACAAGACACCGTCATTCCGGCGCAAACCGGAATGACGGCAGAGGCTCGGGAATGACAGCGGAAACACCATAACGGATGAACCCTGATTTCATTACCCTGGATGACCTGACGCTGACCCACAAAAAAGTCCTGATCAGGGCCGATTTCAACGTGCCGATCAGTGCCGGCGTCATCCAGGACGACACGCGTATCCGGGCCTGCCTGCCTACCCTGAAGCGCTTGCTTGACTCACAGGCAGCCGTGATCCTGATGTCCCACCTGGGACGCCCCCGGGAGGGACACTATGACGACAAATACAGCCTGGCCCCGGTCGCCGGACACGTCTCTGCCTTGTTGAAACAGGATGTGTCCCTGCTACGCGCCTGGGAGGATGGGATTTCAATACGGCCCGGGGAGATCGTGATGCTGGAAAACATCCGCTTTATGCCGGGTGAGACAAAAAACAGTGATGCGCTTGCCAGACGCCTGGCCGGCCTGTGCGACGTTTATGTAAATGACGCCTTCGCCACGGCGCACCGCGCCCAGGCTTCCACTCACGGCGTGGCGAAATATGCCCCCGTGGCCTGTGCCGGTCCCTTGCTGCTTGCTGAAATTGACATGCTGACAAAAGCCCTGGAACAGCCCGGACACCCGATGACGGCTATCGTCGGCGGGGCAAAGGTCTCGACAAAATTGATGGCGCTGAACAACCTGATAAAAAAAGTGGACCAGTTGATCGTCGGCGGCGGGATTGCCAACACCTTCCTGAAAGCCGCCGGATACGCTATCGGCGCCTCACTCCAGGAACCGGATCTGGTTAACGCCGCGGCGGACATTCTTGCTTATGCCAAACAGCACAATAAGGAAGTGCCGCTGCCGGTGGACGTTGTCTGCGCCAAATCCGTGACGGAAGATGCGCAGGCAGAGCTCAAAACCCTGGCGCAAATCAAACCGGATGACTTAATCCTGGATATAGGCCCGGAGACCATAGAGATGAATAACCGCATTATCCGGCGCGCCGCCACGATCCTGTGGAACGGCCCTCTGGGCGTATTCGAAATTGAACAATTCGCGGCCGGTACTGCCGCCCTGGCCGGGGCCGTCGCCGCAAATCCGGGATTATCGATTGCGGGGGGCGGAGATACCGTCTCAGCCATCACCCGGTTCGGCGTGGCGGACAGTATTTCCTGCATATCCACCGGCGGCGGCGCATTCCTGGAACTGCTGGAAGGAAAAACACTGCCTGCCGTTGCCGTATTGCAGGATAATGACTCGCAAATCCGTAATCCGGCTTAAACCGCTTAACCTGAACTGGTAACTATGCGTAGGACAAAAATCATTGCCACCATGGGACCGGCCACCGACAAGCCGGGAATGCTGGAAAAAATGGTCGATGCCGGTGTGGACCTGTTTCGTATCAATTATTCCCACCAGACCCACCTGGAGCACCGGGAAAGGGCCCGGCTACTGCTGGATATTACCGGCAGGAAAGGCATTGAAATCGGCCTCATAGCAGATTTACAGGGTCCGAAAATCAGGCTCCGGCGGTTCCGTGACGGTACGGTCCTGCTGCATGAAGGAGATAACTTCACGCTCGATTCGTCTTTGCCGGATAACGCGGGCACTGAATCACAGGTAGGCGTCACTTACCAAGCGCTGGCCCGGGATGTCAATCCCGGGGATACCCTGCTGGTCGATGACGGGCGCATCGCCCTGGAAGTAGTCGGCGTGGTAAAGACGCGGGTGCGCTGCACGGTTGTCGTCGGCGGGAAGCTGTCGGACAACAAAGGCATCAACCTGAAAGGAGGCGGACTTTCCGCAGGCGCCCTGACCAAAAAAGACCACAAGGACCTGGTGCACGGCGTTGAGATCGGCGCCGATTATTTTGCCGTGTCCTTTGCCAGTAGCGCCGCCGACATTATCCAGGCCCGTTCGCTGTTGGACAAGGCAGGTTCGAATGCGGGGATCATAGCGAAATTTGAACGAGTGGAAGCGCTGGAAAATGCCGCTGCCATTATCGAAGCAGCCGACGCCATCATGATCGCCCGCGGCGACCTGGGAGTTGAAATCGGCGACGCGTCCCTGCCGCCGGTACAAAAAAAACTCATCATACAAGCCCAGGACCTGGACCGTCCGGTGATTACCGCAACGCAAATGATGGAATCCATGATCTACAACCCGATCCCCACCCGCGCGGAAGTTTTCGACGTCGCCAATGCCATCCTGGACGGCACGGACGCAGTCATGCTGTCCGGAGAAACGAGTATCGGGATGTTTCCTGACCGGGTTGTCCAGGCCATGGCCAGGATCTGTGAGGAAACGGAAAAACAAAAGGAAACCCGGGAGTCACACCACCGCATCAACCAGGAATTCGGACGGATCGACGAGGCTATCGCCATGTCTACCATGTATGCGGCGAACCATATTAAGGCCAGGGCGATTGCCGCGCTGACGGAAACCGGCTCAACCTGCCTGTGGATGTCGCGTATCAGCTCCGGGATCCCTATCCTGGCATTTACCCGCCACGCATCAACCATGCGCAAGGTAAGATTATACCGGGATGTCTATCCCATACATTTTGACATCACCCATACGGATCCGCTGGAGGCCAACAAGGAAATCATCGCCGTCCTGCTCAAGCGCAAGCTGGTCGACAAAGGTGATATAGTCCTGATCACAAAAGGCGACCTCAGGGGCCACCGCGGCGGGACCAATAACCTGAAAATCATTCGGGTCGGAGAAACAACCGGGTAACATAAAGAGTGAGGATAATGATATGAGTCAAACAGCGGAAGCAGATCGCGCACGCGCAGTCATCCAGGAATATGTCGACGCCTGTAGCGCCGGCAGCGCCGAACGCTTGCGGGCAATCTTCCACGAGGATGCCTTGATGTCAGGGTACATGATGGGCGAATACCTGATGGGTTCACCGGAACCGTTTTTCCAGGCGGTGGAGAACCCCCCTCCCGGGGTAGAAGCAGGCGGAGATTACACAGGTGAAATCACCAGCGTCGAAATTTCCGGCCCGATTGCCAGCATCACCCTTAAAGAGGCAGGGTTCATGGGGATAAATTTCACCGACTACTTCCATCTTGCTAAAATTGACGGCGAATGGAAGATCATCAGCAAGACCTTTAACCCGGAAGTCCCCTGAAAATGATTATAGCCACAGAGGACACAGAGAGCACAGAGTTGATCTACACATGATTACTCATCGGGGACAGAATTTAATTCTGTCCCCTTTTTCTCTGAATTGATCCTGGCGCTGCTGAACCGGGATATATTATTTTCGCAGGATTTGCCTTACAATCCGATCAATTATTTTCAACCACGGGAGCAAGTCTGAATGAGTGATATGACGGAGCAGATGGCGCAAACAGCCGCCGCCATGGTGGCGGAGGGCAAAGGTATCCTCGCCATTGATGAGAGCCTGCCGACCATTAAAAAACGTTTCGACACGATTGATATCGAATCCACCGAAGAAAACCGGCGCGCATACCGGGAATTGCTGATCACCGCACCCGGCAGCCAGGAGTTCATCAGCGGCATGATTCTATTCGATGAGACCCTGCGCCAGAAGACCCGGACAGGCGTCCCCTTCCCGGAGGCCATGATCAAGAACGGGATCATGCCCGGCATCAAGGTGGATAAAGGCGCAAAGGACCTGGCGGGTCACCCCGGGGAAAAAGTGACCGAAGGCCTGGACGGCTTGCGCGAGCGCCTTGCCGAGTATCGCGAGCTGGGCGCCCGCTTCGCCAAGTGGCGCGCCGTGATCACCATCGGTGATCATATTCCGTCCGATGCCTGTATCGAAGCCAATACCCATGCCCTGGCCCGCTACGCGGGTTTATGCCAGGAAGCCGGTATTGTTCCCATGGTGGAACCGGAAGTCCTGATGGACGCCGACAATGATATTGATACCTGTTATTGGGCCACGGAAAAAACCCTGAGATCGCTGTTTAATGCTCTCTACAGCCAGGCCGTGGCGCTGGAATTTACCATCCTCAAGACAAATATGGTCATATCCGGGAAAAAATGTTCCCACCAGGCGGACATACAGGAAGTGGCCGACAAAACGGTGCTGTGCCTGTTGAATACGGTACCGGCGGCGCTGGCGGGAATCGTATTCCTGTCCGGCGGACAAAGCGCAGCCCTGGCAACGGCCCACCTGAATGAAATGAACCGGAGCTATGACGGCCTGCCCTGGCCCCTCAGCTTCTCCTACGGGCGCGCCTTGCAGGAACCCTGCCTGAAGACCTGGGCCGGCAGCCCGGACAACTTCGACGCAGCGCAGGCGGTCCTGCTGCACAGGGAAAAATGCAACAGCCTGGCCTGCCTGGGACAATACTCGGACGCCCTTGAACAGGCTGCCTGAAGCTGCCGAGTCCACGCCATTCCCCATGTCAGCTTCCGTCACTGAAAAACTCAGCCCGGAGACCGAAGCCGTCTGGCAGGCCTACCAGGCCATGTGCGCCAGCAAGGATGACTATTTCTCATTGCTGCAAGCCCTGGACGAAAAATACAAAAAAGGCGGCGAACCCGGTATCGCCGAAAGCCTGAAACTCGAGCAATTATTGAGCGAACACGACAAAAAAGTAAAACTGTTCAACCAGGCAATGGCAGCCGTCACCGGCCCGGAAGCGAAGCAACAGGTACTGGAACTCCTTAAAGCTGTAGCCGACACTAAAGACAGGCATTAAAGGCCGGCGCCTGTTTTCTGCCATTATCGACGGATGCAAAACCGTGATTTGACCATGTTTAGCCGAAGGATGGGCGCCGTTCAGTCCCCTGTCGTACCCATCGTGGCCGACCTGATCAAGGCAACGCCGGGCGCCATTTCCCTGGGACAGGGCGTAGTCAATTTCGGGCCGCCGGAGAAAGCGCTGCAAAACGTCATGGCCCATGGCGGGGAACTGAACCAGTATTATGGTCCGGTGGAAGGCATTGCAGAGCTTGGCGACAGGATCAGGCACAAGCTGTCGACCGATAACCGCATAGACGTCGATGAAAAACAGCGCCTGGTTGTCACGGCCGGCGCCAATATGGGGTTCCTGAACGCGTTGTTTGCCATTACCGATCCGGGGGCTGAAGTCATCTTGCCCACTCCCTATTATTTCAACCACGAAATGGCCGTCAGGATGTTGAACTGTGAACCGGTTTGCGTGGCGACCGACCGGCATTTCCAGCTTGACCCCGAAGCCGTTGCCGCAGCGATTACCCCGCGCAGCGCGGCGGTCGTGACCATCTCGCCCAATAACCCCAGCGGCGCCGTCTACCCGGAACAAACATTAACGGCAATCAACGAACTGTGTCGGGAACGGGGGATTTACCACATCAGCGACGAGGCTTATGAATATTTCGTATTCGACCAGCAGCGCCATTTCTCCCCCGCGGGCCTGGATGATTCGGACCGGCACACCATTTCCCTGTTCTCCTTATCCAAGGCATACGGGTTTTCGTCCTGGCGCATCGGTTATATGCTGATCCCCGCGCACCTGCACGAAGCCGTGAGGAAGGTACAGGATACCAACCTGATCTGCCCGCCGCTGGCTTCTCAATATGCAGCCATCGGCGCGCTTGAGGCAGGCCGGGGATTTTGCGACGACAAGATCAGGCAGATCGCCCGCAATCGCCTGTTTGTGCTTGAGGAATTGAAAAAACTGGACTGTCGCGCGCATGACATTCGCTCCGATGGCGCCTTTTATGCGTTTCCGCGCCTGGAAACGAATCAGACTGACATGGATATCGTCAAACGCCTGATCCGCGAATTCAGGATAGCGGTCATGCCCGGCAGCGCCTTCGGCATGCAGGAGGGCTGCTACCTGAGAATTTCCTACGGCGCCCTGGATCAATCAACGGTAGAGGAAGGGATGCAACGGCTGATTAACGGGCTGAATGCAATTATATGCTGATAGCCACAGAGGACACAGAGAACACAGAGATAAGGGTTTAATGCCATCATTCAGTCTGGTTAAGATGAATTGATAAACAGGCAGGTTACCCTTGGATTAAAAAGACTCTCGATCCACTCTGTGATCTCTGTGTCCTCTGTGGCAAAAAAGGGTTTTCTTTATTGCTTGGTCCGCTTAGACCGCTTCGACCAGCGATCCAAGCCATCCTGTAATTGATTATGCTGCCCGTCCTGCTGTGGCCAGCGGCTTACCCGCCTAGCCAGCCGTTTAGAGCCATGGGCTTTATGGAACAGCGTGACGTTCCCGGTCTTGAAGAACGGGATCAGCGCCATGCCGGCGACAAAACCGCCTATGTGGGCAAACCAGGCCACGCCTCCTCCTTCCGACGAGGTGAGCGCGGAGCTGATCAACTGCATGGCAAACCACAGGCCCAGTACCCATAAGGCCGGCAGCCTTACCAGTTGGATAAAGAACCCCAGGGGAATCAGCACCAGCACCCTGGCGCGGGGATAAAGAATCAGGTAAGCGCCCAATACCCCTGAGATGGCGCCGCTGGCCCCGATCATGGGTATCTCGGAGCTCGGGTTCTGCAACACCTGGCCGAATACGGCCGCAACCCCGCAGACCAGGTAAAATACGATAAACTTCCCGTGCCCCATTGCATCTTCCACGTTGTTGCCGAAAATCCACAGGTACAGCATGTTGCCGGCCAGGTGCATGAAGCCGCCGTGCAGGAACATGGAGGTAAACACGGTTACGGTGGCAGGCACCACGGCCAGTTCCGCCGGCAACGTGACCTTGTTCAACAACACGGCAGGGATGACGCCCAGGGCATAGACGGATGCCTGGTAGCCTTGCGTGCCCAGGGAAGCCTGCCACAGGAACACCAGGACGCAGGCCGCGATGAAGGCTACGGTAAGTACCGGAAAAATTTCTGTGGGGTTATCGTCGTGAAGAGGAATCATCTAATAACCTGTCCTGGGCCTCTTTGTATTTGGCGGAAGTCTGCCGGATGACTTCCTCGGGCAGCGCCGGGCCGGGCGCCCGTTTGTCCCAGTCCAGGGTTTCAAGATAGTCCCTTACGTATTGCTTGTCAAAGCTGGGGGGGCTGATGCCGGTGCGGTAGGAATCAGCCGGCCAGAAGCGGGACGAATCGGGCGTTACCACCTCATCGATCAGGAACAGCTCGCCGTTCCGATCAGTGCCGAATTCCAGTTTGGTATCGGCTACGATGATGCCTCGTTCCCTTGCATATTCCGCCGCTTGTTGATAGATGGCCAGACTCAGCCGGCGAACTTTTTCCGCAAGGCCGCTACCCAACAGTTCGACGGCGTGTTCAAAACTGATATTTTCATCATGCTCCCCTGCCTCCGCCTTGGTGGAAGGCGTAAATATCGGTTCCGGCAACTGTTGCGCCTGTTGCAGGCCGGCCGGCAATGTTATGCCGCAGACCGCGCCGCTACGCTGGTAGTCTTTCCAGCCCGAGCCGATGATATACCCCCGGACGATAGCTTCCACCGGCAGCGGGGTCAGTTTTTTGACAACGATGGCCCGGCCTTCGAGCTGGTTGACCTCGCCCTCCGGAAGACCGATGGAATCCAGGCTGCGACCGGTCAGGTGGTTGCCGATCAACTGTTCGGTCCGGTCAAACCAGAAATTGGACACCGTGGTCAACACCCTGCCTTTACCGGGGATGGGATCGGGCAACACCACGTCGAAGGCGGAGATACGGTCACTGGTGACGATCAGGAGGTGGCCGGCATCCACATCATAAATGTCCCGGACCTTGCCCTGGTTTAACAGGTGCAGGGCGCCAATAGTTGAGCGGTACAGCGCGGTATTCAGATCTGTCATATCAACTCCTCAGCCACAGATTCAGCCACAGAGGACACAGAGTTCACAGAGGCTTATTCGTGTCATTCCCTGCATTATACTGATGAAGGCCAGAACCCAATCGATTACATGATTCCTTATAAGGAAAGTATGTTCAACTCGATGCTGGCATCCGCCTGGATAACAATATCTGCACAAACCTGACTCTGTGAACTCTGTGTCCTCTGTGGCTGAAAATAAAATTGTTGAACTACTACTTTTTGCTTATTTTCGCCCAGCTGTCGCGCAACGTGACGATCCGGTTGAACACAGGCTTGTCCGGCCGCCAGTCTTCCCGGTCAGCGCAGAAGTATCCCAGGCGTTCAAATTGAAAGCGTTGCTCCGGCTCTGCCTGCGCCAGGTCCGGTTCAATGAGGCAACGTGTAAGCGACTCCAGGGAAGCCGGGTTGATATAGCTCTTCCAGTCCTGCTCGCCGCGGTCGGGATTGGCGACGGAAAACAGCCTGTCATAGAGCCTTATCTGCGCGGGATGTGCGTGTTTTGCCGATACCCAGTGGATCGTCCCCTTGACCTTGCGTCCGTCGGGAGCGTTGCCGCCCCGTGTTGCCGGATCATAGCTGCAATGCAACTCAAGCACTGCGCCGGTTTGCTCATCCTTGATAACTTTGTTGCAGGTGATGAAATAAGCATAACGCAGGCGCACTTCCCGGCCGGGCGCCAGACGGAAGAACTTCCTGGGCGCATCTTCCATAAAATCATCCTGTTCAATATATAACACCTTGCTGAATGGGACCTGGCGCATCCCCATAGCCGGGTCCTGGGGATGATTGGCGGCATCCAGCAACTCCTCCTCCTCAGCGGGATAGTTGTCGATCACGACTTTCAAAGGGCGTAATACCGCCATGCGGCGCGGCGCGGCAGCGCCCAGTTCATTCCTGATAACGTGTTCCAGCACGCCCGCGTCAATATAGGTATCGCTCTTGGTCAGGCCGATCAGCTCGCAGAAGTCGCGTATCGATTTCGGGGTAAACCCGCGCCGCCGCAAGCCGGACAGGGTGGGCATGCGCGGGTCATCCCAGCCGTCCACGTACCCGTCCTCGACCAGTTCGATCAGCCTGCGTTTGCTCAGCACCGTATACTCAAGGTTCAGCCGGGCGAATTCATACTGGCGCGGGCGCGCAGGCGTATCCAGGTTATCGATGAACCAGTCGTACAGGGGGCGGTGATCCTCGAATTCCAGACTGCACAGTGAGTGGCTGACATGCTCCAGCGCATCCGACAGACACTGGGTAAAATCGTACATGGGATAGATGCACCAGTCATCGCCGGTGCGGTAATGGCGGGATTTGCGAATCCGGTAAATGACCGGATCACGCATGTTCAGGTTGGCCGCCTGCATGTCAATTTTCGCCCTGAGCACATATTCGCCGTCGGCAAACTCACCGGCTTTCATCTTGTCGAACAATTCCAGGTTTTCGGTAATCGGCCGGTTTCGATGGGGACTGTCAGTTCCAGGTTGCGTCAGGGTGCCGCGATACTCCCTGATTTGGTCCGCGCTCATGCTGTCCACGTAGGCCTTGCCCTGCCGGATCAATTCGACGGCATAGTGAAACAACTGCTGAAAATAATCCGAGGCAAAAAACAACCTGTCTTCCCAGTCAAAACCCAGCCAGTGCACGTCGTCCTTTATGGCCTCGACGTATTTCATGTCCTCTTTTTCCGGGTTGGTATCATCAAAGCGCAGGTTGCATTTCCCCCGGTACTCCGCCGCCATGCCGAAGTTCAGGCATATTGCCTTGGCATGGCCTATATGCAGGAAACCGTTGGGTTCCGGCGGAAAGCGCGTGTGGATGCCTTCCGGGCAACGATCCTGCGCCAAATCATCGTCGATGATCTTGCGGATAAAATGTGTCGGCGTTGAATTTTCCATCCGGTTGTATGGGCTCAGCCAGCCCGCATTTCTTGCCAGGTGATGCGATGATCGCGCCGGATTTTTTGCGCCAGCGGGCGCCTGCGACCGAAAGCATAGCCGTAGCTATGGTTGAGGGACAAATCGTCAGGACAGACGATTTGCACGGCGACAGCCGCCCGCAGGGTTGCGCCCAGGGATGGGCGCAATGAACACGTGCCCGCTGGCGCAAAAAAGACAAGCGAGGGCGCATCAAGCGCAGTCTGTGATGACGACATAGTGAGAAGCTTACCATAACTCATTGACAGCAAACATATATCCTATGGTTACTAGCGACCTGGTGAGAAATGCGGGCTTGTCTTTACAAAATCAGGTATATCGCCATCCAGGCCAGTGGCCCGGCGCATTGTGAAATTCTTCAGGGCCTGAAATGAATTATACAGGCCCAGTCCGGCATTCCTTAACGGGGGAACGGGTAACGTCTGGTTTTCAAACAGGTATTTTAAACTCTCCAGGGCCATCATGACCATAAAATTTTCACCTTTGCGCCATCTTTCATACTTTCTCAGCACTGCCGTACTGCCCGGATCACGTCCTTTTATCCCGGCTTCCCTGATCACCTGGAACAGGCTGGCCACGTCGAGCAGACCCAGGTTGGCGCCCAGCCCGGCCAGGGGATGAACACAATGCGCCGCATCGCCGACCAGGGCAATCCTTTCACGGCAGTAATGGCGCGCCTGGGCTCTTTGCAGGGGGAAACTCTGCCTGACGCCGGCGTCGCTGACCGCGCCCAGGGAGTGCTCGAACGCCTCGGCCAGCGCCTGTTGAAATGCCGCCTTATCCATGGCAAGCAGCTCTGCCGCGTGTCCCCGTGCAGTCGACCAGACCACGCCACAGCGGTTCGGTTCGGCCAGGGGCAGGAACGCCAGGGGGCCGTTCGTCATAAACCGCTGGCGGGCGACTTGCCCGTGGCTCAATTCCGTGCTGACGATACTCGCAACGGCCGTTTGGTTGTATTGACGCACGCGATAATCCATTCCGGCAAGCTGCCTGATCTTCGAACCCGTCCCGTCCGCGCCGACAAGCAGTTTTGTCGACAGCTCGCGGCCATCACTCAGCGTCACCCTGATTGCCTTGTGGTCGTCAATGAGACCGGCCGGTTCCACGCCGGCGCACAGCGTAACTCCGGGCAGCCCGGCGCAGACTGATTCCAGCGCGTTCACCAATACATTCTGCCTGACCGTATATGCCAGGGTCGGCTGGCCGATATCGGCGCTATCGAAGTGGAGGCTGCCGGCGCCGTTCTCATCCCATACCCGCATGTGTTTGAACAGGCCGGGCTGCTCCCCCAGTTGCTGCCAGGCCCGCCCCACAGACAGAATATTCCGGGACGCCGGGGTCAGGGCCAGCACCCGGGCATCCTCAGCCGCGGTCCCGGTTGCGCTCGGTGTGCTGCGCTCGACCAGGATACATTCCATGCCGTTGGCTGCCGCCAATAACGCCATAGCGCCGCCGACCACGCCGCCGCCGACTATCAGGAGCTCCGTATCCGCAGGCCGGGAGGCGGAAGACCGCTCCCTGGTTGATGAGGACTCTTTCTTTACCTCTTCTTTTCCATCTTCCGCATTCCATCGTCGTCCGGGGACAGAATTGAATTCTGTCCCCGGATAAAACTCCGTCCTGCGCATTCCACCCCGCGGCGTCCGCCCCCTGGCGCGCGCCGTCCGGAGTCCTGTCGCCTGCCTGATAAATTCTTTTTTCAGAGGCGGCAGCGTATCCAGGATCAGCATTGCGCCGGTGCGCAGCGCGGCCTTCAGCGGGTTCGAATCGTTGAACGCCCTTTGCAGTAAATCGGTGAAGCGGATAACCTGGCGCTGATCCGCCTGCCTGGCTGAACCGTATGCGGCAAGGACCTCAGCGGCCCCCACGTCGCCGCCTTCGCGCAGGGTCGCGCCAAGCTGATCGGCCAGTTGCGCCACGTCCCGCAAAACAAGATTAAACCCCTGGGCACCGTTGGGATGGATGGTATGCGCGGCATTGCCCAGCAGCACGATGCGATCATGGGTCTGTTGTTCCGGCCGGAGTAAAAACAGGGGGTAGGATTTCCTCGCGCCCGCACCGGACAAACTTCCCAGACGCTTGCCGAATGCCTGTTGCAGCAGGTCGAGATAGGTCTCGTCGTCAAACTGTAAATAACTGTCCGCCCTGTCTGCCGGCACTACCATGACCGAAACGCAACGGCGGCCCTGCAGCGGCAATAAGGCAACCAGGCCGCCGGGGGTAAATCTCTCGTACGCCGTGTTACGGTGGTCCCGGGAAATCGAGACGTTGCTGACGATGGCCGCTTGCCGGTAATCATGGATTCTTGTTTTTATCCCGGCCAGTTCCCTGGTGTTTGAAAAAGCGCCGTCCGCGATCACGAGAAGTCTGCACTTCAGGATCGATTCCTCCCCGGCCTGCCTTATCCGTACGCTGACCGAGTGGGGATCACGATCTATTCCGACAGTCGTTGCCGGGCAGAACGTATCAATATTGGCGTGACCGGCCATCTCCCCGGACAACGTGCGTCCCAGCTCATGGGCGCGCGCCACAAACCCCAAAGCATCGACACCCAGCATATCGGCAGACATCCTGACACAGCCGAAACGGCCACGGGTACTGACGTGTATTCTTTCAACGGGACAAACGGACGGCTCCAGTTTCGACCACAGGCCTATCTGGTCCAGTAACTTCCGGGAAGAAAGCGATAAGGCGATGCCTCTCGCGTCCTCGTCCTGGCCGCTGCCGTCCGGCGCCTGCCTCTGTTCAACCAGGGCAATGGCGGCCGGCTCGAAGGCCAGGGCACAGGCAAGACCGGCGCCGGCCAGGCCGCCGCCGATAACCGCAACATCATACATCGCGATTGTTTGATTTTATGTTTGCCACAGAGGACACAGAGAGCACAGAGTGATTCAGGTCGAGAACTATTATCAATCTCTGACCAGATGATTCATTGCTTTTTATCCGTGTCCTCTGTGGCATAACAAATCTGCGCTATTTATTCAGAGTCATCAGCGCCTCGATTTCAGCAACGCTTTTGGGCGCTTCCCGGCTCAGCACCTCGTGGCCGGCCTTCGTTACCAGCACATCATCTTCAATACGCACGCCGATGTTCCACCATTTTTTGGCAAGACCCGGTTGCGGCGGGAAATACAGTCCCGGTTCAATGGTCATAACCATGCCCGGCTCCAGCATACGCCACTCATCGCCTACCTTATATTCGCCGACGTCGTGTACGTCCATACCCAGCCAGTGCCCGGTTTTGTGCATGAAATAGCGACTGTAAGCCTTCTCCTTTATCAAGGACTGCGGTTTTCCCTTGAGAATTCCCAACTCAACCATGCCTTCGGTCAGCACTTCAACCGCCGCGTCATGGGGTTGCGCCCAGTGATGTCCCGGCCTCACTGCATCGATTGCAGCCTGCTGCGCGGCCAGGACAAGCTCGTACACCGATTTCTGCCGGCTGTTGAAGCGGCCGTTGACCGGGAACGTACGAGTTACGTCACTCGCATAGCATTCATATTCAGCCCCGGCGTCAATCAATAATATGTCACCGTCTGCCAGTTCCCGGGTATTATCTATGTAATGCAAAACACAACTGTTTGCGCCGCTGCCTACAATGGAAGGATAGGCCGTGCTGTGCGCCCCCTGGCGCATGAACTCATGGATCAGTTCAGCCTCAATCTGGTATTCCATCATCCCCGGACGACATGCTTTCATGGCGCGTATGTGAGCATTGGCCGAAATGGCGGCCGCCTTGCGCAACATGCTGATTTCATGGCGGCTCTTATACAAACGCATGTCATGGAGGATATGGTTCATGGAAACGAATTCCTCCGGTGCGTGGATGCCGCTGCGCGCCTTGCCGCGCACCTGATTGACCCAGCCAAGCACACGTTGATCGAACACGGCGTTATTACCCATGGTGTAATAAATCCGCTCCCGGTTCTCCAGCAATCCGGGTAAAATATCGTCCAGGTCGGTAATCGGGTAGGCGTCATCCGCGCCGTAATCATTACAAGCGCCTTCCAGGCCGGCCCTGGCGCCGTGCCAGATTTCCTGTTCCGGGTTACGTTCACGACAAAACAGGACAAATTCTCCCAGCCCCCGGCCCGGGATCAGGGCTACAACGGCTTCCGGTTCGGCAAACCCCGTTAAATAATAAAAATCGCTATCGGGACGATAGCGATACTGCACGTCGCGGTTACGTGTTTTCTCAGGCGCGGCAGGCAGGATCGCAATACTGCCATCGCCCAGCATATCCATGAGTTTCTTGCGGCGCTTGTGAAATTCACTGTGTTTCATCCGGCATGCTCATATATTTCCAGGAGCTTCTACCGTACCGTGATACATTGCCAAAAGCAATGGGAGTTATGGGGACTACTCCGTCGCCATTCCGGGCTTGACCCGGAATCCAGTGAGGCAAGGATTCGCCGAACTTAATTCTGAAAAAGAAAAAACCGGGACCGAAGCAACAGCGGGGTAATTAGGTATTGTGTCCCCATAATTATCAGTCCAACTGGTAGTGATAGCAAGCCTATTGTTAGGAATACATAAACTGTCCGCCCTGGAGAGGCTTGACAGGATATATCGATAGTATTATCGTAATACGGTACTCACATCGATGGAATATCTCCCATGACTACAGTCACTGTTTCACCCAAATACCAAGTCGTGATTCCGAAAGAAATAAGGGAATCTACGGGAATCGTTTCTGGGCAGCGGGTTCAGATGCTTAATTACCGAAACCGCATAGAGATCATTCCGATAAGACCGATGAAGAAGATGAGAGGGTTTCTCAAAGGCATAGATACAAATGTAGAACGCGACAAAGATCGGCTATGAATGTAGTCGACTCATCCGGGTGGTTATCCTATTTTGCTGACGACAATAATTCAGCATCATTTGCCAACCCGATAGAGAAATTGGAAGAACTATTAGTGCCCAGTATCACCCTGATTGAGGTATTCAAAAGCATACTGCGCCAAAAGGGAGAAGATGCGGCTCTTGAAGTCATAGCCCACATGGAACAGGGGAAAGTAGTAGCGCTCGATAGTGGCTTAGCTCTGGATGCGGCGTACTGCGGAGTTGAGTACAAATTACCATTGGCAGACAGTATAATTTACGCAACCACACGGAAGCATGAGGCTGTATTATGGACCCAGGGTATCGATTTCAAGGATTTAAATAACGTCAGGTATTATCCGAAATAATACCATCAAACTTCAGAAGTAAATCTATGGTCGGACTTAAGTCCGTTCCCTGTCAGGGGGGTGGACCACCGGGGACGGACTTAAGTCCGTCCCCTGTTACTGCTTCCTACCACGGCAATGTCATCTGCAACATCAACGCATGTTCCGGCGTGGTGTGGAGTGCCTCATGACGCTCGCCGGCCAGGCTCAGGCTTAACAACTGACCCAGCTCGAAGCGCCAGCCCAGGGCCAGGGTGCGGCGCTCCGCGGCCACTTCAACAGCGCCGTAGGGGGTCAAGCAGGCCATGAGTCCAGGGCACGTCCAGGCCGTAGGCCCACTCGGCCAGGAACCGGCCCTGTGGGGTCTGCCCCGGCCCGCGCGCCAGGCCCGAGGCGGTTTGTTGCTGCCATAACGTCTCCGTACTGCTGTCCGTCAGGCCCCAGCCCGAGGCGAGGCGCAGGGACAGGCCGCGGCCGAGCCGGCCCGGATCCAGTTGCAGGCTGCCGCTTAACCCCCATTCCTCGTAGCCGCCGGCCTCATGGGCCAGCAGCGCACGCGCCGTGGCCTCCACGCTCAGGCCCAGCACCGGGTCGGCATACTGCAACCCGCCGCCCAGTTCAACACCGGCGCCGGTCTCCGCATCACCGTCATCATAGCGCAGCCCCAGCTCGACGTTCGGCGTCAGCTCAGCCCCCGTGGCCAACACATGCCGGTGCCGGCCCGTCAGCAACAGCCGCACCCGGCTCGCATCGGCCCCGTCCACCGGCGCCAGCCCCGCCGTCGCCGCCGAGGTGGTGCGCACCCACATCAGGTCCGTCTTCAGCGCCACCTCCGTGGCTGCATTGGCAAACACCGTCCCGCGCAGCCCCAGCGCGCCCATGCGCATCCGTATGCCGGTCTTGATGGGGTCTGACTCGCCGGACTCTCCGGGGACGGACTTAAGTCCGTCCCCTACGGTCCCTGCTCGGCCCGGACGCAGGCTTAGCCCACCCGCGCCATAGCCCAGCGTACCCCACGCCGACAACCTGTCCGTCAGCGCATAATGCAGGTACGGGTGCACGCTCACCAGGGTACTGTCCAACTTGCCCACCGCGCCGCTGTCGGGCGCCCGGTAGGCGCCGGCACCGTCGTTGTAGGCCAGGCCCACCCCGGCCAGCCAGCGGCCCCGGCTGTAGTCCAGCCCGAGCAGGCCCGTCAGCACGTCGCCGTCCAGACTCAGCCCCCGCTCCCGACCGGCAAACCGGGTCAACGCGCCGCGGCCCCACAGGGACCAGTGGCCCATACCTGCCGGGACAGCGGCCTGCTCGTCGTCCGTCTCGCCTTTCAGCGCCGACAGGGGCAGGTCAAAGCTGCTGCCGGACAGGAATTGACGCCGGTCCACCGTCCAGCTGCCCTGGGTCAGCAGCCGCCAGGCCAGCCGCTCCAGCAGGGTGGCCTTGCCGCCGGCGCCCGCGGCCGGGCCCGGACCAGCAGAGGGATCGGCGTGCATGGCAGCCGGGTCACTGTTCAGATCGGCCATGCCCCACGCGGTATCATCCAGGGTGTACCGGGACGACAGAACATCGAATGGGTCGGCGTCCAGCGCAGGCGACCCACCGGCCAGGTCAGCCGTACCACCGCCCTGGGTAAACTGGGACGGCGCAGACGACCCACCGGCCAGGTCAGCCGTACCACCGCCCAGGGTAAACTGGGACGGCGCAGCCGATCCGGCGGCAGGATCAACCGCTCCGCCGCTCAGGGCAGGCTGGGACGCAGCAGCCGAGTCAGTAAATGGGTCGGCGTGTGCCGTAACTGGTTCGCCGACCGTCGCAGCCGGTTCATCAGCCGGGTCGGTGTGTGCCGGGGTCTGCCGGCCGCGCAGGCCAGCAAGATTGACCGGGCGGCCGCCCAGGGTGAGTTGGGACGCCGGCGCCCGTGCTTCGTCGAAGCGGGCGTCCAGCAGGCCCAGCACCTGGGTGGCGCTGGTGCGCCCGAACCGCGCCAGCCAGCCCTTGGGCAGCGGGTCGCTGTTGGATATCGTCCCCGTGGCGCGCGCCGCCGACAGCCAGGCATGGTTGCCCGACGGGTTGCTCAGCGCCAGGGTGAAGGTCTCCGACCCCTCGTCATGGGGATCATCCAGCACCGCCACCGGCACCGTCTGCGTGGTCTGGCCGGGGCTGAAGCTCAGCGTCCCCGCAACCGCCGTGTAGTCCTCGTCCGCCGCACAGACCGCCCCCGTGGCGCTGCATGACGCAGCCGGCCCGACCGAGACCGTCAGGTCCGCCGGCGCAGCGAGGGTGACCGTCACGGCCGTGTCGCCGTCCGGCGTCACCTCAAGGGTCCATTCCCGGTTCTCGCCCGCGGTGGTGCGCGCCACGCCTGTCAGCGTCCCGTTCGTCACAGACAGGGCCGAGTCCCGCAGCGTCCGGAAACTCAGCGGAAACTCCTCGCTGAAGCGCAGTGTTAGCGCAAAAGCGGAACCGCCCTGGGCGTCCGACACCGACAGTTTCGGGTCCACCCCCACATATTCCGCCTCGACCCGCTCAAATCCCGGCGCCGTGCGAGGGCCTAGATTGCCCTCGCCGACGCTGCGAATCCGCGCCCGCAGTTCGTGCGGGTGCGGCCGGTAGCTCACCCACACCGTCTCCCCGGGCCCCGGGCCGGCATAGGTCGTCCAGTCAAACAGGCTCCGGTCCGGATTGCGGTACACCCGGCTCAAGGTCAGCTGCACCACCCGTGCGCCGACAACCTCCGCGCGATGCCAGTAACCGGTCACCGGCGCCGACACCGAATATTCCACCGCGAACTGATCCAGGCGCCCAATCTCCGCCGACGAGTCCAGGTCGCGGTCAAAATACATCCACACCTTGTTGCCGGCCCATTCGATCCGCGCCAGGTTCGGCGCCCCCTCGTTGCGAAACGCCCCGGACATACGCACATCGGTCAGGGTCGTCCACGACCCCGCGCCCACCGGGTTCTCCCAGCGCACCCGCACATCGTAAGCCTGACCCGAAAACAGGTCGCTGATGATATGCCGCGCCGCGCCGCGCTCGTGGTCTCTGGCCACCAGCGGAAACCCATATTCTTCCGCGTTGGCCCAGTTCCGCCCGGCGCGCTGCCACTGCACCCGCGCGCTCGTGACGGACGGTTCCGGATCAAAACTCACCTTCAGGTCCGGTTCTCCGTCGCCGTCCCCGCTCACTTCCGCAGCCACCACGTTGGCCGGGGCGGGCGGCGCAACGCCCACGCCGGTCAGGGCCAGCGTTCCCGCGCCCGGCAGGGTTATGATCTTTACCTTCTCCAGGGCATCGCCCGCATCGGCGTCGGCGAAGTTGAAGTCGTCCGCGGCAAAGGCATAGGCGGTGTTCAGGGAGGTCGTCACCGCTCCGTCGGATGCGGGGGGGGTGTTGTTGCTGACCTCCGTGCCTCTGATGCGAATCTTGCTGGACTCAGCAAAAGTTGAGTAGTCGCCGACTGCTGTACTGTTGCGATACAGGCTCCTGTCGCCGATCGACCAGCCGCTCGCCGCGCCGCTATCCTCGCTGTCCGACGAGGTGTACTGGATGCTGAAACTATTTGACAGACCGGAAGAATCCACCACCACGAAATACTGGGTTTCCGCGTCAAGATCGATGCCCGTGGTCGTGAACTCGTAAACTCCGGAAGAGGAGCTGGCGGAAAACGTCGGCCTCGTGAGCGCACCCAGACTGGCCAGGGGCTGGCCTGTTTCGCTTCTCGACCAGATCGCGACAGTGAAATCTACATTTGGGACGCCAATACTAACTGTCGATCTGTAAAGACTGATTTCAACGCTGGTAAGTGTGTACCCGTCGGAATTGTCCCCGGTAGTGAACTCTTGCGCCCGGTCAAAAGTGCTAATCGCTCCCCCGCTTGCGTCGGCCTGCCCGATATTGCTTGCAAGGGCCGTGTCCGAGGGCGCCATGATCACCCTCTCCGTCACGTGCACGGTCATGGTGGCCGATTTCTCGCTTTCCGCCCTGCCGTCATTCACCTTGAAGGTGAAGGTGGTGTAGGGACTGCCGCTGGCGCCCATCACCGGGGTGAAGGTCAGGTCGCCGGCGGCAGTGTCACGATCTTCACCTTGTCCAGCGGATGATTCTCGGGGTCAACGTGGCCAAAGTTCTCCGCGGTAAAGGCGTGTGCGGTATCTTGCGCGGTCGTCACCGCACTGTTGTGAGGTGCCGGGGCCAAGTTGGCGGCGATGTCTACCACGACGTCGGTGTTTGCCGTCCAGGAGATGCCGGTATTTTCCCAGACCCTACGCGTGGTACTGCCGGTGCTATCACTGAACCACCGTACATCGCCCGCATCAAACTGGACGAACAGGCCACGTAATTGCGCAGCCGTCAATGGCGTATTGAAATCCATTCTGATATTACCGCCGGTGTTGGTAATAGTGGTAATGGTTACGGCCGTACCGTAGGTGAACTCATCGCCGCTCAGCTCGTCCACGTCGGTGACGCTGATGGTCACGGCGACGGTATCGCTGGCGGTGCCGTCTGAGACTTTTATCGTCACGGAGTAGCTGGATTTTGTCTCAAAGTCATACGTGACGCCTGCCTTGGTCTTGATCTGACGGGAGGATGTGTCAAAAGTGAACGAGGCCGCGTCCGTGCCTTCCATCGTGTATTCCAGGTCATCGTTGTCGTCATCCGTTGCCGCGGGAATGACCGCGCCGATGTTGGTATTGGTCGCCGTGTTTTCCGCGATGCTGCGCGTAAGGGAGGTTTGGGGGAACTCCGGGGGGGTGTTGGTCAAGGCCATCCCAGGGCCGCGCACTGCCATTTTCAAAAGTAAGGATCCAGATTTACTCCATTCGTGCGAAGGGGCGTTCTTCCACCACCGTTCATCTCCGATACTCCATCCTGTGATCCCAGTCTCGGCAGTCGATCTGACGCGGTCCATGTTAAAGCGCGCAGCCGACTCCAATCCCTCTCCTGCAAGTATCCAATAGGTTGTATTTTCGGCCAGCGTAGTGCCGTCCGGCGCCGCAAAGCTATTGGTTCCAGAGATAAAACTTGCGGGGTTGGCCAATGTGACGAAATCACTACCCGGAATGTCGTTATTATCGGAATCCTTGGCGTTCGACAAAATCTTGACAAAACTCGGGGAAGTGTCAGTAGGAAAACTTGACAATTCGAGCCGGACATCCGACAACGTGAAACCATCACCGTCGGCATTCGTTCCGGTCGTGAAGGGTTGCGCTGCGATAGTGCCCGAAGAGCTTGCGTCTGTCTGGCCAAAGTTCGTCACGTATGTCGTGTTTGTCTGCGCCCAGGCCGGGGCGGCGAAGGCCAGCAGCGCGATGCAGGCGAGTGCCGCGAGTCCGGCGCGGGCGAGGGCGCTCGCCGCGGCGAGCGCGGGCTTCATGGGGCGACCCGCGCGTTCGGGAACGCGGGCAGTCCCGCGTGAGCTCGAACCGGCGGCGGGGTGGTGTTCTCTCCGGAGGGGGGTCGCCCGTGGGAGCGAAGATAGTCTAGACGGCGAGTCTCGCCACGGACGCGGCTCGGCTCTCGGCTCTTCTCTCCGGATAAATAGGTCTTTCTTGACAGCGGCGCTTAGGCGCCGGGTTATTATTTTATATCCTTATCCATATTATTACATATGTATACAGATTGAAGTGATTTGTCAAGAGAGTGTCAGGAATCGCATAATTTGCCGAGAACTTTCTCTGATATGTGCGCTTTCCCACATTCACATCAGCAAATATGGGCTAAACTTTTTTACAGGGCGTGTTACCGGCCGAGCGTCACGACCAGGTTGCTTGAGCCGCCTGGAAATTATGGGGACAACATACTTAAATCAATGAAAGAGGGACAGGTTTAGCCCCACTAAACGAAATGAGTATTGTGTCCCCATAATTGATTGATGATCGCTTCCAGGTTCGTGACCTCTTCATCTGTTAGTGCTTTGAATTCTTTCTCTCGGCGTTTTTTTGGTAGCGCGCCATCATTTTGACGAACAAACATAATTAAGTTTTGCGCCAGTCGGTCCGGCATCTCAGTTCTGTTCATCACGGCTGCCAGCGCGGCGTCAAATCGCTTCAGGTAATCGACTTCCTGGGGCAAGTCTTCTTCGATAGTCCGCTTAATGCATTCAAACAGAAATTCTGCTTGAGGAGTCGCATCGAAATAACGATAGAAGTCAGCCGTATCGTTTACAACCTTAATATTGCCGGAGGGTGTTGACTGCCACTTAATCAATGGCAATAGCCGCTCCGAGTAGCTTTCCAAAACAATGCGGTATCGGTCTATTTGATCAAGAATGGCGGACGAGACCGGAAATATGACGCCGGGCGGATTGAATCCGCGCTGATCCAGCACATGGTGGATCAGGTAGCGATGAATACGGCCGTTCCCGTCTTCAAAAGGATGGATATACACGAACCCAAAGGCAAGAACCGACGCAGCGATCACCGGATCAAGCATTCCGGCGACCTCCTGGTCAAAGCGAATGAGGCCGTCGATCAGGGATGCCAGGTCATCATGTCTCGCACTGATGTGAACAGGCAACGGCATCTGCGTTCTCCGATCATGCGAGCCTACAAAACTCCCTTCGTTTCTCAGACCTATATGAGTGAGTCGCTTATCGCCAATGACAATATTCTGCAAACGAAGCAATTCATCGAGATCAAGAGGATGACGGCCGGCCTCACCAATGGCGCGTCCCCACCGTTGGATACGATCCTGAGGCGCGTTTTCCCCTTCGATAACGTAGCTGGCTTCGGAATCCTTAAGCAGCAGGAAGGCCGCTGTTCGCGCAAGAATGTCCTTTGATACAGCCGCTATAACGTCTTGAGCGCGGGCCTTCAAATTTATGGCGACAAATTCAGAGAGTGCCTCTGTCTTAAAGACCAGGGGACAGAATTCCGGGGTTCCCGGCAAATTATTCCTGACACGCTGCCGGGATACCGTCGTACCTTCAGTCGTCCATTGCAGCTTCGGATCGATTATGGGCACATAGCTGCCTCTATCGGCATCGGGCAGTGACAGCTCCTCAACCAATAGCCATTCATACAAAAACCAGATGCGCCGGGCGTAGCCACCTGTCGGGCTTGCTTTGACAATGGTTTCAATCAGCGTCGGGCCGACAGCGAGGAAAAGCCGCTTCAGAACGGCAAGGTCAACCCCTTCATATTTCAGGGCGAAGATCAAGTGACCCTCAAGAGTAGGCTCTGGTTCATGGCGGGGTGTGAGGATACGCCAGCCATCTTTCTTCAACACGCGGTGATGCGCGCCAATCGCACTCAACGTAATGGGAAGAGGGACAGCCAGATCGTAGGCATCGATCATAGCGGCATAACCGACGGGCTTCGCCTTTTCAGGCAAGCGCCGTTCCTGAAAAATGATAACCGGCCCTGAATATGGTTTCTGTGGCTTACCGCTCATGAAAAATGGTTCTTATTCGTGAATTTCGATTCCGGCTAATACCCTATCATTAAAACCGCATACAGTCCGTGAATATTGATTACTTTATCGCCTGAGTATGAAAATTGATCACTTTTGCCTGTGGGGGAATTATGGGGTCACCTTGACCGGCCTTCAACTGCGTTCTATATTGATAGGGTACGCTTGCGTTTTAGGGGAAACCAACCGCGGAAAATTTAACTATGTCTGAGAAAAAATTAGAAAATGTAGATTTGGGGGTGCTTGAAACACGGGTTGATGATCTTATCCGAACGGTTGATGCACTGAAAAACGAGAATTCCGCTTTGCGTCACCAGCAAAAAAACCTGATCAGTGAACGGGCTTTGCTCATAGAAAAAACCGAGCAGGCCAGGTTTCGCATTGAATCCATGATCGCCCGGCTGCGGGCTATGGAAACGCGCCCATGACACGAGACAAACCGGTTCCCATATCGATTCTTGACAAGGAATACCTGATATCCTGTCCGGAAGATGAGCGGGAACAGTTATATGCCGTGGTGGAATTTGTCAACGAAAAACTGCTTGAGGTGAAAAGCAGCGGCAGCGTGATCGGCACGGAGCGCATCGTGATCATGGCCGCCTTGAATATTGCCAATGAACTGATTGCATACAAACGGCGGAATAAGGACTATACTGAATCTGTAGGCTCTGTGGTTCAGCGCCTGCAGACAAAAATTGACGGCATTCTGACCAAGGATGAATAAGAGTTTTGCAGTTTTGGGTATCTTCTGTCGCGTGCGCCAGCAGGCCGACAGAGACTTGAGCTTATTTCCTGTTATGAAGGGGACTGACCGCGTTATTGTGTGCACGCCCACTTGAGGTGGGAAGCCTGATGTAGCGTTCGCTGTTCCCACTTGAACCTCCGGTTCAAGCCTAACGCCTGTAACGGCGCGGCGGTTGATACCCACCTATATTTGGTATATTTGGGGTCAGTGTAAAAACTCTGTAAGTTTTTACACTGACCCCAAATATAGAATCAGCTCAGGAACATCTTGTATACGGGGTTGTTGGTCTCTTCCGAATAGTCAATTCCCAGGCTGTCCAGGAATAGCTGGAACTCGCCGGCCTGGGGCGGCGGCACCTGTATGCCCATCAGCACCCGGCCGTTGGCGGCGCCGTGATTGCGGTAATGGAACAGGCTGATATTCCAGCGCTCGCCCATTTGTGTGAGAAAATGCAGCAGCGCCCCGGAACGCTCGGGAAATTCAAACCTGTACAGCAACTCATCGGTTATTCCGGCTGCATGGCCGCCTATCATGTAACGGATGTGCATCTTCGCCACTTCATCATTGCTCAGGTCGATGACCTTGTAACCCTTGCTCTTCAGGTTTGCCAGCAACTGGTTTTTCTCGCGCACGCCACGACGCAACTGCACGCCAATGAAGATATGCGCCGCGTCGGTATCACCGTATCGATAATTGAATTCCGTGATCTGGCGGGCGCCCAGGTCATGGCACAGGGCGCGAAAGCTGCCGGGACGCTCGGGAATCGTGGTGCAGATTAATGCTTCGCGCTGTTCACCCAGGGCCGACAGTTCGGCGATGTGGCGCATACGATCGAAGTTCACGTTGGCGCCGCTGACAATGGCGATTAGTTGCCTGTCTTTTATCTTTTCCCGCTGCACATACTGTTTCAACCCGGTCAGGGCCAGGGCGCCGGCAGGTTCAGGGACGGAGCGGGTATCCTCAAATATGTCCTTGACTGCCGCGCAGATCTCATCGACGCTGACCGTCAGGACCTCGTCAACAAGTTCCCGGCAAATCCGGAATGTTTCTTCCCCGGCCTGGCGCACCGCGGCGCCATCGGCAAAAATATCGACGTGGTCCAGCGCCACCCGTTTCCCGGTTGTCAGGGCCTGGTACATGCTGGCGGCTCCTTCATGCTCTACGCCGATGATCTTTGTCCCGGGGTTGCCTGCTTTCACGTGCAAGGCGACACCGGCGATTAAACCGCCGCCGCCGACCGGCACAAAGATGCAGTCTGGTTGCCGTTCACACTGTTGCAACAACTCCACGGCCACGGTGGCCTGGCCGGCGATAACCAGCGGGTGGTCATAGGGCGGGATGAAGGTCCTGCCCTCGGCGGCGGCAAGCTGTTCGGCAAACAGCCGGGCCTCATCGTAGGTATTGCCATGCAGCACAACCCTGGCGTTGAGACGCCGGACCGCATTGACCTTGATCTCCGGCGCCGTCTTCGGCATCACGATGGTTGCGTTGATAGCCATTTTGCCGGCAGCCAGGGCAACGCCCTGGGCATGGTTGCCGGCGGACGCGGCGATCACGCCATTTTGCTTCTGCTCATCGTCCAGGGTGGCAACCAGGTTATAGGCGCCGCGCAATTTATAGGAAAATACCGATTGCTGATCCTCGCGCTTCAGCCAGATATGGTTGTGCAACACGGCCGAGGCCTGATCGGCATAATCCAGGGCGGATCGGCGCGCTACGGCGTATACCCTTGACACCGCCGCGCTGATTAACGGTTGGTATTCTTCAAACATGCGTATAAGATAACATCAGCCCGGATTTACCACAAAAAAGCATGAGAAATCCGGGTCATAAGCGAGTTCCGGGTGGAGTTTTGGGGAGACATTGCATTACATGAGCCAGGAAAAGAAACAACGGGTCGCCCGGGCCGCGCTGGAGTTTATCGAAGATGATATGGTCGTGGGTGTCGGCACCGGCAGCACGGTAAACTGCTTTATCGATGAACTGGCTCGGATCCGGCATCGCATCGACGCCGCGGTAGCCAGTTCGGTCGCAACCGAGGCGCTTCTAAGACAACATAATATCCCCATCATCGACCTGAACGGCGTACGCGAACTCTCCGTTTACGTGGACGGCGCCGATGAGGCCACGCGCCACCTGCAACTGATAAAAGGCGGCGGCGGCGCGCTGACCCGGGAGAAGATCACCGCAGCCGTCAGTAACCGGTTTATCTGCATTGTCGATGACACGAAGATGGTGGACGTCCTGGGTTCATTTCCGTTACCGGTTGAGGTCATTCCCATGGCGCGCAGCTACGTTGCCCGGGAAATAGTGAAGCTGGGCGGCCAACCGGTGTTAAGGGAGAACTTCAGTACCGATAACGGCAACGTTATCCTGGATGTACACAACCTGTCCATCGTCAACCCGGTTGAGATGGAACAGCAACTCAACGGGATAACAGGTGTGGTTACCAACGGCTTGTTCGCCAAGCGGCGCGCAGACCTGTTGCTGGTCGCAGATGACGAGCAGGTTACCAGGCTTTCTGTATAAGCCACAGAGGGCACAGAGATCACAGAGTAAACAGATGATTCTCTGTGTCCTCTGTGGCAGAAAAAACTGCGTCGGTGGATATACGCTTGTCGCGCTTTACTGTCGGCTGGCGCCTGAAACCGCATGATTGGCCTGATACAGCGTGTCTCCCGTGCCCGGGTGGAGGTCGGTACACAGACAGTCGCACAAATTGACCGGGGTATTCTCGCTTTCATCGGCATTGAAAAGCAGGACGGTCCCAAAATCGCCGAACGTCTTATACGGAGAATAGTCCATTACCGGATCTTCCCCGATGTCACCGGGAAAATGAACCGGAGCCTGCATGACATAGATGGAGAATTGTTACTGGTTCCTCAGTTCACGCTGCCGGCGGACACGCGCAAAGGCGCTCGTCCCAGTTTCAGTTCTGCCGCGCCGCCCGAGACGGGACAACGCCTGTTCCGGCAACTTGCGGATTTCGCCCGGGAGACTCACGGTCGGGTGCAAACCGGGGTTTTCGGCGCAAATATGCAGGTTAGTCTTACGAACGACGGTCCCGTGACGTTCTGGTTGCAGGTTTGACAGATGAAATTACAAAAAATTACCTGTTATCTGCCCTGATTCTTGCCGGCTGTATTGCCTTACCCCTATCTGCTGCGGAGCTTGTCAGTATCGAAAATGTCGCGCTTGTTGAAGCCGACCTGAACGACGGCGACAGTTTCAAGGTCAATGCCGGCGGCCGTGAACTGCACCTGCGCCTGTACTATGTCGATTGCCCTGAAACCACGTACAACAGCAAGGCCGAACTGGAAAGGATCCGCTAACAACAATACCACTTCGGCCTTGAAGACCCCCATGACGTAGTACGCTACGGCGAACTGGCTGCTGAATACGTCAAGCAGGTACTTTCTCAGCCCTTCACAATCCATACCAGTTATGCTCAAGCGCCGGGACGCTCTGCTTTAGTTCGCTTTTACGCGTTCGTCGAAACACATGAAGGTAATGATCTTGGACATCTCCTGATTGAGCAGGGTTTGGCCAGGATACACGGCAAGACCCGTCCAGGTCCCGATAGGACGCCAAGCCATGCTGTACTCGAAGAGCTTCAGGACCTTCGCACGATTGCCTTGTTAAACCGCGCCGGGATATGGCAGTCAACCCAACCCGGCATCCTGGCTGAAATGCGCAAACACCAGCGGGAGGAGGCCGAGGAACTAAAAGAATTCCGCCAAAAGGTGGCGAGGGTACGGACCCGTGATGATCAGCCTCTCAACCTGAATAACGCCACGAAGGAAGAACTCGAACAAATCCCCGGTATCGGTCCGGTTACTGCAATCAAGATCACCGATGGGAGACCGTATGAGTCTGTTGATGACCTGCTGAAAATTCCCGGTATCGGCCCCAAGACGGTAGAGTCTATAGCGCCTTATGTTACGGTGGGGGCTAAGTAATTTTTGACCTTACAACCTCTATTTTGATATCAAAAGGGGTTTTTTAAGGGGAACTAACAGGCAAAAAAGGCACATAATCTGAACGAAAATAAATAGTTAAGCAGGTCCGACCCTATGCTCCCTCCTTGAAACCGGCATGCGCTCGCATTACAAGTGGAGTAGGGTTAGGTTCAATTTTTTAGATCACTCATGGCTGTTGACAAGCCAATTTAAATGACTATATTAAGTAATAATAAGACCGTTTATTAACTATATAGAGTAGAACTATGAACCAGCCAACGACACCTACCGATTACATCTATGTGCCACTTCACATTGAGCTTTATGCTGATTTGATACGCCGCTCAGGCAAATCAGATGTCTCAGGCTACATCGACCATTCCGTTGAGAGCTTCTTAGAACGTACAGAAGGTGATCCAAGCATTTGGGCGGCGGAGTACATCGAGAAACTCGTGGACGAGGAGGATGAAAAGTCTCGGGAGAAATTCGGTGATCCTGGACGTGGTTATCAGTGGCACCCAATTTTCTTACAGAATGGTTCTGAGCTCCGCATGTCTTACAAAGGCATGGATTACTATGCCGAGATCCGACACGAGAGGCTCTGGTACGGTGAGGAGAGCATGTCACCGTCACAATTTGCCTATCACGTTGCTGGACACAACCGCAACGCTTGGAAACACCTCTATATCAAGTTTCCCGGCAAGGGATCTTGGAAATTCGCGTATGATGTACGCCAACAGGTACCGGCTCTTTCATTGTCGGATTATTGATGGACTCCGTTTTCTATATGCTTGGAAAATCTAAAGAGACCATCATGCAAAGAGTTCCAGGGACACAAAACTTAATTATGAGGTAATGCCACATGGCAGGGCCGACAAGGAAAGGATTTTGCAGCCCATGAGCGCACGGGCAGACCCTTGGGGGATGAAGGATTCATTAACAGGATTGAAAGCGCGTTGGGTCGGCCGGTTAAACAGAAAAAACGGGGACCAAAACGACGGCAGGAGAATTGAGTATTGTGTCCCCGGAACTGCCAATTACATCTTCAATCACTGAAATGTTTTCTAAAGCGGGATCAGGGATACGTATGAAGTTGATATTACATTATTTTGACGAGTATCACGTCCAGTTTGAGAAACAAATTAGATTTTATGAACACGACTATCGAACTTCCTGCTCCTGCAATTCGACAGGCAAGGGCTCTTGCCGCCGAGCAGGGCATGGAGGTAGTCAGTCATGGTTGAAGCAGTTGACTTTTTCCATTGCGCAGTTCATTGATCAGTTGCTCAGAAAGTTTCCACGGTTCACCTTTGATCCGTATAATCAATTCCGTCCAGACATGGTTAAACGCATTAATAGCGTCTTCATCATCGAATTGGATGTCGGCAGGCAACAGTAGTGCAATGTCATCGGTCAAACTTCGGCTCAGCTTCCTCAGCATTCGCTGCTCAGCGACGGCACGTGAGATCGGTTTACCTTCCATCGACGAATAATACTCAAAGCAAGCAATGAGCTTATCGGGGTTCATCGAAAGTTGCTTCAATCCCTCATGCAAGTCGAACAGATCACGGCCTTTATTCCTTTGTAACAAAGCCCGCAGTTTTGTCCCGAACAGTTCCTCGGTTTCGAAAGATAAAATCTCGGCTTTTGCCTGGTACCAACGACTCTCAATCTCGAACGGGTAATGCTTAATCCCATACAAACTTTTGTGCTCCCGGGTATTTATCTCGACTTTCAGTTTGAGCGTAGATTCCGGTTCGGCTTCAGGGCTGAACCTGAACACCAAACGCGTGGAATTCTTAGTCTGGTTCCGGTTGCATTTACCCAGCCACGAGAGTGCGTTACGAACAGCATTAATGGTAGGACCGATAGGCCCCGGTTGCGTTTGCACCAGATCGATATCTTCCGAGTAGCGCAGGGGTTGGCAGAAAAGCAGCTTATTGATCACGGTGCCACCACGAAACGCGATTTTTCCCTCCAATGTCGGAGAATTGGACAGGTCACACAATGCCCGGGTAATGATCAGGTCTTGTTCCACCTGCCTTAAATCCGGCCAAGGGGCCTTGTTGCTCCACTCTTGAATATATGAGGCCGGAATCAAAAGTCTGTCTCCACGGGCTCGTTAATCACGAGCGCCCACTTGGCATCTTTCTCGTGTTCATACAACTTGCCCAACGCTTCAGGCATCGGTTTAATAGAAGGGTCCAGGGGCTTCATGGATTTAGCCTTCTTTACAAACGATTCCAACGCATTGGCTTGGCTTACGTGACCGGCAGATTCGAGCAGATACCCAAGTCGGCGCACCGTAGAGTTCTCGTATGCCAGGGCGATTTTCGCCAGGTTGCGCGGGTCGGCGTCAGCGCCGAGATCTTTTGCAATCTGGGCCACTCCATTGATACCGGCGGCTTTGTGAAAATAGCGGGCGCAATCCAGAAGAGTCAGTTCCACACCGGCTACCTTGGCGAAACCCGCCTCGCTTTTTATTTGCGCGAGCCAATCGGACGTATTGGTTCTGACAAAGACCGAGGGGGCCTGGTAGATGAATTGAAGTCGATGGCGACCTATATTAAACGGCCGAATCTGCCTTGGCGTAATCACTTGAAAGGCCATGGCGGCCTGGTGAGAAGAACCATGAAAAGCGGCGGCCCGCAACAGGGAGATACGATAATCGAGACCCGAATATTTCATCAGAGGGTCAATCCAGCGTACCGGGTCCGGCGCCCCGCTCACCCTGTCTTCGGGTCGCAGGATCAGGTAGAAACCACGGCGGGGAGACGCCAGCCGCTGCTTCTTGATCAATCTGGCAGCGGCGGCGATGAATGCGTCTGCGCTCAGGTCGAGTGATGCCAATGCTTCTTCCCGATAGAAGTAGGCCTGGCCGCGAGAAAGCAGTTCATCAAGATAGTTGTTTAGAGAAGCCATGCCCCGATTATATGCACAATATGACGGATAAACAAGAGTTTTGCATATAATCGGGGGGTGATGGTATGCTGGCCGTCACTATAGCACAGGATGACGTCCGTGCAGAGATGGGGTCATGTGCACAGTGTGGCCGGTCTGCTGAACGCGAATTTCAGGACCGCCAACTTCGAATACAGGGAACTCATCAAACTTTGTGGCATGCTGACACATTCTCATTCGGAGAAGGTGGAACTGTTCCGGCGCATGGTCTTTAATATTGTCACCGGCAACCGGGATGATCACACAAAGAACTTCGCTTTCATGTTGTCGGACAAAATCGAGTGGCGCAATACGCCAGTGTATGATGTCACCTGGAACCAGGGAATAATGGGCGAGCATTCCATGAGTGTTAATGGAAAAGGTAAGGATATCCGCCTTGAAGATATTCTTGCAATCGCCGGGAGCGCCTCCATTTCCAGACAGGACGCGGGCAGTGTGATGGAAGCGGTTTCCGGCTGGAACAACCTGGCGCTTCAGTATGATGTACCGTCTGAGAAACGCCAGGACATACATCAGTATATGTCACGTCAAGAGCGCACTCTTTCAGCCGCCACTGTTTCTGTGTCGCTGACAGAAAAAGAGATACCGCGCGCGGATATTTAAGGAGTCCCGGCCCCTTGCGTCGAAGCCTGCCGGCTCCATTCTATCCAGGAGCCATCGTAAAGGTGCAATCTTTCAACGGGGAAGCCCATCAGGTAGAGCGCGAACAACGGCGTGGCGGCGCGCACGCCGGAGTGGCAATAGAAGATATGATCGTGTCCGGGTTCAAAGCCCGACTGTGTCAGCAGCGCGTCGATCTCGGCGGCGGTTCGGAATTCGGACGGGCGGCCTTCGGCGGACCTGCGGAAATCCTTCCAGCCGATGTATTGAGCCCAATCGATGCGTCCTGCCGGCAGGCCGCCGATGCGCTTGGACCCGTCCCATTCCACAATCTCGCGAGCGTCCCAGACTTGGGTTCCCGCGTTCGAGCGGCCCTGGTAGATGTCGGCCATAGCGGCCGTCCAGGCGGCGAGGGCGGGCGCAGCGACGAAATTCCCGGTTCTCCCGGCTGAACGCCCGGGGCCGCGCTCAATGGCGTAGCCTGCATCCTTCCAGGCATCCAAGCCGCCGTCCAGCACCCGGACATCGAGTTTTCCGTAAAGGCGGAAGATCCACCAGAGGCGCGCGGCGTCGTAGGCTTCATCATAGACTACGACAGTGGAATCGTTGTCGATACCGATCCCGCGCGCAAATTCCTGAAAGCGCTCACGGTTCACCGCCATGCCGGCTTGGCCGGTGTAGGCCTTGCGCGGGGCATGGAGGGCGCCGGGAATATGCTCAAGCAACCAGGAGACCTGCTTGACCGCAGCCAGCACTACCGGTTTCGGGCCGTGTCCGTCCAGCATCGATTGAACTTCTGCCGCGGTAATCAGGGCATGCCCGCGCGGGAAGCCCTTGTATTGCTCGGCCTGCAATGGGCCGCCCAGGAGCAGGAGAACGAGTGGTAGTAGAATGGCGCGGTACAATGTGATACCTCGCCCCTGCACCGGGAGACGGTTGTGAAATACCCTTATTCTTGTCGGTTGCATTGCCATTTCTGATTTTCCGGTGCGTTAAATTATATTTTTTTCAAGCCAATCCCGGGGGGTGAGAAATTCCTCGACCAAGCGGGCTTCCTCGGAGCCCGGTTCTTCCTTGCGGTTGTATTGCCACTGCACGCGGGGTGGTAGTGACATCAGGATTGACTCCGTGCGTCCGCCGGATTGCAGGCCGAACAGGGTGCCGCGGTCGTAAACCAGGTTGAACTCCACGTAGCGCCCGCGCCGGTAGAGCTGAAAATCTTTCTGATGTTCGGTATACAGCGTGTTTTTCCGGCGTTCGACTACAGGGCGGTAGGCAGGCATGTAGTGATCGCCCACGCTACGCATGAATGCAAAACACCTGGCAAACCCCCATTCATTCAGGTCGTCAAAAAAGAGCCCGCCTATGCCCCGCGCCTCTCCGCGATGACGTATGAAAAAGTAATCATCGCACCATTTTTTGAATCTCGGATAAACGTCTTCCCCAAATTCACTACATGCCGACCGGGCAACCCGGTGCCAGTGTTCGGCGTCTTCTGCAAACCCGTAACAGGGGGTAAGGTCAAACCCGCCGCCGAACCACCACAGGGGCGCTGCCCCCGGTTTCTCTGCGAGGAAAAACCGGACGTTCAGGTGGGAGGTGGGCACCCGGGGATTGTCCGGATGGATGACGGCGGACACGCCCATTGCCTGGAAACTGCGCCCGGCTGCTTCCGGCCTGTTGACACTGGCGCTGGCAGGCAATTGATCACCGTACACGTGGGAGAAGTTTACCCCCGCTTTTTCAAACACAGCGCCTTGTTCCAACACCCGGCTGATACCGCCGCCGCCCTGCGCGCGTTCCCAGACGTCTTCTACAAATCTTTGGCGTGAATCCAACTCTTCGATGACATCACAAAGCTTATCCTGCAACGTCAGCAAATACGTCTTAACCCCATCAACATCAATTTTTGCACTCATAAAACCTGAAAAATCATCCGGCAGAAATTTTCGTCAGTTCAGCCTGACCTGTTGGATGTCCAACAAAAGGGCCGGTCGGGCATTAAAATTTATTTCAAGATGTAATGTGGATTGTAAATTATGATAGCAGAATAGCCATAATTCCATAGAAAATCGAC
This sequence comes from Gammaproteobacteria bacterium, assembly GCA_965205405.1. GTDB lineage: Bacteria > Pseudomonadota > Gammaproteobacteria > Eutrophobiales > Eutrophobiaceae > JAAXHV01. The sequence goes on from OZ242169.1 coordinate 1,010,793, forward strand.
GGAGTTAATGGTTTCGACGACACTACTGAGTCGCTTGATGACGAGGTATTGACAGCACATACTGCTAGCAGTACGATTTATGCCATATTCAATACTAACGAGGATACGGCGATGAGTTCTGTTATCACCGTCCGGCATATTGAGCCAGGCGATAAGTCCTGGCTCAAGCGCGAGGCGCGCCATCATGGAGTTTCAATGGAGGAACTTGTGCGCCGTCTGATCCACGAACAGCGCGAGAAATCGGAAAGCCACACAAAGCCCTCTGTGGCTTTCAGGCGGTACTTCGGCCCGAATCACGGGGTCGAACTGCCGTTGCCCGAACGTCATGGCTACAGGCCGATCGTATTCCCTGACGAAAACCAGCCATGACCGCGCCTGTCGCCTGGTTGCTTGATATTTTACCCTGGAAACGACATGAGTAATGAAAGACAGGCCTTGCAGAAAAGGTCAACAAAAGAAACGGACATATCCGTCGGGCTGAAGCTGGATGGAACGGGCGCGGCTGATTTGCACATCGGCGTCCCGTTTCTCGAACACATGCTTGACCAGGTTGCCCGGCACGGCATGTTCGACCTGGACATCAAGGCCCGGGGCGACCTGGAAATCGACGCGCATCATACCGTTGAGGACGTGGGCATCACCCTGGGGCAGGCCTTCAGGCAGGCGCTGGGGGACAAGCGCGGGATCCGCCGTTACGGACACGCTTATGTGCCCCTGGATGAGGCCTTATCCCGGGTAGTGCTGGATTTCTCCGGCAGGCCCGGCCTGGAATACCAGGTTGACTATCCCCGCGCCCGGGTGGGGGAATTTGACATCGACTTGCTGCGCGAGTTTTTCCAGGGATTTGTCAACCATGCGATGATCACTCTGCATATAGATAATATGCGCGGCAGGAACTCGCACCATATCGCCGAAACGATCTTCAAGGCATTTGGCCGGGCCTTGCGCATGGCCGTGGAGCCGGACCCGCGCATGGAGGGCATCCTGCCTTCAACAAAAGGCAGTTTATAACCCGCCCATGAATGGGGTCAGGTCGCACATTGCACATGTAAAGACAATGAGTGTGAAGCCATGCCAAACCTCTGCATGTGCAATGTGCGACCTGACCCCATTCACGCGCGTATACCAATAATGGCTACGACTGCGAATCATCCGATATGCGGCTTAAAACCATCGCCATCCTGGACTACGGTTCCGGCAACCTGCGCTCTGTAGCCAAAGCGCTCGAGTACGTCGCGGGTAACGATTATAGCGTGCTGGTCAGCAGCGACCACGACGCGGTCATGGCCGCCGAACGTATTGTCTTCCCGGGCCAGGGCGCCATCGGCCAATGTATGCAGACCCTGATCGGAAAAGGCTTTCCGGAACTGCTCAGGGAGTGCATCAACAGTAAACCGTTTCTGGGTATCTGCCTGGGCTTACAGACTCTGATGGACTTCAGCGAAGAAGATAACGGAACTGAGGGCCTGGCGGTGCTGCCCGGCAAGGTGCGCCGGTTTCCGGCGGCTGTCCGGGACGAAAACGGCGACCTGTACAAGATTCCGCACATGGGCTGGAACGAGGTGAGACAGGCGAAGCCCCATCTCCTGTGGAAAAACATCCGGGACGATGAGCGGTTTTATTTTGTTCACAGTTATTGTGTGCAGCCGGAGTGTGAGTCCGACTCTGCCGGGACGACGGATTATATTGTTAATTTCACATCCGCCGCGGCGCGGGACAATTTATTCGCAACGCAATTCCACCCGGAAAAGAGCCAGCGCGCCGGGCTTACCCTGCTGAGGAATTTCCTGGAATGGCAGCCCTGATCCATACGGGCCGCAACGCCGCTGAAACGAGCCGGCACATGAATACAAGTTAAGGAAGTTACAAAAAACCGGGGGCAGATTTAACCTGCCCCCGGCTTCTGTATTCTACGATATTGAATCTTTAAGCGCTTTTAATGGCGTTGCCCTTACAGCAACGGTTGCCGGTTTTGCCGAGATGGTTATTTTCTCTCCTGTGGCCGGGTTAATACCGGGACGCTCGGAACGGGCAGGTTTTATCACCCTGCTCAATTTAACGCCCATCGAAGGTACGGTAAATTCCCCGGAAGCCCCATTTTGCAGATGACGCGCCGCCAGGTCGGCAATTGAATCCAGCACAGCTGCTACCTGTTTTTTGGTCAGTCCCGTGTCTTCAGCAACATGTGCCAGAATTTGTGATTTGGTTTGCTTATCAGCAATAGCTTGAGGTTTGTCAGCCATATCTGCCCCTCATTTTGGATATGTATGGTTAAAATTTTATAGTTAGTTAAGTCCGTCACTTCCTGTTCCGAGTAGTCCCAGACAGAGTAAATCAAAGGCCCCCGCGTCTGAGGAAAGTTCCCTCCCAGGGTACGATTATATTACAAAATCAAATGAGTTAAAGTTAAATGAGCAAATTTTTTTTCTTATTGTCATAGAAAGTCGCCGCACTGACTTGATCGCACCGGTCTGCTGACGCCAAATCGATTAAATTCAGGACAACATCCTGTTGTTTCATCCAATAGGCCTGATCCGGCGCCCGGTACATGCCCATTTTTTCCACATCGCTCTGGTAACCTATGAATGTACGCAGTATCTCCGGATTGTCCTTGTGGAAATCACGCACAATCTCGCAATGCAGTTTTTTCCTTCGGTCCACCATTGAAAAAAAAGGCAACAAGCGCGGTCCCAGATTACTACCCGCAGTCCGCTGCGCGCGGCAGCGAAACCAAGATTCACCGTGGCTGTAGTCTTCCCTACTCCGCCCTTGGTATTGTAGACGGCGAGTATTTTCATGCGCTTGATTTACCGCACAGGGTTCTGAACAGTTCTCTGTTTCCAGCAGAGACAAAACCGTCATAGCATCGTTGAAACTCTTTCTTTGTCGCGTTTTCCCGGCGTGCGTAGACCTTGCCCAGGTGATCCATGGCAGCTCTGACACCGCGGTGCCGCTCGCCCGGAAAATTTTCCTGCCACTGGCTGAGATACTGTTGCTTAACCTGGTAATCGACGATATCCCCCAGCACATTCTGGAGTTTGCGCAACTGTCTTAGCGCCTGTCCCACGTCTTTTGCGGAAAACAGCGTTCGGAAAGCCTCCAACAGGTAACGTAGTTTTTTGGCAGATTTTCGCAGCTCATGCAAGGCTTCGTCAGTACCGGTTCCCGCCGCCTGCCGGCCTTGTTTTCTTGTTCTTTTCCATGCCTTCCAGATAGCCTGGTCAGCAGCCTTGAGCACCGGGCCTGTCGTATTCTCATCCGTTGTATTTTCGTGCAGGAATGCACGCCAGCGGCGAATGAATCCGAGGTAGCGGTCCGAATCCAGCGCGTCGATGAGTCCCATTGTTTCCTTCTCCTTGCGCTCTTGTAAAATTGTCTGCAACGGCAGCAGTTGCGCATACATTTTCGCCGGCAGCAATTGTTTGTATTGCCGGAATGCAAGCAGGAATACTTCTATGTCGCGCAGGGTTGAAGTCTGTTTACTGAGCCAGGAAAAAAACTGTTTCCCTGTCTCCTGCTGCGGCGCCGGCAGAACCTGCCTCATTCCGGTGACTAATGATCGGCTGCGCCGATTGGCAATCCTGAAATCATGCAGAAACTCAGTGTCGATATTGTCCCTGATACCTGGGGTGTTGCGTTCCATCATATCGACCTGGGAAAGCAGGATGGCCGACATCGCCTGGCGGATTGTCATGCCCCGATCCAGTTGCACCTTCAGTTTCGATGAATAATCTCCCGGAGTTATTCCGAGCGCCGAGAAATAAGTTGGCAACAGGCCATCCGGCGAACCCGATTCGTCCCAATATGTCGTTATCCAGGAAAATATCTTTTTTGTTTTTCCTTCATAGCCCCTCAACGCCTGCAACCTGATTACCCGTAACGGACTGCCTGTTTTTTTGCCGGTCTGCGTCTGTCCGGTCAATTGATCAAGATGTAATCTGGCAATGATTTTTCCATCTTTATCCGATATGTCCCGCAGCGCCATCCGCGCTTCAAAGCTCCCCAGACGGATCAAGGCGCGCGCTTCAATTACGGGCGCCAGGCGGGAAGCGATAGCGGCAGACTCTATTTCATGAAAAAAACGCCCCACGGCTGCCGTATTGTCATGCCTGATTAATACAGCATCAGCAACGCTGAACAGGAACAATGCAGCGCCATCGTCGGGATCATATCCCAGCAGGAGCCTGTTTTTGAACAAGCGCCAGTCAAACGTGTCATAAATCTCGCGCCGCCCCGTTATAGTCTTGCCGGGACCAAGCCGGAATCCACGTTCTTGCAAATACCGTCTCAATCCCGTTATTCGCCGGGATTGCCTGGTAACGAATTGTGGACAGTAGTTTTCCATTACCGGTACGGCCTCATGTATCCAGGCGTGGCTTCCCGTTCTACTGCACGGTAGGCAATATCGCTGCGGTAAAACAGGGCTTCACAATCTATCGCCCGCACTGCTTCGTATGCCTTGTTCCTGGCGCCGGTAACGTCGTCGGCCAGTGCCGTCACGCACAGCACCCGGCCACCGCTGGTGAGGATTTTACCGGCGTCCTGCCGGGTCCCGGCATGGAAAACCTTTACCGGCCCGGCTATCTTGTCGAGGCCGTTGATCGGCCTGTCCCGGGTGGCGCTGTCCGGATACCCGGACGAGGCCATCACCACCCCGACCGCCGCGCGCGGGTCCCAGGAAATGGCGTCAGCGTGCAGGCGCCGGGTCAGCGCCATGTCACATAATGCCGGCAAATCCCCTTGCAGGCGCATCATGACAGGCTGGGTCTCAGGGTCGCCGAGACGGCAATTAAACTCAAGGACCTGCACATCACCGTTGGCGTCGATCATGAGCCCGGCATAGAGAAATCCCAGGTAGGGGCTGCCATCCGCACGCATTCCCGCCACGGCCGGTTCTATGACCCGGCGCATGATCCTGCCATGCAGGGCTTGATCCATTATGGAAGCCGGAGAATATGCGCCCATTCCTCCGGTATTAGGACCTGAATCACCATCGTCCCTGGCTTTATGGTCCTGGGAGCTGGCCAGCGGGAGGACATTCTCGCCGTCACTGATGACGATGAAGCTGGCTTCCTCCCCGGCAATAAAGTCCTCTATCACGACCCGTTGTCCCGCTGCGCCGAATTTCCCGCCGGACAACATGTCGCTGACGGCGCGCCTGGCGGCGGCTTGGGTCTGGGCAACGATCACCCCCTTGCCCGCGGCCAGGCCATCTGCCTTGACGACCAGCGGCAGGCTCCTTGATCGGAGGTAATCCAGGGCGGCGCCGAGGTCGGTAAAAGTCTCATAATCTGCCGTGGGAATCCCGTGGCGGCGCAGAAAGGCCTTGCTGAAACTCTTCGAGCCTTCCAGCCTGGCGGCGTTTTTCGATGGGCCGAAACAGCGCAACCCTGCATCGGTAAACGCATCTGCAATGCCGGAGACCAGGGGCGCTTCGGGGCCCACGATGGTGAGTGACACGGCCTGGTTCCGGGCAAATGCAATCAGGCCCGGCGTGTCGGCGGGCGCCAGCGGGATATTTTCGACTTTATGCTCCGCCGCGCTACCGGCGTTGCCCGGCGCAACGTAGACCTTGTCCACGTCGGGCGATTGGGCCGCCTTCCAGGCCAGGGCGTGTTCACGCCCGCCCCCGCCAATGATCAGGACGTTCATTTTATCAGTGGCGAAAATGTCTCATTGAGGTGAATACCATTGCCATGCCGTGTTCATCCGCCGCCGCGATCACTTCTTTATCGCGCACCGACCCTCCCGGCTGTATGACAGCCTTGATACCTGACTGTGCGGCCGAATCGATGCCGTCCCGGAATGGAAAAAACGCATCGGAGGCCATCACCGCGCCGGCAACCTGCAAGCCGGCGTCAGCTGCCTTGAGCGCGGCGATACGGGCGCTGTAGACCCGGCTCATCTGGCCGGCGCCGATACCGATAGTCCGGCGCCGGGCGGCATAGACAATAGCGTTGGACTTGACGTACTTCACCACTTGCCAGGCGAACAACATATCATCCAGTTGCGCGGCATCCGGCATACGCCTGGATACCACCTTTAATTGATCCGGCTTGAGCGTTCCGGTATCAGCGTCCTGGACCAGTAAGCCGCCACTGACGCGTTTCAGCTCAAGCTGCCCGGGCTGGTGCGCCCGCGTGCCGGTAACCAGTACGCGTATCCCGGACTTCGTTCCTGTTATTGACAGGACGCCGTCTTCCAGGTCCGGCGCCAGGATGACTTCCACGAATTGCCGCTCAATGATAGTTTGCGCGGTCTCCTTATCCAGGCTGCGGTTGAAGGCGATGATGCCGCCGAACGCGGAAACCGGATCGGTGGCGTAGGCCGCGTCGTAAGCATCGATCAGCGACCCGCGTGCCGCCACGCCACAGGGATTGGCGTGCTTGACGATGACACAGGCAGGATCGTTAAATCCCAATACACATTCCAGGGCGGCATCGGCGTCGGCGAGATTGTTATAGGAAAGCGCCTTGCCCTGCAACTGGCGGGCGCCGGCCAGGGTCCCGGCGGGGGGTTTCGGTTCCGTGTAGAAGGCCGCGGTTTGATGGGGATTCTCTCCATAGCGCAACTGTTCGGCAAGGCTGAACTGCATTGAGTAGGTGTCGGGATAATTCCCGGCGTTGCCCTGGTGGTCCGTTGCACCCAGGTAATTTGCCACGTTGGCATCATATTTCGCGCTATGGGAGAAGGCTTTCTGCGCCAGCCTGAAACAGGTCGGGACACTCAGCCGGTTGTCGTTTTCCTGTAACTCTTTCAATACCCCGGCGTAATCTTCGACATCAACGAGGACCCCGGTGTATTCATAATTTTTAGCCGCAGCCCTGAGCATGGCCGGCCCGCCTATATCGATATTCTCTATCGCTTCGGCCAGGCTACAGTCAGGGCGCTTGACGGTCGCTTCAAACGGATACAGGTTGACGACAACGAGATCGATCGGGGCAATATCGAGCTGTTCCATGATCGCGTCATCCCGGCCGCGTCGCCCCAGCAGGCCGCCGTGAATCTTCGGGTGCAGTGTTTTTACCCTGCCGTCCATAATCTCGGGAAACCCGGTATAGGCTGATATATCCGTCACCGGAATATTATGGGATTGCAGCAGTCTGAAGGTGCCGCCGGTAGAGATGATGGCGATGCCCAATCGCTCAAGGGCGCGACTGAATTCCTCGATGCCGGATTTGTCCGAGACGCTGATCAGTGCGCGCCTAACACTCACCATATCAGCGGACTATACCGTATTTCTTCAATCGTCCCAGTACCGTACCCCGGTTCAAGCCCAGTGCTTGTGCGGTACGGCTTATGTTGCCGTTATAGTGATTCAATACGACTTCAAACAGCGGTTTTTCGGCTTGGGAAATGACCAGTTCATACAGATCAGCGGTATCTTCTCCCTCCAGATCGTTAAAATAATTATGCAAGGCCTGTTCCACGCATTCACTCAGGGATTGAGCAGTGGAAAATCGCTTTGTTGAATCCTGTTTGGTCGCCGTCATTTATTATATTGTGCTTCGGTATAAGATTTTGATCCTTATCTATACCTTATTCCCCCTGATTTTTACAATAGCAACCAATACACGTTCTTGCAATCCCTTTTGGCGGACGACCTGTCAATGAAACTGAAATTCAAAACTCACGGCCTGTTGTGCCGCACCGGCCAGTTCCAGGACAAAGTGAATCGGCGCGCCGGGAGGCATGCCGGCAGCGGGATTGGCAGCCGGCCCAAGATAGTCGGGAGGTTTGAAACGCCCCTGGGAAATCACCTGTCCGTTTGTCGTATAGATAACCAGTTCAACCTGCGGGTACGGCTGGATATATTCGGCATTGTTGACCATGGTGGCGCGCACCAGCAGGGCATCCCGGAAGCGCGGGTGCGTCCGTACTTCCCGGCTCAACAGCTTGATGGCGGACAGGTCGCGAAATCGGATCACGTCGCACTGTAACCTTTCACAGAGCCGTTCCGCCCAGGGTGTCAGCGCCGGGTACTCGCGCAGCAGGCGGTCCCGGTTGAACCAGGCGACCTGCGCAAGCGCGATCATCGACAGGATAATAATCAGGCCGGCCCAGATGAAGCGTGTGGACGAAGCGGTGGTTTTCTCAGCTTCGTGGTCAAGGACCGGCGGCAAGTCGGGCAGCTCGCTATCTTGCGCTGCATCTGCCGTTTCGGCCTCAGTCGCCTCCTGCTGTGCGGCTGCAGCTTCGGCTTGCGCCTCGCCCTGTTGCCCTACGGTTACGTCATCAGGCGGTTGAATTGGCTGGGCCGGGATGTCTATTTGTTCCGTATCGGAGAGCGCCGGCGGCGCTTGTTTTACAGGGGCATCGTGGAGCCGCTCCAGTGCATAAAACGTTTCTGCACAGTAACCGCATCTTACCCAACCGTCGGCTGCCTGCAGTTGCGCGGCGCGGATACGAAACAGGCGCTCACAGGATGGACAATCTGTAAACATCACATTTGCGCCGGTCTTTACTTGAGACCGAGTTTGTTTTCCAGGTAGTGGATGTCGGTGCCCCCGGTAATGAACGCCGCGTCATCCAGCAATTTTTGCAGCACTGGAATATTGGTTTTAATGCCTTCTATGACGAGTTCAGACAGCGCGGTGGACATGCGCGCCAGGGCCAGTTCCCGGGTCTCCCCATGCGCGATCAACTTTGCGATCATGGAATCGTAGTATGGTGGTATGTGATAGCCGTCATAGATATGCGTCTCCATGCGAATACCCGGTCCGCCGGGCTGGTGGAAATGGCTGATCCGGCCGGGTGACGGCATAAACGTATTCGGATCTTCCGCCTGGATACGGCATTCAAGCGCGTGACCGCGCAAGCGGATGTCATCCTGTTGATAACCAAGCGTTGCGCCGGACGCAATGCGCAGTTGTTCCTTGACGATATCAACGCCGGTCACCATTTCAGTGACGGGATGTTCCACCTGGATGCGGGTATTCATTTCTATAAAATAAAATTCTCCGTCCTGATACAGAAATTCTATCGTACCGGCGCCGCGATAGCCCATCGCCTTACAGGCATGGACGCAGATATTGCCGATTTCCTCGCGCATTTCCGCTGAAACTCCTACCGCCGGCGCTTCTTCGATGACCTTCTGGTGACGCCTCTGCATAGAGCAGTCCCGTTCTCCCAAGTGGATGACGTTGCCGATTCCATCCGCCAGAATTTGTATCTCGATGTGGCGCGGATGGTCGAGACATTTTTCCATGTACAAGGTGTCATCGCCAAAGGCGGCAGCCGCCTCCGCGCGGGTTACCGCCACGGCGCTGCGCAGGGTTGCCTCACTACGCACTATCCGCATTCCGCGTCCGCCGCCGCCGGCTGCGGCCTTAATCATGACCGGGTAACCCAGCTCCCTGGCGGACCTGCCAATCTTGTCGATATCGTCGCCGATATTGCCGCTGGTGCCGGGGACGCAGGGCACCTTGAATTTTCGCATCTCTTCCCGGGCCGAGATTTTACTTCCCATCAAGCGGATGGTTTCAGCACGGGGCCCGATGAATATAAAACCGCTTTCCTCAACCCGTTCGGCAAAATCGGCATTTTCAGCCAGGAATCCGTAACCCGGATGAATTGCCACGGCATCGGTGACCTCAGCCGCACTGATTACGGCCGGGATATTCAGGTAACTGCCGGCTGCCGCGGCCGGGCCGATACATACGGCCTCATCGGCTAGCAGCACGTGCTTCTGCTCCCGGTCTGCTTCGGAGAAAACCGCTACGGTTTTTATGCCGAGTTCGCGACAGGAACGCAGGATGCGCAGGGCAATCTCGCCGCGGTTGGCAATGACCACTTTTCCAAGCATGGTTATTTATGGGGGAATAAGGGGACAGATTTTAATCTGTCCCCGTCCACTCTGTGAGCTCTGTATATTCTTTGGCAACACATGACGTTGTTTTACTGATCACGGATAATGAACAAGGGTTGACCATACTCAACCGGATCGCCATTGGCGATCATGATACGACTGACGACACCGGCTTTTTCGGATTCAACCTGGTTCATGATCTTCATCGCTTCGATAATACAGAGCACGTCGCCGTTTTTGACGGTCTGGCCCAATTCGACAAAAGACGGTTTATTCGGCGCCTGGGCCTCGTAGAAGATCCCCACCATGGGCGAACGCACCAGGTTCTCCTCGGGCTCGTCCGCTTCCGTCGATTCCGATCCCGTCGCGGTTTCCGTAACGGCTGTATTACGTTGCCCGTCTACCAGTATCTCCCTGGCCGGCATGGTGGCGGGAACCTGCGCAGGCGCGTGCATGTTACGGCTGACTCTGACTGAATCCTTGTCCTCGTGAATCTCAATTTCATCAATAGCGGATTCTTCCAGCATCTCAATCAATTTTTTAACTTTTCTTATATCCATGCCCGTTACCCTGGTAATTTTTCCGCAGCCACCTGTAATGCCAGACGATACCCTGCCGCACCGGCGCCACTGAGCACTGCTGTTGCCAGGTCCGACAGGTAGGAATGGCGCCTGAATTCCTCCCGGGCAAACACGTTGGACAGGTGAACTTCAATGAACGGGATGGCGACCCCGGAAAAAGCATCCCGCAGCGCGATACTGGTATGGGTAAATGCGCCGGGATTGATGATGATGAACTCGACCCCTTCTTTTTTTGCCTGGTGGATTCTGTCAATCAGGTCATGCTCGGCATTGGACTGATAGCAAATCAGGCTGTGACCCAGCCCTGTGGCCTCCGCAACCAGGTCCTGGTTGATGTCTTCCAGGGTCGCCGTCCCGTAAATCTCCGGCTCCCGCTCCCCAAGCAGGTTCAGGTTGGGCCCATGCAATACCAATAGTTTCGCCATAACAGTTTTATTATCAGATGAAATCAGGTTTTCGCTACATTTTGCCACATAATAGCAGAATATAGCCGAATTTAAACATAAAAAGGGGTGGCTGTTATTTCAGCCCTTTAGCGGAAAGCGTCAGAGCAAGCGGTTGATGATCTTTTCCGCTTCCTCTGTCGGCAGGATACCCGGCTTGACATGGGCCACTTGCCCGTTCCGGTCGATGATCACGGTATACGGCAAGGCGCCGATGTGGTTGCCATAGGCCTCGGCCAGTTTTATTACCTCCAGCTCGCCCGCCAGCACCGGGTAGTTCATACCGTTCTCCGCTACGAAGTCGCGCACCTCTTCCGGCCGCTGCAAGGCGATGCCGATGAATTGCAGTCCCTGTGCCTGGTACCTGGTTTGCAACAGGACAAACTCCGGGACCTCTTTTAAACAGGGCGGACACCAGGTCGCCCAGAAATTCAGCGCAATCACTTTGCCGTCCCACTCACTGATTGAACGCATCTTTCCGTCCAGGTCCGGCAGCGTGAAATCCGGCCTGTGCCGACCCAGCACCGGGGAGTCTGTGGTGGATTGTACGGCGTTGCCGGTTTGTTCAGGAGACGGGCGGGCGAGCCCGTCCTGCTGAAAATGATACAGGCGCGACCCCAGGTAGGCGGAAACGAAAATCAGCCCTGCCAGCGCCACCCATCCCGGTCTGATCATGAGGTCAGTAACTTTGCCAGGTGCTGCAGGAACTGTTCCGGCTTGACGTAACCGATCAAACGGTATTCCTGCAACTCCCTCGCGTCGGTTCCGAAAAACAGTATGGCCGGTGGTCCGAACAGTTGAAAGCGTTCCAGCAGTCGCTGATCTTCGCTATCGTTTCGGGTCACGTCCGCCTGCACCAGGATGACGTCAGACAAGACCCGTTTTACCTCCGGTTCGGTAAACGTGTCGTGTTCCATTTCGATGCAGGTAACGCACCAGTCCGCATAAAAATCAAGCATCACGAATTTACCCGCCGCAGCGGCGGCGGCCAGCGTCCGGTCCAGGTCTGCGGCGCTCTTGATACGCTGGAATTCCAGGCTGCTTGAGGCGGCGGGCTTTCCGGCCAGGTGGGCAAGGGGCCGTAACATATCCTGAGAACCCGACAATGCGCCGATTATCAAGGCGCTTGCATAAATCAGACCGGCGATCCCGACTGCTTTGAACGCTTTGCCGCTACGCTCCGTCCGGTCCAGCGCGCCCATGAGCAGCGCCGCGAGGATAACCAGCAGCGCCCACAACAACATGGCGACGGCGCCCGGTATGACTCGTTCCAGGAACCAGATGGCCACGCCCAGCATAATGATGCCGAAACCTTGCTTGACCTTCTCCATCCAGGCGCCGACCCGGGGCAGCAATGAACCGGCGGAAGCGCCGATGACCAGTAGCGGCGCGCCGAAGCCCAGGCCCATGGAGAATAGCGCCGCGCCACCCAGTAACGCATCTCCGGTCTGGCTGATATACAACAACGCGCCGGCCAGGGGTGGAGCAACACAGGGGCCGACGATGATGGCGGACACCGCGCCCATGGCCGCGCTGGAATACAAACCGGTCTGTTGCCGGGGCTGCGACAGCGAGGACAGCCGGGTCTGTATGGCTGCCGGCATGCGCAATTCATAATAGCCGAACATGGACAGTGCCAGGATAACGAAAACCAGGCTGAACGCACTGATCGCCCAGACGTTCTGGGAAGCAGCCTGAAGGTTCACCTGGAAAGTGCCGGCCAGCACACCCAGCAACGAGTAGGTCAGCGCCATGGCAAGGACGTAGGCCAGGGATAACAAAAACCCGCGTCGGCCGGTCACGGTCCCGGACTGTCCGACTATGATGCCGGACAGGATAGGGATCATCGGGAACACGCAAGGGGTAAGGGACAGTAATAAGCCGAAGACAAAAAACGCGAGCACATTCAGAATGAGACTGCCTTGTTTCAGGCGCGCGGTAATCCTGTCCTGGACTGAAAGCTGCGCCCGGCTGACAGGTTGCACGGCGGCGGCGAGGGTTTGTCCAAGGTCAACGCCGATCTCTTTCAGTTGCGGCGGATAGCAGACCGAGCCTTCTTTGCAACCCTGGTAGCCCACCCGGAACAGGGCGCCGGAGATACCGTCGTTAGCGGGAACAAGCGGCGCATCAACCACGATCAAACCGGTATTCACTTCAACCTCGCCGAAGGATTCATCCTGTTTGACTTTGCCGGGCGGAATCCGCAGCGCAGTCTTGTCAATGCTCACGTCATCCGTCAGGGAGACTATCGAAAACTTGTCGCGGTAGAGATAATATCCCTCCTCCACCACCCAGGTGAAGCGCACGGTTGCACGGTCGACCGGCTTTGCTGAAAGCCGGAAAGCCTGATCGGGATCCAGAATACCGTAGCGGCTGAAACTATCGTCGCCGGGGTCCGACCAGGTCTTTCAGGCGCTCACCGATGGATTGCGCGCTCGCGCCAAGGGCGACCAGGCACAGCAGGACCGGGACAATCTGTCGTGGTTCAGGCATCTTTATGCGTAGCTTCATCGATCCGGGTTAAATTGTCGGGCAGACCCTGCATGCCGCTGAAAAAAGTATATAATAACCCACACCGACGGGAACCTGCTTGAAATTCATTTTTCTGCCAATACATTACTAATCGTGCCGGCGCCGCGTTGCCGATCGGATTGATACCATGTTCAAGATCCTTTTCCTGCTGTTTGTTACCGTTCCCCTGGTGGAAATTTATTTTCTCATCCAGGTGGGGCAGCAGGTCGGCGCGTTGACAACGGTATTGCTATGTATCCTGACCGCAACCCTCGGCGCCATACTGCTGCGCATCCAGGGCCTGCTGACGCTGCTGCGGGCGCGGGAGAAACTGAACCAGGGAGAAATACCGGCCGATCATTTACTGGAGGGGTTGATCCTGCTTATCGCCGGCGTCCTGTTACTAACCCCGGGTTTCGTCACCGACGTGATCGGCTTCCTGTGCCTGGTCCCTTCCCTGCGCTCAATGCTGGCCCTGAAACTGCTCCACCAGGCATTTCATTCCGGTATACGGGAAAAAACCATTATCATCGAGGGAGAATTCCAGGAAGAGGACAATCACCGGCGGCTGCATTAGTGCGCAGATACCGCCCCGGCATGTTGTAACCAGCAGCGTGACAACGGAAAAACAACAAAACATCATCGATTACCTGTCCGGGTTCGTTAATGAGGAGCGCAGAGAACGCCTGGCAAAAATTCTCAGCCAGAGAACCCGCCATATCACTGTCGTCCTGGAAGATATCTACCAGTCCCAAAACGCCAGCGCGGTCGTGCGTACCTGTGAGTGCCTCGGCATACAGGAACTCCACGTCATCGAGAACCACCACGAATACCGTCTCAACCCCGCCGTGGTGCAGGGAGCATCAAAATGGATAGACCTGATAAAACATAATCAGGCAGAGCAGGACAATACCCGCGCCTGTATCGAACAACTCAAACAACGGGGTTACCGCATTATCGCCATGGCGCCGGCGCCGGCCGGCAAGTCAGTGGAACAACTGGATACCAGGGACAAACTCGCGCTCTGCTTCGGCTCGGAAGAACCGGGCCTGTCGGCAGACCTGCAAGCCCTGGCCGATGAAACAGTGAGGATCCCGATCCACGGTTTCACCCGGAGCTACAACCTGTCGGTCAGCGCAGGAATCAGCCTGTACACCCTGGTCACGAACCTGAGAAACTCCGGCGTCGACTGGCGACTTGATGAGCTTGACGCCACAGACCTCTTTATCAAATGGCTGGCACAATCAACGCCTTCCGGTGAGCAGTTGCTGGAGAATTACCTGAAGCAATTGAAGAGTTCGCCGTAGCTGGATACTGTGGTATCCCGCCGATCCTCAATCAGCGAAGTCTTCCCGGTGGACACTCCGCGTAAAGGCTGTCAATCAGGCTGGCTTGTAGCGCCGAACGTTGACCTCACTTGCGCGGGAGCGCATCTGCGAGGCGTCCCACCAGGCCTGCATTCGCAGCAGCATATCCATGCTCACGTCAAAGGCCTTCTCGATGCGTAGCGCCATCTCCGGCGATAGCGAAGCTCGTCCGTTCAACAAAGCCGAAAGTGTCGCCCGGCGTACTCCCAGAATCTGCGCCGCCCTTGTCATGCTCAGACCCAACTCCTCAATGACTTCCGTGCGTATGAAGTCGCCTGGATGCGAAGGGGTCATGTTCACTTTGATGTTATTGATAGCCATCAGTGGTAATCCTCCAAGTTCAGGTGGTCGATATAACCATCCTCTTCTTCAAACGTGATTCGCAATTGCCTGATACAGAAACGCTCCATTCATTCTACAGGTCACCTGTGAGTCGGTGGACGCGCCAGCCGGGCGGAGCGTCGGCAATAAACTCGCCGATGTCCCCGTCCAGGATCAGTACCATCAAGATCTTGCGCACCCGGTTGACAAGGGTCTGCCGCAGGAACCGGGAGTTATCGTCCTCGATCAGTCGGCGCAAGCCCCGGTGCCGGACAGAGCGAACAATCATGTCATGAGTGTACGGTAATACCGTTCACTATACAAGTCTTTTGGCCGCTTCCGGTGTGCGACTGCCAGCACACGATGGTAGGTCCAGACACCATTGAACCGGTTGGAGTTCGCTACACCTGCCTAGAAAAACACCTGGGTGCGGAATGACAGGTACTCGGGATCACCATCACCAACCCCCCAGTCACAGATATCAATCCCGCCCTTATCACAGAATGTCTTGACGTAATTCAGCTTGAACATCATGTTATTGTTGACGTACCAGTTCAGCGCGGCTGTGAGCACATCACCGGAGTCCGCGCCGATGCCGGCGCCGAGATCGGTGGAACTGTAGCGCACACCGACCTCCCAGCCGCCCCAGCCACCGCTGCCCAGCGGGTTCTTGACCTTGACACTGGTGAACGCGCCTTTCTTATAGCGCCGATTCTCCCCGGTGAGGAAATAACTGCCCTGGACGTAATAGCCTTCCATGTCGGTATCTCCGGCAATGCCAATACCGTCGAAATCACCGTAATAGTATTCCGCGCTGGCCGCAAACGGGCCCCAGACGCCGGCAGCCTCCAGGTTCATTCCCCAGAAATTATCTGCTGCAATGGCGCTGTCAGAATCCACAATCCAGTCGCCCTCGGATACGGCTGGCCTGACGCGGAACCGGTTCACCGTCCTGTTGGCATAGTGCTTATAGCCGAACGCTGCGCTGGTATGTATCAGGCGGTTGCCTGACTGGTTGACCGGCAACCAGGTCACTCGCCCGGTAAATCCCCAACCGTCGTCGAGTTTACGTTCACTGATGGAGTCGGTAGCGCCGGCGCGTTGACGCATCAGGTAGAGGCCGCCGGCCAGCGTATGCTTGTCCCCGGCATTCTCCAGGGTAATGCCGGGCGAACGCCCACCGATACCGATGGACTCCGAGGTAAACAGGTCGGTCGGCGCCGCGCGTTCGATAAAGGTAATGTATTTTGAGCTGGTCAGCGCGCTGAGGGAGAACGGCGCCTTGCGCTGGCCGACAGTAATATCCGCCGGATCCCAGGCCTTGTACTTGATGAACGCGTCTTCAATGGACATGCTGTTGTCATCGGCGTCCTCCAGGTCGAACTGGAATTTCCAGTCCCAGTGTTCCCAGGCGGTGCCGGACAGGTAGATACGCGCCCGGCGGAATTGTTGCTCGCTGCTGCCTGCGTTGCCGCCTGCGTCGTTGCCGACCAGGGTGAGGTCATGCTGGGCGCGCCCGCCGATGCGGAATTTATGTTCATCAGTCTTGATCTCCAGTTTTCCCGCGGTTGTTATCCGGGGGGAGGGTTTGGCAGCCGCAACCACTTCAGGCTCGGGATCAGGCGCTGTTTGCGCGGTCTTTTTTTCCCCTTCAGACAGGGCAGTCTGTCTCAACAACTCGTATTCCTGCCCGCTGATACTCCCCTTGTCCCTGAGAATTTTCAACAGTTCCAGCATCGTGCTGTCGGCAGCATGGCCCGGTGCGTTCATCACGATCAGGCCGCCTGTGAGCAGCGCGGCACATAGAAACCTGAAGGTTGCTTTATACATATTTGTTCTCCTTGGAACTATGGGAATTTATGCTTGCAGGTAGTAGCGACATCTCCTGAACAGAGTGCGCGAAATAAGTTACATTATTATTAATTTTGGGTGATCATTGTGTTACAACACGCAAGAATAGCGGTTCTTGCCATGACCCCGGGCGGGTTAGAACCCCCGGTGTTCCTTGATGCATTCGTAGGCCTGGCGGATCTCGTGGGTCTTCTGGGTGGCTATTTTCATCATTTCCTCGGGTAGTCCTTTCGACACCAGTTTGTCCGGGTGGTGCTGGCTGGTCAGGCGGCGGTAGGCTTTTTTTACTTCGGCATCGCCGGCGTTTTCCTGTATGTCCAATACCGCATAGGCGTCAGTCAGCGTGATGCGGCCATCGCCCTGGCGCCGATGGTGTAACTCGGCTGTGACCGCTGCCAGGATGGATTCCAGCTCATACCCGGAGAAACCGATTTCATCACAGACCAGGTGCAACACGCTGTTTTCCGCGGGATGCAGGGCCCCGTCGGCGTAGGCGGCATAACAGAGTATTTCAATGAACATCCGCTGCAGGGTAGTGCGCCGGCTGATTTCCCGTTGAAACTGGGAGAGGACGGCGTATATGTCGAAGCCATCTTCCTTGCCTTCATTGAATAAGGCTTTGGCCGCGGCGCGCTGTTGCGGTGATAGGTCCATATCCTGCATGACGCGGGCGGCCATGCGGATTTCGTCTTTAGTGACTTTGCCGTCCGCCTTGCTGATGTGGCCCATCACGGAGAAGACGGCGGTAAAAAAGGCTGCTTGCACACGGTGCTGGTGTCCGCGCGGGAGGCCGCCGGACTGTCTGCTGCCACGGCGTCTGCCGCCCGGTTGCTCGAAGTTGCCGGTTACGCCCCTGTCGAAATTACGCCCGACTGCCGCGCCCAGCACCGCGCCGAGCGGCCCACCCAGCATAAAGCCGAATGCACCGCCGGCAAGTGTTCCCCACCATGACATTATCTGGCCACCTTTTTCATATTAATTTAGTATTAAAGCAATATAATCTTACAGAATAGTTACTATTGTCATAAGTCATGATGCGTTATTATTTCTCCTGGTCGCGCCAGGTACAGCAGTTCGCCTGCTGCGGCTGTGCTCATGGACCCTGTGTCGGCAAACCCGAGCACCGCAAGCGCCGCGGTGGTCATCAGTTTACCCGTCTCTGTCAAGGGCGGCTGAGTCCTGCACAGGAAATATAATAATTCATCCATGCCCGGATTATGTCCCGTTATCATGAGATTGGCGCAACCTTGGCTGTATTGTTCAATCAGGCCAAGCAGCGCGCCAAGCGACGCTCCATAGATATCTTCTTCAAATACAATGTGTCCGACACCCAGTTTGTTATTGACCGCTGCCAGGGTTTCCCGGGTGCGCAACGCCGGTGAACACAGGATGAGGGCCGGGATGATGGCGTTTTTTTTCATCCATTCGCCCATGCGGGGCGCATCCTTACGGCCCCGTGGGGCCAGGGGCCGGTCAAAATCGCCCCGTACGCCACTGTCCCAGTCGGACTTGGCGTGTCGCAGCAGGATTAAACGGGCTTCTTTCAGCATCAACCTACGTGAGAAATACCGGACAGGTACTTGGGATTGTACAACATGAGTTCCCCGATGAGTGAAACTTTTGCAGCCGTTGACCTGGGGTCCAACAGTTTTCACATGGTGGTGGCAAAATTCGAGGATGGCCAGGTGCGTATTATCGACCGGCTCAAGGATATGGTGCGCATAGCTTCCGGACTGGACAGCAACAACAACCTGACGGAAGAGGCAATGGAGCGGGCGTTACTGTCCCTGCGCCAGTTTGGTCAACGTATCAGGGAAATTCCCAGGACCAACGTGAAAGCGGTGGGCACCAATACCTTGCGCCAGGCGCGCAATGGTAAGGATTTCCTCCGGCAGGCGCGTTTGGCGCTGGGCCATAATATTGACATCATATCCGGCCAGGAAGAGGCCAGACTGGTATTTATCGGGGTGGCGCACACGTTCTATAACAATGATGGCGCCAGCCTGGTGATTGATATCGGTGGCGGCAGCACCGAGATCATAATCGGCAAAGGGTTCCAGCCCAAAGTAGCCGAAAGCCTGTATATGGGTTGTGTCAACGTCAGCCGGCGCTTCTTCACCGACGGCAGCATCAGCGGCCGGCGCATGCGCGAGGCCGTATTATTTGCCCGCACCGAACTCGAAACCATCGAAGCCCGGTATCGGCGCATCGGCTGGGATACCGTCCTGGGTTCATCGGGCACGACCCGGGCCGTTGCCGATATTGCCGTGGCTCAGGGCTGGAGTGAAGGCGGCGTTACCCGGAACGCCGTTGAACTCCTGCGTAAGCGGCTTATTGCTGCAGGCCATTATGACAAGCTCTACCTGGAAGGGTTGTCGGAACGCAGGAAACCGGTAATTGCCGGCGGCCTGGCCATCCTCAGCGCCATCATTGAGGCGCTCGACCTGGATCATATCCAGATCTGCGAAGGCGCCCTGCGTGAAGGGATAATTTATGAGCTCGTCGGCAGACATCAGAATAAGGATATACGCAACACGACCGTAGCAGACATCGCGGTCCGTTACGGTATGGACCGGGAACAAGCCGATAAAGTGGCTATAACCGCGGCAACATTGTTTGACCAGGTGCGTAAGCACTGGCGCTTAGACGACTCTGATCGGGACACGTTGCTGTGGTCGGCGCAACTGCATGAAATCGGGCTGGCAATTGCCCATGCTCAATATCACCACCACGGCGCTTACCTGCTGTCCAACTCCGATATGCCGGGTTTCTCACGCCAGGAACAACAAAACCTGTCCTTGCTGGTACGCGCCCACAGACGGAAATTTCCTGCCCTGGAATTCGATCAGGCAGACCCGGACAACCGCGAGAAAGTGCTGCGCCTCGCCATCCTGCTCAGGTTGTCCTGTGTCATGAACAGGAGCCGCTCTTATACGGCGCCACCCAAAATCAAGGCTGTGGCCAATACAATCGGCTTGTCACTGAAGTTCCCCGATGGCTGGCTGGACAACCATGCCCTGACCCGGGCCGACCTGGAAATCGAAGCGGGATACCTGGAGGTTGTTGATTTTAAGCTAGGATTTGGTTGAGTCGACCCCTTGGTGGGGTCCGAAGGTGAAAATACGGTGCTCAGCAAAAGCTACAACTAAATATAAGAATCTTTTGATTATGGAAAAATCACCACTCGCTCAACCCCCATAAATTTGTACCAACTGCGACCAAACGTTCATTCCCATGTATCTGCATGTTTTCTGCAACTCAGAGGTTCACCTGCTTCTTCCAATATCTGAATAAAAGAATTAATCGTTTCGATTCGATCGCCAGCAGTCATTCCAGAATCTGCTCTTGCCCAAACCATACGATTTAAAAAAGTAATTTTTGAAGAACGCTCAATGCACATACGTAACACGTAGGGGTCTAGCTCTTCCGGAACACCAGGGAACTGAGTGGTCAACTGTTCGATGATTTCTTCGGAATGCCACTGCTTATTGATAGGAGCTTGATAAAGTATATGTTCTACTACGCGGCAAATACTTTGACGTTTGGAAGCGGGCAACGGGCAATGATCGATCAACCCGTAAGTACCCCGATCAAACGGCCAAACTCTCTCTCTTTTAAGAGCATTATGAGCTGTTCGTTCATCCACCTCTTTACCCAATAATTCACTTGCCCTTTTAGCAATTTCAGTAAAATGCAACGGACCTTCTGCTTGAGCAAGAACTGCAGTCACCGCTGATTCTGCCGATTTCCCAAAGGCAATTAATAATGCTTGCGAGTCTTCGTCTTCGTATTGTAGAAACTCATCGAATATTTCATGCAAAAGAGGAACTAATTCCTGTGAACTGTATTCGGACAAACTCGTTTCTATATATTGTTTGATATCGCTTCGCCCCCACTGCTTTTCTTCAGCTTTTTGTTTTAATCTAGCGCGAAGCTCACGCACTAAAACATCCCATTCATTTTGGTTGATTCTTGTTACAACATTTCTTCCAGCTGCTGTGATAACACAGACTGCATTTTTTGAAAATAACTGTATCGTTTGGGCAAGGTAAACATAGTCGTCCTCAAATCCTTTAAACCACGTATCTTCAATCTCCAACAGTTCCAAAATAAGTGGTTCTTCTCGGTCCAGTAATAGCTGTCCGATACGGATGCCAATCATATCGTCCCTAGTTCAATACATTTGAGACAAACTAAGCCGTCTGTGTGAATTGTTGATAATACCCATTGGTAGTCGTTAAGCCAATTCCGTCATAGAGATAATAGGTGTTTTAACACGGTTGATACTTTGCCAGTTTTTGGTTAATAGCGGCAGCGGAGGAACAAAGTTCCTGCTCAAATCCTTTCGCAAGCAACCAAGTGACCCGGTGTTTTGGGATTGATACGTCCGTTCTCGTGCGGTTGCTTTGCGGTGGATCTAAACAGATTTCTCTGACAAAGGCACCTATTTGACGTACAAATCAAGTTCGGAAGATTTCAACTTATCAGAGATTTTTATCAGCAAGTACTTATTATGAGTTCAGTAACACAAACCAAAGATGACCGAATTAACCTCAGGTTAAGACACAATGCCAAGCTTATCCTTGATCGTGCTGCCGGCTTTGAGGGGCAAACAATCAATAAATTCGTACTTGACATCGCACTTGCTCACGCGGAAAAAATCATTAACAAGCATGAGATTATGAAGCTTGATGGCAAAAATTCTGAGACGTTGTTCAGGGCTCTGGGCGCGCCTGTACACTTTAATGACAAGCTGACGGCCGCTTTTGAGGAGCATGCTCAACGTGTAACCAGTAAATGACTGATTTTGATAATCTGGTCATTGAGCACCTCAATAACAATCATGATAGGACTGATTTCCAGTGTGGGGTAGTCCCACTGGATAATTACCTGAAAAAACAGGCAAAGCAGGATGTAAAACGCCGCATTAGTCGTGTATTCGTAGTTATAGACCCGGAATTCCCCAGCAGAGTAGTTGGTTATTACACACTGAGCAGCCTTTCCCTTGAGCTCAATCAATTACCCGATGAATTGGCGCGACAACTTCCTAAACACCCGGTACCAGCTGTATTGCTCGGCCGTTTGGCTGTAAGCACAGAAGCTCAGCGCCATGGCATAGGCAAAATGTTACTCGTGGATGCCATCAAACGTTCCCTGGCTGTGAGCGAAGAAATTGCTATCTACGCCATGGTTGTAGACGTTATTGATGAACAGACAGGTTGTTTCTACCAGCAATTTGGTTTTTCACAGATATCCAGGAAAAGTCGGCGACTTTTCCTGCCACTCAAGTCGTTGTTGGAATTGTACGAGGACTAACGGCAGTAATTATCGAGCAATTGCTGTTGTGTGTTCCTGGGCTTCTGGTTGCCCGGGCGGACTTTTTTGTAGGTACCGTCGCTTTGCAGGATCCAGGCCTGGGTATTATCATTGAGGTAGTTCAACAAACCGAACTTGATGACCTGGTCTTTGGGTCGTTTCTCCTCTATGGGAAAACAGGCTTCCACCCGGTGGTGCAGGTTGCGCGGCATCCAGTCGGCTGACGAGCAAAGCACCTGTTCCTCGCCCCCGTTCAGGAAATAAAATACCCGGGTATGCTCCAGGAACCGGCCTACGATGGAGCGGACGTGGATGTTATCCGACAGACCTTTTATCCCCGGTCGCAGGCAACAGATACCGCGGATGATCAGGTCGATGCGTACACCGGCCATGGATGCCTTGTACAGGGCGCGGATGATTTCCGGGTCCACCAGGGCATTCATCTTGGCGATAATATGCGCCTTGTTGCCGGCCCCGGCGTTGGCGGCCTCCCGTTCTATATATGTCAGCAAGGACTTATACAGCGTAAACGGGGATTGCAGCAGTTTTTTCAGCTTGGACGCCCGCCCGAGACCGGTCAACTGGAGAAACAGCATATTTACATCTTCCGCCACAGCCTTGTCACAGGTCAACAACCCGTAGTCGGTATACAGCCTGGCCGTGCGGGCATGGTAATTCCCTGTTCCCAGGTGTACGTAGCGACGCAGGCTCCTGCCTTCCCGGCGCACCACCAGCACCATTTTCGCATGGGTCTTGTAGCCGACAACGCCATAGACAACCTGGGCGCCGGCCTCCTGCAGTTCGTTGGCCAGCTCTATATTGGCTTCTTCATCAAACCGGGCTCGTAACTCGATCACCACGGTGACCTCCTTGCCGGACCGGGCTGCGTCTTTCAAGGCATCGACCAGAGCGGAATCATCCCCGGTGCGGTACAAGGTCTGTTTGATGGACAGGACGTTCAGATCGTTGGCTGCCTGCCGGACAAAGTCGATGACCGGGGCAAACGACTGGAACGGGTGGTGCAATAAAATATCGCCGTTTTTGAGGACGTCAAATATGCTGACATTCTTTCGCAGCCGTGGCGGCAGGTCCGGCGTAAATCCGGCAAAGGTCAGTTCCGGTTTATCCACATGGTCGCAAATGGCCATTAACCGGTTCAGGTTTACCGGTCCGTTCACTTTGTACAGGTCATCTTCATCCAGTTCAAACTGCTGCAGCAAAAACGCGGAAAGATCATCAGGACAATTATCTGCCGTCTCCAGCCTGACCGCGTCATTAAACCGTCTTGACGGCAGTTCGCCTTCCAGGGCTATCAACAAGTCGTCAACTTCTTCGTCGTCCACAAACAGTTCACTGTTGCGGGTCACCTTGAATTGATAGCATCCGGTGGCCCTCATGCCGGGGAACAGGTCATCCACGTGGGCATGGATGATGGATGATAGCAGCACGAAGTTCCATTTTCCCTTGCTGACTTCTTCCGGCAGGTGCACCACCCTGGGCAATGACCGGGGCGCCTGGACAATGGACAGGCGATTTTCCCGGCCGAAGGCGTCCTTGCCATCCAGCGTGACGATGAAATACAGGTTCTTGTTCAGTACCCGGGGGAACGGGTGCGCAGGGTCCAGGCCGATGGGGCTCAGCACCGGTAAAACATTGCCGTTGAAATAGCGTTTTACCCAGCGTGAGACCGCGGGTTTCCAGGTGGTTCGGCGTAATACGCGGATCTTCGCCTTAGCCAATTCCGGCGTGATGACGTCATTCAGGACGGAATACTGGATATCAACAAGCTCGTGGGCAATCATGCCTATCTGTTTCAAGGTTTCCACCGGGCTGAGGTTATCCGGTCCGGTTTGGACGGAACCGTACTTCACCTGCTGTTTAACGCCGGCCACGCGGATTTCAAAATATTCATCCAGGTTGGTGCTGGCTATACAGAGAAACTTCAGCCGTTCCAGCAATGGCAGGGTCGTGTCTTCAGCCTGGGCGATAACGCGCCGGTTAAACTCCAGCAGACTTAATTCACGATTGATGTAAAGTTCGGGATTATTGAGGTTTAGCGTATCCACACATTCATAAACACTTGTTGATGAGATTGCTTACTCGTCATTCTGATATTTGGGGTCAGAGTAAAAATACCAACAATAAACCAGCACCACCTGCCAACTGACTGTATTTTTACTCTGACCCCAAATATCCTTCGCCGGAATGACGCTGTATTTGTGTTTTACTGTTTTCTTACTTCTTCTTCCATCTGTTCAATGCTGATATGGCGCACGTCCTTGCCTTCAACGAAATATATAACATACTCACAGATGTTACGAGCATGATCAGCGATGCGTTCCAGGGCCCGCGCCACCCAGACGGCATCGATAACGCTGGTAATACTGCGCGGGTCTTCCATCATATAGGTAATCAGTTGGCGGAGTATAGCGGCGTACTGCTCATCGGATTCCGGTTCCTTGCTCGCCGTGACCAGCGCGCCCTGGCTGTCTATGCGGGCAAATGCATTCAAGGCATCGCGCACCATGTTCCTGACGAAATTCCCCATGGCATTAATCCCGACGTAATAAGATCTGGGGCCGGATTTTTCCGCCAGGTTAATGGTCATCTTGGCAATCTTCTCGGCCTCGTCACCGATGCGTTCCAGGTCGGTAATGGTCTTGATCACCGCCATTACAAGGCGCAGGTCGCCGGCCGCCGGCTGGCGTCGCGCCAGCAACATGACGCATTCCTCATCAATAGACACCTCCCAGGCATTCAACTTGATCTCATTTTCCATGACCTGTTCCGCCAGTGGCACATTGAAGTCCCTTAATGCCTGCATGGCATCGGTAAACTGTTGTTCAGCCAGCCCCCCCATAGCCAGGACATTGCCGCGGATCTCTTCCAGTTCATTATCATACTGTCTGGAAATATGTTGTGATACGTTACTCATGACGAATCCTCTTCATGTTTTAACCATAGCGCCCGGTTATGTAGTCTTCTGTCATCTTCTCCTGTGGATTGGTAAACAGGGTGCCGGTATCGCGGAACTCGATCAACTCTCCCAGGTACATATAGGCAGTATAGTCCGATACCCTGGCGGCCTGCTGCATATTGTGGGTAACTATGACGATCGTGTAGTTGTCTTTCAACTGGTAGATCAACTCCTCGACTTTCAGGGTTGAAATGGGATCCAGGGCGGAACAGGGTTCGTCCAGCAACAGGATTTCGGGTTCAATCGCGATGGACCGGGCGATGACCAGCCGTTGCGCCTGACCGCCGGACAGTCCCAGGGCGTTATCATCGAGCCGGTCCTTCACCTCATCCCAGAGGGCGGCGCGCTTCAAGGATTTCTCCACTACGGCATCCAGTGTCTGGCGGTTGTTTACGCCCTGGATGCGGAGGCCGTAAGCTACGTTTTCGTAAACGGATTTCGGGAACGGGTTGGGTTTCTGAAAGACCATGCCGACCCGTCTTCTCAATTCAGCTACGTTCACCGAATTGTGAAAAATATCTTCACCGTTAATCGTGATTTCGCCGTTGATGCGAACGCCGTCAATGAGATCATTCATACGGTTAAAACAGCGCAACAAGGTAGACTTGCCACAACCGCTGGGCCCAATAAATGCCGTGACTTTTTTCTCGGGCACGGTCAAGGTTATGTTGTTCAGGGCCTGTTTTTCACTGTAGTAGAGGTCGAAATCATTAACATGCACGCAGGACTTTTCATCTGCCAGGGACAATTTTGCGCTGTGGCCGGTGAGTGAACTCATATCCACGGCGTGGGAACCTGCTTGTGTTCTGTCTTCGGTCATTTGGTTACTCATATTTTCTCTTGGCTGTAAACCCGCACCCATCAGTCCCGTATGCAGGTTAGTTCTGTTCGGCTGCACGATACTTCTCTCTAAGCGTGTTACGAATTTTAATTGCTGTGAGATTTAAACAAATAATGATGAGGATCAATAAAAAAGCAGTCGCGTAAACCAGCGGCCTGGCTGCCTCCACGTTCGGACTCTGAAAACCCACGTCGTAGATATGAAAGCCCAGGTGCATGAATTTCCTGTCCAGGTGCAGGAATGGAAAGTTTCCGTCCAAGGGCATGGACGGGGCCAGCTTGACCACACCCACGAGCATCAGGGGCGCCACCTCACCGGCAGCCCGGGCAACGGCGAGAATCAGTCCCGTCATTATTGCTGAAGCGGTCATGGGCAGGACAGTGTGCCACAATGTCTCGGCCTTGGTGGCGCCCAGAGCAAGGCTGCCTTCACGGATTGCCCGCGGCACCCGCGCCAGGCCTTCCTCAGTGGAAACGATCACTACCGGCACGGTCAATAAGGCCAGTGTCAACGATGCCCACATGATACCCGGCGTACCGAAGGTGGGCGCGGGCAGGGACTCGACAAAAAACAGCTCGTCAATAGTGCCGCCTAAAAAATACACGAAAAAGCCCAATCCAAACACGCCATAAACGACCGAAGGCACACCGGCGAGGTTATTGACGGCAATGCGTATCAACCGGGTCAACGGTCCCTGGCGGGCATATTCCCGCAGGTACACCGCCGCCACCACGCCAAAAGGCGTCACCAGGACGGCCATGATCATCACCATCATGACGGTGCCGAAAATAGCCGGGAAAATACCGCCTTCGGTATTGGCTTCCCTGGGATCGCCGGAAACGAATTCCCAGAGTTTTTCGAAATAAAATACGACTTTATCCATGACACTCATGGCGTTGGGCCGGTATGCCCGGACTACCTTGGAAAACAGGAGTTCGGCTTCCTGGCCGTCGGCAAGTTCGGCCACGAAGCTGGCTTTGTTCAATTGCTCATACAGCTTTGTGAGACGGGCGGTGAAACCGTGGTATTGGTCCTGCAGTGCCGCACGCTGTGCCTCAATCTCCTCATAGGCAGGGCTTCCGGCGGGTTCGTTTTTCAACGCCAGTCCTTTTTCCCTGAGACGCAGACGCTCCATTCGGTAATTAACAGCGCCTATCAGGTTCTTCTCAATATGGTGTATTTCACCCAGTATTGTCTTACTCTCTGCAATGTACGTCTGAAATGACTCCCAGTCGGGATCGGCATTCACCACCTCGCCGTTTTCCTTGACGGCCTTGAGGTAGCCATAGAAGTTACCCCATTCGTACCTCTCTATGGCCATGATGGTTTCCGGAAAAGCCAGGTTACGTATGGCTACGTCCAGAATCCAGCGGTAGTCGAAGCCGGTATAATCCCGGTTGCCAATCCTGATCAGCCGCCGGTCGATGATATCCAGGTCCGCCGGTATCCGATTGTCGGCTCCTGCCAGCCTTGCCCGGGGCACGGATTCGGTGTCGATAAACTCACCCGCCAGCGCAATCACGGAGCCGTCACTGTCGGTATAATCAAACGCGGCAACGTCACTTGGCCAGAAATGACCCAGGCCGCGCACCATGATCAATACGATCAGGCCCGTGACCATGATAATGGACAGGCTGACCGCGCCGGCATTCAACCAGATGTAGGGTTCACCGCTATTGAACCATCCTGTGAATGAGACCTGTCTTTTCATAATGAGCTGTATTTCACCCGCAACCGCTGCCTGACGACCTCGGCTATGGTGTTGAACAGGAATGTCGCCAGGAACAGCACCAGGGCGGCCAGGAACAGAATCCGGTAATGGGTGCTGCCCAATTCGGATTCAGGCATCTCCACGGCAATATTGGCGGACAGGGCGCGAAAACCTTCAAAGATATTCATGTCCATAATAGGCGTATTCCCCGTCGCCATGAGTACGATCATGGTTTCGCCTACCGCCCGGCCGAGACCTATCATGACCGCCGAAAATATCCCCGGGCTGGCGGTAAGCAGCACCACTCTCATTACGGTCTGCCAGGGCGTGGCGCCCAGGGCCAGCGACCCTATCGTCAGGTGTTTGGGCACACCGTAAACCGCATCTTCACTGATGGAAAAAATAGTGGGGATGACGGCAAAACCCATGGCGATGCCCACTACCAGGGAGTTTCTCTGGTCATACGTGATCCCCAGTTCATCGGATAGCCACAACGGCATGTTGCCGCCAAAGAACGCGAGCTCCAGGGGCTGGCTGAGGGCGAATGAGATAATGCCCGCGCCGATGATGACGGGCAGCAGCAGCGCCGCCTCCCAACCCTCCGGCACCCGGTGGCGAAACCGGTCCGGCAGCCTGTTCCAGCAGTAAGCTGCGAGGATCACGCTGACCGGTAACAGCAGGACACATAAAACCAGACCCGGCATGTTCTGCTCTACAACCGGCGCAAACCACAGCCCGGCGAGAAAGCCGAGGATGACTGTGGGCAGCGCCCCCATGATTTCAATAGTCGGCTTGATGAAGCCGCTCATTTTTGCAGACATGAAATAAGCGGTATAGATGGCGCCCATGATGGACAGGGGCACGGCAAACAACATGGCATAAAATGCGGCCTTCAAGGTACCGTAGGCCAGTGGTGTCAAGCTGAATTTCGGCTCGAAATCACTGCTGGCCGAGGAGGACTGCCAGATATACTCGGGCTGCTCCCGGCTCTCATACCAGACCTTGCCCCAGATGGACGACCAGGATATTTCCGGATGTTCGTTATCTATCTCCCAGAGCTGTAACACGCCGGTCTCATCTTCCACCAGCATGGCGTTGGCCCGCGGCGCTATCGCCAGTTGCGTCAGCCTGTTGTCATTGATCCTGTCCAGCTTTACGGTGCGGTGCGCGGTAGCGTGATAAATACCCAGGTAGCCGGCATCATCCACCGCCAGGAAACCTTTCCTGAAGTATTCCGGCGCGATGGACGTTATCCCGGCTGACTGTGAGGCAAAACTGCGTATCTTCTCCAGGGTATAGTTATTTGCCTGGTCGCGCACCGGGAACCACTGGGTGATGTTGCCGGTGGAATCGCCCACCACGATGGAAATACCGCCACTGAGAAAGGACAGGCTGGTAATCTGCTGCGGCGCATTCACGACCTGGACTCGTTGCACCAGTTCCGGTGCTGCCTTGTCACTGATATCGTAATAGGAAATCAACCCGCTCTCCCCGGCAATATAGAGTTCCCGGTGTTCCACATCCATCAGCAGGTGTGTGACTGTGCCCGAGATTGGAATCCGGCTTTTCGTGATGCTGATTTCGGCCTCATCGCTGAGAAACGACTCTTCCTCAGTGATGTTCATGAGCAACAGGCGCTGATCCTCCGTGAGTGCGGCAATGGTGGCCTGATCTTCATCGGACTGCGCTGCAATTATACTGATTGCTGTACCTGCCTCATCCACCTGTATCGGCATTTTGCCCACAGGCCAGTCAATCCCGGGCAGAATGAGACGCACGTCATTGGGATAGGTCACGTGGTATTCATGGGTAGCCAGCAGGGCGCTGCCATCTTCCAGCCCGAACGCAAGCAGTCGTTGTGACGGGTCGCCGGCGCTGAACGCGCTGATATCCGCCGGCGCATCCTGCGCCAGGAATTGCCGGTGTATCAGGCTGCCATCCGCGCTTTTGAAAAATACGACATTGGCGTCGGCTGTGACGCGCAAACCGATTTCGCGTTGTTCTTCCATGGCGTAATACGAGGTGCCGGTACTTGTACCACCCGGGACCGGGTAGCTCGCCACTTGTTCGATATGCGACGGCTTGAACATGGGCAACACGACGTAAAACAGGTAAAACGCGATCAGCACGATGGCGATAATGACGCTGATGCCGCCCAGCGCCACGACATAGCGCATCAGGACATCCTTCAGATGGCGGTATTGGCGATGTTTTTGTGCAGCAACGGAGCTGAAATCAGGTAACAGGGAAGTTGTGTTCGCGGCGCTCATGGAAGAATACTACAAGTAATAAATGTATTCTTCCTGGGAACTCTTCAGTTGCCGGCCAGCTTAATGGCGCCGATCTGGGCAAGCTGCTTCTGTGCAACCTTGGCAGGCAGGGGGATATAACCATCCTTTACGGCCACTTCCTGTCCTGTCTTCGACATGATCATCTTGACAAATTCACGCTCCAGGGGAGGTAACGGCGTATTCGGCGACTTGTTGACGTAGACATACAGGAAACGCGCCAGAGGATAGGTTCCCGCTATGGCATTGGACGGTGTCGCATCGGTGAAGTCGGCGCCTTCCTTAGTCAATGGTACCGCGCGCACGCCGGAGGTCTTGTAACCGATGCCGGAATAACCGATACCGTTGATCGACTTGGTCACCCCCTGCACAACGGAGGCCGAACCGGGCTGTTCATTGACATTATTCTTGTAATCTCCTTTGCACAGGGCCTGTTTCTTGAAATAACCATAGGTGCCGGATACCGAATTACGCCCGTATAACTGGACAGGTCTATTGCTCCAGGCCCCGGTCAGACCCAGTTGACCCCAGCGGGTAATATCCCCGGGGTAACCGCATTTACGCGTGGCGGAGAAAATCGCATCGACCTGTGGAATTGTCATCCCCTCAATCGGGTTATCCTTATGTACGTAAACCGCCAGGGCATCGATGGCCACTGCAACAGGAGTCGGCTTGAAACCGTACTTGGTCTCGAACCCGGCGATTTCCTTATTTTTCATTTTGCGGCTCATGGGACCGAAGTTGGAGGTCCCTTCCGTTAAAGCCGGCGGCGCGGTTGAAGAGCCGGCTGCCTGGATCTGCACATTGACGTTGGGATAGAGTTTTTTGAATTCCTCCGCCCACAGGGTCATCAGGTTTGCCAGCGTATCGGAACCTGCACTGATGATATTGCCTGATACGCCGCTGGACTTGGCGTAATCCGGCAGATCCCGGTCCAAATCAATTGCCATTACCGGTGCAGACACGCACAGTGTGAGGATAATGGCCAGGCTGAACAGAGGTTTGTTTGTCATGTTATTGTCTCCATACATGGTTGAATTTACGATAACTTATAGACGTCAACAGTATTGAACCACACGATTATTAAGGAAATGTGACAGTGCGTGAAAATAGAAAACGTGGTCTGTCCCCGTTTTTAAATAATGCGGTGGCCGGGGATAAGGCATTCTACTGTTGTCCCCGTGCCTGGTTCACTGCTTAGTCTTAACTCGGCATCATGCTGGACCATCACGTGTTTGACAATGGCAAGCCCGAGCCCCGTTCCCCCCTTTTCCCTGGAGCGTCCCTTATCGACCCGATAGAAACGTTCAGTCACGCGCTGGATATGTTCTGCCGGGATACCTACGCCGGAATCGGCCACTTCCAGGCAGGCGCCTGTGTCGGTCCGATACCATTTTATCCGGATCAGTCCGCCGGGGGGGGTGTATTGCACTGCGTTGAAGACAATATTGGAAAACGCGCTATAAAGACTGTCCTGGTCCCCTTTCACCATCAAATCAGGCTGAAGTTCCAGGGAGAAAACATGATTCTGGGCGCCGCTTAAGGTCTGCGCCTCTTCATGTATCAACCTGAGCAACTCTACGATATCCACTTCATTGTCCAGGTCGGCAGATGGCTTGCTCTCCAGTCTGGACAATTTAAGCAGATCTTCTATCAAATTTTGCATCCGCCCGGTCTGGCTGCGCATCTGTTTTATGCGCGGCTGCCATTCCCGCGGAAGGTCATCCGTTTCATTGTCAATGGCTTCAAGATAACCGGATATCACTGTGAGTGGCGTCCTCAATTCGTGCGAGGCGTTGGCGATAAAATCCTTGCGCATACGATTGGTGCGCTGGATGTCCGTAACATTTCCTGCAACCAGCAACAGGGAAGACCCGGCATACCTGATAATCCTGATTTCCAGGCTGATGTCTACATCCACCGGGGATGCGATAACAAGACTTTGGCGTGAATTGTCTTTGTCCACATCGGCCAGATAATTCAACAGCTCGGGCTGTCTGACAAGATGGGAAAAACGTTGCGCCCGGTCCCTGGGACAGCGGATCCCCAGGTACTCGGAGGCTTTTTCGTTGGACCATTCAACGTGGCCGAAATCATCCATAACGATGACGGCATCCGGCAGGGCCTCGGTTGCTTCTTCAAAGCGAGACAGGAAACCGGCGAGTTCCTCTTCACGCTGTTTATGCTGGATACGCAGGAAATCAATTTCCCTTATTATCTCATTTACGACACCGGGGGTGTCAGGCAGGTTTTGCTCACTGCCATTGCGCAGGATTTTGCTGATATTTTTCAGCATCCGGTATTGCCAGACCAGGCAAATGATTAATCCAAGTGAGAGTCCTGCAAAGACGCTGCCCGCAAGCAACCCCGCAAACCCGGAGAGGAGAACTACGAAACCCAGCCGTAACAGGTCAGGACCCATTGTTTGTCACACTTAACTCCTGGTGGAGAAACGATAACCGACGCTGCGTACTGTTTGAATGTAATGATTATATTTATACGGCTCCAGGGTCATGCGCAGGCGCCGTATGTGAACATCCACGGTGCGCTCTTCAACATAGACGTTCTGGCCCCAGACCTGGTCCAGCAATTGAGCGCGGGAATAAACCCTTTCCGGGTGGGTAATGAAAAAATGCAGTAGCCGAAATTCTGTGGGACTGATCTCCACTATTGTATCGTCAATGGTGACCCTGAAAGTATCCGGATCCAGCACAAGACCCCTGACAGAGATAATCCCGTCAGCATCCTGGTTTTTTGTGCGCCGCATAACCGCCCGAATGCGCGCCAGGAGTTCTTTGGTTGAGAAGGGTTTGGTTATGTAATCATCGGCCCCGGTGTCCAGTCCGCGCACCTTGTCTGTCTCTTCTCCCCGGGCAGTCAACATGATAATCGGGATATCCCTGGTGTCAGGGTTATTGCGGATGCGTCTGGCATAATCGGCGCCACTCATGCCGGGCAGCATCCAGTCCAACAGGACAAGATCAGGTTTTTCGTCGGTAAGCAACGGCCTGGCCTGTTCAACATTCGCGGCTTCATGAAGGGTATAGCCTTCCTTCATGAGCGTATACCCCAGCATTTCCCTGATGGGGGCCTCATCCTCAACGAGGAGTATTTTGCCTTTCATCAAATTGGTTTCGCTGCTCAGCATGCGCTTATTAGACAGGCCTCATGTTACATCCATATGACAAAAAAGGACAAATTTAACTGAAAATGTCAGGGAACGGACGTTTGTTGCAGGTAAAATAATTCCGAAGCAACTGTTCAATACGACGGCTATTACCGGGGATAAGCCAGCCGACGCCCACTCTGCTATTGCGAACGGCCTGCCTGTTGTGTAACTACATGGTCAGGATGCTGAGCAGATTTTTAAAATCTTCCTCGACCCTGTTGTCATTTTGGCGCAGTTCGGCGACCTTTCTGTGAGCATGCAGCACAGTGGTATGATCGCGCCCGCCGAAAGCGTCTCCTATTTCCGGGAGGCTGTGGTTGGTTAATTCCTTCGCCAGGGCCATGGCCACCTGTCGGGGCCGCGCAATGGACCGGCTTCTTCGTTTTGAAAGCAAATCCGCGACCTTGATTTTGTAATATCCGGCGATAACTTTCTGAATATTTTCCATGGTAACCTGGCGTTCCTGCAGCAGTAATAAATCGCGTAATGCCAGCTGGCAGAACTCGATATCAATAGGCTGCCCGGTCAGGTTGGAATTGGCGATGACCCGGTTCAAGGCGCCTTCCAGTTCACGTACGTTCGAGACAAAGCGCTTGGCAATAAAAAAAGCCACGTTATCCGGGAGATCGATTTCCGCGTTTTCCGCTTTTGACTTGATGATGGCAACCCGGGTCTCGTATTCCGGCGGTTCTATGGCAACGGTCAACCCGCTGCTGAAACGCGATCTCAGCCGGTCCTCAATGCCGTCAACTTCTTTCGGGTAGCGGTCGCAAGTCAGGACCACCTGGTTTTCCCCTTCCAGCAGTGTATTGAACGTATAGAAAAACTCTTCCTGCGACCTGTCCTTTCCGGCAAAAAACTGTATGTCATCAATGAGCAACACATCCAATGTCCGGTAATTGCGCTTGAACTCGTCAATGGTATTGTGGCGCAGCGCTTTTACCATGTCGGCAACAAATCGCTCCGAGTGCAGGTAGGCAACGTTCATCCTCGACCGTTCTTTCAGAATGGAATTGCCTATGGCGTGCATCAGGTGGGTTTTGCCAAGGCCGACGCCGCCGCACATGAATAAGGGGTTGTACGCGCTACCGGGGTTTTCCGCGACCTGTATGGCCGCGGCCCGTGCGAGTTGATTAGACTTTCCCTCCACGAACGAGGAAAACCTGTAACTGCGGTTAAGGTTCTCCGGCAGATAGTTGCGATTGACGATTGTCTCGTGTGTTTGGCGCGGCCGCCTGCCGCCGGCTTTCTGGCTGCCGACCTCAAGCGACAAGATCGGCTGTCGACCTTGTTCCTGCGAATGCAGCAATTCTTCGATGCGCTGCAGGTATTTTTCATTGACCCAATCCAGGACAAACCGATTCGGCGCGAACAGTCGCAATCTGTTCTTGTCCTCTATGGCCTGCAGCGGACGAATCCAGGTATTGAACTGTTCCGGAGGCAACTCTCCTGCAAGTCGTTCCATGCATGTTTTCCAGGCTGACATCTATGAAATTCGCACTCTCGTCGGAATAAATAATAAACGGGGATGAATCGTAAAGTGTATACTCCTTGAACAGAGTTATCCAACAGAAAATCCCCACGCCTGCCGAATCCGCACATCACTCTCATTGACAAGCAGGAAAACAAGAACGTAAAATGCCCACGATTATCGGAAATAAGAAAAAACGCAAATGAAACGTACATACCAGCCCAGCAATATCAAGCGAAAACGCCGTCACGGTTTCCGCGTTCGCATGCGCACCAAAGCCGGGCGGCAGATATTGAAGTCGCGCAGGGCCAAAGGCAGGAAGCGCTTGTCAGCTTAAATCCGTGTCACCTGAACGTCGCCGTCTCCAGCGAAAACACAGACTGAACAGCGCCGCGGACGGGTTTCATCCGTGTCACCTGAACGTCGCCGTCTCCAGCGAAAACACAGACTGAACAGCGCCGCGGATTTCAACAACGTATTTAAAACATCCTGTCGCTCCCGGGATTCGCAGTTTATTATTCTGGCGCGCAGGAACGGCAGGACATATGCGCGGCTGGGTCTGGCAATTTCCAGGAAGGCGGTGAAAGCGGCGGTATCCAGAAACAAGGTTAAACGCACCATACGGGAAAGTTTCCGCAACCACGCAGATATATTGTCAGGACTTGACATAGTGGTGTTAGCGCAAAAGCAGATAAAGTCACATGAAAGCAGGTTTATGAACCAGTCTCTCACAACACATTGGCAACGGATTATGCAATGCGAACAGTAGCCCGGATTTCCCACCAAGCGATGTGCCCTCGCTTGTCTTTTTGCCGCCAGCGGGCACGTGCTCCCTCAACCAGAGCTACGGCTATGCTTTCGGTCGCAGGCACCCGCTGGCGGCAAAAATCCGGCGCGATTATCGCATTGCTTGGTGGGAAATCCGGGCTAATTACCGGCGCGCTCCGCCTTTACCAACGCTTTGTCAGCCCTTTCCTGGGCGCGAGCTGCCGATTTTACCCGTCTTGTTCCAGCTACGCCTGTGAAGCCATAGAAAAATATGGCGTGCTGCGTGGCGTCTGGCTGAGCGCCAGGCGACTGTGCCGCTGCCACCCTTTTCATCCGGGCGGCATCGACCCCGTTCCCTAGCCCGCACATGGCAGCAGGCCGATAACGATACATGGATACCCCACGATTTATTCTCGTCCTGGCGCTGACGCTGGTATCCATCATGCTGTGGGAAGCCTGGCAGCGGGATTATGGCGCAGAGCCGGCCGGCACGGCGACACCGGACGCGCTCCAGCCCCTTGAAGACCCGGGGATACCGCAGATAAAGCCGGACGACACGACAACACGGTCTGTCCCCGGCGCTGAAGCGTTGCAGGGGACGGACGGCTCCGTGACTACGGTAGAGACGGACGTATTGCGCCTGAAAATCGACCGGGGCGGAACCATCGTGTTCGCCGAGTTGCCGGGTTACCCGGTCTCACTGGATAACCCGGACCAGGCTTTTGTCCTGCTGAATAACTCTACCAATTTGTACCATGTCATACAAAGCGGTATTGTCGGAGAAACAGCGCCTACCCACAAGGACATTTTCTCAGCAAGGCGGACATCCTACACCCTCTACGAAGACGAGGACGTCCTGGAAGTACCGCTCACATGGAAATCGGCAGCTGGCGTGTCGGTAACCAAGGTATTCATTTTCGCGCGCGGCTCTTACCGGATTCACCTCAAACACATCGTTGAAAACGAGTCGGGCACGGACTGGGAAGGTCGCCAGTATACCCAGATAAAACGGGATGATCCGTCTAAAGAAGGCAGGAAATTACTGTATACCTATACCGGCGCGGTGCTCTCCAGCCCGGATAACCGTTACGAGAAAATCAGCTTCGATGACATGGAAGACGCGGAGACGGATGAGAACATCAGCAATGGCTGGGCGGCCATGATTCAGCATTATTTTTTAACGGCCATTCTCCCCGCCGACAAGCAGGCGGTATACCGTTACTACACCCGCGCATTTTCTTCCCAGTATTATTCAATCGGCAACGTCTCTCCGGCCCTGCGGCTTGCCCCGGGACAACAGGGTGAACTGGCCGACTATCTTTACGTCGGGCCCAAGCAGCAATCCGAACTGGAACAACTGGCGGATGGTCTGGAACTGACCGTTGATTACGGCATCCTCTGGTTTCTGGCCAAACCGCTGTTCTGGTGCCTGGAGCGGCTGTACGGGTTGACGGGCAACTGGGGCTGGTCAATCATCCTGGTGACGGTCATGTTGAAGGTCCTGTTTTACCGCCTGTCTGCCGCCGGTTATCGATCCATGGCGAATATGCGCCGGGTACAACCTCGCATGGTGGCAATCCGCGAGCGCCACAAGGACGATCGCGCCCGTTTGAACCAGGCAATGATGCAGATTTACAAGGAGGAGAAAATCAACCCGTTCGGCGGCTGTTTCCCGATACTGGTCCAGATCCCCGTGTTTCTCGCCCTGTACTGGGTATTGCTGGAAAGCGTCGAATTGAGACAGGCGGATTTTATCCTGTGGCTGAGTGATTTATCCAGCAAGGACCCGTTTTACGTATTGCCGATCATTATGGGTGCAACCATGTTGATCCAGCAAAAGCTGAATCCCGCTCCCATGGACCCCATGCAGGAGAAAGTGATGAAGGCCCTGCCTTTCGTGTTCACGGTATTCTTCGCATTTTTTCCTTCCGGACTGGTACTGTACTGGGTTACCAACAATATCTTATCCATTGCCCAACAGTGGCTTATCACTAAGAACCTGGAAAAAGAGGGCCATTCTACTGCCAAGTGACGATTCAGTCGTAGCCGGACCGCGGCAATATACAGATACCATCGCGGCC
This sequence comes from Gammaproteobacteria bacterium, assembly GCA_965205405.1. Taxonomy (GTDB): domain Bacteria; phylum Pseudomonadota; class Gammaproteobacteria; order Eutrophobiales; family Eutrophobiaceae; genus JAAXHV01. The sequence continues at coordinate 1,048,297 of OZ242169.1, forward strand.
ATCGCGACGCCGCCGGGACAGGGCGGAGTGGGTATCGTGAAACTATCCGGACCTGACAGCAGCAGGATCATAACGGCAATATGCCGAATCCAACCCGATCCGCGCAAATGCTTGTACACAGCATTTTATGACGCCCGGAGGCAAATACTTGATCGCGGCATGGCCCTGTTTTTTCAGGGTCCCGACTCCCATACCGGCGAAGACATCGCCGAGTTGCACTGCCATGGTGGTCCTGTTGTGATGAACCTGGTATTGCAACGAGTCCTGTCATTGGGCGCTCGCTATGCGCGTCCCGGCGAATTCAGCGAAAGGGCGTTCACGAACAATAAGATCGATTTACTGCAGGCCGAAGCCGTGGCGGATCTGATAAGCAGCGCCTCTGAACAGGCAGCCATGAGTGCGGTCCGGTCGATGGAAGGGCTGTTTTCTTCGTTGGTCAAGGGACTGGTAAAAAATGTTACCGAGTTACGCGTGTTTGTCGAGGCTACCCTTGATTTTCCCGAGGAGGAGATCGACGCCCTGGCGCAAACGGAGTTGCAGGACAGGCTGGCAACCTGCCGTCGTTCCCTGGCCGACATTTCCGTACGGGCGGAAGCGGGAAGAATACTGGCGGAAGGGTTGAAGATAGCGATAATCGGCAAACCGAACGCAGGAAAATCAAGCCTGTTAAACCGCTTGGCGCAGGTGGAGCGGGCCATTGTCTCAGCGCTGCCGGGCACCACGCGTGATACGATTGAGCAGCAGATTTTAATCGACGGCATACCGGTCAATGTAATCGATACTGCCGGGATAAGAAAGGCCGGCAACCTGATCGAACAGGAAGGGATAAGGCGCGCCCGTTCGGCGGCTGACAACGCCGACGTTGTAGTCCTCATTGCCGATGCCAACATGGACGAGATACAGGATTTAAAAACCATAGCCGCGCAATTCAGCCCAGGGAAAAACGTGTTATATGTCTTTAACAAGATTGACCTGTCCGGTCACGAACCGGGTAAATCCCGGTTGTCGGGAGTGGCGCGGGAGATATATATATCTGCAAAAACAGGGACCGGGGTGGACGTGCTGAAACAGGAGATAAAACACTGTGTCACGGCGTCGGACTACTCGGAGAATACCTTTATCGCGCACACCCGCCACATCAATGTCCTGCGTGAGGCAGGGGCAATACTGGAACAGGCCGCTGAGCAATTCCAGCGGCATCGCGCCGTTGAGTTGTTTGCTGACGACCTCTCCAGACTGCAACGGAAATTGAGCCTTATAACAGGGGAATACGCGCCCGATGACCTGCTCGGCGAGATTTTTTCCCGTTTCTGTATCGGCAAGTAATCCCCCGGTTTCTGTTAAAGAACAGGGGCAAGTTTAATATTCATTTTCGATCTTATACCGTCTGCTAATCGCTGCTCAGGCAATGGCCGCCCCATCGTCCTGGATGAAAATGAAGTACGCATCCATGCTCTCAGCCTCGTTGTAATCCAGCAGCGTAACCGTACCGCCACCGTGTCCGGACAAGTCAATGACGAGTTTGCTCTCTTGCTGCTCCATGAACAGGTCCGCACCTGACTGAACATCCGCAAACGCCGTGAGGTCTATCCTGTCGTCCCCATTTCCGAAATCCAGTACGGTGTCATCCCCGACGCCTTGAAGTCTGATGTCATAACTCCACCGTTTTCATCCCGCAACCAATTCAACTCTGATCCAGTCTTCGTCGAACCTGCTATCCAGCATGCCCTTGAATCCATCCGTTTCGATATCGTCATTAAACGCAACTTCCTCCAGTATCCGCCACTGCGTCGAGCCCGACGCCTTGAAGTCTGATGTCATAACTTTTCCCCGCAACCAATTCAACTCTGATCCAGTCTTCGTCGAACCTGCTATCCAGCATGCCCTTGAATCCATCGCCGACTGAGATAGCGTATGCGCTTTCAGCAGCAGCAGCCGCATCTTGTATCAAACTCTCTTCAATGGTTGCCATTACTTGCCTCCCTTTGCTGTCAGATGGAAATAAACAGATTATTATATAGAGTCTATATCAGATTGTTGGCTGAAACACGTAAGCAGGCCACGTGTTATGTCAACGGGAACTGCCTGTGGATAGTGAGAAAAATAAATTCCTGTTCATTACATTGAGCAATATCGGCGATGCGCTGTTGACGACACCAGTGCTACAGTTTTTACATTGCTATGATGAAACTGCGTCCATTGACATCGTCTGCGACAAGCGTTCATCCGTGTTGTTCCGCCACTGTCCCTACCGGGGAGAGATTTATCACAAACAAAAGGAACGTTTTTTACGCGGTGCGCCTGCCCTGTTGTTTGAATTGCGCCGCAAGCGCTACGTTCTAATCGTTGATTTGCGCACGGACATCCTGGCCCGCCTGATCAGGGCTGAAAAACGGCTTATCAAGACCGGCGGGGATACGCACGTTCATGCTGTTGAAAAACACTTCTCAGCCGTTTCGGCAATAGCCGGAAATGAGAAAATTCCCCCTACCGCCTTGTGGCTGGGGCAAGCAGACAAGGATTATGCCAATGATATCTGCCGCAGGTTGCCCGGCAGGAAATGGTTGTGCATCGGCCCCGGCGCAAACTGGGATAAAAAGATCTGGCCGGAGGAAAAATACGCCACGTTGGTTCGCGCCCTGGCTGGGGAATTTGACGCACTGGTGCTGCTGGGGAATAAGGCAGATAACGCACAGGCACAAACGGTTATCGGGCAGGCCCCGTTTCCCTGTGTCAATCTTTGCGGTCAGACAACGCTGCTGGAAGCCGCCGCTGTCATGCAGAGAATGACCTTGTTCATCGGCAACGACTCCGGGTTGGGCCACATAGCCAGCGCCGTGAATACTCCGTCTTTCACCCTGTTCGGTCCCGGTCACCCGGAACGCTACCATCCCTGGGGAGCGCACGCCGCCTGGTACGCCGCCCCGGACCTGAATATCGATAGCATCCCCGTAGACCTTGTCGTGAAACTGGTCAGCCGGCATCTGGCCAGTCTCTCCCGCACCGGCGCCATTGCGCCAGGGTGTTAATGACTGGGGGAGCGGCTTTCTCGCCATGGCGCTGTTTTACTCCGGTTTCCCCCGTTTAATGTTAGAATTGCTGGCGGGTTTGTCAGACATTGGGGGAATGTACTGCAAAACCTGTCCGCGACGCCCTCGCGTTGCGGTTTTAGTGAACACAATTTAAAGGAGAATTTCTACATGACAATGGCTGATCGTGACGGTGTGATATGGTTCGACGGCAAGCTGGTTCCCTGGAAGGAGGCGAACATACACGTGCTTACCCACACCTTGCATTACGGCACAGGGGTGTTCGAGGGCATGCGCGCGTACGAAACGCCGAACGGCGCCGCTATCTTCAGGCTGCATGAACACACGCAGCGGATGTTCCGTTCGGCGCACATCCTGGGGATGCACGTGCCCTACACTCTTGACGAGATTAATGAGTCCTGTATTACGGTGGTGCGGGAGAACAATCTCACGGCGGCCTATATCCGGCCGATCTGTTTTTACGGGTCCGAGGGAATGGGCTTGCGGGCGGACAACCTGAAGGTGCACGTGGCGGTTGCCGCCTGGGAATGGGGCGCTTACCTGGGGGATGACGGATTGGAAAAGGGTATTCGCATCAAGACGTCCTCTTTCACCCGGCACCATGTCAATATATCCATGTGCAAGGCCAAGGCGACCGGTCACTATATCAATTCCACACTTGCATTGCAGGAGGCGATCAGTTGTGGTTATGATGAGGCCCTGTTGCTGGACAACGAAGGTTACGTTGCCGAAGGCAGCGGCGAGAATATCTTTATCGTGCGGGACGGCGTGATCTATACGCCGGACCTGACTTCGGCCCTGGAAGGGGTAACCCGGGATACCATCATGGTGTTCGCCCGTGAACTGGGTGTGGAAGTGCGCGAGAAACGCCTGACCCGGGACGAGGTGTATGTGGCTGATGAGGCGTTTTTCACCGGCACTGCGGCGGAGATTACCCCGGTGGTGGAACTTGACAGGCGGGTAATCGGAACAGGTCGGCGCGGCCCGGTAACCAGGCAATTACAGACCCTGTTTTTCGACCAGGTTTCCGGCCGTCAGGGCCTGCATCCGGAGTGGTTGACCTATGTAACGGAAACCTGTGAGGTGGCGCAAGCAATATGAGCCGGAGTGGAGCGAATACGCCGAACGACAGGCAGCGTTATATAATCAGTCGGCAGGACCTGCCCCTGCACTGTCCCCTGCCGGACATGAGTTTGTGGAATTCCCATCCGCGGGTGTACCTGCCGATAGAAGAGACGGGCATGGCGAAATGCCCATATTGCGGAACCGAGTTCACGCTGGAATCCACTGCCTGATCCGGTTTGAACCACGCCTCCCGTCAAGCTAAAACCGAACCTGCCGTGGTCTGGCAGATCAGTGACGGGAAACGCGGACACCTGAGCCAGTCGTCCGGGCTGGTCGAGGCCCTGAGCCGGTGCGCGCCGCTGGCGGTGTACCAGGTGGCGGCGGCGCCGTTGCTTCGCTCTGTTGTGTCCTGTATTACCTGCTCAACCGGATGGGTGCGCGGCTTGCCGGCGCCGCAGGTGGTAGTCGGCGCCGGCCATGCAACCCACACAACCATGCTGGCCCTGAGCCGGGCTTACCGGGCCAGGACCGTCGTACTCATGCGCCCCAGCCTGCCGCTGAGCTGGTTTGATTACTGTCTGGTGCCGGCCCATGACGACCCGCCCGCCCGCGCTAACGTCATCGTCACGACGGGCGCCGTCAACCCCTTGCAGCCGGGCCAGGACCACGATCCGGGACGCGGTCTTATCCTGGTCGGCGGACCTTCCCGGCACTACCGTCTGGATGCGGCATTGCTGCTGTCCCGTATCAGGCAGGTGCTGACGCGCGCGCCGGACCGGCACTGGACCTTGTCGAATTCCCCCCGAACGCCCGCGCAACTGACCCGCGAGCTGATCAGGCTGGAAGCCGACGGGGTCGACGTGGTCCTGTGGGACCGTTGTGAACGGGACTGGCTGGCGCATGTGCTGGCGCGTAGCCGTGACGTCTGGATAAGCGAAGACAGCATCTCCATGATCTACGAGGCGCTGACTGCCGGTTGCCGGGTGGGATTGTTGCCGCTGCCGAGGAAATCCGCAAGCCGCCTGCATCGGGCAATCGATCAACTGTTGCATGGAAGCTTTGTGTGCGCGTACCGCGACTGGCTTGACGGCGCTATGCTGGCCGCCCCGCCCCGACCGCTGGATGAAGCCAACCGCTGCGCCCGGCTGTTGTTGGACAAGGGACTGTTATCCGGAACTAGCGCGTGCCCTTGACCGTGCTGCAAACCTTGCCTGCCCTGGACACAGGCGGGGTCGAACGCGGGACCGTCGAGGTGGCTGCCGAACTGGCGCGGCGCGGTCATCGGTCGCTGGTCATCTCCGGCGGCGGTGCGCTGACCGCTGAGCTTAGCGGCAGCGGCTCCCGCCACTATGCCTGGCCGATCGGTAAAAAATCGCCCTTCACCTTGCTGCTGGCGGGCAGATTGCGGCGCTTCCTGCGGGAGGAAAAGGTGGATATCCTGCATGCCCGCTCGCGCCTGCCGGCCTGGGTTGCCTACCTGGCCTGGAAAACCATGCCGGCACAAGACCGGCCCGTATTCATCACCACGGTGCACGGTCCTTACCGCGCCGGGCGCTACAGCGTGGTCATGACCCGGGGGCAGCGGGTGATTGCCGTCTCCAGATTTATTTATGATTACATCCTGACGAATTACCCCGGGGTGGATCCGGGCAGGGTCTCGGTCATCCACCGGGGAGTGGACCCCCGGCGTTTCCCCTGCGGATACACACCCGCCCCTGATTGGCTGGAGCGCTGGCGGTCGGAGCGGCCACAGTTGCAGGGCAAGGCGCTGATTACCCTGCCGGGACGGATTACCCGCTGGAAGGGGCATACGGACTTCATCAACATCATGGGTGTCCTGAAACAAGCCGGGTTGAACGTACATGGCCTGATCGCCGGCGGCGCTCAGCCGCGCCGTCAGGGTTTCCTGGGGGAATTACACCGCCTGGCGAGCGGGCGCGGCCTGGAAAGCGACATTACATTCCTGGGCCGGCGCGACGACCTGCGCGAAGTACTGTGCATATCCGACGTTGTCCTGTCCCTGGCAAACGTCCCTGAAGCCTTCGGCCGGACCGCGCTGGAGGCCTTGTCTCTGGGCCGCCCGGTGGTGGCTTATGCCCACGGGGGCGCCAGGGAGGTGCTGCAGGAACTGCAACCTGACGGGCTGGTGGAACCGGGAAATATTGCGGCTACGGTCGTGAAAATTCAGGACTTTCTTAAAGCCAGCCCACATATCGCCCCCAACCGCACCTTCACCCTGGAACAGATGCTGGACAAGACTTTGGCCCTGTATGAACAGGCCGCCGCCGGAGCAGCCCGATAAAAAATCCTTTCAGAAATTTCTGAACCGGGATGCGCAAAGACATACTGATTATCAAACTCGGGGCGCTGGGTGACGTGGTCATGGCGACCGGCCTGATCGAACGAATTTTACAGCACCACGCGCCGCGCCGCGTTACTCTCCTGACCAGTCCCGCCTATGGCGGATTATTTTCGGCCCGGCCTGATCTGGAGCTGAAGACCTTTGACCGCAGCAGCCTGCGCGCCACCCTGGCAACCGTGCTGTGGATGCGCAACAGGCGCTTCCTGCGGGTCTACGATTTGCAGTCAAACGACCGGTCCGGCGTGATGTGCAGCCTGTCGGGCATTCCGCAAAGAGCCGGAAACCACCCGCGTTATCCCTACAACATACACCCGCAAAGCCACTACGTGGGCCAGTGCCACATCCACACCAGGATGCTGGAAATACTCGACGCCGCGGGCATTGTTTCAGACGCTGCCGCTCCGCGCCTTTATCCCTTCGAGGCGGACCGGAAAATGGTGTGCGCATGGTTGCAGCAGCGGGATTTGTCGGAGCGGAAATTCGTTATCATGCACGCGGGCGCCAGCGCCCTGCGCCCGGAAAAGCGCTGGCCTTACTTCGCCGAACTGGCCCTGTCACTGGCGCGGCGCGAGCGCCTGACACTCTGGATCGGCGGTGCAGACGACCGGCATACAAACGCTGAACTGGCCCGCACCACCGGTGTGGACGCGACCGCTGAGTTCTCACTATTGCAACTGCTGGCCCTGACGTCCCACGCCGAGTTTGCCGTCACCAACGATTCCGGCCCCATGCACCTGCTGTCCTGCGGCCCCATCCCCGTCTACGGCCTGTTCGGCCCGAGCAACTGGCGCCGCAACCATGCCGTCGGCCAACGCGATCGTGTCCTGTCGTTGAACCGGGGTGAACCGGTATTCAGGGCTACCCGCCTGGAACAACTGAAAATGGACCATGTCGTGCGGCAACTGGAACAGGACGGCGTCCTGTGACCAGCCCCATTGACATGTGTTAGGATCCGGCTTATGAGTGACATTCATGGCAAATAAATTTTCAGCGTCCGGTACTGCCCCGGCAGAGCGCCTGATTGTCGCATTGGACTTCAATAGCGCCGCACAAGCCCACTGGTTGATGCAGCAACTCGAAGGTACGGTCAATTTCTATAAAGTGGGCTGGCAACTGTTCCTGGGGGAAGGCTGGCCGTTCGTCAGAACCCTGCTGGAGCAAGGCAACAAGGTCTTTCTTGACCTGAAAATCAACGATATAGACCAGACCGTCCAGGCCGCGCTGGCCAATATGCCGAACGAGTTTGCCGGCAGGCTGGAACTGTTGACCATCAACGGCGCCAGCGCCACGGTCAACGCGGCAAAAAAGGGACGCGGCGCCAACCCCAAGCCTTACCTGCTGATGCTTACCGTATTGTCCAGCATGGACGCCACGGACCTGAAGGAACTTTCCCCTGACGGCGCAACGCCGGACACTGAGACCGTCGTCAAGCGCCGGGCGCAACAGGCTCTGGATGCCGGCTGTGAGGGGTTGATCGCGTCCGGTTCGTCCGTGCGCGCCCTGCGGGACCATTTCCGTGACCGGGAATTCCTCATCGTGACCCCGGGGATCAGGCCTTCCGACACCGGTCACGATGATCACAAACGCACCCTGACCCCCTACCAGGCAATAACCAGCGGCGCCGACTACCTGGTTGTAGGCCGTCCAATCACCAGGGCATCCGATCCCCGGCAAGCCGCGCAATCCATCATCTCCGATATACAAGCCGGGCTTGACCCGGAATCCAGTCGATAATAAATGCTGTGGTAAAATAGCACCCTTTACCTTAACCCGAGTTGAGGAGGAATAGAACATGGTTACTGAAGTCACCCCCAAACAGGCCTGGAAAATGCTTCAGGATAACCCGGATACGATTCTGCTGGACGTGCGTTCCAAGGTCGAGTTCGATTACGTGGGCCACCCCATTGACGCTGTCAACATCCCCATTCAGGAAGCGCCGGACTGGCAAACCGATCCGGCATTTACCGGGAAAGTAATCGAAAAACTGGGGGAAGCGAGCAAAGACTCCACGGTCCTGACCCTGTGTCGCAGCGGCAAACGCTCCATGCTCGCGGCGACGTTACTGGAGGAACAGGGCTATAAAGACACGGTGAATATCGCCGAAGGCTTCGAGGGAGATACGGACGAAAACCGACACCGGGGCAATCTTAACGGCTGGCGTTTTCATGGGCTACCATGGGAACAGACCTGAAGGGAAGGTTAACCTGGGGAGGGTAAAGCAGAAAAACAACTGCTAATGTTCATTATGTGATCTTTTTACTCTTATATCCCTATAACTGTAATGATAAGAGGACAGTAGTGATTTTAGATAGCACCCAAACATGGGTTGAGAATCAGAAATATCTAACCTTCTTGCTGCCGTTGGTCTTAAATGGGTGCGTATCGCTTAACACGGAGTCAGTTGCTCTTTGGGAAGCTTCGGAGACTCATCAAATTGATTACCTTTGTCATTTCACTCCGGCAAAGGGCGCAAGTGCTTCAACTTCAGGACTGGTTGTTGGTGCAGGTGTTTTGTTACCTGATGGCTATAAACCTGACTACGGTGTTCATATCCGCTTCAATGGAAAAATCGGCGCGGTTGATAGTTTCATTGACATGCAGAAAGCTTATTCAGAGGCCGCCATTCTGGATTGTCGGGGTAAAGGTATTCTGTCACCGGGTTTTATCAACGCTCATGAGCATCCCGCCTTCAGTTACGAATATCCAAACAAAAATTTAGAGCCTAAATATGAACATCGCGACGAATGGCGTTGCGGTATCAATGGAAAAACAAGACTGCCGTCACCAACCCCCTATTACTATAAATCTGACGGTAAGAGGAAAGAAACAGCCATTTTGATTGCGATGGAATTACGACATCTGCTCGGCGGAGCGACTACCATTGCAGGCTCCGGTGGCGTGCCTGGCGTAATAAAAAATATTCAACGTCGAGATCCTTCGGACGATCTCGATAGTAATATCTATGTACATGAAGCTGACGTTTCGACTTTTCCTTTTCCGCGTAAGGTGCTTAATATCCAGGGGAAGAAGTGCAAAGTAACGGCCAAGGACAAATTAACACTCAAGTATGACGAGAACCATGTTTATATGGCCTATGTGCCTCATATTGGAGAAGGCAGGGCAAGAAACAGCTTGGCGAAACTGGAAGTGAAGCATTATCTTCAGCACGTTAAGAAACAAAGGAAGCAAAGAGACAAGGAACGACAAAACAGACGTTATTCATTGGTACATGGAATTGCGGCGCAAGTATTCAAAGGCCAAGGACACAACGACTATGAGAAAATGCGACAACTCGATGTTACGCTGGTCTGGTCGCCCCGCTCAAATCTTGCATTGTATGGTGAAACAATCGATATTGAGAGCGCGCTGGATAATAAGGTCAGAATTGCGCTTGCAACGGATTGGTCACCGACTGGGTCCTATAGCATGAAGGAAGAATTCAAGTGCGCAAAAGAGGTTGTCGCAAAGTTAACCTCGGAGTTGTCAAATCAGTCTCTCTGGCGTATGGCCACAAGTGATGCAGCTTACGCTCTTGGACTAGAAGACAGTCTTGGCGCCATAAAACCAGGATTTTGGGCAGATTTGGTGCTTGTTAAGTACGCGGGTAATGGTGACCCTTACCATGATGTATTCACTGCCTCAGATGAAGATATTCTGGCAACTTGGGTTAATGGTAAAGCCATACTACTATCGAGCCTCTTGGATGAGGCGTTGAGTAAAGATGACTGTGAGGAAATACTAAATGCAGCTCCGAAAATCTGCGGCGTATTCGGAGATTTTAACCTGGGGACGACAAGGTTTACCAAGTATATCGAGGAGACCGTTCCTCTTATCGGGACTCACAGGCAGGCCCCTTGCGAACAGCAGAAGAATAACAGGTAGTGCCTGTTATTGATTATGGTAGGGAGGGACTGTAATTTATGTTTGTATTTTGTATGATTTCTCATTCTTCTATCCCTATTATCACAAGAGGCACTGCCGGAACGCCACGGCCCTGCCTGATAACATTGTATAAGCTCCCCTTCGTAGTAAGATACGCCGGAGCTCATCTGAGGACATGGCTATCCAGCTTTCTGTCCATTCCTTATCTTCAAGGAGCCTCTTAAACGACTTGTTCATTACAACCAGGTTATAATGAACAAAGGCCCTTCGTGTTCCTTTCTTTTGATACTGTTGTCTTAGCGGCAGTTTCGTCCACTTCCTCTATGACATCCTTTATTTCCTGCCATAGTTGTGGTTTGTGGACAAGCAGATGTTCAAGGCCATTAAAGTGAGAATGGGTTTCAACTATCCTCATAATGATATTCGCCCGGAATTTACAGCAATCTTTATGCTTGAGTTAAACATAATATTTTTCCTCCTTGGCCTGCTCACAATGATTCAAGGGGCTAGTGTAAAACATCGCTGGAATCTAACACTGGCACCTTGAATCCTCTAAACGATTTTTTCATCGCACGCGTCTAATACATACTGAATAAGAGATTCATCCAGATGATAACCATGTTCAACCAATCGGTTTAACAAGGGGGTTGCCGCCGGTATCAGATTCTCCTGTTTAGCCGTGATTAATACATATAGACTGCCTACAACGTCGATGTTTTCACGGGCAGCGATCTTGCGACCTGCTCCGTCATCTACCAGAGCAATCCCGTTTTTTTCTTTTGCCAGTGCAATCGTTTCAGCCTCACCAGGGCCCAATATCTCAGCCAGGAGTTCACAATTATCCCGATTGGTGGCAGATTGTTCTACCAATAGTTCGCTCGTGAGCGCCTCACCGATTTTGTCCGCCATGGGTTTTGATAAATCATTCAGACATTCCCTGACAACCGCAGCTGGAATCACGACTGTATTGAAAAATTTGCGTAAAACGGGCAGTAAATCCATTACTGCCAGCGCGATAAGCGGGCCTGTATCAGAAACGACCGTTATCGGTTTCAAAACTTATCCAGTTCCTTCTGTACATCATCAGTATCGTAGCCGAACACTGTAATGCCAACCGAACCTAATACCGCGATAAATTTATCCATCGGCATCTCGGCCAGTCTGGCGGCTTTATTAAGCGTAAGTACACCTTCCTGATACAGTTTTACAGCCAGTGCCTTGTGAACGCCCAGTTTTACCAACGTCTCATCGAAAGGAATGTTGACTGTCAGCGGCGTCCCATTCCGGGTTATGATGCTAATTGCCCCGGCTTCAGCTTGTGCAGCGTAAGACCCGATTTTTTCTCGCAGATTTCTTATACCAAAAGACAGCATGACAGAAAGCTCCTATTGTGTGTATACAAATGATAACACATATTTTGGAAAAAACGATTGATACATGGGGTCAGAGTAAAAAATTCACTGAATTTTTTACTCTGACCCCTTAATTCCAAGGCTATCCATATACCCGCCGGCTTTCGAATATGGCGGGGCTGAATCCTTTGCCGCCGCTGCGTAACAGTCGTTTGAGCATGAAATCGAACAAGATGGCGTTATGCTTGCGCACTTCTGTCAGTATCTGCGCTGCGGTTTCGCTCAGGAATCCCTGTTTGCATAGCCGCCTCAATGAAATCAGCGGTATGACGCCGGGCAGGGGATAATCGGAGCCGTTCACCAGGCGCGGGTGCCAGGCGTCGGTTTCGAGCAGTGTCTGCAGCACGCGCCCGTCCCGGTTGCGTTGGGTAACGGCCGAGATCTCACCGAACAGTAACCCTTCATAGCGCGTCTCATTCATCAATCGTGCAAACAAGCTGAAATTGCTCAGCTCAGGTCCGTCGGTCCCCTTGTCCAGGTCCCGGCCTCGCCCCAGGGACGCACAATGCGCGACGATTACTTTCACCCCATGATCCAGCGGCCGGCGCAGCAGCAACGGGTTGCCTAATTCCTGTCGCCCGCTGCCGTGTACGGCTTTTTCGGTACCGGCGTGGACCAGCAGCGGCAACCCCAGCCCGGCCAGGGCTGCATAGAACGCGTCACAGCGCAGCGCAGCGGGATTCATGCCCATGGCGGGGGGCAGCCATTTCACGGCTCGCGCCCCGGCTTTGCGCGCTTGTTGCAAAGCCTCAACGGCATCTTCGCGATAGGGGTGTACGGAGGCAATCCATTCAAACTGCCCGGGGTATTCCCGCGCTAACCGGGCGGCCAATTCATTGGGTGTGTGGAACGCGCTCAAGTCGGGACGGCGCCGGCCGGACTCGTCATAGCTGTAATCGAAAGCCAGCAACATGAACCGGCTGGGTGGCGGAAACCCCTGTTTCAGGGCAAGCAGCCGGGCCAGAAAACTCCTGTCCGCATTTTCCATGTCAGCACAGGAGGCATTCAGGTAGAAGCGCAGTTGGGTATTTTGCAACGGATGGCGAAGACTGTTCAGTTGCGGGTTTATCCAGGCGCCAGTGCCGCTGTCGCCAGTACCCAGCAGGTGCACATGGCCGTCCCAGATATAATCCGGGCGCAGGCCGGCAAAGGCCTGTCGCAGCAGTTCATGGTTAGCCAGGTTTTCAGGCAAACGCGCCGCTAAACATGGATTGATCAGGACCGGGCCTGACCGGCAGCCGGCTCCGCCCAGCCCGGCCAGCAAGGTGAGAAAATGTCGCCGGTCCACGCCTGCGCGCACCTATCCTGGGTCTGCTGCGCTGTCCTGCGTTGCATCCCCGCGTCGTTGCTTGATGAACCGGCCCAGGATCAGGCCCAGTTCAAACAACAGCCATACGGGTATGGCAAGCAAAACCTGGGATATGATATCCGGCGGCGTCAACAACATGCCTGCCGTAAAGGCGCCGACGATAATATAGGGCCGTTTTTTTGCCAATGACTCCACCGAGGCGAGGCCCGTCCACACCAGCAGGATAATGGCGATGGGCACCTCGAAGGCTATGCCGAAGGCAAAGAACATCTTGAGGATGAAATTCAGGTAATGGCCGATATCGGTCATCATTGTTACACCGGCCGGCGCAGTCGACGTCAGGAACGAGAACAACAGGGGAAACACGAGAAAAAAGGCGAACGCGTTACCCAGGTAGAACAAAATCACGCTGCTTGAGATCAGCGGCAAAACCAGGCGACGCTCATTTTGATACAGCCCCGGCGCCACAAAAGCCCAGGCCTGGTACAGCAGGTAAGGCACGGACACGAACACGGCAGCAAAGAAGGTGAGTTTGAACGGCACCAGGAAAGGCGCCGCCACTTCGGTGGCGATCATGCTGCTCTCTTCAGGTAATTGCGCCAGCAGCGGGCCGGCTATCATGGCGTATATTTCATTGGCGAATGCGCTGAGGCCGAGGAAGATGACAAATACGCAGGCCAGACTGCGCAGCAGCCTGTTGCGCAGTTCAGCAAGGTGGGCGATAAGAGGCTGTTCCGTATCGTTATCAGTACGAGGGGAACTGTCTGTCATGAATCAGCAGACCTCAGTTGTCGGTTGACTTGATATCGCCGTGTTTATCCGGTGCAACATCCATCAGCTTGTCCATTTGCTCCACTTGTTCGGAAAAATCCTTTACTTCATCAATTCGCAACTGTTGTTCAAACTCATACTTGGCTTGCATCACATAGCGGCGCAGTTTCGCTGTCCACCTGCCGACGTCGCGCACCAGGCCCGGCAGCTTCTCGGGGCCGGCTACCAGCAGTGATACGACGGCAATGACCAGCAACTCCCAGAAACCGATATCAAACATAGGGCATCAGACCGGCGCTATCAGGATTCGGCCGGTTTCTCTTTCTGGCCGCTTTCCACCTCGCCTTCAATGACCTGGCCTTGCGCGGGCTGTTTCCCGGCGTCGGACTCGTCGTCTTTTATTGCATTACGGAACCCTTTGATCGCATTGCCGAGATCGCCGCCCATGCTGCCCAGCTTTTTGGTTCCAAACAACAGGGCGACGATCAACATTATGATTCCCAGTTCCCAGATACCAAAACTCATAATTCATCTCCAGCAGAAAATATCGTTACTGATTATGCCACAGACAGAATGACAATTCATTTTCCGTATCTCCCCGCGTTGGGATATTTGGGGTCAGTGTAAAAACTCAAAGAGTTTTTACACTGACCCCAAATATCCAGGACGGAATGGCGGTTAGTTTTGCTTGCGCGGTTTTCTGCCACCCTTTTCTTCATGGCCGGATACGCCAAAGCGCCTTTCCAGTTCAGAGAAAACCTCAACCGGGTGGATATCCAGGTAGGACAGCAAAACCAGGGAATGGAACCACAAGTCAGCGGTTTCGTGTATGACATTGTGTGGTTTGCCGACTGTCGCCGCTTCAGCGAGTTCTCCTGACTCTTCATCGATTTTTTCCAGTATCCCCGCACTGCCTTTCGCATACAGGGCGGCAACGTAAGACGATTCCGGATCAGCTCCTTTCCGGTCGATCAACACATCCGCCAGTTCATTTATTATATTCATTATTCAAGCACTCCCCCCTACTTATTGTAGATTGCCGCGGGATCTTTAATTACCGGGTCGGTTTCCTCCCAGCCTGATTCCGTCTTTTGCAGGAAAAAGCAGCTTTCCCGGCCGGTATGGCAGGCGATTCCCCCGTGCTGGTCTACCCGCAACAGCAGTGTGTCATGATCGCAGTCCAGCCGTATTTCCCTGACTTCCTGGACGTGCCCCGATTGTTCTCCTTTGCGCCATAGCCTGCCCCTTGACCTGGACCAATAGACTGCGCGGCCTTCGGCGCAGGTGAGCTGCAGAGCTGTGCGGTTCATCCAGGCAAGCGTCAACACCCGACCGCTGGTATAGTCCTGGGTAATGGCCGGAATCAAGCCGTCTGCGTTCCATTTGACTTGCTCCAGCCACTCCTCTGCATTGGCCTGCGTCATTATCTAGTTCCTTACCTCTATGCCGTGTTCTGCCATTTTCTGTTTTGCCTGGGCCACCGTGTACTCGCCGAAGTGGAAAATGCTGGCTGCCAGTACTGCGTCGGCCTTTCCCGCAGTAATACCTTCAACCAGGTGGTCCAGCTTACCGACACCGCCGGATGCGATTACCGGTATACTGACGGCCGTACTGACCGCCCTGGTCAGGGGCAGGTCAAAACCGTCCCTGGTGCCATCCCGGTCCATACTTGTCAGGAGAATTTCCCCTGCGCCGTAACGGCTCATTTTTTCTGCCCAGGCTACGGCGTCAAGAGCGGTCTCCCGACGGCCTCCATGGGTAAAGACATGCCACTGCAACGGCTCGCCGGCGCCACTGACCTGTTTTGCGTCAAGCGCCACAACAATACACTGCGAACCGAATTTCCGGGTTGCTTCCCGTACAAATTCCGGGTTGTTTACCGCGGCGGTATTGATGCTGATTTTGTCCGCGCCGGCGTTCAACAAACGCCGAATATCTTCCAGCGTGCGGATACCGCCCCCCACGGTCAACGGAATAAACACCTGGCCGGCAACGGCTTCCACGACGTGCAACATGGTATCTCTTTCCTCGTTGCTGGCCGTAATATCAAGAAAAGCCAACTCATCGGCGCCCTGTTCGTCGTAACAACGCGCAACTTCCAGTGGGTCGCCGGCATCCCTGATATCGACAAACCTAACCCCCTTGACAACCCGGCCGGCGTCCACATCCAGGCACGGAATAATACGTTTTGCAAGGCCCATAATTACTCAAAAAATCAATGACAAGGGGAATTCCCTATGGCGCCGGTTAAACCCGCATAACTCACCGATTGATACGACGTGCGCGCCGGATATTAGATTTGCGGGTCAAGTACCCTGATTTCCGCAAAGCTCTTCAACCAGGGCCAGGGCTTCTTTAAGGTCAAGGCTTCCCTCGTAAATGGCGCGCCCGGTAATGGCGCCGGCAATGCCTTCGGCGGCAACATTGCATAAGGCTTTTATATCTTCCAGGTCTTTAATTCCGCCTGAGGCAATGACCGGGACCGTTACTTCCCTGGCAAGTTGCACACTGGTATCTATATTAACCCTGTTCATCATACCGTCACGGCCGATGTCAGTGAAAATGATCGCGGACACGCCGTCCTGTTCGAACCGTTGGGCTATATCGATAACATCATGGTGAGACAGTTTGGACCAGCCGTTTGTGGCCAGCTTGCCGTTTTTTGCATCAAGGCCGACGATAACATGGCCGGGAAATTCAAGACATATATCGGAAACAAAATGCGGCGTAGTCACCGCGCGGGTCCCGATAATCACGTAGTTCACCCCGACGTCCAGGTAAGTCTGGATCGTATCTTCATCACGAATTCCGCCGCCGGCCTGGATCTCGATATCCGGATGCTCCTCGGCTATATCGTGGATGACATCGGCATTCACGGGACGCCCGGAAACCGCACCGTCAAGATCAATGATATGAAGCCTTTCTGCGCCGAGTTTGACCCATTTTGCCGCCATTTCTACCGGGTCGTTGTTGTAGATGGTTTCATCACTCATATTTCCCTGGCGCAAACGCACACATTTGCCGTTTTTTATATCGATCGCGGGAATTAACTGCATGGTATATATCCTGACCGATCTATGAGACAGCCGCCACTGCTACCTTGAGTAAGAACAGAGGGAAAGAGATGTGAAAAACTGGCGCATTTGTAACTAATGTTAGCATAGTATGACAACAATACCGGAAAAGTTGTTTATCCTCTCTAATGTGCTTCATCCCAGTTAGCGCCCATACCTATATCAACGATCAGGGGAACGCTGAGCGCGGCCGCCCCGGCCATCAGCCCGCGTATCTCCTGTTCATACTCAACAACTTCGGCAGACGCCGCCTCGAACACAAGTTCATCGTGTACCTGCATGATCATCCTGATATTTTTCTCGGATCGCAACAGTTTTTTGTCAATCGCGATCATCGCCCGTTTTATGATATCGGCCGCGGTACCCTGCATCGGGGCATTGATTGCCGTACGCTCGGCATATTGGCGCCTGGCAGCATTGCGGGAGTCGATATCGGGCAGATATAAACGGCGCTTGAAGACGGTTTCAACATAACCGGCTTCCCTGGCGCGGACGCGGGTCGCGTCCATGTATTCCTTCACTGCGGGGTAACGCTCAAAATATTTGTCAACGTACTGCTTTGCCGCGCCCCTGGTAATGCCCAGTTGGCGGGCCAGACCAAACGCCGACATGCCGTAAATCAGGCCGAAGTTGATAGCCTTGGCCGCCCTGCGTTGTTCAGTATTGACCTCCGCCAGGCCCACCCCGAAGACCTCTGCCGCGGTCGCCCGGTGAATGTCGCTGCCCGCGGCAAACGCGGCCAACAAGGCCGCGTCTGCTGATAAATGAGCCATGATTCGAAGTTCTATCTGGGAATAATCCGCGGCCAGCAGTACGTTTCCGGGCGCCGCGATAAAGGCCTGGCGTATTTTCCTGCCGGCCTGTGTGCGCACCGGGATGTTCTGCAGGTTGGGGTCTGATGATGATAAGCGGCCGGTAGCCGCCACGGCCTGGTGGTATGAAGTATGGACACGGCCTGTTGCGGGGTTGACCTGTTCAGGCAGCCGGTCCGTATAGGTCGACTTTAATTTGCTCAACTCCCTGTGCTTAAGGATCAATGCCGGTAGCTCATGTTCCGCAGCCAGTTCCTGCAGCACGGATTCAGCGGTTGAGGGTTGTCCTGTTGGGGTCTTCGCCCGAATCGGCAGTTGCAGTTTTCCATAGAGGATTTCCTGTATCTGCTTGGGAGAACCGATATTGAACGCTTGACCTGCCAAGCGGTGGGCCTGCCGCTCAGCTTCCAGCATCTGCTCCGCCAGTTCCGAGCTTTGTTGTAACAGCATGTCTGTATCGATGCGGACGCCGTTACGCTCCATGCGCGCAATAACGCTCAGCAGCGGCACCTCGATATGTGTATAGAGATCCCGCAATCCGGGGTCTTTGACCAGTTTCGGCCAGAGCGCCTGATGCAACTGCAGGGTAATGTCCGCGTCTTCCGCCGCATACGCAGCCGCCTGCTCTACGGGAACCTGGTTGAAAGAGACCTGTTTGACTCCTTTACCGGCAACGTCTTCATAGCTCGTGATGGTCTTACCCAGGTATTTCTTCGCCAGGCTGTTCATGTCATGACGCGCGCCCACACTGTTCAGCACATAGGATTGCAGCATGGAATCATGGGCTATGCCGTTTAATTCAACCCGGTAATTGGCCAGTACGTTGCGGTCGTATTTCAGGTTCTGCCCGACTATCTTATGGTTTTCCGATTCCAGCAGGGGACGCAGTTTTTCCAGCACTTTCCGGCGTGAGATCTGTTTCGGCGCGCCATCGTAATCATGGGCGACGGGGACATAAGCCGCCTCACCTGCCCTGACGGAAAATGACAGGCCCACCAGTTCCGCGCGCATATAATCCAGGGATGTGGTTTCCGTATCGAATGCAAACAATTCTGCTGCGGCTAATTTGTCGATCCAGCGCTCTAACTGTTCAACGCTATAAACCGTTTCATAATTCTCCTTCACCGCGGCCGCGCTGCTGTCAAGGTTTTCACCCGGCAGCGGCGCTTCCTGGCTGCTCTCAGTGGGACGGCTGGCCAGATCAACGGAGCCGGGGCCGTCAGTTACAGCGGCCCTGCCGCCGTTAATATCGGGCAGCCAACTACGAAAGCCCCAACGCCGGTAGTGTTCTCTCAGCGCTATTCTGTCCTGATCTGTAATTAATAATTGCTGCGGTCGGACCGGCAGTTCCAGGTCGGTTATCAGGGTTACCAGCCGTCTGCTCAGGGGAATCCGGTTCAGGTTCTCACGCAGATATTCCCCGACCTTGCCGGGAAAGCTGTCCGCATTGGCCATGATGTCATCCAGGGTGCCGTATTCCGCCAACCACTTGACCGCAGTCTTAGGCCCCACCTTGGGGATCCCCGGCACATTGTCCGATGTGTCACCGATCAGGGTGAGGTAATCAACGATTCGTTCCGGCGCTACGCCGTATTTCTCGATCACGCCGGCGCGATCATAGCGGGTATTGCTCATGGTATTGATCAGGTGGATATCATCATTGACGATCTGCGCCAGGTCCTTGTCACCGGTGGAAACCAGGGTCTTCAACCCTGCCTGCGCTGCCTGCGCCGCCAGGGTTGCAATCACATCATCCGCTTCCACATTGTCAATACTCAGCAACGGCACGCCCAAGTCTCGGATAATTTCATGCAATGGCGCAATCTGGGCCACCAAATCAGGGGGAGCAGGGGGGCGATTGGCTTTATACGCAGGATACAGGTCGTTACGAAAGGTCTTTCCCTTGGCATCAAAAACGACGGCGAAATAATCCGGCTGTTCATCCCGGATTAATTTGCGCAACATGTTGATGACGCCGTAGATGGCCCCGGTCGGTTCATTTTCCGCATTCGTGAAACCCGGCATGGCATGATAGGCCCTGAACAGGTAATAAGACCCATCCACCAACGTCAATAGTTTTTTCGGCATAGTCTGGCTACAGGATATAAATCTGGCCTTATTATGAAACAATTATTTGAAACTTCCCAATAATCGGTGTACTTTTCATCTTCCTTGAGTATCCTGTAAACAAACCGGAAAAAAGATCATGAGATATCTTGTCGTCTGTTTATTCAGCCTGTTCCTGATGAGCTCTTTCGCGGCGGAGGACTACGCGGATGAAGAGCTTGCTCCCGTGCCTGCACCACCGGAATTGCCGGACCCGTTAAAGAGCGGCCAGGCCATTGAACCGCAGGTTACCATTATCCGGAAGGACGACGCCATCATTGAAGAATACCGCCTGGACGGACGCCATTATATGACCAGGATTATACCCGCAGTCGGTCCTTCCTATTACCTGGTGGATCGCGATGGGGACGGTCAGATGGAAACCCGGATGAGTGAGATTTACGATGATTTCCTCGTGCCGCAGTGGGTGTTGTTCAGCTGGTAACCAAGCGCCGTTAAGGCAACAGGAACACGGTGGCGAGGCCAAGGAAGGTCATAAACCCTACCACGTCCGTAACCGTCGTCAGGATCACTCCGCCCGCGATTGCCGGATCAACGCCGAACTTTTTCAATATCAGGGGAATCATTGAGCCGGCCAGCGCGGCGCAGATCAGGTTGATGATCATGGCCAGCCCGATAATCAGGCCCAGGCCCCGATCGCTGAACCACAGGGTCGCGACAACACCGACTACGGTGGCAAATAGCGCGCCGTTGATTAACCCGACTGCGAACTCCTTCAATATGAGCGAACGGGCATTCTGCCTGGAAATCTGACCCAGCGCCAAACCGCGTACGGAGATGGTCAACGCCTGACTGCCGGCGATGCCGCCCATGCCGGCAACGATAGGCATAAGGATAGCCAGCGCCACCAGTTCTTCTATGGTGGCCTCAAACCGGCCGATCACCCAGGCGGCAAGAAATACGCTGATCAGGCTGATGCCCAGCCACACGGCGCGCCGGCGGGTACTTGACAGGACCGAGGCAAATAAGTCGTCTTCACCCAGGCCGGCCATGCTGCGCATGGTCTGTTCCGCCTGTTCCTGGATCACGTCCACCACGTCGTCAATAGTGATCCTGCCCAGCAGTTTTCTGTCCTTGTCCAACACTGCTGTGGAGATCAGGTCACGCTGTTCAAACAGCCGCGCGACGTCTTCGGCCGGCATGTCCGCGGGAATACCGATGCCTTCGAACATATGTTCACCGACACTGTCTTCCGATTTATTAACCAGCACGTCCGCCAGGGCAAGCAATCCCAGGTAATGGTTTTCCCGATCCACGACTATCAGGCTGTCAGTGTGTTCCGGGACCTCCCCCAGTTGCCGCAGGTAGCGGGCTACGACATCAAGCGACACGTCTGCACGCACCCAGACAACGTCGGTATCCATCAGACCGCCGGCCGTATCTTCAGGATAGGACAACAGTGAGGCAATACGCTCGCGGTTTTGTGTATCCATTGACAACAGGACACTACCCACCAGTTCTTCCGGTAAATCCTGTAGTATGTCTGCGGCATCATCCGTATCCAGTCCCTGGGTCACCTCAGCCACTTCCTGGGGCTGCATCTGTTCGAGCAGGCCGGCCCTGACGACGTCCTGAACTTCAGTCAGCACATCACCTTCGACTTCCGGGTCAACGAGTTCCCAGAGCGCTTTCCTGGAACGCCCAGGCAAACTCTCCAGCAGATCGGCTACTTCGGAGGGGTGGAAAGATTCCAGCAATGACCTGACCTGGTCAAAGTTACCGTCCTCCAGAAATCCAATCAGTTTTTCTTCTCTGGCTCGCATAGCTATAAGGATAAAGTCTTACATGACAATATGACAGCACTAAAAGTAAACCCCGGGGGATCCCGGGGGAACAGGTTTAAATCTTTTTCCTAGCCCGCATTTCTCACCAGTTGATGCGATGACGACAAACGAACTGGTTAGAAATGCGGGCTAGAGTTCAAGCGGTTCCAGCAGCTTCTCGACGTCTGCGGCGGTGCTGGCCTGCAAAGCGGCGTCTGCGATGGCGGTCAGTTTGCTGAGATCGCTCTCCAGAATGATTTTTTTAACCTCGAGCAGGTAGGCCGGATGCACACTGAATTCGCGCAGGCCCAGGCCCAATAACAGCTGGGTAAACTTGCTGTCGCCCGCCATCTCGCCGCACATGGCGACGGGTATTTTTGCCCTGGCGCCTGCTTCAAGTGTCATCCGTATCAGCCTTAATACTGCCGGATGCAGGGGTTCGTAGAGATAACTCACCTCGTCATTGACGCGATCAATAGCCATGGTGTACTGGATTAAATCATTGGTTCCGATTGACAGGAAATCCAGTTGCTCGGCGAAAATATCCGCGCAGATAGCTGCTGCCGGGACTTCAATCATGGCGCCTACGGGAAGATTCCCATCAAATTCCACCTGCTGTCCGTCCAATTCCACTTTGAGCTCATCGATCATCTCCAATACCTGCCGGGTTTCCTGCATGTTGGAGAGCATGGGGATCATCAAACGGACTTTGCCGTGGGCGGACGCGCGTAAAATAGCGCGCAGCTGCGGCCTGAATAACGCCGGCTCTTTCAGGCATAAACGCACGGCCCGTAAACCCAGCGCCGGGTTTGATTGAACCGGGCCTGCCTGCCTGCCGCCATCCACCTGCTTATCGGCCCCCAGGTCCATGGTCCGGATCGTCAGCGGCAATCCCGCCATTGTGTCAAGCACCGACAGGTATGTTTCGTAGTGTTCCTCTTCTTCAGGCGGAGACTCCCGGTTCATATACAAAAATTCCGTTCGATACAATCCGACCCCACTGGCGCCTACCTGCCCCACGATTTCAAAATCCTGCGGCAGTTCGACGTTTGCCTGCAACCGGACCGAAACACCATCCAGAGTTTTCGCAGGCGTCTCTTTCAAGCGTATCAGGCCAGCGTAATATTTCCTGTCTTCCTGTTGTCGCTGCCGGTAATAGCGGAGACTGTGCTCGTCGGGATCAACCAGCATAACGCCGGCATTGCCGTCGACTATGACCAGGTCATCTTCACGGGCAAACCGTCCGGCTTCATGCATTCCGACGATTGCGGGGATGACCAGGCTCCGGGCCAGAATAGCGGTATGGGAAGTGGGTCCGCCGTGTTCAGTGACAAAAGCGACAATACTATGGTGCTGCATCAAAACCGTATCGGCAGGCGCAAGGTCATCTGCTATCAATATATATCCGCTCAGGCGGCTGTCGGGCTCCTCATGGCGCAGGGGTTTCTGTTTTAACAGTATCCTCTGAATGCGATTAACGACATGGTCTATATCGTTTTTGCGGGTGCGCAGGTAGGCATCTTCCATTTCATCGAATACGTGTACCAGGGCGTCGCGTTGCAATTTCAAGGCCCACTCCGCGTTATACCTTTCGGTTCGGATCAAGCGCATCGGTTCCTGAGTCAGGACCACATCATCAAGCATCAACAAGTTCGTATCTATGAACGGAGCGATGTCCGGGGAGGTTGCTGCCGGGATATGTTCGCGAATGGCGCGCAACTGTTGTTTGGCCTGGGTGATGGCTTCAACAAGGCGCCCGGTTTCAGCCTCGACCTGATCCTTTTCTATATGGTATTCGGGGATATCAAGCCGATCGCGTTCGATGATATGCACGCGACCGATGGCTATCCCGCGGGAAACTCCCATACCGTGCAAGGCCAGGGTCATATTTCCTCACCAAATCGATCTTCTATCAATTTCACCAGCGCCATAAGTGCCTGTTCCTCGTCTCCGCCTCGAGTGGTTAATTCCACGGTCGCGCCCCTTGCCGCGGCAAGCATCATCAAACCCATGATACTTTTCCCGTTGACGGTTTTTTCTCCTGAATTAACCTCAATATCTGCTTCAAAAGCAGCTGCCGTCTCTACAAAGCGCGCAGCAGCGCGGGCATGCAAACCCAGCTTGTTGATAATTACAACGGTATCTTTTTGCAAGCCAGGTCAACCGGTCAGCAGTCTGTAAATGGCCTCATTGGAGTCTTCCCTCCTGAGTTGTGCCAGGAATTCAGGTTGATTGAACATCCCGGCAAGTTGCGCCAGCACCCGTAAATGTTCCTCCGTTGAATGTTCCGGCACCACCAAAGCAAATATCAAATCAACCGGTTGATGGTCGGAAGCATCGTAATCCACACCTTGTTTCAACTTTATAAACGCAGCAATGGTGGTAAGACCGTTCTTCAATCGCCCGTGGGGCAGGGCGATGCCGTTGCCCAAACCTGTGCCTCCCAGACGCTCCCGGGATAACAGACTGTTAAAAACATCCTGTCCGGTCAGGTTGGAACTTGCCCCGGCAATTATCCCCGAAAGGGTTTCCAGCACGGCTTTCTTGCTGGAAAGGTTTACGTCACATTGAATACGCTCACTCGTTAGAATATCTGATATATGCATTTGTTGATCAGGTCCCGATATCCGGTCAGGCAAAGAAGGAGAAATTATCCGCGGTGGTCCGATAATTTTTCCTTGTGCTTTTTCACTTGTCGGTCAAGTTTGTCAATCAACCTGTCAATAGCCGCGTACATGTCACTGTTTTGCGCGTCAGCGAACAGGTTACCACGGTTTACATGGATGGTTGCTTCTGCTTTTTTCCGTTCTTTTTCAACCGACAAAACAACGTGTACAGTGATGACATGATCAAAATGGCGCTCTATGCGCTGCAGCTTTGTCGCAACATAGGAGCGTAACGCGGGGGTGATATCCAAATGGTGGCCAGACAAGTTGATTTGCATGTTATCCTCATCATAGTTAGTGTCAAAATAACCCGGATTGTTCAGGGTTGCCTGCTTACATAGATAATAACAATAAAACGCGGCATGTTTACTTAAGCAATCAGCACAACAAGCGGATTGTTGCGTTGCATGCCCTGATTGTGCTCGGGCCCGAACTGGATTTATTCCAGGGATAGGTAATCAGAACTTGCTCAAATTCGCTCTTTTTCTTTCACTTGATGGCGGAATAGACATCGATTCACGGTATTTCGCAACAGTTCTGCGGGCAACCTGAATCCCCTGCCCCGACAGCAGTTCGACGATTTTACTGTCACTCAACGGTTTTCCCGGCTTCTCTGCCTGTATGTGTTTTCTGATCAAGGCGCGGATTGCCGTCGATGAGCAGGTGCCTCCCTGGTCTGTGCCCACATGGCTGGAAAAAAAATATTTTAATTCAAACACGCCTCTCGGCGTATACATGTACTTTCTGGTAGTGACCCGGGAAATGGTCGAACCGTGTAAACCCAGGCTGTCCGCAATGTCATGCAGTACCAGCGGCTTCATTGCCTCCTCACCGTATTCCAGGAACCCGCGTTGTCTCTCAACTATACAGCTGGCAACCCGCAACAGTGTTTCGCTACGACTCTGGAGGCTTTTTATAAACCAACGGGCTTCCTGCAAATGATTTTTGAGTGAGCGGTTATCCGCGCTGTTGTCGGCACGGCGAATCATGCCGGCATAATTGGAATTAATGCGTAGGCGCGGCAGCGCGTCCGTGTTGAGCTCCACTTTCCATGCATCGCCGGCCTTCTTGACCAGCACGTCCGGCACCACGTACTCGGTTTGGGCTTCCTGTACCTGACTGCCCGGACGCGGGTGCAGGGATTGGATCAGCACGATCACTTGCTCCAGCTCTTCCCGCTTGAGTGTCATCCGTTTCATCAATTGTTTGTAATCATGATCAGCCAGTAACTGGATGTGCCGGCTGACCAGTGTTCGGGCTTCTCCCAGCAAATGGGTATCAGGCTCCAGTTGCGCCAGTTGCAGGCTCAGACACTCGGCCAGATCGCGGGCGCCGACACCGGCCGGCTCAAACGTTTGAATCAAACGTAACAATTCCTCTATTCGTTCCGGCTCGGTATCCAGGTCGGCAGACAAGGCAGCGCGGATCTCTTCCAGGCTGGCTGCCAGGTAACCGTCGTCATTGATCCCGTCAATCAAGGCAATGGCAATGGCCTTGTCGGTTACAGACAGGGTGATAAGGTCAAGCTGTGCGCGCAGATGATGCTGAAGATTGCGCTCCCCATTATCCCGGTATTCATGTCCGTAGTTTTCAGCGGCGTCGCCGGCATGGGAATAATAGGTCGCTGTATCATAGATGTCTTCCCACACCGTATCCACCGGCAAGTCTTCGGGGATACTGTCATGGTCAAATGCTTCCGGATAGTCCGCTCCGTTGAACTCCGCAACGTCAGGTTCCGGCGTGTCGGTGTGCAGTTCGATTGTATCGTCTTCGTCCAGCTCCAGCATCATATTGGAATCCAGCGCTCCCTGGACCTCCAGGCTCAATTCCAGGCTGGACAACTGCAACAGCCTGATGGCCTGCTGCAACTGCGGCGTCATGGTCAGGCCCTGGCTTAATTTGAGATCTAGAGATTGCTTCATATCATGAAGTGTAGCGCAAAATACCTGCTGTGCCTCAACTTGCGAGGGTTTATAACCTGAACTCGAAACCCAGGTAGACGTCTCTTACCGTTTCATTTGCCAGGATTTCATCCGGCGTGCCCTCGGCCAGAATCTTGCCCTCATTAACGATATATACCCGGTTACAAGCGCCCAGGGCCTCCCAGACATTGTGGTCGGTAATCAGGATACCTATGCCCTTTTCCCGCAGGTAGCCGGTTATTCGTTGAATGTCATTTATAGAAATGGGGTCAATACCTGCAAACGGCTCGTCAAGCAACAGGAATTGCGGCTCTGTGGCCAGAGCCCGGGCGATCTCTACGCGCCGTCGTTCACCACCGGACAGGCTCATGCCCAGGCTGTCACGCAGGTGGGACACATGAAACTCATGTAACAGCGCCTCGGTCCGGCGTTTAACCTCGGCCTTGCTCAGGTTCTTGCGTAACTCCAGGACGGCCAGGATATTTTCTTCCACTGTGAGTTTGCGAAAGATAGACGATTCCTGGGGCAGATAGCCTAATCCCAGCCGCGCCCGCTTTTCCATCGGTAATAAGCTGATATCCTTGTCATCAAGATATATCTCACCTTTGTCACAGGGAAGCAAGCCGACGATCATGTGAAAACTGGTTGTCTTGCCCGCCCCGTTAGGACCTAACAGCCCGACAATTTCACCGCTGTTGATGGTCAGGCTGATATCGCTCACCACCTGTCGTGAACGGAATGACTTAGATATACGTTGGACGGATAAAACGCTCATGCAACATCGCTACAGGATTACGAACCGGATTCCTTTTTCTGTTTCAGAATCAGTTTCACCCGACTCTTTTTCTTAGTCTCGGGCGTTGTTTGCAAATCTCCACCCCCGGCTTGACCCCAGGCCTTCACCCGACTGAGTTCCGTATTATACTCTATCCTTTCCCCGACCAGGGTTGAAGTGTCCTGTTTTACCCAGGCATCCCGAATTAACACAACCAGGTTCTTCAACTCATAGTATTCCATCCGTATGGCCCTCGCCTGGTCATGCGCCGTGCTGTTGTCCGGTAATTGTTTATATGTGGCCGGGTTGCCTTCGATGATGATGTAGTCCAATTCATCCCCGCCCTTACTATAAACCGTCATAACGTCGCCCGTCATATGGATGGAACCCTGTGTGACAATAACATTCCCCCGGTAGATGCTGACATTATTCAGATCATCGAGTTCTGCTTCGTCGGCTTCGACTTCTATCGGTTGGTCTTTGTCCGTAGACAACGGGTATGCCGTCAGGCATCCGCACAGGCACAACAATCCGATAACAGCGTTAACTGCCCGGCGTAGCGTTAATGGTCGTTTTTTCATGTTTGATCACTTCCAATCGACTCTCGGGTAAATATGCACGCATACCTGTTCCGGTAATTACCGCGTTGTTGGTAACGATGGTTGCATAATTGTCTGTCTCTGCATATTCACTTTCCAGCGACACTTTTACATGGGATGTGCTGACTTCCAACGTAGGGTTGCCCGTATCATCGTATTCCAGCATTTTTACTATACCGTATAGCAGAATAGTATCATCATCTCCCTCCAGGCGACCTTTTTCTGCGTTAATATGCAAAGGAAATTCGTCTTCCCGGAAAATTTCCATACGCGGCATAACCAGTTCGGTGCTGTCATTGTAAGGGTAATGCGCCAGATAATCCGCCGACAGTTTGTTTTTCGGTTTGCCGTCCTGGTCCATTGTCAAGGTGGTAAAGTCTTCCATATAATAATCCGGGCCGCGCGCATCGGCGCTAAGGGCGTATCTGCCGGGGTCCTCGGATAACCATTTTAACAGCCACGCGCTGCCGGCGGCAGCGCCGATCAGTAATGTGAGAATAAACAGCCGTTGAATCATACCGGTCAGACCACCTGTGCGCGCAGCAGATCGTGCATGTTCAGAACGCCAACCAATTGCCGGTCCTCATCCAGTACCAGTAAAGCGTTAATCCTGTAATCTTCCATCATCCGCAAGGCCTCGGCCGCGAGGCAGGTGGAGTTGATGGTCCTGGCGTTTTTTGTCATGACTTCTACGGTAGTGGTGGTATGTATGTCGAACCCGCTGTCAAGTGTCCTGCGCAGGTCACCATCGGTGAATATGCCTGACACTTTGCCTTGTTCATTAAGCACTGCTGTCATCCCCAGCCCTTTTGCGCTCATTTCCAGCAATGTCCGGCTCAGTACGGTCTTCTCATCCACCCGGGGAATTTCAGTGCCGCGATGCATCACATCGCTTACGCATAACAAACGCCTTCCCAATGATCCCCCGGGATGGGATCGGGCAAAATCCTCGGCATTAAATCCCCGGGCCTCAAGCAGGGCAACGGCCAGGGCATCCCCCAGGACCAGGCTGGCTGTGGTACTGGCCGTAGGCGCCAGACCCAACGGACAGGCTTCCCTGGTAACACTCACGTCCAGACAGACCGCGGCGGCTTTCCCCAGAGTGGATGCGGGATTGCCTGTCAGCGCGATGAGGGGGATGTTCAAGCGTTTAATCACCGGCAACAAGGTAATGATCTCGCTGGTTTCGCCGGAATTTGACAAGGCAATGACCACGTCCTCCCGGGTAATCATGCCCAGGTCGCCGTGGCCGGCTTCACCCGGGTGGACAAAAAAAGACGGTGTACCTGTGCTGGCCAGGGTAGCTGCAATCTTGTGGCCTATATGACCCGACTTCCCCATGCCCAGCACCACAACCCTGCCACTGCATTCCAGGAGCAGCCGGCAGGCGTTGACAAAGTGGCCGTCAATGCGTTGTTTCAGGTCGCTCACCGCCTGTTGCTCCGTTTCAATAACCGCGCGAGCCGACCCCTTGAGTTTTTCCGGATCCGGATGATTGTCAGACCTGACGACCATAATCCACCATCACCTGCCGTGCCGGCAGCATTACTGAAAAGCCACTTGTTGTCAATAAGTTATCAGGATCTAACATGTATTTCTCCCGCCTCGGGTCGGGCGGCTTGCCGGGCGATCATCTCGCAAGCTACGCTTGAAACAACCAGTACTGGTAACCGGCAAAGCAACACAGTAACACGGCGCCCTCCCAGCGGCTGAACCTGTTTTTGCCGGAATAAAACACCATCCAACACATCAACAGGGTTAAACCTGCCATGACGGGAAAATCCCGCAGCAGGACTTCCTTGCCGAAACTATCAGGGTAAATAATACACGGTATGCCCAATACCATCAGCATATTAAACATATTGGAACCGATCACGTTGCCTATGGCGAGGTCCATTTCTTTTTTGGCAACACTCATGAGGGAAGCGGCAAGTTCCGGCAAACTGGTCCCCACCGCAATCACGGTCAGGCCGATTACCAGGTCATCGATGCCCATTTCCCTGGCTATATAGACCGCACCGCGCACCAACAGTTCAGCGCCGACCAATAGAACCAGCAATCCGAACAGCATCAAAATGATGGCTTTAAAAAGACCTGGCGCTTGTTTCATTTCTCCTTCCTCTTGCGCGGCTTGAGTCTCGTGCCTTGCCTGCCTGACAATCCATACGAGCATCAGCACCAGCGCGCCCAACAACAACAGGCCGTCGATGCGCCCCAGATGCAGGTCCAGCATTACCAGTAACGCAATCAGCATTGCCATGCCCATCACAATAAATTCGCGGCGCAGGGTCTGCGACTGAACTACCAGCGGGGAACACAGCGCGGTGGCTCCCAGCACCAGGCCGATGTTGGCAATGTTGGAGCCCAGGGCATTGCCTATGGCAATACGGGTTTTTCCGTCCCACGCGGCGACACCGCCAACAAAAACTTCCGGCATTGAGGTCGCAATGCCGACTATGGTCAAACCGATGATCAAGGGCGACACCCCCAGTTCGCGGGCGCTCCCCGCTGCGCCTGAAACAAACCGCTCCGCCCCCAGCACCAGCAAGGTTAAACCACCAAGTACTGCAATAATTGCCATCAGCATACTTTTATTCCTTTGAGGATATTGTCTTCCAGAAAAAAAGGGACAGATTTATTCTCCGGAATAATGGGGTGTACTTCGGAACGCCGGAGAAATATAAACCTGTCCTCTTTTCCCGCTTCTAGCCCGCATTTCTCATCAGTTCGCTTGTCACTACAGAATATTTGTTTGCTGCCAATGAGTTAAAATATATTATTCACCATGTTGCCATTACAAACTGCGCTTGACGCGAAATGCGGGCTATGCTCTTGCTACATTGTAACGTCAATTCAGATATGAGGAGATAAAAAACTTATGCAATACTGGCTCTTACTGACTGCTGCAATCGTGCTGGAGGTTGCAGGCACAACGTCCATGAAACTTTCCGAAGGTTTTACCAGGCTGGTTCCTTCAGTATTACTGTTTGTGTTATATGGCGCATCATTTGTGGCATTGACGTTTTCCTTGAAAAGGATCGACGTCAGTATTGCCTACGCTGTGTGGGCAGGCGTAGGAACCGCCCTGATAGCCCTGGTCGGCGTAACGTTTTTCCATGAACCGATTACCGTGATAAAGTTCGTCAGTATCTGTCTGATTATCGTCGGTGTCGTCGGTTTATACTTGGGCGGGACAGTAACGGTAAATTAAAATAACATGCGCGCAATGATACTGGCGGCGGGGCGGGGCGAGGGAATGCGCTCCCTGACCGATAATCTGCCCAAACCAATGTTGTCCGTAGCCGGCAAGCCGTTGTTGCAATATCACGTGGAGGCCCTGGCGCAGGCAGGCTTTACCGATCTGGTGATCAACCATGCCCGTTTCGGTGATCGGATAGAGGCATTCTTTGCTGACGGCGCCGCTTTCGGTGTGAACATCCGCTATTCAGCGGAGGGGGATAGCCCCCTGGAGACCGGCGGTGGGATTAAACGGGCATTGCCCCTGTTGGGTGATGATCCGTTCCTGGTCATCAATGGCGATATCTGGACCGATTTTCTTCCGGATTCATTGACCCCGTCAGTTGCCGGTCAGGCTCACCTGGTCCTGGTTGCCAATCCGCCCCACCACCCCGACGGTGATTTCGTCCTGAAGAACGGAGCGGTTTTAAGCTCCGGGCAGCCCAAATACACCTTCAGCGGTATCGGTGTCTATCAGCCCTCGCTGTTTAATTCAATAAGACCACAAGTATTTCCCCTGGCGCCGGTGTTACGTCAGGCAATGCAAGACCGGCAGGTCACGGGAGAACTCCATCGCGGTCGCTGGTTCGATATCGGCACGCCCACGCGGCTGGCGGCACTGGAGGATTACCTGGCGGATTTGTGAAAGGACTTGTTCAGGGGTTGGCCGGGGTCATGTCCGTGGGAGTGGTTAACGTTGCAATTTTTTTCAGCCGGTCCTGTGCCAGACGGGCTGCTGTTGTTCCGGGATATTGTTGAATTAATTCTTCGAGCTGTTTTTTTCCCGGTTCGATCTGCCCCAGTTCGAGTTGACAGAAAGCTGCCTTCAATCTTGCCTGGGCCAGCTTCCGGCTCTCGGGATAATTCTGCAGCAGGACGTTATATTCTACCAGCGCCTGGTCGAAGCGGCTGTTCACATGATATGCCTCAGCCAGCCAGAACTGGGCTTTATCGGCGTATTCAGTGTCAGGATAACGCGCCAGGAATTTACGAAATGCCGTGATGGACCGGTCATAGCGGGACTGTTTCAACAGGTTGAAGGCGTTCTGGTAATCCGCTTGAATTCGTTCCGGGTCCACTTCGGCAGGCATGGCCGCGTCGGCCTCTTCAGGCGCTTCAGACAGCGTCATCCCCTGCGCGGGGTGTGTCTCTGTCCCGGCTCCTTCCGGCTCGGAAACCGGCGCCGGTGGCGTGGTCAAGGGGACAATATCCTCAGCTGTTGAGCCTGCCTCCGGCCCTTGCTCAACCAGCTCCAGTGTCAGCGGCGTTTCGTCCTGCAGCTCTGTGTTTGTTGTTTCCGTATCGGTGATGGGAGACAGGGTCTGCAACGGCGGTTCAGTTTCTCCGGTCGCTGTCTCGATAGTGGTCGCCAGCGGGTTTTCGAAACGCTGCAGGCGTCTGTCTATATCTTTGTATAAGTCACGTTGGCGTTTTTTTATCTGCTCAAGCACATGGTTTTGTACTTCCAACTCACCGCGCATACGACTGACTTCCTGCTCCAGGGTTTCCATCTGCTGCAACATCTCCAGCAAGCCCTGGTTGGACAGCAATTCCTCGATACTCTCAAGGCGAGTCAGGAGAGCCGCATCGGGGTCCACGGCTTCTTCGGCGCCCACTCCGATAGCGCCGGCCTGCGCGGCGATAAGCAGAATAAGCGCCTGTCTCTTAGCCCACATCGTTTATCGGCTCAGTAAACGAACTCCACCCGCCTGTTCAGCGCCCAGGCCTGTTCATCATGGCCGGGATCAGCGGGCCGTTCCTCACCGTAACTCACGGTCCTGGCCTGGTCCGGGGACGCGCCCAGCACGACCAGTTGTTTTTTGACTGCGTTTGCACGCTGCTCACTCAGGGCAAGGTTGTATTCACGGGAGCCGCGCTCATCGGCATGCCCTTCCAGTGTCATCGTCACCCCGGGGTTGGCTTGCAGAAAACCGGCATGGGCCTGGATGATCTCCTCAAATTGTGACAGTACTGTGCTGCTGTCATAATCAAAATAAATGATGCGCACGGACAACAGGCTTTCCGGATCATCCAGTTGCTGCAGAGCGCTTGCCTGATCTTCCCCTGCACCGAATGACTGCGCTTCGCTTCCCGCATCAACGGCGCCATCATCTGTCATGCCTGCGCTGCCTGACTTGTCGACAACCTCGGGAGCCACGTCTTGTTCGGGGGTTGTGGTACAGGCCGTGACAAACAAGCCTAATGAAAGCAACAACAGAGTTTTCTTGATCATAATCGTTCTCCGGTTTCAAACACAAAGGATAGCATTCATTACGGGATAAGTTGATTCAAATTCAGTCCGACGGGTATGGGCCCCAGGCGGGTTCCCGTACCTGGCCGTCCTGCAGGGCCAGCCGCTGGTGCACGCCGCCATCGGCCGAGACAGCCGCCAATTCAGATCCGTGACGGCCGTTGGTAGCATAGATGATCATGCTGCCGTTAGGCGAAAAACTGGGCGATTCGTCCAGTCGGCTATTTGTCAGAACATTCAGGTTGCCGCTGTCAAGGTCGAGATAAGCAATCCTGTAGGCGCCGCCGTTACCATTTACCACGGTGATACCGGAGCCGTCCGGGGCATAACGCGGGCGGGCGAAATAGGACCCCTCGAAAGTAAGTCTCCTGGGCATACCTTCTTGCAGGTCTACCTCGTAAATCTGCGGCGTGCCGCCCCGGTCGGAAGTAAAAATGAGTTTGCTGCCGTCCGGCGACCAGTTCGGCTCCGTATCAATGGCCCGATTATGGGTAATACGCTGTAACGAGTTTGTGGACAGGTGCAGTACAAAGATTTCCGGATCGCCTTCTTTTGACAGTGTCATTGCCAGTCGCCCGCCGTCGGGGGAGAATGCCGGTGCGCTGTTGATACCCTCGTAATCAGCTACTTCATTTCTCTCTCCGGTACGGATGTTTTGCACAAATACCGATGAGCTGTCCCCTTCGAAAGACACGTAGGCCAGGTACTGTCCGTCCGGCGACCATGCAGGCGACATCAGGGACTGGTCCGATTCGAGCAGCACCTGTGGGTTAAAGCCGTCAGCATCGGCGATTTGCAGGCTATGGAGTTCTTCCCCGGCCGCATTCTGCCGGACTGTAACGTAGGCAATTCGGGTATCGAATGCGCCACGCACGCCAGTCAGCTTTTCGAATATGATATCGCTGATACGGTGCGCGGTACGGCGCAGTTGTTTGCTCGTGGCCTTGATCCGAAACCCGGTGAGCTGCACCCCCTTGTAGACGTCAAGCAGCCTGAATTCGATGTCAAAGTCGCCCGCCTCATTCCGTGCCAGGTTACCGATGACGATGTTTTCCATGCGTAATAACTGCCAGTCCCTGAAATTGACATGTGCGAATTCCACCGGCTGCTGCGGCATCTCTGCATCGTCCATGGTGGCGAAGCGCCCGCTTCTTGCCAGGTCGTTGGCAATTGTCCTATGAAAATCCATCGGCTGCGTGTCGGGCGCGCCGTTCCAGCCAAACGGTATAACGGCGATCGGCAACGTATTTTCAACGCCGGTATCGATAAATATTTCCAGTTCCCCCTGGGCCTGGACCTGGGGCATGATTGACAGTAACACCATCAACAGGCGGCAAATGTAACTCACGACATTAATCCTTGGGTTTAAATCTGAAATTGAATTTTCTGAGGCCCAACCGGTCGAACGTGGCCGGGTCCTCGGGCAACGGCAGCGGGGAGGCCTTCTCAACCGCGGTGACGGCCCTCCGGTCAAAAACTTCATTGCCGCTTGCTTTATTTACGGTCACGCTGATCACCTCACCGCCGGGGATGGTTTGTACTGATAATACGCATTCCAGTCCTTTAGGCAAGCCGGTTTTATTAAAGTTGCCGGTTACCACATGATAAATTTCCGCAACAATATTTTGCAGGGTTTTGTTGTCCTGATTGCGTTGTTCCTGGGCGAGTTGTTGGCGCATTGCTGCCTCGGCCGCTTTCTTTTTCTTTTCCTCTAGTTTCCTTTTTTGTTCCGCTTCGGCCTTGAGTTTTTCCTGTTCGATGCGTTTTCGCTCTGCTTCGGCCTTGCGGTTCTCTTCTTCAATCCGTTTCAAGTCAGCTTCGGCCTTGCGCTTTTCCTGTTTGATACGCTCTCGCTCCGCCGCGGTTTTGCGTTCTTCCTCCTTGCGATTTCGCTCTGCTTCAGTCTGGCGCTGTTCCTCTTCCTTACGTTTCCGTTCCGCTGCCCGGCTGCGTTTTTCTTCCTCTTTCCTTTTTTTCTCCACCGCGTCGGCTTGCCGCTCCAGGTCTTTCAGTTTTTTCTCCATGGCCCGTTGCTTTTCCTGCTCCAGTTCCCTGAGCCGCTGTAGTTCTTTTTCAACGGCCTTGTCATCCACGGTGACCGCTTCAACTATGTTTTCCTCGGGCTGCGGTTTGAAGACAGGCCGGCGCGCGCTATCAAAATTAACGACCAGGGCCGTGATAACGACTACGTGCAGTACCAGGGAGTAGAGAAACGATCGCAGTGTCAGAAAACGCATGGCGCATCACTGTTCCGGTGGTTCGGTGATCAACCCGATACCCTTCACGCCGGCGCCCTGCAGCAGGGCCATGGCTTGCACGACCCGCCCGTAGTTGACATCGACATCCCCTTTAACCAGCACCGGGAGTTTGGGACGATACTTGATTAATGCGCCGACCCGATTAACCAGCACTTCAGGGGTAACGGGCTGATCCTGGTTCTCGCCATAATTGATGAAAAAATTGCCTGCCGCATCCACGCTGATGATCACGGGATCATTATCACTGGCCGGCAAAGCCTCTGAAGGCACTTGCGGCAGGTCTATTTTTACCCCCTGACTGAGTAGCGGCGCGGTAATCATGAATATGATCAACAACACCAGCATGACATCGATATAGGGAACGACGTTGATCTCTGACATGGGGCGTTTTCGGTTACGGTGTCGCATGGGGGCGGCTTCAGCCATGGGCCTGCCGGTGCAGGATGGCGGCAAACTCTTCCATGAACGTATCGTAGCGATTGATCAGTCGCTCCACGTCATTGGAAAACCGGTTATAGGCAATCACCGCGGGAATGGCGGCAAACAGGCCCATCGCAGTGGCAACCAGGGCTTCCGCTATGCCCGGCGCAACCATGGAAATCGACGCCTGCTGGACATTCCCCAAGGCGCGGAAGCTGTTCATGATGCCCCATACCGTACCGAACAAGCCGACATACGGGCTGGTGGAACCCACCGTGGCAAGGAATGACAGGTGTACCTCCAGTTCTTCAATTTCCCTGTTGAACGCCACGCGCATGGCCCGCTGCGATCCCTCCATGACCGCAACTGCGTCAACGCCTCCGTGCTTTTGCAGGCGCACAAATTCCTTGAACCCGGCCTCAAACAACGACTCCATGCCGCTTGCCTCATTGCGTTGCTTGCTGATGCGATTATACAGGGGCGTCAATTCTTCGAGTGACCAGAAGCGCTCTTCAAACAAATCGGCTTCGCGCCTGGCCCGGTTCAACCAGATGCGCTTTTTAAATATCATCGTCCAGGACATGACGGAAGCGATAACCAGCAAAATCATGACCGCCTGTACCGGTATACTGGCATTGGTGACCAAGTGAAAAAAGGACATGTCAGGAGTCATGGGTAAAATCCGCAATTAGTTTTATTGGCATACGTTTTGGTTTGTAACAGTCGGCACTGAGACAGGCAACGGCAATATCGGCCTCACACAGTTCCTCGTCATTCCGGCAAATAGTCTGGTGAAACATCAGGCTGGCGCCGGTGGTTTTATCGAGTGCTGCCGTAACGGTCAGTTCGTCGTCAAATACGGCAGGTCTTTTGAAGTTGATATTAATACGATTGACCACGAACAGGATGCCTTCTTCTGCGCGTAATTTCCCGTGGCTATAGCCCAGGGCGCGCAGGTATTCAGTGCGCGCGCGCTCCATATATTTCAGGTAACAGGTGTGATAAACAATGCCACCGGCATCGGTATCTTCATAATAGACGCGTACAGGCCACTTGAATTCTTTCATCTGGGGAGATCAGGTTGTCTTTCCGGCAAGGTTATCCGTCCGCAATGGATTGATCAAATAAATCATTTTCCGGCGCGTGTCCTTTCGGTACAGGCAGGCCGAAGTGGGCCCAGGCATGTTTTGTCGCCACGCGGCCCCGGGCAGTACGCATCATGAACCCCTGCTGTATCAGGTACGGTTCGATGACGTCTTCTATCGTGTCTTTTTCTTCACCCAGCGCGGCTGCAATACTGTCGACCCCCACCGGGCCGCCGTCAAATTTCTGAATAATGGCAAGCAGCAATTTGCGGTCCATCATATCAAAGCCGGACTCATCAACGTTTAACATGTCCAAGGCGCTGGTGGCGATTGCTTCACTGATGTTGCCGTCTGCCTTGACCTCGCTGTAATCGCGCACGCGGCGCAGCAACCTGTTGGCGATACGCGGGGTGCCGCGCGCACGCGCGGCGATCTCGCGGGCGCCGGCGGGCGCGACCGGCACGCCCAGAATATTCGCCGAACGGATAACTATATCGGCCAGATCCTCGCTGGAGTAAAATTCCAGACGTTGCACGATGCCGAACCGGTCCCGCAACGGTGAAGTCAGCAGCCCTGCCCGGGTGGTGGCGCCAACCAGAGTGAAATGGGGAACATCCAGCTTGATGGCTCGCGCCGCGGGCCCTTCACCGATCATTATGTCGATCTGGTAATCCTCCATTGCCGGGTAAAGGATCTCTTCCACTACCGGGCTCAGGCGATGTATCTCATCGATGAACAACACGTCATTGGGTTCCAGGTTGGTGAGCAGGGCAGCCAGGTCGCCGGGGCGTTCCAGCACCGGCCCTGAAGTTTGCCTCAGGTTCACGTTCAGTTCATTGGCGATAATATGCGCCAGGGTCGTTTTACCCAGGCCGGGGGGACCGAAAATCAGTACGTGGTCCAGGGCTTCAGCACGGTTTCTGGCGGCGCTGATAAAAATTTCCATCTGTTCCCGGACAACCGGCTGGCCCCGGTAATCACTGAGCGTCCGCGGCCTTAAAGTGTTTTCAACAATACTGTCTTCCGCCGAACTGTTTGCAGAGATGACCGGGTTGGATTCGCTCATGTCAATTGGCTTCCATACATGGCAGAGGCTAAGTCAGCGCGGCCCTCAATGCCGCCCGGATCAAGGTTTCGCTGTCCATGTCGTTCTCGGCCACTCCATGGACGAGACGGCTGGCCTCCTGGGGCCTGTAGCCCAGGGTAATCAAGGCGCTGATGGCCTCGTTGGCCGGCTCCACAACCCTTGCGCGTGGGCCGGACCGGTCCTTGCCCGCCAGGCCCGTGCCCTGCCAGTCTTCCAGGCGGTCCCGCATTTCCACAATCAATCGTTCTGCCGTCTTTTTGCCGACGCCCGGCAAGCGGGTCAGTCGTTCCGCATCCCCCGCTGCAATGCAATGTTTAAATTCAACGGCGCCAATTCCGGACAATATGGCCAGGGCCATTTTTGCCCCCACACCGCTGACTTTGATCAAGGCGCGGAACACATAGCGTTCATCCTCCGTGGCAAAAGCATATAATAAGTGCGCGTCTTCCCGTACTATCAGGTGGGTAAGGAGTTCAACTTCCTCACCGGTTTCCGGCAGCAGGTAGAACGTGTTCATGGATGCCTCCAGTTCGTAACCTACGCCTTGTACATCCAGCGTTAACCCCGGCGGCTGCTTCTTTACTATCCTGCCGCGTAAAAACCCAATCACTGCGAACGCCTCTTCACGGGCGCGGAAATATCCTTCAGGCGCAATATAGCCTCCCGTGAATGTCCATGACACAGGGCGATGGCCAGGGCATCGGCGGCATCGGACTGGGGGAGTTCGGTCAGGCACAACAGGACCTTGACCATGTATTGTACCTGTGATTTTGCCGCGTGGCCCTTGCCCACAGTGGCTTGTTTCACCTGGTTGGCGGTATATTCAAAAACGGCCAGGTCCTGTTCGGCGCAGGCGGTAACAGCACACCCCCTGGATTGTCCCAGTTTTAACGCAGAATCGGCATTACGATACATGAACACTTTTTCGATGGCGCATTCGTTTGGCTGGAACTGTTTTATCAGCGCGCTAAGTTCCCGGAAAATCTGTCGCAACTTGTCGGACAACTGCTCCCCCTGAACCGTGATGTAGCCGTGGGAGACGTGGACGGCACGATTGCCGTCCATATCGATTACGCCGTAACCCGTACACTGAGAACCCGGATCGATCCCGAGGATACGAATCATAGTGCTTCCCGGGAGTCTAGCCTGCATTTCTCACCAGTTGATGCGATGATCGCGCCGGATTTTTTGCGCCAGCGGGTGCCTGCGACCGATAGCATAGCCGTAGTTGATGCGCCCCATCCATGGGGCGCCCCCTGCGGGCATCCTCCGGATGTCCAAATCTGCTCCAGGCAGATTTGTATGGTTGAGGGACAAATCGTCAGGATAGACGATTTGCACGGCGACAGCCGCCCGCAGGGTTGCGCCCAGGGATGGGCGCAATGAACACGTGCCCGCTGGCGCAAAAAAGACAAGCGAGGGCGCATCAAGCGCAGTCTGTTATGTCGATATAGTGAACAGATTATCATAACGTATTGACAGCAAATAACTATCCGATGACGACAAGCGAACTGGTGAGAAATGCGGGCTAGCACTTCAGGTACATGTCCGGGTCAATCCAACTGAGCCAGGATTTCATCCGGGATTTCCGCGTTGGAATACACTTTTTGCACGTCATTCAGGTCTTCCAGGGTGTCCAGTAATCGCAGCATGGTCTGTGCGCCTTGCAGGTCCAGCGTATTGCCGGTTGCCGCGCGCATGGTGATCTCCGCCGCATCGGGCAGGTAACCGGTTTGCACCAGCCTGTCTTTTACATCGATAAAATCATCCGGCAGCGTCAATACATCAACGGAGTCGTCATCATTGGCGGAGACATCTTCCGCACCGGCATCTAGCGCCGCCTCCAGCAGTGCGTCCTCATCGGTCCCGGCCGGGTAGGAAAGCAGGCCCACCTTGGAAAACAGGTACGCGACCGAACCATCGGTTCCCAGGTTGCCCCCACACTTGGTAAAGGCATGGCGCACTTCCGCGACGGTACGGTTGCGATTGTCGGTCATACAGTCAACCATCACGGCAACACCCCCTGGTCCATAACCTTCGTAACGTACTTCTTCCAGGCTGTCACCCTCGCCGCTACCCGCGCCCCGCTTCACTGCCCGTTCAATGGTGTCCTTGGGCATATTTCCGGCCAGGGCATTGTCGATAGCCGCGCGCAATCTCGGATTTCCGCCAGGGTCGGCGCCGCCGAGTCTGGCCGACACCGTAATTTCACGAATCAGCTTGCCGAATAATTTGCCCCGTTTGGCATCCTGTCGCCCTTTGCGATGCTGAATGTTTGCCCATTTACTGTGTCCCGCCATTTCTCTCTTATCCTGAATTCTATCCTGTGCAATTTTATCACTTGACACAAGGACACGAAAGTTTATCGGCATAGCGCGAATGGAGCGCCCCCGCGCAACCCCCGCTTGGCTTGGCCTGCATACGTTAACCGTTCCCCGCAGGCGGCGCGCTTGCGTCAGGCGTCACTGTTTCCGTATATGACTTGTTGGCGCCGGGCGGCAAAATCAAGCAGGCGTTCGATGGGAATCCTGGCGCGTTCGATGACGTCTGCGTCTACAAAAATCTCATTTGCGCCCGATTTGAGCGTTGCCAGTAGTTTTGTCAGGCTGTTCATGGCCATCCACGGGCAATGGCCGCAGCTTTTACAGCTGGCGCCGCGGCCGGCAGTGGGCGCTTCGATAAAGGTCTTATCCGGGGCGGCCTGCTGCAACTTGTAAAAAATTCCCCGGTCTGTCGCCACGATGAACGTGTCTGCATCGAGTTCCCCGGATGCCTTGATGATACCCGTAGTGGAGCCGACCACGTCGGCCTGGGCAATAACAGAAGCCGGCGACTCCGGGTGCACCAGCACCTTGGCCCCGGGATGCTTCTGCCTTAATTCCGCCAGTTCCCTGCCCTTGAATTCTTCATGGACAATGCAACTGCCCTGCCACAGTACCATGTCTGCCCCGGATTGCGCCTGAACGTATTCGCCCAGGTATTTATCCGGCGCCCAGATGATCTTCTCGCCGTTGTCCGCCAACTGCTTGACCACGTCCACCGCGCTGCCGGAGGTCACCATCCAGTCGGCGCGGGCCTTGACCGCGGCGCTGGTGTTGGCATAGACCACCACGGTGTGGTCCGGATGGCGGTCGCAAAAAGCGCTGAATTCATCAATGGGACAGCCCAGGTCCAGGGAACAATCCGCGTGCAGATCAGGCATCAGCACCCGTTTTTCCGGGTTTAGAATCTTCCCGGTCTCGCCCATGAAACGCACTCCGCAGACGACCAGGGTATCAGCGCCGGATTCGTGGCCAAAGCGCGCCATGTCCAGGGAATCGGAAACGTGACCGCCGGTCTCATCAGCCAGTAATTGCAAATCCGGATCGGTATAGTAATGGGCAACCAGCACGGCGTTCTGTTCCCGCAGCAACTGCTTAATCTGGTGAATACACTCGTCCCGCTGTTCCCGGCTGAGTGTTTCAATCAGTGTTTCCGGCACCTGTTCCGGTGGCAGTCGATAATCCTGGGTAGCTATGGCAGTTTGCATCTCTTCGGAACTTCAATCTACGGGTGGCAACGCGTCATGTTCGCAGTCATGACATGATAAAAGGTGAGCGTATTAATAACACCTTAATCCTAGTGTATCAATTATCCTAAATCAAGATATTTGGGGTCAGTGTAAAAATATCAGATGAGTTGGGACGTAGTACCAGCATATTGCTGAGAATTTTTACACTGACCCCAAATATCCAACCGAAATCGCTGTTCACCGCAACCCGCAGTCGTCAGCCAGGAAACCCAGCAAAGTGCGGTAGAATTCCAGGTAGTGCCGGTAGCTCAGGGTGTCGACCGTGTGTGCGGCATCCACCAGCTTCAGGTATTTATAGGGCTTGCCCCGTTTATCCAGCTCCAGCGCGAACAGGTCGCTGTGCTTGATGGGAACAATCAGGTCGCGGTCGCCGTGCACGAGCAACACGGGGATATTGACCGCATCCATATTGCGGATAGGGGATAGTCCGCCACGCCATTTCTGGATGACGTCACGGAACCGGTAACGCCATACATCTTTTTCGATCAACTCCATGCTGCTCACCCCGGCGCCCGGGATGGCACA
Source organism: Gammaproteobacteria bacterium (assembly GCA_965205405.1). Taxonomy (GTDB): domain Bacteria; phylum Pseudomonadota; class Gammaproteobacteria; order Eutrophobiales; family Eutrophobiaceae; genus JAAXHV01. The sequence continues at coordinate 1,090,320 of OZ242169.1, forward strand.
ACGATAAAGGTTGGGTTCACGCATGGAGCCCACCATTGCGGAGTAACCGCCGTAGCTCCAGCCGAAGATCGCCATCCTGTCCGGGTCGGCAATGCCTTGTTCCACCAGGTAACGCATGCCGTCATCCACGTCATCCTGCATCTTGTAGCCCCATTGCTTGTTCCCGGCGCTGTAATACTCGTACCCGAACCCGGTGGAGCCGCGGTAATTGGGTTGCAGCACAGCGTAACCGCGGGTCGCAAGCAACTGCGGCCACTCGTCCCAGAAAGAGGAATTCCAGTGCAGCGAATCGCGACTCCGCGGACCGCCGTGAGGATGGGCAATGGCCGGATACGGCGGTTCCCCGCTGGTTGGCAATGTCAACACCGCGTTGAGCTTCATCCCGTCCCGAGCCTTGTACCAGATGACCTTGCGTTCTCCCAGTTGATCAGGTTCGATAACAGACGCACTGCCCAGGAGTTGTATACTCTGGCGGTCCCGCAACAGGTAGTAACGGCCCGGTTCCTTCGGCCCCATGGCGTGGATGATAATGTACTTGTCCTGTGCCGCCCGGTCATGGATTTTGTTGAAGTTGCCCTGGGACAGGACCGCGTCGATTGATTGTTGCAGGGCTGCGGCAGTCTCGTCAATATAATGGATACGGGAGGAGTCGCCCACGTAGTAGAACCCCACCAACTGTGGGTCATCTTCGCCGTCCACACATTCCTGCGATATACATGCGGTAACGACATCTCTTGCATCATAGCGATTGGTGGCGAACAGCAGTTCCGGCTCCGACTCCGGGTGTAGCATATCGAACAGGTAGATCCCTTGCGTGTCGCGCTCCCTGGCCCAACGAACATACGCCTTGTTATAGTCCGGCGGTTCAAATTCCAGGATTTCCACGTAACGATCCTCATCAACGTCCCAGGTCAGCCAGTCCGTCCAGTCACTCCAGTCGTCTCCCCGCCGGGTCCGGAACTGCAGGGTAATCGTGTTATCGTTACGGTTGGCGCGGCTGCGCACCCGTGCGTACCCGTCCTTGTCAAACTCGTAGCCGAAGTAGTCTGCCGAGAACTTGAAAACCGGCCGCGGCTGGCCGTTGTTCACATTGACCTTGAACACCTCGGTGCCGTTTTCCTCGGCATTGAACCATTCGATCAACACCCAGTCCTCTTGTGCGGGCAGGCGCGAAACGACCCTCGGACTGAACAGCCGCTGCACGAAGGTCTCGAACGCAAAGCGCGTGATGTTCGATTTGCTCGGCAACTCGACCCAGGGACCACCGTCAATCCCCACGGACAGCAGTTTATAGGCATAGGTCTTTACCTTGCCGGGTCCGCCGATGCCCGCCGAATTGTAGCCAATGCGCCGCCCCGGCACCTCCACCGGTTGCCGCGTGCGGATCAGCAAACGTTTGTCATTGGCCCAGTTGACCCCGATGATGTCCATGTGTTCCGACCCCAGCGTGTGGGGGTCCCTGTTCATATGTTCTGTTTCATATACGTCTACCACGTAATTCAAGCCCCGTCCTGCCAGGCGCATGACTGCCAGGTGTTCTCCTGACGGAGACAGGTCAACGTCACGCACGCTGGGCCGCATGGCAAACTCTTCCAGGGTAGGCTGCTCGGCCGCTATGGTTACGCCGAAGAACAGCAGCATGATCACAAGCACAAAGGAAAGCAATATCCCGATATGCCTGCGAAGCATGTCCCCCTGCTTGCAGCATGCAGGCGCAGCGCATTGTTTTACTGGATACCGGCATTCGCCGGTATGACGGCAGTGCTGGAAAATAAATTGAAAAATAAATTTCTCCCTTTTGTTCATTTATCAGAACAAGGAGGAGAGGTCGTAGCTGAATGTGGCGAAAATCCTGCGATCCAGCAGGCTGTAGCCGGCGCCCAGGGGGATATTGTAGGCGACCTTGGTAGATTCGGATGGACTGAATCCGCCCCAGCCCACCACCGGCGGCGTCTCGTCGAAGACGTTGCGCACGCCGACGACCAGGTAGAAACGCCGCTTCGGGTCGCGATAGCGGATTGCCAGGTTGTGAAAGAACCTGTCACCGGCATCAGCCACGTTTGTGACGCTCTCGTCCCCGGGAAGCTCATAGATGGGTTCCTCATCGGTTGAACCGATGTAGTCCGTGGTCCAGGCAAAGGTAAAATCGCGCCAGATAAAGCGCATATCCGACTCGCCGCGCCAGCTTGCATAGGCATGCCGGCCGGCATAATTGGTCGGTTTCTCATCGCCCAGTCCATACTGGTAGGAGAGCAGGCGCGCGGCCAGGATGTCCACGCTGAAGTCGCCGAAGGAGAATTCGCGATCGGCGCGCACGGTGATGTCGTAACCGGTCGATTTCTCGACGGCGATGTTGATAAAGGACGAGTTGACGGCTTCGAGATGGCCGTCCGGCCGGCGTTCTCCGACCAGGCTGCATTCTTCGGCTGAAAAGTTCACTGAATTGTAACAGCGGGACAGGATCGCACCGGCGCCGAGCCTGGAAATGGAATTCTTGAGATCGATATTATAGTAATCAAATGCCAGGCTCAGGTCGAGGCCGAGGGCCGGAAAGCGGCCGGCGAGGTCCGGTGTCACGACAAATCCCAGGGTCCAGGAGTCCGACGTCTCCGCTTCCAGATCCGGGTTGCCGCCCCTGATCACCGGGATGGACGAGGTGGAGGTGAACTCGGGCGGAATAATCCCTTGCGCCTCCAGTCCTTCACAGTTCTTATAAGCGTTGCTGCCGGGTTCATTTTCGCTGGACGGGTCGCGGAAATTGTCGCAGGGGTCAGCCCTGGAAGTGACGAAGTCCCTCTGGTTGGCCAGGTTTAAATGGTACAGCGCCGGGGCGCGAAATGAGGTGCCGAGCGCCGTGCGTACCCGCAACACCGGGTTGACCGCGTAATTGAACAGCAGGCGCCAGGTTGAATCGCTGCCGTAGGAACTGTAGTGGGTATAACGGTAGGACCCGTTCACGGTGAGCTCTTCCGCCAGGCTGACACCACCCACCTTGAAACCCGACAGCAACGGCACTTCCACCTCCGTATACCCCTCGATCACGCGGTCATCGCCCTTGGTGATGCCGGCTGCCGAGAATCCCCACTGGTTATCCTCCACCGAAGCCTGGGGCGGACGGTCATTGAGGCTGCGACTGCGCCAGTCCATACCCAGCACGGCGCGCACTTCGCCGGCCGGCACATCAAGCACCCGTCCCTCCAGGTAGAAACCCGCGGTCCACAGGTCGTAGCTGGTCTTGAGTTTCACCCGTTCACTGATATAGTCCGCCGCTTCCTGTGAGACGACGCCGCGCCGCAGGGTATCTTCGTTAAACAGGTCCAGGGGGATGCAGTTCGGGTCAGGGCCTTGCGCCAGGATACGATCCGGCAACGCCCCTTCAAAACTGGCCGCAAACAGGAGCTGGTTCGGGTCCAGAACGCAGTGGAGATTACCATCGGCGCCGATCGCGGAGGACAAGGACCGCGCCACCCTGTCTTTCAGCCAGGTATCATAGGTCCACTCACCGCGACTCATGGAATAGCCGCCGTCAATCGTCCAGGTAAACCCACCCAGGTTTCCTTCAAGACCCAGGCGCAGCGCGGCGACGTCGTTGTTCACTTCCCTTACCGGATCCAGCATGTTGTAACTCATGACTACCGGCTGGGCAATACCCCCGAAAAAGCCGAATGGATTGGTCGGGTTGCCGGGATGGACGAAAGGAAAAAATTGCCGGTAACCGCTGTGATAACTTTGATCGCGATGCGTGTAGTAGAACTCATAGCTTGCGCTGACTGTGCCGAGCAAGTCGCCCAGGTCGAAATCCAGCAGGCCGTCACTATAGACCTGGAAACGCTGGCGGTCCGGCAGCAATTGTTCCACGCCCCAGTTGCGGTCGTCCCGGTACCCCTCTTCAGCCACAATCCCGCCGTCTATTTCAGCAAACCTGCGCCAGGGTAGACCGGTGTTGAAAAAATTGGCTTCGGGATCGCGCACCAGGGTGAACGCTGCGCCGACGCCGTACACGTCAACGAAACCGTTTACCTGGCCGAAACAGCGCCCGTCCCGGGTGGGCGCATTAAGCGATGGATGTGCCCCGCCGTTTGTCAACGGGCGCTCGTCGCAGAAGCTGTAATCCTGCTCGTCCCGCCCCACCGGCCCGAGTGTTGAAAGTTCAACCCCGATGTCAATATAGCCGCGGTCCCAGGTCTTGCCGTAGAGGCCGCTCACGGAACCGTAATCGAGTTCATCCTGGTAGTAGCCTTCAAGGATGAAGTCATCAAAGCGCTTCTTGGTAATAATGTTCACCACCCCGGCGATCGCATCAGCGCCGTAGATGGAAGAGGCTCCATCCTTCAATATCTCGATACGGTCAATTGAGACATCCGGAATCGAGTTCAGGTCGATGCTGTTGACCTGCCCGCGGGTGCCCGCCGGGGTAAAACGCCGGCCGTTCACCAGTATCAGGGTACGGCCAGGGTCGAGACTGCGTAAGCCGAAGGTATTGACGCCGGGGCCGCCGGAAACCACGAAACCGCCGAAACTGTTGTCGACCTGGGCGCCGGAGGCCAGCGCGCTTGATTGCAGGATTTCCGACGTGTTGGCAAGCCCGGACAGAATCGCGCTCTCTTCAGTGATAACCGTCAGCGGCAGCGCCGTAGTAAAGGCATCGCGTCTTATGCGCGAACCGGTGACAATGATTTCCTCAGTTTCCTCCGGCTCCACAGCTTGTGCCACATCTGCTGCTGCTTCGGCATCCGCTTCCTGCTGTTTGCGCGCGGCATCCTGCTGCGTCTCTTTCGCTTCTGACTCCGGGGCCGGTTCTCGTTCAATTTCCCCGGGGACTGACGGTTTATCTCCAGCTTGCGCGGCAACCTGTCCAGAATGCCACGGCAGGCTGAAGCCGAGCACAATAAGTGCAAGGAATAATCGTTGCAACACAGCTATTTTCTCCCTGTTGATTTCGCCGGAACTATTCAGGAATTATAGATAAGTCTTATGCCCAATTCACGTAACTGCTGTGCGGATGCGGCAGAAGGTGCGGCGGTCAGCAAACAACTGGCGGTCTGGGTTTTGGGAAATGCGATGACGTCGCGGATCCCTTTTGCCCCGGCCATGATCATGACGATGCGATCCAGTCCGAAAGCGATACCGCCGTGGGGCGGACAGCCGTAAGACAATGCGTTTATTAGGAAACCGAATTTTTCCCGGGCCTGTTCTGCGTCGATCCCCAATAGTTCCAGCACGCTGAGTTGCAGTTCCGGGTCGTGGATACGGATCGAACCACCGCCCAGTTCCATACCGTTAAGGACCAGGTCATAGGCCCGTGACAGGCTGTCCTGCAGCTTGTCGTCCGGCCCTGCCGTTTGCGGAGCGGTAAAAGGATGGTGCAGCGAATCCCAGCGCTGTTCGGCCTCGTTATATTCAAACAGCGGAAAATCAACCACCCATAACGGCGCCCAGTCTCCCTGCAGGAGGCCCAGGTCCTCTCCCAGAGCGGAGCGCAGGGCGCTGAGCGAATCGTTAACGATGCGCGCCTTGCCGGCGCCAAAGAAAACAATATCGCCGGTCTGAGCATGAGTGCGTTCCAGCACGGCGTGAACCGTTTCCTCGGGCAAAAACTTCAGGATGGGCGATTGCAGGCCGGCGCTGCCCCGGTCGAGATCATTGATCTTGATATAGGCCAGGCCCTTGGCGCCGTATTTGCCGATGTATGCCGTATAGTCATCGATTTCCTTGCGCGTCAGCGCATTGCCGCCCGGCAGGCGCAGGGCGGCAACCCGGCCGCGGGGCTGGTTGGCCGGGCCGGAGAATACCTTGAATTCCACCTGTTTCATCAGGTCGCTGACTTCAATCAATTCCAGCGGATTGCGCAAATCCGGCCGGTCCGTGCCGTAGCGTTGAACGGCTTCAAAATAAGTCATGCGCGGGAACGGATCCGGGAGATCAATGCCTTTTACCCGCTTGAACAGGGTACGCATCATATCTTCCACCAGGCCGGTCACGTCATCCTCATCGACAAATGACATTTCCATATCAAGCTGGGTAAATTCGGGTTGCCGGTCAGCGCGCAGGTCTTCGTCACGGAAACAACGGACGATCTGGTAGTAACGATCCATGCCTGACATCATCAGTAGCTGTTTGAACAGTTGCGGTGATTGCGGCAGGGCAAAGAATTCGCCCTGCTGGGTCCGGCTCGGCACCAGGTAATCACGGGCGCCTTCCGGTGTTGCCCTGGTAAGAACGGGGGTTTCGATATCAAGAAAGCCGCGTTCCTCCAGGTAATCACGGATAGCCCGGGTGACCCGGCTGCGCAGCTTTATGTTCTCCTGCATGGTTTCCCGGCGCAGGTCCACGTAACGGTAACGCAGGCGGATATCATCCTGGACGTTCTCATCATCCAGTTGAAAAGGCGGCGTTTTGGCTTTGTTCAATATTTCGAGTGTGTGTCCCAAAACCTCCACCTCACCAGTCGGCAGGTTCGGGTTGAGCGTGCCTTCCGGACGCCGGCGTACCCGGCCGGTAATGCGAATCACGAATTCATTCCTGAGCGTCTCGGCAAGCGCAAACGGATCAGCCCGGTCAGGATCGTAGACAACCTGGGCCAGCCCTTCCCGGTCTCGCAAATCAATAAAGATCACCCCGCCATGATCGCGCCGCCGGTGTACCCAGCCACACAATGCGACTTCCTCCCCGATCATTCCGGCTGTCAATTGTCCACAATAATGACTGCGCATGGGTTAGTCCTGGTTGTTGTATCGGTGGGGCCGGGCAGTTCAGGCGTCAACAGCGGCTTTACTGCCCTGCATGAGCTGCCTGACTTTCCCTTCGGGCACAATGACGCCCATGGAAATGATGAATTTGAACCCATCTTCAACTGACATGTCCAGTTCAATAATATCCCGTTTGGGGATCAGCAGGTTAAACCCCGAAGTAGGGTTGGGTGTGGTCGGCAGATAGATTGACTGAAGTTGCAGATCGGTTATGCCGTGGTCCGTGTCAACCTGTTCATTGCTGAGAAAGCCGATGCACCAACTCTCCTTGCGCGGATATTCAATCAGGACCACCTTGCGAAACGAGTTGCTCTGCGTGGCCAGCAGGGTGGTGGATATCTGTTTGACACTGTTGTAAATGGTGCGCACCAGCGGAATCTTGCCAAGCGCCGCCTCCCACACCGACACCAGGCGCCGGCCCAGCAAGTTTGCCGCAAACATTCCGGTGACGACCAGGATAGCAACGGCTAAAATGATGCCGAAACCCGGGATACTGAACCCCAGCAACGCTTCCGGCCGATAGTCCGGCGGCAACAGCAGGATGGTCCTGTCGAGGATATCGATGACGAATTTGATAATGGCTACGGTAATGACCAGGGGCAACCATACAAGCAGACCGGCAATAATATATTTTCGCAATGTTGTCATCACTCCATCAGCAGTTTGCCGTCATTGTCGGCTTGTCATTAATGTCCTGTTTCCAGGTCGATCGTCGTCCTGATCCCTGCCCGGGATTACCTGCTCCGGGCCCGCCACTCCGTATTGTCGTTAAGACGGATTGTTAACCGTAACGAGCGCTCGCAACAGTCGCAACTGCTCAGGCGGCCGGGGTTGAGGCTGCTGTAGTTCCACTGCCTGCCTTGGTTGCGGCCTTTGTCTCCTTGGTGACACCCGTATCCTTTGACGTTTTTCCGTTATCTTTATTCTTCTCTTCGGCCCCTGCGCTTTTCCCGGCACCGGGTTCCACAGCTTTCTCATCTTCCTTGGCCACATTCTTTCTGAATTTCTCGTCCTTGAAGTCCGTTTCATACCAGCCTCCTCCCTTGAGCCGAAACGCGACCGCTGAGATCAGTTTGCACAGGCCCGGTTCTTCACACGCGGGGCAATCCTTCAGCGGTTCATCGGAGATCTTTTGCAATTTCTCCAGTTTATGCCCGCAGACTTTACATTCGTATTCGTAAATCGGCAAGACTGTACCCTCTATTGTTTCAAAATAATGGGAAATTAGGGTCCGGTTGGCAAAATTTCAAGTCCGTGGAACTAAATTCAGCAATCCCCGGATGAAGAATCCCCCGTGCTTGATGCGGGGCCCTGGTCTCGAAAAGCAACGCTGCCGGGTCAGAAACGGTAGGCCGCTTCCATCCCCCATGTGCGCGGGGTGCCCAGCACGCAGCGGTGCATCCCCCCTCCGCTAGCCGGGTCAACCAGGCCTGCTGTAGTAGCGAGGGCCTGGATAAAAACAACCTGGCAATAACCCTCGTCAAACGCATTGCGCACGAAGGTCGATATTTCCCAGCCGGTATTCAGGCCGCGCAGTCCCAGGCGGGCGTTGACGGTATCGTAACCCGGTTGTATCGACTGCAGTCCCTGGTTGGTGTCCGCGCCGACGTTCTGTTCGGCCGTATACTGATATTCCCCCCGCACGAACCAGCCCATGCTCGAATCGGGAATCCGGTCGGCCCATTCAGCCACCAGCGATAGTTGCCATTTCGGCGAAAAGTGATTCCTCTGTCCCGTCAGATCCCGGGTCGGCGGCGGCGGTAGCGGCGACCCCGTAGCCTTGCTCACCTGGACCGCTTGTCGAAAGTCTGAGATGCTCGCCGGCAGGCCGGTGGCATCGGGGAAAGAACCGAACTCGGAATCCAGGTAGCTTACGCCAAGTACGGCGTAGAACTGATCCAGCGGGCGCGCCTGAATGTCCAGTTCCATGCCCTGTTGGGTCAATTTTTCGACGTTTTGCATGAGGAAATTCACTCCGTCGAACCTGCGGTCCTGGAGATCATCGACCTCCGTATGAAAATAATTCAGGCTGACGAGTATTTGATTGTTAAAAAAGCCGCTCTTGGTGCCGACCTCTATATTGTCCACGGTTTCCGTATCGAACTGCCGGGTTGCCCCCGAGGCTTGTGCAATCGAGTCGAAGCCTTCAGAGTTAAACCCGCCGGACCTGAAGCCGGTTGAATAGGTGGTGTATATCATTACTGATTCGGTGGGATAGTAACTGATATTGGCCATCCAGGTGACCTCTTCTTCATCGAACTTCAAACCAGGATGGTATTCCGGTATGCGCAAATCAGTGCCGTAAGGATTCTCCGGTGAAGCCGGCTCGCTGATTGGGTTATTGACAAGGCTGGTAAAACTGCCGTCCTTGTCGCTGTTGGTCCAGCGTACTCCACCGGTCAAGCGCAATTGTTCCGTGACTTTGAATGTCAGCTGGCCGTACAGCGCGATGTTGCTGACATCCTGTTTGAATCCGGTGGAGACGGCATTCTTGTCCCCGCCGCTTTCACAGAAATTGCCCACCTCGTTGCCTATGCCGCGCGCCACCTCAAACACTGTTGCGGGACTCGCGGAAGCGAGCAGTTGCTGGGCAAACGCTTCCGGTACACCGAAGGCGGTTAATTGCTCGGGACTGCTGATTGCGCCGGTTATCAGAGCCTCGGACAGCAGCGGCGCAAACTGCGCAGGGATACCTTGCTGTTCCAGGTTGTCGGCAATGACGTCGATCGCTATGGTCTCTGCGACACCGAAACTATAGGTATTCAGCGCAAACTGGTTGCTGATAAAAGGGAGGCAAAAATCCGGGCCCTGGTCGAATGCCTGGTCGATGGCGTAATCTTCCTGGTAGTAATAGGCGCCGGCAACGTATTCAACCCGTCCGCCGCTCGGTGACAGCAGCTGAAATTCCTGGGACACGGTTTGCGCGTCGTAGTAGGTCACGCGCCGGATCAGGTCGCTGGGCAGACGTATGATGGATTCGTTCAGGGTATCGTTGGTCCAGTCCCGATAACCGGTGATGGAACGGATTGTATGATCGCCAACCCGCCAGTTGATGTCGCTGGAAATGCCCCATTGTTCATCCTCTGCCTTGTCCTGGTGGTCCTGGTGGATGTTGTAATCAAAACTATCCATCGATTCCGGCACCTGTCCCGAGGGCATGAAAAAGGGATCCGTGGGCGACAGATAGGCGTTAAGCGTCGTCAGGTATTCCGGCAGTACCGTATCGGACAAGACTTCAATCACGCCGCCGCCGTTATCGATCCTGGCGAAATCCGCGCTCAGGGTGATATCCAAGTCTGCGACCGGCTCAAAATAGAGCTTTCCGCGCAGGCTCAAATCATCCCACTCCCCCACGTCGCTGCGGCTGTCGCCCGTGGTAAAACTGTTCTCGCCGTAGCCGTTCCGGTCGGAATACTGAAAGGCAAGGCGACCGGCCGCGCCGGGCGAAAATGCGCCGCTCAAGGCGCCTGCAACACGCACGTGGTCATAATTTCCATAACTGGCCCTGATATTCCCGGAAAATTCCTCTGTCGGTTTCCTGGTGCGGATGTTCAGGGCTCCCATGGAGGCGTTGCGCCCGAACAGTGTGCCCTGGGGACCGCGCAAAACCTCGACAATTTCCAGGTCGGTAAGCGTGCCCACAATGGAGGATGGCCTCGGGATATAAACCCCGTCAACGAACACCGCCACACTGGGCTCAATGGCGCTGTTGCCCACCGAACCGACCCCGCGCATGATGACCCGGTTGTTCGCCACCTGGCTGGAGTAAGCCAGGCTCAGGTTGGGTGTATACTGGCCTAGCTGCTGCAGAGTGTCGATCCCGGAATCCTCAATAAATTTCCCGGCGAAGGTGGAGATGGAGATGGGCACATCCTGCACGGACTGTTCCCGCTTTTGCGCGGTGACGATGATTTCATCGACCACCTGGGCAGTGACGCTCACTGTTGCAAGCGTCAGGCAGGCAAAAACCCCTAGAGACAATATCCCGGGACGCTTCAATGAGTCCCACATGTAATTAATCATACCGTTTCACTCCAGAGCTGAGCAGCATGGAGAGCGCCGCCGTGCGCAACACAGGAAAGTTTGTCGGGTCATTATAACAGATCAAATTATTTCCATTAAAATTTGGCCTGTCCACAACAATTCAATAAATTTTTAGTTGTTGCCCTGCGCCTGGTCGTCTTTACTTTATACCTATTGTCATACGCCGCAAGGTATCGTCTTTCAGTTTGAAATGATGGTACAGGGCGGCCAGGACGTGTATCCCCAGCAACACCAGCAACAGGATTGGAAAAATTTCATGTAACGTACCGACCAGTTCATTCATTGCTTCGTCTTTGTCCAAGGGGAAAGCCACCTCGAACAACCCGAAGAACGGCACTTTATAACCGGCCGTTGCAAACCTGGCCATCCCGCTGAGCGCCTGGGCAAACAGCAGCACGTACAGCACGTAGTGGACCGCTCTTGACAGGACATGCTGCCAGGTGGGAATGTGCGGCATCCTGGCAGGGACGACGTTCAGCCAGCGCCAGATCAGGCGCGCCGTCAATACGGACAAGAGCAGCAGGCCGAACGAGGCGTGCAGGAGCACCAGTTCAGTCTTTTCCGGACCGCGGGGCAGGTCACCCGACTTCGAGGCGATGGCGATCAGCACGATGACAATGGCCAGCACCAGCCAGTGCAGTGTTTTACTTATCGTCCCAAATTCTTTTTCGGTGTTTTTAGCTGGCATAGTATTCTCCTTGTGGAGTGGTGGGTCGTGCAGGAGTCGAACCTGCGACCAACTGATTAAAAGTCAGCTGCTCTACCAACTGAGCTAACGACCCGGGGACAATCAAAAAATACCGGAGTTCCCCCAGGCGGCACCAAGACGGTGCGCGTTGCGGAACCTCGCCCTCACGACAAACAAACCAGAGGGGTGATAATACCGGAGATTTCACTCACGGTAAAACGCGCCGCCATAATTCCGGCCGGCGTCGTATATCTTTATTTGAACGAGGCAAGAACCTGGATGTATTCGCTCGGGTAAAGATTTGGGATGGCATATTCCTTGCGGGTCATCTTGACCAGGCCCGTGCCCGGCGCGTACCACTGCGTTTGCTCCACCTTGATGATCCTGATACCCAGCATGAGACGGCGCGGCAGATCGAGGAAACCGACCGCATCGATACGCAGGCACCGGGGGAAATAGCCGGCGGGGACGTCCACCGGGTCGTCCAGGCTGGTAATCGTGTAATCGAGGGCCAGGCCCCGGCTGATCCTGTCCCAGTTCTCTTCCAGTTTTTTCGGCAGATCAAACAAATGAAGTCCGGCCGCGGCACTCCATTCCGTCCCCACGCTTAACGGATACCCGATAACCAACTCGGCGCCGTCGTCACCGGGAGCCTGGCGGCCGATGCCGTCCGTTGACCTGGTGAAAAAATACGTTTTCCCGTTTGCGTGTACCTGCGGGTAGTAAGTGATGTCATCAACCGTCCTGGCCGGGAGATTACGGACGATGGATTTCTGTGTGACGGACCCGGCAAGTTCCGGAAACGTCCTGCTTATGTCATATGCCCATTCATACCCGGGCGCCAGGGGGAAGTACCCTGTAGCGCGCCTGTCGCAGGCGTACAGAAACAATGACAACACAGCACACAGGCAGAAGCTTGTGTAGACAATACCGGAACCGCGCAGCAGGGCTTTTGCGTTCGCAACCGGGAACGAACAACGCGCTGCGCGTCCTGTCCCGATCATTTTCTTAACTTCATATCCCGTTCCAACTGCATCTCCTGTTCCAGGAACGCCATCCGGGCCTTGATACGCTCTGTCTGATAATAATCCGGGCGGGGTTGCAGCTGGCGTAACAGGTGTTTGAGTTGTTCAATGGCAACCTGGGTTTCTCCGGTAAGAAAATAATATTCGGCGTTGGCAATACTGGATTCAATCGGGTTGTCTGCTTCGGCCTCGGCCCGGGTCAGGTAATCGAAATAGGTGATATCCGGGGCCTGGAACTTGCCGTACTCGCGCAGCTTGTCGCGGGCCAGATAAGGTTGTCCGGCTTTCAATAAGGCATTGGTATAGTTCAGCACCAGCGGGCGGTAATCCGGGTAGAGCTGTTCGGCTTTTGAGAAAATCTGGAATGCCGCGTCATAATTTCCCTGGTTAACCTCAATGTCAGCCGCGGCCAGCAGATATGTGATGTTTTCCGGGTCATCGTACAGCAACAGGCGCGCCTGTTCCCGCGCCGGCGCATACTGGCCGTCCGCCGTCAATGCAATGATATAGCCATAGCGATCGGCATCCCTGTCATTCCCCTGTTCTGCGCCGGCCAGCCGGCGGGAAAAAAATTCGACCGCGCGGCGGGGTGTCTCCTGGGACCTGGCAATCAATTTTGCCCTGACCAGGGGAAAGCTTTGGCTTTCATCATGGCCCCCCGCGCCGGAATAGGCCGCTGCCCGCGCGCCGGCATCGGCTATCCGGCGCGTCGTCAGCGGATGGGTACGAAGAAACTCCGGGGCCTGGGCGGAAAAACGTGAACTTTGTTGCAGTTTTCTGAAGAAACCCACCATCCCCCGAGGATTGAATCCCGAGCGCGCCAGCAATTGGAGCCCTATGCGGTCCGCTTCCTGCTCGTTGGTGCGGGTGAAATTGATCCGCGCTTGTGCAGAGGCGCCCTGCACCGCCAGCAGCGCGGCTTGACCGGCATCGGGGTTCTGGGTGGCGATCAGGATGGCTCCCAGCATGGCAGCCAGCGTAGGGATACTCATTTTTTTTGACATTTCCACGGACCTTGCCATGTGCTTCTGGGTCACGTGGGCGATTTCATGGGCCATGACTCCGGCGAGCTCGCTTTCTGAGTCGGAATTCAGTATCACGCCGCTGTTAATCCCGACAATGCCGCCGGGTGCGGCAAACGCGTTTATCAGCGAATCGTTAATAACAAAAAAGGTAAACTGCTGCTCGTTGTTATCGCTTTGGGAAACCAGCCGGTAACCGATCGACTCGATGTAGGTGTTGATTTCAGGGTCAGATATGATATCCGCCTGTTTCCTCACCTGGCTGAGAAACGCCTGTCCCAGACGTCTTTCAAACTCCGGGCTCAGCAGACCCCCGGTCGAATCACCCATATCCGGCAAGTCCAGGGTCGTCACCTCGGCAGCAGCTGCAGCGCACAGGCAAAAAGCCAGCAGCAGGCAGATTCCTGTTTGTTTCATAGAGCTGAATTATCCGCGATCATACTGTATAGAGTTAATCAGGTTACCGGAGTTCCTGTTCCTCTGCATACCCTGGTGAGTTATGCGGGTTAAACATGTAACATATCGTATTTTCAACGTCATTTCATGACAAAGAGGAAATTTTTCCATGGCTGAGGCTAAAAACGCTTTTTACGCTCAATCTGGAGGGGTGACGGCCGTCATCAATGCCAGCGCCTGTGCTGTTATAGAAACCGCGCGTCGGCACCCCGACAAAATCGCCAACGTCTATGCCGGCCGTAACGGTATCATCGGCGCGTTGACTGAGGACCTGATCGACACGGGACAGGAGCCTGCCGCAGCCATCGCCGCGTTACGCCATACACCCTCGGGCGCTTTCGGTTCGTGTCGCTACAAGCTGAAGGGACAGGAAGACGGCAAAGCTGAATTTGAACGCTTAATCGCGGTGTTCAAGGCCCATAACATCGGTTATTTTTTCTATAACGGCGGCGGGGACTCGGCGGACACCTGTTACAAAGTCTCTCAACTGTCGGCACAATGGGGTTTCCCGATACAAGCGATACATATTCCCAAGACGATAGATAATGACCTGCCCGTCACTGACAACTGTCCCGGTTTTGGTTCGGTAGCCAAATATGTAGCGGTATCCGTACGCGAAGCGTCCTACGATGTCCAGGCAATGGCAAAGACATCCACCAAGGTATTCATTATTGAAGTCATGGGCCGGCATGCCGGTTGGATTGCCGCCGCGGGCGGACTGGCGGCAGACCACGACAATGATATCCCGGTGGTGATCCTGTTTCCTGAAATCGCGTTCGACCAGGATCGCTTTCTTGCCAAAGTACAGGATTGTGTTGCGCGTCATGAATATTGTTCCGTTGTCGTTTCGGAAGGCGCGCGCTGGCCCGGCGGCCGCTTCCTGTCGGAACAAGGCACTACCGACGCCTTTGGCCATGCCCAGCTGGGTGGCGCAGCTCCCCTGGTGGCGAACCTTATCAAGCAACAACTGGGATATAAATATCACTGGGCTGTCGCTGATTACCTGCAGCGCTCGGCGCGCCACATAGCCTCGAAGACCGATGTCGAACAGGCTTATTCCCTGGGCAAGGCGGCCGTGGATTTCGCCCTGGCCGGGAACAGCGCGATCATGCCCGTGATTGTACGAACCTCTGATAAGCCGTATCGCTGGGAAGTCGGCCAGGCGAACCTGGCGGATGTGGCCAACGCCGAGAAATTCATGCCAGCGGAATTCATCAGTGAAGACGGTTTCGGTATCACGCCGGCGTGTCGCGACTACCTGGAACCGTTAATCCAGGGGGAAGACTATCCCCCCTACCGTAACGGCATGCCGGAATACGTGCGCCTGTTGAACGCGCCTGTTGCAAAAAAAATACGCGGCGGGTTTGAACTTCGCCATTAAATCTATACACTGTCAGCTTTTCATAACAGAACAAGCGGCCAGGGTCTCGCAAACCTGCCGCAAAATTCAATCATAAACTCTAATCACTTAAAGGAGCATTTACATGTCGTCATTGGACATCGCCCTGATATGCAGTGTTGTCGCCATCCTGTATGGCATCTTCTCCATGCGCTGGATACTCGCTCAGCCCGAAGGGAATGAACGTATGCGGGAGATCGCCGCGGCCATACAGCAGGGCGCGTCCGCTTACCTTAACCGGCAGTACGCGACTATCGGCGGGGTCGGCGTTATCCTGTTTATTGTGCTGGGGCTCGTGCTCGACTGGTACACGGGATTCGGGTTTTTAATCGGCGCCCTGTTCTCCGGCGCCGCAGGGTATATCGGCATGAACATTTCCGTGCGCGCCAACGTGCGTACCGCCGAGGCTGCCAACAGGGGCATGAATGCCGCATTGACCGTGGCTTTCAGGGGGGGCGCGATTACCGGGTTGCTGGTGGTCGGGCTGGGTCTCCTGGGCGTTGCCGGTTACTATACCGTGCTGCAGGAACTGGGTGTCGAACGCGACGTCATCCTCCATGCCTTGATCGGATTGGGCTTCGGTGGTTCCCTGATTTCTATTTTTGCCCGGCTGGGCGGTGGAATTTTCACCAAGGGAGCCGACGTGGGCGCGGACCTGGTGGGCAAGGTTGAAGCCGGTATCCCGGAAGACGACCCGCGCAATCCCGCAGTGATCGCGGACAATGTCGGTGATAACGTCGGCGATTGTGCCGGCATGGCGGCAGACCTGTTTGAAACTTACGCGGTTACCGTGATAGCCACCATGTTGCTGGGCAGCCTGGTGGTCCCGGGGAATGAAAATATCGTGCTCTATCCGCTGGCGCTGGGCGGTGTTTCCATTATTGCCTCCGTTATCGGCTGTTTCTTTGTCAAGGCCGGGGAGAACGGCACTATCATGGGCGCACTGTACAAAGGACTGATCGTTGCCGGGGCGCTGGCCGCCATCCTGTTTTATCCCATCACGAACTGGATGATGGCGGACATTGCCGGCATGTCGGCCGGGTCATTATATGGCTGCACGCTGATCGGTCTGGCGCTGACGGCGGCCTTGGTATGGATTACGGAATATTACACCGGCACCGACTATGGGCCGGTAAAACACATAGCAAACGCATCGGAAACCGGCCATGCCACCAATATCATCGCCGGTCTCGGCGTGTCCATGAAGTCGACCGCATTGCCGGTGCTGGCAGTGTGCGCCAGTATCTGGAGCGCCTACGAACTGGCCGAACTGTACGGCATTGCCATTGCCGCGACGTCGATGCTGTCAATGACCGGCATTATCGTCGCCCTGGACGCCTTCGGGCCCATCACCGATAACGCCGGTGGTATCGCCGAGATGGCGGACCTGGATGAAAAGATCCGCAACATCACCGACCCGCTGGATGCAGTAGGGAATACCACCAAGGCCGTTACCAAGGGTTATGCCATAGGCTCTGCAGGACTGGCCGCCCTGGTGTTGTTCGGTGACTATACCCATGCCCTGGGCAAGGCCGGCATACACGTGGAATTTTCACTGTCAGATCCGATGGTCATCATCGGCCTGTTTATCGGCGGCCTGGTGCCTTACCTGTTCGGCGCCATGGCCATGGAAGCGGTGGGCCGCGCGGCCGGGTCGGTGGTGCTGGAAGTACGGCGCCAGTTCAAGGAGATTCCGGGGATCATGGACGGCACGGGCAAGCCGGACTATTCCCGGGCCGTGGACCTGCTGACCAAGTCCGCCATCAAGGAAATGATTATCCCCTCCCTGTTGCCCGTACTGGTTCCGGTCATCGTCGGCAAGGTACTGGGGCCCGTGGCCCTGGGCGGCCTGTTGCTGGGGACGATTGTGACCGGCCTGTTTGTAGCCATATCCATGACCACGGGAGGCGGCGCCTGGGATAACGCCAAGAAATATATTGAGGATGGTAACCTGGGCGGCAAAGGCTCGGAAGCCCACAAGGCAGCAGTCACCGGTGATACCGTGGGCGATCCCTACAAGGACACCGCCGGCCCGGCAGTCAATCCGCTGATTAAGATCATCAATATCGTTGCCTTGCTGATCGTGCCGTTATTATAGGAACATGACACAGGAGACAAGATCATGTTTGCCACCGCGCTCCTGTTATTCATCGTCCTGAATGAGCCCCACCAGTTTTCCATGCTCGATCTCTGGGAGAAGAAATGCGCGGCCGGGGATGTCGAGGCTTGCCGGCGCTTTGAGAATGCCCGGGCCGGAGTCAAGAAGCTTGAGCGACTGGATGAGCTGGCCTTGCGCTATGGAGAGAACGTGAATCGGGACGAACTGGAAAAAGACGGCAGGCCCCTGCTGAATTTGGCCTACAAACAGGTGATGGAAGACTTTATTGAAGCCGAACAAGAGCAAGACAACATGGAACTGAACTATGACGATGCCGCCGTCAGTTACTGCGCCGACCATTTTCATAATTACTGGGTCAACAAAAAACTGTGGTGGCCAACCGATAACAACGGCGACCCAAGCTGGACGGATATATATTATTACATCGTTGACCACTATTACGGGATCTGTCTGCGGCGCTATTTCAACCGGCTTTGATTAACCCGGCCCGGATTGCTCATGATTGACTGCTGGCCCGATCAGTCACGGACCAGAGTTTTTCCAGTTGATAATAATCCCGGGTGACCGGATGCATGACATGGGCAATCACGTCGCCGAAATCGATTAAGATCCATTCCGCCTGTTGCTGCCCTTCCACTCCCAGCGGCTTGATTTGCCTTGTTTTCGCCGCTTCGATCAGCTTGTCCGCAATGGCCTTGACCTGGCGGCCCGTGCGGCCGCTAGCAATGATCATGTAGTCCGTCATGGTCGTCAATGCGCGTACATCAAACGTTTGCACGTCCTCGGCTTTCAAGTCCTCCATTGTCTCTGTGATCAGTCGGGCGAAGTTATTCATGAGTATAAATGATTCTCCTTGATATAGTCGTAGACCCCGGGCGGTAAATTTTTTTCTGCGTGGTCATGATTGCCCAGCAGCGTGCGTATTTGTGAGGAAGATACATCCGGGATGGATATTGCCGCTTTATGGATAAAGCCGCCAGGGCGCGTGTGCAGGATTGCCGGGGAGGAGCAGGCCCGCGCAGCGTAATATGCCTGAATACGCGCATCCTGGCGCCTGTCGTCCCGGGGCGTTCTGTCGATTACTACCAGGTGCGCGTAATCCATCAACTCCTGCCAGCGGCGCCACGCAGGCAGTGTTTCAAAAGCGTCCCTTCCCATGATGAAGCAGAGGGGTTGCTGTGGATACCTGCTGCGCATCTCGATTAGTGTGTCTATCGTATAAGATATCCCGCCTCTTTTGAGTTCCATATCATTCACCAGCAACTGCGGATAGTGTTTTAACGCATGCTCCAGCATTGCCAGCCGGTGTTGCCGTGCAACACCGGCGCTTGATTTATGGGGGGGGATATTCGCCGGGATGAAGTTGACTTCCTGCAGATCCAGGGCTTCCATACACCCAAGCGCCATGAGGACATGGCCGATGTGAACCGGATCAAATGCGCCGCCGAGCAAGCCGATGGGTTTTCCTGTGCTCACTCGTACCCGTTACACAACCAGCGTCGAACCCGGTGTCACTTCCTGATATGACCATCGCCGATAACGATGAACTTTTGCGAGGTCAGACCCTCAAGCCCGACCGGCCCGCGTGCATGAAACTTATCGGTGCTGATCCCGATTTCAGCGCCCAGTCCGTATTCATAGCCGTCTGCAAACCGGGTCGAGGCATTTACCATGACCGAACTGGAATCCACCTCAGCCAGAAAACGCCTGGCGTGACTCACGTTTTCCGTCACAATGGCGTCGGTGTGCCTGGAACCGTAGTGTTCGATATGCTCCATTGCTTCATCCAGGCCGCTGACTATCTTCAGTGACAGGACGGGCGCCAGGTACTCCGTGAAATAGTCTTCATCAGTAGCGGCTTTTATCCCCGGCAGGATTTGTTGTGAGAGTCCGTCTCCCCGAATCTCCACCCCGGCCTCTTCATACATGGGCCCAAGACGCGTAAGCACCGAACTGGCTACCGGTTCGGCCACCAGCAGGCATTCCATTGTGCAGCAGGTGCCGTAACGCTGGGTCTTGGCGTTATAGGCGATGGTTACCGCCTTCTCCACGTCCGCATGGGTATCCACGTAGACGTGGCAGACCCCATCAAGGTGTTTGATGACCGGCATTCTGGCCTCATTACTGATCCGTTCAATCAGTCCCTTGCCGCCGCGCGGGATGATCACGTCAATATAGTCCTTGAGGCCCAGCAGTTCTCCCACAGCAGCCCGATCAGTGGTTTCAACCACCTGTACTGCGCTGCCGGGCAAGCCGGCGGCTTGCAGGCCGCCACCAATGCACTCAGCAATAGCCATGTTGGAATTGATTGCCTCCGACCCGCCTCTCAGGATCACCGCGTTGCCTGATTTTATGCACAGCCCTGCAGCATCTGCCGTGACATTGGGTCTGGACTCGTAAATGATCCCCACAACTCCCAACGGTACTCGCATCCGACCTACCTGGATTCCGGTCGGGCGGTAATTCATTGCCGATATTTCGCCGATGGGATCGGCCAGCCCGGCAACCTGCAACAAGCCGTCGGCCATGGCTTCCAGACGCTCCCGGGTCAATTCAAGGCGGTCAAGTAACGCCGCCGCCAGTCGATTCTTGCGCGCCGCGCTAAGGTCAGTTCTGTTTGCTTCGAATAATTGCTCACGCCGTTCGGATAGACGTTCGGCAATAGCAGTAAGCGCCGCGTTTTTTGCACCCGTGTCTGCCCTGGCCATGGAACGCGCCGCAGCCCGCGCAGTCCGACCCAGGGAGTGTATGTATTCGCGGATATTCATTTGTCCTGACGAGTAGTGGCACATGGATGTGCCGTCAACGGAGCGTAGGATGCATTTGTCATTTTTGCTTTTTCCAGTCTGTGACCGGCCAGGGTAAACATAAAATTCTCCAGCAGTTGCCAGCTGTCTGCCGCTACGGCGCCTTTCAGGGCTTTGTCAATTTCCAGGGCTTCGACCAACAGGGTAGACAGCCGGCGGGTGCTGAAGCGGTTTATCAACATGATGATCCCTTTCCTGTGCCGGTCCAGGATCCTGTAGCTATTGAACACCTGTTCCTTTGGCTTCCCCTGGGCTATTTCATGGGAAACGGAACTGGCCCGGCGAAACCCCCACATCAACGCGCCGTATACATTGAGCGGCTCGGCGCCTTCATTCTTCAGGCCCCGCAACATTCTTGTGATGCGTTCCGGATTACCAAGAAATACGTTCTCAATCAAGTCGAATACCTCATACCGGGCGCTATCCACCACCATATTAAGTACCGCGCCGCTGTCAATATCCGCCTGATCGACCAGCAACGCCAATTTATCAATTTCCTGTTTCGCCGCAAGCAGGTTCCCTTCGACCCGTTGGGCTATCAGCGCCGCCGCCTCCCTGGAAATTCGTTTATTCTGCTGCCGGCAACGCGCCATGATCCAGCCCGGCAACTGCGCCGGCGCAACCGGCCAGACCTGTATCCAGCAGCCGCATTTATCCAGCGCCTTGAACCATTTTGCCTGCTGGGCCTTCTTGTCGATGCGATCCGATGTCAGCAACAACAGGTTGTCCGGGGAGTTCCCGGCCGCGTATTCGGTCAGGGCCGCTCCGCCTTCCCTGCCGGGTTTCAGACTGCCCAGCCTCAGTTCGATAATGCGCTTGCTGGAAAACAGGGACAGATTGGCGCCGGCTTCATATAACCGACCCCAGTCAAACCCGGCGTCCGCTTCCAGGACAATACGTTCCTCGTAGCCAAGGGCGCGCGCCCGGTTGCGGATCAAATCACTCGCCTCATGCAATTGCAAGGGCTCATCACCACTGACGTAATAAACCGGTAAAAGTTCGGGTTTATTCAGCTGCTCCGGGAGTTTCCCCGCCATTAAACGCATGGGCTGACTATTCCGTCAGTGTGTTCAAGCGCCGTATGATCTGAGCTGCCGCCTGTTCGATCAACTCTTCTTTGATTATCTCCTCTTCGGCGAATTTCCCCAGTGCGGCATCTTCATCGAAGGCGTAGTCGCCACTGACCCGGATGATCTGATTCGCAACAAGCAGTTCCCCGCCCACCTTGCTGATGCTGATGCGGCAGGAGAAAACAATCTGGTACTCTTCAACCTTGCCGGTCTCGGGAGAAACACTCAACACCTGGCGCACAAACTCCTCACCATTCAAGGTCAGTGCATAATCGGCCCCCTCCATACCGTCCCTGACAATAACTCCGGAAAACGCCAACTGTGATTTCACCGCGGCGCCAAGCTCACTGGCCGCGGCGGCCAGGACAAGGATGTGATACCCGCTATCTGCTTTGACTTGCGGGCTCTGGCCGCGCAAATGGTAACCACAACCCTGTGACAGAATCGTGGCGAACAGGACAACATGCAAAAGCGGGATTCTCATGCGCGCAAAGGATACGGCTTTCCGCCCCATGATACAAGGAAAACCCGGATCTGACCGGCACACGTGGTTACCGGCAACTCGCGTTATTCCACTACTATGTTTACCAGGCGTTGCGGCACAACGATGACCTTTTTTACTTCCTTCCCGGTGATATGCCGTTGTACGTTCTCATTGTTCAATGCGGCAGCTTTTATCCTGTCTTCGGTCGCATCCGGCAGAGTAACAATCTGCGCCCGCTTTTTTCCGTTTACCTGCACTACCAGCTGACACTCTTCTTCAATCAGGGCCGCGCCATCAACGCGCGGCCAACCTGCGTCGATGAGCGCCGCCTGCTTGCCCATGGCGCGCCAGATTGCGTCGGTGACATGCGGAATTATAGGCGACATTAACAGGACGATGACTTCCAGTCCTTCCCTCCGAACGGCCCTGGCGCGGTCGGACTGCTCGCTCATTTGGGTCAACACGTTCAACAGTTCCATTACCGCCGCAATGGCGGTATTGAAGGTATAACGCCGACCGATGTCATCATTGACCTTGACGATGGTCTGGTGGATCTTGCGCCGCACGTTGCGCTGCTCCCTGGTATATGGGGTCGCCTCTGCGCGGGGGCTGTTATGATAATTGTTCCGGGCGAATTTCCAGAGTCGTTTGAGAAACCGGTACGCGCCCTCAATCCCCGACTCCGACCACTCCAGGCTCTGTTCCGGCGGAGCGGTAAACATGACAAACAAGCGCACTGTGTCTGCGCCGTATTTATCGATCATGTCCTGTGGATCGACGCCGTTATTCTTTGACTTGGACATCTTTTCCATTTTTCCGATGATCACCGGCTGTCCGTCTTCCTTGAGACGCGCCGAATTGATCCTGCCCCTGGCGTCACGCTCAAATTCCAGATCTTTTCGGTTGTAATAGGTCCTGCGTCCCCGTTCTTCCCGATAAAAGGTCTCGGCGACGACCATGCCCTGGGTCAACAGGTTTTTGAATGGTTCGCCGCATTGGGTCAGCCCCTGGTCACGCATGAGTTTTTGAAAAAACCGGGAATACAACAAGTGCAGCACGGCGTGTTCTATGCCGCCCACATACTGGTCCACAGGCAGCCAGTAATCGGCACGCTTATCCAGCATAGCGTCAGTGTTATCGGCACAACAGAAGCGCGCAAAGTACCAGGACGATTCGAAAAACGTATCGAAAGTATCAGTTTCCCGGCGGCCCGGCCGCCCGGTTTCAGGATGGCGCGCGTGTAAAAATTCATCCATGTCATTCAGAGGTGAACGCACCCCCGAGAACTCAATCCGTTCCGGCAACACTACGGGTAGTTCAGCAACAGCAACGGGGGCCGAATTGCCGCCCTCATCGGTTATCATGGGAATCGGGCAGCCCCAGTAACGTTGCCGCGCAATTCCCCAATCCCGCAACCGGTAGTTGACCTTGCGCACGCCGCGCCCACATTCTTCCAGTCTCGCGGCAATGGCGGAAAATGCCTGTTCGGAAGTCAGGCCATCAAAGTCTCCGGAGTTTTTCAACAGGCCTTTATGCACGTGGGCGCAGTCATCCAGATCCAAGCCACTGCCATCCGTCGGAAATATCACCGGTCTGATGGCAAGATCATATTTTTTCGCAAATTCCCAGTCGCGCTGATCGTGGCCCGGCACACCCATAACCGCACCGGTGCCATAACTCATCAGGATAAAATTGGCTGCCCATACGGGCAATGCCTCTCCGGTAAGCGGGTGTAGCGCGTCTATTCCCAGCAGCACGCCTTCTTTTTCCATGGTTTCCAGTTCGGCTTCGGTAGCGCCGGCATGACGGTGCTTGTGTAGAAATGCGGCGACGCCGGCGCTTTCCCCGGCAGCGGCAACGGCCAGAGGATGTTCTACGGCAACCGCAATGTAACTGACACCGAACAAGGTATCGGGGCGAGTGGTGAATACTTCCAGTTTTTCAGCGCTGCCGGACAGCGGGAAATCGATCTCCACCCCTTCCGAGCGGCCGATCCAGTTCTTTTGCATGGTGCGCACCGAATCGGGCCAGCCGGGCAGGTTGTCCAGTTCCCTCAACAACTCCTCACTGTATTCGGTGATTTTCAAAAACCACTGGGGTATTTCTTTCCTTTCCACAACCGCGCCGGAGCGCCAACCCCTGCCGTCAATCACCTGTTCATTGGCCAGCACTGTCTGGTCAACGGGATCCCAGTTAACGGGGGCGGTCTTTTTGTAAACCAGCCCTTTTTTATATAACTCGGTAAAAAACCATTGTTCCCAGCGGTAATAGTCAGGTTTGCAGGTCGCGATTTCCCGATCCCAGTCGTAGGCGAAGCCGAGCCGTTTTAACTGGGCGCGCATGTAATCGATGTTCCGATAAGTCCATTGCGCCGGCGCCGCCCGGTTTTCTATTGCCGCGTTCTCGGCGGGCAGGCCAAAGGCATCCCAGCCCATGGGTTGGAGCACGTTCTTGCCCTGCAAACGCTGGTAGCGGGCTATCACGTCGCCGATGGTGTAATTGCGCACGTGACCGATATGCAGTTTGCCGCTGGGGTAAGGAAACATGGACAGACAGTAAAATTTTTCCCTGTCAGGGTCTTCCGTTACCTTGAAGGCGCTGTTTTTTTCCCACGCTGCCTGGACTTCGAGTTCTATATTCCAGGGTTGGTACGCTGCATCCATCTCGTATGGTTTTGTGTGCATCAAACGGCAAAGCATACAGCAGAGGGTTTGTTGTGAACAAGCACAAAAAATATTTTTCGTCTTGCGCCCTTCCCTGGGCGCAACCTTTACGGGCGGCCTCTCGCCGTGAACAAATTTGCCTGGAGCAAATTTCCATCGGTTGTTCCGTAGACGGCACATCCTTGTGCCACTTCTGAACAGTCGCGCAACGCGAGACCTGCCCCAACGAGGCAAAGTACAGGACGACCTTTGTAAAACGTCAATCCTGACGTTTTGTTATTCGGCAGGCTGGCCGGCTGTCAGGATATCTTTATTTTTTTCAATCAGGGACTGGCCAATCCCACTGATCTGGGTCAACTCCTGTACGGTCTCGAACGCGCCGTTCTGTTCCCGGTAGTTGATAATCCTTTCGGCGAAACTTTCGCCAACGCCGCTCAGGGTCATCAACGCTTCCTTGTCCGCCGTATTGATATCAACCTCTTCAGTGGCGAAAAGTGTTACCGGCAGGCTGAGTAAAATGAGGACAGCAAGTTTCCTTAAAATTTGCATAATGGTCTCCTTTAGTTTGTGAAGTTATAGTCCATGTTCCTGAACCACGCTGAAAAGTTTAGCTGCTCTGGACAGGCTGGCAAGAAAAAGATTGCCTGAATTGTGGGAAAAGTCACAAGCCCGGTAAAATTAATAGCCGGGACCGGCTCCCGGAGGTGCGGTCAGTGTTGCTTCAGAACTGCTTGCGCAGCGTCACGCCGTAGGTGCGCGGTTCCCGCAGGTAGGAGGCCAGCTTCCCATCCTGCAGCGGTACGTCGAATACTGCGCCGTGGTAATCCTCATCCAGCAGATTACGCGCCCACAGGGAGACATCAAGATCGAAAGCCTGTAATACCAGTCCGGCGCGGGCGTTGAGAAGGCCGAAGCCGTCCTGCAACTTGAGGGGATCGATATTGGCATCCATAAAGATGCTGCTCCGGTAGTTAAAGTCCGCGTGAATATAACCGCTCAAGTTCTCGCCGAATGAACGGGTCCCGGTTGCGGACAGCTGGACAGTATGTTCCGGGTTGGCGGAGGCCCTATCACCGGACCGATCACAAAAGGCATCTCCCGGGTTACGCCGGCCGGGGTCCGGTTGGCCGGTCAGAAAGGGTGTTGCCACCCAGCAATTGGCCTGCTCAAACTCATCGTACTCGGTTTCGTTATAAATATAGGCCCCGCTCAATGCCAGGCCGGCGGTCGGCGCCCAGGCGATCTCCAGTTCCCCGCCCTTGGCCTCCAGTTCTCCGGCGTTACGCAGGTTGAAGCCGGTGCCGGTAAAGGCGTTGCTTTGAAAATCCTCAATGGTCGTGTAATGCAGGGCCAGGTTCATACGCAGGTTATGTCGCGGAAACGCCAGCTTCGCGCCGACCTCAAATGCGTCTGTCTTTTCTGCACCGAACACCTGGCTGAACGTGGCGGGGATGCGGTCGGTATTGGTGCCGCCTGACTTGAAGCCGGTTGCATATCCTGCATACAGCAACATGTCATTGTTCGGGGTCCAGCTTAATTTAACGTTCCAGGTAACCTGGTCGTCCTCCAGGGTTTCATCCAGGTTCGGGCGGGGCGCAAATACCGGTTGCAGGTAAAAACCCCAGCCCGGATAGGCAAGCGGCGCCAGCAGCGCAGGGTTCAGGGGCGCCAGGCCCTGGCTCGCCAGGAAAAGATTGGTGCCGATGGCAGTGAGATCCGGCGCAGGCCCGGCGTTATCCTGGGTAAATGTGCCGGTCAGATCTTTTTTCTCATCGGTATAACGCAATCCTGCGGAAAGCCGCCATTGTTCCAGCACCTGGAAATCTATCTGGCCGAAGGCCGCCCAGGCCTCATGGTCCTGCAGCATGACATCGCGGGCACTGCCGCCGGGAGGAATTAATTCACCGGCCCTGGGAATTCCCCCCCCGGTGAATGCGGACAAGAGATTGAGGCCGTTTACAAGCTCTCCAAGTTGCGGCGTTCCATTGAGAACAAATGCCTCAAAATCCCGGCCCAGACCGGTGGTTGACCAACTGTTGAGGTTCTGGGTGAAATAGTACACGCCGCCCAGGTAGTCGATCCTGTCCCGGCTGCCGGCTATGCGAATTTCCTGTGAAAAGGTTTCAGATTCGCCGCGGTTGAAGCGGGAAGCGATGTCGGCCATGTTGAAATCCACGTCCGCGTCATCCGTCGTATTAAACGTGCGATACGCTGTTATCGAGGTTACCGTGCTCCCCGGAGAGATGTCCCAGTTAAGTTCCGCGGAAACACCGCTGTCCTCGTTCTTTGATAACGGCACATTGTTTACATGCACAATGCCATCAGTAAATCGATCTTCGTCCAGCAACGGGATACCCAGGCGGGCCAGCAGCGCGTCGGAACCGGGGCGGCCTCCGAAGGAAAAATAGTTGTTGCGGAACGTGGCGGCGGCGCAGCAGACCTCATCGATTTCGGAGTAGTCCAGAATCACCCGCAACGACAGATCGTCAGTCGGCGTATACAAAACCTGCGCCCGCCCGCCCTGACGATTACGGTCGTTGATCAGGGACTCGCCTTGCCCGACCCCATCAACAAAACCATCGCGACTGGTGGTGAACCCGGTAACCCGCGCGGCAAGCACGCCGTCGATTAATGAACCGCCAAAGGCGCCGTTTGCGCTGAACAGGTCCAGGTTGCCGTACGTCAACTCGAAATAGCCATCACCTCCATGGTCCGGCGCCACCGTGTTGAGTAACACCGCACCGGAGGACGTGTTGCGTCCGAACAGGGTGCCTTGCGGTCCGCGCAACACCTCCACGCGCTCAACGTCAACCAACTCGTTGATCATCGAACTCTGGCGCGCTCGATAGACGCCGTCAACGTACAGGCCGACCGATGATTCCAGGCCAAAGTTCTGGGAACTGGTGCCAACACCGCGTATGGAAAAATTGGCCGTGGTGGCGGTCTGGCTCTGGTCGACAATGAGCCCCGGCGCGGTCTGCTGCAGGTCGAACAGGTCGGTAATCCCGTGTTCCACGAGGTGTTCGCCGGACAGGGCGGTAACCGCAACCGGAATATCCTGTATGTTCTGCTGTCGCTTCTGCGCCGTGACTATGATTTCTTCAAGATAGCCCTGCTCCTGAGCATGCGGAGCAACTGATCCTATGAGGGGTATAACAATAAATATTATCGGCAGCCATTTCCCCGGCTTGTCACCGTAAGGCATGATTCTCTCCCCTGATTACGGACGCTAGTTCTCGTAATATAATACCGTGGATGATGCATTTACACATTCTACTTCGTTGTTTCGGTAAGTTCTAGCGTTTCATGCAGGCTGGGCGGTATACCATAATTGTGGTTCTGGTTTATACTATACTCATAAATCAAAGCAGTGCTGGCCACAACAATGTTATTAATAGGTAAAATAACCTGTGAACAACCATTTGAAAAGGAAGTGTGTTCTGGTTCGGTAACATTTATCCACAGGGAATTAAACGGGGATCAGCAATAATAAGCGCCCAAAAAACCAATGTAACTGTTTGAAAATAAAGGGAAAAATAATCTTTTCCCGTTACCGGAGATGACAATAATAACAATATATTATAATGAATCTTATTATTAATAGGAACCTGCTTCTTCCAGCTTTGAACAATGTTTGCGGCGTTGTTGACACAAGACCGTCGCTTGCCGTCCTGGCGAACCTTCTCGTCGCCGTTTCTCCGCAACAAATGCGACTCACAGCAACGGATATGGAAGTTGAACTCTCAGCTTCAATTGCCGGTGATTTCGGGCAGACAGGCGATATTACTGTTCCTGCGCGAAAACTGTGGGATATTTGTCGGGCGTTGCCTGAAGAAGCGGAAATGAACATTTCGATTGAGAATGAAAGAGTAACCGTCACGTCAGGAAGAAGCCGGTTTTCCTTATTATCTTTACCGGCCCAGAATTTTCCTCTGGTTGAACCGGGGGAAGCTGACATCCGGTTTGCTGTTTCTCAACAGCTGTTCAAATCTTTACTGGAGAGAACTGCTTTTTCCATGGCCAAACAGGATGTTCGCTACTACCTCAATGGTGTTTTACTTGAGGCCCAACAGGACACTTTGCGTGCTGTTGCGACAGACGGACATAGGCTTGCGCTGTGTGACGTCGACGTTGCAATAGCAACGGAAGAAAAAAAACAACTTATCGTTCCGAGAAAAGGGGTGCAGGAACTGATGCGGTTACTGGAGGAAACTGATACCGAAATGGAAATTGTTATGAGCAAAAACCATATCCGGATCGCTTTGGATAATCTGGTTTTTACCAGTAAATTGATAGACGGCAAATACCCTGACTATAACCGGGTGATCCCTGAACCGTCAGATCATTTGGTGCTGGCAAAGCGAGAGTTGCTCAGACAGAGTCTCAGTCGAGCCTCAATCCTTTCCAGCGACAAATATCGAGGCGTGAAGATCACGCTGGAGCAGGATAAACTGCGGGCACTTGTCCATAACCCGGAGCAGGAACAGGCAGAAGATGAGATAGACGTGGAATATAAGGGAGAAACACAGGAAGTCGGTTTTAACGTAACCTACCTGCATGACGCTGTCAGCATCATTCAAACTGACAAGGTCAGGCTTTCCGTATCGTCCCCGAAAAGCGGATGTCTTGTGTTGCCTGAGGAAGGGGGAGGGTGTAAATATATTGTCATGCCGTTGTTGCTGTAGATAACAGATCAACCCATGCAATACCTGCAACTATGCGGCCAATGCATATAGAATGGCTGCAAGTCAGAAATGTTCGTAATTTGTCCCACCTGAGGATTGAGCCGAACTCGGATCTCAATATTATTTGCGGCCCCAACGGCAGCGGAAAGACAGCGCTGCTGGAAGCCATACATTTTCTGGGTCGTTGCCGTTCTTTCCGCACTGCCGGGATAAACCGCGTTATTCGCCATCACCAAAAAGAATTACGTGTCAGCGCCGGCATGCGCATGCCGGATCAGTCTCTTATAGTAACCGGGGTTGAACGCAGCAGAGCAGCAATAAACATCCGTTATAATAACCAGACTGTCCGCAAGGTATCTGAACAGGCCGCGCAAATTCCTGTTATCACAATAACCCCAGACAGCCACAAGCTGGTTTCCGGAAGCCCCGTATACCGCCGGCGTTGGCTGGATTGGGCGATGTTCCACGTGAAACCAAACTATATCGAGACCTGGCGGGATTACTATAAGGCATTGAAAAACCGAAATAGTTTGTTAAGGCGTAACAAAACAGAACAGCTTGAAACCTGGGAACGGGCAATGAGTCGGGCCGCTGAGATAATAAATGCGCAAAGAAACATGTTCATCAATGAGTTATCTAACGAAATGATACGAACCGCACAGCAACTGAAGATACCGGCGGCGACACTTGAGTATGACAGCGGCTGGCAACCCGGAGAAGATCTGGCTCAAGTCCTGGCAACGCAACGAAAGGCGGATTTGGAAAGAAGGGTTACCCGGTATGGCGCCCACAGGAGCGATTTGATGATTCGTCAGGACGGGAGAGATATAGGGCACTTTTATTCTCGCGGACAGATCAAGCTATGTATTATTGCATTATCTCTGGCCCAGGAGAGTGTGTACAGACACAGTACGGGCCGATCTCCCATCATCCTGCTGGACGATTTTGCGGCAGAGTTGGATGTGGGTAGCCAGCAACGTGTCATTGATGTGCTGTCGGACCTGGGAGGACAGGTTTTTGTCACGACAACAGGAAAGATACCGGCCCGCGCAAAAAAAAAGCAGAAAATGTTTCACGTGGAACAAGGAGAAATCGTAGCGTGACGAGAAGCCCCTTTGGTGCCATTGATTATGTTGCGGCGAACAACGGCAATATGATAAAATGTTCTTTTTGTTAAAGGACAAAGCGGTGGATAACAACAGTTACGATTCTTCGAAAATCAAGGTCTTAAAGGGGCTCGAGGCAGTAAAGAAGCGCCCCGGTATGTATATCGGCGACACGGATGACGGGACCGGACTGCATCACATGGTTTTTGAAGTGGTGGATAACAGTATTGATGAGGCCCTGGCCGGATATTGTTCCGAAATAGAGGTGATAATCCATACTAATGAGTCCGTCACGGTAGTAGATAATGGCCGGGGGATTCCTGTTGGCGCACATGCGGAGGAGGGCGTATCAGCGGCAGAGGTAATCATGACGACCCTGCACTCCGGTGGTAAATTTGATGATAATTCTTACAAGGTTTCCGGCGGTTTGCATGGCGTCGGAGTGTCGGTGGTGAATGCCTTGTCCCGCTCACTGGAAATGACTATCTGCCGGGATGGGTACATGTTCAAACAGGAATACAGGGAGGGGAAGCCCCTTGCTGCCCTGGAACAAACCATTCCTTCGGATCAGACCGGGACGGAAATTCACTTTTTACCCAGCAACAAAATTTTTACGAACATTGAATTCCATTACGACATCCTGGCTAAACGGCTGCGCGAGCTGTCGTTTCTCAACTCCGGGGTAAAAATCGAACTGCGGGATGAGCGTAGCGGAAAACATGATCTGTTTGAATACAAGGGGGGTATTGCAGAATTTGTGCAGCATTTGAACCGGAACAAGACGCCCCTGCACGAGACAGTCATAAATATTGACGTTGAACGCGAGGGAACAGTCGTACAACTGGCCATGCAATGGAATGATTCCTACCAGGAAAACATCTTCTGTTTTACCAACACTATTCCGCAACGGGATGGCGGTACGCATCTTGCCGGCTTTCGTGGCGCGCTGACGCGCAGCTTGAACACCTATATGGAGCAATCCGGCTTGTCCGCAAAAGCGAAGGTGCCGGTAACCGGCGATGATGTAAGGGAGGGGCTGACCGCAGTGCTTTCCATAAAGATAGCCGATCCCAAATTTTCATCGCAAACCAAGGAAAAGCTGGTATCCAGCGAGGTGCGGCCGGTGGTGGAATCTTCCGTCCAGGAGAAACTGCAGGAGTTTTTGCTTGAGCGGCCCGCAGAGGCAAAAGCCGTCTGTGAGAAGATTGTCGATGCTGCCAGGGCGCGGGAAGCGGCCCGCAAGGCGCGCGAATTGACTCGCAGAAAAACGGCCCTGGATATAGCCGGCCTGCCGGGCAAACTGGCCGATTGCCAGGAGAAGGATCCGTCCGCATCGGAATTGTTCCTGGTGGAAGGCGATTCGGCGGGCGGCTCTGCGAAGCAGGGCAGGGACCGCCGCTACCAGGCCATTTTGCCGTTGAAGGGAAAGATACTGAACGTAGAAAAAGCGCGTTTTGACAAGATGTTGTCCTCATCGGAAGTTGGAACCCTGATCACCGCCCTGGGGTGTGGGATTGGCAAGGATGAGTTTGACGTCGACAAGTTACGTTACCATAGGGTCATCATTATGACCGACGCGGACGTGGACGGTTCGCATATCCGTACTTTATTGCTGACCTTCTTCTATCGGCAGATGAACGAACTGCTGGAACGCGGTCATATCTACATTGCACAACCGCCGTTGTTCAAGATAAAAAAAGGCAAAAGAGAACGCTACCTGAAAGACGATCTTGAGAAGGAGGCGTACCTGTTGGAACTGGCCATGACGGATACGGAGCTGGAGACAGCGGAGGGAGAACAGGCCGATGAATCTCAAAAGGATCAGTTAAGCGCGTTGTATCTGAAAATGAAACAGGAGCGGTCAAGACTGGCCAAGCGATACCATCCGGATGTTATCAATGCCATTTGCTGCATGCCCAGGCTCACCGAGAGTGATTGTTCAGACGCAGACAAGGTGGAAGGCTGGTTCAACGAGTTACGGGACAAACTGGTTGCAGCGGATTCAGGGAGAACACAATATCGTGCAGAGATATTTTCCGGCGCCGGAGGACGGGCATACGGTGGCCGTATTGACATAGACGTCCACGGGGTCACCTCCGCCAACATCTTTAGCGCGGGGTTCTTCGCCTCCTCTGAATACGGCCGTCTGGTCGCACCGGAACTGCAATTCGGTGGCGCAGGCGTAACGGTTCGGCGCGGGGAAAAACAGTTTTCCAGCCGATCGGCCATAAAAGCCGTCGAATGGCTGTTGGAGGAAATGAGTCACGGCCTGCACGTCCAGCGTTACAAGGGGCTGGGTGAAATGAACCCGGATCAACTCTGGGAAACGACAATGAACAGCGCGACGCGCAACCTGTATCAAGTGAATATCGAAGATGCCGTCGCTGCGGATGAAGTGTTCACGACCCTGATGGGCGACCAGGTTGAGCCCAGGCGGGAATTCATAGAAGCCCATGCGCTGACGGTGGAAAACCTGGATACCTGATCAAGAACTGAAAGGCGCGGCGCGGGCCAGGCACCACAGTTGCACCTGTTCTGTGCCGTGGCGTTTCAGCAGCCGAGCCAGTTCATTCGCTGTGGCGCCTGTCGTCAGAACGTCGTCCACGATGGCGACATTTCTGTAGTTGTTTGTTTTTATTAAGGAAAATGCAGACTTAACGTTTCTTTCCCGGTGTTCGGGGCGCAAGTCATACTGCTGCGCCGTGGCCTTGTGTCTTCGCACCAGACGATCATCAACGGACAGGAATAAATTTTGCGCGAGGACGCGGGCGATTTCCCTGGCCTGGTTGAATCCCCGGCGGCGCTGACGAGCACTGTGCAACGGCGTCGGCACGAGACAGTCAGGCAGCTCAAAACATTCGAGCCTGATCCGCTCAATCAGAGGCCGGGACAGGGAACGAACCATATCCAGCCGCGCCTGGTATTTCAGTCTTTTTATCATCAGGTCTAAAGGGTAACGGTACATGCTGCCGGCAATACAGCAATCAAATGCCGGGGGGCGAGTGAAGCAGCGGATACAGATGCCGGTACCAGACGCCGGCACACCGCAACAAAGACATACTCCTGCAGGTCGGGACGGTAGATCAGTGTAACAGTCCTGGCAGAATTGGCCCGCTGCCGCGCCATCAGGTGCGCCGCAGAGAATGCATGGACTACGGATCAACATACCGGGTTATACCTGAAACTGTTGTCAGCCTGCTTGGGAGGGAACAGTTGACAACTCTCGATTCAACGATAACATATTGATCCATGGTTACTGACGAAACAGTTCGGGTAATTGATCCGTTGCCTGCTCCAAGACACAACTGGAGCCTGGCCGAAATCATAACACTTTACCGGCAGCCGATGAACGATTTATTGCACCGGGCACAGTCAGTCCACCGCAGTTGCTTCGACCCCAATGAAATTCAGTTAAGCACCTTGCTCAATATCAAAAGCGGCGGTTGTCCGGAAGACTGTGCCTATTGCCCGCAGAGCGTGCGTTATAAAACCGGCGTGGAGAGTGAAACCCTGATGTCCTGCGCACAGGTGCTGGAAGCAGCCCGGCGCGCCAAAGCATCGGGCGCCGGCCGGTTTTGCATGGGCGCTGCCTGGCGCAGTCCGAAAGACAGGGATATCGACAAGGTCGCTGAGATGATCGCAGGGGTCAAGCAGTTGGGGCTTGAAACATGTGTTACTCTCGGAATGTTGAAACCCGGGCAGCCGGAACGCCTGAAACACGCCGGCCTGGATTACTACAATCATAATCTCGACACGTCCGAGAGCTTCTACGAAACGATAATCAGCACCCGGACCTACCAGGATCGGCTGGACACGCTGCAAGCGGTTCGTGATGCCGGGATCAATGTTTGCTGTGGCGGTATTATCGGGATGGGTGAGTCCGTTGACGATCGAGCCGCCCTGTTGCAAACGCTGGCATGCCTGCCCCAACAGCCGGAGAGTGTGCCCATCAATACCTTGGTCCGGGTAACAGGCACGCCGCTGGCGGGAGAGGAAGAAACGGACCCCATGGAGCTGGTAAGAACGGTCGCCACGGCGCGCATCCTCATGCCCCGCGCGTATGTACGCTTATCCGCGGGACGTACTGAGATGAGCGATGCGACCCAGGCGCTGTGCTTTTATGCCGGGGCAAATTCCATTTTTTACGGAGACAAACTGCTGACTACCGACAACCCGCAATTTTCCAGAGATCAATCCCTGTTTGAACGATTGGGGTTGACTGCCAGCACGGATATTGCATCCGGAGAAGCGCCGGCCGCGCAGAAATTTTGATGTCTGCTTCCATGCCGGCCGATCCTTTTTCACTGGCAAAAAGATTGGATGGAATCAAGTCCGCCGGCCTGTTCCGCACAAGACAAGTCATTGCTTCCGCGCAGGGCGCGCTTATCCATGCCGACGGCCGGCAGTACGTCAATTTTTCCAGCAACGACTACCTTGGTCTGGCCAATGACGCCAGGCTGGTGGAAGCTGTTCAGTCCGCGGTCGCGGTCTACGGGGTGGGCAGCGGCGCTTCACAGCTGATCTGTGGCCGAAGCCGCGCCCACGAACAACTGGAACAGGCGCTGGCAACACAACTGGGTCGCTCCCGGGCCGTTATTTTTTCAAGTGGCTACCTGGCCAATCTTGCCGTGATTACCGCCTTTGCCGCGCGCCGGGAAGATACCGTTGTAATGGACAGGGAAAACCATGCTTCGCTGGTTGACGGCGCATTGCTGGCCCGGGCAAGCTTGCGCCGCTATGCGCATAATGATGTGACGGATCTGGAAAACCTGTGTTCGGAAGGCCGTACCCTTGTGGCAACGGAAGGCGTGTTCAGCATGAGCGGCAATATCGCCGCGCTGCCTGATATCGTGTCGGTTTGTGCAAGACACCAGGCCTTGCT
Organism: Gammaproteobacteria bacterium; assembly: GCA_965205405.1. Taxonomy (GTDB): domain Bacteria; phylum Pseudomonadota; class Gammaproteobacteria; order Eutrophobiales; family Eutrophobiaceae; genus JAAXHV01. Next base: position 1,125,519 of record OZ242169.1, read on the forward strand.
TGCTGTGGATGACGCGCACGGTTTCGGTGTCCTGGGGAAAACCGGCGGCGGCGCGCTGGAGTATTTTTCTCTGGATCAGGACCAGGTTCCCATATTGATGGCAACGTTCGCCAAGGCATGTGGCGTGATGGGGGCCTTCGTGGCCGGCCCGGAGGATGTGATAGAGACCATCATCCAGACAGGCCGGTCCTATATTTACACAACTGCCATGCCGCCGGCCCTTGCAGCAGCGGCAGCCAAAGCGTTGGCCATTATCGCCCGGGAAACCTGGCGCCGGGAAAAGCTGAGCGCACTGGTGGACAGGTTTGTCCGGGGCGCGCAACAGCTTGATTTGCCGTTATTGGCATCGTCTACACCTATCCAGGGGTTTCTCGTCGGCTCTGCTGCGGCAGCTGTAACAGGTAGAGACTACGCCCGGGCCAGGGGACTCTGGGTAAGCGCAATTCGCCCCCCCACCGTAGCGAAAAACACCGAGCGGCTCAGGATAACACTGACAGCCGGTCATAACGATGATCAGGTAGACCGGTTGCTCGACATGCTGGCGCAACTTAAAAAGAAATTATGGCCGTGAGCGACGCGCACTTCCAGCGGGAAAAAGCCACAATACGGCGCAACTTCGACGGCGCAGCAGACAGCTATGACCAGGTTGCCGTACTGCAACAAATTGTTGGGGAGCGCCTGTTGCAAAAGCTGGAGGCGATCAAACTGAAGCCGGCGCGCATTGTTGATCTGGGGTCGGGAACCGGCAGTTTATCCGTGCTGTTGGCCGGATGTTATGAGGCGGCCCATGTCCTGCAATTGGATCTTGCTTTTAACATGTTGTTAATGTCCAGGCGCAAGAATAAGCCCGAAAGCCGGCAAAGCCTGCTTTGTGGTGACGCGGAACACCTGCCGCTGGCCGACAACAGCGTGGATTTTGCCTTCTCCAACCTGACGCTCCAGTGGGTCTCCCTGCTGGACCAGGCGTTTGCCGAGATTTATCGGTCATTGCGTCCCGGCGGGTTACTGCTGTTTTCCACGTTCGGCCCGGACACCTTGATGGAATTGCGCAACAGCTGGGCCAGGGTGGATGATTATGTCCATGTAAACGCGTTCACGGATATGCACGATGCAGGTGATGCGCTGGTGCGGGCAGGGTTCGTGGATCCGGTCATGGAAACTGAGACGTTTACCCTGGTTTATGACAGCGGCCGTTCGCTGATGCGAGAATTGAAGACCCTCGGGGCGGGCAACGTGAACGCAGGCCGGAGCCGGTCACTGACCGGCAAACATAAACTGCAGGCCATGCTGGAGGAATATGTAAACAGATACGGAAATGATGGTCTGCCGGCAACATTCGAAGCGGTTTACGGTCATGCCTGGGTGCCGGAAACCAAGCATATACAGCGGGAAGAGCAGGAGTTTCCCCTCACCTTCCGCAGGCATAGGGCGTCATAGCAGCATGCGCAACCTGTTTGTAACCGGCACCGATACCGGTGTCGGAAAAACCTGGGTGACACTTGCATTAATGGTGCAGTTTCAGGCGCGAGGCCTGATAGTGAACGGCATGAAACCAGTCGCCAGCGGCAGCCTGTTGCAGGAAGGGCAACTGAGAAACCCGGATGCCGTGCTGATCCGGAATCAATGTAGTCGGGCGGTCTCCTATCAACAGGTGAATCCGTACGCCTTCACGGAACCGGTTGCGCCCCACATTGCCGCACAGAAACAGCAGGTTGAGGTGGATATGCAACGTCTGGTTGCATCATTTTACGACTTGGCTGACGCGGCCGACAACATTATTGTGGAGGGGATCGGTGGCTGGCGGGTGCCGTTGTCAGAGGGGATACAAACCGAAGACCTGGTACGACAGTTGAATTTAGCCGTTGTCCTGGTGGTGGGATTGCGTCTCGGTTGCATCAACCACGCGTTGCTTACGGCTGAATCCATACTCGCGGCAGGGCTGCCCTTTGCCGGCTGGCTGGGCAACGGCGTTTGCCGTGATTACGCGGAAAAGCAGGCCACCCTGGATTACCTGTCCCGGAAAATTCCAGCCCCATTCCTGGGAAATATTCCCTGGTTGGATTATTATAATCCGGAGAAGATTGGCGCCGCGATCGAGATCGATAGACTGTTCCCCGGAGCCGGACAGGAATAACAGCGATTTCGGCAAGCCGGGACAGCTAAATCGCCGGAAGGAGAGGGAAGAAGCAGGATTATATAACGACACGCTTGAATAATAGCGGGACTCTTATTATCCTTTTGCAACTTTTGCAATGTCAAAGGGTAAAAACAGGTGTTGCGGCCGGGCTAACGGGTTGACATTGACGGATATAAGTGCATGATTCATGAATTGAAAGCCTCGCAGGATCTGCGGCGCACTTTTGTGATTGCGCCCAACCAGTCGATGTCGTGGAAGGAATTGTTGTTGGTGTACAGCAGTATAGCGGGCGTCTCCCTGGCGATTGCAATTTACTTCTGGGTGCAGGGACTGACACTGGTGTTGCCGTTCTCAGGGCTGGAGTTGTTGGCACTGGGCGCGGCACTCTATATAACCGCCTGGCGTGGTGGCGCGCGGGAGGTTATTACAATTACCGATGACTCCGTACATGTGGAAACGGGCCGCGACAGGCCGGAGTTGAGCCATGACTTCCAGAGATATTGGACCAGGGTCGTGTTACGGCAGCCCCGGGTCGCCTGGTATCCGAGCAAACTGTTGCTGTGTTCCCACGGCAGGGAAATCGAGGTTGGCCGATTTCTCAATGAAGAGGAACGCAGGGGGCTGGCAGAAATTTTACGATCTGCAATAATTCAAAATGCCTGACGGTGTGGAATATAAGATGATAACAATGACGCTGAGGAAAACAGCATGTCTGCCAGAAAAATGAAACTTTATTGGGGAGCGATTATTTTCCTGCTGTTGTTGATAATGCAGCCGGCCTGGGCGGAATACGGCCTGAACCTGCCTGAGGGCGTGACCCCGCTTAGCCGCAACATATACGACCTGCACATGACGATATTCTATATCTGTTGCGTGATAGCAGCAGTGGTGTTCGGCGTCATGTTCTGGTCCATCTTTTACCATAGGAAGTCACGGGGCGTTAAGGCTGCCCAGTTCCACCACAACACCACGGTGGAGTTAATCTGGACTGCCATCCCCATGCTCATCCTTGTACTCATGGCGGTTCCCGCCACCAAGTCGTTGATCATGATCGAATCAACCGGCGATGCCGACCTGTCCATCAAGGTAACCGGCTATCAATGGCGCTGGCATTATGAATATATCGAAGAGGAATTCGGGTTTTTCAGTTCGCTGGCGCCGGAAAGCAATGCGGCAAGACAACTGAAGTCCGGCGTTGATCCCAACGAGATAGAAAACTACCTGCTGGAGGTCGATAATCCGGTCGTTGTGCCGGTCAATACGAAAATCCGCTTTATGACCACGGCCGCCGATGTCATCCATTCCTGGTGGGTGCCGGCCCTGGGCTGGAAGCGTGATTCGATTCCCGGCTTCATCAATGAATCCTGGGCCATCATTGAAGAAGAAGGCACTTATCGGGGCCAGTGTTCGGAACTGTGCGGGCGCGATCATGCCTTTATGCCCATTGTGTTAAAAGCGGTCAGCGAGGATGAGTATTATGACTGGGTAGGAGAGATGATGATGGTGGTATTGGATGCCGGCGAAGGAGCCGATCGCGAATGGGCTATGGACGAACTGTTGGAACGCGGCGAGCAGGTATACAGTACGTTTTGTGTTGCCTGCCACCAGGTCAACGGGCAGGGTATTCCCGGCGCCTTCAAACCCCTGGTCGGCAGTCCCGTCACCACGGGACCGGTGGACGGCCATATCGATACCGTGATGAACGGGGTTGCCGGTACCGCCATGGCCCCGTTCGGCATGCAACTGAATGATGTGGACGTGGCTGCAGTCATCACATACGAGCGCAATTCCTGGGGCAATGACTCCGGAGATGCGGTCCAGCCGTCAACAATTGCGGCCAGACGCTGATGTATAGCGGAACCAAGAACTGAGTATACGAGGGTAACAGCATGAGCTACGGTGCAACGCAGGAACATCATCACGATGAGCACGATCATAAGCCGACGGGCCTGGGCCGCTGGCTGTTTTCAACCAACCACAAGGATATCGGCACCATGTACCTGGTGTTTGCCCTGATCATGTTCTTTATCGGCGGCGCCATGGCCATGGTGGTACGCGCGGAGTTGTTCCAGCCGGGCCTGCAGTACGTGGACCCGCAGTTCTTTAATGCCATGACGACCATGCACGCGCTGGTCATGATATTCGGCGTGATCATGCCCGCCGGCGTAGGGCTGGCCAACTGGATGGTGCCCATGATGATCGGCGCGCCGGACATGGCTCTGCCGCGCATGAACAATATGAGTTTCTGGATCCTGCCGTTTGCCTTTATTATGCTGCTGTCAACGTTCTTCATGGAGGGCGGCGCGCCGGCAGGCGGCTGGACCATGTACCCGCCCCTCATAACCCAACTTGGCGACGGCTTCCCGTTCCTGATTTTTACCGTGCATTTTCTTGGTATTTCTTCCATCATGGGCGCTATTAACATCATCGCTACCGTGTTCAACATGCGCGCCCCGGGTATGGGCTTTATGCAATTGCCGCTGTTCGTATGGACCTGGATCATTACCGCGTTCCTGCTCATCGCGGCGATGCCGGTACTGGCCGGCGCGGTGACCATGCTGTTGACGGACAAGTATTTCGGCACCAGCTTCTTCGCTGCGGCCGGCGGCGGCGACCCGATCATGTTCCAGCACATTTTCTGGTTCTTCGGCCATCCGGAGGTATATATCCTGATCCTGCCGGCGTTCGGCATCGTCTCGCAGATTATTCCGACATTTTCCCGCAAACCCCTGTTCGGTTACGTGTCCATGGTGTATGCCACCGCGGCCATTGCCTTCCTGTCGTTTTTTGTCTGGGCGCACCATATGTTTACGGTGGGCATGCCCCTGGCCGGCGAGTTGTTCTTCATGTATGCGACCATGTCCATCGCCGTACCTACCGGGGTCAAGGTCTTCAACTGGATTGCCACCATGTGGCGCGGCGCCATGACGTTTGAGACCCCCATGCTGTTCGCCCTCGCCTTTGTGTTCCTGTTCTCCATCGGCGGGTTTTCCGGGCTGATGCTGGGGATCACCCCTGCGGACTTCCAGTACCATGACACCTATTTTGTCGTTGCCCATTTTCACTATGTGCTGGTCACCGGCGCCCTGTTTGCCCTGATGGGAGGCGCGTATTTCTGGTTGCCCAAGTGGACCGGCCACATGTATGACGAGACGCTCGGGAAAATCCATTTCTGGATTTCGGTCATCTCGGTCAACGTACTGTTTTTCCCGCAACACTTCCTGGGACTGGCAGGCATGCCGCGGCGTATCCCGGATTACGCCGTCCAGTTTACCGAGTGGAACATGATTTCCAGCATCGGCGGGTTTGTGTTCGGGCTCAGCCAGTTGTTGTTCGTCTGGCTGGTCATCAAGTGTATCCGCGCAGGTAAAAAAGCGGGCGAGCAGGTATGGGAAGGAGCAAGAGGCTTGGAATGGACCCTGCCGTCTCCGCCGCCGTTCCATACGTTTACCATCCCACCCAAGGTGGATGCGGCAGCCACTCATTCATGACAGGTGCGTGTGGACAGGGAACCCGACAACAATGAAAGCGAACTCGTTGCCCGCCGCCGCAAGGCAAATGTGCGCCTTGCCCTGTTGCTGGCCCTGGTCGCGGTTGCGATATATTTCGGGTTTATACTGAGCCATTTATAGTCTCATCATGTCCGAAAAAAACATCAACAGGACCGTACGCAGGCTGCTTTTCGTAGCAGTCGGCATGTTCGCCTTCGGCTATGCGCTGGTACCGCTCTACCGGGTTTATTGCGACTTTACCGGGCGCGGCAGCAACAACGCCATTGACGAAACTGTAGCCGCGCTGAGCGAGGTTGACGCCGACCGTCTGGTGACGGTGGTCCTGGATACCAATACCAGGGATATACCCTGGACGTTCAAGGCTGAGCGGCACAAGACAAAGGTCCGCCCGGGAGAATTGTCCAAAGCGGTGTTCGTGGTTGAAAACCTCTCCGGACGGACGGTAACGGGGCGTGCAATACCCAGTGTCTCGCCGGTACAGGCGGGCGTGTATCTCAGCAAGTTGGACTGTTTTTGCTTTTCCGAACAGGTCCTGGCGCCGGGGGAAAGCAGGGAGATGCAGGTAAGGTTTATTGTCGATACCGATTTACCGGAACGGTTTTCATCGCTGACGCTGTCGTATACCTTCTTTGACGTGGGGGACAGGGCAGCAGACGGCACACAAGAGGCCAATTCCTGATAACTAAAAACGCTGATAAATTCGAGGAACACACATGTCAAATCCGCAAGACACCTATTTTATCCCTGAACCCAGCAAATGGCCGGTGGTGTTTTCCCTGGCCCTGTTTCTGGCCTTCTGCGGCACGGCGTTCATGTTTAACCAATACCTGGCTACAGGCCAGATGCCGGGCTTCGGCTCACACCTGTTATTGCTGGGATTTATTGCCGTTTTCTACATGTTTTTCGTCTGGTTCAGGGATGTGATCAGTGAAAGCCTGAGCGGCGTTTACAACAAACAGGTGGATATCAGTTTCCGCTGGGGCATGGCGTGGTTCATTTTTTCGGAAGTGATGTTCTTTGCGGCGTTTTTCGGCGCCCTGTTCTATGCCCGGGTTTACTCCGTGCCCTGGTTGGGGGGAGAAGGGGCCGGGGCTGCAACCAACGAATTTCTCTGGCCGTCATTTGACAATGTCTGGCCGTTAATGACGACCCCGGATATGACGGTAGAGGGTCTGAGCAGTAAATTTACTGAAATCAAGGAGGTCATCCCGGCGTTCGGCATCCCCGCGATGAATACCGTCATTCTGCTTTCCAGCGGCGCAACCGTGACATTTGCCCACTGGGCGCTGAAAAAGAACCAGCGCGCCGGGTTATGCTGGTGGTTGTTTGCTACCGTATTCCTGGGTTTCCTGTTTGTAATTTTACAGGCCGGCGAGTACATCCACGCCTACCATGAACTGGGCCTGACCCTGAACTCCGGCATATACGGTTCCACTTTCTTCCTGCTGACCGGGTTCCACGGGTTCCACGTGACCATGGGCGCCACCATGTTGACCGTTATCCTGCTGCGCTCCATCAAGGGACATTTCACCAATGAGAATCACTTTGCGTTTGAGGCGGTAGCCTGGTATTGGCATTTTGTCGACGTGGTCTGGCTGGGCCTGTTCATTTTTGTTTACTGGATATAACTGCAGCACCTCACTGCGGGAACGGCCGCGGCAGCAGACGGGAAAGGCGGGTTAGGGAAGTGTCCCGGACGGGGCCGACGGATTGATGCCGTGGGGCTTGATCAAGCCGGTGGCGAAACCGATGAACAAGAGGATAAACAGGGCGATGGACAGGACGATCCTGAGCGTGAGTGACTTTACGGTCCGGTCGCTTTTGCCCTTGTCCCGGACCAGGAAAATCAGGCCTGAAGCCAGGGAGATCAGGATGATTACCAACAGTAATATGATGGCTATTTTGAATATTGCCGCACCGCTCATGTCTATCCACACGTGGTTAATCAGCGCCAGTATATCCTGTTTTCCCGGGTTTCGGCCGTTGTTTTGCCGGCCAGGTTAATGTGCCGGCATTTCAACCCGGGTCTCTGGCCCAGTCTTGCCGGTCTTGTATTATTCCTGTTGCTCATCAGGTTGGGATTCTGGCAACTGGATCGCGCAGAGGAAAAACAGGCCTTGCAGACCCGCTATCAGGATCAGATCAGCGCTGAGCCCGTTAACCTTGGACAAACAACCCGGCAAGGCAAGCAGGCGCAACAGATGCATTGGAGAAAATGCATATTGACCGGCAGCTACGACCCACAGGTGATATACCTGCTGGATAACCAGGTATTGCGCGGCGTGGTGGGTTATCAGGTTTTCTCCCGCGTTATATTGCCGGACGGCACCTCCGTGCTGGTTGATCGCGGTTGGGTGGTAGCCCCCGGGACCAGGAACGAAGCCCCTGAAATTAACACAACGACAGAACCGGTGATCCTGACTGGCGTTGCCAAACCCGTACCCGCCAGCGGCATAAGGCTGGCAGCGGATGTTAGTGAAAAACTGGGCGCCAACCAGGTACGGGTTCAACGTATCGATCTGGAGCAAATCGGCGCGCAAAACAACTGGTCGCTCCTTCCCTATGTGGTGCGCCTGGATCCGCCGGCAACAGGCGGCTTGACCTGGAACGGGACAGAACCCGGATTCGGCAGGGAAAGACACCTGGGTTATGCCTTTCAGTGGTTTGCCCTGGCAACCACCTTGCTGGTGATCTACATTGTTGTGAATATGAAAAAACGGACAGGATCCGGGGATGGATGACATATGATGACCAGACAACGCTCAATATTGATTTTGTTGTTTGCGGTTTTTGCGCTGCCGCCGCTGTTGTCCTGGTTCCTGTTCAATTACACGGATTTGGGGAGAGAGTCGGACACCGGCGGACATGGCACACTGGTTGTCCCGCCCAGGCCCGTGCCCGACTGGCCCTTGGTCGACATAACGCATAAATCCGGAGTGGAAAGACGCATGCACGGCAAGTGGACCTTGGTTTACCCGTTGCGCGGGCAGTGCCGGGAAACCTGTCTCGGCAACCTGTACAAGATGCGCCAATTGCGGCTCGCTACGGGCAAAAACGCCCAGCGCATACAACGGGTCGTGCTGGTGGTCGACAATGACCGGCGCGCCCTGACGACAGATCAGTTGCTGCACTATCCCGGTCAGCTGGTACTGTTCCCGGAGAACACGGGCACCGGCAGTCTGGAGTCCCTGTTCAGGATCGGGGCTGACGATCGCCCGTTTACACATGGGCGGCTGTACCTCATTGATCCATTGGGCAACCTGATGATGAGCTATGCCGCAGAGACCGCGCCGAAAGGGATTATCAAGGATTTAACCCGGTTACTGAAGTACTCCCGAATTGGATGAACAGCCCGCATTTCCTGACGCTCACGGTAGTCTCCTTCCTGCTGGCATTCTGCGTGGTCATCCTGGGCGCGTACGTGCGCCTGTCTGACGCCGGCCTGGGATGTCCCGACTGGCCCGGTTGTTACGGGGAGCTGTTCGTCGGTGCGGAGATGCAGGGAATTGCTGCGGAGCAGGGGCGACCGTTTAACAGGGATAAAGCCGTGAAGGAGATGGCTCACCGTTATGCCGCAGGGATATTGGGCATCCTGGTCTTACTGTTATCGCTAATCTCCTGGCGCCCGGGGCACAGGGAAAGGATCACCTGCAGCATTCTGCTCGGTCTGGTAGCAGCGCAGGCATTGCTGGGGATGTGGACGGTAACCGAACTGCTCAAACCCCTTATCGTTGCCGTACATTTACTGGGGGGAATGCTGATCCTGGGCCTGCTCTACTGGCTCATACTCAGGCAATTGCCGCGCGCCGGCGCGCCGGCGGGGCAACGATCCCGGCTGGACAGACTGGTGCTTGCAGGACTGGCCGTTGTCACCCTGCAGATATTCTCAGGCGGCTGGACCAGCGCCAATTATGCCGCGCTGGCGTGTCCGGAATTTCCCACCTGCCGGGACGGGCTGTGGTGGCCCGAAACGGATTTCAAGGAGGCGTTTATTGTCTGGCGTGAGGGCCGGCTTGATTATGAAGGCGGCATACTGGACGCGCCGGCGAGAACGGCGATACACCTGACTCACAGGCTGGGCGCGGCGCTGACTTTTCTCGTCATACTTTACCTGGCGCTGTGTGGCCTTGGCAGGACCGAACGGGCAGTGCGTCTGACCGCGTCCATCCTGTTATGTATCCTGTGCCTGCAGGTGTCCCTGGGAATAGCCAACGTGCTGCTGCGTTTGCCCCTGCCCGTTGCCGTGGCGCATAATTCCGTCGCCGCGTTGTTGGTGTTATCATTATTGACCTTATACTGGTACACGCAGGACAGGCGGAATTTATGACAGCGATGATTACCACATGGCGAGATTACATCGCATTATGCAAGCCGAAAATAGTCTGTCTGATCGTATTCACCGCGCTGGTGGGCATGTTGCTGGCGACGCCCGGCCCGGTAGCAGCGCCCCTGCTGATTTCCGCATTACTGGGCATCGGTCTGGCCGCGGCATCCGCCGCGGCGATAAATCATATTGTTGACAGGAAAGTAGACGCGCTCATGGCCCGAACGCTGAAGCGCCCGCTACCGAGGGGCAATCTTTCTTCGCGCCAGGCGATAATTTTCGCCGCTGTTCTCTGTGTCGTTTCCATGCTGATTCTCAGTCTTTATGTGAACGCATTGACCGCGCTGCTGACTTTTGTCTCATTGATAGGTTATGGTGTGATCTATTCCATGTTTTTAAAGCGCGCCACACCGCAAAATATCGTAATCGGCGGTGCTGCGGGCGCCGCCCCGCCGGTGCTCGGCTGGGCTGCCGTAAGCAACAGCCTGGACCCCCATGCACTGCTGTTGTTCCTGATCATTTTTGCCTGGACACCGCCACATTTCTGGGCCCTGGCCATAGCCAGGCGCAAGGACTACGAGAATGCAGATATCCCCATGCTGCCGGTAACCCATGGACTTGATTTCACGCGCCTGCACATATTGTTGTATACGCTACTCCTGTTTATTGTCACCTTGTTGCCGTATCTCACGGGGATGAGCGGTATCACCTACCTGTTAGGTGCGCTGATGCTGGGCGGAGGATTTCTTTACTTTACCGTGAAGCTGCTGAGAACGGAGGAAGAAGCTACGGCTATGCACACCTTCAGCTATTCAATCTGGTATTTAATGGGGCTCTTTGCAGTTCTGCTGGTGGACCATTATATTCCCGCGCTGACGCGTCTGATCCCGTAGGCTGCCCGCGGGTAACACCTGCCAGGTCAATCAGCGAAAGCGAGGCGCATTTTTTTCATTGCATTCAGTTCAAGCTGGCGGATACGTTCCGCGGAGACGCCGTATTCTGCTGCCAGACTATGCAATGTGGCCTTATCCTCATTTAACCAGCGTTGCCGGATAATTTCCTGGCTGCGATCATCCAATGAAAGTAAAGCTGAGCTTAGTCTTTGCCGGTTCACCTGATCGGTCTGATCCATTGCCAGTTGTTCTTCAGGGGACGCGCGGCCATCTTCAAGATATCCAGCCGGACTGAAGCTCAAGTTGTCCGGGTCATCTTCAACGGGGCCGTCAAAAGATGCGTCGAAGACACTTAGCCGTTTTTCCATTTCCATCACGTCATTGGCGCTTACACCCAAATCCCGGGCAACGGCATTTACCTCTTCCTGATTCATCCAGCCAAGCCGTTTTTTGCTTGACCGCAGGTTAAAGAACAGTTTTCGTTGCGCCTTGGTCGTCGCGACTTTGACAATGCGCCAGTTGCGCAGGATGAATTCGTGCATTTCCGCGCGAACCCAGTGAACCGCAAACGAAACCAGGCGCACACCCAGTTCCGGGTTAAAGCGTTTCACCGCTTTCATCAAGCCGATATTTCCTTCCTGGATCAGATCTGCCAGAGGCAGTCCATAGCCACGGTAGCCGCGCGCGACCCGGACAACAAAACGAAGGTGAGACATAACCAGTTGCCGTGCCGCATCGAGATCATGACTGTCACGTAAGCGGCGGGCCAGGGCCTGTTCTTCTTCTGCGCTGAGCATGGGAATCTCATTCACCGCATGTATATACGCTTCGATAGAACCGGTTGGCAGTGCCGGTTGCAGGGCGACGGTGTTATTCATAAAAAAAAGCTCCACGAACAGATTTAACACTATTTTAGCACTCTTATTATTAGAGTGCTAATAATTTATTATGTTCCGGACACAGTGTCGTGCAGGAACTGTGTTATTCGATAGGTGTGGCGGGACTTCAGATCGGGCCAAAAGTGCCGTTATATGGGATCGATCGCGCGCAGGTGGCGTTTTACTGACAACCAGGAACCGATAAGCCCCAATCCGGCGCCGATCAGTATCAGGGTGGAAACCTCTCCGGCGTTCAGAGTAACCAAAAAAAATCGACTGCCATATAAATCCGCCAGCCGGGCGACCGGGCCATGCAATAGAACCATGGATACCTCAAGCATCAACCATGCGATCAGGCTGCCGGCAATGCCGTGGAGTATGCCCGAGTAAAGAAAAGGCCGGGTAATGAATGCATCGGTGGCGCCGAATAATTTCTGGATTTCAATTTCCTGGCGACGGTTATGTACGGCCATCCGTATTGTGTTGCCTACTACCAGGATCACGGCGCCGGCGAACAGGACGGCGACTATCATTACCGTGCGCTGGAAAACTTCGATAATCTGGTGTAACCGCTGTGCCCACTGCCAGTCGAACTGGCCGGAATCCACCTCCGGCAGGGATTGTAATGTCGCAAGCAGGTCTTTGTTGTGTGAAACCGTGATGGCCTTGGCCTGCGGTCGAATAATGAGCACGAAAGGCAAGGGATTTTGGCCAAGGGCTTCCAATGCCGCGGCAAAACCGGAGTTCTGTTTATACTCATCCAGGGCGCTTTCAGGACTGATTACCTCCACTTCGTAGATATCTGTCCGTTCCCTCAGCCGAAGCGCCAGGTCGCGGGCGTGCGTTTCATCGATATCGGGGGACAGGAACAGGGATATGTGAGAGGCGGCGTCCAGGTGGGAGGTGACCCGCTGGACATTTTCCAGGAGAGCATAAAAGCCGGCCGGCAGTGCCAGGGAGATACCAATGACGCAGGCGCTTAACAGCGTACCCGCCGGGGTTTTATACAGCTGTCCCAGACTGAAAAAAAAAGCCCGGACATGTTGCAGCAACCAGTGACTGAGGCGGCCGCCGGCCGCCGCCGGGATGTTTCTGCCGGACTGCTTTTTCATTCCCGTTGGGGCCTGCGTCCGGGATTGCCGGTCGGGTCGTGAGCGCTGTGGTTTGGTCATGCCGGGATACGAATCGCGCCACAGCCGGTCACGAGCAGGCTGCAGGCAGCACGTGACCCTGCGGAAGCACAGGGGGTGTTGTTACGGTAGCCGGTGCTTTCTGACATTTTATAGAGGTGACTCATTCCATTCCTGCTGTATCCCGTCAGGGAGCAGGCAGCCGTCTTGCAGGACAATGGTTTTTTTATTCATTTTTTCAATCGTGGCGAGGTCATGGCTTGCAATCAGTACGGTGACGCCAACCTGGTTGAACAATTCGAACAACTTCATCGTTTCCCAGGACAGGGCCGGGTCCAGGTTCCCGGTGGGTTCATCGCCGAGCAGCAGTGCGGGCCGATGGACTACAGCCCGGGCAATGCCCACGCGCTGTTGTTCTCCGGAAGACAGCGCAGTTGGAAAAACCTTTTCTTTCGCCAACAGGCCGACCTTTTCCAGGACGGCATGAGTACGTTTTTTAATGTCCTGGTAGCGATAACCGGCGATGGTCAGAGGCAGGGCGACATTATCAAAAACACTGCGCTCATTCAATAACCGGTGTTCCTGGAACATGAAGCCGATATTGCGTCGGTAAAGCGGAATTCGTCTGCCTGAGAGGCGCGCCAGATTTTGACCGTTGACGATTATCTGGCCGCGGGAATGCCGCTCCGCGAGTGCGACCAGGCGTAACAGGGTTGTTTTTCCGGCGCCGGAATGGCCTGTCAGATAGACCATTTCGCCCTTCTCTACCAGCAGGTTGATATTCTTCAAGGCGTCTTTGCCGCCGGAGTAGCGCATGTAAACATCGGTAAACTGGATCATGAACGTAAACCCAGTAAAGCGCGCACGAAGTGATCGGCATTGAAGGGTTGAAGATCATCAATGGTTTCACCGACGCCGATATAGCGGATGGGTAACGCAAGTTGTTGCGCCAGCGCAAAGGCCATCCCCCCTTTTGCCGTGCCGTCGAGTTTGGTCAGAGCCACACCGGTTACCTGAACGGCCTGTTGAAACCGTTGTGCCTGCACTATGGCGTTCATTCCGGTGCCGGCGTCCACCACCAGTAACGATTCCACCACAATCCGCGCATCAAATTTATGCACTGCGCGATAGATTTTTTTCAATTCCTCCATCAGGTTATCCTTGTTATGCAAACGTCCTGCAGTGTCCGCAATGACGATGTCCGTTCCCTGGGCGACAGCTGCCTGCAGTGCGTTGTACAAAACTGCGGCGGCGTCTGCGCCCGGCTGTTGCGCTATCACCGGGGCGTTGACGCGGGCCCCCCAATGTTGAATCTGTTCAATGGCGGCGGCCCTGAAGGTATCCCCGGCAGCAAGCATTACCGAGTATCCGTCCTGTTGCAGAAGATGAGCCAGTTTTCCAATAGTTGTCGTTTTGCCGACACCATTGACGCCGACAACCAGAATCACGAAAGGCTTTTTTTCGGGGACCGTCAAGGGCTGTTCGACTCGGTTGAGGGCGGACACCATGCTGTCGTGCAGGATAGCTAACACATCGGGCTGTTCGGCCGCGTGCAGCTTCAAGGTTTTCTCAAGATCGGACAAGATCCCGGTTGAGGTTTCGACACCGATATCTGCGCTTATCAACTGCATTTCAAGCTCCTCGAGCAGCGTCTTGTCAAGAGTCGATTTCCCTTTGATCAGCCCGGCGCTTCCGCCCAGTAAACGGTCACGGGTTTTCTCCAGCCCTTTAGCAAGGCGCTGGAAAAATTTTCCTCCTGAAGAATGTCCTGTTGTCGCGCTCATAACCGTTGAGTTGTTGCAGGGTATAGTCGTAAACCTGTCACGGGAACGACTCAGGTAACAGGGCTCGGCCCGGCAGTCCTTTGCCGATTAACTGTGATGCCTTCAGTTGGCGTACTGTGTCCCTGACACAGATAAGGTAACATGGTAGCGTGACAGAAATCCATCCAAGCCCGCATTTCTCACCAGTTGATGCGATGATCGCGCAGGATCCGACCAGTGCATGCAGGGGGGCGCAACTGCCGCTGTCCGTACCGGCAACAAAGTGGTATAATTATCATAACTTATTGAAAGAAAACCAGTTTCCGATGATAGCAAGTAAATTTCCGAGTACTATGGGCGGCATCATGAGATGTGCTTATACTTTATTATACTGGTCCGGATTGATTGTCGCGCTGGCGACTGCCCCGCCAATCCATGCCGAGGTATTTGAATATAACCTTGAAAATGGCCTGAAACTGTTGGTAAAAGAGGACCGGCGGGCGCCGGTGGCAGTGTCCCAGATCTGGTATCGGATCGGTTCAAGCTATGAGCATGACGGCATCACCGGTATTTCCCACGTGCTGGAACACATGATGTTTCAGGGAACGGAAAAATATCCGGACGGGGAGTTCTCCAGGATCATTGCAGAAAACGGCGGCAACGAAAATGCATTTACCGGCAAGGATTACACGGCGTACTTTCAGATGCTGGAAAAATCCAGACTGGAAGTCAGCCTCAGACTGGAGGCTGACCGGATGCGGAACCTGGTGTTGTCGGAAGAAGAATTCAGGAAAGAAATCGAGGTGGTAAAGGAGGAGAGGCGGCTGCGCACCGAAGACAATCCGGTCGCATACCTGTATGAAACCGCGCTTGCCACGGCGTTTCAAACCGCGCCCTATCGCCATCCGGTGATAGGCTGGATGGCGGACCTGGACGCCATGCGGATTGACGAGCTGAATGTGTGGTATGAGCGCTGGTATGCCCCGAATAATGCCACCCTGGTCGTGGCGGGTGACGTCGAGCACGATGTGGTTCACAAGCTTGCGCAGAAACATTTTGGCCCGCTCAAGGCAGGCACACTCGCTACGCCGAGGGGGCTGCCGGAAGTGGCCCAGCAAGGCCTGAAACGCGTTACGGTAAAGCGCCCTGCAGAATTGCCACACCTGCTCATGGCGTATAAAACCCCGGTATTGAGAACAACAGCCGCGGCCCCCGCGTCCTGGGAGCCGTATGCGCTGGAAGTCCTGGCCGGCATTTTGGACGGCGGTAACAGCGCAAGGCTGGAAACCCGCCTGATCCGCGCTCAGGAAGTGGCTGCCAGCGTCGGCGTTTCCTATGACATGTCCGGCCGACTTGACGGTCTGTTCATCATCCAGGCGGTACCTGCCCGGGGGCGGACTGCCGATGAGGTGGAGCGGGCTGTAAGGGAACAGCTGGAAGATTTAAAAATGGGAGAAATCAGTGAGTCGGAACTGGCGCGGGTGAAGGCGCAGGTCGTATCGGGCGACGTCTACGAGCGCGACTCAATGTTTTATCAAGCCATGACCCTGGGCGCGTTTGAAACGGTGGGTTTGCCCTGGCGTCTGGCAGATGAGTACGTAGCGCAAATTCAGGCGATCAGCGTCGAACAGGTGAAACATGTAGCCGATAAGTATTTCCGCGATGATGGCTTGACGATAGCCGTACTTGAGCCACAGCCCATACAAGCGATACAGGGTCAGCAACCGCCGGCAAGAGATGATCAACGTGCGGGTTGATGCATACATGACGATGGTGGATGTGATGAGAACAGCGCTCTTGTTTCGTCGGCAGAGCGTCAATAACCAATGCAAAGAGACAATGCATTATCTGTTGACAGGCTTGTCGGCACTGTTGCTGTTTGGCGCGCAAAGCGCCTGGTCAACCCCGACTGTAGTGGACTGGCAGACCGATGCGGGGAGCCGGGTCTTCTTTGTTGAATCCCATGAGTTACCGATAGTCGATATCCGCCTGCTGTTCGATGCGGGCACGGTGCGGGAACCTGCCGGCAAGAACGGTCTGGCAGTACTGGTAAACAGTTTGCTTGATGAAGGCGCCGGCGAGCTGGACGCTACCGCTGTCAGTTTCGAGTTCGAGCGGTTGGGAGCGTTGTACAGCGCCGCTTCGGGCTATGATTATGCATCCGTAAGCTTACGCTCATTGTCAGACCCGACATTACTGGAGCCTGCCCTGGTTAATTTACGCCGGGTAATTACTGGCCCGACATTTCCGGGCAAGGCAGTCGAAAGACAGAAACAACGATTGCAACTCGGTATCCGGCGCAAACAGCAAGCACCGGGGGAGATTGCCCGGGATGCATACCTGGCGGCAATATACCAGGATCATCCTTATGCGCTTCCCGGTGACGGGACGCTGGAGAGCGTTGCGTCACTGAGTCGGCAGGATATTGTGGACTTCCATCGAAACTTTTACGGCGCGCGCAATGCCCGGCTGGTGATTGTAGGGGACGTGAGCAAACAGCAGGCAGCGGCACTGGCTGAGGAATTGACCAGTGAATTGCCGGCAGGACGGGTACCGGAACCGCTGCCGACCGTGGCGCAATTGAAGCAGGACCGGGAGATACGTATCGAGCATCCATCTTCACAGGTACATATTCTGCTCGGCCAACCGGGCATCAAGCGTGGCGACCCTGATTATTTCCCGCTATACGTGGGCAACCATATACTGGGCGGCGGCGGCTTTGTTTCGCGACTGTATGAAGAAGTCCGGGAAAAGCGCGGCCTGTCATACGGCGCGTACAGTTATTTTTCCCCACGACGGGAGTTGGGGCCGTTCACCGCGAGTTTGCAAACCCGGGGCGACCAGCAGCAACTGGCGCTACGGGTGATGCAGGAAACCATCCGCGCATTTATTGACCGGGGACCCACGCCTGAAGAGCTGGACGCGGCGCAAAAAAACATCAGCGGCGGGTTTCCCCTGAGGTTGGACAGTAACAGTAAAATACTCGGTTATATTGCCATGATTGGTTTTTATGGTCTGCCCCTGAATTACCTGGATACGTTTATCGATAAAGTGACCGCGGTGACCATTGAACAAATCAGGGACGCGTTCAAACGTCGCCTGCACCCGGAGCGATTCATTACTGTCCTGGTCGGACCGACCGGATCCGCGGCCGAAGAAAACTGAAGTCCAAACTCTTCATCCCGCGCCGGAGGCAAAAAACCAGACGAATTGATGAGTTATGCGGGCCGGAGGAAAAATCAGGATTATAGGCGGAGAGTGGCGCGGCCGCAGGTTGACGGTTGCGGACCGGCCTGGCCTGCGTCCGACCCCTGACCGGATCAGGGAAACCTTATTCAACTGGCTGGCGCCGGTTGTTCCCGGCGCGCGCTGCCTTGACCTGTTTGCCGGAACCGGGGCGCTGGGGTTTGAGGCCTTGTCCCGCGGCGCCCGTTGCGCGGTCATGGTGGAACAGAACAAACAACTGGCGCAACAACTGGAACGAACCAAAGCTGTCCTGGCTCCCGAGCGTGCGGAAATCATCCATGCGGAAGCCATCACTTGGCTGGCAAACAGGCATGAGCCGTTTGACATCGTCTTTCTTGATCCGCCGTTCCACCAGGATTATGTGAAAAAAGCTTGTATCCCGCTGATAAACAAGGGACACTTGGCGCCTGCCGCGTACATCTATACGGAAACCGAGCAGGACTTCCCATCCCCGGCTCCGGGTTTGAAAGCCCTAAAGCAGGCGCGCGCAGGACAGGTTGAATACAGACTGTATCAATACAATGTTGGAGAGATATAAATGAAATCAACGGCAATATATCCGGGCACGTTTGATCCGATCACCAATGGTCATACGGACATCGTTGAACGGGCCACCCGCATGTTTGATCTGGTTATCGTCGCAATCGCCGGAAGCACGGGCAAATCCCCCACGTTTTCAACCGCGCAACGTGTTGACCTGGCCCGGGAAGCGCTGGCGGGTATCGACAATGTGGAGGTGGCAAGTTTTACCGGCCTCATGACGGTTTATGCCAAACAGCGCGGGGCGCGGGTTATCGTGCGCGGGTTGCGGGCCGTGTCGGATTTTGAGTACGAGTTTCAAATGGCGAGCATGAACCGGCAGTTATATAGTCAGGCAGAAACCGTATTCTTAACGCCGGCTGAACACCTGAGCTATATCTCATCCAGCCTGGTGCGGGAAATCGCCACACTGGGCGGTGACGTTACCCGGTTTGTTCACAGTGCGGTCAACGCCGCATTACACGAAAAAATGTCAGGCTGATAAACAGGAGCAACCATGACGCGCAAGATAACAGCCTTGACTTACCCGGACAAGCGGCGCCGGAAAACCGCCTCCGGACCAATATTCGTACTGGTCGCGGGCCTGATTTTCAACACGGCGGCCTGCCAGGCAGATTTCGCGCCGGCCCATGCCGTCGCCAGCGCCCATCCGCTGGCGACCGCGGCCGGGGTTGAAATTTTACGGGAAGGGGGGAATGCATTTGACGCCGCTATTGCGGTCAGCGCCGCCCTGGGAGTGGTCGAACCATACAGTTCCGGATTCGGCGGCGGCGGTTTCTGGCTGATACACCGGGCCCGTGACGGTAAACAGGTGATGATCGACGGCCGGGAAACCGCGCCGGCCCTGGCGCACGAGCGCATGTACCGTGACCGGCAGGATAAAGTGATCAAGGGCGCCTCGTTGAACGGGCCCCTGGCCGCCGGGATTCCGGGTACGCCGGCGGCGTTGGTTCATATTGCCGAACATTACGGCAAGCTGCCGTTAAGCAAATCACTGGCGCCGGCAAAACGCTATGCCGAACAGGGCTTCAAGGTGACCTCGCGTTACCATCGGCTGATTGCTTACCGCGCTGAGACGTTGCGGCAATATCCTGCCGCTGCCGAAATATTTCTGCAGGACGGCGAGCCGCCGCGCATCGGTCACCTGATCCGGCAAGAGGCGCTGGCCGGAACCATTGGCGCCATCGCTGAAAGCGGCCTGGACGGTTTCTACCGCGGCACCATTGCAGAACAGATGGTGCGGGAAGCGCGTAAACACGGGGGCATCTGGAGCCTTAAGGATCTGGCGGCGTATCGTGTGGTAGAACGAGAACCGATAGTCACCCACTACCATAACGCACGCATTGTTTCCGCGCCGCCGCCTTCTTCGGGAGGTATTGTCATGGCCCAGGCCCTGCAGATTCTTGCGTCATTTGATCTGGACGACATGAGCATCGTGCAGCGCAAGCATCATGTTATCGAAGCAATGCGGCGCGCGTTCCGCGACCGGGCCGTGTTCCTGGGCGATCCGGACTTTGTCGATGTCCCGGTGGAACGCCTGCTGGACAAGTCCTACCTGGAGGGGCTGGCGCTGACGATAGATGAGTCAAAAGCCACCCCCAGCGCCATCATCGGTGACGGACCCGCCCTGCTGCAAACAGGAACTCAGACCACGCATTTTTCCGTCATGGACAAGGAAGGAAACCGCGTCGCGGGGACCTTGAGCGTTAATACATTATTCGGCTCGTGCTTTGTGGCGGCGGGCACCGGCGTACTGTTCAATAATGAGATGGATGATTTTTCCATCAAGCCCGATACCCCGAATGCCTACGGCCTGATCGGTGATGAAGCCAATGCGGTAGCGCCGGGGAAACGTCCGCTGTCGAGCATGACCCCCACGTTCCTGGAAACGCCGGACCGGGTGGGTATTACAGGCACACCGGGCGGAAGCCGCATCATCAGTATGGTATTGCTGGCGGCGCTGGACTTTGCTGACGGTCAACTGCCTCAATCCTGGGTCAGTCTGCGCCGTTTCCACCACCAGTACCAGCCGGACCAGGTCCAGTTCGAACTGCATGGCCTGACTGAATTTGAACAGCAACGGCTCATCGGGTTGGGCCATGAGTTGAAGGAGATCTCGCGCCGCTACGGCAATATGCAGGCTATTTTATGGGATAAAAAGGAAAACAGGCTCCACGCTGCCAGCGACCCCAGGGGCGAGGGTCTGGCTGTCATTGTCGAATAACGAATCCGGCAACTCCCTGCAGCTGCCGGAACAAGGGGAATCCTGTTGCCGCCGCGTACCGTTCAACGCTGGCAACGCCGGCAGTAATAGGTTGAACGCTGGCCCTGGCGGATATGACTGATATCCGTCAGGCAGGATTTACAGGGCTCGCCGGCGCGATCATAGACGTCAAGGTCCAGTTTGAAGTAGCCGGGAGCGCCGTCTACGCCGACAAAATCCCGTAACGTGGTGCCCCCTTTTGCCAGCGCTGCGTTCAGTACGGTCCTGACAGACCCGGTCAGTTTAGCGTAGCGCGCCAGGGAAATATTTCCTGCCTTGCGCAACGGATGGATGCCGCTTTTGAACAAGGCCTCACTGGCATAGATATTACCCACCCCGACGACGTTGCGGCTGTCCATGATGAACGTCTTGATGGATTGCGTCCTGTGCCGGGAAAGCTTATACATATATGCGGCAGTGAATTCCTGCCCCAGAGGTTCCGGACCCAGATGGCGCAACAGGTGGTGTTCCAGCGGGTCCCGGCCGGTCCAGTGGATGGAACCGAAACGCCGGGGGTCGCGAAAGCGCAGGCAGGTACCATCGCGGAACAAAACATCAACGTGGTCATGCTTGTCTGCCGGGACTGCCGGATCCAGGATACGGAGGCTGCCGGACATGCCCAGGTGCAGGATGAGGCAACCATGTTCCAGGTAAAAAATAAGATATTTCGCCCGCCGTCCCACTGCGCTGATTTGCCGGCCGATGAGCTCATTTCCCAGTGACGCTGAAATCGGCCAGCGCAACCGGTGTTGCCGAATTACAACATCCCGAATCGGTTTATTGATGATATACGGGGAGATTCCGCGTCGCGTTGTCTCAACTTCGGGCAATTCAGGCATAATAATATGGAATTTTTATAGGTTTGATAGTAAAACCATACCCTGGATAGTAGTAAATTCCGGCAAAACCTGATATAATATGTGATGCGTTAGTGCTGGCCTCACGGTGTGCAATTTTATAAGATCGATACATAATTATGGGGAAATAAAATGAGAATTTCACGGAATTTAAGTTGTATTTTACTAACAGTCCTGTCCGTATCGCCGATAACCTTACCAACCGTCCAGGCCCAGCAATCGGAAGCCGACGTCATCGAGGAGATTGTCATTATCGGCAGCCGGCGCCAGGATGGGCGCTCCCAGGCGGAGTCACTGGTGCCGGTAGACGTGATATCCGGCGACGATTTCATGGCTCAGGGTTCGACGGGCATCGATTCACAACTCGCCAACCTGGTGCCTTCTTACAACATCGACCAGCAACCCATCAACGATGCGGCGACCCTGGTGCGACCGGCCAAGCTGCGCGGCCTGCCGCCGGATTCCACCCTGGTGCTGGTCAACGGCAAACGCCGCCACCGGGCGGCCGTGATTACCTTCCTGGGCAACGGCGTTGCCGACGGGTCACAGGGCCCCGATATATCCACGATACCTGCCATCGCACTGAAACGGGTGGAAGTGTTGCGTGACGGCGCCGCGGCCCAATACGGTTCCGACGCCATCGCCGGCGTGATCAACTTTGAATTGAAAGATGACGCCGAGGGCGGTACGGTGGAAGCCCGTTGGGGGGAGTTCTACGACGGGGACGGCGACGGCTTCAACGTTTCCGGCAACATCGGCCTGCCATTGAGCAGCAACGGCTTTGCCAACCTGAGTTTCGAGTACAAGGAAGCCGATCCCACCAACCGCTCCCAGCAGCGCTCTGACGCGCAGGCATTGGTTGATGCCGGCAACACGTATATTCCGGACCCCAGCTACGACAGCGTGTTCCATCCCAACGTGATGGTCTGGGGCGCGCCGGAATTCGAATACGACTACAAGTTCTTCGGCAATGCCGGGTTCGATGTAAGCGACAACATGGAGGTTTACGGCTACGGCAACTATTCCAAGCGCAAGGTCGAGGGAGGGTTCTACTTTCGTAATCCCCACACGCGCAGTGGTGTCTTTGCAGGCCCTGTTCGTTATAACGATCGGATTAATCATTATGGAAACACGTTTAAAGCGGATGATATATGGAGTCGTGATACACCAGCCCAAAGCGAATATGGCAAGAAATTTGATGATTTGAACGATAGCCAAGAAAAAGCCATAAAAGAAATTGAGAAGGAGTTGCTGAAAACGGGGAATCTGTACAACACCGTCAAGGTGGCTGACTTGGATGGCGCCGGCATGGGCGGCACCTGCCCAATAATCAGGATTACCGATAATGTAGCCGGCCCCGAGGACATTGCCGCGGTGCAGGCAGATCCCAACTGCGAATCGTTCATCACCCGTTTTCCCGGCGGGTTTGTGCCACGCTTCGGCGGCACCATGGAGGACTATGGGTTTGCAATGGGTGTGCGCGGCGAACTCTTCAACGACTGGCACGTGGACTTGAGCGGGGTCTACGGCCGCCACCAGGCCGAGTTTTTCATGAAACACACGCTCAACCCGCAACTGCTGGCCAAGCCTGATGTAACCGTAGCCAATATCCCGACGGATTATTCTCCCGGCACCTACACGGAAACGGATTACACCATCAACCTGGATGTATCCAAGCTGGTGGACCTGGCTGCTTTTTATTCACCGCTGAGTGTCGCGTTCGGGCTGGAGCATCGGCAGGAAAAATTCAAGGTAACCCAGGGTGGGGAGAATTCCTGGTTCCAGGACTTAAGTCCCGGCGGTCTCTCAAAGCAGGGCTTCGGCGTCGGCTCCAACGGTTTTACCGGTTTCGGCCCGCGTCTGGCCGGCACCTGGTCGCGCAACAGTTACGCTGCCTATATGGACCTGGAAGCCGAGTTGAGCCAAGACGTGTTATTGGGCGCAGCAGGACGCTATGAAGATCACAAGGGCGTCGGGGAAACCATGGACGTCAAGCTTAGTGTGCGCGGGCAAGTCAATGATAATTTTGCCGTGCGCGGTGCGGTCAGCACCGGGTTTCGGGCGCCGACGGTGGGGCAGGCCAACATCCTGAACGTCACCACCGCCTTCAGCGGCGGCGTGCTGGCGGATGAAGCCACCCTCCCGCCCACTCACCCGGCGTCAGCCCTGGTAGGCGGCAAACCCCTGACACCGGAAGAATCCATTAACTACACCATCGGTACGGTGTTTAATGTAGGTGACGTGGATATCACCGTGGATTACTTCCACATCAAGGTCAAGGATCGCATTGCACGAGGCAGTGAGAGAAAGCTGACGGATGCGGACAGACAAACCTTGATAAACCAGGGCGTCACGGATGCAAGCGCCTTCTCGCAAATTCGTTTCTATACCAATGATTTCGATACCACCACACAGGGTGTCGATGTCATCGCCACCTATCCGATGGATCTGCTCGGTGGCAGAACCAACTTCAGTTTTGCCGGGAATTGGACGGAGACCAAGGTTGACAAGTTCAACCCGAAGGTCATCAATGAAAAACGGGTAATCCAACTGGAAAAAAACCTGCCCAGAACCCGCTTCACCTTGTCGGCCAATCACCTGCAGGGGCCCTGGACCTTCCTGGCCCGGCTGCGTTATTACAGCAAGTTCACGGAGTTTACTACGGATGATGGAGACGAGCGCAATGAGGCCGAGGCACGCGCTCTTGTGGATATTGAGGGTTCCTACACCTTCAAGGACAGCCTCACGCTGGCGGCGGGAGCGGAAAACGTGTTCGATACCAAGCCGTCCAGGCTGACTTCAAGTGACGGCAACGTAGCGGGCCTGGTTTACACCGAGACCTCCCCTTATGGTTTTAACGGCGGGTTTTTCTACTTCAGAGCACTCTGGAACTTTTAGTTAAGGATGTTGTGGGCCGGAAAAAGACGCACCATGCGTCTCTTTCCGGTCTGCCATTGCCAGCAACGAAAGCGCCCGGCCGTCATCCCGGCGCAATCCGGACTCCGGTAAAGCAAAGCTCCGCCATCGGCGGCACAGCGTTAGGAATTACTGCTGCGAGTAAAAACCGGCTTGTCGGCCCCTGACAGGGCCTCGTTATAGCGGTAATCCTCCAGGTCGAAGCCTCTGATATCGTCCGGATCAGCCAGCCGGTTACGGATGATATAGCGACTCAGCAAGCCCCGCGCCTTTTTGGCAAAAAACGAGATCATCTTGAGCTCGCCGTTTCTTTCTTCCTTGAATACCGGGGTAATGATACGGGCTTGCAGCTTGTCCGCTATAACGGATTTGAAGTATTCGTTTGAGGCCAGGTTAACGAGCACAGGCTCTTCCTGGTTGTGCAACTCCGCGTTGATGGTCGTATTAATCCGATCCTGCCAGAAGGCATACAGGTCTTTTCCGCGGCGGGTCTTGAGTTTTGTGCCCATTTCCAGCCGGTAGGGCTGCATGAGGTCGAGCGGTTTCAATATACCGTACAGGCCGGAGAGGATGCGCAGGTGCTGCTGAGCGTATTGCAGTTCATCTTCGCTAAGGCTATCCGCATCCAGCCCGGTGTATACGTCACCCTTGAACGCCAGGACCGATTGCTTGGCATTGCCGGCTGTAAACGGCAGGGACCAGGCGTGATAACGGTTGGCATTCAGGTCCGCCAGCTGCGGACTGATCCCCATCAATTCACTCAGCTTATAAGGCTCAAGTTCCCTGAGTTTATCGATCAGTTCTGCCGAATCATCCAGAAAGTCCGGCATGGAAAAAGCCGGAACCTTAGGCGGGGTCTCAAAATCAAGCGTCTTCGCAGGTGAGATGACAATCAGCATGATGCCGGGTTCAAACGCTGTATTATTTAATCTTGCCTTCCTTATAGATAACGTGTTTGCGTACGACGGGGTCGTATTTTTTTACTTCCATTTTATCCGGCGTGTTCCGTTTGTTTTTTGTGGTGGTGTAAAAATGTCCGGTGCCGGCAGATGAAACCAGACGAATTTTATCGCGTGCGCTGTTAGCCATGGTTTTCTCCTATACCCTGATGCCGCGGGCCCGTACGTCGGTCAGTACCTGGTCTATACCCAGTTTGTCAATAATGCGCAGTCCCTTGGTGCTGACCCGCAGCTTTACCCAGCGGTTTTCACTTTCCACCCAGAACTTGCGCTCGTGCAGGTTGGGCAGGAAGCGCCGTTTGGTTTTATTATTGGCGTGGGAAACGTTGTTCCCCGACATGGGTTTTTTTCCGGTTACCTGACAGACCCGTGACATTGTAATGCTCTCTTAACTGGATAAAAGGAGGCAAATTATACACGGAACCGGTATTAGTAGCAACTGCTCCAATGATAGTACAGCTACTCCCGCTTACCGGGATTCGCTGTCGATTTTATTGATTACATCAAGCCCCGTTCGGCCATGGACGTTACTACCTTGTCGCCGACCACCAGGTGGTCCAGCACGCGCACGTCCAGCAGGGCCAGGGCCTGGGTCAGCTTGACGGTGATCTGCCGGTCTGCCTGGCTGGGTTCGGCAATACCCGAGGGGTGGTTGTGAGCGAAGATGATGGCCGCGGCGTTCAGTTCCAGACAGCGTTTGACCACCTCGCGCGGGTACACGCTGGCGCCGTCAATGGTCCCGGTAAACAGGATTTCATTGTTGATGATCCGGTGGCGGTTATCCAGGAACAGGCAGGCGAACACCTCATGGGGGAAACGGCATAACCAGGCTTTGACGTAGGTCTTGGTCTTGTCCGGGTTGCATAATACGGGTTTGGAACGCACCTCTGCCTCCAGGAAACGGTGCCCCAGTTCCAGGGCGGCCTGTAACAGCACCCACTTGGCTTCACCCAGACCTTTGGTCTTGAGCAGGGTTTTCCGGTTCTGTTCGAGCAACGGTCGCAGCCCCTGGGCCTCCACCAGCATATCCCTGGCCATGTCCACGGCGCTGTGGCCGCTGTAACCGGAGCCCAGGAAGAGGGCGATAAGCTCCGCGTCGGACAGACTGTGTGGTCCGTTGTTCAGCAGCTTGAAGCGGGGTTGTTCGGTTTGCGGCCAGTGGCGAATCGCCATGATGAACCTCCTTGTTCGGCATATAAGGGTTAGATGTCCGGCAAGCATACAGGAGAATAACCATAACGACAACAGCTAAAGAGTTAAGGTAAACCCTATCCTGGTTGCTGCAAAAAATCGCCCCCGACATACATGTGCCGGGATGCAAAATTATGCGTTCACCCCGGATATGGGCTAAACTGACGCCATGCAAGCGCTTGCCGATAAACGTATCCTGCTCGGTATTACCGGGGGTATAGCCGCGTATAAAAGTGCGGAGTTAACCC
The DNA here is from genome assembly GCA_965205405.1 of Gammaproteobacteria bacterium. Taxonomy (GTDB): domain Bacteria; phylum Pseudomonadota; class Gammaproteobacteria; order Eutrophobiales; family Eutrophobiaceae; genus JAAXHV01. The sequence goes on from OZ242169.1 coordinate 1,152,376, forward strand.
GGCGCTTGCGTGATCAAGGCGCTACGGTGCGGGTGGTCATGACTCCGGCGGCCACCGAATTCATTACGCCCCTGACCCTGCAGGCCCTGTCGGGCAATCCGGTACACACTGAATTGCTGGACCATGGCGCCGAAGCCGCCATGGGGCACATTGAATTGGCCCGTTGGGCCGACCTGATCGTCATCGCGCCGGCTACTGCGAACTTTATTGCCCGCCTGAGTAATGGGTTGGCTGACGACCTGTTGTCAACCCTGTGCCTGGCGACTACCGCACCATTGCTGGTTGCGCCGGCAATGAACCAGCAGATGTGGCAGAATCCCGCTACGCAGGATAACATCGCCCGCTTGCAGGACAGGGGGGTTGCACTGCTTGGTCCGGCCAGCGGCGCCCAGGCCTGTGGAGAGACCGGCCCCGGCCGCCTGCTTGACCCGGATGAGATCGTCCCGGCCATTATCGCAGCAGGCAGGACAAATACGCTTAGCGGCGTCAACGTGATGGTCAGCGCCGGACCGACCCGGGAGTTTATCGATCCGGTTCGCTATCTCAGCAACCGTAGTTCGGGGAAAATGGGCTATGCCGTTGCCCGAGCCGCCGAGGAGGCCGGCGCCTCGGTCACCCTGGTCTCAGGACCTGTCGTCTTGACAGCGCCTGCGCGTGTCCGGGTGATCGAAGTAGTTTCAGCCGACCAGATGCATGACTCAGTTCTGGAAGAGGCAACGTCCTGTGACATTTTTATATCAGCCGCGGCCGTAGCGGATTATCGAAGTCGCGAGGCGGCACTGCACAAGATGAAAAAACAGGACGCAGGAATACTTCTGCGCCTGGAGAAAACGCCGGATATCGTGTCTGAAATCGCTGCACTTGCTAATCCACCTTTTACTGTCGGTTTTGCCGCGGAAACGGAACACCTGGCAGACAATGCAAAACAGAAACTGGCGAATAAAAAGCTGGATATGATAGCGGCAAACCGGGTAGGCGACGGACTTGGGTTTGACAGTGACGAAAATGCCCTGGATGTCTACTGGCCGGGCGGATCACAGTCACTGGGAACGGCATCGAAGGAGAAACTGGCCAGGCAGTTGATGGAATTAATCGTTGTACGCTACCGCGAAAAATCTCAGGAACAACCACAGAAGCCCGTCCTGAAAGACGTTTCAGGCTGATCAAAATGACCCGGCCCGCAGTCCCTCCTTCTATTTTCCGCGCCTATGATATACGGGGAGTGGTGGGACGGACCTTGACCGCGGATATCGCCCACCGTATCGGGCTCGGCATCGGTGCGGAAGCCAGGGACAGGGGAGAACAGGCGGTCATCATCGGGCGCGACGGCAGGCACTCGAGCCCGGAACTGGCCGGCGCCCTGGTTGCGGGCCTGCGCCAGAGTGGGCGGGATGTCGTGGATATCGGTATGGTTCCTACGCCGTTATTGTATTTTGCCACGCACTGGTTGCAAGCGAATAGCGGCGTGATGGTGACGGGCAGCCATAATGGGCCCGAATATAACGGCATGAAACTGATCATTGGCGGGGAGACCTTGTTCGGGGACGCGCTACAGGCTATTTATCAGCGCATTGTTGCGGGTGATTTTAGCCGTGGCCGTGGCAGTTTGTCGTCGGCAGACGTCCGATCTGATTATATAGCGAGAATTGCCGATGATATTTCGCCTGTGTCGAACGGCGCGGGCTTGAAGGTCGTCATTGATTGCGGCAACGGTGTGGCGGGCGATGTCGCCCCACAGCTGTTTCGCGCTCTGGGCCATCATGTTGAGGAAATGTATTGCGACGTCGATGGAGCATTTCCCAACCATCATCCCGATCCCAGTCAGCCGGAAAACATGGAGGCGCTGATCGTCCGGGTAAAACAGCAGCAGGCCGATATCGGGCTTGCCTTTGACGGTGATGGAGACCGGCTTGGCGTTGTCGACAGCGCCGGGCATATTATCTGGCCTGATCGGCAATTGATGGTGCTGGCAAAGGATGTGCTGGCCCGTAACAAGGGCGCCAGCATCATCTATGATGTGAAGTGTTCGCGCTACTTAAAAACCGTGATTGAAGCAAACGGCGGCGTACCGCTGATGTGGAAGACCGGTCATTCCCTGATCAAGAGCAAAATGGAGCAAATGCAGGCCCCGCTCGCCGGTGAGTTGAGCGGCCATATCTTCTTCAAGGAACGCTGGTACGGATTCGACGATGCGCTTTATGCCGGCGCCCGCCTGCTGGAAATCATACTGCGTAGCCGGACCAGGTCGGAAGACCTGTTTGCGGAAATGCCGGAAGGCGTTTCGACACCTGAATTGCGGGTGAAGTTGCCTGAGGATGCACATCAGACCTACATGCAGGAACTCAAAGACAATGCCGATTTTCCCGGCGCAAAGATCATCAGTACGGATGGGGTGAGGGTTGAATTTCAGGACGGCTGGGGCCTGGTGCGCGCGTCGAATACCTCACCCGTGCTCACCCTGCGCTTTGAAGCTGACGACCAGGCTGCCCTGGAACGTATCCAAGGCCGGTTCCGCAGTTTGTTGCAGGCGACGGCGGACACCAGCCTGCAGTTGCCATTTTAAGAATAATCATATCTTCAACCGTCTTGTAACCCGGGCGCGTAATCTGTCGGGACCCGAGACCCCCCCCGATCATTCCCCGTCATGTTGTTGGATTCCGTATTCCGCTCTGTAGCTCAGTATATCTTTGAGTGGCGCTGAATACGCCGGGTCGTTGCGGAGGAATTCGACCAGGTTGTCCAGGGTAATGATGGGGACAACCGGAATGCCGTATCGGTGCTGAATCTCAGCGATGGCCGATGAACCATCCTGGCCGCGTTCCTGGCGGTCCAGGGCGATGGCTACTGCTGTTGTCCGGGCCCCATGACCCTTTATCAAATCGACGGAGAAGTTGATCGAGGTCCCGGCAGTGATGACGTCATCGATGATCAGGACGTCGCCGTGCAGGGGCGCGCCCGCAAGTATGCCGCCTTCGCCATGATTTTTTTCCTCTTTGCGGTTAAAACAATAAGGCAGGGAACGCTGATTATCATTGGCGTAGGCTATGGCGACGGCCGTCACCAGCGGGATACCTTTATAAGCCGGCCCGAACAACATATTGAATTGAAGACCGGCGTCTTCAATGGCATGCCTGTAAAACTGTCCCAGCAGGGCGATGCTGTTACCATTGTTGAACAACCCGCTGTTGAAAAAATACGGGCTGCTGCGGCCCGATTTCAGGGTGAACCGGCCAAATTGCAATACCCTGTTGCGGATGGCGAAATCTATAAACCTGGCTTGGTATTCTTTCACAGGTTTCATACGGCCAGGCGCGGCTGCGCGGGGATTAGTCCCGTGGTATTTTCCTGGGTAAACAAATTGACGGCATGGGGCGTCAAGAAGTAATGGTACACATGAATGCCCTTCATGGACTTGATGGAAGAGTCAGCGTTGTCATAGACAGGCATGGTTGGTTCTCCTCGGAAGACAGGCAGAGGCGATTGATTTTTTAAATAATAGCGTCAGTATACATCAGCCATGAAGATTATCACATTAAACGCCAACGGGATCCGCTCTGCCTCTAACAAGGGTTTTATTGACTGGATGCTGAAACAAGATGCCGATGTTGTCTGCCTACAGGAAATAAAGGCGCAGACCGAACAATTGGACACACGGATATTGCAACCGCCCGGGTATTGCGGATTTTTCAACAGCGCGGAAAAAAAAGGCTACAGCGGTGTTGCCCTGTATTCCCGCCGGGAACCGGACAAGGTGACTGATCAACTGGGCTGGGATACGGCCGACCGGGAGGGGCGCTTCCTCCAGGCTGATTATAACGGGGTCAGTGTCGTGTCCCTGTACCTGCCGTCCGGTACCTCGGGCGACGAACGGCAGGCGGTCAAGTACGATTTCATGGCGCGCTTTGAGGCGGTGCTGACGGCAATGCGGCGCCAGGGCCGGGAAGTTATCATCTGTGGCGACTGGAATATAGCCCATAAGGAAATTGATTTGAAAAACTGGCGCAGCAACCGGAAAAATTCCGGGTTTCTGCCGGAGGAGCGGGCATGGATGGACAAGGTGTTTGGTGAGTTTGGTATGGTCGATGCATTTCGCGTGGTGAACCAGGAGGCCGAGCAATATACCTGGTGGTCAAACCGAGGGCAGTCCTGGGCGAAAAACGTGGGTTGGCGTATCGATTATCAGGTAGTGACACCGGGGCTGACGAACCACATCAAATCAGTATCCATTTACAAACAACAGCGTTTCTCGGACCATGCCCCGCTGACCATTGAATACGACATATAAAATGCCTGTCTGCAGCGCCTGTCGTAACCGGAGCGCTATTCCGTAAAAAACTGCTGCTGAAAAGAAAAGCTCAAGGCAACGGTCTCGCCTTCGGGGGTAATACTCAGGTCAAAGTTAAGGGTCTCTTCATTATTAACGGCTGTCTCGGCGATGTAGTAAATTGCCCCGTTGCTACTTAATTCCCGGGTATTCAGGTTTTTTAACTGCCGGGTCAGGTTGGTCGCGGTGGCTTCCACCTGTGCCTTGACCGGCTGACCCGTCGTCTCCATGACCTTCTTGAGAACGGAAATATTGAGAATGGCCCGGTTTTTACTGCGGCGGATTTTGTAGAGCCGGGCGATCTCGGGCGACAGCAGGTCCGTGGTAAAGGCCACGTAATGGATGGTGTAATCACCGAACGTCTTTGATTGCTCGGCGCTGACAGTCAATCCGGCCGTCAGTAGTAACAGTGTGATCAGGGCGGTTGCGATTCGGGGCATCGGTTACTCCTTTCTGCTTGGATGCTAAGAATACTATACCAAGAGTGAGACTGGCAACAGGGTTGTATCTGCCAGGTATTCGATCGGACCGGGGGAAGAGTTGTCAGGCGGCAAAAGCCCGCCCCAGGTCAGTCAGGGGTCTGACCAGAAGAGTCAATGACAGTTGTAAAAAGATAAACACCAGGATGGGGGAAAAATCGACACCGTGGGTCGAAGGCAATATTCTGCGGGCCGGCCGCAGCAAGGGTTCGGATAATTGATGCAGGAGAACCGTAATCGGGTTGTATGAGCCGGGGCTGATCCAACTGAGAATTATCTGTACAAAGATTACGAACATGAATATATGGATGATCAGTTTCAGTAACTCTGCGGTGCTGAGCAGGAGCAGGCCGATAAAGGCAAAAGAAGCGCCATAGGTGATCAGGCTGGTCAGGGAAAATTCAATAGCCTGGAGCATGACCATCAGGATAATGCAAGACCAATCGATCCTGCCATGCCCCGGGATGAAACGGCGCAACAAGCGCAGGGGCGGGCTGGTTGCCTGTAACAGGAATTGTGATATGGGGTTATGAGAATCAGCCTGGACCGTCTGTAGCAGGAAGCGCAGCACCACAAATAGAATGTAAATGGAAAAGATCGTGTTGATCAGGTACAGCAAAGCATCGGTCAGGTAGGAACCGCCCATTTGTTAATCTCCCTGTTGCGCCAGTTCTATCGAACGGTCCCGGCAAGCAGTCAGAGCCCGGCGCAGCAGTTGCTCCAGTCCCCCCTCTTTGAAAACCTGCAGCGCTTTCTCAGTGGTTCCGCCCGGGGAGGTAACCCGTTGCCTCAGGGTGGCTGCATCCTCTCCGGTTTCCTTCAGCATCCTGGCCGCCCCCAATGCAGTTTCAACGCTAAGCAGGCGAGCCTGTTCACGGGATAAACCCATGTCGGCGGCAATTTTTTCCAGCAACTCAACGACCAGGAAAAAATAGGCGGGGCCACTGCCGGAGACAGCAGTTACAGTGTCCAGTAGAGACTCGTCATCCAACCAGACCGCGACTCCGACCGCCTGCATGATATGGGTTGCCACCTGGCGCTGGGCCGCGCTGACATCAGCAGCAGCATACAGCCCGGTTGCGCCGCCCCGTAACAGCGCAGGCGTGTTGGGCATGGCGCGCACCACCGGGCAGGCGCCGCCGAGTGCAGCAGTGATTGTCCCGGTGCGAATGCCGGCCGCGATGGACAGAATCAGGGGACGTTTGGTTTGCAGGGCTGCTCTTATGCTGGCCAGTACAGCCGTAACGGTTTGTGGTTTGACCGCCAGGACAATGACATCGGCGCCGGGAACACCCTCAGCTATCCTGGCCGCGCTGCGAATATGGTAACGGGTTTCAACCTCGCGGCGTTGATTTTCGTCCGGGTCAACGCCGAACAGGGAAGCTGCGGGATGACCATTGGCGATAAGACCACTGATGAGGCTCGTTCCCATGTTGCCGCAGCCGAGAAAGGTGATTTTCTGATCCTGCATAATGGTTAAATCATATCAGTTCATGCTTGAATTTTCAGGGCAACGGCAATCAGCGGGTTCTCGGCCCGAATAATGCCGTGCCGACCCTGACCATGGTTGCCCCTTCGGCTATGGCGGCCCGCATGTCATTCGTGGTGCCCATGGATAACGTGTCGAGCCGGTAGCCTGTACCTATGAGCTGTTCCTGCAGCCCGCGTAGTTTCATGAAAGCGCGTCGTTGTATGGTGAAATCATCTGTAGGCGCGGGCAGCGCCATGAGTCCTCTCAGTTTCAGCCGGGATAACGGGAGAAGCTGCTCAACCAGTTGTTCCACTTGATCCGGCTCAACACCCGCTTTGCCGGGTTCAGCATCAATATTGACCTGGATGCAGATATTCAGGAGTGGCATCTCAGGTGGGCGCGCCGCATTTAATCGATTGGCGATTTTGACGCGAGCGACGGAGTGTACCCAATCAAAACACCCGGCGATCTGGCGGGTCTTGTTGGACTGGATCGGACCGATGAAGTGCCAGGTAAGGGCGCGTCCGCTTAGTTGCACGATTTTAGCCTGCGCCTCCTGGACGTAGTTCTCACCGAAATCCGATGTGCCGTGTTGCGCCAGCGCCAGAATATCGGCAGCTTCCCTGGTTTTGCTCACGGCAAGCAATTTTACACTGCCGGGCTCCCGTCCGAACTGCCGCTCCGCCTGTTCAATCTCCATGCGTAACCGTTGCAATCGCTCAAGCAGGTTTTTCATTACGTCAATCCGCACGGAAAAGGGTTTCGTTCACCATCCTCCGTTTACTATAGTCAATTATGAAAGGCAAATAAAATTATGACAGCCTGTATGCTGCGATTGACTTACTGGATCCCAGGCAATAAAAAAGGGTCTTGACGACCCTTTTTTATGCAACTTGTAATATTGTTATTACTTGTTGTTGATGTACATCGTGACTTCGAAACCGAAGCGGATGTCGCTGTATTCAGGAGTTTGCCAGTTCATTTTACTTCCTCCAATTGGTTGATATTAAGGGTTAAAACTTGGCTACCTTTATTAATGCAGGTTCTGTGCCAGAATCAGGCTAATTTTGATAAAATAATGAAAGATATTATATATCAGTGAGTTATATGTCTAAAAGGCGATATGATAAATCTGTAGTGTGGGCATGGTTCAAAAAAACTGGTTGTAATTATTCACAATTCTGGTTGTTGCCGACCATTTCCGGAAACACCTCCTCACCCTGGAACACCGGGCCGTCCACGCAGACCCGCTGCATGGATACCGTGCCGTTATTATAAACGGGTACCGTACAGCCCGCGCAGCCGCCTACGGCGCATGCCATGTATTCTTCCAGTGAAACCTGGCAGGGCAGGGAAAATTCCCGGGCCAGGCCTGCAACGGCCTGCAACATGGGCGTCGGTCCGCAACTGAATATCTCGACCTGCCGGCGTTGTGCCGCGCTGAGGCCGGCCAGCCATAGCCGGGCCAAGTCGGTGACGAGACCGTCATAACACCCCGGAAAGCCCTGTCTGCTGGTGAGGCGGCTGGCAATTCCCCAGTCCTCCAGCAAGGGCATGCAGGCGATCGCTTCTCCCGGGACCCCCTCGACCATGATCCGCGAGGGCCTGGGGTTAAAGGGAAAAGGGATCTCGGAACCCATGATTACGAAGGGGTTCACGGTCTTTGCCTGTTTCATCATGTGCTCGGCGAGGAACACCATGGGAGGAATGCCGACTCCGCCACCGATTAACAGGGGGATGCTTCGATAACCCTGCTGTTTGAACGGGTTGCCGATGGGGCCCAGCAGATTGATTCTGTCACCGATTTTAGTGCCGGCCAGTTTATCCGTACCCAGGCCGTGAACCTTGTACAGAATATCAATCCAGCCGGCGTCGGGATCTGCACGCATGATCGACATGGGGCGGCGCATGGGCAGGTCATCGTGGCAGCGCAGGTGGATAAAGCTGCCAGGCAAGGCCCGTTGCGCCGTTGCGTCGGCTGCCAGGCGCAGGAGATGCTGACCGGCGCCCAGCGCCTGGTGTTGCAGGACCGCGGCGTCCTCGACAAAAATGCTGTCGCGGCTATCCGGATGCGGCATTAAACAGTATCCTGGAACGCCAGTTTGCCGTCGATAATCGTATGGGTGATTTTGCCGTTCATCTCCCAGTTGTCGAAAGGCGTGTTTTTTCCGGCGCTGACTAATTTTTCTGCCTTGACCGTCCACTGCCGGTTCTCATCGAAGATGAACAGGTCGGCCCGTGCGCCGCCGACCAGACTCCCCGCGTCGATGCCTATGATAGAAGCAGGTCGACAGGTAAGGGCTTGCACGATTTGTCCCGGGCTGAAATCGCGGGCAGCAGCCAGGTTGAACGCCAGCGGCGCCAGGACTTCCAGTGTGGATGCGCCGGGCTCGGTGCTGCTGAAAGGCGCGGCTTTGGCGTCTTCATCGTGGGGTTGGTGGTCCGAACAGACGGCGTCGATGACGCCCGAGCGCAACCCGTCCAGCAATGCCTGCCTGTCCCGGTCGGTACGCAGGGGCGGCCACAGGCGGCATTGGGAATTGAAGCCGTCAACGTCGACTTCCGTAAGATACAGATAACATATCCCGACATCCGCCGTGACCGGGAGTCCCTGCTGTTTTGCCGCGTCGATCAGTTCCACGCTACGTGCGCAAGACAGGCGGCAGAAATGCGCGGTTACCCCGGCCTGTTCGATTAACAACAGGGCGCGACTGATGGCTATCGTTTCCGCGGTTTCCGGAATCCCGGGCAGACCCAGGCGTGTGCTGATTTTACCCTCGTGCATAACACCTTGATTTCTCAGATAACTGTCCTCCGGGTGGATGAAAACGGGCAGATCAAAACCGATGGCGTATTCAAACGAGCGGCGCAGCACTTCCGTATCCTCGATCGGTTTATCGGCATTCGACAAACCGACACAACCGGCCCGTTTGAGGGCCGCCACTTCCGTTAATTGCTGACCACCCAGTCCTTTGGTCAGCGCGCCTAGCGGATATATGCGCGTCTTGTTGAGCCGGGATTGGCGTTGATGGATAAGTTCAACAACCGCCGGGGTGTCCGTTACCGGCCGGGTATTCGGCGGACACACCATACTGGTTACACCGGAGCGGACGGCCGCTTCTGTTTCAGACGCGATCGTCGCCTTGTGCTCGAATCCAGGTTCTCGGGTATGTACGCTCAGATCGACAATCCCCGGACATACGTACTGTCCGTCCAGAGAGATTTCAAGATCCGCGCTGAATCCATCTACCTGCTTGCCGGCAGAGACTATCCTGCCGTCCGCGATGTACAGATCGCCTTGCCCGTCAAGCTGCTGCGCGGGACAGATCAGGTGACCGTTGCTGATAGCTATACGCATCAGTCGCCTCCCTTTGAGGCGTCGGTTGCGGCGCCCATGACCATGGCCATCACCGCCATGCGTATGGCTATGCCGTGGCTGACCTGTTGTAAGATAACCGACCTGTCTCCATCCGCAACCTGTGAATCAATTTCTATCCCACGATTGATTGGGCCAGGGTGCATGACGATCACGTCAGGCTTTGCCACGCGCAGGCGCGCTTCAGTGAGGCCGAAACAGTGGAAAAACTCCTCCTCGCTGGGAAGGACGGCATTGCCGATGCGTTCCCGCTGCAGGCGCAACATGGCGATTACGTCCACATCGTGCAGCCCCTCGGTCAAATCATGAAATACCTGCACCCCCAGACTTTCGATGTTTTCCGGGAGCAGGGTTTTGGGCGCGATGACGCGAATATCGCTGACTCCAAGTATGTTAAGCGCATGGATTTCCGAACGGGCAACCCGCGAGTGGGCAATATCCCCGACAATAGCCACTCGCAAGGACTCAAAATCCGGTTTATGCCGACGTATGGTGAACATATCCAGCATGGCCTGGGTCGGGTGGGCATGACGGCCATCCCCCGCATTGATTACATGGATATTTTCCGCCACTTGGCCGGCAATGAAATGCGCCGCGCCACTGTTGCTGTGGCGCACCACGAACATATCGCAATGCATGGCTTCCAGGGTATGCAAGGTATCCTGCAGGGTTTCACCTTTGTTGGTGGCCGATGTGGCGATGTTGATATTCAACACATCGGCGGACAAGCGTTTGGCTGCCAGCTCAAAAGTTGTACGGGTCCGGGTACTGGATTCAAAAAACAGGTTGGCTACGGTCTTGCCGCGCAATAGAGGTACTTTTTTTACGGCGCGGCCGCTTACACCGGCGAAAGATTCGGCATAATCAAGGATACTAGTCAGAATTTGACGACTGAGGCCTTCCGTCGTCAGGAAATGTTTGAGGTGCCCATGCTGATCCAGTTGAATTGAGTGACCCGTCATTCTATCGTCTTGATTTCCAGCGCCAGGGGTTCCGGACCTGAAAGTTTTATATGCTGGTTTACTTCAAGGTTGAGATACTTACCGGTCACGTCAGCCCGTATGGGCAATTCCCTGCCGCTGCGATCCACCAGTACCGCCAGGCAGATACTGGCCGCTCTGCCATAGTCGAATAATTCATTCATTGCCGCGCGCACGGTGCGGCCGGTATAAAGTACGTCATCGATTAGAATCACGTGACGGTCTGTAATATCGAACGGCAGGCTGGAAGGTGTGACTTGCGGGTGCAGGCCGATCCGACTGAAGTCGTCCCGGTAAAATGCGATATTCAGTTTGCCGAGAGGCAGGGTGGAGCCGAACAGTTGGTGCAACCGCTGTGCTATCCACACACCACCGCTGTGGATCCCGACAAACAGGGGATCATATATATTGTATTTTTCCAGGTATCGTTCCAGGTCGGATTTCATCGTTTGGAGCAGTTGCTCCATGTCGATATTATTTGCCGGCATAGTTTATCTGAACGTTCTCTACTGATCGGTTATTGTATCATTTTTTGGCTTATCCGGATTTTCCTGCAGCCATCCTTCCAGGATAACCTGAGCCGCGACATGATCGAGGGGTTGCTTGTTTCGTTGACGGGTTCGGGCCTCGACAGTGGAGAGCCGCTCATCGGCGCGCAGTACGGGGAGTCGGTAACGTCCTTGCAGTTTTCCGGCGAATTTATCGGCGTCAGTTGTGATCAGTTGACGGCTGCCGTCAATATTCAAAGGATTCCCCACCAGCAGGGCCTGAGGCTGCCATTGTTTGATAAGCGCGCTGATCCGTTCCCAATCCGGGCGGTTGTTACGAACGGAGATGATTTCCAGGGGAGTGGCCGTATCAGTCAGCGTCTGACCCACTGCCACCCCAATTCTTTTTGTACCGAAATCGAAACAAAGCAGGGTGGCAGGTCGTGACACATACATCAAGCGTGCCCGAAGCCGGTCGATATCTGGTGATGATCGATGCCCAACAAAGCAGTTGCCGAGGACCAGCGCAGTTCACAAGGGGTGTTGAAAATGACTTCCAAATCCGCGGACACGTTCAGCCAGACGTTTTCTTTTATTTCCTCTTCCAATTGTCCGGCTGTCCAGCCTGCGTAACCCAGGGCGATAAGGAAATTTTGCGGCCCCGCGCTTTCCGCGATGGCAAGTAATATATCCCGGGAAGTCGTCACGCCCAGTGCATCACTCACACTGATCGAAGAATCCCATTGATTGCTCGGCTCGTGCAACACGAATCCCCGGTCGGTGTGGACCGGCCCGCCTTGATAAACCGGCATCTTTTCAATGGTTTCATTCTCCGGCTTCATCTGCATTTGTTGCAGGATTTCGCCTAGTTCGCAATTCGCCGGTCGGTTGATCACAAGACCCATCGCACCGTCATCATTGTGTGCACAGATGTATGTAACGGTTTGAGAAAAATTGGGATCTCTCAGGCTGGGCATAGCGATGAGAAACTGATTTGTGAAGTTACTGACTTGCATAAGTCACCTCAGAACATAATGACGGCGCCATGAAGTCCAATTGGTTCGTGCGACAAATGCCTGCCCGGATATGTACTTGGTGACATGTGAGATCCGGAAACCATAACTGTAATAGTATCCGTATAAGCAGCAGAAAGCCACCTCGAAATAATAAAAGCCGATTTTATTTCCTGTCTCAAGAGGGCTAACCTTTATCCACAGGCGTATCAGGTCGGGCTATTTGAAACCGCGCTGATCCAGAAACTGCCAGGTTCTGGTAATGTGCAGAACATCGGTTTCCGCGCGGATCGCCACGGGAAAAGGCGCATACGGCGCTGCCAGTTCCACAATCCTGATTGCGGCGTCATCCAGCACCTTATGACCCGAGGAACGACGGACGGTAATTTGATTTATTTTGCCGTCCGGGTTCAACGCCACGTCCAGCACCAGCTGTCCGGAGATTTTACGCTTTCTGGCTTCTTCCGGGTAATTCAGGTTCCCCACGCGTTCCACTTTTGCGCGCCATGCCTCCATGTAGGCCGCATATTTGTATTCACGGGTACTGGCCGATATGAATGTCCTTTTCGGACGCTTTGCTTTGGTCTCCAGTTTCCGTTTTACCTCCGAGCTCAAAGCAGCCATCCTCAGGCTGTTGCTCAGTAATTCACTGGCGCTGGGGTGGTTTGGCTCGGGTTTGACCGGGCTTTCCTCCAGTGCGGCTGAAGTTTTTTCCACCTCGACGGCCAGGTGCTCAACGACTTCCTGCGCAGGCCCCGGCCCGGGTTCGGTTATTTCAGTTTCGGCAGGCGATTCTTGCGGTTGTGTTTCGACCGGCGCGGCAACTTCAGTTTGATCCTCAGGTGGTAGAAACGGCAGAGGTGAAGCCGGAGTAAACTTTTCTGAGACATCTCCTCCCCCGCGCAGGTTAGCCTGGGCAAGGACATCGGCTTCTTTTGCCGGTTCACTGGATTGTTGTACCAGCACGATCTCCATGGACTCATAGCGCGGGTTGACTTTATCTTCCGGTGCAAAAACAATCCCCAGGATGATCAGGGCATGAAAGAGTAAGGCAAGACAAAACGTCAGGCTCAGCCTGTCGTCAGGTGTCAGCTCCGGGCGAATTGCAACAGAGTTGCTCAAGACGGCAGCGGCGACTTTTCGGCAATACAGTCCATTACCTTCCCTGCGATATCACAATCGTAGAGTCGTTCCAATTCTCTTACGCAGGTCGGACTGGTAATGTTGATCTCCGTCAGGTAGTCGCCGATAACGTCCAAACCGACGAAAACCAATCCCATTGAGCGCAATCTCGGCCCCACCTGTTCGCAGATCCAATAGTCCCGTTCGGACAGGTCAATACCCTTGCCGGTTCCTCCCGCGGCCAGGTTCCCGCGTATATCGCCGGATTTAGGGATGCGCGCCAGCGCATGTTCCAGCGGCCGGCCGTCAACCAGCAGAATGCGTTTATCACCCTGTTCAATTGCCGCCAGGTATTGTTGCGCCATAATAAAGCTTTGCGAGTTCCGGGTCAGGGTTTCCACGATGACGTTCCTGTTCGGGTCCTCCTTATCAACACGGAACACCGAGGCGCCGCCCATGCCGTCCAGAGGCTTGAGTACAACCTGCCCGTGCTGTTCCAGGAAAGCGTGTATCTGCTGCGCATTACGGCTGATCAGGGTGGGAGCTATACACTGAGGAAATTGGGTGATAAAGGCCTTTTCATTAACATTACGCAATGCAGCCGGGTCGTTGACGACAAGCGTTCCGCGAGCTGCTGCGTGTTCCAGGATATAGGTCATATAGATGTATTCCATGTTAAAGGGGGGATCTTTGCGCATCAGGATTACATCCAAATCCGAGAGCGCCAGCTCAGTCCGCTGTCGCAATTGATACCAGTCGGACGCATCATCCGCGACCGTCATAACGCGGGCGCTTGCCCGCGCCGTGTTACCAATGAGATACACGTCGTCCATCTCCATATAATGTATTTCCCATTCCCTGCGCTGAGCCGCGAGCAGCAATGCCAGAGTCGTGTCTTTTTCGACCTTGATCCCGGCTACAGGATCCATGATTACGCCCAGTTTCATCTGAAAAACCCCGGCAAAGTTGAATAAATGTCGTCTACCCTGTTAACCCGCATTTCTCACCAGTTCGCTTGTTGTCATCTGATATGAGATTGCTGTCAATAAGTTATGGTAATCTATTCACTATGTCGTCACAACATAGCTGCGCTTGATGCGCCCTCGCTTGTCTTTTTGCCCTCAGCGGGCACGTGCTCTCTCAACCATAGCTACGGCTATGCTTTCGGTCGCAGGCGCCCGCTGAGGGCAAAAATCCTGCGCGATCATCGCATCAACTGGTGAGAACTGCGGGTTAGTGTATCCAGATTGTATGGGAGGTCAAAGCCCTTATACACGGTAGACGGGTCCCCCATTAAGTTGCCTGGCCCGGCAATACCATTCCGGGCTTGACCGGGAAGCCGCAAGCGAAGGGAAACATATGGAATGTGAAGGCGCTTTTTGAAATGACATAACACGTTGAAACTATGGAGAATTACGGATTAATGACCGGTTCGGGCTTACGCATTGTCACCAGAGAAAGTCCCCTGGCCTTGTGGCAGGCGCAATTCGTGCGCGCGCGCTTACAGGATATGCATCCCGGCCTGAGCGTCGGGATAAAGACCGTAAAGACGCTCGCCGATCGTTTTTTGCACAAATCACTGGCGCAAATGGGCGGCAAAGGCGTGTTTGTCAAAGAACTGGAGCAGGCACTGATGAATAATGAGGCCGACCTGGCCGTTCATTCAATGAAGGACGTGACGGTAGACCTGCCCGCCGGCCTATCAATTACAGTGATCATGCAAAGAGAGGACCCGAGGGATGTATTGATAGCAAACCGCTACTCGTCCCTGGCCGAATTACCGGCCGGCGCTAAAATCGGGACATCCAGTTTGCGCCGACAGTGCCAACTCAATGCAGCTTACCCGAGGCTGGCGCTGCAGGACATTCGCGGCAATGTGGGGAGCAGGCTGCAAAAACTGGATAACGGGACATATGATGCGCTGATTCTTGCAGCCGCCGGGATGAAACGGCTGGGCAAGGAGGACAGGATCAGCTTTTACCTTGACGTGGATGACATGCTGCCGGCCATAGGACAGGGCGCGCTGGGAATTGAAACCAGGACAGACAATGCGCAGGTTTTACAGCTTATCCGGCCCTTGAACCACGAACCGACCCGGGTGTGCGTGAGTGCGGAGAGAGCCTTGTCCCGGACACTCTATGGGGGCTGTCACCTGCCGCTTGCGGCGTATGCGGAAATTTCCGGTGCGGTGCTCTCCATGACCGCGCTGGTGGGTTACCCGGATGGTTCCAGGGTAGTGAAAAACAGGATCGTCGGCGCAGCGGACCGGGGCGAGGAGCTCGGGCATGAATTGGGGGAACAGTTGCTGCAGCAGGGAGCGCGGGAGATCCTGGCTGAGGTTATGGGCAATGCAGGGCAGTGATCCTACCCTGTCGGGCAAAAAAGTCTGGGTAACAAGGCCCGCGCACCAGGCGGCTGAACTCTGCAGAATGATTAAGGAGAGGGGAGGTGCGCCGCTGATTTTACCGACCCTGGTCATCCGGCCTGTCCCGGATGAAGACCGGATAGTAGAAAACCAGCGGCGTCTGGCAGATGCGGATATCGTCATCTTTGTCAGCAAAAATGCCGTTGTCCATGCCATGGACCTGTTCCCGCATATTGTCGATGTATTGCAGCAAAAGACCGTCCTTGCCGTCGGGCGGGCAACAGCCGATACTTTGCTGGCTCTGGGACTCAAGCGAGTCGGGCATATCGACAATGGCGGAAGTGAAGCCTTGTTACAGATGCCGGTATTGTCCGGGACGGAAATAAGGGATAAACGGGTTGTTATTATGCGCGGCCAGGGTGGCCGCGAAGTATTGCGGGACAGCTTGCTTGGCCGCGGCGCCGGTGTGGATTGCCTGGAAGTATACCGGCGCGATAAGCCTGATATAAGTCGGGCAGACATGGCGAAATTCTGGCATGATGAGAGACCGGATGCCGTGATCATCACCAGTCTGGCAGGGCTGGATAACCTGGTCGAGTTGATGCCGGTCGGCGATAGCGAGCGCTTATATGGAACCGCCATAGTCGTGATGAGCGATCGAATTAAGCAAGGCGCGTTGCGAGCAGGGTTTCTTCGCGTAGCCGTAGCGACGGATAACAGCGATGCAGGCCTGGTTGATGCTTTGATGAACATGAACGAGAGCAACTGAAAAGTGAACAACAAGGTCAATGAAACAGCTGAGGTAAAGGTAGCTGAACAAGCCGCCGCCGGAATTGCCGAAGAAGCGGGCACTGACGTCACTGAAGAAACCAGTTCGATTGACGCCGGGACGAAACCCGAAACAGCGGACAGCACAAGCGCCGGCAAGCGCCGATCCGGGGGCCGGCCCTGGGGGATTATCCTGTTCCTTATCGTACTGCTTCTGGTAACTGCGGGTGCGGCAGGTTATTTTATTTTCGACCTCAGCAAGGCCAGGAAAGCCAGTGAAGCCGAACTTCAATCCCAGGCAGCCAGGCTGGATGTGCTGCAACGGAGTGCTACATCCCTGGCTGAAAACACCCGTCTACTTGATACCCGGTTGACCAGGACCAATGAACAGCTCAGCGGGATGTTACACAACTTAAACAGCTTGCAGCGGCAGGGAAACAACGATATCGGCTGGCAACTGGCGGAACTGAAATACCTTTTCCTGATCGCATCCCACCGTCTGGCGCTGGCTGGTGACGTGGACACGGCACAAGCCATTTTGCAGTCTGCCGATACCAGGCTCAGGGAAATCGCCGACCCGGCGCTTATCCCCGTACGGGAACAGTTAATCGCGGACATCAACCGGTTGAATGAGGTTCCGCGTACAGATTATGGCGGTCTTGCCCTGATGCTGGGCGATCTGGCCCGCCGGGCGGACCGACTACCGCTGAAACTCGGTGGGACCGCTGGGCAAACGGCCGCAACGGCCAAGGAAGATCCGATGGGGACGGGAAACAGCTGGCAGCACCTGGCCCGGGGTCTGTGGCAGGAATTAAAATCCCTGCTTGTCATTTCCCGCACCGATAAAAACAATGCCGCGTTTTTGACGCCGCAGGAACGCTACTTTTTATACCAGAATTTGCGTTTGCAGCTTGAGGCGGCCCGTCTGGCGCTATTGATCAGAGATGATGGCCAGTTCCGTCAGTCCGTCAATTCCTGCACAGATTGGTTGAATGAATACTTCGATGTCGATGATGAACGAGTGCAAAACGCGTTGGCTTCCCTGGAAACAGCGGTCGGCGTCGGTTTGCAACAGGCTGTTCCATCTGTCGACGCGACACTACGCGCGCTTGATGAGTATCTGACGCGGCAAACCGGAATGATAACCGGCGGCGGTGCGCAACAGTGAGAATAGTGTTCACCTTGCTCACTGTGTTGCTTCTTGCAGTCGCCATGGGGTGGTGGTTGCAACAGTCGCCGGGTGCGGTGATATTTACCTATAAGGAATGGATAATCCAAACCAGCCTGGTTGTATTCGTGCTTGCCGCCATCGTCTTGTTCCTCCTGGTTTATGTTTTAATTCAGGCCTTGAAAAAGGTGCTGCGATTGCCGGCTGATCTGCACCACTGGTCTGAATACAGGCGGCGCGGCTTAATGTCCGCGGAGCAGGCCAAAGCAAAGCGGTTGACCTTCCATGCCGGATTGCTGCGACAGGCCGGCAACGAACAGGATGGGATTGCGCTGGAAAACGTCTGGCGGGCTATTCCGAACAAGCTGAAAAAGGAAAACTCCCTGATCGGCGCTTACGTAACGGAACGCGTGCGCCAAGGGAGCAGCAGTGATTGTGAAGCCATGTTGCGGCGCGTGCTCAAGAGGCAGTGGGATCCGGAGTTGGCCCGACTGTTCGGTCTGGTTGAAGGCAAGAATCTTAAGCGCCAATTGGAATTTGCCGAGAACTGTCTGTCCCGATTTCCTCAGGATTCGGCATTGTTGTTGACCCTGGGTCGTTTGTGCAAAAAAAATCACCTCTGGGGAAAAGCCAGAAGTTACCTTGAACAAAGCATACAGGCCCGGCCTGATCCCGCAAGCTGCCAGGAACTGGCAATCCTGCTTGAGCAACAGGGAGAGCACGCCGCCGCCAGGTCGTATTTCCAGGAGGGGCTGAACCTGGCGACCGGCGCGCACGAAACCGGCGAAACAAGGACGTCGCTGGTAACAAGTGAAACAGAATCAGCCACTGACAGCGTCTGATCGGCCAAGATCAATCCGCTAAGCGAAGCCGGCGTTTTGTCGGGCTGATTTACACCTGCGCCGTTTCCTTGGCCGCCATTATCCGCTTGACAAGCGGTTCAATAATCAGCTGGATGGCAAAGTTCGTTTTGCCGGCAGGGATCACAATCGTATAGGGTGTGGACATGAAAGAACCATACAGCATTTCCAGCAGGTAAAGGAAATCGACCGCCAGCTTGTCCCGGTTGCGCACATGGATGACGGTAAAACTCTCGTCGCTGGAGGGGATATGCACGGCCCCGAACGGATTGGCGGTATCGACGGTCGGTACCCGCTGCAGGTTGATGTCCGTGCGGGAGAATTGCGGGGTGATATAGTGAACATAATCATGCATGCGTTCCAGGATCATGTCGGTGGCATCTTCGATGCTATAGCCGCGAACTGCCTTATCCCGCTGGATTTTCTGTATCCATTCCAGGTTGATAATGGGTGTGATGCCGATAAGCACATCGACGTACTGGGCGATGTTTACCTCACCTGTGATCAGGCCGCCGTGCAGACCCTCGTAAAGCATTAAATGTGTATTTTCAGGCAGGGCTTTCCAGGGTGTCAGTGTGCCGGGCGACCCACCGTGGCGCGCGGCATCGGCGTCATTGTGAATATAATGACGATGCTTGCCCGTGCCGTATTCGGCATATTCCTTGAACCCGGCTTCAAGTTCCGCGAACAGGTTTCCTTCAGGTCCGAAGTGGGTAATGTGCCTGCCATCGTCCATGGCTTCCCGGTCAAGACGCTCCATTTCCTCACGGTTATAGCGGTGGTAGCTGTCTCCTTCCATCACTGCGGCCTTGATGCCCTGGCGATTGAAGATTTTCTCAAACGCCTCCTTGATATTGGTCGTCCCGGCCCCGGATGAACCGGTCACGGCGATTATGGGGTGTTTTTTTGACATGGCTCCCCTTGCATAATGGATTATGGAGATTGTTTAAACAGCAATTCAGGAAGATGATACGGTATACTTTATCCCGGTAGGACCGGTTTCTGTTAATTATTTTGCCATCATGCAGCAAAACAAACCCACTGATCTTGTACTTTACTTGCGCTTGTTGACTTATGTAAAGCCCTATCTGAGGATTTTTCTCGTGGCCGTGCTTGCCATGGCGGTCCTGGCCCTGACCAGTCCGGCGATTGCCGCATTATTCAAGAACATTACGGAAGGCGTTTTCCAGCACTCCGAGGTCAACCTGATGACCCGAGTCGTTATTCCGATCATTCTGGTCTTTGTTGTCGCCGCAGTAGCTTCTTATATCAGCAGGTATGCCCTTGCCTGGGTCGCTGACAGGCTGGTAATGGACCTGCGCATGGAGATGTTCAGCCACCTGTTGCAATTATCCTGCGCCGATCTGGACCGGTATACCGCCGGCAGCCTGATCTCCAAATTCACCTTTGACGTGACTCAATTAAAGGAAACGGGCACCAATGTAGTCACCACCATGAGCAGGGATACTCTGAGTATTATCGGGCTGGTGGCCTGGATGGCCTATATAGACTGGTTGATGACGTTGCTCGCATTTGTTGCCGGGCCGTTTATTTTATTCGTACTGCTGGCAATTCGACTTCGCTTACGCAGGATGAGTCGGTTGCTACAGGATTCCATGGCAGACTTGCACCATGTGCTGGGCGAGGCCATCACCAGCCACCGGATCATTAAAATTTTTGCCGGGCGGGAACAGGAAGGCGAAAGGTTCAGGCAAAAAGCCAATGCCAACCGGCGCTTTAACATGAAGTTCATTGCCGCCTCAGCCGCGAGCACACCGGCAATCAACATTATTACGGCCATTGTACTGGCAGCCATTGTTTACGTGGCCGCGGCACACGCCGCGGCGGATAAAATCTCTGTGGCTGAATTCAACTCTTTCTTTGCCGCGCTGCTGATGTTGTTAAGTCCGCTGAGGAGGCTGTCGCGCATCAATGAAGACCTGCAGAGGGGACTGGCGGCAAGTGAGAGTGTGTTTGCCTTTATCGACCAGGAGACAGAAGCAGACGAAGGCAAGTTTTCCGCTGATAGACTGACCGGCGCCATTGAAATACGCGACTTGAGTTTTGCCTACGTTGATGAGGCCGATCCCGTGTTACAGGATGTGTCGTTCAGCGTTGCGCCAGGCCAGAGCATCGCCATTGTCGGGCCATCCGGCAGCGGCAAGACGACCCTGGTAAATTTAATCCCCCGATTTTATGATTACGCCAGTGGTGAAATCAGGCTGGACGGACATGATATTCGCGATTTTTCCCTGGCCAGCTTGCGCGAGAATGTTGCCCTGGTCAGCCAGGATGTGGTCTTGAACAACGATACGGTGCGCAATAACATCGCCTATGGCAGCAACCGCAGCGCGGATTTGAAACAAGTCAGAGAGGCGGCCCGTGTGGCTGATGCACTGACGTTTATTGAGGCCCTGGAAAACGGATTTGACACCGTTGTCGGCAATGACGGATCGCGATTATCGGGCGGACAACGACAGCGCATTGCTTTGGCTCGAGCGATATTGAAGGGTGCGCCCATACTGATCCTGGACGAGGCGACTGCGGCGCTGGATACGGAATCGGAACACAGTATTCAACAGGCCCTGGATTCAATCAAGCACGACAGAACCTGTATTATCATTGCCCACCGGCTGTCCGCTATCGAAAAAGCGGATCACATTTTTGTCCTGGATAACGGCAGGCTGGTCGAATACGGCACCCATTCCCAATTGGTTGCGCAAGATGGGGTTTATACCCGGTTATATACCATGGAAAACATCGCTGAGGACGCGGGCAATCATGCCAATGTTCCCCGTTAACTCAATTGCTGTCTCGCTCTCCGTTTTTCACTCCCCGGCAATGGTCATGTTTTCGATCAGCACCGAGCCGGTTTTAATGTTGCCTCGGTTGTCCACGTCATTACTGATGCCGACAATTTGTTTAAACATGTCAGCCAGGTTGGCGGCTACGGTGACTTCCTCAACCGGGTATTGAAGCTCGCCCCGTTCAATCCAGAAGCCTGACGCTCCCCGGGAATAATCGCCGGTGATCTGGTTGACGCCGAAACCGATCATGTCGGTGATCAACAAACCGGTATCCATTTGTCTTATGAGTGCCTCCAGGTCCTGCTCACTGACTTGTACCATCAGGTTATGCACACCACCGGCATTCCCGGTGGGGGGCAGTCCCAGCTTACGGGAGGAATAAGCACTTAATACATAGCTTTCCAGGACCCCGTCCCTGATCAGTTGTTTTCGTCTCGTAGCCATACCGTCATTGTCAAACGGGGCGCTGCCGAGCTGTTTTAGCAAATGGGGCTGTTCTTCGATCTGCACTTGCGGGGCAAACACCTGTTCACCCAGCTTATCCAGCAGGAACGAGGCCCGTCGATATAAGGCGCCACCGGAAATGGCGGTGGTTAACGCGGAAAACAACCCCCGGGCAACCGGCGCCTCGAAGATGACCGGCGCCGAACGTGTGGATATTTTGCGCGCGTTCAACCGCGCCAAGGTACGGCGGGCAGCCTCCTCCCCCACGGTTTTGACGTTATCGAGATCACGCTGGTCCCGGGCTTTGGTATACCAGCCGTCCCGTTGCATTTTACCGTTTTCTTCGGCAATAACCGCGCAGTCGATGTTATGGGACGACCAGTCCCAGCCGTTGACAAAGTGATTGGTGTTGCCGTACAGGTGCGAGCCTGTATAGGTTGATACCAGCGCCCCGTCGGAATTGGTCAGGCGTTGGTCCGTTTGCCGCGCTGCGTCTTCACATTCTATGGCGAGTTCAATGGCTTCCTGAGGACTGATGTCCCAACGGTGACACAGATCCAGGTCCGGGACTTGTTTTGCCAGGAATTCAGGATCAATCAAGCCGGCGCAATCGTCTTCGCTGGCGTTTCCGGCAATGGTACAAGCGGCGTTGACGGTGGCTTCGACTGCTTTGGCGGAAAAATCCGTGGTGGAAGCCGAACCCTTGCGCTTCCCCATATATACCGTTATTCCGAGACTTTTATCGCGTTGATGTTCTATGGTCTCAACCTGGCCCATGCGTACGTTTACCGACAGGCCGCCACCCGTGCTGATATCGGCTTCCGCTGAATTAGCGCCCAGAGCCCGGCTGCGCGACAAGGCCTTGTCCATAATCGCACGGGCGTCTTCAAGATAGATTTGCATAGTCAAAACAAGTCATTCTACCATCCTTAACCCGCATTTCTCACCAACTAATGCGGGTTAAACGGGTTACAACGGTCTAATGCGCGTTTCGGCCGCATCGTTGTCAATTTGACGGCTGAAATTGACCTGCCTGTCAGTTACAATGAATTGATGGACGTTTCGGTCGTATTAGACGGGTTGAATGACGCACAACGGCAGGCTGTGGCCGCCCCCACCGGCAATCTACTGGTGCTGGCGGGCGCGGGCAGTGGCAAAACCCGGGTACTGGTGCATCGTATCGCCTGGTATCTGCAAACGGAGCAGGCCTCACCTTTTGGCATCCTCGCAGTCACGTTCACTAACAAGGCCGCCGCAGAGATGCGGGCCCGGATTGAAACCCTGTTGCAACGGCCCATCGGCGGTATGTGGGTAGGCACGTTTCACGGCCTCGCCCATCGGATTTTACGCCTGCATTGGCAGGAAGCGGGTCTGCCGAACAGCTTTCAGATCCTTGACAGTGACGACCAGTTGCGCACCCTGCGACGGATTATCAGGGGCATGAACCTGGATGAGGCACAATACTCTGCCAAGGAGGCCCAATGGTTTATCAATGCGCGCAAGGATGACGGTTTAAGACCGCAGCACATAGAATCTCGCGGTGATCCCATTCTTGAACAAATGGTACATATCTATCGTACCTACCAACAGACCTGCGATCGTAGCGGGCTGGTGGATTTTGCCGAACTGTTGTTGAGAGCCCACGAGTTGTTTCGTGACCAGGACAGCTTGTTGGGCCATTATCAACAGCGCTTTCGTCACATACTGGTAGATGAATTCCAGGATACCAACACATTGCAATATGCCTGGTTGCGATTGCTGGTGGGCAGGGACAGCCATTTATTTGCGGTTGGCGATGACGATCAATCCATTTACAGTTTTCGCGGGGCGCGCATGGAAAACATGCAACGCTTTGAACGGGATTTTCCAATGCCGGTGTTGCATCGGCTGGAACAGAACTATCGATCAACGACCAACATTTTGAATGCCGCCAACGCCCTGATTGCCAACAACGTAACCCGCCTGGGCAAAAACCTGTGGACCGACGGTAAAGCGGGCGGCAAACTCGATCTTTACGCGGCTTATAACGAGCACGATGAGGCCCGCTTTGTGGTGGAGCGGATCAGGGCGGCCAGGCAGGATAACATCAATTTCCAGGACAATGCCGTCCTGTACCGGGTCAGCGCCACGTCACGGGTACTGGAAGAGGCATTAATGCGGGTACAGGTGCCTTATCGCGTATTCGGGGGTATGCGTTTTTATGAACGTATGGAAATCAAGGACGCACTGGCTTACTTGCGTCTTGCCGTCTCCAGGGATGACGATGCCTCTTTCGAGCGCATTGTCAACACTCCCAATCGAGGTATCGGACAGCGCAGCCTGGAACAGATCCGTGGCCGCGCCCGGACGGAAAATGTATCGTTATGGCGGGCTGCCGCGGGACTGGTAACGGATAAGTTGATGTCAGCCCGCGCTCTGTCCGCACTGGGGCAGTTTCTCAGTCTCATAGAGAAGATAGCACAGTCCATTTGTGATAAAACCCTTGATGAGTCTATGGATATCGTCATCAAGAGCAGTGTTCTCGTTGAGCACTATCGGAAAGAGAGGGGTGAGAAGGGTCTTGCCCGGATAGAGAATTTGGAAGAACTCATCAGTGCCGCGGGGGAGTTTAGCGTGGATAAAGACATACACGGTGACATGGAACCCATGTCTGCTTTTCTATCTCATGCCGCGCTGGAGGCGGGCGAGACTCAGGCCGACGCGTACACCGATGCGGTCAATTTAATGACCATACACACTGCCAAAGGACTGGAGTTTGAGCAGGTTTACCTGGTTGGCATGGAGGAGGGATTGTTCCCCCATCAGCGCAGCTCCGACGACCCGGTGCAACTGGAAGAGGAGCGACGACTTTGTTACGTGGGTATTACCCGGGCCAGGAGGAAACTGACCCTGAGTTACGCGCAACACCGGCGCCTGCACGGCGCGGACTTCTATCCGCAACCTTCCCGCTTTTTGCGGGAGATTCCTGCAGAACTCATTGATAAAATCCGCATGGGCGGGACAGTAAGCCGTGAGTTTTTCAGTAAAGTGACCCCCGCAGACGATACCCCGTTCGGCCCAGGCCAGCGGGTGCTACATGCCAGGTTCGGAGAAGGTACCGTTTTGAACCTGGAAGGCCAGGGCAGCCATACCCGGATACAGGTAAACTTCGAGAGAGCCGGCTCAAAATGGCTGGTGCTGGCCTATGCAAACCTGCAACCCGCCTGATCCGGTATAACGACTGAACCCGTCGGAGGGTCGATACGGAGAGTAAAACAATGAAAGAAAATAACAACGCATCCTTAATTTTGCTGGTAACACGACGATTACCTTCTCTCCTGCTCGCCATTATTGTTAGCGGCTGTGGAGGCGCTGACCCGGGTGAGGCCGGCAAGGCGAGTGCCGATACCGGCAAGGTCTATCGCTGGAAGATGGTAACCACCTGGCCGGCAAATTTTCCCGTGTTCCAGGAAGCGCCGGAGATGTTTGCCGAAAACCTCCGGGTCATGAGCAATGGCCGGTTGGATATCAAGGTCTTTGCCGGGGGGGAACTGGTTCCGGCCCTGCAGGTGTTTGACGCCGTCTCCCAGGGCGCCGTGGAAATAGGGCATGGCTCTGCCTATTACTGGGCCGGCAAGGTCCCGGCCGCGCAGTTTTTTTCTACCGTTCCTTTCGGCATGGAGAAGAAAGGTGTGGAAGCCTGGCTTTATCACGGCGGCGGATTGGAAATATGGAACGAGTTATACCAACCGTTTAACGTGATTGCCCTGCCTGTCGGCAATACCGGCGTGCAGATGGGCGGCTGGTTCAACAAGAGAATAGAGAGCATTGATGATTTAAAGGGGTTGCGCATGCGCATCCCCGGACTGGGCGGCAAGGTATTGGACCGGGCGGGCGGCAATCCCGTATTAATGTCAGGAGGCGAGCTTTACACAGCCCTGGAGCGAGGTACAATCGATGCCACAGAGTGGGTTGGGCCCCTTCATGACCTGCGTCTGGGCCTGAACCGGGCGGCGACTTACTATTATTATCCCGGCTGGCACGAACCGGGTACGGAACTGGAACTATTGATTAACAAAGCGCGCTGGGACAGCCTGCCCGCGGATCTGCAACGGATGGTCAAACAAGCCGCCGCCGCTACCAGTGTATGGACCTACAGCGCCATGGAATACCATAACAGCCAGGCGCTTAAGGAATTATCCACGAAGAAGAATGTGCAACTGTTACCGTTTCCGCCTGATGTGATGCGGGAATTACGTGATATCACCGCTCAAACCCTGATCGGCGAGGCAGAAAAAGATCCTGATTTCAAGCGCGTATACGAAGCCTACCAGTCGTTTCGGCTAGAGTACCAGCCCTGGCACCGTCTCACTTCACAGGCGTTGGAGATTAGCGCGGAGCCCTGATACTCTGCTATCGGTTCATGATCAGGCGGAAGATTGCCGCCGGTAATAAAAATAGCAGAGCAGACAGAAAACCAGTAGCCAGACCGAGGCTAAATCTCCCATGAATTGATCATAACGGTTCACCAGGTGGGCATGGGGATTATGTGGAGTGAAATCGGCGGCGTATTGGATAATCTTTTCTCCTGCTATTACCCCTGCGTGAATACCGATACACGGCAGGAGGCTGTCAGTCAGGATCCGCACCAGGCCCAGCAACAGGCCCAGCAGGAACAAGGTCAGCATGGCGTCGTACCTTGTCGGATCGGCAAACTGGAACAGTGCCTGTGGCAATATTGAAACACCGGTAAACCAGGTAACAACCGTGTCCGCCGGCAGCTCACGAAATTTGAGATAGTGTACGGCGGCATATACCAGGCTCACCATAAAAAGGGCAGCTACCTTGTTTGTCTGTCGACTCAAGCCGCCGAACAGGGCGCCGCGGAAGATCACCTCTTCAATAATGCCAACCAGCAATCCGACTATCAGTGCTTTGAGTAACAGCAGGGACAGGGAATTAAGCATAAAACTTTGGTCACGGTCAGGTTCGTGGATACCCAGGATCAGGAGGTTGGACTCGATTACCGCCATAATAGCCAATCCCGCAATCATTCCATGGAATAACCGGACATGGGCCTTGTGAGGGCTGATGCCCAGTTGCTGCAGTGACAGCCTGTGACAGTAAGAGAGATAAAGCAGGCTGAACAGCAGGCCGCTGAAAAGCGTTGTCTTGGATATTATTTTTCTGAAAGGGACTTCCGCGAATACGGAATAAATCTCATAAACGGGATACGCGATGAGCGCGCCGAACAGGATGGCGATAATGAAAACACCGGAAAATACCAGCAGGGCACGCAAGACATGCCAAGTGGGCGCCTTACGATTCATTTATCAGTTTGGTGCAGATTATTGGCTGTTTGCGACCATGAAATCCACTGCCGCTTTGACTTCCTCATCGGTCAGGTTGATATTGCCGCCCTTGGGCGGCATTGCAATGATTCCACCCTCACTGATAAAGCCCTTGATGGCACGTTCATACATCAGCGCCATGCCCTGGGCTATGCGGCTTTCCCAAGCTGCCATGTCACCAACTTTGGGAATGCCGGGCAACCCGTTATGACAACTGATGCAAAGTCCCTGGTACACTCTCTGGCCCAGATCAACGGCTTCCCCATTGACTGCCGTCGTAACAGCTACCATCTCCATTTCTTCCATTGTTTCATCAAGCACGTTCACCTCGCCCACCGGGACGGTATTCGCCGATACTTTGGTTGATTGTTTGAGGGCAATGGCGTCCTCATCCACACCCAGGTAAAACGCCAGCACCAGAAATATGATGATCATCACAGCCAGCAGGCCAATGACAATCGAATAATTATAAAAAAACACTCGATCCTTATCCAAACTCATCGCAACTATCCTCACTCAATCAGTGGAATTATCTTTTAGTCAATTCAACCAGGTAAATAATCAGATTGCATTTTAACAATCCGACGGGCAATGTGATACCAGTTGGAGTTACTACCGGTAGCTACCTGGGCCGGATCTCCGGCGGCCTGTTTTTCTTCCAGATAGTCTTTAATGCCCGCCTGCTCCAGCACGTCCTGAAACGCGTTGTGCCGAAATGGGTCAAACGGCTTATCCGCACCGTATTTGTCGTGTAACGGATGGGGCGGATAAACATGCATGGAAGCCGAATAATCAACCGGTACGACGGACGTATCTTTGCCCAGCAACCTGGGCAATAAATGTGTATGCGGTCCCATTTCCGCGCTGACGCCGTGACCGGGGATCGGGGTATAGACTTCGATGCGGCCAAGCGCCGAGATGACGATGCGGTCAGGCGACGAACCTTGCAGCAGGGTCATGACTGCTTGGCCCTCATCCAGCAACGCCAGGCCGCAGAATGACGTCAATTTTTCTGCAAGCTGTCCCTCCTTGGTACGTACGCAGAAGCGGATCTGATCCGAACCGAGGCCAAGATCAAACAGCCGCGCGTCCCGATCCCGGGCGCGTACCGCTTCCCTGTCCTCCCCCAGGTCGGTAATGACCCTGTTTACCTTCAACCCGGCCTGTGCTCGCGGTAAGGCCAGGGCAATAGTTTGCGCCCAGGATCGAGTGCAGTGAGTTAATTGTTCATAGGCAAAGCAGGTCAGTTGCCCAGGCAGTTTAATGGATATGGCGCCGCGTCCCGTCAATGCGGAGAGACTGTCTGCGGTCTCCCCGAAGCTGACCGTTTCATCTTCGTCATACATAAACTCCCCGATGGCGCCTGAA
This sequence comes from Gammaproteobacteria bacterium, assembly GCA_965205405.1. GTDB lineage: Bacteria > Pseudomonadota > Gammaproteobacteria > Eutrophobiales > Eutrophobiaceae > JAAXHV01. Next base: position 1,180,739 of record OZ242169.1, read on the forward strand.
ATACCGTTGCTCCAACTGCTTTCCGGAGAGTGCAGGTAGCGTTTGACGAGATCAATGACCGTGGTCCTGGAGATTGCTGTTTCAGTGCTCATGTCCGTGCAGGCGTTGATGTTCTTGCTGCACCTGATATTTGCGGTGTGTCAGCAAATCGGTCGTGACCAGCCCCTTGCGGGCGGTTATTTTTTCCAGAGCATCCAACCAATGGTGATAATAAGTATTGCCGAGATCAGGGTCGCCCTGTGCGCGGGCTGCGGTTATGGCGTTATTGAGTTGTTCCGCCCACTCCGTCCAGCTGAAAAGCCCCTGTTCATGCAGTTTCAGAACCAGCGCAAAAGCTTGTGCCTGCCAGGGTTCTTTGAATACCGGCCCGGTTTCATCCAACGGCAACTCAGGCAGGGAGTCAAGGTTGGGTATTTGCATGGATGAAGTCATTATCAGGCCAAGTCCATATAATCATCGAACAGGTCAATATAGACACTATCGTTGGCCGGAGCATCTTCGCCCCAAAGTTCCTGCGCACTGAACCTGACATTATATACGCGTTGCGGCTTATCCGGGCCGCCGTGGGCATTGGTATCGGGCAGGAGAAAGATTCCGTGATCTGCTTCTATAACCCCGCGTCTACTCCTGATGTAGCGGGGCAAGCGGGTGTGATGCAACGGGTTTATATTTTTTGCGATAATGGCATCACCAACCTTGAATTTGGGGGGTAAGTCAACGTCCACAAAGACGGGGATACGGTTATTCATGCCATATTGCATCCTCTCTACGGAGGCAGCTTCCACGTTTGCCAATGGTTGCGTCGCAACCTCGCCGGTTTCCAGTTCCTCCCGGGTAACCACCTTTTTTTCCAGCATTAACTGTTCAAGGCTGTACAGCCACTTCTCGTAATATTTGAAGGTCAGGTAGTCCTGGGGCGGGATGGTTTCCGTCACGTATCGTACCTCATCGGTGACAAATATACCGGCGCCCATAGTGGCAAGAGTCAGGCCGAAAACCGTTCTCTCCCAATCATCGTGAAAGACCGGTTCATTTTTCTCTATTTTTACGGGACCGATGTTATCCATGCCGCCTATATCATGAATGCCGTTCATAACAGTCTGTGTTCCTGTGCTATTGTTGATGTGTGATCAGTCCGGTGCCGACCATGGAATCGCGGGTGACGATCGCTTGCAGCTCTTCTTCACTCATATTCTCTGTCTCGTCCGGCTGTTCGGGCAGTACCAGATACCTGATCTCGGCGTTACTGTCCCAGACCCGAACTTCAGTGTCTTCCGATAATTCAAGCCCGAATTCCTTTAACAATCCGCGCGGGTCGCGGACCGCCTTGGCCCGAAAAGGTGTACTTTTATACCAGACTGGAGGCAGACCCAGCACCGACCAGGGATAGCAGGAGCAAAGCGTACATACCACCAGGTTATGAATCTTGTCGGTATTTTCCTTCACCACCATGTGACTGCCTTCGATTCCGGTATGTCCCAGCTCTGCCAGTGTGGCAGAGGCGTCTTCCAATAACCTGGCTTTGAAGTCAGGGTCAGTCCATGCCTTGGCGACGACCCTGGCGCCGATGTGTGGCCCTACCTTGTTTTCATAATGGTCGATGATAGTATCCAGGGCTTCCTGGTTGACCACCCCTTTTTCAATCAACAGGGATTCCAGCGCCCTGACCCGAAGTTGTACGTCCGATAACGCTGCGCGATGATTTGCTTCTGCCATTTTGTCTGACCTTTGCGGTTATATCGTTGTAAGAATCAGCATCGCATAAAGTCACTGATTAATTCAAGCAGTTATCCGGACTCAGGGTGAAATTTTAGCCAGATTCCAATCAACATATCGCAGTAAACCAGGTTTTCCACCTGCCGGTTGAAAATGATCGGCGGGGCTTTAAACCCTGAACTGCGTTATACTACCCGCAACACCCAGCCGCGTGCCAATTCAGACACACGAGTATAAAGAAAAACAGGCCTGTCTATGCGCCAATCGAAATTTTTATTATTGATGTTGGTGGCAGGGACGATCGTCGCCGCCAGCATGGGTATCCGGCAGTCATTCGGTGTGTTTTTACAGCCGGTTGTCACAGACCTTGAGCTTACCCGGACAACTTTCGGGTTGGCTATTGCCATCCAGAATCTTATCTGGGGCCTGGCGCAGCCATTTGCCGGGATGCTGGCGGATAAATACGGCAGCTTCCGGGTGCTGATCATCGCCAGCCTGCTCTACATCATCGGGCTGGTCCTGACTGCGTATACATCATCCGCTACCGGCCTGTATCTGAGTCTGGGAGTGCTGGTCGGTCTGGCGATGAGCGGTACGACGTTTACGGTAGTGTTGAGCGCGGTGGGTCGGCTGGTGGCGCCGGAGAAAAGGAGTCTGGCATTCGGCATCGTCTCCGCCGGAGGGTCCATCGGCATGTTTTCCTTTGTGCCGCTCAGCCAGTTTTTCATCGGCCTGCATGGCTGGGGTGTGGCCTTACTGATCCTGGCGGGATGTGTGACGATAGTGCCGTTACTGTCACTGGTGTTACGGCGCCAGACGGAGGAGGACACTGTTCGGCCGCCCCTGCCCGGAGAAACCTTATCCCAGGCTTTGAAGAACGCCCGCGCGCATTCCGGGTACTGGTTGTTGAATTCCGGATTTCTTGTATGCGGTTTCCACGTAGCCTTTATCGCAACGCACTTGCCGGCGTTTCTGAATGATCATGCGTTTTCCCCCATGCTCGCGGCATTTGCGCTTGGCCTGATCGGTTTTTTTAATATCGTCGGCACGTACCTGGCCGGCCTGTACGGGGGGCGCTACCGAAAAAAATATTTATTAAGCGGCTTGTACCTGGGTCGTGCGCTGGTGATTGCCCTGTTTATCATGCTGCCTTTGAGCGAAGTGACCCTGATGCTGTTTGCCGCGGCGATGGGTCTGTTATGGTTGGGAACCATACCGTTAACCAGCGGCCTGGTTGTCGAGATCTTCGGTATCCGTTACGCAGGGACGTTGTTCGGCATCGTGTTCTTCAGCCACCAGATAGGCAGTTTCCTGGGCGCCTGGCTGGGCGGTTATTTCTTCGAGACCACCGGATCTTACACCCTGATGTGGCAACTGGCCGTGTTGCTGGGCATCATATCCGCCCTGCTGCACTGGCCCATACGGGACGAACCGGTCGTTGTCCAGGCAGCGCCGGCATGGCGCTGATATTTCAACGGCGCCGCTCTTCCCCGATCAGGTGATCCATGGCCTCCAGCATCCCCTCAAATGAGCCGGCCGAGGATGCGGAGATCAAGTACTTGCCGTTCACGATAAGGGAAGGGACGCCGGTGATCCTGGCGTCTCGGGCCATTAAAAATGCCTGTTTCATCTTGACTTCTGTTTCGTTGGAATCGTAGTGTCTGGCAAACTCATCCTTGTCAAGGCCCACTTCTGCGGCGAAATCGATCAGGCGGTCACGAGTGAAAACATCGCGGCGTTTTACATGCAGCGCGTTGAACAGGGGAGTGTGAAATTGTTCCAGTGCGCCCATTTTCTCAGCCGCGAAATAGCCCCTGGCATGAACCGCCCAGCGACTGTTCAACACCCCGGGCAACTGGCGAAATAGCACGTCTTCCGGTTTGGTCTTAAGCCATGCCTTGATGTGCGGCTCAAAGCTGAAGCAATGGGAGCAGCCGTACCAGAAGATTTCAACTACTTCGATCTTATCGCCCGACTGTGTGGGCAGGACGGGCTTGATTCGCGTATAGGAAGAATCGGAGGATTGCGCCTGTACCGGACCCATGATAAGCCCTGACAGGAAAATGCATGAAATGAGTAATCGTTTTATGTGCATTATAACTCACCATAGGAATGTAAACCGGACAGAAACATATTGACACCCAGGAACGCAAACAGGGTCACAAACAGGCCTACTATCGCCCAGGCGGCCATCGCAGTACCATGCCAGTTCCTGCTCATGCGCATGTGCAACCAGGCCGCATAATTCAACCAGACGATCAATGCCCAGGTTTCTTTCGGATCCCATGACCAGTATCCGCCCCAGGCCTCGGCTGCCCATAATGAACCCAGGATGGTTGCCACGGTGAAAAAGGCAAAACCCAGGGCGATTGCCTTGTACATCATATCGTCTATCTCCGCTCGTGCCGGCAGGCGCGCGGACACTCTGCGCGGGTGCGGGTTTGAGTCATCACCCTTGACCAGGTAAGCCAGGCCCAGCATGGCAGCGATGCTGAAGCAGCTATAGCCTATGAAATTGGCCGGCACGTGGATCTTCATCCAGTAACTCTGCAGTGCAGGCACCAACGGCTGGATTTCATGGGCGCCCCGGTCGAATGTGTACCACAACAGGAAGCCGACGGCGGCGCTGATTACCAGCAGGACGAACCCGCCCAGGGCCCGGGTCCGGTAACGCTTTTCGTAATGCAGGTAAATGATAGCGGTGGTTACGCAGAACAGAATGAATACCTCATACAGGTTGCTGACCGGAATATGGCCTATTTCCGGACTGATCAGGTAGGACTCATACCAGCGCACCAGCAAGCCGGTCAAACCCATGCCTGCGCCGGTCCAGGTTAAGCCTGTGCCGACGGCAGCGGAAAATGCCGAGCCAGTGAACAAAGAGAAAAAATAGCTCAGGGTCGCCAGTACAAAGAGAAAACTCATCCACATTATAGCCGTCTGGCTGGCCAGGAAATACTGCAACAGGAAGCGCTCTTCGGCCTGCCCCAGGGCGGCGCCATAAAGCTGGATGGAGAGCAAAGCCAGCGCGGCGACGATGAGCAGCAGGCGCCGGAATTCAGCCCAGACTGTACCGACATATCCCATGACCAGAGTGAGACAGGAAAATATGATCCATTCATATCCATTCAGGTATTGCCGGTAGTTGGCGTAGACGAATCCGAAACCGCACAGGAGCAGCGCTCCCCACAGGTAATCGACCCGCCCCAACGAGTGCCGGCTGCCAGTAAAGCCGGCTTCGTCTGCCAGGGTTTCAGATACCATCACATTAGTGCGCATAGGTTATATGACGAATGCAGGTTGAGTTAGTTCAGCGGAAACAGTTGGTCTATTGTACGTGAAATCCGCATAAAGTAACGACTGAAATCGCGCGCATGGCGCGTTCGCATACCGGCCAACAATACATCGGTTCCTGTTTCCCCGGGTTTTATAATCGCCCACAAACGCTGGTGGGGCACATAAAATAATAAAAATACGCCTGCTATCAGCAGGCTGAAACCCAGGTATACCCATTTGGCGCCCGGTGCGCGGGTAATTTGCAGCCCCGACGCTTCGACGTGCTCGAAACCGGTCAGTTGCAGGTAGTAAGGGGAGCCATACTGGTGCAGGGCTGACAGGGTGACGATGGCGTCGTTCAGAAACCGGATATCGCCTTCAGTTATTTCCGCAACATTCATGCCGGCATCGGCCAGTGCGGCTATATAGGCCTGCTCCAGGCCGTAGCGCAGGATTTTCATTGACGCGCTGTTCATAGTGCGGACGGTTTCCTCATCCATGGCGGGATCGACCTGTTGTTGCAGCAACGGGAAACCGCCGTCAAGGAACAGGCGGATCAGCCTCAATGTCACGTTGCTCACATCCTGTTCCGATATTTTTACGTCAATGGTGCTTCCGGAGAGCAGGGCTGTATGGTCGGCGGCATAGATACGCCTGAGTTTCTCATCTTCATGCAACAGGGACAGCAACGCAAAAAAACGGCCGGCTGTACCGTCATCGTCAACGGGTATATGCAGGTAGCGAAATTCCTCCTCCAGTGAGGAGCGCACGCCGCTCAGCAGGAACTCCCGTCCTTCCACGGTGATGGGATACATGTAGTTGAGGTATTCTTTTGCCCGGCCGTCCGTGAGGCGCATCTTGAAATTCACACTCGGTCCAAAATCACGAAACTTTTTGTCTATAGCCGGATCCTCGTTGGCAAAGATATTGAACTTACGAAATTCTTCCATTTCCAGCCGATAAGATACGTCGTCATGTTCCAGGGCCAGGGACTGGTCGACAGTTGCCGAATAATCATGAGTAGCCGGTGAGGTCAGGTCATGCAGCTTGAAATCCAGTTTCGACCCACCGTCACCAAAGCTGGCCTGGTAGATGGTATAACCCTTGTACTTGAGTGGATGATTGACCGCAATAGTTTTTTCGGTGCGCCGTTCGCCCTCCTGGATGATGAGGTCGCTTTCAAAGGACTTGGGCTGGCCGCTGGAGTAATGTTCCACCCGGAAGTCCTCAAGCAATATAATGAAGGGCAGGGGTTGCGCCAGATAACCGGCCCCCAGGTTGACGAACGCCGTCCCCACGGCGCGGCCCTCGGGTATGGAAACACTGGCGCGGAACGAGGAGTTAGACAGCGGCAGCTTGCTCTTGTCCGGTATCTGGCTGACAGGAAGGTCCCTGGTCTCTGCCTGCAGCAATCCCTGCAAGGACCTGATTTTCAGGGGAACGTTGCTGTCGAGAAATCCGCCAATACAGATAATGACTACCGCGCAGTGCGTGAACAGGTAACCGAAACGATTACTCGCGCCTTTCAGTCCTGCGAGCGTGGTTGTTTCGTCCTGCCGTTTTTTCCGGATCTTGAATCCCAGTCCCTTGAAACAGGCCGCCAACTTAGTAACCGCTTCGTCGTGTGCGAGTATGGTATGGTGCCGGCTGTGGTCTGCCAGGTTGAGCAGCTGCTGTTCCTGCATGTCCTCCCGGTATTGCTTCAGGCTGGCGAGAATTCTGGGCGTGTTACGGTAGAGGCAAATACTGGTTGACGTCACCAGGAAGGCCAGGATCAGGATGAACCAGCCACTCGAATAGATATCATACAGGCCCAACTGTTCGAATATACCGTGCCAGAACGGGCCGAATTTGACAATGTAGTTCTGGTAAGGCTCATTTTGTTTCAGTATGGTACCGATGACGGAAGCCAGCGCCAGAGCCACGAACAAGGTCACGGCCAGGTTCATCGAACCGAGGAACCTGAGAGCCTGGCTGGTGTTGTGTCTGATGAGAGTAGGCGCCACTGCCCGCAGGGAGAGTCGTTACGCCGGGGTCCGGGGTCCGGGATTACACTCCACCGGGAATACCTGCGCCCTTTCTGCGAGTTTGAATTTCATGCGCTGCCATGATATATGATTCACTGGTGTTAATGCAGTCCCTGGAGGTAATCGGCTACGGCCTTGATGTTGTCGTTGGTCATCCTGCCGGCGACATCGCGCATGATGCCGTTGAGATCATTAGTTCGTTCCTCGGCCTTGAAAGCCTTGAGTTGCAGTTCGGTATAGGCTGCATGCTGTGCGTTGACCCTCGGGTAGTTCGCCGCAGGATTGCCTATGCCGGTAGGACCGTGGCAGGCCATACACGCCGCCAGACCCTTGGACGCGTCACCGGCGCGATACAAGCGCTCGCCGGTGACCAGATTCTCCGGTCGGGTCTGTCCTGTCCTGGGTTCCTGGGCGGCGTAATAAACTGCGAGGTCGGCAATATCCTGATCACTCAGAACCATGGCCAGGGGGGCCATCTGATCGTTTTTTCTGTGTCCGGCACGAAAATCAAGTAATTGTCTTTTGATATACTCGGCATGTTGGCCGGCCAGATTGGGCCATGACGGGTTGCTGCTGTTGCCGTCAGCACCGTGACAGACGGCACAGGTTGTCGCTTTCTGCTTACCCGCCTCGATATTCCCTGCTGCCGTCAGGGCCAGGGGGAGCAACATCAGGACCAGGCCGCTGATTAGTTTATTTAACATCCGGAGTTACCTTGATAAAACGTATTATTTTTTGCGAATGGCGCTATCTTACAGAATAATTGGAAAAAAATGGATAGCCTGAGAGATATTATTTTTGCCGCGACCCATGAACGACAAGCGATATCATAAAGCCGTTTACCTTTACAGCGCCCACCAGTTGACGCAGTTGCCGGACGATACGGGGAAGGAAATCGTCTTTGCCGGACGCTCCAACGCTGGGAAATCGAGTGTAATCAACGCGCTCGCGCGGCAAAAAAGCCTTGCCCGTACAAGCAGGGCGCCGGGCCGGACGCGGCAGATCAATTTTTTCGACGTAGGCGCGGATATGCGTCTCGTGGATTTGCCCGGTTACGGCTATGCCAGGGCGCCGGACTCACTGAGGCAACATTGGGGACAACTCATCAATGCCTACCTGGAACGGCGCCGGTGTCTGGCCGGCCTGGTCTTGATTGTCGATATCAGGCGTTGTCTTACCGAGCTCGACCGGCAAATGTTGGACTGGTGTGAAAATAAAGCCATGCCGGTACACGTCCTGCTGAATAAGGCTGACAAGCTTTCCCGTAGCGCCGCCGGGCAATCATTGAATACAGTTGAGAATAGCCTCAAGGAGAATGCCGGTGTCCAACTGTTCTCGGCCGCAAAAAAGCACGGCCTGGAAGAATTGTGCAGGGTGCTGGATATATGGTTGGAATAAAGCATTGTTAATGGTAAATCGGAAAAAGGTTGGCCCCGGAGTCGTGAGGGGGGAAGTCCTCCGGGGCCAGATTACCCGGCTGGGGATCACCGGGGTTCGTTTATTATCTGATAACAAGGAATATTCACCCTGTGTCAATTAAGACCCGCAGGGTTTAAAAAAGTTCCGTTTCGCTGTTGTAACGGAATTTTTATGCACAGATCAGAGATTTCCCTGGGGTTTTAACGGCTAATCGAAGACAAGTATCAACGGGGAACGTCATATAAATTCTAACTATTTGAAATATATAAGTTTTATTAAATTGTTTAAATTTTAACAAATTTGTCATAAATCCAGTATTTTTCCGTACTTTAAGGCGTGCTCTCCCACTGTATCCACAAAGTTATCCACAAAAAATGTGGATAACAAATTATCTTCAATTATGACAAGCAGTTAAGTTTTTAAAACTAGAATCAGTATCAAAGAAAAACGCTAACTTTGAAGGCAAAAAATCAGCAGCGAGGCATGGAATAGCATCTATCGACAAACATTTCGACAGCAATTATTGACCCTTGGATTCACATGCTGTACTTACGCCGGAATTTGTCCACCCGGCCGGCGGTATCCAGGATCTTCTGTTTGCCCGAATAAAAGGGATGGCACAGGGAGCACACTTCTATGTGCAGATCTCCCTTGTGGGTTGAGTGAGTGGCGAAGGTATTGCCACAACTGCAAGTAACATTGATTTCATTATATGTCGGATGAATATCGGCTTTCATCGTTTACCCCTGTTTCGTATCCGGGCGCAGATTGTAGTGGAAACTGCTGGTTTATTCAACTTTGTTTTTCCACATGATTTTGCCACAGAGGACACAGAGATCACAGAGGGGGCCGAGATCTTTTTTAATATACGGGCATTCTTCATGTTTATGTGGTATCGGAGGCAGATCAAATCCCCTTTCAAACCCAAAAGAAGCTGTTAACCATCCGCACTGCCCCAACCTGCACAAAGCTCCCAAACCCGGCCTCTGTGATCTCTGTGTCCTCTGTGGCTAAAACCTGAATTCTGCGACAGCGGGAGTGTGGTCCGAGGGCCGCTGTTGTTGGCGCGGAGCAATATCTATCCAACTGTCGGCACAATATCGGCTGAGCGGGGTTGACGCCAGAATTAGGTCGATACGCAAACCGCGGTTATGCGCAAAATCGCCTGCGCGGTAATCCCACCAGGAAAAGGAATGGCGTTCCTGTTCAAACAACCGGAAGGTATCTGTCAGGCCGTGGGCCAGGAGTCCGGCTAAGGCATCTCGTTCCGGTCGACTGCAAAGAATCCTGTCGCGCCATCCCTCCGGGTCGTGGACGTCGGCATCGGCAGGCGTGATATTAAAATCACCGAGCAGGATGAGTTTATCGTAGTTTTGCAACAGTTCGCCGGTGAAGACATCCAGTCGCGCCAGCCAGTCGAGTTTGTAGGCGTACTTGTCCGAGCCAACCTCGGAACCGTTCGGCACGTACAGGTTCAATACGCAAACGTCGTCAACCAGGGCGCACAGTACGCGTTTTTGCGGATCTTCAAAGCCGGGCAGGCTGGTATGCAACACCTGAATCGGTTTCCTGCTCACGACGGCAACGCCGTTATAGGTTTTTTGCCCGGAAAAAACCACCTGGTAACCCAGTTCGTCAAAAGCGTGGGCAGGGAAATTCTCATCCTGGGTCTTGGTTTCCTGCAAGGCAAGCACGTCCGGTTCATGGGTGTCCAGCCACTGTAACACCTGCTGCAGGCGCACTTTCAGGGAATTGACGTTCCAACTGGCTATGGTCCACATAGACGACATTTCAAGTTTGCGCTGATGTGTCGGGCGTGATCCCCGAGTGCCGCAACAGGGCGTCAATAACGGGTTTGCGGCCGCGAAACTCAACGAACAGGGCCATGGGTTCCCTTGAACCACCCTGTTCCAGGATGGTATGGAGAAAATCCCTGCCGGTGGCGGTATCAAAGATCCCGTTTTCCTCAAACCGGGAGAAGGCGTCGGCGGAAAGCACCTCGGCCCATTTATAGCTGTAATATCCGGCGGCATAACCGCCAGCAAAAATATGTGCAAAACTGTGTTGGAAACGGTTGTCGGGCGGCGCTTTGACGACCGCGACATCTTTCCTGACCTGGTCCAGCAAGGACTGGATATCAGCCGCGCCATGCCCGCGCCGTTCACTATGCAGGCGGAAGTCAAACAGGGCCAGTTCGAGTTGCCGCACCATGTGCATCCCGGCATGGTACGTCCTGGCCTGCTGCATCTTGTTGAACAGTTCAGCCGGGAGCGGTTTCCCTGTTTGGTAATGGCGTGCGAACAGGTCCAGTGATTCCCGTTCCCAGCACCAGTTTTCCAGGAACTGGCTGGGCAGTTCCACCGCATCCCAGGGGACACCGTTGATCCCGGCCACGCCGGCGTAATCGACCAGTGTCAGCATATGATGCAGGCCGTGGCCGAATTCATGAAACAGGGTGAGCACCTCGTCGTGAGTGAGCAGGGCAGGTTTGCCGGCTACCGGTGGAGTGAAGTTACAGGTCAGGAACGCCACCGGCATCTGGACGGCGCCGTTGTTCAGTCGTCGCGTGATACATTCATCCATCCAGGCGCCGCCGCGCTTGTGCGGGCGGGCATACAGGTCAAGGTAGAACGCGCCGCGCAATCGTCCGCCATCATCCTTGACCTCAAAAAATCTTACGTCGTGATGCCAGACCTCGACCCCTTCACGCTGAGTAATGCTGAGGCCGTACAACCGGTTGACCACCGAGAACAGCCCTTCGACCACCTGGTTTGCCGGAAAATAGGGGCGTAAATCTTCCTGGGAAAAGTCGAATTCTTTCTGCCTGAGCTTCTCCGAGTAATAGGGTATATCCCAGGCTTGCAATTCATCAAGTCCGTACTCCTGAGTGGCAAATTCTTCCAGGGACGCCATTTCCCGCTGTGCCACGATCCTGCTGCGCCCGGCCAGGTTATGCAGGAATTCCATGACCTCTTCCGGCGTGTCAGCCATCTTTTTGACCAGTGAGTATTCCGCATAGTTTGTGTAGCCCAGTAAAGTGGCGAGTTCCTGTCGTAACGACAGTATCTGTGTCATCAGCGGTCCATTGTCCCATTTCCCCGCATTGGGATCCTGCTCCGAGGCGCGGGTATTGTAGGCGGTGTACATTTCCTGCCGTAACGTCCTGTCGTCGGCGTAGTTCATCACCGGCGCGTAAGAGGGGTATTCCAATGTGAACAGCCAGCCAGCCCGGTCCTGCCGGCGCGCGTTCTGCGCCGCCAGTTCGACGGCAGTATCCGGCAGGCCGCTGAGCTGCGACTCATCCGCAACCAGCCTGCTCCAGCCGTGGGTGGCGTCAAGCAGGTTTTCTTCAAAGCGCGTTTGCAGTTGTGAGAGTTGCTGTTTCAGAACCTTGTACCGGTCTTTTTCCCGTTGTTCCAGATCGATGCCGGACAGGTGAAAATCCCGCAAGCTGTTTTGGATGATCTTCTGCCGGGAGATATCCAGCCGGGAATAGTATTCGCTGCCGGCCAGGGTCTTGCAGACGCGGAACAGGTCTTCATTCTGCCCCAGTTCGGTGGCGTGGTCTGACATTTTGGGTACGCAGGCGTTGTGGGCGCGGCGCAATGCCTCATTATCAGCGACCGAATGCAGGTGGCGGACAGTGGACCAGGCGCGTTGCAGTTGATCTTCCATATCTTCCAGTGGCTGGAACAGCGATTCCCAGGTATGTTCCCCGGGTTGTTCCAGCAGTGCCTGCAACAAGATGCGGTACTCTTTCAGAAGTTGATCGATGGCGGACTCAATATGTTCGGGCTTGACGCGCCGAAAGGCCGGCAGCGCCTGGTTTTCAAGTAACGGATTAGTCATGTTCTGATACTAATAATGAGAATGATTTTTATTTAAAATCAATAAGTTATACTTTACATACAGAATTTTGTCTGATATGATCCTGTACCGGTTTCCGCTTAAGGGAGTGAATCACAGTTGATACTCCCCGGCTACGGGAGCGGTCTGCGATTAACTCATAGTTTATTTACGGAGGTCTATTATGCAAGGTGACAGGAAAATAATCGAGTACCTCAACAGGGTGCTCAGGAATGAATTGACGGCGATTAACCAATACTTCCTACATGCCCGCATGTGGAAGGACTGGGGATTGAAGGAATTGAATGAGCATGAGTATCACGAATCCGTCGATGAAATGAAGCATGCCGACAAGCTAATCGAACGTATTCTCTTTTTGGAAGGTCTGCCGAACCTGCAGGATCTGGGCAAGCTGTTTATCGGTGAAAATACCGGGGAGATGCTGGAATGCGATCTGAAACAGGAACATCTCGCAATACCGTTGCTGCGCGAGGCCATAGCCCACTGTGAGACCGTGCAGGATTATGTCAGCCGCGAACTCCTGGAAGATATCCTCGAAGACGAGGAGGAACACGTGGACTGGCTGGAGACCCAGCTTGAACTGATAGAAAAGGTCGGCATCGAGAATTACCAGCAGTCCAAGATGTGACGGGTATAACGGATGCCGGTAAAAGGGAGCAAAAAATAGAGTTCAGACTCTAAAGTATGCAGTTGTCCCGCCCGGGGCAAAGGGCCGGAATAAATATTTGTTGCAAATGATTCTCATTAGTTCTATTATTCGTGTTACTAACCAACCTGCATATAAAGAGCGCTATCAGATGTACGTATGTGTATGTAACGCGGTAACGGAACGGCAAGTCAGGCAAGCCGTAAGCGAAGGCGCGCTGACAACCGGACAAGTCAGGCAGAAACTTGACGCAGAGCGCATTTGCGGTTCCTGCGACGACTGCCTGGAAGACTGTCTTGCCGAAGCATTCATGTTCGCTTCCCCCAGCCTGAATGTCGCAGTAGCCGAGTAAACAGCACCCGGCATTCATCTACCCCCGTTCTGGCTCCGGTGCGGGCGGGGGGCCGTAAAGAAATACCATCACCCGGATTCCCGTCCCTGTCCAACACCACACAGTGTTTGCTGCCAGCTTACTGCAGGTAAGAGGCAGACGCTTGCAAATGCAAATGATAATAATTATTATTTGCATCACGTCTCGCATTCATGTACTATCGACACCAGGTGTAACACCAGACGTGTAACAAGAGGAGAAACTCATGACCGCTATTTCATGCTTCCTGAAGCGACATCAACGTTACGGCCTGCCTGACAAGAGGCGCCTGCATGCCGTCGTAGCGCTGTATGCGGGACTGGCCCTGGTCGCCATCAACTGTCCGGCACTCGCTGCAGATCAGGAAATCAATGAAGAAATCACCGTCGTCGGCAGTCCAATCGAGGCTCAGGGCGTTGCCGGGTCGGCCCACTTCATCGGCCGGGAGGAACTGGAGAAATTCTCCTATTCCGATATCCAGCGTATCGGGCGCGAGGTGCCGGGTGTGTCAATACAGGTGGAAGACGGTTACGGTTTGCGTCCCAATATCAGTATCCGCGGTGTCGCCACGGAGCGCAGCGGCCGTATTACTCTGCTGGAGGACAACGTGCTGATTGCCCCGGCCCCCTATTCGGCGCCGTCGGCCTATTACTTCCCCACGGCGGGTCGCATGTATGCATTCGAGGTGTTGAAAGGGCCTGCCGCGATCACCCAGGGACCCTACACCATCGGCGGCGCTTTGAACATGATCTCTACGCCTGTCCCGGATGAACTGCAGGGCCTGGTCATGGCGGAAGGCGGCGAGGATGCGACGTACCGGGTCCATGCCCATTATGGCGGCAAGCTTGGAAAAGGCCTGGGGTTCCTGGTCGAAACCCACCAGTGGGGAACGGACGGCTTCCAGGACCTGGATAACGGTGGGGGCGATACCGGGCTCAGGCTGGAAGACTATACGCTCAAGCTACGTTACGCGTCTCCCGATTCCCGCCACCAGCTGGAATTCAAGTTTCAATACGCCGACCAGGGTTCGGAACAAAGCTACCTCGGGCTGACCGATGCGGATTTTGATAAGGATCCGTATCGCCGCTACGGCGTATCGGAGTTGGACAACATCGCTACGGAGCACTTCCAGTACATCCTGCGTTACAGGCTGGAACTTACGGACAGCCTGAACATTGCCGTGACCGGTTACAACAACGAACACGAACGCAACTGGTTCAAGACCGAGGGACTGGACGCGGACGGCAGCCCGAATGCCGGGGAGTTCAGCCGAACGAGTTGGTTCAATGTCGTCCGGGCAATAAATGAAGGTAACTCACTGGGCGCTCTGACCCCGGTGCACCTACAGGGCATTCTGGATGGAACGGTGGATACCGCCCCCGGTAGCATTCAGGTTCGCTCCAACGCCCGGGAATACTTCTCCCGCGGCGTACAGTTCAATCTTAACTGGAGTGGTAATATCGGCGAGACCAGCCATAATCTGGAAATCGGCGTTCGTTACCATGAAGACGAAGAAGACCGGTTGCAGCGCAACAGCACCTACCACCAGGAAAACGGCAGACTGGTCCTGGACGACCTGGGCATGCTCGGCAATGCCGGCAATCGCGTGCAGGAAGCCGAGGCGGTCGCCGTACACATTTATGATCAAATCGAATGGGGCAACTGGGTGTTCAGTCCGGGGATGCGCTATGAGGACATCGACCAGAAACGTACCCGCTGGCGCGACCGGGGTGAGCATGCCGATGCGCGTAATATCTTCCGGGACAGCCGGAAAAACAGCACCAAGGTGTGGCTCCCCGGCCTGGGCATGCTGTATCGCATGAGTGACAACTTAACACTGCTGGCAGGAGTCCATAAGGGATTTACTGCGCCCAGCAACGCGCCGGACGTGAAAGAGGAAAAGGCTATCAACTATGAACTGGGCCTGCGTTACGCGAGCAACGGCCTGCGCGGGGAGGTGATCGGGTTCCTCAGCGACTACGACAACATCCTCGGCGAATGCACCTCGTCATCAGGCACCGACTGTACGGTTGGTGATGCGTTCAATGGTGATGCAGCGACGGTCGCCGGCGTGGAAGCGCTGTTGTCTGTCAACCTGACTCCGGACCGGACTTTCAACACGCCATTGTCGTTTGTTTACACCTATATTGACGCTGAATTCGACACGGACATCTCGGACACCGACTTTTTCGGCGATGTCAGCAAAGGCGACCCCATACCCTATATTCCGGAACACCAGGTACGCGTATCCGCAGGCATCGAACAACCGCGCTGGAGAGCGTATGTCAGTGCGAATTACGTAGACGAGGTATGCGTACGCGCCTCCTGCGGCGACTTTGAACGCACGGACGACACGTTGACAGTTGATATTGCCGCCCACTACCTGTTCACCGGCAGAATTTCATTGTTCGGGCGTATGGAAAACGTCACCGGAGCGGAAGACATCCTGGGCCGCCACCCCTACGGCGCCCGGCCGAACAAGGACCGAACAGTCATCGGCGGTGTGCGTATCGGGTTTTAATCTTCTCCCCGGCAAGAGTAAAAGACCCCCCGTATTTCCTGGCAGGAGAAACGGGTCAGGAAAAGGTACTTTCAAACTCTCAGCAACGTGACTCTTGTCGTATTTGGAGCGGGGGCGTATATTCGACTACGCCCCTTTTTTTAAGATAAGGAACAATATGAAATACATGCCCCTTTTCTTTACCCTGATCCTGGCACTACAGACAGGGCAGGCAGAAGAAGTCAACGTCTACTCCGGCCGTAAGGAGGCACTGATTAAACCGTTGTTCGATGAATTCACGGAACAGACGGGTATCAGGGTTAACCTGGTTACGGGAAAGGCGGATGCACTGATTACGCGCCTGGAACTTGAGGGCGAGAATTCGCCGGCGGACCTGTTGCTGACCGTAGACGCCGGCCGTCTGTACCGGGCCAAGGAACAAGGCCTGCTGCAGGCAATCACCTCCATGGAACTCAACCGGGCAGTACCGGAAAACTATCGCGACCCCCAGGGATACTGGTACGGCCTGTCCATCAGGGCGCGGGTGATAGTCCGCTCCAAGGCGAAAATCGAACCGGCCCAGCTTTCCAGTTACGAGGCCCTGACCGACCCAGTCTGGAAGAAACAGCTTTGCGTGCGCTCCTCATCCAATATCTATAACCAGTCACTGGTTGCCTCCATGCTTGCCCACCACGGACTGGAGAAAACGGAATCCTGGATCAGGGGCCTGGTCGGCAATTTCGCCAGAGATCCCAAAGGCGGTGACCGGGACCAGATCAAGGCAGTGGCGGCGGGGCAATGCAATGTGGCGCTGATTAACACGTACTACCTGGCAGGTATGCTGGACTCGGATATCGACAGTGAAGTCGCTACGGCAAACAAGGTGGCGCTGTTCTGGCCGAACCAGGCTGGAAGAGGCGCCCACGTCAATGTCAGCGGCGCCGGCGTAACGAGGTCGGCAGGACACAAGGCCGCCGCTGTGCGCTTGCTGGAATACCTGGTCAGCATCCCGGCGCAGGAATGGTACGGAAAAACGAATCATGAATTTCCCGTCCGGGAAAGCATTGCCGGAGACCGCATCCTGCAATCCTGGGGTGCATTCAAGGCCGACAGTCTGAACCTGGCAGTGCTGGGGGAAAATAACCAGGACGCCGTGCGCGCCATGGACCGGGGCGGCTGGAAGTAATACAGCTCCCAGCAATGGCTGCATCCATGCCGTTATTCCGGCAAAGTCTCACCGGATTTACTCTCCCTCCTCCCTGGGTGGCCCTGACCATCCTGGTGGCCGGGGTGTTGTTGCTGCCCGTCATCGTCGTAGCGGCATCGGTATTTCTGTCCAGCGGTGACGTGTGGCAACACCTCTATGCCACGGTTCTTGCAGAATATATCGTCAATTCGCTCCTGCTGGTGGCCGGGGTGGGCTGCCTGGCCCTGCCCCTGGGCGTGATCCCCGCCTGGCTGGTGACCTTGTACCGGTTTCCCTGCAGCCGCCAACTGGAATGGGCCCTGCTGCTCCCCCTGGCCATGCCCGCTTACATCATCGCCTACACCTACACGGGCCTGCTGGACGTGGCCGGCCCGTTGCAGTCCTGGCTGCGCGAGGCATTTGCCTGGCACTACGGTGATTACTGGTTTCCCGACATCCGTTCCCTGCCCGGCGCGGTACTGATGCTGTCCCTGGTGCTGTACCCCTATATCTACCTGCTGGCCCGGACCGCTTTCCTGGAACAGTCCGCCTGCGTCGTCGAGGCAGCCCGGACCCTGGGCGCCAGGCCGGTGGGGGCGTTCTACAAGGTGGTGCTGCCACTGGCGCGTCCGGCGATCATCGTCGGCCTGTCCCTGGTGATGATGGAGACCCTGGCGGATTACGGCACCGTGCAATACTTCGGCGTGGCAACGTTCACCACCGGCATCTTCAAGACCTGGTTCGGCCTGGGCAGCACTATCGCCGCCGCCCAACTGTCCGCACTGCTGCTGTTCTTCGTGCTGTGCCTGATCGTCCTGGAGCAGCGCTCGCGCCGCTTGTCCCGTTATCATCACACCAGCACCCGTTACGACCGACTGGAGCAGAAACGCCTGCACAGCCGGCACGGCCTGCCGGCCCTGGCCGTATGCGCACTGCCGGTGTTGTTCGGCTTTGCCGTCCCGGCCGGCCAGTTGCTGATATGGGGAATGCAGACCTGGCGCGCATCCCTGGACGCCGGTTTCATAACCCTGGTGGTGAACAGCATTGAACTGGCGCTGATTACCTCGGTGCTTGCAGTGGTCCTGGCACTGGCAATCTGCTACGCCCGGCGCCTGCAGCCGGGCATAATGACCGGCTCGCTCAGCCGCCTGCTGGGTATGGGTTACGCTGTTCCGGGTACCGTGATCGCGGTGGGCGTATTGTTGCCCTTCACCTGGCTGGACCGCCACCTGGGCCACTGGCTCGGTTTCCTGTCCGGCGCCGACCATGGCCTGTTGCTGAGCAGCACCATCGTCATCCTGGTTTTTGCTTACCTGGTACGATTCCTGACCCTGTCCCTGAATACGGTGGACGCCGGACTGGCAAAGATCAAACCATCGATGGACGAGGCGGGTAGGAGCCTGGGTATCAGCGGGATCAGGCTGTTGCGCCGGGTCCACGTCCCCATCCTGCGCGGCAGCATGCTCACCGCCGTACTGCTGGTTTTTGTCGACGTCCTGAAGGAACTGCCGGCAACGCTGATATTGCGTCCGTTCAATTTCAACACGCTGGCGGTTCGTACCTATGAGTTAGCCAACGAAGAAAGGTTGGCTGACGCCGCGTTCCCGGCCCTGGCAATCGTGCTGGCAGGCATCATTCCCGTTATTATACTCAGTAGGGCCATTACACAATCACGTTCCACCTATGCTTGAAATCAATAACCTGGCCATCCTGTTCGATGGCAAAACGATCATTTCGGACATATCCTTGCGCCTGGAGCAAGGCAGGATCGGTTGCCTGCTGGGCCCCAGCGGCTGTGGCAAAACCACCTTGTTGCGCACCATAGCCGGGTTTGAGCAACCCCGGCGCGGCGAAGTCTGGGTCAGCGGCCGCTGTTTCAGCAGTCCCTCATTACTGGTTCCCGTGGAGCAGAGAAGCGTGGGTATGGTGTTCCAGGACTTCGCCCTGTTTCCGCACCTGGCAGTGCGCGACAATATCGCCTTCGGTTTGCAGGAGCAGTCAGGGGAGGCGCGCCGGGCTCGTGTAGACGAAGTGGTCGGGATGCTGGCGATCGCCGAATTTCAGCACATGTATCCCCACCAGTTGTCAGGAGGCCAGCAACAACGGGTCGCAATCGCAAGAGCGCTGGCGCCGCGTCCCGACATGTTGCTGCTGGACGAACCCTTCTCCAACATGGACGTAGAACTGAGGGAACAGATCGCCCGGGAACTGCGCATGATCCTCAAACAGGACGGCATGACGACGATTCTGGTGACCCATAACCAGCTTGAAGCCTTTGCCATGGCGGATGAGATCGGCGTCATCCGGGACGGCGCACTGCTGCAATGGGACACGGCATTCAACCTGTATCACCGTCCCGCCGGTCCGGAGATTGCCGATTTTATCGGAGAAGGCGTTTTCCTGGACGGTACTGTACTGAGTGACACGGAGGTGGCGACCGAACTGGGCGTGCTGAATGGTTCCGTCCCCATCGCCATGGCGCCGCAAGCGCAGGTATCCGTACTGGTCCGTCCTGACGATATCGTGCACGACGATAACAGCGGGCAAACCGCAACAGTGCGGGACAGGGTCTTCCGCGGCGCCGAATATCTCTATACCCTGGCCCTGCCCAGCGGCGCCCGGATATTGAGCCTGGTCCCCAGCCACCACGACCACGCCATTGGAGAAAAAATAGGCATTCGCCCGGAATTTGACCACCTGGTGGTGTTTGAATAGGGTTACCAGTTCGTTCCCAAAAAAGCAAGGGCCTCCTGAGAGGCCCCGCACCACGCGGCCGAAGCCACAAGGGGTACTAGCACACAGATTTACTTAATTTGGGCGATAATAGACAAAAATTAGTTCAGACAACAGTATGAAAGCCTGATGAAGCAAGAACAGGTGGTCATAGGGACGTCTACTTCTGGTTTTTCCAGCTCTCTTCGGCGATTTGTTCGAATGCGGAGAGAAATTTATCAATACGTATCTTCCAATCGTCCCAGCTTATGGACGGGTATTGGCTCTCGGGATTATACGAGGGTAGTTCATCCAAATTGACGTGATTTTTTAAGAGCTTTTCAATTAATGTTTTTTTTGGGTGGTCTCCTAAATTGATTTCCATTCTACCTTTCTTTTTTCCCGTGGCGTATATCATCATAACAATTTTGTCAGGTACGTCGGAAAGTCTGAACTGTAGGCTTCGTTCTAACAACGATGAGTACCCGGGAAGCACCAAGACATCATGAAAATCTTTTACGTAGACTTCGACTGCACACCGCCGTAGCAAAATGCCTGGAAATACCAAGGCATCGTGAAAATGTTTTACTGCCTTTATTTCATCATCATCAATGTTCATATTTTGTTGTAATTCATCCATGAATTCCTCTATGTCCGTGTATTGATTGGAAGAGGCTGGGCCTGTTTGAACTTGTGACTCGGTTATGATGTCCCATGGGATTGTCTTGTTTTTGTCGTTTATGAAATCAAGGAGATCTGGAGCAGGATCAAACCATTCTTGACCAGCGGTTCCTCTTTCGTGCCGTTGAAATTTTTCGAATTTCCTGTGTAATTCTTGCTCGCGAGCTTCGGCATCTTTCATAGCTGGGAAATGAATTAGACGGAGACGCCTGAGCTTTTCATGGTTTGAGCCTTGGATTCTTCTGAATCGATCGTTAAGTGTCGCCTCAGTGGATATACCAATCTTGACAGCCACAGGAGGGTCGCTGTCGCCTGCTGCGATAAAGTATACAAAGCCCGGAGAACGTTCCCAGATTTCTTGGGCCGATTGTTTTGCCATTATGAAAGCCCCTCGTCCTGACGTTGAATAAAAGGAGAAGATAGTTTTCGCGATTTCTTTACAATACAGAAGATAAAATGCTTGGCCCTTGTTGTTATAAATTATCGTAATAACCGCTTTTTTCTACGCAAGCGAATATTACATGTGGATTCACGCACAGCTCTTGTGGTGGGCAAGCATTACCTATCTTTTTTGCTTTCTTTCCGTAAATTTTGCAAGCCTTATCTGCCTGGTATTGCACTTCCGCATCTGAATCATACAAAGCCCATTTTTGTATAACAACCTTGTCGGATGTTGCATCAACCAATGTAGCAGCATAACTAGACGTTGTTGAAACGAACAGTAAAATAAACCTTAGGAACCTCTGATTAAGTCAGAGGTTCCTGCGATACAGGGATGTATCGCCAAATACAATGACGACAAGTCATTGTATTTGAGAGGATAACAAAAATCGCATTTTTGTTATCCGTGCTCTGACAAGTCCAGGATGGACTTGTTCAGAGCTTCCCTTAATACTTGTTTCATGAGAAACCTCCTATATTTGTTCTTATTGAATTACATGATTGAGCAGGACAGAGTCTAGAAATGTGCTAATACATCCATACTTTGATGTAGTACGCGCACAATCAGAACCCCTTGCTCTTTCGGTATGTAAAACACGACATGTGACTGATATTCCAGGCGCCTCAAGTGTGTTGTGAGATCTGTCGCACTGCGACCATATAGAGGATTGTCGGCAAGCATCCGGAAGCAGTCATGAAGACCCGTCAGATAATTTCGCGCCTGCGCCAATCCAAAAGTTATGATTGTATATTCGTAGATTACAGCAAGATCAGTGGCCGCTTTGGAAGAAAGGCTATAGGCGGCCATCGACTCCAAGTCGGGTTTCGACTTCCTCCTTGATATCGCTGATTGTCTTGTTGCTTACACCGCTATTCAAGCCTTCCTGAATCGCGGCTTTGAGCGCATTAAACCTGGCGTTTTGCTCCTGGTCGCGACGCACAAGGTCGCGGAGGTATTCGCTGTCATTGGTGAAATCACCATTGGCGATCTGCCCTTTGATCCACTCATCCTGCTTTTTCGTCAAAGTAATCGTTTTGCGGATGGTTGCCATGTCGTAATAGGAAGCGTGCGCAGTAAATCATACTATTGGTGTAGAATAGCTTAATTCTGCGTAGAAATCAATAGGTTTTGCCCTGATGTGTCTCAAAAAATATGAATAAAATAGAAGCTGATCAACCTGTTGAATTTGTTGGATTTTCCAGCTATATCAATAAGGCGGTTCAGCCGGCCCGTCGTAGCCACAGACGCCTGAGCGCGGGGAGTTGAAGATACCCATCAGGCCGCCGTATTCGTCGTGTTCATTATGGGCTGCGGTGTCATCGCCGCAGACGAAACCTCGCTCAACGTCGTCGTTGCTGTAGTAGCAGTCAAGACACATCCATTGCGCGGGTTTGCCGCAAACAGCGCAGGGGGGCGGCTCGAACTTGTTGCGCGCCATCAATGTCACGGTATTTCCTGTTGTTGGCCGTCCGGTACGCTGTCCGACCACATTGAGCGTCAAAGCGGTAGTCGAACCGAAGTCGTACTCGTAGCCAATCTCAAGGCCGGTCTTCAGGATTCGGTCCACCCTGACATCCATTGACTGCTCGTCCTCCAGCATGTCAAACATGTCGGGGAGAATTTGCGTGTACCGTTTTCCGAGAATGGTGAACAAGCTCAGGTGTCCACAGCATTCGAGCCAAATCCCGCGCAGGTAGTCGTCCAGGTCCATCAACTTCGCACTGCCCCGTATTTCCAGTTGCAGCCAGTGTCCCAGGCCGTGCGCGTCCTGTACCTGAAGGTGATACTGCTTTTCGCGGTGATGCCTTTTACCTGCCTGGTTTATTGCATCCAGCCGTTGCCGTTGGGCGCAGCTTCCCAAGTGCCTGACCATGCCGTTGCGGGTCATCTCCTCGTGACAATACATGCAAGCGCCTTTTTTCTGTCTTCTACGCGTCATGGCGCTGCTCCATAATGTTCATTTCACAAGCTTGGCCTTCACTTCTTCATGCGGGATTGTACGGCCGGCCTCGATATCTGCCATGCCTTCTTCGACCTTGCTTCGTACGGACAACTCACACATGATCTCATCCCAACCGGTATGGTCGGGCAAGCAGCCGGGGGCTGAGCCGGGACAAGCAGATTGATGATAAAGTAAAACATAACTATAATGCGTCGAGTTAATATTTGACTTCTGGTAAAGACTGCCAAAGAGGATTGCCATGCAGCTTGAACAAGAGATTAAACAAACCGCTCATCGACTGATTGACGACCTGCCGGATTATACGTCATGGGAAAGCTGCTGTATACGTTGCAAATACGGTAAGACACAGTTCTCAACTACTTCCTACAGAAATTAGCAAGCTTTAGCTTGATATTCGGTATAGGCGTGGTCCTTGTTTTGAAGACTGGGTTTTTGGCACGGCGAGTAATACATCCATGAGAACAAAAGGCGCGACCGGGATTACCCGGCTTATCAATGCTTTTATTTATTCCTATCAGGGATTGGTGACCTGTTTTAAGACCGAGGCTGCTTTTCGACAGGAATTGGCCCTGGCGGTTGTCTTAGTGCCGCTTGGCTTGTGGCTGGGTAATTCCGGAATAGAGCGGGCATTACTCACAGGCAGTGTCCTGCTGGTTCTGATCGTCGAATTGTTGAATACCGGCGTTGAATACGTCGTAGACCGTTTCGGTGATGAAATTCATGAATTATCCGGCAAGGCCAAGGATATCGCATCGGCAGCCGTGTTTCTTGCCTTGTGCAACGTTGCTATCGTGTGGGCCCTGGTCCTGTTTTTTTGATCACCACCGGTTTCACATATTAAGACGAAGTACAGCAGTGACGTTGTTTTACGTCACTGAGTAATTTTACTCAATGATGTAAATAAAAAACATTTTTACCTGTATTTCCAGTCAGTTACATACATTTTTCAGATGATATTAATATAGGTTTCCCCATGAAACTAACCGCCTCATGCCATTGCGGCGCAGTGAAGTTCAGCGTTGATTCCCCCCATCCGTATCCGTTCAATTTTTGCTATTGTTCCATCTGCCGGAAGACGGCGGGGGGCGGCGGCTACGTCGTCAATCTCGGCGCCGAATTTGCGACGCTGGAGGTCAGCGGCCGGGAATATATCTCGATATACAGGGCCAGGATAAAAGATGAGGAGTCGGGAGAGATCAATGAAAGCCTCGCAGAGCGTTCATTCTGCAGGGTCTGTGCCAGCGCCCTGTGGGTGTGGGACCCGCGCTGGCCGGAACTGGTGCATCCGTTTGCCTCGGTCATCGACACTGAATTGCCCGTTGCGCCCGAGCGCACACACCTGATGCTGGCCAGCAAGGCAGAATGGGTACAGGTTGACGTCAGGAGCGGGGATAAGTCCTTCCCGCACTACCCGGAAGAGTCCCTGGCCCAATGGCACGAACGCCTGGGCCTGGTCTGTTGACGACAAGCGAACTGGTGAGAAATGCGGGTTAAAGCTTCAATTCCCCGAAATAAACCTCGATATTGTCCTTGGTGAATACCAGGCGCACCCGGGTTTTTTCCTGGTTCACGCGCTGCTCGTCGACTACCTTTGGTTTGAAGCGCCAGTTCGGGGCGACGTCCAGGGTGACCTGGTCAAACACCCGGCCCGGTTTAGATTCGATGATCCTGGGATTTAACACTTTCCCGTCCGTTGTTACGGTAAATTCCACCAGGGCCCATCCCGCCGGTCTTGTTCCGTCCTGAAAAACCGGATATTTAGGCTGCATCACATATAACGGTACTGCCGCCCCGTCCTTATCGGGGTTATAGCGGATGACCTTATCGGCATGGTCGGCAAATTTATCATCGCGCAGGGCGACGTACAATTTCGCCAGGCGGGAATGGTTCGCCAGGACAATGGGATCATCTTCGAGCAGGTTGTCCTCGTAGATGCGTAGCGCTTCCGTATATTTCTGTTCCGCTTTGTCAAATTCCTGGCGGGTCAAATCGATATCTCCCAGCAGGGAAATGACGTCCGCCGAACGCACGTTGTCCTTGCCGAAATTCTCTTCAAAAATAGCCAGGGCCTCGTGGTAGGCCGCCTCGCCTTCATCCACGTTTTGTTCGGCGATATGAATTGCCGCCTCCTGGACCAGGACACTGGCGATACCCGCCGCCCTGTCGCCGGAGTTTTTGCTGATGATGGAGATGATCGTATCCAGTTCCCCCCGCGCCTTTTCCAGTTCCTGGTTACTGGCATAGATTTTGGCATGGTCTTCATGCACGGTAATCAGGTCCGTATGGTCGGGGCCGTGCTGCTTGATTATTTCGGCTTTTGCCTGCAACAGGATGGGTTCGGCCTCCTCCATTTCCCCGATAGAGATAAGTATGTGGGCCAGGTTGACCTGCAGGACGGGAATCTTTTCATGGTCGGGACCTAATTCCTTGAGCGCCAGGTCCAGCACCTTGCGCGCAAGCTCGGCGGCGCGGGCATAATTCCGTTGCGCATACGCGGCGTTATAGGCACGGTAGGTCTTGGTAAATTCTTTGGAGACCTGGGTTTCCTCCTGTGCCGCTGAGGGTTGGCAACAGAGCAACATGAGGGCACAGATCGCTGTTAAGATGGAACGCATTTTCTGTCCTGATTAATCAATAGTAATAACCTGTTTCGCATATCCGGGATTATACGGGGTTTTCTACCCATACTGCTCAAAAAACTATCTGCACACCGGGCAATCGGGATCTTTCGGCAGAATGGCGCTATGCCATTCCATCGCCATCACGTCTATCAGCAACAGCCGCCCCTGCAAGGTGTCGCCGAGGCCCATGATCAGTTTCATGGCTTCCGTCGCCTGAATGCTCCCGACGATGCCCAGTAACGGCGCCAGTACGCCGTTGGCGGTGCAGGTCGCTTCAACTTCCGAGTCTTCATTATACAGACAACGATAACAGGGAGAGGTTTCATGGTTCGGGTTAAATACGCTGATTTGCGCCTCGAAGCGAATGGCCGCGGCGGAAACCAGGGGCGTACCCGTAGCGACGGACGCCCGGTTGACGGCGAAACGGGTGGCGAAGTTATCACTCGCATCAACGATGATGTCCGCTTGCTTCGCATAGTCCGCCAATTCATCTTGCGCCAGCATGCGGTCGATCAAGGTCAGTTTGACGTCGGGATTCAGCGCCCTCAGGTGGTCTGCCCCGGACTCCACTTTCAGCCGTCCGATATCGGCGGTTTTATAGAGTATCTGGCGCTGCAGGTTGGACAGGTCTACCCTGTCGAAATCGACCAGGATGATATGTCCCACCCCGCCTGCAGCCAGGTAAATGGAAGCGGCGGAGCCCAGGCCCCCGGCGCCTATCATCAGTACGGTTGCCTGCGCCAGGCGCAACTGCCCTTCCGCATCAATCTCGGGCAGCATGATTTGCCGGCTGTACCTTAACAATTGTTCGTCGTTCATGAGGGCAACCCGTTCATGGTCGTATGGCGAAGGTGAACCGCTCACGGCCGGCAAGGTCATGCCGGGTGGCGATGTCCCGGTAATGGTTGAGCCTGAATTGCTGCCTGACAAAATTGCCCTGGTCGTGGGCATGCTCAATGATCATGAACCCGCCCGGATTGATATGCCTGAATCCGTTGATAACGATGATACGGATACTGGCAGTGCCGTCATGTCCGCCATCCAGGGCGAGGCGCGGTTCGTGGCGGATTTCATCGGCAGGCAATGTGGAACAGGAAAAATCCACGTAGGGGGGATTACATAAAATTGCATCAAAGCATCTGTTATCCAGGTTCCCGAACCAGTCCGACTGCCGGAATGATATATTGGCAGCCTTGTTTGACGCGGCATTTACCCGGGCGACGGCCAGCGCATCCGTGCTCAGGTCAACGGCAGTGACGGCACAATGTGGGCGGGCGGCAGCCACGGCGACGGCAATCGCACCGCTGCCGGTCCCCAGGTCGAGGATACTGGCCCGGCTGTTACCGGAGATGAACTCCAGCGCCGCTTCAACCAGTAATTCCGTCTCCGGCCTGGGTATCAGGGTATGGCGGTTCACCCGAAAGGCCATTGAGCGGAATTCCTTTACTCCGGTCAGGTAGGCGACGGGATAACCGGCGCGTCTGCTGTTCAGCAAGCGCTTGAAATCCGTGACTGAGGATTGCTGAGCCGTCATTTCCGGATGGGCATACAAGCGGCTCCGGTCTGTCCCGAGAACGGTTGCCAGCAATACCTCCGCGTCAAGCCGCGGGCTGTCCGAGGAACGCAACTGGTGCGCTGCGAAGCGTAATAATTGTCGGACCGTCAGCATCTGCCGTTACTCGCCAAGAGCTGCCAGCAGGTCGGCCTGGTGTTCGTTGATCAGCGGGTCGACAATCATATCCAGTCCGCCCTGCATGATCTCCTCCAGCCGGTACAGAGTCAGGCCGATTCTGTGATCAGTCACTCTTCCCTGCGGAAAGTTGTAGGTCCTGATGCGCTCCGAGCGGTCTCCCGAACCAATCAGGTTACGCCTGTTTTCGGCTATTTCCGAAGCCTGTTTCGCTTTTTCGGCGGAGAGCAGTTTTGCCCGCAGCAAGGCCATGGCCCGGGCGCGGTTTTTGTGCTGGGAGCGTTCGTCCTGGCATTCCACCACAATGCCGCTGGGCAGGTGGGTGATGCGTATGGCGGAGTCTGTCTTGTTGACATGCTGGCCGCCGGCCCCGGACGCGCGGAAGGTGTCTGTCCTGAGATCGCCCGGTTTGATTTCGATTTCGTTTATTTCATCGGCTTCGGGCAGGACGGCAACAGTGCAGGCTGAGGTATGGATACGGCCTTGGGACTCCGTTTCCGGCACCCGTTGGACCCGGTGCGCACCGGACTCGAATTTCAGCTTCGAATAGGCGCCGTTGCCAAGGACGCGCATGATAATTGCCTTGTAGCCCTCCAGGTCGCTTTCCGTGGTATTCAGCAACTCGATTTCCCAGTTTGATTTCTCGGCATAGCGGGAATACATCCGCATTAAATCAGCCGAAAACAGAGCTGCTTCCTCCCCGCCCGTCCCTGCACGGATTTCCAGGAAAATATTGCTTTTATCCGCCGGGTCCGTGGGCAGCAACAGTTTTTGCAGTTCCTGGTCCAGTGCCTCCAGCCGTTGCCGGGAGATATCGATTTCCTCGGCGGCCAGCTCCCGGATGTCCTTATCGCTGTCCTTCAGCATAGCCCGGGCATTATCCTGCGCCAGCAGGGTTGACCGGTAATTTTTGAAACAGTCGACGATAGGGCTGATCTCTGCCGCTTCCTTGTTCAGGTTACGGTAACGGTTTTGATCATTGATGACATCCGGAACGGACAGCAGCGCATAGATCTCCTCCTGGCGGTCACACAGCTTTTCCAGCTTTTGTCGCAGACTGTCCTTCATAAATCAAATCATTTCCAGGATGTGGAAATGCCTGTTACTCTCCGTCCCCATTCTGCAAATCATCCGGCGGCAGGTTGTACAAATCCCGTACCACCCGCAGCATGGCCTGTTTTTGTGCTGCATCCAGCTTACGCAATTTGGCGCTTGGGGGGTGGATCAATTTGTTGGTCAGCGTCCGGGTGGCCTCGTGAAGCAGGTCTTCGGGTGCCGCTCCCAGCCGTAATTTTTGCAGTGCCGACTCCAATACGTCTGCGCGAACTTCCTGTGCCTGGTTGCGCAGCGCCCGGATTGTCGCAACGGTATCCTGCGAATTAATCCAGTCCATGAACTGGGCAACCTCAGTGTCGATGATCTGTTCTGCCTGTCTTACCGCTTCCCGCCGAGTTTTTATATTGTCGTCGATAATACTTTTCAGGTCGTCCACTGTATACAGATAGACGTCTTCCAGTTCACCCACGTCGGGTTCCACGTCCCGCGGTACCGCAATGTCCAGGATAAACACGGGTTTGTGTTTGCGTTGCAATACAGCTGTCTCAATCATGCTCCTGCTCAGCAGCGGCCGCCGGCTTGCAGTAGAGGAGATGACGATGTCCGCTTCGTCCAGGTGCCGGGGTATTTCATCCAGCGTGATGGTGTATGCGGAATATTGCTGGGCCAGCTTCTGCGCTCTTTCCGGGGTACGGTTGGCAACAATCATTTTGTGCAGGCCGTTGTCACGCAAGTGTTTTGCGGCAAGTTCTATGGTTTCGCCGGCGCCGATGAGCAATGCCGTCTGCCTGGACAGGTCACCGAATATCTGTTTGGCCAGACGCACTGCCGCGTAGGCGATTGACACCGGATGGTTCCCTATCGTGGTGTTGCTGCGCACGTCCTTGGCGACCTTGAACGAATGCTGGAACAACCGGTTCAGCATTTTGCCGATACTGCCTGCCTCTATGGCCGTCTGGTAAGCCCGTTTCAGTTGCCCCAGCACCTGAGGTTCTCCGACCACCATGGAGTCCAGTCCGCTGGCCACGCGCAACACGTGCTTGACCGCGCCGGCGCCGGGGTGAGTATAGATGTAGCCGTGCAGTTCACTTTTGTTGCAACCGTGAAATCCGGAAAACCAGTCAATTGGCCGTTCCTGGTCTGCGGCGTTGAGGTTGCAGTAGATTTCGGTGCGGTTACAGGTGGACAGGATAGCCGCCTCATCGATGTCCGTGTCCCCGGTCAACTCGGTCAGGGCGTCAGACAACACGCCCTCGTCGAAGGTCACTTTTTCGCGTACCTCCAAGGGAGCGGTGGTATGGTTGAGACCGAAAGCCAGAAGCGCCATATTGTTTATAGTTTACCACGTTGTCGTATTTTCATTTCAGGATATAATCACGAAAATGCGTAAAGAATCGGATATCAGGCCACTCGGCCACCTCGCAAGACTCGTGCTGCCGGTCGTTGTCGCGCTTGTAATGGTGGCCTGTGCCCAAACTAACCTGAGTTCGATAGCGCCCGTTGAGCCCGAGACTATCCAGGAAGATACCGGCAGGAATGCGAAGATCATCCGTGTTGAGCCGGTCCGCCCTAAGATTGCGTTAACCGAAGAGCTCCTCTATAAGTTGCTGATCGCCGAGATTGCAGGGCACAGGGGGTTGCTGGACATATCGATTCAGAATTATCTGGATCTGGCCCGTTCCACCAGAGACCACCGTATCGTTGAGCGGACCGCGCGCATCGCAGTTTACGCCCGTAACGATGCCGCCGCCTTGGCTGCAGCTCGGTTATGGGTGGAACTTGACCCGCGCAATCCCGATCCGCACCAGGTAATGGCGGTCATGAAATTGCGCGCCGGCGACCTGGAACAGGCTGCGTTGCATTTGCAGGACATTTTTACTTATTCGGATGGAGAAGCGGATGAAAGGTTATGGATGATTGCCAACCTGCTGGGAAGTGAAAATGACAAGGAAGCGGTATTGGACATTATGGAAAAACTGGTTGTCTCCCAGAATAATTCTCCCGGCGCTCTGTATGCTTTTGCGCACGTCGCCGCCAAACTGGAAGACTTGGAGCGATCACGGGAATTGCTTGAAGAGACACTCGCCCAGGCCCCGGACAATGATAACGCGGCGCTCAGCTATATTTCCATACTGCAGCGCCTGGGCCGGGAACAGGAGGCATTGGCCTGGTTGGAACAGCAGTTAGCGAAACGCGAGGAGAACGACTTCAACCTGCGAATGGCTTATGCAAGACTATTGATGGAATTCAGGCAGTTCGACAAGGCGGTGGACCAATTCGAACTGCTGGCCGGACGGGAGCCCGGGAACCCTGATGTGTTGTATGCCTTGGGGCTGTTGTATTTGCAGAGCAATCGCCTGGATGATTCCGAGACGCTGTTCAAAAAATTATCGACGCGGGAAAACCTGACGGATGTCGCCAATTATTACCTTGGGCGTATCGCGGAGGAAAAGCGGCGCTATGATGAAGCCTCTGCCTGGTATCAGGGCGTACATCAAGGCGAACATTATTTTGATGCCCATGTCAGGCTTGCCATGTTGTTGGCGAGGAAGGGGGAAGTGGATGAGGCGCGCAACCACCTCGGCTCCATACGACAGCAGAGCGGACAACAAGCGCTGATCATAGTTCAGGCGGAAGGCGAATTGCTGGTTCAGGCGGAACGTTATGAAGAAGCCATCGCGGTCTATAGCAAAGCCCTGGAAGATCAATACGACGCCGACCTGATATACGCACGGGCCATGGCGGCGGAAAAAATCGGCAGGCTGGATATGCTGGAAACGGACCTCAGGACAATACTCCGGCACGAACCGGACCACGCACAGGCATTGAATGCATTAGGATACACCCTTGCGGATGCCACGGACCGTCTCACCGAAGCCTATGAGTTGATCAAGAAAGCCTTGGCGCTCCGCCCCTCGGATTTCTATATCCTGGACAGCATGGGCTGGGTCCTGTACCGGCAGGGACGGCTGGATGAGGCCGTTGAGTACCTGAGAAAGGCCATAAGCATAAGGCAGGACCCGGAAATCGCGGCCCACCTGGGAGAGGTGCTGTGGGTCAGAGGCGAGCGGGAACAGGCAAAAGAGGTCTGGGAAGCGGCCTTGCAACTGACGCCCGAGGATTCCCGCCTGCTGGACGTGATTGAACGTTTCAAGCCTTGAAGTTAAAACGACCGCGCCGACCGGAATCTCCCTCTTGCGCGGGGATGGCGCTGAACTGCACTATCCCGGTACTTGTGTTATTGGCATTCACACTGGCAGGCTGTGTCCAGGCCCCGGTTGAAAACAGGATTAAATCCGCGTGGGAAACCCGCAAGGATGAATTAATGCGGCAGGAAACGTGGGGTCTCAAAGGCAGGATAGCCGTGCGCACGAATGACGAATCCGGATCGGGCACCCTGTATTGGACACAGCGCAAGGATGACTATGATATCAGGGTAATTGCCTCATTCTCCGGCGGCGTCTATGAACTGTCCGGCGCCGACGGCGTTGTCTCGTTACTGGCGCCGGACCAGCACGTGCTGCAGGCTGAGGATGCGGAAACTCTGCTGCGACAGGCAGCGGGTTGGTATTTCCCGGTATCAGACCTGGTCTATTGGATAAGAGGGGTCCCGGCGCCGAGCTTGCAGGTTGACCAGTTGTTGCTGGACGCTGAAAACAGGCTGAGCGCCCTGAGCCAGGGCGGCTGGTCGATACGTTACAAAAAGTACACCGGGATTGACGGAACCAGTATGCCGGTGCGGCTTGACCTGGAAAACGATCAGGTGCGCGTGCGCCTGTCCATCAGGGAATGGAACCTGCCCTGATGGCGCCATATCACCACACACGGGGACACCCACCCGAATGACATCACAACCCTGGCCGGCCCCGGCGAAAATAAACCATTTTCTACACGTCACCGGTCGCCGGGACGACGGTTACCACCTGTTACAGACCCTGTTCCAGTTCCTGGACCTGGCCGATGAGTTGCGGATTAACGTGACCGCGGATGGCCGGATCAGGTGCCTGCACAATTACCACCAGGTGGACGAGCAGGATGACCTGGTGGTCAAAGCGGCAAAATTGCTACAGGAGATCGGCGGCAGTTCCAGGGGCGCAGAAATACAGGTGGATAAAAGAATCCCCATCGGCGGGGGACTGGGGGGCGGCAGTTCCGATGCTGCAACGACGCTGGTGGCCCTGAATTGCCTGTGGGAAACCGGCCTGACCGTGGAACAGCTCGCCGAAGCAGGACTGAGTCTCGGGGCCGACGTGCCGGTATTTGTACATGGCTTCGCTGCCTGGGGAGAGGGTGTGGGAGAGAAACTGGAACCCGTGGAACTGCCGGAAAACTGGTATTTCCTGATCTATCCCAACACCCCGGTTGTTACCGCGGACATATTCAATGCGCCGGGGTTGATGCGCGCAACGCCCAGGGTCACGTTGCGCGACTACCACCAGGGAAGCTGTCACAATGACTGCGAACCGGTAGTACGCCGGACTTGCCCCGAAGTTGCCGCCGCGCTGGACTGGCTCAACGCCTTCGCCGAAGCCCGGCTATCAGGCACGGGCTCAAGCATCTTTGCGGCGTTTCCGGAAAAGGACGATGCCGTAACACTCCTGGAACAACTACCGGCCAAATGGAAGGGGTATGTCGCCAGGGGATGCAATCGCTCCCCGCTTGTAGACCGGCTTGCCAGGGAGACGGGCTGACATTGGTCAGGGGCAGGCCCGCGCGGGAATGGCGACCTCTTTGCTTCACAAAGTATGCGGTTGCTCTGTGACGTTTTGCCTGATTGTGCTCTAACCGGATTCCAGGCAATAAATTTACGGGGACTTAATGGCAGGCTCAGGAGGAATTTCCATCGCTGCTTGATCAGCAACCTCAAAAGCCGCTTCATCCTCTGCTATGGCTTCATCCTCTGTCTGCGATTCATAATGGATGAGAGTCTCTTTGACGCGCTTATCGTTCCAACCCGGAGGAAACTTGTTCTGTTTCATTGTTTCTTTCTTCGACGACGCCTATAAGCGCTAAGTGGCTTACCACGAAGAGCGCAGGCTGTGATAACAAAAATGCTATCCGGGATCTCCTGTAAATAAATCACCCTTAGATAACGCCCATTCAAAGTTTGCCCGATTGCGACTCGTGCGCCATTATATCCTGGGCGATCCTCGCCAGGCCACTCTAATATCTCTTCAACTTCCTGTTCTGAAACACTATGTTGATAGATATGCGGCAGTCCTGTTTCCGGGTCCATGTAATACCGTACTTTCAAGCTTCCCTTCTTTCTTTGATATGGTAAAGGCCGTCACCCGACAACCTGGAAGCAAAGCTATCATAAGTGGTTCATGTATGTCAATCGCACTTCTGACATAAAATAGATTATGCAGCCTTCCCCTGTCGTGGAAATACCTGAAGATATTTCCACCTAAAACTACCTGTTCCTTGCTCTGCCCATCTGACAAGCCTTTCAGATAAACTGAACGTTCAATCAATCTGGTAAAAGTGCAGGAGAAAACCTTATGAATACACGTCCCGGTCTGGTGGTATTTGCGGTCGTCATACTGGCGCTGTGCGCACTTTCCTTTAACGGAGCATTGGATCGCTTTGCCCGTGAACGGGTCAAGGATACGACAACTGAATCCATCGCAATATATGCCGTTGCAAGAGCCATAAACGCCGGCGTTTCCGTACTTCAAAGCACTCAGGTTGGCGTGGTAGTGGGAAAAATCAATCTTGGCGAAGTCCTGGACCCGTTAAATGACGCCGTTGAGCGGCTTTCCGGCATGGCGGTTTGGGCTATCGGATCGCTATTCCTTCAACAAATCGTGCTTGATGTTTTCGCAAGTCCGGTTTTCAAGTGGCTATTTGGGGGAGTTGGGTTGATTGCTCTTTGCGCGCTGCCGTCATTGGGTTCAACGCTTTTTAGCGAGCAGGCCTGCCGAGTATTGGGGATTTCGACGGAAATGCTGGATCGTTTCTGTAAGGGAGTCGTTAGAGTCTTTGTTGTTGTTGCGCTGCTCCGTTTCATCGTCCCGGTTTTTATTGCTTGCAGCTTCCTGGTTAGTGAGATGCTGGTTCAATCGCACCTGGAACAGAACACAGAAGAACTAACAGTGTTAAGCGATGAAGTCTCGACCAAACAGGATACACCTCTGAGAGACAGTGCGGTGCTTATCCAGCAAAAGAATGACAAAACAAGAGAGTTAGCTGCTTTACAAAAGACCGAAGCTGATTTCCAGAAACAACTCGATGAAGTAAATGCAGAAATTAAACGCCGCAAAGAAGAAGCCGGGTTATGGAGATTCCTTCCCGAGCGCCTTGGTGGGCAGGCGTCCGACCCAAAAGCTGACGTGCTTGAGAAGAGACGTGAAGACCTTGAACGCAAGATTGAGGAGATAAAACAACAAATCGACACCGTGATTAGTGAAATCGACTGTGTTGATAGAAAAATGAAGGGAAAGAGATGCGGTTCCATGCTGGAAAGGTTAAATCCGACGGAAATGATTTCCGGGCTTGCAGATTTAAATCCAAAGGAAATGATTTCCAGGCTTGCGGGGTCGATTAATGACTACATGGTCTCGATGGCCAGGATGTTAATCGCCCTGCTCATCAAGAATATTCTGTTTCCGCTCCTGTTTCTTTACATTGCCATGAAGTGCGGGATATATGTTATCAGGCGTGCAACGCCCTTTGTTAGAAGCGGGATGGATACGAAACTGGAACTCCAAGAGGAAATAAAGAAATTGAATGTAAAATGATTATGGTGAATTTATTATGCTTGGTCCTCAAATGGACCAGAAAATGTTGAGATAACCGACTACCACTGATGATAAGGATATGCTTATGAGTAGAACTCCAATACATCCAGGCACTATATTGGGAGAAGAATTGGCCGAGATTGGCATCAGCGCCGCAGAACTGGCGCGCCAACTTAAAATACCGACTAATCGCATCACACAGATTATTGCCGGACGCAGAAACGTCACTGCTGATACTGCATTGCGTCTTGGCAAATGGTTTGGCACATCGGCAGTATTCTGGCTGAATTTGCAAAAGAGCTATGAACTGCGTCTCGCACAAAAGAAAATCGGGAAAGAGTTAAACAAGATTCCATCTCGTAACCAAGACATGGTTAATGCTTCATAAAATATGGCTGTCTGGTAATGGTATTATGCAACCCCGCACCGGGCTGCCAGGGGACTAAAGAGTCCGACACCCCCCCAACTGCACACTGCAGAGTCTCTCGCCGGGGTTTCCGCCTGTCTCAGGTGCAATTTTATATAAGTTGGACCAAACAAGATAGGACGACCAACAATCATTTTGCTCTGCGATATTAAATGAAAGCACAATCCCCCGAATCACTCGCCAAAATGCTGACTTCACTGTGTTATAACCAGCGTTATTCTTCCATTGGTCAGTCACCCATTTCATCGGACAGGTGTCCTCGCCAGGTTTACCATATGATGATTCTTTAATCATCATGGAAACACCGTCGCGTTCTTGTGGAGTATTAAGCTGTGATGGATTGAAAGAGTTACTCCATCCATTTACAGCGCGCCCATTCTCTCCCAGTCTTCGGTTGAGCCAAGCCTTGGGGTTGCGATCTTTGTTCTCCAAGCCAAACATATTCGCGAAAATAGAACTGTTGCCCGTATCGAAAACGTCTTCGATCTCATCGAACAGGATGATGATTTTTCTGCCGCTGAGAAGGGCTTGCGCAGCATGAAAAGAACGCAAACGTGCCTTGTCAGTAAGAGGTTCACCTCTCTCATCTTCACTGGCTACTTCAAACAGTTCGCAACCGGTTTCTTTTGCGAGGATTCTAGCCAGTTGACTTTTTCCGGTACCGGGGTCTCCGTACATCAGGATGTTCACGCCCCGGCGTCCTGTATTGAGGGATTTCTTCAGATAAGGCAATAACATATCAATTTCTTTTGCCTTGTGAGGGAAATCATCAATATTCAGGTGCGGAGGAGAACTGGGGAAAATAACATCTTGCAACAAATCCACAGGGTCTGCATCCATTGACACCATCGTGTCGGCAAAGCGAGACGATATTAAATCCAACAATATCTTTAACTCGTACTTTAATGTGTCTTTAAATAAAGACAAAAGCCCGGATCTGAACAAACTGCCTTTTTTGCTCAATGATCTGCGGACATCAGCTTCCGGCAATTCGAGCAACTTTGAAAGCACCTTGAATAACTTTGCTATAGTCAACTCGCCGAGCAGGTCACAGGTTTCATCCAGAATCTCGTCAGAATACAGAAGAACGGCAAATTCGAGAATTCGGCAATCCGTCGACGACAGCCCGGTTAATTTGGACAGACGCTCGACATTTGCAGCCAATATCCTGGGCGCTTTGGCTTTTCTGGGTTTTTTTTCTTCGGTTACATAAAGATTATGCAGGCAGTTAAGCGCTTTATTCGGATCAATCCGGTTATTTGATTTCGTGTACCACTCATTTCCAGTATCGAATATTCCTGCGAGGGAATGGGAAATATCATCGCCTGTTTCATGATGATATTTGTCCCGCTTGCCGAAACAATTTTTCCCACCCCCAAGGGGACCAGCAAACGCAGTAACCAGAGCCGAACAAGAGGTTCCACTTTGACCGAATACCATGTTTTATTGAATGATTGTGATCTGCGCATGAAGCCCTCATATGTTAGAAAATATACGCTCTATTGATTATCCAGGTAGTGTTTGTGCAGATATTATCGACGGCCATGCGTCAGGATGTGTCGCTACAAAAATGAGAGGGCTTCGATCTGATAACCTTGAACGATCTGACAGATCATTTGACTATCGAACATGTTTGTTCGATATTGACAACCATAAATAGAATAGGGTCAGGTCGCACAATGCACACTATGGTTGAAGTGGCGGAGTATTTCGGAGTCGGCAGAACTACAGTAGGCCGAGCGTTGAAAGGATGAGCCGTTGTGCATTGTGCGACCTGACCCTATTCTCTACACTACTACTTGACATATATGTACAATTGGCATACATATATAATTATGGACTTTGAATGGGATGAAAACAAACGTCGCTCTAACCTGCTTAAACACCGGATAGATTTTGCGGATGCTGTAGGGGTGTTCTACGACGATAGGGCAATTACCGTTGAAGACCCTGACTATTTCAACGAACAGCGGCTTATTACGATTGGTATGGATTTCAAGCTACAGGTGCTGGTAGTCGTCAACGTGCAGCGAGAGGGCGACATTATTCGTCTTATCTCTGCCCGTAAGGCAAACAAGCAAGAACGCAAACAATATGAGGGTTAATACGATGAGAGACAATTACGATTTCGGCAAAGGCAAACGCGGGGCAGTAGTTAAAACCAGCAAAGAGCGCATTACCATTCGGCTTGACCCCGATATTATCCAGTGGTTTAAAGATCAGGTACGAGGCGGAGGTAACTACCAATCCCTGATGAATGACGCGCTACGTCATCACGTGCAGCGCCAAGGTGAACCGCTAGAAAATACTCTGCGCCGGGTTATCCGTGAGGAAATGCATATTACGTGAATAAAAACTGCCACTATCGGAGACTCATTAATAATCAATTCTTCCGAGTAAATGAGGTCAGGTCGCACAATGCACCGCGGCCCATCCATTCAACTCTCGGCCTACTGTAGTTCTGCTGACTCCGAAATATTCCGCCACTTCAACCATAGTGTGCATTGTGCGACCTGGCCCCGTTCTCTCCAAGATTGCGGGAAAGCGGCACTCAGGACTGTGGGAAAGCGGTACTCAAGGTCAGGAAAAATAGTATCATGCCGGGATGATGAGTACATACAGGCCCCGCCACCTACCAGCTCGGAAGTAATATTGTTGCCGCTCCCATATCGACTTTATGGGCGGGGAAGTAGAAAGTAAAAAATTTAGCGTGAAAAGTGTCACTTCTCAAGAGTATTTGAAAATGAATTCACCCCCCGCCAAACCTTACCTCTCCAAATCCCGCTTGATCTCGGCCTGGCAGTGCAGGAAGAAGCTTTACCTGGAGGTACATAACCCGGAACTGGCCGAGACGAGTTCCCTGGCGGAGTTGTTATTTGCAACCGGCAACCAGGTGGGGGAAGTAGCCCAGCAGGTGTTCGGATCGGCGGATGGGGTGGAAATACCGTTCACCGGAGGTTTGAGTGACGCGCTTCGGACAACGGCTGAGCTCATCGCAAACGGCCACAACATCCCCGTATATGAAGCCACGTTCCAGCACGACGGAGTGGCGGTGCGCGTCGATGTTCTGTTGCCGCTTGAAAACGGCGGCTGGCGCGCGATAGAAGTGAAAGCGGCCGCCAGTGTCAAGTCTCATCACGAAATGGATTGCGCCATTCAGTACTGGGTACTGAGGAACACCGGTCTGGATATCAGGGCAATATCCCTTGCTCATGTGGACACTGAATTTGTGTATCAGGGCGGCGCAGATTACCAGGGCCTGCTGGTTGAAGAAGACATGACGTCTACGGCGCTACAACTCCAGGACGAGGTGGTTGAGTTAATCAGCGAAGCTCGAATTGCTGTTGCCGGGGCCGTTCCTGAAGTGCCGGTCGGCGGACACTGTAACAGCCCGTATGAGTGTGCGTTCATATCCCATTGCTGGCCCGCACAGGTTGAGTACCCGGTCATGGGCCTGAGAGGCAGCAGGACGGACCTGGCCGACTGGGTTAATGCCGGTTGCCGCGATATCAGGGATGTTGATGCATCGACCCTCAGCAGCCCGACCCGATTACGAATCCATGCTGCCACCTGCAAAGGCGAGGCCGAGCTGTCAAACGGCGCAAAGCGGATCATCGATCAACTGGAATACCCGCGCTATTACCTGGATTTTGAAACAACAGGTCCTGCCATACCCTTCTGGACAGGGATGAGTCCGTATCAGGCCGTCCCGATTCAGTGGTCTTGCCATATCGACGACGGCCCTTCCGGAAATGACTTTGAGGATATACGCCACTCTGAGTTTCTGGATTTATCGGGCGACCCGCCGATGCGCAGGCTGGCGGAAAAACTGATCGAATGCCTGGGTTCAACGGGGCCGGTCTTTATGTACACGAACTATGAGAAACTCGTCATCAACAGGTTAATTGAAATGTTTCCGGACCTGGCGCCGTCGCTGGGGCGGATCACCGAACGCCTGGTGGACTTGCACCCGATTGTCAGGGAGCACTACTACCATCCGAAAATGCTGGGGTCATGGTCGATAAAGGCGGTGTCACCCACTATCGATCCGGGTTTGGATTATTCGGAATTGAATGGAATAGCTGAGGGAATGGCCGCAGCCGATGGTTACCTGGAGGCGATTAACCCCGAAACCACGCCTGAAAGACAAGCGGAGCTTGAGGGACAGTTGCTGCGTTACTGCCGCTTTGATACCGAAGCAATGGTGAAAATCGTGCGGTTTTTGACGTCTGTAAGTCCGGCTGATAGGCTGGTTTAAATGGATATTGGGGAACCGATAAAATCACTTGGCACAGTGGACGTGGAAGCGTTGCGCCAACGCATCCTCGCCCAGGAAGAGTCCGCCTGGTATGAACAGAAACTGCGCCAGAATGAATATGACGTTCACCGTTATACGGAATCCATCGTGCTGGTTTTTACCGATGGGTCCGGCTGGCCGAATATTGAAGTCAGCAAGCAGCCCGGTTGGGGCCGGCTGGTTGAGGAGGCCATGCCGTTGATGCACGGGATCATCGGTAGCTTCTATCCCGCCGGTGGCACAATAATCCGCGCCATGGCGGCAAAATTGCTTGCCGGCGGGAAAATCAAGCCGCACCGGGATGCGCACCCGTCTTTTCACTAGAGTCACCGCATCCATGTTCCCATAACCACCAATCCCCGGGTCCGGTTCATGATTGACGGGCGCCCTTACCGGTTGGAAGTGGGGCAGGCATACGAAATCAACAATCAAAAAGTTCACAGCGTGATGAACAAGGGAACGGAAGACAGGATAACGTTTATCTTCGACTACGTGCCGCCGGCCGACCAAGCTGCTGAGCAGTGATGTGGCCCGAACAGTCATGGTGCTGACTGGCCACTGAATACAACACATGCCTGAAAACAAGCCGTATTTGCCAAGGTTAATTGCCACCTCAGTGGTGCGCGGCAGCGAGCAGGGGGACAGCCACGGCGGGATCTTTAGCGTGGATTTCGACAAGCAGGAGGCATTCCAGCACGTTGACTGGAATACCTCGGATATTGATTTTTCCGGACGCGGCTGGGACCGGGGCCTGCGCGGCATCGAGTTTTATAATGACGAAATTTACATTGCCGCCAGCGATGAGTTGTTCGTTTATGGCCAGGATTTTCAGATCCGGCGTTCTTTCAGGAACCCTTATCTCAAACATTGCCATGAGATTTGCAAAAAAGACAACCTGCTGTTTCTGACTTCTACGGGTTATGACAGTATCCTGGTCTTCGACCTGTCGGCTGAGGAATTTATCTGGGGCCTGTGTCTGGAAAAACAGTATTCCCGGTGGCAGACTCAACGATTTGACCCCCGTTCCACTGAAGGTCCGGGCCTGGTCAGCAACCTGCATCTGAACATGGTTTCCGTACATGATACCGGTGTCTATTTCAGTGGCCTGCGCACAGGCGCCCTGCTGCATTTTGGAAAAGACTTCGAGGTGTCCGAAATCTGTAATTTACCGGTCGGCAATCATAACGCCCGGCCGTTCAGGAACGGTGTCCTGTTCAATGACACAAAATCCGATTGCGTCCGCTATGTTGGCCGCAACGGTGGTGACCAGGCGTTCAGGATCAGGCGCTACCCGGAACAAGAAATT
Source organism: Gammaproteobacteria bacterium (assembly GCA_965205405.1). Taxonomy (GTDB): domain Bacteria; phylum Pseudomonadota; class Gammaproteobacteria; order Eutrophobiales; family Eutrophobiaceae; genus JAAXHV01. Next base: position 1,221,681 of record OZ242169.1, read on the forward strand.
CGGTTTTCGGGATTGACGATTCTAAAATAGCCCGCCAGGGCTTTGGTAGAGGTCTGTGCCCCTTATCGGACAGGTTTATTGCGGGCGGCTCCTCTCCATCTACTATCGCTGTCTACGACCTTTACTCAAACAAGACTGTTGTCAGTGTCAACCTGTCCATGGATATCAGGAATGCTATCCATGGACTGGAAGTCTGGCCGTACGGATAACCGGCTGCGGGCGCCGCAAATGCCCTGTATACATCAAAAAATACGCTATAGTTATAATCAATGGTTGAATTAAGCTGGAGAAAGTGATGGCTGGAGGATGGTCCCGCGACGGGGCGGTGCAAGAACAAATCAATGCCGGTATTGAAGATGCGGTAAAACTGGCGCGCAGTCATTTGCCTGAAGGTGAAAGCCGGGCCACCTGTGAAGAATGCGGGGTTACAATTCCGGTTGCTCGTCAACAGGCTATCCCGGGTGTTCGCCTGTGCGTCTCCTGTCAGTCAGCGCGTGATAATGAACAGACCTCGTTCAGTGGCTACAATCGGCGCGCCAGTAAGGATAGTCAGTTGCGATAAGACAAGCAGGAATACGGCTTCCGCTTATTTGCGACGTTCCGAATATCATCCCGATACAGGATTTTAATTCCTTAAACCGATTCAATCTATGCTACAATGCTGAATTTACCGCCGTTCTTCGATAAAATCACTCTTATTGTTTTATTACGTTATACATTAACGCGCCGAGGCTCGCGGATTTAGAATGGGGCGTAGCCAAGTGGTAAGGCACAGGGTTTTGATCCCTGCATTCCCAGGTTCGAATCCTGGCGCCCCAGCCAGTAAATAATCAGCAGGGAAAATCAATGTCATTAGACGATGTAATGCTGTTTTCCGGTAACGCCAACCCGGTATTGGCGGCAGATGTCGCGCGCAGCCTGAATATGCCCCTGGGCAAAATTAACGTGGACCGTTTCAGCGACGGCGAGATCATGGTTGAGATTGAAGAGAATGTACGCGGGCGGGACGTATTCATCCTGCAATCCCTGTGTTCACCGGCCAATGATAATTTAATGGAGATGATGATCATTGCGGATGCTTTGAGGAGAGCGTCGGTAGAGCGGGTCGCGGCGGTGATTCCCTATATGGGTTATGCCCGCCAGGATCGCAGGTCCAGGTCAGCCAGGGTTCCCATAACGGCCAAGGTGGTGGCGGATATGATAGGGATCATGGGCGTCTCCAGGGTATTGACGGTAGATCTTCATGCCGATCAGATTCAGGGGTTTTTTGATATGCCGCTGGATAATGTATATGCATCCCCGGTATTGTTGGGTGATATATGGAAGCACAAATATGAAAGACAAATCGTCGTATCCCCTGATGTGGGTGGCGTGGTAAGAGCGCGTGCTATAGCCAAGCGACTCGATGATATTGATTTGGCTATTATCGATAAACGGCGGCCGAAGGCGAATGAGTCCGAGATAATGAATATTATCGGCGACGTGAAAGGCCGGACCTGTATTATCGTTGATGATATGGTGGACACGGCCGGCACGCTGTGTAACGCGTCTAACGCCCTCAAGGATTTCGGTGCTGACCGGGTCGTCGCCTACTGTACGCATCCGGTGTTGTCCGGCAGGGCGCTCGATAACATCAACACATCGAGCCTGGATGAACTGGTCGTCACGGATACCATCCCGTTGCATGAAGCCGCTGCTGAATGTGATAAAATCCGCCAACTCAGTGTTGCCACAATGCTGGCGGAAAGTATCCGTCGGATTTCTGAAGGTGAATCGCTGAGTTCAATGTTTATTGATTGAGAGTTATGAAATGCAAGTTTATGAATTAAAAGCAGAGCCCCGGAACGAACTGGGAAAGAGCGCCAGTCGCCGCCTGCGCCGTTCGGGCAGAATCCCCGGTACCGTATATGGTGCAAATAAAGAACCGCAGTCCATCTCGTTAGTACATGATGAGGTATTGCACCAGCTTGATCATGAGGCTTTTTACTCAAGCATCCTGACCATTAATGTCAGTGCTGACAGTGAACGTGTAGTCGTGAAGGATTTACAAAGACATCCCTATAAACCCGAAATTCTGCATATAGATTTTCTGCGTATTGACGAAAAGCAGAAAATTACCATGCGGGTGCCGATACATTTTCTCAATGAGCAGCAGTGCGAGGGTGTCAAGAGTGGCGGCGGTGTGGTGAGTCGCATCATGACCGAACTGGAAATAAGTTGTTTACCCGGGGACCTTCCTGAGTATATCGATGTGGACCTGGTAAATGTGAACGTGGGAGAAGCCGTGCATCTCAGTGATATCGTGCTGCCTGAGGGAGTAGAAATCTACGCCTTGCAACATGGCGGTGACAGCTCGTCTTCGGCGGTGGCATCCGTGAACGTGCCCAAGATAAGCAGTGACGACATAGAAGAGCAGGAAGAAGAGCAGGAAGAGTTTGAGGAAGAAATTGAACCAGACGAAAGCTGATCCTTTGCCATCAACAACTAACTGAAATCATCTCCTTTCCGGGTGAGCAAACCAACCGGGTTGAAACTCATTGCAGGCCTGGGTAATCCGGGCACTGATTATTCGGCGACGCGTCACAATGCCGGGTTCTGGTTTGTTGACAGGCTTGCCGATAAGCACCAGATCCGCTTTGCAACAGAGAAAAAATTGTCCGGCGATCTCGCCCGAATCAAGACTCCCGGGATTGATTGCCTGCTTTTCAAGCCGGCCACCTACATGAATAACAGTGGGCGCGCCCTCCGCGCTGTCGCCGATTACTACCGGATTGAGACAACCCAAATCCTGGTTGTACATGATGAGATAGATCTGGATGTCGGGGTGGTTCGCCTGAAACAAGGCGGCGGTCATGGCGGACATAAAGGTTTGCGTGACATCAGTGAAAAGTTCGGCAACACAGATTACTTGAGACTGAGAATAGGCGTGAGTCATCCGGGCGAGAAAACCAGGGTGTTGGCGCACGTGCTGGGAAGACCTGACAGTGGAGACACGGAGTTGATCGACAGTGCATTACAAAGGGGTTTGGAGATACTGCCCCTGTTGTTCGATGGTGAGTTGGACAAAGCCATGACCCGATTGCATACCGAATAAGCGGTTGTCCACACCATAACGTAATGGGCTTCAAATTCGGAATCGTCGGGTTACCCAATGTGGGTAAATCCACTTTGTTCAATGCCTTGACCAATGCAGGCATCAGTGCTGAAAACTATCCGTTTTGCACTATAGATCCCAATGTCGGCGTAGTTCCCGTACCTGATGCGCGGTTGCAGTCAATCGCCCGGATTGTCAAACCGGAGCGGGTTGTGCCTGCTCACGTGGAATTTGTGGACATAGCCGGCCTGGTAGCAGGCGCCTCAAAGGGGGAAGGACTGGGCAACAAATTCCTTGGTCATATCCGCGAGACACACGCCATCGCCCAGGTCCTGCGTTGCTTTGAAGACGACAATATCGCGCATGTGAACGGCGAGGTAGACCCGCTTGCCGATCTCGATGTGATCAACACGGAACTGTGCCTGGCTGACCTTGAGACCCTGCAGCGGTCTTCACAGAAGGCGGAGAGGGCCGCAAAGACCGGTGACAAGCAGACATTGCAACGTTACCGCTTGCTGACCGATCTGGTCGCGCATATCGATACAGGCGAGCCTGCCCGGACCTTGTCTCCGGGAAGCACCGAACGGGACCTGGCGCGGGAGTTGTGCCTGCTGACGGAAAAACCTGTTTTATATATCGCCAACGTGGAAGAAACCGGAATTTCGTCCAACAAGTGGCTGGCACAACTGAGGCAACGCGCCGCTGCGGACGACGCCCGGCTGCTTGCCGTGTCCGCCGGGATCGAGACGGAAATTACCGAACTTGACGAGGACAGCAAAAAGGATTTTTTACGTGACATGGGTTTGTCCGAACCCGGCCTGCACCGGCTGATCCGGGCCGGCTATGAACTGCTGGACACACACACTTTTTTTACCACTACACCCAGGGAAGTCAGGGCCTGGACCATCAAGAAAGGAACCAGCGCCCCCCAGGCTGCCGGCGTCATCCACACGGATTTCGAGAAGGGCTTTATTCGCGCCGAAGTCATCGCCTATGATGACTTCATTGGGCACCAGGGCGAACAGGGCGCAAAAAATGCCGGCAAGTGGCGCCTGGAAGGAAGGGAGTACATTGTCATGAATGGCGACGTGATACTGTTTCGATTTAACGTCTGACCAAACCTGTATTATCTGATGTCATCATTTGAAATATTAGTCGATTCTTAGGGTTAAATTGTATGATAGAAGCACTGTTGCAAGGAAAACTTTCCAACGAACAGGAAAATATGGAGGATTTGCTTACTTCAATGGTATTCGGCAGTTTTCGCCGTATGTCGGTAGAGCAGGGTTTACTGCCATTTCTGAGGGAATCAGAGGAAATAACAGGTATATGTCCGCTTACTCAAAACAATAAGTTGTATTCTGCTGAGTATGGACGATATGAATTCTGGCTATCCTGGCAAGGGTTTGATAATGTGGATTCATGCGAACCGGACGTAGTTATTAAACTCGATGGCGGCAAGACAGTGGGACTGGCAAAAATCCATTTAATTTCACGCCCACTGGTTGATATAACCAATAGCGAAAAACTGCAGGATTATATTATCTATCCGCTTCTGCAACAAACCGGTTCGAATTAATCGTAAAAAAACCCTTCATAGACAAAGGCGCTGCTTATTTTTTCGCAGTCGGGTTCTGATATTCCTGCCCGGCGGGCCGTTTCGTGCCACGTGCTCTTGATTTGTTTTTGCATGTCATCCAGGAGTCTTGCAGCGCGAGCTTTTTCAAGCAGGAAACGGTTTGATTGAGACAGCAGATTTGTCGCATTGGCGCGCCGGCCGGCATCCCCGCAAATTAATGCCAGATCGCGTCGATCTATACTGACCGGCGTGAATGGAGTCAGATCATAAGCAGGAGACAGTTGCCAGTCATATTCTCTGGCGATAACGGCGTGATTACGTGGATGATCATCAATATTGGAGATTAATGCATTAAAACACATACGCCGAAACAATTCTTCGGCATCCTCCCTGGGCGTTGCAGACAATCGGCGTAACTCTTCTGCCAACACAGGGTATGACCACTTGCCACGGGAGGTGTGAGCATCTTCAGCGCGCAGCAGGGTCAAGGCGCTGAGCATGCGAGCGCGAGTATAGCCTTTCCCGGTTTTCTCCCGGTCGAAACGTTTGACGAGCAACACATCCTGTTTTCCAACTTGAACGACAGTACTTGAGGCTGTCGTCAAGCCACAAGCCCGGGCAAGCATCAGCATGGCATGTTCCACCCGCGCATTGTTCCATTTATCATCATCACGATTAAACTTTGCGATCCATAGTCCATCATTATCTTCTACAACCGTCTTGGGCCGCGCCCCTCCCATGGAGGTGCCGATCAACATCAGGTTATAGACCTGTTCCTTATTTGGCTCATCAGGGAGTGGTTCACCATTTATTACGGCCGTAGCGATTTTTTGCAGATGCTCCAGGTCAATTGTTTGATTAAACTCGGGCGACGCAGCTGGTGGAGTCAGATTCAAGCCAAAACTCAGGGCGCCCGCTCGATCATCCGGCGCATAGAGTAAATAATCCATTTCACTCAATTCCGGTTTTCCCGCATGCCGTTCGAGCACCTGTCGTCCCCAGTGATCCGGGCCGGCGTCCCGAAATGCGCCAAACACGCCTTTTAATGAGCGTGTTTCATAGATACGCTCAGACAGTTTCAACTCGACAGGGTCAATCGGCACTTTGTGCGGTCGGGCAAGATAACTTCTGCCGTAGACAAACAACCCGCCAGGCAAACCCGATTTATCAGGTTGGATGACGAATTTACCCGCAGTAACGGGTATTGTCTCGCCTGGCAAGGTGATAAAGACAAAACACTCGGTTTGATTGAATTCAGAAATCATTATCCAGTTTATTAATATTGCGGGCACGATTTCGCTCGTTTCCGCTCAGGTAGGCAAGGCCCGTATCGTCTTTGCTGGGGTCTGCCAACTCCATTGCAGGGTCCAACAGGTCATAAGCCCACAGCAGAGCGATATAGACACCGATTCCAGTTGTTATCTTGCCTTGTTCCGAGGCGCGTATCGCTCGCATCCCTGCGCCGATTTTCTCCGCCACCTGCTCAATGCTCAGGTTGCGTCGCAAACGCGCGGTACGCAGGTTGGCGCCAATCCGTTTGATGGTTTGCTCGACCGGATAAGGCGGGGCTGCTGTGAGGGCATTTCGTGTTGACATAGTATCTCAAGAGCATGTTATATGATTTAATATGCTTTTAAGAGCATAAAAGAATTTTTCTGAAACTACAAGGAAAATATACTGTGAAAATAATGGAAATTTTTCCTGAAATACAAATTTCCTGCTCATATCGGGTTAAAATTAGCCCCGCTGTTCCAAGTCCTATATAATCCGTGTCCATGTCCGATTACATCATCGCCCCTTCGATACTGTCTGCCGATATGGCCCGGCTGGGCCCGGAGGTGGAAGCAGTCCTTGCGGCCGGCGCAGATTACATCCACGTGGATGTTATGGATAACCACTACGTGCCTAACCTGACGTTCGGCCCCGTTGCCGTTCAGGCCTTGCGGGATTACGGCGTGACCGCGCCTATGGACGTGCACCTGATGATAGAGCCGGTAGATCGCATCATCCCCGATTTTGCCGCGGCCGGCGCCGATATCATCACGTTTCACCCGGAGGCGAGCCGGCACGTTGATCGTACCCTGCAACTGATAACGGATAATGGTTGTCGCTGCGGCCTGGTATTTAGTCCGGCAACGCCGCTGGACCATCTCCAATATGTCATCGACAGGATTGATATGATATTGATCATGTCCGTCAATCCCGGCTACGGTGGACAAAGTTTTATCCCTGTCGCCCTGGAAAAGCTACGCGCGGCCAGAAAGATTATTGACGCATCCGGCAGGAATATCCGGCTGGAGATTGACGGCGGTGTGAAGGTGGAGAATATCGGCGAAATCGCCGCGGCCGGCGCCGATACGTTTGTGGCCGGGTCGGCGATCTTCGGGAACGATGACTATGCCGGAGTCATCGAAGAGATGAGAAAAGCATTAAAACAGGTTGCCCGGGAAGGTTGATACCCGGGATGACTTATTGGCATATTGGGTAAACCCATGTTATTGATGATCGATAATTACGACTCCTTTACCTACAACCTGGTTCAGTACTTCGGCGAATTGGACCAGGAGGTAAGCGTTTACCGAAATGATCAGATCACCCTGGAGCAGATCCACGAGATCGGACCGGCGCAAATCGTCATCTCGCCCGGACCCTGTACTCCCAGCGAAGCGGGTATATCGGTTGGCGTAATTCATGAGTTCGTGGATAAAATTCCCATATTAGGGGTGTGTCTGGGGCACCAGAGTATCGGCCAGGCTCTGGGGGGGCGCATTGTCCACGCCAACCGTATCATGCACGGCAAGACATCCGATATTTATCATGAAGATTCGGACGTCTTTACCGGTCTTGAAAGCCCATTTGTCGCAACCCGTTACCATTCCCTGGTGATTGAACAGGAATCACTGCCTGACTGTCTGGAAATAACGGCCTGGACCAGGGCCGAAACCGGTGAGATTGATGAAATCATGGGGGTAAGGCATAAGGAGTATCCCGTTTTCGGCGTACAATTCCATCCGGAGTCGATATTAACCACTTTCGGTCATGACCTGCTGAGAAACTTTCTGCATATTAATTCCCATTGATGAACGTCCAGTCTGCACTGAATGAAGTCATCAACGGCGGTGACTTGCCCAATGATGTCATGCGCGCCGTGATGCACGATATGATGTCGGGAAATATGACCGACGCGCAAATCGGCGGGTTCCTGGTGGCCTTGCGGATAAAAGGTGAGACCATCGAGGAGATCAGCGCGGCTGCCGCGGTCATGCGCGAATTTGCCATCAGGGTAGACGTTGATGGCCCTCACCTGGTAGACATAGTCGGCACGGGAGGGGATGGCGCGCATACCTTCAATATTTCCACCACGGCATCTTTTGTTGTCGCAGCCGCAGGGGGTAAAGTCGCTAAACACAATAATCGTTCCATTTCCGGCCTCTCCGGCAGCGCTGACGTGTTGGAACAGGCGGGCGTCAAACTGGGCCTGAAGCCGGAGCATGTGGCTGCGTGTATCAACCGGATAGGCATAGGTTATATGTTTGCTCCTGCCCACCATCCGGCAACGAGATATGCAGCAGGCCCGCGCCGGGAACTGGCTACCAGGAGCATATTCAACCTGCTGGGGCCGTTGACGAACCCGGCTTACGTCAAACGCCAGTTGATCGGCATCTACCAGCAGGACCTGCTGGACGTGTTTGTCCGGGTCATGCAACGGCTCGGCAGCGAACACTGCATGGTTGTGCGCTCGCAGGACGGGCTTGATGAAATAAGCAACTCAGCCGCAACTGATGTGGTCGAGCTCAAGGGCGGACAGATCACAAAGTATCAGATCACGCCGCAACAATTCGGTATTAAGCCCGGGGAGCTGTCCGAGTTGGTAATCGACAGCGCCGGACAAAGCTTCGACATCATGTTGGCGGTGCTCGAAAACAAACCGGGGCCGGCACTGGATATCGTCTTGCTTAATGCCGGCGCTACCATATACGTTGCCGGACTGGCGCCGAATATGGAACAGGGAATAGAGCTTGCCAGACACGCTATCGCTACCGGTGAAGCAAAGAATAAGCTGCAGGAACTGGCGTCACTGACGACCCGGTTGGCCGGCTGACAACTTAAGGGATATTTATAGTGAATACGACTGGCATCCTGGCAACATTCTCCGGGGACAGATATCTGTCCCCTCTCAGGGATATTCATAGTGAATACGACTGACATCCTGGCCACCATACTGGAATACAAACGGGAATGGGTTGCTGCAAGAAAGGCAGTCGCGCCCCTGGCGCAACTGGCACAACAAGTCAGGGATGCCCCTCCGTCACCGGGGTTTTATCGGTCCGTCCGTAGCGCCATAGATAACGGCCGACCCGCAGTCATCGCTGAAATCAAAAAGGCATCGCCCAGTAAGGGCATCATCCGCCGGGATTTTGACCCTGCCGGAATTGCTGAAGCGTATGCGAGCGCCGGGGCTGTCTGCCTTTCCGTGTTGACCGATGAAAAATTTTTTCAGGGTTCAGACCGGCACCTGGAACAGGTCAAGGCCGTGACTCGCCTGCCGCTGTTGCGCAAGGATTTCATCATCGATCCTTACCAGGTTTACGAGGCAAAGGCCATCGGCGCGGATTGCATACTGCTGATAGTGGCGGCTTTGGATGACGTCCGCATGCAGGAACTGGCCGCGACGGCTGCTGAAATCGGCCTCGACGTGCTGGTAGAAGTGCACAATCGCGAAGAACTGGAACGCGGACTACTGTTGCGTACTCCATTGATAGGGATAAACAACCGTAATCTGCATACCTTTGAAACATCCCTGCAGACGACATTGGGTCTGTTGCCGGACATTTTTCCGGACCGGACTGTTGTGACGGAAAGCGGCATTCACAACCGCGCGGATATCGCACTCATGCGCAACCACGATGTGCATGCTTTTCTGATAGGTGAAGCGTTACTGAAAGCGGATGACCCCGGGGCGCAACTGCGTGCGCTGATTGATTAATCGAAATAGCCGGGGTCAGAGTAAAATCCTCTCCGATCAAGCCAACGACTGTGCTGCATGTGATTTTACTCTGACCCCATGTATGCTTTATTTATTCAAATCGAAAAGATCGTCCAGTTCCTGCCTGGCCTGATCTGTAGAGGCAGCCGTCCCGGTTGTAGTAGTCGGCGTGTCCAGGCCGAACAAATCATTCAGGCCTGACGCAGCCGCGTGGGCTTCCGAATGATCAGCAGGGCTCCATGCCTGCGGATTTAATTCAAGGTAATCACAAAAATTCGGTCTGTCCTTGTCTTTGACCTCGTCAGCGACAGGTTCACGGCATTGCTTTGCGACCCGGGGCTCATAGAACAGGCACATTAGACAAACGTGCAGCGCCGCGTCACAGGCCTTGCAACGGGCGCTCCTGGACAAGGGCATGAGCAGGTAGTCCAGGCCGGCGCCGCATTTCCAGCATTTCAGGTCTTTGGGTGTGTTCTGCATGTTCCTGTCAGGTCTGGCAACAGCATTGAAAAATCTTCAGCTGATACCATCCAGGCATCAATTGAAGAATAGCAGTTTGATGATGCACAGCGCCAGTACGGTATTCAATACCAGCCTGATCAACCGCTCGCCCTGGGATACCTGAACCTGTGCGCTCAACCATGCCCCGATAGACGTACCGACAGCCAGACAGAGACCCAGGATCCAGAAAATATCCACCTGCCAGGCAAAAACGATCAGGGCGGCCGTGGTATAGACCGTGATAATGAAGGTTTTGTGCATATTCACCCGGACCAGGTCCAGACCGAGTGTGTTATACAGGATCGGCGCGAACAGGAAACCGACCCCTACCTGGATAAAGCCGCCGTAAATTCCCAGGATTGCCATGAATATATGGGCAAGGGCCAGGCGCGGCTTGCGCGGCGGCGCCTGAGTGTAAGCAGCGGTTTGTTTTTGTGTCGCCATGACCAGCATCACGGCCAGCATGATGACTGCCAGGATACGGTTAAACCAGACGCCTTCGAGATGTGTCCCGATATAAGCGCCGACAATCGCACCGGGCAATGCAGCCAGTGACAAGGTCAGACTGAGTTTAAAATCGGAATACCCCTTGTTAAAAAATGTGACGGCCGCCGTGGCCATCTGCGCCATTATCGCAATGCGGTTGGTGCCGTTGGCTACCGGCGCCGGCACACCCATGAACAACATGATCGGAATACTTAACAGCGACCCGCCGCCGGCCATGACGTTGACAAAGCCGACGACGATCCCGACGAGCAACAGGATGATATATTGCCATATCTCCACTTAATTCAAGGAACTCCCGCTACTGTTCAAAGAAGGTTTTGGGCGCTGTTGTGATGCGCACCCTCCCAGGCGCTCATTCCTGTTTGCCATAGGTTTTGAATTTATCCAGGTTGACGTTCATTTCGTCCTCATCCAGCAGCACGGGTGATCCATACATGCGGCTGAACAGGTATTGTCTGGCCAGTTCCTCTACGAGTTGCGCCATTTTGAAAGCGGCGTCCACGTCCTTGCCCAGCGCAATTACCCCGTGATTGGCGAGCAGGCAGGCCTGGCGGCCCGTCAATGCCGCCAGGGCGTGGTCGGATAATTCCTGGGTGCCGTAGGTGGCGTACTCGGCGCAACGAATGGAGGAGCCACCCACCCCGGCGACCATATAGTGAAATGCAGGCAGGTCCTGGCGGGTACAGGCCAGCGCGGTGGCGCAGGGCGAATGGGTATGGACAATGGCATCTATATCCGTCCGTTCTGCATAGATATCCTGGTGAAAGCGCCACTCGCTTGAGGGTTTAAGATCACCCGCAGCCCGGTTGCCGTGCAGGTCCATCCTGACGATATGCGCGGGCTTTAACAACTCATAATCCACCCCTGTCGGCGTGATCAGGTAACCTGGTTCAATCCTGGCGCTGAGATTGCCGGCCGTACCTGTGCCCAACTGATGTTTTTGCAAAGACCGGGCAGCGGCTATCAGGGCTTCACGTAAATTTGAATGATCCATGAGCGAATAATATATTATCCTAGTCAAAGTTTCCCTTTAACTCATTAATCGAAACCGCGTATGATTAAACGGTGATGGCGACATGAATAACAAGATTCGGCAATTCGGCGTTTTTCTCCTGTATTTTTGTTTGACCGCCGGTGTGGGCGCGGACGATTTGTTGCACCCCTTTGCCGCGCAACAGGTGGTTGATCTGACCCATCCCTTGCACGAGGATATGCCGTTCTGGCCTGGTACGGCGCCGTTTGTGATCGAGCGACTGGCTGATTATGACAAAGGCTATCGAATGCACCGGTTTTCCCTGTGGGAAAATATCGGGACTCACGTGGATGCGCCGGCGCATTTCGTCGAAGGGAAACGTTCTGTTAACGAACTGGGCCTGAGTGATCTGGTCGCGCCCGTTGTGGTCATCAATGTCCGGGATAAGGCGGCACGGGATCACGATTATCAATTGTCCGTCGAAGACGTGCTTTCGTGGGAGGATCGCAACGGCCGTATTCAGTCGGGGAGCCTGGCAGTCATGAACACGGGGTGGTATAAAAAATTTCAAGATCCGCAAGCCTACGTCAACCAGGATAAGGCCGGCGTGCTGCATTTCCCCGGGTTTTCGGTTGGCGCCGCGCAGCTACTTGTGGAACGTGACGTTGCCGGGATAGGCATCGATACCCTGAGCCTGGACCCGGGTAACGATTTAAGCTTTCCCGTGCACAAGATCATGCTGGGGGCGGGAAAATACCAGGTCGAAAACATGAATAACCTGGATGCCGTGCCCGTTAAGGGTGCCGTCGTCGTTATCGGCGTTTTGCCGGTAACAGACGCCTCCCAGGCGCAGGCGAGAATATTTGCATTTATGGAATGAAATGGTGGCTCAACTGCGAAAGCGCAAACAGGGAACGGCAACCAGCGCATTTGGATCGCCCGGAAGAAGCAACCATGATTCTTCGGTATTTTACAGTGGCAGGTTGTATGAAGATTTGAGCAGCGAAGATGAGGCAGGCTATGTTGAAAATGAAATCCCGCGAATGCATTTAAACAAGATATTCTGTAAAACAAGCGAGGCCATGGAAGAACTGCCGGACAACAGCGTTCATTTGATGGTTACCTCCCCACCTTATAATGTTGCCAAGGAATACGATGATGATTTAAGTCTCGGCGAATACCTGGAACTGCTCAATGCCGTCTGGGAAGAGACTTACAGGGTTCTGGTTCACGGCGGACGGGCCTGTATCAACGTGGCTAATCTTGGACGCAAGCCTTATATCCCGTTACATGGCTATATCATCGAAGGGATGCGCAATATCGGCTACCTGATGCGCGGGGAAATCATCTGGAACAAGGGGTCCGGCGCCGGTTCATCCACTGCCTGGGGTAGTTGGCAATCGGCGGCAAACCCGGTGTTGCGGGACGTACATGAGTATATCCTGGTGTTTTCCAAGGGCTCATTTTCCAGGAAAAAAGCATGCAGGGAGAACACAATCAAGAAGGAGGAATTCCTTGAATGGACCAGGAGCGTGTGGGACTTGCCGACGGTGTCGGCGAAAAAAATCGGCCACCCGGCGCCTTTCCCGGAAGCACTGCCGCATCGGTTAATTCAGTTATACTCATTCAAGGGTGATGTGATCCTGGACCCGTTCGCCGGCAGTGGGACGGTCTGCCTGTCTGCCCTGAAAGACCACAGGAATTATGTGGCTTATGATATCGATCCGGAATACGTCAAGTTGGCCGAAACAAGAATTTCTGTTTACCGGGACCAGTCAGATCCCCTTGCCTGATCGTTTATTCATGCTGTGTCAACGCCCAGTTCACGTGTTCGCGCACAAGGGCCGAGGAATGATCCTGGCGCCGCTTCAGGGCGTTGACAATCGCGGTCGAGGTAGGGGCGTTGCCCAGGGCGACGGCAAGGTTTCTTAACCAGCATTCATAACCGATGCGCCTTATGGCGCTGCCTTCCGTTTTTTTATCAAATTCGGTTTCACTCCAGAGAAAGCATTCGATTAATGTCAGCGCATCCAGCTGGTGGCGCGGCAGATAGTCCGGCTCAGCAGAGTATTGTGCGAAGCTGTTCCAGGGGCAGACCAGCTGACAGTCATCACAACCGTAGATGCGGTTGCCGATACTGGTGCGAAATTCCTCGGGGATAACGCCGCGAAATTCAATAGTCAGGTAGGATATGCAACGCCGGGCATCAACCTGGTAGGGCCCGACGATGGCCCGGGTCGGGCAGACGTCGATACAGGCCTGACAGGTACCGCAGTGTTCTTCGGCAAACTTTTCGTCTGTGGGCAGGGGCAGGTCGGTGTATATTTCGCCGATGAAAAACCATGAACCGGCGTCGGGATGCAGCAGATTACTGTGTTTCCCGATCCAGCCGAGCCCGGCGTTACGCGCCAGCGCCTTTTCCAATACCGGCGCCGTGTCGCTGAAGACCCGATAACCGAAGGGACCAATCGCCGCTTCAACCCGGCGCGCCAGCTTTTTCAACCGGGAACGCATTACCTTGTGGTAATCCCGGCCCAGCGCATAGCGTGATATGTAGGCCAGTTCCTGGTCGTCCAGCACTGACTGGGCAGGTTTGGCTCGGGGAGGTAAATAATCCATTCGCGCCGAAATGACCCGTATGGTACCCGGCCGCAGCCGGGCAGGCCGGGAACGTTTATTGCCGTGGCGCTCCATGTAAGACATCTCCCCGTGCATTCCCCGGTCGAGCCAGTCAAGCAGGTGGTGTTCGTCTTCTGTGAGGTCGATGCCGGTGATGCCGACCTGTTGGAAGCCGACTTCGATTCCCCAGGTTTTTATCTCGGTTGCAAGGGTTTCAGGTTCCATTGGCGATCCCGGCGTCGTAATGGATTGCGTCGCGACAGGAAGAGTTTTTTATCGTTAAAGACACAATAGAAAAACTGTCATGCCCGGCTGGTTTGTTACCTTGTTTGACGTTATCATGAGAGTGTAGCCAGGGCAACAGGATATTTGGGGTCAGAGTAAAAATACTCGATATAAACCGATACCACTTACCTGTGACTGTATTTTTACTCTGACCCCAAATATCTGCTCTGCGACAGAGGTAAACATATGTTCGATTTTTTTTCCAAGTGGTACCGGCGCTATTTTACCGACCCCCAGGCTGCCGTGCTGGTTATTTTTCTGGCAGCCGGCTTCGTTATCCTCTATTTCATGGGTGGCATGCTGGCGCCGTTGCTTGCAGCAGTCGTGATTGCCTATATGCTGGAAGGGCCGATAGTGAAACTGACCTTCAGGCAGGTGCCCAGGATAACAGCCGTTTCATTGATATTCCTGTTGTTTCTCATGTTGATGGGTTTCGTCATAATCGGCCTGTTACCGATTCTGTCCGGGCAGGCAAGCCAGTTTTTTCAGGAATTCCCCGGCATGTTGAGCCGCGGCCAGGAATTGTTGCTGCGCCTGCCGGAGCAATACCCCGATATTATTTCTGCCGAACTGGTTAACGAGATAGGTCTAGCCTTACGCCGCGGAGCCAGTGATTTCGGACAAGAACTCGTGTCCGTCTCTATGGCGTCGATACCTGCGATTATCACGGTTCTTGTCTACGTAATCCTGGTGCCGTTGATGATCTTTTTTTTGTTGAAGGACAAGGATGTGGTCCTGGATTGGCTGAGCCGTTTTCTGCCGAGTGACCGGACGCTGGTCAGACACCTGTGGCAGGAAATGGACGCGCAGATCGGCAATTACATCCGTGGCAAGGTATATGAAATCGTCATCGTAGGCACGACGACGTATATTGTTTTCACGCTGTTCGGGTTGAATTATGCCTCCCTGCTCTCTATCACGGTGGGTTTATCTGTATTGATCCCTTATATTGGCGCCGCCGTGGTGACGGTCCCCATTGCACTGGTGGCTTATTTCCAGTGGGGTTTCGAGTCGGTGTTCGTCTGGTTGATCGCCGCTTATTTCATTATCCAGTTTCTGGACGGTAACGTCCTGGTGCCGGTCCTGTTTTCGGACGTTGTCAACCTGCATCCGGTAGCGATAATCATCGCCATACTGGTGTTTGGCGGGCTATGGGGGTTTTGGGGCGTATTTTTCGCCATTCCGTTGGCTACCCTGGTCAAGGCGCTGATCAACGTCTGGCCCACCAAAGAAGAGCAACTGCCGGAAACAGGCGCATAGCGCTGGTCCGGACACGATATTTGATGTGCGCCTTCCCTGGCACACACCCTATGGGCGTTCTTCGGACGTCCAAATCCGCTCCTGGCGGATTTGTGGGGTCAGAGTAAAAATACACAACCATAAACCGATGCCACCCACCAGTGACTGTATTTTTACTCTGACCCCAAGTGTTAAAGAGCTTTAACCGCTTCAAGCACGTCGTTCACATGCCCTTTTACCTTGACCTTGCGCCACTCATCACGGAGCTTGCCCGTTTCATCGATCAGGAACGTGCTGCGTTCGATTCCCATCACTTTCCTGCCGTACATATTTTTTTCCTTGATAACATCAAACAGCGCACAAAGATGCTCTTCCTCGTCGGATAACAGGTCAAACGGGAATGCCTGGTTGGATTTAAATTTTTCATGGGATTTTATACTATCCCTGGAAACGCCGAAGATGACCGTTTTGCGCGAGGTGAACTCTTCGATATTATCCCGAAAATCCTGTCCCTCCAGGGTGCAACCGGGAGTGCTGTCTTTGGGGTAGAAGTATATGATCACGTTATTACCCTTAAGATCAGATAATTTGATGGTTTTGTCGCCGGTAGCCGCAAGCTCAAAATCCGGCACCGTCTCGCCTAAGTTCATTGTACTCATACTGTTTTTATTCCAGGTTGATAGTTATTCTGCAGGAGATTTGGGGTCAGAGTAAAAATACTCGACAATGAACCGGCACCATTCAGTAAAGTGACTGTATTTTTACTCTGACCCCAAATCTCCTTATTTCACCGGCTCAATAATCGCATCCAGGTTCAATTGGTCACAGAATTCCAGGAAATCATTGCGCAATGTCGAGATGGATATCTCGACCGGAACATGAATGGTCAGGTGCAGCGAGAACATCTCGGTACCGGTGTGAGATGCTTCGTATGTCGTAGTATGTAAATCGCGAATTTGAATCCCACTATCCTGGATGAAGCGAGTTATACGGTTTACCACGCCGACGCGGTCACTGCATACGACGTCAATGGCGTACGGCATCAGGTTTTTTTGTGATTTATTTAATTCGGTTCGACGCATGTTGATGGATAAATCCTGTTCTTTTCCCAGTCTGTTGAGGGCATCTTCAACTTTTACAACGGCGTTCCAGTTGCCGGAGAGGAGCAACATCATGGAAAATTCCTGTCCCAGTATGGATATCCGGCTTTCCCGGATATTGCAATCGCATTCTGCGATGGCGCCGGTCAACCGTTCTGGCAGGGCAGCATCGTACTTACCGATAACGGTCAGGGCAAGGAACTGTATCATTATTGTGGTCCGGGTAAGGCAACTATAAAGCTGGCATTCAAGAGGGATACCGCAAAGTATACAGTTTCCTAATTATCTTGTCATTAACGGGTCGGACAAGTACCATATTTACCTTATTGTACTATTATGGATTTATCTCCCCTCATTATACGCAATATGGAAAATTTTATGCTACCAGGGGAATAATTTACGTGTTATTAAAACATCAGACTTGCCGCCGCCTTGCAGAATACGAACAATATATTTACCGGTAGCCTTGTTGCTGTCATCACCCCTATGAAGAGCGGCGTCGGAGCCGACACACCGTTGGACCTGGAGGGGTTGGAACGGTTGCTTGAGTACCATATTGACAACAAAACTGAGGGTATTGTAGCTGTGGGTACGACGGGTGAATCTGCTACCCTGATGCCGGCAGAACATTGTGAGGTCATCAAACGGATTGTGGAAATTGTCAACAAACGCATACCCGTCATCGCCGGAACCGGCGCAAACTCAACTATCGAAGCCATAGAATTAACGGCCTACGCCAAGAAAACAGGGGCCGACGCCTGTTTGCTGGTAACGCCTTATTACAATAAGCCGACCCAGGCGGGCTTGTATGAGCATTTCAAGGTCATTGCCGCCAGTGTGCCTGTCCCGCAGATTTTATACAACGTCCCCGGTCGTACGGCTTGCGATATGTTGCCTGAAACTGTGTCCAGGCTCGCACGGCTCGATAATATCATCGGGATCAAGGAGGCGACAGGTGACTTGACCCGCGTAAAAACCATCAGGGAAGACTGTGGTGATGATTTTCTACTGTTGAGTGGAGATGATGAGACTGCCTGTGATTTTATGCTCATGGGAGGTGACGGCGTTATCTCTGTAACCGCCAACGCCGCACCGGCTGCAATGTATGAATTATGTCGTCTGGCCCGGTTCGGCCACCGGGACGCGGCTAAGACCATTGATGCAAAACTGTTGGGATTGCACCAATCCTTATTTCTGGAGTCCAACCCGATACCGGTCAAGTGGGCCGTCCATCGCCTGGGGCTTATTGAAGCTGGAATCCGTTTACCCATGACCTGGTTATCTGAGGAGTTGCATCCGCACGTTGAGGCCGCCATGAAACAAGCTGAGGTACTGTGATTTATGAGAAAACTGATTTTAACAATAGCAACGGGCGCATTCGCGATGTGTTTACTAACATCCTGTTCTTATATGCCTGACATAGGGAAAATCCTGCCTGACAAAAAGAGTGAATATAAAAAAAGCGAAACCATGCCCGATCTGGAGATCCCTCCTGATTTAACTGCGGATGCCATAAATGATTCCATGAATATTCCGAATGAAGCGCCGGCGACCTTATCTCGTTATAGAAAGCCGCAGGCGCCGGGTACGGCTCGGCTAACAATGGGGACCACGGACACGGATGAACAATGGATATCCGTATCTAAGCCGATAGATCTGCTTTGGCCGGAACTGCTCGAATTTTTTGAGGAAAAAAACTATCCCATTGAACTGGAAGACTCGGATCTGGGGGTGCTGGAAACGGGTTGGTCACAGGCCAGTGAGCAGACCGGCTTGATGTATCGTCATAAATATAAAATATTTGCGGAACAGGGCGATACGCCCGATGTCAGCGTCCTGATTATCAGCCAGCAGCGCCAGACCCGACTCGATGACAACGCAGACTGGCTTGACCAGGAAAAGGACTCCGGGCTGGAAAGACAATTTGTATCCGATCTCAGCCTTTTTATTGACGCCGGCAAACCGGCCGGCCGGAGCGCGCCGGTTGCGGTCTCTGATAAAACTGCCGGTGGTTCAGCCCTGGCGCGGCCGGGCACTGATCTTCGAGTGGTTGACGCAGGTGAAGGTAAAATGTACCTGAGCATTCCCGAAGCCTTCGAACAAGCCTGGAAAAATACGGCTATCGCCTTGCAGAGCAGCGGCTTGCAGGTAACCGGCGGGGATGCGGCCAAAGGTGTTTATCTGATCAATTCAGGGGCTGTGCAAAGCCGGGAGAAGAAGGGCTTTTTCTCCAAACTGGCTTTCTGGAAGGGTAGCAAGTCCGCAGAGACTTCATATCAGATAAGCCTGACGGGGGTTGGCAGCAGGACCGAATTAATCGTGGTTAATGAAGATGATGAATGGGAAACCACAGATGCGGCTGTTCGCATACTGGCGTTAATTCGCGACCGCTATCCGATAAATTAAAGAATAGTTTTGCGGTAAGGGGACGGATTTAAATTCGTCCCCGGACGACTCAGGATGTACATATCAGGGTTTCACTATTTCTTCCTGGAGTGTTCAATCAAACGCCGGCGTTTGCGGATTTGACGTTTACTCAGTGTATTACGGAACGACTTGTACGGATTATCTCCGTGCTTGAACTCGATAAAGACAGGGGTTCCTGTCAGCTTCATTCTTTTGCGAAAATGATTGGCTAAATAACGCTGGTAATTTGCCGGGGTATCCTGGGTCTGATTTCCATGAACGATGATGCGGACTGGGTCATATCCTCCCAGGTGGGCAAACTTGAGCTTGATACGCCGTCCCCGGACCAGAGGCGGAGGATTTGCTGATTGCGCCTCATGCAGAATGCCGGTGATGGTTGAGGAGCTGAAATCCTGTTGCTGAGAGCGGGTAATCTTATCGATGCTATCGAACAATTTTCCTACTCCCGTTCCATGCAATGCCGATATGTGATGGATACAGGCATAATCAATAAAACCGGTTTTTCTTTCAAGTTGTCGCTGAATGGTCTGCTTCTGTTGATGACTAAGACCATCCCACTTGTTAACCGCAATAATCAGTGATTTGCCTGATTGATTGATCATACCCAGCAAGGTCTGGTCCTGGTCGGAAATAACATCCCGGGCGTCCAGGACCAATATGACAATGCGACAAACCTCAATGGCTTTCAGGCTTTTTATGATGCTGAATTTTTCGATTTTATCGGTTACCTTAGCGCGCCTCCGAATCCCGGCCGTATCTATCAGAATGTAATCTTTTTGCCGGCGTTGTAGCGGTACTGTGATACTGTCACGAGTGGTGCCCGGTACCGCTGAGGTCAACACCCGGTTTTCTCCTGTGATTCTATTGATAAGGGTTGATTTGCCGACGTTGGGACGGCCGATTATGGATACCTTGACGATACCAGGGGTTTCTGTCGGAACGGCGCCTCTGTCCGGAAAGGATGCGGCGATCGCATCCAGCAAGTTGTCAATTCCGTCTCCTGCTTCAGCCGAAACAGGTATAAGTGGGGCAAAACCCCCGATAGAATGAAACTCGGCAACTGCAGTCTCTGTTCCGACCCCGTCAATTTTATTCACCACCAAAAACACCGGTTTCGCTACTGTCCTCATGATGGCAGCCAACTCCATATCACCTGCAGTCAATCCTGAACGACCGTCTACCAGCCACAAGACCGCATCCGCCTCGGCTATGGCCTGCATGGTTTGTTCGCTGACCGATCCGAGTATCTGATTATGGTCCTCAGTGCCGCCGGCTAAACCGCCGGTGTCAATTAACAGGATGCCGGAATCCTGCAAATTGGCATAACCGTATTGACGATCTCTGGTTACCCCAGGTTCATTCGCGACCAGCGCTGAACGGGAACGGGTTAAGCGGTTGAATAACGTCGATTTTCCGACGTTGGGACAGCCGACAATGGCAATTACGGGCGTCATGGCAAAAAAGGGACAGGTTCTGTAATGAAATAATCAAAAGACCGGACTTCAGTTGCGCGGGAAACTCCGGAATTTTTCTTTTTTTAACTACCGCTCTCAGCGGTAGGTATAGGCGGCCAACTTGCCGTCGCTACAATAAGCGTAGACTATCTTACCCACAACAATGGGTTTTGCAATAACAGGTTTCTTGCATAGTCGTAGCCGGGCAGAGAACTCGCCGGTTTTCTTGTTGATCCAGTGTAAATAACCTTCCAGGTCGCCCACAACGATTTGATCTCCTACAGCCCCAGGCGCGGTAACCGCCCGCGCGTGAAGGTTCTCCTGTTCCCACAGGATCGTTCCATTAATCCTGTCCAATGCCCAGACATGGCTGTCTTCATCAGTAACATAGATGCTTTGCTCATCTGCACTGAAACCGGCATAAGATGAGAGATCATTACTCCACAGGATCCTGCCGGTCTCCAACTGCACGGCTGCAACTTGACCCTGAAACGTGGCGATGTAGACAACGCCGTCTACTATCATCGGCTCAGAATCAATATCGACCATCCGTTCAAGTTCGGAACGCCCCCGGGCAGCAGAAATGCTGGTCTCCCATAGTAATTTACCTGTACGCACATCCAGCGCGGCCATTTTCCCGCCGTCGAAACCGGCCACCACAATGCCGCTGTCAATTGCCGGCGTGCTCGTGCCCCTGAGTGTCAATGGCGGCACCGTCCTGTCATAAATCCATAGCCTTCTTCCCTTATTGGCATCGATACCGAACACCTTTCCATCAATTGTTCTTACGATGGCGACATCAGCTGTCCTTTGCGGGGGAGATAATATCTCACTCGACACCCGGGTTCGCCATAGCTCGCTGCCGTTTTCAGCGGACAGGGAGATCACCTCTCCCTCCTGGGAGCCGATCATAAGCGTATTTTCGCCGTAACCAGGCCCTCCTGTTATGTGAATATCGCTACCTCGAAACCAACCGGATTTCCCGTCAACCGATTCTGACGCGGAAATTTTCTTCTGCCACAACCGTTTGCCGTTTATCGCATCCATTGCCCCGACGTTACCGGCAGAATCCGCAACGTATAAGCGCTGATTGACAATGACCGGAGCCAGCTTCAGGTATTGTTCGTCCGTGCCTACCCCGTTATTCTTTTTCCAGAGTTCAATAACGCTGACGAGTTGCCTGATTTCGACCAGGGGATTGGGCGGTTCGGCATTGTCACTACCCCCCTTGAAATAACTCGTTACTTTTTCCGTAGCGGCACAGCCGAAGAGGACCGACAAAACAGCTAAGATAATGAAACGGATGGAAAAATTACGGATGTCCAATATTGTTAAGTTTGCGTTCAAGTGTTGAAATATCCCGTCCTTCGAGGCGTGCTTTATTGATTGACTGCTGATATGAAGCGCGCGCTGTTTCGATTTCTCCCTGCAAAACGCTTATATCGCCCATTAACTCATCATAACTGGAAGCGTACTCTGCTTTTTCCTGCCGGGTGATCAGGTTGCCTGCTTCATCCAGTTTATTCTGGCTGATGAGGATGCGGATCAGTCTCAAACTGATAACGTGAGAGAATGAAGCATCCTTGCTTTGCTTGAGGGCTTGGCGCAGGTGTGTCTCGGCAGTATCCAGGTCATCATCGGCTACAGCCAGATTGGCCAGCGCCAACAAAGCAAATACTCCATATGTGGTGCCCTCATATTCTTCCAGTATTCCGGTGGCGAGATCCCGGGTTTTAGTTCCGTTCTCATTCTGCAATGCGACAACCATCTCGGAGTACAGGACGGATGCGGACTCCGCCTGTTCTATCTTCACATCTTGCCAGTAACGCCAGCCGAAAATGGCTGATACGCCCAGTGTAAGGCTAAGCACAACGGATAATCCGTTTTCACGCCACCACTTTTTTATCTGTTCGATCTGTTGCGCTTCAGCTGTGTAAGCGTCCAAGGAATCCTCCAGTTATCCGGTTTAAAGCATAATTATACAATGAAAGAAAAGCCGGTAGTCTTATTTTTACTCCACGGGAAAGGAAAAAAGGGATAGATTCTGCAGGCCCGGGACTGATCTCAATCCGATCCCCGGTTGTCACCCAACAGGCTGGTTATTTCATGTACCAGATTGTCCTGAGAGATTTCATATTGTTCCTTATCCTCGCGCAACGGTTTAACCTGGACAGTATTTTTCTCCACCTCATCAACACCCAGGATCAATGCGTAATCAGCTTGTGATTTATCCGCTTTCTTGAACTGGCTCTTGAAACTGCCACCACCACAGTGCATCAGGAGACGTAAGGCTGGTATTTTATCCCGTAGCCGCTCCGCTAGCCTGAGGCCGTTTTTCAGTGCAGCGTCACCTACCATGACCTGGTAAATCCGGGGAGAATTTGTATTCAACTCCGCACTGCTGAACTCCGACAACTCCAGAATGCGCTCGATTCCCATGGCAAAGCCGACTGCCGGGGTGGGCTTGCCGCCGACCTGGGCAACCAGGTCATCATAACGACCGCCTGCGCAGATGGTCCCCTGGGCGCCAAGCCTGTCGGTGATCCACTCAAATACGGTGCGGTTGTAATAATCCAGCCCGCGTACAAGCCGGGGATTTATTTCGTAATCCACCCCGTTTGCATCCAGCAAATCACCCAGAACGGCAAAATGCTCAGCAGATTCTTCATCGATTGAATCAAGCAGTGACGGTGCTGACCCGATTAGGGCTTGCATATCAGGATTTTTGCTATCCAGTATTCTCAAAGGGTTGGTTTCCAGTCGATTGATACTGTCCTCATCCAACTGATCCTTGTGATCGGACAAGAAATCGACCAATAGATCACGATATTTTTGTCGTGCTGCGTAACTACCCAGAGAATTCAACTGCAACCGCACATCCTTGATCCCCAGCACATTCCAGATACGTGCGCATATCAATATGAGCTCCGCGTCAATTTCAGCGCTGTCTATGCCAAATGCCTCGGCTCCGACCTGATAGAATTGTCTTTGCCGTCCTTTTTGTGGTCTTTCATGGCGGAACATGGGTCCCTGGTACCAGACCCTTTGCGGCCCGGAATAAATTACTCCGTGCTGCAGCAAGGCGCGTACGCATCCTGCAGTTCCCTCCGGGCGCAGAGTCAGAAGTTCATTGTTGCGGTCCCGAAAGGTATACATTTCCTTATTCACAATATCCGTACCCGCGCCGATGCTGCGCGAAAACAACTCGGTTTTTTCAATAACAGGGAGACGAATTTCCTGGTAGCAATAAGATTGCAGGACGGACTGGATAGTTTGCTCAAGGAGGCGCCATTTAAGCGCATCACCAGGCAGCGTATCGTGCATTCCCCTGACGGCTTGCAGTTTCTCCATAAGAGGTGCTATTGATCCTCCCCGAGCACAAACCGGGCCATACCAATTCTTGACCTGTAAGGGGTAGTGTCGATGGGGATATTATTGAATTCAATAATGGCGCCGGCTGAATTACCCAGCAGGACAGAAAACGGGGCTGTACCGTTTAATATCAGTGTCTGACCCGCACGGGCAAGGTCATAAAATATCTTCTTGTTGTTGGTATCGAATATTTCAACCCAGCAATCTTCCGAAACAACCACCTTGATCGAATCAGGACCGATACCCGTGGTAATCATATTCTTATCATACGTGGAAGGAGCGATTTCAAATTCCTTGTCTGTGTCCGTAGTTTGTGCCGGCGCGGTTTGTGACTCCGTTGTTTGTTCCTGCGCCACTTCCAGCGCTGCAGCTTGAATCCTATCCGTTTGTTCCGTATTCGGCGCACGATAGAAAGGCGTATCAGGATGTTCCACAATCGTGATGGGATAGGGTAGTCCCAAAGGGGCATCAGCACTGCCCGGCAATATCCACCCAGGCTTTGCCGGACCCAGGGTGTGCTGGCTCCACCACCAGGTAAGCGGCAGCAGAATCGCAACAAAGATGATAAGATACAGAAGCGTGTAAGGCCATTTATTTGACTGTTCCGAATTCGACTCAGGCGCAACGTCCCGAACAGTTTCCGGCTGCGCCGAGATATCGATATCTTCCTTATACATCGACACAACCCGGTCAGCGGGCGTGCCCAGCAATTTTGCGTAATTCTGCAGGTAGCCGTAGACATAAGTACCGGCCGGCAGGCTTTCATGGTCGTCCTGTTCCAGTGCTTCAATGACGTTTGGTTGCAGGTACAGCCGGGAAGAGACCTCTGCTATGGTGAGGTTTTTTTCTTCACGCAGGCGTTTCAGGTGTGCGCCGACGGAAGTCCTGGCTTCGGTATTCTGCTTATCGGACATATATCAGGTGTGCCCGGTTGCCATGCCCTGCGTATGTCGTTGCCTGGCGCGCGGCGTTACGCGCCCGACCAGTTGACCGCAGGCTGCATCAATATCGTCACCGCGGGTTTTCCGTGTAATGGTAACGATGCCGGACTCTATCAATATGGCGCGGAACCGGTCCGTGGTTTCCGTGGAAGATCGGCTGAACTCAGTACCAGGGAACGGGTTGAAAATGAGCAGGTTTACCTTGGCCGGGAAACCCTTCAATATTTTCGCCAGTTCCCGGGCGTCGTTCAGGGAGTCGTTTATCCCGTTTAGCAAGACGTATTCAAATGTTATGAGTTCACCACCTGTGGCTTCACTGTAACGGCGGCATGCGGATAACAGTTCGCGAATTGGATAAGTCCTGTTAATCGGCACCAGTTTATCCCTGAGTGCATCGTTGGCAGCATGTAATGATACCGCCAGGCTGATCCTGCTGCATTTTGACAGTTTGGTGATGCCGGGCACAATACCGGCGGTACTCAGGGTGACGCGTTTATTTGCCAATCCAAACCCAAGGTCATCGGTTATCAATTCAACCGCGTTAACTACATTATCGAAATTGAGTAACGGTTCTCCCATTCCCATAAGGACTATATTGCTGATGATACGCTTGCGGCTGGCGAAATAGCCCAGTTGTTTATTGGCCGTCCAGACCTGGCCGATGATTTCCGCCACTGACAGGTTGCGACCGTAGCCTTGCTTGCCGGTTGAACAGAAGGTGCAGTTCAGAGCACAACCTGCTTGTGATGATATACACAATGTACCCCTGTTGGGTTCCGGTATAAAAACAGTTTCAATTGCGTTATCGGCGTCAACCTGCAGTAGCCATTTACGGGTACCGTCCACTGAAATTTTCTCAGTGACAATAGCCGGGAGAGGTGAACAGGTATTATTGGCCAGGTGATCACGCAAGGTTTTACTCAAGTTGGTCATGGATTCAAAGTCGGTCACCCCCTGGTGGTAAACCCATTTCATCACCTGTGATGCGCGAAAAGGTTTTTCCGACATGTCGGTGAAATAATCACGCATGGCGGTCTGGTTCAGGTCGAACAGATTGACGTTCGGATTCACGCCGGGTTACCTGCTGCGCGGGCAAATTTCGTCTGCGCGGAAAAAAAAGCGGATTTCGCTCAGCGCCGTTTCCGAACCATCGGAGCCGTGCACCGCATTTTCACCCTGGTCACCGTCGCGGTCACAGAAGTCCGCGCGGATAGTGCCGGGTTCGGCATTCCTGGGAAAGGTCGCTCCCATCAGTTCCCGGTTCTTTGCAATAGCGCTGTCGCCTTCCAGTACCTGTACCATGATGGGCCCGGAAACCATGAAGTCCACCAGTTCCCGGAAAAAAGGCCTTTCCTCGTGGACGGAATAAAATTCGGCTGCCGTTTGTTCGTTGAGATGCAGCATTTTTGCCGCAACTATTTTCAGCCCGGCGTCTTCAAAGCGTTGGTATATGGCGCCTA
Source organism: Gammaproteobacteria bacterium (assembly GCA_965205405.1). GTDB lineage: Bacteria > Pseudomonadota > Gammaproteobacteria > Eutrophobiales > Eutrophobiaceae > JAAXHV01. The sequence continues at coordinate 1,248,219 of OZ242169.1, forward strand.
TCAGGTTCCCGGCTACGGCATCGGGTTTGATAATCGACAAAGTTTGTTCAATAGACATTGTGTTTATTTACTTGTTGTATCGTTGTATCGGAAGATAAACCAGAATTTTTGTCCTCGTCAACCGTGGACTCTAAAAATCCAGCAATACCTGAACCCTGCCATTTTCGATACGTGTGGGAAAAACAGTTACGGGCTCATAAGCCGGAGGACTGAGTGCCTCGCCGGTGCGTAGGCAGAAACGCGCGCCATGCCGGGGACAGGTAATTTCCCCTTCTTCAATCAAGTCTTCCAGATCACAGGAACCGTCTATCAGGGTAGCATTGTCATGGGTACAGAGGTTCTCCAACGCATGATATTGCCCGTCAAGGTTGACCACGGCGATACCGACGTCTTCGACGTACAGGACCCGGGAAGCTCCGCAAGGGAATTCCCCGACAGCAGCTACGTCTATCCAGTCCGACATGGTATCCCGTTACAACAAGCCGGTTTCAAGACGCGCCGCCTCGGACATCATATCCGGACTCCAGGGCGGGTCGAAGGTCAGTTCAACGCTTACTTTGCCTACGTTCGGCACTATAGCGAGTTTGCTCTGTACGTCGGCGGCCAGGAAATCCCCCATGCCGCAGGCCGGCGCCGTCAGGGTCATGAGGATATCCACCTGGTTTTCCGTCTCATCCGAGCGCGATATCCGGCAATCGTAAACCAGCCCGAGTTCAACGATGTTTATCGGGATCTCCGGGTCGTAACAGGTACGCATCTGCTCCCACAGATGTTCTTCATTGACGGATCCGTCTTCATTGGGCTCCAGGTCCTGGTTGAGATATTCGGACACATCAAAACCGAGGGCATCCGCGTCCTGCGGTCCCACCTGGGCAAGATTACCGTTGATGTTGACCGTGTAATTTCCTCCCAGGGCCTGGGTGATAAAAACGAGGCTGCCTTCAGGCAAGGTGATGGGTGTACCAGTCGGAATGAGTATGGCGTCACATTCACGCTCAACTGTAACAGGGTCGTTGGTATACATTGATTATTCCGTAGACACCGGCGCATCGTAGCCGGTCATAAGCGCATGCAGGGTATGCCAGCATAAGGTTGCGCATTTTACCCGGCTGGGGTAATCGCGTACGCCGGCCAGGACCGCCAGTTTTCCCATGCGGTTTAAATCAATCTCCGCATCAGCGTCGGTCAGCAGTCCGTGGAAATCAGCGAAGACCGTCTCTGCTTCCTGTAAGGATTTTCCCTTGACGCCCTCCGTCATTAACGAAGCAGATGCAATGGAGATAGCGCAACCGGAACCGCTGAATTTGATGTCGGATATCTGATCACCCTCCAGGTTTAAATACAGTGTCAGCCGGTCGCCGCACAGGGGATTGAATCCTTCCAGGGCTTTCCGGGGCGGGTACAGTTCACCGAAATTCCTGGGACTGCGATTGTGATCGACGATCACTTCCTGGTATAAATCTTTTAAGTCGAACATTATCGTTATTTGAATATATTTATTGCCTTATCGATCCCGGTAATCAGTTTGTCCACTTCTTCTGTCGTATTGTAGAAGGCAAAAGAAGCCCTGGCCGTGGCGGGGATACCATAGCGTTCCATGACCGGCATGGCGCAATGGTGACCGGTCCTGATGGCTATCCCGTCATGGTCCAGAATGGTGCCCAGGTCATGAGGATGAATACCGTCAAGAACAAACGATAAGATACTTGCCTTCTCTGCTGCCGTGCCGATCAGCCTCAACCCCGGGACAGTGGTGGCTGCCCGGGTGGCGTACTGCAACAACTCGTGTTCGTAATCGCTTATCCGATCCAGATCGACCTTGCTGACGTAATCAACCGCCGCGCCCAGGCCGATAACCCCGGCGATGTACGGCGTGCCTGCTTCAAACTTGTAAGGCAGGTCGTTGTATAAGGTCTTTTCAAAGGTGACCATCTTGATCATATCTCCACCGCCATGGTACGGAGGCATATCTTCCAATAGCGCCTGTTTCCCGTACAACACGCCGATCCCCGTCGGCCCGAACAATTTATGGCCGGAAAAGGCGTAGAAGTCGCAGTCCAATGCGGCCACATCCAGCCGCGTATGGGGCGCCGCCTGAGCCCCGTCGATTATCACAACGGCGTTGACCTCATGGGCCAGGGCGGTAATCTCAGCAATCGGATTGATTGTGCCCAAGGCATTGGAGATATGGCTGATTGCGACAATCCGGGTCTTATCGCCCAGCAGGTTCTTATATTCATCCATAACCAATTCGCCGGCGTCATTGATCGGGATCACTTTAAGGACGGCTCCGGTCTGTTCGCACAATAGCTGCCAAGGGACGATGTTGGAGTGGTGTTCCATCGTGGAGACGATGATTTCATCTCCTGCGCGCAGTTTGTTCCTGCCATAGCTTTGCGCAACCAGGTTTATCCCCTCCGTCGTCCCGCGTACGAAAATGATTTCCTTGAGCGATTCGGCATTGATGAAATTTTGTATTTTCCGGCGCGCGTTCTCATAAGCGTCTGTCGCCAATTCGCTCAGGGTGTGTACGCCGCGGTGAATATTGGAATTGTATTCGCGATAGTATTCGTCCAGCACCTCGATGACCTGGAGCGGTTTTTGCGCTGTTGCGGCATTGTCCAGGTAGACCAGGGGGTTGCCGCGCACGGTCTGCCCCAGGATAGGAAAATCCTGCCTGTACGTTGCTACGGGGAAATCAGCGACAGTCCCGATATCTTCCGCAATAACCTGTGGGCTAATCATTGTATGAACTCTTCAATCAGGTCGGTATCGAGCAACTCACCGGCGATGCTGTGTTCCAACCGCTCCCGGATTTCGGGAAATTTGATATCCCGGATTATTTCATCGGCAAACGCATAGATCAGCAGACTCCGTGCCGTGTTCTCATCCAGAGCCCTGGAGCGCAGGTAGAACAACATGTTCTCATCAAGCCGGCCCACTGTGGCACCGTGGCTGCATTTGACGTCGTCCGCGTAAATCTCCAGTTCCGGCTTGGTATCGACCTCGGCATTGCCGGAGAGCAGCAGGTTCGCATTGGACTGGTGGGCCTCGGTCTTCTGGGCCTGTTCATGTACGATCACCTTGCCGTTAAACACGGCGCGCGAGTGTCCGTTCATGATCCCCCGGTAGTGTTCGTTGCTGACCGTATGGGGTTGTTTGTGCTCTATCAGGGTGTGGTTGTCTACATGCTGGCGCTGATTGGTCAGGTATAACCCGTTGAGATTAACCTCAGCCCCCGGTTCATCCAGTTCTACGTTGATGTCACAGCGCGCCAGTTTCCCGCCCAGTGACAGGCTGTGGCAGTCAATCCTGCTGTCGGCCTCCTGTCTGATACGGGTATTGTCAATATGATAGGCGCGCCGGCTTTGCTGCTGGATTTTGTAATAGTCCAGACGGGAGCCGGTTTGGCCCAGTATGCTGGTGTGGCTGTTGGTGAAATACTCGGAGTCCGGGGTACCCGCGTAGGTTTCAATAATGCTTGCACCGGCTTGCCTGCCCAGTACGATCAGGTTGCGCGGGTGCGACATCAGCGCCTCACCTGCCTGGCTGCTCAGGTAAATGATGTGTATGGGCGCGGGGAGTTCCGTTTCATCGGCTACGTGGACCAGGACACCGTCATTGAGAAACACCGTATTCAAGGCAGTGAACGCGTGGCCGATTTCCTCATGGGTGAAATAACTTTCCAGCAGGGCGGCATTCTCCGTCCTCGCCGACTGTAACGATCGCGCCGTCACGCCGTGGGGCAGTTGTACGTTGCGCGATAACTCCGCGCAAAAGTTTCCGTTGATGAACACCAGTTCGTGGCTACCGAGACTGGAATAGCGCAGGCTGTCGACAAAGGTTTCATCGACGTCCGTCGGCGCGGCCTTCCCCAGGGTAAAATTCCTCCTGGTAATGGGGGAGACATCGGTGTATTTCCACTGTTCCGTTTTGCGCGTCGGAAAGCCGTGAATTTTCAGGTATTCCAGGGCCGTTCTGCGCCGTTGCGCCAACCACGGGGATGACAGGCTGTCCCGGAACTGATCGTATTCAGCGAGATAGTGGCTGACGGCTGCCTCGGTCATGCGGCTTTGGCCTCCTGCCTGACCCAGTCGTAACCTTTTTCCTCAAGTTCGAGTGCCAGTTCGCGATTGCCGGACCTGATAATTTTTCCGTCCGACAAGACGTGTACGTGATCCGGAACGATGTAGTTCAACAATCTTTGGTAATGGGTTACCAGGATGATGGCGCGGGACTCATTGCGCAAGGTATTGACGCCTTCGGCAACGGTTTTCAGGGCATCGATATCGAGGCCGGAATCCGTTTCATCCAGGATGGCCAGGCGCGGTTCCAGCACCGCCATCTGAAAAATCTCGTTGCGTTTTTTCTCACCGCCGGAGAAGCCTTCATTCACGGAACGATTGAGCAGGCTCTCATCCATTTTCACCAGGTTCATTCTTTCACGCACTACCTGTAGAAATTCGACTGCATCGAGCGGCCCTTTGCCCTGGTGCAAGCGGATCGCGTTCAGTGCAGCCTTGAGCAGGTAGATATTGTTCACGCCGGGGATTTCCACCGGGTACTGGAAAGCCAGGAAAACACCTTCCCGGGCGCGTTCTTCCGGGGACAGTCCAAACAGGTCGCGGCCGTCGTATTCGATGGAGCCGGATGTCACCTCGTAGCCGTCCCGTCCGGCCAGTACGTTTGCCAGGGTACTTTTGCCTGAGCCGTTAGGCCCCATAATGGCATGTACCTCGCCAGCATTCACCGTCAGGTTTAATCCTTTCAGTATCTGTTTGTTTTCAACCCTGACTTTTAAATCACTTACGTTTAACATCATCCGACTGCGCCCTCAAGAGTAATATTCAGCAGTTTCTGCGCCTCCACGGCAAATTCCATCGGTAGTTCCTTGAATACATCCTTGCAGAAACCGTTGACAATCATGTTGACCGCGTCCTCCTCCTCAATCCCCCGCTGGCGGCAGTAAAATAACTGGTCATCACTTATCCTGGACGTGGTAGCCTCATGTTCGACAATGGCGGTTGCATTCCTGGTTTCAATATATGGAAAGGTATGGGCGCCGCAGGTATCACTCATCAGCAGGGAATCACATTGGGTGTAATTTCGGGCGTTGTCTGCGCGTTTGCCGATACTGACCAGGCCCCGGTAGGCATTTTGCGCCTTTCCTGCTGAAATGCCCTTGGAGATGATGGTACTGTTGGTGTTTTTACCCAGGTGAATCATCTTGGTGCCGGTATCCGCCTGCTGATAATTATTCGTGACGGCAACGGAGTAGAACGCGCCGCTGGAATGGTCTCCGCGCAGGATGCAGCTCGGGTATTTCCAGGTAATTGCCGAGCCGGTCTCAACCTGGGTCCAGGAAATCCTGGAGCCGGTTCCGCGGCAATCGCCGCGCTTGGTCACGAAGTTATAGATACCGCCAACGCCGTTTTCATCGCCGGGGTACCAGTTCTGTACCGTCGAATACTTTATCTCCGCATTATCCAGGGCAACCAGTTCCACAACGGCGGCGTGTAACTGGTTTTCGTCGCGCATGGGCGCCGTACAGCCTTCCAGGTAGCTCACGTGGCTGCCTTCCTCAGCCACGATCAGGGTTCGTTCAAACTGTCCGGTATTGGCTGCGTTGATACGGAAGTAAGTGGACAGTTCCATCGGGCAACGGGTGTTTTTCGGAATAAAACAGAACGAACCGTCGGTAAAAACAGCGGAGTTCAGCGCAGCATAATAATTATCCGCAGCCGGAACAACGCTACCCAGGTATGCCCGGACCAACTCGGGATGATTGTGTACCGCTTCTGAAAATGAACAGAAAATGACACCGGCGTCCGCCAGTTTTTCCTTGAACGTCGTTGCCACGGATACACTATCAAACACGGCATCCACCGCAACACCGGCCAGCATTTTTTGTTCGTGCAACGGAATACCCAGTTTCTCGTAGGTTTCCAGGAGTTTCGGGTCCACTTCATCCAGACTCTTGGGTCCGTCCCCTTTGGCCCTCGGGGCTGAGTAATAGGATATGGCCTGGAAATCGATGGCAGGGTAATGCACGTGGGCCCATTCCGGCTCGGTCATACTGGTCCAGTGACGATAGGCTTCAAGGCGCCATTCAAGCAACCACTCGGGTTCCTCCTTCTTGGCGGAAATCAGCGCTATCACTTCTTCATTCAGGCCGGGCGCGACGGTATCCGTATCGATATCCGTGACGAACCCGTGTTCGTAATCCTTATGTACAAACTCCTCAACTTTTGCTGTTTCGTCTGTCATGGTTTACTCGTTATTTATTTGAGTGTCGGAAACGCTGAAGCTTTCACCGCAGCCGCAGGTTTCACTTACGTTGGGATTATGGAATCTGAAACCCTCGTTCAATCCCTCCTTGACAAAATCCAGTTCCGTTCCAGCCAGGTAGCGCAGACTCTGCTCATCGACGACCACGGTGACGCCGTTTGTTTCAAATGCCGTGTCATGCTCATTCACTGCCTGTGCCGTCTCGATCACGTACTGGTACCCGGAGCAGCCCGTAGGTTTCACAGCGACCCGCAACCCGACTCCTTCGGCATTGCTGGCCAGGTAGTTTTTCACGTGCACTGCGGCGCGATCGGTTAATGCAATTTCGTTATTCGACATCATTCACCTCTATTGTCAGATGTTTGGGGTCAGAGTAAAAATACTGTCAATTCAGTAGATATCATTGGTTACTGCTTAGTATTTTTACTCTGACCCCAAATATTCACATTCGTACAAGGACATGGTCCTGCCTGGCTGAAACCTGCTTCACCGTACCCCGCTGGACCAGGTCGGACAGGCTTATGCCGCCGAGAAAGCCTGTTATCTGCAAACTCAGGTCTTCCCACAGGTCGTGGGTCAAACAACGTTCGTCATCCTGGCAGTTTTTATGACCACCGCAACGGGTGGCGTCAACCTGTTCATCCACAGCTCGGATCACGTCTGCCACGGAAATGTCAGACCGGGCTTGCTGCAAACGGTAGCCACCGCGGGGACCCCGGGCGCTGGCAATCAAACCCTGTTTTCGCAAACGCAGGAACAACTGCTCCAGGTAGGATAAAGAGATCCCCTGACGTCTGGATATATCCGTCAGATTGACAGGCCCTAAGTCTTCATGTAGAGCCAGGTCCAGTATAGCTGTAACGGCATATCGGCCTTTCGTTGTCAAACGCATAACAGGTGTCCTGCAGGTTAAAGGGCGCACAGCATTACATATCCGACTATTTTAGTCAAGTATTTTTCCGACTTGTCAGCCAGGTACCCATCAAGTCCCCCCGGTGAGCTTAGCGGGGTCTGTTGAAGTTCAGGAAATGCCTGATCTGATCAGGCTGGTATCAGGTTTTTTGCTCCTGGCTTTTTTTCAGGAGGCGTTCCAGGCGTAGCTGGGGCAGGGTCCACTGCGGGGATAATTCGATGGCCCGACGATAATCAGTCGCGGCATTATCAAATTGATTATTATTTTCATAGGCCATAGCGCGGTTGTAATGGGCGATGTGATCCTGTGTCAGGGTTAACTCAATAGCGGTAGTGTATTGTCGAATCGCCACGTCATACTTCTGGGAAAGCAGGTAGAGGTTGCCCAGGTTCACGTAGACTTCACCCGATTCCGGACCCATATCGATAGCGGTACGGTAGTCTTTCAACGCTTTTTGGTAGTCCTCCATAGCGCCGTACAGAATACCTCGGTTGACGTAAGTGGCCAGCAGGTCTTTGCGGGTTAAGCGCCCATGCTGAATCGCAAGGTCACATTCCTGTATATCCTCCCTGGATGCAGAGTTCAGCTGGATGGCGAGGGTGGAAGCCATGTAACAGTTACGGGCATAAGAACCGCCACCGATGACGCTCATTGACTGGGTATAACCGTTTATGGGTGAGAAAATAAGAACGGGTAGCAACACCCGTAAAATAAATCGAACCGTGAACATTCGGAGCACCTCTTGTCTGGCATTTATTCAATTATAGGTAAAAAAAACCTGTCCTGCCATGTTATAGTTATCCGCCTTCAACCCTCCGAAGTGACAGGAAACCAGCAATAAAAAACATATGATCGACTTATATTACTGGCCCACCCCCAACGGCTGGAAAATCTCAATCATGCTGGAAGAATGCGGGCTGGACTACACGATGATCCCGGTTGACATAGGACGGGGAGATCAATTCAAGCCAGAGTTTCTGGCCATCAGCCCCAACAACCGCATGCCGGCCATCGTTGACCATGACGTGGAAGGAGAACCGGTCTCCGTGTTCGAATCGGGCGCCATCCTGATGTACCTTGCCGAAAAGACCGGCCGTTTTCTTCCCGCCGGCCCGCGCGCCAGGTTCGAAGTCATGCAATGGGTTCTGGCAGGTAGGCGGCCTGGGACCCATGGCAGGCCAACTCGGCCACTTTACCAATTACGCTCCGGAGAAAATTGAATACGCCCTGAAGCGCTATGGCGATGAATACAACCGCCTGTTAGGTATCATCGAAAAGCAACTGGCCGGCAGGGATTACCTGTGCGGCGATTATTCCATCGCCGACATGGCCTCCTGGCCCTGGGTCGTGGTACATGAGCGGCTGAGCCAGAGTCTGAACGAGTTTCCCCGTGTCTCAGCCTGGGATGAGCGGATGAAAGCGAGACCTGCAGTGGCTGTCGGCAAAGACCTGGGCAAGAAATTGCGCCGCCCACTGGAGAAGGATGACGAAGCCCGCAAAATGCTGTTTGGACAGACCGCGGCGTCAGTAGCTGAAGCTACTGGCGGATAGGCAAAAAAAATAGAATAACCGACATGAGTCAACAAAAACAACCTTCCCCCGAACTTTTCCTCAATGCCGTCATGGCTTATCGTGATTCCGCGGCAGTGAAGGGAGCCGTGGAACTGGATGTGTTTTCCGCCCTTGCCCAGGGCGTGGACACGGCGGAGGGCCTGGCAAGACATTGCCGGGCTGACAAACGCGGCATGCGCATCCTGTGTGATTACCTCTGTGTGATGGGTCTGCTTGAGAAGTCCGGCTCGACCTATTCATTGACCGCAGATTCGGCAGTGTTTCTGGACCGGAATTCTCCCGCTTTCATGGGAGACATCGTGAACTTCCTGCTCGATCCGTTTTTTATCAGGGATATCGGTGACGTTGCCAAGGCGGTCAGGAAAGGCGGTGTGGCGACCTCGGCAGCGGGTTCCGACGTGCCCGAACATCCCATGTGGGTGACCTTCGCCCGTTCCATGACCGGCCTGAACCGTATGCCGGCCGGCCTGCTGGCCGATCTCGTCTGTGCCGGCCTTGCCGGGACGGATGCCGGGAAGCAGGTCAAGGTTTTGGATATCGCGGCAGGTTCCGGTATTTTCGGAATTACCCTGGCGCAAAAATATCCGCAGGCCGTGATTACCGCGGTGGACTGGCCCAATGTCCTGGAAGTGGCGCTGGAAAACGTGGATAAAGCCGGTCTCAGCCACCGTTATAAGACTATCCCGGGCAGCGCGTTTGAAGTTGATGCGGGAACGGGCTACCAGGTGATTCTGCTGTGCAATTTTCTGCACCACTTCGATGCGGCAACCTGCTCGAAGTTCCTGGCGCGCATGGGGGATGCGCTGGCCGTTGATGGTAGAATCTACGTACTGGATTTCGTTCCCAATGAAGACCGGTTAGGGCCGCCGTTTGCCGCGGGGTTTGACCTGCACATGTTACGCCAGACCCCTGCCGGCGATACCTACACTGGCGCGGAATTCAAGGAAATATTTTCCTCTGCAGGACTTGAGGTCGAAACAGTTGCCCCCTTGTCCGGCACTCCGTACACGGTAGTCATTGCAGGTCATCAGTGAAACAGGGGATGAATTAATTCCGTACACTGTCCCATGTCCGTCAAAGACGAGTTGCTGAGCCTGGTGGAAACCGTGGCGGAAAGCACGGAGCTTCCGCTGATTGACTGGGTATCTATCCCTGAACCCAACCCCGGTCCGGGACGCAACACCGAATTCGGCATTGTGACACTTCAGGACGGCTCCGCCGGTCTTTACTATGCCTGGCTGGGAGATTCACAGAAAGGCATGAGCAGCCGCTATGAACCGAAAGAGTTTATCGGCAGGCCCCCCATCGAACTGGCGCGGTATTTCGCGGGTATTGACGAGGCGGATTGCTCCCTGGGACTGGCTGCTATTAACGCCATCACCCGGTATATTTACCGGAAAGCGGATTTCAGACTGCAGGACGCGCCGGATTCAATGGGTGTACTGGATATTTCCGCCAGTGACCATGTCGGTATGGTGGGGTATTTCCCTTCCCTGGTGAGACGGCTCAAGCAAAAGGGTATTAAACTGACTGTCATCGAAAAAAAGCCGCAGTTCCATAAACGGGAGGAGAATTTTGTGGTCAGCCCCGATCCGGGACAATTGAGTGGCTGCAACAAAGTAATCATTACGGCATCCACCCTGTTGAATAATTCAATTGATGAAGTGCTTGATTACTCAAAACGGGCGGAGAGGAGAGTTATGATCGGGCCGACAGCCGGCTTTTTTCCTGATCCGCTATTTGCGCGCGGTGTCGCCGCAATCGGCGGTGCGGAGATCCGCTTCGCTGAACAGGCACGACAGCGGTTAAGCGCAAATCAGGGTCTGGGTGAGAGTGCCCGAAAATTTTTAGTATCCGAACCGGAATACCCCGGACTGGAACGGATGATACGGAGTCTATAATCTAATTCTCATCCAGTTTTTTCTTCAACTTCTCCATTTCCTCGTCCACCTTGTGCATGTGATCCAGCAGGGCGTCGATGGTGTTCTGTACCGGGTCGGGCATGTCCTGGCTGCCGCCGTAGGCGTCAAAACCGATTTTCCTGGCCATGGCTTCCCGTTGCGCTTTTTTCAATTTCTCTTCGGCGCGCGATTCCCGCACCATCACGCGTCCCGGTATGCCGACCACGGTGGCATCATCCGGCACGTCCTTCACCACCACCGCGTTGGAACCGATCCTGGCGTTAGCGCCCAGGGTGATGGGCCCCAGCACCTTGGCGCCGGCGCCGATGATGACGCCGTCTTTCAGGGTCGGGTGGCGTTTCCCTTTTTTCCAGGTTGTGCCGCCCAGGGTGACGCCGTGATAAATGGAGCAGTCATCGCCGATCTCCGACGTTTCGCCGATGACGATGCCCATGCCGTGGTCAATGAAAAACCGACGGCCTAAATTGGCGCCGGGATGAATCTCAACGCCTGTAAGGAATCGTGACAGGTGTGCGCTGAAGCGGGCTAACAGGTAGAGGTTTTTTGTCCATAGCCAGTGATTGAGGCGATGCAACAGGATCGCATGGAAGCCGGGGCTGGCTATCAGCGTTTCCAGCGCGCTGCGGGAAGCGGGGTCCCGCTCAAAGACCACCTTTATATCTTCTTTTATGGTTTCAAACATGATTGGTCAGTAACCGGGTGTCAAATTCCAACAGGTATTACATCGGTCTGTCATTGCTAATCAAATCAGCTTCCTGATGCGTTCCAGCTGTTCGGCTAATCTGGTTACGGCAGTCTCGATCTCTGACAGTTTATCACGTTCTTTTTGCACAATCTGCGCCGGCGCCTTGTCGATGAAATTTTTATTTTCCAGTTTGTTGCCGATCCGTTGTTTATCCTTGTTGAGCTTTTCCAGTTGCTTCTCAAGTTTATCCGCCTCCGCTTCGGGGTCGATCAAATCAGCAAGCGGCGCCAGTATCGTCATGGAGCCGGCCAGGGCAGCTACGGCGTCATCGGGTTCAGTAGTGACCGGCGTAATGGCTGATACCTTTGCCAGGGCGCGGATATAAGTAGTGTTCTGTTGCAACCATTGGCGCTCCTGCCCGGTGCCGCCCTTAACCTGTAACGCCAGCGGTTTTCCCGGCGCGATATCCCGCTCGGCACGGATACGCCGGACACCCAGAACGAAAGTCCTGAGCCAGTCTATCTCATCCTGTACCGACGGGTCCCCGGGTAGTTGTTCGGCGTCAGGATAAGCCTGCAACATAATGGTTTCGCCGCGGCGGTTCAACAGGGGCGCGACCTTTTGCCAAAGTTCCTCGGTGATGAAAGGAATAAATGGGTGTAATAAACGCAGCAGAATTTCCAGGTTGGTCAACAGGGTTTGTATAACGCCCCGTTTTTGCGCTTCGGAAGACTCCGGGTCATTTAAGGTAGTTTTCGATAATTCCACGTACCAATCGCAATATTCATCCCAGGTAAACTCGTACAGGGCCTGGGCCGCCAGGTCAAAACGATAATCGGCAATGCCCTGGATAACCCGTTCCGTGGCCTGGCCCAGCCGGGTGCTGATCCAGCGTTCCGCCGTGCCGTATTGCGCCTCGCCGGCATTGACCTCAATACCTTGCTCCGCGACACACAGCATGACGTAACGGGACGCGTTCCAGAGTTTGTTGCAGAAATTGCGATAGCCCTGGATACGGCCTGTGTCAAAACGGATATCACGCCCCTGGGTGGCAAGCTGGGCAAAAGTGAAACGCAGCGCATCCGTTCCGAACGCGGGGATACCGTCCGGAAAGTGCGCCCGCGTCGCCTTTTCAATCCTGGCCTGCAACTGCGGTTGCATAAGGTTGGTCGTCTGTTTTGCCACCAGTGCATCCAGTTCTATACCGTCAATCAGGTCCAGCGGGTCCAGGATATTGCCCTTGGACTTGGACATCTTCTGCCCTTCGGAATCCCGCACCAGACCGGTCACGTACACTTCCCTGAACGGGACGTCACCCATGAACTTCAGGCCCATCATGATCATCCTGGCTACCCAGAAGAAGATGATGTCGAAACCGGTGACCAGTACGCTGGTAGGATAGAACTGCTTTAATTCCCCGGTCTGTTCAGGCCAGCCCAGTGTGGAGAAAGGCCACAGCGCCGATGAGAACCAGGTATCAAGCACGTCAGGGTCGCGGGTCAATTCGATAGTGTCATCGAGATGGTATTTTTTTCGGACATGCGCGGCGTCTTTATCGACGTATATGTTCCCGTCAGCATCGTACCAGGCCGGGATGCGGTGGCCCCACCAGAGCTGGCGGGAGATGCACCAGTCGTCGATGTTGTGCATCCACTCGAAGTAGGTCTTGGACCAGTTCTCCGGGACAAAGCGAATAGCGCCGTTTTCCACCGCGGCTATGGCCGGCGCGGCCAGCGGCTGGATTTTTACATACCATTGATCGGTGAGATAGGGTTCAATTACCGCGCCGGAGCGGTCGCCGCGCGGCACCATGAGGGTGTGATCTTCAATTTTCTCTATCAGATCCAGGGATTGCAGGTCCCTGGTGATCTGCCTGCGCGCGTCATAGCGGTCCATTCCCCGGTAAGCCGCGGGACCGTTTTCATTGATTGCGGCGTCAATGGTAAAGATGTTCAACAGTGCCAGGTGATGACGTTGTCCCATTTCATAATCATTGAAATCATGGGCCGGCGTGATTTTAACACAGCCGGTGCCGAATTCCGGATCGACATGGTCATCGGCAATAACCGGGATGGTGCGGCCCGTCAAGGGCAGTTCCAGGGTCAAGCCGACCAGTTCCCGGTAGCGGGGGTCGTCCGGATGTACAGCCACCGCGCTGTCGCCCAACATGGTTTCGGGGCGTGTCGTCGCCACGACCAAATGGCCGTTGCCGTCGTTGAGCGGATAGCGGATGTGCCAGAGATGTCCCGTTTCTTCTGTTGCCAGGACCTCCAGGTCGGAGACCGCCGTATGCAGAACCGGGTCCCAGTTCACCAGCCTTTTGCCGCGGTAGATGAGGCCTTCGTCGTACAGGCGGATAAACACTTCCTGCACCGCATGGGACAGGCCCGCATCCATGGTGAAGCGTTCCCGGGTCCAATCCATGGATGTGCCGAGACGCCGGGACTGGCGGGTAATGGTATTTCCGGAATGTTCCTTCCAGTCCCACACCGCCTGAATGAATTTTTCCCGTCCCAGTTCCAGCCGTGACTGCCCTTTGCTCTCCAACTGACGCTCCACCACCATTTGCGTGGCGATGCCGGCGTGGTCGGTTCCACACTGCCATAGCGTGTCGGCGCCGCGCATGCGCTGATAACGGATCAATATGTCCATCAGCGTCTGCTGAAAGGCGTGCCCCATGTGCAGGCTGCCGGTGACGTTGGGAGGCGGCAGGGCTATGCTGTAAGGATTGGTTCCCCCCCGGGGTTTGAAATACCCTTGGCTTTCCCAGACGTCATACCACAGGGATTCAATAGCTTGCGGGTCGTAGGTCTTTTCCATAGCGGTTTATGGAAAATCGGCCAGGCCGTTATTCCGGGCTTGATCCTGGATTACCATAATTATTCCGCTTCACCGGCGCTATCAGCGATCGGACCAGCGGGGTTTGCCGCCTCGTCGAGTACAGGGATATTTTTTTCAAACAGGGAGAAGGTTTCTTCCAGCAGCGGGATAGTGGCGTCGAGCACGTCAGCCCCTACCTGCTGGTCCAGTACCGGGATAGCGGTATGTTTGACCTCGTCTGTCAGTTCAGGACAGCGTTCCGGGATTTCCTTACGGTCTTTGTCTGACGCCATGTTCCTGCTCAGCGCAGAACGGCGCTCGGGTTCAGGCATGGCCCGGCTCGATATTATGGCTGTGCATTTCCATCCCCCTGGCGCGGTAATCCTTGTAGCGTAGCCTGGCCTGATGACGCTCGTCAGGATCTGACGGCACGACTTCGATAACACGTTCATAAGCGCTCGTGTGTTCGGGCAGGTTGCCGGACAAATTGATTAAAACCTGGCGCTGCAATGGTCCTTCGCCTTCCCAGCCGACGATGACCGGGCAGTCCGCGGCATCCGGGGAATCAATGGAAGCGTGGGGCAGGAAGCTGATGTCTCTGAATGTCCACAGCAAGTCAGCGATCGTCGCGGCCGCTTCCCGGGTGGCGGCATGGATATAAATATCGTAGCCTTCATTCCTGACTTTGTCGGCAAGTTGACAAACGAAGCGGTAGGGAACGGCCGGTTCGGGGACAATATAAAAGTCGGCTCTAGCCCGCATATCTCACCAATTCGCTTGTCATCAATGGAAGTCGTTTTGCTGTCAACGTATTATGTTAAGAATATCGCTTAGTTGCCCGCACAGACAGCGCTGGATGCGCCCTCGCTTGTCTTTTTGCCGTTGGCGGGCACGTGCTCCCTCAACCAGAGCTACGGCTATGCTTTCGGTCGCAAGTACCCGCCAACGGCAAAAATCCTGCGCGATCTTCGCATCCATTGGTAAGATATGCGGGCTTGGCATGGACATTGACAATGTTCAGTTTTGCTTCTCGTGCTGCTGAATCAGGTACTGGACCAGCAACGGTACGGGACGGCCGGTTGCACACTTGTTTTTCCCGCTCACCCACGCGGTTCCGGCAATATCAAGGTGAGCCCAGTGATACTTTCTGGCGAATTTTGCCAGAAAACATGCAGCGGTGATTGTCCCTGCCTCGCGCCCACCGATGTTTGCCATATCGGCAAACGGGCTTTCCAGTTGTTTTTCATATTCCTCCCATATCGGCAGTTGCCAGGCGCGGTCACCGGCGCTTTCTCCTGCCTGCAACAGGTCAGCCGCGAGCGGACTATGATTGCTGAGAAGTCCCGATGCGTGTTTGCCCAGGGCAACAATAACGGCGCCGGTCAGCGTGGCGATGTCAATAACCGCGGCAGGCTCAAATCGTTCACTGTAGGTCAGGGCGTCGCACAGTATCAAGCGTCCCTCGGCATCCGTATTCAATACTTCGATGGTCTGGCCGGACATGCTGGTAAAGATATCGCCGGGTTTGGTAGCAGTGCTGCTGGGCATGTTCTCCACGGCCGGGGTCACGCCCACCAGGTTGATCGGCAGTTCCATCCCGGCTACGGCAGCGACCACACCGAATACCGACGCCGCGCCACACATGTCGAATTTCATCTCATCCATTGCCGCCGAGGGTTTTATTGAGATGCCCCCGGTATCGAAGGTAACGCCTTTCCCCACCAGGACCACAGGTTTGCTGTCATCCCCTGCACCCTTGTACTGGAACGTGATCAGTTTTGCCGGCTGGGCGCTGCCTTGGGATACCGACAGCAGGGAATTCATACCCAGGTCTCTCATTTCTTCCTCGTCGAGAACCGTCACCTTGACAGAGGGAAACGTTTTCTCAAGCTCCTTGGCCTGTTCGGCGAGATAAGTCGGCGTGCAGGCGTTGGCAGGACGGTTGGCCAGGTCGCGCGTCAGCTTTACCCCCCCGGCGAGCGCTTTGCCGCGTAACAGAGCGGATTCGCATTGCAGCAGTTCCCCACGCGTGGGGACCATCAAGGTGATCTTGCGCAGGTTTTTTTTGGGTTCCTGTTTTTTGCTCTTGAAGTCCTTAAACTGGTAAATTTCATGATCGATAAACTGCACCGCGTACTGTATCTTCCAGCGGCAATCCCGGCCCTTGACATTCAGGCCCGGGAGGAAACTGATTGATTCGATTGCGCCGGTCTGTTTTACCTGCTTGATGCTGTTGACGATGATCTTCCGGTAGTGCCTGTCATCCAGGACCGCCTGTTTCCCGCAACCGACCAGCAGCAGGCGCTCAGCCGGGATACCCGGGACGTTGTGCAGTAATAAGGACTGGCCGATTTTTCCGTCCATATCACCCTTGCGCAGCAGGTTCGACAGATACTTGTCACTGGCGTCATCAATGGCCTGGGCTGCAGGCGTTAATTTCCGGGACTCATGCACTCCTGCAACCAGGCATGCGCTACGCTGTTTTTCGGGGTTGCCGCTTTTTATATTGAATTCCATGATATTCTGTGTGTTATGTGTGAAAAAATCAGGTGGTAAATATTATCTGATAGCCGGCATTAAAACCAGCTACCGACGGTAATAAGTATATTTGGTATATTTGGGGTCAGAGTAAAAACTTGCAGAGTTTTTACTCTGACCCCAAATATAGTATATAAACCGAAGCAATAACGCCTGATATGATCCTGCGACGTTATATTCACAGAGAAATAGTCGAGAAGCTCGGCTGGATCATCGGCCTGCTGCTGCTGATTATAACGAGCAGTCGATTTGTCAGCTACCTGGCTGATGCCGCCGCAGGGGTTTTGCCCACCGATCTGGTGTTCCAGGCGTTGCTCATGAAAATGCTGGCAACGTTGCCGAAACTGATGCCCATGGCTGTTTTTCTGGCGGTGATGCTTGGCTTATCAAGATTGGCCCGCGATAAGGAATTGACGGCGGTTTCGGTTTCGGGCGGCGCCCACCGGGTTGAACTCGTATCGGTGTTGCAGTTTTCTTTCATGTTTTCCCTGATTGTATTCGCCACCAGTTTTTTTATCGCTCCCTGGGCCGCGCAAAATACGGAACAACTGCAGGCCAGGGCTGAAGTGGAAGCGGATACCACAGGCATTATGGCAGGTAAATTCACCGAGATGAGTAAGGGAGAGCAGATCATCTATATCGAACAATCTTCAAGTGACAGAAGCCGGATGGAGAATGTTTTTCTGCAAGCCAGACAGGGCCGGCAGACCAGCGTGTTGAATTCGAGCAGCGCAGGCTATGAGACAATTGAATCTTCGGGTGGTAAATTCATTTTATTTCAGGACGGCCGACGCTATACAGGGGATTCAGATTCGTTGGACTATCGCATTACCCGCTACAAAACTTACGCTGTCCAGATTGAACAGGGCGAGGAAGAGAGCGAATTTGTCAAGCTGGAATCGCTGCCGGCGTCCACATTGCTCGGTTCCGACAGCCCCAAACACAAAGCCGAATTACAGTGGCGCCTTTCATTTGTGATTTCATCGCTGTTATTGCCGGTACTTGCCGTTGGTCTGAGCCGTTATTCACTCAGCGAGCAGAAATACCTGTGCGCGTTTGTCGCCGTGCTGATCTACATCATTTACAGCAATATGCTGAGCGTAGCGAAAACCTTGTTGAAAAGAGATGAAATCCCGGCATTCATCGGTTTGTGGTGGGTACACCTGGCGCTGCTGGCGCTGATTGTGCTGGTATTTCAATTCCCGGGGCTGAGGCTGAGAAAGAAAAAAGCACATACCGGGACAGTTCCCTGGTAACGGGTTCAGGTCGCAGCAAGATGAAAATTATACAGCGGTATTTTATCGTTAACCTGGTCTGGATGACCTTTCTTGCCCTGGTAATCCTGGTCGGGATTTTTGCGTTTCTGTCACTTATCGATCAGCTTGAAGACTCCGGGCAGGGAAATTACGGTACGTACCAGGCAGTCACTTACGTTGTTCTCACCCTGCCGCGACTGGCTTATGAGATCCTCCCCATTGCTGCGATGATTGGGGGCATGACAAGCCTGGCACTACTTGCCGTAAACAGAGAACTCAACGTTATCAGACTTTCCGGCGTCTCAGTTTATTCCCTCGCCGTATTAATGGGAAAATCAGCCCTGGTCGTCGTGCTTTTTTCCGTTTTCATCGGTGAGTTTATTGTGCCGGCCAGTGAAATTAAAGCCAGGTATCAACGTTCCATCGCATTGACGGAACAGGTCGCCATGAGGACAAAATACGGCTTCTGGGCCAGGGACGGAAACAGTTTTATCAATATACGTAAAATATTACCCGGTAATATCATCGAGGAAATATACATCTATGAGTTCGATGACGAGGCCAGGCTGCGTAACAGCATCTTTGCGAATAACGCCCAGTACGTCGATAACCGATGGGTGTTTGAAGGAGTGGAAAAGACTGTCATTGACAGCAGCGGGGTCAGGCGGGAACAATATAATAGAGCGGCCTGGGATTCTTGGGTCGATGACGAATTGATTAACCTCGTCATTATCAACCCCCAGCATATGGGCTTGTGGAACCTCTATAGCAGTATACGGGTGTTAAAATCGAATTCACAAAACACGGCGACGTTTGAGCAGGCGCTCTACGGAAAACTGATCAGGCCGTTCACAATCATCGCCATGATTGTCCTGTCTATACCGCTGGTAGTCATGCGCAACCACTCCGGGGGGCTGGGGCAACATGCGTTTAGCGGCGCGCTGATAGGTGTGGTCTTCTATTTTTGTAATTCTGCATCCAGTCATATCGGCATCGTCTACGGCATCCATCCGTTCATCAGTGCGGCAGTTCCGACCCTGCTGCTTTTGCTGGTTTTATTCTGGTTGTTTTTCCGGCAACAATCAGAATTGTTCCCGAAAACCGATCATGGAACGCAAGTCGTTCTTTATCAAACAAAGCCCAGAGAAACCCAGCTCCAAATCCAGTTAAAGACGCGCCGGCCAGAAAAAACCGCAAGCTCAGGTTTCTCCAGCCGGGTTGCGCGCCGCTTGTGGTTGTTAAATATATACGCCAGGCGCGCATTCCAAGGGTTTGCCGACCTCTTTTCCATTGCCAGACGAAATAGAAATAAGTGATGAGCAACAGGTAAGCGGAATATAACGGGCTGCCGGCAGCAATGGCTTCCCCGCCCGCCACGGGTAGCGCAAGCACAGTAGCAAAAAACAGCACGGAAAAAAGCAGGCAGCAATCATAGACAACGGCCATCAGTCTGCGCCGCAGGCCGCAGTGATCATAAATGGGTTCAGAGTGCCTTTCTTTATATGACATGTATGTGCCGGTCCGCGTCCGATAATTACCACTTGTGATCGCATTGCGATATACTGTAAAGGTATTTCTCAGCAATTCCAGTCCTGCATCGAAGGATTACCGGAATTGGCCATAAGCAGGTTATTATAATGATATGCTTGTAAAAATGTTGTCTCGCCGCGCCCTGTTTCCCGTCTGTTCGGCAGTTCTGGCATATCTTGCCGGTGCGGGGTTCCTTGCGGCGTCCCCGGCTACGCCTGAATCGACTATTCCGGGCAAGCTGGTCGATGTCGGCGGCTACCGGTTGCATATTTATTGCGAAGGTGAGGGTATACCCACCATCATCTTCGATTCGGGAACGGGAGGCTTCTCACTGGAATGGACAAGGGTACAGAACGTCCTGTCACGCCGGACCCGTGTATGCTCTTATGACCGGGCGGGCTACGGCTGGAGTGATATGGGTCCGTTACCAAGGACCAGTAAGCGTATTACCCGGGAACTGCATACCTTACTGGTTAAGGCTGATGTGACCGGACCTTATATCCTTGCCGGACATTCATTCGGTGGTTACACCGCGCAGTTGTTTGCAAGAAACTACCCGGAGGAGACGGCGGGTCTTGTCCTGATAGATGCTTCACATCCGGAGCAGATAGAGCGAATGCCGGGTAGGAAGGCGGGTACGCCCGCGAAACGTGTACCCGGGGCGCACAGCTATATCGTATCCAGGCACATCATGCATCCCAACTTTCCTGATGAGGTGGTGCTGATAGCCAGACGGATTATGAATAGCTGGCATCACAAGTCGACATGGCGCGAGGAAATGACGGTGTTTCCACTGAGCGCAAAACAGGTATTGGCCTCCAAACCGATGCCGGCAGTCCCGGTTGTCGTACTGACCCGTGGCCGTCGCATTTGGCCGAACAATGCGTATGGCGATGAAATGGAGCGGGTCTGGATGGAGTTGCAGGATGAACTGTCCCAGCTCAGCGATAACTCCGTACATCTGATTGCGGAGCGGAGCGGGCACTCGATTCACCTGGACCAACCGGAAATCGTCATCAATGCAATGCAGACCATGCTGGATGCAAATTTCACCCGAAAATAATGGGTGAACGGGAGGCAACCGGTGAATGGGGTCAGGTCGCACATTGCACATGCAGAGGTTTGTCCAGCTTCACACTTATTTCTTTGCATGTGCAATGTGCGACCTGACCCCATTCACCACACTTCATTTGGCGCTCCCTAGGGGAATCGAACCCCTGTTTCCGGCGTGAGAGGCCAGCGTCCTGGGCCGCTAGACGAAGGGAGCCCGCTGAGTAGCGATGTTATAATAAGTCATGAGCAAAAGCCACGATAAAGTCACCTACCTGCGCCACGAGTCCAAAATCATTCCTCGTGAAGAACACAATATATCCAGGAACAATATCAGTGACGCTGCCCTGAAAGTATTGTATCGGTTAAAAAATGCCGGCTTCGCCGGTTACCTGGTGGGGGGGAGCGTGCGCGACCTGCTACTGGGGCGCGAACCCAAGGACTTTGACGTGGTTACGGATGCTACGCCGGGACAGATAAGGGAATTGTTCCGCAACAGTCGTCTGATTGGTCGCCGTTTTCGGCTCGCCCATGTTCACTACGGGGATGAAATTGTCGAGGTGTCTACTTTTCGCGCCCCCCATCACATCGATGATAGTGAAGGTCACGTTATTGACGGCCGGATAATACGCGATAACGTTTACGGGACTATTGACGATGATGTCTGGCGGCGTGATTTTACCGTCAATGCGTTGTTTTATAATATCGCTGACGAGTCCGTGGTCGACTACGTTAATGGGATGCACGATATCAGATCCTGCTGCATAAGACTGATCGGTGACCCGCGCCAGCGTTTCGTCGAAGATCCGGTGCGATTGTTACGGGCAGTACGGTTTGCAACCAAACTGGGTTTCAGGATCAGCCGTGATACCGAGAGGCATATCCCCGAGCTGGCATCGTCGTTAGGCGGTATTGCCCCCGCGCGTCTATTTGAGGAATGTCTGAAACTGTTTTTTAACGGTTATGCTTTACAGACTTTTGAACAGTTGCGCCATTACCATCTGTTCGGTGAATTGTTTCCGCAAACGGAAGAAGCGCTGACACACCAGCAAGGCGGGTTTCCCTATACTTTTGTTGCCAACGCGCTGCGCAATACCGATAATCGGCTGGTGGAAAACAAGCCGGTTACGCCGGGGTTTCTCCTCGCTGCCCTGTTGTGGTTGCCCATGGACAGACTGGCTCAGGACCATATTGCCCAGGGCCTGAGCGAAATGAGTGCGGTCATGCTGGCAGGAGATATCGTGATCTCCAAACAAACCCGCAGCACCTCGGTGCCGCGTCGTTTTACCCGGATGGCCAGGGATATCTGGCAGATGCAGGCACGCTTGGCGCGGCATTCAAACCGCCGCCCGCACAGGTTAATCGAAAATCCCCGGTTCAGGGCCGCTTATGATTTTTTATTGTTACGCGCAGAATCAGGGGAGGCTGTCACTGAGCTGGCAGACTGGTGGACGCAGTTTCAGAAGGATAATCCCGCAAAAAAGGATTTTTCCGGAGATAAGCGCGCCAGTCGCAGGCGGCCCAGAGGGCATCGTCCAGGGTAAGGCATATGGAAAGTTATATCGGGTTGGGCAGCAATCTTGATAACCCGGAATTGCAGTTGACCACTGCCTTGGCGGCATTGAACGGTATCACGGACACTACCCTGGTGCAATATTCCTCATTCTACAGGAGTAAACCGCTCGGTCCGGGCGCGCAACCTGATTTCATTAACGCGGTCGCGCTGATCGAATCCGACTTGACGGCAAAACAGCTCCTGGGTCGATTGCAGTTGATTGAGAACCGCCAGGGACGCGTTCGAGATGCACATAAATGGGGGCCGCGCACACTGGATCTTGATATGTTACTGTATGGCAACGAGATCATAGACGAACCTGAGTTAACTGTACCCCACCCTGAAATGCGACATCGGAACTTTGTATTGATGCCACTACTTGAACTGGCTCCCGACATAGAGATTCCGGGTCTGGGCAGGGTTGTCGAATTGCTGGCCGATGTCGGCAGCGCAGGTATAACAAAACTGGGTGAGTGCAGCGCTGATGGATAAAGACACATTCGGGTATATTGTCGTGGAAGGCCCGGTTGGTGTCGGCAAAACAGGGCTGGCAAAACGACTGGCTGTCAACCTGGACATTAATCTGTTGTTGGAGCGCGCCATTGGTAATCCCTTTCTGCCGGAGATTTACCAACACCCGGGTTCCGCCGCCTTATCGGCACAGTTACATTTTTTATTCGAGCACGTAAAGCAGGTGCGGGCGCTCCGACAAGCTGACCTGTTCTCGCCCAACCAGGTGGCCGATTTCCTGATCCAGGCGAACAGGTTATTTGCTGAAGCCACGTTGACTCCGGACGAACTGGACTTGTACTACCAGGTCTACAACATCCTGATCGACGATGCCCCCGTCCCTGACCTGGTCATCTATCTGCAGTCGTCTGTCGAAGTGATGGTAAAACGCATCCGCGCCCGTGAAGGGAACCATGAGATAAAAATTGACAGGGATTACCTGCAAAAAATTTCAGATGCATATACTGACTTCTTTTATCATTATGATGCTTCGTCGTTACTGATTGTCAACACGACGGACCTGGACTTCAGCGATGAGCGCGGCGACTATGACGTGTTGCTGAATTACCTGGAGGGGGTCGGCCCGGGACGACATTACTTTAACCCCCAGGAACTATGACTGAAAAAATTACAATTGCCCACCTGCATGGGCTGAAAAAGGCGGGTGAGAAAATTGTCAGCCTGACCGCGTATGACACAAGTTTTGCCAGGATACTGGATGCGGCCGGCGTGGAAATTGTACTGGTGGGAGATTCGCTGGGCATGGTACTGCATGGTAAGGAGGATACCCTTGCCGTTTCCATGGAAGACATGGTCTACCACAGCAGGATAGTCAGTGAGGCCTGTCGGCGAGCACTGGTCGTGGTCGACATGCCCTATCGGAGCTATATGACCGGACCTGCGGCGTATGCCAATGCGCTCAGGTTGATGGAGGCGGGCGGGGCCGAGATTGTCAAGCTGGAAGGAGGCGTAGAGCAAGCGGACATTGTGGCGAGCCTGGTAGACCGGGGTATTCCCGTTTGCGGCCATATCGGTTTGCAGCCACAATCCGTCAGGGAGTACGGGGGATACAAAGTCCAGGGCAGGAGTATAGAGCAGGCTGAACGCATTATGGCAGACTCCAGGGCGTTACAGGCGGCAGGCGCCTGTATGGTGGTACTGGAATGTATCCCTGCTGCCCTGGCTGAACGTATCAGCAGGGAGATCACAATACCTATGATAGGTATAGGGGCGGGGGTGAACTGTGACGGGCAGGTCCTGGTGGTATATGATGTAGTGGGTTTGTCGGCGCGCACCCCGAAAATGGCAAAGAATTTTCTGGCTGAAGCCGGTAGCGTCCAGGCGGCTGTGAAAGAATATGTGTGCGCGGTAAAAACTGGTCAGTTCCCGGGGCCGGAACACACATTCGAATAATATAATAATGGGAATATCGAACCAGCAAATCGTGGATGAACACATAACTGCGCCCTTCACCGGGACGCCGGTTATGCAAACCGTGTCGAGTCTGGCCGGATTGCGTGCCGTTATCGGCAGGTGGAAAAAGTCGGGATATACCATTGCCCTCGTTCCTACCATGGGGAACCTGCATGACGGCCATATCTCGTTGCTCAACCACGCCCGCGAATGCGCCGACCGGACTGTGTTGAGTATATTTGTCAACCCGATACAATTCGGTAAAGGGGAGGATTACGACAAGTATCCCAGTACGCTGGCCGATGACAAGAACAAACTGGAAAAATATGGGCTTGACCTGCTGTTTACTCCCGACTTGAAACAACTTTATCCCGGCGGTACCGATACCGACACCCGAATTAACGTGCCTGAATTATCGAACATACTGTGCGGCGAATCCAGGCCCAACCATTTCTCCGGTGTTGCCACTGTGGTGGCAAAACTGCTCGGCAACGTTCAACCGGACATGGCTTTTTTCGGCGAGAAGGATTACCAGCAAGTGCTCGTCATCAAGCGCATTGCTCATGATTTATGCCTGCCTGTCGATATCGTCGGATTGCCCATCGTGCGCGAACCCGACGGGCTGGCAATGAGTTCCCGCAACGCCTACCTGGCACAGAACGAACGGCGCAGGGCGCCGGAGATTTACCGCACACTGAAAGCTGCCGCCGAGAGCTTGCGGCACGGCAAAAAAGGCATTGATGATATAGAACAAGAGGCACTGGACAGGCTGGAGAAAGCCGGGTTCAGGCCGGAATACGTCAGCATCAGGCGCACCGAAGATCTGCGCACACCGATACCGGGTGATATCCGGTTATCTATCCTGGTCGCCGCCTGGCTGGGTCCGGCACGGTTGATTGATAACCTTAAAGTCCGGGTTACATCCTGACAGGACCCGCCACCTTAATGCGTGATGACGTATTGTGAAACGATCAGACCAGATAACTGCGTGCCTGATCATCATCGGCAATGAAATTCTATCCGGCCGCACCCAGGATGCAAACCTGGCGATCATCGGAAAAAAATGTGACGCCCTGGGGATCCGTCTTACGGAAACCAGGGTCATTCCCGATGTTGAGGCAACCATCATCACGACGGTCAACGCCTGCCGGGCTGACTTCACTTATGTCTTTACCACCGGCGGTATCGGGCCCACCCATGATGATATCACCGCGGCAGCCATCGCTCATGCATTCGATGTTGAACTGGAACGCAACAGTGAAGCCGTAGAGGCATTGGACCGGTATTACGAGCCCGGCCGTTTAATCGAAGCCAGGCTTAAAATGGCAGACATACCGGCAGGAGCCCGCTTGATTGACAACCCCGTGAGCGGCGCGCCGGGATTTCAGCTTGATAACGTGTTCGTACTTCCCGGGGTTCCGGTCATAATGGAGGCCATGTTCGAAGGGCTTACCGACAGGCTGGTTGGTGGAGAACCGGTTCTCACGGAAAATGTCACGACCAACCTTGCCGAAAGCGTGATAGCCAATGACCTTGGGGCATTACAGGAAATATACCCCGATGTCAGTATGGGCAGTTACCCATATTTCAAGAAAGGAAAACTCGGTGTGAACCTGGTGCTGCGCGCCACAAATAAAGCCCGGATAAAAGCTGCTGCTGACGAGCTTGAGATAACCATTGCCAGGTTGAAGGGTAAAATATTGAACCAGCGGACTCTATTGTAAATCGGCCCTTTTTTTCATAACGTTATGAAGATCGACGATCGTATCACCGCAAAACGTTCCGCCTGGTCGTTCACCGCTGAGATTGCGGAGGCATTCCCGGAACACGCCACACGTTCCATTCCCTGTTATCAGGACGGACATGATCTCATCTGTCATCTGAGTGATTTTTTCGTAGCGCCGGACAGTGTTGTTTATGACCTCGGCTGTTCAACCGGCCAGTTGCTGAAAAAACTGGCAGCGTATAACCAGCATAAGCCCGATGTACGCTGGATAGGGCTGGATAAAGAGCAGGACATGATCAACCAGGCGCTGAAAACCTGCGCCGGTCTGAATAATGTGGAACTCCACTGCGAGGACATACTGACCTGCGGCTTCGATAAGCCCGACATGATCATTGCTTATTACACGACCCAGTTTATCGAGGAAAGGCACAGGCAGGCACTAATCGATAAGATATACCAGGCACTGAACTGGGGTGGAGCGTTCATCCTGTTCGAAAAAGTCGGCGCGCCCGATTCCCGTTTCCAGGACATGATGTCCTGTCTGTACCGTGAATTCAAACAACGCAACGGTTTCAGTTCCGATGAGATACTGAACAAGGAAACCAGCCTGAAAGGTGTGCTGAAACCGTTCTCCACGGCCGGCAACCTGGGCCTGCTGAACCGGGCCGGTTTTGTGGACGTGATGACCATCATGAAATACGTCAGTTTCGAAGGCTTCCTTGCCATCAAGTAGACCTGGGTTACTGACACACCGGGTATCGTACCACCACCGTTCTAATCTGCAATATGCAATATCCTGCCATATACGGGCAATGAACTATTGACGGGAACTGCCTTCATCGTCGTAATACCAGAAAAATACCGATGCCGATAAGCACCGCACAGATGATGTGGTAATACTGCAGGCGTTCATCCAGGAAGATAATCGCCATGATGGTTGCAAAGATTGGGATCAGGTTGATGAACATGCCGGCGCGGCTCGGACCGATGAGTTGGATCCCCTGGTTCCACAGCAGTATCCCGAATACGGTTCCCACCAATGACATGCCGACAATAGCATATAGTGCGGTAGCATTGAGCGGCACCGGTCTGTAGATGAGGGTTTCGATAATATAAAACGGAATCACAAGAATACTGCCCGTTAAGATGATCATGAACAGGGCTTCAACAGGACTCAGCATTTTGGGAATTTTCCCTATGTTGACCGCATACAGCGCATAACCGACTGAGCCCAGCACTATCAGGATGTCTCCGAGATTGAACTGTAACCGAAGCAGCGCCGCCAGGTCCATCCTGGCAAACATGGCTATAACACCGACAAGCCCCAGCGTAACACCGCAAATCTGCGATAATCGCAACCGTTCATGCAGTAACAGCATAGCCAGCAACACGGTGAACACGGGTTGTATGGCATTGATTACGGAGGCATTGATCGCCGTAGTGAAATTCAGGCCGATGAGGATGAGGGTCGTGCTCGCAATCATGATGCCGCCGAGCAGGGTGAGCGGCCGGATATGCACCCGGATAACTGATGCGTTCAGTTTCAGCCTCGGGTAGATGAATGGCAACAGGATAATCGCCCCGAGAAACCAGCGCCAGAAGGACAGCCCCACAGGAGGCACTTCGGTTCGAATACCGCGCCCCACCACATGGACAAAGGCAAAGGCAAGCGAAGCCAATGTGAGAATCAGGCAGACATATAACCCAGTACGGGATCGAAACAGGCTGATGTTTGGTTCGGCAGGTCCGGATGTTTTCACCATTCCAGTATTTTCTACCATAGCAAGGTTGTATTCAAAGATTGAGCTGCTGCGCCATCATTACCTGACCCTGGTAGAGAGTGATACGGTTGTTTGGTGCCGGGAGAGAGACTCGAACTCTCACTCTGTTGCCAGAACCGGATTTTGAGCCCGGCGCGTCTACCAGTTCCGCCATCCCGGCTTTAGATAAAGGAATGAAGGACTGTTAAGTATAAGGAAACCCGCGAGTTTGTTAAACAGTTTCGTCGTATTTGTTACACTCAGCCGTATGTTGTGCCAGGATTTTGACTTTGAGTTAGCGGAAGAATTAATAGCCCAGTACCCCGCACCCGAGCGGGATGCCGCCCGGTTGTTGTTGCTTGACGGCAAGACCGGCGAGTATTCCGATAAGAGTTTTAGTGACATAATTGCATTGGTGAACCCCGGGGACCTGCTTGTGTTTAACGATACCCGCGTGATCCCGGCCAGGTTGTTCGGGCGCAAGGCAACGGGTGGCCGGGTTGAGGTCCTGATCGAACGCCTGCTGGATGACTCAAGCTGTCTGGCCCATTTGCAGGCAAGCAAGACACCCAAAGAAGGCGGCCGAATTATATTGGACGGCGGGGTTGAATTGCAGGTCGTCAGCCGTCAGCATGACTTGTTCATGGTAAAGCTGCCGGATGGACAAGCACTGATGGACGTGCTGGTAATGCAGGGGCATACGCCGCTACCGCCTTACATCCGCCGTGCGGACGAGGCAATTGACGCGGAGCGCTACCAGACCGTGTACGCCAGAAAGCCCGGCGCGGTAGCGGCGCCGACGGCAGGACTGCATTTTACCCGCACACTGATTAACGACCTGGAGAGAAAGGGGGTCATTTGCGCTTATGTTACCCTGCACGTGGGCGCAGGGACATTCCAGCCTATCCGGGAAGAAAGTATCGAAAATCATAGTATGCACAGTGAGTGGTATCAGGTGGATGAGGAGGTCTGTGAACAGGTAAGCGCCGTAAAAACTGCAGGCAATCGGGTCATTGCGGTGGGTACTACGTCAGTCAGGTGTCTGGAGGCGGCTGCCGGCGAACGCGGGCTTCAGCCGTTTCAGGGGGAAACGGATATTTTTATCTATCCCGGGTTTGAATTTCAAACCGTGGATGCCATGATCACCAACTTTCACCTGCCGGGTTCAACGTTATTGCTCCTGGTATGTGCGTTTGCCGGCCAAGGGAATATTATGAAGGCTTACCATCATGCTATTGAGGAAAGGTATCGGTTTTTCAGTTATGGTGACGCTATGTTTATATCCCGGCGTCGGTCGGAGACAGATGTGAAATCCGTCCCGTATGCGCCCCAGCGTTGATCGGGGACAGATTTGAAATCTGTCCCCTATGCGACCGGAATGACATCAGGGTGTTGATATGAAATTTGAGTTGCTTGCACAAGACGCCGGCGCCCGGCGTGGCCGGATTACCTGTGTGCGTGGCGTCATAGAGACCCCGGTATTTATGCCGGTCGGTACCTATGGCACGGTCAAAGGCATGACGCCGGAAGAACTGTTGTTGCTGGGCAGTGAGATTATCCTCGGCAACACGTTTCACCTGATGCTGCGTCCAGGCGTGGAGATAATCGAGCAACACGGCGGTCTGCACGAGTTTATGCATTGGGACAGACCGCTGCTGACGGATTCCGGTGGTTTCCAGGTCTTCAGTCTGGCGGAAGCGCGTAAGATAACGGAGGAGGGGGTGCAGTTTAGTTCACCGGTGAACGGCGACAAGGTCTTCCTCGGCCCGGAACAGTCGATACGGATCCAGCACAGCTTGAATTCCGACATTATTATGATATTCGACGACTGCACGCCGTATCCTGCAAGTCCGGAACAGGCGCACGCCTCCATGGAATTGTCCCTGAGTTGGGCAAGACGCTGCAAGGAAGTCCATGGAGACCACCCCTCTGCCTTATTCGGTATCATCCAGGGCGGAATGTATAAGGAGTTGCGGCAACAATCGGCGGCAGCCCTGGTTGAGATGGAATTTGACGGTTATGCCGTCGGCGGTTTGTCCGTCGGCGAGCCTGCCGATATGATGATGGATATCCTGGAGCATACGGCGCCGTGCATGCCGGAGGAAAAACCGCGTTACCTGATGGGTGTAGGCACACCGGAAGATCTGGTTGCTTCGGTCCTTTGCGGTATCGACATGTTCGATTGTGTGATGCCGACACGCAATGCCCGTAACGGGCATTTGTTTACCTCAACGGGCGCTGTCCGCATACGCAATGCCGAGCACCGCACCAGCGAAAAACCGTTGGATGAGGAATGTGATTGCTACACCTGTAAAAATTACAGCCGCGCTTACCTGCACCACCTGGACAAAACCAATGAAATCCTGGGGTGCCGCCTCAATACCTGGCATAACCTGTATTATTATCACGGGCTGATGCGCGGTCTTCGAAATGCCATAGAGAACCGGCGGCTATCTGCTTTTGCGGCTGATTTTCAAGCTAAACGGAAACAGGAGAAAACGGGGGACAGACCACGTTTTAGCCTTCGGAGAAAACGTGGTCTGTCCCCTATTTCCACAGATGGCACAGCCAACTGATACATCCCGCTTCGTCGGTCGGCTTCTCTGCGACAACCATGCCTGGCTGCTGGTTGCGTCCACCCTGCTTTTGTTATCTACCGAGACCTTGTCACTGATCCCCCAGGGAATTATGGCGGCGCTGGGGATTTACCATGTCAGTCGAAACCCGCATACGCTCTACCGGGACAAGTCATTACGGGCTTTACTGTTCCTGTTTTTATGTCTGTGGCTGCCGCAACTGATCTCTCTCATAGGCGCGGTAAACCCGGCGCGTTCGGCAAAAATCGTATTGTTATACCCGCTTTACCTGTTTTGTGGAATATTCATTCTGCGGGAACTGGCTCGCCCGGGCAATCTCCCCCGTTTATCCCTGGCGCTGTTGCTTGTTGTTATCTTCTGGTGTGTTGACGCCCTGATCCAGTACGCGACAGGGGCAAACCTGCTCGGCTACCCCTACCAGGACGGCATGTTAAGCGGGATGTTTTACCCGAAGCTGCGACTGGGCATCGTACTGGCCGTTGTTGTCCCCATTGCCCTGGAGACGATAAGACATGTCAACAGGGACAGTTTGTACCCCTGGCTGCTGTTGATACCGTTCACTGTGGTAGTGCTGCTGAGTGGTCGGAGAAGTGCCTGGCTCATGTTGATAATCGGTTTGTCGGCATACCTTCCCCTGGTCGTGCTTTCATTGTCTTCCAGGGCAAGATATATCATCAGCGGCGCCTTATGTGCCGCCGTAGTGCTGGTCAGTTGGATTTATTTCAATAGTCCTGACATCAATCGCCGGATCGTGTTGCTGACAGGTATGCTCGGCAGTGAATACCAAGCCGAACGGGCAACGTCCAAACGCACGCCTATCTGGGACACGGCCTATAACATGCTGCAGGATAACTGGATAAACGGGGTAGGGCCGAGAGGTTTCCGCTACGTGTATAAAGCTTATGCGGACGAAGACAACTATTTTGTTCGTCAGGGGCAGGAGGGGCAAACCCACCCCCACCTGGTTTTTCTCGAGATTGCGGTTGAAACCGGGGTCATAGGGCTTATCGGATTTATTCTGTTCTATTTCTCCGTACTCCGTTACTGGTGGCGGGGAAGGCACTCCACGATTACCGGCGCATGGACCGCTGCGCTCCTGGCCGCAACGTTCCCACTGAATGCGCACCTGGCATTTTACGGTTCTTATTGGAGCGGTTTCCTGTGGCTGCTGATAGCCTGTACGCTCACCGCAGTTCTGTCCCGGGAGTGAATCAGATATTTGGGGTCAGAGTAAAAATATAGTTGCGCTGGTTGGTTGCGCTGGTTTGCCATTAATATTTTTACTCTGACCCCACAAATCCCGAAGGACGCCCGCAGGGTGTGTGCCAAGGAAGGCGCACAGCAAATATCTATGTCTCCGCTGACTCCGTGCCCTCTGTGGTAAAAGATATGCGTCACCTGCGGATGCTTTCATACAGGCGTTCAAACTTCGGGATCACCTTGCCTGCGGCGTAATGGTCGTGAAACAAGGTCCATGCCGTTTGCGCGCGCCGTTGACGACCGTCCGGATCATTGATTGCCGTTCTCAGCGCACCGGTTAGCGCATCCTCATCTGCATCGCAAAGCCAGGCGCTGTCGTCATTCAGAATTTCCAGCGGACCGTGACATTTCGTTGCAACGATGGGTATACCACAAGCCATTGCCTCCAATACGGCGATACCGAAAGGTTCGTACCTGGAGGGCAGCACAAACAGGTCGCCTTGCAGCAGAAAACTGCGTATATCGTTCTGCCAGCCGACGAAATGCGCCTTTTTATCGAGGTTCAATGACGCAGCCAGACCCATGAGTCGGCCTCTCTCGGCGCCATCCCCCGCAAGGTACAAATGGGTATGGTCATCGCTCAGCCGGTTGAAACACCGTAACAGCAGGTCAAATCCTTTTTTATGCACAAACCTGCCGTGCGCCACTATCTTCGTTACTTTGTCATTGCATCGGATCCCGGCTACTGGCGCAAAGCTGGAAAAGTTGGGGATCAACTTTGTCCTGTCTGCGGGGATGCCGTGGTTGATAAGGTAATCGCGTTGCGCTGCCGTTGTAGGGGTGAAAATATCTGCGTGCTTGAAGTATTTCAGGTCGATGAAGTCATGGGTGTGGGCGACCAGGGGGACCTTGAGTCCGGATGCTGCCGGTCCTGCGAGGTGGGCGGCGCGCCCCAGTGACGTTTGTATGAGTTCCGAACCGTGAGTTTGGACCAGCCGGGTGATTTTCCGGGGAGCCAGGGGATCCCACGGGCCCATGACCCGAATTGATTCACTGTGCAGGTTTGCTGCCTTTTCCAGACGTAGCGCGGCTTTCGAACCGGCACGGGATATGGCGAGTATATCGTGACCGCGCCGGGCCAGACCATTGGTCAAATCCACATAAAACCTTTCCGCTCCGCCGAACTTCCCGGCAAGCATGATTATGCAAATCTTCATCCAGACCCGGAAGCCACTGTTTGCCCGGAATTCACCGTTTTCACCATCAGTTTATTGTTGAACATCAGTAGCTCCCCCTAATAATATAGGCTAACCGGGACCGGGGCATTTTGCCCTCACCGATGGAAAGGCGCCCGCGTCCCGGGGAATGAATGACGACCTGTCCACTATTGGTATATTATAGGCGCCAGTCCAATAGTGAGAAACAGCAATGTCAGACTTTATTGAAATCGTTGACGTCAGTCCCCGGGACGGACTGCAAAGCCAGCCGGTACTGTTGAGTGTAGAACACAAACTGGAATTGATAAACCGCCTGATCGACGCGGGCATACGGCGTATGGAGGCGGTCAGTTTTGTCAATCCCAAACGGGTTCCGCAGATGGCGGATGCAGAAGAGGTCGTGCGCGGACTGCCGCAGCGGGATGATGTGACGTTTATCGGACTGGTGCTGAACCTGCGCGGGTTCGAACGGGCCATGGCCTGCAATATCGATGAAATAAACTGTGCGGTGGTGGCCTCGGATACCTTCAACCTGCGTAACCAGGGCGCTACCACGGAACAGACCATGGAGGTGATCAAGGAGATTACCCGGGAGGTCCGGGCTGCCGGCATTAACATGGGAGTGACCGTCAGCGCCGCGTTCGGTTGCCCCTTCGAGGGAGAAATGCCGCAGGAAAAGGTAGCGCGCCTGGTGCAACGTCTGGCTGCGATGGGCTATACCGACATTTCCCTGGCGGATACCATCGGCGCCGCCGGCCCCTCCGACGTTGCCGCCCTGGTGAAGCGCATCAGAACCCTCGAACCCGCTCTGAGCCTGAGTTGCCATTTCCATAACACCCGTAACACGGCGGTAGCAAACACCTACGCGGCCATCCAGGAAGGCGTCACAACTTTTGATGCAAGCTGCGGCGGCGTCGGCGGCTGCCCGTTCGCCCCGGCTGCGACCGGAAACGTGGCGACGGAAGACCTGTTATACATGATCCATCGCATGGGTCTGAAGACGGGTATCGATATCGATAAAATCATCGAAACGGCAAAATGGCTGGAAGGCCCGCTGGGCTCGACCATGCCGGCCATGGTCACCCGCGCCGGGGTGTTTCCCAGTGCAAAGGCGGCGTAGACAGGCGTAACCAGGATAAGTGTTTTGCTATTCGTCCCGGAACACTTGGCGAAGGTCACGCCCTAAGATCTGGTGCGTATCGTTGAGGGCCTCAACGAGATTATCAGTCCCTGAAGTTGGTATGGAGGTGCTTGGTGTTTTTGGCGGAACCGCTATGCATACCTTTCTGAGCAAGTTTCGCAGCTTGTAGAGCGTCGTCACCGGCAACCCGCACGGCCCTCAGACCAGGAGTACGCTGAATGTCGTCGATAGCTGACTGCACCGCCTCGATAAAACTCGCCGCCTCACGATCGAAGACGATAAATTGAACGCCATCTGACCGACCAACTGTTCCATCATCGCAGCCATTTTTGAAGAGGGTATCGATCATGGCCTCATCCTGCATGTCAGGGCCCTCGACAATCAACGTAAAGTGGTGACTCTGCATCTCGTGTCCTCCTTACGGTATACTCTTATGTGGGCATTTACGCACCATGCGCAGCAGATGCCTGGCATGATTTTGAGGATTTCGGGGAGTAGACCAGACAGAGTACTGACAGCCTGAACGACTGGATTCCGCACATCGGATCACACCCCAACGATGACCATACTTTGTAGTCGTAATTGCCCATCCTGCTGCTTCTGCATAAACCAGCGCTTCCTCAATTTCCCTTTTCGGATGCTTCATCCGTGACATACTGATACGATACAGCGTTTCCGATTTATCAGCAAGATCGGGCCATTTCATAGTCAGTGCCTGCGTATTCCGGCGAAAGTGAACACCGAAACCGGCTCTTTATGAACACTGATTCCGACTGAACGTGAACACTTTTCGGTCTTGACTTGACTGCCTGCTGATAAACGTAAGCAGAAAATGCGGTGCTGGAAAAATTGAGTGCGCTATCAGGAGAGATACAAGCATGAATGCCATCCGGTCAAATGATTACCTAATCGGGCTGGTGCGGGAGTTATGTAAACTTCCTTACGAAACCGAATGGGTAGAGTTTAAGCAAAATGATGCTGAACCGAAGACAATCGGAGAGAATATTTCGGCGTTGGCCAACTCGGCAGCCTTGGTGGGTAAAGCATCTTCTTATGTAGTTTGGGGTGTCCGCAATGAGGATCATGCTGTAGTTGGCACAACCTTTGTTCCATCGCAAAGACGGGTTGGCAACGAAGAACTTGAAAACTGGCTACTACGCCTCCTGGAACCGAAAATAGAATTTCAATTCTTTTCGGTGAAAATAGACGAGCAACCAGTTGTTCTACTTGAAATATCAAGATCGGCGCATCAACCCGTGCGTTTCGAAGGGATGGAGTTCCTGCGGGTGGGTAGCTACACGAAAAAACTGGGACAGTTTCCAGAGAAAGAACGGGAGCTATGGCGCATCTTTGACCAGATACCTTTTGAAGATGTCATGGCGACTGAGCACAGAGATGATGCCGAAGTTTTGAAACTGCTCGACTATCCCGCCTACTTCGACTTACTGAATATGCCCTTACCGGAAAATCGTAATGGTATCCTGTCTGTATTGGCTGCTGACAATCTGCTCAGGCCATGCGAAGCGGGCGGATGGAATATCACTAATTTGGGTGCAATATTGGTTGCCAGGAATCTTGGTGACTTTCCTCGGCTCAGGCGTAAGGCCGTGCGGGTAATTCAGTACCGCGGTGAGGGGCGTATCAATGCATCAAAAGAACAAGAAGGGATTAAAGGGTACGCAAGTGGCTTTGATGGTTTGATCAACTATATCACTGGGTTATTGCCGGCTAACGAAGTTATCGGACCGGCATTGCGCCGAACGGTACCTATGTTCCCTGAATTGGCTGTACGAGAGTTGGTGGCAAACGCGCTCATTCACCAGGATTTCTTTGTTACGGGGTCTGGGCCAATGGTGGAAATATTTGACAACCGTATTGAAATTACAAATCCTGGTGAACCTCTGGTGGATACGCAACGCTTTTTAGATACACCGCCAAAATCCCGCAACGAAACGCTGGCCTCGCTCATGCGCCGTTTTGGTGTCTGTGAGGAACGGGGAAGCGGTATTGACAAGGTTGTTTTTGAAGTGGAAATAGCTCAGTTACCAGCCCCACTATTTGAAGTACCTGATGGTTTTACCCGCTCGGTTCTTTTTGCGTACAAGCCGTTCACTCGGATGGACAAGAAAGACCGCCAGCGCGCTTGTTATCTGCATGCGTGCCTGAAATATATAACAGGAGATTTTCTGACCAACGCATCACTACGAAAACGGTTTGGCATTGAGGCCAGGAATAAGGCCAGCGTATCGCGTTATATTCGAGAGGCAATAGAAGTCGGTCTGATTAAGCCGGATGATGAAGGCGCCTCTCGGAGATGGATGAGATACGTACCTTTCTGGGCCTGATTTTTAATTGACAACTAATCGAAGGAAACTGTCAGAAACGTCTTAACGCTTTGATTAAAAAGTATAATTTTAATTGATGGTTAATTGATAGAAATAGCCGTATGCCGCCATATGTGTGTCTACCGATAATCATAAGCGGAAACTGATGCCACGGAGAACGATGTCGTTAGACGTTACTTGGTCCAGCACTAGGCTGATCTTCACATATTTGTTAAAGAATCTTGCGATCTCTTGTAATCAAAGAATACGTTTGTCTTGATTTATAATGACGGATGTGAAAGGCAATCCGAAAAGTGAATTGGGCATAATATATATGTATTTAATGAAAAAAGTGTCTTCCATTTGGAGATCTAAGCGTGATATTTCTCCAATCGTATCTTTAGTAATAGGGGCTATCCTCACTAGTTTACTCATCACGCTCATTATTTTTTTTCCAGGTCATGATTTCTGATATCAAAGATTGGTCTACTGAAGAATTATTCAAGGATTTGTTTGATGTAAAGACAAAATACGAAGTTCTGAGGTTTTTGGGAATCAGCATGGGTGGCGTCCTACTGTTTTTACAGGCCATTAGCTCCTATATACGCGCAAAAGCGATGGAAGATGCTGCGAAAGCGCAAGCCAAGGCTACGGAGGAACAGGCAATGGCTAACGAGAATACTGAAAAGGGGCGGCGGCAGGAACGTTTGAAAAACGCTATTGAACATCTGGGACATGAGGCGGTCTCCGTGCGTCTGGGTGGCGCTTATGAGCTCTTTCATCTGGCGAGGGATACTTATCTAGCACAAAATACAGAAGATTTGCGCCAGACCGTATTGGATATCCTCTGTGCCCATATCCGCCAGACGACAGGTAAAATAGGATATCAAGAAGCTTTTCTGTCGAAACCTTCGGAAGAAATCCAAAGCCTGCTGACTCTGCTATTTGTACAGGAGCACAAAGTGTTTGAGGGGCTTCACATCAACTTGCAGGGGAGTTGGCTGAATGGAGCCAATCTCCGGAAGGCATATCTGGAAAAAGCTATCTTGATTGGAACACACCTGCAAGGGGCTTACCTTATCGGGGTACATCTGCACGAGGCAAACCTCTTCAGAACACACTTGAGCGGAGCTCGTCTTGACATGGCACACCTGTGCGAAGCTAATCTTCTCGAGGCTCACTTGCACGGAGCTATTCTTGCCGGGGCACGCCTGTACGGGGCTAATCTTATCAGGGCACACCTGCAAAGGACTAGTCTTCGCATGGCACGCCTGTACGGGGCTGACCTTAACGAGGCGCGGCTACATGGAGCAAGTCTTTACAAGGCGCATCTACAAGGAGCCAATCTTAATGAAGTGCATCTGCAAGAGGTTAATCTTAGTTCTGCAAAACTACAAGGCGTTAGAAGTGATGGGAGATATACCATGCAAGCTTTTGCTGATCGTATGAGGGACGCGATAAACAAAGAAAGCGATTTATCCAAAGTAATTTTCAAGGGTGGATTGATCCAAACAGATGTAGACTCTTCCGTCGAAGGCTTACTTGATGAACAAGAAAAGGAATTATTAAGGGCGAATCTGGAACCTCACATTGATCAGCCGGCAAGTCATCAACTGCCGGAAAACAGCGGTGCCATCACTGGAATCTATACCGAAGAAGAAGCAGAAGAATGGATTGCCGAATACAAGGAAGTCATGTCGGGAATCCCGGAGGAGGATGATAGCTGATGCCGACTCTGCACTGGTTGACACGAGATAAAGATATTCGCGCTGCGTCAGGCGTACCGTACCGGTTGTTGGAAGAAGCGCCCGAGTTGTCGGCAGGTGAGTCGGATGCAGGCAATATGCTGATTCAGGGAGATAACCTGGAAGCCTTGAAGGCGTTGCTGCCGTTCTACGCCGGGCAGGTGAAGTGTATCTACATTGACCCGCCGTACAATACCCGCTCGGCCTTTGAGCATTACGACGACAACCTGGAGCATACTCAATGGTTGGCTTTGATGTGGCCGCGTTTGGAATTATTGCGTGAGTTGTTGGCAGAGGACGGATCGATCTGGATAACTATTGACGACAACGAAGCGCATTATCTCAAAGTTGTGATGGATGAAGTGTTTGGGCGAAAGAACTTCATTTCAAATGTAATATGGCAAAAAAAATTCTCTCCGCAAAATGACGCTAAGTGGATTAGTGATAGCCATGATCACGTCGTCTGTTTTGCAAAAGATAAGATTACTTGGAGACCCAACAAGCTACCACGTTCTGAACGGATGGATAATCGCTATAAGAACCCTGATGATGATCCAAGGGGGCCTTGGATTTCAACTGACCTTACTCGTGCAGAGCATCGTGACAGGGATTATTGGCCTATCGAAACTCCATCCGGAAGGTTGCTCTATCCAGCAAAGGGACGAAGTTGGAATCGTCCAGCCGAGAACATTGAAAAGCTGAAGAAAGATAATCGTCTTTGGTTTGGTCCCAAAAAAGATCGGATGCCACGATTGAAGAAATTCCTACGAGAAATGAATGAAGGATTGACCCCCCAAAGCTTGTGGCACTGTTCTGATGTTGGTCACAATCAGGAGGCTAAACGGGAGGGTTTAAGTCTTGATCTTGCCACTATCTTTGGGACCCCAAAACCCGAGCGCCTCATTCAACGTATCCTCCACATTGCGACCAACCCCGGAGACCTTGTCCTCGATTCCTTCCTCGGTTCCGGCACCACGGCAGCCGTCGCTCAAAAAATGGGTCGCCGTTACATCGGCATCGAAATGGGCGAGCACGCCGTTACCCATTGCCGACCCCGGCTGCAAAAAGTCATTGACGGCGAACAGGGCGGTATTTCCAAGTCACTTGGCTGGGAGGGCGGCGGCGGGTTCCGGTTCTACCGCCTCGGGCCTACCGTGTTTGACGAAGCGGGGCAGGTCACGCGGGACATTGGTTTTAAGGTACTGGCAGCCCACGTCTGGTTCAGTGAGACAAAATGTCCGTGGAATGGAGCGGGCAACTCGCCGTTGCTTGGTCTGCACGACGGACGCGCATACGCCTTGCTGTATAACGGCATCCTGGGTGACAGGCGACCGGCCGGCGGCAACGTGCTTATCCGTGCGACACTGATACAGATTCGGACTGAGATCGCTCTGTTACAGGCTGATTTTGACGGTCCGTTGACGGTCTACGGCGAACAGTCGCGCTTGATGCCTGCAACACTTGAACGAGAGGATATCGTTTTCAAACAGGTGCCCTACGACCTGAAGGCGCAGACCTGAGAAACTATCTGTATGCAACTCAAACAGTACCAGACGGATACGCTGACAATACTGCGTCGCTTCTTTGAGGAGGCCCGCATTGCCGGGCCGCAGGCGGCCTACCAAGTGATTACCAGCGAGTCGGATAAGATTGCGCGGCTCGGTCATTATGCCGGCGCCTATACGTCGCTGGAGGAATTGCCAGAGACACCTTACGTCTGCCTGCGTCTGCCGACCGGGGGTGGGAAGACTTTGCTTGCGGCCCATGCCGTGGCTGTTGCCCGCGACACCTGGATCGAGAAAGATCACCCGTTGGTTCTCTGGCTTGTGCCGTCAAACACTATCCGGCGTCAGACCGTTGAAACATTGAAAAACACCGGCCATCCTTACCGGCAGGCGCTTGATGACGCCTTTGCCGGGCGGGTACGGGTGTTTGATATTGCCGACTTCACACACCTTCGACCGCAGGATCTCCATAATCAATGTTGCATCGTCGTGGGTACAATTCAAACTTTGCGAGTGGCAAATACCGAGGGCCGAAAGGTATATGCCCATAACGAAGAACTGGA
Source organism: Gammaproteobacteria bacterium (assembly GCA_965205405.1). Lineage (GTDB taxonomy): Bacteria > Pseudomonadota > Gammaproteobacteria > Eutrophobiales > Eutrophobiaceae > JAAXHV01. The sequence goes on from OZ242169.1 coordinate 1,288,049, forward strand.
ACCCCATTTCTCGGCCCTGTCCGGGCGAGCATCAGGATTGGAAACAACGGCGGAAGGTGGCGTCAAGTTCTCTTTTGCCAACCTGATGCACCTTCACCGTCCGTTGATGATCGTGGACGAAGCCCACAACGCGGTGACCGGCCTGACGCGTGAAATGCAAAAGCGGGTCAATCCTGCCGCGATTATTGAATTCAGCGCCACACCTCGACCCAACTCGAATATCCTGTACAGCGTCACCGCGCAAGAACTCAAACGCGAACAAATGATCAAGCTGCCGATCATCCTGTCCGAGCACGATAACTGGCAGAACGCGGTGAACGGCGCGATTGCCGCCCGCGCGTCCCTGGCTGAGAAGGCAAGGGACGACCCCGGCCATATCCGGCCTCTCGTCCTCTTTCAGGCGCAACCGAAAAATCAGGAGGTCACGGTCACGGCCCTGAAGCAACACCTGGTGGAAGTCGAACAGATCCCGGAGAACAGGATCGCCATCGCTACCGGCATCCAGCGAGAACTGGACGGCATTGACTTGTTTGACCCGCGCTGTCCGATTGAGTACATCATTACTATTGAGGCGCTGAAGGAAGGTTGGGATTGTTCCTTTGCCTATATCTTCTGCTCGGTATCGCGTATTCGCAGCGCGGTGGACGTGGAACAACTGCTCGGCCGGGTGCTGCGAATGCCTTATGCCATGCGGCGCAAAGCCGCGGAGTTAAACAGGGCGTATGCCTTTCTGTCCGAAGCGGACTTTGGTGAAGCCGCGCGTACACTGGTCGATAAACTGGTTGCAATGGGCTTTGAGGAAGATGAAGCAAGCGACAGTATCGAATTCGCACAGTCCGGTTTTGATTTTGACGAAGTGGATGACTTGTTGGCATCGGAGGAGACGCCCTACCCGACGTTCAAGTACACCCTGACCAATTCGCCTGAAACGCTGGCAGTTTTGCAGGACGCCCAACAGCATGGTATCGCCGTGCGTGAGACCACCACTGACCGGATTGAGATTGAGATTGTCAGCCCGATTGATGCGCACCTGGAGCAGCTGATCTATGGCGCGGTTCCGGTGGCAGAACGTGACGGGGTTGCCGAAGCGATCAAGTCCTATCAGGGCGAGATACAGCGTCAGTGGTCACCGGCCAGGCGCGGTGAGGCATTCAACGTTCCTGGGCTCAGCACGGAAATCCAGGGTGAATTGAAGTTAGCCGATACGGATATGCTCATGGAGCTTTACGACTGGTCATTGCTGGATCATCCGGCCAGGTTGGAGGAGCGTGAATTCGCCATCCGTGAGACCGCCCGCAGTTTCGAGATTGATCTTGACGGCAAGCGTGTGACCTACCAGTTCACCAGCGAGCAGGAGCAATTGGGGCTGGATGTTGACGTGGAAGGCTGGACGCAAGAGGCGCTTGTCTTGTGGATTGACCGGCAGGTGCGCCAACCGGATATTCGCCAGACCGAACTGCTCAAGTGGCTATCTGATCTGATCACCTGCCTGATCAATGCCCGCAATTTGCATATTGCCGCGCTGATGCGTTGTAAATTCATTCTAGCCCGAAAGATTCGCGACAAAGTTGACGAAATTCGCCGGCAGGAGCGTAACAAAGTTTATCAGCAACATCTCTTTGGACCCGGAGCGAAAGTTGAGATTTTTTTCGAGGACGCTTTTGTATTCCGGGATGGCATGTACCAGGACCAGCGTCGTTATCGTGGGCAGTGGAAGCCGAGTAAACACTTCCTTGGGCCTGACCGCGTCCCGGCCTTCGACGGTAAACCCGGAGGTGAGGAGGAGCAGTGCGCCCGGGTCATCGACAGCCTGCCGGGATTGAAATACTGGCTCCGCAACGTGGCGCGGGATCCGGCTTCGTTCTGGCTACCCACCGCCGCGGGTAAGTTTTACCCGGATTTCATCGCACAGTTAGAAGACGGGCGCCAGTTTGTTGTCGAGTACAAAGGTGCGCACATCGCTGAAGGATCGGATACTGCTGAGAAACGTATCATCGGCGAACTATGGCAACGCAAAAGCAACAGCAGAGGCGTTTTTGTTGTAGTCGAGAAAAGCGTCAACGGGCGGGATATGCGACAGCAGTTGGTGGACGCAATAGGACAGTAAATATACGTGCCGCTAAAGGCGGCGCATTGTTTCACTGGATTCTGGCATTCGCCAGAATGACGGTCGGGGGCATGACCATACTTTCAGTTACGTTCTTTGGTCAGGCGCCAAATGTACCCTTATCGAGAAAATTATAAACTCCCTGCCATCACATCATCTGCTTCTGCATGTCGATCAGGTAGTCAATCTCCTCCTCAGTATTGAAGAAATGGGCGCTGATGCGCAGGTTACCGATACCGCCCAGGGTGCGCATTGAGATCTTGATCGGTCTCATACAGCGTCCCGGGGCTGCGCAGCGCCGGAAGAAGGCTGTGTCCTTGTCGTAATCTCCCGTGGTGTAGGAAATCAGTCCGTGGCGTTTGTTCGGGTCCGTGGGGCAGGTCACCTTACAGCCGATTTCCTGTAGCCTGTCGATGGCGTAGGTGCCCAGGCGGCGCACTCGTTCCTCGACGTTTTTGATGCCGATCTTCTCGTAGAACTTCAACGTGGCCACCCAGCCGAACAGGGAAGGACCGATGGTCGTATCCTGGGAAAACTGGTTGGCGTTGTTCACGGGGGGATAAGTCCAGCTTGCCAGGGTATCGTGGTCCTTATCCGCGAACGGGATGGAGCCGGGGATGTCCGCCCAGATGTAATTGCGGTAACGCGCATCGATCCGATCCATGACGGAACGCTTGATATAGAAGATGCCGGCTCCTTCCGGGCCGCACTGCCATTTGTAGGCGCCCGATACCAGGAAGTCTACGTCATCGTCTTTGACATCAATGTCCAGCGCGCCCAGGGTCTGCATGGCGTCATCCAGCACCAGCGCCCCTTGAGCATGTGCAATGCGGGATACCTCCTTCATGTCGAAGGTAAATCCGCAAAACGCCGTAGTGCGATCCACGATCACCATCCTGGTGTTGCCGTCCACCAGCTTTTCCATATCGTCCATGAGGATCTCGCCGTTGACGTTACGGGCGACCCGGATCTCAATCCCGTAGCGGCGCCGCAGGTCCTGCAGGATATAGGGAATGGAAGGGTAGGACAGGTCCGTGATCACCACGTTGTCACCTTGCGCCCATTCCATCATGTTATAGAGGATGAGGTTTGCCGTAATCGCCGGCCGGTAGGCGTTGGTGACCTCGTCCTTGTCGGCATTGATGAACCGCGCGCTGCGGCGGATGCTCTCATCCCACTTGGCCAGGAGAAACGGGTGTGTCGCGATATCGGCGGCGGGGATGTCTTCCATGCGGCCGAATTCGACGAAATTGTAAAAATCGCGCACCGCGCTTAACCAGTAATTGCCCGGCACCATCTGGTCGGCCGCGTTCAGGTAGACCCAGTGGTCCAACAGCTTGAATTCAGCGCGGATATCGTCCAGATGTTCATCTATATAGTTGTTATTCATTACATGGATTATCTGTAAAATTCGTAATTATAAGGAAAAAGATGAAATCCAGGTGTGCTGATTTTGTCACTACTGACTAGAAGTATAAGATAGCCTCATACTACAGGATATTGACTGTAATGACAGACAATCAGGGATTGAGAACAACAATACGGCAATCAAGGCACACATCGGAGTAAATATGACCCAGACAACCATGCGCGAACAATGGTCCTCCCACACAGGATTTATCCTGGCTGCGATTGGAGGGGCAGTCGGCCTTGGCAATATCTGGAAGTTTCCCTATATGGCCGGGTCCAGTGGCGGCGGCGCTTTTGTCATCGTCTACCTGTTCGCAGTGGCGCTGGTTGCCATTCCTATCCTGATGGCTGAGTTGATGCTGGGTCGGAGCGGCCGGCAAAGCCCGCCCACTGCCATGTTGATTAATGCAGAGAAGGAAAACCAGTCCCGCTGGTGGTCTGGAGTCGGCTGGATCGGCGCCGGCGCCGGATTTCTGATCCTCAGCTTCTACAGCGTCGTTGGCGGCTGGGTACTGGACTACGTGTTTGTATCCATAACCAGCGGATTTTCCGGGATTGAACCGGCCGGGGCACAAGCGCGTTTCGGCAGTGTACTGTCCAGTCCGCTGCGTATGATGTTGTCGTTCACACTATTCCTGGTAATTACCGGGATTATCATCAGCGCGGGTCTGCGTAACGGCATAGAACGAGCCACCGGGATACTGATGCCGGTATTATTCCTTATGCTGCTGGTGTTGATTGTCTACAGTGCCGTAGAAGGCGATATGGCAGCAGGGTTCAGTTTTCTCTTTACCGTGGACTTCGGCAAGATCAACCCGAGTATCATGTTGTCGGCAGTGGGACACGCATTTTTTTCCGTCGGCGTATCCATGGGACTGATGATGGCCTACGGCGCCTATTTACCGCAGGATGTGTCCATTCCCAGGACCGCGGTCGTTATCGCAGGCGCCGATACACTGATCGCCATCATGGCAGGTCTTGTCATTTTTCCGTTGGTATTCGCAAACGGTCTGGCGCCGGGTGAAGGACCGGGCCTGATCTTTGTCACGTTGCCTATTGCATTCGGCAACATGCCGGCAGGAAGTCTGTTCGGGGCCGTATTTTTTCTCCTGTTGTTATTTGCCGCAATCACTTCTTCCATCGCTATCATGGAACCAGCGGTAGCCTGGGTGGAGGAACATCGCGGCTTGAACCGCAAGACGAGTGCTGCAATAGTCACCAGTTGTATCTGGCTGCTGGGTATCGGCAGCGTGTTGTCATTCAATATCTGGGCGGAAGTTAAACCCGTTGCCGGTAAAACAATTTTTGATCTGGTGGATTACCTGACGGCCAACCTGATGATGCCGATAGGCGGGATGCTGATTGCGATCTTTGCCGGCTGGTTTATGCGCCGCAACACCCTGGCGGATGAATTACAGATAAACAGTTCATGGCTTTTCCAGACCTGGCGATTTTTGATCAGGACCGTGGTGCCGCTTGCAATAGCAGGGATACTGGTAACAAATTTATTTTAATAGGGTCGGACCAGTATAATCCAGGGACTCCGGGTCATAATTTGTAAAGTTCGATTTTTGAAGAACATCTGATTAGATCAGGGTTTTCTTAATACCGCGCATCAGGCGTCGCCTGGTTGAACAAAAGCAGGCTCAGTAGAATATACGAAGCTGCTTGTATAAGTTTCCGGCGAAATTTCATAAAACCCTTCCTCTCACAATCGCCCGACCTCACTGCGGGCTTCAGGATTTGCCGGTGCCGGCGTGAATCCGTTGAATACCTCAGGCTCGACGTTGCGGCGATGTACTTCGTTCAATTCATCGGGCCAGAAAAACACCGGTTCCACCAGGAACGCGCTGTTCCCCACCGTGCACAACAGGTACCCGGTATCGATCCGGTATTTTTCCAGAGTCTCTTTGTTCTGTTGATATAACTCCTGGATCCTGCCGATCGTGTCGGACGCCTGTGAGTGGGCGATTTTGCCGTGGATCGGTACCCAGCGTTCGCCGTTTGGTCCCACCATCGAGTTTGTCGGCGGGAAGGGGTGGGCGCCTACTATGGTCGGCAGGCTGTTGGGGATACCAGTCCCGCATCCCAACCTGCTGTTTCGGAAGCTCTCGGGCTAGTTGTTTCCGTGTATCAGTAACAGGTAGGACAGTACCGACGAGGTGATGGCAATCACCACGGGCAGGCACAGACTCAGGATGGTGCCGTCATAGACCTGTGCCGCCAGCACGGCCGACATGGCGCCGATTGCCATGGACAGGCTGCTGGAGGCCCCTGAGGCTGTTCCGGCCTTGTCAGGATGGTGCGCAACAGCGCCGGCCATGGATGGCGGATTGACCAGCCCGGTAAATGCGAACAGGAACAGGAAAGGAGAGATGATGGTTAAAACGCTTGCAGGGAAAGACCAGAGCGTGAGCAGGATGAGACCGGCGCTGGCAAAAGTCCCGCACAGGCCAAGCAGCAAGGCACGCTCGGAACCGTGCAACCGGATCACCCGGCTGCCAATCAATGCCCCGCAGATATATGCCAGCGCCATACTGCCCATATACATACCGAACAGGGTTGGCCCCGTGGACAGGTGCTCGGTGAAATACAGGGGCGCACTGGTCAGAAAAGTAAAAAAGGCGGCATTCCCGAACCCATATATCAGGGTGTAACCCCAGAACAACCTGGACTTGGCAAGACTGCTGAAGTCAACGCGCATTTTCCGGAAGGCATTCTCTGCCGCTATTTCCCGTTGCCCGGTTTCCGGCAGTGTAGACAAAAGCCAGATCAGAACAACAACGGCCAGACCGGTCATGGCGTAAAAACTCATACGCCATCCCGAGGTTTCGATGAGGTAGCCGGATAAGGCCGGTGCGATCATTGTTGACACGCCCATACCACCTGCCAGATAAGCGGTGTAATGCGCGGAATCATCAATGCTGAACGTGTCCCGGAGCATCGCGCGGGTCACTACGGTGGCCGTGGCTATACCGGTAGCCTGGACAAGCCGGAAAACGGTAAACCACAGCATCGTGCCGCTCAGGGCACAGGCGAGACTGGCCAGGGTAAATACACCGAATCCCCACAAAAATACCGGACGCCGGCCATACCGGTCTGCCAGTATGCCATGAACGGGTTGCGCCAGGGCCAGCCCCAGCAGGTAGATCGAAATGGCGAATTGCACCGTAGACAGGGGCAGACCGAATTCCTTTCCGATGGCGGGCAGTGCGGGCACGCAGGCTGTCATGGCTAAAGGAGACAATGAGCTGGCGACGACCAACAGTATGACAGGCAGTTGCTGTTTTTGTGTGGTATTCATTCTACCTTGTTACAATTCACGGATTAACCAACCGGTATAATTACCCGGCAATATAAAGTTGTCAGAACACACTGACCAGGAGCGTTTATGCCTCGTCTTCAAGCCTTACGGGAACAGGAGATTGATCCTTGTATTCGACCGGACATACAAGCCGGTAAGGAATTGATGGGATTTATCTCAAATGATGCGCTGAACCCTGACCGGCGCCACCCGAACGGAAATGCACCCGCCGCCCCTGCACATTGATATGAGGTGTACTTTCAACCAGTTCTATGTACTCACCTGCGGTCCCGACCAGCACGCCGGCTCGTCTGCCCAGATAAGGAAAGGAAGATTGCCGGGCGCTGCCGGCAACGTAGGGCAGGCCCTGTTGCCACTCTTCCACTTCAAACGTCACCATGGCAATCCCGGATGGCAGTGAACCGGGAACGGTATATCTTGCGGATGCCGCACCGGGATAGCGGTCCATCTCGATCAGAAAACGTCCTGATAACTGCGCAATCGATAACTCATGCCGGGTCTCGACCGGCAGGTTGTATGCTTTGGACAATACGCCGATACGATATGGTATCGGTGCGGTCACCGGCATTCCCAGGGTGGTCTGATAAAAATCACTGAGAGCAGAGTGGTCACGGGCGCCGACGACCATGACAAATACCCGGTCTACGTATGATCTGGCGGGTTGCAGGCCGAAACCTGATTTTTCCGGATGACTGATATTGGTGAAATAAATCAACTCATTAGCCGGCCCGATTGCCTGCATTGCCTTGATGTTTTGCTTGTCCGTCAGAAAACGCGGTTGCCCGACGACTCTGAAATGTTCAGAGCGGTCCAGGGCCTGCGCCAGGGCGTCCGGATCTTTTACCAGTATTTCAACAGCGTTCCAGCCCTCGGTTTTCATAGGTTCAAGCATGGTGGCGGACACATCTTCAATAAACCTCAGGTAAACGGGCTCATTGCTTGATGGTTGCAGTATGACGTAACGGCGACCGGTGAGAAGACTGGCGCCCCAGCTCGTAGCCAGGCCGGCTGAAATTGCGCCACGCTCGACAACGTGGTAGTCCAGGTCGTCCCGATAGGCCTGTTCTACCTGCAACAGGTTGGCCGCCATGATCGTAACGATAAGAATGGTCTTCAGCAACGGGCTAATACCACCATGGGTCCCAGGCTGCCGTCTCCGGGCAGAAAACGGAACACCGCAGCCAGACCGGCAACGCCGGCCAGGATATCCATAAACGGTTCGACAAAGTGCGGGGTAATCTCGCTGGGTTTGACAATGACGGCGCTGCCGGCAAGCAATGCGGGAACAGCGTCGATACGACCTGTGCGAGGGTTACGAACCTGAACCTCAATGGAATCCATGATTGCCGATATCACGCTCCCGCGCCTGTGGAGTTAACTGTATTTACAGGTACAGCAGTAAAATTATGCGCGTGCATCAGAAGAGAGCAGGTGAGGATATGCCAGGATTCGATCATCTGCGGTCATCAGGGTATTCACGAAATGGCTTCACTCCGGGACAATATGTTCTCCTATGTTTCAAGTTCAATCAGTTCATAAAACGTTTGCATATAGCCGCCGACTTCACCGCGTAAGAAAATGAAGTCGTCGTCTGCGCTACACCAGACATCGTATTTCGGGTGTTCTTCCGGTAACTGACCGGCGGTATCGACGTAACGGAAATGATGCGCGTCAAACGTGCCGGCCGCTACGCTGATCGTTTCATCGCCGACGTATTCGATACCAAATCCCAGTTTGAACAGTAGCGGTCCCGTGGCGCCCCGGTGGTCGGGAGTGGTCACCATCATATCAGGAAAGAAGGTCTTGCCGGGCCCCTGGCTGCGGTCGAAAATTGAAAAGCCCATGCCATCACCGGCGATGGGGTGGCTTGCCAACCAGCGCGTGCGCTGTTCCACATCAAACCGTTGTGAGATGCGCCCGTCATGCACATTGAAGGATTCCGTTTCGGCGTAGGTTTCCGAAAAACGCATCCAGCCGGAACCCTCGAATCGATCATCTATCGCCAGTCGGACAAAACAATCCATGGGATAGTTGTCGGCATCCAGGCCCAGAATAACGTCCCGTAAAACAGTAGGAGAATCATCGATTTCACAGTGGGAGCGCAGGGTTCGTTTGCCGTCGCTATGCACCGTGATGATAAAGGATTCACGCCCGCGTTCTTGTCCCAACCGGTCCGGTCTTTTACTGGTGTATAAAATTTTGCCTCGTATTGTTTTGTGTTTCATTTGTCGTGACCTCTAATACACTATTAAAAATCGCAAAGATATATCCCGAAAACGGCATTAAACAACAGAATTCCCCAAGTGAATACAACGAAATAGCGGCAGCGGCTCAAACTTACTCGCATGGTCCTGTTGCTCTCGTCCGTTGCGCCTTGTTCCAAAGATATTCGGAATATGGATAAATGCATTATAATATGAATGCATAAAGTAAAAATGGAAAGACCGGATAACGAATTTTTATCGTTACCAGGCGCGCAGGAGTTCGCGGAAGGAATAATTTTCGTAATCATAAGTCCAACCCCAAAATTAACTAATGCCCCACAATTAACGGCTGTGTTCGCCCAGCGGGCAGCATAATATGATTCATTTTCCCTCAACTGCTGTGGATCTGATCCAGGGGAAAGATCACACCCAGGACTAGGACCTGCGCCTGCAATATGACGCACTACACGAAGCCCGGTGCGATAAAATCTATGAGGACAAGGCCAGCGGCGACTGGCGGGTGAGCCGCAAAGTGAGACGGGGCAAGCGGCTCAACTGTGCGGACCGGTCGTTTAACCGGAAGAGCAATCGTACCCGCTCCCGGGCGGAACATGTCTTTGGCGTGGTCAAGCATCTGTGGGGGTATCGGAAGGTGCGTTATCGGGGGTTGGAGAAGAATACGATAATAATTTTTAAAAACAGGATTTAATCAGCTTCCTTAGATAACATAGAGCGAAAATAAATGAAACTGGCAAACGTAAAATATAAAGATAACAACTTAAAACATGTTGAGAACCGTATAACCCGGGACCGGTCGGGCATAAAATAGCATTTCACGAGGATAAGCTGCCATGACAACATCACTGATCTGTGCCTCACATTCTCCTCTGTTGTATTGTTATGCCAGGGAGCCGGAGGATTGGGACGGACTGCAACGCGCTTTTGCCGAAAGAGCGCAGGCCGTATCAGAATTTGACCCCGAGCTGGTGTTTGCCTTTGGTTCGGATCACTTTAATGGTTTTTTCCTCAAGACCATGCCGGCCTTTTGCGTTGGCATCAACGCTGAGGCAGCCGGCGATATCGGCGGGTTTGCCGGACCGGTGAACGTGCCGGAGGAAACAGCCGTTGCCTGCATTGAATACCTGCGCAACAACAATATTGATAGCGCCGTATCCTACGAGATGACCATCGACCACGCTTTTTCTCAAACCATTAACGTGATGCTCGGCAGTCTGACGGCCCGCCCGACCATCCCTGTCTTCATCAACTGTATTACTACACCATTCGTGCCCTTCAGGCGCACGCGCATGTTGGGAGAGGCAATCGGCCGGTTTGCCCTTGCACTGGACAAGAGGGTGCTGTTTCTTGCTTCAGGAGGCATGTCACACCACCCCACCCGGTATTATCCGGAGCATGGCACGGGCGAAGATGAGGTTGAAGCCTGGAAATTATCCGGTGGCGCTGATCCCAAATCCCTGACGCCTGCTCAATGGCTGGAACGACTGGAGGTCATGCACCATGAAGGCGCCGAGATGATCGCACGAGGTGAACGTACTGCCGGAGATATGCGTTTGAATGAAGAATCGGATCGGCGTTTCCTGGACCTGTTTACACAGAACAGGCTCGAAGAATACGACGATTGGGACCAGTATGAACTGGTTGAGCAAGGCGGCATCGGTTCCATGGAATTACACACCTGGATTGCAGCCGCCGCCGCACACAGGGCGGCCGGCGGCGGTATGCCGGTCCGGGATTTCTATACCGTTGCGCCGGAGCTCGGTATCGCCGCGGGTATTGTCCATGCTGATTAATGCCTTTCCACATGGCTGAGCAGAAGGTCTTGATTGCAGTGGCGCCCAACGGCGCCAGACGCAGCCGGAAAGATCATCCCGCACTGCCTGTCACTCTCGATGAACTAGTCGAAACAGCGGCTGCTTGTGCCCGGGCGGGCGCTGCAATGATACATTTACACATCCGCGATGAACGCGGAGAACATTCGTTGGACCCGGTTCGATATCGACAGGCAATCACAGCGATCAGGGAACGGGTCGGCGATAGTATGCTGATCCAGGTGAGTTCGGAAGCGGCCGGCAGGTTTACCGTACGTGAGCAGGTTGCGGCGATGGAGGAACTGGCGCCGGACTGTGTGTCGTTAGGATTACGCGAATACATCAGGGATGATGCGACTATTGAACCGGGCGCAGGTTTCCTGGAGCGCTTGTATCACAGTCAAACTCTCATTCAATATATCCTGTACAGTCCTGACGAGGTGCGCTGGTACGAACAATTATGTGACCAAGGGATCATCCCGGGTGATATCCACATGTTGTTGTTCGTGCTTGGGCGCTATGGGCAGGAGTCGGCGCGACCCGATCAGCTTAGAGGCTACCTTGACGCTTTACAAAGACCTTCGCCGTGGATGGTATGCGCGTTTGGACCTGAGGAACTGCAGGTGATGAAGGAAGCGATTAAGCATGGTGGACATTGTCGCGTTGGTTTTGAAAATAACCTTGAACTGGCGAATGGCAGACTGGCAAAAGACAACGCGGAACTGGTTCAGACAACGGCCAGACTGGTTATGGATTTAAACGGCAAGGTTGCAGATTCAGATTTTGCCAGACGTTTGTTTCCGGAGCAGTAGCAAAAGTCATGAGTGAATATTATATTGCAACAGCAAGCGGTAGAATTAATTTACGACATGGCTAAACCTCAAAATACCGGCGAAGCATCTCCGATTTTCAAGATGTTTCAAGACAATGAAACCATACTCAAGAAGTTTCTTCGCCGTTTCATGTCCAACTCTCATGATATAGAAGATATCTGTCAGGAAACTATTTTACGTGCGCTCGAAGCTGAAAGATCCCGCGAAATTCATGAACCGCGCGCTTTTTTATTTGGTGTCACAAAGAATATCGTACGCAAGAAACTCGATAAGGAATCGAAAACCGTTATCGATTTTATAGCGGATTTTACACCCCGGGAGTACGTAGATAATAAGGCATCTGTTGAAGAGTGTGTGGACAGCCGGAAAAAAATGCATATATTTACTGAGGCCGTATCAACCTTACCCCGACAATGCCAACGGGTTTTTGTGTTGAAAAAAGTTTATGGTTACTCCCATAAAGAAATAGCCGGACAGCTTAATTTATCAATAAGTACTGTGGAAAAGCATGTTGCTACAGGTCTGAAACGTTGCGATGACTATATGCAGAAAAAATTATTCTCAAGCAGTACCGGCGACGTCGTATCACAACGAATAATTGGAGCAACAGGTAAGACCGGCGATAGCAAAGGTGGGTAAATGAGTAAAAACGTGGTTTCTTGTGACGTTCCGGATATTAAATCTGAGGCATCTTCCTGGATAGCACAGCTTGAAACGGGAGAATTAAGCGGCGCGGATCTTGAGGCCTTTAGAGAATGGGTAAGTCGGAGTCCGCGACACGCGGCCGAGATCAAACGATTGGCTGAGTTATCCATGGAACTGAATGTGCTTACCGAAATGGCAGAACCCTTACGTGAAGCCGTAATGGGATACCGGCCAATTGTGAAAAGTGGTTTCATCAAGTCCGTATTTGAGCCTGTCCGCGTTGCTGTTTTCGTTGCCGTTGTGGGGATAATTCTTTCCTTACTATTTTATCGGCAGCAGGTGGAAAATACCGGGGATGTGAGGTTACAGGCAGCCACGTCAGTGGGCGAATACCGTGACTTTGAACTGGCAGACGGAACTAAAGTCAAGTTGAATGCAAATACTCAAATTGAGGCCGCTTACGATAACAGGGAAAGAAAAGTACGCTTACTGAGAGGGGAAGCGTTTTTCGACGTAAAGCCCGATGCCGTGCGTCCTTTTTTTCTTTACGCCGGAGAGAACTATGTACGTGTCGTCGGCACTGCCTTTCTCGTGCGCCTGACAAGACAGCATTTTGAGATTACCGTGACGCAAGGAAGAGTGGAATTAGCTCAGGCTGAAACAGTGCTCGATGGCAAGAAAGAAGAATTGCGAGCAAAAGATGATGCGGTCCGGGTAACCTCTACCTTTCAGCCGCCACTCATCCTGGAAGCCGGCCAGAGTGCCAGCATCGCCGCTACGCGTGAGATAAGTCCCATCGTTACACTCTCAGAGCGCGAGTTGCAACGAGAATTGTCGTGGCGGGATGGCCTGCATGATTTTTCCAACACGCCCCTTGAAGAAGTGGTGAATGAATTGACCCGGCATTCCCCCCTGGAAATCGAGATCGCCGACCCGGCCCTGCGTGACTTGAAATTCGGCGGGATTTTCCGGACGGGAGAGACGGGACCCCTGTTTGACGCACTCGCATCCACTTATGGGGTCAACGTGCAGTATATAAGTGAAAATAAGGTTCGTTTGAGCCTGGCGCCACAAGAATGACGTAAGCCCCTGTTGCTATCCAAAATCCCGCATCAGGCATACTAATTATGGCTTTTTTCCAACAGGTTGACGATACGTTACTCCTGTTCATTAATTTTCTTATAGCGGATTTTTCCGGTCAAAGGTACTTCTATCACAAGGCCGCGGATGAGGCGTTTCGGAATTGCCTTCTATTCTGCAGATTGTGAGTAAGATTGGGAGGGGGGAATGCATGCGCTTCTTGCCCTTCCTCATGTGGCTGCTCTGTGCACCGGTTATGGCTGCAGTGGGAAATGATGAGTTTGATCTGAATATACCTGCTGCTGATGCGGATATAGCATTAAAGCATCTTTCCCGCCAGACCGGTCATTCGGTCATATTCCAATCTGTCGAAGTCGAGGATATTAAAACAAACTCCCTTGCCGGACGCTATACGATACATGCAGCGATAGAAGTCCTGTTACAGGGTACGATTCTCATGGGCGGTCTTACCGAGAGCGGAGTCATTACAATTTCGCGAAAGCCGACTGGTAAGAAAGAGGAGAATCATCAAATGAGCATCAAGAATCCCGGGAAATCCTTATTTGCAGGTCTCGTTGCAATTATAACGACGTTGACTGCAACACCGCATGTGGCAGGTCAGGAAAATGCCGGCAAGTCCGGTTCATTGACCTTGGAAGAAATTATTGTGACCGCCCAGAAACGCGAACAAAGCCTGCAGGACGTCCCGATTACGATCAGTACGCTTGATGGCGATACTATTCAGCAGCAAGGCGTTGATGATTTACTGGATATTGCGCCTCTTGTCCCCGGAATGATATTTGGTCGGGCGCCTGATGATGGTTTAATTTTGACGTTTCGCGGTCTTGGCACTGCGGCGCGCAGTTCGGCTTTTGAAATGGCGGTCTCCTACTTTATCGACGGTGTTTTTATGGGTAAACAGCGTCTGTATACGATGCCATTTTTCGACGTGGATCAAATTGAATTTGTCAAAGGAACACAAAGTACACTACTTGGCAAGAATACCAGTGCAGGTGGCGTAACCGTTGCCACACGTAGACCGGGTGATGAATTCGGCGGCAAAATCAGCGCAGGTTACGAAGTAGAGCATGGTGGTTACAGGATTGATGGCGCCGTGGACCTGCCTGTTTCCGATGATTTCAGAATGCGGGCCGCATTCCATACCAAAGACATGGATGGCACGTTTAAAAATGCCTTTACCGGTAATGATGCGCCGCAGTTGGAAGAGACTGCCTTCCGTCTTACCGGTGTTTGGGATATCAGCGAGGATGCCTCTCTGACGACGTGGTACCAGTACACGGACAATGATCGTCTTGGTGACGGCAATCAGATACTGGCAGATTATTCTGCCGGACAGACTGCAACCGCAATACTGCTTGCAACAGGCGCCACGCTTGATATTGAAGCGGATGATACTACCGCAAAATTCGTTTCCGGCGGGAAAGACGGCGAGAGTTTCCATGATACGGACGTTCACATCGCCAGCGCTGCCTTTAAACTGGATAATGTTTTTGGCGATCATGAATTCGTTTCTCAAATCGCGGCTGTTTATTACGATACGGCTTGGGTGGACGATTTTGATTACAACATTATTGATACGCAAACCTTTGCAAGGAATGAGCATTACACACAAATAACGGAAGAGGTTCGACTGGCTTCACCCGAGGGTGAGACAGTGGATTATCTTGTCGGTTTGTTTTACCTGTACAGTGATTGGGATTCCGACGAATTGCAGGGTCGGAATGTCCCCGATTTTATTTTTCCAATACCCGGCCTGGGGAATGTACAGTTTAACGACGGACCACAACACCACGATTTTCAGCAAGAGATTAATTCTATCGCCGTATTTGGAAGCGCGACATGGAATATTACAGACAGTTTGCGGATCAATGGTGGGTTGAGATTTGTCAGTGAATCAAAAGATACGGTATTTGGCAGGAGAAATACGCGAAATACTCTGTTCAATACGATATTTCGTCCACCTTTCCCTGATACCGACCTGGAGTTTGATGATGATTTCTTGAATGGCGGTATCCAATTGCAATACGACTGGTCTGACAGTGTGATGACCTATGCCAGTTTCTCGGTCGGCACACGAACAGGCGGACATGTGGAAACGGTTGATTTGCCTACCGGAGACCCGGCTGACTCACTCCTTAAATCTGAAACGACCACTAATTATGAAGCAGGCGCCAAGTTAAGTTTACTTGACGGCAGAATGGATATTGCGACGGCATTCTTTTTTACGGATGTGGAGGATTTTCAGGATAACACCTTCACAGGAACGGCTTTTATCACTGAGAACACCCCGGTGGAGGCTATAGGCGGCGAATTCAGCGCCAAATGGCAGGTATCGGAATATATGCGGCTGAACTTCGGCGTCACGTATTCTGACGTGGAAAATAAACTGCTGCGTGAAATACCTGCGGCGTCCGCCAAGTGGACGGGTAACTTACAGACACTCTATGAATATCCATTGAACGTTTCCGGTTCGCCAATGGTTTTACGTGTAAATGGCCTGCTGAACTTCCGTAGTTCCTTCCCCACTCAAAGAGCGGGATTCCCCGGTAGAATTCCGGGGTATTCAGGGCCTGAGCAGTTGACTTCGAGTGGATTAACCACCTTTGACCTGACACTGGAAGTAGCAGGTCAGGACGATATCTGGTCGATTGCAGTCGTGGGCCGTAATATCAGTGATTCCCGAAGCAAGGACTTTTCCTTTCCCTGTGAATACCTGTCGGCCGGGAATCCCAGTTTGTTTGCCGGCAACTCCATCGGTCCTTATCCGGGTGGCGTAGAGTGCGGCGTTCCTACTGCCGGCAGAACAATTACTTTACTAGGAAGCTATGCGTTTTAAGAGGAACGGCCCGTGAGCTTTGAGTCACTCGAAGACAAACTCAAGGGGGCGTCAAACCTGGTAGATATGTTCAGGAATTCCCCGACGGGTTTCTATGTGTTTCCGGTCCCGGATGAACATACAAATTGGCAAGATGAGCAATTTGCCTGGCACAACACAGCGGTTCTGTTTGACCAGTCTTACCACATGACGGATGTCTATATCAAAGGACCGGACAGAATTCGCCTTTTGTCCGATATGTCCATCAACAACTACGAGAATTTTGGCCTGATGAAGGCTGCCCAGTTTGTTGCCTGTACGGATGCAGGCTACATTATCGGTGACGCCATCCTGTTCCACTTGCAGGATGGCGCCATCAATCTCGTCGGCAAGCCTGCGGCCGGCAACTGGGTAACGTTTATTGCACAGACCGGCGACTACGACGTTGAAGTGATACGCGACGAGCGGGTACTGGATGGTGATGGCAAGCGCCTGACGTACCGGTTCCAGCTCCAGGGTCCGAATGCGTATAAAATTCTTGAAAAGGTCAACGGTAGCCCATTGCCTGAAATCCGGTTTTTCGGGATGTGCGAATTCTCGATTGCCGGACACAAAGTGACAGCGCTTCGACACGGTATGGCGGGCGCGCCCGGCATGGAATTCTGGGGGCCTTACAAAGAGCGTGAATTGGTCAGGCAGGCGCTGATTGACGCCGGGGAAAAGTACGGTCTGAAACTTGGAGGTGGTCGCGTCTATTCCACGGCCGGGCCGGAGTCCGGCTGGGTCGGCTCCGTGATGCCGGCAATCTACGAAGGAGATGAGATGAAGGCGTTCCGCGAGTGGTTGCCCGCGAACGGCTTTGAGGGAATGCTGTCCATTGGCGGCAGCCTGATGTGTGACGACCTGGAAGGCTACTACCTGGACCCCTGGGATGTTGGCTACCATCGCCTGATTCACTGGGATCATGAGTTTAAGGGCCGCTCAGCGCTTCTGAGAAAGCGGGATGGCAGGCACCGCAGGAAAGTCTGGTTGAGATGGAACAAGGAAGACGTACTGAAGATTGTCGGTTCCATGTTCAACCCTGAGCAACGTTACAAGTATCTTGAAACACCTGCGGCGCATTACGCGACGATACCGTACGATAAGGTTGAGCTTAACGGCAGGCCGATCGGGCTATCGGTATATGCAGCCTATACCGTTAATGCAAATGGCTGGTTCTCGATTGGCATCCTTAATGAAGAGGAAGCCGAATTCGGTAAAGAGGTGGTAATCACGTGGGGTGAAGAAGGCGGCGGCACCGGTAAACCAACTGTTGAACCCCACGTCCAGACCGAAATCCGGGCTGTTATCAGCAAGACTGCGCTTGGTTGAATTCGTCGGAAGGTACTGACAAGTCAAATCAGAATATTTAATGATTTCTCGTCTCCAGCCGATTTATGCAACCGTGGATCGTGGATAAGCGCAGACGCACCAGTTCCTTGATGCGCGTGGGAACTGTGCCGCCGTAGAATACTTCCTGGTAAAACCGTTCCGAATACCAGTCGAATAACCTGGGGTTATTCCCGAATACCTCAAAAAACGTGGCATCGCCGCGCGGCGCCCTGGCCAAGGTCAATCCGCCGATACGCCCCCGCGCGGACGTGGAGTACCTGTGGGAAATGCTGCTGGACGGTAAGCTGGACTGGGTGGTAAGCGCTCAGGAATCCCCTTCCACCCAGGGCTATACCTCTTTTGAGGGAATGGAGCTGTCGGCCCGGGTTAAACAGACCTGGCTGCGCGGCAGCACAGTCGCCTGGATGACCTCGAGTCCCTGCGGCAACGGGCCTCCGAGTCCCTGATCGCTGACGGGATTGCGCAGCAAGACCTGGAAGCAGTCTACCAGGCAGACTTGCGTTACACCGGGCAGGCCTACCAGATCACCCTGGATTTCACCAAAGAAGAACTGGCAAGCGGCGGTATTCTCAGCCTGACCAGGCGCTTTGATGCCGAGCACAAACACCTGTTCACTTTTGACCTGGGCGAAGGCCATGAGATCGTAATGATAAGGGCCATAGTCAGGGTTAAATCGAAGGCCATAGCCGAACTGGAGACCAGCAAAACGGAGACCCGGCTGGAAGACTGCAAAGTCCATGACAGCCGCTATTATTACGAAGGCAAGTGGCATGACGCAGTCATCTATGCGCGGGATAAACTGCATGAAGGATTGATCGTCCCGGGTCCCGCCGTGATTTCCGAGATGGACTCCACGACTTTGGTGCTGCCCGGCTACCGGGCGGGAGTGGATGTCCTGGGGAACCTGATAATCAACCCTGCGGCCGACTAACTGATCGGGATAGAGTCTATGACTGGAAGAATCATCGAGCATAACAGTACGCCCTTGCAACGCGTTCCGGTCGATACGGTGACTGTGGACATTATCGAAAACGCGTTGCGCAACGTGCGCGTTGAAATGGACGCGGTGTTGTTTCGTACCGCCATGTCCCCGGGTATACGCGAGCAGGGGGATTGTTTCCCCATGGTGGCGAACCGCGACGGCAAAATGGTGGTCGGTCAATTCGGATCATTTATCCACGGACTGATGGCTGCCTATGAGGCAGAGATCGAAGAAGGCGATATCATACTTACCAACGACCCCTATATGTGCGGCGCCGCGGTATCCCATTTGCCTGACTGGATAGTACTGGTGCCCATATTCAAGGACCGGAGGCATATCGCCTGGTCCGCCATGTTCGGTCACATGTCGGATAACGGCGGGATGACCCCGGGGAGCATCCCGGTACAGGCTACCACCATATTTCAGGAAGGCATTCGTATTCCGCCTACCAAGTTGTATCGGAAAGGTGAGTTGCAGTCCGAAATTCTTGAACTTATATTGCACAACGTGCGTACGCCGCAATGGAACCGGTTTGACCTGAATGCCCTGGTCGCCGCCTGTAATACCGCGGCCCGGCGTTGCAACGAACTGGCTGAGCGCTTTGGCGATGACGTTTTTTACTCCACAATGGAGTTGATGCTGGAACGCAACCATGCCGTAGTATTGAAAGATGACGGCAGTGTCGATGAACAAGCCACCAGCGTCCTGCGCGCACAGCTTATTGCACAACGGGGAGAACCAGGCATGTTCGATTTCGGTGGAACCATCGAAGAGATAAAAGCCAGGGCCCTGGAAGAAACCCACCTACCGCCGCCTGTAACCCCGAACCACGACAATTAAGTGAAATCCAGGGCGGGAATCCACCCGCAAGCTCAATGAAGAGGAATACCCGGTATGCACTGGCACTGCTGTTTATGGTGTCGTTCTTCAACTACATGGACCGTTATATGCTGGCCGTGCTGCTACCGGCGATTGAAACAGACCAGCAGTTGAGCGATACGGAAATCGGCTTTATCACCGGATTGGCGTTTACCTTGTTCTACGCAACCATGGGTATTCCCATAGCAAGGTTGGCTGATCGTTACAGCCGTAAAATATTATTGCTGTTGCACTATCGGTCTGGAGCGTCATGACCGCACTATGGCGGCGGCGTTACTGTTATTGATCACCAACCTGGTAGGCGGCGGCATCGGCCCCCAGGCGATGGGAATAATGAGTGATTACCTGGCTGCTCAATACAACGAGGATTCCCTGCGTTACTCACTGCTCGCAATCAGCCTGTTTTTCGGCCTGTGGTCGTCCCTGCACTATTTCCTGGCAGGGAAAACCATACGCCGGGAGTTCAGGAAGTCGTTATGGGCTGCGCAGGGATTCGAGCGCACGCCGAAACACGAACCTGTATCTCTTTTGCGCTATGCTGTAACCTTTAAACAATGCAGGTGGAACATGGGCTTACGAGTAGCAGGAACTGGGGATAGAGGTCTGCATGTGGCGTCGTCGAAAGTTTATCAGTGAAGCCGATTGGGTAGCGGCGCTCGACATTCTCCCCATGCTTGACATGCTTGATGACGGCGAACGCGTACAGCTCAGGAAACTTTCCTCGCGTTTTATGGCTAGCAAGTCCATTGAACCGGTACGCGGACAGCGCCTTGAAACGGCTGATCTTGTTGTGATCGCGGCCCAGGCGTGCTTGCCGATCCTTGCTCTGGGTCTTGACGCCTACGCCCCGTGGCGGAGTGTTGTGGTCTATCCCGGGAGTTTCGTCGCGCGTGAACATGAGGTGGACGAATCCGGGGTCGAACATGAATGGGATGAGGCTCGCGCCGGTGAGTCCTGGTTTCGCGGCCCGGTCATCCTGTCCTGGGAGGATATTCTGGCGTCAGGACAGGGCGAGGGTTATAACGTCGTTATCCATGAGATGGCTCACAAGCTTGATATGCTGCATGGTGAGGCAATCGGTCGTCCGCCACTGCACCGGGATATGGATCCCGAGACCTGGCGCCGCGACTTCAGCGCCGCCTTCGAGGACCTGAAACGCCGTATCAACGCAGGCGACACGCCGGTGATGGATGAATACGCAGCCACGGACCCCGGCGAGTTCTTTGCAGTGACGAGCGAGTATTTCTTTGATACTCCTGGTGTGCTTGAAGCTGAATACCCCCCTGTCTACAGGCGCCTGTGCGAATTCTATCGCCAGGACCCCCGCGCGCGCCTTGACCGGTCAAACGCAGTTCATCGTGAAAAGTTACCAGACAAGGGAGACAGGGAGTAACATTATTACTGGCAAAGACCGAAGCCGGTGCTTCAAGGGGTCGGACCACAGTAATTCCAGGACAACCACAAAATATATTGTAGTTATCCTGAAACTATGGGCGTCCAGGATTTGCTTCCAGTCACACCCCATCGGGGACAGATTAAAAATCTGTCCCCTTTCGCTCACAGATGAATTTATGGGTGTCCTGAATTTACTGTTCCAAATCGACTTTGATTAACGGGACGATACAGGGTTGAAGCTGGTTATGGTACTGTAGAAGAGGGAATTGTCTGAGCGAGCGGGAACGCTTGAAATGAAGGTTGATAATTTAAAGAAAAATATCAATGACACATACCTCAACCGGAAAAGTAAGAAAAGAACAGGAACGCGCAAAATTGCACTGCACGATTTGGCAGGTTGGACCTGCGCGGGAGTGTTGACGGCTGGGACTTTGATCCGAAATATTGGGATGATGAACCGTTTGATGCAATCGTTTCCAATCCGCCGTATTCCATCAAGTGGGAGGGGGATGCAGACCCGCTCCTCATCAATGATCCTCGCTTTTCTCCGGCTGGCGTACTGGTGCCAAAGAGCAAGGCCGACCTCGCCTTTACCATGCACATGCTCTCATGGCTCTCTACCAGCGGCGCTGCAGCTAAAGCAAGCTACGGGCAGCAATTAATCAGGTCGTGGCGAATATCGAGGGGACACCATAAGGCATGAATCAGGACGAGCCAAAGAACGACATCATTATTTATGAAAGCGATAATGATCAATCAAAAATCCAGGTTCGCTTAGAAAGCGAAACTGTTTGGTTGAGCCAGGCGCAGCTTGTTGAACTTTTTCAGTCCAGCAAAGCAAATGTCAGCGAACATATCAAACATATTTTTACAGAAGGTGAACTAGAGAGAGATTCAGTTGTTCGGAATTTCCGAACAACTGCTCGGGATGGTAAACACTACAATGTTGAACATTATAATCTTGATCTGATAATTTCGCTTGGCTATCGCATACAGTCTCGTATAGCCACACGGTTTCGCCAGTGGGCCACCGCTCGGTTGCGGGAGTACTTGATCAAAGGCTTCACTATGGACGATGAGCGACTTAAAAACCTTGGCGGTGGCAGCTACTGGAAAGAATTACTTGATCGCATTCGCGATATCCGAAGCAGTGAAAAAGTCCTCTATCGTCAGGTGCTGGATCTCTACGCCACCAGCGTGGACTACAACCCAAAAACGGCAGAATCACAGGAGTATTTTGCAATAGTTCAGAACAAACTCCACTACGCCGCCCACGGTCATACCGCTGCTGAGGTAATCGCCCAACGCACCGATGCCGGCAAACCCTTTATGGGCCTGCTCACCTTTTCAAAAGGCGGCGTTGTCAAAAAAGACATCGCCATTGCCAAAAACTACCTGAAAGAAGACGAGCTTAAAGTGCTTAATAATATTGTCTCAGCCTATTTTGATCTCGCGGAAGTAAAAGCAATGAACCACGAGCCGATGTATATGAAGGACTGGGTCAAGCAGCTGGATCGTTTGATTACAACCTTTGACGGCAAAGTCCTGAACAACACTGGAGCGGTCAGTCAGGCTCAGGCGAAGCAAAAAGCCGAAGGTGAGTACAAAAAATACCAAGCGCAAACTACCAGCGCGGTAGAGAACGCGTACCTGAAAAGCATCGCCGCGATACAGAAACAAGCACAAACGGCCAAGCGGAAACCGGAGAAGATGAAACAGCTATGACTAAACAGCCGAGCAAAATTGAAAAACTGCTTGCTGAATTATGCCCAGGGGGGGACGGAGTTTAAGGAGTTGGGAGAACATAGTGGGTTGGCTGGAATTTATTACCTGAAATCAATATAAATGAAGTGATTTACATCTTGAAATGAAGAGGTTCAAAAATGCCCGCCGATTTAATGAATGATATCGCCAAGAAAACTCTTGGCGGTATTTCCGCAGCACAAAAGCACTACGAATACTGGACAGGTGGCTGTTGGTTATGGGAAGCACCAGAATATATGGTGGCGACTCATATCGCCAAGCACATATCAAACATAGAGAATGAATCGTTCTATCTTACTTTGGAACACAATGTCAGAGGTGCCCTAAAAGATGCGGGCGGTCAAGGGAGGGGTAGACCACGTAAAGCTCTGCGGCCAGATGGAAAATTCGATATCCTTGTATGGCGGGGAGACGGCAAACCAATGGCTGTTATCGAGGTTAAGAACCAAGTTACCGGTTTTTCATATATCAGGGCCGATGTCTCCAGAATATGTGCCACTTTGAAGCGCCCCAACGCTGGCAGATACACTATCAGATGTGGTTTCATCGCATATTATATTTCCCTCAACGATGGTAAACGCAAACCGGCAAAAAATCGTGTCATAGATAGAGTGGGGAGAATAGCAAAAAAAGTTGAGGAATCTGCAAATGATAAGGGTATGAAATTCAGGCGATTTCCCGGGAGAGTCAAAGTCGTGGGAGACGATGGAGGTGCGTGGACCGCCGAGGTTTTGAAGATTTCCCGGTCACGGCGAACAAATTCCTCCCGAAACGGCAGGTGAATGGTACGGAACCGCCATCAAGCCGGTAACTGTCAGGTCAAACCTGAACTTCTACAAATGACCTAAGCCCGAAAGCCTGCTATGTGAAGCCTTCCTCCTCATCTTCGTGAACCGATGTGTATATTTCCTGGCAGGCGTTTTCGATTGTTTCCTGGCTCTTGCCGATTTTCTTCAGCTTCGCTCGCAGGTCATAGATTTCGCCCTTCAGGTTTTTCACTTCATTTTGCAGTCCGGGGTAGTGCCGCACGGCGTGCCTGATTGCCTGCTCGGTAGTGACCGGTTCGTCCTCGTCCCGGAGTAGCTGGTTTTCCAGCCTCTTCAGGTTTGATCTTGTCAGATCCACTGTTACAGTTTTTCTCATGGGCATTTTCTGATTCTCCGGCCAGTTAAAAAATATATTTTCAACGGGTGTTAGAATACCGTTTTTGTGCGACGTATCATGTCGCTATCAGAGAGGATTTGGAGCAAACGAATGAAAAATCACACTATCCGTTGCCTGAAAACATTGTCATGCCTGCCGCGTTATCCCGGGCGCATCACCACCTCGGGAATCCACCGGCGTTTACAGGACGAGGGCTTTTCAGTGAGTCTCCGGACCCTGCAGCGGGACCTGGAGTCCCTGTCCGGTTCCTTCCCCATCGGCTCGGAACACCAGGGACGCAGCCTGGCCTGGTACTGGACCGGCAAGGCCACGTTGTTTTCCATCCCCTCCATGGACGCCTATACCGCGTTGACCTTCCTGTTGGCCGAGACAAATATGCAGGCATTGTTTCCCGCCGGCATCAGGGCAAGCATGACGCCTTACTTCGACGCGGCGCGGGATGTACTGGTGAAACAGAACCGGCGCCACCTGAAAAACTGGAAGGAAAAGATCCGGTTCGCGCCGCGCGGGCAGCCGCTGAAACCGGCCCATATTCGACCGGAGGTTGTCAGGGCAGTGCACGAGGCCCTGTTGCAGGATAAACGCTTATTTGCGCGCTATCGAAAGCGTGAAGAGTCCCGGGGAAAGGAGCGGGAGATTAACCCCCTGGCGCTGCTGCACGGTGACAGCGTGAGCTACCTGGTGTGTACTTTCGGGGACTACACAGACGTCTGGCACCTGCCATTGCACCGATTCAGCTCAGCCAGACTGCTGGAGAAGTCCGTCACCAGGCCGGACGGTTTCGACCTGGAAAAATACCTGTCCGAGGAACAGGCCTTGCAGTACCCCTGGGGCGGGGAAATACGCCTGGATGCCCTGTTCGACGCCGAGGCTGCGGCCCACCTGCGCGAGACCCGGCTCAGCGCGCGCCAGACCCTGCGCTATTGCCCCGACGGGCGGGTCCGGGTGACGGCGAGAGTTCGCGATACCCAGCAACTGCGCTGGTGGCTGCTGGGCTTCGGCGACCTGGTGGAGGTCATCGGCCCCGAAACACCACGGGAAGAGTTTGTCGGAATCGCCCGGGATATGCACAGGCTGTATAGAAAGTAGGGTGATTCCTTCGGCTTGAAAAATCAGGTTTCTGCCGAATAGTTACGGCGCCATTATTGTTGAATAGAGATCAGTAAAATTGTTGCCATAATTGAAATATGTATGATATAAGCATAATATGCACTTTGAATGGGATGAAAACAAGGCTGAAATCAACAGGGACAAGCATCAAGGGGTGTCATTTGATGAAGCGGTATCATGTTTCTTTGATCCTGATCAAATTGCATTTTATGACCCGGATCATAGTGATGACGAAGATCGGGAAATCCTTATTGGTCACTCTGACCAGGGGCGTTTGCTGACGGTATGCTATACACTTCGAGATAATGCCATCCGTATTATCTCGGCACGTAAAGCCACTAATTATGAGGCAGAAGATTATGCGCGAAGAATATGATCTGAAAAAAATGAAAGTAAAGCGCCGCGGCCTGTTGCCGGAACTCCAGGATGAAAAAAGCAAGCCGGCAAAAGTCAGGATAACGATATCCCTGGATCAGGATATTGTGGAATACTTTAAGCAGTCTGCTGATGGGGCGGGAGCTTTACCCTATCAAACCCAAATCAATCAGGTGTTGCGTAAAGCTATTGAAAAAAGCCAACGAGATGATGTTGAAACCGTAAAACTGGAATTGCTGAAAGACGCAGATTTTATACGAGCAGTTGCGGCTCAAATCAATTTTGCGCACCAGCAATGACCCAAGGCCGACATCCTGCTATATGAAGCCCTCCTCCTCGTCTTCCTTTCCCTCTTCGTAGCCCCAAGACCCGTAGTCCCAGGAAAGCGCTTCGGGAACTATTAGCAAAAATATCTGACTCGGGTCAAATATTCCTGTACTCGATTGTCTGATTTGGTATCAGGTATCGTCTCTACGGCTGTGTTATCAACCCCCCTCGTTTCCAGGTGCCTGGCCGTTGTCGGTGTATCAGTACTCGTGTCAGTTAAACCGATTTAGTAGTCAGGTTCAGCGTTCTTTCTGGTGACGGAAAGAAAGCACATACTGACGGAAGGCAAGCACATACACCATGTTGGGTTCCAATTCGTAGTGATAGAGGGCGATATAGCCGGAGTCTTCAAAGCCAATGACCAGCTCGCTGAGCTGCGGATGGCGGGCAAGCGGCCTGCCGATACCCGGGTTCGTTTTCAGGAACATGAATTGCCGTCCAATAGCTTGAGCGGCGCGTCTGGCTGCCCGGGGAACCCCTTTGTGCGACGTATGATGTCGCTGTTTTGAAAGATCGGGAGCAAACAGGTGAAAGTAATTCCAGAGTAATTTCAGGACACCCACAAAATATATTGTAGTTATCCTGAAACTATGGGCGTCCAGGATTTGCTTCCAGTCACACCCCACCGGGGACAGATTCGAAATCTGTCCCCTTTCGCTCACAGATGAATTTATGGGTGTCCTGAATTTGATGGGTGTCCTGAATTTGCTGTCCTGAATTTGCTGCGCTCACAGATGAATTTATGGGTGTCCTGAATTTGCTGGTAATAACTCAGAACCACCTGCCAACGTGACTGTATTTTTACTCTGACCCCATATATCATTTAATTTACTTTCCTTTTTTACTACAATGCCAGCCCTGATGAATACCTGTGAACAGGAATACGACGTCATTATCGTAGGCGGGGGCCATGCCGGCACCGAAGCGGCCCTGGCTTGCGCGCGCATGGGTGTACGTACCCTGCTGTTGACCCACAGTATCGATACCCTGGGGCAGATGTCGTGCAACCCGGCCATCGGCGGTATCGGTAAAGGCCACCTGGTCAAGGAGATAGATGCCCTGGGCGGGGTTATGGCCAGGGCGGCGGACCGCAGCGGGATACAGTTCCGTACCCTCAATGCCCGTAAAGGTCCCGCGGTGCGGGCCACCCGGGCGCAGATTGATCGCAGCCTGTACAAAGGGGTCATCCGGCCTCTGCTGGAACAGGCGGACAACCTGCACCTGTTCCAGCAGGCAGTGGATGACCTGGTTATCGAAGGCGACAGCATCAGGGGTGTGGTGACACAGACCGGCTTGCGTTTTCACGCTTCCTGCGTGGTGTTGACGGCGGGTACGTTTCTGGCCGGCAGGATCCATGTGGGCGAAACCGGCTACCAGGGCGGGCGGGCAGGCGAGCCGCCGGCGAACACGCTGGCGGCTCGGTTACGGGACCTGCCTTTCAGGACTGGGCGGTTGAAGACCGGTACGCCGCCGCGACTCGACGGCAGGACCATCGATTACAATCAACTCACAGAGCAACCGGGCGACGTCCCAACACCTGTATTCTCGTTTATGGGAACGCCTGAACAGCACCCGCGTCAGGTTTCGTGCCATATCACCCATACTAATGAACGTACCCATGACATAATTCGCGCCGGGCTGGACCGTTCTCCCATGTACAACGGCATGATTGAAAGCATCGGTCCGCGTTATTGCCCCTCGGTCGAGGACAAGGTCGTACGCTTCGCCGACAGGACCTCCCACCAGATCTTTATCGAACCGGAAGGGCTGACCACCACGGAAGTTTATCCGAATGGCATATCCACCAGCCTGCCTTTTGATGTGCAACTTGACCTGGTGCGGTCGATCAAGGGGTTTGAGCGGGCACATATCACGCGTCCCGGCTACGCTATCGAATATGATTATTTTGATCCCCGCGACCTGCATCCGTGGCTGGAATCCAAGTTCATCTCCGGTTTGTTTTTTGCCGGGCAGGTAAACGGTACGACCGGCTATGAAGAGGCGGCTTGCCAGGGACTGTTAGCCGGTATCAACGCGGCCTTGCGGATCAGGCAGCGTGAGTCATGGAGTCCACGGCGGGACCAGGGCTATGTCGGCGTGCTGATCGATGACCTGACCACCCGTGGCGTCACCGAGCCATATCGCATGTTCACCAGCCGGGCGGAATACCGCCTGCTGCTGAGAGAGGACAACGCCGACCTGCGCCTGACCGGGGTCGGTCGTGAACTTGGCCTGATTGATGAACAGAGGTGGCGCAGTTTCCAGGAAAAGAGCGAGGCTATTACGGCAGAACAGCAACGCCTGGCCTCCACCTGGATAGCCGCGGATACCCTGCCGGATGAGGTTGCCGTGGAAGTGTTCGGACAGTCGTTACGCAAGGACGTCAATTTATTGCAGTTGCTGCGCCGTCCCGGCGTCGGTTACGCAGACCTGGCCGGACTCCCCGGTTTCGAGCCTGCCGAAATCCCGCTGCAGGTGGCAGAGCAAATTGAGGTGCAGGCCAAGTACCACGGTTATATCGAACGCCAGGAACAGGATATTGCCCGCAACAAGCGTGATGAAAATACCCGGCTTCCCGATAACGTCGATTTTCTGTCGGTATCCGGCTTGTCAACTGAAGTGGCGCAAAAGCTGTCAGCGCAACGACCGGATACCCTGGGCCAGGCATCCCGCATCCCGGGGGTGACGCCCGCGGCCGTGTCTTTGTTGCGGGTGTATTTAAAGAAGCATTCACTGCTGAAAAATGCCTCGTGAAAAAGAAACAGAAGAAACAGGGGTCAGACCACGTTTCCCCATTGCACGAAGAACAACTTCTACGACACTTGCACCAGGGCCTGACCGACCTCGGCCTTGACCCGCAGGCCTGTCCTTGCGACGCTTATCTTGAATATATCGACCTGCTGGCCAAGTGGAACCGGGCCTACAACCTGACGGGGGTGCGCGAGAAGAAGCAGATGATCCATACCCACGTACTCGACAGTCTTGCGGTGTTACCTTATATTCGGGGAAACCGTTGTCTTGACACCGGGACCGGCGCGGGTTTGCCCGGTTTCATCCTGGCCCTGACCCAGCCGGAGCAGGAATGGACCTTATTGGACTCGAATGGTAAGAAAATCCGTTTCTTACACCAACTCCTGTTTGAGTTGAAGACTGAAAACGTCGAGATCGTCCATTCCCGCGCAGAGAAGTTCTTGTCATCCGTTGCGTATTCATCCATTATTTCCAGGGCATTCGGTACGCTGGACGTGTTCTACCGCGCCGTGGAGCATTTATCGCATCCGGGCGCCAGGCTATTGGCGATGAAAGGTAAGCTGCCGGAACAAGAATTGCGTGAAGTTGCCGGGTTTAAGAAATATATCTCAGTACAGGCATTGCAGGTTCCCGGTATCGATGCTCACAGAAGCCTGGTGATTTTAGAGCGATAAAAAAACAGGATTCAAACTGCGTGAACCTGTGCCGGAATGACGAGACATTGTTGTTATGGGCTTATTCAGCAAACAAGATACCAGGATCATGGCGGTCACGAACCAGAAAGGCGGGGTCGGGAAAACGACGACCAGTGTGAATCTGGCCGCATCCCTGGCCTCGGCCAAACGCAAGGTATTGCTCATTGATCTTGACCCCCAGGGAAATGCCACCATGGGTAGCGGCATCGATAAATCCGGAGTGGAATATACCGGATATGACGTTCTGGCAGGAGATATGAAATTGGCGGAAGTACTGGTGCAGGCGCCGCGATCAGGCTACGACCTGGTGCCGGGCAACTCCGACCTGACCGCCGCTGAAGTGGCCTTGCTGAAGGAAAAAGCACGGGGAGACCGATTGCGCAATACGATTGCGCCGGTACGCTCCCGCTACCAGTTTATTATTATTGACTGCCCGCCTTCATTGAACATGTTGACGGTGAATGCATTGGTTGCCGCCGATACCGTTATCATTCCCATACAATGCGAGTATTACGCCCTGGAAGGTTTAACTGCCCTGTTGGAGACGATAGAAAAAATTCGCAAGTATTATAACCCGCATCTCAAAATCGGCGGGTTGTTGCGCACCATGTATGATGGGCGTAACAAATTGTCCTCCCAGGTGTCGGAACAATTGCTGAAACACTTCGGCGACAAGGTATACAAAACGATCATCCCGCGCAACGTACGCTTGGCGGAGGCCCCAAGTCATGGCCTCCCTATTATAAAATATGACAGGACCTCCCGCGGCGCGATAGCCTATCTTGCCCTGGCGAGTGAAATGCTGAATCGGGAGGAGAAGGCCGCCTGAAATTTGTGAAATTTGGGGTCAGAGTAAAAACTTGTGATAGATTTTACTATACCTCAACAGGTCAAACTTGAGTTTTTACTCTGACCCCAAATTTTGCACATCAAATTTCACCCCAAATCTGCAAATTCAGGATAACACAAATGAACGCAAGAAAACGAGGACTGGGCAGGGGACTGGACGCATTATTGGGTTCCATTCCCGCGGCGGGCATAACCGATACGGGTAAGGTGGAGGAACTGCGCACATTGCCGGTCGACCTGTTGCAACGGGGCGGCTATCAACCGCGCATGGACTTTGAGAAGGACGCCATGCAGGAATTGGCGGATTCCATCAAGGCGCAAGGTGTGCTCCAGCCTGTCATGGTCAGGCCCCTGGCCGATTCCGGAAAATTTGAGATAATCGCCGGCGAACGGCGCTGGCGCGCGGCGCAGCTGGCGGGGTTGCACGAGATCCCTGCGGTGGTGAGAGAACTGGACGATCAAACCGCGATGTGTATTGCGCTCATAGAGAATATCCAGAGGGAAGACCTGAACCCGTTGGAACATGCCCGCGGTTTGTCACGCTTGTCGGAGGAGTTCGACATGACCCATGACGCCATTGCCGAGTCGGTCGGCCGCTCGCGCTCGGCGGTGACAAATATGTTGCGCTTGCTGGAGCTAACTGATGAGGTGAAACACTTACTGGAAAACCGGCAACTGGAGATGGGTCACGCCCGGGCCTTGTTGACCCTGACTGAGCAACAACAGAAATGGGCAGCCCGGCAAATCATCAAATCGGGCTTATCGGTACGCAGAGCCGAAGCGCTGGTGCGGCGCCTGCAGAACGTAAAGACCACATTGAAATCCGGGCAAGACCGCGCTGATCCCAATATAAAACTGCTGGAAACGGAGTTGTCCGAACAACTGGGCACAGCCGTTACCGTACAACAGCAAAAGCAGGGTAAAGGCACGCTCCGCATCGCTTACAGCTCACTGGCGCAACTGGATGGCATCCTGGCCAGGATCCGCAGAAAATAGAAATGGGAGACAGGATCTGAGCCGCATACATGCCGCATTATCTTGACCCGCTATTGCGCCCGAACTCCATCGCCGTGGTCGGTGCGACCCGGCGCGCAGACGCCGTCGGCAATACAGTGTTGAAAAACCTGGCGCGGGGAGAGTTCCCGGGCGCTCTCTATGCCGTGAATCCCCGTTACGAGGAGGTCGAGGGCATACCCTGTTATCCGTCCCTGTCCGCTTTGCCGCAACCTGTCGAACACGTGATTTTCGCCGTCAGCGACCAACGCCTGGAAGCGGCGCTGGATGAGTCGATTGCCCACGGGATCAAGGCAGCCATGATCTATTCCTCCCTGGTACTGGATGACGATACCGCGCCGTTGCTCAAGCAGAGGATTCGGCAAAAGGCGAAACAGGCGAACCTGTTGCTTTGCGGCGCTAACAGCATGGGTTATTATAACTTTGCCCATAACGTCTGGGTCGGCGGCTTTGCAACCCGCTGCCACCGAAAGCCGGGTAACGTTGCCCTCATCAGTCAATCCGGCGCCGGCATGTCCGGCATCCTGGACGCGGATGAACGTATCGATTTCAATTGTGCCGTGTCAACGGGACTGGAACTGACCGTCACGGCTGAAGACTATCTCGATTACGCACTGGGGCAACCTGAAACCCGGGTCGTCGGCCTGTTCCTGGAAACCAGCCGCTATCCGGCGAAACTGGTCGTGGGATTTAAAAAAGCCATTGAGCGAAACATCCCCATCGTTGTCATCAAAGTCGGTCGAACCGAACTGGCGGCGCAACTGACCGTATCCCATTCCGGCGCCCTGGCCGGGAGCGATGCCGGTTATGGCGCCATTTTCGACCGTTACGGGGTACAACGCGTTGACGATATGGAGCAACTGGCAACGGCATTGATTATGTTTGCCCAGCCCCACCCCGTCTGCTCCGGCGGCATCGTTACCATCCATGACTCCGGTGGCGAACGACAATTGATTATCGATATGGCCGACAAACTGGGGACACCCCTGGCCGACATTTCCGCAGAAACGACAAAAACACTGGAAGCATTATTGGACCCCGGCCTGGCGGCGGTAAACCCCCTGGACGTCTGGAGCGCCGGCGGGCCCGATTATGAGGAGAGACTCGAAGACTGTTTTGCCGCCTTGTTAAAAGATAAAGATACGGCCCTGGGCGCCATCGTCCATGACCGGGCCGCTCATGGCCGGATTTATCCTGAATACATCCGACATCTCCGCAAGAGCCATGCAGCTTCCGGCAAGCCGGTTTTCCTGGTTTCCAACAGACAGGGGACGGGCGCCGATACCAACGTCGTTGAAACAACCCGCGCCGGCTTTCCCGTCCTGGACGGCATCGCTTCCTTCCTGAGCGGCGCGAAATGCATGATGGCCTACCGTGACTTCCTGGCCCGGTCCGTTAGCAGGCCGCCCGGGCTGTCCCGGTCCGTTTTGACGAAGTGGCGCGCCCGGTTGGCGGACACAGACGTAGTTGATGAAACTGAGGCCAACCGGTTTTTGCAGGATTGCGGCATTCCCATGGTAAAAACGTGGCTGGTAAATAATGAGGATGAATTGGCAAACCTGGGACCGGACTTGAGCTATCCGGTCGTGGTCAAGACGGCGGCGCCGGGTATCCGCCACAAGTCGGACGTGGACGGGGTCAGGCTGAATGTGCGTGATGAGACGGAATTACTGCATGTTTATCGCGATCTATCCGGACGCCTGGGCAATCGGGCTCTGGTTGCCCCCATGCTGAATGCCCCCGGTGTGGAAATGATCCTGGGTCTTGCCGCTGATGAGCAGTTTGGTCCGATGGTCGTGATGGGCATTGGCGGCGTTCATGCGGAATTGTTACGGGATTTTGTCACCGTTGCGCCACCGTTCGACGCTGCCACGGCATTCCGCTGCCTGGATAGATTGAAAATGAGAAAACTGTTGGACGGCATGCGCGGCGCCCCGGCTGTGGACGTCCCGGCCTTCTGTGAAGCGGCGGCTGTTCTATCGGTTATGGGGCTGGAGTTCGCGGATTTGCTGACAGAAGTGGATATCAATCCAATCAAGGTCCTTGAACAGGGTTGCGTGGGCCTGGATGCCCTGATAATCGGCAACACAAGCGCCGGAAAGCCGGAATGACCCTGGCGAATGCGGTAACAGAGGCTGCACTCATGTAATGGTGATATATTGTTGTTTAAAATTAGTATACCTGCCCATGCCTTAATGATGTTCCTCTGGCAGGTTTAGGGCATGGAGGTTTAAGCGGAGAGAATTAGTGACGCAACCCCGCGGTAAATTCATGAAAGGCAGAGGCACATCCTCGAAGGTCGATGCCCGGTTTCTTGAGCATCAGCGCCAGGAGTTTGATGACGGTTGGACCCCTGAGCCGGAGGCCGGAGCGGTTCCTACGGAAATCTTCCAGGAAACGCCGCGCACGATCATTACCCGCAACCAATCCCCGGATATCCCGTTTGAAACCTCCATTAATCCCTACCGGGGTTGTGAGCACGGTTGTGTCTATTGTTACGCCCGGCCCAGCCATGCCTACGTCGATTTATCGCCGGGAATAGATTTTGAAACAAAGATATTTGCAAAAACCAACGCGGCGGAGTTATTGCGAATCGAGTTGGAGAAACCTCGATACATATGCAAACCCATCGCTATGGGGACGAATACTGACCCGTATCAACCCATCGAACGACAGCTTCATATCACCAGGGACATTATTCAGGTCTTGCATGATTGTAAGCATCCATTGTCCATCGTCACCAAATCCTGGATGATTGAGAGGGACCTGGATTTACTCAAGCCCATGGCGCAGCAAGGCCTGGTAAAGGTATTCCTGTCCATCACGTCACTACGGCATGACCTGGCCCGGCGTTTGGAACCAAGGGCCGCTTCACCCAGCCGCCGCCTGAAAGCCCTGGAGAACCTGAATTGCGCCGGCGTACCCGCGGGAGTCATGTTTGCGCCTGTTATTCCCTTTATCAATGACGCGGAAATGGAAACCGTCCTGGAACAGGCTGCGGCGGCCGGGGCTACCACGGCGGGATATATCATTTTGCGGCTGCCGAACGAGGTCAAGCAACTGTTTCGCGAGTGGCTTGAGACCCATGAGCCGGGAAAAACGGAGCATGTTTTCAGTATCATCCGCGACTTAAGGTCCGGCCGGGAAAACGATCCCGACTATTTCACCCGGATGCGCGGTAAAGGCGTGTTTGCCGATTTGGTCCAAAAACGGTTTCGAAATGCCTGCCGGAAACTCGGGTTAAACAACGACCGGGGCGAGTTGAACACTGCGCTGTTCGAACCCCCTGTACTCGCGGACCGGCAACAATCCTTGTTCTAGCCGTTTGTAACTTGCAATTTATTTGACTGATAATCCGTTTAAGAAGGAGACGCCAAATGTATGCCAATAACTACCTGTTTCCGTCAGGTTTCTTGTTTTTCTGTCTGGCCTTGTTCACTGCTGTTCCCGGACAAACCGTACTGGCCCAGGAGGACGAAGAACTGGCCATTGAGGAAATCATCACCATCGGCAGCCGCAGCCAGAGACCGAGGTCTGCGGTAACCTCCACCGCTCCCATAGACGTGTTCTCGGCAGAAGACTTCAATCGTATCGGCAACGCCGCCGATATCACCGATAACCTGAAAGCCCTGACACCCTCCTATAATGCCACGACGGCATCCGGAGACCAGGATACCTTTGTCCGACCGGTCTCGATGCGCGGCCTGGCGCCCGACCAGACTTTGGTGCTGGTCAACGGCAAACGCCGTCACCGGGCGGCGTTGATTGCCGAGTTCACTCCCGGCGCAGGCAAGGGTGCGCACGGCCCCAATATCGGTATGATACCCAGCATTGCACTGAAGAACGTTGAGATACTGCGTGACGGCGCGGCCGCCCAGTACGGCGCTGATGCCATTGCCGGAGTCATCAACTTCCAGATGAAGGACGCGGCCGAAGGTGGCGCGCTCCGGGTACAGTACGGTGAATTTTACCAGGACGAGCAAAGCTACAAGGTGGAGGGTAATATCGGCCTGCCCCTGGGCGCCAACGGTTTCATCAATGCGAGTCTGGAATACTCCGATAATGACGGGCTGTCCCGCGGCCACCAGCGCCCCAACGCACAGACCCTGATCGACAGCGGCGTACAGGTAGGCGCGGACACCCCGTTCGACGACGATCCGTTCGCCCAGACCTGGGGTCGCCCGGAAACCGAGAATATCCTGCTGTTCATCAATTCCGGGATCGCTATCAGCGACAACGCCGAACTCTACCTGCACGGCAATTACGCGGAAACCGACGGACGTTACCGCTTCTTCTTTCGGAACCCGGAATTCCCGCTGGGCTGTAGTCTCAGCGCCAGTATAGCGCCCTGTATAGTCGAACCGCATTCACACCTCAGACCCTTGCGGGAAGCAGGTCTTGGCGGCCTGGAGGCAGGCTTTACGCCGTTCTTCGACGGCGGCCACACCGATTTCAGCGTGGTCGGCGGCATTAAGGGCGATGTCAATGGCCTGTTTTACGATGTCAGCGTCGGTTATGGCGAAGATGAACTGGATTTCTTCCTGAACAACACCATCAGTCGGGACCCGGCGTTGGCGCGCAACGCCGACGGCAGTCCCGGTCAGCGGGGCTTTGACGTAGGCGCCTGGACCCAGGAGGAGATCAACGTCAACGTGGACCTGTCCAGACAGTTGACCGACCGGTTGCACTTTGCCCTCGGTGGTGAATGGCGGGATGAAACCTTTATTATCACGCCTGGCGAACCCGCCTCCTGGTCAGGCTCCGGCGCCAGTGGCTTCAAGGGCTTTGTCCCTGACGACTCGGGTTCATTCTCGCGGGACAACTACGCTATTTACGGTGAACTGGAAGTCGAGGTGACCGACAGGATGTTGACGCAATATGCGCTGCGTTATGAGGATTTTTCCGATTTCGGCAGCACCATCAACGGCAAGCTGGCGGCGCGTTACGACCTGTTTGACTCCCTGGCCCTGCGCGGCGCCATCTCCACGGGGTTCCATGCTCCAACACCGGGCCAGTCCAACGCCCGGAAAGTCACCACCACCTTTGACGCCAACCTTAACGTATCGGTGGAAGAGGGGACGCTTCCCCCGGGTCATCCCCTGGTGCAGGCAGCCGGCGGCGCGCCGTTGAAGGAGGAACAATCGGTCAATCTCAGTTTGGGCTTTGCCGCCGACCTCACGGACATGCTGGGTGGCGCAGATACGACGTTGACCGTGGATTTCTACCGGATAAAAATCGATGACCGCATCTACAAGACCAGTGGCGCGTTCCCCGTGCCGCATCCTGACAGCATCACAACGGACTGTAACGACATCAGGGCGCTATGTACGAATATTTCTTTCTTTACCAACGCGCTGGATATGGAATCCGAGGGTGTGGACGTGGTCCTGACTTCCGTCCTGGACTGGAGCCCTGCGGTCAGCACGGACTTCAGCTTCGCCTTCAGCTACAACGAGATCGACATAACCGGGCAGAGCGAGATAAACGGACAACAGCCCGTATCGGCTGCGGACGTGGAAGATATTGAAAACAGCTACCCGAACGAGCGTTTTGTCGTCAGCGCGTTCACCTCTTTCACCGATAAGCTGGACCTGATGATCCGCGCCAATTACTATGGGTCGCACTACGATCAACGCGGCACAATTGACGGATCATCTCCATCCGCCAAACTCGGCTCGGTAGTATTCGTTGACCTGGAACTGGGTTATAACTTCAACGACAACCTGCGCCTCCTGGTTGGCGGATCCAACGTATTCGACCAGTTCGTTGACAAGATCCGTCCGACGGACACCTGCGGCAGCAGCGGACTGACCTGCGCCAACCGCTGGAGTCAGGGTATGCCGTACGCGCGCCGCGCCGCAGCGAACTACGAAGGCGGTTCCTGGTACGTACGGGCCGGTTATAGTTGGTGAGATATGCGGGCTAGATGCCCACCCCTAATCGACACCCATCAAAACATATGTTTTTGAACAGTTACCAAACTATCCGATCAAAAATGCTAATATATGAGCAGAAACTAATTTAAATCTTCAAAAAGGGCAAATATTGAGCACATACTCATTAGCATCATTCCCACCTGAGGGCATTCTAGAAACCCCCGCCGTATTGCGCGAGTTGGTGCAGGCGCACCGTTATCTGGCAGAGTTGAAAGGGGTTGCCCGCACCATTCCCAACGAGCGGTTGCTGGTTTCTACCCTGTCGTTGCAGGAAGCGCAGAGCAGTTCGGAAATCGAAAACATCATTACAACGCAGGATTCCCTGTTTAAATACCAAGTCCGGCCAGAAAGTTCTGATGCAGCCAGCAAAGAGGTTGCACATTACGTTCAGGGGTTGGACATTGGCTTTCGACAGATGCGAGCACACGGACTTTTGACCTTGAATACGGTGTTATCGGTGCAGCAGACGCTGCTGGGGAATAATGCCGGGTTTCGCAAAGTACCGGGTACGGTGTTGAAAAATGAGCGTAACGGGAGAATTGTTTTTGAACCACCCTCGCCTGAGTTGGTTCCGGGGCTTATGGCAAAACTGGAAGCCTTCATTCACGCCGATAGCGAATTGGATCCGTTGGTGCGGATGGCGCTGGTTCATCATCAATTTGAGAGTATTCACCCATTTTACGATGGCAATGGTCGCACAGGCCGCATTATCAATATTCTTTTTCTGGTCAAGGAAGGTTTGCTGGATACACCTATCCTCTATCTAAGCCGTTATATCAGCCAAACCAAAGCGGATTATTATCGCGGGCTGCAAGCGGTGCGCGATAATAACGAGTGGCAGCCGTGGCTGCTTTATATGTTGCATGGCGTTGCTTTAACCGCTCGCCATACCTCGCACCTCATAGCTGATATCGGGGAGTTATTGCAACAGTACAAACAGCGCATCCGTGCCGACTTCAAGTTCTACAGTCAGGATTTGTTGAATAATATTTTTTGGCACCCCTACACCAAGGCCTCATTTCTGGCGCAGGACATGAGCGTATCGAGGGCAACATCGATGCGCTATCTGGATGCGCTTGCGGCGGCTGGCATTCTGCAAAAAAACCGCCTCGGGAAGGAAAATTATTACATCAATCATGCGTTGGTTAATTTGTTGGCGAATCCTGCGCCGATATGGGAATTTGAGTGAAACCCACGGAACACAAAACCGTCCAGGCCGCATACTTTAATACGCGTAGGAGATAGGTTGGACGTTTGTACCGCGAGAGCAAGCCGAGCGGTGGCAAGAGAGTGAGTCTACCAACTCGCTGGTCAGGCCCGGTCGCCGATGCGGTTTTGTAAAATACCGATGCCCGCAATCTCCAGTTCGACGAGATCTTTCTCTTTGAAACGCCGGCCAACGTCGATACCACTGCCGCCGGATGGTGTACCGGAGCCGAAGACTTCCCCGGGATAGAGTGTCTGTTCACGGGATGCGTATTCGATGAGCTCTGCGAAGCTGTAATGCATATTACTCGATGATTCTTCAGTCCAAACCTCGCCGTTGACGCGCAGGACCATCCGGAGGTTCTGACCGTCGAGTTCATCCGCAGTCACGATGCAGGGACCAATCACGTTTGAGCCGTCCCAATCCTTGGCTTTACCGGGCCCCAAACCAATAGGCATTTCTACGCGTTGAACATCGCGCGCCGAAACATCGTTCCAGATTGTATAGCCAAAGATAAAGTCTTCAGCGTTCTCTGCCTTGATATTCCTGCCTTGCCGTCCAATCACTGCGCCAAGCTCCAACTCACAGTCCACATAATCGCTGTAGGACGGCCACGGAATGTCTGCACCCGGACCGATCACCGTGTCCGGCATCCCTTTATAATATACCGGAACCTCGTACCACTCCTTGGGAACCGAAAGCCCAAGGCGTTCGTATGACGTTTTAAGGTGACCCTCGAAGGTAATAAAGTCTCGAAGGCTCCGTGGTCTGAGCGGCGCTTGCAGGCGTGCGTCTTTCACCAGAGTTCGATTCCCCGCGGGCGCGCCCGCCTCAATAAACGCGACCATGTCTCCCTCAAATCCTGCGTCGTAGACGTAATCCCCATCTATCACTCCAACGCGGGCGCCAAGCTCACTTGTATACGTTACGTATTTCATGACTGGCCTGCGCTACCCTTAACCGCCCAGTCTCTGCTTGTGAAAGTCATGTAGCCCTCCTTTAAATTCGTGGCACCAACACGCATTTGCCCCACATCTTTTGGAATGTGGTCACGATCAGCTTTATCTATCCATAAATATTGCCGGTGAAAAATCGCTCCGTCAACCACGCCTGTCTATCGAAACATCGGGTACGAGACAAGTAAAAGATCGGAATCTGTCCCCCGTTCTCCCTTTTCTCTGGAGGGACCGGCCATTATTGAAGAGGAAATCACGACTATATTCGTTCCTGAGAACGACACCATTCGATACAATCCAACCGGATTTTACCTGTTCGAAATTAAAAACTGATATAAGGGCAGGTACTATATCTATGACTTTTTTAATGTAAAGCACACAATATAAGGGATTTACGGTTGACATTTAATAATTCACGTCTACACTTCAAGCCAACACGCTCTGGATTGGGCGTTATTACCTGCTGAATTGGGGCCGAGATAAATTTTGAAGGGGGGAGAACGAACAGAAGCGAAGAGATAATTGAAAACAAGCTGTATTCCAATGCCGAGAGACAAAGACGCGAAGGCGCAAATGCATGCCCCCCGCATGGCGTGCTGCTGTAGTTCGTTCGCTTATTTTATTCTCACCGTCATCCTGTGGTTTGTTACTGCTTCAACCGCTCAGGCTCAGACATTATCTATTACATCCAATTCGACGAGGGATATGCCGGGTGATGATCCGGGAGTCAGGTTCACTGTGACATTGAGTCGTTCAACGCAGAGCGACAGTGTGAAAGTCAGATATCGTACCCATGGCCGTTATGGCGGTACTGCAATAAGAGGAACCATACTGGGTAACGACGGGTGTGTTACTGACATTTCAGGACCTGCTGATTACCAATTCACGAGCGGATATTTGACCTTCGCGTCCGGCGATAGTGACGATGATTTGGAAATCATGGTACCGATATGTGAATGCCGTGTGTCCTACGGTGGGCCATACAACTTCGGTATGCTTATCGAGAGTGCAAAGGGAGCAACCATTGTTGGAGACAAAGCCGAGGGATGGATCAAGGCTGGAAATGGCAGAACAAGAGATGGCCGGCTATGCCCCACGCGAGGCGGTGACGATGGAAACGATAACAATGGAAATAACGACAACAACGGCAACGGCAACAACGGCAACGGCAACGGCAACGGCAACGGCAACGGCAACGGCAACGACGGCAACGGCAACGACGGCAACGGCAACGACGGCAACGGCAACGACGGCAACGGCAACGACGGCAACGGCAACGGCGGCAACGGCAACGGCGGCAACGGCAACGACGGCAACGGCAACGACGGCAACGGCAACGACGGCAACGATAACGACGGCAACAACGGCAACAACGGCAACAACGGCAACAACGGCAACGGCGGCAACGGCGGCGGCAATGGAAACGGCAACAGCGGCCGCAGTGACGGCGACTCTGATGAATCCGAGAAACCACAGGCCACACCACCGTCTGCGCCCCTGGGCTTGACAGCAACCCCCGGGTACGGGGAAGTGATGTTGAACTGGCAGGCGCCTGAGGACAACGGAGGATCCCCGGTTATCGGGTATGAGTACCGGCAACGCCGTGAGAACGAGAAATTTGACGATACCTGGTTGCCGGTAGACGGTGGCGGGAGTGTGCGTAAGATCACGATTACCGGCCTGGAGAACGGCGTTACCTATCTCTATCAGGTACGGGCAGTAAACGCGGCAGGGAAGGGCGACCCCAGTAAGGAGTTCGGCGCTGCTACACTGAAACCGGTAGTGACATTGGTAGCTGCCGACTCATCCGTTGAGGAAGGGGAAGACGCGGTATTCATCCTGAGCCGTATGGATGGGTTGACAAGGGAATTGACTGTAAACGTCAGTATGGCTGAGAGAGGGAATGTGCTGGTCGACGGTTATCAGGCGCCGGAACAGGTGACGTTTCCAGCCGGCGAGCAGGAGGTTCGTCTGGCGATAGCGACCGAAGATGATGCGCTCGATGAGACGGACGGCGCGCTGACGCTGAGTCTGGCGGAAGGGGATGATTACGAGGTAGAGGCACCGGGTACGGCTGTTGTGACGGTCAGGGACAATGACGACGCGCCGCAGTTGACGGTGGAAGATGCCCGGGCGGCAGAGGATGCCGGCGTATTGGTATTCTCTATAAAGTTGAATGCTCCCAGCGATTTGCCTGTCACGGTGGATTATGCTACTTCGGACGGCACCGCGACAGCCGGCTCGGACTATACCGCGGCTGATGGCAGCCTGTCGTTCATGCCGGGAGAAATCGAACAAACAGTC
Source organism: Gammaproteobacteria bacterium (assembly GCA_965205405.1). GTDB lineage: Bacteria > Pseudomonadota > Gammaproteobacteria > Eutrophobiales > Eutrophobiaceae > JAAXHV01. The sequence goes on from OZ242169.1 coordinate 1,329,418, forward strand.
AGCGTGTTGCTTGAAGAGGATGCACTGTATGAAGGGGATGAGACTTTCGTTCTCACCTTGAGCAATGTGGTGAATGCCGATCTGGCGGCCACCGCGGCCACAGGGACGATCGCGGCTACCGGGACCATTGCGGATAACGAAGCTATGCCGGAGTTGACGGTGTCTGATGCCCAGGCGACAGAGGATGCCGGTGTAATGGTATTCTCGGTGAAGTTGAATGTGTCCAGCGGTATGCCGGTCACGGTAGATTATGCCACTTCGGACGGCACGGCGACAGCCGGCGCGGACTATATGGCGGCAGGTGGGAGCCTGTCATTCATGCCGGGTGACATCGAGCGGACGATCAGCGTGTTGCTGCAGGAGGATGGGAAGATTGAGGCGGATGAAACCTACGTTGTTACCCTCAGTAATGCGGTAAATGCGGATCTGGCAGATGGCACGGCTACCGGCACGATAGCGGATAACGATGATGCCAGCCCGGTGGCACAAGCATGGCTATCGCGCTTTGGCCGCACGGTGGCAACACAGGTGGTGGACACCCTTGAGAGTCGTTTTTACGGCGCCTTTACCGATGAGTCATCGGTCTCGCTTGGCGGTCTGCAGATGCGCCCGGGTCTGGCGCCGGCGCAACTGGATGAACAGGCATTGGGATGGAACGCCGACATGGCGTTTATACACGGCCGGGCCTGGACTGATGCGGACCGGCAGTTATCAGGCGCCTGGAGTCCCGATATGCGCCGCTGGCTGTCAACGAGTTCCTTCCAGTGGACCAGTGCAGCAGGTGCGGGTTCGTCCGGCAACGGCGGGCTTGCCGGCGCCGCATCCGGCGGATATGGCCCCTGGGGCAGCACGGCGGCCCGCATCACCTATTGGGGCCGGGGGGCATTGACGGAATTTGACGGCCGGGACGGGGACATCACTCTGGACGGCGACGTATTGACGGGTATCCTGGCGTCGGATTACGAGGATGAACGGCTGTTGGCCGGTCTGGCCTTGGGCTACAGTGACGGGGACGGCAGCTACCGTACGTCCGTGACCGAGGGCGACCTGGATGCCTCACTGGTGAGTATTTACCCATACGCGCGCCTCGAGGTGACCGATAACATATCGGCATGGGCAGTGCTGGGCTACGGCGCCGGGGATATGAAAATGACCACAGTCAGCGGTGAGGCCACCGTTGATACGGACATCGAGATGAAGCTGGGCGCTATGGGGATACGCGGCGTCCTGTTGTCGACGGAGACGCTGGACGTTGCGCTCAAGTCGGATGCGTTTCTGGTGAGCATGGACGCGGATGCCACGGAGGGCATTGAATCACCGCTTGATACGGACGTGGGCCGGGTGCGGTTGCTGCTGGAAGGCAGTCACAGCCGGACCCTCTCCGGTGGCGGGAAATTGCGGCCTGCCGTGGAACTGGGGTTGCGTTATGATGATTCGGATGATGCGGAGACAGGTTTCGGCGTGGAACTGGGCGGTGCCCTGCGTTATTCAGACCCGGCACGCGGAGTGACCATGGAAGCCAAGGCCCGCGCATTGCTGGCCCATGAGGATGGCGACTATGAAGAATGGGGTGTGGGCGGCTACCTGCACCTGGATCCCAGTGCCGCCGAACAAGGGTTCTGGCTGCGCCTGGATTCATCCTGGGGCGTAGTGGCGGACGGTACGAACCGCCTGTGGGCTCACCAGAATACCGGAGGACTGGCATCCGATGGCTACACGAATCCGGTGGGCCGGCTCAACCTGGAGCTGGGCTACGGCCTGGACATGCCCGGCAGTTACGGGGTGCTTACCCCGTACAGCGCTCTCGAATTGACGGGTGGCGACAGTCGCACGTACCGGCTGGGCTGGCAATACAGACTGGGCGAATTGTTGTTCATGAGCCTGGACGGGGTACGGCGCGAACGCTACGACGTCTCACCCGACCACGGCCTGATGTTGCGCACCACCTTACCGTGGTAGGGAATTTGGGGTCAGAGTAAAAATACCCTGGAATAGACCAGCAACGCCTGCCAGTGCCTGTATTTTTACTCTGACCCCAAATTTCGGAATGGTGACCAGGTCGGAATAGTGGTTGTATTTCCAATCCGAGAAAATAACACCTGTTTTATTTTCTCCTGATTCGTTAAAATTACTCCCATGAAAATATCCATGTTCCACCTTATGCCATATCGGGAACTGCCGGAGGGGTTTGAGAAAGTATACCCCTCTGCCTGGTTCACCCTGCCGTTCCCCAAGGTAGCCGACGCCAACAAGGCTGCCCAATACTACAACTGGACACTGGATGAACTTCAGTTTGCGGCAGAGTCCGGATTCGACGGTGTTTGCACCAATGAGCACCATCAGAATGCGTACGGTTTCATGGTCAATCCGAATATTATGGGTTCGGTATTGGCGCGGGCGACCCGTGGCACCCGTACTGCCATCATCCAGATGGGTGAAACGGCCGTGTTCCTTAATCCGCCTATTCGCGTCGCTGAGGAATACGCCATGCTGGATTGCATCAGCGAAGGTCGCATGGTTGCCGGATTTCCCGTCGGCCTGGGTGGTGACTTTGCCCATAGCTACGGTTTTGCGCCCATGGAGCAACGGGGACGCTATCGCGAGGCCCATGAATTGATCACAAAGGCCTGGCAAGCCGAGGACGTGTTCGCATGGAACGGCAAATATTATCAACTGCCCATGGTCAGTATCTGGCCCCGACCCGTACAAAAACCCCACCCACCCATCTGGGTGCCGGGGAACGCCAGCCCCAGTACCTGGGACTTTGTCCTGCAAAATGATTATTGCTATTGCTACCTGACCTATTTCGGCGCCAAGGGGGCCGATAAAACCGTCGGCGGTTACTGGAAACGGGCCGAGGAGTTGGGCCGGGACAATAATCCTTACCGGCTTGGCTACCTGATCCCCGTGGGCGTTGCTGAGAGCGATGCGGCCGCGGATAATATCTACGCAAAACATATCGAATATTTCTACCATAAGCTGTTGCACATCCCGGAGGCCCTGTTCATGCCGCCGGGTCACATGACCCACAGCAGCCTGAATTACCTGATTACCAAACGACCGTTGCCGCCTTTCGATACGCTGAAGAAGAACAGCTACAAGGATTTCAAGGAGAACGAATACCTGGTCACCGGCAGCGCCGACCGCGTGACGGAGCAACTACTGGGTATTATCAAACGCCTGCGTGTCGGTAACCTGATGTTGTTGCCCCAGTTCGGTTCCATGCCCCACGAGGAGACCATGGAAAATATAGACCGGCTGGCTAAAGACGTTCTGCCCCACCTGCGCGGCGTCTGGGATGACGAAGGCTGGGAAAACCACTGGTGGCCGGAAAACTGTAAACAACCAACCCGGCAGGTTGCCTGAGGGAAACCGTCATGGCAGAGATTCGCACCGAAACCGTTGCCGTCCTGGGCGGCCTGCTGAATATCAGGGTAGACGTGGCAGGTACGGGAGAACCGCTGGTTTTTTTACATTCTGCCGGTGGTTTGCAATGGGACCCGTTTCTCGAAGGGCTGGCTGACAGGTATACGGTTTATGCGCCGTATTTTCCCGGCACCTTCCCCGGTGAGCCGAATGACATAGAACACATCGAAGACACGTGGGATGCCGCCCTGGCTTATGATGACGTGCTTACCGGACTCGGGATCGATTCGACTCTGCTCATAGGCCATTCTTTCGGTGGTATGCTGGCTGCTGAACTGGCGGCCCTGAAACCCGAACGAATAAAAAAGCTGGTGTTGATTGCGCCGATCGGTCTCTGGCACAAAGACTCGCCCTATACCGTTGCCGACTGGACTGCCAAGGACGCTGAAGGATTGGCAGCCGTGCTGTTCCATAATACCGATTCCGAACTGGTGAAGGCCGCGCTGACACCGCCTGAGGATGAAGACGAAGCGGCCGAGGGTCTGGTGCAGTTTCTCTGGACATTGGGTTGCACCGCCAAGGTGATCTGGCCTATCCCGGACAAGGGATTGAAGAAACGCATCCACAGGATCAGCGCTCCTGCGCTGGTCATCTGGGGAGAAAATGACGCGTTAATCCCGCCCGCTTATGCTGAGATCTTTGCCACCTCTATCAAGCAAGCCGAGCGTTGCATTATCCCCGATTGCGGTCACGTCCCGCCACTGGAACAACTGGACGCGCTCAACACAGCGGTGGATAAGTTTCTGACCTGAAAGGGGACAGATTTAAATCTGTCCCCTTTACTGTCCCCGTTACCATTACCAAAGACTGGCGCGCAGGTCTACCGTCAGTCGGCGTGGTTGTCCCAGCGTTCCAATCACCGGGTCGTAATTCGGCGCCGGTGTACCCGGGACAGCATCGCCGGGCCAGACTGATCCGTCCACGTAATAATCCTCATCAAAGATGTTTTCCACGTTGAATCCCAGAGTCCAGATACTACCAATCTTGAGAGCGATGCGGGCGTTGACAACGTCCCAGCCCGGGTTCCTGGCCGTATTTTCCATATTGAACCAGAACGGGCCTTTACCAAGCCAGTCCAGCCGGCCCGTGATGGTCATGTTATTTGAAATCGGACGCTCATATTGACCGGACAAGGTGTAGCTGTACTTGTTAATCCAGGGCGGAAAGTTATCGTTCCCCAACGAAGTACGCACACTGTTGACATTGATCACACTGCTGCCCTCCTTGAACTCGGCATCAACCCAGCCGGCGCCGCCGGTCACCGTGAGATGCTCATCAACCAGCCAGCGAAAGTCAAATTCCATGCCATATTGGGTTGAGTCTCCGGCATTGAGAATGTTCTCTACAATACCGCCGATGGCGATCTGTTGCTGAATCTCGAATTGCCGGTCCTTGTAATCAATGTAGAATCCGGCCACGTTTACGGCCAGGCTGCCGTCCAGAAGACTCGTCTTCAGGCCAAGCTCATAACTGCTTGCTTCCTCTTCGGAGAAAGCGTTCAGCAAAGGTGTGCCGAACGGATCGTAGAGGTTGTAGCCTCCCGGCTCATAACCCTTGGCAAAGGTGAAGTAAGCCATGTTACCGTTATCAAAGGTATAGGAAAGCGAAATTTTGGGCAGAAATTCCGTATCACTCTGGTCGAGGTAGGGAACCCCGGTGCCATATAATCCGGCATTGCGGTCGAGGGTGTCTGACGACCAGTAATCCGCGCGCAGTCCGAGCCCCAGTTCCCAATGCTCCAGCAAAGTGTAATTCAGCGAAACAAAAGCGCCGATATGCTCGATTTCCCGATACCTGTTCTCAAAAGGAAAATAAATCCGCACCCCCTGTTCCTGTGCGAGTGTCGGCGGCACGGACATATCCCCCAGCATTGTATCCAGGATTGCCAATGGTCCGGGGAGCAAGGTTGCGCCACCTGGCCCGAACGGTGCGCCGGTCAGGACACTGGTGGCATCGTAAAAATTGGCAAAGGAATCCCAGTCGTTTTCCTTTTTGGAATTAAATGCACCGACAATCCACTCAAGCGAGCCTTCGTTGTTGGAGGTCACCCGCAACTCGTGGGTCATGAACTCGGTTAACTCCGGGCGATACAGGTCGAAGCCTACTTCGCTGGTCACGTCCAGGTCGGTGGTCCTGTAGCTCTCCGTGTCCGTATAGGAGCCTAGGTAAGTAACCGTCACCGGCCCGGCGTCCCAGTTGAGTTCCCAGGAGCCGGCGTAGGTTTCACGGGTATGTCTGCCGGCAAACGTCAGTTCGCGCTCGCGATCGTAGGTCATGTTGTTCGGTTCTTCGACGCGCCAGTTATTATTGCCGACATCCCATTCGTTATAACGGAATGAACCGAAGAATTCGATAGTGTCCGTAATGTTGCCCAGTACGGAAACGCGCACCCCGTTCTCTTCGCGCTCATTCGGTCGGCTGCGCCATTTTTCCGCAATGTCCGGAATCATGCAGTTGGGAACAAACGGTCCGAACGGCGCAGCGCAAGCGTTGTCGCTCGGCCAGAATCTGTCTGTTGTCCCCCCTCCCGGCAAGGGAATACTGGAGCTGTCTTCACCATTAAGCCGTGTAGGATCACTCGCTTTCAGGAATCCGTCATCCTCTTCGTGATAACCAAAGATGCGAATCGCGAGTTTGTCCTCTATAAGAGGCATACCCACTGTGCCGGAAAAGTTTCGCGTCTCCTGCTCACCCAGGGTCACTGTCAGGTTCCCCACTTTTTTCTCCAGGTCCGGCCGTTTGGTAATGAACTTGATCGCTCCTCCCACGTTGCTTCCTCCATACAACGTGCCTTGCGGGCCCTTCAGGACTTCCATTCGCTCAATATCACCGAATCTTGACGAGGCATCTGTAACGACTTGCACACCGTCCACAAAAAATCCCACGCCCTGGGTATTGCCAAACGAGCCTACCCCGCGGATGGTTACATTGGGATAGCCGTCGGCGCGGGTCGTCAGGGTCAGGTTGGGTATACGACCGCCAATATCGTTAATCTGGTCGATATTGGCCATCTCAAGCTCGAAGCTTGACAGACTGGTAATCGATTCCGGAATCTCCTGCAGACTCTCTGAACGTTTACGCGCGGTCACCACGATTTCTTCCAGCGCCTGCGCTATGGCGTAACCGGGTATAAGAGCGCCACATAACACCGTCAGTATGACAAGTCTGCCCGTCTTCAACAGGATTTCGCCTTTATAGTTTTGATAGAACATTGTTTTCCCCCTTGCCCCGCTCTTTTGGGACTGATCAGACTATATTTCAAATCAGTAATATAATATGTGTAAAGGAAATCAATATCTTGTGGTACAGCGCAAACAGAACTTTCTCCTGATGCAACTAACTCAAGGGTTGGACGGATGAAATCTATTGATTTTCAGGACGGAGAATTGCGGTATTATCTGACAATTGACGTATGGAACTGTTGAATGCAAAGGAGATGGCGGTTATCTTCTGCCTGCAATCATAATCCCCTGAGCTTGGAGGAAAGCTGATGAATATTCACAGATTAGCGCTTTTGATTATCCTGTTATGCGCATCTTCACTATGTGCCGGAGAGAAGCGTCACGGTCCTGAGGCCATTGAAATCAAGGTGAGTGTCGGCACTGCCGATGAAGAGATGAAGTTTGTCCCGGATACCTTTTCTTTTGAACGTGGCAAATACTACAAAATGGTGCTGAATAACCCCAGCTCAGAGGATCATTACTTCACCTCGGATGCATTTTCCACACACATTTTTACCAGGAAGGTGGAAGTCGCGGATAAGGACGGCAAGACCGTCGCGGAAATACACGGCGCCATTAACGATATTGAACTGAAACCCGGCGCCACCATCGAATGGTTTTTTTATCCCATGACAAAGGGAAGGAACCTGAAGCTCTATTGCCACAGAGACGGCCATGAAGAACAGGGCATGACGGGCACAATCAACATCAGCGGCCCGCCGCCGTTTAGCAAATAATCTACCGGTTTTACTTGACTGATCACTCCGATATGACTATAGTTATGACCATAGTCATATTAGGAATTACTATGAAAACCATCAAAGCATCAGAATTTAAAGCCACGTGTTTAGGAATAATGAATGAAGTCGCCGATACGGGTGAACCTGTCATTATCACCAAGAACGGTAAACCGATCAGCAAACTTGTTCCCTGTTATCAGAAGCCTGAGTCATTATTTGGGTTACATCGCGGCGTCATCAAGAGTCATGATGATCTTATTGCTCCCTTAGATGAAGTCTGGGATGCCGACCGTTGATACTCCTTGATACACATACCCTGGTATGGTTGGATGAGGGTAATAAGCGGTTAGGGAAAAAATCCAAGGAGTTGATTGACGAGGGATTGAATAATGAAGAGCTTGGCGTTTCGTCGATAAGCTTCTGGGAAATCGCCATGCTCATGCGAAAACAACGCCTTTCCCTGCTAACCCCCGTCTCACAATGGATGCAGGATCTGTTGCAACAAGGACTGCACGAAATCCCCGTGACTGGGGGGATTGGGATTATTGCCGCTCAACTACCGGATTTTCATGGTGACCCGGCTGACCGTCTGATTACAGCGACAGCCATTTTCAATTCAGCAACCCTGATTACTGCTGACGACAACATATTGAACTGGAAAGGCGATATACGACGTCAAAATGCGACTAGCTAACATACTCGATACACCAAATGTTAGCCCCTGTAATCCGTTAAAAAACTTATTTCAGTTCCGATTTCCAGGTTCAGTTGTTTTGCCGCATTGCCTTCGTTCACGGCGATTTCGATAAGACCCTGTGAGTTGCCGTACCAGAAGGCAGTGCCGTGGGGGACGGAGGAAAAAGTGTCGGCAAACGGGATAGTAATACCGTTTATTTTAATTTCCCCGATATCGCTCTGAATTTCGCGTCTGATACCGGTCATGCAGTTGCCGAAGTGATCGACGTAGACGATCTCGTTCAAATCATCCGGCCAGCCATGACGGTCTTCCCAGCGTATTGCCGTACCGGGAATGTCTTTATTCCTGATCATTGCTACTGTCGGAGCGTATAAATCGCGGCCATGAAAGCTGGCCGATAATGTTTCGGGCTGCCAGTCCAGATGCCAACATTCTATCTCTGAACTATGCCGACAAACGATATCGAACAGGCCGTTATCCGGTCCCAGGTACCATTGCCCGTTTGCCTTGAGTACCATCGGCCGGTCCTGAAAACTGCCTACGCCGGGGTCAACCACGGAAAAGAAGATCGTCTCCGGTTGTGCGGCAAAAGCCCGGCTGAACGCGGACAGGAGATACGCCGAAGCCCTGGGGTTGTTACGCGGCGCATCGGCCAGCAGGTTGATCACGTTTTCTGCCGGGAGAATCCTGTGCAATACCGCTTGCACCTGTCCCAGGTAGGGGCCTTGTAAACCATAGTCCGTAAACAATACGATCATTATTGTTTTAGCACGTGAGACTGTTCGCAGATAAAAAACCGAGTATCCTATATGTAAATTTATTATGGGCACATCCCCGCGTTAATTCAAACTGGATACAGGCAAAACTTATGGCGCAACAAAAAGCGACCAATGTACATTGGCATCATGGTGATATTACCCGCGAGGACCGAAACAGGCTACTGGAGCAGAAGGGGGCAACGCTCTGGTTTACGGGACTCTCGGCCAGCGGCAAGAGCACTATTGCTGTCGCGCTGGAGGCAGTCCTGTACGAACAAGGGAAGCTATGTTATCGCCTGGACGGCGATAATATCCGTTTCGGGATAAATAAAAACCTCGGCTTCTCTGCAGAGGATCGCGCTGAGAACATTCGGCGAATCGGTGAAATTGCCAAACTGTTTGTAGATTCGAGTTTGATTGTGTTGTCGAGTTTCATCAGTCCCTATTGGAAAGACCGCGAGCAGGTGCGAAAGCTGCATGAAGAAGCCGGGTTTGAATTCGTTGAGGTATTTGTCGATTGTTCGCTGGAGACGGCGGAACAACGTGACCCAAAAGGTTTGTATAAAAAAGCGCGGGCTGGGGAGATTAAGAATTTTACCGGGATTGACGATCCTTATGAAGCGCCGGAAAACCCGGAAATCCACTTGCATACTGATCAAATGACGCTCGAGGAAGAGGTTGAAATAATCGTCGAATATATGAAGGAGAAAAGCATTATCAGATAATGTCCGGCGAGTTGGTAAGATATGCCGGTTTAAACTGCGCCCATCATCTGACGATAAACTGCAAGATATTATCCATGTAGCGATTGATAGTGGAGTAACAGGAAGTGTCAATCCCGAGCATCTCCGCCTCGGTTTGCACGTAAAGAGAGGGCTGTAATTCATCCCGGCAGTAGTGGGCAAGTGCGCGGGCGCTCGCCGGCGTTGTTTCCAGGTGAAACTGCATGCCGATCACCCGCCGGCCCAGTTGAAAAGCCTGATTCTCACAGGCAACGCTCCTGGCAAGTCGTAGCGCGCCGCCCGGCAGGTCGAAGGTTTCACCATGCCAGTGAAACACAAGCAGTTCTTCCGGGAAGGGGAATAAGTCTCCCGCGCCGCCCGTCGATTCTCCTGCAACAGGAAACCAGCCGATTTCTTTTTCCTTGTTAGGACGGACGGCGGCGCCCATAGCGTTGGCAATCAGTTGCGCGCCCAGGCAAATACCGATAATGGCCTTGTCTTTCTCAATGGCGGCGCGGATAAACTCCTTTTCCGCCACAAGCCAGGGAAAGTCTGCTTCATCATTCACGCTCATGGGGCCGCCCATGATGACCAGTAAATCAAGATCATCCACGGCAGGCAATGTAGGGTCCTCGAAGAGCCTGGTGCCTGTGGTCTCGGCATGGACCGACTGCAACCAGGAATCGATGCTGCCTAAACCCTCGAATGGGACGTGTTGCAGGTAATGGGCGCGCATAAGGTTACGAATAGACCCACTCCCGCCAGCCGCGCAGCAGTGGGAAGTACAGGCCCAGGCGCATGGGTCTGTCATCCAGTGCGGACATGATGTCGGCGTATTTCTCTAACTGTTCCCGGTAGCGATCCTGCTGGAGGTCCAGGAACCGGTCAACGTCCCCGGACTCATGGCGTGAGGTCTTGTAGTCAACGATCCAGCGGACGCCTTCCTTGTCGACAAAGGTTCGGTCAATAATAATATTCACGACTTCCCCCCGGTGGATGCCGCTGAGGGCGTATTCGCTGGCTTGTTCCCGGTGGTCGGCCAGCAACCACTGTCCGCGGGGATCCGTCAGTAAACCCGTCAATGCTTGTTCCACCAGGTCGCAGGCCGTATCCAGTTCCGCGTCAGGTACATCCAGAACACGCAGGGATTCCCGGTAGTATTGCCGCCAACCGGTGATTTTTCCGGCGTTCCACTGGCCGATTCCCTCCGTTGCCATCACCTGTATGCACCGGTGTACGACGCTACCCACGTGCATGATGGTGCGTCCGGCCCATTGGTATTCAATCCTGCCGTTTTCAGTCTCGATGTCGCGCCGCTCTGCGCCAGGATCAGTCGCCTTGATCCAGTGCGCCGCAGGGGGTGGTGCAGGCAACTGCCAATCCGCGCTCAGGCGTCGCAAGGATGCGGCTTGAGCCTCGGCAGGTGACGCTGTCTCCCTGTCCACCGGCGACTGGTTTTCCAGGTGTGTCCGGAAACACTCCTCGGCGACAGGCCATAACTGCGCCAGCAAGGTGTTGTCCGGGGGTTTTGTCAATTCGCCGTCTTTGTTCTCCTCCACGCTACCGATCAGGTGCAGTTGTTTGCGCGCCCGGGTAGCCGCCACGTACAGTAAGCGTCCCTCCTCGTGGCGCTGCTTTCTCTTCTCCAGACTCCTGATGAAATCGTAGATAGGTGATGAATCCTCGTGGCTTGCCTTGACGGGCGCCAGCAACAGGTCGGAGTGATCCTGGTGCGGACTTTCCGACCAGAGCAGCAACTGTGTGTCGTCACTGCGACTGCGCTTGGCCAGGCCGGGCAGGATCACATGGTCGAATTCCAGCCCTTTGGCTTTATGGATGGACATGACCTGCAGGGAATCATCGGCCTGGACATCGGCGCTTGCATACAGGGTATCCACTCGATCGATGAACTCATCCCTGCTACGCAGGTCGCCGCCTGCGTCCAGTTCATCCAGCAGGTCAAAAAAAGTGTTGGCGTTGTGTAAATCGGTGGCTGAATCCAGGGTGGCCGGGCCGCCCAGATTAAGCCAGACGCCCTCGACCCAGCGTCGCAACGGCATCCTGCCCTGCCGTGTGAACGCCTCTTCGAGAACAGAGCGTAACCGGTCCAACTGGCGCTGAGCGTCCGTGCTTAGTGTTTCTCGCCTGTCATTATTTTGCAGACAATGCCAGATGGTTTCATCCTTCGCACCCGCCGTCAGCGCCAGGAGGTCCTCCAGGCGCAGCCCGCACCAGGGTGCGCGCAGCAGGGCCAGCCAGGTGACCCGGTCGGCCGGATGGTGCAGGGCGCGGGTCAACGCCATCAAGTCCTGGATGACGGGCCGGGTCCCCAGTCGCTCAATCTCGATGGCCCGAAAAGGCAGCCCGGACCTGGCCAGCATGGCTATAATAGATTGCAGGTGGGGGCGGCTCCGTACCAGTATGGCGATGCTCTCCGGTTTCGGCGCGTTCTGCCGGATTGTCCTGACCTGCTCCAGCACCAGCTCCGCTTCCCGCTCATCATCCCGGCCCAATATGGGGTGTATCTGTACCCTGTTTTCCCCTTTGTGCGGATGATATGCGTCCGCCGCGGTGAAGCTGACCGCGCCGCGGGCCGCGTCCGACTTGTCCGGCAGCGCCTCCCTGAATGCCCTGTTGACCCAATCCACAAGGTTCTTGTCGGAACGAAAGTTGACCTCGATATTCACCGGCTCAACCGGCACTTGTCCCAGTCGTTGTTGCTCCCAGGTAGCCAGGAATACGCCCACTTCGGCGTCCCGGAAGCGGTAGATGGACTGCATGGGGTCGCCCACCAGGAACAGGCTGTGGCCATCTTCCGGAGCCCAGCCGGCAGTCAACTTCTCCAGCAATTTACCCTGGTTGATGGAAACGTCCTGGTACTCATCCACCAGGATATGGCGGATCCGGTAATCCAGGTACAACACCAGGTCGGTGGGGCTATCCTCATTGCCCAATGCCCGGAGAGCCGCCAGGGAAAGCCCGGTAAAATCCACCTGGTTGCGCTCGGCAAACAGCAGGTACAACTGCGCGTTGGCCAGCACCAGCAATTTATATAATGCTTCGAGCACCCGCCATTCCTCGTCGCTGTAGCCGGGCGGAGGCAGTCTGCGTATTTCCAGGAACAGTTCCTGTAATCGTTCATTATCCGCGAACCGGCCTAACAGGGAATGAAACCGGTGTTTCATGTCCTTGCCGGTATCACCCGGCGGGAATCCCTCGTTGACGCTCAGCCGTTTACGCCAGTCACCTTTCCCGGTCAGACACAGGGAAGTGATGAATTGCCAGCGTTGGAGCTCGGCGGCGCTTGCGCCGGGTAATTCCTCGATTATATATGGCGACTCCGTAAGGTTCTGCGTGGCGAAACGAAGGCAGTCTGTAAATTCCGGCAAGAATTCCTGGGGCAAAGCTTCCAGTACAATATCCAGTGTCGTCTCTACAATATGTCTGAGGGCGCCCTCCAGGGATTTGCGGTCAGGACGTTGGCCAACCAGATGACGGAGCCACTGGTCCCGTTTGCGCAGCATACCAGCCAGCATGTCCCTGGCCCGAGGCAGGTCGTTATCCAGGTGTTCCAGCAGCGTTTCAACGGCTTGGCTCCAACCCGCGTTACTGCCCGGCTGCCCCGCGTTCTTTGAAGCGCCGTCGTCCAGTTGCTTCAGAGTGTTGGCCGCCGCCTCCCGATACAGATCTTCGGCATCCTCGATGACTTCCGGTTGCCCCCCCAGTTTCGACAACAGGGGCATTTGCCGGGTCAACACGGCGCAGAAGGAATCGATAGTCTGGATCCTCATGCGGGCGGGATTACGCGTCAGTTGCCAACCCAGTTCCTTATCTCTGTTCAGTACCAGGATGGCCAGTTGTCGACGGGCCTGTGCATTGGTGTCCTGATTATTGCTGTGACCGGCTTCCGTAGACTCCGCAGATTCCAATGCCTCAATAATCCTGTTGCGCATTTCGGCAGCCGCCTTGCGGGTGAAGGTGATGGCGACGATTTCTTCCGGCGTATCAACGACTGTAAGCAGGCGCAGGTAACGCCGGATCAGCAACTCGGTCTTCCCGGAACCGGCCGGCGCCTGGACGATAAAGGACAAATCCGGTGCTAACACCCGTGTACGGATTTCCTGATCGGCCGGTCTGATTTCAGTCATCCGGCAGCCTGTCAATATTGTTTTGACAAAGATATTTGGGATCAGAGTAAAAATACAGTTGAGCTGGCAGATTGCGCTGGTTTGTCATTAAGTATTTTTACTCTGACCCCAAAATATCGTGAATACGGCACAGGGGTTGTTGGTCGCAGTGGTCGCAAGCGCCGCGCTTCGGCGTGACCGTGGCTACGCCCTGACGGAATTCGGATGCCAGGTCTTGCAACACGGCGCGCCAGTTATCGAACAGAACCTCCCAGGAGGGCGGTGTCTCAGCCGGCCCCGCAGCGCGCTCAGGAATAAACCTTTTCGCCTGGCGGTCCTGCTCAAAAGCCTTGGTTCCCGGCAGGATGTCCCCGGTTTCTGCCAGACCGGCGAAACCGAAATCTCCCCCCCGCTTCAGTCTGGCGAAAGCAACGGCGGCGACGACTCCGGGGTGGGTAACGGCATATAACGGCATTTGCGGCTCATCGGGCCGATCTGTTGCCCAGGCATTGACATTTGCCTTACCACTCTTGTAATCGATGATCACGCGCCGGCCGTCCTCCAGTGCGTCAACGCGGTCCAGGCGGGCGGAAAATTCCACGTCGGCTATGGAATATCGGGCTTTTCTCTCCACGTTGACGACGGTAAACGGCGCCCGTTGCAGTTCCAGCGCCAGCCACTCGCGCAGCACCTGGGCCAGCCGCCTGGTTTCAATTGCGCAGAAGCGCTCCGTGAAGATCAGAGGGTTATATCTGCGGGAATCCGTTATCAACTCCTGTACCCGGGATTCGATCAATTGCTCCCGTTCCTCCCCGGTCATGGCTGCGAGCTTGTCCCGGCTTTCCAGTTGCGACCAGATATTTTCCATAAGTTGGTGCAACAGGGTGCCTCGTTGCGCCGCATCCAGGCCGATGTCTGCTTCGGCCAACTCCCGGGAATGTAAACGATGCCTGGCAAAGGCCCGAAACGGGCATTGGGACTGGTCCCGGAACAGGTCCGCGCCACCGCCGGCATAAAGGCCGGTGATGGGCGGCGCTGTCGTATCTACAAAGGTTTCCATGGTCCCGTTGTCGAAAATCACCTGCGAATACGGTTTTATCTCCGTCCCTTGTTTCGACTCGTTGACCGGTGTTGGCCTGCCAATAAGATTAGCCGCTTCAGTTAGCCCCTGTATCGTCGCGTCGGTAAGTGTCGGGAGGTCGCGCAACAGGGGACTTCTCAGAAGTGGCCGGTCTCCCTCATTGCGGGAATGGCTCAGGATAATATTCGGTGTGGAACCGACCAGCGCCTTTTGCAGGCGCTCGGCCTGCTGCAACGCGTTGTCTGCGTCGGCGCCCGGAATCCCGTATTTTTTCTGCAAGGCGATGGGGATGAAGGGATTGGGTATGGGTCGGGGCGGCCAGGTCTCTTCACTCAACCCCAGCATCCAGACATGATCCAAGGCCATGGCCGCAACACCGTGGGGATCAAGGATCTGTACCGGGGTTTCCGCAGTTTCCGGTTGAAAGCCGAGCCTCGTGGCAATACGACGTATATGGGACAGCGCCTCAAAGCGGGACATGACCGGACTCACCTCGCGCAGGGAAACAAAGCTGTCCAACACCGAATGCCAGGATTGCACCTGCTGATATTCAGCGCTGTCCAGCGTGCGTTCTCCCGGCCAGCCGAACAGCTCCAGGAAAAACGTAAAGCTTTCAGTCCAGGCCTCCGGTGACTGTCGTGCAGGTAGTTCCTCCAGAGCTGAACCTGCTTCGCGCAGTACGCTCGTCAGGGTCGGGATGGCTTGTCCTTTGTTGCCGCCCGCGTCAGCGAAGTAAAGCACATCCGTCAGGGTAAACGTGAGTTGCCTACGGGAACGCAGTTTTTCATCCAGTAAAGCGCGTCCGGCTCGTTCCCGGTCGTGGCCTTTGATAAACGGCGTACGCAACAGGATACCCAGGGTTTCCAGCGCCAGCGACGTCTTGCCCAACCCGAGAATGGAGAAGATTACATGGATAAGCGGATAATCCGCCAGCGGTTGTCCCATTGAGATACTGAAGGGCAGGGGCGCCGTTGCCTCCCGATAGCTCAGGTTTCCGGGCGTCAGGATGTCCTCGAAAATATAACGAATGCGATTGCGCAGTTTGCGCAAATCCGGTACGAGAATACCGATAGTGGTCTCCCCGTTCTCTTCAATGAGCCGGCGCGCCCAGCCGGCGGCTGCCCGGATTTCTTGATCTGTGTCTGCAAAATCCGCCACCTGTGCGGAGATGTTCCGATCCTCTATCGGACACTCGTCCACGGGAAACCCAGCGGTCTTCATTCCCTTGCATAACATTGTCTGTTGCGGGGTTAACTGGTCAAACCCGGCCAGAGTCACTCCATGGCCAAAGGCATCCGGGTCCGTGGCCGCATCAGGACGCAGTATGTCCGCCAGTGACGCGTTATCGATCCAGTTGTTATGCCGGCAGCGCGACTGGAATTCGTCGGCCCAGGACTTGAAGGCAAAAATGTCCTCATTCATGGGTGTGCCTTCGGGGAAAATCGGGACGTTGTATTCTTTCAGGCGTTGCCAGGCGCCGACGGCCTGCTCTGCCACCGAGGATATTTGCAACAGATCGTCCCTATAATCGGAATCCTCGATGATTTGTTGCCAGAGTACGCTTTCCTGATCGCCGGACAGCAGGAGTTTGGTGACGCCGTTACGTTCACGGCGGGAATTCCGGCAGCGCCGCAACCATGCCCGATACGGCAGTATATCCGGGGTCTCCCAGGTGCGCCGACCCTGGCGCAACTGCTCCTGTGCATACAGGTGTTTCAGGCGATGCGCCAGCCGAACATTGGCGCAGACAACGGTATGACCGCGCTCAATATAATCATTAACCCGCATTTCTCACCAGGTCGCTAGTAGCCATCGGATACATGTTTGCTGTCAATGAGTTATGGTAATCTATTGATAATGTCATCATTGCATACTGCGCTTGATGCGCCCTCGCTTGTCTTTTTGCCGCCAGCGGGCACGTGCTCCCTCAACCAGAGCTACGGCTATGGTTTCGGTCGCAGGCACCCGCTGGCGGCAAAAATCCGGCGCGATCTTCGCATCACCTGGTGAGAAATGCGGGTTAACGCGCATTTTACTGGGAAAGTCTGCGGGCCAGGGACTTCAACTTGGTAATTCGTTCAATCGAAGACGGGTGTGAACCGGAAAACCCTCCGGACAGGTGTTTGGTTTTTTTGAATACCAGTTCCTGCAGACGCACCGCACCGTCAGGGTCGTAACCGGCTTCAACCGACCAGATTGCGCCCAGGTAGTCTGCCTCACGTTCGTTGTCACGACTGTATTTGGTGTTGGATGCTGTCATTATGTCGGTTCTGCGCCTGGTCTTATTATCTTCGCCGTGTTTTAACTTAAGATGGCCCAGTTCATGACCGATCAGGGCGGCGGCCATGTGTACGTCCAGACCCAGTAAATCAAGCATGCCGAAATTGATGCCTACTATGTTAATTTCTACGGCATTTTCTTCATCGATCGGTTTTGTATCCGTGATAGCTCTCCCCTGCAGGCTTGTTTCTTCACTGCCTGTTCCTGCTTCACCCTCAACGCCGGCATCTACCGGCACCAGTTCCGCCATGCCCTTGGTGGCAAAGGCATTGGGTGTTTCGCCATTAGTGATGATCAGTTCCGACCTGAGTTCCGAGACTTCCTCGATGGCCTGCATTACCGAATAAAGATAGATCATCTGCTTTGCGTCTATCCTCTTCAGCAGCCTGTTTTTATTATCGCGTAACTCGACGGTCTCGGCATTTGTCCTGGCGAGGTCTTCAATCTTCCAGGTGTAGCTGAACGGCGCGGCAAGGCCGTGGCTTGGGATTAGTAGCACCAGACAGGCGATCAGGACGGTCTGTTTAATCATGAATGTTATTTTCCGTTGCCGTCAGCAAGAACCAGATGATGTTAAAGTATAAACCGTTAGAGGACGCGATTGAATCAGAAGTTCCTCCGTGACTTCACGGTTCACGCAGACCATCCCGGTCAGGCAGGTAATTGCTTGTTTTCTCCACCAGGTTCAACCGGTAGCCGCATATCTTCCAGTTTTTTTATTCTGGTTTTTGCCGTCTCACCCAGATTTTCCGCCACTCCCAAAATAAGCAGTTCTACCACGGCCATAATATTCAGAGTGGACGCATAGACGGAAGGGCCTTCGACTTCGACCGGTAACACACAAGTTGCAATAGATGCGATAGGTGATAAATCTGGGTCGGTAAGCAGTATTATTTTAGCCCCGTTTTTGTGTGCTGCCCCGGCAAACTCGACCGTGTCCTTTTGATAACGCCTGACATCAAACACCACAACAATATCCTTGTTGTTAATATCCAGAAGATGTTCATTGCGCAGTTCATGGAAAATTTCGGAGAACCTGACACCAGGCCTTATTTCATGCAGGCGTAACGCAAGATACCGCGCCAGAAAACCGGTAAACCGACCACCCGTACACATCAATCTTGATTTTAGATTGGAGAGTAATTTAATTGTATGATCAAATTCAGCAGTGGGTAATTTCGTCAGGCTTGCTACCAGCTTATTTTGATGTAACTGGGTAACATGTTGAATTAATTTGTGATTTTTGAGTCCTGCTATGTTGTCCTCATACAGTTCCGGGAAAGACGATTTTCGTTGGCTGAGTTCACCCAGCAATCTGCTCTGAAAATCCAGATATCCGTCAAAACCAAGTCGCTTGACGAACCTCAACACAGTGGGGCCGCTTACATGACTTAATTCTGCTAACTTTGCAATGGGAAATAGCCCGGCAGACGGGTAGTCCGACAGTACAACCCGTGCGACTCTTTTTTCTGCGGGCGTCATGACCGATAGTCCTGCGGAGATCTGATGAATTAATGGTTTTTCACTCATAATGTTCTACTTGCTTTCTCTGAAGTTTCCATAGTTGGATTTTTCACAATACATGGCTTTTCCCGCTTATTCATCGTGACTACCAAAAACCAACATGATAAAGTCTGCCCTGTACCTTGATACGGGGCAGGATAGTTTATGTATTCCTAACACCTTCTTGACATAAAGTATATTGTATATAGAATTGTATTTTTTATATGAAATAATTACACACACATATAAGAAAGCAGTCATGCTATCACATGACATATGGGCATGCGTTCCGCAAGTGACACCGGTCTGAAGGTAAATGGCTAATTTACAACAGCTTCTTGTTATCCTTAACGCATTCAGGTGTTTGACTTTTATTGTGCCGCTGCTGCATTAAGCGATACGCTACCGAATAGAGTCAGATCGTCATGTTTCCCACAAATTACCTGTCATCATTCCGCTTCACTTTTAGATTCCTCCGTTATTTGCTTGGCGTATGCTTTCTGGCCGGCTTGACCCTGGCAGTTACGATCTACGCGCCCAGCGCCGGCAATCCCCTGACGCCTGGTAATAACATCACGGCCGGCGATCTGGTGCTTGAGTTGAGTGCCACGGGGGTCAATACCGGGTTGCATGAAAAGGAGATCGCCGGAACGGATCACAATATTTCCGCATATCCGACGACGCTGGTGGGCCTGGTGGTTGAGGGTGCAGCGTCCGACCTGCCTTCTTCGGGTGTCGGAGTCCATTACAAGCCCACCGGGTGGACCTATTCATCATGACTCCCAAAAACCAACATGATAAAGCCTGCCCCGTACCTCGATACGGGACCGGACAGTTTATGTGTTCCTAACAGAATTAGCTGAAGATATTGTCACAGAACCGCCTATACCCTATTATTGCCTGATCGGGTACGGGAACATTCAGCGCTGATCCCTATCTAACCTTAACGTGGTATACGCAACGGAAGTTTGAACTATAATTTACTAATCGGGCACGGGGATGAACTTATGAATTTCGCTAATATTGTGGGTGGAGCGCTACGATTCTCAGTCATGATTTCCGTGATGGCGCTTGTCACCGCCTGCAATACTACTCCTGCTGTTCGATCGTCAGGCGCTCCAGGTTCACCAGGCGCTCCAGGCTCACCAGGTCCATCTGGTTCGCCGGGTTCATCGGGACCTTCCGTTCAGGTAGGTGTATCGGGTATGCCGGAATTGCCGGGGTTACCGGGTCAGCCCACGGCCGGTTCTGGGGGAACACCGGATACTCCTGTCCCCGGCAGGATCTCAATACCCGCTACGCAAACCGGCGAGAGTAAAGTACCGAACGGGTCAGGCTCTACTGCCGGAACGGGACGAGAAAAGACCGATGATGAAATCCTGGCCGAAGCTTTGCAGGAACTCAATAAAAGGCGTGAGCCGGGGCAACAGGGTGAAGGCGCTGCCGGGCACATGCCTCAGGCCGGTGCAGGCGACCCGGCAAGGACTGATGCCGAGAAGAAACAGACTCTCGGCGGTGAACTGGAAGAGGGCTTTGCGGAATTCGACCAACTGATGCTGGGCGAACAGCAGGCCATCAATGAACAAGCCGACCAGGAAGGGTATGGCGGTTTTCCCGAAGACGATGATTTTCCCGGAGAGGGCGGCTCTGTGCAGAACCCCGGGGAGGAGCCATTGCAAACGGCAATGGTCGACTCTGACCCTGTGTCTATTAAGGGCGAGGGGAATATCCCGACCAGAAGCCACAGCCAGGTGCCCCCTGATCTTGTTGATGCCAAGGGAGACGATATCATCGCCCGCCAATTGCGCGAGGCCGCAATGAAAGAACAGGACCCCGAGTTAAGGGATAAACTCTGGGACGAATATCGTAAATACAAGCGAGATTTAAGATGAAATCAAGTCATATCAAGCTGGTTACGGCAGTTGTTTCACTATGTTTCGGCCTGGTCGGCTGTAACACGACCACGGTAAAGTCGGCCAGTTATGAGAGGGTGGCGCTGGAATCGGAAGTAACGCCGGAAGAATTACTGCTGGACGTGGGGGTTGGTATTTTCAATCCCGGAACTGACGCCCTGAGTGTAGGGGAAGAAGGTGTATTTCCTAAAATACGCGAGGCCGAGGCGCGTTTTATGCCGTACAAGCTGATGGAAACCCTGCAGCATACAGGTAACTGGGGCGTGGTGCGGGTAATCCCGGACCGGTTAAGCGAGATGGATGTCTGGGTGGATGGTGAAATCCTGAAATCGGACGGTGAAAACCTCTGGTTGCAGGCAACGGTGGAAGACGCTACGGGAAAACGCTGGTTCAGCAAAAAGTATACGGGACTGGCCGGCAAGTACTCGTATGATGACACTACCGCAAACCGCAGTGAACCGTTCCAGAAGATCTATAACCAGATCGCAAACGATATGCTGGCTTATCGCAACCAGTTCGACGCCGCTGAAATCAGGAATATACGCACCGTTGCCGAACTGAAGTTCGCCAGGGACTTTTCTCCGGAGGTGTTCCACGATCACCTGGGTGTGGATGAAAAGGGACGTTATTTCGTTAAACGCCTGCCCGCAGAAGGTGATCCGAGTATGCAACAGATTCGTCAGATTCGGGAACGTGACTATATTTTCGTGGACACGCTGCAACAGTATTATGCCTCGTTTGTCAACCAGATGGAGGACCCGTACCGGGAGTGGCGTGAGGCCTTCTACCTGGAAAGTCAGGCTTTGAAGGAAGTCAAATCCGAATCGAATGCACGGCTGATTGGCGGCGCCCTGGCGGTGCTGGCCGGGATACTGGCCCAGGGGGTTGACAGTCGTACTGCACGGACAGCCGGCTGGGTAGGCATAGGCGCCGGCGCTGCCGCGATTCAAAGTGGCCTGCAGAAGCGTGAAGAGGCCAAGATACACGTGGAAGCGCTGGAAGAAGTTTCCGCTTCCCTCGATTCAGAGATAGAACCACACTCCATAGACCTGGAGGACCGCACGGTCACTCTTTCCGGCTCGGTAAACGAGCAATACGGTCAATGGCGCCGGATATTGAAAGAAATTCATGCAACGGAAACCGGGTCAGCCACTGACGCCGGCAAATGACGGATCCCGGTTTTGTTCCCATCAAGCCGGCTACGGTAGATCTGACTGTTGCCGCAACCAGACAAGAGAAAAAAAGCAGACGCGTCAGTAAAAAGCCGTTGTTATGGTTGGGAACAGGCGCGGCATTACTCATCACAGTCATTGTTTTTTTTCTGCTTCCCCGTTGGGTTGTCAAACCCGTCATTGAACCCGGCGCAGTGATCTCCCGCACCGGGCTTGATGAACCCGGTCATGCGCCACTCGGGGGGAATGCGCTTCAAGTGACAGCAGGTAAGGCTGCGGGTGATGCCCCTTGGAGAAAAGCGCAGCAATTCTCTCAGCGCAAAGAGAGCCAGGAAATACTGGAACAGTTACTTGACGCGCAGAAAACCCTGGAAGAGAGAGGAGTAACAGTTTGGGGCAAGAAGGGTTTTGAGCAGGCGATACAGTACGCCAAGTCAGGAGATGCAGAATACAGCCGGCAAAATTTTTCTCAAGCCCACAACTATTATGCCCGGGCTTCGGATATTCTAACAGGGCTGCTGCAAGGTATGGAGGAGTTATTCAGCGATACCATGGAAACCGGTAATGCGGCATTATCTGCAGGTGATGTCGCTGCAGCCAGGGAGGCATTCAGCATCGCTCTCGCTATTGATCCCATTGACCGGACTGCCCTGTTGGGAATGGAACGGGCCGGGACCCTGGCTGAAGTCATGGACCTGGTTGACAGGGGGGATGTGTTGTTGCGGGATGGAAAAGCCGAACAGGCCAAAGCGCTGTATCAACAGGCCATAGAGCTTGACAGCCACTCGGAGCGGGCCAGGCAGCAGCTACAGCAGGCTGAGACCGGAATCAGCGAGGGTGCATTCAATCTTGCCATGTCTTCCGGTTTCCGGTTGCTGGAACAGGGACGCTATTCACAGGCCAGGGACGAGTTTTCAACTGCGCTCAAGATAAAGCCGGGATCGCGCGATGCACGTAGCGGGCTCGACCAGGTGAACCATCGTATAACCTCGGGAAAAATCAACGCGTTACTGAAACAGGCCAAAGCAGCAGAACAGAACGAGGATTGGCAAGGAGCCGTATCCGCTTATGGGGCCGCCCTGAAGTTGGACAATAACCTGGGAAATGCCCGGGGAGGTGAACGGCGCGCAGCCCTGCGTAATGAGATACACAATAAACTTGAGCAGGTACTGTCCCAGCCGGACCGGCTTTTTGATCGGAGCGCGTTTAACGAGATCGTCAGTTTCCGTGACAAAATTCAGGCGCTGTCCGAACCCGGGCCCATCCTGGCCGGGCAATTGGCAAAGCTCAACCGTTTACTGAGCCTGGCCGACACACCCGTAGCAGTGCAGTTCAGATCCGACAGCCTGACCCGGGTTACTCTCTACAAGGTCGGCGAACTCGGTTATTTCACCAGTAAAAGCCTGTCACTGCGTCCCGGCCATTACGTGGCGGTCGGACATCGAGACGGATATCGCGACGTGCGTGTTGAATTTTTTGTTGACCCGGACAAAGCCATGGAGCCTGTGATTGTTAACAGTGATGAAAAAGTAGCCCTTGGACAATAACTCGGATAATGACGGCTAATCGTATTGAGGCAGCGAAGTTTGAACCGCTGTCAGCTAAAAAGTCGACCCGGTCTGTTGCGCTTAATCCGCGGCTTTGCCTGATTATTGCCCTGCTCGCAGTCGGCGCGTTCTGTGCCTGGTTCATGCTGACTGCCAAAGCGGTCTATATAGAAACTGAGCCGTTGAATACGGACATCGACATATCGACCACAGTTAAGATTAAGCTGGCCAATCGTTATCTAATTCGCCCCGGCACTTATAATCTTAACCTGTCTGCCCAGGGTTATTCCCCGGTCCGGGAAAGACTTGGTGTGACCGAAGAGGCGTCTCAGCATTATCTTTACCGGCTGGAGAAACTGCCCGGACACTTGCGGGTTGACAGCGGTTCGGTAACCGGCGCGCAGGTACTTATCGATGGCAATTCCAAGGGAGAAACACCTGTTACTCTCAGGGACCTCGCTCCCGGAGAGTATCTTGTGGAAATCGTGGTAGAGCGTTATTTCCCTTTCCGCGCAGAAATCAATGTGGAAGGACTCGACCGCGAACAGTCCGTCAGCGCTGACCTGAAGCCCGCCTGGGCGGAAATCAGTTTCGTCTCCGAGCCTGCGGACGCGCAAGTGTTCAGCGCTGATGAAATCCTCGGCAGGACACCGCTGACAACAGAATTGCCGGAGGGCAAACACAACATCAGGATCAAGGCAACCGGCTATAAGGTCTGGCAGGATACGGTTGCCGTGGTCGCGGGCAAACCACAATCCCTGACCGATATCAAGCTGGAACCGGCGGATGCCAGCTTATTCCTGGTCTCTCATCCTGCCCGGGCAAATGCTACCGTCAACGGCAATTACCTGGGATTGACGCCGCTGGAAGTACCCCTGACACCGGGCGAGACCACCCATGTGCGGCTGTTCAAACAAGGTTACAAACCGGCCGCCAGATCATTGACGGCGAAATCAGGCGAGCAGAAGAGACTGTCCATCATCCTCGAACCTGAACTGGTCTCCGTAGTAATCAAGGTCGAACCTGATGACGCATCTGTGTACGTTGACGGAGCGCTGGTCGGGATCGCTGACCGCACTATCCAATTATCGACCAGCAAGCACCGGATAGAGATCCGCAAGCAGGGATACGTGGATTACAAGACCACCCTGACGCCTCTTGTCGGGGTTGAGCACGAACTGAACGTGCAACTGAAGACCATCAGGCAGGCAAAACTGGAAACCGTCAAACCGGTTATTACGGCGCCGGCCGGACAGGTCGTGAAATTGTTTTACCCGGGCGCGTTTACCATGGGAGCGTCACGCCGGGAACCGGGGCGCAGGGCCAATGAGACCATGCGCAATGTAAAGCTCACGCGGCCCTTTTACCTGGGGTCGAAAGAAGTGACAAACCAGGAGTACAGGTTGTTCGATAAGGCGTTTTCATCCGGTACCGTGCGCAGCAACAGTCTTAACGGCGACAACCAGCCGGTGGTCAATGTCACCTGGGAGCAGGCGGCGAGCTATTGCAACTGGTTGAGCAAAGAGGCTTCACTGACACCGTTCTATATTGAACAAGAAGGCAGGATTACGGGGTTTGACAAAACGGCCGACGGCTACCGGCTACCGACTGAAGCGGAATGGGCCTGGGCGGCCCGGGTAACCAGTGCGGGTGGGATACTCAAGTTCCCCTGGGGCGGGGAACTGCCGCCCGGGAAAAACAGCGGTAATTTTGCCGACCGTAAAGCAGCGGCTTTGTTCGGCAGGATAATCGGCAACTATGATGACGGCTACGTTGTCAGCGCGCCGGTGGGCAGCTTCACACCCAACGGCAAGGGATTATTCGACCTGGGTGGCAACGTTGCGGAATGGGTCAACGACTTCTACGACGTTGTGGTCAGCGCCGCTGATAAAGTGGAGATCGACCCCATGGGATCCACAAGCGGAGAGTTCCACGTCATGCGCGGGTCAAGCTGGGCTCACGGCGCCATTACCGAGCTGCGCCTGTCATTCAGGGACTACGGGAGCAAATCAAGAGAAGACGTCGGTTTCAGGATTGCCCGCTATGCGGATTGAGCGGACCATGATCGCCGCACAGGACACAGCGATCACAGAGTGATATTCTATGGTTAATTCATTATGACCCCGATGCTTGGCGGCAGTATGATCAACGTAAGATTGAGACCGTTAGTGTGATACTGAAAACAGGATTTTTTCTTTTGTTCTTTACTGCAGTTACAGTCGTGGCGCAAGAGCCTCCTATTGCTCAAGAGCCCAACGCAGGGGAAGTGGAAGTGACACAGGAAAGGCCGGTTACACAGGATGCGACAAATGAGTCTCCGGAAACATTCGATCCGACTGAGGAGATTTCCGAAGACTATTCCATAGAATTTCCAGTCGACATATAAAGTTATCGTGAAATATAACCAGACTACAGATTTTTTATACCAGTTGTTTACGCTGATTGCCGCAACAATTATCGTTCACGCGGCTTATATCGCCGTGATCCGGCCGAACGCGGAAGCCATCCTGGAGGAACAGCGAATCCAGCAACAGGCCGGTGATATCTACGAGGTGAAACGGTCCGTTTTTATCGTGATCAAGGATTTTGAACAAGAAGCCTGCTTTATCCTGGCCTTTTGGGTCGTTGTCATTATCGGCCTGAAAACCAGGGTAGCGCTATTCGAAAGGCGCCTGCTGAACCGATCCTTGCTGGAGGTGGCGCCCGGCGCCACCATCCTGCCTGAGGATACCCGGCAATACATCAGGCCGCTACAGGCCCTGGCGGAGGATGAACGGGAATACCTGTTGCCGCGCGCCCTGCAGGCGGCATTGCAACGATTTGGTTCCACCGCTGACATCCAGGATGTTTCATCGGCCATCAGGGAAGTATGTGAGACGGAATCCGACCGGCTGGATTCCGAACTTTCCATGATCAGGTATATTATCTGGGCCATACCCTCAATCGGTTTCATCGGCACCGTGCGCGGTATCGGCGAGGCCCTCGGCCAGGCCCATCGCGCGGTTGAAGGCGATATCGTGGGAGTGACCGTCAGCCTGGGAGTTGCCTTCAACTCTACCTTTATCGCCTTGATCATCAGTATTTTCATCATGTTCCTGATGCACCAGTTACAGCTTATGCAGGAAAGGCTGGTGCTGGACACGCAGCATTACTGCGATATCAACCTGTTGCGGCACCTGCAGGTCAGATAGATGATAAAATATTTGGGGTCAGAGTAAAAATACTGAATGATTCGGCGGCATCTATCAACCTGCGTGTATTTTTACTCTGACCCCAAATATTGTTGGCGCTACACTCTGTGTCCTCTATGGCTGAACAATCAGGTGTATGAATGAGTGACGCTGTAATAGAACTGAACGATTCTGAGGTTACCATTATCCAGGCCGGCAGCGTCGTGGCAAGCAGCCCCGGCATTGCCGTGATCAAGGAGGACCGGATCGAACTGGGACAGGCAGCCTTGCAATCCACTCATATCGACCCGAGGAATACCTTCAGCCGCTTCTGGAGCAATCTCAACCAGGATAACTTTCAGCGCCGGACGAAACTGGCCAGACATAACGCCGACCTGGCCTTTGCCCACCTGTTATCCCTGCACGAGATGGCGGGCGAAGTGGACCAGGTGGTATTCGCGGTGCCCGGCAGTTTTACTACTGAGCAATTATCGCTGTTGCTCGGTCTGGCAGGGGCTTCTCCGTTTACCGTGACAGGATTGGTCGATAGCGCCGTTGCGGCTACGGCTGCGACGGCCGGCGCCGGCATGTACCAGCACTTGGATATCCATTTGCACCATACCGTCGTCACCGTCCTGGAGGTTTCGGAAACAGTGAGCCGCACGGCAGTCAAGACCGTTAACGACGTCGGTCTGCTGGATCTTCAGGACAAGTGCGTGAACCATATTGCCGACCTGTTTATTCAACAATCCCGGTTTGATCCGCTGCACCATGCGGTAGCGGAACAGGCGCTGTGCAACAACTTGGCGCACTGCCTGCAAGCGCTGGAAACGGAAACTGATGCCCTGATCGAGATTGAGTTTGAGACTACCCGCTACCAGGCCCGGGTAAATCGGGGACGCCTGGTGGAAGCGCTGCGACCGCTGTACGATAAAATCAGTGCAGCCGTTGACCCCTCCTGCATCTCCCTGGTGAATAGACGCATGGCAGGTCTTCCCGCGCTCACCGAACACTTGGCTGCAGCGAGTATAAAGGCTGAAGTCCTGGACCAACGGGCCGTGTTCGCCGGCTGCATGAGCTATATGCTGGAAGACAAGGCCGCGCATGAAGGGATTTATTTCGTCACTCAACTCAAGGCTGCCACGGAACCTGCGATCAATTACGCGACAGCGGCCAGGCTGGAAAAAAAGCCTGGCGCCGGAGCGACTCACGTGCTGGTCGATGCGGAAGCCCACCCACTCGGACAGACTCCGTTATATCTGTCCGCGCAGGGCGTGTTGACGGAGTTCAGGAGTCAGGATTCCCTTTGCTCCCTGACATTGGAGGACTCGATTGCAACCCTTGCCCCGACAGGCGATAACGCAGTTGTTTTTGTCAATGACCAGGCTGTCACCGGTAACGCCGGGCTCAGGCCGGGCGACGTGATCGGTTTTACCGGCTCGACGCACGAATTTACCCTTATCAGAGTCCTGGCCTGACATGAAGCCCGCCAACAGACATTTCAGATGTCAGCGGGGACAGATTTCAAATCTGTCCCCTGTCAAGGCGGTAGGCCCCCTGCCGGTGAGATATGCGGGCTAAGAGATTGCTTACCCCCTTCAGCCTGTCGTTTCTGGACATCATGTCCTGCGGCTTCGGCTCCGTGGTGCTGTTGTTTCTCATCATCAAGCACAATGTTGATACCAACATCCCGGTTCCCGTCGATACCCGGGACGAGACCTCCGAGGTCATGCTGCTCGAGGAGGAGATACTGGTAGGAAAACAAAATCTCGCCAGGACCCGTAATACTATATCGGAAATCGATGAGCTGCTGGTGATCGCGCAAGGCATGGCCCGGCGCATCATGGAAAAGACCCAGGAGACCCGGTCTCTGGCCGACCAGCTGTCTGAGAGTACCGATACCGTGGAACTGGACCGGCTGAAGCTCAATATCAAGAAACTGGAGGAGCAGAAAAAGCAGCTGCAGGAGGAAATCAAAGAAACAGGGGATGACACCCGGCGCCTGGTAGGCGAGGGGAACCGCGAGTATCTTACGGGCCTGAGACAGGGTGGCAAGCGCATATTAATCCTGCTGGATATCTCCGGCAGCATGCTGGACGATACCATCGTCAATATCATACGGTTTCGCAACATGCGCGACGGACTCAAGCGCAACGCGCAAAAATGGGTACAGACCTTGAGGATGGTGGAATGGTTGACCGCACGGTTTCCCAGAGACAGTCAATATCAAATCTACGTCTTCAATACTGAAACGCGGTCGGTGTTGCCCGGCCTGGACGGGAAATGGCTGGAGGTCAGCAACAAGGCGGAATTGGTTACGGCCATTGAGGAGCTTGAAAAGATTGTACCGGAGGGCGGCACCAACCTGGAGCGAGCCTTTGCCGCAATCGGCAAACTGCGACCGCGGCCGGACAACGTCTACCTGATAACGGACGGTTTGCCGACTCAGGGATCAAAAACAACCCGGGGCGCTACCATTACCGGCAAACAGCGCCTGAACCTGTTTGCCAGAGCCGTAAATCAAGTTCCCGCCAACGTGCCGCTTAACGTGATTCTGGCGCCGCTGGAAGGAGACCCGGAAGCCGCCTACGCCTTCTGGCGCCTGGCCATGAATACCGACGGTTCGTTCCTGGTGCCGAGTGAGGACTGGCCATGATAAAGAAACGGCGGGAAAACGAGGCCTTCAGTATCTCATTCCTGGATGTTATCACCTGCGGTTTCGGTGCGATCATACTGTTGCTCATGATCGCCAAAACCGGGGACAGTCCCATACTGGAGAGCGCGGAAGAATCCCTGCACGGTATCGTGCGGGAATTGCAGGTCCAATTATTTGAAATTCGCGGTGAGGCCAAAATCCTGGACCGTGAGCTGGACGCCAAGCACGAGCAGCGTTCCGAATGGGAAGAGCGGGTTGCGCGGCTTGAGGTGGAACTGGCAAAGGAAGAATTACGCTATAACAGCGTGCGTGACGACTCTGCCGTCGGCGTCATCATCAAGGGGGAATTTGAGCTGGCCCTGCAAAAACTGACGGCAGAAATGAAGCGCCTGTTGTCACAAAATGACCGGGTACGGACCGATTTGATAGGCGGGATACCGGTTGACAGTGAATATGTTATTTTTATCATCGACACCTCGGGCAGTATGGTCAACTATCACTGGGAAAACATGATTAACCAGTTGATTACCACCCTCAACGTCTATCCCCGCCTGAAGGGGATACAGATCATGAGTGACATGGGCGAATACCTGTTTTCCCAGTACCGGCGCAGCTGGATTCCCGATACGGAAGGGAGGCGCAAAGTCATCATCAGGACTTTGCGTGGCTGGCGCGCCTTCAGTAACAGCAGCCCGGTGGAAGGCATCACCCTGGCAATTCGCAGCTTTTATGACCCCGGGAAAAAGATCAGTATCTTCGTGTTCGGCGACGAGTTTACCGGTCAATCAATCAGTGAAGTCCTGGACACGGTGGAGCGCATCAACCCGAAGGACAAGGATGGGAAAACCCAGGTGCGCATCCATGCGGTCGGTTTTCCGGCTCCCTCCGATGCGGGTGAACATTTCCTTTTGACCAACAAACGTTATGCTTCACTCATGCGCGAACTGACCCGCAACAACGGCGGCGCGTATGTCGGTCTGAATGAGGTAAGATAGTTACCATCGGTCAAAGTTAGTGGACTACCACTCTGTTAAGGACAATAATATGGAAAAAAGGGGACGGATTTGAGATCCGTCCCCGGATAGATATACACCGGATAGGGCCAGAATGACTAACAGACTCATTTACGCAGTCAGCTTATTGCTAATCCTGACGGCCTGCGAGCAGTCCATGACCCTCAGGGTGGAAAGTGAAATACCCACCCCGGTGATAGAACGGATGCCGGTAAAGATTGGTGTATTCTATCAGGATGAGTTGCGCAACTACGTCTCTGAGGAAAATTCCGATGAACGACCCAAATGGAAGATCGATAGCGGTTCCTCCCACGTATACTTGTTCGAGCAAATTCTTTCCTCAATGTTCCAGGAAGTGACGGAAGTCGCCGGTACGACCGCTGCTGCTACGGTTGATGCCGTGCTGGCGCCGAGCGTTGCTGAAATGCAATTTGCCCTGCCGGCGGAAACCAAAACGGATTTTTATGAAGCCTGGGTCAAGTACGATATGGAACTTTATAACCAGGACGGCAGCCGGATTGCAAACTGGTCGGTGACAGGGTACGGCAAATCCTCGACCGAATTCATGAAAAGTCGAGATAAAGGACTCAACGCGGCGGTAAACCAGGCCCTGCGGGATGCAGGCGCCAAATTTGCGCTGGGTTTCCCCATGGTAGCTGAAATCAGCGCCTGGCTGGAGCAGAAGACTGCTGAATCTGTGGGTGAAACATAAACGCTGGTGAGTGAAGTGTCAAAATGAAAATCCTGTTGGTCGTCGCGTCGTTAATCGGTTTGGCCTTGCAGGCGGGGTGCAAGAGCACCACGGTTATAGACGAGTATCGTGAAGCTTCGACAGCGGCGATCGGCCAGGATGAGGCCATCGTGATACTGGGACGCCGGCATAGCTCCAGCTACGAGACCGAGGATGATTTTATAAGCTGTGTGGGCAAGTCACTGGGGCAGGGGCAATCCGACATAGACGTGATCCCGGAAAAACTCTTCGTCGATAGCATGTATCCTTATTTTGAGACCAGCACCGCGCCCATGGATGTCAGGAACCTGAATAAACTGGTCAAGATCCCGGCTATCGCCGCTAAATTCAATGATTTCAATATCCGTTATTTCGTCTGGATCGACGGCGCCACCGAAAGAACGGATTCATCGGGTTCCGTTTCCTGTGCGGTCGGACCCGGCGGCGGCGGCTGTTTCGGGTTTGCCTATTGGAAGGATGAAGCCAACTATGAGGCCAGTATATGGGACTTCAAGGAGTTGGTCCTGTCCGGAAAGATCAATGCCGAAACCAAAGGAACGTCATACATGCCGGCTGTAATTATTCCAATTCCCATGCTCGCCCGAGTCCAGGAAAACGCCTGTAAATCCCTGGCCAACCAGATCAAGACCTTCTTCTCGCAACAACCGGGTTAATATTTGGGGTCAGAGTAAAAACTCTCTTCAATTTACCAGTATCCTCCGATAACTCGGGAGTTTTTACTCTGACCCCAAATATTGCGTAGCCATCTCCAGTATGGCATGGAGCAGAACGTTGCAACCGGCTTCCAGGTCTTCCTTGCCGGCGTTTTCTGCCTCATTATGGCTCAACCCGCCCTCACAGGGGATGAATATCATGCTGGTCGGCGCCACCTTTGACACATGGACCGAGTCATGTCCGGCGCCGCTGACCATCTCCATATTGGAATATCCCAGCGAAGCAGCCGCGTTACGGACTGCATTTATGCAATCACCGTCAAATTTTATGGCTGAGGAAGTCCACTCTTTTTTTACCTCCGCAGTGAGCTGATATTTACTGCATTCATTCATGACGATTTCCCGCATTATCTGCTCCATATACCCAATCTGCTCCTGGTCGGGGTGGCGCATATCGACGGTCATGATCAAACGTTCCGGCACAGTATTACGTGAACCGGGTTCAGCCCTGATATCGCCGAAAGTCATCCTTGCCCAGGGTTTGAAATCATCAGCGATCTGGTACAACTTGTCGAGAATGCCGTATAAGGCCATAAAAGGATCCCGGCGTATTTCCATCGGCGTCGTGCCCGCGTGGCAGGGCACGCCTTCGATAATCAAATCGTACCAGCCCATGGCCTGTACACCGCTCACCACGCCGATCCGGAGGCCCTGGTTTTCCAGGATGGGGCCTTGTTCGATATGTACCTCGAATGCGGCCTTGACAGGTTTTGGCCGGCATTCCTCAGCGCCGAGATAGCCGATCCGTTGTAGCTCATCCTTTGTGGTCCGCCCTTCTTTATCCGTTCGACTGTGCCCGTATTCCAGGTTGAACGCACCCGCCCAGACACCTGATCCCAGCATGGCCGGTGAAAACCGCGCGCCTTCCTCATTGGTCCAGCTGATCACCTCAAGCGGGTGTTGGGTAACTACGCCACGGTCATTCAGGGTGCGGATTACTTCGAGTCCGGCAAGCACCCCGTAAACACCGTCAAATTTCCCGCCGGTAGGCTGGGTATCCAGGTGCGAACCTGCAATGACCGGGGGGAGCGAATCGTCCCTGCCCGGTCGCCGGGCAAAGATATTACCCATGTTGTCTACGGTAACATTGCAGCCTGCAGCCTCGCACCAGGAAATGAACAGGTCTCGCCCCTGTTTATCCTCGTCGGTTAAAGCCTGACGGTTGCAGCCTCCCCGCGGCGTTTTACCTATCTCGGCCATATCCATGAGGGACGACCAGAGCCGGTCACCGACTATTCTTGTTTTGGTAATATCTGCTGATGTCATGTTGTAGATTCTGGAAATGACGCACTATATCCCAACCGCTCAATATTGCCAATCCGATACACCGGATTGTACGGTTATTTTCAAGTCCAAACATGAGCGACGTGCTGACACTCCCCGGACAGGATGGTATTGTAAACACTGTTCCGAATATTCACAGAAAACGTACATGAAACTCTTTGTCACAAAGCAAATTTATGCTGTATTGGACAGACGCCTTGGTGAATATGCCTGCCTTGCGGGTGACAACTACTCAATTGCGGATATTGCGACCTACACCTGGACCATACCCATACAACAAGCTCTGCATAAGATAGAGATCGAGAACTATCCAAACTTTAAAAGATGGATCGACAGGATTTCACAAAGACCTGCGGTTCAGTATGGCATTGCCGTGCTGGCAGACGACACGAAAATCGGTATTCCTACTGAGGAAACCTACAGGAACATGTTCGGGAGCGCACAATTCGGCCGTATCTGAACTCTATATAGCGAAAGTTCAGCCGTTTCTCTGTGTACCTGAACCGAAATAAGAAACTCTATAATCGGAAGCATCATGCAGCTCATCACGGATCCGTTTTTTTACGTTATTGCCGTCCCCGCGGTACTGTTTGTCGGTATTGCCAAAGGCGGTTTTGCAGGAACTCTCGGGGCCATAACTGTTCCACTGATGTCTTTCGCCGTTGACCCGATTACGGCCGCCGCCATACTGCTGCCGATCCTGTGTGTCATGGATATCTTTGCCGCATGGAATTTTCGTAGCAGCTTTGACGTTTCCCACCTGAAAGTATTACTCCCGGGCAGTGTGATCGGCATTGCACTGGCTGCTGTGCTGATGGGAAAATTAACGGAAGACCATATACGCATCATAGTCGGGGTTATCTCTATCGGGTTCTCGCTCAACCACTGGCTCGGTCTGTCAGCGCGCAGTTCCAGGCCGGGCAAGGCAAGCGGTTATTTCTGGGGCGGTGTTGCCGGTTTTACCAGTACCCAGGTCCATGCCGGCGGTCCTCCGTTGAGTGTTTACATGCTCCAGCAACGCCTGGAAAAGAAAGCGTTGATCGGCACCATGGTCATGTTTTTCTTCTTCATCAATTTTGTAAAACTTATTCCGTACAGCTACCTGGAACTGTTTACCTTCCGGAACCTGATGACCTCCCTGATACTGATGCCGATTGCGCCGCTGGGGGTGTGGTTAGGCTATTGGTTATTGCATAGAATATCCGAGGACGTGGTGTATAAAATTTTATACCTGTCCCTGTTTATTCTCGGCGTGAAAATGATAATAGAAGGGGCCTTCTGAGCACCGGTTTGTATGCCCTGCCGGGTTCGGGGTGGAGTTTTGACTGGTAAAGGATACCTCGTAATGTAACAATCAGGGATGGAATTAAAGAGAAAACAGATATGGCTGTTCCCAGGCCGCGAAATTATTACACGCCCCCCGAATTTATCGACGTAAACGGTTTAACTACCGCATACCGGCGCAAAGGCTCGGGAGAACCTGTGTTGTTCCTGCATGGCGCGGGTTCGACTCGCATGTGGTTGCCCATGTACGAACGGTTTTCACAGTCGGTTGATTTTATCGCCCCCGAGCATCCCGGCTTTGGTGAAACGGAGCGGCCCGACTGGTTGCAGAACTTTGATGATCTTGTCATCCATTACGATCAGTTGCTGGCCGAACTGGATATCGAGCGGTTTCACCTGGTGGGCTAGTCCCTGGGGGGCTGGACCGCGGCGGAATTTGCGTCCTATTATCCCCGCCGTCTGAAATCACTGACCCTGGTCGCGCCCATAGGTTTGCGCCTGGTTGATAACCCGGGCGTCGACTTTTTCAAGCTGCTGCCGGAAGAACTTGTAGACCTTCTTTTCAACGATAAAACAGCGCTGGATGCAGTAGCGCCGTACTCGAATGATTTTGAAGAGATATGCCATGCCCACTATGAAGCCTCCACGTTCGCCAAGCTGATCTGGTCGCCACGCTACAACCTTGCCCTGGAACACCGGTTGCAGAGGCTCGTGTGCCCGTCCCTGGTGGTCAAGGCCGAAAACGACCGGTTGGTTCCCAATGAGATGGCTGATCGTTTTGCCGAAGTGATACCGGGCGCCAACATAGCCACCATCCCGGAAACCGGCCACGCGCTATGCATTGAACGCCCCCATGAGACCGCCGCTGTGATAGTGAAGTTCATTGAGGAGAACTGTTGATGAATAAACTGAAATTCTACTTTTTTCATCTGATGCCTTACGGGTTCGTGCCCAGGGCCAGTGAATTTGATTCATCCTGGGTGACACTGTCCAACAAACACTATGACCCGACTCGCGGTCACCAGCTCTACAACGAATACATCGACCTCCTGGTGGCGGCTGAAAAATACGGTTATGACGGCGCCATCGTGAATGAATACCACGCCAATGCCTACGGCACCATGCCTTCGCCGAACCTGATAGCCGCCATGGTGGTGACCCGGACGAAACGCATGCCCGTGGGCATCGTGGGCAACGCCATCCCGTTACACGGTAACCCGGTGCGGGTCGCAGAAGAGATCGCCATACTGGATGTGATCTCCGGCGGGCGGATCATATCCGGTTTTGTGCGCGGCATCGGCTGCGAGTACTTCAATAATCCGGTGTCGCCGACGGACTCCGTGGAAAGGTTCTGGGAGGCCAATGAATTGATCCTCAAGGCGTGGACCGATCCCGGCCCGTTTACCTGGCAGGGAAAGCATTATTACATCCCCAATGTCAACGTCTGGCCGCGTCCCATACAAAAACCCCATCCGCCGGTGTGGCTACCGGGTATGGGTTCCCTGGAAACCCTGCGCGAATGCGCCAGGAACCGGTATACCTATATGATGATCTTTGCGCCTACCTGGATGTGTAAATGGGCCTTCGACAAGCTGAAAGAGGAAGCGGAAAAATGCGGTTATGAATTGCCCAGGGACCAGTGTATGGCGGCTATTCCCACCTACGTGGCGGAAACGGATAAACAGGCCCACCGGGAAGCCAAGGCCCACATGCAATGGTTGTTCAATACCGGCCTCAAGATAAAATCCAGTCATTACTTCCCCCCGGGTTACATGAGTGATCGCTCCTTTCGCGGCTATTGGTCCGCCGTTCGCGACAAGGGCGCCAAAGCACCCATGGATTTAACCTATGACGACCTGATCAAGCAGGGATATATCATTGTCGGTTCGCCACAGACGGTGGCTGAAGGTTACGCGCAATACTGCGATAAACTCGGCACCGGCGGCGTACTCTGCGCCGGCTCGCCCTCCGGGCCCATGCCGAACTGGATGGCCATAAAAAACAACATGCAGATGTTCGCAGAAGAAGTCATGCCGCTGTTCCGGGACAAGGACGGCAAACCGGAGTACCTGAGAGAAGAGCAAAAGATCGGCAGCACCAACGCCGAACGGGCCGCACAACTGGGCGAACCGGAAAACCCACCCACAGCGCCGATTCAGGGCATGGATGAGATCCCGGATCTCAGGACTATCCATTTACCGGAGATGATCGATGCATCGCTCTACGAGGGGGTTACCAGATCGTTGATGGAAGAGGAATAGAGCAATAGCCTGAACCAGGGCTCCCTCTTCCCTGAAGGGAGAGGGTCAGGCCGTACCAAATATCCCCTCTCCCCTGGAGGGAGATGGCCAGGGTGAGGGGGAAATACTTGCAGGCAATACTTTCCGTATAAAGTCCCATTTAATTCGCAGTGCTATAATACATGGATGCCCGCGATACATGAACAATTAACCCGGTTCCTGACCCGTTATTCCCGGCTTAAACTGGCCATATTATTTGGTTCACAGGCAACGGGCCTGGCCACTTCCGGCAGTGACATTGACCTGGGTTTGCTGTTTGATGCCCCGCTGTCAGGCACTGACAAATTTGAACTGATACAAGCAATAGGGACGGAGTTCGGCCGACCTGTTGATATTATTGATTTATACCATGTGCCTGAGCCTGTCACGGGACAGGTATTCAAGGGGAAAAGATTGTTGGGCGAGGATACTGTTTATGCCGACCTGTTGACCAGACACCTGATTAATAGCGCCGATTTTCTTCCCCTGCGGGAGAGAATCCTGGCTGAGAGGCGGGCCGCATGGACCGAGTGATCGTTGCGGAGAAGCTGGAATCATTGCGCAGATGCGTTCAACGAATACAGGAGAAAACGCCTCCGGATATCGAAAGCCTGACAACAGAGCCGGACCTGCAGGATATTCTGGTGCTCAACCTGACCCGGGCGGTTCAACTCTGTGTCGACATCGGCAGTCACATAATCAGCGCCTCCGGTGAAGCCGCTCCCGCAACGATGGGCGATGTTTTTATCACTCTCAACAAGCTTGGTGTCATAACCCCCGCTGCTTGTGAATCAATGAAAAAAGCTGTCGGTTTCAGGAATATCGCGGTTCACAATTATGAAGCCATCAACTGGGAAATCGTATTTGCCATATGTAAAAAATCAACAGCCGATTTTTGTGAATTCGCCAAGGAGATATGCAGGATAGAGGGCAAAACCCGATAAGATTCGCCGTCGGTGATTGGGGGCTGTCCTTGCTTCACGGATGCCCCCCCGGTTAAATCAGGCTATTGCTGCGGTATCTGCGCCCGTGGAAAAAATGAACTGCAGGTCCACCAGGTCTGCCGCATCGAAGTCTTGTAGCGTAATCTCCCCACCACCTTGCGCGGATAAATCAATGACAAGATTATCCCCCTGTTGACGGGCCGCCAGGTCGTCTGCGTAGTCAATATCCGCAAAAGCCGTGAGGTCAATTTTATCCTCACCCACGCGGAAATCCGTAATAAGGTCGTCCCCGCTCCAGGGAGCAAAGATGAAGACATCAGCGCCCTGCCCGCCGGACAGACGGTCGTTTTCAATCCAGTCTCACCCGGCCCACCCGTCATTACCGCAGGATTGAAGGCATCCGGGTCTGACACAAGGTCGTCCGCCGACAACGTAGTCAACCGCATCGGTATCATTGTATGCGCCACCGTTAGCAACGTGACCGCCTGCGCCTTCGTCGCCATTGTCAATATGGTCGTCAACGACTCAACGTGGTCGTTACCGTTACCGTCAGGATCGCCTTCATGCGCTCCAAGGAAAAGCAAGGATGAAAAATCATCGCCTATAAGATAATCGTTCCCTTCTCCGCCGACCAGGATGTCATTTCCGGCGCCGCCATCAAGAAGGTCTATGCCTGTCCCGCCGATCAGCGTATCGTTGCCGCCGCCGCCCTGCAGCAGATCGTCACCGGCGCCGCCTTCAAGCCAGTCATTACCCGCCCCGCCGATCAACTTGTCATCACCCGCAGCCAATTGGTCGGCGAGATACGTCAACACATCATCACGGGTCGGTGTCAGCAGAGCCGGCATAGCGCCGGTTAGCGTAACTTCATCGTTGCCGCTGATGCCCCAAGCTTCGTCGAGAAAAAAAACAGCTCGGAAAATAATGGTGGAGCGTTGTCGCCCAACAGGCCGCACAACTGGGCGAACCGGAAAATCCCCCCACGGCGCCGATTCAGGGCATGGATGAGATCCCCGACCTCAGGACTATCCATTTACCGGAGATGATTGACGAGTCGCTCTACGATGGTGTTACTGCCCCGTTGATGGAGAAAGATTAAGACCCGGAAGCAGAGTCAGGCACCAGTGGCCTGTTGTAGCGACGGTGTAAAAAGTTTTCAAGGCACCGGAATTCGGGCGGGATCATTGCCCACTCAGGACTTGCAGCGCGTAAGCGAGTGTGCCTTCGCCGTCTACCCGCACTTGGTAATCCTCGACGAAGATCTTGCCGACGATCTTCATCTCCGGATCTACTACGAACACTCCAGGGTGAGGGATACCGTATGCTGCGTCCCCCGGCTTGTACTGCTCGTTCAAAATGCCTAGCGTCCGAATGGTTTCGGCATCGATATCCGAGAGAAGCGGATACGTAATGGAAGCGGCATCAATAAACACCTGCTGCAACTCCGGGGAGTCGTAAGTAATTGCAACAATTCCAATGCCGACTTTCCCGAAGTTCTCTGCCTGTTCCTGCAACTGCACGAGTTGCCTTCTGCAGTAGGGTCACCAGTCCGCCGAGCGTACCGCGACGAAGACTGTCCCGCGCTCGCCCATAAACTGGTCGATGTTGGTGATCTCCTGCCCAAGATAGAGTGCCCGGATGGCCGGGAACCGGATGCCGATTGAAAGACCCGGACTGAAAGTATCCGTATCTTCGAAAACGAACATACCGCTGGTAACAGGCTTTTCAATTAGCCCAATGACCTTACCGCCAAACAGTTCGGCAGGTGGGGCATCCAGCATGACAGCCGCACTGGCCAGGCCTATGATAATCGCGACTGCTGCAAAACCTTTAAGGATCTTTTTCAAGTTCCACTCCGGTGCCAAGCCTGGGAATCAGCGTTTACTAATCCTGCTTATAAAACCAAAACTCCATCTCCACCGCGGCGTTGAGGGGTAAGGCGTTGACGCCGATGGCTGTACGGGCCGGGAGGCGCATATCCGCGCTGATAACGGCTTCCCAGGATTTGTTAATCTCAGGGAACTGGTCGAATTGAGTCGTGTAGATGGTTACGCTGAAGAGATCATCCAGGGTCAGGCCGAAATCAGGCAGGGCTTCCAGCAGGTTTTTGAGGATCTTTGCAGTCTCCGGCCCGGCCCCGCCCGGCTCCAGCTCACCGCTGTCCTTATCCAGGGCGATCATCCCGGCGGTTTTATAAAATGGACCCGACTTGACCAGCGGGCTGTAACGGAACCGTGGCGCCGGCAGATTTTTGGAACTCAGTGATTCAATCATGGTTTGTTATCCTCATGCTTGCATGTCTTCAGGGATCACAACAGTATTTCACCGATTATTCAAGTCTCTGTTGAGCCGGAATTATTGAATTTTTCCCAGGGCTCTCAGGATCTTCTCCGGCGTGAAGGGTTGTGAAGTCACCTCTGCCCCGAACGGTTCAAGCGCATCGTTGATGCCGTTCATGATAGCGCCGCAGACGGCAATGATACCGGCCTCGCCGCAGCCTTTTGCGCCCAGTTGTGTGGCCTTGGTCGGTGTTTCGATATGGTCGCACTCGATGTCCGGCATTTCACCGGCCATGGGCAACAGGTACTCGAACATGTTGCCGTTCAACAACTGGCCGTTTTCATCGTAGATACATTCTTCGTACAGGCTCGAACCAATCCCCTGTACGACACTGCCGCGCATTTGTTCAACCACCAGTTTCTCGTTGATGATGCGGCCGCAATCATCCACCGCCCAGACCTTGTTCAGTGTTACCAGACCGGTATTGATATCCACATCCAGGGATACGCCCAGGGCACAATTGGCGTAGACCATGAGCTGCTGGCGCTGGCTGTAATGGCGGGTCACGATCAGTTCCGGCTCAAACTCTGCCGGCAGGGTATGCGTATTGAAATGGACCGTATTGCCGATTTCTGCCAGGGTGGTGACTTTCTCTTTCGTTTCCAGGTTAATCACGTCACCGGCTTTGATGGTCAATATGTCCGCCGGTTGTTCATGGACCGTGGCTGCCACTTCCAGGATCTTCGCCCGCATGTCCATTGCCGCCAGCAGGCACGCCTCGCCGGCAATCGCCGTGCCCCTGGACGCCCAGGTGCCGCCGCCAAAAGGCGTTGTTGCAGTATCGCCCATGACGACGTTGATCTCGTCCAGCGGTACGCCAACCACGTCAGCGACGATCTGTGTAACCACGGCTTCGCCTCCCTGACCCTGGTCGGTCAACCCCGTCGCGCAGGAAATATTGCCGCCGGCTTCCAGGCGCAGGGTACAGGCGTCCCGGGAACTGATCGGCGCGCCGCCCGCGGCATACAGGGCAGGGCTGGGCGAGGTGCCCTCTACGACGGTGACCAGGCCGATACCTTTATATACGCTTTTATCACGCGCCGCGTCCCGCTCCTCCTGCAGTTTGTCGTAGTCCATCATCTCCAGCAACTTGTCCAGCGACGCCTGTTGGGACAGGCACTCAAGGTATTCGCCTGATATCCCGGTAACGGGATAGGCGTCATCCTTGAATAAATTACGCTTTCTTATCTCGGCCTTGTCCATGCCTATCGCTTTGGCGGCTGCATCGACCAACCCTTCCGCCACCAGGCTGGCGACCGGCATGCCCACGCCGCGGTACTGGCCGGTGCTGACCTTGTTCTGGTAGACCAGCGAGGCATTGGCGCGGTAGTGTTTCAGGTCGTAGGCCAGCGGCGTACAGATCGCGACCAGCAGAGGTTCGATCACACTGGTGCGGGGGTGGATCAGGTAAGGCCCGGCGCCCGCCAGATCATCCACATCCAGGGCCTGGATTTTACCGTCATTGTTGACCCCGATCCTCGCCTTGACCCGATGCCCCCTGGCATGTATATCGGAAACAAACGACTCCAGCCGGTCGGCGACAAATTTCACCGGGCGGCGGATCAGCATACTGATGGCGGCGGTGGCGATCTCGTCGGA
This sequence comes from Gammaproteobacteria bacterium, assembly GCA_965205405.1. GTDB lineage: Bacteria > Pseudomonadota > Gammaproteobacteria > Eutrophobiales > Eutrophobiaceae > JAAXHV01. Next base: position 1,370,638 of record OZ242169.1, read on the forward strand.
ATAGACGTGCAGTTTCAGGCCGAAGCCACCCCCGATATCCGGACAGATAATACGCACGTTCGCTTCGTTCAGTCCCAGTTGCCTGGCGTAAATATAGCGTTGAATATGGGGAACCTGACTGGTCAGGTACAGGGTCAGGTAGCGTTTGGCGGGATCATAATCGGCAATGGCGCCGCGTGGCTCCAGCGTGACGCCGGTCTGCCGGTTCACTTGAAATGTTTTTTCGATTACTACGTCAGACCCGGCCAGGGTCTCATCCACTTCACCCGTATCGATGTTGATTGACCAGGCGACGTTCGTTCCAAGCTCGGGATGAACCAGGGGCGCATCCGGTTTCAGTGCCTCCTCCGGGTCAACCACCGCTGGCAATTCCTCAAAATCCACCTCAACCAGTTCCGCCGCATCCTCGGCAACGGCTCTTGAACTGGCCACCACGGCTGCCACCGGTTCGCCCTGCCAGTGGACAACGTCTGTCGGCAGCGCGGCTTGCGGCGCGGTTTTCATCTCGCCCAGGTTGGTCAGTTGCGCGGTCCAGGGTTTACACACGGTTTCGATGTCCCGGCCGGTGATTACGTGACTGACGCCACTTATTTCCAGGGCTGCCGAGGTGTCTATACTGACGATCTTTGCATGGGCGTAGGGACTGCGGACAAAGCAGACGTGGAGCATTCCGGTTACTGTGATGTCATCCAGATAACGCCCCCGGCCCTGGATGTAATTGATGGAGTTCGGTCTGGGCGGACTTTGATCGATTATGTACGGATCAGGCATCGGCTTTCTTCCTTGCGATTTCTTCAATGGCATCTACGATCGCATGATAACCGGTGCAACGACAATAGTTGCCGGAGAGGAAAGCCCGGATCGATTTTCTATCAGTTGCCTCGTGGGTATTCAGAAACTCCGCCGCGCTAATCAACATGCCGGGGGTGCAAAATCCGCACTGCGCGGCGTTATGTTTAAGAAATGCCTGCTGCAGGGACGCTATCTCACCACTGTCCGTTACTCCCTCAATGGTTTCAATGGAATGACCGTGAGCCTGTGCGGCCAGGGTCAGACATGAGCGGGCAATTCGGCCGTCAAACCTCACGGTACAAGCGCCGCAAATGCCCTGTTCACAACCCACGTGGGTGCCGGTCAGTCCGACCCGGTGGCGCAGAAAGTCCGCCAGGCTTTCCCGTGCAGGCGCTTCGGCCTCCACGAGCACACCGTTAACCGTAATCGAGACAGAAATACAGGGTTCTTTATCCATATAATTCCTCAATAATCGCTCCCAAATAATGTTTCGCCAGATGTCGTTTCATCTCAACACTCATATAGCTGTCACCCGCTATCTCGACCTCATTATCCACAGCAGCGGTTGCCTGCTCAATCAGTTCATCTGTCAGTTTTTTATTCACCAGCAATTGCGCGATACCGGCAGCCAGCACAGGCGTATTGGCGACGGCAAAAAACACCGGACTGAACGAAGTAAATACACCATCTTCCAACTCAGCATTGACCGCCAGACCGGTTGAGGCAAAATCTCCCCTGCGCCGTACAAATTCCCGGAAGCCGCAGACGCTGTTTTGTTTGGCGACAGGAAACGAAATTGAGGTCAACAGGTCGTTTTCCTGTAAGTCCGTTTCATACAGATCTTTGAAATAATCACGGGCGCGGGTGGTTCTTGTGCCCTGTTTGTTTTGTATGGTGAAACGGGCGTCCAGGGCTACACAACAGGCCGGCAATTCCGATGCGGGATCGGCCAGTGACACGTTACCGCCGATCGTGCCCCGGTTACGGATCGCCGCATGGGCCACGTGCTCGATGGCTTTTGCCAGCAGCGGCGTATGCCTGGCGACAAGTTCTGATCGTTCAAGTTCTACGTGCCGGGTCAGCGCACCGATATGCAACATCTCCCCCTGTAGCGCGATCCCCTTGAGTTCATCCAGGTCATTGATATCGATAAGCACGTCGGGTGCGGATAAACGCATATTCAAGGTGGGGTTCAGACTCTGTCCGCCCGCCAGTACCTTGGTATAACCTGTCGGCCGTTCAAGCAAATCAAGGACCTGATCCACGGATTTGGCCCGGACGTAATTGAATTGAGCGGGTTTCAATGAATGTTTCGGTGGGTTATATTCGGGTTAAGCGAACTCATTTCATTGCCTGTTGCCATCCAGGGCGGCCAGCGCTTCAACTTCGTGCAGCTTCATAACCTCCGTGTACTTCATTTTCAGGTCAAACAGGTTGGCTTCGTGCTGTGCGATGGAACGATCTCCCACACAATCCTCGACGATCACGGGTTTGAAACCATGGCACATGGCGTCAACGGCCGAGGCGCGCACACAACCGCTGGTGGTTGCACCGCTGATTAATAAAGTCCTGATGCCCCTCATTGCCAGGTCAGAAGCCAGGTGCGTTCCGAAAAAAGCAGAGGGGAATTGTTTACGGATAATCAGGTCACCGCGGGCAGGCGGCAGTTCCGGGACTACCTGGCTGAGGTCGGACATTTCGGTTAATTCCAGGCAACCCGGAACTTTGTCGGTAAACACGTTTGCGTCGGAACCGTCGTCTGCATACACGATACGGGTAAAGCTGACCAGCCAGCCCCGTTTGCGGGCCAATGCCAGCAATGTCCGGGTTTTCTCGATGGCCGGCTTGATATTCCCCCCGCCGAATACCTCCGGATCAGCAAAGCTGTTGACGAAATCCACTATCAACAGCCCTGCCGGTGGCAGTAATTCCAGGCTCTGGCCAAAGCCTTGGCTATCATAAACTTTTTGCTCCGGTTGCTTACTCATAGAGGTCTCCTGCCTTATCTTCCGGCGGTTCATTCTTGATATCAATGGGGATGGCTGCTGAGAAAGCGCGTCTCAGATCGGCGATGAATTGATTGATATGCGCCTCGGTCGTATCCCAGGAGCACATCAGGCGTGCACCGCTGTCACCCGTGACTATGTGATAGATCCAACCATATTCCTGCATGAACCGGTGGACGGCTACGGGCAAGCTCACAAACACGGCATTGCTGTCCACCGGCGCCAGCAATTCGGCTTCAGCAAACTGTTCCAGTCCGGCGGCCAGCAAGGTTGCGCACCGGTTTGCATGTCTTGCGTGTTTCAGCCAGGCACTATCTTCAAGCAGGCCCACCCAGGGCGCGCTGAGAAAGCGCATCTTTGACGCCACGTGACCGGCCTGTTTACAGCGGTGTCCGAATTCTACGGCCAGGGACTTATCGAAGAAAACAATGGCTTCACCAACCGGTAAGGCCAGTTTTGTCGCACCGAACGAGAGCACGTCCACTCCGGCCTGCCAGGTGATCTCTTTTGCCGTTACCCCCAACGCAGCGACGGCATTGGCGAATCTGGCGCCATCCATATGGAAGTGGAGATCGTTGTCATGCACCACCTTTCCGATTGCCTGTATTTCATCCATAGTATAAACCGTGCCCATTTCCGTCGATTGGGTTATGGACACGGCTTTATGTAACTGGTAATGAAAATCGAAGGGTTGTTGCAATACCTGCTCAATATCCCGGGGATGGATTTTGCCGGCGTTGCCATCCAGTAATTCCAGCCCGGCGCCCCCGGAAAAAAATGCCGGGCCGCCACACTCAGCGGTGGCGATGTGAGAATGTCTGTGGCAGATAATCTTGTGTTGCGGCCGGCAGATGCCGGCCAGAGCCAGGGAATTGGCCGCAGTGCCGGTGAAGACGAAATACACGTCGCAGTCCGTCTCAAACAGTTCACGGATGAGATCGGAGGCTTTTTCAGTCCATTCATCTTCTCCGTAGGAGGCGGCAAACCCCTGGTTTGCATTGGCCAGGGCGGCCCAGGCTTCAGGGATTATCCCGGCCGTGTTGTCGCTGGCAAAGTGGTATTTCAGTTGCATGGGTAGTGGGTTTTAATCGATTTATCATAGGGACTGCGCAAAATACCCCGCTCCGTGATGATGCCGGTGAGCAGGTCATTCGGCGTGATATCGAAGGCGGGGTTGCCGGCTTTCACGTTATCAGGCGCAGTTTGCCGTCCGCCCCAGCGGGTAACCTCATCCGGGTCGCGCTGCTCAATCGGAATGTCCTTGCCGCTTGCTGCATCCAGGTCAATAGTCGAATAGGGGAGGGCGACATAGAACGGGATGTTGAAGTGCCGCGCCAGGACAGCCAGACCCAATGTGCCGATCTTGTTGGCGGTGTCACCGTTCGCGGCAACCCGGTCAGCGCCGGTGATAACCAGGTCGATCTTGCCCTGGGCCATCATGGTGGCGGCCATGTTGTCACAGATCAGGGTTACGTCAATACCGGCCTGCAGCAGTTCCCAGGAAGTCAAGCGCGCCCCTTGCAGCAAGGGCCGGGTCTCGTCCACGAATACCCGGAATTCAATACCTTCCCGGTGGGCAAGGTACATGGGAGCGGTAGCCGTTCCCAGTTCGGAAGTGGCCAGCAGTCCGGCATTGCAGTGGGTCAGGATGCCCATGTCTTGCTTGATCAATGGCTTGCCGGCCTCGCCGATATTCCGGCACAGGCGCCGGTCTTCATCATGGATACGGATTGCCTCGGTGAGCAGTTCTGCATGTATCTGGTTTGTGCTTGCGTCGGTCAGTTCCAGACCGCGTCTTACCAGCCGCCGCAGTGCCCAGCGGAGGTTGACCCCGGTAGGTCGGGCGGTTTCCAGGTAGTCGGCCTGTTTGCGCATTTCAGTAACGAAAGCATCCTGGTCAAGGTGTAGCTTGTCGCGCAGCGCGAGCACCAGGCCATAGGCCCCGGCGATGCCGATGGCCGGGGCGCCGCGCACCTTGAGTTGCTGAATGGAAGCCCGCACCTGATCTGCGGAACATTGCCGTTCTTCAACGATCTCTGCGGGTAGCCGGGTCTGGTCAAGCAGGTATAATTCTCCATCCTGCCAACGCACCGATTGAACTGAGGAGGGGATGGAATGTTTTCTTGTGCTCGACATTACCCCAGTCGTATCCTGGCATTGACGGAAGTTGCTGTGCATACCGCTAAATGCTCCTTCTTTACAGGCGATGGCACAATCAACTCCCGGTGAACCTGGGTTCTCTTTTTTCCAGAAATGCCGCGATGCCTTCTTTACAGTCGTTACTGTCAAAACACAAATGCTGCAGGGCAGCCTCGGCGCTGATAGCATCTGCATAGCTGAGGGTCAGGGACTGACGCATCATTTTTTTGGTTCGCGCCAGCGCCAGCGGCGCTTTACCGGCAAGCCTGGTTGCCCACTCCCGAGTCGTAGCCAGCAGGGCGTCATCCGCCGCGACTTTGTTGATCAGCCCCAGTTCCCTGCAACGCGCGGCAGACATGCGGTCATTTTCAATGGCCATTTGATAGGCGTTCATATATCCCATGGCGCGGGCCAGCAACCAGGTGCTACCGCCGTCCGGGATCAGGCCGATACTGCTGAACGGTGAAAGCAGGAAGGCGTTTTCTCCCATTACTGATAAGTCACAGGCCAGGGCGTATGACAGGCCGATGCCGGCCGCAAAACCATTAATAGCGCTGATGACGGGTTTTTCCATTTCCGTGATATTGATCAGACTGGGCCTGTATTCTTCATTCAGTATCTGCTCAACCTCTGCACCGGTTTTGAATCCGGCCTTCAAATCCGCCCCGGCACTGAAGCAGCGCCCGGCGCCGGTGAGTATGACGGCGCGGATCGTCTTATCGTTGCGAGCCTTTGAGGTCGCATCAACAAGATCCGACCGCATTTCCTTATCGAATGAATTGAGTGATTCAGGTCGATTAAGCGTTATAACCGCAACGGCGCCCTCGGCCTCATATAAAACGGTCTTTGTCATGTTAAAATCCCTGGTTCCAAGCGTTATTATTATTCACGAACTCGACAATGAGTCCATAGCATAAGGCAATATGGCCGTAGACGAACACAAATTATCGAAAAAACCGGACCCATCAATCGGTCCTGACCCGTTATTACTGACGCCTGGGCCGTTAACGACCTCCACCACTGTGAAACAGGCGATGTTGCATGATTATGGGTCACGGGATGCTTATTTTATTGAATTGAGCCGGCGGGTTTGTCTGGAACTGCTGTCTTTATGTGATGCCCGGAAAACTCACCTGTGCATCCCTTTGCAGGGCAGTGGTTCTTTTGCGGTGGAAGCCATGATTGCGAATCAATTGCCCAGGGAAGGAAAACTGCTCAATCTGGTTAACGGCGCTTACGGCCATCGAATTACCGAGATCTGCCACTATCTGGGGAGGCAGGTCAACGTCGTTCAAACAGAGGAAGACCGGCCTGCGGACGTAGCCGGTCTGGACGAGGCATTAATGAACGATGCTGGGATCACGCATGTTTCAGTGGTCTATTGCGAAACCACGTCGGGGATCGTGAATCCTATTGCCGATATCGCTGAGGTGGTTGCAAGGCACGGACGCGGGTTGCTGATTGATGCCGTCAGCGCATTTGGCGCACTGCCGCTGAGCGCCGTTGACATACCGTTTGACGCCCTGGCCGCCTCTGCCAACAAGTGTCTTGAAGGTGTTCCCGGTATGGGGTTTGTTATTGCAGCAAGGGACTCCTTCCGGCATACCGAGGGCAATGCCCACTCGTTGAGTCTCGACCTTCATGCTCAATGGCAATACATGAAGACTAACGGTCAATGGCGGTTTACCCCTCCTACCCATTGTCTGCTGGCGCTGGACCAGGCCCTGCGGGAACTTGAAGAAGAGGGCAGTGTTCCGGGACGCCGCAGCCGTTACGAAGATAATTGCCGGGTGCTTGTCAACGGGATGCGTGATTTGGGTTTTCAAACGTTGTTGCCCGATGAATTACAGGCGCCTATCATAGTGACTTTTCTCACGCCGGGTGATAAGTCGTTCAGCTTTCCGGAGTTTTATCGGCGTTTAAACGCCCTCGGCTACGTGATTTATCCGGGCAAACTAACGAGCGCTGATAGCTTCAGGATCGGTTGTATCGGTCATATCGTTGCGGAACAAATGGCCGCCGCAGTAATCGCGGTTGAACAGGTATTGCGGGAAATGAGCGTCGAGGATTGTGGCCCCGGGAACAATAATTCACCACTGCGCTCCGACACGGGTCGTTGATGAAGCAGGATTTCAGTTCACCTTCCAGACATCTCCTGTGCGGAGGTATTCGAAAAAATCACCTTTACCAAACTTGTAATGATGCCTGATAACACTGGAAATTCACCCATTACAAATCCTGCCCTGTTACCGGCGTCACCCGGCACGAGACCGGCATGGGACGTATCCGACCTGCCCGCTCCGCCCGATTTCAATTTCCGCAATATTGTCAGGACTATCGGGCCGGGCGCCATAGTCCTGTCCATGTCCATAGGTCTGGGGGAGTGGGTACTGGGCCCCCTGGTGGTTACGCAGTACGGCTTCACCATGCTGTGGGTGGTAACCGTCGCCATTATTTTACAGCTCGCCCTCAACCTGGAGTTTGTGCGCTATACGGTCTATACGGGCGAACCGGTGATTAACGGATTTTTGCGGCTCGGCCCCCATCCGCTGTTCTGGGGCGGGATATACATCCTGCTGTCGTTGTTTCATACCGGCTGGCCGGCCTGGGCTGCGGCGTCCGCAGCGCCGTTATTTGCCGGTTTTACCGGCCATTTGCCGGGGCCGGGTGATGAATCCGTCATGCGTTGGCTGGGGATTATGAACCTGTTGATTTGCGCTGTTATCGTCGCCTTCGGCGGGAAGGTTGAGCGCACCCTGGAAATAGTCAACTGGTTCATGGTGTTGTTTGTATTCGGTTTTTTACTAACCGTGTGCCTGTTGATCGTGCCTGCGGAAACCTGGTGGGCGGGTATCCTGGGTTTTTTCGGGATGACTCCCGGGTTTGAATTCCTGCTCATCCCGGAAGATGTCAGCTGGATCCTGATTGGCGGTTTTGCCGCATTTGCCGGGGCGGGGGGCATCGCCAATCTCACTGTGAGTAATTACATGCGGGATAAAGGGATAGGCATGGGCAGCAAGGTGGGATATATCCCGGCACTGATTGGCGGCAGGAAGGTTGTCGTATCGCCCATAGGCAGTGTCTTTCCTGCGACCGAATCCAACCTGGCGCGCTGGCGGGTATGGTGGCAGTACGTGCGCTGTGATCAAATCCTTGTCTGGGCCGCGGGCTGTTTTGTCGGCATGTTTCTGAATTGTATCCTGGCGGCGCATATCGTTCCTGCCGGGACGGAGTTAAGCGGCTTGTCCATCGGCGCCTTCCAGGCTGAATATCTGGCCCGGAAGGAAGGCGCTTTACTGGGTTTCGTCACCCTGGTAAACGGTTTCTGGATTCTGTTCGGCAGCCAGTTGGTCACCATTGACCTGATGGCGCGTATCAACACTGATCTTATCTGGAGCATGAGTGAGCGCGTCAGGCGCATTACCGGCAACGATATCCGGCGCCTGTATTATTTTCTGCTGATTGCTTTTGTACTGTGGGGATGTATTGCCATCAACCTGGCACAACCTAAAGCGCTGGTGCTGATTTCCTCCAATGTCGCAGGGTTTATCCTGGTCGTCAGCGCCGTTCATATCCTGATACTCAACCACAAGGCCCTGCCTCGGGCCGTCAGAAGCCCCTGCTGGGCGAGGGGCCTGGTCGCCTGTACGGCTTTGTTTTACGGATTCTTCTTTGTGCAGAACCTGCTTGAACTGTTGGGATGGTAGCGTTCAGCGTGTTTCATTGGCGTCTGCTTATGGTGTATGCTTGGGTCATACACTGATATTATCGACAACGCTGGGGCCTGCGTGTTTCGGGTTGGGAATATTATATGAACATGCTATTAAGCCGCAGGAATTTCATCAGACAGTCAGGTCTTGCAATGACTTTTGCCGTGGCGGGCAAGACGCTGCTGCTTACTCCTGGCGAGGCTTACGCCAGGAGCGTTCCCTTTTCAATCCTGAACCAGGAGGAAGTCAAGACCCTGGAAGCGATTTGTGAACATTTGCTGCCCGGCGCCAGAGAAAACGGCGTTGCGTATTTTGTTGACCGGCAGCTGGTGCTTGATCCCAATGACAGCCTGTTGTTTATCAAGTGTTTTAATATACAGCCGCCGTATCAGGATTTTTACCGTTCGGCGCTGGCCGAAATCAGCCGTGTGAGTGAAACGGTTTACGGCAGGAGCATCACGGAACTCAACCGGGCAGATGCCGCAACCCTGATCGAATCGCTACGGGACGGGAAGGTATCCGATTGGAACGGCCCGCCGCCGCCGCTGGCGTATCACATACTACGCAATGACGCGGTGGACGTGGTTTACGGCACCATGGAAGGTTTTGCGAACCTGGGAATTCCCTACCTGGCGCATATCGAGCCGCCGCGGGCGTGGTGACGTGAAAAAACCCGACAATGTGGACGTTGTGATTGTCGGCAGTGGCGCTGCCGGCAGTGTCTATGCGGCAATTTTTGCCGAGGCAGGCAAACGCGTCCTGGTGCTTGAGAAGGGCCCGGCGCGAAAACTGACCGATTTGTACAGCTCGCAAATCTGGGCCAGGCGCCTGAAATGGGGAGCGCCCCATGTATTCGAAGAAGGCAGGGACAGCATCTGGTATAACTTCAATGCCGGTCACGGCTACGGCGGTGCGGCGCTGCATCACTTCGGTGTCTGGCCCAGATACCATCCCGAAGACATGCACGAACATACGCGCTACGGCAAGGGACTGGACTGGCCGCTGGAATACGAACAACTGCGTCCCTGGTACGACCAGGTCCAGGAAGATGTGGGCATGTCCGGCGATGCGGAAAAGGAAATCTGGCGTCCGCCGGGAGCGCCTTATCCGCTGCCGCCGTTGCCCGTGTTCGAGCACGGAGAAATCCTGGCGCGCGGTTTCTCCGCGCTGGACTTGCGCACCTCGCCTATCCCGATGGCTATCCTGTCCCGGGATTACAAGGGCAGGCCGGCCTGTATTTATGATAGCTGGTGCGACGCGGGCTGTCCCACCGGGGCGCTTGCCAATCCCCTGGTTGAATATCTTCCCAGGGCGACAAAGGCCGGGGCCGTGATGCAATCCGACAGTTACGTTACCCGGGTGCTGACGGACCGGAAGGGAGCGAAAGCCATGGGGGTCGAATATTATGACAAGGCCGGTGAGCGTCACGAACTGCTGGCGGACGCGGTCGTCATTGCCGCGTTCACCGTTGAGAACTCCCGCATTCTGCTGAACTCGGCAACTGACGTACATGCTGCCGGCCTGGGCAATTCAAGCGGCACACTTGGCTGTTACCTGATGTCCCACCCTGCCGTCAATATTTTCGGCTTGTTCAAGGAAGAGACGCGCTGTTACCTGGGCGTAACCGGCGGCCAGTTATTCAGCCAGGACGGGTTTGAAAAGGAAAAAAGCAGTGATATTTTCGGCAGCCGCCAGTGGGAGATCGGTCTGGGCACCAAGCCGAATGACCTGCTGGGTATCGCCATGAGCCGGGCTGACCTGTTCGGTAATGATTTACATGAGTTCGTCAACCGGGGCAGCCGCCACCTGGGCGCCATGGTCGGGGTGTGCGAGTGCCTGCCCCATAAGGCCAATCGTATCGAGCTTGCCGACAGCAAAGACAGGTTCGGGATGCGCCTGGCGCGCTCGACCTTCAATCTGGATGACTATGCCCGCAACCTATGGCGCCAGACGGCTGATTTGGGCGTGGAGATTTTCCAGGCTGCCGGAGCCACCGAAGCATGGCACAGTCCTCCGGGCGGGCAACATATCATGGGCGGCACAATCATGGGACAGGACAGGAATACCTCGGTGACCAATGAGTACGCACAACTGCACGACGTGCCCAATGTCATCATCGGCGGGCCCAGCGTCTTTCCCACCAGTTCCAGCGTCAACTCCACCTTCACGGCCCATGCGCTGGCGCTGCGCTCCGCCAGGCATATTGCCAGGCACTGGAACGGATATTTGGGGTCAGAGTAAAAATACTCAGAAATACACCAGCAACGCCCGCGAGTGACTGTATTTTTACTCTGACCCCACAAATCGGGAAGGCGCACATCAAATATCATTTATTTTTATTGAGGCTGTTTTATAATCAACAATCCCAAACGAGACCAGGATTATAAGGAGACCTGTTATGACATTAAAACGTATTTTGTGTATCGCTTTGCTTTCTTCCACCTTTTTAGTGCTCAGCAGAGGCGCCGTAGCGGCTGAATACGAAATTGATACAGAAGGTATGCACGCGTCAATCCAGTTTCGGATCATTCACTTGGGTTACAGTGTTTTGACCGGTCGCTTTAATGACTTCGGCGGTACCTTCAACTGGGATAAAGACAACCCGGGCGCCGCGTCGGTTAATGTGACGATTAAAACAGCCAGTCTCGATTCAAATCATGCGGAACGGGATAAGCACCTCCGGGAAGCGGATTTTCTGGACGTGGAAAAATACCCGGAAGCGACGTTCAAGAGCACGAAATATGACGGCGACGCGAGCGGCGGCAAGCTGGAAGGCATATTGACCCTGCACGGCGTCAGCAAACCCATCACGATAGATGTGGCATATATCGGCGAAGGAGATGATCCCTGGGGTGGATATCGCACCGGTTTTGAGGGTAAGGTCACTTTGCGCCGTTCGGATTTCGGCATGATGTATGAGCTCGGCCCCAAGTCGGATGAGATGGAACTGGGCCTGTTTATCGAGGGTGTAAGGAAATAGCAGCGATGAGAACCAAAAAGGGGACAGATTTCAAATCTGTCCCCGGCGCTCCTGGATGTTGATCAAAAACACTCTGTCCCGGTTTGGTTTGCTCAGCAAACTACTGCACTGGTCTATCGCCATCCTCATTCTCGGTCTGATCTGGCTGGGCTGGTACATGGTCGACCTGACTTACTATGACAAGTGGTATAACGATTCGCTGCATTACCATAAATCCCTTGGCATCCTGGCGCTGGCCCTGGCGCTGATCAAGATCGGCTGGCAACAATATACGCCTGCGCCGGGACCATTAGCTGATTTGCAAACCTGGGAAAGGAACGGGGCCAGGTTCATGCACTACGTTTTGTGGAGCATGATGTTGCTGATACCTGTCACCGGTTACTTGATTTCCACTTCCGCGGGAAAACCCATCCAATTATTCAACTGGTTTGCGCTACCCGCTGTCGTGGACGTAGATGAGGAACTCAGGGATCTCGCCATAACCGTTCACTATTACCTTGCATACGCCACACTGTTTCTGGTTTTGGGACATGCAGGCGCAGCGTTAAAACATCATTTCATCAATAAAGACAACACACTCAAACGCATGTTGTGGAAGTGAGGGTTAATTCTCCCTCAGCCCAGTGCCAGATAACAGACCACCGTTATCACAACCGCCAGTATCAGGTTCAGCACGAATCCCCCCCGCACCATTTCCCGGATGGTTACATAGCCCGTCCCGAATACGATTGCATTGGGGACGGTCGCAACCGGCAGCATGAAGGCACAGGACGCCGACATCGCGGCCGGGATCATCATCAACTCGGGGCTTACCCCCACAGCCATCGCCGTTGCCGCGAAGATGGGCATAAGCAACGTGGTTGTTGCCGTATTGGAGGTGATCTCGGTCAGAAACGTCACGCCCAGGCAGATGCACAGAAGCAGCACGGGCAAGGGAAACATGGCCAGGACTGCCAGTTTTTGCGCGATCAACTCTGCCAGGCCACTGGATGAAAACGCCTTGGCAATGGTAATGCCGCTGGCGAAAAGAATTAACATGCCCCAGGGAATATCTACAGCCGTTTTCCAGTCCAGCAACCGGTCACCCTTGCCGGACGGCAATATGAACATGACAAGCACGGCAGCCAGCGCCACGGTGGCGTCACCTACTCCGGGCGTTCCCAACAGGCCTGACCAGCCACCGAAAGGCTCAGAGCGAGTTATCCATAATACTATTGTGGTTGCAAACACAGCCAGAACGCGTATCTCATTCACCTGCCACGCACCGGCTGTAGGCAGGTCCAGGGTTTCTTTCCAGGTAACGTTACGAGTCAGCCACAATGCCATCAGGGGCAGACCGCATGCGACGACCGGGAGGCCGATCTTCATCCAGTCCACGAACGTATATTCAAGGCCGGTGAACTCAGAATAAATACCTGAGAATATGATGTTGGGCGGCGTGCCTATCAGGGTTGCGACACCCCCCAGTGAGGAGGAATGGGCAAGACCGAGAACAACGGCAATCGCAAGTTCCTTGTTCTCCACCTGTTTGAGCACTGCCAGGGCAATCGGGATCAGAATCAGGGTTGTGGCCGTATTGCTGATCCACATGGACAACGATGCCCCGGTCAACATGAAGGCAAACACGATGCGTTTCCCGCTGCCGCCGACCGTATGTAAAATCGCCAGGGCAAAGCGTCTGTGCACACCGGATCTTTCCAGGGATTTTGCCAGCATGAAACCGCCCATCAACAGCAGGATCACCGGGCTGCCCAGGCCCGCCGCCGCTTCCTTGTGGGTCAGGACGTTGGCCAGCGGGAAGGCAAAAAACGGGATCAGTGAAGTCGCCGGTATCGGTATGGTTTCCGTGACCCACCAGGTTGCGGTCAGCAGGGTTATTGCCGCGGTCACGGCAATAACGTACTCAATGCCTGAATGACGTAGCAAGAAGAATAACAGGACAGCCGCCAGCGGGGCGGCGAAGAGCATGATGGAGTAGGTTTTAATATTTAACATTCCTGATTTTTCCCTGGTTTTCACGCATTATATTATAAGGAAAGATAATCCACCGGATTCCGACAAACGCCATAAACGACTATGATACGAAATGCACAGACTACTTCTTGGATTGATGTTGTTCAGCAACCTGCTGAACCCGCTGAGTCAGACTCTCGCAAGCCAGGAGTGTACTCTGGCCGGTTTCGCCGAACACTATATTCAGGTTTACCGGAGCCGGGTAATGATCGATGACTGTTACCATCAGCTTATCGATGATCAGGACAAGGCGCGCTTTGCCCAGGCCGAACTGACCGCGTTAATGGCAGGCAATTATCAGCACGCCGGTTACAAGGTGGGACTCACGGACACTAAAGCACAGGAAATGTTTGCCATATCCCAGCCTTTGGTCGGGGTCTTGTTTAAGGAAATGTTACTGCCCGACGGGGCTGTTATCGCGCAGGACAGCGCAACTTCACTGCTGGTGGAGCTGGACCTGTTGGCGCGGGTAAAATCGATGGAAATCAACCAGGCCGGCTCAATTGAGGACGTTGCCCGGCATATCGATGCGATCATCCCGTTCATAGAATTACCGGATGCCATGTTCCGGCGGGCCAGTAACAACGCGGCCGCGTTGTTACTGGCCGGCAACGTAGGGGCCAGGTGGGGTGTATCCGGTACTCCCGTACGAGCAGTTAACGCGCAAGACCTGGTCGAGTATCTCCCCGCCATGACGTTTCATCTGGAGACAGATACAGGCGCGGTAATACGTCAGGGGCAGGGAAACCAAATTTTGGGACACCCATTAAATTCCGTCCTGTTTTTGTTGAAGGAATTAGCCCTGAGAAATGAAACACTGAAGCCAGGGCAACTGATTAGCCTGGGCGCTATCGGAGGACCGGTGAAGGCAGAGCAGGGCAGGCGTTATACGGCGAAGTATTCCGGTTACGGCGAGAAGGTATTCTCCGTATCCGTCACCATCCGGTAGCTTGTATCTGTTGGACTACTACCTGATGGCAAACGGTCGGGCGGGAGAACCGGTTGCGCCCTTGAACGGGATGGCGCCGAACACAAAAGCAAACTCGTAGACCTTGTCCTGCAACAAGGCGCTGAAATCGATGTTTTCCATGATATAGATACCGTTTTCCACCAGGAATTTCTGGTGGTTCAGCGCAAATTGTGTCGGGTCCGGTCCGGGTAAGCTCTCGACCCCCCAGTTGTCGGTGCCAACCAGCAGGACTTTTTTGTCTACCACCCAGTCGCCCGCTTTGTCCGACAGGCCAGGTGTGCAACTGTTAAACTTTTGATTATCCGTTTTCCATAACGTCCCCCAGCCGGTGTGATAGAACAGGGCGTCACCAGGTTGAACGGTATCTTCGCCCTGTCCTTGTTCTTTCAATGCCGCTTTCAGGTCGGCAATAGTGACCTCTTCGGCACATTCCAGCATGCGTCCCTTTAACCCGGCAACGTCGATCAGCACGCCGCGGGTAAATATGGGTGTAACGTGCTCGACGCCCAGTTTGCTGAACCCGCGCCCGGTGCCGATGTCGGCATGGGTGTGGCCGTTGTAGTAGCGCACCTCATTCAGGTCTCCCGGTTTGCCGGTGACTGTCGCCATGTGACTGAGTGAATCGAATTGTGTCCCGTCCTGGGTGATATGCCCGGAGATATAGTCTTCGTTCCAGGCCAGCCTGTTTTCGCCCATGGGGCCCCAGGAAGTTGCGCCCGGGACGGTCAACGAGTATTTTCGATGTTGCGGCGTCAGACTGAACAAAGGCATGTCTTCCTCAAACACCCGGCCCATATCATAAATCTTTCCCTCTTGTATCAGGCCGGCGGCAGCCACTACCTTCGCCGGCGTCAACCGGTTCAGCGCCCCCAGCTGGTCATCCGCTCCCCACTCCGACGGCCACCATTTTTTTCCTGAATTGTCAGCGGAATAAGATACATTCGCGGTAACACAACAGCAGGCGATCAACACTATGATATTTCTAATCATGATTGCTTCCCGGGTAGAGATGAATTCGGATTTTCACAGTATACTATTAGTGTTCCGATTTGGAGTTGAGATTTTCAGGCATAAAGGGCCGGCACGGGGAACAAGGCTGCCGGCGAAAGTGAAGCAGACTGGTCAAACATGGTCAATACCAAACTGAACGGCGTGTGGCGCGGCATGAAATGCCAGATACCCGCCCTGCCTGAATCCGGCGGCGGGTCTATTCCCCCAGGTTTTGTTTTAAATCATCAACCGGCTTCAGCCAGTCCTCATCCAGGCTGACCCGCGTCTTGCCCCAGCCTTCCTGGTAGTTGCAGAGGATCTGCTGGGTAAGCGCCGTATGGGTTAGTTTCCATTCACCATTGATCCTGCTCATCTTGTCATCGTAGAAGCCGGCGACCCACACCGGGTCATATTCTTTTGTCCTGGAGTTATGCACCGTGGCTGCTTCGAACAGGTACCAGCGCGCCGTGGCTGACCGGCAATCCTCCGCAACCTCTATTCTGATGGGTATCAAGCAGTGGAACATCCAGGTGAACGGATTGACTTCCAGGAATGCGCGGATTTCATCACGCCCGTTTAAAACCGTATCCCAGTTGGTAAATTCCATTACCCCGTCTTCCGTATACAGGCTGACGAACATATCAATATCCATCTGAGGGTCGGCAGCGACCGCAGAGCGTTGCTTAAGGTGCCTGATTTCCTCCATGGCTTCCAGCCTTTCCAGCCGTTTCAACATCTGGTCAATTTTGTTTGAATCATTCATGGCATTCACCTTTTTTGTAACCTCGGCATTAAATGATCAGCGAAAAGCTGTTGTGTCCGCATCGCCTGTTCCCGTTTCAGGCCGCCGTAATGGCTGATGATGATCAACTCATCAAACCCGAATTCTTCATATAATTGCTCCAGCTTTTTGCCCACGGAATCCGGCGTCCCCACGTAAACGATGTCATTTTCGATTAATTCATCATAGTTCATTTTGCCGATACTCGGCATGAAGTCCATGGTGTAGAACTTGTAACCGGCGTTCACCAGGCGTTCGCGCTCGGCATCGTTTGACGGCATAATCGTCAATTGAGGGGAGACGTTGTAACGGACAAAATTCACCACGGCTTCCCTGGCTTCCGCGTGGGCGGTTGCTTCGTCTTCGTGCAGATAAATCGCCTTGATGAAACCCACGCTGGGAGTGGAGCCTGCTTCTGCGCAGGCGTTCCGGTAAACGTCTACAGGGTCTTTGAAAGCGGCGCTGGGCGCCGGGCCGCCCACGACAATACCCCATTCCTTTTGCGCGGCCATGGTAAACCACTTGGCGCTGGTGCCTACCTGGAAAATTTTGGGATGGGGCTTTTGCACGGGTTTGGGAACGACCGAAACATCTTTCACGTTGTAATACTTGCCTTCATAAGAGAAGGGGTCTTCGGTCCAGGCCTTTTGCAGAATTTCCAGGCACTCTACGTAGCGCCCCATGCTTTCTTCCATGGGCACGTCAGCCGGGCCGCATAACCAGGGATGCCCCCGGCCTACGCCACATTCGATGCGTCCCTTCGTCAATATGTCGACCATCGCAATCTCACCGGCCAGGATCATGGGGTTATGCAGTGGCAAGGTATGACACAGGGCGCGAAACCGCAGGTTTTCAGTACGTTCCGCCAAGTGGGCGAATACCGCCAACGGATTGGGGTTGATCGCAAATTTTTCATAAAACGGGTGTTCCAGAGTAGTAAATACATGGAAACCGGTTTTATCCGAGTGTACGGCGAGGGCCAGGACGTCTTCGATCAATTCGGCGTGGTCATGTCCCGGGGGACACTGAAATTCAACGTAAGTGCCAAAGCGTAGGGGTTCAGTCATAAGAATATTTTCCTTTTTTATTTTGTTATCAATAACTCCTGAGCACTCTTTTTATCCACTCAGGGATAGCTGCCGTATGTTATTATCTGAAATTCATGGCATTGAAATTACCAGTTTTATTATACTATCAGAATAATTTGTGAAGTGAGGAGCAGGATATGTGTGCAGCCGTAATTGAAGGTCGTCGCTGGGCCAGGACTTACCCGTGGCTGGGCGAAGATCCCGTTCCTACCGAGCCCTGTATTTCGGAAGATGTCTATCGCCGCGAGGTGGAGAAAGTATTCAAAAAAGTCTGGCTGCACGTAGGCAGGGTCGAGGAACTGCCGGAACCCGGATGCTACAAACTCAAACGGCTGAATTTTGCCAGCACCTCGGTATTGTTGATCCGGGGCAAGGATGGTGAAGTCCGCGCGTTTCATAATACCTGTTCCCACAGGGGAAATACGGTCGTCGTGCCGGAGGGTGAGTGGGACAACTTCGGGCAGAAGGCGGCCTTCAGTTGCCGCTTCCATGCCTGGACCTATAACGATAAAGGCGAACTCATCGGCGCCCAGGAAGAGACCGGTATGCCGCCTTGTTTTCGCAAATCGGAGAACGGGTTAGCGCCGATCAACTGCGATATCTGGGAAGGGTTTATCTTTATCAACCTGGATGAGACCCCGTCTGTGGGACTGCACGAATACCTCGGGGAGATGGGCAATCATTTTTCCGGCTTCCCCTACAGCGAAATCACCCATAACTTTACTTATTACACCTACCTCAATTGCAACTGGAAGGTGGGTCTGGATGCCTTTGCCGAGGCATATCACGTGAATACAATACATGCCGGCTCGTTCCCCGGCACGTTTTCGACCGGTCTGCAGATGATTAAACTGCTGGGCGATCACCGCACCACCGCAGTCTGCTTCAACCCGCCGAAGGATGCGCCGCCGGTAGCCGCACTGGCCCAGACCAAGGCCAGGGGATCATTGGTGAACAATGTCAGGGAGACGATATTGCCGCCCACCCTGAACGATGAGAAACGCGACGATTATGCCTTCGAATTAAGCGTATTCTTCCCGAACTGGTTGTTGCATGTGTCGGAGGGCATCTGGTTCACCCATCAGTTCTGGCCCATCGGCTATGACAAGTGCCTGTGGGAAGGGAAGTACAACGTCATGGAACCGACCACTAACAGCGAGAAATGGGCGCTGGAGCATGCCATGGTACTGCAACGCAACGCCTGGTTGGAAGATACGGCAACCATGGAAGGGACTTTCTTTTCGTTGAATTCCGGCAGCAAGAAATATATGAACCTGCATGATGAGGAAATCCTCGTCAGACACGGTTATCACGTACTGGAAAAGTATCTGAATGCTGATTAAAGGGCGATCGATGACTACACTATTACCCGAAGGTTTTACCGAGCTGGAAACGTGGGCAAACGAATGGGCCTTGCCCACTCAGAACACCCGCTGGGATAAACGACTTGCTTCAACCAGGGAAGAGCTGATCGCCTTCTACAATGCCGTCCTGCCCCACTTGGCGCGCATCATGGACCACGTCGATCAATATCCTTTGGGAGAGCTGTCTGAACGATCTGCAAGGCTGTTTGACCTGGCGCTTATGCACGCTGAAATAGCGCCTAATGTCGAATTATATGGCGGCGCCCCGGACGTGCCCCACAGCTTCGTGGAAAAACGCTTCATTGCCGTGCATGGAGATGACCGACACTAACCATGACTCAAAACCTTGAACAACAGGTCGCCTGGTTAACGGCGACCGAAAACATCAGAGCTGTCATAGCGAAATACGCTAGGGCAGGGGACGATCAAAACAATCCGGAGCAGATGCGCCGACTGTTAGCGGAAGACGCGATCTGGGAAGCGAAGGGGTTTGGAAAATTCACCGGCAGGGACATCATTGCCGAGGAGTTGTCGAAAATCGCTCAGGAAATGATCATCTGGTCGTTGCACTTCCCGGTTTCCCCCATTATCGATATTGCAGATGATCTCAATTCCGCCCATGCCTTCTGGTGGTTATGGGAACTGACGACCATGCGCGGGGACGCGGACGAAGAGGAAAGCAACTGGCTGGCCGCCACCTACGAATGTGATTTCATCCGCGCCGCGGATGGATGGAAGATCAAGCATCTGATACTGGAAGTGAAAAAAGTCGTTCCGTATCAAGATGTACCCAGTGAAATAGCGCCGTGAAAATGACTTTGGAGATAGCTCTGCCATGACTGATAAAGCCGACGAATACATCCGCATTGATCGAACCCGACAACTGGGTGAGGAACCCGAAACAGGGCATAACCGCTGGCACCCGGATATCAAGCCGGCCGCCGAGGTCGATCCGGGCCAAATTGTCGGCATGGAAACGCGGGATGCCTTTGACGGGCAATTGAATCCCGAAACCACGCCAGAAGAGGTGGCTGCCGCCAACCTGAACCTGGTGCATCCCCTGACCGGTCCCGTTTACGTCAACGGTGCGGAACCCGGCGATATCCTGGAGGTTAAAATCCATGAAGTGGTGCCGGAACCGTTCGCCTTCACCGTACAGATACCCGGTTTCGGCTTCCTGCGTGACCTTTTTTTGGAACCGTTTATCATCCATTGGGATATTGCAGACGGTTTCGCTGTTTCCGCGGACTTGCCCGGCGTGAAAATCCCGGGCGCGCCTTTCATGGGCGTCATGGGCCTGGCGCCATCCCATGAACTGCTGGAAGAGATCAATAAAAGGGAAGCCGACCTGCAGGCCCGCGGCGGCATGGTATTACTGCCCGATACGGCTGATGCCGTGCCCCGGGAACCGGGCATCGCCGCCAAGGCCGTGCGTACCGTTGCTCCCCATGAAACCGGCGGCAACGTGGATATCAAACAGTTGACCGCAGGCACCACGGTGAGGTTTCCCGTCTATACGCCGGGGGCCTTGTTCTCGGTAGGCGACTCCCATTTCGCCCAGGGGGACAATGAAAGCTGCGGGACCGCGGTGGAAATGAGCGCAACGTTTTATGGTTCTTTCAGCTTGTTGAAAGGTGAAGCGGCAAAACGCAATATAAAAGACATTCAGTTCTATCGCGATGATTACTTTACCTCGCCGGAGATGGCCGTCCCGCAACGATTTTTTGCGACTACCGGCCAATCCTGCCGCAAAGACGGCGTGGCGGAAGCGGAGGACACCACCCTGGCGGCGCGCAACGCCCTGCTCAATATGATTGAATACCTGGTCAGTGAACGGGGCTACAGCGAACAACAGGCTTACGCAATATGCAGTGTCGCGGTGGACTTGCGGATATCGGAAATGGTGGATGTCCCGAATTTTGTCGTCTCCGCCTTCCTGCCCCTGGATATCTTTACGGAATGAACCCGCATACTTCCCCGGGTCATGCCGCCGGGGACAGATTTCAAATCTGTCCCCTTTTCGCTCGCGAAATATACGGGTTAAGCACATGACAGCGCCGGCCGATGCAGTAAAACAGGCAATGCCGTTCACCACCCGGTATCCTGAACTGGGTACGGATCCGGTGGATGTCAGGCCGCTCATCGACCCGGAATTATTCGAACTGGAACTGGAACGCATCTTCAAACAAGTCTGGTTATATGTGGCCCGGACCGAAGAGATCGCGCAGCCCGGTGACTACAAGTTGCGCCGCCTGGACATGGTTAATACCTCAGTTATTATCGTCCGTGATAAATCCGGTCAGGTCCATGCATTCCATAACCTCTGTACCCATCGCGGCAACAAACTCATCCCGGAACATGACGCGCAGTCACTGGGACATACGGATACGCACCTGTTAACCTGCCGGTTTCATGCCTGGACCTTCAATACAAACGGTACCCTGCGTGGTGTTGCGCGCCAGGAGAGTTTTGCCGGCCTGGAAAAATCCTGTCTGGGGCTGAAGCGGATACACTGCGCCGAATGGGAGGGTTTCATCTTTATCAATCTCGCTGAGCAGCCGCGCCAGAGCCTGGTTGATTATCTTGACGGCATGGCGGATCACTTCGCCGGTTATCCCTACCATGAAGCTACTTTTAAGCTGCGTTACTCGACCATGCTGAATTGTAACTGGAAAGTGGCCCTGTATGCTTTTTCAGAGGGGTACCATGTTCCGACCATACACGCAGGCACGTTTCCCAGCCTGGCAACGCTGGAGCATGCCGAGTTCCGTTGTTTCGGCCCTCACAGTACATCCGCTTTGTACGTACCACCGGTAGCGGGGATGGAACCGACTCCGGTGACGGCAAATCTCGGAGGGCGGTTGAGAACGTCAGGCCGGCACCGACCCCACCTTGAGTTATTGCCGGAAAATATCAATCCGGACAAGCGGGAAGACTTCCAGTTTGAGTTCCCCGTGTTTTTTCCCAATTTCCTTCTCCACTTGGGCGCTGGGAACGGTTATCCTGGCATGGCCTATTTTCACCATCAATTCTGGCCCATCGCGGTAGACAAAACCCTGTGGGAAGGCACGAACTATTTCAGACCGCCTGAAACCGTCAGCGAACGGGTTGCGATCGCTCATACCAATGCCCTGCACCGCAATGCCTGGTTGGAAGACACCTCGACCATGGAAGATACCTACCAGGCCCTGGCTTCCGGCGTCCTGGAAGAAATGCTATTGATGGATGAGGAACTGATGATCAGGAACACCCATAAACACTGGCACGATTACATGGGCGTTTAACCTGTATGGCCCTGTTACCTGAACAATTCTCCCGGTTAGAACCCTTTGCTGAGCACTGGGCCTTCCCTACTGAGTTGCAGCGCTCACAACAGCGCTGGAACGCCGGTCCGGATGATTACAGGCGATTTTATGAGGTTATGTTGCCGTTACTGGATCAGGTGCTGGAGTACCTGGACCGGTTCAAGCCGGGAGAAGTGCCGGAGCCGGTGTTGCCGCTCTATCACCTGGCGCTGGCCTTTGCCGAAGCCGCGCCCCACAACGAACTGTACGATTGCAGCAGTACAGTCCCGAACAGTTTTGCCGCCTACCGTTTTGTGGCTGCTCACGGGGAAGTAATCGATCGCTGAAAACTGGAACCGCACACGGTCCGGTGTTTCCGTAATACCCCGGATCGAGGGCAATGTACCCTCGATCCGGGAACTGCTTCGGTATTTCTAACCTTCCTGGTTAAAATTATCAGCTATAGTGGAAAGGCCGCCATCGTAGATACCAGTGATGACTCCCATGGCTTCATCATCTGTTGCGCCCTCGGCCATAAACGTCGATGACCAGTGAATTGTTGTGCTCTCAGCATCTCCTTCGGCCTGAAAAGTTGAAGAGTAATCCTTAACCGGCAACGGGCCTTCGATGATTGTATAGGAATAGCCGTTAGCCATATCGCCGTCGTGCCTTTCCTTGAGTTGCGCTCCATCTCCCAGGGTGAGAAGCCGGTATGTGGTACCGTCCTCTTCGGTTATTTCGCAGGTTTCAACTGCGGGATGCCAGGTTGAGATAGCGCAAAAATCACCTGCATAGCCCCAGACATCGTCGAGACCGGCATTGATAGTCATGGATTTGTTGGCCTCGAGTGTTGTCGGCGCCTCGGTACCACAACCCGAGATGATCAATATCATTGATGCTAAAATGATCGTGAATTGTTTCATTGCAAACTCCTTTAACGTTATGTAGTAGAGATAATACCCCGGTAGCAGATTATAGACCGGGACAGTGGAGTATCATATAGGAATTTTCCCCGAATCCATAAGACAAATGGCATTGAATTTAAATCAACTCGATCTTGTTGCTGCCGCCAAGGGCATAGCCGCAGGTGAATTTACCTCAGAGGAACTGGTGACAGCCTGTCTGGAGCGCATCCACGCAAGAGAGGGCCAGGTAAAGGCCTGGGCCTGGTTGGACCCTGAGCAAGCGCTGGCCCAAGCCAGGGCCTGTGATGAGCGATCTGCAACAACACCCGTTCACGGCGTACCGGTCGGTGTCAAAGACATTATCAATACGGTGAATATGCCGACCTGCTACGGGTCACAGGTTTATGCAGGTCATTATCCCGTTGAAGATGCTGAATGTATCCGCCTGCTGCAACGGGCGGGGGCAGTGATTATGGGAAAAACGGTCACCACGGAATTTGCTTTTTATGCGCCGGGGGAAACCGCCAATCCCCATGCTCTTGAGCATACGCCGGGGGGATCGTCCAGTGGTTCTGCTGCTGCGGTGGCCGATTTTCACGTGCCGGTAGCCCTGGGTACACAAACCGCCGGCTCCATTATCCGGCCGGCGAGTTTTAACGGTGTCTTCGGTTATAAACCGACCTATAACTCTTATTCTCTCAATGGCATCCTTCCCCTGGCGCCGGAACTCGATACCCTGGGTGCGTTCAGTCGCTCCGTTGAAGACCTCTGTCTGCTTCACGGCATACTGTCGGGACACCGGGTTACATCGTCCGCAGCCGAGCGCCCCGGGCAGATAGCATTCGTCCGCACCCCGGCCTGGGACGCTGCAGACAGCTTAATGCAGAATTGCATGGCCGACTTTATCCGGACGATAAAACAGGCCGGCATCAGCGTGATTGAAACGGAAGAGAGCCCGTTGCATGACCTGATGGAAGTTCAACAGGCGTATCTTGCACGGGGCGCCGCTATCTCCCTGGGACAGATCACCGATGATCACCCGGATAAGGTCCGCCCACAAACCAGGACTCTGGTTGCCGAAGGCCGCCGTGTGGATGAGTCGTTCAATACAAGACTGCAGGACGCCTTGACCCGGGGAAAGCGCTTCCTTTCCGAGGTATTTTCCCGAGCGGACCTGATAATAACCCCCAGCGCAGCGGGAGAAGCCCCGGCGGGCCTGCACAATACCGGCGACCCCATGTTTAACCGCATCTGGACATTTTTACAGACCCCATGTATGAATCTGCCAATGACAAAAAGCAAACGCGGGTTGCCCATAGGCATACAGTTGGTTTGCAATAAACAGGAAGACGAACGATTATTTGCCTACTCTGCCTGCCTGCAGGATTTAACAGATTATGTTATTGAACAACCATAGATCTGAGGAGACGATTATGCCGATATTAGACTTGCATCATGTCGCGCTCAAAACGCGTGATCTTTCCGCCAGCGAACGGTTCTATAGGGAATCGCTGGGAATGGAAAAAGTGCAGCGCCCGGAGTTTGATTTTCCGGGCGCCTGGTTACAGATGGGTCAGACCATGTTTCACTTGATGGCCGGATACGCAGCTCAAGGCCCCAATGGTGAGCATTATGACGGTAGTGGGGCAGTCGACCACCTGGCGTTAAAAGCGCAGGGATTCGATGCGATGCGCGATAAGTTTGAAAGTTCGGATATCAAGTATAGTGAAAACGAATTGCGGGATTTCGGCATCTGGCAACTTTTTGTACACGACCCGGATGGTGTCATCATTGAATTGAATTTTCATTATGCTGACGAACCGGAGGGGTCCCGAGGACCAAGGCATGCGACGATGAGCAAGATTACCTAAGGCGAGGTAACCAACCCGCATGCTCACGAGCAGTTTCCTTTGCCGCTTATGGTTTACACCACATCCAAATAAGACCCAGGCTTAAACTACACTAAAGCTGTTTGCCTGGGCTCAACGACGGCTGGGGACAGATTTCAAATCTGTCCCCTGTTCTTATTTCTTAAATTCATTTGCGTTTACGCAGTCTAGTATAATACCTTACCGTATAGTTCTGGAATCAGGATATCGGATTACTGAGATATGATTATAGAAGGTGAATATCAGCTGCCCTGTAAGGTTGCGGAAGCATGGCGGGCCTTGAACGACCCGGAGACCCTGAAACTCTGCATTACAGGTTGTGAAAGTATCGAATTAACAGATGAAAACAGGTTTGAATGCCTGATAACGGCAAAGTATGGGCCGGTGAAAACCCGCTTCAAAACCGTTCTGAACGTGACCAATATCAATGAACCCTATTCGTATACGCTGACAGGCGAAGGAAAAGGCGGTGTTGCCGGTTTCGGCAAGGGTAAGGCAGACGTCCAATTGAGCCCGGACGGTGAAGACACGCGGCTTTGCTACCAGGCGGAATTGTCCGTAGGGGGAAAGCTGGCACAGGTAGGTTCCAGGCTGATTGCCGCCACAACCAGAAAGCTGGCAAATGATTTCTTCTCCCGTTTCTCTGCGGAACTCACTGACAAATAACAGTAAACGAATGAGGTCGGCGAGTGGTTGCCCTGCGGACTGGGAACCGAAATTGTACAATTCCCCGAAGATCTGGGGCCATGAGATGTTGCCGCATCCTGCTGCTACTGTAATATCCGACGGGAAACAGCATAAACGGTAAACATTTTTTATTGTTTTGCCACAGAGGACACAGAGTAATTCAGAAAGGTTGATATAATCTGTTTTTCTCTGTGTACTCTGTGCTTTATGTGGCGTTCATATTTTTTTACCATGACGGAAATTAAACACGCAAGAGTAGTCATACTGGGTTCAGGACCGGCCGGTTATTCCGCGGCTGTTTATGCCGCCCGGGCAAATCTCAACCCGGTTTTGATTACCGGGGTCGAGATGGGCGGCCAGTTGACCACCACGACCGACGTGGATAACTGGCCCGGCGACGTGGAAGGTTTACAGGGGCCGGAACTGATGGAACGGATGCGCCGCCATGCCGAGCGGTTTGAGACTGAAGTCATCTTTGATCATATTCATCAAGTTGACCTGTCCGTACGCCCCTTTAAGTTGCAAGGTGGTTCGGGGAGTTACAGTTGTGATGCCTTAATCATCGCTACCGGGGCGTCTGCACGTTACCTTGGCCTGCCGTCGGAGCAGGCATACATGGGCAAGGGCGTCAGCGCCTGTGCCACCTGTGACGGTTTCTTCTACAGGGATGAAAAAGTCGCGGTAATTGGCGGCGGGAATACGGCAGTGGAAGAGGCCCTGTATCTTTCCAATATTGCCCGTGAAGTGATCGTGGTCCATCGCCGGGATAAATTACGCGCGGAAAAAATACTACAGGACAGGCTTTTTGAAAAAGAGAGAACAGGCAACGTCACTATTCTCTGGGACCATGTGCTTGAAGAAGTGCAGGGGGATGCCGGCGGTGTCACCGGAATACGGATCAGCAATGTGAAGTCCGATGATAAAACGGACTTGGAGCTCAAGGGCGTATTTATCGCCATAGGCCACACACCCAACACGGGTATCTTTGACGGTCAACTGGAGATGAACGGCGGTTATATCGTAATAACAAGTGGCCTGAAAGGTGACGCGACATCTACCAGTGTCCCGGGAGTATTCGCGGCCGGTGACGTTTCCGACCAGGTTTACCGGCAGGCTGTAACCTCAGCCGGTTTCGGTTGTATGGCCGCACTGGATGCGGAAAAGTTCCTTGATGAGTGAGTTGGATTAAGACATACGCCGGAACGTCAGCCATTCCTTATGCCGACGTATTGCCCCTGCAAGAGGTTATGGCGTATATTGAGAACTTGATTTGATTTCATGGTGCGGACCTATGACTGATAGCAAAGCAAAAGTACTGAAAGGCAAGGCCACTCCCCGAGGCAAATATCCCCATGCCAGGCGCGCGGGTGATTACATCTTTATTTCCGGCACCAGTGCAAGACAGGCTGACAACACCATCATCGGCGCAGAAGCGGCGGATGAAATGGGCACGTCGAATCTGGATATCCGGGTACAAACCCGGGAGGTTCTGAAGAATATCGCCGATATATTGGCCAGTTTTGACGCAACACTGGCAGATCTCACCGAAATAACGGCCTTTCTGGTCAACATGAATGATTTTGCCGGGTATAATGAGGCCTATGGGGAGGTGTTTGATTATGATGGCCCGGCCCGTACCACGGTAGCCGTCCACCAGTTGCCGCACCCGCAGTTAGCGATAGAAATAAAGGCAATTGCCTACAAACCCGAATAAGCTCAAAAGACCATGACCGCGGAGAGTCGATATGAATGATGGTCAGATCATTGCCGGATTTTTGGCGCCACACCCACCACACCTGGTGTATGGTGAAAACCCGCCACAGAACGAACCCCGCTCCCAGGGCGGCTGGGAACCGTTAAGATGGGCTTATGAACACGCCCGCAGGAGCCTGGAAGAATTAAAACCGGATGTATTACTGGTGCATTCCCCCCACTGGATAACCCAGCAGGGTCATCACTTCCTGGGGGTAAAGGACTTGAGCGGTAAATCCGTTGATCCCATTTTCCCTAACCTGTTTCGTTATAAATTTGAACTGGAAGTGGACGTGGAGTTGGCCGAGGCCTGCTGTAACGAAGCTGC
Source organism: Gammaproteobacteria bacterium (assembly GCA_965205405.1). GTDB lineage: Bacteria > Pseudomonadota > Gammaproteobacteria > Eutrophobiales > Eutrophobiaceae > JAAXHV01. The sequence goes on from OZ242169.1 coordinate 1,398,316, forward strand.
GGAGATGGGCTTGACGACCAAAATGATGCGTAATCCGAACTTCCGGGTTGACTACGGTACCATCACCACGCTGCATATGATCCGCCCGCAGTGGGATATCCCGGTAGTCGGCATCTCCGCCAATAATTCGCCCTATTACCTGAGCATGGAAGAAGGCCTGGAAGAAATGGACACGTTGGGCAAAGCCACCCGCAAGGCCATCGAACAGACCGGACGGCGTGCGGTGTTGCTGGCATCGAATACCCTGTGTCACTACCATTTCCATGAAGAGCCGGTGCCGCCGGAGGACATGTCCCAGGAGCATCCGCAGAACTATGCGGGCTACCTGTGGGACATGCGCATGATCGACCTGTTGAGACAGGGAAAGATAAATGAAGTCTTCAAGATATTGCCCCAGTTCATCGAAGAAGCGTTTGCCGAGGTAAAATCCGGCGCCTTTACCTGGATGTTCGCCGCCATGGATTACCCTGAACTGCCGGGGGAACTCTACGGTTACGGAACGGTAATCGGCACGGGCAACGCGGTCATGGAATGGAACCTGATAAAAGCTGGCTTGTCCAAAGCTGCATGAGTGATAATCAACGGGTGAAAGATCAATGAGTGTCGTATCCGCTTTTCTGGTACCAGGTTCCCCCTTGCCTTATGTGCAGCGGGATAATCCGCCATGGGGTGAAATCGCCTCCGCCATGGAAACGGCCGGCAAGGGCCTGGCAGCCTCCGCCCCGGACCTGATCGTCATCTATTCCACCCAGTGGATCGCAGTACTGGACCAACTCTGGCAGACCCGGGCCGTCCTGCAAGGCTTGCACGTGGATGAGAACTGGCACGAGTACGGCGACCTGCCTTTCGATATGAAGATCGACGTTGAATTTGCCGAACTCGCTCTCAAAAAGACTGCCGAGGCCGGCATCAAGGCCAAAGGTGTGGACTATGATCACTTTCCCGTGGATACCGGCGCCATCGTCGCCTGCAATTTCCTCAACCCGGGTGGGGCTATCCCTATGGGTATCACTTCCAATAACGTCTATCACGACTGGCAGATGACGGAATCACTGGGCCGGGTCGCTGCCGAATCCGCAGCCGAACTCGACCGAAAACTGGCTGTCATAGGTGTCGGCGGCCTGTCCGGTTCCATCTACCGTCACGTTATCGACATCAGGGAAGACAAAATCGCTGACCCTGCGGAAGATGAATGGAACAAAAAGATCCTGTCCATGATGGAGCAGGGAGATGTAGAGGCCCTGTTACAGACCTGCCACGACTATGCCGCCGCGGCCCGGGTAGACATGGGCTTCAAGCATTTCGCTTTCATCATGGGCGCTATCGGCAACCGCTTCAACCAAGCCAAGGTCCACGCCTACGGTCCCCTCTATGGTACCGGCGCCGCCGTTGTCGAATTCGATTTGACCTGATCTTGATATTTGGGGTCAGAGTAAAAATACTCGACATAAATCAGCACCAGATATCAACCTGACCGTATTTTTACTCTGACCCCAAATATCACCCCAAATATCAAGCATCCCAAGCCAGACATCCAGCCGGAAAACCACAACTCGCCTCCTGCACAGGCAGAGTAGTGGCACATGGATGTGCCGTTTACGGACCGAAGGATGGAAATCCAGTGAAAATATCATCCCCCCGATACTGTAATCGGCAATCTGCCGACCTCCTAACCGGCAATTGGTCGCTGATAATTCCATACTTCCCACTTGCTGACGCTTGTTATTCGTGAGGCGGTGATGACTTATCAAATCTCCGACCCGGATATCCTCGCCGGCGAAATCATCGACAATATTGAAGCGGGACTTGCCAGTTTTAGGGAAATTGTGGATATAACAGGTCGTGACGCAGAGGCAGAAAGTACATAACTGAATTTTATGCTCTCCGTTTTTTGTCAGACAGTCAGCGTGAATACTGTGGAGATTGTTAACGGGCTGCCTGAATTAGATGTAACGCCATAACAGAGATCGTATATTTGGAAATTTCTAAGTTCGGGCGTGGGCCAAATTACATAGAGCGGTGCATAATACGCTTAGAGGACTATATTGCCTCTATGGTCAGTAGGCACAACCGGTTCAGACAAAAAGAAATCAATTAAAAGAGAGCCCAGGGATTGGGCGTCGCTTTCGGCGACAGCCTTTTTGCCATCATTAGTGATGTCGCCAGAAAGCCGGACAATATTACTTACCCGTTCCCCGCTACGATAGAGAGCCCACTCGTTACCGTCGGTGTAAAGTATGAGATTAGGTATGGCTGACAAAAGCTTGAATTGATCCAGATCCCGATCTCGGAAATCACTTTGGTCCGCACCGTTTCCTGGTGTAATGAGTTTCACGTATCCGAAGAAAACATCTTCCCGAACTAGGCGCAATCGATCATAATATCTGAGCAATCTTGGAGTATTTCTTCGGGTATTTCTATGTTTTTTGATTCACCCATTAAAGCTGTACCTGCATCTGTCAAGAATCTATAGAAAGGCGGGTGTAATTGGCCCTTATTCTGTTTTACTGAAAAAGCGAAATCTTGAAGAGCTTTGTAAAATAGGCTGTCTGCCTTAACGGGATTACTCCGGATGCTGATTCCTAATTTTGCTCCAACATCGGCAATTAATAAGCTAAGAATTATTGTATATCTGTATCGTTGGAAATCCAGTTCCATCCCAGCTTCGGGTGGAGTTTCTCCTGTGTAAAATATTACACCTGTTTCTTCTGAATTTGCTGCAACCCGTAATTCATCCCAATCATAATATCTTCTTGATATCTTGAACTGGTTTATAAGGTCTTTAATTATTGAGCTTTCAAGCGATAGACCATGCAGTTTATGGGCAAATGAATTTCTGATATCGCGAACCAGATTGATGTCATGGTAAGTATCTTGATCCAGCCAACCTAAGCAATATGCGGCATTTATCTTTGATGAGAAAGACCCTTGACCTTGACCATACAGCTTCTTACGGGCCTTTGAGTTGCCTTTTGAGAATAAGGTTTTGAGCTTGCGAGTTAGTAATTCCTCAATCCATACAGCGGCAAGAATCGATGCTCCTCGATCGGACTCCAACTTCAACTCATCAAAAAATGTTGACCACTGCTGTTCATTAATTATTACTTGTTGAGATATATGATTAAATGATGTCATGATTAATTACTTATTCTACAGTTCACGCAGGTACTTGGCATCCTAGACCTCTATTTCCCCGTTATTCAGTCGCCATGTAGATGACATAAATCTGCCACAACTATACTCGAGTGCACTGCTTTCAATGTTCGGATTGTATGTGCCTCCGCGTTGCGTTTCTGTTTCATCGGAATTCTCGTACAGTGTCATTTTCACAAAGGAGCCCTCGCATTAGTATTGTTAATTTAGTTGTTGACCAAGCACATTAGAATCCGCGGCGCTTACCAAGATAGATAACGTAGACTATTTTTCGCACATTTTTTGAAGGGCCTGTCCGGGGCAGTACTTGTCAGTGACGACCTCTCTCCCTCCAATAAAAAGGTTTTCTCCGATCATGGGCTACGGCAATAATCAGAATATGATCGTTTTCAATTGTGTAAATTATTGAATAGGGAAAGCGTGAAACCAGACTGCGACGGAAATTCCCTTGGATAGTTTGCCCAATTTCAGGATGCGCTCGAATCCAATCAATCGAACGCTGAATATCGTCAAGATAATTCATCCCAAGACCGGGGCATTGTTCTTCATAGAACAGCGCTGCTTCGGTCATATCTACTTCCGCAGGAAGTAGATACCGGTAGTCGGTCACTTAATGCGTAGATGCGCCCGTCGCATTGCTTCGTCCCCCGGAACCACTTTGATTTTACCCTCCTGGTAAGCTTCGTAACGACGTTCCACTTCCTCAACCCATAATTTTTCCGAAGCTTTGTCATCCATATCATCCAAATCTTCAATCAAAGAGCGGACCAGGTACGCTTTTTCTTTCATGCTCAAGGAGTGAATTTCCTTTTCCAGTCTGTCAATATCAGTAGCCATAACCTGATTATACCAGTTTCAGTAGCAAAATATTTTTGAACCGGTACATGATAAGCTTGCCTTGTGGCGCTAAGCGCCCCTGCCCCTGAACGACAAACGCATTCTTGCCGTGCCGATCAGTGAACTTTGGGAACGGTAGGCACAGATGAGCCACAAAAAACGTTTTTTACAGGGAATCATATACTTGATGATCCTGATTGTGTTACCCTCGGCCCCGGGTTGCGAACTCATAAATTTCAACACAAAAACAATCTGGTACTACGAGTGTGCCAACGCATTCATTGACGGCCGCATTGTTGTGTCTTGAAGTATGGCACGAACAGGCCAACAGTATTAGCGAAATTCCGTTATTTTTTACCTTGAAGACATTGCCGGGGAGTGACAATGAGAAGAAGCAGCCGACAAGTCCCTCAAAAACAACATAATGAAGATCGGATACGGCGTGCCGAGAGTTGGCTCAGGCGAAGCAAAGCAACTGAGGCAAATCACAGACAAGCCGTGTCCGATGAAGACGTAGCTGCCATTGATTGCGAGCAATTCATTTTTCTCTGGATCTCGTTCAATGCCGCCTATGGCCGCGAACTGCTGGATGATGAGAGAGATGATGATAACCCCACTGAATCGCAGAAGTTTAATGAATTTTTGGCGAAAATCTTAGAGCGAGATTCCAATCAGGCTATCAAAACCATCCTGTGGGAAACGTATTCCGATGCAGTCCGCATTCTTTTGAAAAATCATTATGTATTCAGTTTGTTCTGGCGTTCGGTCAGGGATTCCGGTAACGGCTTGAATTGGAAAAATTCGTTCGATAAGCGAAATAAAAAGGTCTTCTCGGCATTAGCCAAAAACAATATTCACGCTGTTCTCAGAGAAGTTTTCGACCGGCTCTACGTCCTTCGTAATCAGCTGTTTCACGGCGGCGCCACGTTTGCTACAGGCTGGGGGCGGTCTCAAGTCAGAGACGGCAGTCGCATCATGGCCAGCCTTGTCCCGGAGATTCTAAAGATTATGCAAACTGATATGATAAAAAATCCTGATTCGGACACTTGGGGAGTAGTCGCCTTTCCGCGTGTCAATGAAGGGCCGGACCAGGGGATACGGTAACCTCATGTTCAAAAGCTTCTTTTCTCCGTACATTCATTAGTATTCGGATTAAGGCATTCTTCGATTCAGTGGTGATCATTCGCCTAAACTTTTCTATGTCCATCATCCCCCTTTAACATTTCAGTAATCTGGTTTTGTGATTATATTCATGGCTATTCATGACCATGGCGGGTCGATATTATCCGATCTCCTTCACTCTGGCCGGTTCAAAATTAAGCCATACAATTTCTCTGCGAGCAGCGATATACTGCACAGGTTCCATGTAATCTCCCGACACAGGAACAGTCACCGTACTGTCTGATATCACTTTTTGCATTACCACGTGACTACTTCGTCTTCTGACTTCTACGAATCCCTGACTGGCGAGTATTCTACAAACTTCATTTCCTGACAGGACTTTCAGTTTAGCCAACAGCAACCTCAACGTGTGTCACGTACACTTCATCGTGTAATCGCTGCTGAATTTCCGAAGTTGACGCAGTTTCGAAAAACAGTTCTAAAGCTTCCTTGAGATTGACTCGCGCCTCATTTACCGTTGCCCCCTGACTTGCAACGTCTACCTCGGGACAGAGTGCAACGTAGCCGTTATCTTCACGTTCAATAATTGCTGTTAATTGTCTGGTCATTTCAATCTCCCGTTTGTAACCATACCACCATATTCTCATATTGGCTGCCTGAATGATAACAATACCTGACCCCGCTACCAGTGTCCGCGAATCAGGGGTCCGACCCAGCTAACTACGGTTCAACGTAGGTCTTCAACACATTCCATGCATGCCAGCCTTCCAGCAGGGCATCCGGATAACCGCCGGCGGTTCGCTGCAGTTCTTCAGGAGGAAGATACTTCTTTGGCAGAGGATAGGCTTCAACAATATCTTCATACGCTACATCGCTTTGCTTCAACCGATCCGTTTCCGAGATCAGCTCGGCCAGATAGGTTTGAAATTTGATCATATGGGTTCTGATCCTGTTTTTCCCGACCAGTACACCACCGTGACCGGGAATCATCACTTCAATGTCGAGCGCTTCAATGACCCTGGCCATGGTCTGAAGGTACTCCTGCGCGTGCCCTTCTATAACCCAGGGAATGCCCGTCGGGCCAAGAATGAGGTTCCCGGTCCAGGCGATCTTCTCTTTCGGCAGGTAAACGATGCTGTCACCAGGCCCGCAGCCCATTCCAAAATAGTGGAACTGGACAATTCGCCCGCCCAGGTCTATTTCCATGAACTCATCAAATACCTGATCAGGCAGTCTCTTGGTTGCAGCGGCGTAAACGGCGGGGTCATCCACCAGGGCCAGTAAAAATTTCTTCTCAAAATCAAAACGCGAATCTATCAAATCCCTGGTGATCCTGTGCGCAATGATATGAGTATCCTCTGGGAAGTAGCCATTGCCGAAGGTGTGGTCACCATGGTAGTTCGTGTTGAAAAGATAGTCAGGTGCGTCGCGACCGGTGAGCGATTTCACGTTGGCCAGTATTTTCTTTGCCATATTTTCGTTGATGTGAGAATCAACTACCAGAATACTGTCATCGCCGATAATGACGCCTGAATTATCGACCGGCTTTCGTGTTGAGATTAATCCGTATACGCCAGGAGCGAATTCCTGCGGCCGTAATTCTACCCCCTCGGGTTTGATTTTCACGCCATGAATTTGAGGTAAATTCGGCGGGATAATAATCATGTCCCTGTCTTTTGGGTGTACCTCTGTTATGCCTGCACCCTGCCCGGCCCATGCCGTCGAGTTCAGGGCAAATACCGTAAAACACGCGAAAGTTAAAAACAGTCTCATTAGCCCACCCCTGTGACAATCAGCGAAAATTATAAAAGATACTACTCGGTACGATGACTGGCAAACGAATAGTTGTGCAGATTGCCGAGTTTTTGTTGGCGCCGAAGATACACTTAATGAGCTAACCGGTAAGGTATATTAGAGGAGTCTAATATAACGGCTGAATCATCAACCACAAAAATGACATCAAAAGGACGGGTAGTTATTCCAGGAGAAATCTGAAAACGCTTGCATTTTTACCCATAATCACTATATTAGATGTATGAATTTAAACAATTTCTCATATCCTGTTTCAGTCAGCCGTCTGTTATCGGCAGTCGCTTCCCTGCGCCTGCTCCTCCTGCCCTGCTAAGGGCACTCATACTACACACATCACAACACTTGTATTTTCTTAATTTACAGGCAAGATTTATCCTGAATCAGGAGTAGTACCATGACAGACAAATTAATTATCTTCGATACCACGTTGCGGGATGGCGAGCAAAGTCCGGGCGCTTCCATGACTCGTGGTGAGAAAATGCGCATAGCCAAGGCGTTGGAGAAAATGCGGGTAGACGTGATTGAGGCGGGCTTCCCGATTGCCAGCGGCGGGGATTTCGAGGCCGTCAGGTCCGTGGCGGAAATTATCCAGGAGAGCACCGTTTGCGGCCTGGCGCGTACCGGCTATGCTGACATAGACGCGGCGGCTGAGGCGCTGAAACCGGCGCGCTCTGCCCGCATCCATACGTTTATCGCCACTTCGCCCATCCACATGGAGCGTAAGTTGATGATGCAGCCGGACGAGGTGGTCGAAGCGGCGGTAAAGGCGGTAAAAAGAGCAAAAAAATATACGGATGACGTTGAATTTTCACCGGAAGACGCGGGTCGTTCGGAGCTTGACTTCCTGTGCCGGATCATCGAGGCGGTCATCACCGCCGGCGCCACTACCATCAACATTCCGGATACGGTGGGCTACAGCATCCCCACCCAATTCGGGGAAACTATCGGCAGTATTATCGAGCGGGTTCCCAATTCCGACAAGGCGGTGTTTTCGGTACATTGCCACAACGACCTGGGTCTTGCCGTGGCCAATTCCCTGGCCGCAGTCATGCACGGCGCCAGACAGGTGGAGTGCACCATCAACGGGTTGGGAGAGCGCGCGGGGAATGCCGCCCTGGAAGAGATAGTCATGGCGGTGCAGACACGCAAGGATTATTTCCCGTGTACGACAGGGCTTGATACGACCGAGATCGTGAACTGCTCAAAACTGGTGTCGAACGTGACGGGTTTTCCGGTACAGCCGAACAAGGCCGTGGTAGGCGCCAATGCCTTTGCCCACGAGGCCGGCATTCATCAGGATGGCGTGATCAAGAGTCGGGAGACCTACGAGATCATGCGCGCCCAGGATGTCGGCTGGTCCACCAATCGCCTGGTTCTGGGCAAGCATTCGGGCCGCAATGCGTTCCGCACCAGGTTAAAGGAAATCGGTTTTGAATTCTCCAGTCAAGAAGAACTGAATAACGCCTTTGTCAAGTTCAAGGAACTGGCGGACAAGAAACATGAAATTTACGATGAGGACCTCCAGGCTATCGTTACCGATAACATGCAGGGCGAGGAAGAAAAAATCAAGCTGGTGTCACTCAGGGTGATAACGGAAACGGGCGAGACGCCCCAGGCCGAATTGACCCTGTCCATTGACGGCGAGGAAACGCCGGGCATATCCGAGGGAGACGGTCCTGTCGATGCGGTTTTCAAGGCCATAGAGACTTTGGTGTCCAGCGGCTGTGAATTACAGTTGTTCTCGGTTAACAATATTACCGGGGGGACCGATTCCCAGGGAGAAGTGACGGTGCGCGTGAACAAGGACGGCCATGTCATAAATGGCCGGGGTTCGGATACGGACATCGTAGCGGCTTCGGCAAAGGCATATATCAACGCGATAAACCGGGCTTATTCGATCAGCAGCAAAATTCATCCCCAGGTATGAGGTTGACACACCGACAACATCATTATCTGCATCACCTCGGTATTGAGCTTTACCGGGAGAGGAAGCCGGGGGACGGAGGACAGGGTCTGGAGGGGACAGATTTGAAATCTGTCCCCGGTCTTACACCGGATAGCGGCGTAATTGGCGGGAGTCATCATGCTGGGACAGACGGGGTTGTGCTGGATTGGGAGGCATTGCGGCGCAAGGTAGCGGAGTGCCGCTTGTGTCAATTGCATGAAGGCAGGACACAGACGGTTTTTGGAGTGGGTGACGTGAATGCGGACTGGATGCTGATCGGCGAAGCGCCGGGGGCCGAGGAGGACCGGCGCGGAGAACCCTTTGTCGGCAGGGCCGGAAAGTTACTTGATGCCATGCTTCAGGCGGTGGGTCTTGCCCGGGATGAGGTGTTCATTGCCAACATCCTCAAATGCCGCCCGCCCAGTAATCGCGACCCCAGGCCCGAGGAAGTCCTGTCCTGCGAGAATTATCTCGTGCAACAGATAAACACTGTTAAACCCAGGCTGATCCTGGCCCTCGGCCGGGTTGCCGCCCAGAATCTGCTCAAGAGCGAAACCCCCATCGGCAAAATGCGCGGCAAGCGTTACCACTACGGTGATCCCCCCATACCGGTCGTGGTAACATATCACCCGGCCTACCTGTTACGTTCGCCGCGGGAGAAAAAGAAATCCTGGCAGGATTTGCAGTTGGCAATGACGATATATAAAGAGCAATCGTGAGCGCAGCGCTGAATGAAGTCCAACTGAATTTGCGACCTATGGTGGAAACCGATTTAAGTGGTATATTGCAGATTGAGTATGCGGCGTATGCGTTTCCGTGGAACAGGAACATCTTCAAGGGTTGCTTGCGGGATGACTATTGCTGCCGGGTCGTGGAACTGGATGGGGATTTAGCCGGTTATGCGATCATGTCCATGGGCAAGGATGAGGCGCATCTCCTGAATTTGTGTGTGGACCCCGGACGACACAGGATGGGGCTGGGAGGGTTTTTATTGAAATTCATGCTTGATTTTGCCCGAAAACACAAAGCCGAAACCACGTTTTTAGAGGTGCGACCGTCCAATACGGCTGCGCGGGGTTTTTATGAAAGGCGCGGTTTTGTAGAAGTAGGGTTGCGGAGTAATTATTATCCCGCCAGGTTCGGCCGGGAAGACGCTATCATCATGGCGCGGGAAACGGTGTGAGGGAATGTCTGCTGTAAGGTCAGCCGGGGGCGGGGATTATCCTACTATCGACTCCAGTATCGGCAATACCCCGCTGGTGAGACTGCAACGCCTGCCCGGTGCTACCACCAATACCATCCTGGCAAAGCTGGAAGGGAATAATCCGGCAGGTTCGGTCAAGGATCGGCCCGCGTTGAGCATGATCCAAGGGGCCGAATCACGCGGCGAAATCAAACCCGGTGATGTGTTGATCGAGGCGACCAGCGGTAACACGGGTATCGCTTTGGCGATGGCGGCTGCCATTCGCGGCTACCGGATGATCCTGATCATGCCGGATAACCTGAGTGGTGAGCGCCGCCGCACCATGCGGGCCTTCGGCGCCGAGCTTATACTGGTTACCAAGAAAGAAGGCATGGAAGGCGCCCGCGACCTGGCTGAGAAAATGGAAAAAGAAGGGAAGGGGAGGATACTGGACCAATTCGCCAACCCGGATAACCCGTTGTCCCACTACGAAGGCACCGGTCCGGAAATCTGGCGCGACACACAGGGCAGCGTGACCCATTTTGTCAGCGCTATGGGCACGACAGGGACAATTATGGGCGTATCGAGATATTTAAAGGAAAAGAATGACCAGGTGCAAATCGTCGGGGTACAACCGGCCGGCGATGAAAATATTCCCGGCATCCGGCGCTGGCCGAAGGCGTATCTGCCCAGGATATTCCAGAGGGAGCGGGTTGACAGGATAATCGATGTAACGCCGGCGGAGGCGGAAGATATGACCCGGCGACTGGCGGATGAGGAAGGCATATTTGCAGGAATTTCCTCAGGTGGCGCAATCTCCGCCGCATTACGACTATCCGGCGAAATAGAAAACGCCGTTATCGTAGTTATCATCTGTGACCGCGGTGACCGCTATCTTTCCTCAACAGTCTTCCCGGATTGATATTTGGGGTCAGTGTAAAAACTCATATTTGGTCTATCAGGGGTCATTAAACCTGTTGTGAGTTTTTACACTGACCCCAAATATCCGTTAAAATAATGAATATTCTCGTATTTGACATCGAAACCATCCCGGACCTTGCAAGCGGTCGGCGATTGTACAACCTGGAAGGGCTACCAGACAGGGACACCGCGGAAGTTATGTTCAAAAACCGCCGCCAGGAGACGGATAATGCCTCTGACTTCCTGCGCCTGCACTTACACCGTGTTGTGGCAATCTCAGTCGTGCTGGCGACCCGCGATAATGCCAGTGTCTGGTCACTGGGAACGCCGGATTCGGAAGAGGCGGAACTGGTGCAGCGATTTTTTGACGGGATTGAAAAATACACGCCGACACTCGTTTCCTGGAACGGCCGCGGCTTTGACCTCCCCGTGTTGCATTATCGCTCACTGTTGCACGGCATTCAGGCGCCGAGGTACTGGGAGACCGGTGATGACGATCAGAGTTTTCGCTGGAATAATTATATCAACCGCTTTCACCAACGCCATACGGACTTGATGGATGTACTGGCGGGGTATGAATTTCGCGCCGCCGCGCCTTTGACAGAAATTGCTTCCATGCTGGGGTTCCCCGGTAAAATGGGGATGGCGGGAGACAAGGTATGGGACTGCTACCTGGCGGGTGATATCGAGGCGATCCGCGATTACTGTGAAACGGACGTCCTCAATACCTACCTTGTTTATCTGCGCTACCTGCTTATCTCCGGGCGCCTTTCCGAGCAGGCTTACGCCGCACAATGTGAGCACCTGAAACAAATGCTGGCAGACGAAAACAAGCCGCACCTGACGGCATTTCAGGAAGCATGGGAGAACAGGGAATAGAATTTCATCAGATGAATGAAATTCCCCGAAAGCGTAAAAAACGCGCGGTCGAACAATTCTCGGCAAGTATAGAATCCCTTTCCCATGAAGGCAGGGGCGTGGCGCGTATCAATGGTAAAACGGTTTTTATCGACGGCGCGCTGCCGGGTGAGGATGTCAGGTTTCAATACACCCGCAAACGTGGAGCTTTCGATGAAGGATGGGCAGTTGAGGTCCCGGAGGCATCGCCACACCGGGTTGAGCCGCGCTGCCCGCACTATGGGGTGTGTGGCGGTTGCAGCCTGATGCACCTGGATACCGGACATCAGGTTCAACACAAGCAAGCGGTATTACTGGAACAGTTGAAGCATATAGGCAGGTTGGAACCTGAGCGGGTCCTACCGCCTTTGTCAGCATCGCACTGGGGCTACCGGCGTAAAGCGAGACTGGGCGTTAAGTACGTTGCCGGGAAGGAAAAAGTGCTGGTAGGGTTCAGGGAAAAAAGGAGCAGCTTTGTTGCCGATATTGATTCCTGCGAAGTCCTGCATCCATTCATGGGTGGAGCTATCGGACAGTTGAAGGAGCTTATCCGGGAATTGTCGATTTATCGGCGTATTCCCCAGTTGGAGGTGGCGATAAGTGACGCGACAGCGGCCATCATCATTCGGCACCTGGACCCATTAACCGACGAGGACAAAAGAATCCTGGCCGAGTATGAAAAAGGGCGCCCGGTGAGGTTTTACCTGCAACCCGCCGGACTCGACAGCGTACACAGCTTATCCGGCGAGAATGGACAGGATTTGTCCTACCGGCTGGACAATCACGACGTCACCATAGAATTTACCCCGACTGATTTTACCCAGATCAATTTCGATCTCAACCCGCTGATGGTTGATCAGGTTATCTCGCTACTGGACCTGTCTGCCGGTGATACGGTCCTGGACCTGTTCTGTGGTTCAGGCAACTTTACCCTGCCCATAGCCAGGTATGTAAAAAACGTTACCGGAGTTGAGGGATCGGAAGAGCTGGTCAATCGTGCAAAAAAGAATGCTGAGAAAAATGGGCTGTTAAACAGCGGATTTATCGTCTGTGATTTATCAGGACAAGACGTTGACGTGGAATTTACAGGTCGTGATTACAATAAGGTTTTGCTAGATCCCCCGCGTTTGGGCGCCCGGGAAATTATCGAAAGACTGAATTTAAGCCAGGTGGAAAAACTGGTCTACGTATCCTGCAACCCTGCAACCCTGGCCCGGGATGCGGGTATACTGGTGCAGGAAGGGAAATTGGCCTTGAAAGCGGCCGGGGTGATGGATATGTTTCCACATACCTCCCACGTAGAAGCCATCGCCTTGTTTGAGTAAGGTGCAAAAATCCATGGAGCATGACGATTACAACATCAGCATTGATTTGACCCGGCAGGTTTTGCAGCTCCAAGTGGCCACCGGCGCTGTCAGGGAGTACCCGGTGTCAACCGGAAAGAACGGTCCCGGTGAGCAATTGGACAGTGGCTGCACACCCCGGGGCAGACACAGTATCGCCGAGATGATCGGTGCCGGCTGTGCGGCCAACACGGTGTTTGTCGGCAGACAACCCACCGGCGAGCTCTATACACCGGCGCTACACCGGCAACACCCTGAACGCGATTGGATACTGACCCGGATTATCTGGCTACAGGGAGAAGAACCCGGGGTGAACCAGGGCGCCGCCGTGGATACCTATAGTCGGTACATTTACATACACGGCGCACCCGATGACCTGAAGATGGGAGAACCCGGATCAGCCGGGTGCATACGCATGCGCAACAATGAAGTTGTTGAATTGTTTGAGCTTGTTTCGGAAGGCTGCGAAGTGAATTTATTTGAGTGAGAAATGTGGGCTTGTCATGGGTGATAGAACGCTATTATTGACAGGAGGCGCCGGTTATATCGGCAGTCACGTCGCCCGCGACCTGGTTAACGAGGGGTATGAGGTCATCATCCTGGATGACCTGTCCAGAGGATTCGTTGCAGCAACGATGGATTGCGAACTGGTCCGTGGGGACGTGGGCGACAAGGTACTACTCACTTCCCTGCTGAACAAACACCGGGTTCAAGCCGTACTGCATTTTGCCGGTTCCACCATCGTACCGGAGTCCGTAGAGAAGCCGCTGATGTATTACGAGAACAATACCGTCAAGTCCCGCAATCTTATGGAAGCCAGTGCGGAATGCGGTGTCAATCAGTTCATATTTTCTTCCAGCGCCGCCGTCTACGGCATCCCGGAGACGGGCCGGGTAACACTTGAGACGCCCACTGTGCCGGTCAACCCTTATGGGATGTCCAAGCTCATGACCGAGCTTATGCTCAGGGATTTGGCCAGGGTATCATCAATGAAATATGCGGCTCTGCGTTATTTCAACGTGGCGGGCGCCGACCCGGGCGGGCGCATCGGCCAATCCACGCCCGGTTGTACCCTGCTTATCAAAGTTGCCTGTGAAGTAGCCCTGGGAAAGCGCGAACAACTGTATATCTACGGCACGGATTATCCGACCCCGGATGGCGCCGGTGTCAGGGACTACATCCATGTGAGCGACCTGTCCGCCGCGCACATCCTTGCCTTGAATCACCTGGAAACAGGCGGAGAATCCCTCACCCTCAATTGCGGCTATGGTCATGGTTACAGCGTCCGCGAAGTGGTGCGAATGGTGGAAAAAGTGCATGGCCGCCCCATCCCCGTCATGGAAACGGACCGAAGGGCCGGCGACCCCCCGCAATTAATCGCCGACGGCAGTTCAGCCAGGGAAATGCTGGGTTGGCAACCCCGCTACGATGACCTGGAGTTTATCGTTAAAACCAGCTATGACTGGGAGAAGAATCCTAAATATTAGTTTAAAGGGCCAGTCTCGACTGAAACACCAGACTTCCTGTTTGAAGTTGCTTGTTTATGCGACTTCGATTTTCTCAGTTTAGAAACGACATTGGTATCAAGAAAGTACACCAAGATAAGTCTGCGGGTTCATAAAACGCACTGTTTAGCGGTTGTTCTATGCCGCCTCAATATCAGTGCGCGTGAAGTCCTCGCCTTTGAACAGAAGTGGCTCGTTGTTCGTTTCAGCAAGCGCGTATGCGAAGCAGTCACCGAAGTTCAGTCCCGCCGGATGATTGCCCTTGCCGAAACGCCGCCAGGCACGCCGGGCGGCTTGCGCCTGCTCGGTCGTGACCGACACCAGTTCGACCTCCGCGCCTTTCAGAAACATGTCGAGCTCGTAACCTGCCGCTATCCCGCCTCTGCTCTCGACGACCATAGCCGCCTCGAGCAACCCGACCGCCGACATGCGCCGGGGCCATGCCTCCGCTATTGCCTTTTCGTAGCGTCCCGCATCAGGTTCGCCGAAAAGAACAGCCAGTACCGCTGACGTATCGACGATCACTTGGGCAGGCCCTGCTCGTCGTAAAGTAAGTTACCGTGCTCCACGGCCGCGGGTCCCGGACGTAACAGGCTGGCGCAACGCTGTCCGATAGCGTGAAGTTCCCTGGTCAGAGCCTCCGCGTTGCGCAGTCGCTTCTCGCGCTCCAGTCGTTCGCGCAATGAGACAGTGATCGCACCGGTCATGGTCTCGCCCGTCAACCGGGCGAGTTCGCCAGCCAACTGGCATGTTTCATCGTTCTTGATGTTGAGGCTCATCACTTTTTCTCCCCTCAGGTAGAATACAAATATAAAGTCTACCCTACGCTATCAGCCTGTCAATCCAAAATAGAAATACCTCTGCGGTCACCTCTGAGTTGGCGCAACCGATAGCCTGGAATATCAAGGTCTTCAATATCATGCATAATGAACGCTCAAAAATTCCCTCAGTGCAAAGATTTGGATTTATTCCCCGTGTATCACACACTTCATTAAAGGAATACATATATGCCGAATACCTTTTCTTAAAGTGGATCATATCATGCTGCCTGTTGAGGGTGACTGTAGTCATGGTAAAATCGAGTTCGGATGAGCATACACGCCGATAATTCCAAAGCAGAAGCACGGGTACTGGTAGTTCATCCGACTGCACGACGACACTATGCTGTGCCTGTTGCGCTACATGCCGCAGGCATGTTGGAACGTATGGATACCGAATTGTTTATTCGTTCTCGGGCGTTATTTAAAGCCCTTGCTGGAATTGGAGAGAAATTGGGTTTGGCTAGCTTGCGCCGACTTGCCAGCTTCAGTCATCCTGGACTCCGGGATGCGAACGTACGAGTCTCTCTTGGCCTGACCTGCCGACATCTGAAAAGGCAACTCAACTTTAATAATCGAGCCATGGGGCTGAAATGGTATTTGCCCCAAGCAGCTAAAAAGACGTTACGCCGCGGTTTTGATCGAGCAACGGTAATGTATGGTTTCGTCCGCGTCATTGATCCTGCGCTTTGTCGGGAGGCCCAGAAGCAAAACCTGCGCGTTATTGGTGATCAAAGCATTGCCCCGTCTTTAATCCAGGTTCGTGAACTACGTACCCAGCTTGAACGTTTCCCCGCATGGGAGCCGAACCTGTCCGTTCATGCTATTAAACAGTATCAGGAACTCGAGCATGAAACCTGGGCGTATTGTGATGTCATCACCTGCATGTCTGAATGGGTCCGCGATGGGCTTCTTCAGGAAGGTCTTCCCCCTGAAAAGCTTTGGCTTCTGCCTTACCCATCGGGTCATACAAAGTTGCATGAGATCAAGCGTCAAGCAGACCGCGAGACAATCACTATTGGATTCGTCGGGTCGGTAGGATTGCGTAAGGGAGCACCTTATTTTTTTGAGGTCGCCAAGCGCCTCGCTTCCAAACAAGTTCGGTTTGTAATGGTAGGCCCACTTCTGCTCGATAATCAGATTATTAACCGTAATAAGGGGCCGGTAGAGATTATAGGTCCGGTACCCCGGCCCGATGTGGGACGATGGCTTGAACGCTTTGATATATTCTACTTTCCCAGCACCTGCGAAGGCTCTGCCGGAGCAGTCAATGAGGCAATGGCTTCTGCACTACCCGTCGTCACCACACCCAATAGCGGTAGCACTGTTCGGGATGGAATTGAGGGGTTCCTAGTTTCTTGCGACGATGTGACCACCGCTTGTGACCGGATCGAAAAATTGGTCAATGATGCAGTGTTGCGGCGCTCTCTAGGTGATGCCGGACGAATTCGTAACAAGACATTCGATATGTCTTGGTACAGTCAAGAGTTAGCACGGCGCATCGTTGAACTTAGTTGTACGTCAACATGAATCAAATAGAACCAGGATGAATAATAATGATGAGCGCGAGACGAGTCTAAGCGCGCGCACGCTGGACGGGATGAAATGGACCTATCTATCGACTTTCAGCAGGGCGTTGTTATCATTGCTGGTGCTGGTATTCCTGGCCCGGCTGCTCACACCGGTTGATTTTGGGCTGTTTGGCATTGCTTGGATTTTTATTGCGTTGGGAGCAAGGTTTGCTCAGTCAGGTGTCGGTCCAGCAGTAATTCAACGGCACGAGTTGACCGGTCGTCATATTCAAGTTGGTTTCACACTCTCAATGGCGTTCGGTATCGCCATGATGGCAGTAATCTGGCTGTTCGCGCCGCTTATCAGTGGATTCTTTAATGAAACGATGGTGTCACAGATTCTCCAGGCGCTATCGGTAGTATTTATCATCCAGAGTGTGGGGGTTATACCGGCCCATCTACTGCGCCGTAATCTACAGTTCAAGCAGTTGATGGTGGCTAACATCCTGGCGTATTCGGTTGGTTACGGACTTACGGCGGTAGCCCTGGCCTTCCAGGGTTTCGGTGTCTGGTCCCTTGTCTGGGCTGAGATCATGCGTGTGGTGATCTATACAACGACCGTGGTCTTGTATTCTCCACAGGGTCTTCGACCTTGTTGGGCGCCTCGTGAAGCGACTGATTTACTTTCCCGCGGGATTGGATTTTCACTGGCCCGAATTTTCGAATTCATCGCGCGGCAGGGCGCTTACTTCGTCATCGGGCGCTGGCTGGGCGCCACGTCACTCGGTTACTACACACGGGCAGCCCGGCTGATTTTATTGCCGAGGAACTACGTCAGTCGGAGTTTATTCCAAGTCCTGTTTCCCGCCATGGCGCAGCGACAACAGGGCACAGACCGCCTTGCAACCATCTACTTGCACGGCATAGAGGTACTATCGCTGGTGGCATTGCCGGTGAGTGCCATGCTGTTTGTGAGCGCTCCCGAGATTGTCTCAGTCATCCTGGGAGGACAGTGGAGTCCGGTTATAGCCCTCCTTCAGATACTTGTATTTGCTGTCTTGTTCCAGATGTGCGATATCCTGAACGTCGCTGCCATCAGTGCAATAGGCGCGGTCTATCACCACGCCTGGCGGCAAGGGTTACATGCCTTTCTCGTTGTTGGCGGCGCCTGGTTTGCAAGCCGCTGGGGTTTGGGGGGGGTAGCCATTGCCATTGTCGGTGCCCAGGTCGCCGCTTACCTGTTGATGACACAGTTGACGGTGTCTCTTCTCAAGATCCGTTGGCAGCAGTTCCTCCGGTGTTTTCTGCCGGCATTGTGGGCGGGCGCCTGGGCCGCCTTGGCGCTGTGGTTGACGGCAGGCCAGGTACGAGCTATGGCCCTGCCGGACGGGCTATCGTTTTTTGTCGAGTTTCTTGTCTGGCTCGCGACGATTATCGCGGCGGTATATTACGCCCCGTCATTCGCTCGTCCCTTGTCCGTTCCCTGGGCAATGATGAATATACCCTTTGAGGTTTTGGGTACCCCCGGACATTACTTGAAAAAGGGGTTGAAATGGCTGTCACGAGATTAACCCGAATATTGACATCAATGCCGGAACAGTCATACTTTGTATCTCATTACGTGGTGGTCGTAGAAAGTCTTGATATCTGAATCATCTGGTCAAAAAAGCGTGAACGAAAGCATTGTCGTGCGTGACGGATATAAACGCGTCTTCGACCTGGCGCTTATCATTAGCGCCTATATCCTGCTGTTTCCCCTGTGGCTGATCGTTTGGGTCGTGGTGCCCCTTGCCATCTGGCTGGAGGATCGCGGGCCGGTTTTCTATGCGCAAGAACGGATTGGCAGGCAGGGAAAGCATTTCAAGGTCCTCAAGTTTCGTACGATGATACCGGATGCCGAAAGTCTGACCGGGCAGGTTTGGGCGGCGGAAGACGACCCGCGCTTAACAAAAGTCGGAAAGTTGTTACGCAGGTTGCATTTTGACGAGATACCACAGGTAATAAACATCGTGAGGGGCGAGATGAGCCTGGTGGGGCCGCGACCGGAACGCCCGGCCCTGGCCGAACAGTTCAACCGTGAGGTGCCGGGATTTTCCGAACGTCTCAGGGTCAGACCGGGTATTGCAGGACTGGCCCAAGTGCGCGGCAGCTATTGGACGGATCCAGCTTACAAGCTGAAGTACGACAACCTGTATATTGACACAATGAGTCCCTGGCTGGACATCAAGCTGCTCTTTCTTGCCGTTTGGGTTGCCATCAAACGCGTGCTCTGTGGTTCGGAAATCTCTGTCATTGAAGCCGACGGTGAGAAGGCGAAGCGTGGAGGTAGACAATTGGCGACTGAACAGATGCAGGGCCAACAGGTCACCGTTTCAATTGTAATCCTGACCTGGAATTCTGAGCGGCAGATTGAGGCGTGTTTGGCCTCTCTGGCTCAGGGGTTGAGCGCGTTTCCTTCCGAGATCATTGTGATAGACAACGACTCACAGGATGAAACCCGTGCCGTCATCAAAAAAACCTGGCCCGAGGTCCAGTTGGTGTGTAACACGGAAAACCGTGGTGTTGCCCCTGCCCGTAACCAGGGTATAGGCTTGGCTGGTGGAGAATACGTCGTTATCCTGGATGACGACACGGTTGTACAGCCGGGGGCTTTAGACTGCCTCATCCGCTATATGGAGGACCAGCCTGAGGTAGGGTTGTGCGGACCTAAACTGACTGACGCTGACGGAGAATTGCAGTTGTCGTGCCGGTGGTTTCCGACCCTGACCGATAAACTGGCCCGGCGTCTGCCCTTAGCCGCGGCCCGGAAAGTGACTCGCAAAGTGGAAATGGCGGACTGGGACCACCGGACGATTCGCGCGGTAGATTACGTGATCGGCGCCTGCCAGGTCATTCGCCATCGTGCTTTACAGGAAGTGGGACCGTTTGACGAACGCATCTTTTACGGTCCGGAAGACGTCGATCTGTGTCTGCGGTTGCAACAGGCCGGCTGGCGGGTGATGTATAACCCCGATGCCGTCGTTGCGCATAAGGAGCGGCGGTTGACCCGCTCGCTACGGTCTGAGCTGATGTGGAAACACGTATGGGGACTGAGCTATTTTTTTTGGAAGCACGGCTACTTCCTCTCCCGCCGACGGCTGTACGCGAGGCTTGCCCAATGCATGCTACCCGGTCAGGCTCGGAGGTTATGACTTGAATCCAGCCTTGAATAAACTGAACTGCATTTCCCCAAAAACCTGGCTTCTGCGTAGTCTGTTTTTCCAAAACTGTGAGTAAATTGAACCGTAAGAATATTATCCTGGCGCTCATGTATTTCCTATGTGTGGCTGCACTAGCTACCTTTATTTACCAGTCTGCCAGGAAAAACAATTCCGTAGAAAATGTTTATGAACATGCAAACTTGATGTTCAAAACAAGAGATGTTACTGAACAAAACCGCTATGCCGTGCGTGAAGGTAATGGCAAATTCCTGTTTGCCGCCAGCGCTCCCGGTGCGACAAGGGCAAAACTGTTTTTTCATAGAACCTCTGACATCAGATTTAAGGTAAGTTCGCTCTATCAGGGACCATCATGTACAGAAGTCGGGGAGAATAAGGCCACTCTCATTGTTTACACTCCCGTTAACAGGGTCCAAAAACTCCTCGACAAGCCAGACATCGAATTTATTATTACAGTTGTAGCAGGAGATGTTCTGTATGTAAGGATTAAAAACCCTGACCAACAGCAGTGCGGCCAAGCCATGGTTCACCTACTCCGAATTAATGACTCCCCTCAGGAGCGTTTTGTGGTCGGCTATTTGTTAATCTGGATGGCAATAGGCCTATTACTTGCTCATTTTCACCTGGGATACTTAGGCCTTTGGGGTGCAGTCATTCATGTTTCATATATTTACAGCGATGTATTGTACCAGCAAACATTGGATCTTACTCTTGGTCCTGCATGCTTGGTGAGCCTGACAGGAATTGGCATCGTACTGCTCCCGTTGATATCGCGTTTTACTCAGTTATTTGTACTGCCACTATTCATTGTTGTTACCATCGCGCTAGTCAGCTTCCCTCTGATAAACATAGGAAACTTCTGGTTAACCGAAAACGTTGCTAATACCGATGCAATTCACGCAATTTTCCAGACAAATCCTTCCGAACTCCTGCAGTTTCTTGATAATAACTACTCAGCTGTTCGGATATTTGTTGTCTTCGGTTCCATCGCTTTGTTCACGGGATTGATTGCTTGGAAGCTGATAACAGCCGTTGCCGCCCCCTCCCTGGCTGGACTGGCAGTTCTATTCCTGTCCCTGGCTGTTTTATTTGCAGACCAGATTTTCGATGACCTGCATACATTTAGTGTCTGGAGGGATGCCTCTATCAGATACTACCAGGAACTCGGGGCCTATCACGATCTCGCTACAAAAAGAGAGGAGATGATCACAAGTTATGAATTACAACGGTCCCGTGGGGACCGGGTGACTGTCCTGGTGATTGGGGAATCCCATAACAAACGACATATGTCTCTGTATGGATATCCACGCGATACCACACCAAAACTGGTTCAGCGGAACAAGGATCAGAATTTTATTGTATTTGAAAACGCTTACTCCAATCATACTCATACAAACCGTTCTCTTTCCCTTTCGTTGACCGAAGCGAACCAGTACAACGGGAAAGGTTGGACTACCTCGCCCTCACTACTCACCATCGCTCGTCAGGCAGGTATCAAGACATACTGGATAAGCAATCAGCAAATGCTGGGGGCTTGGGACAACGTTGTAGCGTTGCTCGCCAAAGAGTCTGATAATGTCGTCTCCATCAACAAAAAAATTGGCAAAAGAAAGCAGCCGGACAAACAGGATGAGGCTTTAATCCCTCACCTCCAGAGCGTGCTTCAGGAGCCCGGTGAAAAACTCATAGTCGTTCATTTAAGCGGCAGCCACGGCAGTTACTGTTTACGTTTTCCCGAGGCCTGGAATACTTATTCCGGGGAACTCGAACCATCCGCATTTGGAAAAGCTCATGCAACCACTAACCTTAAGAAAGTAAACTGTTACGATAACAGTATCAGGTACAACGATCATGTACTGGACTTGGTGTTAACTAACCTGGAAGAATCCAAGATTCCCGCATCAGCATTATATTTTGCAGATCATTCCGAGGATGTTTTCAATGGAAACGGCCACAACTCGTCACGTTTTGATTTCAACATGTCCGAGATTCCAATGTTTTTTGCAGTCTCGAACTCATGGAAAAGGGGATTCTCTGGACATTGGGAACTGCTGCTTAAAAACAGAAAGAAAATATTTACAAGTGACTTGGTTTTCGAAACTGCACTTGGATTGATGGGACTGGAAAGCAATAACGTTGATACAAAAAATGACCTGGGGCATGAAGAATTCGAGAGCGTTGAGGCGCCTAAAACCCTGCACGGACGAGTAAGTATCAAGGACAACGATAATTACTACCTGTGGCAGCGAACCAATGCCGATCTGGTGAAGAAAAACAACCTTGGGAATCGCCTGTTGCCCCACCGGGTCAATACACTAGGGAAGATGTTTGAGATTACAAAGGCCGGAATCCGCTCTTTTGAGATAGATGTTCTATTCCGTTCAGAAGGTGAGTTCTTTGAAGTCGGCCACGATGCCGGAGTGATGACCGGTATGACCCTGGAAAGCTTTCTGGAAAAGATCCCGCGAGACTTTGAAAAAATCTGGCTGGATATCAAGAATGCCACCAAAACCACAATTCCATTAATAAACAAACGACTGGTAGAACTTGATAAAAAATTTGGACTGAAAAGCAGAGTCATAATCGAGACCAATAACGAATCAGCATCTGTTTCGCTATTGTCTGATAGCGGTTTTCACGTGTCTTACTATCTGCCCACTAAGAAAGTCTTTGTCATTATGGGTGAAGACGACAAGACCAAGGCTCTCTTTGCTAAAAAACTCGCTGTAATTGTTAAAAGGCAAGATGTTAACGCGGTTTCATTTGATTTAAGGTTATACAAATTTGTTAAGGACTACCTTGAGCACGAACTGCGCCCACAAATGATTTACCATACTTGGTCTCCCAGTGTCTCATTCGAAAATCGCAACTTGCTCAAGGAGATGGAGGCACAGGAATATTTTCACGACCAAAAAGTTGAGACAATTCTACTACCCTATATTTCACCATTCGCCCTTTAACTGACTCTTTGAAAGGGTATTATCTTAATATGGAAAAAGTATCTGTTGTCATACCAAGCTACAATTCCTCATCCCACATAATGAGAGCCGTTGAGTCTGCATTAAACCAGACTTATGACAACCTGGAGGTGATTGTTTCAGACGATGCCTCAACTGACGATACTTGTGCCGTAGTTCATAAAATAGAAGATCCACGCGTCAAGTTGATAGAGCGTGCGGAGAATGGTGGAGCCGCTGCTGCACGGAATTCAGCCATACGCGCAGCGACGGGCCGGTATATAGCTTTTCTCGATTCAGACGATTATTGGTTGCCGAATAAACTGTCGGTACAAATTGGCAAAATGCAGGAAGAGGCAGCAAGCTTCTCGTGTACAAACTATGTAATCAAATCACAAAAAGGTGAAGTTTTGTTCAATGTGCCAGAGAAAATAAATTACAAGTACCTGTTAAGAGGAAATATCATCGGTACTTCAACAGTGGTTTATGATACCGGCACACTCGGTAAAATTTATATGCCTGCGTTACCTATGACAGAAGACTTTGCGACCTGGTTAAATATACTAAGGCAGTGTGATGCAGCGTTGGGAATACATCAGCCTATGGCGTATCGTATAAGGCGGAGCAATTCACTTTCTTCACAGTATTTAGTGATGAAGTATTTCACTTATAGAGTGTACAGAGAGACTCAGGGGTTATCGACGATAACGTCACTATATTACTTGCTTGGAATTTTGCTTCGAGGGTTGTGGAATCGGTTACGTCAAGTTTATGTCTCGCAGCCACTCATTCAAGACGATGATCCGATTTCAAGAAATGATTCACCGTCATAGCGTTAGTTGTCAGTCATTAACCCAGGATCGGTCGGCCTCGTAACCCAGATCAATCAAGGCCTGTCCGGCGTGATGGTCAAAGACTTCCCGCGCCTCCCGCGTGAACTTGCCCTCCCAGTCCCCTACGATGCCCTTGCGGACAAAGCTATACGCGTCTTCTTCGCCTGGTTTGCGACCCGTGACGTTCTCGAATGAGAACTTTGAAATGCACGAATCGAGCTTCGCATCGTCGATCCTGTGGACCGAGAGGTATTGAAGAATCTTTTTCATCTCGCGTCTGGGATTTTCCCTCATAGCTTCATATTTGGTCTCCACGTATCCTGTCCGGTTCTTCCACGTTTCGACGAAGCTCGTCCAGGACATATTCAGAGGCGGCCCGTCCGTGAAGCAATACTCAATGTATCTCGGCAAGTAGCGTTGCACGTCGTGGGGATCTTTTATTCCGAGTCGCTCCTGCTGCTCAATCGCCCATCCTCGCATCCCCGTGGTGCGTCTATGAAACAGGTGATAATAGTAGTGGGACACGATCACGTCTCTCCCGTCACGCCACATAACAATAGTGTCGTTGGCGCTGGCGACGTACAGGTAGTGACCATGCACGATGCACCGGCGGCGCGGTGGTAAACGATTGTGTGGATTTGGTATGCCCAGATACTCGGCAATCATCTGGCTCACCCAGGTCCCACCGGACTTGGGGTGCTCAGTCAATACGATCTTCGGAGGTCCGAATCCCGGAACATTGCGCACCATGGCGTGCTTAATCAGTTCGTTTAGTTTACGCCACCAGCGGGCATCAATTTGTTCGACGATCATCCGACGCTCTGTATTACAATACACTTCAGATTTTTGCTTTCTCCGGTCATATAGTCACTTGTAGGCTATGTATATTTCAGAACAAAGCGGATTTTATCGCACAACAACCCACCCGATAACCCATTTTATCCTATAACTGGCATGATGATATTGCACTTTGCTTATTCTTCCTTACACTGTACAGGGAGTTGCCGACAGTGGCTGTTTTAATCCGACTTTAACCCCACCCACAAGACATTCAGACAAAATAATATGGTCAATTTTCTCGTTGTTGGCGCTGCAAAATCAGGTACAACGACATTGTGCGAGACTCTTAATGAGCACTCTCGAATTTTTATTCCCCAGCGTAAGGAATGTCGCTATTTTTCTTGCATGCCCCGTGATTTCAGGGGGCCAAGGACAGTCTCTCCGAGTGAGATAATTCAATCCTTGAAAGAGTATCAAGGTCTATTTAAAATGGCCAAACCGGATCAACTCTGTGGCGATATTTCACCTGATTACCTGTATTTTTATCAAAATGCCGTCCCCAAAATTCTTAACGAGATAAATGCGCAGGTACCGATTATTATCGTTTTGCGTAATCCCATAGACCGGGCATATTCGAACTATCTCCACCATGTACGCGACGGGTGGGAAAACTTGAATTTTGAGGATGCTCTGAATGCGGAAGAAGAACGTCGTGCTGCAAATTGGGCCTGGGGGTGGAATTATGTGGATGTCGGGTTATACGCCGAACAGGTCAAGGCATATACGGATAGTTTTGAGCGGGTTTTACTTCTTTTGTTTGAAGAAGATATTGTTGCAGGGCAGGCAACAGGGAAAGTTCTGGATTTTTTGAACCTCGATTCTTTCCCGAAAAGTCCAGGTAATATACACGCAAATGTTTCAGGTTATCCCAAAAATCGCTGGGTGCATCGGATGATGACGGATGAATTGATCGGCAGAAAAATCAAGAATGCGATCAAGGCGACTCCTTTATATACCAGTTCAAAGCGGCTGTATCATAAAATGATGAAAGCAAATTTGAAAAAGGAAGAAATGGCCCCAAAGACGAGGGAGATGCTCAAAGAAAAGTTTCAGGACGATGTCGCACTGCTAGAAGAGTATTCCGGACTTCCTGTGTACAAGTTCTGGACGGATTTTCAGTAAGATGTC
The DNA here is from genome assembly GCA_965205405.1 of Gammaproteobacteria bacterium. Taxonomy (GTDB): domain Bacteria; phylum Pseudomonadota; class Gammaproteobacteria; order Eutrophobiales; family Eutrophobiaceae; genus JAAXHV01. The sequence goes on from OZ242169.1 coordinate 1,424,339, forward strand.
CTTACGGCCTAGCCGTTGAGAGCCCCCGACTATAAGCCTCTATCACGATGTCAGCATTGTCCGTGATGAGCCCTCGGACGGCTTCGCCAAACAGGTCAGTTAACTCGGCCCCAGCCTTACCTGCTGCTTTCTCAGCGACGCTTTTCAGTATCCGGCATGCGGTAGCTATGAAGCTTGTATCTTTGAGCTGATTATCCTTGATCAGCGCTTGGTACATTTTCTTTTTCTCGACATCATCAAGAAAATCGTCTAGAAATTCCACGAAGTGCTCCACCGAAATCCGTATTATTTCGGAGGAGAAGGAAGTGTCAGCAAAGACACCCCTGCGTTTTAGGCGCGACCGAAGCTCTTCGCGCAAAAGCGGGCTTTCTACACCGAAGCTCAACAAATCGCCATCATTCGCAAACCTTACAGATTTTAGAGCTGCAACCAGATCAATCTTTAAGTTATCTCCATTGCCCATGCTACGCAACTGCCACTGGAAAAGCAGGTTGCGGGCTTTGGCTGGCGTAACATTGAGGTCCCGAGCTATTTCATAGACTTGAGATTTAGGATCTAACGCACCGGCTTTGACCAAAAGTCCAAATACAAGGTTATCAACTTCGGTTTTCGAGATTGCCCCAAAGGTGGGGGACGCAAAAACCCGGACGAAGTTTTTAGAAAACTCCTTCGCATTCTCATCGTCTTCAAGTGGTGTTAACAGCTTCTCGATATCCATCAGTATTTTCCAAGCCAAAATCTACGTGGGGCGCGATAGAAGACATTATCACATGGTAGATGCCCATTCCAACACTGTCTGTTGCCCCCTTCAGGCAAGGCCATAAAACCGATAAAAATGATGCGCTGGCTATTGCAGAAGCAGCTAATCGCCCAAACGTAAAAGTGGCACCGCTGAAGAGCATTGAGCAACAGGCTATGCAATCAATTCAACGCTCTCGTGAGTTGATCATCCATGATCGAACAGCAATTTCGAATCACATTCGCAGTTTGTTGCTGGAGTTCGGTATTGTTATTCCTAAGGGCTTGGCATACCTTCGACAACGTGTACCTCTGGCCCTTGAGGATGCAGAAAATGGATTGCCAATGGCATGCCGGCCTACGTTACATCGAATGTTCCTTCGATTTAGAGCGATAGAGGAAGATCTGGCCTTCCTGGACCAGGAAGTAGATACTATTGTAAAGTCAAATGATGGTTGCCGCCGTTTGAACTTGAGGGGGTCGGTCCTATCGGAGCTTTACTCCTGTATGCGACATTGGGAACAGGTGAGGCATTTAGGAATGGCAGAGAATTTTCCGCATACCTCGGTCTAACACCGAAACAATACAGTAGCGGTGGCAAAACAAACGTGATCAGTATATCAAAGCACATAGCCAACCGGTGGCTACGCTCAGTACTTATCCAGGGAGCCAGATCATATGTTCACTCACGAAAGGCGGCTCGTTCTGCAAAGGACCAGTGGATCTTAGCCTTGAAGGAGAGAGGTGGATCTGGCCGGGTATCTGTAGCGCTAGCCAACAAAAATGCTCGAACGGCGTGGGCATTACTGACACAGGGCACGGAATGTGAAATATCTCCAATGCCAGCCGTAGCCTGGCATTGGACAGTAAATCGAGATAGAACAGAGATAGGAGTTCAGCAGCAAGCCGTGGTTAGATAAAGCTATCCACCCGGGAGAACCTGTTTAGTTTGGGGTCCTAACAGGCCGTTGACTCAAAGAGGTGCCGTGGTGCGCATACATTGAGGGCTGGGAGATAGCGTCTCCATCGTAAAGCCGAATATACGCAAGCGTCTTTATTCTAATACATGTATTGTTGCATGAATGGAGGAGTCCATATACAAACTAACGGGTCTCCGGGATTCCCGGGGCGGTTCAATCCTCGCATCCCCGTGGTGCGTCTATGAAACAGGTGATAATAGTAGTGGGACACGATCACGTCTCTCCCGTCACGCCACATAACAATAGTGTCGTTGGCGCTGGCGACGTACAGGTAGTGACCATGCACGATGCACCGGCGGCGCGGTGGTAAACGATTGTGTGGATTTGGTATGCCCAGATACTCAGCAATCATCTGGCTCACCCAGGTCCCACCGGACTTGGGGTGCTCAGTCAATACGATCTTCGGAGGTCCGAATCCCGGAACATTGCGCACCATGGCGTGCTTAATCAGTTCGTTTAGTTTACGCCACCAGCGGGCATCAATTTGTTCGACGATCATCCGACGCTCTGTATTACAATACACTTCAGATTTTTGCTTTCTCCGGTCATATAGTCACTTGTAGGCTATGTATATTTCAGAACAAAGCGGATTTTATCGCACAACAACCCACCCGATAACCCATTTTATCCTATAACTGGCATGATGATATTGCACTTTGCTTATTCTTCCTTACACTGTACAGGGAGTTGCCGACAGTGGCTGTTTTAATCCGACTTTAACCCCACCCACAAGACATTCAGACAAAATAATATGGTCAATTTTCTCGTTGTTGGCGCTGCAAAATCAGGTACAACGACATTGTTTGAGGCTCTTAGTAAGCACCCTAGGATTTTTATTCCACAGCGTAAGGAATGTCGTTATTTTTCTTGCATGCCTAGTAATATCACTGGGCCTGGGGCAAAATCTAAGGAGGAGTATCAAGGTCTATTTAAAGAGGCTAAACAAGGTCAGCTCTGTGGCGATATTTCACCTGATTACCTGTATTTTTATCAAAATGCCGTCCCCAAAATTCTTAACGAAATAAATGCGCAGGTTCCGATTATTATCGTTTTACGTAATCCCATAGACCGGGCCTATTCGCATTACTGCCAAAAAGTACGTAACGGATGGGAAAATTTGAGTTTTGAGGATGCCCTGAATGCGGAAGAAGAACGTCGTACTGCAAATTGGAAGTGGGGGTGGAGATATGTGGATGTCGGGTTATACGCCGAACAGGTCAAGGCGTATACGGATAGTTTTGAGCGGGTTTTACTTCTTTTGTTTGAAGAAGATATTGTTGCAGGGCAGGCAACAGGGAAAGTTCTGGATTTTTTGAACCTCGATTCTTTCCCGAAAAGTCCAGGTAATATACACGCAAATGTTTCAGGTTATCCCAAAAATCGCTGGGTGCATCGGATGATGACGGATGAATTGATCGGCAGAAAAATCAAGAATGCGATCAAGGCGACTCCTTTATATACCAGTTCAAAGCGGCTGTATCATAAAATGATGAAAGCAAATTTGAAAAAGGAAGAAATGGCCGCAGAGACGAGGAAGATGCTCAAAGAAAAGTTTCAGGAAGATGTCGCCCTGTTGGCAGAGCGAACTGAACTTCCCGTTCAAGAGTTCTGGACGGATTTTCAGTAATATGTCCCTAGGCCCAATCATGCTGGACCTGCGCGGCGCTGAGCTGGAAGCCGACGAGCGGGAGATGTTGCTGCATCCACTGGTGGGTGGGGTCATCCTGTTCGCCCGGAACTATCAAGACCCGGAAACGTTGATTTCGCTGACGTCCCGGATCCACGCCTTACGCAACCCCGCCTTGTTAATTGCCGTAGACCATGAGGGCGGGCGGGTACAGCGCTTTCACCGTGGATTTACCCGTTTGCCTCCCAGTCGCTGTTTCGGTGATCTCTATGATCTTGATGAGGCAAGGGCCTTGGCGCTTGTTGAGAATGCCGGCTGGCTGCTGGCCGGCGAGTTGCTTTCGGTCGGTGTCGATCTCAGTTTTACCCCGGTGCTGGACTTGAATTCCGGGGTGAGTTCATTTTTAGGGGATCGCGTCTATCATCGCTCCCCGGATGTTGTAGCGCACCTGGCGCAACGATTGATGAAAGGTATGCGTAGCGCCGGCATGATGGCGGTGGGCAAACACTTTCCGGGCCACGGCAACGTGAAAGGGGATTCTCACCATGAGATTCCGGTGGATAACCGCAGGTACGAAGATATGGTGATGGAAGATTTGCTGCCTTTTGAACGTTTGATCAACGCGGGCCTGGCGGCAATCATGCCGGCGCACGTTATTTACCCTCATGTGGATGACAAACCCGCCGGATTCTCCCCGCTGTGGTTAAAACAGGTACTACGCGGCAGGCTGAATTTCCAGGGTGTGATCTTCAGCGACGATATCAGCATGGCCGGCGCCGAGTTCGCCGGGAGTTATACGGAACGGGCATACAGCGCGCTGGATGCCGGTTGTGACATGGTCCTGGTATGCAATAATCAGCCTGCAGCCATAACGCTGCTGGATGAACTGGAGGTCAATGCTGATCCTGCATCCCAACTGAGGCTGATGCGTATGCATGGAGCTAACACATTGTCCTATAAAGACTTATGCAATAATGAGAGGCGCTTACGGGTCGCAAGTGAGATATCTGAACTGGACGTGGCGCCGGAGTTGGAGTTGGATGATGACGGCATTATGTCGTAACTGTTTCGCTATCTTTCTGCTGTTGTTCTCGGCAGGCAGTCTTTTATCCGCAGAGCTTGACTGCCGGCCCCTGCAGATAATAGAAACCCCCTATCCCGGTCCCGATGAGTTCGGGCAGGGATTGTTATGGAAGGTGACCAGAGAAAATCTGCCGCCGAGTTATGTGTTCGGTACCATCCACGTTGCGGATAGAAACGTCAGCGCACAATTGGATAAGATCAGAGACCTGTTGGCTGACAGCGAGGTTTTTATCATGGAAGCAATTCCTGAGCCGGGTGGTATTGCCTTGTTGCGGCAGATGATGTTCTTCGATGACGGCACAAAGCTGCAAGACGTTATTTCAGCCGATCTGTATGCAAAAACGCTTGCGGTGTTAAGTGCGTACCACCTGAGGGAGACGGATGTATCAGCCATGAAACCCTGGGCTGCCTACCTGACCATGAGTTATCCGGCAGACATGGGCCTCATACTGGACCAGCAATTGCTGCGTCTGGCCCGGGAGACGGAGGTAACTGCCGGGGGCCTGGAAACAATGGTGGAACAAGGCAACCTGTTCAATAGTTTTTCACTCGCCGATCAGGTACGATTATTAACTGATGCCGTCTGCCACCGTGAGCTGTTGGTGGATGATTTTGCAATAATGATCTCGTTATATATGGACGGGGACCTTGCGGGATTGTTTTCCTACGGCCAGCGTTACTCGTTCAGCGATAATACACTGTACGAAACCCTGACGGAAAAACTGCTCACCAGGAGAAACCACTTGATGGTTGAAAGAATGCGGCCGGCATTGGAGAAAGGCAGGGCGTTTATCGCTGTGGGCGCTTTGCATCTGCCTGGTGAAGAAGGTGTGCTGGCTTTGCTGGCCCAGCATAATTTTGAAATAACCAGGGTTTTTTGATGACTGACTCGAAGAGGCTATAGTGGACTTCAATCAATTCGCTAACGATATCTGGCATTATCTCATGAATGAAGCATGGATAGTACAGGTCTTTATCCTTGTCTTCGCAACCTTGCTGCTTGACTGGTCGCAGAAACGGCTGATGACAAAATTGCTGGTCCAGGCTGATAAGACCAGGATCCCCTGGGACAGCGCGTTACTCGAAGCAGCCGGCAAGCCGTTAACCGTATTGATCTGGCTTATTGGTATAACCCTGGCTGCCGATATCGTCAAACAAGAGACCGAGGCGGTTATTTTCAAGATCGTAGACCCGGTTCGCGAGGCGGGTGTAATCGCAATCATCGCCTGGATTCTGGTCAGGTTTGTACGACAGGCGGAAATACATTTCATCAGATTACGCGTAGAGGCCGGTGCGCCGGTTGACCGGACTACCGCCGATGCCATAGCCAAGTTATTGCGCGTATCGGTTCTGATTACCGCGTTTCTGGTTATATTGCAGTCTTTGGGGTACAGCATTTCCGGAGTATTGGCCTTTGGCGGTGTCAGCGGCATCGTAGCCGGGTTTGCAGCCAAGGATTTACTGGCTAACTTTTTCGGCGGTTTGATGATCTACCTGGACCGGCCTTTTGAGGTGGGAGACTGGATACGTTCGCCGGATAAGGAGATAGAGGGCACTGTGGAGAATATCGGTTGGAGATTGACTCGCATCCGCACCTTTGACAAGAGGCCGCTATACGTTCCCAATTCCGTATTTGCCACTATTGCCGTGGAGAACCCGGAGCGGATGACCAACCGGCGCATCTACGAAACTATAGGGATTCGCTATGATGATGCAGGCAAGATGGCCGCGATTACCCGTGATGTAAAACAGATGCTGCGGGATCACCCGGAAATTGATACGAACCAGACCATGATCGTCAATTTCGTCGCGTTCGCGCCCTCATCACTGGATTTTTTTGTTTATACATTCACCAAAACGACTGAATGGATCAGGTTCCACGAGATCAAGGAGGATGTGATGCTGAAAATTCTGGAAATTATCGAGCGGCACGGCGCCGAAAGCGCCTTTCCCACCTCGACGATACACATCGCCCGCGAACAGGACAACGGGCCTGAGACCTGACCGGTACCCATGTTACTGAAATTCACAAAAATGCACGGGCTGGGCAATGACTTTGTGGTAATTAACGCATTGGAGCAGGCCGTTGAGTTGGACAGGGAACAAATTCGCAGGATTGCGGACCGCAGGCTTGGGATCGGTTGCGACCAGCTACTGGTGATTCGTCCGAAGCGTCATGAACAGGCGGATTTTCTTTGCAGTATTTATAATTCGGATGGCAGTGAAGCCGAACATTGCGGCAACGGCATACGCTGCGTGGCTGCTTTCCTGCGCAATAACGATCTCATCTGCAAGGATCAGCTGGTCGCCGAGACCGGGGCCGGATTGGTAAAACTTTACCATGAGGGCGATAACGTCAGGGTCAATATGGGCCGGCCCAATTTCAAACCGGTGGCTATCCCGCTTGCCGCTACCGAGCAGCAACAGTTCTACAATCTCGAGGTGGATGGAAAGGACATTGAGGTCGTAGCCTTGTCGCTGGGCAACCCCCATGCTGTGTTACTGGTTGATGACGTTGACAGCGCCCCTGTTACCGGGATTGCCCCGCAGGTTCAACGCCATGCCTTGTTTCCCAACAGTGTAAACGTGGGGTTTATGCAAGTCCTGGATAATTCACATATCAGGTTGCGTGTATATGAACGCGGCGTCGGTGAGACGCTCGCCTGCGGCAGCGGGGCCTGTGCCGCCGTGGTCGCCGGAATTAAAGTGTATAATCTTGACAGGAATATCGAAGTATCATTGCCTGGTGGCAGTTTGGCGGTATCATGGGAGGGTGATGACGAGCCGGTTTGGATGACGGGACCGACTGCAACAGTATACGGGGGAAGCATTAACTTATGAGTATGACAGAAAAAATTTCAGACGGGCCCTCCGTGACCGCTGAAGACGTTGAAAGTTATCTCGAGAATAACCCGGGTTTCTTTCTTGGCCGGTTGGAACTCCTGGCCGAACTATCCATACCACACACGTCCGGCGAAGCTGTCTCCCTGGTGGAAAAACAAGTCAAGATATTGCGCGAACAGAACGAACAAGCCCGCAAACGACTGCATGAATTGATAGAAATAGCCAAGCTGAATGAAGACTTGGCGCACCGGATGCACCACCTCGTGTTGACCATGATAGATGCAGGCAATCCTGAAGAGATATTCAAGACACTCTACGAGAACCTGAAGCGTAACTTCAGGGCTGAGAAGGTGGCGGTAAGATTGTTTGCACTGTCGCCGGAAACCGAAGTTCATGCCATGGCCGAGTTCGTCGGGAAACAGGCAGAGGCGGCAAAGTTGTTCGAGACATTGATTGAGAAGCGTCTGCCGACCATAGGAGCGCCGGACACGGCACAACAGGCATTTTTGTTTGGCCCGGACGGCGCTGATATTACCTCCGTGGTATTGGTCCCTTTGCGCGGAAGCAACTGGGGGGGCGTAATGGCAATCGGTAGCCGGGACCGGGATCGTTTCCAGAAAGGCATGGGAGTTGAACTGCTGGCAAATCTTGGTGAGATGCTCAGCTTCATCCTTAAACCCTGGATAGTCGCATAGCGTGAAACAATCCGAAGTCGCCAAGATCGATGCGTTCCTGGGGACACTACTGCATCTCTCAGGTCATACGCGCAAGGCATATGCCGGTGATCTTGCATTTTTTTTGGATTATTGCAATCAACTCGATGTGAACGGCTGGCGCGATCTGGACGGCCGGCAGATACGGGGATATGTCACGCAAAGACACAGGAAGGGAATAGGCGGGCGGAGTATACGGCGCAACCTGTCTTCAGTCAGGGCGTTCTACAGGTACCTGTTAACCAAGGGCGAAGTAACACAGAACCCGGCAGAAGGGATCACTACGCCCAAGACGAAAAAGAGACTGCCGGAAACACTGGATGTGGAACAGTCTGCCCGGTTGGTGGAGATCAAGGGAGATAAGGAACTGACTGTGCGTGACAGGGCTATCCTGGAATTGATGTATTCATCGGGGCTGCGACTTGCGGAATGTGTCGGACTGGACCTGTACAGTGTAGACATCAGGGACGAGCTGGTAACCGTCAGGGGGAAAGGAAACAAAACGCGCAAGGTGCCGGTGGGAAGATACGCCCTGGATGCAGTCAGCGCTTGGCTGAGAGTGAGGCCGCAGTTGGCGGCACTGGAAGAGACTGCCTTGTTCGTCAGCGTCCGGGGCACCCGGATCAGCGCCCGTTCCGTTCAGCAACGCTTGCGCCATTGGGCGCTGAAACAGGGTCTGGATACCCACGTGCATCCGCACATGCTGCGTCATTCATTTGCCACACACATGCTCGAATCCAGCGGTGATCTCAGGGCGGTACAGGAATTACTGGGACACGCCGATATCAGCACTACGCAAATCTACACCAACCTGGACTTCCAGCACCTGGCTAACGTATATGACCAGGCCCACCCCCGGGCCAGGAAGAAGAGTTGAGGTCAGTCCAGTGATTTAAGCCACAGAGGACACAGAGTAAAACAGGACAGATTTAATCTGTAGTCTGTCATTCTTGAATAGCGGGTAAAATGAATTGACAAACATGCAGGTTACCCGTGCATTAACAAGCTTCTCGATTCACTCTGTGATCTCTGTGTCCTCTGTGGCATCCTGGAATGACATTCGTCGCCAGCCCTTCAGCGGTTCTTCAACAGTCGCTGTTTTTGCAGTTGCCAGTCCCGGTCCCGTTCTGTCTGACGTTTGTCATGGACTTTTTTACCTTTTGCCACGCCGATTGCCAGCTTGGCCCGGCTGCCTTTCCAATACATCGTCAGCGGGATCACGGTATATCCTTGCCGTTCCACCGCGCTTATCAGCCGGTTAATCTCAGCACGGTTCAGCAATAATTTCCGAGTCCGTTGCGGGTCGGATTTGACATGGGTGGAAGCTGTCGGCAAAGGTGTGATCAAGGCGCCGAACAGGAAAGCCTCCCTGTCTTTCAACAGGATATAACTTTCATTGATCTGTATTTTCCCGGCACGCAGGCTTTTCACTTCCCATCCCTGCAGGGCCAGCCCGGCCTCGAATTTATCTTCGATATAAAATTCAAACCGCGCCTTTTTATTCAGGGCGATCGTATTATCCGGTGTTTTGCTTTTCTTTTTCGTCACCAGTATTCATGCGGGAAATAGTCACCTGGAGTATAGCATTTCATGGGTGTCCTGAATTCAGGAGGTGAATTCAGGAGGTGAATTCAGGACACCCATAAATTTCGGGGGAATGAATTCAGGCAGTTATGGAGGCATGCTTGTATAACACGGGAATTTCCCGCAGAATTGTTGGAAACGGAGAGAGGGTAAATGGCTGCTAATCGTACTTCTATTCATGGTCAGTGGTCGTCAAGGTGGATATTCATCCTGGCGGCTACCGGGTCTGCCGTCGGCCTGGGCAATATCTGGCGGTTTCCCTATATCACCGCGGAACATGGCGGCGGCGCTTTTGTGCTGATTTACCTGGTCTGTATCGTCCTGGTGGGTTTGCCGATCATGATGTCCGAGATCATGCTGGGACGGCGCGGGCGCCAGAGTCCCATCCATACCATGGCGGTCCTGGCTGAAGAAGAAGGACACAGCAAACACTGGCGTCTGGTCGGTGTTCTGGGGGTGTTTGCCGGTTTTTTTATCCTGACCTTTTACAGCATCGTGGCCGGCTGGACCCTGGCATATATCGTGCGCGCCGCGTCAGGCATATTTACCGAGGCAAGCGCGCAAAACACACAGGATATTTTTACCGCCCTGGTGTCCGACCCGGAGCGGCTGCTGGCCTGGCACACCATTTTTATGATCATGACCGTGTTTGTCGTATCAAGAGGGGTAAAAAAAGGACTGGAGCAGGCTGTGCGTTATCTGATGCCGGCCTTGTTTCTGCTGTTGTTGTTCCTGGTAGTTTACTCTATGACCACCACAGGTTTTTCCAAGGCCGTGTCATACCTGTTCAAGCCGGATTTCAGCCAGATCGGGGCCTCCACCATACTGGTCGCCTTGGGCCAGGCATTTTTCAGTTTAAGCCTGGGTATGGGCGCCCTCATGACTTACGGTTCCTATCTCTCCGAGCGCACCTCCATTCCCGGTACGACAGTGACTATAGCGGTGATGGATACCAGTGTTGCGCTGCTGGCCGGCCTGGCAATATTTCCCATCATGTTCAGTTTCGGCTTGCAGCCGGAAGAAGGCGGACCGGGGCTGATATTTAAAATATTGCCGATAGCGTTTGGCCAGATGGCTTACGGGCGTGTCCTGGCCGTGATTTTCTTTACCCTGTTAATGTTTGCCGCCTGGACCTCAGCCTTATCCATACTCGAGCCTATCACCGCCTGGCTGGTGGAAAAGACGGGTTATACCAGGGTGAGGGCGGCTATCTGCGCCGGGGGTGTCGCCTGGGTACTGGGATTAGGCTCTTTGTTGTCCCTGAACCTCTGGTCCGAGGCAAAGTTGTTCGGAATGACTTTCTTTGGTCTGATGGAGTACCTGTCAGTCAATATCATGCTGCCTGTAGGGGGCTTGTTGATATCCGTGTTTGCCGCCTGGTTTATGTCGAAGTCATCCTCATTAGCCGAATTGAAACTGAGCAAGAACGCTTATCTGGCCTGGAAAGTGGCCGCCATGTTTATCGCTCCGGCCGGGGTGATTTTAATCCTGTTGCAGGAACTGTTCGGTTTTCTGGGCTGATGTGGGTCAGGTAAACAGGACAACTGTCGTGCCGTTTACGTCCGAGCAGATGTTTGCGCTGGTGAACGACGTTGAATCCTATCCCGGATTTTTACCCTGGTGCAGCGCGGCCGAGATTGAAGACGCCGGTGAAAACCACCTGATAGCGACGATTACCCTGTCCTGGGGCAAGATACAACAATCGGTGACTACCAGGAATACCCTGCAACCGGGCAGGCGGATTGACATGGAACTGGTCAGGGGCCCGTTACGACAGTTATACGGCGCCTGGCGATTTGATGACGTTGCCGACGGCCACTGCCGGGTGAGCCTTGATATGGACTTTGAATTCAAAAACAAAATTCTCAAGCTGGCGCTGGATAAGGTGTTCGGGCATCTGACGTATTCATCAGTTGACGCGTTCAGGAACAGGGCGAGGCAGGTATATGGGGGACGTTGATCCCCAGCAAGCGCCGTTGGCGTCTGTCGAGGTTGAGATCGTCTATGGCAGGACCGGAGCCGCACAGGTAATCACACAGCAAGTCCCGGGCAGAGCGACTCTGAGGCAGGCTATCGAACTATCGGGGATCCTGGAAATGTACCCGGACATTGACCTGGACAGTAATAAAGTCGGCATATTCAGCAGGAAAAGGGAATTACATGATCGTGTGAACGCCGGTGACCGAATTGAGATTTATCAGGCATTAAAGGTGGATCCCAAAGAGGCGCGCCGCCGGCGTGCAAAAAAATGATCGGCTAGGCGGATGCCCATGGCTTTGCTCAACATCAATCTGCACTCGACACCACGCTACAAGATAGTATTACTATTCTCCTCCTTGTTCGTCATCGCCGTCATCACGGGATTGGTTTCGCTGGCCAGCGGCTCGGTTTCGGTACCGCTTCGGGAAGTGATCGATATCCTGGTGGAGCAGCCGCAGGGAATCAATTCGCAGATCATCCTGGACCTGCGTCTGCCCAGGGTCACTTCCGGCTTCGTCGTCGGTGGGATGCTGGCGCTGGCGGGTGCGCTGATGCAGATATTGTTGCGCAACCCGCTGGCAGAACCTTATATCCTGGGTATATCCGGTGGCGCCTCCGTGTTTGCGTTGCTGGCCATCAGCATGGGGCTGGCCGGGGTATGGCTTACCCTGGGCGCCTGCTTCGGAGCATTGCTGACCATGTTCATGGTCTTTGTATTTTCGGGCTCCGGCTCCGGCTGGAACCCCCTGAAGGTGCTCCTGACGGGTGTCGTGATCGCAGCCGGCTGGGGTGCAGTGATCAGTTTTCTGCTGGCCATCAGCCCGGCTGCCAAGCTGCATAATATGTTGTTCTGGCTGATGGGCGATTTGAGCTTCAGCCAACCCGGCAGCCGTTATTTCCTGGTATTGATCCTTGCCGTAATCCTGGCAATGTATTACTCCCGGGCCTTGAATTTACTGGGAGTCGGCGACATGCAGGCCGCAGCGCTGGGCGTCTCCGTCAACCGGTTGCGCGTGTTTACTTATTTCCTGGCGTCGGTATTGACGGCGGCGGCAGTCATACAGGCAGGGAGTATAGGCTTTATCGGCTTAATTATTCCGCATGCAGTCAGGTTGCTGATCGGTAATGATAATCGCCTGTTGCTGCCGGCCTCAGTGTTGGCGGGGGGCATACTGCTTGTGTTCGCTGATTTGCTGGCGCGCATCCTGCTGGCGCCCAGGCAACTGCCCGTCGGCGTCCTGACGGCGCTGATCGGCGTGCCGGTGTTTCTCCTGTTGCTGCGATCCACTGCCGCAAGACAAAGACCATGAGTCCGGCGATCCACAGTATGCGCCAGGGCGCCGATATTGGCAGGGTGGACAGCAGATGCTGAATTTATACACAGAAGGGTTGACCGTACGCGCCGGGCAGAAACTGATCTGCCGGGATTTCAACCTGAAAATCAGTGCGGGAGAGCATTGGGGGATACTGGGCGGCAACGGGGTTGGCAAAACGACCTTGCTGCATACGCTGGCCGGATTGAGGAAACCGGTCGGCGGCAGGATCATGCTGGATGATATTGATTTGCAGAATTACAAACGCCTGCACCTGGCCCGGAAGCTCGGCGTATTGTTTCAGGACAGCCAGGATACGTTTCCGGCTACGGTGAAGGAAACCGTGTTAGCGGGGAGGTATCCCTATCAATCGTTCTGGCCACCGGAACAGCGCACAGACCTGGTTCTGGCGGATACGGCGCTGGCGCAGTTAAACCTGTCGCCGATGCAGGATCGGCAAGTGGATACCCTGTCGGGTGGGGAACGGCGGCGCCTGGCTATTGCCACCTTGTTTTTACAGGACCCCGGGCTGTGGCTGCTGGATGAACCGACTAACCATCTTGATTTCCATCACCAGATTCAAATCCTCGACCTGATAGGGCAACGCGTCAGGGACAGCAATGGAGCCTTGTTGATGGTGCTGCACGACGTCAACCTGATCAGTCGCTATTGCAGTCACGCAATCCTGATGCCGGGCGCGGAACAGATGCTGTGCGGCGGGGTAGCGACAATCATAAACAAGGTTAACCTGGAAAACCTGTACCGACATCCCATCCATGAAATATCGAGCGAAGGCAGGAAGTATTATTTCCCCGCGTGATGTTTTTAAAAATAAAAGCCACAGAGAGCACAGAGAACACAGAGTGGGTCGAGAAACATATTAATTCATTTGGCGCCGAATAGTCAGTTGTTTGGCGTAACCTGACTATAAATCATTATCTCTGTGAACTCTGTGTCCTCTGTGGCAAAAAATATCTGCGGCATCTGCAGACAAATCCGTATTCATCAAGGTTCTTCCAGACCGCCGTCGACTTGTGTATCAGGTTCGGCAGCTTCCTGATTTTCCTCTTTTTCCTTCAATTCGGGTTCTTCGTCGTCACCGGTAAATGGCAGTTTGTTGAATAATTTGCCGAAAAAGCCGCGTCTCTTATATTTGCGTAACGGGACATCAATGATCTTTGAGGCTTTGTTTGTTATATCCTCGGGTCTTTCAAGTCCCGGAACGACGTCACCGTCAACGTAAGCCAGTTTCTCGTCTTCGAAATGCAGCGTAATATGACGCTGTTGCCGCTGGCGGCCGCCTTTCGAAAAGGTATAGATGTACTCCCAGCGGTTTGTATGAAAAGGGTCGACCAACGGCGGCGTCCCCATGATGAACTGCACCTGGGTTTTATCCATGCCGGGCTTCAGTCTGGACAGCATCTCGCCGTCAATAATACTGCCCTGCTGTATATCGATCCGATAAACCCCCGGCAGTTTATAGGCCCCTTCATGGCTACACGCCACGAGAAAGAATGCAAGTGATAGTAATAAAAATCTCATCGCCATAATTTACGACATTCCTGCCGACATGAAGTATACTTAACTCTGAGAGGGTTATCAGATTTAGTAAACTCTGATTTATTCAGAGTTTGCTACGGTACAGGGATGTGCCGTCAAAATCAATGACGGAAAGTCATTGATTTTGACGCGCACCATCCATGGCGCACACCCTACGGGCGTCCTTTGGACGTCCAAATCCGCTCCGGGCGGATTTGTGGAAGCAAAGCAAAAATCGTATTATCGCTTTGCGTACTCTGACAAGTCCAGAGCCTGTCCCGTACTTGATACGGGAATGGACATGTCAGAGTTTCTTTTACTATTTCACGGGCAGGAAATATCCTATGGACAGTAAGTCTCTGAAAGAAGCGGGTTTAAAGGCGACACTGCCGCGCATCCGGATACTGGAAATCCTGGAGGCGTCTGAACAAAAGCACGTGAGTGCAGAAGATGTCTATAAAGCCCTGCTGGATGCCGGGGAAGACGTGGGTCTGGCCACCGTCTACCGGGTGCTTACACAGTTCGAGGGCGCCGGTCTGGTAATTCGTCATCATTTCGATTCAGGTCATTCCGTGTTTGAACTGGACAGTGGCGGACACCATGATCACATGGTCTGCATCAAGACCGGCAAAGTCATCGAATTTGAGAATGAGGAAATTGAAAAGCTGCAACATCAGATTGCGGAAGAACACGGTTACGAACTGCATGAACACAGCCTCGTGCTGTACGTGAAACCCAAATAACATTGGGCCGGAAAGGCTACGCCGCCCGCTTGGTTTCTGTCGGCTGGGAACTATCTCCATGAGTATTACCACGCTACAAGAGGCACTGGAGAAAATCAGTCCTGCAGATGCCGTTGCCATGCGCCACGCCCGCGTCAGGCAAAGCAATCTCACCAAACCGCCGGGCAGTCTCGGTCGCCTGGAAGATATCTCCGTACAGTTGGCAGGAATCTTCGGCACGGACAAGCCGCAAGTGCGCGCCAAGACCGTTATCATTGCAGCCGGGGACCACGGTGTTGTCGCCCAGGGCGTAAGCAGCTATCCCAGAGAAGTCACAATGCAAATGGTATACAACTTCCTGGCTGATGGCGCTGCCATCAATGTACTGTCCAGACGTCTCGGCGTAAGCCGGGTAATTGTTGACGCCGGTGTGGCCGGTGAACTGCCCCCGTCCCCCGAGATCAGGCGCATTTGCATCGGCAGGGGTACGGGCGATATTACCCGGGGCCCGGCCATGACCCGGGCGCAGGCGCAGCAGTGCCTCGTCGCGGGTATCAACCTGGCTGGTGAAGCCGCTGCTGCAGGCGCTGATCTCATCGGGACTGGGGATATGGGCATCGGCAATACCACCCCCTCCAGCGCGATTGCCGCGGCGCTGACCGGCAGACCGCCACAGGTCACAACGGGCAGGGGTACGGGCCGTACACCCGGAGAACTGGCTCGTAAAGTGGCGGTAGTAAGCCAGGCTCTGGAGGTCAACAATCCTGAACCGGGAGACCCTGTGGATGTTCTGGCGAAAGTGGGTGGTTTTGAGATTGGTGTATTAGCCGGTGTCGTGTTGGGCGGCGCAATGATGCGTCGTGTTGTGGTTCTGGACGGTTTCATTTCAGGCGCGGCCGCACTCATCGCCTGTTCCTTGTCTCACAGTGCGCGGGATTACCTCGTCGCATCACACCGCTCCGCGGAAAAAGGGCATCGCGCCGTACTCTCCCACCTGAAACTGCGCCCGTTGTTGGACCTGGGCATGAGACTGGGGGAGGGAACCGGCGCGGTGCTGGCCATGCCGGTTATCGAGGGCGCGGCGGCCTGTCTTACAGAGATGGCTACCTTTGATGAGGCCGGTGTTTCCAAACGTGCGATGGGCGCCGCACCGGAGGTCGCCAGGTGAAAGGTTTCAGGGCCGCGCTCGGGTTTCTTACTATTCTGCCTGTTTCATCCAGCGACCCGGCCGGCCTGGCCTGCGCGCGCGGGTACTTTCCGCTGGTCGGGCTCATCCTGGGCGCATTTCTGGCCGGCCTCGACCTGCTCTTGACCGGACACCTGTTCCTGCCGCAAGGAGTCTATCTCAGTTCGGCGCGCTCACCGTTGCTGGTGAGCGCAATCCTGGTAGTGTCTCTGGTAGTGTTGACCCGAGGGCTGCATCTTGACGGCTTTATGGATACCTGCGATGCCCTGTTCGGCGGCTTCAGCCGCGCCCGCCGCCTGGAGATACTGCGCGATTCGCATGTAGGCGCCTTTGCCGTTGTCGGCGTGGTCTGCCTGTTGATTATCAAATGCGCGGCCCTCGCCAGCCTGCTCCAGCCTCTCAGGTTGCCCGTGCTCATCCTGTTTCCGTGCCTGTCCCGCTGGGCTATGCTGTTATTGATGGAAATTTACCCCTATGCGCGCACAGAAGGACTGGGCGTGGCGTTTCTGAGCGGCCGCGGCCGTCTGCAACTGTATTTCGGCCTGGCCTGCACACTGATCATCAGCCTGCTGGCAGCGGGCATCCCGGGCATAGCCCTGCTGCTGGCGGCCAGCCTGTTTGCCTGGGCAATTGGAGCCTGGGCCTCCAAACTACTGGGCGGGCTGACCGGCGACGTCTACGGCGCAGTCAACGAAGTAGTGGAGACGGCAGTACTGGTTCTGGCCGTGTTCATCCCTGCCAGGTTTTTTATCTGGGTGCAACCCGCCTTCACTTTCCCCGGATAACGGGCAATGGAGTGGCAGTTGTACCCCCTGACGCCAAACATATGAGTAAGATATGCGCGCCAAGTGGCACCTGGTAAGACACGGCGAGACTGACTGGAACGTCAAAAAGCGCGCCCAGGGCAGCTCCGATACGTTGCTGAATGACAAGGGACGCGCCCAGGCGCAACACCTGAGTAATCGTCTGGTGTCGACGCCTTTCACAGCCGCCTTTGCCAGCGACCTGACCCGCTCCGTTGCTACGGCGGCAGCGATCCTTCGGGGCCGGAACATTACCTTGCAACAACTGCCGGCGTTACGGGAAAAGTCCTACGGAGAGTGGGAGGGTAGAACCAATGAGGAAGTCCGGGAACGCTATCCTGATATGTACAAACAATACCTGGAGAACAGTATGACCTTTACGCCGCCCGGTGGTGAAAATGACTTTGACCTGTACACGCGTGTTGAGGCTGCTACCCGGCAGATTCGGGAAACACTGCCTGACCCGGCTGGGGACATCCTGGTAGTGGGGCACAGCAACGCATTGCGCGCCACGCTGATATATCTTTTGCGCATGCCCGTCGATTATATGTGGCGCTTCAGCCTGGCTAATGGTGGCATCTCGGTGGTCAGCGATTTCCGTACCGGCAGCGCAACCCTGGATTTACTCAACGATACCAGTCACCTGGGAGATGATTGATGACTCGCAACAAAGTGGAAAAACAGCTTATCCTGATTCTGGGTGGGGCGCGTTCCGGCAAGAGTGCCTGTGCGGAAAGTCTGGCTCGTCAGGGTGAACACACGCTTTTCGTTGCTACTGCCGAGGCTCTGGATGACGACATGAGGCGCCGCATTATGAAACATCGCGAGCGGCGTCCCGCGGCCTGGGACACTCTGGAGGAACCCCTTGATCCGGTTACGGCGATCCCTTCCGCGCTGTCCGGCCATGACACGTTGCTGTTGGATTGCCTCACCGTCTGGGTCAGCAACCTGTTGCTGGAACTGGGGGATGATTCCCATGCGGAGAACGAAATCCTGGCCCGCGCCGATGCCCTTCTCGACCTTTACGAACAGACGAATGCAAGCTGGATCCTGGTCAGCAATGAGGTTGGACTTGGCGTGGTGCCGGCATCGGCGCTGGGGCAGAGTTACCGCGACATACTGGGGCGGGTGAACCAGATGATAGCCTCCCGCGCCGACAAAGTGTACCTGATGGTCGCAGGATTGGCGCTGGAACTGAAGTCTTTCGGCGCCCGGCCATTCTCCGAATTGACACAATATCCGGCTTAGCCGGACCACACATAAGTCAGCGCAAAGGGTCGGCGCCCCTGGCCTGACTGATATTCTCTCTCGCCTGTTCCAGGATTTCACAGAGTCGCCTGGACCCCATTAATAACCGGGTAGAATGGCGCTGAATGATATCGGGGTCGATGAAGAACAGGTTGCCGTAAGTTGTGGCCTTGAGAAAAGACCATTGTTTCCATTCATCCAACCAGTCCGGTCTTGCTTCATTCATGCCGCTGACAATGATGGTGTCCGGGTTTTTTGTCAGCACTGCCTCTTTACCCACTTGTGGCGTCGCTATACTCAGCTCTGCAAAGATATTATTGCCTCCACATAGTTGAATAACGTTGCCGATGATCTGTTTGTCCGTGACGGTAATCAGCGGGTTGGGCCACACCTGGTAGAAAACGGACACTTTTTCCAGTCCGGAGTACTGGTCCCGCAACAGGAAAAGTCCGGCGATATACTCTTGTGCAACGGCTCTGGCAGCGTCTTCCCGGCCGCCGAGAATACCGAACCTGATGATATCCGCGGCAACGTCTTCAAGTCGCTGCGGCTCGTTTACGAATACCGTGAGACCCAGTTCCATCAACCTCTCTACCTGGTGGAATTGATTCCCCTCTTTCCAGCCGATGACGAGGTCGGGTTGCAGGGCCAGGATCAATTCGGTGTCGAAATTGTCATAACCGCCCACTGACGGTATCGTGCGCGCTTCGGCGGGGTAGTCACTATAACTGACAACGCCGACGACAAAGCGTCCGACGCCCGCGGAAAACAGGTTCTCGGTGATATGCGGCGCCAGGCTGACAATCCTAGTGGCCGGTTTGTCCAACTGCACGGTCCGGCCGATATCGTCGATTACCGTGAGCGCGCAGACGCCGTGCGCATAAGCAGTCAGGAACAACACGCTGAACAACCACGAAATTCTCATAAGATATTTGGGGTCAGAGTAAAAATACAGTCACAGGTAAATGGTGCTGGTCTATTATTGGGTATTTTTACTCTGACCCCAAATATCATCCCAAATATCCCTCCTTCGATTAACAGCGGAAGCTTCCGCATAATAATATTCCTAAAGTTCCTGGCGCGCCATTCAAACCTGGGCACGCCAGCATACCATGTGGGAAAGTCCGACTTGCTGCGCGCCGTCATGGCGTCCTGACGCCGCTTGCGCAGCTTTACCGAAGTGGGCCGGCCTGAAACATGCGGAAGTGACGGATTACCGGGCCTCCGTTGTAATTCTGCGTAATCACCTATACAATTCCGGCTTGTATACAGGTTTCCAGCCGGTGATTTGAACTGCCGACTGGATTAACGGGAAGCCTGGTGAGTTCTTGCGAACGATTCCGGCACTGCCCCCGCAACGGTGATCAGCCTGGTCCCGGACGATACCACTGTGCTGGCCCGGATGTCTCAAAAGATGAGACATCCGGGCCTGGAGCATGGGAAGGTGTTCGGGAGGTTGACTGGCAACAGTCAGCGCTGTGAGTCCGGAGACCGGCCTGAATGCATCATTCGTCCGGGTTACATTCCCGGTACGGTAATGACATGTTGCGGAGGGCGGCATTGGGCATTTGTTCTGCTCTATTTCCCCTCTTTGCTGCTGTCTGAATTCGTTCACGCGACATTCTACGGGAGTGAAGAAATGTATAAGTTGTTTGTTTTGGCGCTGCTTGCCGGCGCCGGTCTGTATGGGTCTGTTATCCGGGCCGCTTCCTATGAAGAAATAATCGTTACCGGAACCCGGTCCCCGATCGAAGCCGACAAATTACCCGCCGCCGTTACGGTGATCAATCGGCAGGACATTGAGGAACTGCAGGTGAATTCCCTGCCTGAATTGCTGCGGGGGATCGCCGGTGTCGATGTAACGGTCAGCGGTGGTTACGGCAAAACGACGGGTGTCCGCATGCGCGGTACCGAAAGCCAACACGTACTGGTATTGATCGACGGCGTCAGGATCGGGTCGGCGACCCTGGGGACTGCCGCCTTTGAACATTTGCAGCCGGCCCTGATAGAACGCATTGAGATCGTACGCGGCCCGCGTTCCAGCCTGTGGGGATCTGAGGCCCTGGGTGGGGTTATTCATATATTCACCCGCAAGGGTTCGGGTGAGAAGCCGCGTTTCAGCCTGGATGCCGGTGGCGGTTCTTTTGATACCTTCGAGGTAACCGGTGGCGTCAGTGGAGAATTTCAGGATTTCGACTACAGCGCATCTGTTTCCCGGTTTGATTCCCGCGGGATCGATTCGAGACGGCCTACCCCGGGTCCCTTCGGTGTCGATCAGCCTGATTATGACGGCTACGACAATATTTCCGTGCATTTCCGCGGGGGCTATGATTTCGCCAACACGGGCAGGATAGAAGCCTTCATCATGAGGGCGGAAGGAATGACTGAGTACGATGGCAATTTCCAGGATGAGACCGATTTCCTGCAACAGGTGGCGGGGGGATCCCTTTCATTCAACCCCGTGGAGGACTGGAACACGTCTTTACGATTGAGCGAGGCCAGCGATGAGATGGATAACTTCGCCCCGTCCGGCGATTTCTTTTCGAATTTCGATACCCGGCGCCGGCAGTTATCATGGCAAAACGATATTTCGTTGTTTGACGCACAGTTACTGACTTTTGGTGTGGACTACCGGAATGACAAGGTGGACAGCTCAACCGACTATGCCCGGACCGGCAGGGATAATATCGGCGTATTCGGGCAGTATGGCGTGAACTTTCACGGTCACCAGTTGATTGCCTCGGTGCGCTGGGATGATGACGAGGTGTTCGGCAATGAAACGACAGGCGGGGTCGGTTGGAGTTACACCTGGCATGACTCGTTGCGCCTGTATGCTTCATACGGCACAGCCTACAAGACGCCAACTTTCAATGAACTGTTTTTTCCCTTCTTCGGCAACCCGGACTTGAGGCCGGAGACCGGCGAGTCCTACGAGGCGGGCATTGAGGGACAATATGAACGCTTCGGGTGGAGTATCCGGGCTTATCGCATAAACGCGGAGGATCTCATCACTACCGTCTGCGATCAGTTTTTTACGTGCGCGCCGGATAACGTCAATGAGGCGCAGATTACCGGAGTTGAAGGCGAGCTTTTCGTTCAATGGGAAGAATGGAATGCCATGTTAGGTGTGGAGTATCTGGACCCGGAGAATGAAACCTCGGGGAAACGCCTGCCGCGCAGGGTCAAGAAGAGGTTGTCGTTCGACCTGAGACGGGACATAGGCAGGTTCACAATCGGCGGGCGCCTGCTGGCCGAAGGGAACCGCTTCGATAATGCCGGCAATACTATCAAGGTCAACGGGCTCGCTACGGTTGATTTGTCGGGAGAATACCGGCTCAGTGAACACCTGACATTGCAGGCAAAGGTCGCGAACCTGCTCGATGAGGAGTACCAGACCATCGACAGCTTTAACTCATTCGACCGAAATTTCTTCTTGTCGTTCCATTATCGAAGCCGGTAAACTGGAACATCAGAGGTAGAGGCATGTCCGAGAAAACAGTCAGTGCTGACGAGCACAAGCAGAAGATGCAGGAGCAGCAACGCGAGGTGCGCGCCCGGATTGCCGAGGCGAAGACACGGCGCGGCGTCATCATCTACCTGTACGGCAACGGCAAAGGCAAAAGCAGTTCCGCATTCGGCACTCTGGCAAGGAGCGTGGGTCACGGCAAGAATGGCGCGGTCGTACAATTCATCAAGGGTAAATGGAAGACCGGTGAACAGGCGATCTTCAAACAACTGGGCGTAAAACACCTGGTTATGGGAACGGGGTTTACCTGGGATACCCAGGACCGGGACAAGGATATCGCCGCCGCCGGGCAGGTATGGAAAAAAGCGGTTACGCTGTTTCAGGACCCGGGTTTCGATATTATCGTACTGGATGAAGTGACTTATATGTTCAAATATGGCTACCTGTCCGTTGCGGAAGTCTGTGATGTCCTGCTCGCCAGGCCGGAAAAACAGAACGTCATCGTCACCGGCAGGGACGCGATACCGGAATTACTCGAAATCGCAGATACAATCAGTGAAGTCAGGGAGGTGCGGCATGCCTTCAACCAGGGTATCAAGGCCCAGAAAGGAATAGAGTTTTAACTCGAGCCCGGTTGGGGACGGACTTAAGTCCGTCCCCGGATGAGGGTTAATCCGGGTTAAGCCGAGCCTAGCATCTCCCTGGCGTGATTGCGTGACTGTTCCGAGATCCTGATGCCGCCCAGCATACGGGCGATTTCCTCTACCCGTTCGTCTTTACCCAACTCATGAACCTGGGTTTCGGTTGTTTTGTCATCCATGGTTTTTGTTACCTTGAAGTGGTTGTCTCCCTGTGAAGCCACCTGCGGCAGGTGGGTGACGCACAGGATCTGCCGGTCTGCAGCCAGCGTGTGCAGCAGGTTGCCGACGATTTCAGCAATCCCCCCTGCGATACCCGCGTCCACTTCATCGAATATCATGGTTGTCACGTTGCTGTCCCGGCTTGCGCTGACCTGGATCGCCAGGCTGATGCGTGACAGCTCGCCTCCGGAGGCGACTTTTCTCAACGGCAGCAAGGCCTGTCCCGGGTTGGTCGAGACGAGGAATTCAACCTGGTTATTTCCTTTTCTGTGAGGTTTTAGATCCGGGCCGGGAGTGACGTTGATGCGAAAATTGCCTTCGGGCATGCCCAGGGTGCGGATTCTGCTGCTGATGTCTGCCGCCATATTTGCCGCGCACTGACGCCGGTGCTCGCCCAGGTTATCCGCGGCCGCCCGGTATTCTTCCAGCGCCTTCAGTTGTTCCTGTTCCAGTTGCGCCAGTCGTTCGCGATTTAGCTCCATGGTTTCCAGTTCCCGTCTTACCGATTGATGATGTGCAAACAGCATTTGCGGTTGCACCCGGTGTTTTCGGGCCATGTCATGCAACTGTCCCAAACGCTGTTCCACCTGGCGCAGGCGGGCGGGGTCCTGGTCCAGGTTGTGCAGGTAAGCCCGTAATTCATCAGCGGCCTCGGCAATGTGTATCGCCGCATTGTCCAGTAGTCCGGTAATGCCTGCCAGGCCGGAATCAATTTCTTCAAGGGCTGCCAACTCCTTTTTGGCGGTATTGATCCTGTCGTTTACCGACTGCTCGCCGGCATATAAACCATCCAGTGCCGTTTGGGTGGTTTCGATCAGACTGTTTATGTTGAGCAGTCGCTTGTATTCGTCTTCCAGACGTTCCAGCTCGTTTTCTTCCAGTTCCAGTTCCTGTAACTCGTCCACCTGATACTTGAGCAGTGATAAGCGGGCGCCTGATTCTCCCTCGGAATCGGCCAGCGAGTGTAATTCCCCGGTCACGCCATCCCATTTTTCAAAGGCGCGGCTTACCTTATCCGATATGTCGCCATAGTCTCCGAAACCATCCAGCAATTCTCTTTGTACGTCTCTTTTCAATAAGCTCTGGTGTGCATGTTGGCCATGGATATCGATTAACAACGCACCGGCATCGCGCAGTAATTGCAGGGGAACCGTACTGGTGTTGATGTAGGCGCGGGAGCGTCCGTCCCTGTTTATGATCCGGCGCAGCACCAGTTCATTTTCCGCGACGCTTATGGATTGTTCATCCAGTAACTGTAATAACCGTTCATCTCCATCGACACTGAATGTGGCGCAGATCTCGGTGCGTGCGCACCCTGTTCGGATAACGGAGGTATCCGCCCGATCACCCAGGACCAGCCCCAGGGCGTCAATCAATATGGATTTCCCGGCGCCGGTTTCGCCGGTCAGGACCGTCAGACCTTCCCTGAACGATAACTCTACATTTTCTACTACTGCAAGATTATTGATGTAAAGCTGTTTCAACATAAGGATATTTGGGGTCAGGGTAAAAATACAGTCAATTTGGTAAGTGGTAGTGATTTGTTGTTAAGTATTTTTACTCTGACCCCACAAATCCGCCAGGAGAGGATTTGGACGTCCGAAGGACGCCCGTAGGGTATGTGCCAGGGAAGGCACATATCAAATATCTGGACCCGCTTCCACAAACTCTGTGATCTCTGTGTCCTCTGTGGCAAATTAAAACCTACCCCCAGTTTAATTTATCTCTGAGGATCTTGAAATAATCGTGGTCCGCGGGATGGATGAGCCGTATTTTCCTATCTTTCTTTTGTATGTTTATCTTGTCCCCCGTGACCAGTTCGCAGACGATTTCGCCGTCACAAGTCAGGTACGCCCGGTCGATTTGCGGTGTGCCGATGATGACCTCCACCACGCTGTTGCCGTCGATGACAACCGGCCGGTTGCTCAAAGTATGCGGACAGATCGGCACCAGCACCAGTGCGTTGAGCGCCGGGTGTAATATCGGGCCGCCACCGGCAAGTGCGTAAGCGGTAGAGCCGGTAGGCGATGAGATGATCATGCCGTCTGATCGCTGCCGATGGAGAAAATTGCCGTTGACGAAGGTCTCAAGTTCAATCAGTTTGGCGATATTGCCCTTCTGTATAATGACGTCATTGAAGGCATGGCTTTCCATCAAGGTTTTACCCTTGCTTTCAATTTCGCAATGTAATTGAAAGCGTTCGTCTTCAACATAGTTCCCGCCCAGGATTTCGTCCAGACGGCGGATCACGGCATTGGCGGGTATATCAGCGAGGAAACCGAGGCGCCCCCGGTTGATGCCGAGTAACGGTACATTGTAATCGGCCAGCAGATGAGCGGCCCGCAACATGGTGCCGTCGCCACCTATGACAATGGTGAGGTCGCAGTTCATACCGAAAAACTCAGCGTTTCCTTCGGGCAGTTTCAGATTCGGTACCAGCCTGGCGGAAAATTCGTCAAGCACCACTTCCATGTCACGCTCCTGGAGATATTCTATAACTGCCTGTAAAGTATAAATTATTTCAGCAGTGCTATTATTTGTGATAATGGCTATAGTTTTGAACATTATTTTGCACTAACATGAATTGAGTGATAGATTTTCCACTGGGGTACTTTGCCATATTAAACAAAACAATGCCAAAAAATCATCCACAGGCGATATTTGATTTAAACGAGCGCAGTTTATTATTGTTTAAATCACTGGTTGAACATTTCATTCATGATGGTCATCCGGTCGGTTCGCGTACCCTGGCCCGGGATACGGGCCTGTCTTTAAGCTCGGCCACCATCCGTAATGTAATGGCTGATCTGGAAGACATGGGATTATTACACTCCCCTCATACTTCAGCCGGACGTATTCCCACGGTGCGCGGTTACCGCCTTTTCGTTGACAGCCTGCTCCGTGTTGAACAATTGAAGGAAAAGGAAATAGAACGCATGGCGCAGGAAATGGCCGGGGAAGCTGATGTTCAGCACCTGGTAGTGCGCGCCTCAAGCATGCTGTCCGATATTACCAAACTGGCTGCGGTCGTCATGCTGCCTCGCAAGCGGCAGAGTTCGCTTGAGCACATTGAGTTCGTCACCCTTTCAGAGAATCGAATACTTGTCATACTGGTTTTAAGCAACAAGGAGATCCAGAACAGGATCATACACACGGCAAAAACCTATTCCCAATCACAGTTGCAACAGACTGCAAACTATCTTAATGCCACCTGTCGCGGCAAGAATCTGGATACGATCCGGACCGATGTGCTGAGTGACCTGAGAAAGTTGAAGGAAGACGTCAATGAATTGATGCAGACAGCCATTGAAATGGCGCAACAGGCCTTTGTTGCCCCCTCCACCGAGGATGAAGTCGTAATCTCAGGTCATACCAACCTGATGGGTGTGGCCGATCTTAGTGACCTGGATAAACTGAGACGATTATTCGAGAGCTTCAACCAGAAACGGGATATCCTGCACTTGCTGGAAAATGCGATCAGCGCCAAGGGCGTACAAATATTCATTGGCGAGGAGTCGGGCTATGAGGTTCTGGATAATTGCAGTATCGTCACCTCCCCATACCAGGATGGGGGACAAGTCCTCGGTGTGCTGGGTGTAATAGGCCCTACCCGCATGGATTATGAAAGAATCATTCCGGCCGTAGACGTGACAGCCAGAATACTGGGCTCGGTCTTGAATTCTGCGGTTTAGCCTATATCTTTTATACGCAAGTAGCGCGAAGTCGTATTCACGCGTCTCCACAGGTATTGTTGGCATAAGGAACATCCCGTTCATTAAAAGTAATCCTGACAATACCGATTCAATGGGTAAAATAATGGGTTGATCATTATGGTTGAAGAAAAAAAACAAACAGGTAACGGAGTGGGAACCGGGGAGGCTGAGAATTCTCCCGCAGTAGAAGCGCATGACGAAGAAGTCGAAGTCGAGGCAGGTACCCGGGAACAGGAGCAGGCTGATGACCCTGAGCAGGCTGTTCCTGACGAAATTGCCGACCTGTCGCAGGAAAATGAACGATTAAAATTAGAAGCACGGGAAAGTATTGATAAAGCGTTACGGGCTACTGCGGAACTGGATAATATTCGTAAACGCGCGTCCCGTGACATTGAAAATGCCCATAAATATGCGCTGGAAAGATTCGTCAATGAATTATTACCGGTTGTAGACAGTATGGAACTGGGCATTAACGCGTCACAATCAGCGGAAGATATCGAGAGTTTACGGGAAGGGATGGACCTGACCCTGAAGAAGTTTTTCGATTGCCTGGGCAAGTTTGGGATAAACGCCATCGACCCGGCCGGTGACAAGTTCGATCCTGAACGGCATCAAGCCGTTTCTATGCAGGAGTTGGAAGGCAGTGATTCGGGCCAGGTTATAACCGTGATGCAGAAAGGCTATGAGTTGAACGGGCGACTGGTCAGGCCGGCTATGGTCGTGGTGGCAAAATAATCAATATTGACCAATAATTGGGGTCAGAGTAAAAATACTTAATGAGCAACCTGCGCCACCTGTCAATCCAACAGTATTTTTACTCTGACCCCACATTAAACAAACTATGATGCTTGAATTTCAGCACTATGGCCCTCATATACCTGTTTACCCGCGTATTGAACCAGCGGCTACATGGGTCGCATCGGCTCAATATACAGAAATAAAACAGTTAGGAATATCAAAGAGGCTTGAAAGATGAGCAAAATTATCGGTATAGATCTGGGCACGACTAATTCCTGTGTTGCGGTGTTGGAAGGCGGTCAGGCCAGAGTCATTGAAAACAGCGAGGGTGGTCGAACCACACCGTCTGTTGTCGCGTTTTCCAACGACGACGAAGTCCTCGTGGGGCAGTCGGCCAAGCGCCAGGCGGTTACCAACCCCGACAAGACGTTATTTGCGGTCAAACGTTTAATCGGCCGGCGTTATGAGGATAAGGTAGTGCAAAAGGATATGGATATGGTCCCATATAAAATCGTAAAAGCGGACAACGGTGATGCCTGGGTGGAGATAAAGGGCAAAAAGATGGCGCCGCCGGAGGTCGCAGCGCGCGTCCTGATGAAAATGAAACAGACAGCCGAGGATTACCTGGGAGAAAAGGTAACAGAGGCGGTGATTACCGTTCCGGCCTATTTCAATGATTCGCAACGCCAGGCAACCAAGGATGCAGGAAAGATCGCGGGTCTGGAAGTGCGGCGCATTATTAATGAACCGACGGCCGCAGCCCTGGCCTACGGCATGGACAAGAAACATGGAGACTCCAGGATAGCCGTTTATGATCTGGGTGGCGGTACCTTTGACGTATCCATTATTGAAATCGCCGAAGTGGATGGCGAGCACCAGTTTGAGGTGTTGTCCACTAATGGCGATACGTTTTTGGGCGGAGAGGATTTTGATCTGCGTATCATCGATTTTCTCTGTGATGAATTCAAGAAGGACCAGGGAATCGATCTGCATAATGATCCCCTGGCGCTGCAACGCTTGAAGGAGGCTGCGGAAAAGGCAAAGATAGAGCTGTCGTCCAGCCAGCAGACTGACATAAACCTGCCTTATATCACGGCAGACTCCGGCGGTCCGAAGCATCTCAACATCAAGCTGAGTCGTTCCAGGCTCGAGGCGCTCGTGGGAGACCTGGTTGAACGCACCATTCAACCTTGCCGCGTGGCCCTGGAAGATGCCGGATTTTCTGCATCGGATATTTCCGACGTTATCATGGTGGGCGGACAGACCCGTATGCCCAAGGTGCAGGAGAAGGTCAAAGAATTTTTCGACAAAGAACCGCGCAAGGACGTCAACCCGGATGAAGCCGTCGCGGTAGGCGCGGCGATCCAGGCCGGCGTACTGGGCGGTGACGTGAAAGATGTGCTGTTGCTTGATGTAACGCCGCTTTCGCTGGGTATCGAGACTCTGGGCGGTGTGATGACCAAGCTTATCGACAAGAATACGACCATTCCGACCAAGGCACAGCAGGTATTCTCCACTGCGGACGATAACCAGACTGCGGTTACGGTACACGTCCTGCAGGGTGAGCGCGAGATGGTCGCGGGCAATAAATCGCTGGGCCGGTTTGACCTGACGGATATTCCGTCTGCGCCTCGGGGCATACCCCAGATTGAAGTGGCTTTTGATATTGATGCCAACGGTATATTGAACGTATCGGCAAAGGACAAGGCAACGGGTAAGGAACAGTCTATCGTGATCAAGGCTTCCAGTGGGTTGTCGGACGAGGAAATCAATAATATGGTCAAGGACGCGGAGGCTCATGCCGAGGAAGACCGGCAGGCAAAGGAACTGGTCGAAGCCCGTAACCTGGCGGAGAACCTGGTGTATTCAACGAAGAAATCCATTGACGAATTGGGCGACAAGGTCGAAGAACAGGAGAAAAAGGACATCGAAGCTGCCATTGCCGATGTCGAAGAAGCCGTGAAAGGGAATGACAAGGAGGTCATAGAGGAAAAAACCCGGAAACTGACTGAAGTTGCGGGTAAACTGGCGGAGAAGGCGTACCAACAGGCTGCGGCTGCCAACGCCAACGGCGAAGATAATCCCGCAGATGCGAATAACGGCGCCGGCAACGAGGATGTTGTTGATGCTGAATTCGAGGAAGTGGATGACAACAAGAAGTAAATGGCTGCGAAACGAGACTACTATGATGTTCTTGGCGTATCAAATAATGCGTCCGATGCTGAAATAAAAAAGGCATTTCGCCGCCTGGCAATGAAGTACCATCCGGACCGCAATCCGGATAATAGCGAGGCGGAAGATAAATTCAAGGAGGCAAAGGAAGCCAATGATATCCTGAGCGATCAGCAGAAACGGGCAGCCTATGATCAATTCGGCCATGCCGGCGTCAGTACTTCCGCCGGCGGGCCGAGCGCCCAGGGAAACAGCGGTTTCGGCGATATTTTCGACAGTGTTTTCGGCGATATATTCGGCGCGCAAGGGCGCGGCCAGCGCGTCCAGTCCGGGGCAAACCTGCGTTACGACCTGGAAATGAGTCTGGAAGACGCTATCGCCGGCACAGCGATCAAGATACGGGTGCCCAGGCTGGTAACCTGCAATGCCTGTTCCGGCAGCGGCGCCAAGCGGGGTTCAAGTCCGGTTCAGTGTACTAACTGTAACGGCGCCGGCCAGGTCCGAATGCAACAAGGTTTTTTCTCGGTGCAGCAGACTTGCCCGAAATGCCGTGGCCAGGGGAAAGTCATCAGTGATCCGTGCAATACCTGCCGTGGGCAGGGGCGCACCCGGGATAGCAAGACGATCTCCGTGAAAGTCCCGCCCGGTGTTGATACCGGCGACCGGATTCGCCTTTCAGGTGAAGGGGAGGCCGGGGAATTCGGCGCTCCCTCCGGTGATTTGTATGTGCATGTCATCGTCAGGAAGCACGAGATATTTACCCGCGAGGGTCCGGATATTTTTTGCGAGATTCCGATCAGTTTTGCCGCAGCTGCCTTGGGCCGGGAAATAGAAATTCCGACGCTGGACGGCAAAGTCAAACTCAGGGTCCCGGCGGAAACCCAGAGCGGCAATTTATTTCGTCTGCGCGGCAAAGGCGTGCGCTCCGTCAGGTCATCGGCAAGAGGTGATCTGCTATGCCGCGTAGTTGTTGAGACCCCGGTGAATTTAAACAAGAAACAGAAAGACGTATTGGAACAATTTGAAGAATCAATGCTGGAAGATGACAAGCGTCACCGCCCCAGGGCCAGCAGTTGGTTCGACAGCGTCAAGAAATTCTTTGATAATGCCAGTCAGTAAAATGGATGGCCACAGAGGACACAGAGATCACAGAGTGGGCTCAAGGCAAGCGCATACTTTTGAATCCAACCCGCCATCATTCCGGTAGCGGCTGGAATGACGCAATGAGTTTCCGGGGTAAAATCCAAATGTATGCGTTTTCCTGAGAGACGCGTAAAATTTCTCTGTGTCCTCTGTGGCAAAACACACTGTTTCAGGCAGGTAGACCAATGATAAAAGCAGGAATATGCGGCGCCGCCGGAAGGATGGGAAAAACCATCCTGGAAGTCATCGACTCTACAGCCGGTATCACGGTCGGTGCGGCGATTGAACAAAGTAACTCACCGATGCTCGGCCTGGATGCAGGCGAAGTGGCGGGTATCGGCAGGCAGGGCGTCAGCATATCGGATGATATCGAATCCGTCCTGAACGACTTCGATGTTCTGATAGATTTTACCCAGGCCGATGCGGTGCTGGAAAACCTGGAGCTGTGCCGGGCCGGCAAAAAAAGAGTGGTCATCGGTACAACCGGGTTGTCTGCGCAACAGCAGCAGGCGGTACGGACGGCGGGCCGGGAGATCGCGGTTGTGTTTGCTCCCAACATGAGCGTCGGCGTCAATTTATGCTTCAAACTGGCGGAACTGGCGGCGAGCATTATCGGCGACAGCACTGATATCGAGATTATCGAGGCGCACCACAACCGCAAGATCGATGCGCCGTCAGGCACGGCAGTACGTCTGGGTGAAATCGTTGCGGATACCCTGGGACGCGACCTGGAAGAGTGCGCGGTTTACGGGCGGCAGGGTTTTACCGGCCCTCGGGATAGCAAAACCATTGGTTTTGAGACCATACGCGCCGGCGATATCGTCGGCGAGCACACCGTCATGTTTGCCGGCGCCGGGGAGCGGGTTGAGATCAGACACGTAGCCACCAACCGTAAAACGTTCGCCGCCGGCGCAGTGCGCGCCGCGCAGTGGATCATGGGCAAGGAAACCGGGTTGTACAGCATGCAGGACGTGCTGGGGTTGCGTTGACGGGAAGGGATTTATACGCTATAAGTTTCCATTATGATAATTACGGACACACACAAGGCCATCAGAATAATTGCGGATTCTGGCTGCCGGATAAGCAGGCCGAAGCGATTGTATCGGCCATGAACGATCAGGGCGCGGATATAGTGACCAAGGAGTACCTGGATATGAAATTGAAAGTGGAATTAAAAGATCAGGAAAACCGGATTGTCTGGAAAATGCTCGCCCTGTTTATTGCCTTTGCTGCCCTCATCAAGTGGCTGTAGATATTGAATGAACCTGCCAGGATAAAACAGAGATTTCTCCCTGTAACTATTATCATCACCGCATTGAGAGATTGAGGACCGACGCGGAGATAGATGGGTTCTCTGTCAATAAAGCTTCAGAAGCTAATTTCTGGTCTTTTATCGGATCGATACCTTCTGTAAGAAAAGCAGAACTGGCGCTGATGGACAACGGGAACTTTCGAGCGGTTTGGAAAGACAAAAACGGAGACCACTTAGGTGTCCAGTTCCTCGGCGATCAGATGGCAGAGTACGTTATTTTCAAACATCGTCCAGCAGCAGGAAGCGTCTCTCGGGTAGCTGGCATTGATACCCTTGAAGGAGTGATAACCCAGCTTCACGCGTTCGATCTCGATCTTGAGCCATTGGAGGCTGCATGAGCAGCACTGAAAGGCAGCAAACATTGCGAGCTTACACTTCCCATGTCGATTCCAGCACCGCTTAAACTGTATAAGGGTTTGATAGTTCCCGAATGGATCGATTACAACGGCCACATGAACGTGGCCTATTACGTCCTGGTGTTTGACCGCGCCACCGATGATTTTTTCGACTTCATGGGTTTGACCACTGAATACAGGGCTGCCGCTGGTGCCTCCGCCTTCACTGCGGAAATGCACGTCAATTATATCCGTGAGGTGAAGGAGGGTGACGAGGTATTCGTAACCACCCAGTTGCTGGATTATGATGCGAAACGCTTTCATTATTTTCACCGCATGTACCACGCCGAACAGGGATATCTTGCCGCAACCAGTGAATTACTGTGCCTGTACGTGGACATGAACCTGAGACGGGTAACGCAGATGCCGCCCTTAATCATGGACAGGCTGGCCGAAATCAAACAGAGCCACGTCGAACTGCCCCTGCCCGAACAGGTCGGCAGTGTGATGCGGGTTAAACCTTATTCATCCGCAGATGACGAAAGAGGATAGGGTAAAAGAGGATAGAGAGGATAGGGTCGGACCTACCTAACTACTTGTTTCAGTTCAGTATATGCCTAATATACGCCTGCTATTTCCCCTTAAACCCACTTTTTTGCTGTCAAAATTGAGGTCGTAACATCCCCATGACTTTTTGACGGCAGTTTCGCTGTGACCTGCTTATACAGCTTCTGATACTTCCTTCTTAAACTCCTTTATTTGTCGTGTAAAACCGCAGTTTAAGCCTATTGATAGCACGTCTTTTTTTATCGTTTCTCTTTATTATCAGTAGGTTCTGTCAGGCTGGATTGGTCTGACCCTATACTGTGAACCATACAACTCTCAACGAGGAGGGCTTGCCCGTGTTCAATGACCAGATGGTGGCATGCCATGGCCAATTGGATTCGTCTGTTGTTTGGCAGATCTGGTATCTTCAGCCCGTCCAGACGGTCAGCAACCCAAGCAGATAATTTTTTCGATTTTTTCAACGAATCGCTGATATCTGTATCTTTAGTCATAATCAAAACCCCCCTGTGAGTTTGTATATCAGGTCATGCCGACAGGTGGTTTGTTGACATAGCCGGCCGGATTCCGCCGGCGGGTCAGCAGGTTGTTGATTTCCCAGCGGGATGCAGGGTCGACGTCTGTGAGGCAGGTGGTCACGCCGTTCAATTGCTTGGCAACCGGCAGACCGTTTTTGAACAGTATCCTGTTGGTATGTACGGCCGGGATACGTTCGCCCGGTAACAGGCTGCCAATCAAATTCAGCGGATCGGTAGCAGAGATAACGACAGGAGGCAGTTCCGTCGTTTCATTTTTTTGTTTCCTCAGCAACGCAATCGCCTCCGCCCTGGCAAATTGTTCCCCGGAGCAGCCTTCGACAAAGTAACCGCCGCGGATCTCGCCGCGCGCCTCCATACGCCGGCAGATATACAGCAGCTCTCTCCAGGGTGGCAGGTCAGTCTCGCGCTCCAGCACCTTGCGGAACAGGACCCCGTAGCGTTTCAGCAAGGTATGCACAATGGCGTTGAGGGTGTTTTCATCCGTGCCCGGCCAAGTGCGCGGCGCCGGGTTATCCAAGTCCTCTGCCGGTGCAAGGATGACCGACCAGCGCCCTGCGGCATCGATACTGTTCATGATCGACGTTCTTATTCGACGGCGCTTCCCCTGGGCATAGCCAGGCCGTTTACTCTCCGGCGTGATCAGCGCCCGCAATCCTGCGTAACTGTCTGAGGTAACGACACCCCCGGCGGCCAGTTCGGCCAGCGCGGTTTCAACTTGCGTGCGCAACAGGCCGGTATGGTGAACCAGATCTATAAAAAATGACGCGCCCTGGCGGCGCAGGACGTCCAGGGTTTTTTCGGCTGCAGCCGATAGTTTAAGGTCCGTTGCCGCCACCGAAGGTTGCAGTTTCTGCCACAGGTCCAGGTTTTCACGGGCAATTAACGTGATGGGCGTGTTCCTAAGCAATACCGTCTTGTTGATTGATACCTCATCCCATTTCGGTTTGTGCCTGCTCGTAACCAGACGTGTCCAGACGATGCGGCCGCTGCCGCACAGCCGGTCCAACGCTGCGTTCGAGTAGTTGTTCACCCGGGTCGGCAGGATATCTTTTTCCCATGCTGCCGCGGGAATGGCGCAGCCCTCCAGTTTTTCCAGCGCGGCCAGCACTGCGTCGTCTCCCTCGGGCCGGAGTTCCCCCATTCCGTGCCAGTCAAACAGGAAACGCATATAGTTTGCGACTGTGACCGGTTGGATTTCCTCCCGTAACGAGCGGATAGTGTAACGGTGCATCCGGGCAAGCAAACCCCGTTCACACCATTCCGTCTCCGCTGCATCTGCGCTGAATTGCCCCTGCATGGCATAGCCTTCATTCTGTAATGCCAGCAGGGCAACGCTGATTTCAGTCGGACCTGCTTCAAACAGTTCAATCAACTGAGTTACCGTCACCGGGCTGGTGCATTCAAGCCGGGCGCGGATCAACTCGATCAGGGCAGCCTCTCTGCCGGCATGCGCCGGCAAGGCGTCCTGGGCATAGGGCGCCGTCAACAACGGGTCCATTTCTGCGCCGCTGTATACCGCTTCCACGACCTGGGGCAGTCGTTCGGCACAGATCCAGAGGGTCTGTTTCCCGCTTCGCAGGACAGCCGCGCGGTTCTCCTCCTGAAGCCGTTCCATCCACGCAACCACGGCCGTTTGCCTGGGCCGATTTGTCACCGTTGCCTTCCCGCTCGGTCATGACGCCGGCGAGCATCAGGGCGTCGTGCAGTTCATCCGCGTTGTTGACGGTGGGCCAGGCTTCACTACGGACCCGGGCTATGGCAGCCGGGCTCAACCGGGCCAGCTCCGCAGCGTCAGCCGGGTCCCTGAAGCGCCTGGCTATCACTGCATTTGTGCGGCGTTCTTCCGCGGGCGCATCATCCAGAAACGCGTAGGGGCGCGCGCTCAGGATTTCCTGCGCCAGGGGAGATGGACCGCCCAGGTCGCGACAATGGAAACGGATCCGGCCGTCCTCATAACGGCGCAGTATCTTTTCCAGTCCGGCAATGTCCATGAGATCATTCAGGCAATCGCTGACAGTTTGTTCAACCAGTGGATGCCGTGGTATTTCCCTTTCCCCTGTCAGGTTGTCCTGGCAGGCGAGCTGGTCGGGGAAAATCACGGCCATCAGGTCTTCCGCGTCGCTGCGCTGGAACTGTGCGGGCGCTTTCCGGCCTTTGTTATTGCGTCTGACAGCCAGGGCCGTGGTGGCGTTCCAGCGCCAGTGGGTGGGGAACATGGGAGTCGCCAGCAGCGCCTGGGTAACCGCATCCCTGACGCTGGCGGAGTTCAGGAAACGGGTCACATCCTCCAGGGGAAAACTATGGGTAGCGCCCAGTGAAATGACAATGCTGTCGTCCAGGGCTGCGGCCTGTAATTCAAAATTGAACTGCCGGCAAAAGCGCTTGCGCAAGGCCAGGCCCCAGGCGCGGTTGACACGGGATCCGTAGGGGCTGTGCAGCACCAGGTGTTGGTCCCCGGCCTCATCGAAGAACCGTTCAAACACGATATCCTGCCGGGTCGGTATTCGTCCCAGGGCGGCGCGGGCGCCCGCCAGGTGCTCGGTCAATTGGCGCGCCGCCGACTCGCCAAGCCGTAACTCGTCAAGCAGCCAGCGCCATGCAGAGTCCGCGCCATGGGCCAACTTCTCATCCATAATTCTGCGCAAGCGGGAGACCGAGCGGCTGAGTTCGTCCGTCCTGCCCGGCGCTTCGCCGAACCAGAACGGGATATTGGGAGGTTGCCCCTGGGCGTCCGCCACGCGCACTTTGCTTTGTTCCACCTTGAGGATACGATAAGACGTATTGCCCAGTTGGAAGATATCGCCGGGCAGGCTTTCAAAGGCGAAGTCCTCGTTCAATGTTCCGATAAAGTGATCTTCCGGTTCCAGCACCACGTCGTAATCAAATTGATCCGGTATCACGCCGCCATTGGTCACGGCAGTCAGCTTGGCGCCTTTCCTGGGCCTGATGCGTTTGTTTACCGCGTCATAATGGATATAACGGCTCTGCCTGCCGCGCCGGGTTGAAAACCCCTGCGCCAGCATATCCAGCAGTTCACTGAACTTGTCACGCGTCAGATCACGGTACGGATAGGCCAGTGTCACCCACCGGAACAACTCATCTTCCTGCCATTCCCGGCAGGCTGTTTCGGCAATGAGTTGTTGCGCCAGCACATCCAGATGCCCCCCGGGTACTCTGAGCCGATCCAGTTCATCGCGCCGGACTGCGTCGAGCAGCGCCGCGCATTCAACCAGGTCATCCCGGGTAAGGGGGAACAGGCGGCCCTTTGGGATTTCTCCCAGACGATGACCGGAGCGTCCGACACGCTGCACAAAGACGGCAATGGACCGGGGGGAGCCCAGTTGGCAAACGAGATCGACGTTCCCTATGTCAATACCCAGTTCCAGGGATGCGGTCGCGACCAGGGCCTTGAGTTCACCCCGTTTCAAGCGTTGTTCGGCATTCAGGCGATGCTCCTTTGCCAGGCTGCCGTGGTGGGCGGTTACGTATTGTTCGCCGATGCGTTCAGCCAGGCTGCGGGCCGCCCGCTCAGCCAGACGCCGGTTATTGACAAAGATCAGCGTGGTTTTGTGTTGCTCGATCAGGTCGGCCAGTTGCCGGTACAGTTCCTGCCACACTTCCCCGGCCATAACCGCCTCCAGGGGTGAATCAGGAAGTTCGAGAGCAATATCAAGCTGCCTGACGTGACCACGGTCCAGGATGTTGCAATGTTCCGGCCGGTTGCCGACCAGGAACCGGGCGATCTCATCTATGGGTCGTTGCGTTGCCGACAGGCCGATGCGCGCAGGAGGCCGGTCTGTCAACGCATCGAGCCGTTCCAGCGATAACGCCAGGTGTGCGCCCCGTTTGTTTGGAGCCAATGCGTGAATCTCATCGATAATCACGTTACGCACGGTCTGCAACAGTTTCCTGCCGGAACTGCTGGTCAGCAGGATATAGAGCGATTCGGGGGTGGTAACCAGGATATGGGGCGGCACCCGCCGCATGCGTTCGCGCTCTGTCTGTGAGGTGTCGCCGGTACGCACCAGGGCGCGGATATCCGGCGCCGGCAATCCCTGGGTTTCCATCATGGCCTTGATCCCCTGGAGCGGCCCCTGGAGGTTCTTTTGAATATCGTTGGACAGGGCTTTCAAGGGAGAAACGTATAATATATACGTCTTGTCGGCCAGCCCGCCGGCCAGCGCCTGATGCACCAGGTCGTCTATTGCCGCTAGAAACGCGGCCAGGGTTTTGCCGCTGCCGGTGGGCGCCGCTATCAGGGTATGCCCGCCCTGTTTAATCGCCGGCCAGGCATCTTCCTGCACCGGTGTCGGGCTGGTGAATGCGCTATGAAACCAGGCCGCCGTAACAGGATGGAAAATATCGGTTGACATAAGTGAACAGTTTATCTAAAAGTTAGGCAAATAGCAGGTAACCAGGCATATCCTTTCTGATAAAGCAAAATATGAGTAACGACTTGTTGGTCCATAAGGGCGGCTGTCATTGCGGCGCGGTCCGGTTTGAAGTGGATGCGCCGGCTGCGGTCTCAGTGCTGGATTGCAATTGTTCTATCTGCAATATGAGCGGTTATCTGCACCTGCAAGTCCCCAGGTCACAGTTTCGGCTGTTGCAGGGTGAGGAATCACTATCGACTTACACCTTTAATACAGGTACGGCCAAACACCTGTTTTGCGGGACCTGCGGCGTCAAGTCATTCTACGTGCCCCGGTCTTATCCCGAGGGGTACAGCGTCAACCTGAATTGCCTGGACAGGACGCACATAACAAGCGTTACGGTTCAGCCATTTGACGGTAATAACTGGGAGACGGCCTATGACAGAAAAAAGCACGCGCCCGTTGATTGATTTATAACAGGTCGCAGCTTCAGGGAGCAGCTTCCTGCTCGCTCCCATTCATGCTCTATTTTGTTGCACTGCTACGATAGATTTGTTTATTCAGCTTCTCCAGGTCGGCGGGAACATCGAGATCGAATTCAGCCTCGGGAACGGGAGCTGTTGTGACCCGCCCGGCATTGTTTTTCAGAATGGATTTTGCCCCCGCATCGCCCTCCAGCGCCAGCAGTTGCGGATAAAATTCAGCAGGAATGACGGCTGGTGTTCCCAGGGTCCCGGCATAGTTGCTGGCGATGATCATGGACGGGTCATCAATCCACAGGTCAAGCAGTTGGCGCAGATGAATTTCCGCAACCAGGACCTGATCGCACAAGGTGATCATCACGGCCGGGCAACCCGGCCCAATGCCGTTTATTCCCGCCTTAAGCGAGGATGCCAGGCCATTTTGCCAGTACTCGTTATGGATGATGGTTACCGGCAGGTCGCTGATAGCCTGCGCAACTGCTCGAGAGTTGGCTCCGACTACGACGTTGATCCTGTTATGGGGGAATAGCGACGAGAGCTTGCTGACAGCGTGACGAACCAGGCTGGAGCCGTCTATTTCGATGAGCTGCTTACATTGGCCGTACCTGCTCGAACCTCCCGCCGCCAGGATTATGGCGCATAATTCCGTTCCCCCCGCAACCGCACTTTCCTGACCCTGCCAGGTCATAGGCCCATATGCGAGACTAGGGTTTTGTTCGAGCGCATAAAAGCATAATGATGTAGAAAAATGTGGCTGTCAAAACGATTTCATTAATCTTTGAGTTAAACGATCGAGGAAAACAGGAAAAATCAATCGACAGCCAACCTGTTGATTTAGTAAACTAGACGGACATCGGTAAACGGGAGTAATCGGGAGGTTGCTCCCGTTTTGTATGTATGTCACTTCCGTGGAGATATTTATTGGGTCATTCGGCTTTACTCGCGCTGGCAGACGGTAGTCTGTTCTATGGCGAATCCATCGGCGTCGATGGTGAAGCGGTCGGCGAGGTAGTCTTTAATACCTCTATTACCGGTTACCAGGAGATTCTCACGGACCCGTCCTACTGCCGGCAGATCATCACCTTTACCCAGCCGCAGATCGGCAACGTGGGCGCCAATCCGGAAGACGCGGAATCAACCCGGGTCTATGGCGCCGGAGTGATCATCAAACAGGCGCCTCACATACCGAGCAACTGGCGCACCGAGCAAACGTTTCCCGATTTCCTGACCACCAACAGCGTCATCGCTATCGCCAATATAGACACCCGCCGACTCACCCGGTTGCTCAGGGACAAGGGCGCACAGGACGGTTGTATCCTCGCCGGCCCGGAACTTGATGAAACGCGCGCCCTGGAGCTTGCCCGCGGGTTTCCCGGACTGCAGGGGATGGACCTGGCCAGGGAAGTGACCACAAAGCAGCACTACCACTGGCAGGGCGGCGTCTGGTCACTCGCGGGCGGGTACGGACAGCCGAATAAGACGCCAAAGCGGAAAGTTACCGCCATCGATTTCGGTGTGAAAAGAAATATCCTGCGTATCCTGGCTGAGCTGGGTTGCGAGCTGGAAGTGGTGCCGGCAACCACATCTGCGCAGCAGATACTGTCCGGTTCCCCTGACGGCGTGTTTTTATCCAACGGTCCCGGCGACCCCGAGCCTTGCGCTTATGCCATAAACGCCATCAGGGACATCGTAGCTGCGGGCGTCCCCACCTTCGGTATCTGCCTGGGACACCAGTTACTGGGGCTTGCCTGTGGCGCCGAGACAATGAAAATGAAGTTCGGCCATCATGGCGGCAATCATCCGGTGCAGGATCTGGCCACAGGGAGGGTCATGATCACCAGCCAGAACCACGGCTTCACCGTTGCTGAAGAATCCATCCCCGAGGTGTTGTCGGTCACCCACCGGTCCTTGTTTGACGGCACGGTGCAGGGCATACATCATAAGCAACAACCGGCATTCGGCTTCCAGGGACACCCGGAAGCCAGTCCCGGACCCCATGACGTCAAACCGCTTTTTGATCATTTCATGGGTTTAATGGGGGAGGACAAATGAATGCAAGCGCTGGCTTTAATGCCATACATCGGAAATACCATTCCAACCAATCAAAACTCTGTGATCTCTGTGTCCTCTGTGGCTGATATATAAATGCCTAAACGAACCGACATAAACAGCGTATTGATCATCGGCGCCGGTCCCATCGTCATCGGCCAGGCCTGTGAGTTCGATTATTCCGGCGCGCAGGCATGCAAGGCTTTGCGCGAGGAGGGATACCGGGTCATCCTGGTGAACTCGAATCCGGCGACCATCATGACCGACCCGGAGATGGCTGACGCCACCTATATTGAGCCGGTGCGCTGGCAGACCATAGCGAAAATTATTGAAAAAGAACGTCCGCAGGCGCTGTTGCCGACCATGGGTGGACAGACAGGCCTGAATTGTGCGCTTGACCTGGCCCGCAACGGCGTGCTGGATAAATTCAACGTGGAAATGATCGGCGCCGACAAGGAAGCCATCGACAAGGCGGAGGACCGGGAAAAATTCCGCGACGCCATGAAAAGTATAGGGCTGGACATGCCCGAATCGGCCCTTGCCCACGACCTGGAGACGGCAATCGAAATCCAGCGTCAAATCGGCTACCCCATTATTATTCGCCCGTCATTTACCCTGGGGGGGAGCGGTGGCGGC
This sequence comes from Gammaproteobacteria bacterium, assembly GCA_965205405.1. Lineage (GTDB taxonomy): Bacteria > Pseudomonadota > Gammaproteobacteria > Eutrophobiales > Eutrophobiaceae > JAAXHV01. Next base: position 1,465,081 of record OZ242169.1, read on the forward strand.
ATCGCCTGGAATAAGGAGGAACTCATGGAAATCGTCGAGAGGGGACTGGAAGTCTCCCCCACCCATGAGGTCCTGGTGGAACAATCCGTGGTCGGCTGGAAGGAGTTCGAGATGGAAGTCGTACGCGACCGGAAGGATAACTGCATTATCGTTTGTTCCATCGAGAATGTTGATGCCATGGGCGTGCATACCGGCGACTCGATAACGGTGGCGCCGGCGCTGACCCTGACGGATAAGGAGTTCCAGTTGATGCGTGACGCATCGATCGCGGTATTGCGCGAGATCGGCGTGGATACGGGCGGTTCCAACGTGCAATTTGCCGTCAATCCCGATAATGGCCGGTTGCTCATCATCGAGATGAACCCCCGTGTATCACGTTCATCCGCCCTGGCCTCCAAGGCAACGGGGTTTCCGATAGCCAGGGTTGCGGCAAAACTGGCAGTCGGCTACACCCTGGATGAACTGGATAATGAAATTACCGGGGGCGCCACACCGGCTTCATTCGAACCGACCATTGATTACATTGTTACGAAGATCCCCAGGTTCACATTCGAAAAGTTTCCCCAGGCCAATCCACGGCTGACGACCCAGATGAAATCGGTGGGTGAAGTGATGGCAATCGGCAGGACGTTCCAGGAATCTCTGCAAAAGGCCTTGCGCGGGTTGGAAACCGGGGTGGACGGTTTTATCAATATCTACCCTGAAGTCAGCGCAAACAACCTGGGGGAGATAGCCCACGAACTGCAAAACCCCGGTTCGGAACGCCTGCTGTACGTCGGCGAGGCGTTTCGGCACGACATGGATTTGGCTCGGGTTCAATCCCTTTCACGCATCGACCCCTGGTTCCTGGCGCAAATTCAGGACCTGATTGACGAAGAAAAGCGCCTGTCGGGGTCACCCCTGGAGGCCATCGAGCGGGACCGCCTTTACCGTTTGAAGCAAAAGGGTTTTTCAGACAGCCGCCTGGCCGCATTGATGAACGTCAGCGAAGCCCGGCTCAGGCAGCGGCGTCATGAACTGAATATCCGGCCGGTCTTCAAGCGGGTCGATTCCTGTGCCGCGGAATTTCCCGCAACAACGGCGTACATGTATTCAACGTATGATGAAGAATGCGAAGCAAATCCGACTGCCAGGAAAAAAATCATGGTGCTTGGCGGCGGCCCCAACCGGATAGGGCAGGGGATCGAGTTCGATTACTGCTGCGTGCAGGCCGCCTTTGCCATGCGTGAAGCCGGGTTTGAATCCATTATGGTGAATTGCAATCCGGAAACTGTCTCCACGGATTACGATACGTCCGACCGGCTCTATTTTGAACCGCTGACGCTGGAGGACGTACTGGAAATCATTCACCTGGAACAGCCTCAGGGTGTGATCGTCCAATTCGGCGGGCAGACGCCGTTGAAGCTGGCCCGTGAACTGGAGGCCGAGGGCGCGCCGATTATCGGCACCACCCCGGATTCCATTGACCTTGCTGAAGACCGGGAACGGTTCCAGCGCCTGTTGCAGGAATCAGGCCTGAAACAGCCGCCCAACCGAACCGCGAGAAACCTGCCGGATGCGGTCAGCCAGGCGCGGGAAATCGGTTATCCCATCGTTGTGCGACCATCTTATGTACTGGGTGGCCGCGCCATGGAGATAGTCTATGATGAAGCCTACCTGAAGGAATACATGTCCCGGGCAGTGGCCGTATCCAACGACTCCCCCATATTGTTGGACCTGTTCCTGGACAAGGCCATCGAGGTGGACGTGGATGCGGTTTCCGATGGCGCGGATGTGGTTATCGGAGGCATCATGGAACACATCGAACAAGCAGGCATTCACTCCGGTGATTCGGCCTGCTCGTTGCCGCCGTTCAGTTTGAGTGAGACTATACAGCAACGCCTTGCCGGGCAGGTGGAGAAGATGGCGCGCAGCCTGAACGTGGTTGGCTTGATGAATGCACAGTTTGCCATACAGGGTGAAGATATTTTTGTGCTGGAAGTCAACCCCAGGGCCTCCCGTACAGTGCCGTATGTGTCCAAGGCAACGGGGGTTCCGCTGGCCCGGATCGCGGCCAGGTGCATGGTGGGGATCAGTCTTTCCGAACAAGGGGTCAAAGCCATTGCCAGGCCGGATTTTTACTCGATTAAAGAGGCCGTGTTCCCGTTCGCCAAGTTTCCCGGTGTCGATCCCATACTGGGCCCGGAGATGAAATCCACCGGTGAAGTTATGGGTATCGGCGCCAGTTTCGGTGAGGCATTCAACAAAGCGGTACTGGCTACCAACCAGGAAATTCCGCAGCGCGGCATGGTATTCATCAGCGTTCGTGACAAAGACAAGCCTGACGCCGTGCAGATTGCAGGTGACTTTGCAGCAGCAGGTTTCAGCCTGTGCGCCACCGAGGGTACCGCGAGGGCAATCAGCTCCGCCGGTGTGGAATGCATCAGGGTGAACAAGGTTGCTGAAGGCCATCCTCATATCGTCGATATGCTTAAAAACGATGAGATCGACCTGATTGTCAATACTACGGAGGGACGGCAAGCCATAAAGGATTCCCATTCCATCAGGACCAACGCCATACAGCATAAAGTATTTTACACAACCACAATCTCCGGAGCGAAAGCTATAATTGCAGCATTGAGGAATAATCAAATTGACAGCATCCACTGTCTCCAGGATCTACACGAGGAAATGACACAATGAATAGAATACCGTTGACCGCAAAAGGCGCCCAGCGTTTACGCCGGCAACTGGACGAATTGAAATCAGTCGAACGTCCCAGGATAATCCGCGCCATCGCGGAAGCGAGATCCCACGGGGACCTGAGCGAGAATGCCGAATACCATGCTGCCCGGGAGCAGCAGGGTTTTATTGAAGGCCGCATTGCGATGTTGGACGAAGCTTTGGCCGTAGCGGAAATCATCGAGGTTGAGAAAATCGACGCGCAGGGAAAAGTTGTATTCGGTGCGACTGTCGAATTATTGAACCTTGAAAGTGATCTGGAGTTCCGTTACCAGATCGTAGGGGAGAAGGAAGCGGATATAGATCAGGGGTCGCTGTCCGTTACTGCGCCGATAGCCCGGGCCTTAATCGGCAAGGAAGAAGGCGATGTGATAGAAGTCAATGCCCCGGGGGGTGTTGTGGAATACGAAATACTGTCGATTTCGTATATTTGACATTTTAATATTTGGGGTCAGAGTAAAAATACAGTCACCGGCAAGTGGTAGTGGCTTGTTGTTGAGTATTTTTACTCTGACCCCAAATATTAAAATAGTTGCCTACAATGTCAAAAAGCAGCAAGCGCTGGTTGCAGGAACATAACCGGGACCCGTTCGTCAATCTGGCAAGGAGCAGACAGCTCCGTTCCCGTGCGGTGTTCAAGCTGGAAGAACTGGACCGGCGGTACAATCTGTTTCGCCCCGGACAAACGGTGGTTGATCTGGGTGCGGCGCCGGGCAGCTGGTCAGGTTATGTGAGTGAAAAAGTCAGGCCCGGCGGTAGAGTCATCGCCATCGATTTGCTGGAAATGCAACCGCTGGCAAATGTAACTTTCTTACAAGGAGATATTACCGACCCGGAATACCTGCAAAACTGCGTTGCCGAATTGCGAAAATTCAAGGTTGACCTTGTAATTTCGGATATGGCCCCCAATTTATCAGGTATCGCTTCTGTGGATCAGGCCAACAGCCTGAACCTGGCGCAGACGGCTTCCCGGTTGGCGGGTTCGGTATTGCAAAAGCGCGGGCATTTTCTGGTCAAGCTTTTTCAGGGAGGCGACAGTGCGTCCTTCAGAAAGCAATTGCTGGAGAAGTTCGAAAAAGTTATACTTTGCAAGCCGCGGGCCTCAAGAGCAAATTCCAGAGAAGTATATATTCTGGCAAAAGGCTATAATAGTTAGCATGGAGCAATAAAATACGGAAGTCCGTGATTCCGTCGAAGCATTCCCCTGCTTGCAACATGCGGGGACATGCCCCGCCGGAAAGACAGGCGGGTTACCGGTAGTAGAATAAACAATGTAGGCGTACGGCGTTATGTTAAAGAGTATATTATTGTGGGTAGTAATCGCCATGGTTTTGATGATGGTATTTCAAAATTTCGGCGTGCGTACTACCAGCACCGACATCCCCTATTCCCAATTCATCCTGGATGTAAAAACCGGCAAGGTGGTTTCCGCCACTATCGAGGGCAGCACCGTCTCCGGTAGCCTGGCTGACGGGACCAGGTTCAATACGTACAGCCCGGAAACCAGCAATGATGCCCTGATCGGGACCCTGCTGGAGAATAACGTGGAGGTGCAGGGCGCCGAGCCGAACAAGAATTCGTTCTGGGCTCATGCTTTTATCTCCTGGTTCCCCATCCTGCTGTTGCTGGGCATCTGGATTTACTTTATGCGGCAGATGCAGGGCGGCGGCAGCGGCCGGGGCGCCCTGTCGTTCGGCAAAAGCCGGGCGCGCTTGTTAAGTGAAGACCAGGTGAAGGTTACCTTTAATGACGTCGCCGGCGTTGAAGAAGCCAAAGAAGAAGTCGTCGAGTTGGTCGAGTTCCTGAGCGACCCCGGCAAGTTCCAGAAACTGGGAGGCAAAATTCCCCGCGGCGTGCTGATGGTAGGTTCGCCCGGCACCGGCAAGACCTTGCTGGCAAGAGCTATAGCCGGCGAAGCACAGGTTCCCTTCTTTACTATTTCCGGTTCCGATTTTGTGGAAATGTTCGTCGGAGTGGGCGCTTCGCGGGTGCGCGACATGTTTGAGCAGGCCAAAAAACACGCGCCGTGCATCATCTTTATTGACGAGATTGATGCTGTCGGACGGCACCGCGGCGCAGGTCTCGGCGGCGGGCACGATGAACGCGAACAAACGCTCAATCAGCTCCTGGTTGAAATGGACGGGTTTGAAGGCAATGAAGGCGTCATCGTTATTGCCGCCACCAACCGGCCCGACGTGCTTGATCCCGCCTTGCTTCGTCCCGGACGGTTTGACCGGCAGGTGGTCGTCCCATTGCCGGATATCCGCGGGCGGGAACAGATTCTCAAGGTACATATGCGTAAAGTCGCAATAGCCGATGATGTGAAGCCCGCTATTATTGCGCGCGGCACACCGGGTTTCTCCGGGGCGGATCTCGCCAACCTGATTAATGAGGCAGCGCTGTTCGCGGCGCGGGCAAACAAGAATGAAGTCGACATGGAGGAATTTGAACGGGCCAAGGACAAGGTCATGATGGGTGCGGAACGGCGTTCCATGGTAATGAGCGATGATGAAAAGAAGCTCACGGCCTACCATGAAGCCGGTCATGCCATTGTCGGACGGCTTGTGCCGGGCCACGATCCCGTCTACAAGGTCAGCATTATCCCGCGCGGACGGGCGCTGGGCGTGACCATGTTCCTGCCGGAACAGGACAGGTTGAGCTACTCCAAGCAGTTTTTACAGAGTCAGATCTGTTCCCTGTTCGGCGGCCGTATTGCAGAGAGCCTGATCTTCGGAGAGGATGCCGTGACAACGGGGGCGAGCAATGATATTGAACGGGCGACCGTGCTCGCAAGAAATATGGTAACCAAGTGGGGCCTTTCGGAAAAAATGGGGCCGCTCACTTACCAGGAGGATGAAGGAGAGGTCTTTTTGGGGCACTCCGTGACCAAACATTCAACTGTATCCGCGGCGACGCAGAATGATATCGACGCAGAAGTGAGGCGGATCATTGACAAGAACTACCAGCACGCCATGGGACTGCTGGAAAAAAACCAGGATAAACTGCACATGATGGCTGATGCATTGATCAAATACGAAACCGTTGATTCGGCCCAGATCGACAGCATCATGGAGGGAATAGAACCCGGGCCACCGGCTGACTGGGGCGATGATGACAGGACTCGCGGCAAGCGAGTCGGTCCTGATGAAACGCAGCAGAAGGATGAAGGGCAGCCTGTTGAAGACCCTGCCATTGAAGGGCCGGCGCGACCTGCCTGAAAAATAGTATTTGAACACGGAAAACAAGGAGGAAAGCAATGATGACTACAGGGATTATGGCGGTTTTACTCTCTTTCGCCACAGTGGCGCTTACCCTGACTGGGATGATTCTGGCCAGTCTGCGCGGAATGCGGATAGAAATGCGCAAACGTTTCGATGGCCTGGAAGTTCGTATGGATAGACTGGAAGTTCGTATGGATAGACTGGAAAGCCGCCTGACCGGGCTGGAACAAGGACAGGCCAAATTAGAAGGCAAATTGGAAGGATTGTTGGAGGCTTTTGCCTTGAGTCGGGGGGCGGCCTGATTACTGCCAATTCGCGAAAATATTTCAGTACGGATGGTATTCGCGGCAGGGTCGGCAAGGAGCCTGTCACCCCGGATTTCATTATGAAATTAGGTTGGGCCATCGGGAAGGTTCTGAATGGACAAAGTGCAGGCCCCATTCTTATCGGGAAGGATACCCGTGTGTCCGGCTACATGTTTGAATCTGCGTTGGAGGCAGGATTGTCCGCCGCCGGCGTTGATATCCGATTGCTTGGGCCGGTGCCTACTCCTGCCGTTGCCTACCTGACAAAAAATACCCGCGCCGAGGCGGGGATTGTCATCAGTGCTTCCCACAACCCTTACTTCGATAATGGCATCAAGATCTTTTCCAGAAACGGCAGGAAGTTATCGGATGCTGTCGAATTACGGATTGAAGAACAACTGGCCAACTCCATCGAGGTCGTGGACCCGGCCAAATTGGGCAAGGCGCGCCGGATTACGGATGCGCCACGCAGATACATAGAGTTTTGCAAGAGCAGGGTCGATTGTGATTTGAGCGGTATCAGCATGGTGCTCGACTGCGCCAACGGCGCAGCCTACAAGATTGCGCCGAAGGTATTTGAAGAATTGGGCGCCGAGGTCCATGCAATCGGTGTGGAACCGGACGGCTTCAATATCAACGATGGTTGCGGCGCCACGATGCCGGAGGCCCTGCAACAAACCGTGCTGGAAAAAAAAGCGGATGTCGGGATCTCGCTGGACGGAGATGGCGACCGGTTGATTATGGTCGACCATAAGGGCGAACTGGTTGATGGTGATGAGTTACTGTATATCATAGCGAAACAACAGAGAGAGACGCTCAACGGGGGTGTCGTCGGCACGCTGATGAGTAACCTGGGCCTGGAGCAGGCGCTAACGGAAATCGGACTTGAATTTTACCGGGCGAAGGTGGGAGATCGTTACGTAACGGAATTGCTTGATGAAAAAAAGCTGGTGCTGGGTGGGGAGCAGTCAGGCCATATTGTAAACCGGAATTTCTCCGATACGGGTGACGGCATCATTTCCGCATTACAGGTATTGAATACAATGACGAGCAGCGGGGATGGTTTGCACTCATTGAAAAGCAGTATGCAGAAATATCCGCAAACACTGGTGAATATTGAATTACGAAAACCGGTGAAGCTTGCGGATTATCCGGCGCTCGACGAGATAGTGAAGGAAGTTGAAAAACAGTTGGATAAACCCGGGCGGATATTGTTACGGCCATCCGGCACTGAGCCGTTATTGCGAGTAATGGTAGAAGGCAGCGATAGTGAAAAGGTCCGTTTGCTGGCGCATAAGCTGGCCGAGGATATAGATAAGATAATCAGTGAATAAAGCGCTGACCCCATAACACCTGGCCTGCTCTGCCTGGTTATCAGATAGCAATAATTATCAACATGACAGATGTAAATCAGCAGAAACGCATCCTGGTAGCGGATAAGATCTCTCCCGAAGGCAGGGCATTCCTGACCGGACAGAAGAATATCGACGTTGACCATATCCACGATCTTGACGAATCCGAGTTGTGCGACAAGATTGGCGACTATCATGCCGTCATCGTGCGCAGCGCCACAACGATTTCAGCAAAGGTAATTGACGCGGCCGCCAGGCTGGAAGTAATAGGCAGAGCCGGTATCGGGGTCGACAATATTGACGTAGACCACGCCACGAGCAAGGGCGTTGTTGTACTTAACACTCCTGATGCCAATGTAACGACCACCGCGGAATTAACTATTGCCCATATCTTTTCCCTGAGCCGAAACCTGCCGCAGGCCAACAGGTCGGTGAAGTCGGGGGAATGGAAACGCGCCCGTTTCATGGGGGTGGAACTGACCAATAAGGTATTGGGCATAATCGGCTACGGCAATATCGGCAGAATTGTGGCGGCCAAGGCGCTGGCCCTGGATATGCAGGTGCTTGCCTATGACCCGTTTGTTACCGAGGAAATGTTTTTGGCCGACGGCGTCAGCGGTGTTGAGATTGATGAGCTGGTAGGCGAATCCGATTACATCAGTCTGCATTGCCCGCTGAATAACAAGACCCGCAACATTATGAATGCCGACCGGATTAAGACCATGAAATCCGGTGCAAGGCTGCTTAATTGCGCCAGGGGCGGTTTGGTGGACGAAACGGCGCTATATGAGGCGCTGAAGAGCGGGCACCTGGCCGGCGCCGCGCTGGACGTATTTTCCCGGGAGCCGCCTGAGGGTTCTCCCCTCCTGACTCTGGACAACGTACTGCTGACGCCGCACCTGGGAGCATCGACCCGGGAAGCGCAAGCGGCGACCGGCATGGAGATTGCCCAGCAGATCTGTATTTATTTAAGAACCGGCGAACCCATTAATGCGATTAATCTCCCGGCAGTGTCGGCTGATGAACTGGTGAAGCTGCAGCCTTACCTGGCACTGACCCGACGCCTGGGGAAATTACTTGGACACATGATACCGGAATCCATTCGCCAGTTGGAGGTATCGCTCTTAGGAGAAGCTGCCGAGAGAGATATGAGAAGCATTGCCACGGAAGGACTGGTAGGGTTGTTGAGCGCCAATATGTCGGCTGAAGTCAATCGGGTGAATGCGAAACATATCGCTGCACAACATGGGTTGAACCTGGTGGAGTCGCGGGGTGGCGATCATCCGGATTACCGTTCGGCAGTCAGCCTGTCGGCCCATCACGGAGATCACTCGACGCGGGTGATCGGCACACTGTTCGACAAGAAACACCCGCGCCTGATACGCATCAATGATTATGAGATCGAGGCTGTGCTGGAAGGCCAGTTGCTGGTTACCCGGCATAATGATCAGCCTGGCGTAATTGCCGCCATCAGCAATCTGCTGGCCGGGGAACAGATCAATATTTCGCGAATGCAACTGGGTATCGTTTCCGGTAGCAACAAGGCGATCGCCGTGATCGGGGTGTCAACCGCCCTGCAGGATGAACTGATGGATGAACTCGCAGAAATCGAGGCCATCACGAAGGTGATGCAGGTCAGGTTTTAGTTTCTATCACAGAGAACTAAAACGGGTATATCGATTTGCGTATCAAAGCTTTCAGGGGGTATCGCCCCGGTAAGGATAAAGTTGATAAGGTCGCATCAAGACCTTATGACGTGTTGTCGAGCGCAGAGGCCAGGGAGGAAGCAGCCGGCAACCCGTATTCTTTCCTGAATATCGTCAAACCGGAGATCACTTTTCCCGCAGGTACGGATCCCTACGGCCCCGATATCTATCGCGCGGCTGCGGCGAATTTCCAGGCTTTAATAGACAACGGAACATTCGTACGTGATAAGCATGAATGTCTGTATATCTACGAGTTATGCGCGGACCGGCGGCCGAGAACGGGAATTGTTGCCGCCGCTGCCGTGGAGGATTACCTGAATGGCAGTATCAGGAAGCATGAACTGACCCGGCACGATAAGGAGGCCGATCGGGCAAATCATATTCGCACGACCATGCTGAACATGGAGCCGGTCATGTTTGCCTACCGTTATGACCGGAAACTCGACGACCTCGTCAAAACAATTAAAACGGCCCTGCCGGAGTACGATTTTGTCGACGTGGATGAGGTGCGACACCGGTTTTGGATCGTAGATGAGCCTGGGACCATAGCGGCAATTATTTGCGCGTTTGCCGGCGTCCCCGCAACCTACGTGGCAGATGGGCATCACCGAACTGCCGCCGCCGCTACAGTCAGCCAGGAATTGAACAAGCAGGACCGGCGCAATGGCGCCGACCCCAGGCATAATTATTTTCTCGCGGTACATTTTCCCGATAACCAACTGGAAATTCTCGATTACAACCGCCTGGTTGCCGACCTTAACGGCCTTGATCCGGATGTATTCGTGCAGGCACTGGCGGCATCTTTCATCGTTGAAAAGACAGGAAGTCAGGCTATCAGACCGAAGCAGCGCGGTGAGACGGGCATGTACCTGGCAGGCGCCTGGTATCGCTTGGTCGTGCGGCCTGAGCAGTATGATGCTGCTGATGTCATGGCGGCGCTGGGCGTGAGCATCCTGTCAGACCTGATCCTGCAACCCATCCTGGACATCCATGACCAGAGGACCGACCCGCGCATAGCCTTTGTCGGTGGCTCACGCGGATCAGAAGAACTGCAGGACAGGGTGGACAGCGGCGAGATGGCAGTCGCCTTTACCCTGTGCCCGGTGTCCGTACAGGATCTTATGACTATCGCGGATGCAGGCGAGATCATGCCGCCCAAAGCCACCTGGTTCGAACCAAAATTGCGCAGCGGCCTGGTCGTGTACAGCCTGAAAAACTAATCCATGACGGCCGCATCGCCAAGTAGCCGGAACAGGTTACATCAGTTAAACTAACCCCCCGGAGAGGTGCCAGAGCGGTTGAATGGGGCAGACTCGAAATCTGTTGTACGTTTCGACGTACCGTGGGTTCGAATCCCACCCTCTCCGCCAATAATTTAATAAAAACAATAAGTAAGATGAATCGTAACACGCTTCATACCACAAAATGAAAACACTTGACAGGCAGTTTCTGAACGATTCACCGGGTACCGCATGGCCTCCACACCTAGACGCCTCCTGTACTAGTCCGCCCAGAGGGCCGATCTATAGGAGTTCAACAAACGGTGCAAGATAGGGATATTCCAATATGGATGCGATGGTGCGTTGCCATTGCGGCAGTGTTTGGCCCTATTGTTAGGCGTACGAAGCTCCGGCGCCAAGACATGAATGACCTCCGTATCGAGCTGCCAGTTCGTTATTGCCTTGACGTGAACCAGCACTTTCCTGAGCCGGTACACGAGTTCCTCTCTCAAAGTTGCGCTTGCTGTTTTACCCAGTTGGCATTTTCTCCAACGCGGATTGGGTCTGGAACCATTCTTTCATTAGGGTTGGTCGGACCCTATATTGGTTGTTTAATTTTTTCCGTTATTCAGAGATTTCAATTACCTGTTTCTTTAAATATAAATACAAAGCGCTATGGTCGAGTTCACTGAATGAATGTTCACACATGCCCTCATACAATTTCGTTATGACCGATAAAAGAGGTAATTGAATACCACATTCCAGCGCAAGCTCATTTGCAGCGATAAGATCTTTTAACTGCGATTTTGCATGCCCTCCAGGATTATAATCATGATTTACCATTCTCAATCCATGTTGTCGAAGTATGGAAGAATCCGCAAACCCACCAAATAGTGCAGTACGGACTACAGAAGCATTTGCGCCACTTTTTTCCGCCAGAATCAATGCCTCTGATACAGCTCCGATCGTAATGCCAACAATAAGTTGATTGGCTATTTTAGCAATCTGACCGCACCCTGTCGGACCTATATGGGTTAGTGTGCCCATTGCTTCGAATACAGGGCGTGCGTATTCAATATCCTCCTTTAAACCTCCTGCCATAATTGTCAATTTCCCTTCAGCGGCGCCGTGCTCTCCCCCTGAAACAGGCGCATCAATATACCTTGTCTTCCATCGCTTCAACCTTTCAGATTGTAATCTCGCACTGGTGACGGGTATAGAACTCATAACAACTACAAGATGATCCTGCCCTAAAGATAAAGGATTGACGTCAACACCTGTGCCAAATAACAAGGAATCACAAACTGCAGCATTAGAAACCATTAAGATGACGACATTAGATTCTTTCACTGCTTGTTCCGGAGATGTACATACATGAGCACCATATTTTTCCAACTGGCCGGCTTTTTCCGGGGTCCTGTTCCACACATGAACGGAGTGTCTGGCTTTGCAGAGATTACGGGCCATGTGTCCGCCCATTATCCCCGTGCCAATAACTGAAATATTCATAAAATATAATAAGGGAATCTCTGATTAAGTCTCCATAATATGAGATCATAGGCAAAAGTAAACCATGAGGGCCACAGGATAGGGTCGGACCTGCCTAACTACTTGTTCCAGTTTAGTTTATGTACTATATACGCCTGATATTTCTCCTTAAAACCCCCTTTTGCCATCAAAATCGAGGTCGTAACATCTCCATCCCTGTTTGATGGCATTACTCTCCTGATTCGCTGTGGTCTGCATATGCAGTGTCTGATACTTCCTCCTTAAAGTCCCGTTTTGGCGTATGAAAGTCGCTGTTTAAGCCTATGAATGCACGTTTTTTGTGACAGATTCCCATTATTATCAGTAGCTTCTGTCTGGCTGGGTTGGTCTGACCCTATACTGCTTACTACCTATACTGGTGGACGTTTATATGTATTCATTCCCGTATTATCCATTTTCGATAGTTTTTTTCTTGAAATTATAACACTTGGTGTTATATATTAGACATATCGGAAATGGACCTCAAAATGCAAAAAACCCGTATTTTCAAGAACAAGTGGTTTTTTCGCTTCGCCAGGAAAGAAAGCATAGAGGATGCTGACTTGTGTGCGGCAATCAGCTATGTTGAAGAGGGACTGATAGATGCTGACCTTGGTGGTGGTGTGGTTAAGCAGAGAATCGCGCGTGTAAAGGAGGGAAAATCAGGCGGATACAGGTCGATTATCCTGTTTCGCTCCGGCGACAAAGCGTTCTTTGTGTATGGATTCGCGAAGAGTAAACGGGACAATATTAACCAGGAAGAGTTGGAAGGCTTCAAGGCTCTGGCGGATGAAATGCTTGGTTATGACGAGGCCACGCTTACCAGGTCTCTGAAGAGCGGCGCAATTGTAGAGGTGAAATGCGATGAAAAAACAGTATCGAAGTGACGCCCTCGGTGCGACCCATGAGACCGCCTGCGATCTGCATGATGCCGGTGTCATGGACAAGCGCACCCTGCGGAAATTCGACAAGTTGTGCCTCACCCCAGTACATCCGATGAAGCCGGAGGATATCCGCGCGCTCCGCAGCCGTGAGCACGTAAGTCAGGCCGTTTTTGCGATACACCTTAACGTTTCCAAGGGGGTGGTCAGCCAGTGGGAGCGTGGAGAGAAGCAGCCTGCTGGGGCATCTCTCAAACTACTGGCGCTGGTTCAGGAGAAGGGACTGGACGCAATCGCCTGATCTAATCTGGTATCTCCAAGGACTGAAAAGCTGTCTCAGGTAATGAATGAACCGGATAGATATCCAGCAAGCTGGTTTTCCTGAATTTGGTAACGGCTAGCTCTCCGCGCAAACTATCTGTTTTCCCGGGCAGGACCATAGGTTTTAAGATATTCTCGTGACAGTTCCTCCGCTTCGGTGAGACCGGCATTGGTCATACCCTGGCTTAACGTTTCCATTGCCTCAGTTGCTGCATTAAAACCCAGCGCGGGACAAAACGGGGACAGACCACGTTTTAGCCTTCAGAGAAAACGTGGTCTGTCCCCTGTTTCCCCGCCGCTGTTGGCCGCACCAGCGCCGGTAACGGTCACAGAATTGGGAGTAGCTGTAACACCGGTTCGGGTAGCGTTGGGTATATTCTTCCCACAGCAGCCGTTTGGTCACATGCGGCCGTTTCAATTCCTGGTGAACTGCCGGCCAGTCCGGGACCTGGTGGCGCCGGCTGCTGCCGGTATCGGCGCCGGGATAGAACAGTTGGGCCAACCGGGTGTCATCCAGCGCCGCGGGAAGCGGCCAACTCAGGTGCAGGGCCTGGGCCCGGCTGAGCAGCTTCTGGATGCCGCCGACACTCAGCTTGGTGCTGCGGCTGATGTCACGAATGGACAGACCGGCTGCGTGCCGGAGTCGGAGTACGTCTCGTAGTTTACGCATTGTTGTCCTCTTGCCTGGCATGATGGGCTCCTCCAAAAAGGAGAAAGCTTACCAAAGGGTTACAAGTTCAATGCGTTGAGAGTGATTCCGGTTGATTGTGAACGGTGATTCCGGGAACGTGAACAGTGATTCCGGAAACAACCGGAAAAGTGTTCACGTTCAACCGGAAAAGTGTTCACGTTCAACCGGAACAGGTGTTCACGATGAACCGGAATCGGTGTTCACGTTCAACCAGAATGAGTGTTCACGATCAGCCGGATTACGCACGTTGGGGGGGTCGCGTATCGTATAGGGGTCAGACCAGTCCAACCTGACAGAAGCTACTGATAATAAAGGGAAGCTGTCTGAAAAGACGCGCCATCTTAGTCTTAAACTGCGGTTTTCATACACAAAAACAGGACTTTAAGGAGGAGGCCTTGGAGTATAGGGTCAAACCTGACGTTGGGAACTACACCTACGAGACGGGCTCGTCAGCGCCCGGTGGGCGGGAACGCTTCCGCACCCTGACGTACAACGTCATCTACAAGGTGGCGAGCATCACCCGTGACAACATCTCCTCTTGTTTCCTGGTTATCCGAGACCTCGGTATGCTTGCTTCTCCCCTGAGTAAAACAAGCGTCCGATTGTCTCACTTCAACCGGCCAGGATGTGTCGTTAACCAGCCAAGTTAATTGTCGTCAAACATAGCTCTCCGCCATAAGTGTTACGAGTTTCCAGACTGATGTACTTTTACTCGTATCGGTATTTTGTATCCTCTCATATGCAACCGAATATTAGTTGCACCTAATGCAGTAGTTTGATATAAACCAGCTATGGGAAGGCGTGATAAATTAAAAGCCAAATTGTTGGATGGCAAACAATCTGTTACCTGGAAGGAATTAGTCACGTTATTGAAATCTCTTGGCTATAAAGAGATTAAAGCGGACGGGTCAAGAGTGAAGTTCGATAATGGCAACCCTGAGCATACAATTAATTTACATCGACCACACCCCGACAACCGGATTAAACATTATGTGGCCAAATTGGTAATAGACAAACTGAAACGAGCAAAATTAATATGAGTTTATTCAGATACAAGGGCTTTTATGGTTCGGCAGAGGCCAGCGTAGAGGATAATTGTCTGTTCGGGAAACTGGAGTTCATCGAACCACTGATCAGCTATGAAGGTCAAAACGTTGAGGAACTGGAACAGGCCTTCAAGGAGGCAGTAGATGATTATCTGCTTGATTGTGAAGAACTTGGCAGGGAACCTGCCAAACCGTGCAAAGGCTCATTTAATGTGCGTATTGGTCCGGAATTGCACAGGCATGCGCTCATCGTAGCGAAAGAAAACAATCTCAATCTGAATGAATTTGTCAAACAATCAATTGAACAAGCCATAAAATAGCCGTTCCGGATTTAGATACAGGCGATATGAATTTGCCTGGAAATTTGTAACCCCTGGCTCTCCGCGCAAACTATCTGTTTTCCTGGGCAGGACCATAGGTTTTAAGATATTCGCGTGACAGTTCCTCCGCTTCGGTGAGACCGGCATTGGTCATACCCTGGCTTAACGTTTCCATTGCCTCAGTTGCTGCATTAAAACCCAGCGCGGCGGAAACGCTGAACCAGGCATAAGCCTGCACCTCATCTTTGGGTAGCCCACGGCCTGCGGCATACATAAAAGCAAGATTGTGCTGTGCCCCGGCGTGCCCCCGCTCAGCGGCCTGGCGGTACCAAAAGACGGCCTTGGCATCGTCTCTGGGCATGCCTTCGCCGCGGGAATACATGTATCCCAGGTAGTACTGTGCGACGGCATGACCCTGTTCGGCGGCCGGCCGGAACCAGCGTGCGGCCTCGACATGATTCTCAGGCACCTCCTTTCCCTGAGCGTACATATTGCCGAGATGGTATTGTGCGGCGGCATGCCCCTGCCCGGCAGCTTCACGCAACCAGTGGACGGCATTGTCAGTATCTTTGTCTACCCCATCACCCCGGGCATATTTGTGTCCCAGGTAGTATTGCGCAGAAGCATGTCCCTGTTGCGCAGCCGAGAGGTACCAGCGGGCAGCCTCGGCGTCATCTTCGGGGAGGCCCTGGCCATGGTCGTACCTGCTGCCGAGAAGAAACTGAGCTCCGGCGTCTCCTTGTTCGCCGGCCTGTATTAATACTTCCAGTTCGCCTGCGAGCAGCATCGGGCAGGCAAACAGAATCAAGCTCGCCGGCAGAGACCTGAACATGTGAAATATGTAGTCAGTCATACCATTCCCGCTTCTGTAACGGACTGTTCGGGAGTTTGCCCGGCAATTATGTCAGTGGCCGGTTGCCCTCTCCATTGCGCGTAACACCTTTTCCCGATTGAATTCCCGCCAGCGGGCGGCGACGTGTTGATCGGGTCGTACCAGGTAATAAGTACCCGGCCGGGCGTCGTAGTGCCGATGCAGCAGGCCGTTGCTGTCGGCGATATGGCCGTCACCGCTGTTTGTCCGGCTGACGATAATGGTTTCAACCGGTATCCGGTCTGAACCGACGCTGTTCAGTTCTGCCGGTGCGCTGCCGTCGTCGCTGAAATAAATACCAACAAAACGGTCGCCCAGTTGATTCAGGAACCAGGCGTCAGCGCCATCAATGGAAACCGGGGCGTCAAGACAAGGCGCGCCGGGTCGTTGCTTGTCGCTGAACTCATCCACATCCGGTGTGTTCAAGGGAGAACCGTCCAGGACGCTGGGCGTGGACAAACGGCCCGGGTTCACGAATTTGCGGGCGAACTCAAAATCCTTGGCAAGTTCCAGGGCGGCGTTGCGGAAGGCAAGACTGACTTCACTTTTCGGCGTCATGAAATCCGTGCTTCGGGATGAATTCACCACGTTTTCCTCTGCGGCCAGGATGCGTTCATCGTCATAGCTGTTGATCAGGCCGGGCGGGGCGGCGCCCGTTAAAACCAGGTGGAGTTTCCAGGCAAGATTATCGGCGTCCTGCAACCCGCCGTTGGCCCCACGCGCCCCGAAAGGCGATACGAGATGGGCCGAGTCGCCGGCGAAAATGACGCGCTCATGGACGAATTTTTCCATACGGCAGCATTTGAACGTGTACAGGCTCACCCATTCGTATTCGAATTCAAGGTCCGAACCAAGGAAGGCTTTTATCTTGGCGTCGATATTCTCTTCCTTCATCACCTCGTCACGGTCGATATCCCAGCCCATTTGAAAATCGATGCGCCATACGTCGTCGGCCTGCTTGTGGATCAGTGAGGTTTGCCCGGGATTGAACGGCGGGTCGAACCAGAAGCGCCGGATGGCCGGGAAGTCCGCCTTCATACGAACGTCTGCGATAAGAAAGTTGTCTTCAAACACGCGGCCTATGAAGTCCAGCCCCAGGGCGTCTCGAATCGGACTGCGGTGCCCGTCCGCGGCAATCAGGTAATCACAACTGAGCCGGTATTCCCCGGCGGGAGTCCTGACCGTCACGGTGACCTTGTCGGCGCCGTTGGCAACACCGATCACCTCGTTTTGCCAGCGAATTTCAGTCTCCGGGTATTGCGGAAACAAGTCGACCAGGTATTCTTCGGCATAGAACTGTTGCAGGTTTATAAATGCCGGAAACTTCTGCTGTTTGTCCGGCAGCAAATCAAACTTGTAGATCGGCTCGGTTTCCTGACCGAAATAGACCCAGCCCTGGTTCCATACCACGCCTTTTTCCATCATGCGTTTGCTGGTGCCGATACGATCGAGGATTTCCAGTGTGCGTTTCGCCCAGCAGATTGCCCTGGAGCCATCGCTGACGGTGTTGTACTTTTCCAGTACGACTGATTGGATACCGTACCGGGCAAGGTCTATGGCGCTGGCCAGGCCGATTGGCCCGCCGCCGGCGATGATAACCGGGAAATGGGGAATTTCGCCGGAGTCGACCTCAGCCGGCGTGATAAATTCATAAACGCGTCGCGCCTGGCGACTGGTCTGTTTGGCGCTGCCTATATCGCCATATTTTGCCATAAACTCATTATATCGTATTTGGCCCATCTCAAAGTCCGGACTTATCTTTACATTACACCCCCCAGGTCGATTTCCGCTACAGCCATGTTTTGCTTCCGCTACAGCCAAGTCCGGCCGCCTGGATAGCCTCATACTGCAACAACAAAGACAGGCAGTCATTTTATCCATCCAGGGATGCCGATACATGATATTCGGAGGGTAGATTTATGAAGCGTCAATTCAATTCACTGCTGTTGAGTGTTGTTGCCACCGGCCTGTTGTTCCCGGCGGTCGGTCTCGCGCAGATCGAGGAAATCGTTGTGACCGCGCAAAAGCGGGAAGAGAACCTGCAGGATACGCCCATCGCCATAACCGTGTTTACCGAGGAAAGTCTGGAAGGGCGAATGATCAATGACATATCAAAACTGGCCGACTTTACCCCTAACGTCATTTTTGATACCACTACGCCGATCAGCGGTTTATCCAACGGCGCCGCGGTGTTCATACGGGGAGTAGGGCAACTGGATTTTGGTTTAACGACGGACCCCGGCGTCGGCACTTACATTGACGGCGTTTATTCTTCCCGTGCAGTGGGCGGCGTGCTGGATGTGGTAGACATCGAGCGCATCGAAATCCTGCGCGGCTCGCAAGGCACCTTGTTTGGCCGCAATACCATAGGCGGAGCGATTAATATTACCACCAAACGTCCGGCTGAGACCTTTGGCGGCATGGTCGAAGCGACGTTCGGCGAGTTTGAGAGAACGGATTTTAAGGGTTCAGTGGATATCCCTATTGCAGAGAAGTTCCTTACGAAATTTGCATTTTCCAGCAAGAACCGGAACGGGTTTGTGGATCGCATCTCAGTGGGAGACAAGCTGGGTGATGAGGACCGGCAGTCGGCGCGGGGTTCCTTCCTGTTGCAGGCGAGCGATGATATCGAATTATATGCAACACTGGACTATACAAAAATTGATGAACAAAGCGCCGGTTCAGTCATGGTCGGCATTAGCGAATTTCCGGGCGCCCCTCCCCTGCTGGCGCCCAGCAGTACCTGGGCTTACAACCAGGTTTTTGTTCCGGCAAATCCAGGGGCGGTACCCTACACGCAAGAACAATTTTTCGTTGACGGCAAGGACCGCACTTTAGCCACCGGGCCGACCGGCACCGACCTGGAAAGTTTCGGCGCCACCCTGACCTTCTCCTGGTCTCTCCCCTGGTTTGAGTTCAAGTCGATCAGTTCATACCGGGATACCGAGGGCGAATTTTACCGTGACCCGGATAATTCCTCCATCCAGATTACCGAGACCAGCAACCCGAATTACAACCATGAGCAATTCAGCCAGGAGTTGCAGGTTACCGGCGCGCTCTTCAATGAGCGTCTGCAGTATGTATTGGGCGCGTATTACTTTGAGGAAGACGGCACGGATGACGTGTTCGTACCCATATACGGGGCGCTTCCCACTCCTGCGGGACTGCTGGCGCTACCCTTGTATATCAACAATTTTGTCCTGGTGGATAACAGCAGCAAGGCGGTATTCGGTCAAGGCACCTTTGACCTTACCGATCAGCTTGCCGTCACCTTCGGGCTGCGCTATACGGAAGATGACAAGAGCTTTGGTTATCGCCAGTACATTTCCCCGGACCCTGGCGGGAATATTGCCGTGCTGGCATTGCTTGGACCGCCGGTTACAGTGCCGGGACCGGCCGGCGATATTGTTTTGTGGGATGAGGTATCCGATGAGTTCACAGAGCTGAATATCCGCGCCGGCATCGAGTACCAGTTCAATGACGACACCTTGTTATACTTCACCTATGCCGACGGGTACAAGAGTGGCGGGTTCAATTTCCGCTACGTGGTGCCCCGTGCAGACCCGCTGGCGTTTGACCCGGAAACCCTGGAGTCTTTTGAGGTAGGGGTGAAATGGCAGGGTCTGGACGATCGCCTGCGCCTCAATGCGGCAGGCTTTATCAGTGAATACGGCGACGTACAGATCCAGTTGTTTGAGACGGGCGGCGGGCCGTTGACCCAGAATGCCGGCGTCGCCGATATTATCGGCGTGGAAGTCGAGATCACTGCAGTGCCCCATGAGCGCCTGCTGATCAATGCCGGTTTCGGCTACATCGATGCGGAATATGATGAACTCAACCTGCCGACAACCAACGTGGCCCAGGCCATCAATCTTGATACAAAACTGCCCAACACGCCGGAGACGACGGTCAACATCTCGGCAGATTATACCCACCCGCTGACGTGGGGTTCCCTGGTTGTCCGGGGCGATTACCGCTACACCGACGACCTGTACAATGATGCGCAAAACTCTCCTTTTCTCTACCAGGACGGGTATCATACGTTCAACGCTTCGTTGACTTTTTCCACCGGCAACTGGGATTTCAGCGTATTCGGTACCAACCTGACGGATAAACGGTTTATCACCAGCGGCGATTCCAATTTCGGTTTAGGGTTTCACGAAGCCAACTATAACCGGCCCCGGGAGTTCGGGGGGCTGATTAGATACCGATTTTGAACTTGATAGGGAAATTGCGTGATGTTAGATAAATACAAGGTAGCAGTTGTTCAGGCGGCGCCGGTATTTCCGGACCTGGATGCCACGGTCGAGAAGGGGATTGCTTTCATTGAAGAGGCGGCAGGCAACGGCGCCAGGCTGATCGGCTTTCCGGAAACCTGGATACCGGGTTATCCCTGGTGGATATGGCTGGATTGTCCGGTCGACGGTCTGCGCTTTGTGCAGCGGTACCACGAAAACAGTTTGAGCAAGAACAGCCCGCAGTTACAACAACTCTGTGACGCCGCCCGGGAATATGACATCGTCGTGGTGATGGGCGCCAGTGAACGGGACGGTGGTTCACGCTACATCTCACAGTTTTTTATCGATGCCGACGGTTCCTTGCTGGACGTCAGGCGTAAACTGAAACCGACCCACGTGGAACGCACTGTGTTCGGTGACGGCCACGGTAATAACCTGCGCGTCTATGAGACGGAGCTTGGCCGGATAGGCGGCTTATGCTGCTGGGAGCATTTGCAGCCCCTGAGCAAATACGCGCTGTATGCCCAGAATGAGCAAATTCACGTGGGCGCCTGGCCCAGCTTCAGTCTGTACCGGAACAAGGCCTACAGCCTCGGTCCGGATCTGAATATGGCGGTATCGTCGGTCTATGCGGCCGAGGGCCAGTGTTACTTTCTGGCCCCTTGCGGGGTTATTTCTGAAGACATGGTCGAGTTGATGGCCGATACCCCCGCAAAACAGGAATTACTGCCGCCCGGCGGCGGCCATGCCATGATTTTCGGGCCCGACGGCGCCGCGTTATGCGATTACCTGGAGGAAGACGCGCAGGGGCTGTTATACGCAGATGTGGATTTCGGCGCAATCACCATAGCGAAATCCTTTGCCGACCCGGCCGGCCACTACGCCCGTCCCGACGTTACCCGGTTATTATTGAATACCGCCCCCGTCACTCCGGTGCAGATCATGAATTCGACAGAAGACAGCATTGAGGTCGGTGAAAGCGATACGGTCGAGGATGTGCAGCCTCTAACCATAGTCAGCAGTTCCGGTTAGTGCGAGCCATTGAACGCTATCAAGCCGGTTGTGTCAAAATAGAGTAATGGGGTGATAATTGAGAGCTAACCCATCAGCTGGTTGACGGAGTAAACAGATACTATAAATCCTGGTACTTTATAATGCCTGACTTCCTGCTCCCCAAAGGGAATATCATTTCGACAGAGGAGGTTGCCGAGAAAGAACAGCTTGAATACTGGATTGACATGATCTGTGACGAGTTCGTGCAACTGGATTGCATCACCGGGAAACGCAAGGACTTCAAGGGAAAACTCCGCGGCAGTGAGCTCGACAAGATACGGGTATCGGAGGTCAGTGCCGACCCGCAGGATGTCATCCGTTCCAGGAAACAAATCGCCAAGTCGACCGAAAGTGAGTTCCTGTTGAGTCTGCAACTGGAGGACATCGGTTTTGTCAACCAGGATGGCCGTATGGCAGAACTGCATCCGGGAGATTTTGCGCTGTATGACAGTACCAAGCCCTACCGGCTACACTTTGACCGGCCGTTTCGCCAGATTGTCCTGCAAATCCCCTATGATTCCCTGGCGGAACAGTTTGTCAAGCCGGAAGTTATCACTGCCCGACGGGTTTCTGCACAGACTGCCACCGGCGCACTGGCTTCGCAGTTTATCCAGTCTGTCGCCGGGCGGCTGGATGTACTGTCAATCCAGGAGCGCGGAGTGATCAACCAGCATATCATTGAGCTTGTTGCACTTGCCATGGGGTCAATGTCAACACTGCGGGATCTGGACGGTCAGACCATCGCCAGAACCGCCATTCTGGAGCGGCTCAAGCAATATATCGAGATCAATATCCGCCACCCGCAACTCAGTTCGGCCCTGGTAGCCAAACATCACCATATCAGTGAACGTTACCAGCGCATGTTATTTGCCTCTACCGGCACCACAGTCTCCAGGTATATTCTGGATAAAAGGCTGGCCTTGTGCCGTGAGGCCCTGGAGAACAAGTCACTCAAAGATTACAGCATCACCCAGATCGCCTTCAGTTACGGCTTCAATGATGCCGCGCATTTCAGCCGCAAGTTCAAGGAGCGTTACGGCATCTCTCCAAAAGAATATCGAGACGGGTTTACCAGACCGGTTGCGTAATACGGGAGAAGCGGGCTAAGCGGCGATCCTGACGTATTCGAAATCGCCGGGTTTGCCGTTGATGCCGGCCCTGGGCGGGGCAATCCAGTGGGCGAATTTCCCCGGTTCTATTACTTGCTCCATCAGTGACAACAGGAATTCCAGGTCATCATTGTCCGGCAACCATTGTTCCCGGTGTTGTTCCCATTCGGCTTGAGGGAGCAGTTGCCCATCCGGCGAGGCATAAACGTCGCTGAACTCACCCACTGCCCTGTTGAAAGCGCGGCTGGGCAAGCTCAGGCGGTAGCCGTAGCCATGGTCGGCAATGGCCTTGTTCCAGGTTGCCAGGACCTGTTCGCAATCAGCGATGAAATCGTCACACAAGCGGCTGTTGACTGCGTTGATGGCGGGCTCATCCACGCTGACCAGCTTCCCGTTGACGTGTTTCAATACCGGGTAGCTGCTGTCATGAAGTTGATGGTCGTCGTCAATAGTGGTTTCCCTGAAACGGCCCTTCAGGCTGGCATTGAAGGCATTGGAGGCGTTGGTGGAAATCTCGGCGCCGAATAAATCCAGGGTAACGGAATAATGGAAATTTATCTTCTTCTGCATGGTCGGCAGGTCGATAACACCCAGGTTCCTGGTTGTCCGGACATCCGTCGGGTCAGTGATGTTATTTTCCTTCATCACCTCGCAGGTGCGTCTTACCACGCGCTCAATCCCGGTCCGGCCTACAAACATGTGGTGGCCCTCTTCCGTGAGCATGAAACGGGTGGTGCGGGCCAGGGGGTCAAAACCCGACTGGGCCAGGGATTCCAGTTGCATTTTACCGTCACGGTCGGTAAAGGTGGTAAACAGGAAGAACGATAACCAGTCCGGTGTCGCTTCATTGAACGCGCCCAGGATGCGGGGTTTGTCCTGGTCGCCGGAACGGCGCATGAGTAAATCCCCTGCTTCCTCCCGGCCATCGCGGCCAAAGTATTTATGCAGCAGGTACACCATTGCCCACAGGTGCCGGCCTTCTTCGACGTTGACCTGAAATACGTTGCGCATGTCATACAGGGAGGGCGCGGTATGCCCCAGGAAGCGCTGCTGTTCCACCGAAGCGGGTTCCGTATCCCCCTGGATGACCACCAGGCGGCGCAACATGGCGCGGTACTCTCCCGGTATTTCCTGCCAGACCGGTTCGCCCTTATGCCGGCCAAAGGCGATTTTCCTGTCGGGTTCCCGGGGCGCCAGTAATATGCCCCAGCGATATTCCGGCATTTTCACGTAGCCGAATCTGGCCCAGCCCTCCGGGTCCACACTGATGGCCGTACGCAGGTAAACGTCCAGGTCCTGGAAGCCATCCGGCCCCATCGTTTTCCACCAGTCGATAAAGCCCGGGTGCCACTTCTCCAGCGCCCGCTGCAGGCGCCGGTCCGAGGCGAGCCCCACGTTGTTGGGGATCAAGCTATCGTAATCTACGTTATTCATGGTCATATTCTCATTACTCTTACCGTGCCAGGATATTTGGGGTCAGAGTAAAAATACTCAACAACAAGTCACTACCACTTGCCAAACCTAATGTATTTTTACTCTGACCCCAAATATCCCATTGCTATACCCTGTTTTTGTCGTATTCGGGACGCAAGCCCGTGCCGTAGCGGCGCAGTGCGCCGGCGTCACTGACCGCGTTGGGTCGTTGAAATATCCAGTTCTGCCAGGCGGTCAGCCGGCCGAAAATCTTGGTCTCCATGGTTTCCGGCCCGGCAAAGCGTAGATTGGCTTCCATCCCCACCAGGGCATCGGGAGAAAAACTGGCCCGTTCTTCCAGCAGCATCCTGATCTCGTCCTCCCAGTCGATGTCATCGGGGGTAAAGGTCACCAGCCCCAACTCCGAGGCCCGCGCCGAGTCAATATTTTGACCAATGAATTTCCTGGTAGTTTCAACACTGTCCGGTTCGCCGAGGAAACGGGTTTGCAGGCGGGTCAGGTTGTTTGCCATCGGCAGGGGACCGAAGTTGCTTTCTGTCAGGATGATAGCGGCAGGCGGCGCGTCATCGTCCTCAAACTGTCCATCCAGCATATAACTGCGATCCACGGCAAACAGAAACTCGGCCAGGAAACCGGTAAAACAACTACCGGGCTCTATCAAAGCAAAACTGGTGCGGGAAGTCATATCAAGCCGTTTCAGTGTGCGCTTCCAGTAGAGGATGATTTCCCGTATCAACCAGTCGTCCTTGTGGCGCTGCAAAAACTCGTCATAGACTTTGACGGACTCGATTGCACCCGCGCTTTTGATAATGATGGTGCCGATGGTCGGTTCGTTTAAGCGCAGGTGCAACAAGGCATCATCCAGTTGCCGGACCAGGGCCAGGGGCCAGAATTGGTCTCCCCTTTCAACCACGTCTGCCGTAGCGCCGGGCGCTTCGGTCTCAGGCCCTTTGATCAGCAGGGTAACATTGCGGTTTTTCCTGTCTATGGTCAGGTTCAGCCAGTCGTATTCGATGCTGTCTGTCTTGGTCGTCCTTGATAACGGTGTCAATTGCACTCCCCTGGCTGCGTCGGGACGGTCAGACGTCAGGCCCATTTCCCGGGCCCGTTCAGTCACTCTCTGTGCAAAACCGGAGCTGGGCACGGTTTCATCCACCAGGCGCCAATCGACTGCGCGTTGGCCTTTAACTCCTTCCTCTACGGTACAGAATACATCTGCCAGGTCCCGGCGCACCTTGCGTTTATCGACGATCCGCGTGAGTCCACCGGTGCCGGGCAGTACGGCAAGCAGCGGGATTTCCGGCAGCGACACGGCGGCATTGCCGTCGTCGATCAGGATCAGGTAATCCATGGCCAGCGCCAGTTCATAACCACCGCCGGCAGCGGTCCCGTTCAATGCGCACAGGTAGCGCTGGCCGGAGAATTCCCCGGCGTCCTCAATGGCGTTGCGGGTCTCATTGGTAAATTTGCAGAAATTCACCTTATGGCCGTGGGACGCCCCCGCCAGCATGCGGATATTGGCGCCGGCGCAGAACATGGTGGGCTTATTGGAACTGACCACCACGGTTTTCACTTCCGGGTGTTCAAAACGCAGCCGCTGAATGGCATCGTAAAGCTCGATATCCACGCCGATATCGTAGGAATTCAGTTTCAGTTCATAACCGGGGAACACTGCGCCGTCCTCACTCACGTCCATGTCCAGGTTGGCGATAGCACCGGAGGTTGTCAGCTTCCAGTGTCGGTAGCTATCAGGATGAGTCTGGAAATCCAGCCGTGGCGCATCCGTTGGTAGCGCTAACGCCGGTCCGTTGTCGTCGACTTGTTCCGGGTTAAGCATGGTTATTGCTGCCACCAGTTGTTAACAAATTCATTGACTTCCCGGGCGTGGAAGCGCGCCACGCGGTTACTGGGCGCCAGGGCTTCCTTGTAGAAGAATTCAGGTAATTCGTCATCTTCCTCCGTGAAACCTGCGGCCCGGTTGAATTCTCTCTCCAGCCTTAATGTTTCCCGGCCCAGTTCATTGAAAAAAGACGCATCCAGCTCAGAGCCGACTGCGGCGTTAATCGCTGCTGTTATCGTATCCAGTTCGGCGCTGGTAACGGTACGGCCAAAAATACAGAATCCCAATGAATCCGTGGCTGCGCACAGCACCTGGGCAGCATGGCTGGCCGCGGCAATCTCATCAATGGTTTTGTCAGCGGTTTCCATCTTGGGGACATTCCCCGCCGTATGGTCCGCGCCCTGGGCCGTGACCATCATGGTAATGCCTGTCGCTTCGACCACCCGCGGGTCATACGCGCTGATAGCCTGCCGCTTGATGACCGGCACCCGCTCGACCCGGTAATGCTCACCGACAAAGGCCGTGCCCTGAGCCCACAGACGTCCTTGCTCCGTGCCGTTGCGGATCTGTTCCAGTACGCCGGCGATGAACCCGGCGTCACCGAATTGGCCCAATCCGGCCTCCATCAGCACGCCGACCATGGCGCCGGTCTCAATGGTATCTATACCCAGGTCGTTGGCTATGGCGTTCAAGCTTGCCAGGTCGTCGGGCTCCTTGATGCCGCAGTTGGTACCCAGCAAGCCCAGTGTTTCATACTCAATGGGTGATGCAATCTCATTGCCGTCGGCGTCGGCGTAGACGTTGCTGCAGCGGATCAGACAACCGGGCATGCAGGCATGATCCGGTTCGCCGCCCCGGGCGATATTCTGCTCGCGGATGAAGTCACCGCCCATCTTCATGGGTTCCACGTTGGTATCCACCAGGCGTCCCGCAGAAAAATTACGCACCGGCAGACCACCTACGTGATTCATGTAATCCGCCATCATGGCCGTGCCGAAACGTTTGTAACTGTCTATCATCTGGTCTTCATCGAGTTTTTCGGCATAATGGCGCACCGCGCCGATGACTTTTTTACGCTCATGCAGTTGCGGCATCTTGTTCAGATCGGCGACGATGGCCTTCACTTTTTTACTGCCCATGACAGCCCCGATGCCGCCTCGCGCCGCCAGCCTGGCGGGGCGGCGGTCGGTATCGCTGATGGCGATGCCGGCAAGCAGCCCCTGGTATTCGCCGACCGGGCCGCACAGGGCGAGGCTGACCTTTTTACCGTATTTTTCATGCAGCAATGCCGCCGTTTCAAAATTGCCTTTACCCATGAAACCCGCGGCTGAATCAAAGCTGCAGCTACCGTCTTTTCTGAGATGAATAATCACCCAGTCATCTGCCGCGCCGTGCAGGGTAAATCCCGACAGGTGCAGTTGACCCAGCGCCACACCGAACGTGCCGCCGGCATTGGCTTCCTTGATACCGCCCGTCAACGGGCTCTTGCAACCGACACTGGTGCGGTTGGCATTGGAAAAGTTGGTGCCGGCAAAGGGACCGGCGGAAAAAATCAACGGGTTGTCCGGTGACAGTGGGTCGACGCCTGCAATGTTCTCTTCCACCAGGGTTTTGGCGATGAGGTAGCGACCGACGCGTACCAGTTCTTCTCCATCCTGCTCGATGGATTCCACTGTCTTGTTTTTCAAATCAATATGAAGATAGTTACGCATAAACGGTCACTCCGGAAAAAACAGATTCCATTATAAGTAAATAAAGCGCATATTTGGGGTCAGAGTAAAAATACTCGACGATGAACCAACGAGACTTGGCAAATTGACTGTATTTTTACTCTGACCCCACAAATCCGCCAGGAGCGGATTTGGACGTCCGAAGGATGCCCGCAGGGTGTGTGCCAGGGAAGGCGCACATCAAATATCATGAGAGTCATATTTTCTGCCAGTGGCAGGACTGTTCAAAACCGTAGGCAGCCCGATAGATGTTCGGTTCGTCAAAGTGTTTGCCTACCAGCATCATGCCGACGGGCAGGCCGTTGCGCAGGCCACAAGGCAGCGACAAGGCAGGGTGGCCGGTGATATCGAACTGGCAGGTGTTCAGTACCGTATTGAATGCGAGGAATACGATGTTTTCGATAGCAGGGCCGGCAGAAAAGGGGACAGATTTAAATCTGTCCCCGGCACCCCCGGACCCTCATCAGGCGCCGGATTTTTTTGCGGCTGCATCAACGTCGTCGGCATCAGTAACAGGTCATATTCCTGCAACACATCGTTATAGGCCTTGGTCAGTTTCGGCAACTGGTTTTTTGCTTTTGCGTAATACCTGCCCTGGTATTTCTCCAGGTATTTGCCCAGCATCAGGACCAGGTGCAGGTTGACGGGGAACTGGTCGAATTTGTCCTGCCAGCCGGACAGGACCTTCGCCAGTGCCGGTGAGTTAATGCCGCTGGTGTTCATGGCAAGACCGTTATGACCCATGGTATGCCAAAGCCCGTCAGTGATAATGCTGCCCCAGAGCGGGACGCCATCCAGGTGCATGGGGATGGAGACTTCAGCCACGGCAGCGCCGAGGTCTGCGAATTTACCCGCCGCATCAAGCACGCAACGGTCTACATCCGGAGCCGACAGGGGATGGCCAAAGCCTTCCTTGACTATGGCGATTTTCATTCCATCAAGATCCTCTCCAAGCGCCCAGGAATATTTGAACATGCGTAATTGGCGTTGCCGGCTGTCCATTCCGTCGTAACCGGCCAGGACTTCGAGCAGCACAGCGTTGTCGGTTACGTTTGCCGTCATCGGACCCACGTGGTCCAGCATGGCCTCCATGCCCATGATGCCCGTGTAAGGGACCAGACCATGGGTCGGTTTCAAACCATAGACGCCGCAGAAGCTTGACGGTATCCGCACTGAACCGGCCTGGTCGCAGCCCAGGGCCATATCCACATCGCCGTTGGCCACCAGGGCGGCGCTGCCTGATGAAGAACCGCCGGCAGAATAGTCGTGATTATGCGGGTTGCTGACAACACCGGAACTGGCTGTGGCGCTGCCGCCGGAGACACAGAGAAATTCACAGACTGCCTTGCCGGTAATTTCTGCGCCGGCATCCAGCAGCCGGGTAACGACCGTAGCATCGAAATCCGGGATAAACCCTTCCAGTATCGAAGCGCCGTTCATCATCGGAACGTTGGCGACAAAGATATTATCCTTGAGGGCAACCGTCCTGCCTTTGAGCGGCCCCGTATCCCGGCCTTTCAGGTCGGTTCTGACGTACCATGCGCCCAGTGGGTTTTCCTCCGCTGTCGGCGGCCGATGATTCCTTTGCGGGTAGCTGATTTCCGGCAGGTGATCTTCCAGTTGATCCATGCGTTGATAAGCGCCGCCAAACATTGCCAACTGTTCGAGCATGGCTTCTGCCAGGGTGTCATCTACCGATATTCCCATGGATTCGGCAATGGTTTTCAATTCATCCCTGTCAGGCAGTTTGAATGTCATCGGTGCAGTGCTCCGTTACCACGGTGAGGGGTTGGAATAGGTAAACCTTAACCACTTCAGTATTACTTATCAAGAGCTTTTACCGCGCTGTCCATACCCGAGAATTTCAGTAACAAACGCAGAAAATCCCGCTGTTCTTTTGTACCCAGGCGAGCCGTCACATCTTGCTCATGGGTAATGATCTGCTCCAGTATCTTTTCCAGGAAAGTCATACCGGATGGCGACAGTGTCAACGCGTAACTGCGTTTGTCTGAATGGGAAGGATGCCGTTCCACCCAGGATTTGGCCTCCATATCGGTAATAATTTGACCCAGGGTAGCCCGTTCCACACCAATTGCCCGGGCTAAGGCGGCCTGACTGATAGCGGGATTGTTCCGTATCAGGATGAGAATACCGGCCTGGCCCGGCGTGATTCCCATTTTTCCGACTGTTTTCCGGAAATGATTAAAAACCAGGAGTTGCGCCTGCCGCACCTGGAAGCCGATTAACCCGTTAAGAGTGGAGAAATCAACGCTGTATTCAGTTGTGTTTTTACGCATAGCTTTTATTATACTAGAATGTAAGGTATCCTTACAATATTTATAGTCAATCACACAGTGTGAGTCTGTTTGAGGATGAATTATGAACCGCGTCACAACGCTTAAGCGAGATACGCAAGATAACGCCCACATCAGTTGTCAGGTCAACGGCGAGTGGCTGCAGGTCTCGGTAGCGCCATATAAAACGTTACTGGAGATGTTGCGGGAAGACCTGCAACTGACCGGCACCAAGCACGGTTGCGAACTGGGCGAATGCGGCGCCTGCGCAGTGCTGGTTGACGGCGAACCCATCCTTTCCTGCCTGTCACTGGCGCTGGACGCGGAAGGTTGCGCCATCGACACTATAGAAGGCATGAACGAGGACGCGCAGTTGCATCCGTTACAATCGGCTTTTGCC
Source organism: Gammaproteobacteria bacterium (assembly GCA_965205405.1). Taxonomy (GTDB): domain Bacteria; phylum Pseudomonadota; class Gammaproteobacteria; order Eutrophobiales; family Eutrophobiaceae; genus JAAXHV01. Next base: position 1,495,361 of record OZ242169.1, read on the forward strand.
GACCTCGGCGGGGCGCAATGCGGTTATTGCACCCCAGCCATCCTGCTCACTTCCAAAGCCCTGCTGGACCGGCATCCCAATCCCGATCGGGAACAGATCCGGGAAGCCCTGTCCGGCAACCTGTGCCGCTGCACCGGCTACCAGCAGATCTACGAATCCGTGGAAGAAGCGATCCTGCGCATCAACCGTTCAACCAGGCAAACAGCAGGTAATATCAGTTCGGAACAGGGGACAGATGAGTAAGACAGACACATTCTCCATTATCGGCAAGCCGCGCAGGCGGGTAGACGGCGTCGACAAGGTAACCGGGCGCACCCGGTTTGCCGACGACATAATCCTGCCGCGTATGCTGCACTGTAAGCTGCTGCGCTCCCACGTGCCCCACGCTCGTATCACCTCAGTGGACGTCAGCAGGGCAGAACGGTATCCCGGGGTAAAGCTGGTATTGACCGGCAAGGATTTCCCCAATGAGTACGGCATCCTGCCGGTAAGCCAGGATGAACAACCGTTATGCAGGGAAAAGGTTCGTTTTGTAGGTGATCCCGTCGCCGCGGTCGTTGCCCGGGATGAGTTTGCCGCAGAACAGGCGCTGGACCTGATCAGGGTCGAATATGAGCCGCTGGGAACAATCTCTGACTCAGTTGGCGCCCTGAATAATCCCGCGGCCCGGCTGCATGACTACAGCGAAGAAGGGAACATCCATAAACGCCTCAGCTACGAATTTGGCAATGTCGAGGAAAGCCTGGCAAACAGCGCCCACGTGTTTGAAGATATCTTCTTCTTCGAAGGCAATACTCACCTTCCCCTGGAACAGCATGCTGCAGTCGGCATGGCGGAAGCCGAAGGCCGGGTTACCCTGTGGTCGAGTACGCAATGTCCCCACTATGTACAGCGCGCGGTCGCCAAGGCCCTGGACCTGCCCATGGCGCATATCCGCGTCATCGCCACGCCCAACGGCGGTGGATTCGGCGGCAAGACCGATCCGTTCAATCATGAAATAGTCGTGGTGAAAGCCGCCATGATGTTGGGCCGCCCGGTCAAGATTTGCCTGAACCGCGAAGAAGTCTTTTATTGTCATCGCGGCCGCCATCCGGTACTGATGAAATTCAGGACCGGCGTTGACGAGAACGGCGCGTTAACCGGCATGCACTTACAAACCCTGCTGGACGGTGGCGCCTACGGTTCCTATGGCGTTGCCAGCACCTTCTATACAGCCGTGTTGCAACCTGTCACCTACCACCTGCCGCGCTATGCCTTTGACGCTTGCCGCATGTTCACCAACAAACCCCCCTGCGGTCCGAAACGGGGTCATGGAACGGTACAGCCGCGGTTCGGCCAGGAAGTGCAGTTGGACAAGATAGCGGAAAAATTGAAAATCGATCCCGCCGAGTTTCGTCTCAATATCGTTGAGAAACCCGGCGCGCTGACGGCTAACTACCTGAAGATCGGCAGTATCGGTCTGGCGGAATGCATCCGCACGGTGGTCGAGCGTTCCGGCTGGAAGGATAAATACCGGAAACTGCCGCCAGGGAAGGGTGTGGGGCTGGCGTGCTCCAGTTACCTGACCGGCGCCGGCAACTCCATCTACTGGAACGCCATGCCTCATTCCGGCGTGCAACTGAAACTGGACCGTAGCGGCAGGGTCACCGTGTTTTGCGGGGCCACGGAGGTCGGCCAGGGTTCCGACGACATGCTGGTAGCGACAATCGCGGAGATCCTGGGCATAGATCCTCTGGATATCCGTTGTGTTACCGGCGACACGGATTTGACCCCGGTGGACCTGGGCTCCTATTCCTCCCGCGTGACCCTGATGATGGGCAACGCCGCCATCCAGGCGGCGGAGCGGGCTCGGGAGTTGATCGCACAGGCAGTAGCGCAGAAATTTGCTGCGGATGTTGCATCCATCGTGTTTACCGATGGCCGGGTCTGCAACAGCGGCCGGCCCGAACAAGTATTGTCATTTCAGCAGGCAGTGGTATGCGCGGAGGAGATTTACGGTTCCCTGGGAACCACGGGCTCCTATACACCGCCGCCACCCCCGGGAAAATATAAAGGTGGAGGCGTCGGGCCGTCACCGGCTTATTCCTACACCGCAGCGGTGGTGGAAGTGGAAGTCGATGCGGCCAGCGGCTGGCTCAGCGTCACCAAAGTCTGGATCGCCCATGACCTCGGACGCACCATGAACCCCGTGCTCGCCCGCGGCCAGGTGGAAGGCAGCGTCTACATGGGATTGGGTGAAGCCTTGATGGAGGAGTCTGCCTTTCGCAGGTTGCCTGCGCGCTTGTCTGCGGCGCTGGTCCATCGCCAGCCGTCCATGCTGGAATACAAAAGCCCCACGTCCATGGATATGCCGGAAGTGATCACGGACTTGATTGAGCAACCTGACGACAATGGCCCGTTCGGCGCCAAGGAAGCGGGGCAGGGACCCCTGCTACCGGTTATACCGGCGCTGGCCAATGCGGTATATGACGCCGTAGGGGTGCGTATTGATGAAGTGCCCATCACCGCCGAAAAGATACAGCGAGCCCTGGACGACAAAGCCCGGGGGGGCGCCGGCCGGGTAGGGCCGGACCGGTTCCCGGACATTGAATGGCCGGAACCGTACCGGGTCCCACCGCCCTGGGAGGGAGGAGACGGCAACGCCGTCAATAAACCGCAGCGCAAGCGCGCCGCCAAGATGCACAGGATGGATGAATTCAAACAGGTCACCGCATCATGATGCGCCTGCCCCGATTCCATTACTACCGGCCCCGGGATATCCATGAAGCGGCCCAGGTCCTGGCCGGTGAGGACAACGCCATGGTCATTGCCGGCGGCACTGATTTGTTGCCCAATATGAAGCGTCGCCAGCAAACGCCGGGCACCCTGGTGACTTTGCGGCATCTGGACACGCTGAAGCGTGTTACAAACGGGACCGGCCTCAGCATCGGCGCCGGCGCGACCCTGACTGCCCTGGTGCAGGACCGGGGAGTCAAATCGGCTTACCGGGGATTGTGGCAGGCCGCCGCTCAGGTGGCGACACCGCAGCTGCGCAATATGGGCACAGTGGGCGGCAACATCTGTCTGGATACCCGTTGCAATTACTACGACCAGAACCATGAATGGCGCAAGGCGATTGACTTCTGCATGAAGAAAGATGGTGACATCTGCTGGGTCTCGACCGGCAGTAAAACCTGTCTGGCAACCTCGTCGACGGACACGGCGCCGGCGCTTATTTCACTGCGCGCAGAAGTGGAACTCGTATCGGCGAATGGATCGCGCACGGTCCCCCTGCAAGACTTGTACCGGGACGACGGCATTCACTATTTAACGCGCAGGAAAGACGAGATACTGACGAATATCGTATTGCCCCATGCAAGCGGCACAAGAAGCGTCTATTGGAAATTGCGGCGCCGCGGCTCTTTTGATTTTCCGGTTCTGTCGGTGGCCGCTGCGCTTGAATTTGATGACCACGACATTGTCACCGACGCACAAATCGTATTGGGCGCGGTAGCGTCGCAACCCGTTGTCTGTGCGGCAGTCAATGATTTTCTACGGGGCAGGAGATTGTCGGACGAGGTGATTGAAGAGGCTGCGACGGCCTGTATCAAGGCGGCTAAACCGGTCAAAAACACAGACTTTGCCACCCACTGGCGCAAACGCGCCATCGGCTATATTGCCGGCTACGCGCTACGGGAGCTGCGTGGTGATGATATGCGGGCAGCCAGGCAAAAGATCGCCCACCAATCCCTTTCATGAACTGTATTGACGCCTTGAGTCCTCCCACCTGAGCCGCCAATGAAGAGTTGCGATTAACTAAGTTGCAGTATACCTTTGCAGGCTTGTCTCAACTTAACAGGGATTGAGACAACGGCGCAACGCCACAAAAAATTAACTATAAGTCAGGAGTCATTAGCTTGCCGGTTCAGCGCTTCAGTTCTTTTTTGACGTCGTTGATGGCGACCGCCGGTCTCGCCATCGGTATCGGCAATGTATGGCGTTTCCCCTATATGATGGGAAGCCATGGCGGCAGCGCTTTCCTGGTCTTGTTTATCGCCTGTGTGGTGTTCCTGTCTTTACCGGCGCTGATGGCGGAGTGGGCGCTGGCCAGACAAACGCGGCAGGGCACCATCGGCTCTTTTATGGCAACGTTCGGTCCCGTATGTGGGCGCCTGGTCGGTTATGGATTGTTGGCCTGTATTACAATCGCAGGGGGATATTACCTCGTTGTTATCGGTAATGTTTTCTACAGCGGTTATCATTCGATAATGCACGGATTTTCCGCGCAAACGACACCTGCCTTCAAGGCAGGACTGGGCGACCACTACCTGCAATTGTTCCTGGTGCTGCTTATCCTGCTGGCTTCCGCCGTCATCATACAGCGCGGCATCAGAAGAGGTATCGAGTATGTCAGCAACCTGTTTGTCCCGTTTTTCTTCCTGGTCAGCTTTTATCTCGTATACGAGGTACTGAACCTGCCGGGCGCCACCGCACACTTGTCTGCATTCCTGCAGGTGGATTTCAGCAAGATAGGGTTTACCGAGGTCTTTGCCGCCATGGGCCAAGCCTATTTCTCAATCGGACTGGGTGCTACTCTTACCTTGATTTACGGCAGTTACCTCAAGGATGACATCAAACTGCCGAAGCTGGCCGTGATGACCTGCATCAGTGATACCGGTGCGGCGTTATTGGCCGCATTTTATCTTATCCCGGCCCTGCTCGTATTCGGCATGGACTTGACGGCCGGGCCGACACTGTTGTTTGAAACCCTGCCCGGCTTATTCAGCATCCTTCCCGGTGGCCGATTATTCGGTAGTTTGATGCTGCTCTCGCTCTTTTTAGTGACCTTGCTCTCCTACGTTGCCCTGATCGAAGCGGTAGTCGGCGGCCTGCTGGGTGATGCCGCTATCATCCGTTTCAGCAAGACGCGCTTGCTGCTTGCTTTAGTTGTGATTCAAGCCCTGTTGGCAGTCTTCTTCACGTTTCGTCCCGAATTGATCGGGATTGCGGATTTACTCTTCGGTTCTGCCGGAATGATGATTGGCGGATGTCTTGCCTTACTGGCGCTTGCCTGGGGGATTGGTAGAGCGGAGACAGTCAAACAGGTTTTTGGCGCAAAGTATAAACTGTTGTCATCCGTTTATTTTTTCTGGATCAAATGGGCCGCCCCGGCAATCCTGATTATTGTCCTGAGCGGGACTTTATATGAAGCGCTTGCCGGCTGAATCCGCTCTCGGCCCGATTAGCGAGGCGGCTGTCCGCCGGACCCCGAATCTGAATGCATGAGGGTATGAAGAAGTAGCCGGGCTATAAATCAAGAGTCTGATTGACACCGGCTTTCGTATGGTTAAGATGATATTCAGGATTCTATCAACAGGGGATAAAAGATGAGTACAAACTCGAAATTCGTTTCCATTTTTCTTGCCGGGCTGATTTTTACGGCAACAGTCTTGCCGGCAGCATTCGCAGCAGATGAAGAGCATCCGTCCATAGCGGGAGGAGTGCCGTTTTTCTATTACAATGATCTCCCGGCGGCGGCGGACTGGTACAAGAACAAACTGGGCCTCAAAGTGCTCACCGAAGAGGATTGGGTGGTCATCTTTGAGCTCAACTCCTCATCCTATATCGGCCTGGTCAACGCTACCGGCGGTTCATTGAAACCGATTGCGGATAAGGGCGCCTTGCTATCCATTGATACGCCGAACCTGGAAGCCTGGTGGGACAGGCTGAAGGACGTGGAAGGCATTAATATCAAAAACGCCATCATAACCGGCGCCGACGGGATGATTGAGCAATTCAGCTTATACGACCCGGGAGGCTACATCATCGAGTTCTTCCGCTGGAATGAACACCGCCCGGAAGCGCAACGCTACAACAAATAATTTGTACGGGGTCACGGCGGTTTAAAATCCGCCGCTACCTCCGATTGGATTTGAAGACTTCCTTGCGATCCTGACGTACTTGCCGGACAAAAAATAAACCAGCAACTGCAAAGGCGATCTTGGCGCGGGAGAATGCCTTGATCATCCCGTTCATGTACCTGCCCCCCATGGCCGCGAAATCCCAGACAGTATATATGTAAACTATACTTTACAAAACTATTATATTAGACTAATATGTTCAGTATATTTTACATAAATGAATTGTTATGACACTACAAAACCTCGGAAAAAAAATTGCTGTCTTGCGTAAAGAAAAAGGCCTCAGTCAAGATGAAGTATGCCGGGTTGCGGGCATCTCACGCACCACGTTAAGCCAGCTTGAAAACAGTGAATTATCTGAGTTGGGTTTTAATAAGGTGCATCGCATACTGTCCTACCTCGATAAGGATCTGTCTGTGGTAAACAAAGCGCCCCTGCCGACGCTGGATGATCTCCTGCGTCAGCGACAGGAAGACTTCGATAAATGACCTTCAGACTAATCTCAATGAAAGGGCGCGCTTGTGGTCGCAAAAGTAAAAAGATTATTAATCAAGGTTAACCAGGTAGCGGTAGGCTATCTTTCCAAAGACGAAACCGGGTACGGTGAAAAGAAATATGTTTTCACCTATCTCCCCGACATCCGTCCGGACCAGGCTGTCTCATTAACTATGCCTGTTCGCAATGAAAGCTATGTTTTGGGGTTTCTGCATCCTGTGTTTGAAATGAGCCAGCCAGAGGGTTTGCTTAAAGACCATTTGGTGAATCGATTCAGTAAAATACTTTCTATGGATGACATGGGGCTCTTGTTCCTGACCGGTCGTTCCCGGGTCGGGAATGTCACAGCTGAAATAGATCCCAATAACACTGATAAGGAACTCGCTGATCTTGCTCGGATGACGTTTCAGCATGAACAACAAGATGGCGTAGAAGCAAAGGACGTCGTGCATGCGAGTGAACAAGACTGGGAACCGTTGTTTGAGCGTTTACTCGAGGATTTTGCTATCAACTCAGGGATTGGCGGCATGCAGCCGAAAGTTCTGGCCCGGATTGCGGAAAGTGTACCTGAGAATGAAGTTCGGTTTACAGCCAGTACACCGACACATATTGTTAAGGCATCAGACAAGAATCACCCTTATCTGGCACTAAATGAATCCTTGTGCCTGACGGTAGCTAACCAGGCCGGACTCGATGTCCCCCATCATCAAATCAGTGATAACGGTCAGGTTATTATCATCGACCGGTTTGATTTAAAAGAAGATGGCAGCCATTATGCTTTTGAAGATGGGTGCGTACTCCAGGCTCAACCGGCCAGCGAGAAATACGATAGCAGTATGGAGAAGCTGGCCAAAGCGATCCTGACGTACTTGCCGGACAAAAATAAACCCGCCGCGGCAAAGGCGATTTTCACGTTGACTGTGATCAACACACTGGTTCGCAATGGCGATGCCCATTTAAAAAACTTCGCTATCGTATATGACGAAGCAGCCGACGCCGTTTTCGCTAAAATCTTTGACGTCACCACGACCCGGGCTTACGCATCTCTGAGAGAAGATGTCCCGGCGCTCATGATGCATAACACCAAGCGTTGGCCAACAATAAAAGAACTCATTCGCTTTGGAAAAGGGTCCTGCCATCTTAAAGAGCGGGAATGCAATAAAGTCATTGAGAATGTCATTAAGGCGCTATGTGAAGTCGGCAAAACTATTCCCGGTGTCATCAAGACATGTCCGGGGTCAGAACATGTCTGTACCGCCATGGTTTCACAGTGGAATGATGGTATTAAGTCACTTTATTTTAATAAGGATGGTGAAAAAAAAGCTTTTCAAACTGAGCTTGACGAGGTTGAAGAAGCCCTGCTGTCAGATTACGGTAACCAGTTGTCTTGAACCAGGGCAAAGCTCTTGTCAGTTGGTATAACAAAAGTTATACTCAACGCATGAAGACAGCAATTTCTATACCAGACTCAGTATTCCATATAGCCGAGTCGCTGGCCAAACGCATGGGTGTGTCGAGAAGTGAGCTTTTCCGTCATGCGCTGGAGAATTACATTGAGGCGCACGGGCATGACAGGGTACGAGAGACTCTCGACACTGTTTATGCGGAGGAGTCATCCGACATTGACGAAGCCCTGGCTGAGATGCAGTGGGCATCGTTGTCGAAGGAAGACTGGTAGTGCGTCGCGGCGAAATATGGTGGGCCTCGCTCCCTGCTCCTCAGGGTTCGGGCCCAGGCTTTCGACGGCCGATAGTAGTTGTGCAGAGTGACCAGTTTAATGAGAGTCGCATCAGTACCGTAATCGTCGCTATCCTTACTTCAAATTTGCGGTTGGCTGCTGCCCCCGGCAATATCCTGCTTGACAGGCGCGAGTCCGGACTACCCAGAGACTCGGTGCTCAATCTGTCGCAGGTTCTGACTGTGGATAAATCCTTCCTGACTGAGCGAGTTGGCATACTGCCAGCCCAAACCATAATTTCCATGGATGCCGGACTGAAGCTGGTCGTGGGCCTATAGGAATCGACAAGCTTGGTTAGTCAGGAGAAAAAGATTTCCCGAGCACGAAACAAGCGATTGATCGAAACAATGAGAAGGCTACGAGCGCGTTCCTCACCAAGCGAGATATCTTCATAAACAACAAGGGGTCGATAGTTTGGGCAAGCCTGAGGTAAACATTGGTATCAACGAGAATTTTTGATTGAGGCATTACGTCAGCGCTGCGTGGATACCCCATGCATCTGGAACTGGCATATCCGGTGGCGTTGAAATTCGCTACCTGGAGAATTTTCTCCGGGAGCGAACAGAAGACTTTATCCTGCCGGTATTAACCCCGGAGCGTTGGGTATTGGAAATCTATCGGACAATTATTGAGTCCTTGCAGTCTATTGCGTGGATGCTGCTGGTATTTTTCACCTTTGCTCTCATAGCTTACATCATTGTCCGTGTCTGCGAATTCCGCACTGGAAATACAAGAGATGCCTCGTTAAATGAAAAGACGTAATATAAATGAACCGAATAACACAGTGGGGATGTGAAATGTATCTCGCATATTTTGATGAAAATAAATATTCAATAGAAAACCCATATTTCTTTATTGGGGGTTATCTTGTCGCCGAGGATCAAGCTCGGGAATTAGAAAACACGTTAACGCGAATACAATCAAACTTCTTTGGTTCCGCCGCACTCAGAACTGATACAGAGTTTCATGGGAAAGAAATGTTTCATGGAAAAAGTCATTTCAAAAGACGAAAGTTGAGTGAACGAGTTCAGCTATTTAAGGATATCGGAACTTTTATAATTGATAATCGGTTGCCCATCAGGATGGTTTGCATAGACGTGAAAGGTCATAGGCAAAAATACAAATTTCCGCAACCTGAGTATCGACTTGGCCTTATGCTGATACTTGAACGATTTTGTGATTATCTTGAAAAAATAGATGGTATAGGTGCGGTTTTTGGAGATTATGAGAAAGATGAAATTTCCAGGGCAGTACTGGATTTCGCCGATTTTAAAGTATCCGGTACTACACCTATGTACTATGGTCGCCCCCTCGGAAGGCTTGTAGATACTGTTTATTTTACACATTCACATCATAGTAGATTTCTTCAAGTGGCTGATGTGTTGGTATATATAGCGGGCCGATATGAAAATATGACTGCTCGACCAGCAAAGTGGCACGACCAGCAACTATTTGATTTATGGAATAAAATAAAAGCCAGCACTGATACAGTAATCCAGTGCTGGCCTTAGAGAAGTGGTACGACTAGTCTTCATTGAGAAGTTCGCTTTAAGGAACGAACATCTAGTCGCGAGATCAAGTATAGGGAGTCTCATGCCTGAAATCAACCAGCAATGGGATTATTTTGTTATTTCTGGCTGGTTTTTTCATCAATACAAATGAGCGTGCCCATCTGGGGAAAATGTGCTGTGGACGAACTCGCATGGATACATTGTGCGACCTGACCCCGTATTACATTGCCAAACAAGTTAGTGAAAGCGTTAGCCCGCATATCTTGTATGTTCACTTCAGGGTTAGATTTCATCTCTTGGAGAGGTATAGTAGAGTATGTAACAAGGTGTTTAGGCACGTCCCTTTGACCTGCCCCCGGTAACGACACCAATGTTTGAGTTAGAGCTTAGGTTCATTTGATTAGTGTATTCCTTGATGAGTTGGCATGACAAATCGTGGTGCAATGGGACTGGTTATCACGGTTTGTGGTGCCGGTGAACGATAACCCAATGAGCTGTGTGGCCTGACGGTATTGTAATGACGCCGCCATTGCTCAATCAGTATCTGTGCTTCTTTCAAAGTATAGAAGATTTCCCCGTTCAGAAGTTCATCACGTAACTTGCCGTTGAAACTTTCATTATAGCCATTCTCCCAGGGACTGCCAGGTTCAATGAACAGGGTCCTGGTCGCGGAAGGTCCGGCGCTGTACGCCGAGGATGAAGCCAAACGCTTCTACGTAGTCGGGCAGGTCCCTGAGTGCAAAGGCGATAGTTTCACGCTCATCCAGGTCGTGCAGCTCGAAACTCTGGAAGTCGCTGACCAGGATGTAGCGTGGTCGCTCACTCTCCTTCAGGGCGTCGAAATAGTCCCCGGCCTGATCATATGCTCGGGACAGATCGCGACCGGCGCTTTTCTGCTCGACGATCAGGACTCCCGGCCAGAACAGGTCAATAAATCCCGAGCGGTTATCCAACTTCTTCACGTGCTGTTCGTAGCGCGCGACCGAACGGCGTTTGACCCCGAATATCTCAAAGAAGTCATTATAGAAGCTCTGGGTCTCGCTACTCTCGCGGACCGTGTTCCACCACTCTTGCGCAAAGCCGGCGGCGCGCACGCGAACTTCGTTCCAGGAAAGATGCATCAGGTTATTCCACCCGATGCGTGCAAAGCCCCGTGGTTCTTGAGAACCAAGGCAGATTGAAAATCAGCGACGATCATGAATATTGTCTTTCGCTCTGCTACGCCGAAGAAAAGCCGCAAGCTCCGTTTCCTCGACGATACCCCGGGCTGCTTTTATGACCATATCTCCAAGGGTTTTTATATCGTACTCAAGCTGAATACCATTCAATTTCAGGATGACCTGCATGGCCGTGTGCGCGGTTCGTTTGTTGGCATCGTGAAAGCAGTGGCCGATGGCAATATAGCAGGCGTAACAGGCGGCAAGATCATAAACGTCACCGATAAGACCATAAGCAAGGCGGTTTTCGATCCTGCCAATCACGGCTTCAACAGGTCGCTCGCTCGCTATGCCCTGTAACTCGTGACTCAATATCACTCGTTCATGTATGGCGACGACTTGCTCAGCCGTGATATAGCGCATTACTTGTCTTTGAGGTAGTCGTTTACCGCCAGCGCGTTATTATCGAGAGTGTCCAGCGCAGCCATCACTTCGTCTGTTTCGCAGGCGCTGAAATCAAGTTTTTCCACGGCGCTCGCCGGGACAAAGTATCCCACCACATTTGAACGATTGAGAACCGCCACGGGTTGAGACCCCGCCTTGTCGATGACTTTCCTGGGTTCGCGTAATTCGGTTACCGATACGGTCTTGTTAGTCAGAAGGGTTTCCATAGTCACCTCGAATCTAATATGAGTATCGATATATAATACACATTAAAAAGAGTTTTTAAAATGAATATAAAACGTGAAAAGCGAAATCATCCGATGCGGCGCGTCCAGGCTACTGCATCGGAAATGTCAGTCTCAGACAAGCCCAACTCCGCCAGTTTGGCTTACCTGGTGGTCTATCCGGTAAGGTTGTTAGGAAAACGTAATGTTCTGGTTCAGATAGATAAATTTGTTGAAGATGACTGCGTTTTTACTGTTACCATTACTTAATCAATAAGTTCAATCTGAAAAACGACATGAATAAATATATAGCTGTATTCCTCATGATCTTTTCCGGCATGGCAAGTGCCGCCGGCGAAAACTACAGCCGATTGGCCGAGCATCCTGAATACCTGGATCAAGCGCTTTATCAGGCAGTATTCACAAAAGAGGAAATCGAGGTTTTAAAAAATAAAACCCGGCAGGAATATCAGGACAGGGACTGGACCTGGTGGATGAAGCTGATGACCCCGGTTGCCCAGGATAATCTCCGCCAAATTAACGCGGCAGGCGGAATACTGGCATTAGGGACAGATCAAACCAATGGTCCGGCAGTTCATCGTGAGATGGAACTTCTGGCTGCCGCCGGCATACCTGCGCTCGATATCATTCGAATTGCAACATTACATGGAGCAAAATTTTTAGGAAAAGAAAATCAGCTGGGCTCTATCCAGGAGGGAAAATTAGCCGATATGGTTTTACTGGACGCCAATCCGCTGGAAGATATAAATAACGCCAAGAAAGTCTATCTGGTCATCAAAAATGGCAGCGTTATTGATAGAAAGAAATTAAGTCTGCCTGTCAATCATTGATGTCCCGGCTGCTGTTTAAGTTGCCAGGGCAACCCTTCCCGGCGCACCCTGCCGAATACTGTTTTTGCGTCAGACGCCCTCGATATCAAAATCATCCAGGTTGAGGTTGCGCATGGTGGCCCGGTTGTATTTATCCTCCCGGGGTAACGGCACGGTGGCATCGAGGCCCAGCCGGGTCCACTTGTCGTTCTCCACCATGGGGTTCAGGCGATGGCCTATGGAGTCGGGAATGGGTAACAGGTCCCGGTCAAACCGGCAGCGGGTCTGCACTGCCCAATCCACGTCCGCCAGGCTGTAGACGTCCACGTCCGTATCCACCACGGTGACGGTTTTCACAAACGCCAGGCAGGTAAACGCAGCCATGATGGCGTTGCGCTGGCTGCCCTCGTGTTTCTTGTCAATCTGCACCACCAGGTGATAGGGCACGCTGCCATCGGAGAAATGCACTGCCGTCACCTCCGGCACCAGGCTGTGAATCTTATCGAACGCACCGGCCCCGGCAATGAGGCCGTAGGCGTTGTAGACTTCCTTGCCGGAGAGGATGGAATGGAAGATCGGCTGGCGCCGCCGGGTGATGGCGGATACTTCAAATACCCAGCGGTCGTCAAGGCCGGCGTAGTAGCCCGTGACCTCCGCGTAGGGACCTTCCGGCTCCCTTACGTTGGGTAGTATTTTTCCTTCAATGACGAATTGCGCGTCGGCCCAGGCTTCCACGGCCACGGTTTGCGCTTCAATCAGCCTGACCGGCGCGCCGTGCATCTGGCAGGCTATGCCGATTTCATCCATTTCCATCGGCGCGGCAGACGCCGGCGAAGCGGCGGCCATGCTCAGGGCATAGTCCGCTCCGTTGTTGACCGTGAGTTCCAGGGCCTGTCCCCTGGCCTCGGCCCGTTTGAAATAATCCATTAAGTGACCCAACTCTTCCAGCAACAGGGTAAAACGGTTTTTACCGGTCACCATCATGCGGTGGATGGAGAGGTTGCGCACCCCCGTGTCCGGGTCTTTCGCAATCACGACACTGGAGGTCAGGTATCGGCCGCCGTCGCCCTCGGCATGATGCGGTATCGGTAACGTGGACAGATCCGGGTCTGTCTCGACTACCTCATTGGCCGGGCCTTGTTTTACCACAACAGGTTCGATCGGGTTTTGGCGCCAGGCCCGGATATCGTCGGCCAGTACAAAAGGCAGGCGGTTGCTGCTGGTCTGGAAAAACCTGGCGAGGAAGTCCCGGTTCCAGTAAAGCCCTATCAGTACCGGGTAATCCCGGCCCTTGACGTTCTCAAACAACACGGCCTTACCGCCTTCAAATTTCTTGGCAATGCCGGCCAGTTCAAACGCGGGGTCCACCTCACTCTTCACCCGGATTAAGTGATTATGCTCCTCCATGAATTCAATATAGGATTGCAGGTCTATAAGGTTGCGTTTAGCCAGGTCCATAATTTTTCTCTTTAACGATGCTTCAACTTCAGATCGGCATAATAATCTGCGGCATAATCCAGGTAGGCCAGTTCGCCATCCGTCAGTTTACGTACCTGGCGCGCCGGCGAACCCACATAAAGATAGCCGCTTTCCAGGGTTTTTCCCGGCGAGACCAGGCTGCCGGCGCCGATAATCGTATTGGATTCAACCACGACCTTGTCCAGGATGATTGAGGACATACCGATTAAGCAGCGGTCTTTAATGGTACAGCCGTGCAGCATGACCTTGTGACCCACGGTCACGTTGCTGCCGATGCTTATCGGGTCGCCGCCGGGATTGTAGTCGGCATCATGGTTGACATGCAGTACCGAACCGTCCTGGATACTGGTCCGGTTGCCGATCGTAATACTGTTCACATCCCCTCGAATCACGGCCATTGGCCAGACCGAAGAGTCTTCTCCTATGCTGACGTTGCCGATAACAACGGCTGTCTCATCAATAAAGCTGGATGCGGCAATGGCAGGTGTGATACCCTCGAATGTCCTGATCATAATAAATTTTCGAACTGAAATTAAATCCATCGATCTTGCGCCGGTCAGACCCGCGCCAAGCTCGCCGAACATCTTACCATGCCTCGCAGAGTTTTTATTTATACCCTGATTATTGTCGGTGCGGTTTTTTTGACGTCCCAGCTACCACCGCGGGCAGCAGGGCAAACGGACGACAAGACGATATCCGCTCCGGCCTTTACCCACACCGCTGTGGACGAGTGGTTGAATTCCGCGCCCCTGACCTGGAAAGACCTGCACGGCAAAGTCGTGCTGGTGGATTTCTGGACCTTTGATTGCTGGAACTGCTACCGCTCTTTCCCCTGGCTGAAGGCCATGGAGACGCGCCTTGAACCCCGGGGCCTGCAGGTCGTCGGAGTACATACCCCGGAGTTTGACCATGAAAAAGTGAGAAAAAACGTCGCGGCGAAAATAAAAGAATTCGGTTTGCACCACCCGGTGATGCTCGACAATGATTTTTCCTATTGGCGCGCCCTGGGCAATCGTTACTGGCCCGCGTTTTATATCTTTGATAAACAAGGCCGGTTGCGCGCAACATTTTATGGTGAAACCCACGAAGGCGACCGGCAGGCAAGGAAAATTGAGGCAACCATCAAGGACCTGCTGGCCGAGTCCTGATCCGTATTTCTCACAAGGGGTAATAACACCATGTCCGAAGCCAGTATCCGGCAACTCATTGATGAGAAACCCATCAGCAGTCTGCAGCTGCGGGTCATCTTAGTCTGTTTTGCCCTGAATATGCTTGACGGGTTTGACGTGCTGGCTATCGCCTTTACTGCGCCCACCATCTCCCAGGAATGGCAACTGACGCCTTACATGCTGGGGATCATATTCAGTGCGGGGCTCGTCGGCATGACCTTGGGTGCGGCCTTTATTGCCCCGTTGACCGACGTCATCGGCCGGCGGGCGATGATATTGTTGTCATTGAGCGCCATCAGCGTCAGTATGGCCCTGACCGGTCTGACCACTAACACGACCGAGATGATCATCATGCGGATCATCACCGGGTTGGGCATCGGCTGCATTCTTGCCAGCCTTACCAGCCTGGTTGCCGAATATACCCCATACAGGAAGCGCAGCCTGGGAGTGGGTTTCATGCAGGTGGGCTATCCCCTGGGCGCCACTGTCGGCGGGTTTGCCGCGGTCACGTTGATTGAGCTGTCCGGTTGGCCGGCGGTATTTTTCTGTGGCAGCGCGCTGTCGTTGCTTGCGGTTTTCTTCGCTTATTTTTTCCTGCCGGAATCCCTGGAGTTTCTTTCCACCCGGCAACCTGCAAATGCGTTGCAAAAGATTAATCGGATTCTGACCCGCATGGGCTGGCAGCGTCTCAAGGCCATGCCAGAGGCACTGGCAGCCGTCGTAAAGCCCTCGGTCAAGAGCTTATTGACCCCCGACTATCGCAACTGGACATTGCTGCTCTGGTGTGGTTTTTTCATGTCATTTCTGACCTTGTATTTTTTATTCAGCTGGGTACCCAAGATTACCGTTGACGCGGGGTTGTCGGTGGATAAAGGGATTTACGTCGGAACGGCGTTGAATTTCGGCGCGTTCGTGGGTGGTGCGTCGCTGGGTTACCTGGCTGACCGGTTTGGGGTACGTCCCTTGATTATCTGGTATTTCATCGGCGCCATCATTTTCATGGTGACATTCGGCTTTGCGCCGGCAAAGGTGGAATTACTGTTGGTATTAGCCTTCTTGATCGGTTTTTGCATGTTGGGTGGCTTTGTCGGTTTTTATATCTCAGCAGCGTGTTTATATCCTACGGAGATTCGCACCACCGGCGTGGGCTGGGGTATCGGCGCGGGCCGCACCGGTGCAATCCTGGGCCCTTACCTGGGCGGTGTGTTTATTAATATGGGTTACCCGATGAGCGTCAACTTCATCATCTTCTCCATCCCTCTCGTCCTGAGCTGTGTCGCGGTATACCTGTTACGGGCGCCCCAACTCGAGCCGGCTAATTCGCTATGATCGTATTGCTCAGTGTGCCGATGGCTTCCAGTTCGACTTCAACCTTATCGCCGGGGTACATGAAAAGCTGCGGCTTGCGTTTATAGCCGACACCGCCGGGGGTGCCGGTGGCGATGATATCGCCGGGTTCCAGGGTGGTGAAGGTGGAAAGATAGGCCAGCAGGATGGGGATGGTAAAGATCATCAGATCGGTTGTTGTACTTTGCACTGTCTTACCGTTCAGGCGAGTTTCAAGTCCATAGCCGGCATTGGGGTCCGGTAGTTCTCCGACCGGGATCACCCAGGGGCCGCAGGAACCGGAGGCATCAAAGTTCTTGCCGGGGATGTATTGCGTCGTGTGTACCTGATAATCGCGCACCGAGCCGTCCATGAAACAACTGTAACCCGCTATGTGCTCCAGGGCCCGTTCAGGACGAATGCGTCTGCCCGGCTTGCCGATTATGACAGCCAGTTCGCCTTCATAGTCATACTGGTCACTTTCCCCGGGTTTTTGCAAGTCCTGGTTGTGGCCCGAGACCGAGGAAGGGAAGCGGGTGAAAATAAGCGGGTGCTGAGTTCTTGCCCCGCCCATTTCATCCCGATGGGTGGCGTAATTCTGGCCGATGCAGAGGATGCGGGACGGGTCCGGAATGGGTGGCAGATAACTGATTTCGCTCAACGGCACTGTCTTGCCTGACGCTACGGCGTCGAGTGAAGTCGGTAAAGTACCTTTACTGATAGCCGCTTTTAACGAAGGTTCATACCGGGACAGATCCAGTATGTCAGCGTCATCGATTACGCCCCAGCCCGGTTCGTTGTTGTGCAGGTAGGATATGAAGCGCATTTTACCTCGTGTTGTTCACGGTTCGAAAGCCGATATGCGCGGCTCCCAGCGTGGTTTCCTGTGGGTGTCTGGCGGCAGGCCGGTAACGCCGGCAGTAATTTTCAGCGCATAAATAGGAGCCGCCCTTGATTACTTTTACCGGCATGCCGGGCTGGCGCGGATCGTGGCCGGTAGCCCCCGCGGGCGCCTGCTGCGCGTTGACCGGGTAATACCAGTCATCAACCCACTCCCACACATTGCCGATCATATCGTACAGGCCGTAACCGTTGGCAGTGAAACAGCCTGCCGGGGCGGTGCCGGGGAAACTGTCTTCAATGGCATTCGCTACCGGAAAAACACCTTGCCAGGTATTGGCCGGGTGTTCCCCGTCTACCAGGTATTCATTGCCCCAGGCGAAAGGGGCCTTATCCAGGCCTCCCCTGGCCGCATACTCCCACTGCGCCTCTGTCGGCAGGTCATGTCCCATCCAGTCCGCAAAAGCCAGGGCGTCCGGGTATGCGATGTGTACAACGGGATGGTGCTCCCTGCCGTCAATTGAACTGCCGGGCCCGGTCGGTTCCCGCCAGTTTGCCCCGGGGACGAAGCGCCACCACTGTGTCAGCTTGCCGGCTGAGTCCGTGGGCATGATGAATACGACGGAGCCGGGTTGCAGCAAGGCAGGATCGATACCCGGAAAGTCTTTCGGGTCCGGCCGGCGTTCCGCCACGGTGGCGTAACCGGTCGCATCGACGAATTCGCCGAAGCGCGCATTGGTCACTTCAAACCTGTCGATCCAGAAGCCGTCGACCGTCATTTCCCGGGGCGGTGCTTCTTCAGGATAAAATTCTGCCGCTCCCTTGGTGAAACTGCCGTCTTCGATCCAGACCATATCGGCATGTTCTGCCGGTTTGCGACAGTTTGCCTGTGATCGGGGCGCATCACTCACTACCGGCTTGCCGTGCATGGAGATGTAATACCCCAGGAGCGCGGCAATCCCCATAATGAGTGCGATAATCAGGGATTTCTTCATCAAATCATATTACCATTATTCGGTTTATAATCAGCTTCATTCACTAATATGATTCCGAAAGCATAATGCCGTATAAACTCGTTCTATTGGAAACGGCCAGGAAACTTGCCGAACAACATGATTTTGACGGAGCTTCCCTGAGGGAAGCCATTCCTTACCTGGATGCCTTTCAGGGTAAGAAGTTTGTTCTCAAGATCGGCGGCTCGGTGTTGCAGGACGAACGCCTGATACCCCAACTGATCAGTGACGTCGTTTTCCTGAAGCGCCTGGATATCAACGTGATTCTCGTCCACGGCGGC
This sequence comes from Gammaproteobacteria bacterium, assembly GCA_965205405.1. Taxonomy (GTDB): domain Bacteria; phylum Pseudomonadota; class Gammaproteobacteria; order Eutrophobiales; family Eutrophobiaceae; genus JAAXHV01. The sequence continues at coordinate 1,513,768 of OZ242169.1, forward strand.
GCCCGGCAACTGGATCGGCACATGCAGGCGCTCGGGATGGAACCGAGCAAGCTGGGCGGGTTGCGGGTGACTTCCCGGAAAGTCCTGGACCTGGCGAACGAGGTGTTCCTGGACATCAGCCATAAGATCAGGGACGCAGTAGCCCATCGAGGGTACAGGGGCGTTATATTCGATCGAGACAGCGGCCTGGTCCGTTCCAGGCAGAAAAACGTGGAACTGGGTTACGTCGGCGAACCGGCGCGCGTGGATTCCTCTCTCCTTGAACAACTGCCTGCCGAAGTCGTCCCTATCGTCACTGCAATTACCTCAGGGCTGGAAGCCGGGGATCCGGGTTACAACGTCAATGCCGATGAAGTAGCCAGCGCTATCGCCAGGGAAATCAAGGCGGAAAAACTGATCCTGATGACGGATGAAGATGGCGTGAAGGACAGCCACGGTGTGTTGTTGCCGACACTCACCCGGGAACAGGCCGAAGCCTACATCAATACAGGCGTCATCCACGGCGGCATGATCCCCAAGGTGAGGGCCTGTCTGGAACCCCTGCAATACGGCGTCAAAAAGTCCCATATCATAAAAGGAGAGACCGATTCCTTTATCAATGAGATTCTGACCGATGCCGGCGTCGGCACGGAATTTGTCCGGGAATAGCTGCTTTTTTTGCCACAGAGGGCACAGAGGTCACAGAGGAAAACAGGATTCAATCCCCTTTTTTCAGGCTATCGGAAAACACAGGTAACTCAAAAAAACAGGCCTGTAAGCCTCCAGGATCAAACTCTGTGTCCTCTGTGGCCAAAATGGGATCGTGATAAGTTACCTGTCTTTGGTCAGGCGATCGTCTCAGGTGGATAATCAGCAGGGTCAAACGCCGGTTCGGGAAACCGGGGGTTCATGTCTTCCAGGGTATCGACCAGCAACCGGCTGATCACCAGGTTGCGGAACCAGCGGTTTTCGGCGGGGATGACATACCAGGGCGCATGGGGAGTTGAGCAACGACGCAGCACCTGATGATAGGCTTCCACATAGTCATCCCAGCGCTCCCGGTCCCTTAAGTCGTCCGGGACGAATTTCCAGTGTTTATCAGGCCGGTGTAGTCGCCGTTTCAACCGTTTGAGCTGGTAATCCTTCGATATGTGCAGCATCACTTTGACAATACGCGTACCGTGGTCGGTCAGCATTTTTTCAAAGTCATTGATATGCCCGTAGCGTTTCTCGATGAGATCGGCCGCCGCCCAGCCGTATACACGCACGATTAATACGTCTTCGTAATGGGAACGGTTAAAGACTCCAATGCTGCCTTTTCGCGGTGCGTGGGAGTGGATGCGCCAGAGGAAATCCCGCGCCTGTTCGGCGCTGTTCGGTGACTTGAAGTTCGTTACCCGGCAGCCCTGGGGATTCAGCGGAGCCATTACATGGCGAATGGTGCTGTCCTTGCCGGCGGTGTCCATGGCCTGCAATACCAGCAACAGCGATTGCTTTGACTCGGCATAGAGACGTTGTTGCAACTCGTCGAGACGCTTCCGGAGCTGCGTCAACTGTTTCTCCGTTTCCGGTTTATCCTGCTCTTTAACAAGCCCCTGGGTATCGCCCGGGTCAATATCCGCCAGCGCAAATGAACCGTCCTCCGGCACGCGGTATTTTGAATAATCCAATGAGAATTCGGACATCTATCTCCCCCTGCATTTTGTCCCGGCAGTTGTTTGTGGGGAATTACGATAGCACTAAAACGGCGGGCTAACCAGACCCCGGGTTCGGACCTGCCAATAAATTCAAGGATATGGATTATTCCTTGAAATAGGTACTGATCTTCCCTAGTATCTCCCTGAGATGCTGACCGATGCACAGATCACAAGAGCCGCTGAAGCCATCCACGCAGCGGAAACAAATCGCAGACAGGCGCGGGCGATAACCCTTGAACATCCTGGCATGAGCCTGGATGACGCCTACGCAGTCCAGGCAAAATGGATGGCAATCAAACAGGCTGAAGGACGTGAAATCAGAGGCTACAAGATTGGCCTGACCTCCCGTGCGATGCAAATGGTCATGCACATAGATGAGCCGGATTACGGGACCCTGCTGGATGACATGTTCTATGCAGACGGCGCTGAGATAGACGCTGCGAACTTTACCGATCCCAGGATAGAGGTCGAGTTGGCGTTTATCCTGAAGGACAGGCTGGCAGGCGAGGACGTGACCGTGTCCGACGTCCTGCAGGCGACGGAATACGTGGCGCCGGCCCTGGAACTGATCGCGGCCCGGTCATACCGGGTTGATCCGGATAGCGGTTACGTGCGCAAGATACAGGATACCATTGCCGATAACGCTGCCGGCGCCGGCGTCATCATGGGAGCACAGCGCATCAAACCCGACAGCGTGGACCTGCGTTGGTGCGGCGCCCTGCTTTATCGTAACGACGTGGTGGAAGAGACCGGCCTGGCCGCGGGTGTGCTGGACCATCCCGCCAACGGCATAGCCTGGATCGCAAAACGCTTCGCGCCCCACGGTATCGCGCTGGAACCCGGCCAGGTGCTGTTGTCAGGTTCGTTCACCCGGCCCGTACTCGCCCGTCCGGGAGACGTGTTCCGGGCCGATTACGGCAACCTGGGAAGTATCGGTTGCCGCTTCAGATAACGTATATTTGGGGTCAGTGTAATATTTGGGGTCAGTGTAAAAATACAGTCGGATCAGTAAATCGTATTGATTGATTTACACTGTTGCTATGATTTTTACACTGACCCCAAATATTAATATGAGGAGAGCTAAGTGGAATTACCCATTAACCGCTTGAAACAGGCCCTGGCCGCAGGCCGGCCGCAATATGGCCTGTGGCTGGGTCTGCCGGATACCACCTGTGCCGAGATCTGTGCCGTTGCCGGCTTTGACTGGCTGGTTATCGACGCTGAGCATGGTCCGTTCGACCTGCCTGCGGTGCTTGGCCATTTACGCACTATTGCGGCATACGACGTGCCGGCCATCGTGCGTCCGGTGTCTGATGACCGCAATTTACTCAAGCAGCTACTGGATACGGGCGTGCAGTCCCTGGTTGTGCCGATGATCGAATCGCCTGAACAGGCCGCGCAGCTGGTCCGGTCCGTGCGCTACCCGCCCGCCGGTGTGCGTGGTCTTGGCACGGCCCTGGCAAGGGCGGCGCGCTGGAACAGGATACCGGAATACCTGCACAAAGCGAATGATCAGGTCTGCCTGATCGTGCAGGTAGAGACCATCCGCGCGGTACAGGCATTACCCGGCATACTGGAAGTCGACGGTGTCGATGGCGTATTCATCGGGCCGTCCGACCTGTCTGCTTCCATGGGCCATATCGGCAATGCACGCCACCCGGACGTCGTCAAGGTGATCCGGGAGATCCTGCAAAAGACCCGCGCCGCAGGCAAGGCTGCGGGCATACTCGTCCTTGATCCGGCCCAGGCCCGGGAATACCGGGACTGCGGCGCAAACATGATCGGCATCGGCACGGATACCTTGCTGCTTGCCAACAGCGCGCAGCAACTTGCGAACAGCGTTAAAAACGGGAAAGCCTCCAGTCAGTGAAGAAAATCCGGATTAACGCGGATGGCGTGCTGCGAGATGCCGCGCTTGATGAGTACGGTCGTATCCTCATGGACGGCACGACCGAGGGGCTGGAAGAAACCAGCTTATTGCCCGTCACCGACCAACCCGTGATCTGTGTTGCACTGAATTACGCCGAACATTACACCCGGCATGAAGACGCTTTTCATCAACCACCGTACAAACAACCGCCGCGGCAACCCGTATTTTTTATCAAGCCCCCGAATACACTGGCTGGGCACTTGAGCAAGGTGCCGTGCCCGGACTCCGCGGACCATATATACACCGGGGCAGGCCTGGCTTTCGTGATCGGCCGGCCGGCGTCCCGCGTCAAACAGGAACAGGCGTTTGACTATGTCAGCGGCTATACCATCTTCAATGACTTCAGCCTTGCCGAGGACAGTTATTTCAGGCCTCCCGTTAACACCAAGTGCCTTGACAGATTCGGGCCGGTAGGTCCTTTTATCGTTGCCAGGGAGGAAATTACCGACCCCCATAATCTCACGATAAATACAGTAGTGAACGGGGAGTTAAGGCAAGCGGCCTCCAGCGCGGACCTGAGACTCGATATCCCCACCATTATCGAGACCCTGACCGAATTTATGACCCTGCAACCGGGCATGGTTGTAGTGAGCGGGTTTCCCGCCGACCGTATTGCAGTAAAACCGGGAGATCAAGTCACGGTCGAGATCGAGCAGATCGGTTCGCTGGTGAACCGGATAGTCACCGAAACGGAGTATTCCTGTTGACAGGTTTTTCTATTCCCAGATAAAAATATAAAAGCCACAGAGAATACAGAGTTTGGACAGGTTGGGATGGCATTTTTAAGACCGTCGCCAGCCAGGGATGGCACGCGGTGAGCGTACAGGGATGTATTCACAGCGTGTCTTAAAAATGCCATCCCAACCTGTCCCCCAACTACCAGATTACGTATTATTATCGGCGAGATGAAAACAGCACAGGTAAGAATCGATAACCGGATACACCAGGTCAGCGTGAATGACGATTACAGCGTCATCAGCGCAGATGGCAGGACCTGGCGAGAGGATGATGTGACATGGCTGCCACCGAAACACGGTACTGTCTTTGCACTGGGTTTGAACTACGTGGATCATGCGGCTGAACTGTCATTCAAGGCGCCGGAGGAACCGCTGCTGTTTTTGAAAACACCAAACACCTTTGTCGGACACAGGCAGCCTAGCTACCGGCCAGATAATGTCGATTATATGCACTATGAGGCGGAACTGGTCGCGGTGATCGGTAAAACGGCCCGTAAGGTGAAACAACGGGATGCCATGGATTACGTGGGCGGATATACCTTGTGTAATGATTACGCGGTACGGGATTACCTGGAAAATTATTATCGGCCGAACCTGCGGGTCAAATGTCATGATTCCCTGTCCCCCCTGGGGCCGTATATCGTTGACAGGGATGATATTGACGATCCCCATGATTTGAGGCTCTGTACCCGGGTCAACGGCGAGTTGCGGCAGGAGGGGAGCACGCGGGACATGGTATTCAGGATTCCTTTTTTGATCGAATATCTCTCTGCATTCATGACCCTGCAGCCGGGCGACATGATTTCAACGGGAACGCCGAAAGGGCTTGCTGACGTGCAACCGGGCGATGAAGTGGTGATAGAAGTTGAACAGGTGGGCCGATTGATCAATTATGTGATCAGCGAGCAGGAATATTATGCAGGATCGGACAATCATGAGCGGACAATTTAAAGAAAACGTTAAAAAGGCTGAGAGCTATTTAAAACGTTTTAAGGATAACGTGACGGTTCATCATGTGAACGGTGAAGCCTGCCGGGGCGATTCAGGTATAACTTTTGAAAATCTGACGCCGGTGGATAATACGCCGATCGGCGCCATTGCCGAAGGTTCAGCCGGCGATATTGATCTTGCCTGCCGCGCGGCCCGGGACGCGTTTCCCGACTGGTCCCGTAGCCCCGCTAAACAGCGCAGGAAAGTCCTCAACCACTTTGCCGACCTGGTCGAACAACGGGCAGAGGAGATTGCCCTGGTGGAAAGCATGGATTGTGGTCAGCCGATCCGCTTCATGCGGGCAGCCGCGGCGCGCGGCGCGGAGAATTTTCGTTTCTTTGCCGATAAGGCCCCGCAGGCCGGCAATGGCCTGTCATTGCACCAGGATGAGCACCTGAATTATACGAAGCGCACGCCGATCGGCCCGGTAGGCGTGATCACGCCGTGGAACACGCCGTTCATGTTGTCCACCTGGAAGATCGCGCCGGCCCTGGCGGCCGGATGTACGGTGGTGCACAAGCCGGCGGAATTCAGTCCCCTGTCGGCCATGATTCTGGCGGAAATAAGCAAGGAGGCCGGTTTGCCGGACGGGGTATGGAACACCGTCAACGGGTTTGGTGAGGTTGCCGGGAAAGCATTGACTGAGCATCCCGACATCAAAGCGATCGGTTTTGTGGGTGAGACTGTTACCGGTTCTCATATCATACGCCAGGGGGCGGCCACCCTGAAAAGAATTCACGTCGAACTGGGCGGCAAGAACCCTGTCATCGTCTTCGATGACGCGGATTTCGACCGGGCCCTGGATGCCGTGGTGTTCATGATCTACAGCCTGAACGGACAGCGCTGTACCTCCGGCAGTCGCCTGTTGATACAAAGCGGTATTGCCGGTCGGTTTCTGGCTGCGCTGGAACAGAGGGTCAACAGGATCAAGGTGGGTCACCCCCTGGACCCGGCCACGGAGATTGGACCGTTGATTCATCCGAGCCATCTGGAAAAGGTGATGAGTTACGTGGATGCGGCGCGTCAGGAACACGCTACGCTTGCCGCGGGAGGTGTTTTGGTGAGTGATCTCGGCCCCGGCAATTATCTCCGGCCTACCTTGTTTACCGATGCCACCAACGACATGAAGATTGCGCGGGAAGAGATATTCGGTCCGGTGCTGACGGCTATTCCGTTTACCACGGAAGAGGAGGCTGTCGCCCTGGCCAACGATACCCGATATGGTCTGGCGGGTTACGTCTGGACCAGTGACTCCGGCCGCGGCATTCGTATGGCGGAGGCTCTGGAGGCCGGTATGGTCTGGGTGAATTCGGAGAATAACCGCAACCTGCCGTCGCCCTTCGGTGGCATGAAGCAAAGCGGCATAGGCCGCGACGGCGGTGACTACAGCTTTGATTTTTATATGGAAACCAAAAATGTATGTATAGCTCACGGGACCCATCGGGTTCCTGTTTTGGGAAAGTAATGAGGCTGCGGTTTCAGCTAACCGGGGGAGGAAACAATGGGTGAAATCGTATTAGCGGCTAAGATAACCCATGTGCCGTCCATGTACCTGTCGGAAATGCCGGGTCCGCACCAGGGTTGCCGGGAGGATGCCATCAACGGACACAAGGAGCTCAGTCGCCGCGCTCGTGAGCGGGGGGCGGATACGGCCGTTGTGTTTGATGTGCATTGGCTGGTGAACAGTGGTTATCACATCAACAGTGGTGAGCATTTCAAAGGTGTTTATACCAGCCATGAACTGCCCCATTTCATCAAGGATATGGCCTATGAGTATGACGGTAATCCCGGTTTGGGTGACCTGATTGCCGAATGCGCCAACGCCCGGGGGGTCAATACCCGCTCGCACCACATTGACAGTCTGACCCTTGAGTACGGCACCCTGGTGCCGATGCGTTATATGAATCAGGACCGGCATTTCAAGGTGGTATCGGTGGCGGCCTGGTGCGCCTGGCATGATTTGAAAGATTCCAGGGTATTCGGCGAGGCTGTGAGGGAGGCGATCGAAAAAAGTGACAGCAAGGTGATGGTGCTGGCCAGTGGGTCCATGTCTCATCGTTTCAACGACAATTCCAATGCCGGTGATAAGATTTTCCAGATCAGCGACGAATTTTACCGGCAGATGGACCTGCGCGTGGTGGATTTATGGAAACAGGGAGATTTCAAGACGTTTACGGAGATGTTCCATGAGTACGCTTACCGCTGTCATGGCGAGGGCTGGATGCATGATACCGCGATGTTGCTGGGTATGCTGGGCTGGGATTCTTATGATAAACCGGTGGAGATCATCAGTGATTATTTCCCCAGTTCCGGCACCGGTCAGATCAACGCGGAATTTCCGGTAAACTGATGAAGTACAGATTAGCCACAGAGGACACAGAGAAATCTTATTTTATCTTTAACTCTGTGTTCTCTGTGACCTCTGTGGCTAAAAAATGATGGAGGTAATCATGAGAAGTTTTGATTTGAAAATACCGGTAGCAAAGTGATATGCCCCATTTCATCCTGGAATATTCAGCCAATATAAAAGACGACCTGGACCTGGACGGCTTATTCAAGGTCCTGCATGAAACCGCCCTGGGAACGGGCGTCTTTCCCCTGGGCGGTATCCGCTTTCGCGCCGTCAGTTGTGATGATTACCTGATCGCTGATGCCGATCCGCAAAACGCCTTTGTGCATTTAACCGCCAAGATAGGCCGCAGGCGGGAGCCTGATGTCAGGCAGGTGGTTGCAGAGAAAATATTCAATACCCTGGTCGAGTATCTGGATCCGCTCTACCGGGAACGGCCTTTGGCCATCTCTTTTGAACTGACCGAACTGACCATGGGGCTGAGTTTCAGAAAGAACAACATCCACGAGAAGATAAAGCAGAAGCAAAGCGCAGCGCAGACCCGGTAATCACTTAAAAAAAGGGGACAGATTTATTTTTCCCGCCAAAAAATAAATCTGTCCCCTTTTTTACTTTTTTATTTTACCGCGCTGAAACTGACCCAGTAACCGGCGCGCCAGTTGGTGTCGACGTGGCGGAACCCGGCAGAGTGTAACCAGGCTTTCTGATCGGCATAATCATCAGGCCAGTCGTAAGCCTCATGATGCTCGGCCATCCACGCCCATTTTTCACCGTCGGGATAGTTGGCGTTGATGAACGTCCGCCATTCCTCGACCAGCCGTTCGTGTTCAGCGGAATTCCTGGTGATCATCATATCCGAGCAGGTGAAAATGCCTCCCTGTTTCAGCGCATTGCAGAGCAGGGGGAAAATCCACCGTTTTTCCCCGCTGTCGAGGTGGTGCAGGCTGAAATTTGCTGCAATGAGATCAAAATAATCCTCAGGGAAGGTATAATCCCGGAAGTAACTCCTGACGCAGTTCATATTTATGCCGGAAAATCTTTCCCGGCATATGGTCAGCATGTCCGGCGAGGCATCCAGTAAGGTATATTCGGCATCGGGAAATTTTTCCAGCAGCAGGGCTGTCACATTGCCGTTACCGCACCCCAGGTCCAGGATTCGGGTCGCCGAAAAGTGTTCAGGCAGGCATTCACTGAGACTGGACAACAGCCGCAGGTAATGCGGGACAATGCGGATGATATCTTCCGTATAATTATCGGAGAACCGGTCAAACTCGTCAGCAATGGTTGCTTTAATTTTCATAACGGTATTTTACCCTATTAATATTAATCAACATGTCTCTGGTTGAGCCGCTCGCAATCCTGATCGTATTCGGGTCATTTTTCGCATCGTTCATCAGCGCAGCCTTTGCGATAGGCGGCGGCTTCATCATGCTTGCCATCCTCTCGAGCGCCTTGCCGATTACCTCGGTGGTGCCGTTGCACAGTTGGATGATGCTGGGCCTGTCACTGGGCAGGTTCTGGTATTTCCGCAAGGAAATAAACTGGCAGATCGTCATACCGTTTATACTCGGCGCCTGCATCGGCGTGGTTACCGGGGGCCGGGTCTATTTTGATCTATCGGAATTCCTGCTGAGCCTGGTTATCGGCGTGTTAATCCTGGCCGCGGTCTGGATGCCGCAGCAGGTAAAGTGGGGGGCGCAGTTTCCCACACCGTTTTTCTGGGTCGGCATTATTCATTCATTCATGTCAACCCTGTTTTCATTCGGCGGTTTGTTTCAGCCACTGATGCTGCGCGCGGCATTATCCAAGCTGCAAATCGTGGGGACGCTTTCAGCAGGCCTGTTGCTCATGAATATACTCAAGTTGAGCGCGTACAGTTATTACGGGTTTGATTACAGCCGCTATTTCAGCGTCATCCTTGCTGCCGTTCTGGTTGCCATCCCCGGCGCATTCCTGGGAAAAAAGGTGTTGCATCGGATCCCCGAAGACAAATTCAGGCTCATATTCAAGATCATCATGACATGCTTCGCCTTGAGGCTACTTTACAGGGCATGGATTCTCCTCTGAGGGACTCAGAGCATTCAGTAATCGTATTATCGGGGGCATACTTCCCGCCTTAAATCACAGTAATCTGGCTTGATTTACAACTCACCCATACCGAGTCGCCGAGTTGCAGGCCCAGCTCTTCCAGTGCCCTCCTGGTAATCACAACGTTGAACATCACGTCCGATTTGATCTTCAGGTGGACCTCTCCATTGACCGAGCTCATTGTTGTGACCGTGCCGAAAAAGTTGTTGCGCATGCTGGATGACAGGCGCTCCGTGGAAATGACGAGATGCCTGGGATCAATGAACAGTTTATGACCAGACTTGACGCTTTCCGGCACCATGAACCGCGCCTTGCCGCTGATGAACGTGCTGTCATTCACGTCCACCGTCCCGCTGAACAGGTTTCCTGACGAAACGGGATAGGCCCGGCCATTGATCAGGTTGAGAGTAGTATCGGACAATGACTGCGCCCGCAGCCGGTCATGGGTGCTGAAGATTATCGTTTTCGCCTGATCCGCCCGTTGCCCGGCTATCCAGTCTTCGATTTCACGGACGGTGACTTCATCCAGGTAGGTGAACGGTTCATCCATGATAATCACCTCAGGTTGCAGCGCCAGGGCCCGGGCCAGCGCCACCTTTTGTATTTCACCCCCGGATAACCTGCCGGCATCACGATCCAGCAGCGCGCCCAGGCCCAGTTCACCGGCAAGGGTGTTAACGGCAGCATTGATAACAGTGTGCTGTTCGCCGCGGAATTTCAGTCCCAGACCGATGTTATCCCTGACGGACATTTTCATCAGGTAGGGTTTTTGCTGTACGTAGCCGATCTGGCGCCGCAGCAGGGCGCTGTTTATCTCTGAAGTGGGCTCGCCGCGGAACAGTATCCTGCCCGTATCGGGTTGTCGCAGGAAGGCCAACAGGTCAAACAGTGTGCTTTTGCCGGAACCGTTAGGTCCCACCACAGCCGTTACCCGGTTGTGGTCGATAACAAGTTCGTCCAGGTCCAGTACTTTCCGCCCGGAGTAGGAAAACACCAGACCGGAGATTTGATACAGGCGCTCCATTACCCCATGGCCTGGAAACGCTGTACGACGAAATTCACCAGGAAGGCCGTTACCAGCAATAATATTCCCAGGGCCAGGGCGAACTCGAATTCACCCTTGCTGGTCTCCAGGGCAATTGCCGTCGTCATGGTACGGGTAAAGCCCTCGATGTTGCCCCCCAGCATCATGGCAATGCCCACCTCGCCTATGGCCCGGCCGAAGCCGGCGACCAAGGCGGCTGCCAGGGCAAACTTCACTTCAGTCAGGTACATTGCCCCCTGCTGCAGGGTGGATGCCCCCAGCGCCTGACTGGTGGGCAGCAGGCGCGGGTCGGCGCTGGATGCGGCGGCAATGGAGAGATTCCAGATTATGGGCAATATCAGCAGCGTCTGGCCGATGATGATGGCGCTGATCGTATACAGCAATCCCAGGTCGCCCAGTATCCCCTGTCTGGTCAGCAGGCCGTATAACAGCAGTCCCACCACCACCGTCGGCAGGGCCATCAGGGTATTCAGTACCTGTTGCAACAGACGCTTGCCGGGAAAGTCCTTCAATACCACCAGGATACCCAGGGGAATGCCGAGCAGCGCGGCCAGCGTGACCGCAACCATGGAAATTTGTAACGAGGTCCAGACTACCGTATAGACTTCCCGGTCAAAACTGAATATGAGCGTCAGGGCAGCGCCTGTCGCCGCGGAAAAATAATCCATCGGGCCCGACCTCAGCTCGCCGTGAGGCCCAGTATCGCAAGCAGTAACGCAATCAGCGCCAGGATAAAAGCAAAAGTAGTGCGTTGCTGCTGTCGCTGCAGGGAACCGGCCAGCGCCTCATTCTGGCGCGCCAGTTGTTCAATGAGTTTGAGCTGTTCGACGCTGGCCTCATCCATAGCGTCCAGGCGCGCCTCCAGCCTGCCGATGACCTGTTCCAGGTTGTCTGCAGTAACCGGGATGTTTTCTGCGCGGGTGGGGGCATCCTGGTTCCGCTCCCTGATTAAATCGATTAATTTGCCCGCGCCTTGAATGATCATGGGGGCGGAATTGAGCAGCGATCCGATGGTAAACGGGTTCATAAGTTTTTTAATCACTGTGATATTCACATACTGAAATAGTGGTCCACGCTTGAAAAATTCTATCTCATCCCCATTTATTCTACCAGTGGTAGCCCGCATTTCTCATTGCGCCCTTCCCTGGGCGCAACACTAAGGCGGCCTGTGGCCGTGCAAATCGTCCATCCTGACGATTTGTCACCAGGTGGTGTAAAGATCGCTCCCGCCGGCGTCTTCCGTGGTCCATGCTGCGCCGTTTAATTTTTTTACAATGGATATCCGTTTATCCGTACAATAGCCGGTAAATGTCAAACCGATCCGAGATTCTCCGACTTAAATCATTCATTTCCCGGCATATCATCGGCCAGCACAAGCTGGTGGAAAGACTGCTGATGGCCTTACTCGCTGATGGACATCTACTGGTTGAGGGCGCACCGGGCCTGGCCAAGACCCGGGCCATCAAGGTCCTGGGTGAGGGTATCGCAGCCGATTTTCATCGGGTCCAGTTCACACCTGACCTGCTGCCCGCCGACTTGACCGGTACCGAGATCTACCGTCCCCAGGATGGTACTTTCCAGTTCCAGCGCGGGCCGCTGTTTCATAATTTAATCCTGGCTGATGAAGTTAACCGGGCGCCGGCAAAAGTCCAGTCGGCATTGCTGGAAGCAATGGCCGAGAGACAGATCACCGTTGGCAGGGAAACCTATCCGTTGCCGCAACTGTACCTGGTCATGGCAACACAAAACCCTATCGAACAGGAAGGCACCTATCCGTTACCGGAGGCGCAGCTTGACCGGTTTCTGTTACACGTCGAGATTACCTACCCGGAAGCGGAAGACGAGCTGGCAATCCTGGAACTGGCCAGGCAGGAAGCCCGCCAGGGGCATGACCAGGCGGAATTATCACCGGTGACGCAGGAGGCTGTCTTTGCCGCCCGTAACGAGGCGTTGGATACCTATATGGCCGGCAACCTTGAGCAATACCTGATCCAGCTGGTGCTGGCGACCCGCAGTCCCGGCGCTTATGGTGACGATCTTGCCCAGTGGCTGCAGTACGGGGCCAGCCCCCGCGCGACCATTGCCCTGGACCGTTGCGCCCGGGTGCACGCCTGGCTGAATGACCGGGATTTTGTCGGGCCGGAAGACGTGCAGGCGGTGGTCTACGACGTACTTCGCCACCGCCTGATATTGAACTACGAAGCAGAGGCGGAAGGGATCACGACCCACCGCATAATCAGCGAACTGATCAATCGTATCGCGGTACCTTGACAGAGGGCGATTGATGAAATATGCGATTGACCACCCCTGACAGCATTACTAATCCCGTTCAGGTATCGGTATCGACCCTGGTCGGGTTGAATCGGCAGGCATCCTCGATCCGGCTGGGCAGCGGCAGGATACTCTCCAGGCAAAGTGGTGATTACCAGTCTCCGTTCCGGGGGCGCGGCATGGAGTTTGATGAGTCAAGGCTATATCAGCCCGGAGATGATATCCGCAATATAGACTGGCGAGTGACGGCGCGAACCGGCAAGACCCATACCAAGCTGTTTCGGGAGGAGCGCGAGCGCCCGGTATTTGTCTGGATAGATTTACGCGGGGCCATGCATTTCGCCACACGCGGCAGATATAAATCAGTTCTGGCCGCGCAACTGGCCGCATTGATTGCCTGGAGCGCCTTGCATAACGGCGATCGGGTAGGGGGAGTGATTTTTTCCGAAGAGGAACATCATGAGTTAAGACCCCAGCGCGGGAAAACCGCAGTATTACGCCTGATCAACAGGATAGTCAACGACGCGGGCTGGGCGCATCCGGCGCCTTCCGCAAGCGCTAACCAGTCACTTGAACATGCCTTGCAGCGCCTGCGGCGGGTGGCGCGGCCGGGCAGCCTGATTTTTTTAATCAGTGACTTCCGCCACCTGGACGCCCAGGCGGAGATAACCCTGAACCGGCTGTGCCTGCATAATGAAGTCGCCTTGCTGTTTGTTTATGATCAACTTGAGCAGGCATTGCCTCCACCCGGACGATACAAGGTAAGTGACGGCAATCGGGAGTTCCTGGTGGATACAACGGATAATCGCCTGGTCGCGCAATACCGCCGGCAGTTTCAAGAGCGCCAGGACCGGTTACGGCAGCTTTCCAGGTCAAACCGGATGATTTTACTCCCGTGCAGAACAGATGCCGAACCGCTGTCGCTATTGCTCGACGGCTTGAAGTCAAGGGGCAGGAACACAGCAGACGCCAGTCCGAAGCCGGAGGAAAAAGGACAGTGGGCATAATACGATGCAGCCTGCCTCATTGAATCCCGATCCTGCTACTCTGCCGCTCAGGGAAATTCATCTTCCCGAGAGTATTGGCTGGTGGCCGCCTGCGCCGGGGTGGTGGATCCTGCCCGGACTCGTGTTGCTGGTGGCAGCCGTGACCTGGTATTGCCGGCTCCTGTACCAGCGCCGCAAGTATTCCGCCATTAACATGGCAGGAAAGGAGCTGGCCGAGATCAAGTCACGCTATGCCGTTGACCGCGATGCCAGGCACTGTGTCCGGTCTGTTTCCGGTCTGTTGAGACGATTGTGCATCAGTGTATTCCCCAGGACCGAGAGCGCCGGGTTGACCGGCGCCGAATGGCTGGCATTTTTGCACGAAGGAATAAAATCAGAAAACAGGGAACGCACGTCAGGGAATGGAGAGCAACAAAAACAGGATGAACGATTGCAGGACATGGGCAAGGTATTGCTTGAGGCGCCGTATCGTCAACAGGTGACTGAGGAAGAAGTTGAGTCCCTGATCGGCTTTTGCTCGGACTGGATTGAGGGCGCATCCCCTGATAAGAAATTCGGGCTGTCCGGGAGAAAACCATGATTGCTTTCGAATGGCCCTGGTTAATCCTGTTATTGCCGTTGCCGTACTTCATTTACCGTTACGCGCGACCTTACAACGTTGCCGGGAAATCCGCCCTGCGAGTGCCTTTCCTGGATGACTTCGTCGAGGCTGAACCGGACGTCGCGGGCAAAACCCGTCCCTGGCCCTTATGGATTGCGCTTATCGCCTGGTGCCTGCTGATTTCCTCTGTCATGCGGCCGCAATGGCTGGGCGACCTGCTTGAAGTCCCCATCACCGGCCGGGAACTCATGCTGGCGGTTGATTTGTCCGGCAGCATGGAGCAGCAGGACTTCGTCCTCGCAGGCAGGAGGATTGACCGGCTTACGGCGACAAAACTGGTTGCCGGTGATTTTATCGAACGCCGCGTCGGCGACCGGATCGGCCTGATCCTGTTCGGCGAGCAGGCTTATTTGCAGGCGCCCCTGACATTTGATCGTGAAACGGTCAGGACCTTGTTGTCCGAGGCCGTAATCGGACTTGCCGGAAAAGCGACCGCTATCGGCGATGCCATCGGCCTGGCGGTAAAACGTCTGCGCGAGCGCGATGAAAGCCAGCGTGTGCTGGTCCTGTTGACGGACGGCGCGAATACGGCCGGTGTCGTCGATCCGGTTTCCGCAGCCGAACTGGCGGGTCGCGAGGGGTTGAAGATTTATACCATCGGCATCGGCGCTACTGAACTGGTTGAACGCAGCCTGTTCGGCGCCAGGAGGTTTAACCCGTCGGCAGATCTTGACGAGACGGTCCTGAAGGAGATTGCCAACCTGACCGGCGGCGCCTATTTCCGCGCCCGGGACCTGGACGAGTTGGAACAGATATACGCATTGATCGACGAACTGGAACCCGTTGAACAGGACCCGAAGAAGTTCAGGCCGCAGAAATCCCTTTATTACTGGCCCCTGGCCGCGGCATTATTGCTCGGCGCCTTATTGGGACTTATGAAAATACGCATGTGACTGTCATGGAACTGGAATTATTTCACTTTTTACGGCCACAGTGGTTTTTTGCCTTGCTGCCCCTGGCGCTCCTGCTCTGGTTCATGTTCTTCAGGAAAGGGGCGGAGAGCAACTGGGAAGCAGTAGTCGACGAGCCGTTATTGCCGCATATATTGATCAAGGGTGTGCGCAGCACACAGCGCGTTGCGCTCATTTCCACCGCAGCAGGCGGGTTGCTGGGTATTATTGCACTGGCGGGTCCGGTCTGGGAGAAACTGCCGCAACCCGTGTTCACGGCACAGGATGCCCTGGTTATCGCCCTGGACCTCACACGTTCCATGGATGCGCCTGACGTGTCTCCCAGCAGGCTGGAACGGGCTCGCTACAAGATCCGGGATATTCTGGATCAACGGCAGGAAGGACAGACCGCGTTGCTGGTCTATGCCGGGGAAGCCTTTACGGTTACGCCGCTGACCGACGACGGCGCAACCATCAAGTCGCAATTGAAGGCGCTGGATACCAATATCATGCCGGTAACCGGCAATCGGACCGACAGGGCGCTTGACAAGTCACTGGACCTGCTCAAACAGGCAGGCATGGGACGCGGCCATGTCCTGCTGATCACCGATGACGCGGACCCGGAGCGCGCGCAGGAAAGTGTACGCCGACTGCGTAATGAAGGCTATCAACTTTCCATTCTGGGCGTAGGCACACGCCATGGCGCGCCCGTGTTGTTGCCTGATGGCGGTTTCCTGAAAGGGAAAGACGGTGAGATAGTCATCCCCGTCCTGGATGAGGACGCATTGCGCCGGCTTGCTTCATCAGGCGCAGGAATTTATGTCCGATTGACAAAAGACGATCAGGACATCAGCCTGTTGACCGGGAATTTCTCCGCGGCCCAACCCGATACTGAGCAGGCCGGCACAGAGATAACGGCGGATGTCTGGCGCGAACAAGGTCCCTGGCTGGTATTGTGTCTGCTTCCTCTGGCTACCCTGCTGTTCCGGCGCGGCTATATTTTTGTATTGGCGTTAGTGCTGATTCCCGCGGCGGGTCCGGTTCATGCACTGGACTGGGAGGGTCTATGGTTGCGTAACGATCAACAGGGACAGCGGTCGATGGAGGCCCGGGACTATGCGGCTGCGGCTGAATTGTTCGATGACCCCGCCTGGAAAGCGGCCGCGCAACACCGCTCCGGAAATTATCAGGCAGCCCTCGATATCCTGGAACAACTCGATGACACGGAAAGCAATTATAACAGTGGGAACGCGCTGGCCCGCCTGGGACGTTACCAGGAGGCCATTGCAGCTTATGACAAAACCCTGGCTGAACTACCGGATCATGCCGATGCAAAATTCAACCGGGAATTACTGGAGCAGGAACTGGAACAACAGCAACAACAACAGCAGCAACAGGGGCAGGAACAACAGCAGCAGCAACAACAGCAACAACAGGGGCAGGAACAACAGCAGAACCAGGGGCAACAGGACAGACAACAGTCCCAATCCCGGCAGGATGAGCCTCAGCAGGAGCAGGCAGAACGAAATGAAAGGTCGGAACAGGATAAACAAGAACAGGCTCAACGACAGGAGCAAAATGAACAAGGGAAGCAGCAACAGGATAAGGAAGCTGAGCAGCAAGTCGCGCAACGCGACGCTATGAAGACTGCCGAGGAGCAACAGGCCACGGAACAATGGCTGCGCCGGATTCCCGATGACCCCGCTGGGCTGCTCAGGCGAAAGTTCCGCTATCAATACCAGCAACGCAACTATGAGGCCGATCGGGATGAATAAACCTGGTAATGTTTGCGTGCTGGTCATAGTGACTGTCCTGGCGCTGTTTCCCGGTTTCACCGGCGCCGCGACCATTACCGTCAAAACTGACCGGAACCCGGCTGTATTACAGGAATCCTTCCAGTTGGTATTCGAAGCTGCCGGAAGCGTGGATGACGACCCCGATTTTTCTCCGTTGGAAAAAGACTTTCAGGTGCTGTCCACCAGCACCAGTACCAGTATGAGTATCGTCAACACCAAAATCACCCGCACCAAACAATGGCGATTGACCGTGTTGCCGCTGAATACCGGCAACCTGGTTATCCCTGCCATTTCTTTCGGCAAGGATAACAGCCCGCAAACGCCATTGACGGTCACACAGGCCGCAACCGGTTCGACAGATCAGGCCTCGCGGGACATATATATGGAAGTCGAGGTGGCCCCTGAGTCGGCTTATGTCCAGGCCGAATTGATTTATACCGTAAAACTGTATCGCGCGATCGCCACCTCCAACGAGACCTTATCCGAACCGGAACTGAGCCAGGGGAGCGCAATTATTGAACCGCTGGATGCGGACAGGAGTTACGACCTCTTCATTGAAGGCAGACGCTATGCCGTCTTTGAAAGACGCTACGGGATCTATCCCCAGGTCAGCGGGACCTTGTTGCTCAAGCCGGTCCGGTTTCAGGCACAGGTGTCGGCAACCTCATCCTTCAGCCTTGATCCGTTCGGAGCCAGGACAAATACGCTGGTAAGACAATCGGAACCGGTACGGCTGGAGATCAAACCGGTCCCCGGCGCCTACCAGAGCGGACACTGGCTGCCCGCGACTGACGTGAAGATAACCGAGAAGTGGTCAAAAAACCCGCTTGAGTTGTTGCCCAATGAGCCGGTGACCCGTACCCTCACGCTTAGTGCGCAGGGTTTGACCGCCAGCCAGCTACCGGAAATACAGGAACAACTCCCCGCGGACTTCAAGCAATATCCCGATATGCCGGTGCTGGAAAACCAGCAGGCCGCTATCGGAATAACCGGGATAAGACAGCAAAAGAACGCCATTATCCCGGCGCGGGAGGGTGAATTTACCTTGCCGAAGATCTCCCTGCCCTGGTGGAATACCGAGACGCAGACCGTACAATACGCGGTTTTACCCGAACGGCGCGTGCAGGTATCGACGGCCGTGCCGGAGACCGTTACCGAGGCGCCGGCTTTACCTGCGCTGGGTATGGATACGGAGGGTCTTGTGCAGACGGTCCCGGAAGTTGCTGAAACTGCTGCCGTGGAAGTTACGGCCTCTCCTGACACTTCGATCTGGCAATGGCTTACCTGCATCCTCGCGCTAACCTGGATCGTTACCCTCATTTATATACTGAAAAATAGAAGAGGTGCGCAAGCTGAGATCGCGCAGGCCCATACGGGAGATATAAATAAAGCGCTGAAGGCCGTTAAACAAGCCTGTCAGGACAATGACCCGCAACGGGCAAAAACGGCCTTGTTACGCTGGGCAAGGGCGCGCCCGACCGGCCCGCCGGTCACCAGCCTGGGCGACCTGGAAAAATACAGCAGAGAGGAACTGGCCGCAGAAATCCGCAACCTGTCGCGCCAGCTTTATTCCCGCACGCCCGACCCCTGGCGCGGCGAACCGCTGTGGCAGGCATTTTTGCAGGAGAGCAAGACTGCCGATAGTGAAACATCATCGGCCCGAGGTAACCTTGAGCCGTTATTCAGGTTATAAATCAAGCCACAGAGTACACAGAGATCACAGAGATATTTGGGGTCAGAGTAAAAATACAGCCACCTTCTTCCCGTCGGTGATTTATTCTCAAGTATTTTTACTCTGACCCCAAATATACATACTGTCTATCACTCCTTACAGTTTGACGAACTTCATGGTCATCCTGTCGCTTTCGCCTATGGCGGTATATTTTGCCTTGTCTGTCTCACCCAGGCGATAGGTGGGAGGCAGTGTCCAGACGCCCTCCGGGTAATCCTTGGTGTCTTTCGGGTTGGCATCGCCCGCCGCTGCCGTCCAGCGATATTCAACCAGGTCAATTCTATCATCCGCTGAGAAAACGATGCCCTCTGCTTCAAGCAATATCCGCTGCAAGCGGTGTCCCTCGGAGCCGGCGCGCAGGCTGATCCTGCCCTGGCTGTTGATGATCCTGTGCCAGGGTACCCCGCTGTCATCGGGCAGGGCCGCCATGGCGTAGCCCACCTGTCTGGCCGAACATTTCCCAACCAGCCCGGCTATCTGGCCGTAACTGGCGACTTTCCCCTCCGGAACGTGGCATACCCACCTGTAGATTTCATCATAAGTGCTCATCAGTAACCGAGATCATCGCATCACCTGGTGACAAATCGTCAGGATGGACGATTTGCACGGCCACAGGCCGCCTTAGTGTTGCGCCCAGGGAAGGGCGCAATGAGAAATAATGGAATGGTCAGCCCCGGTACTTTTTTTCACGGCCTCGATGGGCCAGAATGGGAGTTAGCCCCGGCACAGCAAGCAGTTTGGCCACCATTCAACAATGTCACTTAACCACCGGAGCGAACCATGAACGATATTAGCACGTTAATTGGCACCAATGTATTTTCAAAGATCGGTACTACCCACACTAGGATAAACGACGTTGGTTATGCGGTACGTGCTTGTTTGCCGGCGATGGACATGATATACGTAGAGTCATTGGAGAAGAGGGCGTTAATGACGATATGTTCAGGGCTACACTCGCTTCAATATGGGGTAAACGTGTCGGCCGCTATTCTGAAACCCGTGAATTCATCAGCACACCTGTTCCCAAAGTCGAAATGTCTTATATAGGTGGCTAGTTTTACAAACAATAACTTATCTTTATGAGGAGGAAGAAATGCCAACTTTAACAGCACTTACTTTAAGTATCGGTGGTTTTGCGTTCGTTATAGTTTATTTAGGTACAACAGTTATGGCAGGTATTGTTGCTCTTTGGGCGTTGTTTATTGCCTGGGGAGGTTATTTTGCTAACGGGGCAAATATGGAATCAGTTAAGCTGACACTGGGAGCGATGATTTTTGGTATCGTTTTAGGGTGTATCTGTTGCATGTTGATACTGAGTGTTCCAATAGGCTCATTGACTGTCCCGGTTTGGGTAGCGATCTTTGTCGCAGCTTTTGTTTATTTGTCAAAAATACAATTGTTTTCTGCACTTCCTACGACTGTGAATGGTTTTGCTCTTGTGTTTGCTTATGTCCTTCAGACAGAAGGCATGTTTGACATGGCTGTTCTGACTGCGCCGTCTATGGAAAATCCTCTTTTGCTGTTAACCGTATCGTCGGTGATAGGGGTATTGTGGGGCGTGTTGTCCAATAAGCTTACAGGTGTATTAAGCGGCGATAAAGCCTAGTGTTATCCGGTTGGCTACGCAGGATGTGGTAATCCACCACATCCTGTTTGGCTTTCTCGCGGATACGGTATTGCTGCTGATGTGTCTACTCACTCAAGGTCTTGACGACCGGACAGCGGACGAAGTGTACTATTCCGGTCAAACCCTACCGCAAGCGGCCAGAGCTTGATTTACTACTCAGGCTGTCCAGTTGCAGGGAACCACACTTCTTTAATGCCGACGTAATGATATAATTTGAACTCCATTATATAAGATCGATTATCTGATGGAGCTTTCTATGCCATGGTTACTCACGCAGTCGACTTGCCGTCTCTGTAATCAATCGCCACGCCTGTTCGACGTGCTCCAGTTCGGTGCGGGCCTGGCCGATGCAGATGCGGATGACAAACCGGTCGTCCAGCCTGGTATGGGTGAGGAATATCTCGCCGCTTTCGTTAAGCTCGTCGAGAAGCTTCTTATTCAGCTCATCGCTGCCCCGGTGGCGCAAGCAGATCAGGTTGAGCGGGACCGGCGCGACGATTTCGAAATGTTCATCGGCCTCGATCCACTCAACCAGTTGCCGGGTTAATTCGATATGCCGGCGTATATGGTATTGCAGACCTTCCACACCGTAATAACGCAGTACGAACCAGAGCTTGAGCGCCCGGAAACGGCGGCCCAGCGGCACCTGCCAGTCCCGGTAATCAAACACCGCGCCGCTTTCCGTGGCCTCGTTGAGCAGGTACTCGGGCAGGATGGACAAGGCGTTGATCAAGGCAGCCCGGTCAGCTACCCAGAAGCAACTGCAATCGAAGTTGGTGAACATCCATTTATGGGGGTTGAAGCAATAACTGTCGGTGTACTCGATACCGTCATGTAAATAACGGTATTCAGGACAGATGGCCGCGGTGCCGGACATGGCCGCGTCCACGTGGAACCACAAGCCTTCGTCAGCGCAGATCCTGCCGATAGCGGCGATAGGGTCCAGCGCATTGGATGAAGTAGTGCCTAACGTGGCGCAGACAAATATGGGGCGCAGCCCGGCGGCCCTGTCAGCCTTGATCTGCGCCGCCAGTTGGTCGGCGTCCAGGGCAAAGTTCTCATCAACCGCAATCTGGCGCAGGCTGGCGCGCCCCAGGCCGGCTATGCCCATGGCCTTTTCCAGGGAGGAATGGGTCTGGGTGGAACAATAGGCCACCTGGTTTCCGTTACAACCTTCCCGGTTTGTGCGCAAGCCGGAATCCCTCTCCCGCGCCGCGAGCAGGGCGCACAGGATGGCGCTGGAGGCGCTATCCTGGATAACGCCGCCGCCACTATCCGTTGAGCGATACTTGTCCGGCAGTCCCAACAGGTCTACCAGCCAGTCCAGCACCCGGGTTTCAACTTCGGTACAGGCGGGGCTGGTTGACCATAACATCCCCTGTATGCCAAGACCGGAGGACAGTAAATCCCCCAATATGGCCGGCCCCGAGGTATTGGCAGGGAAATAGGCATGGAAGTGGGGGGATTGCCAATGGGTGACGCCGGGCAGGATTTTATCCTCGATATCCCGGATAATTTGCGCGAAATCCTCGCCCTGTGCGGGTACCGCATCAGCCAGGGAGGCGCCAATTTCGCCGGGTTTTACCCGGGACAGAACGCGATGGCGGTCTACATTTTCATAGTAATCTGCTATCCAGTCAATCATCTCCTTGCCATAACGGCGGAAATCTTCCACCGACATGTGATAACTTCGTTCACTCATCGGTAACGCAACCGAGTGAGGCTGACTTCACGCTCTTGATATATTTGTACAGGGTGCCGCGTTTCGCCTTGTACTGGGGCATGATCCAGTCTGCCTTGCGTTGCGCCAGTTCGTCATCGGACAGGTCTACGTTTATCTGGTTGCGCTCGGCATTGATTGTGATTAAATCACCGGTTTTGATCAAGGCAATGGGGCCACCCTCCTGAGCTTCCGGCACCACGTGGCCGATAATAAATCCATGGGACCCGCCGGAAAACCGGCCATCTGTGATCATGGCGACGTCATTACCCAGTCCTGCGCCCATGAGGGCGGAAGTCGGGGTAAGCATTTCCGGCATGCCCGGCCCGCCCTTGGGACCCTCGTAACGGATCACGACCACGTCGCCTTTTTCAATCCGGTCCTGCTCCAGCGCCGCCAGCATGTCTTCTTCCGAGTCGAATACCTTGGCGGGTCCGCTGAATACTTCCCCTTCCTTGCCGGTAATCTTTGCCACGGCGCCGCCCGGCGCCAGGTTGCCCTTCAGGATGCGGATATGGCCGCTTGCCTTGAAAGGCTTGTCCAGTGGCCGGAGAATATCCTGCCCTTCACTCAGCGCCGCTGCGTCAGCCAGGTTTTCAGCGAGGGTTTTTCCCGTAACCGTCATACAATCGCCATCGATCATGTCGTTTTCCAGCAGGAACTTCATCACCGCCGGCACGCCGCCGACCTTGTGCAGGTCCTCCATCACGTAACGACCGCTGGGTTTCAGGTTTGCCAGGTACGGGGTACGATCGCTGACTGCCTGGAAGTCGTCGATACCCAGCGCCACATCCACCGACCGGGCCATGGCGATCAAGTGCAGTACCGCGTTGGTGGAGCCGCCGAGTACGGTGACGAGGACCATGGCATTTTCAAATGCGGCGCGGGTCATGATATCCCGCGGCTTGAGGTCCAGTTCAAGGAGATTTTTTACGGCAGCCCCGGCCTGGATGCATTCGTCCAGCTTCTGCGGGTCCACTGCCGGCGTCGATGAGCTGTAAGGCAACGACATGCCCAGCGCTTCTATCGCCGAGGCCATGGTATTGGCCGTGTACATGCCGCCGCAGGCGCCGGGACCAGGACAGGCCGAACGCACGATGGCGCTGCGGTTTTGTTCGTCAATCCGGCCCGAGATGAATTCGCCGTAGCTCTGGAACGCGGAGATGATGTCCACTTTGTTGCCCCGGTGATAACCCGGCTTGATGGTGCCGCCATAGACCATGAGGGAAGGGCGGTTGAGACGGCCCATGGCGATAATACAGCCGGGCATATTCTTGTCGCACCCCGGGATTGAGATATTGGCGTCGTACCATTGCGCACACATGATGGTTTCGATGGAATCTGCAATGAGGTCCCGGGATTGCAGGGAAAAACTCATGCCTTCCGTGCCCATGGATATGGCATCACTCACGCCGATGGTGTTAAAGCGCATACCAATCAGATCCTCGGCTTCCACCCCTTCCTTGACCTTGGCAGCCAGGTCCAGCAAGTGCATATTGCAGGTATTGCCCTCGTACCAGACACTGGCAATGCCCACCTGGGGCTTGGCCATGTCCTTTTCGGTCATGCCGATACCGTATAGCATAGCCTGTGAGGCGCCCTGTGATTTCTCCTGGGTCACCCTTGCGCTGTAACGGTTCAATTGTTCAGTCATTGTATTATTCCTGTACCTGTAGATTGCTGATTGGCATTATTGTCCAGATCACTGGCGGCGAAATTACGCACTTACCTTGAATAATGGAGAAAGCGGACGTATACGATATATTATATTCTTTTCATCTGCGATAATCTGCGTCATCTGCGGATTAATACAGGACATTCATGATAACACTACCTGCATTTCGAGAGTCGTTTGCCGCGCTGGTGGCGGCGCCTTCAGTAAGCAGTATAGACCCGCGCCATGACCAGAGTAATCTTCCCGTGGTGGATCTGCTGGCAAACTGGTTTGCCGACCTGGGTTGCGCGGTTGAAACAATGCCTGTTAACGACAGGGCAGACAAGGTCAACCTGGTAGCCAGCCTGGGAACGGGCGGCGCCGGCCTGGTTTTGTCCGGCCATACCGATACGGTGCCGTATAACGAGTCCGCCTGGCATCAGGATCCCTTCAGGCTTACGGAAAGAGACGAACGCTTTTACGGTCTGGGCACATCGGACATGAAGTGTTTCTTCCCTATCGTAATGCAGGTATTACAGTCCCTGGACCTGAAAAAG
This sequence comes from Gammaproteobacteria bacterium, assembly GCA_965205405.1. Taxonomy (GTDB): domain Bacteria; phylum Pseudomonadota; class Gammaproteobacteria; order Eutrophobiales; family Eutrophobiaceae; genus JAAXHV01. Next base: position 1,538,499 of record OZ242169.1, read on the forward strand.
ATCAAGCGCCCCATCATCCTGCTGGCAACCTGTGATGAAGAAAGCACCATGGCCGGCGCCAAGGCCCTGGTGGATGCGAACAGGGGTCTGGGACGCTACGCGCTCATCGGCGAACCCACGGGTTTAAAACCCGTCATCATGCACAAAGGGGTAATGATCGAGACCATTAGCCTCAAGGGCCAGGCCGGACACGCCAGTAATCCGTCCCTGGGCAATAATGCCATGGAGGGTATGCACGAGGTCATGAGGACCCTGCTGGAATGGCGCGGCAGCTTGCAGGAGAAATTCTCTAACGAAAAATTCAATGTGCCGGTCCCGACCTTGAATTTTGGTAGTATCCACGGCGGCGACAGCCCCAACCGGATCTGCGCCGAGTGTGAATTGAAGATCGACCTCAGGTTATTGCCGCGCATGCAGATCAGTGAAGTTCGACAACAGTTGCGCCGGACGGTGACACAAGCGCTCGCCGGGAGCGGCCTGGCTGTGGAGTTCGATGAGGTATTTCCCGGGACACCCCCCATGGAAACCGACCCTCTGAGTGAGATCGTCACCGTGGCGGAGAAGCTGACCGGACACGCCGCCGGGACTGTCAATTTCGGCACGGAAGGGCCGTACCTGAATTCCCTCGGCATGGACACGGTCGTGCTGGGACCGGGGGATATTGACCAGGCTCACCAGGCCAATGAATATATTGAGCAGAAACGCATTCAACCGATGCAGGACCTGCTGAAAAAGATGATTACCCATTTCTGCATGTCATGATCTGTTATAAAAATATGAAGTCGTCCGGAAGAGACAGGTTGGAATAGCAATTTGATGTGCGCCTTCCATGGCGCACACCCTACGGGCGCCCTGCGGGCGTCCAAATCTGCTCCTGGCAGATTTGTCAAGACTGGGTAGGCAAGACATTATCGTTATAATCTGAGATGAAAGTATGGACAAATCACAATTCGTAAGCTGGTTCCGGTCAGCCTCGCCTTACATCCGCATCCATCGCGGTAAGACGTTCGTTGTGCAGGTCAGTGACAGTGTGCTTCACGGCGGTGGCTTTACTTCGCTGGTCCACGACGTGGCCCTGCTCACCAGCCTGGGCATCCGGCTGGTGCTGGTATTCGGTACCCGTGCGTCCATAGAGGCGCGCCTGAATGAGAGGGGGGTGGACTCCAGCTATCACAACGGCATACGCATCACCGATCCGGATACCATGGAAGACGTCAAAACGGTTGCCGGGCGGCTGTTGCTGGATCTGCAGGCCGGGCTGTCCATGGGGCTTGGCAACAGCCCCATGTCCAATGCGTTAATCAGGGTGAACACGGGAAATTACGTGTCTGCAAAACCCCTGGGTGTTATCGAAGGCGTGGATTATCAACTGACCGGCAACATCCGCCAAATCGATGCGGACGCCATCTCCCACAAACTCGATAGGGGTGAAATCGTGGTCCTGCCTGCGCTGGGTTATTCCGTCACCGGAGAGGCTTATAACTTATCCGCTCTCGCCCTGGCGGCCGAGGTGGCCGTGGCCTTGCAGGCGGACAAACTGGTTTATTTGATGGAAAAGGATGAACTGGCCGTATTGATGAACGGCCGCCAGGCCAACCAGTTGAACCAGGCGCAAGCCGAGGCGCTTTTAACCGGGGTGGATGCCGGATCTGACAGCCGGATTTACCTGAAACACGCGCTGGACGCCTGCGCCAACGGAGTTCAACGGGTACACCTGCTTGATCGCGAAGAAGATGGAGCCATATTGAATGAGCTGTTTACCCGCGACGGTTCGGGGCTGATGATCAGCGCCTCTGCCTATGACGTCACGCGCAGAGCGGACAGCGATGATATCGGCGCTATCCTGGACCTGATCGAACACCATGAGCAGCAGGGATACCTGGTGAAACGCTCCAGGGAGAAACTGGAGCTGGAGGCGGACCACTTTACCATCCTGATCCGGGATGGCGTCATCATCGGCTGCGTCGGTCTGTATCCCTACCCCGATGACGGGATGGGAGAAGTGGCCTGCCTGGTCGTACACCCGGACTACCAGGATGCCGGTCACGGCAACCAGTTGCTTGACGAAGTGGAGAAAGAGGCGCAACGCCAGGACCTGGACAGCCTGTTTGTGCTGACGACCCAGGCCCAGCACTGGTTTCTCGAGCGGGGTTTCAGCGCAGCCTCACTGGATAGCCTGCCCATGGAAAAGCAGACCTTATACAACTATCAACGCAACTCCAAAATCCTGGTCAAGCACCTGAAATAACACGCACAAGGTTCCCTCTCCCCGGGAGGAAGAGGGACAGGGTGAGGGGGAGAACCAACCGGGTACGGGTACAGCTTCGACCAGCGCCGGGGATAGATTTTAAATCTGTCCCCTTCGAATACTCACTCCACCGGGCCGACTTCCGTCATACTCCCATCAGGATGGAGTTTCATGATCATGTTGTTTTCCACGATGATCGCATCGAAGCCCAGCCGGCGCTTTCTATCCAACTCTTTGGCAACGGCATAGTCCAGAACCTGCCCGATGAATTCCGAGTCCACGTCTTCTACATTACGTTTAGCCGGCAGCTCATAAACGTTGCCATCCAATTCATAGACTTCACTTCGTTCTTTCACTATTGTTTGTTCACTCATGTTGGCCTGTCCCCGTATCACGTCAAACAGTTCGTTGTCTACCACTGTAACATCTTTTCCCGTCTGCCGGAAAATAAGCCGTCTGGGCCTCGTTGAATTATCAAAACATTCTACTTCACTACATAGCGGCGCGTAATGGGCAAGCAGATTTTTCAAGGATTTACCGTAACGTCTGCGAATGTCATTTTCGGGAATATTGTGTCCGCCTTGCAGGACGCGTTCCCGGACGCGGCTTAATGACGCCTCTACGCTAGTACTCTTTCCAGTTAATATTGACATGTTCAGAGCTAAACAGCGACGCCAAGACAAGGCGCAGTCCGCAGAGAATGGCGCGCCCTTGTCAAGGACTGCAACGCCGTATTGGCGTCGCTGTTTAGCTCCCTGCGGGCGGGCCGGGAAGCGGTCGCCCGCAGTGTTGCGCCTCTTGGCAAGGACGCGCCATTACCTGCGAGGCGCGCCGTGCGCTCAACCGCTTCCCGACCCGCTGAATATGTCAATATTAACTGGAAAGAGTACTAGGCAGCCAGAGATAAATAAGATTGACGCGCCAGCCCTCTGCCAGCATACGACGTACTCTTGACAGGTGAGACTTACCGGAAAGGGTTGTTTCAAACGCAAAATCTTCTCTTCTTTTTTGGACTTGCTCAATTTCGTGCAGAAACAGCTTTCCGGCCTTAAGCAGTTTTTCCCCCGTTCCAAGCGGAACAAGTCCGGCGGCTATCATATCGGCGTTCAGAAAGATACTGCAGTTGATTTGCGGCAGATACTTCATCGCAAAGGTAGTTTTCCCCGCCCCGTTAGGCCCCGCTATGATTGTGCAAGTCGGCGTGCTCATTTTTAAAGTCTATCATTGACAAAATAGGGTTTGAATGCCGGGGTCGACTCTTCCCTGAACCCCGCATCGTTGTGGATGATAAAATACGCTGCCAGTCCGTTTTGTCTTGCCAGTTCAAGGCCCCGTTCCGGGCCCAGCACGAGCAGGCCGGTTGCCCAGGCATCGGCCAGCATGGTCGAGGGGTGCAATACCGTTACCGAGACCAGTCCATGGGTAACCGGGTGGCCCGTGCGCGGGTCAATTGCGTGCGAATAGCGGATCCCGTCTTTCTCGAAAAAATTCCGGTAATCACCGGAAGTTGCCATGGCGATATTTTCCAGTTTGATGATTTTCCGCACGCCGCGCTGTCCGCCAACGGGTTGTTCAATCCCTATTTGCCAGGCTACCTGTTTGTCGTTCACGCCCCGGGCGCGAATTTCCCCGCCGATTTCCACCAGGTGGTTGTCCAGTTGCAACCCGTCCAGGTAGTCGGCGATCTCATCCACGCCATAGCCCTTTGCGATAGCGGAAAGATCGATATACATTCCGGCAGCCGCTTTTTTCAGGTTAGAAGCCGCGGGGTCCAGTTGCAGTTTTTGATAACCAACCAGGCGTAAAGCCGTATCGATCTGCTCCTCCTCCGGGACAGTGAAATCCTGTTGCGGGCCGAACCCCCACAGGTTGACCAGGGGGCCGACGCTGACATCAAACGCACCCCCCGTTAATCGGCTCAGCTCGCGGGCGGCCTGTAACACGCGCATCAGGGATGCGCTTACGGAAAGCCAATCGGTGCTATCAGTATTGTTTATCCGGGATAGTTCTGACTCGGGCAGGTAGCTGGACATCTCCATGTTAACCCTGTTGAGGATAGCGTCGAACCGTACCTGCAATTGCTGTCTTGAAAGCGGTAGCGTCGCGGCATTAATCATGACGGAATAGGTCGTCCCCATCGTCAGCCCGGTAAATTCATGCATCTGCTCCGGCCGCTCCAACTGGCAAACAGACAGGGAGAGGCAGCAGATAAGGGATAACAGAACAGTTATCCTCCGAATACTGCAATGGGACGATCCCGTCACATTACGGCAGTTCCCTGTTCCCTCTCCTCCATTCCCTGATCCTGTGCCGGCATCGAATGCCGGAAATAAGGAATAACCAGTTCAATATCACCCCTCACGTGCTTGGATTTAACCCGGTTCCAGTAATCAGCCGTGAGCAGGTCACCGTGGACTTCCAGGAACAGGGCGCGCAATTTTGGTTCCATGGATAAAAATTTGATGAATTCTTCCGGAAAAATATCATTCTTGTTGACGTGGAACCAGACATCCGAACGCATCAGGTCTTCATCATCATCACTGTCCGGGATGTCGCGGAAGTCGCATTCCGTTACCAGCGCCACTTCATCGTAATCATAGAAAACGACCCGCCGGTGCCGGGTCACACCAAAGTTTTTCAGCAGCAGGTCGCCGGGGAAAATATTGGTATTGGCCAGGTCCTTGATGGTTTGCCCGTAATCCAGAATGACCTCGCTGGCATCGGCCCGATCGGCTTCTCTCAGGTACAGGTTCAATGGCCGTACCCGGCGCTCGATATAGACGTGGTCGATAATCAATTGATCCTTCTCGACACGCACGGTTCCGGCCGCTTCGCTGAGCAGTTCTTCCAGCAAATCATCACCGAAGCGGTTTAACGGGAACTCCAGGTTGCGGAATACCTGGGTATCGATTAAACGGCCGGCCCGATCATGCCGGGAAACCAGCTTGTATTTATTTTGCACCTCCTCCTTGCTGATGGTCTTCGGATAACCGAAATTGTCCCGGATAATCTTGAATACCAGATCGTAAGAGGGCAATGTGAATACCAGCATCACCAGGCCCTTATCACCTTCGGCATGCACGAACTTGTCATCCGTGTTCTCCAGGTGGTGCGAAAAGATGCGGTAGCGCTCGGTCTTGCCCTGGCGCAACCTGCCCAGTACCGTGTACAACTCGTCAATGGGCTTGCCCGGCAGGATGGAATGCAGGAAATGCACCGCGCCGATCACGGAGTGCGGATTGGCGAAATAATAGGACCGGGTATAACTGAATACGATACTGACTTCTTCCTCGGACAACAGTACCGCATCCACCTCAATGCCGCCGCCGGAATTTTTCAGGGCGATAACGAGAGGGTTAACGTGATCTTGCTGGATGGTGCGGCCGATTAAATAGGCCCGGGCTGATTGAAAAAACGCCGAATTGATAAATTCAAACCTGAGAAATTCGCCATGTTGGCGCAGGTGCCCCTGGTAGTAGCGCTGGATTTCCCGGCTGATGGTCTTGGAATCCGCAGTAATATTTTTAAAGGGTACCTTGAAGGCAAAATCATCAAGAATATTTTTGAATGTCTTGCTCAATGAACCCCAGTAGGGATAGCGGTTCAGGGTCAGCGTCTCCAGCGGATTAAAACCTTCACCCGGCGCTGAGGAAACAAATTCGATTTCCGAGTCGATGCCCACCGTATCAAAGATGCGCCGGGTTATGGAATTGAAGAACGTCTTCATGAAACCGGCGTCAGGCACGTTATACAACCGTTCACCAAAATATCCCCGCGTACTGTGCCAGAGCTTGCGATCGATTACCCTTGGACCCAGATTTTTCCGCAACGAGATAACGATGCGGCGCACGGATTTTTCATAGAGTTCGACCCGTTCGACTATGTCCTGATGATGCCCGCCCCAGTCCTGCTGCTCAAAACGCCGCCGGGCGCGCTCCGTAATACGGGAGAAACTCTCGTTATATTTCAGGAATCCTTCGTAGATAAACTCCGAGATGCGCGCAATGGTCTGTTTTCGCTGCTCTGACATTGGTACAGTTACACTACATGTTCGTGATCAATGCCTGGCCGAACTCGCTGCAACTGACTTTATTTGCGCCCTCCATTAACCGGGCAAAGTCATAGGTGACTGTCTTGGCGCATATCGTATTATCCATACCGGATATGACAAGGTCTGCAGCTTCCGTCCAGCCCAGGTAGCGCAGCATCATCTCACCGGAGAGCACCAGGGAGCCCGGGTTGACCTTGTCCTGGTTGGCATACTTGGGTGCGGTGCCGTGAGTCGCCTCGAATACGGCATGACCGGTGTCATAGTTGATATTACCCCCGGGCGCTATGCCGATACCACCGACCTGTGCCGCCAATGCATCGGACAGGTAATCACCGTTCAGGTTCATGGTGGCAATCACATCGAATTCCTTGGGTCGGGTCAACACCTGTTGCAGGGTAATATCGGCAATGGCGTCCTTGATCAGTATTTTGCCGCCGGCCAGCGCCTCCTCCTGTTCCTGGTTGGCTGCCTCTGCTCCTTTTGCCGAGCGGGTGCGTTCCCATTGATCCCAGGTATAGGTATGGTCCGGGAAGGAATTTTCCGCCAGTGCATAGCCCCAGTTACGGAAAGCCCCTTCGGTGTATTTCATAATGTTGCCCTTGTGTACAAATGTGACACTCTTGCGCTTATTATCCAGCGCGTAGTGAATTGCGGCCTTGACCAGGCGCTCTGTCCCTTCCCGGGAGATCGGTTTGATGCCGATACCGGTGGTCTCCGGAAAGCGGATTTTCCGGTAATAGTTGGGAAATGCATCCTTTAGTAATTCCAGAAATTTCCGGTTCTCTTCCGTCCCTTGTTCAAACTCTATACCGGCATAGATGTCTTCGGTGTTTTCCCGGAATATGACCATGTCCACCAGCTGCGGGTTTTTTGTCGGTGAGGGCACACCTTGAAACCACCGAACCGGGCGCAGGCAGACATAAAGGTCAAGGATCTGGCGCAGGGCGACGTTCAGGGAGCGAATGCCGCCGCCGATGGGCGTGGTCAGCGGGCCCTTGATGGCAACCAGGTATTCCCGGCAGCGGTCCAGGGTCTCGTCAGGCAGCCAGGAACCGGTCAGTTCATTGGCCTTTTCCCCGGCATAAACTTCCAGCCAGTGAATATCCCGCTGGCCGTTATAGGCCTTGGCAACCGCCGCATCAAGTACCTGCCGGGTCGCACGCCAGACGTCAGGACCGATACCGTCTCCTTCAATAAATGGTATTACCGGGTGAGCCGGTACTTGCAGTCGTCCATTCTCAATAGTGATTTTTTCCCCTTGCGGGGGTATCGATAACGCCGTTGCCACGTTGAATCTCCATGGTTGGTGAATTTTTGCAATAGCTTACCACATCTCGTTCTATCTAAGCAGTCGGAAGCACGGCTAAACCGTCTTCAACGATCACCGTATCGGCACAGGCGCCGCCTGCGTCTGTAACCATTTAGATCACCTGTCGCCAAGTGCGTTTCTCAGTGGGGTAATGCGCGCAGTTTATTTCTTTGGATCTTGCCGGTCTGTGTCTTGGGCAGCGCCGCTATGAATTCTATCACCCTCGGGTACTTGTAAGGGGCAATGGATTGCTTGACAAACTCCTGCAGTTCGCCAGCCAGTCGCTCCGATGCCTGATACCCCCCGGCTAATACGATAAATGCCTTGATGAGCATACCCCGTGCTTCATCCGGTATCCCGACGACACCGCATTCAGTGACGGCTTCGTGGGGCAACAGGGCCGCCTCCACTTCCGCTCCGGAGATGTTGTAACCCGAAGAGATAATCATGTCATCCGTACGCCCCTGGTACCACACATAGCCGTCTTCATCCATGGTGCAGACGTCCCCGGTCAGGTTCCAGCCGTTAACCACGTATTTTTTTTGCCGTTCATCGGCCAGGTATTTACAGCCGGTCGGGCCTTTTACTGCCAGACGGCCCAGTGTGCCCGGAGCTACGGGCTGGTTGTCATCACCCAGAATGCAGGCCCGGTATCCGGTTATCGCCTTGCCCGATGCTCCCGGACGAATATCATCACCCACAGCGGAAATAAAGACGTGGATCATTTCGGTCGAACCGAAGAAATCAAGCATTTTGATCCCGGTTGCCGCCAGCCACTCCAGGTAAGTAGGCAGGGGGAGCTTTTCGCCCGCACTGGCGGTTTTTTTCAGGCTGCTCAAGTCAAAATCATTGATGTGATTAAGGATGGTGCGGTAAGCAGTCGGCGCAGTTGCACTAAGGGTTGCCTTGAACGCGCCAATCGCCCTGGCCAGTTCCAGTGGCGGGGTTGCTTCCAGGAGCACCACACTGGCGCCGGCATACAAGGGCATACCTACAAGTATCCCCAGGCCAAAGGTGAATGCAATCGGCGGGCTGCCGATAAAAATATCAGTGGGCTCCGGTCTGGCGACGTATAAATTACCGCAGATGCACATGGCCAGGATATCGCGGTGGAAATGAATCGTGCCTTTGGGCGCGCCCGTAGTGCCGCTGGTAAAGGCGATGATGGCGGGGTCGTCAGCGGCCGTATCAACAGGGGTGAAGGTGGTTTCCTTGGTGGCCATGAGCCGCTCCAGTTCTGCTGCGGCGCCGGCCTCCCCGGAACCGTTGAACTGCAAGATACGTCGTATAAACGGGCTGGATTCCGTGGCTGCGGACAGGTCGCCCACAAGTCGTTCATCGCACAATGCGAACTGGGCCTGCGCCTTGTTGATAATCGGTTCCAGATCCCGTTTGCGCAGCAGAGGCATGGTAGCGACGGCTACCCCGCCGGCTTTTATCACGCCGAACCAGCAGGCAACCAGCATGGGGTTGTTGGCGGATCGGAGCAGGACGCGGTTGCCCGGCTGCAGGCCCAGGTCATCCACCAGCACCCGGGCAATCCGGTTGGATCTTTCGTACAGGTCCCGGTAACTCCAGATCTCGTTGGGTGTCAGGATGGCGTTATTGGGGCCGTGCCCCCGGGCAATTTTTTTATCCAGCAACTCCACCGCACAGTTCATTCGCGCCGGGAACTGTAATTCCTCAGTGGTAAACAGAAATTCGGGTAATAGCTCCGGCGCGGGCAGGTTATCCCTGACAAAGGTGTCGATATGACTGGTATGATTATTCATGTTATCTTCAAACGAGCGCTCGTATATTTCCCGACCGAGCATTATTAACCTGTAAAGTAAATTCTTCAACCGGATAATCCTGGAATGGAGGGGTGAAAAATGGCATTTCAACTTCCCGATAGTAACCAACTGAAACGACTGGCCGACGAGTTGAACCTGGTGTTGGATGAGCAAAAAACACGGGCGCTGCTTGGTTATATGCAGCCGTTCGCCGCCGCTTATGAATTTATCGACCAGTGTACGGATGAGTTGCCGGTCTCCGTGCGAGCTACGACAAACCAAACCGTTGCGGGAATATGACCTGTTACTAATGCCTACTACGGTCGCCACCGCCGCTGAGAACCCGACGTCACAGCAGCATGCAAGTGATGACGAGATCATGCACACCGCATTCGGCAACACGCTGAACACCTGCCAGTTCAACGCCACCGGACATCCCGCCATTTCCATTCCCTGCGGCCGGATTGACGGCCTGCCGGTGGGCCTGATGCTGGTGGGCCGGCATTATGCTGAAAAGACCATATACCGGGCTGCACATGCCTTTGAACAATCCGTAGATTGAATGTTCAGTTATTGTTTAGCGCTTCATTAAATTGATATCTTCCTGCCCACTTGGAAGGTGTAATCGTGTTTAATTATCCAGCACGCCGAATAACTGGTGGAATATCGCCATGGTGATGTGCAGGGCGAACAAAGGATAGATAATTACGGAAATGATGTGGTGTGTTTCCGAGAACAGACTGTGCAGGTCATCGTTTCTCTGTAACAGCAATGTGTTATGCAATTGTATATGATGGACATTATAGCTATAATAGCTATATGAGAGAAATTGCTGCAAAAGAAGCCAAAAACCGGTTTGGTCAGTTAATAGACGCGGCCCAGCGCGCGCCGATCTGTGTTACAAAGCAGGGCAGAGCAGTCGGCATTATGATGTCGGTTGACCAGTATGAGCGCCTCAGAGGCGCTGCATGGGAGCGTGTCTCGCAAACGATGGACCAAATTGGCAAACAAGCCGCTGAAGCCGGTCTCACGGATGTTGAACTGGATTCACTGCTTGCCGATGAAAGCTGAACGGGTAATCCTGGATACGAATGTCCTGATCAGCGCCGCACTACAACCTCAAGGAACGCCACGCGCTGTCATGGAACTGGTACGTAGCGCAGGTGGCTCACTTCTGTTTTGTCAACAAACGTTTGAAGAGTTTCACTCCCGGTTCAAGCGTCCGAAATTCGATCGATATGTCACCCGGAAGAATAGAGACCTCTACCTTATGCAGTTGGTGTCTGTCTCCGAAGTTATCGCTATCACCGGCGCAAAACTGGGATGTCGTGACCCGGATGATGATAAATTTTTGGAGCTTGCTCTATTGGGGGATGCTGATTGTCTGGTAACAGGAGATCAGGATTTGCTGAGCATGAGCCCGTTTCGCGGCATTGAGATACTGAGGCCGATAGAGTTTCTATCCTTATTCCCAAATCATCCGTGGACCTGACCCATATTCCAGGTAGAGTATATTCACTCAATAGAGAATAAATTGTCATCCTTCCTCAACCCTGAGCCCAGCCTCTAACAGGGATCAGGTTTTATCGAAATTTTATTGAAAGTTGAAATGATATTATCATGTATCGATATGCTTGACCGCTTCCTGGAACGTAACCGATCATGATGGAATCCTGCATCCCCTACGGCGCTTACTGGACCACCCCGTTTGCCAAGTGGCAGGGCAGCCTCGCCCACCTGCACAGCATGGAATTTGCCGCCCACGTCACCAGGCAGTTCCTGACCGACCGGGACCTGGACGGAAAGCAGTTCGATTACGGCGTGCTGGGCATGACAATCCCGCAAAAAAGCTGTTTTTTCGGATTGCCCTGGTTGACGGCCATGGCCGGCCTTGACCACATCGGCGGGCCCACCGTCAGCCAGGCCTGCGCCACCAGTGCCCGGGCCATGGCGGCCGCTTCCCAGGAAATCCAGGCAGGCCAGGCCGAATGTGTGCTGGCCGTCACTACGGATCGGATCTCCAACGGCCCGCACATCTATTACCCCGACCCGCTGGGACCCGGAGGCACAGGCCAGACCGAAGACTGGGTCATGAGTAATTTCAACCAGGACCCGTATGTGAAATGCGATATGACCCGCACCGCGGAGAACTGCGCGGCCAAGTGGAACGTATCCACAGCAGAGCAGCACGAGGTCGCGTTGCGCCGTTATGAGCAGTATCAACAGGCCCTGGAACAGCAGGGGGGCGAGTCGTTCCAGCAGAGGTATATGCTGTTGCCCCTGGAGGTGCCGGATAAGAAATACCGGAAAACGCTTGCCACCCTGACGGGGGATGAGGGCATTACCGCGACCAGCAGCGAGAAGATGGCCCGGTTGAAGCCGGTACGGGAAGGTGGCACCGTTACCTTTGCCGGCCAGACCCACCCGGCCGACGGCAATGCCGGCATGATCATCACGACCCCGGACAGGGGCCGCGCATTGAGTCGAGATCCGAATATCGGCATCAACATCATCGCCTTCGGCCAGGCCAGGGAAGACCCGGCCTACATGCCCGCGGCGCCCATCCCGGCAAGCCGCCGCGCCCTGGCCCGGGCAGGGATTTCGATAAAGGATGTCAAGGCAATCAAGTCGCATAACCCGTTCGCGCTCAATGACATTATATTTGCCAGGGAAATGGGTGTTGACGTCATGACCATGAACAATTACGGCTGTTCCCTGATCTGGGGCCACCCGCAGGGGCCGACGGGGATGCGCGCAGTGATAGAGCTCATTGAGGAACTCATACTGCTGGGCGGCGGTTACGGCCTGTTCCACGGCTGTGCGGCCGGTGATAGCGCCATGGCAGTGGTTATCCGCGTGACCTGATAATGGGTCAAGCCGGCAGCGATTTGCCCGTGGTCTTTCCCAGCGTCGTCCACGCACTGGTGGACGCGGCGGCGCAGGGTCCCGCACAGGAGGCCCTGGTGATGGGTGAGGAACGGCTCAATTATCGGGAGTACCTGCGCTGCGTCGCCGGTTTCAGCCGGGAACTGGAAACGCCTGGTCTGAACGGCTGCCGGGTTGCGTTGTTGATGGGCAATTCCATTGACGTGTGTATAGCGATGTTCGCCGTCCATGCGGCGCGGGCGGAGGCGGTGCCGTTAAACCCGGTTTACACGCCCCGCGAATTGCTTCCCATGCTCGAAGACGCCGAAGTGGCTGCCATTATTTACGACGAACCCTTCGACGCCATGGTCCGGTCCCTCGCGGCCGAATTGAACATCAGACATCTTATCGCCATAGGCGCCGGCAGGCGCCTGACTGAATGGCGCGCCCGTAGCGATCTCGACACACTCGACAATCTGCCGGAAGCGGAAGACCCGGCCACCCTGCAGTTTACCGGCGGCACCACCGGCAGGGCCAAGGGCGCGTGTATCAGTCATTATTCACTGTCCGTCAACGTGAGCCAGCGCGAGGCCATTTTCCCCACCCGGGATGACGTGGAGAGAACCTTGTGCATCATGCCGCTGTTCCATTGCTACGCGGTGTCCATGTGCCTGCACGCCATGGTCTACCGGCGCGGCGCCCTGGTCATCCTGCCGCGTTATCGTCCCGAGGAAGTCATTGCTGCCCTGGTGCGGGAGAAGATTACCCTGTTTGCCGGCAGCCCCACTATTTTCACCGGGCTGTTAAATTACCCGGGCTTTCCCGAAACCGATTTCTCCAACCTGTACATGTCCTCTTCCGGTTCGGCGCCCCTGGCGGAAAACGTCCTGAATGAGTGGGAAAGGATTACCGGCACGCCGATACTTGAGGGCTACGGCCAGTCGGAGGCGGGGCCGGTAATATCATTTAATCCGCTGGACGGGGTCAGGAAACCGACCTCGGTCGGCATCCCCTTGCCTGAAACGGAAATCCAGGTGGTTGACCTGGAGGACGGCACAAACGTTCTGGAGACCGGGCAAAAAGGGGAAATCCGGGTAGCCGGCCCCCAGGTGATGCGCGGTTATCGAAACCGCCCCGAGGAAACGGCCCAGACTTTGCGCGACGGCTGGCTGTACACGGGCGATATCGGGGAACTGGATGAGGAGGGTTACCTGTACATCCGCGCCAGAAAAAAGGAAATGCTCATCGTATCCGGCTATAACGTTTTCCCCCGGGAGATTGAAGAAGTCCTGTACCGGAACCCGGGGGTGGAAGAAGCAGCCGTCGTGGCGAAAACGGACAGCTACCGTGGCGAGTTGCCGGTCGCATTTATTGTGCCAGGGACAGAGGACGGCGTGGATGAGGACGTATTGCGGCGCTATTGTACGGAAAACCTGGCGTCCTATAAGATACCGGCAGAATTTCACTTCGTTGACCACCTGCCCAAGACCGTGGTAGGCAAAGTCGACAAAGTCGCACTGACGCAGCGGGCGAACCAGTAAACAGGAAACACACAACAGCCTATGCAGCAATACAATAACCCTGTATTGATCCGGACGGCGCAGGAAATGCCCCGCAAAATCGGCATTATCGGCGCCGGCACCATTGGCCCGGATATCGGATATTACCTGAAAAGCGCCATCCCTGATTTAAGCCTGGTGTTGATAGATATCAGCCGGGAAGCCCTGGACCGGGCTATCGGCAGAATCCATGCTTATGCTGATAAGGGCGTGGCCAGGGGGAAGCTGACCCCGGAACAGGCGCAAGGCGTCCGGCAAAATCTCAGCGCTTCCGTTGATTACGACGACCTGGCCGGGTGCGACTGGGTCCTTGAGGCTGCCACGGAAAATATTGAGCTGAAGAAACAGATCTTCGCCAGGGCGGAAGCCATCACCGGCGAGCATTGTATGATCACCTCGAATACCAGTTCCATCCCCGCGCACTTATTGTTCTCTCACCTGCGCCATCCTGAAAGGACCACCGTCACCCATTTTTTTGCGCCGGCCTTCCGTAACCCGGTGGTGGAAGTGGTCGATTGGGAAAAAGCCGATCCGGCGTTCCTGCAACACCTGCGCCGGCTGTTTTACCTGACCGGGAAGGTACCGATGGTCACCCGCAACGTGGTCTGTTTCATGCTGGACCGGATATTCGATAACTGGTGCAACGAAGCCGGTTATTTGCTGGCCGGAGCAACCCCGGCACAGGTTGACCACGTAGCAGGCCAGTACGCACACACAGGCCCGTTTTTCGTGCTGAACATGTCCAACGGCAACCCGATCATCATTGAGACAAACTCCTTACAGGCCGAACTGGAAGGCCCGCACTACCATCCCGCAGAAATTTCCAGGGGGCATTGGATCGGGCACAAAATGATAATTTGACACCCACAAATTGCTAATTCGGGACACCCAAAATGCTAATTTGGGACACCCACAAATTGCTAATTCGGGACACCCACAAATTGCTAATTTGGGACACCCACAAATTGCAAATCGGGGAAACAATTCAGGACACCCACGAATTGAAAGTTGGGAAGAAAAATGGGATACCCAGGGGAAATGGAAGACCATTAAACCAGGAGAAAGCGTTGCGGTGCCCGAAGCCCTGGACAAGGAAATCCGCGAGCGCCTGCTGGGCGTCCTGTTTTCACAGACCGTGGATATCCTGGATCGTAAGATCGGTTCGGCCGCGGACCTGGAGTTGGGTTGCCGGCTTGCTTTTGCCTTCAGGCAAGGCCCCCTGGAATTAATGCGCGAACTGGGGGAGGAAGAGAGTGGACGCATCTTAACGAAATTCACCTCTACCAAACCCGGCATGCCCGGCGCGCAACGACCATTAGGCGCTTACCAGGATTTTTACCGGTTTGTCCTGGTCGATGAACTCGACGGGGTAAAAATTATCACGCTGCGCCGCCCCGAGGCCTTGAATGCCATACACGATGATATGACTGATGAAATCCTGACCATTCTGAAGAAACATGAGAATGACCCGCAGACGACCGGCTTCATCATCACCGGCTATGGCACTACGGCATTTTCCGCAGGCGCCGACATCGGCAAGTTTCCCTCGATGCTGGGGGACAGGAAACAATCCGTCGATTATGCCCGGGTGTGCTCCAGGTTGCTGGTCTATCTGGATAACTGCAAGAAACCGGTAGTCGCAGCGTTGAACGGAATGGCCCTGGGCGGCGGCCTGGAACTGGTGATTCGTTGTCATGGAACTGTCGCCGCGAAAAACGCATGGTTACAGTTTCCGGAGATTAGCCTGGGCATTGCGCCGGGTATCGGCGGCATGGTGGTACCCTACCGACGCTGGCCCGCAGCCGCAGCTGTTTTTCATACTATGCTGCTCAAAGCTGAAAAAATGACTGTAACGGATGCGGTCGAGCTGGGGATCATTGATAAGCTGGCGGATACGCATGCTACACTGCTCCCCAGCGCGACCCGATTGGTCAGGGAGCTTGCGCAAAAACAACACGTGATTGCCGATACGCCGGTCGATATTGCGCCGCCGGCTGCCGTTGAGGACGAACCGCTCAGCTTTAATGGCCAAAGACTGAGCGCCAGGGCATCTGCTATTATCCGCCAGGCCATCATGGATGCGGCGGCAGCCCCGTCACTGGACGAAGCATTGGAGATTGGCTATGCCGCGTCTGGCGAGAGCGCCTGCACCGCGGCGGCCCGTGAAGGCATCAGCGCATTCATTGAAAAAAGAAAACCTGATTTTACCGGGATTTAAGAAAATGCAAAAAACACCGGATAACCATAACAACGATACTGAAGTTTATCACCACCGCGGGGACAACCTGCCGGCGCACGGCCAGCACGACGACGATGTATTGACCGAAGCGCGCGTCGCGGCCTATTGGCGCGCCAATATCAGCCTGTTGCTGAAGTTGCTGGCGGTCTGGTTCATCGTGTCCTACGGCTTCGGCATATTGCTGGTTGACTGGCTGAACCAGGTCAGCCTGTTCGGGTTCAAGCTGGGGTTCTGGTGGGCGCAGCAGGGTTCGATATACGTGTTCGTGCTGCTGATCTTCGTCTACGTGGCGCTTATCGGCAGGATCGACCGCAAGTTCGGTGTGGATGACTCCGGCGCAGATGACAACCGGGAAGGAGAACGGTCATGACGACCCAGATGTTGACTTACATAGTGGTTGGCCTGACGTTCAGTCTTTACATAGGGATTGCCGTGTGGTCAAAAGCATCATCAACCAAGGATTTCTACGTGGCGGGCGCCGGCGTGCACCCGCTGACCAACGGCATGGCGACCGCGGCGGACTGGATGAGCGCCGGCTCATTCATTTCCATTGCCGGCATGATCGCTTTTTCCGGCTATGACGCCTCGGTCTACCTGATGGGCTGGACCGGCGGTTACGTCCTGCTGGCGCTGTTGCTGGCGCCGTACCTGCGCAAGTTCGGCCAGTATACGGTGCCGGACTTCATCGGCGAGCGCTATTATTCCAGTTCCGCCCGCGTGGTGGCCGTTATCTGCCTGGTTTTTATCTGTTTTACCTATGTGGCCGGCCAGATGCGCGGCGTGGGTGTGGTGTTCTCCCGTTTCCTGGAAGTGGAAATCACGACCGGTGTGTTTATCGGCATGGCAGTGGTGTTCTTCTATGCCGTGCTCGGCGGCATGAAAGGCATTACCTATACCCAGGTGGCGCAGTATTGCGTCATGATTTTTGCGTACATGGCGCCGGCGATCTTTATCTCATTGTTGATCACGGGCAACCCGGTGCCGCAACTGGGTCTGGCCTCCGAGGTGCAGGACGGTTCCGGTTTGCGTGTGCTGGAAAAACTGGACCTGGTGTTGGCGGACCTGGGTTTTACCCCTTACACGGAAGGGATTAAAAGCACTATCGACGTGTTTGCGATTACCATGGTGCTGATGGTCGGCACGGCCGGTCTGCCCCACGTCATCGTGCGTTTCTTTACCGTACCCAAGGTATCCGATGCGCGCAAATCCGCGGGTTATGCCCTGATATTTATTGCCTTGTTGTATACGACTGCGCCTGCCATTGCCGCTTTCACACGACTGATTTTTATCGACACGGTGAACAACACCGCCTACCAGGAGGCGCCGTCCTGGGTGAAGACCTGGGAAGATATCGGCCTGATTGCCTGGTTGGATAAAAATGAGGACGGCAGGATTCAATATGCCGCCGGCGCTGCCTTCGAGGGCGCGCCGGTCTTCATTGACGGCACTGGCGATCACGGACAGAAGCTGGTCGGCAACGCGCCGCTGGACAACCGCAACGAGGTTTATGTGGACCGGGATATCGTGATGCTGGCCAGCCCGGAAATCGCCAACTTGCCGCCCTGGGTGCTGGCGCTGGTGGCGGCCGGCGGCCTGGCCGCTGCATTATCCACCGCGGCGGGATTATTGCTGGTGGTATCGACGTCCGTCTCCCATGACTTGCTCAAGAAGACTCTGAGGCCGGACATCAGCGAGAAACAGGAGTTGTTCTATGCCCGTATTGCAGCCGCGGTTGCCGTTTGCTTTGCCGGCTACCTGGGTATCAATCCGCCGGGGTTCGTCGCCCAGGTGATCGCTTTTGCCTTCGGTCTGGCTGCCGCTTCGCTGTTCCCGGCCATTTTCCTCGGTATTTTTGTGCGTAATATGAACCGTGAGGGCGCCATTGCCGGTATGTTGAGCGGTCTCATGTTTACCGTTGCGTATATCGTCTACTTCAAGTTCGTCAATCCCGCGGCCAGCAACCCGGAAAACTGGTGGCTGGGTATTTCACCGGAGGGTATCGGCAGCATCGGCATGGTAATCAATTTTGCCGTCGCGTTTACGGTCAGCCGTTTCACTGCGCAACCACCGGAACATATCAAGGCACTGGTCGATGACGTCCGTATCCCTGCCGGTGTCGGAGTGGCTCACCAGCATTAATTAATAGAGAGTAAGGAGGCAGGTTTGTCAAGACTATCCGAACCTGTCATAACTTTGCGTACTTTGTGGCTCTAATGTTTTTTTATCTGCGATAATCTGCGTAATCTGCGGATAGTAAGCAATGAATACAACAAATAACCGGATTGTAATTGCCGCGCTGTACAAATTCGTACGGTTGCCGGACTTCAGGGAACTGCAGCAGCCCTTGTTGCAACGCTGTCGCGAACTCGGTCTCAAGGGGACTTTCCTGCTTGCCCCTGAGGGCATTAACGGCGCCGTCGCGGGTAGCAGGGAAGGTGTAGACGGTATTCTGGTTTACCTGCGCTCGGAGCCGCGTCTTGCGGACCTGAAACATAAGGAATCCAGTGCCGAAGAATGTCCTTTTCACCGGATGAAGGTAAAGCTCAAGAAGGAGATCGTATCCCTGGGTATAGACAGCGTCGATCCTGAACAGGTCAGCGGCAGGCATGTTGAGCCGGTGGACTGGAATGCTGTCATCACCCGTCCTGATACGCTGGTACTGGATGTCCGCAACCTGTATGAGTCCGAGATCGGCGGTTTTAAAAACGCCATTGCGCCGCTTACCGACACCTTCCGCGAGTTCCCCGAGTACGTGGAACAAAACCTTAATCCGGCGGATCATGCCAGGGTTGCCATGTTTTGTACCGGGGGTATCCGTTGTGAAAAGGCCTCTTCTTACCTGTTGTCCAGGGGCTTCAAGGATGTTGTCCAGTTACAGGGCGGCATCCTCAACTACCTGGAAAAAATTGACCAGGAAGATAGCCTGTGGGAGGGTGAGTGTTTTGTGTTTGATAACCGGGTAGCCGTTGATCATGACCTGGCTGAAGGTGATTACGAACAATGTTTCGCCTGCCGCCGGCCAATTTCCGAGGATGACAAGGCCTCGGATAAATACCTGCCGGGGGTGTCCTGCACGCGTTGCCATGATTATTTAACGCCTGAACAACGCGACCGTTTCAGTGAACGCCAGCGCCAGGTCGAACTGGCGGAGGGCCGCGGTGAAAAACATATCGGCGTCCCCTGATTGGAACCCGCAAATTGTCCCGGAGCGACTGGCGCATTTTTACGCAAACGTCAGCCATGGTGATTGCCCTGACTGGCTTGACGCCATCGGACAACTGCCTGAGATTACCCCGACGTCGATCTGTCTTGACTCGGATGAAGTCTGCATCGGCCGGGCGACTGATTGCAGTGCTTCGCAACGCGCAGTCATCCGGCAGCAACTGAAACGGCTGTTACCCTGGCGCAAAGGCCCGTTCAACCTGTTCGGTATGAAAATCGGCGCGGAGTGGCGTTCCGACATTAAGTGGCGGCGCTTGCAGGATAAAATTTCCCCCCTGACGGGCCGTACGGTTCTCGACGTGGGTTGCGGCAACGGCTATTACGGCTGGCGCATGTTGGGTGCGGGCGCTAAACGGGTGGTGGGCATCGACCCCTCGCTGCGCTACGTGATGCAGCAGCGCGCAATAGCAAAATATCTGCCCCGGGAAGCCTTCGATATCCTGCCGGTTTCTCTGGAGACCCTGGCCGACGCTGGGGCAGGCCCCGGAAACGCCGTTGCTCCGGGGGCAGGCTATGATACGGTGTTTTCAATGGGCGTCATCTACCACCGGCGCGACCCCGTCAACCATATTCGGGACCTGTTAAGGTTTCTGCGCGCCGGCGGTGAGTTGGTATTGGAGTCATTGATTATCGACGAGAAACATGGCGCTGTACTGGAACCCCGGGGACGCTATGCCAAAATGAGGAATATCTGGTCAATCCCGTCCATCAACACTCTGAGACACTGGTTCTCAGTTGCCGGCCTCAACTCGGTAGCAGTGGCGGACATATCCGTCACAACCCCTGCCGAACAACGGGCCACGGAATGGACTTTCGAGCAGTCACTGTCAGACTTTCTCGCAAAACCCCAACCATCCCTGTTCCACCTGACCGTTGAAGGCTATCCGGCGCCCAAACGGGCAATAATAATTTGCAGCAAGGGTTGATCGAGGCGTTTACAATCAAACTCCCTCGGGAAATCGCTGGAATGATCGTTCAAATCTCTGCTAGAATTGCCGGGATAATGATTAAAACGTACCCGCAGGAGAAATAACATGCCTTTACGTATTGGTGATGAAGCACCGAACTTCACTGTTGAAACCACAGAGGGGACGATCAACTTCCATGACTGGATTGGTGACGGTTATGCCATCCTGTTTTCCCATCCCAAGGATTTTACCCCTGTGTGCACCACGGAACTGGGTTACATGGCCGGGCTCAAGCCGGAGTTTGATAAACGCAACACCAAGGTTGTCGGCCTGAGTATCGATTCAGTCGAGGATCATAATGCCTGGCTGAGCGACATAGAAGAAACCCAGGGCCATGCGGTCAATTATCCGTTGATAGGAGACACTAACCTGGAAGTGGCCAAGCTCTATGACATGATCCACCCGAACGCCAGCGGTGCGGCAAAGTCACGAACCGCAGCGGACAACGCCACGATACGTTCGGTGTTCGTCGTTGGCCCGGATAAACTGATCAAGCTGATCATTACCTATCCGATGAGCACCGGGAGGAATTTTGATGAAGTGCTCCGGGTGCTGGATTCCATCCAGTTGACCGCCAGACACAAAGTGGCGACCCCGGTCAACTGGCGCCCGGGCGAGGACGTGATTATCGTCCCCGCGGTATCGAATGAGGCTGCCAAGGAGAAATTTCCGGACGGCTGGAAGGCCCCGAAGCCCTACTTGAGAATCGTACCGCAACCCGAATAATCCGTATCCCGTCTGTCCGGCGCGACCCTGCCCCCTGACTATACTATTCAGGTGGCGGGTCCCGCCAATTTAAAGTACAGGGGTGGCCTTGCACGGCGCGCTGCGATTCAAACTCCGTATCCCCTGTGACTGAAAAGACAGAACGCACCCGAAGAATCACTTCGGAGCCGATTGGCCCGCTACTGGTTCGCCTGACCGGCACCATGATCATGGGCATTATCGCCATGATGACGCTCGGTATTGTCGATACCTGGTTTATCAGTCTGTTAGGGACGCAACAACTGGCAGCTATCGGCTTTATTATTCCCGTCTACATGATTTTTGTCAGTGTTGCCTTAGGGATAGGCATGGGGATCAGTTCGATTACTTCACGCCTGGTGGGCGAGGCAAAGCACGACTTGGCGGCCCGTTACGTCACCGATGCACAAATACTGGCGCTGCTTTTTTCAATCCTGATCGCAATCTTGCTCGGTTTTTCCATAACCGGCATATTTTCAGCTATGGGGGCGACGGAACAAGTATTACCCCATATCAGGAATTATATGTATATCCTGATTTTTGGCCTGCCCATGATGATGATCATGTTTGTCGGCGGGAATACTTTTCGGGCAATCGGCGCGATCAAGACCTCGGCCTCGTTATCCTCACTCATGGCATTAACGAATCTGGCCCTCGATCCGTTATTGATATTCGGTTTGGGTCCTTTCCCCAATCTGGGTATGAAAGGTGCGGCAGTCGCCACTGTCATCGCCGCGGCAACCGCTTCCCTGGTCTCGGTATATCTCCTGGCAACCCGGGAAAAGCTCCTGCTTTTTACCATGCCCCGGCTGCGCCATATCAGGAAAAACTGGGAGGAATTATTGTCCATTGCCGTCCCGGCAATGCTGGCCAACATGATGACACCGATTGCGGCGGCCATCATGACTGCACTGATAGCCGGCTACGGCGTTGAAGCCGTTGCCGGGTTCGGGGTAGGCGCACGCATAGAGACCTTATGCCTGATCGTTGTTTTTGCCTTATCGGCGACCCTGCCCATGTTTATCGGACAAAACCTGGGAGCGGGCACAGGGGAGCGCGCTCACCGGGCATTATTCGGCTGTCTGAAATTCAGTATAGGCTTTCAAATAGCAGTCTATATCCTGCTGATTACCCTCGCGCCTTATATCGCCCCCGCGTTCAGTAGTGATATCCGGGTGATCCAGGTGATCAATACCTTCATCTACATATTACCGCTGACCTATGGCGCTCATGCCGTCGTGATCCTGGTAATGGTGTCTCTGAATGTGCTGAGACGTCCCCGGCTTGCCTTGTTTCTTATTATTATCAGGCTGATTGCTTTGTACCTGCCGCTGGCGTATATTGGCGGCCTGTATTGGGGGATAACAGGCCTGTTTTCGGGCGCCGCTATCGGAAACGTCATCGCAGCCGTCATTGCATACCGGGTTATCAGGAAAGTCTGCGCCGCTGAGGGTGGTATGATGCCGGCAACCGCGGTGTCCTGATCCGCGCTGGGAATTGGAGTAACTATCAAATCTGAAAAATGAGGAAATGAATTATGAGTCGATTATATGGTGATAATCACCGGCGGTTGCAGGAACAGTTTGAAACGCGGCGCATGGCCGACGTTATCGAGAAAGTTGCAATGGAGACGGAAGTGGTTGGCCCACACAAGGATTTCATCGAAAGCCGCGATATGTTTTTCCTGAGTACGGTGGATCACAAAGGCAGGCCTACCGTGTCCTACAAGGGCGGTGACCCGGGCTTCGTCAAGGTGGTCGATGACACGACGGTGGTATTTCCCAGCTATGACGGGAACGGCATGTTCCTGTCCATGGGTAATATCAAGGGCAATCTGAATATCGGCATGTTATTTATCAATTTTGAGACGCCCCACCGCTTGCGATTGCAGGGAGAAGCCACCATCCATGATGACGATCCGCTGCTCGCCGCTTACAAGGAAGCGGATTTGATTGTCAGGGTCAAGGTCTCGGAGATCTTCGTAAACTGCCCGCGTTACGTGCACAAGTACCAGAAAGTCGACCCGTCCAAATACGTACCCCGTACCGAATGTGACACACCCCTGGCCGGCTGGAAGCATATCGATATGATCCAGGAGGTCTTGCCCTCAAGAGACCAGGGACGCGCGGATAAAGAGGGTGGAATCATATCCATGGAAGAGGTGGTACGAAAAGGTCGGACAAGGGGACGGCTAGAAACCTTCCGTTGACAGCGCCAGGGCCTGGCGCATCACCGCGCTTTTTGCCAGGACTTCGTTGTGTTCCAGCGCCGGGTCGCTGTCGGCAACGATACCGGCCCCGGCGTGGTAGCTGTAACTGCCGTTCTCAAAGATGATGGTGCGTATCGCGATGGCCTGGTCCATGTTGCCGTAATGGTCAAAATAACCCACCGTACCGCCGTATAACCCGCGCCGCACCGGTTCATAGCTGTTCAGCAATTCGATAGCGCGGATCTTGGGGGCGCCTACCAGTGTGCCGGCGGGAAAGGCCGCGGCAAACAGGTCAAATGCATCCTTGCCCGCTTTGGGCCTGCCGTTGACGCCGCTGACGATGTGCATGACGTGGCTGTAGCGTTCGATGGACAGGTAAGGATCAACCTGTATGGAGCCGGTGGCCGCGATGCGTCCCAGGTCGTTTCTGGCCAGGTCCACCAGCATCACATGCTCGGCAATTTCCTTGGGGTCCTTAAGCAGGCTCCGCTCCAGGTCTCGATCTTCTTCAGCAGTGTTTCCCCGGGGGCGGGTGCCGGCAATGGGTCGCAATGCGGCCACACCATCCTGCAGTTTAACCATGGCCTCGGGAGAGGAGCCGGCGATAGTCCGGTTGCCAATCTCGATAAAGTACATATAAGGGGATGGGTTAATCAGGCGCAACGCCCGGTAGACCGTGAACGGATCGACCTCACACTCCCCGGAAAACCGGTTTGCCAGAACAACCTGAAAAATATCGCCGTCGCGTATCTTGTGCTTGGCCTCATCGACCAGTTGCATATAGTCCTCCCGGGAAAGACTTGTCGTTGCCGCTGAACAGGTGTTCCGGCCGTTGGCAGTGGGAACAGGCCCGCGCAAGGCTGCAATCACCTCCTTGCGCAGTGACAAGCGTTCGATCTCCGGGCCGGCATGCAGTAACGCCACACGGCGTGTCAAGTGGTCAAACACAAGCAAGGATCGTGGGGCCAGGTACGCGGCCTGGGGATGGTAATCCGTAATGGTCGTATTAATGGGAAATTGTTCAAGCTCATGGATCAGGTCAAAATCGGCATAACCCACCAGCCCGCCCTGAAATGGAATCTCGTCTGTCTGAGGCGTCAGTTCCGGCGCGTTGCGTAATCCTCCCCGCAGTGCGGCCAATATCCCGGTGCGACCGGGTTGTCTGATGCTGTTTACTGTCAGGCCTTGTGAGTCGAAATACAACTCCAGTGCACTGCCTAAACCCAGGAAAGAAAAACGCGCGACCTGCTCGCCTCGCTCCACACTTTCAAGCAGGAAGCGCGCTCCCAGCGGCTTCAGTTTCAGGAATGCGGATACCGGCGTATCCAGGTCTGCTGCAATGTCGAATGGTGGTCTCATGGGTTCCCCTTGTTTATTCATCACCCACCGCCAGGGGAACAGGCAAAAAAAAACCCACCCCTGGTTCAGAGGTGGGTTTGGACTTTATACAATTGTGGCTAAGCCGGCATCCACCTCAGGACGTTCGGCCACCACCATTGTTTGTTATTCAGTTGCATCATGGACGCAGCATAGCGATATTTTACGGGCTGGTCAAGCAATGAATAGCGCCGGCAGCAGTTCCCGCTAATTTCGAGATATGGGGTCAGGTCGCACATTGCACACGTAGAGGTTTATCATAGCTTCACACTAATTTCTTTACGTGTGCAATGTGCGACCTGACCCCATATCTCCCTAAAGCCCTTATCCAGCATAGTTGGCGGGAGTAGCTGTAGCGCCGGGTCAACGCGTCAGCGACGTAATCAGTTCAGCCCTGTCCGGGTATTGTTCAACCAGTAACTCCCTGTCCCCGGGGATATAATCCCCATCGACATAGCCGGGCGCCATGGTAGTGCCCAGGACCGCGAACTCACCTCCCCGGATGAGGCGTGAGCCCTGCCACACCCCGGCGAGGACGGCAAACTGGATACATTGTCCATTCAGGATGTCGTGTCCCAGGGTGATTACTTCGCTGCTGCCGTCCTGCTTGAGCAAGAGTAATTCGACCGGGTCGCCCAGGTAGAAATGGTATATTTCGTCCGTCGGCAGCGTATGCAGCGCCGAAAAGGAATCCGCATCCGGGGAAAGCAGGTAAATAATCGCAGTAGAACGCGGTTTCTGCTGCGGCTTGCCCTGTTCCGGCGTCGCCACGAGTACCGTCTCACCCGCTCCATAGGTCTGCCTGAAGTGCCCCCCCTCAACAGGGAGTATTTCAAGACCCAGTTCTTTGATCAGTACTTCGGCGGTTATTTTTTTCACGGTCGTCATAACTCAGAAAAACAGCAGGACAGTATACTTGTGACACAGTAAAGAGGACAGAGTCTTTCCGATAAACATGACAACATGTAGTATAAGTTGTTCTCAAACCCGGAGGTAACAAACATGTCGGAGACACAGAATGATTTATTGAGCCTGGCAGGCAAGACCGCCGTAGTCACAGGCGGGGCGGGTGGCATAGGAACGGCCATTTGCCAGGTCCTGGCGCGCGCCGGTGCGCACGTCTGCATCCATTACCACTCCAGTGAGGCCGGGGCGCTTGCGCTGAAACAGCAGATTAACCGGACGGGAGGGAGCGCATCCGCGCTGTTTGCCGATGTGACCAGTAAGGCGGATATAGAGAGGTTATGTGAGGCGGTCACCGCCGAGACCGGCAGGGTGGATATATTGATCAACAATGCCGGGGTCTATCCGTCCTCAGCGTTTCTCGATATCAGCGAAGAAGAGTACGAACTGATGATGGACGTCAACGTGCGCTCCGTGGTGTTATGCACGCAAGCCGTTGCCGGACGCATCGCCGGGCAGGGGAGCGGCGGCGCCGTCGTCAACATCGCCTCGATAGCCGCCAGCGGCGTACTGGACATGCACAGCCATTACTGCGCCGCCAAGAGCGCGGTCGTGATGTTTACCCGCGCCGCCGCCAGGGAGCTGGGCGAGCACAATATCCGCGTCAACGCGGTATCGCCCGGCCTTATCTGGCGAGAAGGGCTGGACGAGGCCTGGCCGGAAGGAGTCGCGAGGTACAGACAGGCTGCCGCGCTGAGCAGTGTAGGACAGGCAGAAGATGTTGCCAACGCCTGCCTGTTCCTGGTTTCCGCCGCGAGTAAATGGATAACGGGGATCGATGTGGCCGTTGACGGCGGGGTCCTGACGGACAAGATATTTTAATGTTCTTCCTCTATTGTAAAGCCACAGAGGACACAGAGATCACAGAGTGGATCGAGTATCTTTTTAAAACAATCCCACGAAATCGAGGTCTGTTAATCATATAGCGTAACCAGACTACACGATTACAACAAACACTTATCTCTGTGATCTCTGTGCCCTCTGTGGCTAAAAATATGAAAATATCGACAAAAATAATCGCTGCGATCATCGATCATACTTTACTGAAATCGGAAGCAACGCCGGATATGGCGGAGCGGCTCTGCCGGGAAGCGGATGAGCACGGTTTTTATTCCGTTTGTGTCTCGCCTGTTTTCGTCAGCCTGGCGTATGAGTTGTTGACGGGCTCTCCGGTCAAGGTCTGTACCGTGGTCGGCTTTCCTGCGGGCGTGAATGAGACGGACGTGAAAGCTTATGAAACGAGCCGCGCCATTCAGCAGGGCGCAGACGAAATCGACATGGTGATGAACGTCGGCGCGGCAAAAGCGGGGGACTGGAAAAGGGTCGGCTTTGATGTGGAAAGCGTGGTAACGAGCGCCCGGGGAAATATGGTTAAAGTGATCCTGGAGACCTGCCTGTTGAGTGACGAGGAAAAGCTGCGGGCCTGCGAGGTATGTGTTGCCGCCGGCGCCGGTTTTGTCAAGACGTCCACCGGTTTCAACCGCGCCGGCGCCACTGTGGAGGACGTCAGGCTCATGCGCACAGCCGTCGGCGCCGGCGTGGGCGTAAAAGCGAGCGGCGGTATCAGGGATTACCAGACAGCCTGCAACATGATAGAAGCAGGCGCCACCCGGCTAGGCACCAGCTCCAGTTTAAAAATAACAGCAAATTAGCAGTCGCCATTCCTGCGATAGCAGGAATCCATAATGTGTGGCGTACTCATTTGAATTGATGTTACCAGGTCAGACAGTCAGGTTGTTTGTGACGGCAGCGAAGGCCTGATCAAAGGTTTTGATATGGGCTACCCCGCGTCGCTGGCAGCTTGCAAGATGACAAAGGTCCCTCGCGCCCAGCGCGGGGAATTGTTCGTGAAGGCGGCAGGCCAGGTACACGTCCTCGCTCTCCAGGGGCCAGACCTCTACCCCGGTACTGGTGATGAGCGATAATGCCGCCTCAAGAGTCTGCTTGCGGTTGACGGGAAGATAGGAATAGGCCAATTCCTGCAACACCTCCGCCGAGGTGTATAAGCGCGTCCGGTTGCGCACCGACTCGACGAAGAACTCGCGGGCCGGTTCCCGAAGCGGATGCGCCCGTCCCACCGAGTACATGAATACATTGGTATCGACGAATATCACGTATTCGATGCGCCGCGCCTGCGTGCTTCATTCATGACGGCGAGATGCTGGTCCCAGCCAGGTTCCGTTCCCGGGGCTTCCAGGCTGTCGCATTCATCGAAAAAAACCTCAAGGTCCGTATGGGATTCAAACCGCCTGGTTTGTGACTGCCGCTCAAGCCGGTCACGGGCAGCGGCGCGTAGCCACGCGCTCAGGGACATACCCTCCCTGTGCGCCTGGTAAACGAACCGGGTACGGTCTTCATCTGGTATCACCAACTGAACTCTGGCCATTTCGTCATCCTCAACAATAGCATGTATGTGTAATAAGTATACACATAAATAAGAGTTAAAACCAGCCGGGACAAGGTCTCCCTCTCGCTAAGAATAAATGGGGTCAGACCCCATTAAAATCCAAGCCTGAACATCATCGCAATCTGAATGAATCTGAAAGGGGACAGATTTAAAATCTGTCCCCGGTTAGACTGTGGCGACGGCAGTCTCCAGGGCTAACTCGATCATCTCGTTAAAGCTGGATTGCCTTTCTTCAACAGTCAGCCGCTCACCGCTGATGATTTGATCACTGACCGTACAGATCGCCAGAGCCTTGACGCCGAATTCCGCAGCCAGACCGTAAATGCCGGCGGTCTCCATTTCCACGCCCAGTATGTTGTATTTTTCCATCACTTCGAATACTTCCTGTTCGGGCGTATAAAACAGGTCACTGGAGAAGACATTGCCCACGCGCACGGCAAGTCCCCGTTGTTCGGCGATAGTTACCGCAGACTGCAATAACCGGTAATCCGCGATAGCGGCAAAATCATGATCCCTGAAACGAATGCGATTCACCTTTGAATCGGTACATGCGCCCATGGCGATAACGATATCCCGCAGTTTCACCGATTTGTTTACGTTGCCGCAACTGCCGGCCCGGATCAGCCGTTTCACACCGAACTCGTTAATCAGTTCAGTGCAATAAAGGGAACAGGAGGGGATGCCCACGCCATGACCCATGACCGACAGGGCCTGCCCCTTGTAGCTGCCGGTAAAACCCAGCATCCCCCTGACGTCGGTCACAAGGCGCGAGTTGTCCAGGAAGTTTTCCGCAATGAATTTTGCCCGGAGCGGATCCCCGGGCATAATTACGGTTTCCGCGAAATCACCGGGTTCCCCATTAATGTGTGGCGTAGCCATTATCAATACCCCTGCAAGGAGACGAATAAACCGGCCAGAACGGCGCTCATGAGGTTGGACAAGGTGCCGGCAAGTACAGCCATCAGACCCAGCCCGGCAATGTCCTGGCGTCGTTCGGGCACCAGGGCGCCCATTCCGCCCAACAGGATCGCGATGGAAGTCAGGTTGGCGAAACCGCACAGGCCAAAAGTGATGATCACCTGGGTGTGCGGGCTCAGGGTATCCCTGATCTCGCTGAAACTCAGGTAGGCGATAAATTCACTCATGATGAATTTCTGTCCGATCAGGCTGCCGGCCGCGGCTGCCTCAGACCACGGTACGCCTATCATGAAGGCCAGGGGCGCCAACAGTTTGCCGAGGATTCCCTGTAACGTCAGTCCCTCAATGCCGAACCAGCCGCCGATGCCTCCCAGCAGGCCGTTGATCAAGGCGATCATGGCCACGAACGCGATCAGCATGGCGCCGACGTTGGCCGCGAGTTTCAACCCGTCCAGGGTGCCGTTGCCGATGGCTTCAAAAATATTCACCACTTTCCCCGGGCCGCTGAATTGTACGTGTTCTATATCCTGTTCCGAGCGTTCGGTCTCCGGCTTGATGATTTTTGCCATGAGCAGACCGCCGGGCGCGGCCATAAAACTGGCCGCAATCAGGTAACTCAGGTTGATCCCCATCGCCGCATAAGCCGCCATAATGGCGCCGGAGATGGCCGCCATACCGCTGG
The DNA here is from genome assembly GCA_965205405.1 of Gammaproteobacteria bacterium. GTDB lineage: Bacteria > Pseudomonadota > Gammaproteobacteria > Eutrophobiales > Eutrophobiaceae > JAAXHV01. Next base: position 1,568,032 of record OZ242169.1, read on the forward strand.
TCATCACCGCGAACAGTTCCGACCGGGTCAGGTCCTTCAGGTAGGGCCTGATTACCAGCGGCGATTCGCTGTGGCCAATGAATATGTTGGCCACCGCGCACATGGATTCAGTTTTGCTGGTGCCGAGCAGTTTATGTATGCCGCCCCCCAGAAACGTCACCATTTTCTGCATGATGCCGAGGTAATACAGGGTGGACATCAGCGCGGAAAAGAAGATAATCACCGGCAACAGGTGGAATGCGATGGAAAATCCGCCGTCCCTCCTGGCCAGTTCACCAAATACAAATTCACTGCCGACGTTGCCGTAATCGATCACATTCTGAACGCCGGCCACCATGGTGTTAAGAAAAGCCTGCCCCAGCGGGAAATAAAGAATGAGCCCGGCAATAGCTGCCTGTGTGAGAAAAGCGGCAACGACAGTCTTGAGCCTGATCGCACGCCTGTTTTCGGACAGCAGCAGGGCCAAACCGATTATGACGGACATACCGACAAAACTCATCAGCAACTGCATATAACGTTATCCTTTATTGAAGTTCAGGAAATCCTGATTGAGTCATGCCTGTCCGTCGTCATTCCGGCCCCGCATTGTTTTATCATGATTCCGTTGTGAAGTTATTATAAGATACACGCGCAAAGGAGGTTAAGCAAAAATGAAATTATTGCGATCTTGCTGTATGGCATTACTGGTTTTGCCCGTCATTGGCGCAAGCGGCAGCGTCTCAGCCGCAGAAGCGGGGACCCGGGCGTATTTTCAAAAGGTGCGTCACGAACCGGCATTGCTGAGGAGTTTCCTGTTCGCTTTTCCCAAGGGGGGCGACCTGCACAATCACCTGGATGGCGCCATCTATGCAGAGAGCTATATCCGCTGGGCCGCAGAGGATGGCAAGTGCATAGACCTGGAAAGCTTCATGATCACGGCGCCGCCCTGCAATGCGGAGACCGGTCTGCCTGCCGTGCGCGCTATCCGTTATGACGGCGACATGGTGAACCGCATAATCGATGCGTTCTCGATACGTAACTATGAGCACGGTGGGATATCCGGCCATGACCAGTTTTTCTCGACGTTCCGGCGTTTCGTCCCCGCCGGCGTCGGCCACGAAGGGGATATGCTGGCGGAATCAAGCGCCAGGTCGGCGCGCCAGAATATCGTCTACCTGGAACTGTTGCAGTCCTGGGGCATGGCCGAGGCCCGGCAACTGGCGGCAACCAATGAGGCGTTCGGCGCCGACACGCCGCTGGCGGACTTGATCCGCCATCCGGATATCGAAAATCTGGCTGCGGCTACGATCCTCAAGCTGGACAGTATTGAACAACAGTGGCGCGCCGCCCTTGGCTGCGGCCAGGCGCACGCCGATGCCGGTTGTGACGTGACCGTGCGCTACCTGGCCCAGGTGATCCGCACCTTTCCCCCCGGACAGGTCCTGGCCCAGACCCTGCTGGCCTACCACCTCATTGAAAAAGACCCGCGTTATGTAGGGCTTAACTTCGTTGCGCCGGAAGATCATCCCATCACCCGGAGAGACTACCGCTGGCAGATGGAAATGATAGGGGAACTGGCCGGACATTTCCCCACGGCAAAAGACGGCATCACGCTGCATGCCGGAGAAGTCGTCATGGGCCTGGTGCCCCCCGACCAGCTTGGCTGGCACATCCGGGCGGCGCTGGAGATAGCCGGCGCCAGGCGCATCGGCCACGGTATCGATATCTTTTATGACCCGCAGGCAACCCGGCTTATGGAGCAAATGGCTGAGCGGGGCATCCTGGTTGAGATCAACCTGACCAGCAATGACGCCATCCTGGGCGTGCAGGGTGAGCGGCATCCCATCCGGGCTTATCGCAAATATAATGTTCCCATTGCCCTGTCGACCGACGATGAGGGCGTCGCGCGCATCGACCTTACCCATGAATACCAGCGCGCGGTGGAGGAACACGACCTTAGCTATGACGACCTCAAGTATTTATCCCGAAACGCCCTGGCCTACAGTTTTCTCTCCGGGGAAAACCTGCTGGAGTCAACCCGCACCGGGAAAATCGTAAAAGAATGTAATTACGACCTCGCCAAGGGCGCTGACCAGTGTCCTACCCGCACGGCAACCGGCGGCGCCGATCAACTGGAACAGTGCGAAGGTGGGGATGAGAAACTGGAGGCAATTATGGAGACATGCCTGGAATTCATGTTCCAGAACGACAAAGCCAGGTTACAGTCGGAACTGGAACGCCGTTTCGAAGAGTTTGAAGCGAACTACCGCTAATAAACCCACTTTTATCCGTAGATGAACACATATATTTGGGGTCAGAGTAAAAATACTCAACAATATACCGGCGCCACACACTTAATTAACTGTATTTTTACTCTGACCCCAAATATTCCGACCACGGCGTCATACCGGACCTCCATGTGTGCCGACATAAGGAATGAACAGCAGGACCCGGCCATCGAGAACCGGGTATTCCGCACCGTGTTGTTGAAAATCCGCGTTGCCGCTGGAGCACCTACGATGCCCTGCGCCTGGGACGCGCGCCCCCACCGGAAACCGCGCCGGCCATACAGGAGCGCGCCTGGTCGTCGCCGATCTGGTGCACTGGAATTTCCTCCGCAGATGAACACAGATAAAAAGCAAGTATCAATCAATAGCATGCAGAACATCGCCATACCCTACAAGGGCGTGAAGCCTGACGTCGTCGTACCGGACAGGGATTGTCAGGTATCCAGTTACAGGGAAGTGAAGGAGCATAACTTCGTATTATCCCTGGCTATATGGATACTGTTTCTATTGCCCGCGACACCAGCCGCCCAGGAACATGCTCAACGCTTTCCTTACTTCGGCGACCTGCATGTGCATACTTCCTGGTCGCTGGACAGTTATGTCAGTTTCAACCGTGTCGGCCCCCGTGACGCCTACCGGTTTGCCGGGGGTGAGCCTGTTGTGCTCTCCGGGGGCAGGGTGGTACGGATTGACCGGCCGCTGGATTTTGCGGCAGTGACGGAACATGCGGAATACCTGGGTGAACTGCCGCTTTGCACGGATGAAACAGGCGACCGGTATTCATTGGAACTTTGCCGGGATATCCGCAATGAAACCGGGCAGCAGTCCTATATGGATAAGATTTTCAGGGAGTTGATCATACGCGATGTCCTGTCACCGGACCCGCAACGGGAGCCGGCCCTGTGTGGCGCAGATAACAGCCGTTGCCTGGCAAGGGCAAAATCAACCTGGCGGGAATTACAGGATATCGCCCATGAATTCAACCGACCCGGCGCCTTTACCACCTTCATCGGCTATGAGTGGACAGGCAATCCGGACGGAAACAACCTGCACAGGAACGTTATCTACGGGAACGACCAGGTACCGGCATTGCCTGTCAGCTACTTCGAGGCGAACACGCCGGAAAAATTGTGGCGGCAATTACATGAAACCTGTACCGCCCCCTGCGAAGTCCTGGCAATCCCGCATAATTCCAACCAGAGCAACGGGCAGCAGTTCCCGGCCATGAACCCGGACGGCAGTATATTCAGTGCCGAACAGGCAGGGTTGCGTGCTGAAACTGAACCCCTGGTGGAGATTATCCAGGCCAAGGGTGAATCGGAATGCCACACCGGGGTGGGTACGGAGGACGAATTGTGCCTGTATGAAAAAATGGAACGCCGCCCGCTGTGCGGAGCAGACACGGCGGACCCATCCTGTGTCCGGGTTTGTGAGGGTCCTGACCAGGCTGACGCTTGCATCGCGCCCAACAACTACGTCCGCAATGCCCTGAAACTGGGCCTGGAACTGCAGGAGAGCCTGGATGTTAACCCGTACAGGTTTGGCTTCATAGGCAGCACCGATACCCATAACGGCACACCCGGCGGCACCGACGAGAGCAATTACCAGGGCCATCACGGGTTTGAAGACGGCACCCCGGCGCGGCGGGCGCTCACGCCGGCGATTAAAGCATTTTCGCCAAACCGGATGAAAGGCTCCGGCGGACTGGCCGGCGTGTGGGCGGAACAGAATACCCGCGCCGCTATCTTCGCCGCACTGAAACGCCGGGAAACCTTTGCCACCAGCGGCACCCGCATGACCGTGCGCTTCTTCGCGGGCTGGGATTTCCCGGACAGAATTGACGGGTCAACCGACCTGGCCGCATTGGGTTACGCCAGTGGGGTGCCGATGGGGGGCGAACTGCCGGCGGCTGACAATGCAACGGCCCCGGGCTTTATCCTCTGGGCGCTGAAAGACCCGCAGGGGGTCAACCTGCAACGCATGCAGGTGATCAAGGGCTGGCTGGAGCAGGGGCAGAGCAGGGAGCAGGTGTACGACGCGGCCTGTTCCGACGGCCTCGTCCCGGACCCGGACTCACACCGCTGTCCTGACAACGGCGCCGGCGTGGACCTCAGCGATTGCAGTGTCACGGCGGACAAAGGCGCCGCGCAACTGAAAGCCCTGTGGCGCGACCCGGATTTCGACGCGGCACAACACGCTTTTTATTACGTGAGGGTGCTGGAGAACCCCGGCTGCCGCTGGAGCACCTGGGAAGCACTACGCGAAGGTAATAAACCGTTTGAGGACGTCGACCTCACCATGCAGGAACGCGCCTGGAGTTCGCCGATCTGGTATAGCCCCTGAAAGTGTTTGTTTAATCCGGTTTTGACATCGTACTGCATAGCCGTATAATGAAATTATGCGTACGGTTGTTGAAACAAGGATGTTCAGCGCACAAGCGGCCAGGGTGTGGACCGCTGAGCAATACCAGGACTTTGTCGTATATATATCAAGCAACCCCGATGCGGGTGCAGTTATTCCGGGTTCCGGTGGTGTCAGAAAAATCCGCTGGAGTAAACAAGGCTCAGGTAAACGTGGCGGAGTTCGTATTATTTATTGTAACAATTCCAATTACGAAACCTGGCTACTCGCTATGTATGATAAGAGTGAGCGTGAAAGTATCCCGGCTCACGAATTGAGAAAGATCAGAGATGCCATCCATGACCGATAAGATGAGTATAACCGGACAGGCGCTTCTTGATGACGTGATAGCCATCAAGAAGGGCGCTCCCGCTAAAATCTGGACACCGGAACAGTTACTGGTCATTTCCGTGCGTAAGCAACTGAAAAAATCCCAGTCTGCCTTTTCCAGATTGTTAGGTATTCCCATATCTACACTCAGGGATTGGGAACAAGGACGCAAACAACCCGATAGCGCTGCAATCACCCTGATTAAGGTGGCGCAGAAGCATCCTGAGGCGTTGGAAGATATTGCAGCTTGATTGTGTCGGTAATACGAGACATCTGAAACTGAAGTCCTTCATTTCACAACTGTCCGCCTTGGGCGCAACCCTGGTTCTCGCCGGTTGTGCCGTCTCTGCGATATCACCCGGTATCAAGGAACGGGACCTGCCTGATAGCTGGAGCGTTGAGGCAGAGCGTGATGCCGTCAGAAGTGGCTGGTTGGCGGAGCTGGGCGATACCGAACTCAGCGGTCTGGTGGCCGTGGCCATGGAACAGAATTACCAGCTGGCGCAACTGGGTGCGGATGTCAGGGCCGCGCAACAGGCCGTGATCATCAGCGGCGCGCCGCTATATCCGGAATTATCCCTGGCGTTCGATTCCTCGCGCAGGCGGATTATCAGCAACGATTTCGGTATTACGAGGACCACCAGCAACTTCGAGGTCGGCGTGGACCTGTCCTGGGAAATCGATGCCTGGGGTAAACTCAGGGATATCGAGAAACAGGCCGGTCTGAACCTGATGGCGGCGCAGGCGCGCTATACGGACAACCGAAACAGGCTGGCGGCGCGGGTGGCGCGCGCCTGGTTCGACGTCGTCGGCGCGGGTGAACTGCTGGCGCTGTTGCGCGACAGGCTGGCAAACCTCGAGGAGGACCTGGACATTATCGAGCGCGCCTATAACCAGGGTTTGACGGGGGCTCTGGACGTTTACCTGGCCCGCACAATCGTGGACCAGGAACGCGCCCGCATTGCCGGGCAGGAGCAACTGCTGGCGGAGAACCGGGTGGCCCTGCAGTTGCTGCTGGGGGATTACCCGGACGGCAGGCTGCAGGTGGACAAGACGCTGCCCCTGCTTGAGGAACCCATTCCCGCGGGCCTGCCCTCCGAACTCATCAGCCGGCGGCCGGATCTGCAACAGGCGTGGATGAACCTGCTGGCCAGTGACGCGGGTGTTGCGATTGCCCATAAGCAGCGGTTCCCGCGTATTTCCCTGGTGGCGGCCGGCAACGACGTCTCGAAAGAATTCGGCAGCCTGCTGAACGGCAGCGCGCTGGCCTGGTCGGTGCTGGGCAACCTGACCCAGCCCCTGTTTAACCGGGGCCGGCTGAAAGCGCAGGAAGAACAGGCCAGGGCCCGCGTCGCGCAGGCGGAAAATCAATACCTGGAGCGGTTGTACCAGGCCTTCTCGGAGGTGGAAAACGCCCTCAGCCGCAACCGGTCATTGCAGACCCGTTACCAGGTCACCCTGGCTGCGGAAAAAAATGCCGTGACCGGACTGACCCTGGCGTTTGAACAGTATCAGCGCGGACTGGTCCCCTATACCACGGTACTGGAGGCGCAGCGCCGGGCTTTTGATATACAATCGGGGGTGATCGAGTTACGCAACCGGTTGCTGCAGAACAGGATCACCTTATACCTTGCCCTGGGAGGCGACTTTGGATGAGTAGAAAATTAACGCCTGTCATCATTCTCGCCGTCCTCCTCGGCCTGGCCTTCCTGGTATTGCGTAACCCGCCCCAGGCTGATCGAATCGAGGCGCCCGCCGCAGCGCAACTCGCAGTGGACGTGATGAAACTGGAAAGGCAGCCTTACCGGGTCAACCTGCAGAGTTACGGCACGGTGCAGCCGCGCACGCAGAGCATACTGGTGGCGCAGGTGTTTGGTGAAATCACCTCCATCAATGACAGCCTGAGAACAGGCGGTTTTTTTGAGAAAGGCGAAAAATTGCTCAGTATTGATCAAAGGGATTATCTCGCCGATGTAAAAATTTCCGACGCATTGTTGATGGGAGCGAGACAGGCGCTGGCCGAGGAGAAGGCCCGTTCCATGCAGGCGCTGGAGGACTGGAACCGCCTGGGTAACCAGGGCGAGGCGCCCGCTCTGGTGCTGCGCAAGCCGCAACTGGCGGCAGCCGAAGCCCGCGTGATATCAGCGCACTCCGCGCTGGACAAGGCGCGCCTGGAACTGGAACGCACCCACATCGTCGCGCCCTACGCGGGACGCGTCAGGAACAAGCTGGTGGACCAGGGACAGGTGGTGAACAAAAACTCGCCGCTGGCGGAAATCTACGCCGTGGATTTTGTTGAAATACGCCTGCCGATACGCAACCGCGACCTGACCTTTATCGACCTGCCGGAAGACTACCGGTTTGACGCCGGGGAGCCGGCTGACGGTCCGCGGGTGACGATCCATTCGGAACTGGGAGGCGGTTCGGAATGGCAGGGCAGGGTGGTGCGCACCGAAGGCGCCATCGATGACAGCGCCAGGCAGTTGCACGTGGTGGCGCAGATCGATGATCCCTTTGGCGTTCATGCCCGGGGCAAAACGCCCTTGAAGATAGGCCAGTACGTGACGGCGGAATTGCAGGGCAGGCAGGTGCAGGACGCCCTGGTAATACCGAGCCATGCCATTTACCAGGGTGGTTATGTCTATATTGTGGAAGCCGGTATATTGCAGCGGCGCGATATTGAAATTGCCTGGCAGAACCAGGCAGAGGCATTGGTGGACAGTGGCCTCAGCGAGGGCGATTTACTGGTAATGACTTCTCTCGGACAGGTGAGTTCCGGCGTGCCGGTGACGATTTCGGGAACGCAGACCCGGGCCGGCCATGCCATGGCGCCGGATAGCTCGACGGGAAGTTCAACGGGCAAGATGCAGTTATGATCGACTGGTTCGCAAGAAACCATGTAGCCGCCAACCTGTTGCTGTTCAGCATCATCATCGGCGGGCTTATATCGCTCAAAACAGCGCTGAAACTGGATCTGTTTCCGGAGATCGAACCCGACGTCATCAATGTGTTCGTGCCCCTGCGCGGCGCGACACCCGAGGATATGGAGCTCGGTGTCGCCATCCGCATCGAGGAAGCGGTCCAGGACCTGGAAGGTATCGACAGAATAGTCAGCCGTTCCATAGAAGGCAGCGCCCGCGTCAGCATAGAAGTGGATTCAGACTATGAGCCGCGGGAACTGCTCAATGATATAAAGAACCGGGTCGATTCCATCAATACCTTCCCCGCCGATACGGAAAAACCGGTAGTGAGCCTGGCGCAACGCACGCGTCCGGTGATGTCGGTGGTAATAGCCGGGAATTACAGCGAAGGAGAGATCCGCAGTTTCGCCGAGCAGGTGCGCGATGATTTATTGCGTATCGATGGTGTTACACAGATCGGTCTGGACGCCGTCAGAAAATATGAGATCAGTATAGAAGCGTCCCAGGACCGTTTGCGGGAATTCAACCTGACCCTGGCGGATATTGCCCGTTCCGTACAGCGCAGTTCGCTGGATATCTCTGCCGGCAACGTTCGCACTGACGGGGGTGACGTGCTGATTCGGTCCAAGGGCCAGGCCTACCGGCGCGCGCAATTTGAAGATATCGTGGTCAAGACCAACCCCGACGGCAGCATCATCCGCGTAGCCGACGTCGCAAAGGTCAATGACGGTTTCGAAGAAGTCCTGTTGCAGGCCGGCTTCAACGGCGAATTTGCCGCCATGATCCAGGTATTCCGGGTAGGCGACCAGGACGTCATAGACATCGCGCAAAAGGTGAAGGACTATATCGCAGCGAAACAGGCCACGCTGCCGGCGGGCATGATCCTGGACTACTGGAACGACCGGTCATCCTTTCTGAAAGCGCGTCTCGGCACGCTGGCCAAAAACGGCATACAGGGCAGTATCCTGGTGATTGTCCTGTTGGCGATGTTCCTGAGGCCGGCCGTGGCGTTCTGGGTATTCATCGGTATTCCGGTCAGTTTTCTGGGCGCGCTGATGCTCATGCCGCTCGGCGGTGTCACCATTAATATGCTCAGTCTGTTCGGCTTTATTGTCGTGCTCGGTATAGTGGTCGATGACGCCATTGTCACAGGGGAAAACATCTACACCCGCCTGCGCGAGGGAGGTGACCCCCTCGTTGCTTCCATCCAGGGCACCAAACAGGTCGCGGTACCGGTGACCTTCGGTATCCTCACGACCATCGCGGCCTTCAGCCCGCTGGCATTTGTCGAAGGGCGCATGGGTGATTTTATGGGAGCGATACCCGCCGTTGTCATTCCGTGCCTGGTGTTTTCCCTGATCGAGTCGAAATTCGTGCTGCCGGCGCATTTGAAAACCGTCAGGGTACGCAATGACCCTGCGACGCTCTCAGGCTTCAGCAGGTTTCAACAGCGCTTTGCCGACGGGTTTGAACAGTTCATCCTGGATTATTACCGGCCTTTACTGCGCTATTCCCTGAACAACCGTTATTCGGTCATCGCCGCGTTCCTGGGCTTCCTGGTGCTGACGCTGACGCTGGTGCTGAGCGGCTGGGCCAGGTTCGTATTTTTCCCGCGCATAGAAGGAGATGTTGCCACCGTCACCCTGACCATGCCGGTAGGCACGCCTTTCCAGGTCACCGACAGGCACATGCAGCGCATCACCGATGCTGCGTTTGAGTTGAAGCGTAAATATACCAATGGAGAAGGCGGGGAGCCGATTATTCGCAATGTTTTATCCACTACGGGCTCGGCAACCATTCAGGCAACAGGACCGGGAGGCACTCAGAGCAGCGGTGATCATTATGGGCAGGTCATCATTGAGACGGTGCCTTCCGATGAACGTCTCACCGATATCAGGACCAATGACCTGCTCATGGAATGGCGCCGGAAGATCGGCGGGATACCCGGCGCTGAATCGCTGACTTATCGCGCCGAACTCATTCGCACCGGGGACCCGATCGATATTCAGTTCAGCGCCCGGTCCCTGGAGACCCTGGCAAAAATAGGCGAACAGGTAAAACAACGCCTGGCCACCTATCCTACGGTCTTCGATATCGCCGACAGCCTCTCCGACGGCAAGGAAGAGCTACAGATTGAACTGACCCGGCAGGGCCACGTACTGGGCCTGACGCGCGCGGCGATAGTAAACCAGGTCAGCCAGGCGTTTCGCGGATTTGAAGCGCAACGCATTCAACGCGGGCGCGATGACATACGCGTGATTGTGCGCCTGCCGAGGGAAGAGAGAAGAACCACGGCAACGCTGGATGAATACCTGATCACCGCGCCGGACGGCCGCCAGGTGCCGCTCTCCCACGTGGCAACGCTGACACCGGGCAAGGGCCCGGCAACGATTACCCGTATCGATCGCGAGCGCACCATGACCGTCTCGGCCGACATCGACAAGCAGCAAACGAACATGACGGTGTTGCGCGAAGACCTGGACCGGTACCTGCAGGTACTGATAACCCGCTACCCCGGCGTTACCTATACGTTTGAGGGCGAGGCAAAGGAACAACGCGAATCGTTTGCCAGTCTGCAATTGGGCATGGTTGCGATACTGTTTGTCATTTATGTATTACTGGCACTGCCCCTCAAGTCCTATACCCAGCCGCTGATCGTCATGTCGGTGATCCCGTTCGGTGTCATCGGCGCAATATGGGGACACTGGATAATGGGGCGCGAATTGTGCTTTCCAAGCATGCTTGGCGTGATGGCCCTGGCCGGTGTGGTCGTCAATGACAGCCTGGTGCTGGTGGATTTTATCAACCAGAAGAGGGCGCAGGGCATGGCCGTGCGGGATGCGGTATTGAATGCCGGCGTAGTCCGCTTCAGGCCGGTGATGCTGACCTCCTTGACAACCTTCTTCGGCCTGCTGCCGCTACTGTTCGAGAAGTCGGTACAGGCACAGTTCCTGATCCCCATGGCCATCTCACTCGCCTTCGGCATCCTGTTCGCAACAGCCATCACCCTGATCATGGTCCCGGTTAACATCATAATCGCCGACGACATCCATCAATATCTGAACCCGGCTCCGGAAATCAATGGGGAAATCAATCGAGTCTGACCCTTGATATTCTTCGGCGTTGACGCAACTGGTAGGGAGGTATACAGTAATTGATGCTTTACATCGCCTACTACGGAACTCAGGAATTTCGACTGGCCTTTCCGATAAAGCTACCATCAAGATTTCACTTGATGATGAAAATAATCGCGATGATGAGCAGGGGGGAAGCATGAAGTCGAATAATAAGAAGTTAGAGAAGTACATAAATAAGCCAACTATCCTGTCGGCGATATTGTCAATATTTTTACCGGTGATGGTGAGTGCTCAGGGTACTGACTCTCGTTCCGGGCCGCTTGAAGAAGTTCTGGTAACCGCCTCCAAGCGCGGCGCCCAGACGTTGCAGGATATCCCGATATCGATCCAGGCTTTCTCCGGAGAAGACTTGGCAAGGCGCGGTGTTGCTGAATTCGGTGATTATGCCAGAGAGGTATCCGGGCTCTCTTTTGAGGACCAGGGTCCCGGTGACAAGAAATATGTGCTTCGTGGCACGCAGTCCACCGGTGCTGCAACGACAGGTGTGTATTTCGATGATATCGTGTTAACCGGTAATAACAGGCAGGATGGCGGAGGCCGCCAACCTGACGTCAGACTGGTTGACATGGAACGAATCGAAGTCCTTAAAGGCCCGCAGGGGACGCTCTATGGGTCGAGTTCCATGAGTGGCACGATCCGCATGATCACCAGTAAGCCAGATGCAAGTAAGTTCGCAGGTGCTGTGAACGCCAACCTGGGAAACACGCGCAACGCTTCCGGCGAAAGCTATAACGTAGACGGCATGCTCAACATTCCGATTGTAAAAGACAAACTGGCGATCCGCCTGGTCGGTTACACCGCAGAAGAGGCTGGCTGGGTTGATGACAACATCGGGTACGGAGACAAAAGGAGCATAAACGGTGTTAATGAAACCGAAGTATCTGGTGGCCGTGCTTCACTTCGTTGGCAGGTAACCGACGACGTGCGACTGGACGCGATGTGGGTACGCCAGGACACTGACACGGACGGTGCATCATGGTATCAACCATTGTATGGCGAATTTGTACAAAACAACTACCAGCCACTGCCATGGAATGAAAGTATGGATGCATACAACCTGGCTCTTGAATGGGCAACCGGACATGGCACATTCACAGGCAGCGTTTCATACATGGAGCGGGATATTGAATATCGGTTCGATGGGACACGCATACTCTGCGGGATCTTTACCGGTCGAAATCCTCTCTGTAAGGAGCCTCAAGCGGAGGCGATTGCGATACGCTACAGCAGTTTGCTTATCCAGCCGCAGGATCGGAGTATCTTCAGCAGTGAACTGCGTTATGCTTCATCCTGGGAGGGGCGCTTGCAGGTGGTAGGCGGCTTATTTTATCAGGAAGAAGAAAATAATTTTTATAGCATCGTCAGCTATTTCGATACTCAGGGTAATCCTCTCCCCCTTTCGGATCGTCAAAACATACAGGTCAACAGGCGCGTGAACGGCGATATCAAGCAGCAGGCTGCATTTGCTGAAGTGAGCTACGATGTTACTGACAGACTTACCGCTACGGTTGGACTGAGAGTGTTCAAGTTTGATGTTGATGAGGTAGGTCAGAACCTGGTTACGCGAAATCGGCCTGTCGATGCAACCCCGGTAGTGACGGATTCGTCTGAGGATGATATCAGCCCGAAGTTCAATCTATCGTTTGATATCACAAATGACATCATGCTGTACGCAACTTATGCAGAAGGTTTCAGATCCGGCGGTAATAACGAACCGGATTTTACTACTGGCACGGTGTTTCCGGGATTTCAGTCAGATTCTCTGAAAAGCTATGAAATTGGCTTTAAAGGGTCATTTCTCGACGGCAGTCTGCAACTGGATGCCGCCGCGTATTATATGGATTGGTCGGACTTACAAGCACGTGTATTGGCATCGGCGGCAACAGGAAATTTCCTGATCCTGGGTAATGTTGGTTCTGCTGATATAAAGGGATTTGAGATGGGTGCGCTCTTTCGGCCGCAACAGACCCAAAATTTAACGCTTGGCGGTAACTTGACCCTTTTAAGTGCGGAACTTTCTGAAGGTTTTCCTGTGGGCACAAATGCGTATCCGGGACAAAAGGGCGATCGAATTCCTGATGTGCCGGAAGTTAGCGGTAATTTATATGCCGAATTGGTCATTCCGGTTTTAGGTAATTGGGAAGCTATCACTCGTTTTGACTATTCCTACGTTGGAAAATCTTTCCGGGCTTTTCGTCCGGAAGATCCAACATATAGAAAGCAGGGTGACTATTCTTTGGCCAATGCCCGGGTTTCTTTTGAAGATGGAGAAAAATATCGCATCGCCATATACGTGGATAATATATTTGATGAAAATGAAGTAGTGACACATTTCGTTGATGCCAGTCAGCGCCGCCCAGATCAGGTTACCGGCTTACAACCTCGAACCATTGGGGTGAGCTTGGGTTACAAGTTCTGAAGCGTAATGTATAGGCGATATTGAGATATCACGCCAACTATCCCGGAACTTCCGTGACACGCATTTTGATGACGCTTCTGTTTGCCTTCATGATGGCAGCAAATTGCGTTGCTGCGGAAACGCGCGCTGGTATTACTGCCGATTTGATTCTTTACAACGGCAAAATCGTCACCGTCAATCAATCCTTTGATATTAAACAGGCGATTGCAATTCGCGGCAAGAATGTTCTGTCAGTGGGAAGTGATGAAGCTCTCCGGGCATTGGTCGGTCCTGACACACAGGCCATTGACTTAAAAGGCAAGGCGGTCATCCCCGGATTGATTGATGGTCATTATCACTTTTTGAACAAGGCGGTTTCATACCATTTTGGCGTGAACGTGGCCTTGGTAGAGTCCATCGAACAAATGGTAGAAAGGATTGCGGAAAAAGTGAACCAAACTCCTCCGGGGGAGTTGGTTTACACAACATCCGGTTGGTTGCCGCAACAACTCAAAGAGAACCGCGTCCCAAACAGATTTGATCTCGATCCGGTTTCACCCAATAATCCCGTCATCGTGATGGGTGGCCACTCTGTATACCTGAACTCTTACGCTTTGCGTCAGGCGGGAATTACCAGGGATACCGTTGCACCTGAAGGTGGCACCATTGCAATGGATCCTGATACTGGTGAGCCTACAGGAAGACTGATTGAAAATGCGGCAAAACTGGCAAAAGCAAAATGGACCATAGGTAAAGTAACGCACGAGAAGAAGCTGGAAGCGGTAAAAGCCAGTCAAAGAGCATTGAATGCAGTGGGCATCACGAGTATTCGTGAACCAGGTATAAAAGCGGCAGACATGCGCGTTTACCAGGAGCTTCGTGATAAAGGTGAAATGAGCGTGCGGGTGAGTATGAACTACAGCCTGGATACGTACGCATCCACGGAAGAACTGACGACACAACTCGAAACCTGGGGCGTCAGCACCGGGTTTGGTGATGAGATGCTGCGTCTTGACGGCATTGGTGAATTTGGCATAGACGGAGGTTTTGAAGCGGGACTGATGTCTGAACCTTACGTCAACGCCCCTGGTAATGAGACTCCTTCTGAATACTTCGGCCTGCAAAGAATACCCACAGAAAAGTTTGAAAAGGTGCTGCAAGCCATGAGCAGGCTTGGTTGGCGGGCCTGCATTCATATCGTCGGAGATCGTGGTCTCGATATAGCGCTCGACGCTTATGAAAAAGCGAGTCAGATAAAACCGATCGCTCCGAAACGATGGGTGATTGAGCACGCGCATTATACCAGACCTGACCAATTCAAGCGTATCAGAGACCTCGGTTTAGTGATTTCAACGCAATTTCACCCCTACATGGCCGCCCAAAACATGGTTTATTTCTGGGGAAATGAAAGGGCATCACAAGCGATGAGGATGCGTGATTGGCTGGATGCAGGATTGCTGGTCGGTGGAGGAAGTGACTGGAGTTTGTTACCACCCAACCCGTTCTGGGCTATATATTTCTGGGTGACGCGCGAGACGAGACTGGGTGGGATAACTGGCCCGGACCAGCGCATCAGCCGGGAAGAAGCACTGCGATTGATGACCATCAATAATGCCTATATTACTTTTGAAGAGAATATTAAAGGCTCACTTGAGCCGGGCAAACTGGCCGATCTCGTTGTGCTTTCGGAGGATATCCTGGCTGTGCCGGAAGAACGAATAAAAGATATTACCCCATTGATGACCTTGCTAGGCGGGAAAATCGTATATCAAGTGGACCGATGGGAGTGAAAGAACGTCAGTAAATATCCTGATCAACTGCTATTACTAACTCCCCGTTGTATCCTGCAGCCCTCATTTCATCTAGTGGCCCGTTAGGATCGCCAGTGTAATTTTGTACGTGATAGAGCACCAGCAGTTTTGGTTTGATAAAGTTTGCCGCCTCTGCCAGTTGTTTGGTCGATGTATGATAATCGCCGACTATCAACGGTACACGCGCGGGTGCATTTTCCAGTCCTCCCAACGTATACACCTCATGCAACAAAAGCTCTGCTCCTTTAGCCCATTCCTTGAATCCAGGTGTAAACCTTTTGTCGCCTGAAATCACAACTACCCGGTCATTAGTAGTGAATTTATAGGAAAAACTGTTGGGCATGTTGCCGTGGAGTACTTTAAATGCGTCGACCGTAACGTTTTCATCCTGGTACACCATTCCCGACTTAATAAAGTCATGTCCCTGGGCAATAATGGGCGCATCATATTTCGTACCTGTTACTTCTCCAACATCTAAAACATATTGATACGCTTCAATTATTTTATTTACGATTTTAGCGGTATGTCTCGGTCCGTAAATATCAAGCTGTCGATCCGCGCCAAGATACCAGGGCAGGAATATGATACTGGCAAGACCTGAGGTGTGATCAGCATGATGGTGGGTAAGGAACAATCTATCCAACTGTTTGGCATCAAGCCCTTTGATCTTGCCGCCGTATTTTGGCGTCGCCGCCTGGGATGCCCGCCAGATACCTTCACCTGCATCGACCAAATAAGGGCGGTCATTGACCACGACTGCGGCGCCCGGGCCAAATCTCTCGATGATGGGAACCGGGGAACCTGAACCCAGCATGATCACTTTGGTATTATTTTTGGGAGATGAAAAATCTATTGGTTCCCGCATTGGAAGCGGAACCCGTGTCGTTCCACCTGTTTCCAGTTTTTTCAAAAGAAATGAGTCAAATTCCGCTGCTGCTTTCTTGTCCTCCGCATGGGATTTTTCTGCAGCGATAGGACTAACAGACAGTAGCGTCAGTAAAAATAAAGCAAATGGATTTATCAGTTGTTTTTTTAAAATGTTCATTGATAAGCTCTTTTTCCTGATTGAGTGCGTGCGTAGACAATCTAAAATTGATGTATATCCCCAACTTATCCAGCAGTACCGGGTGCCAAATTCCTTATCTAACAAGTGATAGGAAATTCAATTCCCATGGTATCAGTAACGGGGTTGTGAATTGAACTATTTTACATCGAGCCTGTGGCTACCCCTGACATTTTCCCTTTGAGAAATCTCCCGAGGCCACACCTTTTGTTTTTCCTCCGGCGGCAGGAAACTGCACGCGGCGGCATGGTCGTTGATACGATTGAAGTCTTCCAGCGTCAGGCCGAGATCATTGTGAACGACCTCATACTCATGGCACAGGTCGATACCAAACAGGTGCGGGTCATCCGAGTTTATGGATACCATGACCCCCGCCTCCATGAGTTTGCGCAGCGGATGTTCCCGGATGGACGGAACCGAGTTGGTGAGCCGGTTGCTGGTGGGACAGAGTTCCAGTAAGACGTTTTCCCGTTTTACCAAATCCATCACGTCAGGGTCGCGGATAACGTATATGCCGTGGCCAATTCTTTCCGCGCCCAGTTCTTCAATGGCGACACGGACATGTTGCGGCGCCTCCGGCACGTTTTCTTCCCCCGAATGCAGGGTGACATGCAGGCCGGCTTGCTTCGCCTTTAACATCAGCGGCGCAAAGCGCCGGATGCCGAAGCCGATATCCATGTCGGCCATGTCGATACCGGCAAATGATGCCTTGTGCGCAATAATAAAGTCGGTGGTGTAGCTGGCGTCCTCCAGGGACAGGGTTTTTTGCACGATACCGATTAAGCCGACGGCGAAATCCGGGCGCTTTGCCCGCGCAACACCCCGAACAACAGCCTCGTGGATATTCTCGAAGCTCAACCGGGGATTGGCGGCGCGGATAAAGTCCGGCGAATAGCGCAACTCAAAAATTCTGATATTCTGCTCCACGCCGTACTCGCAGGCCTCGTAAGCCAGACGTTCAATCGTTTCCTCCGAGCCCCACAGCTTTTGGATATTGGCAAATTTCTTCAACGCCAGTTCCAGGTTGTCCACCGGCTCGGTGATCAGCCACTCGCGTTTAAACACTTCGGGGTCTTCAGGGACATCAAGGCCAAGGGTCTGTCCGATCTCCTTGACGGTCTGCAACTGAAAACAGGCTTCCAGGTGGCAATGGAGCTCCACTTTCGGGATGTTTTTGCTGTCCATGATTGAATACTAATAGTTCAATCGGATTGCCACAACAGCGGGTTTTGTTACACTACTGTTTGATGCGCGGGGACGGAATTCAATTCCGTCCCCTTTTGCGCGAATTATATGGGCTGAAACATCAATGCACGAGATAATTGCCATCATTTTTGATTTTGACGATACCCTGGCGCCGGACAGCACCTCGGGTTACCTGGGCCGGTGCGGGATCGATGTGCCCCACTTTTGGAAAGAAGAAATAAGGGCGTTGACGGAAACCAAATCCGCAGCGGAGGAATGGGACCCGGTGCCCGCTTATCTCTACAAGATGATTGAGAAATCCAGCGCCGGGGAGATTGAACCCATCACCCGGGACAGTCTGGCCCGCTGGGGCAGGGAGCTTCCCCTGTATCCGGGGGTTGAAACGATATTCGATCGTTTGCGAGATGTTGCCGCGGCGGTGAACTCCCGGGTCACGCTGGAATTCTACGTGGTCAGTTCCGGCATCGGCGAGGTGTTGAGGAATACGACCATCGCCCGTGAATTCAGGGAGATCTGGGCCTCGGATTTCGCCTACGATGACGCGGGGCGAATTAAATTTCCCCGCAAGATAATCAGTTTTACCGATAAGACCCGTTATATTTTTCATGTCCAGAAGGGGATTTTCGGTCCGGACTACATCGGCAAACCGTTCGAGGTCAACCGCAAGGTGGATCCCGCCAAAGTAAGGGTGCCGCTCAACCGGATGATCATGGTGGGAGACGGTTTTACCGATATACCCTGTTTCTCACTGGTACGCCAGGGGCAGGGTATCGCCATCGGGGTATACGGTGACCCGGATGATCGTGAAAAACGCAGCAAAGCCTGGGGATTTATCGAAGACGGCCGCGTGTCGAACCTGGTACGGGCAGACTACTCCGAGAAATCCGCACTCAGTGATTCCCTGGTTATGGCGGTGGAGCACCTGGCAAAACGCATCTCCCTGTACGACCACATCTACCAGGGGTGAGCCGGAAAAAGAATAAGACATTCAGCCACAGAGGACACAGAGTTCACAGAGTTTGGTTTTTGCCTTTCCCGACATCTCCGCACTGGCGGAGCAGTGGCACAGGGCTTACTCAGGCGTAAAAAAGATTCTCTATCCACTCTGTGATCTCTGTGTCCTCTGTGGCTTACTACCGTATAATTCGTTGCAACTCACCCAGGTCGGAGACCGGTTCCAGGCAGGTAAAGCCGGTGCAGATAAACGCCGTTGCCGCCTGGTCGGTTTTTTTCTCATCGATCAGTTCCGGCAGGTCCTGTTCCGCGGACGGGATGGCGAAGACCAGGGAGCGCAGGTCCAGTAACGGTTCCACCTGCTTTTGCCAGTCGGTAATAATTTCCTCCCGGCCGCGCAGGATGATCACCCGTCGGGGATTGTCGTATTCCAGTAACGCCGTCAGCAGGGCGGAACAGGCATGGGGCATCCGTTGCAGCAGGCCCCAGGCGGACTTCAGAGTACTCTCCGCCGCCTCCAGGTAATCCTGGCGGCCGGTCAGGTGCCCCAGCAGCAGTAAGGCCAGGGCCGCCGCGCCGTTGCCGGAGGGCAGCGAGTCATCCGTGAAGTCCTTGCGCCGTTGCAGCAGGGTCTCGTGGTCGTGTGAGGTGAAAAAGAAACCGCCGGCATCGGCGTCGTAAAACTGCTCAATCAGGGTATCTGCCAGTTGCATGGCAAAGCTCAGCCACTTGCCTGACCACTTGCAGGAAAGCAGGTGGATGATAGCGTCGATGAGAAAGGCATAGTCATCCAGGTAGGCGTTCAGGCGCGCCCTGCCGTCCTTGTAGGTGGCCGTCAGCCTGTTTCCGTCCCAGAGACGGGCATGGATGAACTCAAGACAGCGCTCTGCGGAGTGGTAATAATCAGGTTCATCCAGGCGCATTGCCGCGCTGCTCATGCCCTTCAGCATCAGGGCATTCCAGGACGTCAGGATTTTATCATCGAGGCCGGGGTGTATCCGTTGTTCCCTGTCCCGGAACAGCTTTTCCCTGGCGCTTTGCAGGTGTTGTCGTATTTCACCGAGATCCCGGCCGTCGGCGCGGGCGATCTCTTCCGGGCTTTGCGCCACGTAGAGATGCCAGCGTCCTTCAAAATTATCGGGTTTATCCAGGCCGGAATAGCGCGCGAAATCATCGAATTCGGCCTCGTTCAACAGCCGCTGCACCTCACCCGGCTCCCAGGTGTAAAACTTCCCTTCTTCCCCCTCCGAATCCGCGTCCAGGGAAGAGAAAAAGCCGCCTTCCCCGGATTGCATCTCGCGCATCACCCAGTCAGCCGTGCCCCGGGCGGCCTGCCTGAAAAGCTCGCGCCCGCTGATGCGCCAGGCATTGGCGTACAACCCCAGCAGCGGGCCGTTGTCGTACAGCATCTTTTCAAAATGCGGGATGTTCCAGCGGGAGTCCACGGAATAACGGCAAAAACCACCGCCGACATGATCGTAAATGCCGCCTTCAGCCATCTTCTCCAGGGTAAAACACGCCATATCAAGAGGGCCGGTATCCGCCGTCCGGGCAAACTGGTAGAGCAGCAACTCCAGGTTGACCGGGTGGGGAAATTTCGGCGCCCCGCCGAAGCCGCCGTCGCGCCGGTCAAAGGAGCCCGCCAGTTGCTCGACGCAATGATCCACCGGACCGGTGTCGAGTTGTGTTCCCGCAGCAGCAGGTCCGCTTGTTTGAGTCTGTTCCAACGCCTTGATGAACGCCGTGTTCTGCTCTGCCAGGGCAGGCCTCTCTTCCTGGTAAACCTGGTGAATCCTGGCCAGCAGGGCCCTGAATCCGGGTAAACCGTGGCGCGGTTCCGGCGGGAAGTAGGTGCCGCCGAAAAACGGCGTCTGATCTTCGGGCACCAGGAACATGGTCAGGGGCCAGCCCCCGGTACGCCCCGTCAGCAGTTGTTGCGCGGTCTGGTAGATCTTGTCGATATCAGGCCGCTCTTCCCGGTCCACCTTGATATTGATGAAATAGCGGTTCATCAACTCCGCAGTTTCCTCATCCTCAAAGGACTCATGCGCCATGACGTGACACCAGTGACAGGCCGAATAACCGACGGACAGCAATATAGGCTTCCCCTCCTCCCTGGCAAGCGCCAGCGCCTGCTCACTCCAGGGATGCCAGGCAACCGGATTATTGGCATGCTGCAACAAGTAAGGGCTGGTTTCGCCAGCCAGCGCATTAGGCAGAAAGGATTTATCGTCCATCCAGACATTATCCGCCAATATCCACAAAGAGGACAGACCCAATTTGGGACACCCATAAATTACAGACCCAATTTGGGACACCCATAAATTAGGATGGGACCTAATTTATGGGTGTCCCAAATTAGGATTGCATCCCCGCTCCTCCTCATCTCGCGTGGAATTACTGTTATAATTCAGAAGTTAATAAGCGCCTGTAGCTCAGTTGGATAGAGTGCTGCCCTCCGAAGGCAGAAGTCACAGGTTCGAATCCTGTCAGGCGCGCCAGTTTTAAAGGGGTCCGTACCGGAGACATGATTTACAGTTTATACCGGGGACATAGGG
The DNA here is from genome assembly GCA_965205405.1 of Gammaproteobacteria bacterium. GTDB lineage: Bacteria > Pseudomonadota > Gammaproteobacteria > Eutrophobiales > Eutrophobiaceae > JAAXHV01. The sequence continues at coordinate 1,589,077 of OZ242169.1, forward strand.
TGCTCTGCTGCAGGTTGATTTGGAATTGTTATGCTAAAATAAGACAGGTTATTTTCTGAAATACAGGAATATTCATATGCAAATTCAATTTGCGACACGCATCGAAAGCAAAATCAAGCGAGCGGTAGAGAAGGTATGTGAGTCGCGAGGGCTGAAGATAAACCGATTTATCGAAGATGCACTTATCGATAAGCTGGAGGAACTGGAGGATATTGAGGATCTGAAAAGAATTCGGCGCGAACCAGGCAAACCATTTGAAAAAGTTTTAAAGGACTTAAAACTCAGTGGCGAACTATAAGATTGAAATATCAGCAACCGCAGAGAAACAGATTCGGAAGTTAAAAAAACAGGATCAACTCCGCGTTCTACGTACCATTCGAAACCTCGCACAGACACCTTACCCTGAAGGTTGCCGCAATTTACGCGGCTATCAAAATGTGTTTCGTCTCAGGGAAGGAAGTTACCGTATCATCTATAGTGTAGAAACAAACCGGCTTTTGGTCATTATACTTAAGGTTGGACATAGGAAAGATGTGTACAGATAAAAGATATATTGAAGGAAAGATTATTGTGAAACCCATAACCGGAGTACGGGGGCGATATAATTTGAAAGAACTGGTTTCCAAGATACCGGAAAGATACCAGGTAAAGGAAACAGACTGGGGCCCCCCGGTTGGCAAGGAAGTATGGTAGATGCTGATTTTCCCAAATATTGATCCCGTTGCCGTCGATCTGGGTTTCATACAGATCCGCTGGTACGGGATCAGTTATATCGCAGGCATCCTGTGCGCTTGGGCGCTGCTGCATTACCGGGCGAAGTCAGGGCGCTTCGGCTGGACAACCGAACAGGTTGCGGACCTCATATTTTACGGCATCCTGGGAGTCATCCTGGGTGGCCGGCTAGGGTCTGTGCTGTTTTACAACCTGCCCTATTACCTGGATAACCCGCTTGACGTGGTCAAGGTCTGGCAGGGCGGCATGTCGTTCCACGGCGGGCTGCTCGGGGTCATGATCGCCGGTTGGCTCTATGGTCGCAGGATCAACAAGGCATTCTTCGAAGTCACCGATTTCCTGGTGCCCGTGGTCCCCGTCGGTCTGTTCACCGGCCGCATCGGCAATTTTATCAATGCGGAATTATGGGGCAAACCGGCAGACGTCCCCTGGGCGATGGTATTTCCCAATGCCGGCGCGCTATCAAGACATCCGTCGCAACTGTATGAGGCATTCCTGGAAGGGCTGTGCCTGTTCATTATTCTCTGGTGGTTTTCCACCCGTCCCCGGCCGCTGATGGCCGTATCCGCGCTGTTCCTGCTGTTCTACGGCCTGTTCCGGTTCGCCGTGGAATTCATGCGTGAGCCGGACGCCCATCTCGGCTACCTCGGTTTCGGCTGGCTGACCATGGGGCAGGTGTTGTCCTTCCCCATGATTCTCATCGGTATAGTATTATGCGTTTTAGCGTATGCCAGATATTTGGGGTCAGAGTAAAAATACTCAAGAATTAATCAGCACCACCCGCCAACCTGAATGTATTTTTACTCTGACCCCAAATATCCCAAATATCCGGAACCTGATTACACTGATTGAATTGAAACACTGTCTGACATGAAACAATACCTGGACCTGTTACGCCACGTGCGCCATGAGGGCACACCGAAGTCCGACCGCACCGGCACCGGCACCCTCAGCGTTTTCGGGCACCAGATGCGCTTCGACCTGGGCCGGCATTTCCCGGCACTGACCACCAAGAAACTGCATTTCAAATCCATCATCCACGAGTTGTTGTGGTTTCTGCGGGGGGAATCGAATATTCAATACCTGCGCGACAACGGCGTCACGATCTGGGATGAGTGGGCCGATGAAAACGGCGAACTGGGGCCGGTATACGGCGTGCAATGGCGCGCATGGCGCACGGCCGACGGCGCGGTCATAGACCAGATTGCCGGCGTAGTGGATCAAATCAAGGCCAACCCCGACTCGCGGCGCATGATCGTCAGCGCCTGGAACCCGGGTGAGATCGACAAAATGGCCCTTGCGCCCTGCCATGCCTTCTTCCAGTTCTACGTGAACAACGGCGCCTTGTCCTGTCAACTTTATCAACGTAGCGCAGATGTTTTCCTGGGTGTTCCATTCAACATCGCCTCCTATTCCTTGCTCACCCTGATGATTGCCCGGGTAACCGGTCTTGCGCCGGGCGAGTTCGTGCACACCCTGGGTGATGCGCATTTATACTCGAACCACCTGGAACAGGCGGACTTGCAGTTGACCAGAGAACCCCTGCCGCCGCCGCAGATGAAGATCAATCCCGAGGTAAAAAGTATTTTTGATTTCCACTACGAGGATTTTGAGTTGGTCGGTTACCAGGCACATCCGTCCATACCGGCGCCTATCGCGGTTTGATCAGCAGGTTATGAGCCTCACTATGATTTTTCAAGCCACTGTGTGACCTTATTTACACAAAGATCTAATTCATCCCTGATCTCATACACCCAAAAACGCATCACATCCCAGCCCAGCTCGTATAGACGCTGATTTCGTATTTGATCCCGTCTGCACAATTCCCCTGTCCAATTACGATGGTAACGCTCCCCGTCTACTTCAATATCCAACCGCCTGTCTCCATCAATCACAGCAATATCCAATAAATATTGCTCAATCGAATACTGCGGAATCGTTTTGATTCCCGCCTTGTACAGTGCCTCATATAGAAGGACTTCCCAGTCAGACACTTTGGAACGATCTACTGATTCAGGATATTTCGGCCCATATTCGACATCCTGTTCGGCCGCTAGTATTAAGTTTGATTCATCAGTCAATTGTTCAACATATTGCGCAAATTTTTCCAGGTATTCCACCCCACAACTCCCTGTTACTGTCTTATCGCCAACTACCAGCAACATGGCGCGGGCACGGGTAATGGCCACATTAAACAGGTTGCGATTCCTTTTCAGGAAATTTAACGACTGACTGGGTGTGCCCTCGGATATGACGGGGGAAAAGATGATCAAATCCCGTTCATCACCCTGAAATCTGTGCACGGTATCACTCAGAAACCCGGCGTCCTCCAGAGAGCGCTGCAACGCATCGTTCTTGGCGCATAGCTCTCTAATCAAGTTAGCTTGGCTACGGAACGGGCTGACAACTCCAATACTGCCCAGGTAGCCTTGCTCAAGCAACAACCGTTTCAATACGGTAACTACAGCATTGGCTTCTTTCCGGTTAACAGCGCTACCTGTGTCAGGCCGTATCGTTCGTCCCTTGACATCAACCCACCGTACCCCGGGCTCTCCTTGTTTATGTCCTTTGAAGGTTTTGAGGGCGTCATATCGTGTGGCAACCCGAAGCCGTCCGTCATAAAAGTTTTTATTTGAGAAATTGATGATGTCCGCATGCGAGCGGTGATGATCCCTGAGGTCTACTATATCTTCGCTAGACGCATACGCACGCGCCATTTCATAAAGAGAATTGGAAGAGTATGCCCAGTGAACAAAATCAGTCACGAGGTCAAAACGGTCCAGCAACTGCTGGTCCTGCTGTTTCTGGATCCTGCTGATATGTGTCAGTTGTTGCGGGTCGCCGATGATTACAGCGCTTTTCGCTCGATACAGTAATGGCAATGCCGAAGCAATATCACACTGGCTTGCCTCATCGAATACGACCAGGTCATAGTAGCCGGCGGAAAAAGGCAGCCTTCCTCTTGTTGAAAGTGATGTCACGGCCCAACAGGGCAGAAGGTGTGACACCTTTTCCTTCAGCGAATAATACTGCCGCCATATTGACGCGGTGGGCGGTCCACCGCGCGTATCTATAACCATCTTGATGACAGCGGCATACTGGGACAACAGTTGCCTGTCTTTGTTACTCAGCTTGGCTGGGATAACCCTTAACCAGTTGGCCCATAAACGGCCTGAATTCTCTGCAATCTCATTAAGCAGTTGCCGGTGTCTACGGTTCAGCGACTCCAGCGTTTCTCTTCCTTGAAAATAATGAAGCAGTTGAAAATAGTCGGAGATATCCTCAATCTCTTTTATCCGGTCTTTGATTTGCTCTGAGAAATCCAGCAACTCTTCGAATTCCACAGTTGCATCAAGCCTGAATGGAATTGACAAACCAATTTCCGATAATCGGTTCTCAAGCGCAGTGAGTGTCTTGATGACCTTCAATACTCGTGATTTCCTCATGAATGGCCATAATAGACGCTTCTGCCTGGATTTATCTGCACTCGCAAGTACAATGAAAAACCTTTTGAACACCCCTTCAAAATCAGTATTCGGGTGTTTCCGGACGTATTGAAAGACATCATCATCTAGCTTTGAGCGCAAGTGCTCTACCGATTGTTCCTGTCCATCTACTGTGTTCCTTAAACTAACAACCCGTTCCAGCGACGAATTAATTTCTGCAGCCCTGTTTATAAGCTTTTGATGTGCAGCAAGCGCATCATCGTAATCCTGTACCTGGTCAGGCTCCGCCGTCGCGGACAACAAATCCTGCACGTGTTCATTTAACCTCTGCAAATAATCTTTAGAACCCATTCTCAACAATATCGGCCGTGACCCCAGGCTGTTCACTCTTGTCTCGACGACATCCACGGCTTTATTATTCTTGCTGGCAAACAGAATATTCTTCTTTTGCCAGGCGGCGTTTATCAGCAGATTCGTCACGACCTGAGACTTGCCTGTCCCAGGCGGCCCGGTAATTATGGTCAGGGGTTCGGTTAAAGATCGTTGTATAGCTTGCCGCTGTTCTGTATTCATCGGCAGAACTTCAAGCAGGGACAGCTCCTGGCTTGATGCATTCCCGTTTTTGGCAGGATTGTTGTTGACCAACTTTCCAAGTGCGGTATGCTCATAGTCCGATGCTTCCAGCTTGGCCAACTCACCAAGCTCATGTTCCAGCCCCTGTGTATACAGTTTTCGTTCCGCAGCAACCAGTACAGCCCGATTGTAGATTCCTGATTCATCCAGTTCATGAATAGGCGGCACTTCCTGCAAACTGCTTCCATCACAAGCTTCCTTCCAGAGCCACTCGTTTCGCACCGTAAAAAGCCGCTGGGCGACTTCATCCAATTCCGGCACGTCAGCATTGGTATTGGAAAAACCCAGTTCATCTTCAAGCTGGAGCAACTCATACATCAACGTGAAATCATCAGCGTTCGAGTAACGCTTTATCACGGCTGTATTTATTAATGGAAAATCACTTGATACCGATGCGGTACCACGATTATTTGGGTGTTCGAATTCAATAGGAAGAAGAAGGACCGGTTCCAGCCTATAGAAATGTTCTCCCTTTCTTGAGGTAACGCGATTGATACAAATCGGATAACCGAGATATAGCACCTTTGAGCCCCGTTCTCTTTGCATGGCAGAAAGTAGTGACGCAGGGCCTGGTTCTTGTAGCAGACGACTTATTCCATCAGACGGCACCTCATTCAATGCAACGTAATCATAGTCATGCTGGCTCCTGGCCCAGGTGCTGATTTCACCGACATCATCCTGACCGAGACAAGCAAGATAGTATCGACAAAGACGGGCTAACGGCGTCTTGGAAAAGCCGGTTGAGGAATCTTCGGTATTTTGGTTTGGTACATTATTAATCGGCCACCACTTGTAGGTGGAGTCCTGCTCGAATTGATGGCCCGATTGGTTGAGTAGACGACTGACCTCCTGACGGGGAGCATCTAGCTTATTTGCTAATTGTGCAGCTTTTTGGCCAGGGTTATTGGTTAGCTCATCGACTAATCTCTGCTCCAGGTCCATGACTCTTTCCTGATGTTATTTTATAGTCCGCTAAAGTCACCATGATTTTATCTTAGCATCCATAAATGGTAAAAACACCAACGTGAGGATTCAGAATATTATGACTAGAACTTTCTGGCAACAAGCCGCAGGGGATGGCGATCGTATCTACGCAGCAATTTGTTTGAAGTGGGATGTGATATTAAATGGTCCTGGTTATGCTGGACGTTGGCCTGATTGCGAAGAAACATTAATTCAAGATGAGAATTCTTCTCGCAAAATAACCGACATCAGGCGTTTTTCTGAGACCATGTCAGATGGTGATGTAGTTGTACTTCGTTTGGGAACTTATCAAGTTTTGGGTGTTGGCATCGTCATCGGTAACTATGAGTGGCTGGACATATTTGATGATGTCGATGGATGGGATATACAACATGTTCGACGTGTGAAATGGTTATGGAAAGAACCCAAGAGTTTCCCGACGTATACCCTTAAGCAAGGAGATACCACTCAATTACTTGATCATAAAAAATCTGAAAAAGTTATAGATTGGATAAAAAATTTGAAGCTGAATTTTTCTGAGGTCCCTGAGTTAATACCACTCCCTGCCTCAAAAAACAGAGAAGTAAAATTCGAAACAGTTTCTGAATTTTTGTTCGATCATGGAGTATCTAGCATTTCTATTGAAATTCTGAGTAAAGAAATCGATGAGTTGATTAGGATTGCTAGGTGGTATCAAAAATTCGATGAACCTCCTTCAGAGTCTGAAACTTTAAGTTATCTGGTTGTACCATTATTAAGGGCACTTGGCTGGACACCGCAAAAAATGGCAATTGAATGGAACAATGTAGATGTAGCCTTATTTAATACGTTCCCAAGGGAAAATGGTAATTTGAGTGTAGTCGTTGAGGTCAAGAAAAAAGGAAATTCGTGTTTAAGGGCATTGCCCCAAGCCAGCACGTATGCTGAAGGAAAGGAAAACTGTCATCGACTTATTGTAACTGATGGACTGAGGTATGGGATTTACATTAAGCAAAATTCAGAATTCAAGTTACATGCGTATTTTAATATCACCAGTCTTAAAGATAGTTATCCAATTTATGACTGTCATGGGGTTTATGAGGCTTTAAAAGTGATGACACCAGAATGGGACTCGAACTCTCTTTGAGCAGTGAGTGAGCCAATTTACAGAGACCTCCCCCCTACTAAACTGCTCATCGATAAAAAGGGGACATCGACCGTGATAGGGTAACGTTGTGTTAGAGTATAAAGATATTGCATGGAAACCGCTCTTAAAAAATAGCGCCAGGACTGATGTACTACCGACGAAAAATACTGCTCGCATTATTGGGAGCGCTTAACCGCGAGGTCGCAAAGACTGCATTTCAAAAGTACTTATTCCTTGTCAGTGATGAACAGGAAAAACCTGCATATGATTTCGTCCCATACCGTTTTGGTTGCTTCTCTTTTCAGGCAGATGCAGATAAAAAAACTCTGACGAAATATGGTTATCTAAAGGATCAAGATAATTGGGCGCTCAGTCGCAAGCAATGTTTCTTGCATTTACTCGACCATACAGACAAAGCTGCAATATGCCATATAGTGGACCAAGTAGGTAATATATCCAGCCAAGAATTGATCCGCTATGTATATCGTGAATACCCGTACTATGCTATTAACAGTGAAATACGCCACGATATCTTAAATAAACGTGAGCGAGAGCGGATAGATTCCGCACGGCCACCAACTAATATATCCCCTCGCTTATTTACGATAGGCTATCAAGGTCAGTCCTTGGAACAATATTTAAACCGATTGATTGAAGAGAATATTGGTTTATTGTGTGACGTTCGTCGTAATCCCGTTAGTATGAAATTCGGTTTTAGTAAGCGTCAACTTCAGAGTGCCGTGCAAGGACTTGGTATTGACTACGTGCATATACCAGAGTTAGGTATCGAATCGAACAAAAGGCGTGAACTCAGCACACCAGATGATTACCAAGCTCTCTTTCAAGAATACAGAGAAACAACTCTCGAAAAAAACTCTGGTTTACTTCAAGACATCATGCATCTTGTAAAAAGATATCACCGTGTAGCATTGACTTGTTTCGAAGCAGATTACAAGTCATGTCATCGATCTTGTATTTCAGATGGATTGATACAACATAATGATTTTCATTATCGCGTAGAACATATTTAGTAATAATTGCGTATTCCGGTGAAGATGAACACCGATTCCGGAGGAATGTGAACACCTGATTACTCAACGCATTCTGTTTATGTGTTTTTAACTCAAGTGTTCACGTTCTGTCAACTTTACCCTCTTTTTTCGCATGGATTCCCCCTTCAGCGCCAACCGGTGCGCATTGTGTATCAACCGGTCCAGGAGGGCATCGGCCAGGGTATTATCGCCGACCGTAACATACCATTGGTCCACGGGTAACTGGCTGACCATCACGGTCGAGGCGGCCCCATGGCGGTCATCCATGATCTCCATCAAGTCATGGCGCTGGGCCGTGGTGAGTGTCTCCAAGCCCCAATCATCGATGAGCAGTAACCGGATTTTAGCGGTCTGAGCCAGCAGTTTGTGGTAGCTGCCGTCAGCCTTGGCCTGGGTGAATGCAAGCAGCAGGCGCGACAGGCGGTAATAGCGGGTCGTGTAACCGTGCAGGCAGGCATTGTGTCCCAAGGCACAGGCCAGGAAGGTTTTGCCACTGCCGCAAGGGCCGGTAATGAGCAGGTTTTGTGCCCGTTGCAACCAGTCTCCCTGGGCCAGCCGGGCAATCTGGGCCGGTTGCAGGTTGCGCGGGTGCTGGTAATCGATGTCCTGGACCGTGGCGCGGAGTTTGAAGCGGGCCTGGCGGATGAGCCGGTCCTGTTTACGCTGGTCGCGCACCAGGCATTCCTGCTCGACTAATAAGCCGAGACGTTCGAGGAACGGGAGGGCCTCATAGGTGCTGCTTTGTTCCTGTTGTTGTGTCAGCGCCTGGGCCATGCCGGACAGGCGCAGGTCATGCAGGCGTGCGAAGGTAGTTGCTGTGGTCATGGTGGTCTCCTTCAGTGGAAGTGATGCCGGCCACGGATGTTCTCGTGGTCCTGGGGCAGTTCGGTGGTCGTATCGGGTGAGTCGGGCAGTTGGTCCCGGTTATTCTCCAGGATGTGCCTGACGTGTTTGAGGCGCACCAGCCCGGCCTGGTTGGCAAGACGACAGGCGCCATTGAGCCGGCTGGCGGGGTAGCGTTTGCTGAGGGACAACAGACCCAGACAGACGCGGTAGGCCTGTTCCGGGTGGGCGCGGCGCGCAAGTTGCCGGCTCACCCACGTGTCCACCGCCGGTCCCATCTCCCTGGCCCAGCGCAGCAGGCGCTCGGGGGACCACTGGTGTTGTGCCCGATGGCGTGTGGGCATGTGGGCCGGGTTAGTGGTGAACCCGGGCCGGTCCTGGCGCGGGTGGGTGGCGACCCGTTGTTGCCGGAAGTAGAGTTCGACCAGCGTTTCACCGGCGTGCAGGTCCAACTTCTCGCCCACGTACTGGTGCGGCACCGAGTAATAATGGTGCCGATACTGGACATGGTAATCAATGTTGACCGTGACCGGTTTGATGGCGACGTAGCGGTAGGGGTGCCGGGGTAAGGGTCTTAATGCCGGTTTATCAAGCGCCTCGAATGCAGACCGGCGGCTGCCGGGCAATTGCTTGAAGGGGCGTTGGTTAAGGTCTTCGAGCAACCCGGCGATACACTGGTTCACCTCGGCCAGGGAGAAGCAGCGGTGGTGGCGCAGTCGGGCCAGGATCCAGCGTTGCACTACCAGCACGGCCACCTCGGCTTTGGCTTTATCGCGCGGCCGGTAGGGGCGGGCCGGCAGGACGGCCACCTGGTAGTGCTCGGCCCATTGCTGGTAGCTGGGATTGAGGTCCGGGTCGTAGCGGCAGGCCGCACTCACCCCACTGCGCAGGTTATCGGGGACAATGAGGGCAGGACGCCTTTGATGCAGGTCAGGGCCCGGCTATGACTGCCCAGCCAGTCGGGGAGTGACTGGGTCCAGGTCGCCTCGGCAAAGGTGTAGTTGGAGGCGCCCAGGACCGCCACAAAGAGTTGCGCCTGGCGGACTTCACCAGTCCCGGCATCAATCACCGGCACAGTGGACCCACTGTAATCCACAAAGCACTTCTCACCGGCCTTGTGGGATTGCCGCAGGGTGCGCCGCTGTTGGCCGCACCAGTGCCGGTAACGGTCACAGAACTGGGAGTAGCTGTAACACCGGTTCGGGTAGCGTTGGGTATATTCTTCCCACAACAGCTGTTTGGTCACATGCGGCCGTTTCAGTTCCTGGTGAACTGCCGGCCAGTCCGGGACCTGATAGCGCCGGCTGCTGCCGGTATCGGCGCCGGGATAGAACAGTTGGGCTAACCGGGTGTCATCCAGCGCCGCGGGGAGCGGCCAGCTCAGGTGCAGGGCCTGGGCCCGGCTGAGCAGCTTCTGGATCCCGCCGACACTCAGCTTGGTGCTGCGGCTGATGTCACGAATGGACAGACCGGCTGCGTGCCGGAGTCGGAGTACGTCTCGTAGTTTACGCATTGTTGTCCTCTTGCCTGGCATGGTGGGCTCCTCCAAAAAGGAGAAAGCTTACCAAAGGGTTACAAGTTCAATGCGTTGAGAGTGATTCCGGTTGATTGTGAACGGTGATTCCGGGAACGTGAACAGTGATTCCGGAAACAACCGGAAAAGTGTTCACGTTCAACCGGATTAGGTGTTCACGATGAACCGGAATCGGTGTTCACGTTCAACCAGAATGAGTGTTCACGATCAGCCGGATTACGCACCCAGGGTGGTTGAAAGCTGCAAGGCGAGCGCTGAGGCCTCAACCAAAGGTGAGGTTGTTTCGCGTGATGGTTCGGTAATTTCATGCCGGCGGCAGGCCGCCATATAAAAACCGATACAACCGAGCAGGTTGTATTGCTTGTCAAACCCTTCATCCGTATTGCCTTCTTTTAACAAGGGGATGATGTAATTCCGGCCTTCTTCTGCCAGTTTTTCCTTGATAGGGTCACCGACACCGGTTACGGCCTGCCGGTCTTCCTGCGCGAAATAAATTTCCTCCAGTTCGGTATTCATCTCAACGAATGAAGAGCGTATCCAGTTATCGAATGATTCTACGTTTTTACTCAAATTCAGCGTCATATTCTTCGGTGTAAAGTTTCTATTAAGTATTAATGGCAAGCATGTATCTTACCGTTAGCGCCACAGACCCTGCCAGTTGGAGCATTTACGAGACAAGCCGGAGGCCTCATCCAATGTCATAGGAAGATTACCCAAGCAATGCCTGCACGAACTCAGGCAGCTTGATTACCGATAGGGTAACCGACAGGATGAGCGCCGCCAGCAGTATAATATTCCTCGGCATGCTGCAGGTATGCTCTCCCATGACGGATTTCTTGTTCACCATTATGAGCACCGCCAGGTAAACCAGCGGCACTACGATTGCATTGATGCACATCAGCAGCAGGAGCTTGAACAGGGCAGGGAAGGTCCATAGAGGCGCCAGCAGCGCAGGCAGGATAATACAGACTGTGACCGTTCTCCTGAAGTGCTTGTTTTCCCTGGTATGGTGCCAGGCATGGCCGAACATATCGAGAATGAAATAGCTGATGATTTCTACCGTGACGACAAACGTGGTGATGCCTGCTATGACCATTCCGGCTGAAAATATTAGCGGGCCAAGAAATTCAAATCCCTGGGGAAACGCACGCAGCAATATTCTGCCGGCTTCATGGACTGAATCTATCTCAGCATGATGGGCAAGTGGGTACAGGGCAAATCCCCCGGCAATGATGATGAATAACGCGCAGCCGCCGTAAAAGAAGCCCAGGTTGATGACGGAATTACGAAACTCATCCCTCAGATCAACTGCGCCTGTTTGCCGGTTGTCCGCACTCATGTAGGGAACGCCAAGCATCGCCGCCGGCGCCAGGGCACTGCCGACAATGCCGAGTATGGCTATACCGCTGCTGCGGACCATGTCCTGGCCGGGAACCGGCAAGTCCGCAGGCACACCGGGGACCAACCCGGACAATATGGCAGGTAACTCCTGGAAGCCGCGCAGCGCGACGATAAGAAAACACATAAACATCAGCAGCATGAATGCTGTCATGTACCTCTGCATGCGCTGATAACCCTCCGAAGTAAGCAGCCAGACAATACCGGCTGCAAATACCAGGGACACGAGAAGTTCCACGGCCTGGTAATTGCTGTCGGCGAAACCCGCTGCGGTCGCGGGTGGATTATATTCAAACAGGGACAACGCTGCGGAGGTCATGACCGACATCTGGCCCATGCTGATGAGCAGGTGGACGGGAATATTAATCGCCAGGAGTATCCAGCCCACACCTGGATGAATGTGTTCGCAGATGAGTGAAAACATCCCCTTGTTTTTATTGAGCAGGCCAATGCGCGAGGCGGTATCGACAGTAATCACCAGCAGGGGGAGGATCAGCAATACCACCCAGAGCAACTCATAACGGAACCAGGCGCCGGTCAGTATCAGCGACGATGCGGAACCGGCCCCCATGGATGCTGCCGCCATCACCGCTGCAGGACCGGCAATCTTTTTAAAGTATCCCGGGAGTTTCCGCATAGCGTTCCGCTCTCCTAATTGCAAAAAACAGTATTGTTATTTTTGTTCAAAACGCCGCCAGTAGTCGCGCACGGTTTGCTTCATGTCCCGGCGCAGGAGCATGATGCCGAACAGGTTCGGTATCGCCATCAGCGCCAGGGTGATGGCGGAAAACAGCCATACCATTGAAGTGTCAATGACGGCGGCTATGAAGAATATCGCGCTGTAGACAATGCGATAGGGCAATACGGAGCGGATCCCGAACAGGTAGGTCATGGCGCGATCGCCGTAATATGACCAGGCGATGGCGGTACTGAACGCGAACAGGACCAGTGACCTGCCCCCGGTAACGACACCAATGTTTGAGTTAGAGCTTAGGTTCATTTGATTATTGTATTCCTGGGTGAGTTGGCATGACAAATCGTGGTGCAATGGGACTGGTTATCACGGTTTGTGGTGCCGGTGAACGATAACCCAATGAGCTGTGTGGCCTGACGCTATTGTAATGACGCCGCCATTGCTCAATCAGTATCTGTGCTTCTTTCAAAGTATAGAAGATTTCCCCGTTCAGCAGTTCATCACGTAACGTGCCGTTGAAACTTTCATTATAGCCATTCTCCCAGGGACTGCCAGGTTCAATGAACAGGGTCCTGACCCTGGCGGCACTCAACCATTCACGTACGGCTATCGCGGTAAACGCCGCCCCATTGTCCGAGCGAATATGCTCAGGCACACCTCGCTCAGTAAACAGGTCATTCAAGCACTCCAGCACATCCGTTGAGTTGAGCTGTCGTTTTGTCTTAATGGCCAGGGATTCGTGGGTGAACTCATCAATCACCGTTAACATACGAAAGGCCTTACCATTATGGGTTCGGTCCATGACAAAATCATAGGACCACACAGGGTTTGGGTGGGTGGCTCGTAAGCGAATACACGACCCATCATTCAACCACAGACGGGCACGCTCAGGTTGTTTCTGAGGCACTTTCAGACCTTCTCTTCGCCAGATCCGCTCCACCCGTTTGTGATTCACCTGCCAGCCCTGTCGATGTAATAAAGCGGTCACACGACGATAGCCATAACGTCCATATTCGGTGGCCAGGTCAATGATGGCCTTGGTCAACACTGATTCATCCTCTCGCATCACACAGACCCGACGTTGCGTACTGCGGTGGTGTCCCAGGGTCTTGCAGGCACGCCGCGCTGATACCCCAAGCTGCTGTTGTACATGACGTACACACTGTCTTCGCCGCGCGGGGCTCAGTAGTTTCCCCTGAGGGCCTCGTTGAGAATGTCTTTATCCGGAGACAGGTCTGCCACCAGCTTCTTCAGGCGGGCATTCTCTTTTTCCAGGTCCTTCAATCGCCTTGCCTGGTTGATTTGCAGACCACCGTATTCCTTGCGCCAGCGGTAATAACTTTGCTCGGTAAAGCCCAGTTGCTTGCAGGCCAATCCAGTGGTTTGCCCTTTACCTACTTCTATTTCAACTAAGCGCAGGAGTTTGATAATTTCTTCGGGTTTGTAGCTTTTTCTTGCCATGATTGACCTCCTTAGTGGTCCAGTTTAAGTTATTTTCTAACTTAATTACTGGTCTCGTTTAAAGGGGGCAGGTCACTTCTTCGAAGCGCATTTGCTTTGTCTCCTGTAACCACACTGTCCGTTTCATCATGTCTCCAAAAATCCAACATGATAAAACCGGACAGATCATGTGTTACAGATGCGGACAGTTTATGTATTCCTAACACCGCTTTCTTGACAGCCCAGATAAATATATATAAGGTATAGATGCGTGTATAAGCGCGATGTACCGATATAAGTTTAATTAATTAAGTTCGGCGCACCAGTGCTGCCGTTGATAAAAACCTGTTTATCCGGAAATACACAGCATGATGTTACAGGCAGTCAGACCAAGTGAAGCGCGACTTCAGTCCACCCCGGCGCATGAAAATAACACCTTGACACGGGCTGACGCCGGGCCGTGAGTCTTGAGCGCCCGGCGCGCCCTCCGGCCCGGCCCGCCCTCGAGGTCGGGCGTCTGTTTCAGCTTGCCGCGGTCGCGTTGCTGGGGCTCGCAGCACTGATGTCCGCCGCGCCCGTCAAAGCCCAGTCGGTCACCAGCTTCGTTTCGAACTTCGGCCAGGGTCGTGATTCAGACACTTTTACGCGCGGCATTCGCGCGCAAACTTTCAGAACGGGTTGGGATGCGGGCAGATTCACGCTGCACAGCGTCGATATCAAGGTCGAGAGTAGCTCAACGATCCAGGGGAACGCACAAAGCAGATTTTCGATGTATTTGTGTCCGCCGAATGCCGACGGCTTCCCCCCTGTTGCTCCCGCAGACCTCCCCACCCATGCACCCTGTGTGGCGCTCACGCCGCCTTCCAGCTTTACGGCCCCGGCCACCCTCACCTTCACCGCACCCGCCAATACCCGCCTTGAGCGGGGCACGCACTACATCCTGGTCAATGTGGCGACTTCCGGTACGCCGCTCTACGACGCAACGCTTAGCGACGGCGAGGATGGCGATAGCGCGACCGGCTGGGCGATCGGAAATGGATATGTCTGGTACAACAGCCACCCCGACATCAGAAGGTACGTGCACACCGGAACTAGACTTAACCGTTACCGCGGCCGCATCGAAGTTGTACCCGTGACTGGACCCAACCAGGCGCTTCGCTTCGCCATCAATGGCACCGCGGACAACGGGCCGACATCCTCGGACAAGACGGTAACGACCACGGAGGGCGAGCCCTACAGGTTCGTTACGGGCGACTTCCCCTTTTCCGGCCTGGAATCGGCCGACAGGCTGTGGGGCGTAAAAATCACCTCGCTGCCCTCGGCGGGAGAGCTCAAGCTCGGCAGCACGCCGGTGACGGCGAACCAGATCATCCGCAGCGGTGACCTCGACACAACTGGGACCAGGCTCGCATTCACCCCGGCAGCGAACGCCCACGGCGACTCCTACGGGAGTTTCACCTTCATGGTGATGAGCGGCGAGACGACCGAGAGTGACGGGGGGTACACGATGACCGTCGCGGTGACCCCGGTGAACGACGCGGCGACCGGCACGCCGACGATTTCGGGGCCGGTGTTGGTCGGACGGTCGCTGACCGCGGCGACCGCCGGCATTGCCGACATCGACGGCCTGCCCGCCACGTCCAGCTTCACCTACCAGTGGGTCCGGGTGGACGGGTCTGACGAGACCGACATCGCCGGGGCGACTGCCGGCGCCTACACGCTGGCAGCGGCAGACCAGGGCAAGAAGGTCAAGGTCAAGGTGAGCTTCACCGACAACGACGGCACCGTCGAGACGCGGACCAGCGATGCGTATCCGTCGAGCGGCGCCGTGGCGATGTCCGTCGTCAACGCCGCGCCGACGGCGGCGGACCAGACGGTGACGACGAACGAGGACACGGCGTACACCTTCTCCGCCGCCGACTTCAACTTCGCCGACACCGATACCGGGAACACGCTGTCGAGCGTGACGATCGTCACGCTGCCCGCGTCGGACAAGGGCACGCTCAAGCTCGACACCACCTCGGTGACGGCGCACCAGTCGGTGTCGAAAGCCGACCTCGACGCGGACAAGCTCACGTTCACGCCGGCCGCGAACGCCAACGGCCAAGCCCGTTTCACCTTCAAGGTGAGCGACGGCACCGACGAAAGCGCGTCCGCGTCCGCGATGACCGTCGCGGTGACGGCGGTGAACGACGCGGCGACCGGCAAGCCGACGATCTTCGGCGGGTCCTGGGTCGGTCAGACGGTGACGGCGGAGACAAGCGGCATCGCCGACATCGACGGCCTGCCCGGCACGTTCACCTATCAATGGGTCCGGGTGGACGGGTCTGACGAGACCGACATCCCGGGGGCGACCGCCGGCGCCTACACGCTGGCGGCGGCGGACGAGGGCAAGACGGTCAAGGTCAAGGTGAGCTTCACCGACAACGGGGGCGCCTCCGAGACGGTGACCAGCGGCGCCTTCCCGTCGAGCGATTCGGTGGCGGCGGCAGCCACGCAGTCGCGGGACGTCATCTGGTCCGCGACCTTGCGGGTGCATGCCACCCGTTACACCGCAGGCTGCAACTCACAGGGCTCGAGTGGGAAGTGCACCTCACAGCTGAACGACAGAGACTTCACCTTAGCCGGCGACCGCTACGAAGTCCACCGAATCGGCCTCTCGTACCTGAACGCGTTCCATATCAAGTTCGAATACGGGGGGAACTTCTCACCCGCGGAGCTCCGGAAACTGACGCTGTATGTGGACGGCGCCAGCTTCCCCATCAACACCGGCGATCTAGGAGTAGGAGGTCGCATCGTTACCTGGGAAAACAGCGGCATCCCGTTTTCCTCCTGGTATAACGGGAAACGGGTCAACTTTCGACTGACGGCTCCCAAGGCCAGCACACCCAGTGCGCCGCGATCGCTGGCGGCAACGGGTGCGGACCGCAAGCTAGATCTGACCTGGTCGGCGCCGGAGAACGACGGAGGCGGCGGGATTTCCGACTACGAGTACCGCTATTCCGCAGGCGCCTCGGTCGCGGAAGACACGCCCTGGATTTCGGCCGGCAAGGATCTGAAGGAGAGGGTGACGGGGCTCACCAACGGCACCGCCTACGCCTTCGAGGTGCGAGCGGTCAACCGCGCGGGCAAGAGCACGGCAGTCACCGCGACCGGGACACCGATAGCAGCGGCTTGCTCTGCACCCGCCCTCGGCGGCCGGCACGTGGTCTGGTCCAGCAAAGTGAACGTGGCGAGCGGCAGCTATTTCTACGGGTATGACGATACAAACGGCGGCAGCCTGGACGACTCGAGCCTCGACTTCGGCGTGCACAGCTACGTCGTCGACGGCGCCTTCGTCTGGCTGGACGGACCCACGTCAGATACGCTGGTCCTGAGCTTCACGCGCAACCTCCCGAGTTCGTTGCTCGCGAAGCTGACCCTCCACGTCTGCGGCAGTGAGGGCTTCGCCCTCGCCGACGCCACCCGCTTCGGGCCGTACCACTACCGGTGGAACAATTCCGGCCTCGACTGGTCGGATGTGACCGAGCGCACGCTGTATCTGAGCATTCCGGTGGCCTCCTGCGCCGCGCCCGCCCTGGGCGACCGGCGGCAGGTCTGGACCGGCAAATTGAAGGTGGCCACCCACCCCGAATTCTTCGGATATGACGGTACCCAGGGCGGCAGCCTGGAGAACCCGAGCTTCAGCGTCGGCGGTCACAATAACACTGTCGACGGCGCCTTCGTCCAGCGCGGAACACACGCCGGAAAACTGATCCTGAGTTTCGGGAGCTCGCTCTGGACCAGATTGCGCCCGAGGTTAACCCTCCATGTCTGCGACAGCGAGCCGTTCGCCCTCGACAACACATCTAATTTCGGGCCGAATCATTACCGGTGGAATGACGATATGGGCCTCGACTGGTCGGAACTGCTTGAGCGCACGCTGTATCTGAGCCAGCCGGCGAACAATGCCGCAACGGGCTTGCCGACGATTACGGGCACCGCGAGCGTCGGGGAGACGCTGACCGCGGTGACTACCGGCATCGCCGACACCGATGGCCTGCCGACCAGCTTCGCCTACCAGTGGGTCCGGGTGGACGGGTCGGACGAGACCGGCATCCCGGGGGCGACCGCCGGCACCTACACCCTCACCGACGACGATATCGGCAAGACGGTAAAGGTCGTGGTCAGCTTCACCGACGATTTCGACGGCGAGGAAATGGTGACCAGCGATGCCTTTCCCTCAAGCAGCACGGTGCAGCAGACCGGGTCTGGCACCCAGGACGTCGAACCGCCCACCATCACGGACTCGCCGGCGCTGAGTGAATCGGGCGAGGACGGCGCCTGGACCGCCGATGAGACGGTGGAGGTCACGCTCACGTTCAGCGAGGCGGTGACGGTGGACACCACGGGCGGCACGCCGTCGGTGGGGCTCAGCCTCGGGGGGACGGAGGCGAGGCGCGCGACGTATTTGCGGGGGAGCGGCACGACGGCGCTCGTGTTCGCCTACACGCTCACCGCTGCGGACGGCTCGCACACGTCGCTGCTCGTCCCGATTGACAGCCTGATGCTCAACGGCGGCGCCATCCGCAGCCAGGCCACCAGCGCGGACGCCGCACTCGGGCACCTGGGGGCCGCGCAGACTGGGTCGGCGCCGGTTAACCTCCGGGACGAGGAGGACGTCAAGGGCGAGGGAAACCTGTTCACGGCAAGCTTCGAGGGACTCCCCGAGAGCCACAACGGGTCGGACGCGTTCACTTTCGAGCTGCGCTTCAGCGAGGCCCCGGAGGGCTTGAGCCATTCGACGGTGGCCGGCGGGCTCCTGGCGGTGACCGGTGCGACCGTCGACAAGGCGCGGCGCCTGAGCGCCGGCAGCAACCTCGCCTGGGAGGTGACGATGACCCCGAGCCAGTCGGGCAACATCGCCATCCGGCTACCCGCGCGGGCGTGTTCCGAGACGAACGCGGTCTGCGCGGGCGTGCGAGCGCTTGACGAGGCGGTCTCGGCGACGGTGCGGGGGGCGCCGTTCACGGCGAGCTTCGAGGGACTCCCCGAGAGCCACAACGGGTCGGACGCGTTCACTTTCGAGCTGCGCTTCAGCGAGGCCCCGGAGGGCTTGAGCCATTCGACGGTGGCCGGCGGGCTCCTGGCGGTGACCGGTGCGACCGTCGACAAGGCGCGGCGCCTGAGCGCCGGCAGCAACCTCGCCTGGGAGGTGACGATGACCCCGAGCCAGTCGGGCAACATCGCCATCCGGCTACCCGCGCGGGCGTGTTCCGAGACGAACGCGGTCTGCGCGGGCGTGCGGGCGCTTGACGAGGCGGTCTCGGCGACGGTGCGGGGGGCGCCGTTCACGGCGAGCTTCGAGGGACTCCCCGAGAGCCACAACGGGTCGGACGCGTTCACTTTCGAGCTGCGCTTCAGCGAGGCCCCGGAGGGCTTGAGCCATTCGACGGTGGCCGGCGGGCTCCTGGCGGTGACCGGTGCGACCGTCGACAAGGCGCGGCGCCTGAGCGCCGGCAGCAACCTCGCCTGGGAGGTGACGATGACCCCGAGCCAGTCGGGCAACATCGCCATCCGGCTACCCGCGCGGGCGTGTTCCGAGACGAACGCGGTCTGCGCGGGCGTGCGTGCGCTTGACGAGGCGGTCTCGGCGACGGTGCGGGGGGCGCCGTTCACGGCGTCGTTCTCGACCGTGCCCGCCGAGCACGACGGGTCGACGGCGTTCGACATCCGCTTTCACCTGAGCGCGGAGCCTGCAGGCTTGAGCTACAGCACGGTCCAGAACGGACTCTTCGACGTGACGGGCGGGCGCATCGAGAATGCGAGCCGGCTCGTGGCGGGGAAAAACAACGGCTGGACCCTGCGCATCGTTCCGTCGGGGTTTGGTGACGTGACGGTGCGGGTCAAGGGGACGAGCGCGTGCGACACCGCCCCGGGGGTCTGCGCGGCAGATGGCCGGAAGCTGGCCGGTGGGCTGACCGTCAGCACGGCTGGGCCGGCTACGCTCTCGGTGGCCGATGCGACGGTCGGGGAAAGCGCGGATGCGACACTGGAATTCACGGTAACGCTGAGCAAGGCGCGCAACACCGCGACCACGGTGGACTACGCCACCGGCAACGGCACGGCGACGGCGGGAGCCGACTACACGGCGACCTCGGGGATGCTGAGCTTTGCCGCGGGCGAGACGGCGAAGACCGTCTCGGTGCCGGTGCTCGACGATGCGCACGACGAGGGCATTGAGACGCTGACGTTGACGCTCAGCAATGCCCAGGGTGCGACCCTTGACGATGACACGGCCACGGGGACGATATCCAACACCGATCCGATGCCCAAGGGCTGGCTGGTGCGCTTCGGGCGCACCAGCGCAACCCAGGTGCTGGGCTTGCTGGACGCCCGCTTTGACCAGGCAAGGGCGCCGGCGTCCCAACTCACCCTGGGCGGCCTCCCGGTTAATCTTTCAGGCCTGGGCAGCGACACGCAGGGCGGATCAGACCCGGCCGGTGGGCCGACTGATCCGGCTGGCGGATCGGGTACCCCACTCACTATGGACAATGCCTCGCGGGGCATGGCTGATCTGAACAATGACCCGGCTGCAATGTCCGCCGATCCCTCCGCTGATCCGGACCCTGCCGCGGGCGCGGTGGGCGCCGGGGGCGAGGCCACCCTGCCGGAGCGGCTGGCCTGGCGGCTGCTGACCGAGGGCGGCGGGTCGGTGGACCGGCGTCAATTCCTGGCCGGCAGCAGTTTTGACCTGTCCTTGTCGGCGCTGGGCAGGGAGACGGACGGCGAGGCGATAGAGACGGCCCGGGTTCGGGAGACCCCCGGCCACTGGTCCCTGTGGGGCCGCGGGGCGCTGATCCGGTTTACCGGTCAGGACCGGGGACTGAGTCTGGACGGTGACGTGCTGACGGGCCTGCTCGGGCTGGACTACAGCCGGGGCCGCTGGCTGGCCGGGGTGGGCCTGGCCTACAACGATGGCAACGGCGCCTACCGGGCGCCCGACAGCGGGACTGCGGGCAAACTGGACAGCACGCTGGTGAGCGTACACCCGTACCTGCATTATGCGCTGACGGACAGGTTGTCGGCGTGGGGTACGCTGGGCTACGGCGCGGGCGGGTTGCGGCTGCGCCCGGAACGGGACGGGGCGAAGGCGCAGGATACTATTAAAACCGATATACAGATGCGCATGGGCGCCCTGGGGCTGCGCGGCGCGGTGTTTGCCAATGCCACCACGGAGCTGGCGCTGAAGTCGGACCTGATGTGGGTGCGCACGGCCTCGTCTGCAACAGAGGGGCTGGTGGCGGTGGACGGGGCCGATGCGAGCCGGGTACGGTTGTTGCTGACGGGCCGTCACCGGCATACTCTGGCCACGGGGGCTGCGCTGACGCCGAACTTTGAGCTGGGGCTGCGCTATGATGACGGTGATGCAGAGACCGGCGCCGGTGTTGAACTGGGCGGCGGACTGCGCTACGCCGATCCGGTGCGGGGCCTGACCGTGGAAGCCACGGCGCGCGCACTGCTGGCGCACGAGGACGGCGGCTACGAGGAATGGGGCATGGGCGGCAGCCTGCAACTGGATCCGGGCCGGCTCGGCCGCGGCCTGTCCCTGCGCCTTGCCTCGGGCTGGGGCCTGACGGACAGCAGTACGGAGACGTTATGGCAGCAACAAACCGCCGCGGGCCTGGCGCAGGGGCCGGGGCAGACCTCCCGGGGCCGGATCAAAGCAGAGTGGGCCTACGGCCTGGACGTGCCCCGGACCCACGGCCTGTTCACCCCCTACGGCAGTGTAGAGATGGCCGGCGGCGGTGGCCGCACCCTGGCCCTGGGCTGGCGCTTCGAGTTGGGTCAATCATTAAGCCTGCGCCTGACCGGCGAACGCCGCGAGGCGATGCATAGCACGCCGGAACATGCGCTGATGCTGCAGACTGCCTTGCCGTGGTAGGAAGCAGGCACCGGGGGCAGGTTTCAAACCTGTCCCCAATGAGGCACGGGCGCCTGCCCCTGCTTGGAACCGCAGGGCTTGATTTGATTACTGTGGCTGCTGAGATCGCCGGGAGGATAAGAAGGCCTGATATACAATGACCAGCGCCAGGCAGAATCCCTTTAGTTTGGGTTTCTCACAAACGATCCAGGCCGTGTAAAAACAATTTGCATTTTTTAAAAGTAGGAAAAATATGCTGGTAATGAGTGCAAGGTGAGGATTCTGTCCCATATTAAGTCATTTATTACATTGATAGTGGGCAATATTTTCGCTTCATACTCAAATTTTCGAGTTTTCACACAGTCTGGATCGTTTGTGAGAAGAGTATCGTTAGTCTTTTTCATAGCAAAATCTTCCTCTTGGTTGTGTGATTTTGCCAGAAATCTCTAATTTAGATTGGTCCAATTTTATCGAGGGAGGTCAGCATTTGATATAATCTTAATTTACCTGAATAAGCAGAATGATCCATTTTCCTCAGCTGCTGTGGGACTGATCCTGGAGGGGGAGTAGAAGTATTTAATTAATATATTGATTTTATTGATTTATCAGGGATATGTGCTAGGATTTCCCTACGAAATTAATAACATTACGCTCTTGTCTCCTCATACGTATCATGAGCAGTTGCAGGGGGCATGTCATTAAGTGAAATTCCCAAACTGCAGATGGATCAGGTTACGGGGAAGGGGTCACGATCACAAAACCGTGCCGAGCTGAATAGAGCGGGTTAATTTAATGGTACTACTTGTTTCCGACAATAAGACGGAGGAGGACTACAAGCAGTGGGGCGCAATGATCGGTGTGCAGTCCGAACTGGGAGTACACCTCAAGATAGGCATATCTTATTCAGACCACCCCGGACCACCGCACGTCGTGGCCGAAGGCATAGTAGGAGTTCCCCGCCCTCCAGAAGATGATCTTGAGCGCACTATGCTGGCGAACAAACTAGCTGAATTGGTTGAGACTCCTGACATCGCGGTTTTCGAATTCACAGGCCTCATAGGGTGGCGGCTAGTCCGAGGTGGTCCATTTACCGTCAAGCTAATCAAATCTGAAGAATTACGTGAGCTGGATCCGAATGAAATTTCGAACCGCATTAGTTTTTCGGGGCCCGGGCCTTTGAATGAACCCGTATTTCGAGCTAAGTTTGCCGAATCAGAAGACTGGGAACGCGAGTACAGGGCGAACAAATATCTACGGTTCGAAAGTCGGGCTGGGTTGAACCGGCGTTATCAGGATCTGTTGACCAACATTACGATTCTGAATGACACGGGCCAAGTGGACCTCACGACAGAAAAACATTGGCACCAACTCTTTAGGCATGTCGTAGTCGAAATGTTTCTCCGTGGCGAGCCGCCTGTGCCCCACAACTTAGACCCGACTGTTGAGAGGGCGTTGTTATTTCCCGACAAGGAACTGTGTGAGAAAGCAGCAGATGCTATTGAGAAAGTGCAGATTTCAGGTCCAATTGTGGTCAAGTACGGCAAAGCCGGGCACATTAGGGCTTTTTTCGAGCGCGGTGAAGTCTACATGCCACCTGTATCGATTTATGGTGACCCCGAACACAATCAGGCTGTTCACGATGAAGAACTTACTTTCTCACACTACGCTGTTGTGGCCAACGAAGAGGGGTATCTAAAGTCGACAGACGTCTGTGCCAATTCGCATGTGCTACATAACTCCGATCGTCGTGTTTTTCCATTGTTTCATGCGCCGAATGCTGAAAGGAATGAAGTTACTCGCATTGAGTCAGTAGGACCTGACGCATGGGTATTCTGCATGTCTAATTTGCTGACACCGCGACTTTTTTCGGATTTTAACGCCGATGCATGCGTTGTTTTGTCGTACGATAAGTTTCAGGAGCTGATGTGCGATGCGTTGCGGCCGGTGACGGGCACTAAGCTGTTTGCGCATGGCCATTTGCACTACGCCGATCCCTTTGGAGCCTACCAGGAGACGATGTATTCGCCACAAGTACATTTGTGCTACGGTGCGAAAAATAATGCCGATGAACGACCATTTAGGCCGTTTGGTCCGAACGGCGAGCTTGTGCGTCCGCCAGTAGTTCATTTTCAAAAGATGTTTCGATATGCGTATCAGCGCGAGTACAGGTTTGTGAGTTATCCGCCGGAAGACACGAAGAAACTTAATGCCCCGATTGCGTTGACTCTGGGGCCACTGAAAGATATCGGCGAGTTGATTGTACTCTAGCCTGATTCATTGTCTTGAAGTTGTCCGATATCCGTTGAGCGTGGGAATCGCCCTTGTCATGAGTAATAGAAATTGACCCCATAGTGAATCGCCCCGGGAATTCCGGAGACCCGTTAGTTTGTATATGGACTCCTCCATTCATGCAACAATACATGTATTAGAATAAAGACGCTTACGTATATTCGGCTTTACGATGGAGACGCTATCTCCCAGCCCTCAATGTATGCGCACCACGGTACCTCTTTGAGTCAACGGCCTGTTAGGACCTCAAACTAAACAGGTTCTCCCGGGTGGATAGCTTTATCTAACCACGGCTTGCTGCTGAACTCCTATCTCTGTTCTATCTCGATTTACTGTCCAATGCCAGGCTACGGCTGGCATTGGAGATATTTCATATTCCGTGCCCTGTGTCAGTAATGCCCATGCCGTTCGAGCATTTTTGTTGGCTAGCGCTACAGATACCCGGCCAGATCCACCTCTCTCCTTCAAGGCTAAGAGCCACTGGTCCTTTGCAGAACGAGCCACCTTTCGTGAGTGAACATATGATCTGGCTCCCTGGATAAGTACTGCGCGTAGCCGCCGGTTGGCTATGTGCTTTGATATACTGATCACGTTTGTTTTGCCACCGCTACTGTATTGTTTCGGTGTTAGACCGAGGTATGCGGAAAATTCTCTGCCATTCCTAAAGGCCTCACCTGTTCCCAATGTCGCATACAGGAGTAAAGCTCCGATAGGACCGACCCCCTCAAGTTCAAGCAAACGGCGGCAACCATCATTCGACTTTACAATCGTATCTACTTCCTGGTCCAGGAAGGCCAGATCTTCCTCTATCGCTCTAAATCGAAGGAACATTCGATGTAACGTAGGCCGGTATGCCATTGGCAATCCATTTTCTGCATCCTCAAGGGCCAGAGGTACACGCTGTCGAAGGGATGCCAAGCCCTTAGGAATAACAATACCGAACTCCAGCAACAAACTGCGAATGTGATTCGAAATTGCTGTTCGATCATGGATGATCAACTCACGAGAGCGTTGAATTGATTGCATAGCCTGCTGCTCAATGCTCTTCAGCGGTGCCACTTTTACGTTTGGGCGATTAGCTGCTTCTGCAATAGCCAGCGCATCATTTTTATCGGTTTTATGGCCTTGCCTGAAGGGGGCAACAGACAGCGCTGGAATGATCTTTACTTCGTGGCCATGTTTGACCGCACACCGAGCCCAATAATGGGCCGTTGCACAGGCTTCAAAAGCTACCATCCCAGTTTTCTGTTTTGCAAGAAATTCTGCGAACTTGGCCCGGGACAGTTCTTTGTTGGAAAGCTCCTTATTAAACGGTGATACAACCGATACTTGAATAACATTCTTTGCAAGATCAACGCCTATTGTGTTTGAATGCCGCATGATTCTGATCCTCTGGTTGGAGTGTGCTCCTCAGTTTAGCTGCTATTCAGAAAGAGGAGGAGTCCATACATTGAGTCATGCCGCTTTGCATGACCGGTCATCCTCATCATAGTACATCTGTTCATACTCAGCCGGTGGCACATGGCCGATAGGCGCCAGCAGACGACGATGGATGAACCAGTCCGTCCACCCATTCCAGCGTGGCATACTCCACGTCATCGATGGTCTTCCACGGCCCCCGTGTCTGGATCACTTCCGTCTTGTACAGGCCAATGATCGTCTCCGCCAACGCATTGTCATAGGAATCACCCACACTCCCCACCGAGGCCTCGATCCCGGCCGCCGCCAAACGCTCTGACCGAAATGTATTGAAACAACAACGATATTTTGTTTTTATTATTCTTTTAGCGAAAAAAACTGGCCGTAAATCTATTATGACAAGACCATGATCAACGACAATCGATTACGCTACCTGTATGAATCTTCCCGGCTTGGGACTATGAGAGCCGCAAGCGACAAGCTTGAGGTTGCAACGTCGTCAGTCAGCCGCCAGATTGCGAAACTTGAGAAGGAACTGGATATTGCCCTCATAGAAAAAGGCTGTCACCGTATCAAACTGACCGAGGCAGGCAAAGCAGCCTACATGTATTACCGTGACAAAATTTCCCTGGAAGAGGACCTTCTTTCCAAGATTGGAGAATTAAAAAATATGCTCAGCGGTAATATTTACCTGGCCCTAGGCACCGTATTCATTTCCCAGCAATTCAGTGAGATTTTACAGACCTTCACGAATAAATATCCTGATATAGATATTCATATTTTAACAGACACGACACCCACGTTACTCCAGCGTGTGCGGGACGATGAAGCGCACTTTGGACTGGTTTTCGCTCCGCCTCGTGACCCGGAGATCAGAATCAGGTTTGCCTTGCCAACGCCACTAAAGGTAATCGTATGCAGCACAAATCCATTGAGCCGTAAAAAAATTATCAGATTTTCAGATATTGCCAACGAGAAAATCGGATTGCTTGAAGAAGGATTCCGAATCCGTCAGATCATCCGTAATGCTGAGCAGGAAGAAGGGACGTTTCTGAAATCTTCAATGACAACCAATTACATAAGCCTGCTCACGGATTTCGCCGTTTCGGGAAGGGGTATTACACTCCTGCCTGAAATTGTCGTTCAACGCGAATTGATGAGTGGCGAACTCAAAGCAATACCCACAAACAGCAGGATATTAAACGCAACAGAAACCTATCTCATTACACGTGTCAGCAGGCAGCTCCCGATAGCAGCCCATCGCCTGTTAATAAGTGTTGAAACGTTCTTGAAGAACATGACAAGGGCATCCGAATCATAAAATCAGTCTCTGACCGCACGGCACATTAAATAGTTTTGTTGCTCGTAGAGCAACAAAAAGTACATTTTGCTGTTATTGATATGATAACAGTATTCCAGTCTAATACCGTCATATTGAACTGCTTGGATTGACGCATTTAACAGGCAATCGTTCGTCCGGAATTAAATTATGAAACACCTTTTCAAGGCTGTATTGTTTAATTTCATTGGGCAGACGCTGACAATATTTTTATAAAATCTAATCTTCCGGGCACCGATGAAAGGACATCCAGATGCTCAGATTTTACTTGTTAATTTCGATTTGAGGATAGGCAAAAATGATCAGAAGAAATAGTTGGTTAGATGCATGTATGTTCAGGCGCATTACCCTGGCGGTATTTTGGCTCATTTTACTAGGTGTTCCGAGCGCCATCATTGCCCAGGACAGCGTCGGGATTGAAGAGGTGGTGGTCACCGCACAACGCCGCGAGCAGAACCTGCAGGACGTACCGATCAGTATTAACGCGTTTACCAGCGATGCCATTAATAAGTTCATGTTCAATGACGTGGGTGACTATCTTATCCGTACTCCCAACGCAAGTTTTAGTACGGACGGCGCAAAATCACGTCGACGACTCAGTATCCGTGGAGTGACAAATTTTTTGGCTATCAACAATGTGCTCAAGTCTTCCACTTTTGGATTCTATGTGGATGATTTCAGTGTAGCTGCCAGCACCTCCAACCCCCCTATCCTGGATATTGAGCGCATCGAAATATTACGTGGTCCGCAGGCAACTTATTTTGGTAAAAACGCACTGGGCGGCGGTATCAGTGTTACCTCGAAAAAACCAAATAATAAACTGGGTGGTTCGGTGATGCTCGATTATTCCCGTTTTGACACCAAAGATGTCGAAGCGATGTTGAATGTACCGGTGGTTAAGGACGTATTAGCCCTGCGTGCGAACATAAAATACTCGGAAAGCGATGGTAATATAAAGAATATCAATGCCATCGGCGGCGGTAATGACTCGGAATATAAATATGCCAAGATAGCCGCACGTTTTACACCAATAGATAATTTAACCGTCGATGTAACGGCCAGTATTATGGATGAGAAGGTCGGTATGCGTGAAGGCGTACCAACAGGCGTTTTCTCGACCTTCGCAGGTGCGACGCTTTATGCCGGTCAGTTCCCGGATCGGGATGGTGATGGCCGCTCCGACCCGACAATAGATGGTGTCGGTTTTTTTCCAGACAATAGATATCGGACGAACTTTAATCATCCTCAAGAAGTTGGCACAGCTTTCCGTAATATTGTGGGTCGAGTAGACTACGAAATTGCAAACTTGTTGCTTACCAGCATTACAGGCAGTATAAGTTCTGA
The DNA here is from genome assembly GCA_965205405.1 of Gammaproteobacteria bacterium. Classification (GTDB taxonomy): domain Bacteria; phylum Pseudomonadota; class Gammaproteobacteria; order Eutrophobiales; family Eutrophobiaceae; genus JAAXHV01. The sequence goes on from OZ242169.1 coordinate 1,617,232, forward strand.
CTTTACACTGGCCGGTGACATCGATGGCAGCAGCCGGGACTGGTTTAATGAATTTCGTAATATTGAACGTACCAGCTTCAGCCAGGAGATCCGTATACAAAATACCAACGACAGTCGTTGGCAGTGGAACATTGGCGGAATCTATTCCGATAATGAGGGTACAATCTGGAACCGTACCTATGTTGGCGAGGAAATGCGTTTTGGATTTCCAAATCGCTTCCTCATTGACAGTCAGAACGACACCGCAGGTGCTGAAAGTTGGGCGATATTCGGTCAGGTAGATTATGCCCTGACAGATAGATTCAATGTTTCTGCTGGTGGTCGTTATAGCGAAGAAACCATTGATGCAAATATTCAGGGGTTTTCCGGTGGCTTTGTACAGGTCCTGACGGCCAAAGATACATTTAAAGATTTTTCTCCCCGTTTCGCTGCTAACTTTGATTTCAACGATGACGTCACCGTTTACGCCACTATTTCCAAAGGCTTTAAATCAGGTGGTGTGCAGATCAGCCCCTTTCCAAGCGGCGAAACCTATAAGCCAGAAGAAATGTGGAATTATGAGATCGGCATGAAAAGCGATTTCTTTGACAACAGGTTGCGGCTGAATGCTGCCCTGTTTTACATGGACTGGTCTGATCTGCAGACCGACTTTCAACAATCCGAGGTCAATGAGGATGGTGAATTCATTTTATTTGCCGGCACCGATAATGCAGAATCGGCGTCATCAAAAGGGGTGGAACTGTCTGCTACTGCTTTGCTTAGCGAGAACCTCATAGTTAATTTCAATGTCGGTTACCTGAAGGCAAAGTTTGATAAATTCACTACCTATATTGATGGCTCCAACCGCAACCTGGATGGTCGTGCAGTGCCCTTATCTCCCAACTGGACCTTATCAGCTGATGCGGAATACCGGCACCCTATTGCGGAAAAGTATGAAGGGTTTGCCCGTCTGGAATGGAGTTACAGGGATTCAACAAGAACCCTGATTGCCGGCATGATACAGGAGGGGTTTCCCTGGGAAGTGCCCAGTTACGACTATTTCAATTTACGCGCTGGTATAGATCATGAGGACTTTACAATTACCGGTTATGCGGAGAACCTTTTTGATAGCACTTATTATACAAACGCTTATCAGAAAGCCTTTGCCGGTGGTCTTTTCGCCGAACCGTCCATGCGCAGCTACGGTATTCGCGTGAGATATACGTACGGCGAGTAGTCGGTTTTTCTTGTAAATGAAACAGATTCAGGTTTCCGTCATCCCCGCGGAGGCCGGCATCAAACCCGGAATGGCGAACCTTTCCCGATCGTCGTATTCATTCACGGTGGTTGCTGGCTGGCCGAGTACGATATCACCACCAAACGACCCCTAGCCTGGGCGCTCCGGGACGAGGGCACTGCGGTATGGAACCTGGAATACCGCCGTGTGGGCAACCCGGGCGGCACGTATCCCAGACTCCTGCTTGATAAATGAAAAAACAGACACTCAACTTCACGGTCAACGATCAGCAGGAGTCTATTGACGTCACGGGCCGCACCCGCCTGCTTGATGCCTTGCGTATCGATCTCGGCCTGATCGGCACCAAGGAAGGCTGCGGGACCGGGGACTGCGGCAGTTGCACGGTGCTGCTGGACGGCAACGCAGTAAACTCCTGCATGGTGCTGGCGCTCCAGGCCGAAGGACGGGCGGTCACCACCATCGAGGGACTGGGCAAACCAGGAGCGCTGGACCAGGTACAACAGGCGATGGTCCAATGCGGCGGCATCCAGTGCGGTTTTTGTACCCCGGGCATGGCGCTTTCCCTGAAAGACCTGTTTGACAACAATCCCCACCCCAACGAAGAAGAAGTCCGGGTCGCGATATCCAGCAACCTGTGCCGTTGCACCGGTTACACCAAAATCTTCGACGCCGCGCGGGCATTGCGCGACGGGACAATCGATTTAAAGGCCTCCAATGGTGAAGACGGCGCCATCGGCGCCCGCATGGTGCGCACCGACGCGTTGGAAAAGGTTACCGGCAGCGCAGTCTATGCCGAGGACATCCGCTTGCCGCGCATGGTTTACGGCGCGCTGGTGCGGAGTACGCATGCTCATGCAAAAATCCTGTCCATCGATACCTCCGAGGCTTTGAGTCTGGCGGGAGTCAGGGCGGTAGTTACGGGACAGGATATCGAGATGGGTTATTACGGTTACGAACTGCACGACCAGCGGGTATTCGCCCTGGAAAAAGTGCGTTACATGGGGGAGCCCGTAGCAGCAGTCGCGGCAGTTAACCCCGATACCGCACGGGAAGCGGCTGCGATGGTGAAGGTCGAATACGAGGAACTGCCTGCGGTATTCGACCCGGAAGAGGCAATGTCAGTGGACGCCCCGCTGGTGCATGAGGATCCGAACGCCTACCAGTTAGACTGGGAATCGGAACGTAAAGGCAACCTGTGCTACAGGCTGGAATTAGGCGACGGCGACGTGGATCGGGGCTTTGCCGGGTCAGACAAGGTTATCGAGGGAACCTACTACACGCCGGGGGCTCATGCCGGCGCCATCGAACCCCACAGCGCAACGGCCATGACGGATCCCTCCGGCCGTATTACGATCTGGACCACCACGCAAAAGCCTTTTGCCGTACGCAGCTATCTGGCCAAGGCGCTGAAACGGCCTATAAGTTCGTTCAAGGTCGTGCCCACCCACATAGGCGGCGGCTTCGGCGGCAAGCTGTTTCCCGTCCTTGAACCCTATGTGGTGTTGCTTGCAGAGCGATCGAGACTGCCGGTTCAGATGACCCTGACCCGGGAAGAAGAGATGGCCACGGCTGCACTGTTACGCCACCCGTCAAAGGTTGAGATCAGGACCGGCGTCAGGAATGACGGCGCCCTGGTTGCCCACCAGGTGCGCATGCTGTTCAACACCGGTGCGTATGGGCCATACGGGCCTAATACGGCTGCCTTGGGAAGCCTCATGGCCGGCGGTCCTTACCGCATCCCGAACCTGGACATTACCGGCCTTGTTACGTATACCAATAACGTGCCCAAAGGTTCCATCCGCTGCCCGTCAGGGCCACAGATGGCGTTTGCGGTGGAAACCCATATGGAGAAGGTCGCGCGCGCAGTCGGCATGGATGGCCTGGCGTTCCGCCTGAAGAATGCGTGGGAAAACGGTGACACGACCTGTATCGGACAACCGCTGGAGGCGGTCAGTATCAAGGAATGTCTGCAAAAAGCAGCGGACGCGGTGGAATGGGATAAACCACGCCCTCCCGGCACCGGCAAAGGTCTGGCCTGTAACTGGTGGGTCAGCGGTACCTGGGGTACCCAGACGCTGATTGAAACCAATGAAGACGCCACCTTCCGGCTTATTTCCGGCTGTGTCGACATGGGCACCGGCGGCATGACCAGCAGTGTACTGCAGATGGCGGCAGCAGGCCTCGGTGTCCCGGTTGAATCGATCCAGCTGGTGCGCGGGGATACCGATACCCTGCCCTGGGACCACGGTCACGGCGGCAGTCGTATGACGTTCACCATCGGGCGTTCGGCCCTGGAGGCAGCGCAGGACCTCAAGCAGCAATTGCTTGAAGAAGCTGCACAACATCTTGAAGCCTCGGTGGACGATATGGTGCTCGAGGACGGTCAGGTCTTCGTGCGCGGTGATCGGAACAACTCGGTAACCCTGGCTGAAATCTGTTATAACCGTCACGAGATGCACGGCGGTCCGATGATCGGCGTGTCCTCTCTCCTGGACGATGCGCCGCCTACGACAAAAGCACATCCCATCGGCGGCCTCCCGGCGCTGAGTTTCTGCGCTCACGCAGTGGAACTGGCCGTAGATGAGACTACCGGCGAGATTGACGTAACGCGTTATGCGGCAGTCCACGATGTCGGTAAGGCAGTCAACCCCACAGGCTGCGAAGGCCAGATAGAGGGAGGCGTTGCCATGGGTCTCGGTCTGGCCATGATGGAGGAACTGCGCGAAATCGACGGTAAGGTTCTGAACCCCAGTTTCGCCGATTACCTGCTGATTTCCGCCGAAGACATGCCCTCGATGCAGACCATCCTGGTGGAACAGCCCGCGCTGGAAGGCCCCATCGGAGTGAAAGGCGTTGGCGAACCCCCCATCGCCCCGCCGACAGGCGCTATTGCCAACGCCCTGGCCGATGCCCTGGGCGTCGACGTAACGCGCCTGCCGCTGACCCCGGAACAGGTGTCTGCGTTGATTGCCGAGCGCAATCCATGATTAACGACTTCGAATTCATCCGGCCCGGCGCTGTGCCGGAAGCCCTGGAGGCGCTGGCACAGGGCGGCCGCGTCGTGCCCGTGGCGGGCGGCACCAATATCTTGGTCAACATGAAACGTACGCCGCTTGATGCCGACCTGGTAGTGGATCTGACCGGCCTTGAGGAACTGGCGCCGATATCCGAAAACAACGGCAGCATTCGCCTGGGAGCGGGCGTCACCTTTGCCCGCCTGCTTGAATGGCGTCCAGCCGGCGCAATCGGGGGCCTCATGCGTCCCATGTGCGTCGCTTTCGCCGGCCCGCTCATCCGCAACCTGGCCACGGTCGGCGGAAATGTCTGTGACGCCTCTGCCGCCGCCGACATCTCTCCTCCCCTGCTGGCGCTTGATGCCACGGTCGAACTGGAAAGTGCCGCGCACGGACGCCGGACCCTGCCGTTAAGCGAATTCTTCCAGGGCGTGCGCAGGACCGCCCGGCGTTCGAATGAACTGCTCACTGCCATCGAGTTCCCCCGGCCCGCTGAGAACGAACGTTGGTTTTATTACAAACTGGGCAAGCGCAAGGCCGATGCCATATCCATCATCAGTGTCGCCATGACGGTCAAACTCGCGCAGGGCAAAGTGGAATATGCCCGAATTGCCCTGGGAGCGGTCGCGCCGATGGCCATGCGCACTCCGGAAGCTGAAAGTCTGCTCTGGGGCGAGACCTTGAATGAATCCACGATTAATGCTGCGGCTGCAGCCGCAGCTAGAGAATCACGCCCCATCGATGACTTCCGCGCCACCGGCGCTTACCGGCGGCAAATGGTGGCAACGCTGGTTAAACGCGGCCTTGATGAAATTGCACGTCAGGACGGATGAATCTCAGGACTAAACTGGAAGCCGGCCAATTTCAAAATGTCTGACATGCCTTAAGTGAGATGTTTGTTTCATAAATAAGTTAAGGGGAGTATTAGATTGACCTGCCCCCGGTAACGACACCAATGTTTGAGTTAGAGCTTAGGTTCATTTGATTATTGTATTCCTGGATGAGTTGGCATGACAAATCGTGGTGCAATGGGACTGGTTATCACGGTTTGTGGTGCCGGTGAACGATAACCCAATGAGCTGTGTGGTCTGACGCTATTGTAATGACGCCGCCATTGCTCAATCAGTATCTGTGCTTCTTTCAAAGTATAGAAGATTTCCCCGTTCAGCAGTTCATCACGTAACGTGCCGTTGAAACTTTCATTATAGCCATTCTCCCAGGGACTGCCAGGTTCAATGAACAGGGTCCTGACCCTGGCGGCACTCAACCATTCACGTACGGCTATCGCGGTAAACGCCGCCCCATTGTCCGAGCGAATATGCTCAGGCACACCTCGCTCAGTAAACAGGTCATTCAAGCACTCCAGCACATCCGTTGAGTTGAGCTGTCGTTTTGTCTTAATGGCCAGGGATTCGTGGGTGAACTCATCAATCACCGTTAACATACGAAAGGCCTTACCATTATGGGTTCGGTCCATGACAAAATCATAGGACCACACAGGGTTTGGGTGGGTGGCTCGTAAGCGAATACACGACCCATCATTCAACCACAGACGGGCACGCTCAGGTTGTTTCTGAGGCACTTTCAGACCTTCTCTTCGCCAGATCCGCTCCACCCGTTTGTGATTCACCTGCCAGCCCTGTCGATGTAATAAAGCGGTCACACGACGATAGCCATAACGTCCATATTCGGTGGCCAGGTCAATGATGGCCTTGGTCAACACTGATTCATCCTCTCGCATCACACAGACCCGACGTTGCGTACTGCGGTGGTGTCCCAGGGTCTTGCAGGCACGCCGCGCTGATACCCCAAGCTGCTGTTGTACATGACGTACACACTGTCTTCGCCGCGCGGGGCTCAGTAGTTTCCCCTGAGGGCCTCGTTGAGAATGTCTTTATCCGGAGACAGGTCTGCCACCAACTTCTTCAGGCGGGCATTCTCCTTTTCCAGGTCCTTCAATCGCCTTGCCTGGTTGATTTGCAGACCACCGTATTCCTTGCGCCAGCGGTAATAACTTTGCTCGGTAAAGCCCAGTTGCTTGCAGGCCAATCCAGTGGTTTGCCCTTTACCTACTTCTATTTCAACTAAGCGCAGGAGTTTGATAATTTCTTCGGGTTTGTAGCTTTTTCTTGCCATGATTGACCTCCTTAGTGGTCCAGTTTAAGTTATTTTCTAACTTAATTACTGGTCTCGTTTAAAGGGGGCAGGTCACTCAAACCATATTATTCATCAAGTGGTATAGATTTTGAACCTGGCATTCGTTTATCTTGGTCAAATGACCATGAGACAGTGTTTTTCAATGTAGAGTGGAACGGAAACAATTTCATCACTTATGTTCGTATAAAGGAGCTTAGCGAATATCCTGAAGTTAAAATTTCTTTGAAAGGTATAGACTTTACCGAAAATGAGAAAAAAAGCACACTCGAAAGAAAGAGCGAATCGACGGAAATTCTTAATGTAATATTGGACGTCCGTCGAGTACTCACGGAAATATCAGACTGACCAGTTACCGGGAGCGTGTCAGTAGCCACAAGATCAGTAAATTTGTTTGACACGATCCCCTTTTCCCCTATATATGAATAACCGAACCATGTTCATGTTATACAGTTTGAGGCAATATGATCAATGGATGACATAATCATTATGAGTTATCTCTAGCCCGGATTTCTCACCACACCAAATTTTAGGCGGTTTATATTACTAACATCTATATTTATACGATTAGATCATGTGCAAGCACCCGTTTTTGCGTTGACACGGCGGGTCACGTCAGTCTGCCCCCCCGTGTTTCGGCCCGCCTGTGTGGTTTTTCCAACTTCCAGGCGCAACGCTCCCCAGGTCTGCACCTGTTACCGTCCTGCTGACTCCCGGCAGGCCTGCCGCGCTAACAGCGTAGTGGAATCGCCTGGAGCCGGGTCAGGACCTGCCGGAACAATGCCGCATACGGATAACTCTCGGCAAACGCCAACCAGACCTTGCGCACGCTGATACGTACCTGTACGCCCACCTTGAGCAGTTTCAGGCGGATCGTGTCGCATTGCGCCCTCGCCAGGGCCGTGCCCTGCAGGGCCAGCCGACGTAAGGTCTGCATCAGCACGTAGGCGAACGAGGAAAAGTACAGACGCAACTGATTGGCGTGCATCTCATGGGTCGATGTGCGGTCGGCAAACAAAGCCAATTGTTGTTCCTTGATGCGATTCTCCATGTCGCCCCGGGCACAATACAGGTCCTCGTACAAGGTGCGTGCGTCGTATTCCTCAGACGGGAGGGACGAGACGATAAAGCGGGGATTCGCCCCTTTGCTCAAGTGTTCGGCCTTGCCCACCACGCGCCGTGCACACGACCAGCTTGTTAACGTCTGGTAACGGCACTCCTTGAACACCCGGGCCGCCTCGCCGCCGACCTCATACTCGGCCTTCGCCTGCTGCAACTCGTCGGCGATGAGCGCCTTCAGACGAGGGTTCTTCGCCAAACCCAATACATACTCCACCCCCTGTCCTTCACACCAGCTCATCAGCTCCTCACGACAAAAACCACCGTCCCCGCGCACGATAATGCGCACCGCAGGCCAACGCACCCGAAGGCGCTCAATAATACATGCCAGTTCCTCGACCGTGCCTGCCGCCCCGTCCCGGTCCGCCGTCCGTAACCGGGCGCACAGCAACTGCTCACCACAGAAGATATACAACGGCAGATAACAATAATGCCGGTAGTACCCGTGAAAAAAGCGGCCCGCCTGGTGACCGTGTACCGGGTCATCGGTGGCATCCACATCCAGGATAATCTCCTCAGGCGCTGTCTCATACGACTCCAGAAACACATCAACCAACAGCGCATCCATCGCCACAAAATCCGCCACCGTCTTCTTGTAACGCTCGTCGGCGCCGCCCTCCTCAGGCGTCAACTCCAACCGGTTCAACGTGCTCTTGCCCGCCAACGGCTTGCCCCGGTCCGATAGCCTCACCCGACCCGAACCCGTCATATCCGAACACCCGCTGAGCAAGGCCAACACACTGTCCCGACACAACTCATCGTGGTCATTCAAGTCCTCGTAGCCCAGCGCAATCCCCAGCACACGCTGTTTCACCAACGACTCCAGGGCGTGCTCAATCCGGGCCGGATCACGCCGGTCGGTAAAGCACTGGCTGAGCCGGCGCAGTATCTGCGTGCGCTGCTCTACCTCGCGTAACAGCAGACCGCCCCCATCCGAACTGATCTCTCCACCATCGAAACGTCCCACTACGGTACGCCGTCCGAGGGCGTGAAATTCCAGTGGGTCTGTGCTACACTCTGTGTTCATAAGGTCGCCTCTTTGTGTTTGTATAACTTGTTGATTATACTAAAATTATACCACAAGATGCGGCCTTATTCTATGCTGTGGCGAGAAATCCGGGTTAGGAGTTCAGACCCGAATGATTTTAATCTTGGAGTAACTTTATCCCACTCGTCGGAGTTCCCGATATGGAGGAAACTCCTGTCCCAATCGTTTATCATTCAGGTAAAGAAGGCATTGATAACGGGAACGAATGAATAAGCAGGTAGAATTAAGCGCGATTTACTTATCTTTCCGGAATGCCCTGATCCGCGCCATCTCCCATATTGTGCCGCCCAGGGATATTGAGGATATTGTCCAGGAAACCTATGTCAGAGTCTGCCAGGTAGAGCAAAAGGAACATATAAAATATCCCCGCTCCTTCCTGCTTAAAACGGCAAAAAACCTTGCTTTGGATTATGTGAAAAGTGCGGGCAACAGGCTTAATCTTTCCATTGATGAAAATGAATTGGAAGAATTGGTCAATGGTGGGGAAGGGTATAACGAAACATATCGTAACGCGGTAGCAAAAGAAGAATTCGCACTGTTTTGTGAAGCGGTACGCTGTCTCCCGGCCCAGTGCCGACGGGCTTTTGTACTCAAGAAAGTGTACGGATTTTCACAAAAGGAGATCGCGGAATATATGAATATCAGTGAAAGTACCGTGGAGAAACATATAGCTAACGGGATAAAGCGCTGCAGTTATTATATGACTTACGCTTCCGGACAATCCGGACCCGACAAAAAGAAAATTCAGAAATTAACTCGAGGAGGTGGGTCGTGAGCAACATTCACGAACTTCCCAATCAGGATAAGATATATACGGAAGCCGGCGAATGGCTGGCGAAGCTGGACCGGGGTTTATCGGCCGATGAGCGCGGCACGTTGCAGGAATGGCTGGTTGAAAGAAAGGAACACCGGGAAATATTGTTTAATATGGCCGAACTCTGGGACAAAATGGATTCCCTGTCCAAGTTGTCGGATTTATTCCCGGACGTTTCCCGGCGACGCCATACTGCCTGGCGTTATTCCCTGGCCACAGCCGCGTCGGTGCTGGTTATCGGAGTCCTGGTATTCTGGTGGTTGCCTGAACGTATGGAGCGGGTCAGGTTTGTATCACCCCAGGTCGCGGCCGAACGTTCACAATCCTTGCCCGGAGATTTTGACGTTATCTATGAGACCTCAATCGGCGAACTCTCATCCGTGAACCTGCCTGACGGTACGGAGGTCATCCTGAACACCAACACTCTCATTCAGGTCAACTATACGGGCAGGGAACGTTATATTTTACTCTCCCGTGGCGAAGCGCATTTCAGCGTTGCCGAAGATCATGACCGGCCCTTGATCGTGCACGCCGGCAACCGGTTTATTCAGGCTGTGGGAACTGCGTTCAATGTGGAGATAAGCAAACACGATATTGTAGAGATCATTGTTACCGAAGGCAGAGTCGCCATCGTTGAGAAAACGGCTTCAGATAAAACAGGCATTCCGGTAAACATAATCAAGATGGCGCAGGACGCGCCGGTGGTCTCGGAAGGCGAGGCCGCCATCCTGGATTCCGATAACGCGAAAATAAGGAAGATCGCACCTGATGAGGTCGCCGTCGATTTGTCCTGGCGCGAGGGAAACCTCATATTTCAGGGAGAAACACTGGAAGAAGCTATTCTCGAAATAAGCAGGTACACCTCTGTGGAATTCGAAATACTGGATGAAAGACTCAAGGCCGTGCGGGTTGCAGGTCTGTTCAAGGCCGGTGATATCAATGGACTGCTGTTGACATTACGAGAAAATTTCCAGATTCCATCACAGCGAGTGGGTACGGAACGTGTCTTGCTGGGTGCAAGATAGTTCTTGCCGCTCCTGGTCTTCGACATCGGGCTCGCGATAAGCAAACCCGAATAATGTTCTTGTCACTATGGAGGAAAACTCCCCCTGGTTCGTCTCTTGAACGTGCCAGGGAATTTCCCGGCATGCGGGGATGACAAAATGACATTTTTTACCGGCTTGTTCTGCCGCTTGCTGCTGATTCTGTTATTAGCGGTGACTGCCCAAAGCGCCCAGGCCGACCAGAAAATACATTTCAACATTCCTCCGCAACGTGCAGATTTATCGCTGACGGCATTTGCAAAGCAGGCCCGGCTGACGTTGATTTTCCCTTTTGACCTGGTCAAAACGAAAACAACCAACAACTTGGTGGGCGAGTATCAGATAGAGGGGGCTATTCGTATTCTCCTTCATGGAACCGGGCTGGAAGCAGATGTGGGCGACGATAATCAGTTGAAAATATCAGTCGGTCAACCGCTGGGAGGAAGACAGAACATGAACGATAAAGCAGGCAAGTCAGCCGGGATTCTGGCCTTGTTCACATCACTGTTTGCCGCCGCGCCTGCCGTAGCGGATGATTCGACAAACACCCCGAACGTCCTGGAAGAAATAGTGGTAACCGCACAGAAGCGTGAACAGAATCTCCAGGACGTTGGCATTTCCATCACCGCGTTTGGCAGAGACCAGCTCCAGGAATTGAACCTGAATAACAGTAACGAACTGGTTTACATGACACCGGGCCTGTCACTGGGAAACCCGGGAGGTGAGGGCAACATCACCTCCTTATCCTTGCGCGGCATCGGTCAGGGGGATTTTAATGACCACCAGGAGTCCCCGGTCGCGGTCTACCAGGATGAGGTCTATGATGCTTACATGGGTGCTACAAACAACACCTTGTTTGATCAGGAACGCGTTGAAATACTGCGCGGGCCGCAAGGCACCCTGTTCGGTCGCAACGCGACGGGTGGACTGGTTCACTATATCTCGAGAAGGCCAACAGACGAGTTTGAAGCCTACGGCAATATCTCGTTTGCCGAAAATGAGCATGTGCGTTTTGAAGGCGCGGCCAGCGCTCCGCTCACGGACAGCCTGAGCGTCAGACTGTCAGGTTTTGTCAATAATCATGATACTTTTGTAGATAATATCGGCACAGGAAATGACGGCAATGAGGCCGACACCTGGGCGGTGCGCGGCCAGGCGCTTTTTTCGCCGACCGATCACCTGGATGTATTATTCAAACTCGAATACTACGAAACAGACATTACTCAGTGGTACTTCGAAACGGCGCCGGCAGCCATCAATGAGTTTGGGGAGGCAGTTCTGGTGACGCCACCGCCCGGCAGCGAGATTTTGGATGGGAACCCGTTTCAGGTCAATAACGACGGCGCCGTTGGTCTGGTTGCGGCACGGGGGGCATCGCCGGAAGGTCTGAAGCGCGATGGTATCAAGGGTTTGTTGCGGTTCGATTTGGAACTGCAAGGGGGAGTTACCGTTACATCCATCACCGGGGTAAGCGAACAAAACAAGTTTTTCAACCAGGAATCAGATGGTATCCCCGCTTCTGTTGTCACGTTTGCGACCGATACCAACGCCCAGCAATTCAGCCAGGAACTGCGGGTTGCCAGAGAAACAGACAACGTGCGCTGGGTCGCGGGCTTGTATTACCTGGATTATGATTCCGATATAGTGCTTGATGTGGGTTTATTTGCACCCAGCGCATTTCTGACGGACCAGGTCGTTGAGACTGATAGCTGGAGCGTATTCGGTCAGCTTGAATGGGATTTCACTGCCGACTGGACTCTGATCGCCGGTTTGCGCTATCTCAACGAAGAAAAAGAGATGGATGCCAGCGGCAGCATTGCCGGATTTATCGCCGGTCTGCCAATCGCTCGTATTTACGGGACATTCAATACCGGTAATTCGCCGTTTGCACGACTTGAGGAAGATGATGTTGCCGGTAAAGTTCAACTGAACTGGCAAGCCAATGATGATCTGCTGGTTTATGCGGGGGTTTCCCGAGGGGTGAAAGCCGGTGGTTTCAATGCAGTGTTTGGCCTTCCTGATCCTACCATGGCGCCATACGATAAAGAAACGCCTATTGCTTATGAGGTCGGTTTCAAATCAACTCTGATGAACGGGCGCGCCCTGTGGAATACCTCGTTTTACTACTATGATTATCAGGACTACCAAGCCTTTGCTTTTCTGGCTTTGGAGCAACTGGTATTCAATACCGATGCCGAGGTATATGGTGTGGATTCAAACCTGTTGATTTCCCCTGTCGAGGGTTTGGATCTGAATCTTGGCATCAATATCATGGACACCGAGGCTAAAGATGTCGGCAATCCCGCCGGCTTTGTTGCTGATCGCAATTTGCCCAACGCTCCCGATGTGCAATTCACCGCCATGGCGCGCTATCAATGGCCGATAGGCAACGGGACTATGGCAATACAAGGTGACTTCAGTTATCAGAGCAAAAATTCGTTTATCATTTATAATGACCCCGCTAACACAATCGGCGGCTATATAGTCGGCAATGCCCGTCTTTCCTACACCAGCGCCGATGAGCGCTGGGGCGCGGCCGTGTTTGTAAAGAACATCGGTGATAAGGAATATATTACCTCGATTTCAAACAACGCCAGTTTTGCTGCATTTGGCCTGGGCCATGTGCAACGATTCTACGCCCGCCCGCGCTGGGTGGGAGGGCAGATAAGCTGGCGGTGGAACTGATATTTGGGGTTTTCGGAGCGCCATGCCGGGCTTGACCCGGCAGCCAGTAATTCAAAGTGTCGCCGGAGCCTGCCCCGGCATGTTGTAAGCCGGGGGCGACATATTATTAACTGGATTCCGGCTTTCGCCGGAATGACGTGCGGGGGACGGTCACCGGTTGATACTCTCGGCGGTGAAATAACGCCGCCGGTTTTCTATGAATTGCAGAAACCTTTTCGCTGCGCCAATATCTCGTAGTCACCGGCCCGGTACAACTCGAACAATGATTTAATGGTTGATTGCTCGATCCTGCTCATTCGCCAAGGATCTCAGGCCCCAGTGCTTCTTTCAGGGGGTCCAGCCAGGGCTCAAAGTTGCGCCATTGTTCCAGTCCGGTCTTGTAGATAGGCTGCCGGACCTGTTCGGAACTGGGGGTACGGATACTACGTTCAGTCTGGTGGTAGTCCACACAGGCCTGCTCGAACGGCAGGTCACAGAAATCAAGAATTCTGTGTACCTGTTCCTCCAGGTTATTCACCACGTCCTCGTGCTGAACGCGTAGAACGAAGCCGGGCAATACCCGGTCCCAATGATCCATGAGTTTTACGTATTGCCGGTAATAATTGCCTATTTCTTTCAGGCCGTACGAAAACTCCTGCCCCTCGCCAAACAGTTGTTTGAAGCCACTGAAACAACAGGCCACAGGGTGACGACGAGCATCAATAATCCTGGCATTTGGCAGGATAAGTTTTATCAGCCCGATATGGAAAAAATTGTTTGGCATCTTGTCGGTAAAAAACGGAGCGGCGCCCCGGTAGGCGCGGGTATTCTGAATGAATTGCTCACCAAATCTCCGAAAATAATCATCATCAAGCTCCGTCAGAATTTTCGGATATCCGGGTATCCCGTCCTGATCATTGTCCCTGCCGCGCAGCCGTTTGAATAATGCCAACCATCCGAGCACAACGGTCATCCCGCTCACCAGCAGGTTAGTCAATAATGCAGCCCCGTTGCGATTTCGAATCAGCGCCAGGGATGGGCTTCAATCGGATTCAGAGGTTATGCTTGATCAAATAAGGAGCATTGACAACAGACGGATTTCTAACGATGTGCTGACGCTATTGACCAAACTTGAATTGGCAGAAATCGAGGAATACCTCAAGATTATTCTTGGATTTTATTTATCCGACGATAATTTAGTGCAATCAAAGAATAGGGAGCGGCCGACCAGCAATAAGTGGGCCATAGGTGCTGACTTATCGGCAAGGCATCGGTGGCTTTTTCCGCAGCCTGGTAATCATATCTATGTGTACCGGAGATGACTCATAGCTGTGAAATTTTACCTTGGAAATTTATTTCTAGGTATCGGAGGGAAGGAACCACACCATGCTCACGCTGGTCGTCGTCTTCAGGTATCGAGGCAAGCAGTTCTTTTTGCCAGAGGATTGCATCGTCAAACCTGGCAGACTGGATCAGTTCTTTTGCGTGGGTGAGGTTATCAGGTGTACTTGCGTGACCCAAATTCACAGTAGTTTGACCAGCGCGGCGACCACACCGATTGCAATCACCATCATGGAACCGAGACGTAGAGTCAGCCGCAGTTCCAGTTCCTTCAAATCTGTCTTCATAGCCTGTTCCAGTTCCTTCAAGTCCCTCTTTGTAGCCAACTCCTGTTTTTTCAAATCTTCCTTAGTAGCCAGTTTTTCATCAATTAGCGTGGTTTGTGACCGCGCCAGCACTTCAGCCTGCTGTTCCGGCATACCGGCCTGGGTCAGTTCCTTTACGAAAGCATGGGTATCAAACATGATTGCCGCCATGAGTATTCCTCCCTGGATTCCAGATAATTCAAGTTGGTTTAATGAGTGAAGCGACTATAGCATAAAAAAGGCAGGTACGACATCAACCGCGTCGGCCTTTTTCGATTCCCTCTGTCTGAGTTAGTTATAGTCGTAGGAAAACGGACGCCGAAGGTACGCGGCCGGTTGGTCACTGCCAAAGTCGGGATAACTATCGCTGGAATTGATATAAGGTTTATATGGGATACCGCTCCAGTATTTCCGTTCCCAGTGCTTCTTTCAGGGGGTCCAGCCAGGGCTCAAAGTTGCGCCATTGTTCCAGTCCGGTCTTGTAGATAGGCTGCCGGACCTGTTCGGAACTGGGGGTACGGATACTACGTTCAGTCTGGTGGTAGTCCACACAGGCCTGCTCGAACGGCAGGTTACAGAAATCAAGTATCCTGTGTACCTGCTCGTCCAGGTTATTCACCACGTCCTCGTGCTGAACGCGTAGAACGAAGCCGGGCAATACCCGGTCCCAATGATCCATGAGTTTTACGTATTGCCGGTAATAATTGCCTATTTCTTTCAGGCCGTACGAAAACTCCTGCCCCTCGCCAAACAGTTGTTTGAAGCCACTGAAACAACAGGCCACAGGGTGACGACGAGCATCAATAATCCTGGCATTTGGCAGGATAAGTTTTATCAGCCCGATATGGAAAAAATTGTTTGGCATCTTGTCGGTAAAAAAGGGGCGGCACCTGAGTTATCCCCACGAATTTGACGAAAAAAGTGATTCAAAACAATTCGTTACAAAATAGCTGTAGTAATAAAGGGAACTTGCATGATGAATCGCGATCTGATCAGACGTATTCAATCGTCATCAGAGAGGTCATCACCATGCAAGTTCAGCACATCGTACAACAATTACTTCAGGTTGTCTGTCCCAGCATGCATCGGGTTCGGCGGGCGTCGTTGGCAGCCAGTGTACTCGGCGCCCTGCGGGGCCGACGCCTGACAGTGACCGCCATCGGGCGGGCGTTGCCCGGTGGGACGAGTCAGAAACATGCAATTAAACGGGCAGACCGGTTATTATCGAATCGGCACCTTCATGGACAGCAGGACAAGCACTATCAGGGTTTGTGTCGGTCACTCATTGGGGCGCGCACCCGCCCGGTATTGTTGGTGGATTGGTCGGACCTGGATGCGCGCAAACGCCATTATCTGTTGCGGGCGAGTGTGGCGGTGAACGGTCGCTCTGCCACCGTGTATGAAGAGGTGCATACGTTGGCGGGTAAGGACAAGCGGCGCACACACCGGGCGTTTCTGCGACAGTTGCAGGTTGTGCTGCCGGTCGGTTGCCGGCCGATTATTGTGACTGATGCGGGCTTTCGCACGCCCTGGTTTCAGCAGGTCGAGGCGTTGGGTTGGGATTGGGTCGGGCGGATCCGCAATCGGCACAAGATGCGTTGGTGCAGTGGTGGACGCTGGTTTGACGCCAACCGCTGTTATCAACAGGCGTCCAGCATGGCCAACTACCTGGGTCAGGCAGTCCTGACTCGTTCCAATCCCCTGGTCTGTCAGTTGGTGGTCTATCGGGGCAAAGCCCAGGGGCGCAAGCATTATACCTGCTCAGGTAACGTGGCTCAGGGTCGCCGCAGTCGCGTCTGTGCCGCCCGCGAGAGGGAACCCTGGTTACTGGCCACCTCCTTGCCGGTCACCCGCACGCTGGCCCGGCAGGTCGTGCGTTTGTATCGGTTGCGCATGAGCATAGAGGAAGGCTTCCGGGATATGAAAAGCCATCAGTTCGGCCTGGGCCTGACTTATCACCGCTGCGCCTCGGTCGAACGCTTGCAGGTATTGGTGTTCATCGCCAGTCTGGCCTTGCTGGTGCTGTGGTTAGTGGGGACGGCCACTATCGCACAGGGCGCCCACTATCAATTCCAGGCCAACAGTGTGCGCCACAAACGCATTCTCTCAGTGTTTTTCGTGGGCTTGCAAATGGTCCGGGATACCCGCTGAGCAAGGCCAACACACTGTCCCGACACAACTCATCGTGGTCATTCAAGTCCTCGTAGCCCAGCGCAATCCCCAGCACACGCTGTTTCACCAACGACTCCAGGGCGTGCTCAATCCGGGCCGGATCACGCCGGTCGGTAAAGCACTGGCTGAGCCGGCGCAGTATCTGCGTGCGCTGCTCTACCTCGCGTAACAGCAGACCGCCCCCATCCGAACTGATCTCTCCCCCATCGAAACGACCCACTACCTCACGCCGTCCAAGACCCTGAAATGCAAGTTGTTCTGTGGTACACTTTGTAGTCATAAGGCCGCCTCTCTTTTTTTGTATAACTTGTTGATAACGCTCATATTATACCACAAGAAGCGGCCTTATTCTATGCTGTGGTGAGAAATCCGGGCTAGCGTATATAACGGAATGTTTACGTTATGTAATTTATTATGATTATTTAGTTACTTCTTATTAGACAGTTATGGACAAAAAAGCGCCAAAAAGTGGTTGAGTGGGAAAACCGATGAAAACGGCGAAATACGGCGTGCAATGGCGCGCATGGCGCACGGCCGACGGCGCGGTCATAGACCAGATTGCCGGCGTAGTGGAACAGATCAAGGCCAACCCCGACTCGCGGCGCATGATCGTCAGCGCCTGGAACCCGGGTGAGATAGACAAAATGGCCCTTGCGCCCTGCCATGCCTTCTTCCAGTTCTACGTGAACAACGGCGCCTTGTCCTGTCAACTTTATCAACGTAGCGCAGATGTTTTCCTGGGTGTTCCATTCAACATCGCCTCCTATTCCCTGCTCACCCTGATGATTGCCCGGGTAACCGGTCTTGCGCCAGGCGAGTTCGTGCATACGCTGGGTGATGCGCATTTATACTCGAACCACCTGGAACAGGCGGACTTGCAGTTGACCAGAGAACCCCTGCCGCCGCCGCAGATGAAGATCAATCCCGAGGTAAAAAGTATTTTTGATTTCCACTACGAGGATTTTGAGTTGGTCGGTTACCAGGCACATCCGTCCATACCGGCGCCTATCGCGGTTTAGATGATCATCTCACTTATTGTCACCATGGACCGCCAGTACCACTCGGCAGACGCGCACAACGAGTGTCCCTACAGCTTCCTGGTACTGGAAAGAAATAAAAAGGATGCTCACCGATAAATTAACTATCTATAAAAGATGACGATATAAAACAAACCCGTTATACTCAAAGTCAACAATTCGGATAGATTTGTTATGGGCAAAAAGATAAAAAATTGGTTGCGAGGCGCGTCCTCCACTCTTGAACTGTGGCCGGATACCTCTTCGAGGATGAAGGAGGAATTTCTGCACCGCACCGATTCAGAAGCGTTGTCCCGTGATTGGCAACGCATCGGCAACGATATAAAAACCGCTATAGGGAAATACGAACATGGGAAAACCGCGACATAGCTCTCAGCGTAAAGCGCCTGTCAAAAAACAACAGCTACCTACGCAACAACAAACCAGTCAACAAGTCGTTCAAGTTACAGAACAATTCAGTGGTCCCCTTCCTCCCCCGGACGTGCTCGAACGATATAATCAGGTAGTCCCCGACGCTGCAAACCGTATCATTGCGATGGCTGAGCAGGAAACAGGCCATCGCCGTAATATGGAACGATTAATTATTTCTAACGAATACCAGGAAGCAAAAATGGGACAGACCTGTGCGGTAATCATCGGTTCTTTGGCGATTATTTCCGGAGCGACCATATCAGTGCTGGGCGCACAGTTGGCAGGGGCGGCAATAGGAGGATGCGGCGTGATTGGACTCGCTTCAGTATTTGTTCTCGGCAGAAAAGGTGATTTGAGACGTCAACAGGATAAGTAGAACGAGAGAGAGGAAAGGGTCGGACCAGATTAGCCAGACAGAAGCAACTGATAATAAAGGGAATCTGTCACAAAAGATGTGCTATTAATAGGTTTAAACTGCGGTTTTCATGGACGAAAACAGGACTTTTAGTGCGGAAGTATCAGACGCACACAGGCAGACTACAGCGAATCAGGAGAATAATGCCGTCATACAGGCATGGAGATGTTACGACCTCGATTTTAACAGCAAAAAGGTTGGTTTAAGGGGAAATCAAACGTATAGATGGAACATAAACTCAATGGAAACAGATAGTTAGACGTAATTAGGCAGGTCCGACCCTATCCTCATCCTGTCAAAAAACCATATTTAGTTGCAAATGAAAATGATTCTCATTATAATTTAGTTTGTAATTTATATTTGGGGATTGATCAATGCGTTTTTCCAAGTCATTCAGGATGGCGCTACTGCCATTTGTCTTCTGTTCTGTTATCACCGCTACCCAGGTTGCTTCCGATGAGATAGAGGAGGTAAAAGTGATTGGCCGGGCCCAACAATTTTACCTGGAATCCGCAACTACTCTGGGTTCAAAAATTGAGCTGGATGTAATCGATCTGCCACAGTCTGTTCAGGTGCTGACCGAACAGCTGATTATCGACCTGGCCGCCCGTGACATCACGGACCTCTATCGCTCCATAGCCGGTGTCAGTGAGTTCAGTTACTCCGGTGTCACTTTCCGGGGTTTTCGCGATTCCGGCAATGTATTCTACGACGGGGTGCGCGGTGACCCGTACTCCGGTTTCTCGGTCCCGCAACTGTTTAACGTGGAACGGGTAGAGGTTCTCAAGGGACCGTCAGCAGCGCTCTATGGTAACGGTGAGCCCGGCGGCATGATCAATTACGTCACCAAACAGCCCAGCTTTGATCGCAGCAATGAGTTGGTTGTGACCGCCGGCAATTACGATCTGTATGGTGGATCATTGGACTCAAGGGGTGCCCTTACCGACAATATTGCATACCGTGTGGGCGCTTTCTACGAAGAACAGGACAGCTTTCGCGAAAACGCCGATGAATCCAACCTGGAGTTTGCCGGCGGCTTGTTGTTTCAAATCTTTGAAGACACCTCACTGACCACCAACTTCGATTACGTCGATCAGGAACTGGGCGGCCATCGCTTGCGTGGTGTGCACGCCGATGACAATGGCAACTTTATTGTCAAGCGCTCCTACAACACCAACGAGGCGGTCGATTTCCAGGACCTGGAAGCGCTGGTACTGCAGGCCAATCTCAAGCACAGCTTCAGTGATACGTTCACCATGAGCGCCACCCTGCGTTACCTGGACAATGAACGGGTGCAGGGCTATCACGAGCCGCGTGGCTGGGTGGACGCCAACGGTGACGGTTCTGCCAACGTGGACGACGGGGTTATCCGCCGTGAGTACCGCGACCAGTATCGCGCAAACGAGGAGTACAGCCTGACTGTTGACTTCGTAAAATCATTCAGCCTGGGCGGCTTTGAGCACCGCTTTCTGGTGGGCGGTGACTACCACGACGTCAATACCGAGTACGATTACCTGCGTGCCCGATACGAGAGGGATGGCGTGATCAACCTGAACATATTCGACCTCAACTACGGTGAAACCGATCCCGGCACCTACAATCTTACCGATCTGAACCGGCAAGGCGTCAAGGCTGAGCGTTACAGTGTCTACCTGCAGGATTACATTGTGTTCAACGAGCACTGGAGCCTGATGCTGGGGGGCCGTTACGACCACTTTGAGGATCAGGACAAGGCCACGGATTTTGACTTTTCCGACGATCACTTCGCCCCGCGTTTTGGTCTTATTTACAAGCCCTTTGAGAACGGCAGCGTTTACCTCAACTATTCCGAAAGCTTCAAGCCGACTTCGTTGGGTAACCAGGCCAACGTGATTGAAGATGGCAGGCTGGACCCTGAAACCGGCAACCAGTGGGAACTGGGCTTGAAACAGGAGTTGCTGGATGGCCGGCTGCTGGGCACTGTGGCTATCTACCGGATTGTCAAGGACGATGTGGCCCTGGCCAATCCTGATGACACGGGTGTCGGCGACGGTATCCCGGCACTGATAAACATTGGTGAGGTGAAGAGTGAAGGCGCCGAGTTAACCCTGGTGGGCGACCTGACGACCAGCTGGACCATGACCGCCAACTACGCCTGGAACGATACCAAGGTGCAGGAAGGGGATCGTATCCGCAATACGTTCGGCGGCGGCAGCAAGTTTGTCAATGCTCCCGAGCATCAGGTCGGTCTGTGGACACGCTATGACTTTGAAGCGATCAGCTCCTCCATTGCGTTTGGTATGGATTATGTCAGCACGCAGTACAGCTTTCAGGGCCAGCGCGTCAAACCGTACACCGTATTTGATGCCAGCTGGACGACCAGTTGGCGCCGGTTTACCCTGCAGCTCAATGTCACCAACCTGTTCGACAAGGAATACGCGGTGAGTGGCTTCCTGGAACGCACCGGGCACTTCCCCGGCGCGCCGCGGGAATTTGTTGCCCAGTTGCGCTATAGCTTGTAATCAGCGGGCGGCTTTTGACAATAAAGCGCCGTCGCTGGTTCGACTGGCATAGCTGGGCCGGGTTCAAGTTGTGGATCCTGCTCAGCTTTGTGCTTGTAACAGGCACCTTTGCTACCGTTTCGTTGGAGATCGACTGGTTGTTCAATCCGGACATGCGTAACACCCGGGCTGTTCCTGAACAACTGGACTGGGGTACCATGCTGGAGCGCGGCCGGTCGGCGTTTCCCGACGCCCGGTTAACGATAATCAATGCACCGGACAGCGCTTTTGTAAATGTCGAAGCCATTGCAATAAATCCGGGAGGTGAGCGCTTCCGGATTTTTTTTGATCCATCCACAGGCGATGTATCCGGGACCGGACGCTGGCTGAACTGGCAGCGTTTTTTCCGACAGACGCACCGGCACCTTATGTTGCCGATCCGGATCGGGGTAACCATAGTCGGCCTGCTGGCCATTCCGTTACTGGTCTCGTTTGTCACCAGTTTTGTTATCTACAAGCGCTGGTGGCGCGGCCTTGGGAAAGTGCCGGGTAGAAAAAAAAGCGGTCAAGCGAACAATCCTGTCAAACAGTCGCACCGTTACTGGGGCGAAATGCATCGCTGGCTTGGCGTGTGGAGCCTCTGGTTTATCTTGCTGATGTCACTCACGGGTATCTGGTATCTGGTGGAGCAGTGGGGACTTGATGCCGGCTATCAGCGGCTGCCCGGAGTTGAGGTGGCCGCTGAAGAGGAGCTTTCCGGCGGCACGCTTAACAGGTTCGTGGATCAGGCGGCAAAGATTTATCCGGAGCTGGATATTAAACGGGTACTGCTGACACAGCAGGAGGGTGCGGTGGTATTGCTGCAGGGGCAGGCTACGGCCGTACTGGTCAGGCCGCGAGCCAACCAACTGGCATTTGACCTGGAAAGTGGTAAGTTAATCGACCACCGGCGCGGCGATGACCTCGGCCTGCACCTGCGTATTTCCGAGGCAGCCGACCCGCTGCACTTCGGTACGCTGGGGGGTACGGCAACCCGCTATACGTGGTTTTTGTTTGGCGTAATGCTGAGTACACTCTCAATCTCGGGCGTTTATATCTATGGCCTGAGGGTAATACGGAGCTTTCCGGAAACCGGCTTTAAACTGCCCGGCCCGGCCTGGCGGGCTGGTTGGCAGAAGCTGGAACATCTCGCCAAGTGGCCGACCCTGGCCCTTGTTTCCATGACGCTGGTTGTGGCAGCGTTCTATTTTACAGGTAGCCCTTAATCAACGCATCCTGACCTGAATACTTCACAAGTTCGGCCGGGAACCCAGTTCAGATTTGCCCGAAGTGATTTACCAAAAAACACGGATGTCACTAAACCATTCAACATCGCCTCCTATTCCCTGCTGACCCTGATGATGGCCCGGGTGACCGGTCTGAAGCCCGGCGAGTTCGTGCACACACTTGGCGACGCGCACCTGTATATGAACCACCTGGAGCAGGCAGACACACAGTTGGAAAGAGAGCCCCTGCCACCGCCGCAGATGAGGCTCAATCCCGATGTCAATGATATATTCGGCTTCCGCTACGAGGATTTCGAACTGGTCGATTACCAGTCGCACCCGTCCATACCGGCGCCTATTGCAATTTGGTCCTGGGCAGGTGCAGCTTGCTGTCAGGCAACTTCAAGTTTTTCGAAATCATCGAGGTTGATCTTCTGCCGCGCTTCCCATAAATCGTGGTTATCCTGCATTGCCAACCAGCTTTCCGGGGACCTGCCGATGACTTTGGACAGCTTGAGCGCCATAGTCGGCGTGATGCTGCCCTTGGCGTTGAGAATCCGGCTGATCACGGATTCACTGACCCGTAACCTCTCAGCCAGTTCTTTCGCGCCGATGTTGAAGGGTTCCAGATAGACCCGTTTGATAAACACTCCCGGATGCATGGGATTATGTTGCTCGATACTCATTAGTGATAATCCTCATAATCTACGGCATAAGCGTCGCCGTCCATGAATTCGAAAACTATCCGCCAGTTGCCGCTAACGTTGACTGCCCATTGCCCTTTCTTATCACCCTTGAGTGGGTGCATGCGCCAACCGGGTATATTCATATCCTCGATTGTGAACGCAGTATGCAAAGCCTGTAACCGTTCCTCAATGCGCGCCTTATGGGTTGACTGAATACCGGCCGTGCTACCCGTGGTGAAGAATTTCTCTAATCCATTATGCTTAAAGCTCCTGATCATGTCAGTTTGTACTTTACACTTGCGCAAGTTGGAATTCAAGGATGAATTCACAGTTCCATACCGGTGCTGCCAGGAAATCTTTTGTTCCGGCTACAGCGCATGAAATACCTTGGCAATATCCCGGTTTGGAGTTGTTTTGGATTATATATAGACCATAAGATATAATTATGGTCTATATGTAAATCATAAAATGTCAAAATCAATCACACACAGTTATTCACGTTACAGCCGCGCGGCAGTCAGTCTTCTGGGCAAACTGATCCGCGCCGCACGCAAGCTACGCAAACTCACCGCCCAGGAAGTGGCGGACCGGGCCGGCATTTCCAGGGGGCTGCTGCAACGTATTGAGAGAGGTGACTTGAAATGCGGGATCGGAGCAGTGTTTGAAGTTGCCACCATCGTTGGCGTGAAACTGTTTGATGCTGAAGAAACCGTGCTTGCCCGTCATATTCAGCAAACGGAAAACCACTTGGCGCTCCTTCCTAAGTCAGTGCGCAGGTCCCCACGGACGGTAGATGATGATTTCTAGAGAGGCCTTTGTCTGGATATGTCTGCCCGATCAAACAGAAGCAGACATTGTGAAATCGATAAAAGATTACTTTGGAGAAGGCAGTTTCTTAACCCCTACTCAATAAATTAAGAACTCAATGATCATTTCACTCATCGTCGCCATGGACCGCCGGGGCGTTATCGGCGTCAACGGCGCCTTGCCCTGGCGCTTGTCCGGTGATTTGCGCCATTTCAAGGCAATCACCATGGGCAAGCCCATTATCATGGGCAGGAAGACCCATGAGTCCATCGGCAGGCCGCTGCCCGGACGGGAAAATATTGTTATCACCAGGCAAAAAGACTACCGGGCGGCAGGCTGTACCGTTTTCCATGGAATAGAAACCGCCCTCAAAGCCTGCGCAAACCATGCCGAGGTTATGGTAATGGGAGGCGCCTCCCTGTATGAAGAGTTATTGCCCCGGGCCGCGCGTATTTACCTGACCCGGGTTGAAGCAGAGGTAGACGGCGACACCTGGTTCCCGCAGTTTGACACCAACGCCTGGAACGAGGTCGAACGCCATGATTGCCAGGCAGACGAGCGCAACGAATACCCTTACAGTTTCCTTATATTGGAAAGAAACAAAGAGGATGCTCACCAATCAATTGACTGACTATGAAAGGATGGCACAATATAGCGCCTGTATTTTTACAAAATAGATAATTATGCCGACTTATACAGTAACTCATTCATCTCTGGATCTAACTCCGGAGCAGAAAAATCAAATAGCAAAAGGAATAACTGAAGTGCACAACAGGGTAACCGGAGCAAATAAATATTTTGCCCAAGTGATATTTAATGAGAAGTCCAAAGGGAACCATTTTATGGGTGGGAAAATCATATCTGAACCACAGTTGTTCCTACATGGTCAAATTCGTTCAGGAAGAAAAGAGGAAGTAAAGAAAAAATTAATTCTGGATTTAAGAGATATTTTAATAAAAGTTTCAGGATTAAATAAGTCAAATGTCTGGGTATATATAATCGACCTGATACCAAATCAGATGATCGAGTATGGAGAAATCTTACCCGAGTCAGGCAAAGAACATGAATGGTATTCAAACCTCTCTCCGGAACTGAAGGAAAAACTATCCAGGTTAGACGAGTCTATCTTGCAGGCGTCCTGAAATATTGCTCATCCTCCAGCCGTAACGCCACCAGTTCCCCGCCCCAGACGCAGCCCATATCCAGGGGGTAGACGTTGAAGCGGCCGTAGTCCTGGCGGTAATCCCTGAGCGCGGCCCAGTGGCCGAACAGGATTTTGTCCGACCGGCTTTTTCTGTCTGCCACCTCGAACCAGGGCAGCGCGGACTCTGCGCCGGGTGCGCCTTTCTCTTCCAGTTCCAGCACGCCGTCCCCGCTACAGTAGCGGATACGCGTCAGGCAGTTGGTGATAAAACGCAGCCGCTCCCAGCCGTCCAGGTCGGCGCACCAGCGGACCGGCTCGTTTCCGTACATATTGGCGAAGTAGTCTTTGTATTGCGGCCCCCGTAATACCTGCTCCACTTCCTGCGCGTATTCCAGGGCCTGGTCAAGCCGCCACTGCGGCGGCAAGCCGGCGTGCAACAACGTGAAGCCGGTTTGTTCATCGTGATGGATCAGGGGCAGGTGTCGTAACCAGTCCAGCAGCTCGGCGCAATCATCCGCCGCCAGTATCTCATCCAGGGTGTCTGCGTCATGCAGGTACTGGGGCTGGCCGTTGCCGACCGCCAGCAAATGCAGTTCATGGTTGCCCAGCACCGTGATGGCCGTATCCCCCAGGTCCTTGACAAAACGCAGACAGGCCAGTGACTGCGGACCGCGGTTGATCAGGTCGCCGGTAAACCAGAGCCGGTCACGGCCGGGATCGAACCGGATCTGCTCCAGCAGGTCCATCAGTTCATCGTAGCATCCCTGGAGATCGCCAATGGCAAAGGTCGGCATCGACAGGTCAGCTCGGCTATGGCACCCTTGGCGTGGGGACGGAATTCAATTCCGTCCCCTTTTGCAACAGCTCATTGACGACATTGTACTTTCCGTTTATGACAAGCGTTTTGGCGCAATAGCCGGGCTAATGCAGCGTGTGCGGTATGGCCAGGTTAAAAATCGGGATCGGGGAAGCGAATTCAACGCCGTCTTCAGCCAGCATGTCGTAAGCGCCCTCCATGCAGCCCACCGGGGTCTCCAGAACGGCGCCACTGGTATATTGAAAAGTCTGACCGGGAAGCAGGTGGGGCTGCTCACCGACGACCCCGTCCCCATGGACTTCCTGAACCTTGTTATTCGCATCGGTGATGACCCAGTGCCGGCGCAGCAGGGTTGCGGATACGTTGCCTGTATTCGTAATCGAAATGGTATAGGCAAATACAAACCGGTTGTTT
This sequence comes from Gammaproteobacteria bacterium, assembly GCA_965205405.1. Taxonomy (GTDB): domain Bacteria; phylum Pseudomonadota; class Gammaproteobacteria; order Eutrophobiales; family Eutrophobiaceae; genus JAAXHV01. The sequence continues at coordinate 1,643,619 of OZ242169.1, forward strand.
TCAGGAAGAGATTGTTCCTGAATATAGGCGGTTTTTACCCTAACGGTAAATTCGTAACGTTCAGTGTCCATCATAATGTATTTTACCTTATTGCCTGGCGTCAAACATGTCAATAATTACGGCCATGGTTTCGGCCGGACGCCCCTTCAAACCCCGCCGAAACTGTTGCGATAGGAAATCGCTTCGCTCAGGTGTTGCGACAGGATGGCGTCGGATTCTGCCAGATCCGCCACAGTTCTTGCCACGCGTAACATGCGATACATGCCACGCGTGGATAAATTCAGTTGTTTTACGGCCTTGTGCAACAATTCAGTCAGCTGCTGGTCGAGGCAGCAATATAATCCCAGTTCCTCATTTTTCAACAGGTGGTTCTGCTTGCCAACGCGCGCCAGTTGCCGGCGATAAGCCTGGATAACCCTGTGCCGCACCTGCGCGCTGGTCTCCGGCTGTTCATCCTGCAGCCTCTCCAGGATCTCCGGCGAGACGTTCGGTACTTCGATATGGACGTCGATCCGGTCCAGCAACGGACCCGACACCTTACCCCGATAACGCCTGATCTGTTCCGAACTGCACTGGCAGCGCCCGCTGCGGTCACCAAAATGGCCGCAGGGGCAGGGGTTCATGGCGCCGATAAGTTGAAACCTGGCCGGGTATTCGGTTTGTCTTGCAGCCCGGGAAATGCTTATTTTCCCCGCCTCCAGCGGTTCCCGCAGGGCTTCGAGGACAGCGCGGTTGAACTCCGGCAACTCATCCAGGAACAGGACGCCGTTGTGCGCCAGCGATATCTCTCCCGGGCGCGGCTGGCTGCCGCCACCCACCAGGGCGACAGACGAGGCCGAGTGGTGTGGCGAGCGCACCGGGCGGTGCCTCCAATCATCTATGCTGAATCCCTGGGCGCTGACGGAATGAATCGCCGCCGTGGCCATGGCTTCCTCCTCACTCATGGGCGGCAGGATGCCGGGCAAGCGCTCTGCCAGCATCGTTTTACCGCTGCCGGGGGGACCGACCATCATCAGGTTGTGACCTCCCGCCGCACAGATTTCCAGGGCGCGCTTGGCAAAATGATGGGAATGGACATCAGACAGGTCCGGGTATTTTGGAGTATCCAGGGGTAAATTCTTACTGTTGATGAAGCGCGGCAACGAGCCGGGACCATTGAGATGGGTGCAAACAGACAGCAAATGCCTCGCCGGTAACACCTTCAACTTATTGATAAGCCCGGCTTCTGCGGCATTTTGCTCGGGCAGTATCAAAGCCCGTCCGGTTTTGTTGATGGAGTACGCACTGGGCAGTAGGCCACCGACTGGTCTTAATTCGCCGGTGAGGGCCAGTTCACCGATAAATTCGTAATGTTGCAGAGAGCCCCCCGCAACCTGGCCGGAGGCCACCAGAATCCCGATAGCGATAGCCAAATCATACCTTCCTCCCTCTTTGGGTAAATCCGCAGGAGCCAGGTTGACGGTGATCCGCTTCATTGGAAACTCGAAATGATTGGTTAAAATAGCGCTCCTGACGCGCTCCCGGCTCTCTTTAACCGCTGTTTCTGGTAAACCGACAATATGAAATGTGGGCAGGCCCCGTGACAGGTGTATTTCGACCGTAACCTGGATTGAATCGATCCCTGTCAGGGCGCGTGAATAAGTCTTTGCAATCTCCATTTGCCATCCTCAATGTGAGTTGCGGCATGTCCGGGCATGCCGTTTAATCGTTGTACCAGGTTGTTAACGGGCCGGGGAAAATAGCGCTGCAAACCGGCCGGAATAGTTCACTGTCTTCAGACCGGACCTATTTTAACCGTCCGCTTGTTTTTCCGAAAGTTCTTTTTCCAGGGTGGTGATTTTTTTCTCCAGTTCATCCATCGCCGCACGGGTATTACTCAGTAATTGCGACTGGATGTCGAACTCTTCCCGGGTGACCAGGTTCATCCTGGAAAATGTCGCGTTCAGGGAGGCGCGCACGACCTTCTCGAAATCCTCCCGCGAGCGACTCAGGTCCCTGGGCAGGAGGCGCAGGAACTGCTGAATGAAATCTTCAATTTCCCCGGGTTTAATCATTTTCACTTATCTGTTTGACAGTCCGGCAATCATAGCCGTTTACCCGTTCCGGGACAACTGATTGCACTATCGTTGTGCAGTCCTCCCGGTTACTGCACGTTATGGGTGCAAACATAAGGCAACACCCCACTGACCACCCGGCGCAAGCCTTCGCCGGAATAATTGCGAGAGCATATTTGGGGTCAGAGTAAAAATACAGTCAACTTGGCAAGTAGCGTCGGTTTATGCTTGAGTATTTTTACTCTGACCCCAAATATCCCATGCCCCCCGCCGGAGCATAAACCGTGGTTTGGCATGATATATGCATCCGGTTACAGCAGATATGATTTACGAAAAACAGTCCGGAGTGAAAAACATGCGAAAAACGATTATTAATTTGGGCATCCTCATACTTTCCATATGTTCTGTAAACGTGTCGGCAGAAGATTCACCGCACCAGTTCAGCGGCAACGTGGCGCTGGTGACAGATTATCTTTACCGGGGCATTTCCCAGACCAGTGAGAAAGCGGCTGTCCAGGGCGGCATGGATTATGCCCATGGGCCTTCAGGGTTTTATGTCGGCACCTGGGCCTCCAACGTGGATTTTGCCGAGGATCTGGAAATCGACGTCTACGGCGGCATTTCGGGTGAACTCGCCGGCGGTCTCAGCTGGGACGTAGGTGGTCTCTATTACATTTATCCCAGTTCCGATGCCCAACCGGAGGAGAACTTCGTAGAGGTATACGCCAGCACCGGCTATACCTTCCCCGGCGCATTGGAGCCCACCGTGGGCGCCGGCATTGCCTATTCCCCGGACTTTTTTGGTGAAGACGGTGACGGCATCTATTTGAACGGCAGCCTGGACCTGTCACTGCCCCACGGTTTCGGCCTGTCATTTTACGTCGGCTGGCAGGACGTGGCAGGGGACCAAACCACGGGCCCCGACGGCTTCAACTACACCCACTACAGCGTCGGCATCAGTAAAAGCGTCGGTCCCCTGAGCCTGAGCGCATCCTGGAACGATGCGGATAACGATTGCGGCGGAGAGATATGTGAGGCGCTTGTGGGCAGTATTTCAATGAGTTTTTAAGGTAATGCGTGTGGGGGAGATATGATGGTGTGGTTACGGTAATCATGGAGGCGTGTCAAACAGGAAAATTAGGTGACGGGAAGGTATTTATTAGCGAACTGGGCCAAGTTGTCCGAATACGTACGGGAGAAACTGATAATGAAGCGATTTAGTGATTCAATAAGTGGAAAAATGTTGCCGCGTTGGAAAAGCAGCGCTAAGACTGGCGCTATCACAACCCTGGCGGTTTTACTGTTATTGCCGTTCCAGTTGCGGGCCGATGAATTGAGCGCGGGTGATACGGCCTGGATGCTTACCGCGACGGCCCTGGTGCTGTTCATGACGATACCGGGGTTATCCCTGTTCTACGCGGGAATGGTGAGGAGCAAGAACGTACTGTCGGTACTCATGCAGTGCTTCGCCATCACCTCCTTGATGACCGTACTGTGGGTATTGTACGGCTACAGTATTGCGTTCGGTGGCGAAGGCGCCTACTGGGGCGGGCTGGACAAGATGTTCCTGTCCGGGGTCACTGTGGATTCCCTGAGCGGCACCATCCCGGAAACCGTATTCATGACTTTCCAGATGACCTTCGCAATCATTACCCCGGCATTGATCGTAGGGGCATTCGCCGAGAGAATGAAATTCAGCGCGGTGCTCTGGTTTATGGCAATATGGCTGACAATTGTATACGCGCCAATTTGCCACTGGGTCTGGGGTGACGGCGGCTGGCTCGGCAGCAAGGGCATTCTTGATTTTGCCGGCGGCACAGTAGTGCATATCAACGCCGGTATGGCGGGACTGGTTGCCGCCCTCGTGCTGGGTAAGCGCAAGGGCTATCCGACTACCCCCATGATGCCCCATAACCTGACTTATACCGTGATCGGCGCCTCCATGCTCTGGGTGGGCTGGTTCGGTTTTAACGCCGGCAGTGAGCTGGCAGCAGACGGGACCGCCGGCATGGCAATGGCGGTTACCCAGATTGCCACCGCATCCGCGGCCCTGGGCTGGATGACCTGCGAATGGGTCAACCACGGCAAGCCCAGCGTGCTGGGGATTGCCTCGGGCGCGGTAGCCGGCCTGGTTGCGATCACCCCGGCCTCAGGCTCGGTCGGACCCATGGGCGCCATCGTGATCGGCCTCGCCGCCGGCTTCGGTTGTTTCCTGGCGGCAGTCAAGCTGAAACGGATGCTTGGCTATGACGATTCACTGGATGTGTTCGGCGTCCATGCCGTCGGTGGTATCATCGGCGCCATGTTGACAGGCGTCTTCTGTGCGGAGGCCCTGGGAGGCGCAGGGTTTGGCGTGGAACAGGGAGGCATTGCCGCCCAGGTCGGCGTCCAGTTCATCGGCGTGCTCGCAACCGTGGTTTATACCGGTGTGGTCAGCTTCATCATCCTCAAGGTGCTGGACAGCCTGATCGGCTTGCGGGTATCGACGGACGAGGAGCAGGAAGGGCTGGATATTGTGTTACACGACGAACGTGGTTATATTATTTAATTATTTAACAACAGGACATGAAACGATGAAATTACTTACGGCCATAATTAAACCATTCAAACTTGACGACGTACGCGATGCGCTTTCGGAACTCGGCATTAAAGGCCTGACCGTAACCGAGGTAAAGGGGTTCGGCAGGCAAAAAGGCCATACCGAACTTTACCGGGGTGCGGAATACGTTGTAGACTTTCTGCCGAAGGTGAAAATTGAAATTGCCCTGGATGATGATCAGCTTGACGGGGCTATCGAGTCGATTTGCAAGGCAGCCGGCACCGGCAAGATCGGAGACGGCAAAATATTTGTTCTCGGGCTGGAGGAAGTTGTTCGGATAAGAACAGGCGAAAAGGGAAGTGAAGCCCTGTAACATGAGACACGGGGCAGCATTATATTAAATTGTCGGAGGACTTTATGAAACAACTTAAAATACGCTCGTTGATAGTTCTTGCCGGGCTCATCATCCCTGCAGTCGGTCTGGCCCAGGACGCGCCTGAACTGAACGGCGCCAACACTGCCTGGATCCTGGTATCCACCGCCCTGGTGCTGTTCATGACACTGCCGGGGCTGGCCCTGTTCTATTCGGGCCTGGTGCGTAGCAAGAACGTCCTGTCCGTGCTCATGCAGTGCTTCACCATCGCCTGCCTGATGTCCATCCTGTGGCTGGTGCTGGCCTACGGTCTGGCCTTCGGTGACGGCGGCGGGATGAACTCGTTCATTGGAATGGGCAAGATTCTCCTCAGCGGGGTAGGTTGGGACAGCCTCAGCGGCGATATTCCCGAGTCCGTATTTTTCATGTTTCAGATGACGTTCGCCATTATCACGCCCGCCCTGATCGTGGGCGGCTTCGCAGAGCGTATGAAATTCTCCGCGGTACTGTGGTTTTCATGCCTGTGGTTGTTGCTGGTGTACGCCCCCGTGTGCCATTGGGTCTGGGGCGGCGGCTGGCTCGGCGATATAGGATTCATGGACTTTGCCGGCGGTACGGTGGTGCATATCAACGCCGGCGTAGCTGCGATTGTCGCGGCGATAGTGCTGGGCAATCGCAAAGGTTTCCCCGGCACCGCGATGCCGCCACACAATATGACCCTGACCGTGGCCGGCGCCTCGATGTTGTGGGTAGGCTGGTTCGGCTTTAACGCCGGCAGCGCCCTGGCCGCCGACGGTAATGCCGGCATGGCCATGCTGGTCACGCATATCTCCGCGGCAGCAGGTTCCCTGGCCTGGGTTACCTGCGAATGGATCAAACACGGCAAGCCCAGCGTGCTGGGCATCGTCACCGGTATGGTGGCGGGGCTGGGCACGATTACCCCGGCGTCGGGATTCGTCGGACCTCTTGGCGGGCTGCTGATTGGTATTTCGGCCGGTGTCGTCTGTTATTTCGCCACCCAGTACATCAAGCGCGGCCTCAAAATCGATGATTCCCTGGATGTCTTCCCGGTGCACGGGGTCGGCGGCGCACTCGGCGTCTTGTTGACGGCGGTGTTTTTTGCGAGCAGCCTCGGCGGCCCGGCTGAGGCCGGCTACGCGATGGGCTCACAGTTTGCGATCCAGGCCGTAGGCGTTGTCGCAACCGTAGTGTGGTGCGGCACAGTCAGCTATATCCTGTTGAAGGTCCTGGACAGCCTCATCGGCCTGCGCGTGACCTCGGACGAAGAGACCGAGGGCCTGGACCTGGTATCCCACGACGAACGCGGGTATTCCTTATAAACCACTTGCGTGGATTCCTGTGAAAGCAGGAATCCGCGCAGGATGCTCTAATTTGGGACACCCATAAATTGCTCTAATTTGGGACACCCATAAATTGCTCTAATTTGGGACACCCATAAATTGCTCTAATTTACACCCATAATTGCTCTAATTTGGGACACCCATAAATTGCTCTAATTTGGGACACCCATAAATTGCTCTAATTTGGGACACCCATAAATTAATTGAGTGTTTTATATTAATGGGTGTCCTGAATTTAACTGTCCTGAATTTAACTGAATTTAGCGCCAGTATGACGGCCAGCCGTACCCAGTAACAAATCTGGCTTATTACAGTGCTGTATACCCTGTAATCAAGTAATTACTGTACGATTATCAGATGGATAACTACGCCGTCATCGGCAACCCAGTAGCGCACAGCCTGTCGCCCCGCATCCACGGGCTGTTCGCCGTGCAGACAGGGCAGGCGCTGAACTACCGGACGCTGTTCTCCCCCCTCAACGAATTCAATGCCACCGTCGAGGCGTTCAGGCAGGCCGGCGGCCGCGGACTGAACGTCACCCTGCCGTTCAAGGAGCAGGCCTGGCAATACGTCAACGACAGCAGCGCCCGGGCGAACCGGGTGAGAGCCGTCAACCTGATACGCTTTGACGGGCCGGAACAGGTTTACGGTGATTCCACCGACGGGGTGGGACTGGTGCGCGATCTGGCCGGCAACCAGATGCAGATCAGGCAAAAACGCATCCTGCTGGTAGGCGCCGGCGGAGCAGTCAGAAGTGTGCTGGGGAGTCTCATAGACGAGCAACCGGCAACCGTAACCATTATCAACCGCACCCGGTCGCGGGCGGTACAACTGCTGGAACTGTTTCCCGAAGCCCGGGGAATGCTCAACGCGCAGGGCTTTGACGAACCGGTCGAAGGACCCTATGACCTGGTGGTCAACGGCACCTCGGCAGGCCTGGCCGGACAGCCCCTGCCGTTACCGGATAGCATACTGGCGGATGGCGCTTGCTGCTATGACATGGCCTACGGCCAGGCGGCGCAGGTATTTCTGGACTGGGCCGCGAACAACGGCGCAGCAATAATCAGCGACGGCCTGGGAATGCTGGTGGAACAGGCCGCCGAATCATTCTGGCTCTGGCGCGGTGTCCGGCCGGAAACACAACCGGTCATCGATGCCCTTCGGTAAATTTTCCGGGGTCGCCGGGTACGCCGCGCCGGGGACGGACTTCAAGTCCGTCCCCTGATCCTAATTTAGGACACCCATAAATTAGAAGGACAATTCAGGACATCCATTACGGATAATTCAATCTGCGGATTTACAACCCATGCATCCTGTCCATCAAATCAGGCAGCCAGGTGACCAGGATAGGAAATAGGCACAGCAGGATGATGGTAGCGACCTGTATCGATATGAAAGGAATGATCCCCTGGTAAATATGCTGGATGCGGATCTCTTTCGGGGCCACCGCCTTCAGGTAAAACAGGGAAAAGCCGAAAGGCGGGGTGAGGAAAGACGTTTGCAGGTTGATGGCTATCAGCACCGCAAGCCACAACAGGTCGACACCCATGGTCGTGGCGATGGGCGCCAGGATGGGAACGACGATAAAGCATATCTGGAGAAAATCCAGGAAGAAGCCAAGGAAGAAGATCAAAACCATGCTGGCGATGAGAAAACCCAGTGTGCCGCCGGGCAGGTTGGTCATCACGTTCAGCACCAGGTCGTCGCCGCCCATCCCCCGGAAAACCAACCCGAAAGCAGTGGCGCCGATCAGGATCATAAAGACCATACTGGTCAGGCGGGTGGTCAGCCGCATGGCCTCGCGCAGCCTGTCCAGGGTGAGTTGCCGGTGCATTGCCGCCAGAACCAGGGCGCCCAGGGCGCCGACTGCAGCCGATTCCGTAGGCGATGCGATACCGAAGAATATCGAGCCCAGCACACCGACGACCAGGATCAGGGGAGGCAGCAGGGTCAGGAAGACCTTGCGCAGTAAATTTTCGTCCGTCTCGGCCGTGATCGCGGGCGCCGCCTCCGGCCTGAGCCAGGCATACACGCTGATGTAGATCAGGAACAAGACCACGAGAAGCATCCCCGGCACAACGGCGCCGATGAACAACCGGCCTACGGGTACGCCAATCACGTCGCCCAGCAATATCAGGACGATACTCGGGGGGATGATCTGCCCCAGGGTGCCTGCCGCTGCGATCGTGCCGGTTGCAAGCGGCCTGGAATAATTACGCCGCAACATGGTGGGCAGCGCAATGATCCCCATGGTGACTACCGTCGCCCCCACAACCCCGGTGGTAGCGGCCAGCAGTGCGCCGACGACAACGACGGAAATCGCCAACCCGCCGCGCAGCCGGCCGAACAGCAACCCCATCGTTTCCAGCAAGTCCTCCGCCAGCCCGGATTTATCCAGGACGATCCCCATGAAAATGAACAACGGGACTGCCAGCAGGGTAAAATTGGTCATGACCCCCCAGATTCGCAGGGGCAGCAGGTGGAAGAAATCGAACCCCAGGAACACCCCGCCGAACAGCAGCGCAATCGCCCCCAGGGTAAAAGCGACCGGATAGCCCAGCATCAGCAAGACCATCAGGCTCAGGAACATCAGGGCGATCCAGATAGTCATCGGTGTTTACGCAGCCCGGATATCTCACCAGGTGGTGTGATGAGCGCACAGGATTTTTCCCGCCTTTGGGCGCCTGCGACTGAAAGCATAGTGGTGCCTCTGGTTGAGGGAGCACGTGCCCAAAGGCGGGTATAAGACAGGCAAGGGTGCATAACCTAGTGGGATTTCCGATTTAGGATCAGGGACAGACTTTTCAGGCTCTCACTGACGCCCTGGATGATCAACAGGAAAAAGCCCAGCGGTATCGACGCCTTCAGGATCCAGCGCAACGGCAACCCGCCGGGGTCGGGCGAGCCCTCGGAAAACTGGTAGGCCTGGATTACGAAAGGCCATGAACTAATTATGATAAGGACACAGAACGGTATCAGGAACAGTAGCGAACAGACCAGGTTGACCCAGGCGCGGCGGTAGTCCGACATGAAACGACTGCGGTAAACCAGGTCCAGCCGCACATGATCATCGTGTTTCAGGGTATAGGCAGCGCTCAACAGGAATATGATGGAAAACAGGTGCCACTCCAACTCCTGGATCGCAATGGACCCACTCAGAAAGAAATACCTCATCACAACGTCATAGGAAACCAGCACCACCAACACCAGCACCAGCCACGCCAACCCCCTCCCGGAGAGTTCACTGAATCGCTCAATCCTATCCGACAAACCCCGTATTAGCAGTTTCATAATCAACCCATTTTAACCCTTTCCCAATTCAGGACACCCATAAATTTGAAGCCTAAATCCAGGATAACCTAATTCGGGACACCCATAAATTAAAACCCTCAATTCAGGACACCCATAAATTAATGGGTGTCCCGGATTTCTAAATTAATGGGTGTCCCGGATTTCCTAAATTAATGGGTGTCCCGGATTTCCTAAATTAATGGGTGTCCCGGATTTCCTAAATTAATGGGTGTCCCGGATTTCCTAAATTAATGGGTGTCCCGGATTTCCTAAATTAATGGGTGTCCCGGATTTCCTAAATTAATGGGTGTCCCGGATTTCCTTCCCGGATTTAGCTTACTGGATTTCTTTGGGCTTATTTGAGGGAGTCTGACAACTTGATGTAATCCGTTACGCTTAGTTCGGCTGGTCTTGCTGAGGGGGGGATATCCAGGGCCTCCAGTTGTGTTGCGGTGAACCAGGGTTTCAGTCCGTTGCTGATTTTTTTGCGGCGGGAGGAGAAGGCGGTGCGTACCAGGTCGGTAAATTGGTCGAAATTTCGTATCCGGGTTGTTGCCTCGGGTATGACATTCAGCCGGACCATGGCTGAATCGACCTTCGGGCTGGGGCTGAAGGCTTCGGGTCCCACATCAAACAGTCTTTCCATGCGGCAGCGCGCCTGCACCATGACGCTGAGGCGGCCGTATTCGGGCGTGCCCGCATGGGCGCAAAGCCGGTCCACGACTTCTTTCTGCAACATGAACACCATCAGGCTGATTTGTTTGAAGCGCAGCAGGTGGAACAGCAGGGGAGTGGAAATGTTATAGGGCAGGTTCCCTACCACTTTCAGCCGCTCCGCCGCGAACCTTGCAAAATCCAGTCGCAGCGCGTCCTGCCGAACCAGGTTCAAAGAGCCAATTTCCCTGCATCTCTGCTCCAGGTCGGCGGCCAGGTCCCGGTCAATCTCAACCACGTCAAGCCGGCCGATGCTGCTCAGCAGAGGGAGGGTCAGCGCGCCTTTCCCGGGGCCGATTTCCACGATCCTTTCACCGGGACGCGGGTCGATGGCCTGGATTATTCTCTCAACGACGGCCCCATCAACAAGAAAATGCTGACCGAAGCGCCTGCGTACTGGATGCAGCCGGGTACTAGCCATCTGATAGCGCGCCACTACCATTCCTGCGCAAGCAGGAATCCAGTGAAACAAAGAGTTGCCGGAGCCTGCCCCGGCATGTCGTAAGCCGGGGGCGACACAGTATCATACTGGATACCGGGTCAAGCCCGGTATAACGACAGGGGTCAAGCCCGGTATAACGGCAGGGGTATAACGGCAGGGGTCAAGCCCGGTATAACGGCAGGGGTCAAGCCCGGTATAACGACGAAGGCAGATACCGGCATGGTGATGAAGCCAGTTTCCGGCATGGCGAAGCTTTCCTCTCATCTGCGCCATTTGCGGCGCACCATGTCAACGGCATAGTCGATGGCTGCAACCAGGCTGGTTTCCTCGGCAACTCCGGTACCGGCCAGGTCGAAGGCAGTGCCGTGGTCGACCGACGTTCTTATGATGGGCAGTCCCAGCGTGATGTTGACGGTCTTACCGAAGCCGTGGGATTTCAATACCGGCAGGCCCTGGTCATGGTACATGGCGATCACGGCGTCCGTATTTTCCAGGGAAGAAGCGGTAAAAGCGGTATCCGCCGGGACCGGACCGACCAGGTCCAGACCCGTGGACCTCAATTCATCGATGACTGGGTTGACGACCTCAATCTCCTCAGTGCCCAGGTAGCCCTGTTCACCGGCGTGGGGATTGATGCCGCAGACCAGCAGCCGGGGCGCCTCGATGTTGAAAGTTGCCCGCATATCAGCGGCAACGACCTCGATGACCTCGCGCAAGCGCCGGCGGGTGATGCGCCCGGCCACCTGGTTCAGGGGCAGGTGGGTGGTGACCAGGGCTACCCGCGCAAAGTCGTTCGCCAGCATCATTACCGGTACCGGGTCACCGCAAAGCCCGGCAATGTATTCGGTATGCCCGCTGAACGCATGCCCCGCGTCAGCGATCACGGATTTACTGACCGGGCCGGTCACCATGGCGTCGAATTGCCCCGCCGTACAAGCCCGGACCGCCTGCTCGATGGCCGCCAGGACAGAATCCGCATTGGCCGCCGCCGGTTTGCCGGGCTCGACCTGCTGCGCCAGCGCCTGCCGGATATAACAGCAGCGTCCCGGCGTATGCAGCGTCGGCGCCGCACCCGGAACGTATTCGGTCAGTTCAATTTGTGTACCGAGCCGCCGCGCCCGGTCTTCCAGCAGATCCGGATCACCGATGACGACGACCTGTGCCTGCAACTCATGCCGGGCACTTTTCAGAACAATATCAGGACCGATTCCGGCAGGCTCGCCCAGAGTCAATATCAATCGGGGGAGTGGACCCACGCTTCATGAATCCAGGCGATATTCCACGTAAGCCTCATCGCGCATCTGGCGCAGCCAGTCAGTGCGCGCCTCATCCAGTTTGCGACTGCGAATCGCTTCCCTGGCCCGCGCCCGCTTGATATCTTCGGTGCTGTCATGCTCCCTCCGGTCCAGCACCTGGACGACGTGATAACCGAACTGGGTCCTGAATGGCTCACTGGTAGCGCCGGGTTCAAGGGAATCCATCACCCGCTGGAACTCAGGCACCAGGTCGCCGGGATTAACCCAGCCCAGGTCCCCGCCTTGCGCGGCGCTCATGGGATCGACGGAATGGGCCCTGGCCAGCTCGGCAAAGTCATCTCCACCCTCAATGCGTATTTTCAATTGCTGTAGCCGGCGTAGTGCATCCTCGGGTGTTGTCAACTCATCGGGCTGGATCAGGATATGCCTGGCCTTGGTCTGGGTGACCACAACCTGCTCAGTGCTGCGCTTGTCGAGCAGCTTGATGATGTGGTAGCCGCTGGGACTCTTGATAATATCGCTGAGATCGCCTGCTTCCATATTGGTGATAAAATCAGCAAACAGCGTCGGGACCTGTCCGGCCTTGCTCCAACCCAGATCACCGCCGTCCAGCGCCTGCTGGCCGTCGGAGTAAGTGGCAGCCATATTGCTGAAATTGGCGCCCCCTTGAAGCTCACTCAATACCTTATCGGCGGTCTCCCTGGTTTTCGAGACCTGACGGGTCGAAGCCCCCTCGTTTATCGCAATCAGTATATGGGCGATATGGAATTCAATGTCCGTTTCACCCTGGAATTCCCTATTCGAAAGAAAATTTTCGATCTCCCTTTCGGTTACGATTATCCGGTTGTCGACCTGTCGTTGTTGCAGACGTGAAATGAGGATTTCATTGCGTATGTCCTTACGAAAAGTCTCGTATCCGTAACCGTCACCTTCCAGGATTTCCCTGAACTGGTTGAGATTCAGTTCGTTTTCCGCGGCAATATTGCTGATGGTGCGATTCAGGGTTTCATCATCGACCCGTATCCCGGTATTCTGCGCCGTCTGGATCTGCAACTTCGTCATGATCAGCCGGTCCAGAACCTGTTTTTCCAGGATAGCCTGCGGCGGCAGAGGAATATTCTGCTCCTGCATCTGCACTGTCACCGTCCTGATCTTCTCGGCCAGCTCGCTGCGCATGATCACGTCATCATTGATGATCGCAACAATCCGGTCCAGGTCCTGCGCAGCCATGCCCGGGGTGGACAGCAGCACGCCGGCGAACAGTATCAGGGCCCGTAGTTTCATGGCAGCAGCAAGCTGTCCCCGTAGCCGGGTATGGCCTGGTTCAGGAGTTCCGCAGTGCGCTCACCGATACTTCCCAGCCCCTTCAACTGAAGCTGTAAAAAGAAACCGGTATTGAAATCACCATCCAGGTTGGACAGGAAACGCCGTCCCACGGCCTTGATTGAAAAACAGCAACCCTCGTATTCCATCCCGAAGAACAGGTCCAGGGAACGCGCCTCGGAGAGCGCGTAATTCCAGCGGCCTACGAGATTCAACCTGTCGGTCATGGGCCAACTGAATGACACGTCCGATTGCTCAATGTCCGTCGGGACGCGCCGTATCAGGCCGGAACCGGCTCGCCTTACCCGGTAAGCCAGGTTGACGACCTTGCTGCCGGGCGGGTTATATTGCGCTGAAAGCACCATTTTCCGGGTTATGCTGTCTTCGGTATCCCAGTACAGCTCGGCGCCCACGGTCAGATCATCGCGCAGGTTGGCAGTGGCCTCGACGATCAGGGGTGAAAGCAGGTCATCTTCCGGCGACCCGATGTCCACAAGTTCCCCCCGGACGCCCAATATCTGCCTGATGACGTTCTGGTCTTCCAGGTAAAAGGACTGGGCAACCTGGAGAGAAGCGGTTTGCTTACCGGTTTCCCGGTTGATCAGCCGGCTGCCCAGGGCCAGCGTGACCTGGTTCGTGTCACCAATCCGGTCATAGCCGCTGAACCTGTTTTCCCGGAACAGGGCGTTGTAGTCCAGGTTGTAAACGGACGAATCGAATACCGGCAGGTTGGACTGATCCTCGTGGGGTATATACAGGTAGAAAAGCCGGGGCTCCAGGGTGTGCAGGTAATCGGTCGATTGCAGCCCCAGGTTACGCTCCAGGAACACACCGCTGTCAACGCTGACTATCGGCAGGGACCTGCTCGGGCTTTTATTGAAAGGACCTTGTTCGGTCAGGTTGTACTGGGTATAGCGCACGCCGACTTTGGGAATCAGGTAAGCCGACTGGGTGCGTATCGGATAGCTGATGGACGGATACAGGTCCGCGCGGAACCCGGTTACGTCTGTCGTGACCCCGGTTTCATCGGTGCGGTCGAAATAAGTGATATCCGATTGCAGGTTGAGATTGATTTTCTTGTTGCCCGTCAAGGGCCGATACCTGAACTGTACCCGGGGCAGGTTTTTATAGGGCCTGGATGTGACCGCGATGGTCCGATCGACAACCTGGTAACTGTGTAACCGGGCCAGCAAATTCCAGTTCCTTCCCCGGTACGTCAAATCAGCCCGGCGCGGCAGGTAGCGGGTACTGGAAACAGCCAGCTCCGCACCGAAATCCTCCAGGTATTCCGGGTCCGATGCCCGGTTGTAAACCACGGAAAGCCGGCCCCGGTCAAGGAAACTCTGGGTGTGTTCAAAATTGATCATGCTGCGGTCGCGGTCGTCAAAGCCGACGTCGCCGGGCAGGTATTCGAGGTTCAGGCGGCTCTGGCCCCGGCTGAAAAGATAACGGTATTCAAGCATGCCCATCACGCCGCTGTTGGCGAGCACCCTGGGTGTGAAGGTTGCGTCCATGTTGGGTGAGATATTCCAGTAATAGGGCAACCGGGTTTCAAACCCGCCGTGGCTGTTCTTGCCGATCCCCGGTGCGAGTAGGCCTGATTTTCGTTCCCGGCTCAGGGGGAAGGTGAAGTAGGGTGCATAGAAGACCGGGATATTCTTTATCTTCAGTACGATGTCCCTGCCCGAGCCCCGGTTGGTCTCATGGTCGAGGTTCAGTTCACTGGCGGAGATTCCCCAGAAATTTTCTTCAATCCCGCCGCCGTTTTCCGGTGCGCAGGTGGTGAAGGCCATGTTCTTCCCCGAAGTCAGGGTGCCGGGGTCAATGAACAGTTCTTCAGCCTCGCCCCAGGCGCCGCTGTCGGGGATGTAGTATCGGGCTGCGTTCACCCTTGCCGTACTGTCGTTCAGGTCGATATGGGCGCGGTCGCCATCAAGGAACAGGGATTCCTCCCAGAACTTCACGTCGCCGGACAGGTCAACAAAGTTCCCGGTATCGCTGTAGGTCGCTTCATCCGCCCGCGCCGACCAGGTATCCGTGGTCATTTCGACGGAACCCTCAAGCTGCGACATGCCTTGTTCTATAAGGTCGATCCGGTCGGCATTGACATAGGTATCGCCTTCCTCCAGATCAACATCAACCACCAGCCTGTCGGGGATCTGGAACACCACCGGGCAGTACGGCCCGGTGGCAGGGGCCTGCTGCGCCACTGCGCTGCCCGCCCACAGCAACAAAACCAGGATAATTGGGGTCAGAGTAAAACTACAATTACCGGCAGGCATTGCCGGTATCTTTCGGAGTAGTTTTACTCTGACCCCAATTATCCGGAAATAAGAATAAATGGGGTCAGACCCCATTAATTTCCTGGGGACGGACTTCAAGTCCGTCCCCGGCGTCCCGGGGCGCTCCGGAATCCTGTCACACACTGTATACATTATATTCATTCACGCCTTCGGCAGTGTTACCCCTGTCTGGCCCTGGTATTTCCCCTTCCTGTCTTTATAAGACGTCTCGCACGGCTCATCGGATTGCAGGAAGATCACCTGGGCGACGCCCTCGTTGGCATACACCTTGGCCGGGAGTGGCGACGTATTGGAAAATTCGAGGGTGACGTGACCCTCCCATTCCGGTTCCAGCGGCGTCACGTTGACGATGATGCCGCAACGGGCATAGGTGGATTTGCCCAGGCATATCGTCAGCACATCCCGGGGGATGCGGAAATACTCGACAGTGCTGGCCAGGGCGAACGAATTGGGGGGGATGATGCACACGTCCCCCTTGAAGTCCACGAAACTGTTTTCATCGAAATTTTTCGGGTCGACGATAGCGGAATTGATATTAGTGAAGATCTTGAACTCGTCCGAGCAGCGAATGTCATAGCCGTAACTGGAGGTGCCGTAGGACACCAGCGAGGTGGAACCGTTATGTTTGATCTGCCGGGGAGTAAATGGTTCAATCAGGCCCCGGGTTTGCGCCATCTCGCGTATCCATTTATCGCTTTTTACCGGCATTCAGGCATTCTCAACTACGATTTTGGGGAATTTGCTGCTGAAGTCTTTCGCCCGCAACGACAATCTCGCCGCGGCCTTGCGGGCGATGGCCCGGTACGTTTCGGCCAGGGGCGAGTCCGGGTCCATCGCCACGGTCGGGCGCCCGTTGTCCGCGCCCTCGCGGATACTGATGTCCAGGGGCAGGGAACCCAGCAGACCGACGTCATATTGCTCGGCCATCTGCTTCCCGCCACCACTGCCGAAGATGTGTTCTTCGTGGCCGCAGTTGGTGCAGATATGGGTGCTCATGTTTTCCACGACGCCCAGCACCGGCACCTCGACCTTTTCAAACATCTTCAGCCCCTTGCGCGCATCAAGCAGGGCGATATCCTGGGGCGTGGTGACGATGATCGCCCCGGAGACCGGAATTTTCTGGCACAGGGTCAACTGGATGTCGCCGGTGCCCGGCGGCAGGTCGATGACCAGGTAATCCAGGTCCGACCAGTTGGTGTCGCCCAGCAACTGCTCCAGCGCCGAGGTGACCATGGGGCCGCGCCATATCATCGGCGTTTCCTCGTTGACCAGGTAGCCGATGGACATGGATTGCAGGTGGTAACTGACGTTCGGTTCGATGGTTTTACCGTCAGGGCTGTCCGGTTTGGCGCGGCAGCCGAGCATGCGCGGCTGGCTCGGACCGTAGATATCCGCATCCAGGATGCCCGTCTTTGCCCCTTCCGCATGCAGCGACAGCGCCAGGTTGACGGCCGTCGTCGATTTGCCCACACCGCCTTTGCCGGAGGCGACGGCAATCGTATTCTTGATATTGTCTACGGGTTTCACGCCGCGCTGCACGGCATGGGACTTGATCTCCGTGGTGAAGTTCAGGTCAATCCCCTGCACACCCGGGATTTGCCGCAGCCGCTCGGTGACGGCATCCCGCAGCGTGTCGATATAACCGTTTGCCGGATAACCCATTTGCAGGGAAAGTCTGATATTATCTCCGTCAATCTGTATATCTTTCACCATATCGGCGGAGACGATGTCCTTTTCCAGGTTGATGTCCTGCACTCCGGTCAGGGCCGTTCTGATTGCATCAGGGCTTGAATTTAGCATGTGTGCTCGGTATGTCGGTTAACAAACAGACATTTTACATGAATTTTGCCGGATAAGCCGGAAAATAAAGACACCTTAATGACAACCCAACAACGCAAAATTTTTGTGACCAGCGCATTGCCCTATGCGAACGGGTCGATTCATATCGGCCACCTGCTGGAGGCGATACAAACGGATATCTGGGTGCGGTTCCAGAAACTCCGGGGCCACGAGTGCCTGTATATCTGCGCCGACGACGCCCACGGCACGCCGATCATGCTGAGCGCCGACCAGCAAGGCATTACTCCGGAACAACTGATTGCCCGGATCCACGCAGAGCACCAGCAGGATTACGCCGGCTTTGAGGTCGGCTTTGACAACTTCCATACCACCCATTCCGAGGAAAACCGGGAAGTCGCAGAGGCGATATATGCGCGCCTCGATGGGGCAGGCCATATCAAGCGCCGCACCATCAGCCAGTTTTATGACCCGGTGAAGCAAATGTTTCTGCCCGACCGGTTCATCCGCGGCGAATGCCCGTTCTGCCGCGCCCAGGACCAGTACGGCGACAGTTGCGAGTCCTGCAATCGGACCTACACGCCCACGGACCTGGTCAACCCCGTTTCCTCCATATCCGGCGCAACGCCGGTCAAAAAGGAATCCGAGCATTATTTCTTTGATCTCCCCGCGTTCGAGACCATGCTGCGGGACTGGGTCGGCGCCGGGCATTTGCAGCCCGAGGTCGCCAACAAGCTGGACGAATGGTTTGAGGCCGGCTTGAAGGAATGGGATATCTCCCGGGATGCGCCGTATTTCGGCTTCGAGATCCCCGGCGCCCCCGGCAAGTATTTCTACGTATGGGTCGATGCGCCCATGGGTTACTTCGCCAGCCTGAAGAACCTGCTGGACCGGCAGGGGAGGGACCTGGAGGAGTACACGGGCGCAGACAGCAGCGTCGAGATGTACCATTTCATCGGCAAGGACATCATGTACTTCCATACCCTGTTCTGGCCGGCGGTGTTGCGCGGCAGCGGCCATCGCCTGCCGAACAATGTCTTCGTCCATGGCTTTCTTACGGTCGACGGGCAGAAAATGTCGAAATCCCGCGGCACCTTCATCAACGCCCGGACCTACCTGGATCACCTGGACCCGGAATACCTGCGCTATTATTTTGCCGCAAAATCAGGCAGCGGCGTGGACGATATCGACTTGAGCCTGGAGGATTTCCGCCAGCGCGTGAATTCCGACCTGGTCGGCAAGGTGGTCAACCTCGCCAGCCGCTGCGCGGGATTTATCCATAAACGCTTCGCCGGGAGGCTGGCCGCAGCCGCCCATGATGAGGCGCTGCTGCAGGAATTTACCGGCGCAAACCAGGCTGTCGCGGCGGCCTATGAAGCCCGGGAATACGGCCGCGCCATGCGCGAGATCATGGGCCTGGCCGACAAGGCGAACCAGTACATAGACCGGCACAAGCCCTGGGAGATGGCCCGGCAGGACCCCGAATCAGCCGAGTTGCAACAGGTCTGTTCCCTGGGGATAAACCTGTTCCGCATACTCATCATCTACCTGAAGCCGGTCCTGCCCGGTCTGGCCCAGCGCGCCGAGGCGTTCCTGGGTATCGACCCACTTGCCTGGGACGACCTGGCGACGCCGTTGCTGGACCACCCGATAACGAAATTCAAGCCACTCCTCACCCGGGTGGAACAAGACAGGATCGATGCCATGATTGAAGACAGTAAACAAGACCTTGAAGCCACGGGCGCCGGGGCCGGGGAAACCGGAAACGCCGGGATTGGGGAAGCCGGTGCAGGTAATAAATACCTGGTCGACGACCCCGTTGGCGCTGAAATCAGCATTGCTGACTTTGCCCGGATAGACCTGCGCGTGGCAAAAATCACCCATGCCGCCCACGTAGAGGGCGCGGACAAATTACTCCAACTGACCCTGGATTTGGACGGCGAGACCCGGAACGTATTCGCCGGGATCAAGTCCGCCTACCAGCCGCAAGACCTGGTCGGCAAACTGACGGTAATGGTGGCAAACCTGGCCCCCAGAAAAATGCGCTTCGGCATATCCGAAGGCATGGTGCTGGCCGCCGGCCCGGGCGGCGACGAAATCTTCATCCTCACCCCCGACGCAGGCGCCAAACCGGGCATGAAAGTCAAGTGACTACCAAACCTAATTTGGGACACCCATAAATTAGAGACCTAATTTGGGACACCCATAAATTTGAACCTAATTTGGAGAACCTAATTTGGGACACCCATAAATTAGAGAACCTAATTTGGGACACCCATAAATTAGAGACCCTTGATTTTTACGATACAATTTATGGGTGTCCTGAATTAAACGCTGAATTAAACGACGAAACCCTCCACTGTCATGACTGAGTTTTTCCTCATTCTCCTGGCGGCTTGCTTGGCCAACAACCTGGTGACCGACCACCTGCTCGGCGTAAGCCCCCTGCTGGCGGCCGCGCAGAAAATCAATATCGCCGTCGATATGGCAATCGCCGTCACGGGCGTCACCACGCTCGTTGCGTTCATTACCTGCCTGCTGGATACCCTGTTCATCACCCCGCTGCACCTGGAAAACTACCGGCTGCTGATCCTGGTCATGACAGTCGTCTGCGTCTGCCAGGCCTCCCGGACAATTCCGGGCAGGTATCTCCCCCGCCTGTTTGACCGGGACGGCCGGTTCTATCCGCTGTTACTGATGAACTGCGCACTACTGGGCGTCACCCTGCTCAACGTGGAACAGGACATCAGCCTGCTCGGATCGCTGTTTTTCGGCGCCGGCGCCGGCCTGGGCTTCTCCCTGGTCTTGCTGGGCTTCACCGCCATCAACCTGCGCCAGTCCGTCTCCGACCTACCCGCCCCATTCAAAGGCCTCCCCCTGCAAATGGTCACCCTGGGCATCATCTCCCTGGCCTTCTCAGGCCTAGACTAATTTGGGAAGCCTAATTTGGGACACCCATAAATCTGAGAGCCCAATTTGGGACACCCATAAATTTGAGTGAGCCTAATTTGGGACACCCATAAATTATGGCCCCCTGATTTTTACGATACAATTTATGGGTGTCCTGGATTAGACGTCCCGGATTAGACGTGGTCCTGAATTAGGCATGTTGCCTGATACGGTAGTGAGATAATGTTGGAATTGATAATTGTTACTCTGGCGCTTTATTTGCTGGCGCAGTCAGCGGCTGTGTTGTTACCCGCAGCAGGCGACACAAATAAACGCGCCAGGGAAGAAACCATCAACGCGCTGGACGCGTTGCTACCCCAGACCCAATGCGGCGACTGCGGCTATCCCGGATGCCTGCCTTATGCCAGGGCAATCGTTGAGCAGGACATCCCGCTCAACTTATGCCCCCCCGGCGGCGCAGTCACAGTCAGAAAACTGGAGAAATTACTCGGCAAAACGTCCTACCGGCATATTGCCCCGGTGACGCCCGAAAATGCCATTGCCTTGATAGACGAAGAAACCTGCATCGGCTGCGTAAAGTGCATTGACGCCTGCCCCGTCGATGCCATCGTCGGCAGCGCCAAACAACTGCACGCAGTCATCCCCGAATATTGCACAGGTTGCAAGCTATGCCTGCCCCCCTGCCCGGTAGACTGCATCTCAATGATCCCCCATATTAATCCGGGACACCCATAAAAATCGGGAAACTCGTGATTTGTAAGATACCTAATCCAGGACATCCATAAAATCGGGATACACTTGGTTTATTTACGATGCAATTTATGGGTGTCCTGAATTAGCTTGGAATTTATGGGTGTCCTGAATTAGCTGCTGAATTAGGATAATATGCAGTGATATTGTGCTTAATTTCGGAGCAGTGGCGGTATGCGTGAATTACATGATTTCCCGGGCGGGTTGTTGCTGGAGCCGCACAAGGAGATTACCGATCAGAAAATGTCTATCCTGCATCCTCTGCCGGAGCGGATGTTTCTGCCCCTGCAACAGCATATTGGCCAACCGGCTGAGCCGGTCGTAAAAATCGGCGACAAGGTATTGAAAGGACAGATCATCGCCCGCGCTGACGGCTATATAAGCGTACCCGTCCATGCCAGCACATCCGGGAAAATATCGGATATTGGCGATTATCACGTACCGCATCCGACCATAAGCAAAGCGCCGTGCATCGTACTGGAACCCGATGGAAACGATGCCTGGTTCGATATCAGGCCCACCGAGGAATACGATCGAACCGAACCGGCGAAACTGCAGGAGTTAATCAAGGATTGCGGCATAGTCGGTCTGGGCGGTGCGGGCTTCCCGGCCCACGTAAAATTGATGGAGGGGGTGGAGAATGCGGTCGATACGCTAATCATAAACGGCGTTGAATGTGAACCGCATATCAGCTGCGACGATCGGCTGATCCAGGAAAAGGCCTCCTACGTCGTGTCCGGTGCGCGCATGATCCGTCATGCGGTACAGGCCAGGCATTGCGTGATCGCCGTCGAGGATGACATGCACCTGGCATACGACGCCCTGGCCGGCCTGGTTGATGATGACCTGGAACTGGTCAAAGTGCCCACCCGTTTTCCTGCCGGCAGCGAGAATCAGCTTATAAAAACACTGACCGGCAAGGAGGTCCCCAGCGAGGGCCTGCCGATTCACATCGGCATAGTCATCCACAACGTCGCCACGGCTGCCGCGGTGTATCGGGCCATCACCCGCGGCGAGCCCATCGTCTCGCGCTACGTCACGGTGACCGGAAAAGTGGATAACCCCGTGAACCTGCAAGTCCTGATCGGCACGCCGGTGGAGGATTGCCTCGCTACCTGCGGTTATCAACACAGTGAGGATAACAAAGTGATCATCGGTGGCCCCATGACCGGCTTGCGCGTCACCAGCCCCAACATGCCGGTGATTAAGACCACCAACTGCATCTTCATCGAAGAAAATACCCCTGTCCAGCCGGAGATGCCCTGCATCCGCTGTGGCAAATGCGTGGATGTCTGCCCGGCCAAGCTGCTGCCCCAGCAATTGTACTGGTTCGCCAAAACCGCGGATCTCGACCAGGCCCGGGAATATCGCCTGTTCGATTGTATAGAATGCGGCTGCTGCGCTTACGTCTGCCCCAGCCGTATTCCGCTGGTGCATTATTATCGCCATGCAAAAACGCAGATCGACGTTGAAGAAAAACATGACCGCGACGCCGACCTTGCGAGACAGCGCTTTACCCGGAAAAATGAACGTTCGACAAACGAAGCAGCCGAACGGAAAGCGGCCAAAACAGGCCCCGGCGCAGCGCAGGGACAAGACACCAAAGCTGCAAAAAAAGCTTATGTACAGGATGCGCTGGCCAGAGTCCGGGCAAAGCGCCAAAAACGGTTGAAACCGGAACAAAATACAGACGGCTCCGGATGATAAACAAAACCAGCAGCTCGCCACATTGGCACGAGGGCCAGACCCTTGGGAGAGTGATGACGGACGTGTGCATCGCACTCGTCCCCGGATTGCTTTGTTACGTCTGGTTGTTCGGCCCCGGCGTGTTGCTGCAATGTGTCCTGGCCGTGCTGTTCGCCCTCACGTTCGAGTTTACTATCCTCAAATTGCGCCGCCGCGACCCCTGGGTTTCGCTGCGGGACGGCAGCGCCGTCGTCACCGCGTTACTGTTTGCGGTCAGCATATCTCCGTTAGCGGCCTGGTGGGTCTGCCTGTGCGGGATCGCCTTTGCCATCATCATCGCCAAACATGCCTTCGGAGGTATCGGCTACAACATATTCAACCCGGCTATGGCAGGTTTTGTATTCGTCCTGGTCTGTTTCCCGGTGCAGATGAATACCTGGCCGGCCCTGTCGGCGCACGGTATCGGCGCATACCTGGGCAGCATCTTCCCCGGCGCAGGCTCGGGGCCGGATATGCTGAGCGGCGCAACGCCCCTGGATGAACTGAAGACCCGGCTGGAAATGATGGAGATGGTGTCGGAGATGAAGACAGCCCAGTTGTTCGGCTATCTTGGCGGGGCCGGCTGGGAATGGATCAATATCATGTTCATGCTGGGCGGCATCTATTTGTTGTATCGCGGCGTCATCAAGTGGCAAATCCCTGCCGCGCTACTGGCCAGCGTTTTCATCGTCAGCACAGTCCTTTACTTATACGATGCGGAAACCTATGCCTCTCCGCTGTTCCATCTGTTCAGCGGCGGCACGATGTTGTGCGCATTCTTTATCGCCACGGATCCCGTCACCGCGTCCACGACCAACCGCGGACGCCTGATCTACGGCGCCCTGATCGGAATACTCATCTGCCTGATGCGCCAATGGGGGGCATTCCCCGATGGGGTGGCTTACGCGGTGCTCCTGGCCAATATCTTCGTCCCGCTGATCGACCTGCTGACCCGCCCAAAGGCATTCGGAGAAACATAATGGAGACAAAGGGAAACCCGCTGGTAAATTCGCTGCCGCTGTTATTCATCTGTTTCACGGCAGTGCTGGGTATCTATGCCCTGGGACAATTTCTTGAGGATAACATCACCCGCAACCAGCACCTGCCCATCCTTGAGATCAGCGCCGAGATATTGCCCCTTGAGCGCGACAACGACTTGCCCGCAGACAGGTTGAGCGTCACCATGTCCACGTATTTCGGCGCCGAGACCGCGACCTACGTCTATCGCGCCCGGAACGGGGAAACCCCGGTGGGGCTTATCTTCAGTCCGGTCCAGGCCAGGGGCTATAACGGCATCATGGAACTGGCCGTAGGCATTCAATACGACGGAACCCTGGCCGGCGTCAGGATCCTGCAACACCGGGAAACCCCGGGCCTGGGCGACCAGGTCCACCAGGACAATTCACCCTGGATACTCGGTTTCAACGGCCGCTCCCTGGCCAACACACCACAGGAAAACTGGGCAGTAAAAACAGACGGCGGCTCCTTCGACCACATCAGCGGCGCCACCTCCAGCCAACGCGCCCTAATCCGCGCCGTGGAACACACCCTGAACTACTACGCGGCCAACCAGGAAACCCTCTTCCGCGAGTAAAATTTGGGACACCCATAAATTTCGGGATTCAATTTGGGGGATTCAATTTGGGACACCCATGAATTTCGCGGTTCCAGGAAGGATTCAATTTGGGACACCCATGAATTTCGCGGTTCCCGGACACTCACCAAATCCGGGACACCCATAAATTCCACCAATTCCAAGACACCCTGTAATCCCAAATTTACTTCCCGAAATTAATGGGTGTCCCGAATTAAGATGCTTCCCGAATTAATGGGTGTCCCGAATTAAGATGCTCCCCGAATTTATGGGTGTCCCGAATTAAGATGCTCCCCGAATTTATGGGTGTCCCGAATTAAGATGTTTCGCGAGGGATCTTCTGCAGCATCAACTTCACGGTGGCTATGCTGGCCTCCAGTAAAAATAAACGCAGTACACGTTTTCGCTGGTAATCCCAGCCGGGTGGAACGTGGGGTGGGGGGCAGGCCTGGTAAGGCTCTGGTTTAGTTCAGCGAGTAGCTGGCTTGCCAGAGCCAGTGTTGGCCGATAGCCTGGCAGTATTTCTTTATGTGAGTGGTAGATCCCAGTGCCTTCTGATGCGAGAGTACAGGAGGCCTCATGGCTGTTTGCCAACGAACCGGTGTTATGCTGAGCTGGTCAATCAGGGGCGGGGCGTCTTCCGGTATGGCTCCTTGCTTATCCTCCCTGATAATTCGGCCCGACCAATCCAGTAGCTGCAGATAGTCATCAAGGTGAAACGGAAGATGGTAATGATGGTCCGCCACCGCCTCTGGTTTATCTGATTTGAACGGTAGCAGGTCAGAGCAATTCCCAGCCAGTCGGCGTTTGATGGAGGTGTATTCCGACTGCATTGGGTCGTGGCTGAGACCGGCTCTGACAGGGTTTAATTCCACATAGGCCAAACATTGCAGTAAAGCGGTTTCATCCAGTAGGGCTTGCGACACGAAGCGTCCTTCCCAAAAGCGTCCTTTACAGTCATCCTCCACATTGGCCTTCCGGGCGATACGTTCATTCAGATATCCCATGAAGCGGCTGATATTGATCAGGATATCGCGCATTCGGGCAATCTCCATATCGACGATTACCTTTGCCGCATCTGTTAACACATTCCCGGCTTTGAACCGGACCATCAGTGGATTGAGACGATATAACTGCTGCCAGCGGGTAAGTATCGCTTCAGCAGAGAGGGACGCAGCCTGTTCCAGGTTGACTTTGACAATCACATGATAATGATTGGACATGATGGCATAACCCACCACATCAACACAAAATGCCCGGGATTGCGCCAACAGTTGTTGTTCCACCCATTCCCTACGGTGCTGGTAGCTTTTCCCGGACAAGGCATCGACGCCGCATAGGAAGGCACGGCGAACACAACGGGAGATACAGTGATAGTAACAGGTTTCTGTGAGACAGATTTGCTGGCGACGAGCAATGGTCATGATCAACTCCTGTAGTAATAGAACATCCTATTGCCACTATTGTAATGACATAAGGACAAGTGTCAATTGATAGCTGTCCTGCATCTGGGTAATTTATGGGTGTCCCGAATTTACTCCGATTCCGGGACACCCATTAATTTCGCGGTTCCAGGAAGGATTCAATTTGGGACACCCATGAATTTCGCGGTTCCCACAAATTCCAGGACACCCATAAATTCCACCAATTTCAAGACACCCTGTAATCCCAAATTTACTTCCCGAAATTTATGGGTGTCCTGGATTAGCCCGTCCTGGATTAGCCCGTCCCGAATTTATGTGGGAATTAATGGGTGTCCTGAATTTATGATAGAGTACGCCGATGCGACATTTCCCGGTTTTTCTGGACTTGAATGGGCGCCGTTGTCTTGTGGTGGGCGCTGGTGAGGTGGCCGCGAGGAAAGCTCAGCAATTGCTCAGGTCGGATGCTGATTTGTTGATTGTCGCGCCCCGGGCGGGGGAGGGGATACGGGCTCTGAAGCAGCAGGGCAGGGTGAGGTATGAGGCAAGGGAGTTTATGCCGGAAGACGTTGACGGCTGTGCGCTGGTGATCGCAGCAACGCCTGACAAGCAGGTGAACAGCCAGGTCGCCAACGCAGCCAAGGCCGGCAATGTGCCGGTCAACGTGGTCGATAACCCCGCCCTGTGCAGTTTCATCATGCCATCGGTGGTTGACCGGGACCCGGTGCAAATCGCCGTGTCCACGGGCGGGGCCTCACCGGTCCTGGCCCGGCTGTTGCGGGTAAAACTGGAAACGCTGATACCGGCAACCTACGGCCGGCTGGCGACGGTGGTGCGGGAGTTCCGCGGCCGGGTAAAACAGCGCTTCCCGGAATTCAGGCAACGGCGCCGGTTCTGGGAGAATATCCTGCAGGGGCCGGTGGTCGAGATGCTGTTTGCCGGACGGGAAGCCGCCGCCATCGAGGCCCTGGAGAACGAACTGGACAAAGCCACGCCGACGGATCACCAGACCGGTGAAGTCTACCTAGTCGGCGGCGGTCCGGGCGACCCCGACCTGTTGACGTTTCGCGCCCTGCGCCTGATGCAACAGGCCGACGTCGTGCTGTACGACAGGCTGGTTGCCCCGGCCATAGTGGAACTGGTCAGGAAAGAAGCCCGGCGCATCTACGTAGGCAAACAGAGCGACAGCCACACGGTGCCGCAGTCCGAGCTTAACACCATGCTGGTCAAGCTGGCGCAACAGGGCAAACGAGTTTTGCGCCTGAAAGGGGGCGACCCGTTCATATTCGGCCGCGGCGGTGAGGAAATTGAGGAACTTGCCGCCGCCGCCGTCCCGTTCCAGGTCGTACCGGGCATCACCGCCGCCACCGGTTGCTCCTCCTACGCCGGCATCCCGTTGACCCACCGCGACTACGCCCAATCCTGCCTGTTCGTAACCGGCCACCTGAAGGACGGCAAGCTGGCCTTCAACTGGCCGGCCCTGCTGCAACCGAAGCAGACCGTGGCCATCTATATGGGGGTGAAGGGGATCGACGTGCTGCAGAAAAATCTCCTGGAGCACGGCATGCAACCGGACATGCCCGCCGCCGTCATCCAGCAGGGCACAACGCCGAACCAGAAAGTCTACGTGGGGACGGTGTCCACCCTGGCAAAGATCGTCGCCGACCAGGAGATCAAACCCCCGTCAATGATCATCATCGGCGAGGTGGTCAAGTTGCACGAGAAGCTGACCTGGTATAGATAAGCAGGTCTTTCCCGGCCGTCGTTCCGGCGTAGGCCGAGTAGTGGCACATGGATGTGCCGTCAACGGACCAAAGGACGGAAACCCAGTGTAATAACGTGCCGCCTCCGGCTTACGACATGCCGGGTGAGTGTCCCAAATTAATGGAATTTATGGGTGTCCCAAATTAACGGTATACCGAATTTATGGGTGTCCCAAATTAACGGTATACCGAATTTATGGGTGTCCCAAATTAACGACGCCCAATTAATGGGTGTCCCAAATTAGGCTCACTCAAATTTATGGGTGTCCCAAATTGGGCCTGCAAATTTATGGGTGTCCCAAATTAATGCTCCTTATCAAAATTGAGGGCTACGGAGTTGATGCAGTATCGCAAACCGGTGGGTGCTGGGCCGTCGGGGAAGACGTGGCCGAGGTGGGCGTCACAGGCGCTGCATAGTACTTCCGTACGCGACCTGCCGAACAGGCTGGGGTCGTCCCTGGTCTTGACCGCGTCCGCATCTTCCGGCTGGAAAAAGCTGGGCCAGCCCGTGCCGGAGTCAAATTTGGCGTCGGAACCGAACAGCGCCTGGCCGCAGCAGACACAGTTGTATGTGCCCGCGTCCTTGCAGTCATCATACTCGCCGGTAAACGGGCGCTCCGTCCCCTTGCGACGGCATACCTCAAATTGTTCCGGCGACAGCTCCTGTTGCCATTCCTGCTCAGATTTGACGACTTTATCGCTCTCAGACATGTTTGATCTCCTGTGCTCAAGGTTACCAAGTTTACACTTTAAATAATGTAATAAAGAATATTTGTCCACTGGATACCGGGACAAGCCCGGCATGGCAACCACCATTCCTGCGAAAGCAGGAATCCAGTAAAACCAGGAGTCGCCGGAGCCTGCCCCGGCATAGCGGCGGGACTACAACACCGGGAAATTAATCACGTCATTCTGCGCCGGCGGCAGGTCCGCTTCAACCGTTGTCCCCTCGTAGGTCAGGTGCATCAGCATGGCGTAGTACCTGCGGATGTTTTCCACGAATTTGACCGGTTCCTGCCCCCTGGCATGGCCGTGTTTTGTCTGCGAGTACCATTCGAATTGGCGCAACAGCGGCAGGGACATTTTAACGGCAGCCCAGGAATCAGGGTCGCCGCCGTTTTTCTGGGTGAGCACCCTGGCGTCTTCGAGATGACCGTAGCCGACGTTATAGGAGGCCAGGGCAAACCAGGTGCGGTCCGGCTCGGTAATCCGATCCGGCATCTTGTCTACCAGGGTGGTCAGGTATTTGGCGCCGCCGTGGATGCTCAGCACCGGGTCAAGGCGATCGGTGATACCGATCTGCCGCGCCGTTTGTTTCGTCAGCATCATCAGCCCGCGTACGCCGGTGGGCGAGCGCGCCGATTTTTTCCAGTGGGATTCCTGGTAGCTGATCGCGGCAAGCAGGCGCCAGTCAAAACCGAACTCGTTCCCGGCATTCATGAAATAAGGTTTCAACTCCGGCAGCAAGTCGTTGTAGCGGTCGATGAAACTGCGCGCCTCCACATAATTAAATGAGTCCGCAAACGCATAAACCTGCTCGAGCAGGCCAGCCAGTTGGCCCTTGCTCCTGATGGCATCCTGGAACTGCCTGATTGCCCTGATGAGAGAATCATCATTCGGGGACTTCCTGACGGCCCAGCCCAGGGGCTCAGGAGCGCTCAGGTCAAAGGCAACCCGAAGCTCCGGCAGGGAGATGCGCTCGTAAGCCACTTCGTTGGACCAGGCCACGGTGTAGAGGATTTCCCCGTTCTCTATCATCTCCAGCAGTTCGAGGTTGTCCTTGTCGTCGTACAGGACCAGGGTAAGGTCCGGGTGATGGGTCCGCAGCAGGTCAAGCTCCTCCGGGGTAAGGGCGTTACGGCTCAGATGAAGCCGGTGGGGCGCAATCTCGGCCAGCGAGGACGGACGTATATAACCGTAACGGTACACCACCTGGCGGGTCACCCATTGAAAACCGGGACCGTACGCCAGGGGATCGCCCGGTTCGAGAGTCCTTGTCAATCCGGCTGAGGCAACGTCCGCCTGCCCGGAGGCGAGCAGGTCTGTGATTTCCTCCCTGCCGTCAGCCTGGCTGAATTCGAAATCGACGCCCAGCCAGGCGGCGAACAGTTTGACCAGTTCGAATTCCAGGCCGCGTCCGCCTTCCTCATCGTGCAGTTGATAGGTCGTCGGTCCTGCTATGGTGACGACGTTGACTACGCCCCGTTCCTGGATCTGCTCCAGCCGTGTTTTTTTCTCGGCGCATCCCAGCATCAGCAGGTAGGCGGGCAGTACAAGCCCGATTAAAACTGGAACAAATTTAGCGGTCCTAGCCACTTTGCGCCAGAACCAGGGAGAAATAGTGGTTATCCGGCTCAAAATGTCGGATGACGTTAAGTCCAACTTCCTCCAGTAAGGTTTCCAGTTCATCGAAGCAAAACTTGTAGCTCAATTCAGTCAGTATCTTCTCACCGCATTCCAGCCGGATGCTCTCGTTGAGCTTGCCCAGAGTGATTTCCTGGCGCAGCCCGGATACGAGATACATCTCGATTCTGTTCAACTCATTATTATAGACAGCCAAATGAGCAAAAATATCCGCGCGGAAGTTCGCGTCCAGTTCGCGGTTCAACACCTGCAATACGTTCAGGTTGAACTGGGCGGTAATACCCTGGGCATCGTTATAGGCGGCATTCAGCACCGCAGTGTCTTTAATCCGGTCTGCCCCCAGCAGCAGAAAATCGCCCGGCTCCATGCGCCGGCGGATGTCGTCGATGAAAGCACGCACCTCCGGGGGTGTGAAATTGCCGATGGTGCCGCCCAGGAACAGGAACATCCTGGCGCCCTGGTAATGGGGCAAATTCTCCAGGCCGGCATGATAGTCCCCCAGCAGCGGCCTGACGTCGAGCCACTTATAATCATGCTGCAGTTTGCCGGCTGCCTCCAGCAATACGGGTTCACAGATGTCAAACGGCGCATACACGCAGGTATGGCCCAGTTTTTCACAGGCATCAAACAGGTTAGTCGTTTTTTTCGAGCTGCCGCTGCCCAGCTCAATAAGGTAATTGGGACGGGCCAGCGCAATGATATCGTCACCGTACTGCCGCAACAGCGCATCCTCGGTGCGGGTCGGGTAATACTCAGGCGTTTCACAAATCCGGCCGAACAACTCCGCCCCCCGCGCATCATAAAAATACTTGGGAGGCAGGGAACGAGGCCGCTCAATCAGACCCGCACGAGCATCCTCCTCCAAGTCAGCAACATGCCTCCCCGGCATGACCGTAATGCACTGAACAGCACCCAAATATCGACTAAACCCAGTAATGGTATCCACTATGTCAAGAATATCCCAAATCAAGTCCGCTACCCATAATTGTACCCGAGTTCCAGAATAAATTTGGGACACCCATGAATTCACTTTGCGGATTAAATCTGGGACACCCATGAATTCACTTTGCAGGATAAATCTGGGACACCCATGAATTCAATTTGTGGGTGTCCCAAATTGAGATAAATCTGGGACAGCCATAAATTCAATTTGTGGGTGTCCCAAATTGATGTTTTGGTAGTATCATGCACTTAAAATATATGCGCCCAGTCTGATGACCCAACCTGTCTGCCGATATCTCTTACCATTGCTCTTTCTTGGCATTGCCCCGTCCGTCTCTTCAGGTAACGGCGCGGTGGACTTACATCCTCACGATGCCGGACTAACGCAGTCCATCTCCCGCTACGAAACGCGGATAGCCGAGTTGGAAGCCGCTGAAGGCCCCCACGCGCAGCGGCTTGTTGAAGCGCAACTCAGCCTGGGATTGTTGCACCAGCAGGCGGGGAACCACCCGGAAGCGGTGGCCGCCCTGAAACGCGCGCTGCAGGCCGCGCGCGTCAACCAAGGGCTGCACAGCATGAGCCAGGTCGCCATCCTGGAGGCCATCATCGACAGTAACGTGGCCCTGGACGCCAAGGATGAACTGCGCCGCAACTATGAATACCTATTCTGGCTGTACCAGCGCAATTACGGCGATCACAGCGCCGGCCTGGTGTCCGTGATAAAGAAGATAGGCAAGTGGTACTTCGACCTCTACAACTTCAGCCCCCCGTCCACCACGGTGGAGCCCCTGATCGCAGCGGATGACCTGTATGCCAAAGCGCTGAAAATCCTCCCCGAAGACGGCCCGTCCCAGGACCGGGTAGACATATTATATAAGGTGGCCGTCATCAACCATCACGTCGCCGAAGACGTGCAGGACCCGATGCTGTCCCACCGGGAGATACGCGAGGCCATGATCCCGCACGGCCGGGGCAGCCCCTACCTCAACGAAGTGGCCGTGCGCCAGTACTACGCCAACCAGAGCTTCCACAAGGGCAAGCGCTCGCTGAAGGGTATCATCGAGACCTACGAGAAATCCCTGCCTGACGGCATCATGGACTACGCGCGGGCACTGGTGTTCATGGGCGACTGGCTGACCGTGCAACGCCGGGTATTGGAGGGCGCCCGCCTGTATCAGCGAGCCCTGGCCGCCCTGGAAGAACACGACGCCGCCCCGGCGCTGGTGGATGAACTGTTCGGCGAACCGCAACCCATAGAGCAACTCCCCATCCCGGGCGAGCCGGAGCCGCAAGCTGGCGCCGACAACTACTACGTGGATGCCCTGCTCGACGTACCCAAGTCAGGCTGGCCCACCAACATCAGGATACAAGCCATCCACCCGCCCGGCGAAACCACCCTGATCCAGCGCGCCGAACGCGGCATCGCCGCCACCCGCTACCGCCCCCGCTACCGCAACGGCCACCCGGTCGCTACCACCGACGTCCCCCTGCGCTTCGTCTTCAAGCACAAAGACCAACCCGGCTGGCTGCATTATTAAACCTCTAAATTTGGGACACCCATAAATTCATTTTGTGGGGAAGCAAATCCAGGAAGCAAATCCAGGACACCCATAAAAGGGGACGGATACTTTTATGAGGAAAGTTTGTTTACTGGATTCCGGGTCAAGCCCGGAATGACGGACGGGGGGAACAAATTCGGGACACCCACGAAATGAATTAATGGGTGTCCCGAATTAATAGGATTGGGACGATACGGAGGCAGTGATCTTACCAATCATATGTTGCAAGGCCATAGCAAGCTGTCCGGCGACACTAGCGTAGGCGCCATGCTCGCGCAAGATCCCTGTACAAGCAAAGTTGTTTTGGCTTTGGGCAATGCGCAATGGCGTCTCAAACCATTTATTTCGGGCATTGACGGCAGCGCCATGTTCCAGCAGCAACGTCAGCAGGTCGGTATCCCTTTTCCAGGTTGCCTCATGCAGGGGTGTATCGCCACTCTTGTTCCGGACATTGACGTTTGCCCCGGCCTGCAGCAAAGCGCGCACGTAATCTACATTTCCTCCATGGATCGCATTAAACAACGGCGTCATTTTTCTGTAATTCACGGCATCCACGTCCGCCCCGGCTTCAATCAAAACTCTGATGAGTTCCCCCTTGATGTCATTCGCTCTGCCCGAAGCAAGATGGTGCAAGGGTGTATCTCCCCAGTTGTCAACCGCATTCACATCGGCTCCGTCTTTCAGGGCCTGACGCATTTCATTAACGGTCACATTATGTGAATAACATAGTTCATGCAGCCAGGTTCTGCCCTTACCATCTTTCAGATTCGGGTCCGGTGGTCGTTTCTGGTCCAGTTTTATGATTGTCATGGTTACTCTTTCAGTTCAGGTAGTATTCAAGAATAGCGCGGAGCCGGGCATGTAAAACTAACCCGTCCCCGTGTCTGATACATATTATTATATATAACTTGAAAAAGAAATGAATGAGCAAATCCGGCAAATCCGGGGGGCAAATGCAAATCCGGGGTGGCAAATCCGGGGCGGCAAATCCGGGGTGGCAAATCTGGGACACCCATAAATTAAATTTGTGGGTGTCCCGAATTAGCTGTTTATGGGTGTCCTGAATTAGCTCTCAGAAAGATTCAGGGACAGGTATCAACCCGTCCCAAATTAACGGGTGTCTAAAAAACGTGATTTGACCCTGTTTTTTACTGCGCGGGAATGGCGATGGATGCCGGGTCCAAGCCCGGCATGGCGACGGGGACGCCGGGTCACAGTAAATCCGGGACACCCATAAAATCGTTTTGTGGGTGTACCGAGTCGCTCAACCAAACACCCTCGGCACAAAACCCGCGTCGTTGGTGATACTTGCGCTGCTGCCGGTGGCCCGGATCACATACAGGCCTTGCCGCTCTGCATACACCTGTACGGACGCATCCGCCTTGATGTAAGCCACCGCGCCGTAGATATTCTTCCCTTTGTAGACCGGCGCATAATCCGTGAACTTGCCCAGCTTCTCAAGAAACAGCGCCACGTCCTCCGCGCGCAGCGTGGTCTTTACCTCCACCACCACCACTTCTTCACCATTCTCGGCCAGGATATCAAACTCAAAATGCTCGCCATTACGCCGGCCATTCAATCGGGTATGCGTGGACCTTACGGTTATCCCTCGGGCTTGCAACAAGGGGATCAGGTCACCTTCCACCAGGCTCTCCATCAGCGCCCCCCACTGGCTGGTAAATAAGCCCGCAAGCTTTTTCATCTGGCGGTCGGTTTGCTTCTGCTGCCGGGATAATTTCTTCTGCTCATTGGACACCTCGCGCAGGATGGCCCAGATTTCTTCGAAGGTGGCGGGTTCACGTTGCAGTTCTTTTTCCATGATGCATTTCTCCTTATCAGTTCAAGTGGCGTACAAGAATAGCGCGGAGCCGGGCATGTAAAACAAAACCGTCCCCCGTGCCAGACATATTATTATATATAACGCGAAATAAGCAAATCCAGGACACCCATTAACTCATATTATGGGAAATAAATTTGGGACACCCATGGAAATCGGCAAATCTGGGACACCCATAAATTCACTTTATAGAAATAACCGAGTAAAAACGTGGTCTGACCCCGTTTTTTCCGCTATTCGTAATGGTACCTGAGTTGAGCGATATACAAGTGATTATTGGCAACCTTGTAGACAATTCTATGCTCGTCATTGATGCGTCTGGACCAATAGCCCGTCAGATTATGTCTCAGTGATTCCGGTTTTCCAATTCCCGCATAGGGATCGCGCTGAATAGCCTTGATCAATGTATTTATTCGCTTCAGAGTTGCTTTGTCCGTTTTCTGCCAGTAAAGGTAATTCTCCCAGGCCGTGGAAGAAAACGTAAGTTTCATTCAATAAGTTCCCGTACCGCGCCCTTTCCGGCCTCAAGTTCGGCGATTGATTCCAGCAGGCGCCTTGCATTGGCAGGGGCGCGCAGCAAATA
This sequence comes from Gammaproteobacteria bacterium, assembly GCA_965205405.1. Lineage (GTDB taxonomy): Bacteria > Pseudomonadota > Gammaproteobacteria > Eutrophobiales > Eutrophobiaceae > JAAXHV01. The sequence goes on from OZ242169.1 coordinate 1,678,520, forward strand.
GGCGGTTTCTTCCAAGGCCTGATAATCATCCAGGGACAGCATGACCACAGCCGCTTCCCGCTTGCGCGTAATAATAATGGGCGTATGGTCGTTGCATACTTTTTCCATCGTCTTTGACAGGTTCGCCCTGGCAGCGGTGTAACTGATTGCATCCATAACAGCCTCCGATTTCTATTGTACAGGATAATGTACGTATATCCTACACGCAAAAGCAAGTGATGATCAACCCGTTGTGGAAATTGAGCAGCATCTCAGGGGACAGATTTCAAATCTGTCCCCCTTCCCATTAAATCCGGGACACCCATAAAATCATTTTGTGGCTGTCCCAAATTAATGTCCCCTTTTATGGGTGTCCTGAATTTGGTCTGGTATCCCGAATTAATGGTATCCCGAATTAATGGGTGTCCCGAATTAATGGGTGTCCCGTCCCGAATTAATGGGTGTCCCGAATTAATGGGTGTCCCGAATTAATGGGTGTCCCCCGAATTAATGGGTGTCCCGAATCCCGAAATGGGTGTCCCGAATTGATGGGTGTCCTGAATTGATGGGTGTCCTGAATTGATGGTTGAAGATGTACTTACGAATTAGATTTTTATATAATCCCCACTGGTCATGAAGAACATGGAACAGTTTCGTTGAAATTCGAGTGGGACAACAATAAGGCGCTTTCAAACATAAGTAAGCATGGTGTCTCATTTGAGGAAGCAAGCACCGTTCTGGCAGATTTTCTATCCGTCACTATTCCTGACCCTCTTTATTCGGAAAATGAAGAGAGATTGGTTACTATTGGACAGTCAGAGAGACAGCGCCTCCTTGTAGTGGTTCATGCTGAACGAGGCGACGTTATCAGGCTGATTTCTGCCCGGCAGGCAACAGTACGAGAACGCAAGAGATATGGAGAAAAGTATGGCGAGTAGAAAAGATCGTGACATGTTGGATGAGTATGATTTTTCGGGAGGCGTCAGAGGAAAGTATGCGCGCCGATATAGAGAGGGAACCAATATTGTTCGACTGGATGACGACGTGGCAGAGATGTTCCCGGATTCGGAAAAAGTCAATGAGGCATTGCGTACCTTCATAAGCCAGCAGGCACAAGAGGCCAAATCTTAACCTGCAGTATTAACGCTGATGGATGTCAGACCCATCAAAACCGATGCCGACTGCCAGGCGGCGCTTCAAGAGATAGAAACACTGATGACGGCACGTAATTCCGGGACACCCATAAATTCCCTTTGCAGAAAGTACCGGTCTTGACCCCCCGTCCGTCATTCCGGTGAATGCCGGAATCCAGTAAACAAACTTTCCTTATAAAAATATCCGTCCCCTTTAATGGGTGTCCCAAATTAATGGGTGTCCCAAATTAATGGGTGTCCCAAATTTATGTCCCCTTTAATGGGTGTCCCAAATTAATGGGTGTCCCAAATTAATGGGTAATGGGTGTCCCAAATTAATCCCAAATTAATGGGTGTCCCAAATTAATGGGTGTCCCAAATTAATGGGTGTCCCAAATTAATGGGTGTCCCAAATTAATGGGTGTCCCAAATTAATGGGTGTCCCAAATTAATGGGTGTCCCAAATTAATGCTCCCCATTTACTGGAAATATTAAAATATATATAATGTAAGAAAGAAACCTATAGGGTGAGGAAACATGACAGTCATAAAACTGGACCGGAAACAGCGGCCTGACCCGGATATCAGAGACGGGAAAGGCAGAACCCAACTCCATAAACTTTGTTCCGATTTTGATGTGCACATTAGTGATCTGCAGCAGGCCCTGAAGGCAGGCTGTAACGTGAACGCTGTTGACAACTGGGGAGACACCCCGTTGCACGTGCTCCTCGAGTCATTGATGAGCGATGCCGCCAGGGTAGAGTGTATGTCGACATTGATTAAGGCAGGAGCAGATGTCAACGCTGAAGGCAACATGGGCAAGGCGCCACTACATCTTGCGAGCAGTAGAGGCCGCACAAATTGCATACGGGAGCTTCTACAGGCGGGGGCAAACATCAACGCTCGGGATAAGTACGGCGAAACCCCCTTGTATGAGGCTGTCATGCGGAGAAACACCGATATGCTGACACTGTTGCTGGAGCACGGCGCCGATGTCAATCTCAGAGACAGGCATGGTCAAACGTTATTGCAGTTGGCGGAAAGTGATCAGAACTTTGCCTGCGCACAGGTCTTGCGTCAATACGGCGCTAAGCTTGATGAGGATGGTGAGTCGGCGAAAGCCGGCGCTTCAGTCGATATTCTCGTGAAGGATCGCGGTGTTGAGGTCGATGACGTCGCAACGACGACTGGCACCGAGGTCGATGAAATCAATGAGTCCGAGTCAGAGCCTGAAACTGGGCTTGGCGATATAGCGGCGTCAGTGGATTCTATGGTTAAACTAACAGGGAAAAACCGATGGTCAGACCCGAACGCCAGAGATGGCAAGGGCAAAACCCGGCTGCATCAATTATGTCATTCATATAACGTAACTGACAGTGAATTGCGTCAGGCCCTGGAAGCCGGAGCCGACGTGAATGCCGTCGACAACTGGGGAGACACACCCTTGCACAGTCTTCTTTCGGGCAGCTCAAGTTACTCCAGGCCGGAACTCATCGACGTTTTGATTGAAGCTGGGGCGAATGTGGATGAAGGGAATTACAGAAACAGGACAGCGTTGTTTAATGCGGTCGATGGAGGAAATACAGATTGCTTACAAGCCCTGCTGCAAGCTGGAGCAAACGTCAATGTACGCGATAAGCAAGGCAATACGCCCTTGCATGAGGCAATCCGGAAGAGAGATACGATCCTGCTGAGATTGCTGCTGGAACATGGCGCTGCCGTCAATGCCAGGGACAGATTGTTCGTAACGCCACTGCACTTGGCAGAAAGACAAAATAATTTTGCCTGCGCACAGGTCTTGCGGGAGTACGGCGCCCGCGCGGGTATTGCGGGGCAGCTTGCTGTGACGTTGCGACGTATTATCGATAAGATCACTGCCTTGATACCGTTCAAATGGGCGTCCTGATTAATAATTGGTGTCTTGCCAGGTTCGTTACTCGTAGTAAATCCGGGACACCCATAATAATTATTTTGAGGAAAGAACGGGAGTGGGCCTCGGCTCGCCCGATTCCATGGGTGTCCTGAATTACCCGTCCTGAATTACCTCTGGAATTGATGCTGAATTAATACTTAATATTACTCAATCAGGTAATATTACTAATAACGGGTACAGTTAAGGAGATATCGCAATGCAATTCATCCATCGTCTTAATCTGCGCGGTTTGTTATCGTTTCCGCCGGACATGGAAAGTTTTGAACTGAAGCCACTGAACGTTCTCATTGGTCCGAACGGGTCAGGAAAATCGAATGTCATTGAGGCAATCGAACTGCTACGCGCTACGCCCACGAATTTTGCCGCGGCGATTCGCGATGGCGGAGGGGCAACTGAATGGATCTGGAAAGGTGACAATCCCCGAAAGTCTGCTGAAATTGACGTGGGCTTAACTATCCCAAAACATGAACCTCTGCAATATCGCCTGGAGTTTAGCGTCATCAACAGCAGAGTTGAAGTAATTGATGAGGCAATTGAAGACAGCGAACCTGGTCCCGGTCACACTGAACCTTATTTTTACTACCGCTTCCAAAATGGCCATCCAGTGATTAATACCCGACATCAGGAAACGGATCATGGACCAACAGAACGAAATCTCAAACGTGTCGACATGGCCCCGGATCAGTCTGTACTGGCGCAACGAAAAGAGCCGGATTTGTATCCGGAAATCACCGCGGTTGGGCGATATCTGGGCGCCATGCAGATTTTTCGCGAATGGTCGTTTGGCCGTTATGCATCAATACGGCAGCCGCAACCCGCCGATCTTCCCGAAGATCTCCTTCTCCCGGATTCTCGCAATCTTGCACTGGTGCTTAACCAGATCGAACACAAGGATGGACGGCAGTTCAATCAACTGTTGAAACGTTTTTTCCCCCGTTATGAGCGAATGTCAACCCGAGTATCCGGTGGTACTGTGCAGTTTTATTTACATGAACCCGGATTCACTTCACCTGTCCCGGCAACGCGCCTATCCGACGGAACAATCCGGTTCGTCGCAATCCTCGCTACCCTCTTATCACCCACGTCGCCGCCCTTGGTGTGCATCGAAGAACCGGAACTCGGGCTTCACCCTGACGCGGTTGCCTTAATTGCCGAACTTCTGATAGAGGCATCCAGCCGGATGCAACTCGTTGTTACCACGCATTCGGACGCGCTGGTTTCAGCACTCACCAGTCAACCGGATGCTATCATTGCCTGCGAAAGACCCGGTGCAGGAACAGAACTTCGTCGATTGGAACCGGAAAAACTCTCTTACTGGCTGGAAGATTACCGCCTCGGCGATCTTTGGCGTATGGGCGAATTGGGCGCTAACCCATGAACGAAGTCGCAATTTACATGGAAGGTGGCGGAAAGGGCCATAATACCAAGGCCGCTCTCCGTCAGGGCATGGATGAGTTTCTGGGTCCAATAAAGCAAGAAGCCCGGAATAAATACTGGCGTTGGAAACTTGTTCCCTGCGGAAGTCGAAATGATGCGTTCAACGGTTTTAAAAATGCTGTCCGGAACGGTGTTGCCGGCATCATTGTATTGCTTGTAGATGCCGAAGGCTCGGTAGAAACTTTCGCACGCGAGCACCTGAAGTCCAGAGATGGATGGGATTTAAGTTTCGCCGCAGATGATAAGGTCCATCTCATGATTCAGACTATGGAAACCTGGATTGTAGCCGACACCGAAGCATTGGCTGACTATTATGGGCAAAACTTCCAGGAAAGTGCACTGTCATCAAGGAACGACCTCGAAATCGCCACAAAGACCGAGATTGCCCAGGCCTTAAAACAGGCGACTCGGGCAACACAAAAGGGCGTTTATCACAAGATCCGCCATGCCAGCGATCTCCTAAAACGAATTGATTCGAGTAAAGTTCGGAATCGATGCCCAAGTTGTGAGAGGTTGTTTGATGACATGATTCGTGCGCTTCAGGTTGTATAGTTGATTCAGTATCCTCGTTAGACAGAAAGTGTCTGATAAACTTATAGCGTCCCCTTTTATGGGAATCCTGAATTAGCTCCCCCAAGTCGCTCAGCCGAACACCCTCGGCACAAAACCCGCGTCGTTGGTGATACTTGCGCTGCTGCCGGTGGCCCGGATCACATACAGGCCTTGCCGCTCTGCATACACCTGTACGGACGCATCCGCCTTGATGTAAGCCACCGCGCCGTAGATATTCTTCCCTTTGTAGACCGGCGCATAATCCGTGAACTTGCCCAGCTTCTCAAGAAACAGCGCCACGTCCTCCGCGCGCAGCGTGGTCTTTACCTCCACCACCACCACTTCTTCACCATTCTCGGCCAGGATATCAAACTCAAAATGCTCGCCATTACGCCGGCCATTCAATCGGGTATGCGTGGACCTTACGGTTATCCCTCGGGCTTGCAACAAGGGGATCAGGTCACCTTCCACCAGGCTCTCCATCAGCGCCCCCCACTGGCTGGTAAATAAGCCCGCAAGCTTTTTCATCTGGCGGTCGGTTTGCTTCTGCTGCCGGGATAATTTCTTCTGCTCATTGGACACCTCGCACAGGATGGCCCAGATTTCTTCGAAGGTGGCGGGTTCACGTTGCAGTTCTTTTTCCATGATGCATTTCTCCTTATCAGTTCAAGTGGCGTACAAGAATAGCGCGGAGCCGGGCATGTAAAACAAAACCGTCCCCCGTGCCAGACATATTATTATATATAACGCGAAATAAGCAAATCCAGGACACCCATAAATTCATTTTGTGGGTGTCCCGAATTAATGCGTAAATTCCCTTTGCAGAAAGTACCGGGCTTGACCCCCCGTCCGTCATTCCGGTGAATGCCGGAATCCAGTAAACAAACTTTCCTTATAAAAATATCCGTCCCCTTTTATGGGTGTCCCAAATTAGCCCCCACAAATTCCCTTTGCAGAAAGAACCGGGCCGGGCCTCAACCTGCCTAATTTTATGGGTGTCCTGAATTTGCGTCTGCTCGTCATACCGGGCTTGACCCGTTATCCAGTAAACAAACCAGACTGTGTGAAAACAATTTACATTTTTTAAAAGTAGGAAAAATATGCTGGTAATGAGTGCAAGGTAAGGATTCTGTCCCATATTAAGTCATTTATTACATCGATAGTGGGAAATATTTTCGCTTCATACTCAAATTTTCGAGTTTTCACACAGTCTGGGTCTTTTCTGAGATAAATTCCTTCGCTATTATAGATATTTCGAGAGAAGGCCCTATTCTGTTAAGCTATAAAAGTTCAAAACTCAAGGTGAGGGCGGTGTCCATTCCATCTATTTGTTGTTTGGGGCAGTTGGTCAGTTTTGTGTGTTTCTGGGCAGGGAGCCGCAAGACACGTTTGAGCGCCGGATTTAATACAACAGCCTTGAAATAGATATATGCTTTTTTGTCAGCGAATTGATAGAGACATACGAGTTTTTTGAAAGATGACGCAAATACAAGTACCCTCAGATTACGTCGAGAGCTACCAGCAAGCCCGGCGCCTCGACCCGGCGGTTGCCGACAACTACATCAAACATACCTTGATTGGTGACCCTGAGCTGGATCCGGTAATGCAGGAACTCTCCTCAATGCCTCCGGACGACCTGCACCGGTTCATCGGGGCCGCCATAGAGCAACATGATGAGGGTGTGCGCAAGGCGCCGCAAGTCCTGCGCGATTTTTTCAAAAATCTTGAAGAGTCGCCTCCCTGGCTCAACCGCAGGGCCTTCGAACCGGGCATTCGCGCCTTCTACGCAAACGTAGACTTCATGCTCGTCGCATTCGTTACCGGGGTGGTGGTGGAAGGCTTTTCGACGCGTATCGCCAAGTCTTTCAGGATTACCGGACGCGTGGCGGCGACCAAAAGACGTCTCCAGCAGAATAATCGCCACATGCTGGAAATATTTTTCCCCGAAGGCATGCAGAGAGATGGTGACGGCTGGAAGTTATCTGTGCGCATTCGCTTCGTTCATAGTCGAATAAGGACCCTGCTGGCGAACTCCGATGATTGGGATCACGAAGCCTGGGGCGTGCCGGTAAGCGCAGCACACCTGGGTTATACCATATCCGTCTTTTCCAAGCGTCTGTTGGATTATTCGAGATTGGTGGGAGCGAGTTTCAACAAAGAAGAACGAGAGAGTATTATGAGTGTCTGGCGCTACGCCGGCCATCTCATGGGGATCCCTGATACCATCCTCTATAAAAACACCGCAGAGGCGGAAAAGATATACAAGATAGGCCACATGTGCGAGCCGCCGGTAGACGCCGATTCGATAACCGTGGCGAACGCGCTGCTCCAGGCCATTCCGTCAGTTGCGGGTATAACAGATCCGGTTGAAAGGGAAGAGTTGCTGACTTTGGCTTACCGCTTCTCACGCGCGCTTTTAGGAAACCGGCTCGCTGACGGGTTCCAGTTTCCAAAACACCCTACCATAGGAACACTGTTTGCTTTCCGGACGAAACAACGCATCAGGCGATTACTGAAGGGCACAGGGTGGGTCAGAGCAGGAAATTTTTCTCGGCTTCTCGAAATATCGGTATACGACGAGGGGGGGCTGAGTTACAAGATGCCCGACCACGTCCATACGTCAAAATCAATCGAATGGTAGTTGGTTAATTGACCACAATATACCAATACTCTCAGGATATCGCCTGACAAGACCAAGAAACCCCGTTCTCACAAACGATCCAGACTGTGTGAAAAGTCTGTTTTGAAGGGACCAGGCGGCTTCGCGTTCTCCATGGTGTTTGGTAAAATGCACCATGGCACATATCCCTGGTAAAGACCGCTCCCAGCTTCTGCTTCTCCCCGACGCTGTGGACGACTACGTTGGGCCGGACAACCCGGTCCGTTTCATTGATGCATTCGTTGACAGCCTGGATCTGGAGGCGGCTGGATTCCAGCGCGTTCGAGCTAATGAGATGGGACGTCCCGGCTATGATCCGGCAGATCTGCTGAAACTCTACATCTACGGGTATCTGAACCGTATTCGCTCGAGTCGGCGACTGGAGGCGGAGACGCATCGCAACCTTGAGGTAATCTGGCTGCTTCGGCGGTTGAAGAAATTACAGGACACCCACAAATTCCCTTTGCAGAAAGAACCGGGCCGGGCCTCAACCTGCCTAATTTTATGGGTGTCCTGAATTTGCGTCTGCTCGTCATACCGGGCTTGACCCGTTATCCAGTAAACAAACGTTCCTTATAAAAATATCCGTCCCCTTTTATGGGTGTCCCGAATTAGCCCATGGCTGTCCTGAACTTCCCCAAATTAATGGGTGTCCTAAATTAATGTCTCCTAAATTAATGGGTGTCCTAAATTAATGGGTGTCCTAAATTAAGGGTTTACGCCCCACCGTAAAATATATGGGCGTGAAAATTCCCATTCGACCGCCGCGGGCCAACGCGTCAGCCCGGCGTCCGACCGGTGTCTTCAGGAAGTCTACAGGGGTGAATTTCTGGGCGCCCAGTGCCTTGTACCACGGCACACCGGTGCGGATCGTCTCTGCCAGGTCGTCATTCACCAGGACTTCAAAGCCGGCTTTCTCGAGCGCGCGGTCAATTTCCCACGGCAAACTGATATCCGGCAAGGCATCACCGAGCATGATCTCACTCTTTATAGATGCATGGTCCGCATCGGCCGGGGCAAACTTCGAGGTCATGCACCAGTCATAGGATGCGAACAGGCCCCCGGGTTTAAGAATTCGGTAGACTTCGGCAAAGGCCGCTTCCTTGCTAACAGCGTGTGGCATAGACTCAATGGCATAAGCCCGATCAAAACTGCCATCCGGCGCATCGATGCGCATATGGTCACAGGTGATAAAGCCGGCAGGCTGCGCCAGGTTTGCCGCCGCCGCTCTTGCCCGCGCCTTCTCAACCTGGGCTTCGTTGTTGTTGAGCCCGACGATGGCGGCGCCCGTGTGCTGTGCGATGGCGACCAGGGGCCCGCCGATACCGCAGCCGATATCCAGGACCCGCATACCCGGCTGCACATCCAGCCTGTCCGCCAGGTATGTCTGATGGAGCCGGATTGATTCGAGGAACGATTTATCCCGATAAAGCGGCGCGAAGTGAAACGACTCCTCCCAGCCGTACTCATAGAATGACGTCACGAGGTCATAAGTAGTCCCGGGTCAGGCCGTTGTAGTCATACGTCCCGTCCTTCAGCTTCTCCCGCTGTTCGGGCGAGAACCGCCCCACGTATCCCTCAGACCGGCTCGCGACAGCTTGTCTGTCTACAGTGTTCTCTAAATTCCTGATCAATCGCATCGGCATGGCTGCCTTCCTCATTTCCGGACAACTATTATATATCCCGGAAACTACGGAGTCCCAAATTTATGGGTGTCCTGAATTGGCTTTCCGTGCCTGCGTCGTTCCGGCGCAAGCCGGAACCCAGGAATTCATGGGTGTCCCAAATTAGCCCTTTCCCAAATTAGCCCTTTCCGGGCTTGACCCGGAAATTTATGGGTGTCCTGAATTTGCGGGTGTCCTGAATTTGCGTCTGCCCGTCATACGGGGCTTGACCCGGTATCCAGTAAACAAACTTTCCTTGAATTAATGCACCCGGCCACTTTTTTTGTTAAAATATTTACATGTCCAAAATAGACCGCATCAAGGAGGAGTTGGGTTGACTCAAAGTGGATTTCTGGGTGTTGTGTTCGTAACTTCAGTGGTAGTTTGGGTTAATCAGGCAGCAATGAAACGTTTCAAAGAGTTGGAGAAAGAATAATGGTCTGGTTTGTAGTAGCAGCATTTTTCGTATTCCTCACGGGTTTAGCTATCATCATCTTCGATATATCCAAACTTGGTCATTAGTTATTAACAGGGGACAGACTATGCGTCCCCCGTTGACATCCCTCAAATACAGAGAAGATAGTTAGAGAGACGACAGGTTTCAACTGTAGCAATGGACAATTTGCGATCAAAGTTTTAGATGATAAAGGCAACGAACTTGTCGCTATCTGGAAGGTTAGAAATTTAAAATGAAACTTACCGTGAAAAACTTCGGGCCTATTCGCGAGGCCAGAAACATCGACATCAGCCCGATGACGATTTTTGTCGGTCGGAGCAACACCGGGAAGTCTTATCTGGCAATGTTGATTTATTCGATTTTTAAAGTATTTACGGATGATAAGTATGGTTGGGAAATATCTCGTCAAATCAGGAGGGAGCATAATAATTTGGAAGTATTCAATAACCTGAGAACATTACAGACTATCGCGCCTGCTGAGATAGAAACTTGCTTTTCTCAATGGGCACAAGTTATTAGTAACGTATGGAAACATCAGGTTGTGTATTGTTTTGGAGAAGAAGGGAGAAATTTGATTGAAGGGAAAAATGGCAATGAAGATTTTTCCGTCATAATATCCGACCGCGAAAATCAATTTATTCTAGACCTGACCTCTCCGACAAACAGCAAAATAAAGTCGCGAAAAAGTAAGCGGTTATACGAGCATATAAATCTTAAGATTAGGCTACAGCTTTCAGACAAAATTGAGGAATATACCGACGAGGATAGAGCGCACGAGTCGCATGAAATCCATGAAGATTTCATGCGCAGATATTATCCGGGAATCATTCTTCAAGAATTCCAGAAGACATTGTTGCCATGGCAGCCACTCGAATCGTATGTTGATGCGTACTACTTACCTGCAATCCGTGGTGGAATTATGCAAAGCCATCGCACCCTTGTCAGTGCTCTGATTGAGCGTGCGCCTATGGCTGGATTGAGCAGTATCCCACCTGTCCCTCTTTTTAGTGGCGTTCTCTCTGACTTCATGACAAAACTGCTCAACGTCGGCAGTAAAGATTTTGAAAGAATGAGCCTAAGAAGCAGGTCACGAGTGAGGCGTTGGGGCTATAAGCGTCGTGTTAATTTTTCTGATAAACAGGAAGAAATGGAGAAAATTAGTAGAGCAATAGAGCAAGACATTTTGTCCGGAGAAATATATATACAAAGGTCAGAAGCGCAATATCCAGATTTTCGCTATAAGTTCACAAGGGACAACAAAGAGTACGATTTACCTTTGATGAGTGCATCTTCGTCAGTCTCGGAATTGGCCCCTGTTTCCTTATTCATCCGCCACTATGTATGTCCCAGTGACTTGTTTATCGTTGAAGAACCGGAAGCCCATTTGCATCCTGCCGCTCAACGAGACATTTCTGATATCCTCGTGCGCCTTGTTAATGCCGGAGTAAAGGTATTAGTTACTACACACAGTGACAATATACTGGAGCAGGTCAGCAATTTCATCTATGCGGCGGACATCCCCCACAGCAAACTAACAAAACTGGATGAGGAAAAATGTTCCGTTTACCTGTTTAAACCTGGAAGGGGAGGCAATAAGACCACAGTTAAAAAAATACCCTTTGATTCTGAAACAGGTCTTCTGACTCAAGATCACCTGGATGTTTCCTCCGAGCTGTACAATCAAACGGTCAACCTGATGGAGCAGAGAGATAATGCAGGAAGTCAAACGGATATTTCATGAGAAGTACAAAATTTGCAACGTTAATCAACTTCACAGACCTATCAGACAAGTTAACTTTAATCATACATTGTGATTACAGAGATAAATATTTCCTCACAATCTTGCTAGAGTGAAAATTCTGGTATGTTGTAAGGCATGGCCGACATGATATCAAACTGGATCTGACCCCCTCGAAATCGCCACAAAGACCGAGATTGCCCAGGCCTTAAAACAGGCGACTCGGGCAACACAAAAGGGCGTTTATCACAAGATCCGCCATGCCAGCGATCTCCTAAAACGAATTGATTCGAGTAAAGTTCGGAATCGATGCCCAAGTTGTGAGAGGTTGTTTGATGACATGATTCGTGCGATAAACTTATTCAGGTTGTATAGTTGATAGTGTTCTCTAAATTCCTGATCAATCGCATCGGCATGGCAACCCTCCTGATGTCCACAAATCTATCATAAATCATCCCCCTCGTCATACCGCCCCCCCCGTCATACCGCCCCCCCCTCGTCATACCGGCCAGGGATTGGCCGGTACCCAGCCACAAGGACGTATAACAAAACAGCTCCCCCAGCCCCCCCACAAGCACGCTAACCACCCCCCCGTTGCAACAAAGCAACACCCCCACTGACTCCCCCCAAAAACTGTGATATCGTCCCCGCCATAACCAACCAAAAAAAACCACAATAACAACTTGACAGACATCTAAATTTTTTCCTACTATACTATTGACAACCTTAAACAATCCTGACATATTGCGATCATTTTAAGGCACGGGGGAAGTTAGCAGGCCATATCCTTAGACAGGCCGGCAAATTATTTTTAATATGCTGTTGACATGCTTAACAAATATCGGCATATTGCAACAATTCATCAAAAGTACTACCATGGTCGGCATACCATGCACAGCCACGATGACAAGAATTAGAGAATTACCTGTTGACTTCTATCCGTCAGGGTGAGATATTTGTGGACAGCGATAATGTTTTATGTAAAAGTGTGTAATAATGTCTAATAACCAAAAGAATTCGTTTACTTCTATCTGATAGCACAGGAGAAAAAAGTTATGGCAACTGTAACAGAGATGATGATGCAAGATGCGGCTGCTAGCGTCGAGACTTCATACACGATGAATGTTGGGGATATGTTTAAGGGTTCCACTAACAATGATGCCGGGGACACAGAAGACTGGGTCGCGGTTGAACTGGAAGGGGGTAAGACCTATTCAATCAGCCTTACAGGCGAAGCCGGTGATGACCCCATTCTGACGCTCTATGATTCAAAGGGCGGCATGATTGACATGAATGACGATATCAACCCCGCAGGCTCAACCAGACCAGGTGATGCTACGAACCTCAACTCATCGTTGACGGTCAGGGTGGAGGACGACGGCACCTACTATATAAGCGCCAGCTACTTCAGGGGCAACCCGAATGATGATAATTCGGGCGCTTATACGATTGAGGTTGTGGAAGTGCCGATACCTGGGGATCTTATCGGTACCGATGAGGCAGATAAAATCACCGGCACGGACGCAGGAGAGGAGATTTCCGGCGAGGGAGGCCATGACACGATAGACGCCAGGGGCGGTGACGACGAAATTGAAGGTGGCGACGGTAATGACCTGATCACGGGTGGTCCTGGCGCCGATATGATCGACGGCGGCGACGATGTTGACACCATATCCTACAAGTATTCACCGGCGGGCGTGGACATAAACCTGCGCGCCGGTTCGGCCAATGGCGGCGACGCCGATGGGGATATGCTTGCCGATAACATCGAGAACGTGATTGGTTCCATGCACGACGATATGCTCTCCGGCGGCAGGGCAGCCAACAGTCTCTGGGGCCTCGGCGGCAACGACGAACTGTTCGGCGACAAACGCGATGATAAACTGTACGGCGGCGACGGCGATGATGTGCTGGACGGCGGCGACGGCGACGACACGCTGGAAGGCGGCGCCGGCGCTGACATGCTGACAGGCGGTGATGAGGATGACACCGTATCCTACGCAAGTTCCATGATGGGCGTCACGGTGCGCCTGCGTACCGGCACGGCCGAGCGCGGCGACGCCGAAGGCGATACCTTTGTCGATCAGGTAACCGTCGAATATGACAATCCGGATCCGGAGGCGCCCAAAGAGGAGGCGGTCCTGGAGGAAACGGTTCCCGATTTCGTAAACGTCACCGGTTCCAACAACGCCGACACACTGGCAGGCGACAGCAGGGATAACGTGCTCATGGGCCTCGGCGGCGACGATAAGCTGTTCGGCGGTCCGGGCGGCGGCGATGACACGCTGCATGGTGGCGGCGGCGCCGATAGGATGTACGGCGGTATCGGCGATGACACGTTGCACGGCGGCGGCGGTGATGACATGCTGGTTGGCGGTCGTGGTGCTGACAATTATTACGGTGGTGCCGGCAGTGACATGATATACGCTGATTCTGATGACGTGCGTGTTGGATGGTGATGCTGACTAAGACCATTCGAAAATCTGGTGCTCCTTGGGATGATCCCGACACCGATGTCGTCGTCATGAAAGCACTTTAATGACCCCGACACGAATCGACACCTTGTCTTTTGAGAGGATGAAAGAAAGCGGTGGATTTAACCTTCGTGAGGCGTTTCTATTGAGACCCTCATCGGCACCTCAGGAGGATGATACCCTGACTGGTGATGATGATGTTCACATAACTCATTGAAGGTGGTGATGGCGCAGACGTGCTTAATGGCGGTGATGGTGGTGATAATACCGTGTCATATGAGAATTCGGACAGGCGCGTCAGCGTTGAATCTCTGGTGATAACTGACACGGCCTCTGGCGGACATGCCCAGGGAGATGACATTAGTAACTTCCAGAACATTATCGGTTCTGCGTACGATGACATATTGGTAGGCGATGATATGGGAAACACGCTTAAGGGACTTGCAGGTAACGACGAGTTGGTCGGCGGAGACGGTGCTGACACGCTGGAAGGTGGCGCTGGCGCCGACGAACTGGACGGCGATAATGGAAGAGAAGACGATGGTCAAATCGTAGCTTAGATGATACGTTGTCTTATGCAGGTTCGGATGCCAGAGTCGTGGCGAACCTGGCAACCCACAGCTACTCCGGCGGTCATGCTGAAGATGATGAGATTGCGGTTGAACGGGCTGCTTATGATCCTGATGGTGACCCTGATACTGAGGAGTTGGATGTCTCTACTTTCGAAAACGTCACCGGGTCTATGCACAATGACAGGCTGACCGGTGACCACAGGCTAACACGCTTAAGGGCGGCGACGGCGATGATGTCCTTACTGGTGGTGGATAACCCTGATGGTCGTGATCCTGATACTGATGATCCTCCTAACGATGCAATGCCCCTATCCTACGATTCACTGGCAGGCGGCAAAGGTGATGACGCACCTCAGGGGTGGAGATGGCCCGGATCATTTGAACGGTGGTCCTGGTGCAGACACGACTCGACGGTGGAGAGTCGGGAGGCGAGGGATGCGGTGTTAGCATGATGACGATACTCCTGATGTAGATGACGATGCCTGCTCAGATAGAAAGGCCGGAGCATATTGACTGGGCAGTCTACAAGCATGCAGAAGCAGGTGTCGAGGTGAACCTGTCTACCCGCAGGGGTACCGGCGGCGAGGCCATGGGCGACAGGCTTATCGGTATCGAGTTGGTATGGGGTTCCGAATATGATGATACGTTCATAGCCGCTGCTGATGAAGATGAAATCGACATGATCCATGGCGACGGCGGTAGCGATACCGTGTCCTATGAGCTCTCGGAGGAGGCCGTCACGGTTGACTTGAGTGAAGATGCTCATCATGATTACAGATTCGGCTTTCACTGGTGATGGCACGGCGGATAGTCCCTTTGTATTCATCTCATGATAACGTCGAAGCCGGATGATACGGGCGTCATGTAAGTGAGGCGTCGATGCGGGCACTAGTGGTGAAGATAACGGAGCTTGGGGCGACAGGCTGGGAAGTATCGAGAACCTGACCGGATCTAAGAAAAACGATGTGTTGACGGGTGACGAGAATCCCAATGTCCTCAAGGGTGGTGGCGGCAACGACACGCTGACCGGTAACGCTAATAATGATACGCTGATGGGCGAATCGGGCCGTGACACCTTAATCGGTGGCGATGGTGCTGACAGGATTGTCGGCGGCACGGCGATGACGAGTTGGTCGGTGGTGACGGTGTTGACACCTTCGTATTCGGTCCTGGGCATGGAGACGATATCATCAGCGATTTCAATGTTGCCGAGACAAGATTGACCTCTCAGCTTTCGGATTTGACGCTAAGGACCCTGAAGATCTGGTTGAACTCATAAGAATACGGGGTGAAGGGGATGAAGAACGTGTCGTAATCGATTTGACTAGCGTTGGCGGAGGAACAATCGAGCTTGCTAATATCGCTGATTTGGATACCCTGGAGGACAGACGGCATTGACGGTGATATCCTGATAAGCGTTGACGGACTGAGTGTCTTCGACGCAGATACCAACGAGGACGGCATCTTCATCCTCTGATTAACCTGAGCATTAAAACCAGCTTCCTGATTTCACGGAAGTAAACGATCGCAGGGGCAGTTTAGTCGGGCAAAACCCGATTAAACCCGCCCCTGTTTTATATCTACCCCCCGCGTCGTACTGAACCCCGCCACCCAGGCCTGGCCCCCGCCATCCTGATTACGCCGTCATTCCAGCGCAAGTAATTCAGGACACCCATAAATTAGATAGGCAATAATCCAGGATACCCAAAGAGTAATCCAGGACACCCATAAATTAGATCAGCGAGTAATTCAGGACACCCATAAATTAGATAGATGCGCCAATAATCGATAACGTAAATATTCGAGTTTTCAATGGAGAATTTATTGTCATTTGTGACAAAACTCACACGAAATGTCAGTTTCCCGGTGAAAACCTATTTGAATATTATTGTTTGCCTGAATAGAATGGTATTACTGTTATTTATGTACAACGCCTGATTAACATACATGGAGAGTGAACATGAGCATGATGATTGCCGAAATCTATGAAGCCCTGGTGGAAGCCGGCACGTCCGAAGAAAAAGCGAAAGCTGCGGCTGGCGTCGTGCCCGTTATTGACAGTCTGGCAAGGAAAACGGATATGCAGGAACTGTGCTCTGAGTTGAAAACAGACATGTCAAAAATGGAAGTGCGATTGATCATGTGGATGACATCGCTGCATTTGGCAACAATTGCGTTGATAGTGACATTAGTTAAACTACTGTAATCATGGCAATGGAATTTATTGCCTTAATCGGTATCGGCGTAACGGTAATCAGTACCGAGTAATCCAGGACACCCATAAATTAGATCAGCGAGTAATTCAGGACACCCAAGTAATCCAGTACCGGGGACGGACTTAAGTCCGTCCCCTTGCAGACAGCAGAGTAATTCAGGACACCCACAAATTTCCGGACAGAGGGTAGTGTCAAGAATCTTTCGCACATTTTTCTCTGGGATGGTCCCGGTTGTTATTCATGCTGCGGAGTAGGCAGCCTCGAGTAATTCAGGATACCCTTTGACGACCTGGAGGGACTAAAAGAAAACAGGTATCCCGGATTATCTCCGGCCACACAGGAATGATAGCCGGGGGACCGTGATTTAAGAAAAAATTCTGTAGGCTATTGCAAGGACAAATGGATAAAGGGAAAACACAGCGAACTTTAAAACCTTTAATTCGGCTTGCATTTCAGAGCGTAGTACTTGCATGTCTGCTTTCATTCCGGAACGTAGTTCCTGCATATCTGTTTTCGTTGCCAGGCTATCAATGACAGGCACGACACCTGCCGCGGCCTTCGCTTTTTCCTCGGACGTTCCGGCTTCTACCAGCGCTTCATAAATTTCTGCAATCATCATGCTCATGGATTCCCTCCCTGGATATTCGGGGTCATTGCAATGGGGACAGACTTAAGTCCCCCAGTGAAATAATATCAATATACCCTGTCAATATTTTTCTTGCACACTTTTCTTGCGGAATTTGTGAGTTTTATCACAAACCTGCACGAGATAATTTACGTTATCGATGGATAGTAATTCAGGACACCCATAAATCAGATAGTAATCCAGGACACCCATAATTCTGCAGAAGTGTCATAGAGAATCTGTGCTGATTTGTGATAAAACTCACACTCTCCGGGAAAAAATGTGTGGACAGGTTCAAAGTATACAATTATATTAAAAATAACTCAGAACCGGTAGATAACGGGCTCGCGCTGATTTGTGATAAAACTCACACGAATAGCCGAAAAAAAGCTACTCCTCCCGTCATAGCAGGAATAGAATAATGAACCGCGTTTTCTGGAATCAATAAATCAATCAAGAAGAAGAAATAATGGGCAATCAGACTACGGACCTGGATGGCAGTGTAGACATGCTGGCCAAAGCCATGCGCAATGTCTTTGTCGACGCCATGGAAAAAACGGGCAGGGATCTCAGAACGGATATTAAATCAGATATGGACGCCATGGAGGGACGCCTCAATAAACGAATAGACCTGACCAATGAGCGAATAGACCTGACCAATGAGCGAATAGACCAGACCAATGGGCGGCTTGACCAGCGGCTGGATACCACTAATAAAAACATGCAATCGCAATTTGCTCAACAGGAAAAAGCCATTGCTGAAATTTCTCGGAAACTTGATTAGAAGCAAGTAATTCAGGACACCCATAATTCTGCAGAAGTGTCATTAAGAATCTGTTCTGATTTGTGATAAAACTCACACGCTCCGGGAAAAAATGTGTGGATAGGTTCAAAGCATAAAATTATATTAAAGATAACTCAGAACCGGTAGATAACGGGCTCGCGCTGACTGCACAAAGAGACTAAGGAAAATACATCATGTCAATGGAATTAACTGCAATCATAGGCGTCGGCGTAACGCTGGCCGGCCTCATCCTGAATGGACAACGCTACCAGCGGGAAGAAATAAATACCTTGCGGAAAGAAATGCAGACAGGATTCAAAGCCCTGCGGGAAGAGATGAATCATTTGCGGGAACGCATGGCACACCTGGAAGGATTGCTTGAGGGCCTGCGCGAAGCTATCACTGGCCGGCGCGTGGCTGAAGATGTGGGGAAATACGATCCGCGCTGATCCGGCAATAAAAGCAAGCGCCTATAATCAGCCCGGGACAGATTTTATCCTTTTCATAAGGATAAAAATGTCGTATATTGATCCGTCAACATCTAAACTCTCCCGTATCAGGTGACACCCCGGTAACTCCAACTATGCAGCAAAAGCTTCCAAATTATACAGGCCCGTCACAGGAAACACAGTTGCAGGCGGCGTTGCGCCGCTGCCGCAAAGGTTTCGTGGGCGTGGCGGCGTTCAGCGCGGTGGCCAATGTACTGATGCTGGTGGCGCCGGTGTATATGCTGCAGATGTACGACCGGGTGCTGACCAGCGCCAGTTTTGAGACCTTGATCGTGTTGACGCTGGTCGCGGTCTTCCTGCTGGCCTGCTTCGGCCTGCTGGACTGGGTGCGCCAGCGCCTGATGGCGCGCATCGCCCTGACTTTGAACCATGAGGTGCAGGATGACGTGTTGGTCGGCGTATTTCGCGGCAGTCTGCAGCGCTTCCGCCAGAGCGTCGACCAGCCGGTGCGCGACCTGGATACAGTGCGCCAGTTCATCTCAAGTCCCCCTGCGCTGGCCTTCTTTGACGCGCCCTGGGCGCCGGTCTTTATTGCCGTCATCTTCCTGATCCATCCCTGGCTGGGTTTCTTCGCGATATTTGCCGCGTTGTTCATCCTGTTCCTGGCCCTGCTCACGGAATGGACCTCAAGAGGGCCGTTACGCAACGCCTCGGAGCACACCGCGGAGTCCAATCGATATGTGGAGAGCAGCCTGCGCCATGCGGACGTGCTGGAGGCGATGGGCATGTTCGAGGGCTTCCGCCGCCGCTGGCGCGACAAGCACGACCGCAGCGTTGCCTTCCAGGCCCGGGGCGGTTCCCGGATCAGCGCGTTGCTGGCCACCTCCAAGTCGGGCCGCCAGATCGTGCAGGTAGGCATCCTGGGCATGGGCGCCTGGCTGGTACTCAAGCAACAGATTTCACCGGGCATGATGATCGCCGCCTCCATCATCCTGGGGCGCGCCCTGGCGCCCATCGAACAGGGGATATCGGCGTGGCGCGGCTTTGTCTCCGCCCGCCAGGCCTGGCGCCGGCTCAATAACCTGCTCAAGTCAGCGCCGCCGGCGCGGGACGGAGGCGCGTCGAACCTGCCCCGGCCCACGGGCAAGCTGGATGTGGAGGGGGTATCCGCTGCGCCGCCCGGGTCGACGACACTGACATTGAAGCGCGTAAATTTTACCCTGGAACCGGGATCCAGCACCGGTCTCATCGGTCCCAGCGGCAGCGGCAAGAGCACCCTGGCCCGCATGATGGTGGGCGTCTGGACACCCCAGGCCGGTGTGGTGCGCCTGGACGGGGCGGCCATCGCTGACTGGCCGAGCGAGAGCCGCTTCCGGCACGTGGGATATCTGCCCCAGGAGGTGGAACTGTTCGAGGGCACCGTCGCCGAGAACATTGCCCGCCTTTCCGAACCCGACAACGACGCGGTGCTGGCCGCGGCGCAGCAGGCGAGCTGCCACGATATGGTCATGCGCCTGCCGGACAACTACAACACGACCATCGCGGCCGGCGGCTCCAACCTGTCGGCCGGACAGCGCCAGCGCGTGGCCCTGGCGCGGGCCTTGTACGGCGACCCGGCGTTGATAATACTGGATGAACCGGACGCCAACCTGGACACGGACGGCGAGGTGGCGCTCAGCAACACCCTGCGCAACCTGACCCAGCGCGGCGTAACCACCCTGATGGTGACCCATAACTTCCGCCTGCTGCGCATGGTCGAACACATACTGGTCCTGAAGGAAGGCATATTGCTGGAGAGCGGCCCCCGCGACGAGGTGTTAAAGCGATTCATGCGGCCCGCCCCCGCCACCGAGAAAAAGGCCCAGGCTGGTAGTTAGCTAAATAATAAGGGGACGGATTTAAATCCGTCCCCGGTACGAAATCGATATTTGGGGTCAGAGTAAAAATTCGGAGAATTTTTACTCTGACCCCAGTAATTATTGCAGAGGCAATACGAGTTAAATAATGGTTGCAGAAGCTGAACAATCCACGATGACCCTGGCGGGCAAAGTCACGACCGGCTGGCTGCAACGCCTGTCCGGTTACATCGTCTCCCTTATCCGCGGACCGAAGGAGGAGGATGTCGGGCTGTCGCTGGACGCCGCGGACGAGAAGAAAGAATTGTATGCGTTACTGTCCCGCGACGTGGTGATGCGCCGGGGGATCATTGTGATCATCATCGCCATGGGCGGATTTCTGGCCTGGGCGATG
Organism: Gammaproteobacteria bacterium; assembly: GCA_965205405.1. Taxonomy (GTDB): domain Bacteria; phylum Pseudomonadota; class Gammaproteobacteria; order Eutrophobiales; family Eutrophobiaceae; genus JAAXHV01. Next base: position 1,699,441 of record OZ242169.1, read on the forward strand.
CTGGCGCCCCTGACCGAAGGCGTGGTGGCTACGGGCACGGTGGTGGTGGATACGGAGCATAAGACCATCCAGCACCTGGAGGGCGGCATTATCGAGAACCTGTACGTGCATGAGGGCAGCGAGGTCAAGGCCGGCGACGTCCTCGTTGAATTGAGTGAGACCCAGAACCGCGCCCAGTTGGAACTCCTGGAGAGCCGCTATTACGGACGCCTGGCGGAGATCAACCGATTGAATGCCGAGCGCCTGTTGCAGGAGGAGATTGCCTTTTCCGACGAACTGATCGCCCTGCGCGACGACCCGGTGATCGCCGATATCCTGTCGGTGCAGGAAAACCTGTTCCAGGTGCGGCGGCGCCAGTACCACGGCCAGATCGAGGTGCTGCGCCACCGCATCGTCCAGCTTGAGGAGCAAGTGCGCGGCCTGGAGGCAAGCCGGGGGGCCTTGTTGCGCGAGCAGACCCTGATTGAGCAGGACCTGGAAAGCCTGGTTACCCTGCGCGATCAGCAATTGATTGATGAGGGCGTGCTCATCAGCCGGCAGCGCGAATACGAGCAGACCATCGGCCGACTCGGCAGCCTCGTCGCGGACATCGCCGGGACCCGGGTGAAAATCGGCGAGACCCGCCAGGAGATCCTCCAGATCGAACACGGCTGGGGCAGGGAGGTGTCCGACCAGATCAACGCGACGCAACAGCAATGGTTCGAGACCCGCGAGCGTCTCGCCTCGGTGCGGGATGTATTGCAGCGTACCACCATCGTGTCGCCCCAGGACGGCAAGGTCATCGGCCTCAGCGTCCATACCCTGGGCGGGGTGATCCCGCCCGGTAGTGCCATTATGAACATTGTCCCGACTAAAGACCGGCTCATGGTGGAGGGCCAGGTGCGGCCCACCGATGTGGACAACGTCTACCCCGGCCAGACTGCCCGGTTGAGGTTTTCGGCCTTCAGTTGGCGTACTACGCCCCAGGTTGAAGGCACGGTCGAGCGCGTCTCGCCCGATGCCTTCCGCGACGAGGAGGGCGGCACCGCCTATTATATCGCCCGCATACTGGTCCCCGAGGATGAAATGGCGAAGCTGGGTGACGTCACCATCGGCCCCGGCATGCCCGTGGACATCATGTTCACCGGCAGCGACCGCACCGCCATGTCGTACCTGACCAAGCCCCTGACCGACATCATGGGCAAGGCGATGGTCGAAGAATGAATACGCAAAAACCGGGGACAGATTTTAAATCTGTCCCCATAAAGTGTCACCCAATGCACCGGGGACAGATTTCAAATCTGTCCCCCTTCATCCGGGTCATGACGTTTGGGGTCAGAGTAAAAATACGCTCACTGGCAGGTCCTGCTGGTTTATTGCTGGGTATTTTTACTCTGACCCCAATATTCGTACTGGGACAGACCGCCATGGCCGACGAGACGGGCAGTTCCTACACCTTGTCGCAGGCGTTTCTGGATGCGCAGGCGCGGGATGCCCGGATGCAGGCGGCCGAGAACCGCGTGGCGGAAGCGCGCGAGAGGCTGGTGGAAGTCAATACCAGTCGCCGCCCCTCGCTCACCGTAACCGGCAACACCGGCTACAGCCATAACCGCAGCGAGGCTCGCGTGAGGCAGACCTATGAGGGGCACTCGTACCGGGGCAGGGTGCAGCTTAACCAGAACCTGTATACCTTCGGCCGTCTGGAGGGCCGCCAGCGCCGCGCCGAGGCCGAGATCGCCGAGGCAGAATACGCTTTTGAGCAAGTTCGCCAGGAAGTCCTGGCGGAGGTCGCCCGCGCCTTTTCCGAACAGTTGTTCCGGAAACGCATCTACGACAGCCGGCGCGACTTCGAGAAGCTGCTGGTCGATCTTGAAGACATCGCGCGCCGGCGTATCGAACAGGGTAGCCTGGACCGCACCGAGTTGTTCGAAGTCCTGCGCCGTCTGCACCAGGCGCGGGCGGGGCGTATTGAGGCCAATTCCTATTACCGAGTGGCGCGGGCGCAGTTAGTGCGGCTGACGGGAGCCGACCATGACGACCTGGCGCCCACTTCCCTGGCCGGCCTGGAACTGGCGACTCCGGCAAGTCTCGAAGATGCGCTGGTCCGGGCCGAGAGCTGGTCTCCCTCCCTGGCGCGGGCGCGCATGCGCCTGGAAGCCGCAGAAGGAGAACTGGCATTCCGCAAGGCCGAACTCTGGCCGACCCTGAGCCTGGAGGTCAACGCCAGCGCCGGCCACGTCGGGCCGATCGACACCCGCGATATCGTCGGCGGCGTCAACCTGTCGGTGCCGATGTATGAAGGCGGCCTCAAGCGCTCACAGTTGCGCGGCGCCAGGCTGGCGGTGGAGACCGCGCGCCGGGACTTGTCCGCAGAACGGGAGCAGGTCAAGATAGACGTCCGCTCGAACTGGGACCTGCTTGAAGGATTGATACATTCCCTGCGAGAGTTCGAGTCCGCAATCGCAGATATGGAAGAGGTGGTGGAACTGACCGGCAGCAAGCTGGATGTCGGCCGCGCCACCTTCGTGCAACACATCGAAGCCCGCCAATCCGCCCTGGACGTCGAATTCGATACCCTCGACAGCCGCCTGCGCCTGGAAGAAACCCGCATCGCCCTGCTCCGCCTCCTGGCGGAGCTTAATCCCTGAGAAATCCCCTGCAATAATGGGTCGCCAAGGGCGACACGCCATTAGACTGGATACCGGGACAAGCCCGGTATGACGACACAGTAAATTTTTTTTATTGACTGTAAAGCAATAGGGTGCCAAGTATTTTGATATATCGAAAAATTATTCGTTATAGGGGAATAAACTATTTACGAGAGTTCACGTTATGAAAACTGAGATTATTATTCATGTTGCAGAAGAAGGTGGTTACTGGGCAGAAGTTCCGTCTATTCCTGGTTGTGTATCACAGGGAGATACCATTGCCGAATTGGCTGTCAATTTAAAGGAAGCAGTTGACGGATGCTTATATGTTATTGCTAATGATGTAAAGCGTAATTTGGGACACCCATAAATTGGAAAGCGTAATTTGGGACACCCATAAATTGGCGAAGTAATTCAGGACACCCACTAATCATATTGCCTGCAAAAAGTGTTTGACGTAATTTGGGACACCCATAAATTGGCGAAGTAATTCAGGACACCCACTAATCATATTGCCTGCAAAAAGTGTTTGACAATGATGATGGACGAAGCTATTTTTGACCTGACCCCAAATGGAAGCTGTAACTGAACAGGAGCACAATCAATGATAGATCAACAAGATAACCTTAACGGCAGTGCGCAGGCATTCATTCGCGCTTTTTCCGACTTGATAAAAGACGGTACTTCGCACTTGGCCACCAAGGAGGATATTGCCAAGATGGCTACCAAGGATGATATCGCCAAGATGGCTACCAAGGATGATATCGCCAACATGGCTACCAAGGATGATATCAAGGACCTTTCGGATAGAATAGGCAGGGTAGAGGAAACGGTAGCAGAAGGTTATAAAAGAATTTATAGCTGGAGAGACGAGATGTATAAAACGTTTCCCAGGAAAGATGAATTGAGGCCATCTGCGTTTAAGAAAGCCCATCCCTGACCAGAGCGCAGATAGCCGGGAAGCATTCGCCGGAATGACGGCGACGGCGTATTACTGGACTCTGGAAAAAACCAGGGTGGCGTTTGTGCCGCCGAAGCCGAAGCTGTTTGACATTACCGTGTTGAGGTCGGCGTTATCGATGCGTTCCAGGGCGATGGGCAGGCCTTCTGCTGCTTCGTCCAGTGTTTGAATGTTGGCGGATTCGCAAACGAAATTTTGTTTGAGCATCAGCAGGGTGAAGATTGCTTCACTCACGCCCGCGGCGCCGAGGCCGTGACCTGTCAGGGCTTTGGTTGAGCTGATCCTGGGTATATTGTCCTTGAATACCGTTCTTATTGCGCTGAGTTCTCCCGTGTCGCCGGCTGGTGTGCTGGTTGCATGGGCGTTGACATAGTCAACCGGGTCGGTGACGTTTGCAAGTGACATCTGCATGCAGCGCACTGCGCCTTCGCCGGAGGGCTTTACCATGTCGTAGCCGTCGGAGGTGGCGCCGTATCCGACAATCTCGGCGTGTATTTTTGCATTCCTTTTCACGGCATGGTCATACTCTTCCAGGACGATTATCCCGCCGCCGCCGGAGATGACAAACCCGTCCCTGTTAGCGTCAAATGGACGGGATGCGGTTGCCGGGCTGTCATTGTAGCGCGACGAAAGGGCGCCCATGCTGTCGAATAACAAGGTGCCGGTCCAGTGAACCTCGTCGCCGCCGCCGGCGAAGATGATGTCCTGTTTGCCGGACTGGATAAGCTCGTAGGCATTGCCTATGCAATGGGCGCTGGTGGCGCAGGCGGAGCCGATTGAATAATTTATTCCCTTGATCTTGTAGGCAACTGCCAGGCAGGCGCTGGCTGTGCTCGACATGACCCGGGGCACGATGGTCGGCCCCACTTTCCGGGCGCCTCTGCTGCGTAATATGTCCGCCGCGGCGACCATATTCTCGGTGGAGGTGCCGCCGGTGCCGACTATCAAACCGGTGCGATGGTGGGATACCTGCTCTTCATCCAGGTTGGCATCGCTGATTGCATCCCGCATCGCCAGGTAGGCATAGGCGGCGGCATCGCCCATGAAACGCTTCTGTTTCCTGTCGATTAGCTCATCCAGGTCGAGATAGATGGGGGCGTGAAGGTGGGATCGGAATCCCAGATCAGCATATTCCTGTGAATGTTCTACACCGGTTGTTGCTGATTTCAGTGCATTAAGCACTTCCGCCTGACCGTTTCCTATACTGGATTTTATGCCTAGGCCGGTAATGACTACTCGTTTCAAATTATACCTCTCTGAATAGATTTACTGATTTGCTTTGTTACCTGTCAAAATTTTCCCAACTGCTGGAATAGGCCCACCCTGAGGTCTTTTGCCGAATAGGTTTCCTTGCCATCGACATACATGCAGCCATCGGCGACCCCCATCACCAGGTTTCGGGAGAATATTTTTTTCATATCAATTACGTATTCTACCACCTTGCAGTCCGGCGTGACCTGCCCGGAGAATTTGATTCTACCCGCTCCCAGCGCCCGGCCGCGACCGGGTGCACCGGTCCAGCCCAGGTAAAATCCCACTAATTGCCACATCGCGTCAAGCCCCAGACAGCCGGGCATGACCGGGTCACCTTGAAAGTGACAATTAAAAAACCACAAGTCCGGATGAATATCCAATTGCGCCACGACATACCCCTTGTCCTTCAGCCCTCCACTGTCACTGATATCCGTTATCCGGTCAACCATCAACATATTGTCCAACGGCAACTGGGCATTTCCTTCACCGAACAACTCGCCCCGACCACAAGCTAACAATTCTTCTTTGGAATACTGACTTTTTCCCCTGCACATAGAATCGGCAGTATCGCATGTTTCACGTCATTTTCATACCACCCCCATCCCCGCAAAAGTTTACCTTAATCCAGGACACCCATGGATTAAGGTAAATTTGGGACACCCATGGATTAAGGTAAATTTGGGACACCCATAAATTGAGCCCAGGTCATCAATCAATTCATGGGGGTAAATTTGGGACACCCATAAATTGAGCCCAGGTCATCAATCAATTCATGGGTGTCCCAAATTGAGTCCCCCATGGGTGTCCCAAATTGAGTCCCAATCAATTCATGGGTGTCCCAAATTGAGTCCCGATCAATTCATGGGTGTCCCAAATTGAGTCCCGATCAATTCATGGGTGTCCCAAATTGAGTCCCGATCAATTCATGGGTGTCCCAAATTTGCTACTGAGTATGTGCTTGACTATTATCGTGTTGTATTTAGACTTGTGGTATGACAAATCAGCAGGGTATTTTGGAGAGGCGGCGCAGTGTTGCGGTTAGAATTGGTCCGGTCGAAGTGGGCGGGGGCGCGCCGGTTGTCGTCCAGTCCATGACGAATACTGATACTGCTGATGTCACTGCGACGGTGAAACAGGTGCAGCAACTGGTTGCAGCCGGGTCGGAGCTGGTGCGTATCACTGTGAATAACGAAGATGCGGCGCGCCAGGTCATGCGTATTCGGGAAAGGCTGGATGTGCTGGGTTGCAACGTGCCTTTGATCGGTGATTTTCACTATAACGGCCACCAGTTGTTGACTAAATTCCCCGATTGCGCCGAGGCGCTGGCCAAATACCGGATAAATCCGGGGAACGTGGGGTTTGGCAGGAAGCGCGACAGCCAGTTTGCCATCCTGATAGAAAAGGCTATCGAGTATGATAAGCCGATACGGATTGGCGTGAACTGGGGCAGCCTGGACCAGAATCTGGCTACCCACATGATGGATGAGAATGCCAGGTTGGCAGAACCCCTGGATGCCGACCACGTCATGCAGGAAGCCTTGATCTCTTCCGCCTTGAACAGCGCAACCAAGGCGGAGGAGATCGGCTTACCCAGAGACAGGATCATTCTGTCATGCAAGGTAAGCGGAGTACAAAAGCTGGTTTCGGTTTACCGGGACCTGGCCAGTCGCTGCGATTATGCCTTGCACCTCGGCCTGACCGAGGCCGGAATGGGGTCAAAGGGGATTGTTGCATCTACCGCGTCCCTCGGGATTCTGTTGCAGGAGGGGATAGGAGATACAATCCGCATTTCCCTCACTCCCGAACCGGGAGGTGATCGGACTACTGAGGTGATTGTCGCCCAGGAGATCCTGCAAACAATGGGCTTTCGTTCATTTACTCCGCTGGTTACCGCCTGTCCCGGCTGTGGCCGTACCACGAGTACCGTATTCCAGGAACTGGCGGACAACATTCAGGCCTATATCAGGACCCAGATGCCGATCTGGCGTGAGAAGTACAAGGGAGTTGAGGAATTGAACCTGGCGGTGATGGGTTGCGTGGTAAACGGTCCGGGTGAAAGCAAGCATTCGGATGTCGGTATAAGCCTGCCCGGAACCGGCGAAGCGCCTTCCGCCCCGGTCTTTGTCGATGGCAAAAAAGTTGTCACCCTGCGCGGCGATAATATCGCCGGAGAGTTCCAGCGCATAGTGGATGACTACATCGAAAACCGCTTTGGGTGAGCCGGAGAAATCCCCGGCGGAACCTATTCAAAAGCCCCACCCGCCCCCCGGGCAGGTGAGGCAATTGACTTAAGCAGACTCGTACAGAGTCTAACCGGAGTCTTCTATCTGCTATAGATAATCCGGTTGGCCTGATTTAGCCCTTCAATCGATTTACGGTCCTCGCCACAAGAATGCTGATAACACCAGCATTAAGTGCGTTGCTGACCTGATCGACGATAGCGTCAAGGTGTCCACCTAGCATAGGAATTGCGTTAAGAACACCATCACTCATTGTTGCTGCTCCTACAGCGATGGCGACTGCCAGGTAAGCGACAGGATCTTCAGCATCGACCGCCGTCCAGCCATAGGCCAGACCAAGTAACACAATAGCTATTGGAAGCATATCTGAAGGAACTGCCCCAGGGGCCAGCCCCTCAACAAGAGCCGCTAGGGTGATCAATCCAACGATGATTCTAGTCATTTTTTATCCCTCCTACGGTTATTATGACGTAAAAGGCTCACCGGTGAGTGGCCACGCTGGTCCTTAACATGGATTCTACGGTCAGCCACGTGGAAACTATAGCACATAAAAGTCGTCAGGGATCAAATATAATCGGGCAAACGGAGCTATTATTTTGTAATCGTCATTCCGGTGCGTCCCCCTCCGCCGGAATGGCGATGGTTTTAACTCATAAGGTTTGTGTTTGCCTTATAATGTACAATCCGCCCGATACCAATAAGAATAGTTTGAAGAGGAATTAGCATGTCTGAAGTAAAAATCTATCCTGCGCCCCGGACGCTTGCATCAACCGCCCATATCAGTGCGGAACGATACTCTGCGATGTATGAGCGCTCAATCAACGAGCCGGAGGCGTTCTGGGCCGAGCAGGCGGAACAGTTCGTCAGTTGGTTTAAAAAATGGGATAAAGTCCAGGATTGGGACTATGAGAGCGTGGACATCAAATGGTTCACCGGGGCGAAACTGAACGTATCGTATAATTGCCTGGACCGGCACCTGGAGACCCGCGGCGATGACGTTGCCATCATCTGGGAAGGCGACGATCCGGATATTGACAAGAAGATCACCTACCGGGAGCTGCACCGGGAAGTCTGCCGCTTCGCCAACGTCCTGAAAGCAAGAGGCGTCGGCAAGGGCGATCCCGTCTCCATCTATATGCCCATGATCCCCGAGGCGGCGGTCGCCATGCTGGCCTGTACCCGCATCGGTGCGGTCCACTCGGTGGTATTCGGCGGGTTCTCGCCGGAGGCGCTGAAGGACCGCATACTGGACTCTGATTGCCGGGTGGTCATTACCGCGGATGAAACCGTGCGCGGTGGTCGCAACACACCGTTGAAGGCGAATACCGACAAGGCCCTGGAACAGTGCCCGGATGTGCACAGCGTGATCGTGGTAAAACGCTCCGGCGCGGACGTGGGCTGGAATGCGGCGCGCGATGTGTGGTATCACGAACAGATGGAGAATGCCGCGGCGGAATGCCCGCCGGAGGAAATGGATGCGGAAGATCCGTTGTTTATCCTGTACACGTCAGGCTCCACCGGCAAGCCCAAAGGGGTATTGCATACGACGGGCGGTTACCTGCTGTACACCGCGCTGACTCACAAGTATGTGTTTGATTACCAGGATGGGGAGGTTTACTGGTGTACCGCGGACGTCGGCTGGGTGACGGGGCATTCCTATATTGTCTACGGCCCCCTGTGCAACGGCGCCACCACCCTGATGTTTGAAGGCGTCCCCACGTATCCCGACGCGGGCCGGTTCTGGCAGGTGGTGGACAAGCACCAGGTCAATATTTTCTATACTGCGCCCACGGCGTTGCGCGCGCTGATGGGGCAGGGCGATAAATTCGTGAAACAGCATGATCGCGGCAGCCTGCGGGTGCTCGGCAGTGTCGGCGAACCCATCAACCCGGAAGCCTGGGAGTGGTATTACCATGTCGTCGGTGACGGGCGCTGCCCGATAGCCGATACCTGGTGGCAGACCGAGACCGGCGGCGTACTGATTGCACCGTACCCGGGCGCGACCGCCTTGAAACCCGGCTCCGCAACCCGGCCCTGCTTCGGCGTGGAGCCCTGCCTGGTGGATGACAAGGGCAACGAGTTGCCGGGGGCGGCCTCGGGCTCGCTGTGCCTGAAGCGCTCCTGGCCCGGTCAGATGCGTACCGTGTACGGCGATCACCAGCGCTTCATCGATACCTATTTCAAGACCTTTCCCGGTAAGTATTTCACCGGTGACGGCGCGCGTCGGGATGAGGACGGTTATTACTGGATTACCGGGCGGGTTGACGATGTGATCAACGTCTCCGGCCACCGTATGGGGACGGCGGAAGTGGAAAGCGCCCTGGTGCTGCATGACACGGTAGCCGAAGCGGCCGTGGTGGGGTTTCCCCATGATATCAAGGGGCAGGGGATCTATGCTTACGTGACCCTGATGCAGGATGCCACCCCTTCCCCTGAACTCAACAGGGAACTGGTGCAGCACGTACGCCGGGAAATCGGCCCCATCGCCAGCCCGGACGTGATCCAATGGGCGCCCGGTCTGCCCAAGACCCGCTCCGGCAAGATCATGCGCCGCATCCTGCGCAAGATAGCCGCCAATGAACTGGACAACCTGGGCGACACCAGCACCCTGGCCGACCCGGCCGTGGTGGATGACCTGGTCGATAACCGGGCGGTCAGGTAGTGAAACACTTCCATCGGGGACGGAATTCAATTCCGTCCCCTGTTCCCCGGACTTTAATCGCATGACTGATTCCACCGCCGCCGGGCGCTGAAATTTGGGACACCCATGAATTGGACGGTGAAATTTAGGACACCCATGAATTGGATCGGTGAAATTTAGGACACCCATGAATTGGATCGGTGAAATTTAGGACACCCATGAATTGGATCGGTGAAATTTAGGACACCCATGAATTGGATGGAATCCAGGAAGAAGAAATTTGGGACACTCTATACTGAATTCCTGCTTGCGCAGGAATGGTAATACAGCATTCAATGACTCAGAAAACCCCTGATGGGCAGCTTGGCTCCACACTGTCGCCGGACGCGATCGCCGCACTGAAAGAGTATTACAACCTGTGGCTGGAATGCGGGGAGCAGGCGTATGCGGAGATGGCATTTACCGAGGAATACTCCCGCAACTTTGCCGGCCTGGTGAATGCATTCCTGGCCATGCGGCGCGGGCTTGCCGATGAGGCAGGCGGTTTCGACCTGCCGCTGCCTCCGGCTTTTGCAAGGCCGTCCGGCGCCGCCCCCGTCGACGTCGGCCCTTCGATCAGGGACGAGGTGTACCGGGAGGACAAGGTCAGGCTGTACCACTACAAACCGCTCGTAGCCGAACCCCATGGCGTCCCCGTCCTGATCGTCTACGCCCTGGTCAACAGGCCGTACATCATGGACCTGCAGGACGGGCGTTCGTTGGTCCAGGGATTGCTCAAGGCCGGCCTGGACGTTTACCTGCTTGACTGGGGCTACCCGGATAAAGACGACGCAGCCCTGACCCTGGACGATTACATCAACCGCTACCTGGACAATTCGGTGGATTTTATCAGGCAGCAGGGTGACGCAGACCGGATAAACCTGCTGGGGGTGTGCCAGGGGGGGACGTTCTGTCTGTGTTATACGGCCCTGCGCCGGCACAAAGTCGCCAACCTGGTGACCAGCGTTACGCCGGTGGACTTTCATACACATCGGGACCTGCTCAGCCACCTGGTCCGGCACCTGGACATCGACCTGGGCGTAGACACCCTGGGTAATATACCCGGTGAGTTCCTGAACTGGCTGTTCCTGCTTTTGAGGCCGTATCGGCTGACCGGGAAAAAATACCTGGATGCGCTGGATATACTGGATGACAAGGACAAGCTCGCTACGTTCATGCGCATGGAAAAGTGGATTTTTGACAGCCCCGACCAGGCCGGAGAGGCCTGCCGCCAGTTCGCCAGGGATTTTTACCAGGGCAATAAACTGGTGAAAGGGGAGGTGCGCATCGGCGGGCAACAGGTTGACCTGGAACAGATAACGATCCCGATCTTCAATATCTACGCAAGCGATGACCACCTGGTCCCGACCGATGCATCCAAGGCCCTGGCCGGTTGCATCAGCAGCGAGGACTACACTGAACTGGAACTACCCGGCGGCCACATCGGCATCTACGTCGGCGCCGACTCCCAGGCAACCCTCCCCAGCGCCATCAACGACTGGCTCAGAAAAAGGTAAACAGGAACGGGCATTTCTCCTACGGGGGAAACCGTAATTTAACGAATCTTTAATTTGGGACACCCATAAATTTGGGATGCATCATTAATTTGGGACACCCATAAATTTGGGATGTAAATTTGGAATTTATGGGTGTCCTGAATTGACCTCTAATTTATGGTGTGTGACCCTAAATTGACCAAATTCTAATTTATGGGTGTCCCAAATTGACCCTGTTAACAGTAGTTGTTGTCCCTGAACCAGTCTATTGCGTCTTCCAGGGCCTGGCGGGCGGGGCGGGGGTTGTAGTCGAGGGTGTGCTTTGCCTGGGTGGAGGAGAAGTACATGTGTTTTTTTGCCATGTTAACGCTGTCCACTGTTGCGAATGGCTCTTTGTTGCTGATCAGCGACCACTTTTCGGCCAGCCAAGCGAAGGGGTAGATGGCGTTGTGGGGCAGTCTTACTTTCGGTGGCGGCAGGTTTGCGTAGTTGCAGATGATACCCAGGATAGTTTTCAGCGACATGTTTTCTCCGCCCAGGATGTAGCGTTTGCCTGGTTCGCCCTGTGCAAACGCCTGCAGGTGGCCTTTTGCCACGTCGTCTACGTGCGCTATGTTCAGTCCCGTGTCCACGTAGGCCGGGATTTTCCTTTTCAACGTATCGACGATAATCCGGCCGGTGGGGGTCGGCTTGATGTCGCGCGGGCCGATCGGTGTGGACGGGTTGACGATGATGATGGGCAGCCCTTGTTCCTCAACCAGTTCCCGGACGGCCTGCTCGGCCAGGTATTTGGAACGTTTGTAGTGGCCGACCATGTCTTCCAGGGTGACCGGTGTGGTTTCGTCGGCGGGGGTTCGATCCCGGTTGATGCCCAGGGTCGCCACGCTGCTGGTATAGACCATCCTGCTGACGCCTGCATCGGCGGCGAGGCGGAACAGGTCCCGGGTGCCGTCTACGTTAGTCCGGTACATGCTTGCCGGGTCGGGTATCCACAGGCGATAGTCGGCGGCGACGTGGAACAGGTAGTTGCAACCGTTGACCGCCCGTTGCAATGAGGCGGCGTTGGTCAGGTCGCCTTCAACCAGGGTGACTGCCAGTTTTTCCAGGTTGCGCAGGTCGCTGCCGGGCCTGACCAGAGCCCTCACTGCATGGTCCTCGCGCAGCAGATCCCGCACCACCGCGGCCCCGACGAAGCCATTGGCGCCGGTGATAAGCGTGGTCATGCACGTTTGAGTCTGAGGTAGGCGCGCAGGGTCCAGATTGCAAACAAGGGTGCGCCGACTGTGGCCACGATGAGGAACGGCTGCAGCACATCAAAGAACGTGACCAGGGGCAGCAGATAGAAGACGTCTTCGATTTCGAACAGCCCGATATTGGGTTGTTCGATTTGTTCTTTGCCAGTCATGTTACTGATCATCAGGCGCAGTTGGAAAATAACGGCTACCGACACGCCGGCGAATATCCCCATGGGTAGCGTCCAGGTGCCCAGGTTGCCGTGCATCAGGCCGATACCTATGCCAATGAAGAGCAGGATATCGACGACGGCGTCACTGGCGAGGTCGTAGTAATGTCCGTACTTGCTCACCTTGCCGGTGAGCCTGGCCAGTTCTCCATCGGTGTGGTCGAGGAAGTTGGAAAGGGCGAAGCACAGCGCGCCGACGTGGGCCCAGCCCGGGTCGCCACTGCTGAGCAGTGCGCATGCAACCACACCGGTGAGCAAGCGCGCCGTTGTCAGGTGATTGGGCGTGACCGCAGAATGCCGCAGTGGATAAACCAGTTTGGCGGCCAGCCTGGCGTCAAGCGGTTTATTGTCCGGCATGGAGTTAATTCAAGACTTCTTCCATAACGGTGGAAATTATATCGGCAAAAAATGTGTATGCCACCCTTTTATTCTTTATCCAACCATGCCGTCAATTCAGGACACCCATAAATTCCAAATTTACTTCCCAAATTAATGGGTGTCCTGAATTATGGGTCAATTCAGGACACCCATAAATTCCAAATTTACTTCCCAAATTAATGGGTGTCCTGAATTAGGAATGGGTCAATTCAGGACACCCATAAATTCCAAATTTACTTCCAAATTAATGGGTGTCCTGAATTAGGAATGGGGTCAATTTGGGACACCCACAAATTCCAAATTTACTTTCCAAATTAATGGGTGTCCTGAATTAAGAAGGTCAATTCAGGGGGGGCAATTCAGAAATTAGACTGGATGCCGGGTTGAGGCCGGCATGACTGCGGAGGCTGTCAGCGCGACCTGGTGACAACAGTAAGCAGGGCGGGCAGGACGATCAGCATACAGGCCAGGGTGACGCCGATGCCCAGGGTCAGCAACATTCCCATGCTGGCGGTGCCTGCGTGTGGGGACAGCGCGAGGTTGCCGACGCCGCCCATGGTGGTCAGGGAACTGACAACCACTGCACGGGCCGAACTGGTGGCCAGGATGCTTTTCCCGTCGGGCAGGTCGGTCCGGAACCGGTGGATGATATGGATGCCGCTGTCCACGCCTATCCCCAGCAGTAACGGCAGGGCGATCACGTTGGCGAAGTTGAGCGGGAGCCCGGCCAGCACGCTGATCCCGCCGGTTAACGCGGCTGCCATGAGCAACGGGATCAACACCAGGAACACGTCTCTCTTTCGGGTCAGGAGCACGTACAACATGAGCGTGATGGCGATGAATGCATACAGGAATGCCTGTTTGAACGCGGCAGCCACCGCGTCGCTGGCCTCCAGGTTATTAACCGGCGAACCGGTGACCTGGGGAGTGATGGACTGGATTTCACGGACGAACTGCCTTAATGCAGCGTTGTCCTGCATGTCCTGTTTCGGGTAGATCTCGATACGCTGCCGGCCGTCGGCGCTGAGCCAGAGTTGTTTCAGTTCGGCAGGCAGGTTTTCCAGGGAAATGTAATCGGCATTCAGGGACGCATTCAATGCCTCCAGGCGTCCGGGAAGGGATGCCAGCAGGGACTGTTCCAGTTGCGCCAGTTTCTCCGCGCCATCCTCACCATCCCCGCGCAAGCGGGAATCCACCCCATCCCGCAAGGATGGCTCCAGGTCCGCCAGCAGCCCGGAAAGGTTCCCGCGCAACCTGGCCATGACCGGGTCGTCCGTTCCGTCTGCCTGCAATTTCTCCTGGAAAGCGTGCAGCGCGGCCAGGCGCGCGGCGGGACTTTGCGTTTCGGCGTCCGGCTGTGCCGCGACCGATAAATCGCCCAGCAGCAGGCTCATCTCATCGATGATATACAGCTTTTCATCCTGGTCCCCGGGTATGAAATCCGCTATCGAGACGACTTTATCGACCAGATCCGAGCGGGCAAACTGGTCCCGGTAGCTGTCTGCCTGCGCCGCGTCGTCGGCGATCGTGATCCCGGTCCAGGGAGTCAGGTCGTTATCCGCGAGCAATTGCCGGAAGGTCGTCAGCGCCGCGCCGTCCTGGTCGTGCAGGTTGAGGGTGTTGTGGTCGAAGCGGATGCCGTTGAGCAGCACGGCAGAGGCCAGCGCGAGCAAGGACGCGCCGCCCAGGATCTTGCCGGGATGCAGGTCAATCAGCCGGCATCCCCTGACCGGTCGCTCCGGTCCGGGTTTGACCGGCAGCAGGGACAGCAGCGCCGGTATCACCGTGAGGGTGACCGCAAAACTGATGAACATGCCGAAACCGGAAATCCAGCCGAGTTCCGCCACGCCCGTGTAGTCGGTGGGGATAAAGGCAAAAAAGCCGATGGCGGTGCTGACTGCGCACAGGAATAACGAGCCGCCGACGTTGACCGAGGTCTGTTCCAGTGCGCGGCGCCGGTCGGCGCCGTCGATGAGATGTTCCCGGTAGCGCAGGCAGTAGTGGATCGCGAAATCGACCCCCAGGCCGATGTACAACACGGCAAATGCCACTGAAATCAGGTTCAGCTCGCCGACCGTGAGGGTGGCGAAGGCTGCGGTGAACAGCAGGCCCGTGACCAGGCTGATCATGGTGACCAGGGCCAGCCTGGCGGAGCCCAGGCCGACCAGCATGATGACCGTGACCAGGGCCAGGGCGAGGACGATGGCCGTTTTCGTGCCTTTCATCACGCTCAACATTTCTTCGTGCGCCAGCACAGTGGCGCCGGTCAGCCGGATCTGCGCGCCCGGGGATGAGGCGATGTCCAGATCTTCATATAGCCGGTGGATTTTCTCGATGGCCGGGGTCGCCGGGAAGAAGCCGGCGTAATCCAGCTTCGGTTGCAACACGATGAATTCGCGGTAGGTGGCCTTCTCCGCGCCTGCGCCGCCCGGGTTGTCGCCGGACATCAGTTCCTGCCATGACATGCGGAATGGCCGGTTGTCTTGCAGCGCCTCGATCGCGGCGTTGATGTGGGTCAGGATGGGGTTGAGATCTACATCTTCTCCGTCTTCCCGAGCATCGAGCGCTTCTGTCAGTACGCCAAACAACCCGCGCAGAGAGGGGTCGCGCGCCAGTTTTGCCAGGAATGGCTGGACTTCGGCGAGGCTGTCGGACAGGTCCTGGAGTTCCGTCGTATCGAGATAGAGCAGGCCGGATTCCCGGAATACCGACAGGGCATTCGGGTAATACACGAACTCAAATAATGCCTGTTCCGGCTTCAGGCGCTGGTAGAGTAATGCGGCGGCGTCCCCGGCCTGGTCCGGCGTCGCGGCCTCTACGACGATGAGTATATTATTATCGTATTGCGGGAAGCGTTTTTCATACTCCTGATCCAGTTTGCGCCAGACAAGTTCCTCGGACAGCATGTCCTCAGTGTCGGTATTCATGCTGAGATTGTCCACGGTATAACGCATGGCAAAGAAGGCGAGGGCGAATACCACCAGCAGAACCGCAACAGCGGCGCTACGGACGAAGCTGACCCATTTGAGCAGTAGTAAGGAGGAGAACTGCTTAATCATCTTACAAAAACGCTGTCATTCCGTGATATTTGGGGTCAGAGTAAAAATACCCAGCAATAAACCATCGCAACTTACCATGTTCTCCGTATTTTTACTCTGACCCCAAATATCGCCGGGACAAGCCCGTCATGACGGCGGTGACAAGGATCCTTCAGACCCGGAATACGTATTCCTTGCCGGGTTCTCTTTCACAATCCGGTGGAAAGCTTTCACGTTTGTCGATGTAGTACTGCCGTCTGTGGTCGCCTTCGGACAGTCTGTTGTAGGTAACGTAAAGCACTCTCCTGGGATTATTGGTCAGGTTCTCTCTGGAGCGGTGCGGCGCGAAGGAATCGAAGAAGATCGTGTCGCCGGGTTCCGTGGGGATGGGGGCGTAGTCCAGGGCGTCTTCTTCCAGGGGTTTCCACTTCTCGCCTATCAATCCCCGGGTATGCTTGCCCGGGGCCATTTCCATGCAGCCGTTCTCTATATCGCAGGCATCGATGCTGACCAGGGCCGTGATATGCAGCCCGGCATAGGTATCCCACCCGGCCTGGACGTCCTGGTGAGCCTTGAAACCGGCGCCCCCAGGCAGTTTGAAATTGATTTTGTCCTTGTATAACACGGACTTGGTGCCGAACAGGCGCGTGCAGACGCCTTTTAATTTCTCGCTGTTGAAGACACGGCTGAACTGGCCGTGGTATGGTTCGATATCCTCTACGCGGCTCAGTATCCGTTCGCCGGTAAGGCAACTTTCCTCGAAGTATTTCATATATTTTCCAGGCTGTTCAGGATACGCCATGACTTCGTCGGTCCAGCGGGTTATGTCCGCTATTTCATGGGCGTCAAACAGCCCCCGGTAAACCAGGTACCCGTCGCGCTGAAATTCTTCAACCTGTTGTTCGGTGAGCATTATGTCGAGGTTTTTACACTTAAAAGTCCATACTTATAAACTAGTTCGACCATTTTGACAAGCCTGGGAAGGGGATCTGGGTGTCCTAAATTCACTCCCTTAATTTATGGGTGTCCCAAATTGTCAATTAATGGGTGTCCCAAATTCTTTCCCCAAATTCTTCCAAGATTACTTGAGTAGTTCCCGGGCGACCAGGTGCATGGTTTTACCGGCCTGGTGGGAGGCTTTTGCGAGGCGCAGCAGGTGTGGGATTTGTGCGGGGGACGTGATCAGCCTGAGGGCCAGGGCGAGGTTGTTGATCTGGCCGAAGTCATCGACTTCGCGCAGGACGATTTCCGGCAGCGCCAAGTCCGCAGGGTCAACAATCACCCGTGCGGCGTAGCCCTGCAAGCCGCTTTCCCGTGCCGCCTCGAGTACGCCGGCGCTTTCCATATCCACCGCGATTGCCCCTGTCTGCCCAAACAGCCGCCGTTTGCCGGCGCTGCTTGTGACCGGCTCGTCCGCGCACGCCAGCGGGCCGGTATGGATGTGGATGTGTTGCCGGGATAGCCGTTGTATTGCCGGTGCGGGCAGTCCGGAGTTGACGATATGGCTGTCGGCCTGGTCCGGACCCGGTTGCGCCTGTGAGGCGGCCGTGTTTGCCGCTACGATCGTTTGCGGCAGCAGCAGGTCACCCGGCCTGAGCGTCGGCGCCAATGCCCCGGCGGTTCCGAAACTGACCAGGCAGTCCACGTTTTCTCCGATCAATTTGTGCGCCGCCTGTTTCGCCCTGTCCCGGCCCATGCCGGACACGATCAGGGCTGTGCTCTCGTTGAGCCTGACGGGCTGTTGGGCAGGCGGTTTCCCCGGCATGAAGCAGGATGCTTCAAAATACAGCGCGCAGACTATTCCGATACGTTTCATTAATTAACAGTGTAACAAAGGGTCGCCAAAGGCGACACGTTATCAGACTGGATGCCGGGACAAGCCCGGCATGACGACGGGTGTTGCGGTCGCCGTTCCGGCATGACGACGGGGGTGGGGCAGATCTCTGTTGATTGTCAAGCTGTGGGCAGGCCGGCGGCGAGTCTGTTGAACAGCCATCGCAGCAGGAAATCCTGTCTGGTGAGCAGGTTTGTGGAAATTATCGTGGCCTTGACGGAGCGGCGTGAGATTTTGACTTCTTCGCCGGAGGTATAAGTGCGGTGGCTGTTGATTTTGCGCAGTGTGAGTATCGCCATGCCCAGCGCCCATAGGCAGAAACGCCTGATCCCGACTTCGTGCCTGGGCAGTAACAGCGTATAGGTTAATGCATTGTCCAGGTGGTTGCCGGTGACGCCGATCAGGTGTCCCAGCGCCTGCTGGAATTCCTTTCTGTTTTGCAATGGCGATTCGCTGTTCAGGTGTACCCCGTAGTGCTCCAGTACCGATTGCGGCAGCCAGCACATGTTGCGTTTTTGATCATCCCATATATCCTTGAGAATATTCGTCATCTGCAGGCCCTGACCGAAGGAGACCGCCAGTTGCATCAATTCATCGTAGTTCCGGTTGATGGCGCTGGAGTAGTCGCAGAACAGCTCGGTCAGCATTTCGCCCACCACGCCTGCTACGTAATAACAGTAGCCGTCCATGTCCTGCTGGTCTTTCAGGCCGTTTGCCACGTTCACCTCCTGGTACCGGGTCATGCCGTCGGCCATGATGCTGATGCAGCGGTGCAATGCCGCCCGCTGGCGCTGGTTAAAGCTGTGGGTGATCCTGATGACTGCCGGCGTGTTCCGTATCAGGTCGCATTCGCCGGCGGTTGCGGTGGGTGATAACCGGGGATACAGGTCACTGGAAAACTGTTGCGCGTCCTCTGTGCCCGCCACTATCTGGATAAACCGTTTCGAGAACTGCTGTTTGTCTATGAGCAGCATGTGTTTATCGTCTTCTATGGTATCGGCAGTGCGGCATAGCAGGTAGGCGTTGCCGACCACACGTTCCAGCGGCGCCGGTAGTTGCGGAATGGTCAAGGCAAATGTGCGGGAAACATCCTGGAGTATCCGGTCCTGGTAGACCAGGTCTGCTGTTGCCGGTGGCTTCATTACGGCGTCAATATGCCAAGTATTGGATTTGATGGCAAGCTTTTTGCCTTGTCCAATTCATGGCCGTAATTTGGGACACCCATAAATTTCGGGTCGTAATTTGGGACGTAATTTGGGACACCCATAAATTTCGGGTAATTTGGGAGGGTAATTTGGGAAGGGTAATTTGGGACACCCATAAATTTCGCGGGGAGTATTGGGACATACATAAAATTAATCCGTGGGTGTCCTGGATTTCTCCCAATTCATGGGTGTCCTAAATTTGTCTCAAATTTGACCCAATTCATGGGTGTCCCAAATTTGACCTTCCCCAAGTATTGGATTTGATGGCAAGCTTTTTGCCTTGTCCAATTCATGGGTGTCCCAAATTTGACCCATCCCAAATTTGACCCACCAATTCATGGGTGTCCTGGATTTTCTGGATTTTTACCTGGTGGTGCGGCGGTTGAAATAGCGGTGGCTTTCTACTTGTTGCAGTGTGATTAGGCCGGCTGGGTCGAATATCAGGTCGCGTATGCGTAGGGCGAGGGACAGGGCCAGTGAAAATTCGGGGGTGAATCCGACTAGTGCGCCGATGATGATGAATGCGCCTTCCTGCACGCCGTAGGCGTTGGGGATCATGAACGCGAGGTCGCTCAGGGCTGCCGTCAGGCTGCGCAGCAAAAACGCTTCGAATACGCTTATGGGTTGTCCCAGCAGGTAACAGGCCAGCCATAGTTCGACTGTGTGTAGCGCCAGTGAGGCCAGCCGGTACAGCGCTGCGTTCAGGATGTTGAGTTTTTTTCCGTATAATTCCCGTATCACCTGGTCTACTTCGGTGGCGGAGAAGGTGACGTTTTCCCAGGTTTCATGTTTCACCAGTTTGCCGACGAGTTTTGCCAGGCCGCCCAGTAAACCGAGACGCTGGACAATGACCATGCCAATGGCGCTGGCTACCAGGAAGACGATGCAGCCGACCGCGTACGGCACGATGCCGCTGTCACCGGGCAGGAACAATAACAGCAGCGCGCCGGTGAACGCCCAGCAGGCCAGCGCCATGGCCTGTACCGCCTTGTCCACCGTCACGGAAGCGGCCGCATCTACCCCGCTTGTGCCCCATATCGTAAGCAGTCGCGCCTTGGCGACTTCCCCGCCTATGGATGCCACCGGCAGCAGGTTATTGACTGCGCGTCCCATCCACAGCGCCAGCAGGCCGTGGCCGAAAGAGGGCTTGCAGCCGGGTTTGAACAACTGGCGCCAGCCCTGTGTTGCCGGCAGTAAAACCGGAAACCATACCAGGGGCAGCAACAGCAGATACCAGCCCGAGGCAAGCAGAAATTGAAAAACATCATGGAAACCCTGCCAGGCCAGCAGGCCGATCAACAACAGCAGCCCGGAGACAAGTCCGATTTGTGTCAGGAAGCGCACGGAGGAACTATTCCCTGATCACGATCCCAGGTTGTCGAGCTCACTCCCCGTTCCTTAAGCACATACTTTTTTATTTTCCCGTTCTCGGTCAGCGGCAGTTCATCCACGAATTCCAGGTAGCGCGGGACCGCGAAGCGGGCGATGCGTTGTTCGAGAAAGCGGATGACCGCGTCCGGCTCCGGTATGTTGCCGGCGTGCGGGACGATAAACGCCATCACGTCTTCTTCGCCTACGTCTGCCGGGACACCGACAACCGCAGTGTTACTTATGTTCGGGTGGGACAGCAGCGCCTGCTCAACCTCCCAGGAGGAGATATTCTCGCCGCGGCGCCTGATGGCATCCTTTTTCCGGTCGACAAAGTGGTAGATTCCCTGCTCATCGCGTAGTGCGCGGTCGCCGGTATGGAACCACAGGTTGCGCCAGGCGGCTGTCGTAGCTTCGAGATTGCCGAAATAGCCGGTCGCGACGCTGAACGGTTCGGAATGACGCACCACCAGTTCCCCGGGGGCGCCGGTGGGTACATCGCAGTCGTTTGCGTCGACTATCCGTACCTCGAAGCCGCTGACGACGCGGCCCATGGTCCCGGGCGCGTAGTCACCGGAGACGGTCGACATGACCAGGTTGGTTTCCGTGGAGCCGTAACCATCGATAAGTCGAATACCGAAACGTTGCTGAAACTGTTCCACCAGTTCCGCCGGAGTCGCCGGCGACAGGCTGACGCGGATACGATGCGCCCGGTCTTCCGCTCCAGGCGGGGACTTGAGCAGGATATGCACCATGGCGCCCAGCAGGTATGTTACCGTCGCGCCGGCCTCCCGCGCCTGGGACCAGAAACGCGAAGCGGAGAACCGTTCGCCGAAAGAAAATGTGGCTCCGACAAGCAGGGCCTGCCAGATGGTGTTCAAGGGATTGGTATGAAAGAATGGCAGAACGGTGAACAGCACGTCGTCTGAGGTAATGTCCAGGGCTTCACCGGTCAGCACTCCCCACCAGAAGAACTGGGCGTGGGGACAGGTCACGCCCTTGGAAGGCCCGCTGGTGCCGGAGGTATACAAAATCGCCAGCGGATCGCTTGGTTGTGCCGGATGAGCGGCAAGCGGCTCCCCGAGCGGCGGCAGTGGGTCGGCCGTCAGTTCACTGTTCAAAACCGTAGTATCGGTAGCGTCGGTAACCCGGATACGGGTATCGGCCGCGGCCAACACTATCGGGTCACGGAGGTGTTCAAGTAACTGCCGGTCGGTAACGATCAGTGCAGGCTCCGCCACGGTCAAGGCGTGGCGTAACTGTTCGCCGCGAAATGCAGTATTGATGGGCGCCAGCACCGCACCCAGCCAGGCCGCGCCAAGCCACAGTTCTATCAAGTCCATGCAATTGGGCAGGAAAACGATGACCCGGTCTCCTGCCTGTACGCCGGCGGCCGCGAGACGGCCGGCGCAGCGCGCGGCAATATCCGGCGCCTGTGCATAAGTGATTGAACGCGTGGGTGACGCAATCAATAACTTGTGCGCGTAGCGCGCGGCCTGGCGCTTGAGGATATCGGGTAATGTCCTGTCGGCGTAGGGGAATGTTTGTGTTAGTGGTCTGTCCATTCTGGTTTGGCTGATTGTGGCCGTATTGTCGGTTATTTTCTGCTTCATGTATAGCCGTATCAGGGGGTTCTCCAAGCCGGTAGAAGGCCCCGGCGCCGTAATATTGCACTTTGTTTATTCAGCCCCGTAGGGCAATATACGCGCTTAGTGAGATGTTCAGGATGATTGAATGAGTTTTATCGAATCGATTAAAAACATATTGGACAAAACTGTTGCGGATTGTTTCGCGGGTTCTGATGCGGCATTCCAGTGCCAGGTAACGCCGTGCCAGGATAAACAATTCGGTGATTACCAGTCCAACCTGGCGTTCCTGCTGGCAAAGCGGGAGAGAACCAGTCCGCGCAAAATTGCCGATGCCGTTGCCGGGGCGGTGCGGGCGGAATTGGGTCTGTCTGTGGAACAGGCCGCTGCCGGCCCGCTAAGTGCAGGCGCCAAGGGGACGGATTTGAAATCCGTCCCCGGTCCGGGCGTGGAAGGGAGCGAACCCGGCGCCCGGCCGCTAGGCGCAGGCGCCTTGATAGAGACCATCGAGGTTGCCGGACCGGGGTTTATCAATATCCGAATCAGGAATTCGGCGCTGGTTGCGGAGCTTGAACGTACTCTTACTGACCCGCGCTGCGGGGTCGAGCGGACCGGGCGTCCGCAGCGGATTGTCGTGGACTATTCCAGTCCCAACCTGGCCAAGGACTTGCACGTGGGCACCATGCGCTCGACGGTGATCGGCGACTCGATTGCCAGGGTGCTGGAATTCCTGGGCCATGAGGTGTTGCGTCAGAACCATTTTGGCGACTGGGGTGGCAATTTCGGCGTGCTGGTTGCGATGATCAAACAGGAATACGGCGCCGCCGGCCTGGATGAACTGCGGGCTGCGCCGCTGGAAGCGGTGGAAGAGTTGTATACCCGGGGCAGCAGGTTGAAGGCAACCGATGACGATTTTGCCGCCCGGGCCTCTGCGGAAGTGAACAACCTGCAATCCGGCAATGCGGAGTCCCTGGCAGTCTGGGAGGTCCTGACGGAGAAGACCTTGCATCTGTGTCATGGACTTTACAGGACGTTCAACGTCGGTCTGGACGCGTCCCATGATTGTCCGGAGAGTTTCTACCGGGATGATTTGTCCGGGGTCGTCAGGGAGTTGTCTGAAAAAAACCTGCTGGTTGATGACAATAATGCCAAGTGTGCCTACCTGGACGGCTTCTATAATGTTGACGGCGATCCGCTCCCCATGATCGTGCAGAAAAGTGATGAGGGGTATAACTATTCGACTACTGACCTGGCCGGGATCCGGCACCGGGTCAATCAACTGAAGGCGCAGCAGATCATCGTTGTCACCGATCGCGGCCAGGAGCTGCATTTCCGCATGCTCCGGGCATTGGCGCAGAAGGCCGGCTGGTTGCCCGACGGGGTGCGGTTAAGACATCTCGGTTATGGTGTGATACTGCAGGAGATCAGCGAGGACGGGCAAAGCAAAAAGGTCAGGTTCAAGACCCGCCGCGGCGGTACCGTCAAGATGAAGGATCTGCTGGCCGAGGGGCGCCGGCGCAGCGAGCGGCTGACCCTGGAGAGAAACCCGGATATAAGCGCGGATGAACTGGATGAGATTGCCGGCAAGCTGACCATCGCCGCGCTCAAGTACGCAGACCTGAAACAGCGCCCGGAATCGGACTACACCTTTAACTGGGACCAGATGCTCGCCAGCCAGGGCAACACGGGCATCTACCTGTTGTACGGTTACGTCCGCATTGCCAGCCTGTTCAATAAATCCGGCCTGGATCGCGGCGCGCTGGCGCAAAACCCCGGCCCGATTGCCGTTTCCCATGAGCTGGAGCGGGAACTCCTGGTGCAGGTTATTTCCTTCCCCGAACTTTTTTCCGGCTATGAGGAGGAACTGACTTCCCATAGCATCGGTCACTACCTGTATGAATTAGCGGGTTGTTACAGCCGCTTCTGGAAAGAGTGCCCCATCCTGACGGCTACCGGGGACGTCAAGCGCTCCCGCTTGATTTTAAGCCTGGTCGTGGCAGAACGGCTGAAACTGGGTCTGTCTTTGCTGGGCATAGAAGTGGTGGAGAGGATGTAAAACATGGTGAGATACAGGGGACAGATTTAAATTCTGTCCCCGGTTGTTTGTTATTCTGCGTTTAACAGGGCCTGTGCCTCCTCGCCATAGGTAATCTCATACCTGCTTTTAAGTTCCGCCAGCAGGTCTTTAGTCGCCTGTTCATTTTTATCCCGCTGCCGGTCCTGCAATACCCGGGTTTTGCTTTCGCTGAATGGAATCGGCCTGGCGTCCTGCTTGTCGAACAGGTAGACCAGGTGGTAACCATAGCCGGATGGAACCGGTCCCTGCCAGCTTCCCGGCTTCAGGGTGAACAGCATTACCGCAAAGTCCTCGCCGAACAGCCTGCCCAGTTGCGAGCGGCCGACGTCGGGGAATTCGTGCGGCAGCATGAATGCGTCACCCAGTCCCGGTTGTGCGGCGTGTTCATCGAGTCTTTTGAGGCGGGACAGAAGCGCTGAGGCGCCCTCTTCTGCGGTGCCGTCGCGCCGGTCGTGGCTGAAATAAATATGTTTGAAACCAAGCCTGGGTTCCATGCGGTACAGGTCGGGGTGTGCGTTATACCATTCCATGAGTTCTGCCTCGGTGGGCTGGGCCTGTTGCGCCGCGGTTTCGGTCAGCAAGGTCATTTTCTGCACCAGGCGGCGGCGGATAATCGGGTCGCCATGTTCCAGTCCCAGTGATCTGGCTTCACGATAGAACAACTCTTCAAACAGGTAGTCTGCGAGCAACCCGTCCAGTTCGTCCGGGCTCGGCTCACGCTTTGTCCGGCCTTGCCAGGTCGCCTTGAGGCGTTCCATCACGGCATTGTCCACTACGATTTCATTGTCGGGGCCGCCATCCGGTCCGATCAGGGAATAAAGGAGGAAAATAAGGCCGCCTGCCAGAAAAAAATGCAGCAGGGGTTCATGCAGGAATGTTTTGCTCATGGATGTTGTATAAACGCACAGTCAAACGGGATTATTGATATATTATCCGTTATCTGCCACAGAGAACACAGAGAACACAGAGATCACAGAGATAAGGGTTTAATGCTTTCGTGCAGTCTGGTTATGTCAGGTGATTAACAGGCTCCGTTTTAGTCCAGTCGTTTTAAAATGGATACTCGATCCACTCTGTGATCTCTGTGTCCTCTGTGGCTGAACAATATATAACATTGTAGATAGGAAATACCCTGATGAATGAACGAATTGAATTACACGGATTGTCCGTTGCAAAAGAACTGTATGACCTGGTCTGTGATGAGATCATACCGGGGACCGGCGTCGACCCGGACCGGTTCTGGATGGAGTTATCCCGCATCGTGGCCGACCTCGGACCCAAAAACCGGGCGCTCCTGAACAAGCGTGACGAACTCCAGGCGAAAATCGATGAATGGCATCAGGGCAACCTGGATTATCAACTGAAGGACTATAAAGGTTTCCTGAAAAAGATTGGTTATCTTGCGCCGGAAGGCGAGCCCTTCAAGGTCAGCGTCGCCAACGCCGACGTCGAGATCACCCGCATCGCGGGGCCGCAACTGGTGGTGCCGGTGGATAATTCCCGCTACGCCCTGAACGCTGCAAACGCCCGTTGGGGCAGCCTGTATGATGCCCTGTACAGCACTGACGTGATCCCTGAAATCGCAGGTTGCAAACGCGCCGGCCGATACAATCCCGTGCGTGGCCGCAAGGTCATAGAATATGTGCGCCGGTTCCTGGACCGGGCCACGCCCATGGCCGTGGGCAGCCACGACTACGTGGTGAAGTACAAGGTGAAATCAGGCCAGTTGATTGGCGTCATGGGTGACGGCAGCGAGTATGGCCTGGGCAAGCGTGAGCGTTTTGCCGGTTATACCGGCAATCCGGACGCCCCGGACAGTATCCTGCTGCGCCATAACGCCCTGCATATCGAACTCCGGCTCGGGGAAGGCTATTACATCGGCCGTAATGACCTGGCCGGTGTCTATGACATTCAGTTGGAAGCAGCCGTCAGCGCAATCATGGACTGTGAGGATTCGGTGTCCGCGGTGGATGCTTCGGACAAAGTGGCGGTTTACCGGAACTGGCTGGGTCTTATGAAGGGCGACCTGACCCGCAAGGTGGTGAAGGGCGACGAGGTTATCGAGCGCAGCCTGTACGCTGACCGAAAGTACAAGTCGCCGAACGGTAGAAGCATGACGCTGCCGGGGCGGGCCTTGATGCTGCTGCGCAACGTCGGCCTGCACATGTACACCGATGCCGTCACGACAGCCGCCGGCCAACAGGTAGCGGAGGGTTTTCTCGATGCCATGGTGACGACACTGGCCGCCAAGCATGATTTACTGGGCAATGGCAGGTTCAGGAACAGCCGTACCGGCTCCATTTACATCGTCAAACCGAAACTGCATGGCCCGGAAGAGGTGGCCGCCACCGTCGAACTGTTTGAACGGGTGGAAGATGCCCTGGGCCTGGAGCGGTTGACCATCAAGATCGGGATTATGGATGAGGAACGCAGGACCACGGTCAACCTGAAAGAGTGTATCCGCGCCGCGCAGGACCGGGTGATCTTCATTAATACGGGTTTTCTCGATCGGACCGCAGATGAAATTCATACCAGCATGGAAGCCGGCCCGATGCTGCCCAAAAGCAGGTTGAAAACGGCGCCGTGGTTGCTGGCTTATGAAGACTGGAACGTGGATACCGGCATGGTCACCGGTCTGCCCAGGCACGCGCAGATAGGCAAGGGAATGTGGCCGGAACCGGACAATATGGCGGCCATGATGGACGTCAAGGTCAACCATCCCCGCGCCGGGGCCACCAGCGCCTGGGTCCCGTCGCCCATCGCCGCCACATTGCACGCCATGCACTACCACCAGATCAACGTCGGCACGCGCCAGCGCGAACTGATCCGGCTGATCCGGGTCAATCCGGATGACCTGCTTGCCATCCCTGTTCTTGACAGGCATACGCTCAATGATTTTGAGATGAGGAAGGAGCTGGAAAATAACGCCCAGGGCATACTGGGCTACGTGGTGCGCTGGATTGAGCAGGGAATAGGGTGCTCCAAGGTGCCTGACGTCAATAACGTCAATCTCATGGAGGACCGCGCCACGCTGCGAATTTCCAGCCAGCATATTGCCAACTGGTTCTACCATGGCATTGTGACCAGGGAACAGGTGATTGATGCCTTCAGGAAGATGGCGCCCCTGGTGGACTACCAGAACGCCGAGGACCACCAATATATCAACATGTCCCCTGACTTTGATAAGAGCATCCCGTTCCAGGCGGCCCTGGACCTGGTCTTCTGCGGTCGTGATGAACCCAACGGCTATACGGAGCGGGTGCTGCACGCACGCCGGCGCCAGTACAAGGGAGAGCAAACCTAATTTGGGACACCTAATTTGGGACACCGACACCCATAAATTGGGACTAATTTGGGACACCCATAAATTAAAGGACTAATTTAGGACACCCATAAATTAAAGGACTAATTTGGGACACCCATAAATTAAAGGACTAATTTAGGACACCCATAAATTAAATGAGTGTTTAAAATTTATGGGGACAAATTTAGGACACCCATAAATTAAATGTTTAAGGACTAATTTGGGACACCCATAAATTAAAGGACTAATTTAGGACACCCATAAATTAAATGAGTGTTTAAAATTTATGGGTGTCCCAAATTTCCCTCCCCCAAATTTCCCTCCTTAAAATTTATGGGTGTCCCAAATTTCCCCCTCCAGTACAAACGATATTTGGAGTCAGAGTGAAAATACTCTCTGGGGACGGACTTAAGTCCGTCCCCGGGCGTCCCCGAGGGAGCCTGTATTTTTACTCTGACCCCAAATATAGGGGACGGATTTTAAACCCATCCCCTGCCCACCCTGGCTTTCGTCAATTCATATAAAGATATTTTTGCATTGCACAAAATCCGGTTACAATATAGCCTGTCTGTTAACCGTATGATCATCTGGAGACCTGATGCAAATACAAGATAGAGTTGCTGTTATTACAGGTGGGGCAAGTGGTATCGGCCGCGCCGTCTCTCTGGAATTGGCCCGCCGCGGCATTAAAAAAATTGCCGTAATCGATCAATCTGAGCAAACGGAAATTGCCGTTGAACAGGTTAATAACGAAATCGCCCGGGATGTGGCGATAGCTTACCGCGGGGACGTGTCAGATGACGGGTTCCGCACTCAAGTCTATGATGAGATTTGCGACCAGTACGGGATTCCCAGTATTTGCATCCCTGCCGCCGGCATCACGCTTGATGCGCTGGCCGTCAAACTCAACAAGGATACCGGAAAGGCCATCATGTACCCCAGGGAAAGCTTTGAGCGGGTGGTCAGTATCAATCTGATCGCCCCGGTCTACTGGGCTATGGAGATGATTTCGCGTATCGCAGAGGACAGGGCACTGCGCGGAATGAAAAAGTGGCACCCCGACGAACATGTGCAGGGGACCGTGATCTTCATCGGTTCCGTGTCGTCCCAGGGAGTCAAGGGCCAGATTTCCTACGCATCAACCAAGGCCGGCCTGGAAGGCGCGGCAGCGACGCTGACGAAGGAAGCGATTTATTACGGCGTCCGTTGCGGAGTGATCCATCCCGGATATACCGATACCCCCATGGTCCGGGCGCTGGGTGATGAATATATTGAAAACCACGTCCTGCCGGATACCCAGATCAACAGGCTGATTCGACCCGATGAAATAGCCGATGCGATCTGTTTCATGATCTCCAACTCGATCGTGTCCGGCCAACTGTGGGCGGACGCCGGCTGGCACCCGTCTGCTTAGAAATAAATGAAATAAATGAAATAAATAAATGGGGTCAGACCCCATTTAATTCGGCATCCATTCTGATAATGAATAAACGGGGTCTGACCCCATTTATTTTCCATTTATTTTATTCTATGACCAACTGTGGTTCGTCTTCCAGCCCTATTTCGAATATATCGTCATAGCCCTCGGAGGGCGGATTGCCGTCGTAAATCAGGTACCTGCGTTGTTGCAGGTAAGCCTCCCGGGTGAAGGAGTAGGGATCGATTGACGCCTCCTCGACGAATTCCGAAGCCTCCAGCAGGTTTGCCCTGTCATTGATTAAATTCAAGGCAGTGACCGGCAGCAGGAAAATGGAGGAAAAATAGGTGAACGGATTGGTAAAATAACTGCCCGCCACATCAGGGCTGTTACGCGCAGTGTACGGGCCGAGGAAAGGTATGTACAGGTAAGCGCCCTGGTCGATACCCCAAACCGCCAGCGTCTGGCCGAGGTCCTCATCATTTTCCTTCAGTCCCATTGAAGTGGCAACGTCGAACAAGCCGCCGATCCCGACGGTAGAATTCACCACGAACCGGGTTACGTCAGAGATGCCCTGGCCGAGCTTACCTTGCAGGAACGAGTGCAGAATAACGTTCAGGTATTCCAGGTTATCAAAAAAATTCGTTACGCCGTCACGCACCGGTTCCGGAGTGACTTTTACATAGTTTTTTGCGACAGGGGTCATGATATGCCGGTCCAGCGCGTCATTGAACTTATAAAAAGACCGGTTGGTATCTTCATAAGGGTCGGGGTTGACCTCCCCGTCAACGATTTGATTACCGGCACAGCCCGTAACCAGGGCCGCCGCAAGTAGCACTGCGAATAAAGAAACCGTACGATTCAGCCTGTATTTATTCATCATTACTGCTGTTCCTCATAGCTCATAAACTGGTTCGCAAGTCAGTTATTTTTCTCCATGCCGTCAATTTTAGACAAAATTTCTGTAACAAGTCCATTGTATCCTTTTTCTTTTATAACGGTAGCATATTCAGCCCGTTTTAACGACAGGTCGTTCACGCCGTTGGCGCTAACGCTGATAATATACCACTTTCCTTGTTTTTCGTGCAGCAGATAATCCAGTGAAACCGGATCACCGGCAGGCCGGCGCAGTTCAGTCTTGATCAAAACCCGCCCCTTTCTTAACGGCACACGGGAGATATCCAGAAACTCCTCGCCATCATAACCGTTGAAACGGGAAGCATAAGTAGCCGTGCTGAGACGGCTGAATATCCTGGTGAATTCAGATCTCTGCAGCGCGTCAAGCCGGTCCCGGTAGCGACTCAATATAACATCCGTGATTAACGGAAAATCAAAACAATCGCTGATAAGCGGCTCCAGCTCCCGGTAACGCCCCTGATATCCCAACTCATCGGCCCGTTGCATAACACTAAGCAGTTTCCCGTGAAATACCTCCACGGTCGCTCCAGGCCCATCCATTTCCCCCGCGCTGCCCGGGAAGGGCAGCCATAACAGCAACAAAGCGTAAGACAGGCAAGACAGCAATCTCGTATTCATTCTGATACCTCTCGTTGTTTACCGGAAGAGGGTTTTGGGCGTTGTTATTCCGCGACTAGCGCCAGGGATGACAAATCGGCAGGATTGCCGATTTGCACGGCGACAGCCGCCCGAAGGGGTGCGTCCAGGGATGGGCGCAATGAACGCGGGACGGGCCATGGATGGCCCACGGAGCGGAATAACAACGCCCAAAACCCGGTCGTCGGAACCCACTGCCTTCATTCCACCCCCCCAGCATAACTACGCAGTTTCCAGTCAGCGCCGACCCCAGTCCAGTGGCGCCAGGCGGAACTCCAGGTCATCAGCAAGTAAAGCGCACCGGCAAGAGGTAATCCAACGCACCAGAACGGATTGATTTTATAGTAACGCAAGGTAGGCAGGAAACTCGCCGCCATCAGGAGAAAGCCGGTAACGGCAAGTAACCGGGTGGCAGGATCTGCGCAGAGCAGGCCGACAACGGGCAACACAAAGCCGGCCGAGAGCAGGGCGCTGCATAACAGCAGCAAGCCGGTGGAATAACGCAACTGGGTAAAAGCAGTCCTGGCGACCATATTCCAGATGCCCGCCAGCCCGTCATAACGGCGCCGGCTGCGGGCCGAGTGAGATAAACCTATCCAGGTGGCAAAACCGGCAAGCCTGAATTTGCGGGCGAGCGCACAATCATCGATCAAGTTGTATTTTATCGCCTCGAAACCACCCACCCGCACCAGAGAGTCAAGCCGCAGCAGGATACAGCCGCCGGCCGCAGCGGCAACAGCTTTTGAACCGGAGTTAGACAAGTGAAACGGATAAAGCAGCTTGAAAAAATAAACGAAAGCCGGCATCAACAGCTTCTCCCAAAACGAATCCATGCGCAGGAACGCGAGT
Organism: Gammaproteobacteria bacterium; assembly: GCA_965205405.1. Taxonomy (GTDB): domain Bacteria; phylum Pseudomonadota; class Gammaproteobacteria; order Eutrophobiales; family Eutrophobiaceae; genus JAAXHV01. Next base: position 1,730,771 of record OZ242169.1, read on the forward strand.
AAGGACACCAGGTGCAGGTCGTATTCCCGCATCCTGGATTGCAGAGCCGGGATAACGCCCGGACAGAGGCGGATATCAGCATCAAGTAACAAAATGGTTTTAGTCTTCACCAACGGCAGGCCCTGCTGCAACGCCCATAACTTGCCGCTCCAGCCGGGTTCCAGGGGACGGCCGTTGATAATAGTCAGGTTTTCGAGGTTTAGACAGCTTGCTTCAGCAACAGTTGCATCGGAGGATTGGTCGTTGACCAGGATGATACGCAGGTTTTGGCCCTGGGCGTCAAGGGACAGCAGGGTTTCGGTGATGACATCGGCTTCATTCCGGGCCGGAATCAAAACGGTGACATCGGACAGGTCAGCGGCCTCGGTGTCGTCCGCCTCCAGCGTTTCCCTGATACGCCAGGGTTGCCAGGGAAGCGCCAGGATACCGGTCCAGAGAATGACTCCCGGTATGACGAGCCAGGCTGGATCCATTAAGCGACTTGTTTGTCTCGGTTGTCTTGTTTATTGCTACGGATTATTACCGGCGCGGGTTTGAGTTCGGCAACCAGTCTGGGTTTTGACAGAATTTCATCTTCATCATAGAGGATGGGCAGTTCAGGGGTCATGTCCCCGGAAGTTCTGGGTCCCAGTACGGCTGCTTTCAACGCTTTCCATGGACGCTTGACAGCGTCTTCAACGGCGGATGCCTCGTAACCGCAGTGTACCATGCAGTTGGCGCATTTCGGATTACGTCCGTTGCCGTAGTTATCCCACTCCGTATCTTCCATCAAAGCCTTGAACGTCGGCGCATAACCCTCACCGACCAACAGGTAACAGGGTTTCTGCCAGCCGAAAACGTTCCTGGTGGGATTGCCCCAGGGGGTACACTGGTATTGCTGGTTGCCGGCCAGGAAATCCAGGTACAGGGATGACTGGTTGAAACGCCATTTTTTTCCAACCCCTGATTTAAATATGTCCCGGAACAACTGTTTGCTCTCTTTGCGCTTCAGGAATACGTCCTGGCGCGGCGCTCGTTCGTAACTGTAGCCGGGAGAAATGGTGACCCCCTCGACGCCCAGTTCCATGGCCATATCCATGAACTCCGCCACTTCATGGGCTTGTTCGCCCTGAAACAAGGTGCAGTTGATGGTCACCCGGAAGCCTTTGCTCCTGGCCTTTTCAATGACTGAGATACACTTGTCGAAGACACCGGAGCGACAGACGGAAGTGTCGTGGCGGTCGCGGTTGCCGTCCAGGTGAATAGAAAAAGTCAGGTAGGGAGAGGGCGAATAGTCATCCATGCTCCGATCCAGCAGCAAGGCATTGGTGCACAGGTAGACATATTTCTTTCTGGCTGTGTATCCGCGGACTATTTCCGGCATATCCTGGTGGATTAACGGCTCCCCGCCGGCGATGGAAACGACCGGGGCGCCGCACTCGTCAACGGCATGCATGCACTCTTCAACGCTGAGGCGTTTGTCCAGTATATCCTCCGGATAGTCGATTTTTCCACAACCGGAGCAGGCCAGGTTACAACGGAACAGGGGTTCCAGCATCAGCACCAGGGGAAAGCGCTGCACACCGCGCAGCTTTTTTCCCAGGATATATTTTGAGATACGAAGTTGTTGAGTTAACGGTACAGCCATTTGTAGCCTGTGTTCTGGTTATCAGTTAAAAACAGAGCGTTTCAGCAGACTGAAACGCCCTCATCCAAATAAGATATAGGATAAACATCCCAAAGTACAGAATTGTAGTGCAATTTAACATAAAAACCAGGGTAACTTCATGTCATTCAGACCGATATTTGGGGTCAGAGTAAAAATACAGGCTCTGGCGGGCATAAATTTGGGACACCCATAAATTAAGTGAGTGTTTTAAATTTATGGGTGTCCCAAATTAAGTCCAATAAATTAAGTGAGTGTTTTAAATTTATGGGTGTCCCAAATTAAGTCCAATTTATGGGTGTCCCAAATTAAGACCTCTCTGGCGGGTGTTGCCGGTTTATTTCCTGATATTTTTACTCTGACCCCAAATATCCAAATTTCTAAACACGGGTCAGCGGGAACCGCTGCAAGGTGAATGCCGTAGTTGCAAGACGGCGTAATTCTGCTTAGAGTAACCTGTTTACGACCGAACGGATTAAGAGAAAGATACATGGCGGAACAAATTGAGACGCCCATACTGGATCAGATTGAATCTCCCAGCGATTTACGGTGTCTACCCGAAGATAAACTGGAACCGCTGGCGCAGGAAATGCGTACTTTCCTGTTACATTGGGCCAGCACGAACAGCGGCCATTTTGCTGCCAGTCTGGGCGCAGTCGAGCTGACAATTGCATTGCATTATATTTTTAATACCCCCGAAGACCGGCTTGTCTGGGACGTGGGCCACCAGGCTTACGGCCACAAGATACTCACCGGGCGCCGCGACAGGCTGCATACCATCAGGAAACATGGCGGGCTGGCGCCCTTCCCGAAACGCGATGAGAGCCACTATGATACGTTTGGCGTGGGTCATTCAAGCACGTCCATCAGCGCCGCCCTGGGTATGGCTCTTGCGGCCCGCAATACCGCAAGCGAGCGCAAATGTGTCGCCATCATAGGCGACGGCGGGTTGACGGCGGGTCTGGCCTTTGAAGCCTTGAACCATGCCGGTGACACCGGGGCCAACCTGCTGGTGATATTGAATGACAATAATATGTCGATTTCACCGAACGTCGGCGCCCTGGCCAACCGGTTTGCCCAGGTATTGTCCGGGAAGTTTTACACCACGGTGCGGGAGAGGGGCAGGAAAGTCCTGTCTCATGTACCGGGTGCGCTGGAGATTTCACGGCGCGCGGAGGAACACCTCAAGGGCATGATCGTTCCGGGGGTGTTGTTTGAGGAATTCGGTTTCAATTATATCGGCCCTGTTGACGGCCATCATTTACCGACCTTGCTGACGACCATACGCAATATCAGCCAGTTGGAGGGGCCGCAGTTTCTCCATATCATCACCCGCAAAGGCAAGGGGTATGGTCCGGCGGAGGCCGATCCGGTGAAATGGCATGCGGTGAGTAAACCCTTCGATCCGGAGACGGGCAAGGCGGCAGCTCCGAAACCGGCGCAGCCTGCCAAGCCGACCTACAGCCAGGTGTTCAGTGACTGGGTGTGTGACATGGCAGCCCGGGATGAGCGCCTGGTGGCGGTGACGCCGGCCATGCGCGAGGGATCCGGCCTGGTGCGGTTTGAACAGGAATACCCGGATCGTTATTTTGACGTGGCGATAGCCGAGCAACACAGTGTTACCGTTGCCGCCGGCATGGCCTGTGACGGCCTGAAGCCGGTGGTGGCGATCTATTCGACCTTTCTGCAACGGGCTTATGACCAGGTGGTGCATGACGTGGTGAACCAGAAGTTGCCGGTGTTGTTCGCCATTGACCGGGCCGGCGTGGTCGGCGCTGACGGGCCCACTCATAACGGTTCCTTTGATTTCAGTTATCTGCGCTGCCTCCCGCACATGGTAGTGATGGCGCCGGCAGATGAGAACGAGTGCCGGCAGATGTTGTATACAGGGTTTTTGCTGGACCAGCCTGCGGCAGTTCGGTATCCCCGGGGCAGCGGTCCCGGCGTGGCGGTTGAGACAGAGATGACGGCATTACCGCTGGGCAAGGGCGAGGTGCGCCTGCAGGGTAAAAAGATCGCGCTGCTTGCCTTCGGGAGCGCTGTGAAGCCGGCGCTGGAGGCCGGCGCCGAGTTGGGTGCGACAGTTGCGAACATGCGTTTTGTGAAACCGCTGGATGGGGAACTGGCAGCCGAATTGGCTGCGACCCATGATTTGCTGGTTACGGTGGAAGAGAACGTGGTCCAGGGAGGAGCGGGAAGTGCGGTAAATGAATATCTTGCGTCACAGGGGATAATGCCGCGCATTCTCAACTACGGTTTGCCGGATCGCCTGCTGCAACATGGCTCCCAGCAGGACATGCTGGAAGATGCGAAGCTGACCAAAGAGGGGCTGCTGGAATTTATCAATGGATATTTGGGGTGATATTTGGGGTCAGAGTAAAAATAGCCAGCAATAAACCCGACTTGTCTGCTGTGCCTGTATTTTTACTCTGACCCCAAATATCTTTTTACTCTGACCCCAAATATCCATCAATATGTGCCTTCAGTCGGCGCAGGACGTCTTTGGGTGAGGCGCTGGGGCGGGGCAGATTATCCTGCGTCCCCGGTTTGATTTTCACTTGCGCAAAACGCGCGCCGTCTATGTCCTTGCGGGCAAACAGTTCCCTGATCACGGCCAGGTCGTTGCCGTCCAGGGCCAGGCCGTAGCCGCAGGCCGCGGCGATATCCGCAAAGCTGACGTTGGCCGAGACAGTGGCCTGCGCCCCGGTCGAGTCGTGGACGCCGTTATCCAGCAAAATATGCGTCAGATTGTTTTGCCCGTAACTGCCGATGGTGGAAAAGTTTCCCATGCGCATGAGGGCGGCGCCGTCTCCATCGACAACGGTAACATCCAGGTCCGGCCGCGCCAGGGATATCCCCAGGGCAAAGGAGGACGCACAGCCCATCGAGCCGACCATATAAATCTGGTTGCTGCGGTCGTCAATGGCGTACAACTCACGGCCGGTGTAACCGGTTGTCCCTACCAGGATGGAGTCCTGCACGGGGGTGTGATTGATTATCTCCTTAAGCGCCTGCTCCCGCGTAGTGGAATTTACCGGCTTCCCTGTAATACTGCTGCGCCGGCACTGCACGTTTGCCCGGGAGGGAATTGATTCGCCTGTTAACGGATGCGGGGCGACTGCACCCTGGTCCATCAGCAATGCGTACGGTCGTTGTCGTGCGGCGAAATACCGGGTTGCCCGTTCCAGTACGGGACCGATGTCCCGTTCTTCAGCCGGGAAGGGTTCCCAGGGTATGTCCATCAGGTCGAACAGGTCGCCCGTAATTTTCCCCATCAGTTCATGCTGCGGCTCATCCCTGCTGCCCGGTTTGCCGCGCCGGGTGACAATGAGTAATACGGGAATGGAAAAAGTATGCGCCAGCGAGGTCAACGGATTGACCGCGTTGCCCAGGCCGGAATTCTGCATCATCGCGACGGCGCGCTGACCGCCCAGCGCCAGGCCGGCTGCAGTGGCGACCGCATCACCCTCATTGGCGGATGAGATGTAGGATAGCTGCTCATCATTGATGACGTAGTTGATGAACGGGGTCAGGTAGGAGCACGGCACGCCGGTATATCGGCTGAAACCGTGGCCTCGCGCAGCTTCTATGAATGCTTCCGCGTTAATCATTATGAAAATCAGCCACAGAGTACACAGAGGTCACAGAGTGGAGCAAGAATCTTTTAATGCTTTGCTAACCAGCTTGTTCATTGATAGATCTTATTCGTTATTCATGTTGAGCAAGTCTACGGGTCCAGGTAAGCGTTTCAAAACCTGTCGCAGGCATTACATTAGACAACTCTGTGTTCTCTGTGGCTAGTACTCTTTCCAGGTGATATTGACCTATTCAGCGGGCCGGGAAGCGGTTGAGCGCAAGGCGCGCTGCGCAGGGAATGGCGCGTCCTTGCCAAGCGGCGCAACGCCGCGGGCGACCGCTTCCCGGCCCGCCCGCAGGGAGCGACACAGCGGCGCCAATACGGCGTTGCAGCCCTTGACAAGGACTCGCCATTCTCTGCGGGCTGCGCCTTGTCTTGGCGCCGCTGTGTCGCTCTGAATATGTCAATATCACCTGGAAAGAGTACTAGTAGTCTCAAAATTGCCATGCGATCTCATCATTCAGTCGGTCGTAAAATCACCGGCCCTGTCTATATCATTGACGCTGTTGACGTCCAGCCAGTGGCCGTTTATGTAGTGGGCGGTGATGGTCCTGCCTTGCCCGGTAAGGTGGTTGAGCAGGTCGGGCAGGGTCAGTTGATCGAAGCCGGGCTGGTTTTCCAGGGAATCCAGCGCCTGTTCCAGCCATTTTCTCCCTTCTGCCCTGACTCGCATCATGCCTGTCCAGCGACCGGAGGGGGGGTCCGCTTCGGGATTTATTTGTTCCGAGATGCGTTGCAGCTTGACCTTCTGCATGAACATGGAGCGGTCATCGGGCTTATCGCACCAGGCATAGTCCGGGGTGCCGGTGATCTCTATCTCGTCAGTCAGGGAGTCGACGACGATGACTATTTCACCGTCCCGTTCCAGCAGGTCCTGCAGGATATACGACCTGAACAGGAGATCGCCGTAAGTGATTACCATATCGTCGTTGAATTTATCCCTGGCGCAGGCCAGTGAATAGAGTTCACCCGTGGTTTCATAGGCGGTGTTCAGGCGCATATCGACCCCGCTGACGTCCAGCGTTTCCGACTTGTACCCGGCAATGACCGTGATGTCGTTGACGGCGCGTTTTCTGAACTCATCAACCAGTCTTTGCAGCAAAGGTTTGCCGCGTATATTCAGCATCGCCTTGGGCCGGTCTTCGGTCAGGTCATACAGGTTGTTGCCGCGGCTCGCCGCCAGTACCAGTGCGCGGCATTGTCCGGGTGCTTTCAGGTAACGATCCTGCGCCCGCAACAATTCGTCCGCGCCCTGCAGGTTGAAGATGCTGTCGACGCTGGTGATGCGGTCTTCGACGCCGGTCAATGTTTCCTGTTCGAAAATTTCCCTGCTTACGTTTTCCATGGCCCTGACGGACGCGCGGATCATGTGGTTGGCCCAGATAACCAGGCTGATCCCGGCTTTCCTGAATACGTCCACAGGTGTGCTGTAGTATTTTGTCGGTACGATTACCAGGGGGCAGGCGCCGTCCCATTCCCCGGCGAAGGCGATGATTTCATCCGGGCGTGATTGCCTGCTGTGTATCAGGATGGCATCGGCCCCGGCTGTGCAATAAGCCTCGGCCCGCTTCAGGGCCTCATCCATGCCCCAGCCCGCGATCAATGCCTCCACCCGTGCAACAATGCAGAAGTCAGGGTCTTGCCGGCTGTCCTTACCGGCCCGGATCTTGCCGCAAAATTCATTGATATCGGCCAGGGCCTGTTTCTCGCTGTCAATGAAGCTGTTGGTCTTGGGGAATTCCTTGTCTTCAATGCAGACGCCGGCTATGCCGCGTTGTTCGAGTTTTCTGACCAGACGCCGCATGTTGTTGAAGTTGCCGTAACCGGTATCGCCGTCCAGCAGGATCGGGATATCCGTGGCGTCGGACATGAATTCCAGCATGTCGACGACCTGGGTCCAGCTTGCTTCATTACTGTCCCTGACACAGAATTGGGTCGACATGGCCAGGCCGCTGGCCCAGATCCCCTTGAACCCTGCCTGCTGCACGAGTTTGGCCGAGATGCCGTTATGGGCTTCCAGGATGAACTCCAGTTCGGGAGATCCGAGCAGGTTACGTAATTGTGCGCTTTTGCTTCTTTGTAACGTCATTTTATTACATCAACCCCGTCGTCATTCCGGCGGATATCAGTCCCGCCGTCATTCTGGCGTATGCCAGAATCCAGTAAAAACACTATTCTCATACATTATCGCCGCGCGTTCCACGTCAGCGGGAAAATCAATCTCGATCCAGGGCAGTCCGGTAATGTCTTCAAAATTGAATGAATCAGGTGTTTCCATGAGCAAATCACGGATCGCTTCTTCGTAGGGCTCGCCGCTACGACCATTATCGATGTAGCTTTGCGTCCGGGCAGCGAGGCGCGCGCAGACACCGGAATCGAAGCGAAAAAAACCGACGGATTCTCCCTGGCAATTCCAGCTTATTTCCGTATCGGGCTTTTTTCTGAATTCCACCAGCGTATTGCCTGCCAGGCATAACTTTACCGGTTCTTCTCCGGGTTCGAAATCACGATCCAGCAGGAAACAATTACCGGATGACGTGTTGAACAGGCGGCCCAGGATCGCCGGGTCATACAGCACGTCGGCATCCATCAGGATAGTGTCTGTCCCGTCGGTCAGATGATTATATGCGCAATGCAGGCTCACGACGCTGCCTGTTTCGTAGTTCGGGTTGATGATAGTCTCTACGGGCGTCCAGGGTTTGAGCGCGGCAAGGGTTGCTTCTATGTCTTCATGACGATAGCCCGTGACGATGATGATGCGGTCTACGCCCAGACCATCAAGAATTTCCATATGCCGCTGCAGCAGGGATTTACCCCCGAACTGCAACAGGCACTTCGGTCGGCCCGCGGCAACTTTCCCCAGGCGGTTTCCGCGGCCTGCGGCGAGGATTATCGCTTTCATGCGCTCCCGGAACGATACTTGTCCATTAACTGTTGCGTGGATGAGTCATGGGACGTTTGGGGCTCAGCGCCGGCCAGTTCTCCGGCTATCCGTCCCGCCAGGTTTTTGCCGAGTTCTACTCCCCATTGATCGAAGGGGTTGATCCCCCAGATGGCGGCTTCGACAAAGGTCTTGTGCTCATACATGGCCAACAGCATGCCCAGGGTGTATGGGTCGAGCCGGCCGTACAGGATGGTGGTGCTGGGCCTGTTGCCGTCGAAGTGCCGATGGGGTTCGGCAGTATTGGTCTCGCCCCGCATCAGGGCTTCGCCCTGGGCCAGGCAGTTGGCGACCAGCAGCTGGTGTTGTTCATTGTCATGACGGTTGTCCAGGGGCAGCAGAAAGTCGATGGACGACCTGCGGGTGCCCTGGTGCAGGAACTGGAAAACAGCATGTTGCGACTGACTGCCGACGCCGCCCCAGATGACCTGGGAAGTATTTATTTCCAGCCTGTCTCCTTCCGTGGTGACGGACTTGCCGTTACTCTCCATCACCAACTGGCTCAAATAGGCGGGTAGTCTTTCCAGTCTTTGATCATAGGGAATAACGGCGTGGACGCCGACGTCAAGGAAATTGTTGTACCAGATACTCAGCAAGGCCAGGATAACGGGAATGTTTTTGCCGAACTCGCTGGACCGGAAGTGTAAATCAACTGCGTGCGCACCTGCCAGGAACTGCCTGAAATTGTCTTCGCCGATACTTATGGCGCCGCTCATACCGATGCAGGACCAGATTGAATAGCGCCCGCCGGTCCAATCCTCGATTTTAAAAAAATAGTCTTCATCAACACCGAAGCGCTCGACTGCGGCGGCGTTTGCCGAGACGGCCAGCAAGTGTTTCCCGGTGTCGTTACAGCCGTTCTCCGTTAGCCAGCTTTGCGCGCGCGTTGCATTGACCCGTGTTTCCGTCGTCGTGAAAGACTTGGAGGCGATGATAAAGAGTGTTGTTTCAGGATCGGCGCGCGCCAGGACACGCTCAATGTCAAACGGGTCGATGTTGGCGACGAAATCGATGTCTATTCCGTCCTGGTGAAATTCAGACAGCGCCTCAACCAGCAGACGCGGACCCAGGTCGGAGCCGCCGATGCCGATATTCACCACCCTGGTAATGGGTTTTCCCGTGGAACCCTCAACCTGCCCGGCGCGTACCCGGCCGACAAAATCGAACATCCTGGTGGAAATAGGGGACAGACCACGTTTTTTCTCTCTCTCTTCCTGAGAAAACGTGGTCTGTCCCCTATTTTCCCTCAGCAGGGTATGCAGGGCGGGGCGCTGTTCGGTGGTGTTGACATTGCACCCCGAGAATAATTCATCGATCTTTTTATCCAGGCCGCGTTGCCCGGCCAGGTCCAGCAACAGGGACAGGGTTTCGTCAGTGATGAGGTTTTTTGAGAAATCGATAAAAACCCGTTCCAGGCCGAGTGAAAACCGTTGCGCCCGCCCCGGGTCTCGGGAAAATTCCTCGCGCAGGCGCAACTGCGCCACCTGCCGCTGGTGTTCTGCAAGGAGGCGCCAGGCCTTTGTCTGCTCCGGTGGATTGTTGTTTTGTACTTCCATAGGGGAAATCCCTCTATCATAGTAACGACTTAAATCTACCATTCAACTGATTACGGAGAAATAGGGGACAGACCACGTTTTTCCGTTTTTCTCTCTCTTCCTGAGAAAACGTGGTCCCAAGGATGGGGTCGGACCTGTCGCAAGGATGGGGTCGGACCTGCCTAACTCTGCTTAACTATTTGTTCCAGTTCAGTTTCTGTGTCATCTATGCCTGTTATTTCTCCTTAAAACCCCCTTTTTGCTATCAAAATCGAGGGCGTAACATCCCCATCCCTGTTTAACGGTATTACTCTTCTGATTCGCTGTGGTCTGCTTGTGCAGCGTCTGATACTTCCTCCTTAAAGTCCTGTTTTGGCGTATGAATATCGCTGTTTAAGCCCATGATTGCACATCTTTTATAACAGTTCCCCTTTATTATCAGTAGGATATGTCAGGCTGGACTGGTCTGACCCTATACTGTATCACGTTGACAGTGTGCGCGAGGACAGTCGACGGGTTGGGATCATCCTGGCCACCGCGGGGCTGCTTAGCGCGGCGCTGAAAGAGGGCAGTCTGTGGATCGGCGCCAGCCTCGTGACGGCGGGTCTTGCCCTGATGCTACTCGGTTACCTGGAGGATGAATATGACGAATCTTGACCTGCTGTTAGCTGCTGGCGTGTTGTTCGTCGGCATGCTGCTATTTAACTGGATCGCCAGGCGCTCCGAGCGCCGCAATCGGCAACATTGATTCGGTATGCAGTAAGCTCTGGACAAATTAATCCAGACTGGATTATTCGATCCCATAATCAGGATTTTCTCCCCCGTTGTGTCTTATTGTGTACAGTAATTCCGTATGGCCTCTATACTCTCCTCCAGCTATAAATGAAATTTCGGTAAAAAATTTCCGAACCGTTTGTGGGTCAGTTTACGGGAAGGGGGTCAGATTCATGAAGGCCCTGAGCGCAGTCACCAGTTTCTCGGGGGCTTCTTCGGCCAGAAAATGTCCACAGTCCTCGAATTCATGTAGTTCGAAGTCGGAAAGGTTGGACTTCCAACGTTCAAGCTCCTTCTTCCGGAATGCGATGTCCTTGTGTCCCCAGGCAATAAACGCGGGCATGTCCACAAAAGCCGCACGTTCGCGCCATATTGCTTCCAGCCAGTCGCTCGCACCTACAATGTAACCCGGTAACGCTGCGTTCGCCGCGCGCATATCGGGCGACGGTTGCGCATCGCGATAGTGCGCCATTATCTCAGGCGTCAGAATATTCCTGTTGCCGACTGCCTTCGGCATCACCGTGTTGACGAAAAAATTGTGGCGCTTGATGAGGTATTGGCCGAGCCAACTCGACATCAGGTAACTGAACGACTTGAAATGAAAATCGTCGCCGACCGGCCAGCACCAGGTGTTTGTGATTGCAATCCGCTTGACCCGGCCCGGATGCCTGCGCGCGAAGTCCAGGCCGATCGGTCCGCCCCAATCTGTCATAAACAAGGTTATTTCGCGAAGGTCGAGATGATCTAGCAGGGCGACAAACCTGTTTGCATGGCTTTCGGGATGGAGGTCTTCACGGCGGTCACTTCGGGACGAGAGGCCAAATCCAACATGGTCGGGAGCAACGCACCGGTATTCGGACCTCAGACCCCCGATCAGATGCCGAAATTCGAAAGACCAGGAGGGATTGCCGTGTACGAACACGATTGGCTCGCCCTCGCCCTCGTCGACAAAGTGCATATGATGCCCTGATGGGGTGGCGAAGAAGCTGCTCTCGAACGGATACATGTCGTCCGACACCCAGTCTGGACGCGTGGTCGATGCAAATCTGTCCATCAATAATTCTCTCTGTAGTGCCTAGCCCGGATTTCTCACCAGGTCGCTGGTTGCTATCGGAAACATATTTACTGTCAATAAGTTATGGTAATATTCTCAATATTCCGTCATTACAGACTGCGCTTGATGCGCCCTCGCTTGTCTTTGTGCCGCCAGCGGGCACGTGCTCCCTCAACCGTAGCTACGGCTATGCTTTCGGTCGCAGGCACCCGCTGGCGGCACAAATCCTGCGCGATCATCGCATCACCTGGTGAGAAATCCGGGCTAGGTATCGGGGCCACAATAGACGCTTCTACCTGTGAACAAGGCCTGGAGCTTCCCGAGGCAACCGGACCAGCCATGCTCATGCTCGTCGCGGGCCTCGACCTGCGCAAACCTGGAATGCGTCAGGGTCAGGCGCGTCGTACCTGCCGGTCCCGGTTCGAACTCGACGGTGACCAGCGATTCAACATCGCTGTCGTCCCAGCACCAGGTATGCACCAGACGACGGTTGGGCACGACTTCCCGATACAGGCCACGGGTGAGCCTGCGCTTTCCGTCCGCCCGGCGCATCTCGATTAGAAATGTCCCCCCGACCGTGACCTCGGCAACCGCACGGGTGACCACAGTATCACCGGGCGAGAACCAGCGGCACAAAAGCTCCGGATCGGTCCAGGCGGCATATACTTTCTCGACTGGTGCGTTGATAGTGCGGTGCAACGTCAGGTAAATGTTTCGCTCGTCCTGTCGATGCTCTGCCATATCCTGGATTTCTGTATTGGACTGCCCGGCTGTTCGTGCTCGCGGTTTGAATTCTGTCATTGCGGGCCGTCCTGCTCGCCGGAGCCTGTCCCGACCAGTGCATCGAGCGCATTCAGTCGCTCGGTCCAGAAGCGCTCGTGGAATTCAAGCCAAGCGCGGGCATCGTGGAGCGCGGCTGGGTTGAGCTGACACACCCGCTCCCGTCCTCGCGTTATGCGCTTCAGGAGACCGGCTTGCTCGAGTACACCGAGGTGTTTCGACACCGCTGCGAAGGAAAGAGGATAATGCTCTGCGAGCTGACCGACGGTCGCCTCCCCCCCGGCCAGGCGCTCGAGGATATTCCGGCGGGTCGGATCAACTAGTGCGCGGAAGACATAATTGAGGTTTTGTTCAACCATTTGGTAGAATATACAGGTTTTCAAACACACATTCAACCATTCGGTATAATATTATCCGGTATTTCGACCACAACGGATACAAACCGGAATTGAGTGTGCGGATACGCCCGCTTCTTGCGAAGTATAAGGGTATCTCTGAGCGAAAGATGTTCGGCAGTACCTGCTTTATGATTAATGGCAACATGTGTGTGGGAACATGGAAGGGGGCGCTTATCGTCCGACTCGACAAAAAGGCTCACGACATGACGTTGGCAGAACCGTACACGAAGCCGGCTAATATGAATGGCCGGATTATGCGAGGATGGGCGCTGGTGGAACCGGCAGGTATCGAATCGGATGAAAACCTTGCTGCTTGGGCAGACAGGGCCGCGAGGTATGTCGGTTCCCTTCCGGCCAAGTGACACATCTTTTTCGAATTCGAAGTCAAAAACTGGCGCCCTGAAGAGGTGTAGAACTTGTTTTATAACTGTTTGATTTATCTAATTATTATTCTTTGGAATTTATAGCATCCCAACAATCGTCCCAACAATTATTTTAGCCAATACAAGCGGATTATTCTCCAAGCATTATTATCCCGGGAGAAAATTATCCCCCTTAAACAATCAATAATTTTGGGAATTAAAAAACAATATCGTTGTCAACGAATATGTTGACAACGATATTGTTGTGTTATATTATCGCTCAATTGTTTTGATTTAGGGCAGATTATGAAATCATCGACAGGTCCCTGGGTAAGAGGTGACGACTTTTTTGACCGCGAAGCCGAACTGGATACGCTCGGAACTCGGGTACGCGAGGGCAACCATGTTCTGCTGAGCGGTCAGCGGCGCATGGGGAAGACCAGTATTGTACAGGAACTCGGACGCCGATTGGAGATGGACGGCTGGATTTTTCTCTTCGTCGACATTGAAGGCGCAACATGTGGGGAAGATGTGATTGAGGAAATCGCAAGGGTGGTGCATCCCATCCGGCCTATCGCGTCACGCTTTGCTCAGAACATGAAAGATTGGGTAGCCGGGAATGTGGAGGAAATCAGTGCTCTTGAATTCAGCGTGAAAATTCGAGGGGGGTTGAATGATGGAAACTGGCAACGTCACGGAGAGCAGTTATTACACGATTGCGCCGCCCAAGATAAGCGCGTGTTATTGGTCATCGATGAGCTTCCGATTTTTCTCAAGCGCATGCGTCATCGTGACGGCGACGCAAACCGCGTTGAAGAGTTTCTGAGTTGGCTACGCGGCGTGGTTCAGTCGCTTGGCGATAAGTCACCTGTCCTCATTCTGTCGGGCAGTATCGGACTGGAGCCTCTGGTGAGACGACTCGGCTTGTCGGACCGTATCAACCATCTGTTCCCTATTCGCCTGGGGCCGTGGAACCGGGAGACTAGCATCGAATGCTTCAACTGTCTCGCGACAAGCCACGGGTTGAGAGTGGAGGATGGCGTATCCGGGGCGGTGTACGACGCTCTCGGCATCGGCATTCCACATCACATCCAATCCTTTTTCGCGCGTCTCAGGGACTTTGCGAAGTTGCAGGGGCGCGACCGGATAACGGTAGTGGACGTAGGAGAGGTCTATCGAACTGAGCTGCTCGGTCCCTCGGGGCAGAACGATCTGGTCCATTACGAAACGCGTCTGAAAGAGGCTCTGGACGAAGAGAGCCATTCGATTGCAATGGAAATCCTGGCGGAAACAGCCACCCAGGATGTGTTTACCCCGGACGCACGCCGGTCTCTGGAAGCGGGCTACTCGAAACTAATTGACAGCGCGTCCGAGCGAGTCGCTGACGCGCTCGAAGTCCTTGTCCACGACGGCTATCTGGAAGCTGTGGGGTATTCCTACAGGTTCCCCTCGCGCCTGCTCAAGGATTGGTGGTTTGCTCGTTTTCGGGATCATCACGTGCCGTTGGAAGAGCGTTTCACGAACGTTGACTCGGTAAGGCGGGGCCAATGACAAAGGCAGCTGCGACCGTTAAACCAGCCCGTTCGATCCGCAAATTCAACCCGGGGACGCTGCAATCTGACCGTGAGCTTACAGAGCAGTTTGTCGTCAGGACCCGGGAGTTCGAACTTGTGATGGAGGTCTTGAGGGGAAACATCGACACACCGTCGTGCCAGCATGTTCTCATTGTCGCTCCCCGTGGCCGAGGCAAGACCATGCTGCTCGCCCGGGCGGCAGCGGCACTGCGGACCGATGACGAATTTTCCGAAACCCTGTTGCCGGTCCGGTTCATGGAAGAGAGCCACGAGGTATTCAATATAGCCGATTTCTGGCTGGAGACCCTTTTCCACATGGCCCGTGAGATTGCAGCGGAATATCCTGAACTGGCGCGGGAGCTGTGGAAAACGCATTCCGACCTTTCGGGACGCTGGGGCGAACAGACGATCGGGGATCATGCCCGTGTTGCCGTTCTGGGCGCGGCCGAGCGCATCGACAAAAAGCTTGTACTCATTGTCGAGAACCTGCAGACGCTCTTCGGGAACGTCGATGACGACTTCGGTTGGCAGATTCGGGGAGTGCTCCAGTCCGAGCCGCGTATCGTTTTGCTTGCATCGGCAACGAGTAGATTCGAAGGATTGGATGACCCTGGGCAGGCCTTCTTCGAACTGTTCAGGATTATCACCCTTAAACCGCTGACTACCGAGGAGTGCCGCTGTCTCTGGCAAACGGTGACGGGAGACCGGATCGGCGCACGCGATATCCGGCCACTCGAGATCCTGACCGGAGGGAATTGCCGGCTACTCACGATCATCGCCGGTTTTTCGGAACACCGCTCGCTCCGCCAGCTTATGGAGGAACTGGTGCGCCTGGTTGATGAAAACACCGAGTATTTCCGTGGCCATCTGGAAGTGTTGCCGAAGAGCGAACGGCGTGTCTACATCGCCGTTATTGATCTCTGGCGGCCGTCCAGCACCAGTGAGATAGCGGTGCGTGCCCGGATGGATATCCGTGTGGCCTCAACGATGCTGGGCCGGCTGGTCGAGCGCGGAGCGGTGTTGCCGCAATCGGCAGAGCGCAAAAGCAAACGATTCTACGCAGCCGCGGAACCGCTTTACAGCATCTATTACAAGCTTCGGCGCGAGCGGGACGAGGCGGCTGTCGTCGAGAACCTTATCCGGTTCATGATGGCATTCTACGACAGCTTCATGCTGTACGAGATATTCGATCGGCTCCGGTCCGAAGCAAACGAAGTGCCGGCCTTATACAGCGGGATAGATAGAGTTCTGGAGAAAAGACCGGTCGAACTGGACCTCCGTTCTCGAATGGTTTGGGATCGGCTCAATGATGTTTCCAGGCAGATATGGAATAAACGACGCGCTGAGGCCGAATTGCGTTTCCAGGACGATATCGAGGCTGCATTCAAGGAAAAGGCTTATGAAAAGGTTATAGAACATGTTGATCAATATGTCGACGCGGGATGGGACCGCCGCTCGGAAGGCTTACAGGAACACGACGCTGCATACCTGGCGCATATAAGGGCCGATGCCTACTTCGGGCTGGGAGAGTACGCAAAGACAGTCTCCATTGGTGACGAGGTGCTGGACAAGTTTCGGGGTAGTCGGGATGTATTTATTTTGTATCGATCGTCCCTGGTACTCTATCGGAAAGTGATGGCGCATCTTGAGCTTGGGGATTATACGGGTACCGTTGCGAGCGCCAGGGAAGTGGCCGATTGGTTTGGTTCCCGCAAGGATTCAGATTTTCCAGAAGTCGTGGCATGGACGATGAAGTTTGCGGCGCAAGCGGAGGAAAGCCTCGGGAATTTCGACGCAGCCATATCATTGCTGGATGACATTCTTGAACGCTATGAAGAAAGCGAAACGCCCGATGCACAGAGACATGTTTTCGATGCACTGGTCGATAAAGCCAATATCCTACGAAGACGTAATAATGATGAACAAGGTGCTCTGGAGATCTACAACGAAGCAATCGAACGGTATGGCGACAGTGAGGTGCCGGAGATCAAGGGGAGAATGGTCGAGGCATTTATAAACCGGGCGTTTACTCATGGTGACCTTGGCGATTTTGAAGGTGAGATCGCGTCCTACAACACTTTGATCGAACGCGAAGAAAAAAGCGAAATGCACGAATCTCGGGCGGGCATAGCGCTCGCTTTAATGGCGTTGAGACTGGCCGAGGTCGGCCGCGTCGAAGAAGCGCTTACTGCGAGCGCCGAACTGGAACGACGGTTTGGTGCTTCGCAGAAAGCGTGGAATATCTGGCTTGTGTGGATGGGCATGGCCGCCCGCGCAATTGCGTTGACGGTTCGTCGGGATGCTGCCGCGCTGGACGCATTCCGCACTGCATATGCGATCTACCCCACCGGCAATGAAGTTACGATGCGAGGGATGATAAGGGTTGTGCTCAATCTTGTCGCGGTTGGTGCGCGGGAAAGCGACCTTGCAGAAATTCTGCTGAATGACAAAGTGAAGTCCAGGGCAATTGCGCCTCTTGTAGCGGCTTTGTGTGAACATACCGGTAAAACTGTTCGTGCGCCTGCGGAAGTGCTGGAAGTGGCAGCCGACATCCGAAAGGATCTGGAAGAAAAATCCGTCAAGGGTGTTTTAATAGCGTTTTAAAAAATATCACGATCCCTTAGGCGCTCCCCAAAAAAATCGCCCTGAAGAGGTGTAGAACATTTCATGTAAATGATTGATTATACTGTCTATTATTCTTCAGTATTTGTTGCATTCCAACAATCGTCCCAACAATTATTTTAGCCATTAGCAGCGGACTATTAGTTGCGCCTTTTTTGGCTATTCTTGATCGCTAAGATTTACATAATGACTTAGAAAGGGCCTGGATTTCTTCCACGCCACCGACACGTTTGTCAGGATGTTTCAGGTGAGTGTCCACGTCTTTTGTGACAATATCTTTTTATTATTGACCCCCTCCCCGTACCATGAACTTGGTTTACTGGTACAAATTAGCTAGTTCAGCCCAAAAGTGATTGACAGCAACTACAAATCTCTATTTGGAATTCTTTTGTTTTAATACATCTGCGGCATTTTGAAGTGGTACTTTTAATGCCTGTTCTAATTTACTCATATACTCCAGGTGCCATGCGACGGATTGCGGCCATGTATCTTTGTTAAATCCATCCGTCTCATATTGTCGTAGAGATTGTAAGTACTCTGCTGGAAGGTATCTAACGCTAGCTCCCAGTATTCACGGCGGACAGTGTGACGGTTTTTTAATACGACTTCCGTACTTTTTTCTTCGGTTTCTTTGGCCTTGATGCCGATCGTTAACTCCCTTGCCTCTGGTGTTGGAATAATCTGGTCAATATTGATTAGTAACTGTTCACCCAGTGCATTCGGTTGATGAACCAGCCACTCCTGCAGGTGCTTGCGCTCGGTAAAGCCCAACTCACTAAAACGCTTAGTCTTAATCGGACTAATTCGATTGGTCTGCTGATTTACCGTGAACATAACACATCCATTCCTATACTTGACCCGTTTAAGGCGTTATTCAGACATACAAATAACAGATAAAGTGATAACTCAGATTGAGTATAATGTTTCGTTTTAACGTGAATCCCTCAAGCTGCGTAGAGCGGATTCCTGATGCCGACACGATGTTATTGTGTATCGTGGTCTTCTGACTGCTTATCCTGCAAAATTCGTTTCAGGGCGGCTTCGCGGCGTTTCTCACGCGTCTCCGGGCCGCGAATAATGTTGGACAGGTACAGCTGGTTCTCTCTCAGGTATGATTGGTAATCAATTTCTTTTTCTGTGGTAGTACTCATGAAGTCGGCTCATCAAATGCGGCAACCACCTCGTAATACCGAACCCGGTGCTTCTTCCGAACTTCCTGATATTTATCCTTGTTCCATATATATCCGATATCCGTGTTGCGACCTTCATGTAAGTATCCGTGTAATTATGACTGAATTTCAGAACTGCATAATTTTACTTAATAAATCAGCAGTGTGGACAGCCTGCAGCAGACATCGTTTTTCAGTGCCCCGACTCGACGAGTGCCGCTCAGAACGAAGAACCGGGCTCTTTTATAAACTCGATTTCTTCAGGGGAAGAAATCCGCCCGAGCACCGCGTTGCGGTGTGGAAACCGCCCGAACCGGTCAATTATTTCCTTGTGTCGGCGAGCATAGTAGAGGTCCAATTCGTTTTCCAGGGAACCGAAAAGCTCAATCGAGCGCACCTGATCGGCGGGATTTTCGCTGTGCTCGAACGGCAGATACAGGAATTTCCGTTCGTCTATCGGCAATTCCCGGTCGAATCCGCGCATCAGGGCCTCCTTGGCGAGAGAGCGCGCGGCGCCATCCGCGGCAAATGCGCGGGAGGTGCCTCGGTACATGTTGCGTGGAAACTGATCGAGGACGATCACGGCCGCCAAGCAACCGCGCGCGCTACTCCGCCAGATTTCGGGGACCTGTTCCCGCAAGGCTTCATGCAGTTCCTGGAAGCGTTCGCGGATGTGGCTGTCAACCGCTTCCTCGCCCTCGAACCAATCGTCTGGAGAGAGCTCGTCGAACCAGAACTTGAGAACCTCTTCAATTCGGGCCGGGTTTTTCATTGGAGCGGACAGTCTACACTGGTGTCAACAGGAAATTAAAATGTGTCATTTTAACTGGTCTGACCCTTTGAGGCCTTGAAACTTGTAGGGCATCTTTTGTACCCTAAACTTGAACGAGGCTCGCAGACACGCACCGAGATGATGCCCAGCTCGCAACAACTTGTGGATTTCAGCAATAAGAGACGCAGCGATCGACACAACTGCGTTACTGCAACGATCGCCGTCTTCGGGATTCTTGCGGGATTCGGTTGCGCTCCGGAGGATACGACAAAGGTCGCCGAGACTCCCGATGCCGAGTATCGAACGCTTTCGGAGGCGGAGTACGAAAACAAGGTCGCGGGCGGCTGGCTGGGGCAGGCCATCGGCGTCCTCTACGGGTTCCCGACGGAGTTTCTCTGGCCGGGAGAAATGGTGCCATTCGACTTCGACGACTGGTATCGGATGAAGCCGGGGGTCTGGCTCGAAGAGGGGCTATCGGTCCTTGAGAAGGACGGCTATATCGCGATGCTCGATACTAAGAAGAAGTACAAGAACGACATCAACAACTGGGAGACCTACACGCCCGGGCAGATACCCCCACAGGATGATCTGTATATCGAGTTCCTGTTCCTGCACTCCCTGCGGGAGCATGGTCTCGACGTCACGGCCGAACAGATGGCCGAAGACTGGGTGAGCTATCTGGACCCCAATATGATTTGGGGTGCCAATCGGGTCGCATATCAGAACTTCAAGAAAGGGATTCTGCCGCCCCGGTACGGTCATCCCGACAACACGCCGCTGGGCAACGCCATCGACTTCCAGATCGAATCCGACCTGTTCGGGCTCATCTCGCCCGGTTTGCCCCGTGCCAGCAACGCCCTGGGCGACAGGGCGGGCCACCTCATGAACTACGGGGACGGGGTCTATGCCAGCATGGCCATCGGGGCCATGTACGGCGAAGCGTTCTTCGAGAGCGATCCGCGCAAGTTGGTCGAGCACAGCTTGACGGTCATTCCACGCGCAAGCGGCTATGCCGAGATGGTGCGCGACGTTATCGCCGCACACGATGCAAATCCCAACGACTGGCAGGCGGCATGGGAGGTCATCTTCGCGAAATGGGGCCAATACCTCGGATTGGACGTGCGGTCGAACGGTGCCTGTGTCTACCTGGGGTTGCTCTATGGTGGCGGTGACTTCCTGAAGACGATGAACATCTCTATGCGCTGCGGTCTCGACAGCGACTGTAATCCGTCGAGCGCCGCCGGAATCATCGGCACCGTCCTGGGCATGTCCGGCATTCCGGATAAATGGACCATCCTGAGGAGACTGCCCATCAGCAACGCGTCCCATCCTGGTATCTACCTGGGGGATACACCCATCCGCAACGCATCGGCCTCCGGCGCGGACGGACAGACACTGCGCGAGATTTATACCGATACGATCGACTGGGATGACATTATCGCCGCGACGGTGGAAGTCGGCCGCAAGAACATCGTCGCCAACGGCGGACGGATCGAGGACGGCATCATCCACATTCCGATCCAAACACCGAGCATCCCACCGTTTGAGCAGGTGCCTGTGCCCGAGGTGTCACATGCAGAATAGGTAAGATAGGAAAGATAGTGTCACGGGTCATGCAATTTTCCCCACCCTCACAGAGTCAGAGGAGGGTCAGTTATGCCAGAGACAAAGCCACGTATCATACTCACCCATCAGCAACCTGCGATGGAGGTGGAGATGGTCGGACAAGCACGTTGGGCGGAGATACACCGCCTGCATGAAGAAGATGGGCAATCGATATCAGCGATTGCGATGGCGTGGAGTATAGGGTCGGACCAGCTCAGCCTGACAGAAGCTATTGATAATAAACAAACTGTCTCAAAAAAACCGTGCTGTTCAACGCTTAGACTATGTTTTTCGAACGTCAAAACAGGGCTTTAAGGAGGTATCACGCCACGGGCAACACCACAGATAGACGCTTTTTCTGGTTGGATGACACGTACAGGGTCCACAGCGAATCAAGGGAGTAATGCCATCAAACAGGATTGGGAACCTTAACACATCGATTTTGATGGTAAAAAGGGGGTTTTAAGGGGGATAACAGGCGTAAATGGCACATAAACTTAGCTAAAATAAATAGTTAGGTTGAGTTAGGTTGGTCCGACCCTATTTTTCGAATTTTTCGAAGCCCACAACACTCAATTTGCTATACTGTCCGGATAGCGATCAATTTTGCCAATGAAACAACTAATCGTAATCCTGTTACTCATTCCTGCCGGCTGTAATACCGGGTACCTGAAAGAATCATCCCCTTATCAGAAACAGTCAGGCCCGGAAATCGTCCAGGTCTGCGACGGCACCGGATGTGAATCCGTATACATCCATCAGCTTACCGATACAACCACGCAGATTTGCTATGTCCAGACAGGGGCTTGTGATGTCGTGAATTCCTTTACGCACGGAAACACACAAACCACCCAGATATGTTCACTGAATGACGGAAAATGCAAAACCCTGATCAGGCACTGATGTCATGAATTCCGTAGTTAATCTCTCCCGCCGCGACTTCGTCAAGACCACCGGCCTGCTGGTGCTGGGCGTATCGATGTCGGGTTGCGGCCGCGGCAACAACCCGGCGCAAACCGGCGCCGGCTCCGGAGCCGGGCCGTGGTCCCCGGACGGTACTGACAACTTAACTCCTGTGGCCCAGTAGAAAGTCATTGTTCAGAATCAAGCAACGGCTATTGTCCATCGTTCAAAGGCATCTGTCCTGAGTTTTCTATAATGCTCAGCACGTACCAGATGTCTTCCAAGATTAAAGAGATTGTAGACCGCCGCGTGGACAGTCAAAAATCGCTGCGCCTGTGCTGTTGACTTAAAGCGCCTCATCCCACGTTCTCTGACCCTGGTCGGCTGATGAGACAACTCCGCCCTGTTGTTGGCATACTGTGCCGTGTTATGGATAGTCTCCGAGAGCAGCGCACGCTGCGCGACGCCATAGCTTCGCAGTTTATCCGTCACAATTTCTCTGGGCTCTTCACCCTGTCCTCTGAGCAGGCGTTTAAAGAATCGTTTAGCCGCTGTCCCATCACGGCGCGACTGCAGAAATACATCAATAACGTCACCGTCCTGGTCAACGGCCCGCCACAGATAGTGCTGCTTGCCGTTTATCTTCACAAAGACTTCATCTATGTAGAATGTGTCGCCGTAGCCTTGATGACGGCGCTTTAATCGTCTGGCATATCTCTGACCAAACTTAATACACCATAACCGAATGGATTCATAGCTGACGATTATTCCACGTTGTGCAAAGAGATCTTCAATATCCCGGTGGCTAAGATTGAATCGAAAGTAAAGCCAGACTGCATAACTAATGATATCGGGTGGAAACCGGTGACGTTTGTATGTATTCATACCGGCATTATCCATTTTCGGGCGTTAATTTGTCAGTACCCCCGGAGATCATGAATACCGAGCAGATTGGGATCTTCCAGGGTCCCGGCGCGGGTCGGCAAGCCCTCCAGGTCGATGCGGTAGGTTTTGCCGGCCTGCAACCTCACCTTGATCCAGTCCACATCCCCGCGGGTCTCCAGCTCGCCCGTTAGTGAGGCGCCGACACGGAGGAGGCCCGTGGTGGATCTGTCCTGGGAATAATCGTCAGTCATGGGATGTCACAGCACTGTCCGGGGGCGGCAAGTTGCTCACTGGGCCCCTGCACTCCGGGGACAGATTTGAAACCTGTCCCCGGTTCCTGCTTCCTACCACGGGAGGGTGGTCTGCAGCATCAGGCCGTGTTCCGGTCGGGCAAGGGCCGCCTCGCGGCGTTCGCCGGTCAGGCGCAGGCTTAACGATTGACCCAACTCGAAGCGCCAGCCCAGGGCCAGGGTGCGGCCACCGCCGCCGGCCATCTCTACACTGCCGTAGGGGGTGAGCAGGCCGTGGGTCCGGGGCACGTCCAGGCCGTAGGCCCACTCTGCCCTGATCCGGCCCCGGGAGGTCTGTCCCGCCCCCCGCGTCAGGCCCGCGGCGGTTTGTTGCTGCCATAACGTCTCCGTACCGCTGTCCGTCAGGCCCCAGCCCGAGGCGAGGCGCAACGACAGGCCGCGGCCGAGCCGGCCCGGATCCAGTTGCAGGCTGCCGCCCATGCCCCATTCCTCGTAGCCGCCGTCCTCGTGCGCCAGCAGTGCGCGCGCCGTGGCTTCCACGGTCAGGCCCCGCACCGGATCGGCGTAGCGCAGTCCGCCGCCCAGTTCAACACCGGCGCCGGTCTCCGCATCACCGTCATCATAGCGCAGCCCCAGCTCAAAGTTCGGCGTCAGCGCAGCCCCCGTGGCCAGAGTATGCCGGTGACGGCCCGTCAGCAACAGCCGCACCCGGCTCGCATCGGCCCCGTCCACCGCCACCAGCCCCGCCGTTGCCGCCGAGGTGGTGCGCACCCACATCAGGTCCGACTTCAGCGCCAGCTCCGTGGTGGCATTGGCAAACACCGCGCCGCGCAGCCCCAGGGCGCCCATGCGCATCTGTATGTCGGTTTTAATAGTATCCTGCGCCTTCGCCCCGTCCCGTTCCGGGCGCAGCCGCAACCCGCCCGCGCCGTAGCCCAGCGTACCCCACGCCGACAACCTGTCCGTCAGCGCATAATGCAGGTACGGGTGTACGCTCACCAGCGTGCTGTCCAGTTTGCCCGCAGTCCCGCTGTCGGGCGCCCGGTAGGCGCCGTTGCCATCGTTGTAGGCCAGGCCCACCCCGGCCAGCCAGCGGCCCCGGCTGTAGTCCAGCCCGAGCAGGCCCGTCAGCACGTCACCGTCCAGACTGACCCCCGTGTCCTGACCGGTAAACCGGATCAGCGCCCCGCGGCCCCACAGGGACCAGTGGCCGGGGGTCTCCCGAACCCGGGCCGTCTCTATCGCCTCGCCGTCCGTCTCCCTGCCCAGCGCCGACAAGGACAGGTCAAAACTGCTGCCGGCCAGGAATTGACGCCGGTCCACCGACCCGCCGCCCTCGGTCAGCAGCCGCCAGGCCAGCCGCTCCGGCAGGGTGGCCTCGCCCCCGGCGCCCACCGCGCCCGCGGCAGGGTCCGGATCAGCGGAGGGATCGGCGGACATTGCAGCCGGGTCATTGTTCAGATCAGCCATGCCCCGCGAGGCATTGTCCATAGTGAGTGGGGTACCCGATCCGCCAGCCGGATCAGTCGGCCCACCGGCCGGGTCTGATCCGCCCTGCGTGTCGCTGCCCAGGCCTGAAAGATTAACCGGGAGACCGCCCAGGGTGAGTTGGGACGCCGGCGCCCTTGCCTGGTCAAAGCGGGCGTCCAGCAGACCCAGCACCTGGGTTGCGCTGGTGCGCCCGAAGCGCACCAGCCAGCCCTTGGGCATCGGATCGGTGTTGGATATCGTCCCCGTGGCCGTGTCATCGTCAAGGGTCGCACCCTGGGCATTGCTGAGCGTCAACGTCAGCGTCTCAATGCCCTCGTCGTGCGCATCGTCGAGCACCGGCACCGAGACGGTCTTCGCCGTCTCGCCCGCGGCAAAGCTCAGCATCCCCGAGGTCGCCGTGTAGTCGGCTCCCGCCGTCGCCGTGCCGTTGCCGGTGGCGTAGTCCACCGTGGTCGCGGTGTTGCGCGCCTTGCTCAGCGTCACCGTGAATTCCAGTGTCGCATCCGCGCTTTCCCCGACCGTCGCATCGGCCACCGAGAGCGTAGCCGGCCCAGCCGTGCTGACGGTCAGCCCACCGGCCAGCTTCCGGCCATCTGCCGCGCAGACCCCCGGGGCGGTGTCGCACGCGCTCGTCCCCTTGACCCGCACCGTCACGTCACCAAACCCCGACGGAACGATGCGCAGGGTCCAGCCGTTGTTTTTCCCCGCCACGAGCCGGCTCGCATTCTCGATGCGCCCGCCCGTCACGTCGAAGAGTCCGTTCTGGACCGTGCTGTAGCTCAAGCCTGCAGGCTCCGCGCTCAGGTGAAAGCGGATGTCGAACGCCGTCGACCCGTCGTGCTCGGCGGGCACGGTCGAGAACGACGCCGTGAACGGCGCCCCCCGCACCGTCGCCGAGACCGCCTCGTCAAGCGCCCGCACGCCCGCGCAGACCGCGTTCGTCTCGGAACACGCCCGCGCGGGTAGCCGGATGGCGATGTTGCCCGACTGGCTCGGGGTCATCGTCACCTCCCAGGCGAGGTTGCTGCCGGCGCTCAGGCGCCGCGCCTTGTCGACGGTCGCACCGGTCACCGCCAGGAGCCCGCCGGCCACCGTCGAATGGCTCAAGCCCTCCGGGGCCTCGCTGAAGCGCAGCTCGAAAGTGAACGCGTCCGACCCGTTGTGGCTCTCGGGGAGTCCCTCGAAGCTCGCCGTGAACGGCGCCCCCCGCACCGTCGCCGAGACCGCCTCGTCAAGCGCACGCCCGCCCGCGCAGACCGCGTTCGTCTCGGAACACGCCCGCGCGGGTAGCCGGATGGCGATGTTGCCCGACTGGCTCGGGGTCATCGTCACCTCCCAGGCGAGGTTGCTGCCGGCGCTCAGGCGCCGCGCCTTGTCGACGGTCGCACCGGTCACCGCCAGGAGCCCGCCGGCCACCGTCGAATGGCTCAAGCCCTCCGGGGCCTCGCTGAAGCGCAGCTCGAAAGTGAACGCGCCCGACCCGTTGTGGCTCTCGGGGAGTCCCTCGAAGCTTGCCGTGAACGGCGCCCCCCGCACCGTCGCCGAGACCGCCTCGTCAAGCGCACGCCCGCCCGCGCAGACCGCGTTCGTCTCGGAACACGCCCGCGCGGGTAGCCGGATGGCGATGTTGCCCGACTGGCTCGGGGTCATCGTCACCTCCCAGGCGAGGTTGCTGCCGGCGCTCAGGCGCCGCGCCTTGTCGACGGTCGCACCGGTCACCGCCAGGAGCCCGCCGGCCACCGTCGAATGGCTCAAGCCCTCCGGGGCCTCGCTGAAGCGCAGCTCGAAAGTGAACGCGTCCGACCCGTTGTGGCTCTCGGGGAGTCCCTCGAAGCTTGCCGTGAACAGGTTTCCCTCGCCCTTGACGTCCTCCTCGTCCCGGAGGTTAACCGGCGCCGACCCAGTCTGCGCGGCCCCCAGGTGCCCGAGTGCGGCGTCCGCGCTGGTGGCCTGGCTGCGGATGGCGCCGCCGTTGAGCGTCAGGCTGTCAATCGGGACGAGCAGCGACGTGTGCGAGCCGTCCGCAGCGGTGAGCGTGTAGGCGAACACGAGCGCCGTCGTGCCGCTCCCCCGCAAATACGTCGCGCGCCTCGCCTCCGTCCCCCCGAGGCTGAGCCCCACCGACGGCGTGCCGCCCGTGGTGTCCACCGTCACCGCCTCGCTGAACGTGAGCGTGACCTCCACCGTCTCATCGGCGGTCCAGGCGCCGTCCTCGCCCGATTCACTCAGCGCCGGCGAGTCCGTGATGGTGGGCGGTTCGACGTCCTGGGTGCCAGACCCGGTCTGCTGCACCGTGCTGCTTGAGGGAAAGGCATCGCTGGTCACCATTTCCTCGCCGTCGAAATCGTCGGTGAAGCTGACCACGACCTTTACCGTCTTGCCGATATCGTCGTCGGTGAGGGTGTAGGTGCCGGCGGTCGCCCCCGGGATGCCGGTCTCGTCCGACCCGTCCACCCGGACCCACTGGTAGGCGAAGCTGGTCGGCAGGCCATCGGTGTCGGCGATGCCGGTAGTCACCGCGGTCAGCGTCTCCCCGACGCTCGCGGTGCCCGTAATCGTCGGCAAGCCCGTTGCGGCATTGTTCGCCGGCTGGCTCAGATACAGCGTGCGCTCGAGCAGTTCCGACCAGTCGAGGCCCATATCGTCATTCCACCGGTAATGATTCGGCCCGAAATTAGATGTGTTGTCGAGGGCGAACGGCTCGCTGTCGCAGACATGGAGGGTTAACCTCGGGCGCAATCTGGTCCAGAGCGAGCTCCCGAAACTCAGGATCAGTTTTCCGGCGTGTGTTCCGCGCTGGACGAAGGCGCCGTCGACAGTGTTATTGTGACCGCCGACGCTGAAGTTCGGGTTCTCCAGGCTGCCGCCCTGGGTACCGTCATATCCGAAGAATTCGGGGTGGGTGGCCACCTTCAATTTGCCGGTCCAGACCTGCCGCCGGTCGCCCAGGGCGGGCGCGGCGCAGGAGGCCACCGGAATGCTCAGATACAGCGTGCGCTCGGTCACATCCGACCAGTCGAGGCCGGAATTGTTCCACCGGTAGTGGTACGGCCCGAAGCGGGTGGCGTCGGCGAGGGCGAAGCCCTCGCTGCCGCAGACGTGGAGGGTCAGCTTCGCGAGCAACGAACTCGGGAGGTTGCGCGTGAAGCTCAGGACCAGCGTATCTGACGTGGGTCCGTCCAGCCAGACGAAGGCGCCGTCGACGACGTAGCTGTGCACGCCGAAGTCGAGGCTCGAGTCGTCCAGGCTGCCGCCGTTTGTATCGTCATACCCGTAGAAATAGCTGCCGCTCGCCACATTCACTTTGCTGGACCAGACCACGTGCCGGCCGCCGAGGGCGGGTGCAGAGCAAGCCGCTGCTATCGGTGTCCCGGTCGCGGTGACTGCCGTGCTCTTGCCCGCGCGGTTGACCGCTCGCACCTCGAAGGCGTAGGCGGTGCCGTTGGTGAGCCCCGTCACCCTCTCCTTCAGATCCTTGCCGGCCGAAATCCAGGGCGTGTCTTCCGCGACCGAGGCGCCTGCGGAATAGCGGTACTCGTAGTCGGAAATCCCGCCGCCTCCGTTGATCTCCGGCGCCGACCAGGTCAGATCTAGCTTGCGGTCCGCACCCGTTGCCGCCAGCGATCGCGGCGCACTGGGTGTGCTGGCCTTGGGACCCGTCAGTCGAAAGTTGACTCGTTTCCCGTTATACCAGGAGGAAAACGGGATGCCGCTGTTTTCCCAGGTAACGATGCGACCTCCTACTCCTAGATCGCCGGTGTTGATGGGGAAGCTGGCGCCGTCCACATACAGCGTCAGTTTCCGGAGCTCCGCGGGTGAGAAGTTCCCCCCGTATTCGAACTTGATATGGAACGCGTCCAGGTACGAGAGGCCGATTCGGTGGACTTCGTAGCGGTCGCCGGCTAAGGTGAAGTCTCTGTCGTTCAGCTGTGAGGTGCACTTCCCACTCGAGCCCTGTGAGTTGCAGCCTGCGGTGTAACGGGTGGCATGCACCCGCAAGGTCGCGGACCAGATGACGTCCCGCGACTGCGTGGTGGCCGCCGCCACCGAATCGCTCGACGGGAAGGCCTCGCTGGTCAGCGTCTCGACGGTGCCGTCGTTGTCGGTGAAGCTGACCTTGACCTTGACCGTCTTGTCCTCGTCCGCCGCCGCCAGCGTGTAAGCGCGGGAGGTCTCCCCGGCGATGTCGGTCTCGTCCGGCCCGTCCACCCGGACCCACTGATAGGTTAACGTGCCGGGCAGGCCGTCGATGTCGGCGATGCCGCTTGTCAGCGCCGTCACCGACCGACCGACCCAGTGCCCGCCGAAGATCGTCGGCGCGCCGGTCGCCGCGTCGTTCACCGCCGTCACATCGAAGTTCATCGCGGACGCGGACGTACTCTCGTCTTTTCCGTCGCTCACCATGAAGGTGAAACTCGCGTAGGAGTCGCCGTTGGCGTTAGCCACCGGGGTGAAAATGAGCTTATCTCCAATTGCATCGAGGTAGTGCGAGGCGATGACCTGGTTCGCTGTCACCGGCGTGCCACCGAGCGCGAGCACTCCCGCCGAGGGCAGCGTCGTGATCCTTACGCTCGACAGCGTGTCCCCCGTATCGGTGTCGTCAAAGTTGAAGTCGGCGACGGAGAAGGTGTACGCCGTGTCCTCGTTGGTCGTCACCGTCTTGTCCGCTGCCGTCGGCGCGGCGTTGACGACCGACATCGCCACGGCGCCGCTCGACGGATACGCATCGCTGGTCGGCGTTTCGAGGGTGCCGTCGTTATCGGTGAAGCTCACCTTGACCTTGACCTTCTTGCCCTCGTCCGCCGCCGCCAGCGTGTAGGCGCCGGCGGTTGCCCCCGAGATGTCGGTCTCGTCCGACCCGTCCACTCGGACCCACTGGTAGGTGAAGCTGGGCGTGGCGGACAGGCCGTCGTTGTCGGCGATGCTAGCAGTAAGCGCGGTCAGCAACCGACCGACCACCGCCGGCCCCGTAATCGTCGGTTTGCTGGCCGCGTCGTTCACTGCGGTCACCGCGACGGTCATCGTGTACCCCCCGGCACTCTCGGCCGTTCCGCCGCTCATCACCTTGTAGGTGAAACTCCCGTAGGTGTCGCCGTGGGCGTTCGCCGCCGGGGTGAATGTGAGCCTGGTCCCATCTGTGTCGAGGTCGGAGCTGCGGATGACCTGGTTCGCCGTCACCGGCCTGGTGCCGAGCTTGAGCTCTCCCGCCGAGGGCAGCGAGGTGATTTTTACGCCCCACAGGCTGTCGCTCGATTCCAGGCCGGTAAAGGGGAAGTCGGCCACAACGAACCTGTGGGGCGAGTCCTCGTTGGTCGTGACCGTCTTGTCCGAGGAGGTCGGCCCGGTGTCCACGGTGCCCTTGATGGCGAAGCGAAGCGCCTGGTTGGGTCCAGTTACTGGTGTTGTTGTGCTACCGTAGCAACTAGTGCAGATTCTTTCTCCGGTATGCAGGTACCTTTGTATATGACTGGCGCTGTTGTACCAGACGTACCCATTTCCGATCGCCCAGCCGGTCGCGCTATCGCCATCCTCGCCGTCGCTAAGCGTTGCGTCGTAGAGCGGCGTACCGGAAGTCGCAATATTGACCAGGATGTAGTGCGTGCCCCGCTCAAGGCGGGTATTGGCGGGTGCGGTGAAGGTGAGGGTGGCCGGGGCCGCAAAGTTGGAAGGCGGCGTGAGCGTCACACAGTCTGTATGGGTGGGGATGTCTGCGGGACGTGCAGGGGGGTAGCCGTTGGCATTCGGCGTACACAAATACATCGAAAATCTGCTTTGTGCGTTCCCCTGGATCGTTGAGCTACTCTCGACCTTGATATCGACGCTGTGCAGCGTGAATCTGCCCGCATCCCAACCCGTTCTGAAAGTTTGCGCGCGAACGCCGCGCGTAAAGGTATCTGAATCGCGACCCTGGCCGAAGTTCGAAACGAAGGTGGTGACCGACTGGGCTTCGACGGGCGCGGCGGATATCAGTGCTGCGAGCCCCAGCACGGCGACCGCGGCAAGCTGAAACAGATCCCCGACCTCGAGGGAGGGGCGGGCCGAAGGATGCGCCGGGCGCTCAAGACTCACGGCCCGGCGCCGCAAGGCCGCCGCCGGGACGGCCGCCATGGCGTCGACGCACCGTGCAAGATGCTCCAGCACGAGTAAGCGGGTACGTACCAGAATGAAAATCAATCTTGTTAGTTCAAGCATGTCGCCTAATCCTCTCTTTAGATTTTAAACGTTATGGGGATTACCTGCGTATGCCGGTGAAGATGAACACCGATTCCGGAGGAATGTGAATACCTGATTACTCAACGCATTCTGTTTACGGGTATTTAACTCATGTATACATGTTTTGTCAACTGTACTATCTTTTTTTTTGCATAGATTCCCCTTTCAGCGCCAACTAGTACACATTATGTATCAATCGGTCCAGGAGCGCAACCGTGACATACCATTGGTCCACCGGTAACTGGCTGACCATCACGGTCGAGGCTGACCCATGGCCATGGCGCTAGGCCGTGGTGAGTGCGTTCAAGCCCCAATCATCGATGAGTAGTAACCGGATTTTAGCGGTCTGAGCCAGCAGTTTGTGGTAGCTGCCGTCGGCTTTGGCCTGGGTGAATGCAAGCAGCAGGCGCGACAAGCGGTAATAGCGGGTCGTGTAGCCGTGCAGGCAGGCATTGTGTCCCAAGGCACAGGCCAGGTAGGTTTTGCCACTGCCGCAGGGGCCGTGGTGTAATCTCGTGGGCCTCCCTCTGCTGCCCGTCTGCGCGCAGTTGCTCGACCAAACGCAGAAATGATCTGTTGCCCAACTGCTGACTTACCACATCAATGGCGTCCATGAATTGAAAAGGCCGGGCGCCATTGAGTATTCCTGCCACTACAGTTTTAAGTGAGACTGCATCCGCATCAGTGCCCACAGGACCGGCTCCCCATGTCCTGTTATCAGCACCAACTTGGGCAAATCGTACGGAGGGAGTTTCATCAAACGCCGTGCAACCCCTATTCTCAGAATTGCAGCGCACCTCATTCATTGGAAATGTACTTCAGTTGCTAATACCGGGGGACACCAGTCAATGCATTAGCCATGACCGTCAGGTTGTATTCCGTATGATATGAAATTATTTCCCGGTCACATAAATATCGTATATTCGAGTCTTCGGATAGTGGCAAGTATAAATTTACCAGATTGGAGCAGTTAGTTTTGGCCGGCGGAACTCCGCAGGGTTACGATTCCTGCGGCAGGAGTCCGATGGATCGCGCCCGTTGGACGGCTGTGCGGCGGTCGTGGGCGCCCAGTTTGGCGAAGATCCGGCGCAAGTGGTAGCGCACGCCTTCACGCGAGATGGAGAGTTCTGTGGCGATCTGCTTGTCACGCAGGTCTGGTAGCAGCTTCAGCACCACCAGTTCGCGGTCGGTAAAAGGGGCGGCCACGTTTTTCACTTTGGTGTTGGCGATCATCATCAACAGGTCGCTGGCGGCCGATTGGATTGGGCCATCCGGGTGAGAGTCGAGCAAGCGCTCCAGTACCTCGCGGCTGGCGTCGCCTTCACGCACAATGGGATGGGCATAGTCGGCATTGATGTAGTGGCGCAGGAAGGTCTCGAGATGGGCACACGCAGCGTCCATGTCACCCGCGCATCGCTCAAGCGTCATTGCGATCGCGGATACGCGCATCGCTGTGCGCACGAGCCTGTGATCCTCGGCCACGCGGAGTAGCAGTCCTGCGAACTCCCGCCCCGCCCCGAACGCCTCGCGAGCGGTGTAGAGGCGCAGCCGGGCGCAGGAGATTACCTCCATCTCCCGCCAATTCATTGCCTGCATGTCCAGGCAGCCTTCGTCGCTGGTGGGCAGTGCCGCGACGCGCCAGGACCGCTCTGCTTCGGTGACCCGTCCCGCAGAGGCGAGCATGGCGACGCGTAGCGCGGCCAGATGCCGGATCAAGGTTTGCCGCTCGGTGAGCCGAGCGTATTCCGTCATCTCGGTCAGAACCGCAAGGGCCTCGTCAACACCGGCCGCGTACTGCGCAATTTCCGAGATAATGGTGCTCTCGGAGGCGTGCATGGCAAACGTGTTGCCGGGTCGGGTGAAGTTCTCACGCAGGCGCATTTCAGCGACCATCGCCAGCGACAGCCGGTTGCGTTCAAACTGGAGCTCGCGCAGCAGCATATCGCCGAGCGCCTCGAACACGGGTTCATTGGGTTGGTGAGCCTGGATGGTCCGCATGGCGCTTAGATAGTACGTTTCTGCCTCATGCACATGCCCTTGGGCCATGGCCATGTTGCCCAACTGGATGTCGAAGTGAAAGGTGAAGGTGGGGAGGTGGCCGTCTCTGATGAATTGGCGCACCAGTTCGGCGCGCTCAAACGCCGCGTCGAAGCGCGCTCGGTGGTTCTCGTACATGCACAGCCCGAAATTGAGGAGAGTGCGTGTGTCCGGCGCCAGGTCGTCGTCTTGCACAATAGCGAAGGCGTTGGCAACCGTTGACAGGAATTCAGCAGAGTTGAAGGGTATGCAGCCATGGAGGAAAAATAGTTCCTTGACGATGAATTGATCGATGCGGAGATTACGGATATCGCCGGCCGGGTTGCGCGTGAAGCCGTCGGTGTTTGTAGCGGTGAACTCGTATAGGTGGCGGGCCTCGGGGATGCGGTCGGTGACGGCGAGCATCCAGCAGTAAGCGAGTGCAATCCTCGGGCACTGCCTGACGACATCCTGGGTCAGGAACGCCTTGAACTCTTCAGGCGGGAACTGACCCCGGAGTGCCCAGAACTGGAGGCCGCCGGTGTGCTTGAGCAGGCGAGCAAGCAGCTCTGGATTGCCGGCTTGCGCGGCGTGTCGTATCGACGGGACCATCTCACCACGACGTTCGAGCGCCAGTGCGGCCCGGTGGTGGATTGTCTGAAACCGTTCCGGCGTTTCCCGGAAGCGCCGCTCCGAGCAGTGTCGGCGCAACATCGGATGCAGCACTGAGGCAATGGAGCCGTCGATGGGGAAAGGTTGGATAAGACCGTCGAATTCCGGCATCGCCTGCAGCCTGTACCTGGAGTCGTTGCAAGCCAGGACTTCGTCAAGCAGGACAGGATCGAGGCGGTCCAGGAGTCCGACATCGAGCAGAAAGTCGCGCTGGTCGGTTGACAGGTGCTCCCATAACCGGGTCTCGATCCAGTTGCCAAGCAGGTTGGTACTGCTGGCTTGACTGGACGCGTTTCCGCTGCTGGAATTGCGGTGGAGAGCCAGGGCGATGGGCCAGCCGTCGAACTGCCGGTCAATGGCGGTGAGTTCTTGGCGGGTCAGGTGCTCACCCAGGAACGCGGAGGTCTCCTGAGGTGGAATGCGTAGTTCGGCGGCGGTCAGCATAACGACTCGTCCCTGCAGCAACGGCTCCATGATGTCGAGCGCGAGCGGCAGTTCGCGGCAGGCCATGGCCACGCAGAAGTTGGGCGGTGCGTTTCGCAGCAGCGTGCTAAGCAACTCGGCGCTGGCGGGGTCAGTGAGTTGCTCCAGGTCGTCGAGAGCAAGGGCACAGGGTTTGGCGTGCGCAGCAATAGCGCGCAACAGCAGTTCGGCACGGTCTCCGACTACGCTCCGGATGTTCGATTCGGGCTCAGGGATATCGACGCCCGCATGGCGAAATGCATGGGCGAGATAGGTCCCGATGTTCAGACGGTCGTCCGCCGCATCGATCCGCAGCCAGGCTGCGGGAATGCCGCGCTCGCTGAGCCGCCGGCAGTAAGCAGCGAGCAGGGCCGTCTTACCGAATCCACCAGGCGCCTTGAGTACCGCGATGTGGTGGTCGGTCGACATAATCCGTTCGATGAGAGCGGGTTGTTCGAAGTAGCCGGGGACAAGGTCTGGAACAGCCACCCGCAGGTGCATGCTCCAGTCCAGTGCAGGATCAGTGTTGCTGGAGAAGGTGTTACCCGAAGTCATGAAAGCCGCCTGTCATCGGAAATCCGCCTGGGAATAGACTCTGGCAATACGTCTTTTGTTGAGCCGGACGCGAAAGCGATTACGACGGTTTGGACGGACATTCCGGTAAATCGAACTTGCATTTTCAGGTCCTGATAGAGGTAGTGGTATTAGTATGCCCTAGTATGCAAGAGACGTCACTTGAAAGAAATAAAAAGTTCCGCAAGAACAACGTGTTATGTGCCGTCTCGCGTTCGTGGAGACCGTAACTGATGGCATAGAGTTCTCGATTTTAGTTCGATCCGCGGTTTATTCCAATTTTCGTTGGTAGTTTAATTTTAATATGGGTAGTTATTATATTTCATAATACATTAAGGTACTGACAAATTAACTCTTTTGGCCCAGTAGAAATTCATTGTCTGAAATCAAGCAACAGCTATTGTCCATTGTCCGAAGGCATCTGTCCTGAGTTTTCTATAATGCCCAGCGCCGACAAGATGCCGTCCAAGGTTGAAAAGATTGTAGACCGTCGCGTGGACAGTCAGAAACCGCTGCGCCTGTGCCGTTGACTTGAAGCGCCTCATCACCCGCTCTCTAACCCTGGTCGGCTGATGAGATAATTCCGCCCTGTTATTGGCATACTGTGACGTGTTATGGATAGTCTCCGGGAACATCTCACCCTGCGCGACGCCATAGCTCCGCAATTTATCCGTTACAATTTGCCTGGGCTCTACACCATGTGTTCGCAACAGACGTTTGAAGAATCGCTTTGCTGCTGCCCCATCACGGCGTGATTGTAGAAATACATCAACCACTTCACCCTCCTGGTCGACGGCTCGCCATAGATACTGTTGCTTGCCGTTTATCTTCACAAAGACTTCATCGATATAGAATGTATCGCCGTAGCCTTGATGACGGCGCTTCAATCGTCTGGCATATCTCCGACCAAACTTGATGCACCATAACCTGATGGATTCATAGCTGACGAGTATTCCACGTTGTGCCAAGAGATCTTCAATATCCCGGTGGCTGAGATTGAATCGAAAGTAAAGCCAGACTGCATAACTGATGATGTCGGGTGGAAACCGGTGACGTTTGTATGTTTTCATTCCCGCATTATCCATTTTCGGGCGTTAATTTGTCAGTACCCTTTTTCGAATTCGAAGTCAAAAACTGGCGCCCTGAAGAGGATTCGAACCTCTGGCCTTCCGCTTAGGAGGCGGACGCTCTATCCATCTGAGCTATCAGGGCGTGGTCGTACAGTTTACCGGAAATCCGGTTTGGAAATAGGGGACAGACCACGTTTTTTTTCTCAGAAAACGTGGTCTGTCCCCTATTTTCCGAATATAATTCCAGGTATGAAACCCTGGACTGGCTCGGACCGTCTGATTTTATCCTGTTAACACGCGGGGTACTCGGACAGGGCGGCAGTTGTGGAGGTGCTCTGTCCTGATGCAGAAATATTCAATTATTATTCCCGCGTTGAATGAAGCGGCTTATATTGGTGCGACGCTGGAACGCCTCCAGGCCGCTCGCGGCCGGGGCCATGAGGTTATTCTTGTGGATGGCGGCAGTACTGATGACACTTGCAGGATCGCGGCAGGCGGGGTCGATCACGTGCTGGAATGCGCTCCGAGCAGGGGCGGCCAGATGAATCACGGTGCGCGGATTGCGAGCGGCGAAATCTACGTGTTCCTCCATGCAGATTCCCTGCTGCATAGTGATTTCGACTTGAGCCTGGATGCGCACTCCGTTTCCGGGAACACCTGGGGGAGCTTTGATATCGGCTTGTCCGGCAATCATTTCATGTTTCGTTGCATAGAGAAGCTCATAAATATCCGTTCCCGGCTTACCGGTATAGCAACGGGCGACCAGACAATTTTTATCGGCCAGGGTATATTCCGGCAGATGAACGGCTATGCGGACATTCCCCTGATGGAAGACGTGGAACTGACCTCAAGACTGAATAAAATCTCCCCACCCATCCGTATCACCCAGACTGTTATCAGTTCATCCCGCCGTTGGGAAAACAATGGAATTGCCAGGACAATATTACTCTCATGGAAATTAAGGCTCTGTTATGCAATCGGATTCGACCCGAGCGATCTCGTCAGACAGTATCGGTGAAACAGCAGAGGTATTGCTTGTTTTCACCAAAACGCCCGTTCCGGGGAGGGTGAAAACCCGTCTTATACCAGTTACCGGCGCCGTGCAGGCGGCTGCTATCCATACCGATCTGTTAAGGCAGACACTCGCAACAGCCCGCGGCTCGTCTGTGCGGAACATCGAATTGTGGTGTACGCCGACCGTGCAGCACCAATCGCTGATTGACCTCAAGGAAGAGTTCTCGTTGTCAATGCGGGCCCAG
Source organism: Gammaproteobacteria bacterium (assembly GCA_965205405.1). GTDB lineage: Bacteria > Pseudomonadota > Gammaproteobacteria > Eutrophobiales > Eutrophobiaceae > JAAXHV01. The sequence continues at coordinate 1,767,434 of OZ242169.1, forward strand.
GCAGGCGCGGACCTGGGCGAACGTATGTATTTCGCCATGGAACAGGCCCTGGAAGACTATCGCCGCGTGGTGCTTATCGGCAGCGATTGTATTGACTTGACCGTAGCGGATATTGACCTTGCCCTGAAAAAACTGGCTGAAGGTTACGACATCGTTCTGGGTCCGTCCCTGGATGGCGGATATCACCTGATCGGGTTGACCAGGTTATACCGGCAACTGTTCACGGATATCCCGTGGGGGACAGACGAGGTAATGCAGAAAACCCGGGAGCGAGTCACCCGGATGGAATTAAAACTGTATGAATTACCCGAGCGACGCGATCTTGATCGGCCCGAGGACCTTCAGTATATCCAGGACAGGGTTGTTAACTGAAAACCCGCCAGAGAATGGCTGTGGTCAGCGCCAGGTTAAAGCCGGCCATCCATTGCAGCAGGTTGACTTTTCCTTCCAGACTGTTAAATCTATCCCCCCAGGCGGCGACAGCCGTCGCGGCGTCGCGGGCTCTCGTCTCATCTGCGCCAGCATTGGTCAGTGCATCATATAGTTCCGTCATCATTATACTCATCAGGTTACGCTCCCTGTCTCTGGTTTCAAAACATTTATAGATCGTTTACTGGCACGGGGCTTTCATTCGCTGCACCAATTTTGCTGTCATATCGGCGAGGTGTAGCCGGCGGTGGTGTTCATTTCAAGATATTTATTTATTCTTTGTCTGCGCCTTTTCTTCCTCGGGGCCGTATTGCTTGATTAATTTCCGCGCAAGCTTTTCCGCTTCTTCCAGTTCCTCCGGCGAGAGATTATGCTGGGCCACCGCTAATGTGGCCATCGATTTCTTATGCTTGTGCTCAGCGCTTACCCGATACCAGGCATAAGCGTATTCATAATCTTTCGGTACTCCCCTACCTTTCGTATAAAGCTCCGCCAGCCTGTATTGGGCTTGTTTGACACGCTGCTCCGCTGATTTGCGGAACCATTTCGCCGCTTCTTCGTAGTTTTGCGCTACGGCATTCCCGCGTAAATACATCATGCCAACGTAATATTGAGCGAGGCCGTGATCCGAGGTTTCCGCGAGGGAACGCATGGTGTTGAAGGCCTGGTCATATTCGCCTCTGGCATAGGCGTAGACGCCGTCATTAAAATCAGCAAGCGCCGGGGTAACCGACAGGCATGCCAGAACAATAATCAAGTAAAGGTTTTTCATAAGAGAATTATACTATGGAACCTCTGGTTAAGTCAGCAGAACTTAATTTGGGACACCCATAAATTAAATGAGCGTTTTAAATTTATGGACATAAATTTATGGGTGTCCCAAATTGACATAAATTTATGGGTGTCCCAAATTGACATAAATTTATGGGTGTCCCAAATTGACATAAATTTATGGGTGTCCCAAATTGACATAAATTTATGGGTGTCCCAAATTGACATAAATTTATGGGTGTCCCAAATTGACATAAATTTATGGGTGTCCCAAATTGACAATACTATGGAACCTCTGGTTAAGTCAGAGTTTTACTGTTATCTCCCCAGTTCCGACAGCAATGTATCCAACGAACGGGCGGTCCGGGCGCCATCAGGTGAACGCCGGCTATGCCGTCTATCCTTTGCATGTCCTCGATCAATTCAATACAGATGCGCCGGCCCTCCTGTTTCGGGTCAGTGCTGTCTTCCAGGCGTTGTATCAGGGCGTCCGGGAAAGCCACGCCCCAGAGGTTGTCGCGCATCCACCTGGCGGACCGGGCAGAGGCCACGGGACCCAGGCCGATGAGTATTTTTACCCTGTCGAGCAGGCCCCATTCACCCATTCCGGCGATATATGCCTCGATCAGGTCAATGTCGTAACATAACTGGGTTTGTATGAAGCGAGCCCCTGCGTTTATTTTATTCGTGATGGCGGGGGGCGCCGCCTTGTCAGCGAAGCGCTGCGGCAGGTCTGCCGAGCCGATATGGAAATGTGGGGGTGGGTCAATCTCACGGCCATTCGGTAATACGCCTTTGTCACACATATCCCGGGCGAGGGCGATCAAGGCGGTGCTGTTAATATCGTGAACCGCCTTGGCCTCGGGTTGATCGCCTTTGGCGGGGTCGTCTCCCGTCAGCAGCAACAGGTTGGAGACGCCGAATGCCGCGCAACCGATCAGGTCTGCGCATAATGCGATCCGGTTGCGGTCGCGGCAGGTCATTTGCAGCACCGGTTCCATCCCATTGGCGGCAAGCAGGGAAGCCGCGGCAACACTCGACATGGTGGTCCGGGCTGCTGCGCCGTCGGTAACGTTAATCGCTTCGACCCGGCCCTTGAGTAAATCTGCTTCCTCCAGCAGGCTGCCGGCTGCGGCCGACAGCGGCGGCACCAGTTCCGCGGTAAAACAGAACCTCCCTTCATTGAGGGACTTTTCAAGCTGCTTCAATGTTGTCTCCTGTTTCTCTCTCAGGGCAAGCCCGCATTTCTCACCAGTTCGCTTGTAGTCATCGCATCACTTGGTGAGAAATGCGGGCTGGAGCAATGTGCGGGCCAGTATACTGTGGACGGCTTCCGGTTGTTCGGACAGCATCATGTGGCCGCAATCCGGCAGGGTCTCCACTTGCACTTCAGTGAGTGCGTTTATGAGGTCGGCTGCCAGCGCCGGCGGCGTCATCCTGTCTTCTTCGCCCAGGACCAGGGTTACCGGCGCAGTAATATTCCGTGCCGCCTCGATGCCGTTGTCATATTCATTACAGGCCTTGAGGTCGGCATACAGGACGTTTTCCGGGGACCTTTCAAGCAGACGCATGTTGCTGTTAAGGATATTGATCCCGGCGACCGGGTTACCGCCCAGTTGCGACGTGTATGCATGGGAGTACAACATGATCATGTCAACCGCGCTGTGATCATTTGCCCGCGCAGCGTCAAGCAGGGTATCCGCCACCACCATGGGTACCGCGGCGCCCAGCAACACGACGTTACTGATCCTTACCTGTGCCTGGTATGCGGCTTCCAGGGCCACCAGCGCACCCATGCTATGGCCGACCAGTGCGGTCTGTTCGATTCCCAGGGTATCGATAAATTCAAGCAACCAGCGCGCACTTGCTTCAATGGATGGCAGCGGCTTGCCCCCTGAACGCCGGTGCCCCGGCAGGTCGACGGCGATGGAATTGAATCTGTGCCTGGCGAAGTAGCGGTTGAACAGGGTCCAGACGGTATGGTCCAGGCCGGCCCCGTGCACGAACACAATGCCCGGCAAAGTGGGGTCGAAATCTTCCCTGCCGGTGGCGGCGAAGGCAATGTGGTTGTTCAGTTTAAATTCCATTGTGCTAATAGATATCTCCGACAGGTCTGGGTGGGCTTTTTAGGACTCGCTGTGAATACGTCCCTGTACGCTTACCATCCGCTGTCCCTGCGGATGATAGTCCTAAAAAGCCCACCCAGACCTGTTGCCATACTAACCTGTCTCCAACCTATTTCTGTGATCGGTACAATGCCCGGTCAAGATCGTTGATCAGGTCTTCCGGGTCTTCCAGTCCGACGGACAACCTGACCAGGCCATCGGTAATGCCGGCTTCTTTCAAGGCAGTACCGTCCATGCGGCTGTGGGTGGTTGAGGCCGGATGTATCACCAGGGATTTGGCGTCGCCCACATTTGCCAGATGGGAAAAAACCTTCAGGGACTCGATGAATTTCCTGCCGGCTTCACGCCCGCCTTTCAGTTCAAAACTGAACACCGACCCGCAACCTTTAGGCAACAGCTTCTGCGCCAGTTCGTAATCCCGGTGTGCCGGCAGTTCCGGGTAGGTAACGTACTCGACGGCCTCGTTATTATCGAGGCAGGCAACGATTTTTCTGGTATTGGCTACGTGTTTGTCCATTCTCAGCGCAAGCGTTTCGACTCCCTGCAGGATATAGAAGGCATTGGCGGGGCTCAAGGCGGCGCCGAAATCTCTCAGACCCTCGCGCCGGGCCCGGTGCAGGAAGGCGTCGGGGCCGAAATCCTCGGCAAAATCGATGTTTAATATCCCTGCATAGGGTTCCGTAAGCGTCTTGAATTTGCCGGAGCCATCCCAGTCGAACTTGCCGGAGTCCACGACGATGCCGCCGATGGCGACGCCATGCCCGCCGATAAACTTGGTGAGGGAATGGATGACGATATCCGCGCCGTGGTCGAAGGGTTTCAGCAGGTAAGGCGTGGTCAGCGTTGCATCCAGCATCAGGGGAATTTCCGCGTCGTGGGCTATCCCGGCAATGGTCTCGATATCAAGGACTTCACAACGGGGATTGCCTATGGTCTCGGCATAAATCAAGCGGGTTTCAGGCCGGATTGCCCGTTTGAACGCGTCAGGTTCCCGCGGGTCCACAAAGGTGGTATTGATGCCGAAGCGGGGCAGGGTGTAGGTAAACAGGTTATGGGCGCCGCCGTACAGGGCATGGGAGGCTACGATATGGCTGCCGCCGTCCATGAGCGTGCTGACGGCCAGGTGAATTGCAGCCATGCCGCTGGCCGTCGCCACGGCGCCGGTGCCGCCTTCCAGCCCGGCGATGCGTTCTTCCAGTACCGCCACAGTCGGATTGGAGATACGCGAATACACATGTCCCGACCGGGCAAGGTCAAACATGGAGGATGCCTGATCCGTTTCTTTGAAGACAAAAGACGTGGTCTGGTAGATGGGCGCGGCGCGCGCCCCGGTTACCGGATCGGGCCGTTGCCCGCCGTGCAGGCTTATGGTATCAAAGCCTGGATATTTGAGTTTGGACATGTTATATCCTTGCAACCTGTGGTTATATTGAAGATTGATAAACAGAACAGATATGGCTGAAGAAGATATTATCACAACGACAAATCGCTGGCTTGAAGAAGGCCGCCAGGTCGCCCTGGCCACCGTGATTGAAACCTGGGGTTCGGCGCCGTGTCCCAGCGGCAGTCAACTGGTGGTGGATGCGCAAACCAACTTTATCGGCTCCGTTTCCGGGGGCTGTGTGGAAACTGCCGTCATCGGTGAGGCGCAGGAAGTAATAAAAACCGGACAGCCGCGTATGCTGGAATACGGCGTAACCAATGAGATGGCCTGGGAGGTCGGACTGGCCTGCGGCGGGCGGATCAAGGTGTACGTGGAACCCATAATCCAGACTTGACGGCATGCGTACATCATTACTGCAACAGATCAATGCCTGTCGTTCGGCAAACAGGCCCTGCGTGTTGATCAGGAACCTGGATAGCCATGACAGTTTCGTGCTGGAACCCGGTCTGCACGTGGATGAAGGGGAGGCGGAACTGCACGAGCTTGCCATGCAGGCCCTGGCTGCAGACCAGTGTTTTCAGCGCAATCTCTACGGGCAGGATTATTTTATCCAGCCGTTCAACACTGCGCTGCGCCTGATCATCATCGGCGCCGTACATATAGGCCAATACCTTGCAAATAATGCGTTGTCCTGCGGCTATAACGTAATCGTGGTAGATCCCAGGGAGGCATTCGCCAGTGAGGCCCGCTTTCCCGGTGTGACATTGAATACGGACTGGCCCGATTTTGCCCTGGAGACGTTATCCCCGGACACCCGCACTGCCCTGGTTACCCTGACCCACGACCCGAAGCTGGATGACCCGGCCCTGCAGGCGGCCCTGCGTTCCGATGCCTTTTATATCGGCGCATTGGGCAGCAGAAAAACCCAGGCCGCCAGGGTCAAACGCCTGCAGGAAGCCGGTTTCGGTGAGGCAGAAATTGCCCGCCTCAAGGCGCCGGTCGGTCTTGATATCGGCGCCCGCTCACCGGCCGAAATCGCCGTATCCATCATGGCCGAGATCACGGCAACATTGCGAAAATGAGGATATTTGGGGTCAGAGTAAAATTACGTCACTATAGATAGTGCTGGTAATATTGTGGCGTATTTTTACTCTGACCCCAAATATCCTTTTCTGATCAGCCGGTTGGTATAGAACAGCAGCAGCAGGGCCGTTGCCAGATTGCCGGCGATGGCGGCTATGCCGGCGCCGACCAGGCCGATCTCCTGTAACAGCAGGACCATGACCGATATATGCAGGATGGTCGTGACTATCCTGACATTCATGGAGATATCGGGGCGGCCTATCGAATACAAGGCCGGGTCCAGGGCAAACGTGGTCATCATCATGGCGGCGGCAATCATGAGCAGGATGAGTACATCGTAGGCATTGATGTACTCTGCGCCGAAGAACAGGCTTAACAGGGATTGCCCGAAGACGAAAATCACCAGCAGGATAATGCCGGCGATGGCTCCCGCAACCAGCGCAGAGTGGGTGATGACGCTCCACAGACGCCGGTAATCCTTGTTGACCGCGATTTTTGCCATTTCCGGGTAAACCGTTTCGTTAAATAGTAGTGCAGGTTTGAGCAGCACGGATGAGGCTTCCTGGGCTATCTTGAAAAGGCCGGCGGCCACCGGTCCCATCAGGAAGCCGACGATTAGGGTCGCGATGTGTACGGTTGAAACATACAGGGTTCGATGGACATGGGAAGTCCAGATGAATGACAGGATGCCTTGATGGGGCCGGGTCAGGTGTCTGAATTCGAGGTTCATCCCCTTGCTGAAGCCCCGGCGCCTGAATTCGCGCCAGCCGAACCAGACGATACCGATACACTGGACGGCGCCGGCGATAAACCAGAAGAACAGGAATGCGCTGATGTCCTGATAAAAGAAGTAAGCAGCACAGGCGCCGACCAGGCGGATAGTCGGGACGACCATCAGCATAACGGCTATCAGGTCGAAGCGGTCAAACAGGCGCAGCAGGCCCAGGGGGGTTGCCTTGAAGTTGAACAGGATCATGATGCAATAGACGGATGCCACCGGGACCAGTTCCGGCGTTACCCCGAATGACGGGCCGACGACGGATATGGCCAGCATGCCCACCAATGTGCCGGCAACGCAAAAGCCGATATCCAGCAGCATCGTAAATTTGACCAGTTTCTGGAAGTCCTCCTCTTGATTGCTTTCCAGGCAGATAGCGCCGTACCTGACTACGCACTGCGAGGTCTTCAGCGTGACAAAATCACGCACCGCGACTGCATAAGCGTGGATGAGAATGAGTACGCCAAAGTTATGCGCGCCCAGGGCGCGGGTGGCAAGGGCCAGGTAGAGCAGTCCGACCAGGGCCGTATACACCTTGCCCGCGGTCAGCATGGCGGAATTCTTGAACACCCGGCGAAACAGGCCGTTGTCGGTAATTTGTTTAGCCACAGAGGACACAGAGATCACAGAGTGGATCGAGAATCTTTTTTAATGCATGGGCAACCTGCATGTTTATCAATTCATCTTGCCCGCGTTTCATGTTGCTTTTTCTTTATATCCTCTGAGTCTAAAAACCAAGCGTATTTATGTGGAGGCAGGTTCATGTCAGCTTTTCAAGACTGTCAGGAGGGACAGATAACACAGAAAAAGACAGGCCCGCCCGCCTTCTCGATCCACTCTGTGATCTCTGTGTCCTCTGTGGCCGATTATAATAGCCCAAACCTGCTTCCATCATCACACGGTTGCTGACAACGCGCTGAACGCCTGGCATATCTTATCGACTTGTTCATCGGTGTGCGCTGCGCTGACGCTGATGCGTACCAGTGATTTGCCTCCGGGTGTTGCCGGCGGGAAGATCAGGTTCACATAGATGCCGTGCTCGTACAGGCCGCGCCATAATGCCAGCGCTTGTTCGCGGGTATCCAGCAGCGCCGCGATCACCGGGCAGGGTTCAGGTCCCAGTTCATAACCCGCGTCATGCAGGTGATTGTACAGGCGCCGGGCATGCCGCCAGAGTGTCGCACGGAGATCAGCGCCCATTTCCACCCGCTTCAGCGCCTCACGGGTGGATGCTATCACCGATGGGGCGGGAGACGCCGTGAAAATATAAGGTCTGCTGGCATAGCGTATGAAGTCGAGTTGCGGGTGATTGCTGACACAGTAGCCGCCCGTGCTGGCCAGACTTTTGCTGAAGGTGCCGACGATAAAATCTGCGTCATTGATAACGCCGGCTTCTTCAACCAGTCCTCTCCCTTTTGCCCCCAGCACCCCCAGGGAATGTGCCTCGTCAACCAGTAAAAGTGCTCCGTAGGCGTTTTTGACGTCAATTATTTCCCGAATCCGGGCCTTGTCCCCCAACATGCTGTATATGCCCTCGATAATCACCAGGGAGTTCGCGGCGCGCTCCCCCAATCGTCTCAGCCGTTTATTCAGGTCGTCAGGATTGTTATGCCGAAAGCGGATGATATCGGCCCCACTCAACTGGCAACCGTCATAAATACTGGCATGGCTGTCGGCGTCTATCACGATGGTATCTTCATTATTCGCCAGACCGGAGATCACGGCCAGGTTTGCCTGGTAGCCGGTGGTGAATACGATGGCCCGCTCGCATCCGTAAAACGCGGCTATTTCTTTTTCCAGGGAGCAATGACCCGAGAAACTGCCATTAGCCATTCTTGAGCCGGTTGTCCCTGTGCCCTGTTCGTCAATTGCCGCATGGGCCGCATCCAGGCACTTTTCATCAAAAGTCAGCCCCAGGTAGTTGTTTGTACCGGCCAGAATCGTCCTCTTGCCGTTTATCCGGGCCTCCGTCGGAGAGTAGATTTCTTCGATAGGCGCGCCGAAAGGATCAACTCCCTCGCCAAGCAGGGCGTTGCGGTCGTGCGCCAATGACTGGAATTTGGCAAACAGGCTCATGCTGAATTGATCACGGAGTGGACTTTACCGGCCAGGTCCTTGACGGTACGCACGTCCGCGAGCAGGTTTACCGGCATGCTTATATCGAATTCGTCTTCAATATCCAGTAACAGGTCCAGGACCTTGAACGAATCCAGCCCCAGTTCCGTGACCAGGTCGGAAGTCTCATGCAGCTCAACGTCCGGCGCAGTAAGCCCGGACAGCTCGGTTATAACTTTTGTCAGTATTTCCTCATAAGTGGCCGACATATGCTGCTCTCCAAGTTCAAGATACGGTTTGGTGCGTTATTATACAACCGAGTCAATGGCATCGGATAATCTTACTGTTGGCCGCCATCCCAGATGGTTCGTCAAGGGCGTATTATCGCATACCCAGTCCTCGTGGGTAATCTCATTGATTTTTTTCGGGGTCAGCATGGCCGGGTAACGAAAAACCCTGGCCAGCATGAGATTAACGTGGCTGAAAGTCTTTAATAAAGGAATGGGAACCCGGATGTGTGTTATCGGGCGCTTCCAGGTGTCTTGTCCGATGGCTATGATGTCCCTCCACCGGTACCCGCCGCCGGCGCCGTCATCCAACTCGAACAGGCCGCCGGCTGCTGTTGCCGTTAACCATTTCAGGATGGCGTCTACCAGGTCGTTAACGTGGAGCAGGCTGATCCTGGCGTCGGGCGTTCCCGGCGTCAGCAAAAAACCGTAACGCATCAGCCGCAACAGCGGCTGCATTTCCTTGTCGCCGGGGCCGTAAATTGCCGTCGGGCGGTAAATGGTCCGGGATAATCCGCTATACCTGTCCGACATCAGCAGCGCTTCCGCCATTGATTTGCTGCGTGAATACCATGAGTAGTCCGGATATCTGGCGGCGACTGATGAAATTAGCAGAAACCTGGGCGGGGGCGTTATTTTAAGGGTTGCAGCCAGCAGGTTTTCAGTTCCCTTGAGGTTGACTTCCAGGAAGTCTTCCAGTGAATTGCCCCTGACCGCGCCGGCGCAATGTATGACGGATGTGCACCCCTCGACCAGTTTATCCAGTGCGGGTTGGTTGTTCAGGTCGCCATTAACCCAGGATACAAAGCCTTGGTCGGCCTGCCGGCGACGGGTCAATGCCCGGATCGGGTAGTCTGACTTGTCAAGTGCGGCGAGAAGGTTCTTTCCAACAAAGCCTGTGGCTCCTGTCAGCGCCACTTGCTCCTTCATAACAGTTCTGATTTCTCAGATATGTCTTATCCTGCTTCGGCTTGTGAAGTGATGGCCTGTTTCAGGTCTACTCTTTCGATGAAGCCTTTACGCGCGGCAACGCGGGATAACTTACCCGATGATGTGCGCGGCAAGGTATGCGGCGGGACCAGGTCCACGTAGCAGTAAATGCCAAAACCCTCGTACACATTTCTCTGCAGCTGTTTGATTAACGATTGCCTGGCCGTGGATTCGGTGAGACGGCATTCAACCACCAGTACGACGATCTGTTGTTCATCGTCGACATCGATATCAAATGCCGATGATTCGCCCATTCTGATCTCGTCCAGCCCTTCTGCTATCTCTTCAAGGTCCTGGGCGCGGATATTCCTGCCGTTTACGATGATGATGTCTTTACGCCGTCCCGTCAGGTAGAGGTTGTGCTCGAACTGGAAGCCCAGGTCACCGGTATCCAGCCAGCCGTCTTCGAGGATCACCTGGTCGGTTGATTCCTGATCGTTGAGGTAACCGATCATCAGGCTGGGACCTTTTACCATTACTCTGCCGACGCGCAGGTCAGGCAATATATCCCCGGCGTTATCAACAATCCTGATCTCGTGGTCGGGCAGGGCGCGGCCACAATTAACGACTTCGTTCACTTTGCGACTATCCGACTTGACGCGCACGGCAATACCGCGTTCAGCCATGGTCAGTGCATCCACCGACATAACGTCCAGGCCGCGGTTCAATTCCGAGAAGGTAGCGGCAAGGGAGGCCTCAGCCAGTCCGTAACAGGGCAGGAAGGCATTGGAGTTGAACCCGGTTTGCGCCATTGACTTCGCAAAAGCCTCAAATGTGCTGGAGCGCAGCATCTCTGCGCCGATACCGGCAATACGCCAGCAGCTCAGGTCAAGCTGTTGCAGGTCTGCGCTGCGAATTCTACGGGTGCACAGCTCGTAACCAAATGGCGGCGAGAAGGCAATAGTGCAGCGGTTCCTGCTGATTAGACGCAGCCATTGCAAGGGGCGAACGGCAAAATCCCGTGTGCGCAGGTAATCTACCGACAACTGGGAGGCGATGGGACCCAAAACGAATCCGACCAGGCCCATGTCATGATAGAACGGCAACCAGGATGCGCAACGGTCACCGTTGTGTACTTTTAATCCGCTTCTTACGATTCCCTGCAGATTGCTCATAACCGCCTTTCCGGTAATGATGACGCCCTGTGGGGAGCGGGTGCTGCCGGAAGTAAACTGCAGGTAGGCAGGTTCTTCGGGTCTGCTTGGCTCAAGGGAACGCTGTGAGGCAGCAATGTCAGACAGTTGGTCCGGTGTGCCGATCCATTCCAGGTCCTTGTTATCGACGGCGGCTTCTTCCAGAAAGCTGATAAATTCTTTATGCGCTATGGCTACCTTTGCCTTGCCGCTGGTCAGCAAACCCTGGAGTTGTTGAACATAAACCGCATGGCTGCCGAGATTCAAAGGGATCGGCATGGCGAACGGCACAAGTCCGATATACTGACAGGCAAAGAACAGAATGATGAAATCAGGGTGAGTATCAGCTACCAGAGCAATATGATCACCGCGTTTCAGATCCAGGCTGAGGAGACGCCGAGCCGCGAGCTTAGCCTGCTGCTGTAGTTCACTGTAGGGCAAGACGACGCTAAGGTTGCCTTTTGCATCGTAAAAATTAGATCCGGTGACACCCGCGGCTGCGTAGTCCAACGCTTCAGACAAACAGGAGAAACCGGCAAAATTTTGCGTCAGTGTATTTTCAGTGGTCGTCGCTTCTCGGTTCACGATGAATAAACCCCCGTCTCATTCTTTTTAATGCTTGTTAACAACGACAGATTTATTATTGACCTATCACAAAGTCCTTCCGCAAGCATAAGATATCTAACCTGTTATTTCCAAATATGAATAATTATCATAAAACACGCCTATTGTATATCTTTTACGTTGGCTAGGGCGACAAATATTACACAACCTGAAGAAAACTTCCATCTTTTTTTTTAATGTAATTTGCTCATACAGGCCAATTGGACCTGAGTTCATCCCGCAGTTGATTAAAGACCATGCCGTCAACCTGGTTATCGCGCCCCAGGTCCGGCGCTCCGGGCCAGCCGGAATCGAAGAATTCAACCCCCGCATAATGACGTTTTGCCGCATAACGTGGTAGCACGTGAAAATGGACGTGAGGATCAACCATCATCAACATCAGGTAGTTCAGTTTATCATAATGAAAAAGATGCGATAATACCGTATCAATATCATGTGTGACCTGGGCCAGTTCAGTAAAACCGGCCTGGCTGAGCTGCGAAAATGCCGTTACCGGTTCGCGGGCAACCAGGACCAGGGCGCCCAGTGTTACTTGAGCGGGGCGCAACAATACCAACCAGGTGGAATAAGTATGGATACTTGTTTCAGGCGCCCCGAATTTCAACATCGTATCGTTCAGGGTGTTAAAAGACATATCCGGTATCACCGATTAATATGATAAGGCTTTGTATACTATACGATGACGGACAAGAGATCAAAGTTCTTTTCGGGGATGAAGCAATGTTCGATATCCAGGTATTGGGGCTGTTTGTAAGTGAAATTAACGGGAGTCGTTGTCGAGAATGAAGCGCAAGCTGACTGATGAGATCCGGGTGGCGCCGGTGAGTAACAGGCGCCAGTTGAATGCGTTTATTCGCCTGCCCTGGCGCTTGTACGCGCAGGACCCCCTGTGGGTGCCACCGTTGAAACTCGAACGCAGGTTGCATTTTTCCTCGCTGAATCCTTATTTTGCCCATAGCCGCTGGCAGGGCTGGATTGCCTGGCAGGGGGACCGGCCGGTAGGCCGTATCAGTGCCCAGGTTGATGAATTGCACCGGCGTCACTATGGCGTGCGGTCCGGCCATTTCGGTTTTCTGGAGTGTGAAAACAACCCGGATGTGATGCGCGCCCTGGTAGCGGAAAGCGAGAGCTGGCTGGCGCAGCATCAGACCGAGGTGATTACCGGCCCGTTCAATTTTTCCATCAACCAGGAATGCGGCCTGCTGGTGGACGGTTTCGATACCCCGCCGATGATAATGATGCCCCATAACCATCGCTGGTACGCAGACCTGCTTGAGCAACAGGGCTATGCTGCCGCAAAAGACCTGTATGCCTACTGGATCAGACCCGACTTCGCCATTCCGCGGGTGATGCAGACCCTGGTGGACAGGTTTGGCAAATCGGTCAGGCTGAGGGGGTTGAACCGGAAGAAATTCAAGCAGGAACTGGAGACCCTGCGGGATATTTTTAATGATGCCTGGTCCGATAACTGGGGTTTCGTCCCGTTCACCAGGGAGGAATTCGCCGAACTGGGAACCAGTTTACGCCTGTTCGTGCCGGATGACTTTATCCGTATTGCAGAACACCAGGGGAAGGCGGTTGCGTTTATCGTCATACTGCCCAACCTGAATGAAGTGTTGCGGGACTTGGACGGCAATTTATTCCCATCGGGGGTGTTTAAAATAATCCAGGCATTGCGCAAACGCCGCATCAGGACGGCCAGGATACCGTTAATGGGGGTGAGGAAGGAATTGCAGAATACACCGCTGGGCGTTGCCCTGGCGTTACTTGTCATACATAACCTCAGACAGCCGGTTATCGACAGGGGGATAGAAGGCGTGGAATTGTCATGGATACTGGAGGACAACCAGGGTATGCGCAGCATCCTGGAGATGGCTGGCAGCAGGCTGTACAAAACTTACCGGATCTACCGGAAGCAGTTGTAACGTCTTGTCGATTAAGCAGAAAATTGCTGTCTTATTATTGGCCGGGAGGCGCGGCGGCAGCGATGAGGTTGCCCGTGTTGCCGGCGTCTCGTGCAAGGCATTGGCGCCGCTGGCGGGAATACCGATGATCATCCGGGTGATCAACGCGTTGCAGGCAAGCGGACGAATCGCCTCCTTTGTACTGTGCGGTCCGGCCCCGGCAGCCATCAACGACTGCCCGGTGTTACGGCGGTTCATAGAGGCGGACAACGTTACCTGGATCCCTGCAACAGGCAGTCTCAGCGGCAGTGTGCAAGCCGGTCTGGCCGGGATAGACCCCGCTGCGCTGGTCCTGATTACCACCGCGGACCACGCGTTACTGGACGCCGGGATCCTTGATTATTTTCTCGATAAGGCCATTGACAGCCGCGCCGACGTCAGTGTGGGACTGGTGGAATACGATCTGATCGAGAAGGCATACCCGGGAGTGCGGCGCACAGTGCTGAAGTTTTCCGATGGCGGGTACTGCGGCTGCAATTTATACGCACTCTCCGGCGTCCGCGCCCGGGACATTATTTCATTGTGGCAACGGGTCCAGACGCAGCGCAAGCGGCCCTGGCGGATGGCTCTCAGCCTGTTCGGTTTCGGCGCACTGGCAAAGTATGTCTGTGGCCGCCTGAGTATGCGGCAGACCAGCCAGGCCATCCTGAAAACCACCGGTATTACAGTGGATTTCATCAATCTGCCGTTCGCTCACGCAGGTATCGACGTGGATACGCCGGCGGACAAGGAACTGGTGGAACGGATACTGGCCGGCGACCCCCGTTAATTTCACCCAGGGGGGTTTTGGGAGCTGTTCATGGAATTACAACGGTCTCAGCATCATCCAGGTCTTTTTTGAAGTCTATCTCGCACCAGCGCTGGCCGTTAATGCTGCAGGCGCGTACCTGGAATTGCCCGGCCAGGGCATCCACCACGCTCAGGAACCATAGGCGCAGGCCGGTTCCCTGCCGCATCTGCCGGTCCAGTTGATCGCGGAACAGCGCCGGTCCGTCTCCCCGGAAATACAGCAGACCGATGGATTCCGCCATGGTGTGTTCATCCGGTAATGTTTTGCTGACGGCTTGCACCATGGAGCCATGCAGTTCGACCCGCATATCATCATTGTCGTAACTGTCCTTGTGGTCGACGGTTAATGTGACCGGCGCCGCAGGTGAATTGAGAACCGTATCCAGCAAAGCCGGTTCAAACAGCGTGTCGCCATTCAATAAAAGAAAATCCTCATCCATTGCGTGACGCGCCATCCAGCAACTCGCCAGGTTGTCGGAAACACTGTAGAAGGGATTGAATACAATATTTATCCGGTCCAGGTCAGCGCCGAAGCGGTCATTGATATGCTCCTCAACGAGCGCCGAATTAAACCCGGTGATGATGAACACCTTGTCTATTCGGGCTGCCAGTAATGCCTGCACCTGCCATTCCAGTATGGTTTTGCCGGCAACGGGAAGCATGCACTTGGGGCGCGTTTCGGTCAGGGGCAGCAGTCTTTTCCCCTGGCCCGCGGCTAATATAATTGCGTTAATCATGATGTTATTTGTCAACTGGCCAGAATAATTCCGTATGTGAGGTGAGCAGTTTAATGAAATTTATAATACAATCAAATCAGCGGGGATTACTTTTATTGCAAGATATTTGGGGTCAGAGTAAAAATACTCAAGAATAACCCGACGCTACTTGCCAAGTTGACTGTATTTTTACTCTGACCCCAAATATGCAAATATGAGGCGTTAACGGGAACTGCTGCTTTTATTGATTGGATGCCGCATGTCACATATTGAACGCTACATCATTCTGGAAGTACTCAGACCCTTCAGTTTCGTTTTAATCATCCTGGTCGCCCTGTTTGCCTGTTTCAGCAGCGCAAGATACCTGGCGGAAGCGGTGACGGAGACGCTGGGCGTCTATTTCATGATCAAACTGATTTTGCTCAAGACCTTCATCGCCATGGAAGTCCTGATCCCCATTGCCCTTTACACATCCGTCGTGATTGGGCTGGGCAGGCTGCATCGGGACCGGGAGATAGTGGCCCTTAGCGCCGCCGGTGTCAGTAACCGCCGCATTATCGGCCCGATTGTCGTCATTTCCATCCCGATTGCCCTGGCCGTGGCCGCGCTGTCCCTGTACGGCCGTCCCTGGGCCTACCAGAACAGTTATATCCTGGATGCCACGGCCAGGGCCGATTTGAATACGGACCGGTTTCAACAGGGACGGTTCTACGGCAACGAAGATACCGGTACGGTTATCTACATTGCCGAAAAGGACGAGGCGAGTGGCGTGATCTCCAGGATATTTTACTATACCCGCAAGGACGACATCAGTGAGATTACCGCAGCGGTGAATGCCGGCCAGGACAAAGGCCTGGAGAACGGCAGGCTGCGGGTAACCCTGTATGACGGATTGCAGTACCGATTGCAGCGCGATTCAATGGACGATGAAATCATCCGCTTTGATAAGCTGGTCAGGTTTCATGAAGACCCCGAGGTAAGTATCGGTTATAAACGCAAGGCAGAAGCGACGCTCACATTGCTCGAGTCCAATCGTCCGGAGGATATCGCAGAAGTCCAATGGCGCTTATCCCGTCCCGTTGCCACGTTGCTGCTGGCGCTGATCGCGATACCCTTGAGCCGTTCGTCCCCGCGCCAGGGGAAAAATGAAAGGGTATTCACGGCTGCGTTGATATTTGCGGTGTATTACAACCTCAGCGGTGTTGCCCAGACCTGGGTGGAGCAGGGCGTAATGGAAGAGATCCCCGGGGTCTGGTGGTTGCATGCGTTGATGGCGCTGGTTGTTTTCATGTTCCTTTACGAGAGATTTAACCGGCGTTTCCTGCAGGGGTTCCGTTAGACGCTATGTTTAAACCTGCCGACAAGTTTAAACAAGAAGTCTTTTGTTTTCCTGTTAGGGGACAGATTTCAAATCTGTCCCCGGGAAGAATGCAGGCAAAACATAACAGTCCGGCCAGTGTCGATGAGTATCTCTGAAAAATACCTGATGCAACAGATCAGCGTGGGGTTATTGATCGCCGCCGCGGTCTTGTTGCCGCTGTTCAGTTTCTTTGACCTGATTGACCAGATGGATGATATCGGTGAAGGTTTTTTTCGCGCGTCGGATGCGTTTTACATTGTTCTGTTGTTGCTGCCCAGGAGGTTGATCCAACTGCTCCCGTTTATTGCGCTGATCGGCAATGTGATTGCGCTCGGGCGGCTGGCGCTGAATTCGGAAATTATTGCCATGCGCGCCGCCGGACTGTCCCCTGCGAGCATCAGCCTGGCGTCTTTCAAAGTCGGCCTGTGTCTGTTGCTGCTGCTGGGGGTGCTGGAGCAATTTGCTGCCCCGTATTTTCAGAATAAAGCCATTGTCCATCGGCTGGATGCCTTGAACCAGAGCGCCGAACTGGGCGCCGACCTGGGTATCTGGACGCGGGATAAAAACCGGGTTTTGCGACTTGGAGAAGCGATCCGCGCGTCCTATGTGGAGGACGTGGAAATAATCACCCTGGATGAGCAGGGTTTGCTTGACGGATATATCCATGCGCAGGGCGCAGAGATAGTCAGTAATGAACAGTGGAGCCTGTATAACGTAACCATGAAAGAATTCACCGGGGGCCAGGTAAGCACGACGTCTTCAGCGCGTATGAACTGGCGCCCTTTTTTGAGTTCCGAGCAGGTTGACAAACTGACGCGGTCGGCTGAAAGCCTGGCCCCGACGGATTTATACCGCCATATCCGTTACCTGAAGAGAACGGGGCAGCAACATGACGAGATATCACTGGCCTTCTGGAGGAAATTCGGCGCCGGCCTGATCATGCTTGCCATGTTGCTGTTGTCGGTGCCTTTTGTATTCGGCTCGACACGGACGGGCATCGGCTCGCGCCTGGTGTTGGCCGGCATCACGGGGATCTGTGTCTACCTGCTGGATCAGATATCATCCAACGTCGGGTTATTGCTCAACCTGAACCACGCACTGGTTGCATTGACTCCCGGACTTGCCCTGATGCTGATCGGTCGCCTGTGGTTGGAGCGAGTGGACTGAAACGGCAGGATATTTGGGGTCAGAGTGATATTTGGGGTCAGAGTGATATTTGGGGTCAGAGTAAAAATACCGTCAGGTTGGCAAGTGACGCTAATATCCCAGTTCCCGATCCAGGTTTGGCTCGAATTTTTGCGTTTCCCGGTTAAGAATAAATGATCTGACTTGGGTCAGCCAACCGGTCGCGGCTTTGCTTACCTGGTAGATGTTGTAGCCGGCAGATTTGTCCGGGTCTTTATAAGAGGCCGACGCGGACGGTACGCCGAACACCGGTATCGAGTGAGCGCCGGCTTCCAGCATTGCCTGCATCTGGCGGTGTCCGTGACCATGGACAAGCAACTCCGCGCCCGTATCCGTCAGGGTTGACAGCAGTTCGTCCGCATCGTTCAAGCCGCGTCTAAAGCTTGAGGAGTGCGGACTGTGATGCAGCACAACGACACGGTATAAGCCCCGTTGCGCGGTTGTCTCGAGCAGGTGTCGGAGGCGCTGTAATTGTTCGCCGCCCAGTTTGCCGCTGGCGAAGAAGGGCGCCGTGGGTAGTGCGGTTGAAAGGCCGATAAGCGCTACCGGGCCGCGCACCCGCAGGTAGGGGAAGACATGGCTGTGGCGCGGTTCACCCGGGTCGCTCTGCATATAGGCAAGCCAGCGCCCGGTTGTTTCGGTAAAATCAGTGGCCACGTACTGATCATGATTGCCCGGCACGATTGATATATAATTGGGCCCGCCGATGCTGTTCAGCCAGGTTTCGGTCTCGCGGTATTCGTTTGCCGTACCCAGGTGGGTGAAGTCCCCGCTGATGATCAGGTGGTCAGCCTGATGTCTTGCCAGGTCGGCAAGCGTGCGGGACAGGACTTCCCTGCTATGCGAGTCACGGCGTTTCAATTTCCATGAAAGATAACCGAGGATACGCTTGTTCAGCAAGTCATCCCAGTTAATGTGGTCGAGCGATGACAGGTGGGGATCGGAAATGTGGGCAATCTTCAGGCTCAAATTCACGTTGACTGGTTAAGGGTGTATTATCGGGTAAATATAAAGCCACAGAGTACACCGAGTACACAGAGAAAAAAACAGGCAATTCCAGCCTGATCGATCAATTCACAGGTTACCTCTGTACCAGAAAGGTACTTATTTACTGTCGCTCTGTGCTCTCTGTGTACTCTGTGGCCGTTCGGAAAGATAAATGATGATAAAACGTCTATGAATACTTATGTTCAAATCATCGGCGACAGCCATACGAAGATATGGGGGATGACCGGCCGTGAAAGGCTGGTGCGTATGCTGGATAAAATCGCCGGGGTGGAAATCATTAGCGAACAGGCAGACTTGCCGTCCGGCGCGCCCGTCATTTTTTTCAGGGGGGATTACATATACGATACCCGGGTTTTACAGGCCGTAATCGGCATGGACGGCGAGTTTGTACTATACCGGCAGGATGGCGTTACTGCCGTGGCGCTACGGGCAAACACCTATGACGCAAATATATTCGACCTTGACCATTACCCGGAAGCATTGGCAAAGGTAGCGCTGAATGACCTGGTAAACCCCTACAACGATCAGTTGAAAAAATATGAGCAGGCCAAGGTTTGGCAGATCAGGCCGGATAACCGGGACTTTCTTGAACAGGCGCTGTTCAGCGGTTCTTATAAAGGCGTAACCGACCTGGTGACCAAATGGGTCTGGCCGTTACCGGCAAGATGGGCGACGAAATTCTGCACATGGCTTAAATTGAAACCGAACCATGTGACCTTATTCAGCCTGCTGCTGGCAATCCTGGCCGGTGTTGCCTTTTGGCATGGTGCATTCATCAGCGGCTTGTTGCTGGGCTGGTTCATGACCTTTCTGGATACCGTGGACGGCAAGCTGGCCAGGATGACGCTGACCACAAGCCGTTTCGGCGATCTGCTGGACCACGGCCTGGACTTGATACATCCCCCGCTCTGGTATATCGCCTGGGGGGTGGGATTAACCGTTCAAGCGGCAGAGTTGATGCCATTGCCGCTGCTGCTGGGCCTGATATTTGTCGCTTACCTCGGCGGCCGGTTCTGTGAAGGGATTTTTCAACATTACATCGCCACGTTCTCGATCTTCATGTGGCAGCCTGTCGATTCCCTGAGTCGCTTAGTCACCGCCCGGCGTAATCCCAATATGCTGATACTGACAGCCGGGGTGATGGCGGGACGACCCGACCTGGGACTCGCGCTTGTCATCGCCTGGCATCTGCTGTCCACGTTGTTCCTGATCGTCAGGCTCGTCAGCGCCTGGCAAGTGAGACAAAGCCAGGGCCCATTGGTGAGTTGGCTGGAACGGGTCGGAGCGGAAGTCCGCCATAACAGGGTGGCCGTGAAGATATTCACATGAGTCGGTTTTCAGGGCCGGACATCCCGCCGGCATTAATCGACGTCATCGCCCGCCAGTGCGCCGAGCCTGTTCCGGAAGCCTGTACTGCCATCAGCGCGGCAATCAGGGAATCCTACGGCGCTGCGCTCCAGGGAGTCCTGTTATATGGTTCCTGCTCAAGGGATGAGGCTATGGAAGACGGCATTGTAGATATTTACGCCGTCGTCGATGATTATAAATCCGTTTATGAAAAACGTTACCTGGCATACCTGAATGCCTGGTTGGCGCCTAACGTTTTTTATCAGGAAATCTCCGGCGAGCACGGTTTAATCAGGATTAAACTGGCGCTAATCAGCCTGGCGGATTTTACCGGCGGGATCATGAACTGGTTTCATTCCTACCTGTGGGGGCGGTTTGCCCAGCCGGCGCGGATACTCTATGCGCGAGATGAAACAGTACGGCGCGCAATGCACAGGCTCATGGCGCAGGCTGTGCTGACTTTGCTTAAGACATCGATCCCAACCCTGCCGGAAGAGTCCGGGAATGCCGAAATAATCTGGACCCGGGCCTTGTCTTTATCCTATTCGGCGGAATATCGGCCTGAACCCGGGGCCAAAGCAGGCCAGTTGGTCAGGTCCGATTTGGCCGGTTATGCCGGCCTGCTGGACGCTGCTTTACCCATGCTCGATACCATCCTGCGTCGCCAAAGCGAAGATAATTATCTGCGCCTGAGTGATCACAGGACCATGAAGGCGGCGCTGCGCCGCTGGCGCCTGCGCCGCTGGCAGGGCCGCGTCCTGTCAGTCCTGAGGTTGATGAAAGCGATCCTGACGTTTCAAAACGGTGTTGATTATGCCGCCTGGAAGATCAACCGGCATACCGGCGTCACCATTGAAGTCACCCCCGAACTGCGCCGCCATCCCCTGTTATTCGGCTGGCGGGTATTCCGGCAATTGATAAAACGGGGTGTTATACATTAATTATGGAGGTCAAAAAGAAAAAACACCGCCTCAGCGTGGCGCTGGGATTGTGGATCATCAAGCGGGTAGAGCAGGTTTTGATCAGGTTTTCCCTGGTTGGCGCTACGCCGTTCCTGGCGCCCTCGGCATTTGCCTGGGTGGAGACACTGGAAGCCAACTGGGAGGTGATTCGCGCGGAGCTGGACCAGGTGTTGAAGACCCCGGAACGCATCCCGAATTTTCAGGACATCTCGACCGACCAGGCCAATATCACCCGGGATGACAAGTGGAAGTCTTATTTCCTTTACGGATATGGCTATAAAATGCCCGACAACTGCAAGCAATGCCCGGAAACGACGCGGATTATCGAAGCGATACCCGGCATGTTTACCGCTTTTTTTTCCGTGCTGGCGCCGGGCAAGCACATACCCAGGCATCGCGGACCTTACCGGGGCCTGCTGCGCGGTCACCTGGCGCTGGTCGTCCCTGAGCCGCGGGAAGCCTGCTGGATAGAAGTGGGCGACGTGACTACTCCCTGGGAAGAGGGACGCTGTATCGTGTTTGATGATACCTATAAACACCGGGTGGAGAATAATACCGACGGTGTCCGGGTGGTGCTGTTCCTTGATGTATTGCGCCCGTTGAAATTTCCGGCTTCACTGCTCAACCGGATCATACTTCAACTGATCCGGCTGTCGCCGTTCATCCAGGATGCCCGCCGCAACCAGGTAGCCTGGGAGAAACGCCTTGGCGGATGAAAGAATCTAGCTCGGACGCAAACCGGAGGGTTGTTTCAGCCAGGTCAATTTTATCCTGGATGGTGCGCATGACGGTATTGGTAGCTTTCACCCTGATCCCCAGTTTTTCTATTTCTTCCGTTTCGTGCTCATCGGTCCGGTCAATAATCAATCCGTCCAGGAAGTCGCGGTAATAGTCGGCGATTGACAGGTTGCTCGCCGGCATATTCAGTTCCTGCATGATCTTGGCCGCGGGGCCTTTCAGCGCGTTCCCCCCGATGATCGGGGAAACCGCGACAACAGGGGCGGCAACCGACTGCAGGGTTGGGCGTATGTTTTTCAGGGACAGGATGGGGTCTATGCTGAGGAAGGGGTTCGACGGGCACAGGATGACGGCATCCAGGTCATTGGAAGTGAGCAGGCCGGCGAAATCCGGCTGGGCACAGGCCATATCGGAACCGGCAAACTCGATTGCTTCCACCTTGGGCTGACAACCCAGGCGTACGAAATAATCCTGGAAGGGCAGGGTTCCCCGGTCGGTGACGATGAGCGTTTGTAACGTGTCATCAGTCATGGGGATGATCCTGTGTCCTATGCCGAAACTGCGGCTGAGTGCGCGGGTGACCGCGGCCAGCCCCAAACCCTGTTTCAATGCCCGGGTCCGGTATAAATGGGTGGCGAGGTCTTTATCGCCCAGGTTGAACCAGGCCGCTTGCTCAAAGCGGGAAATCGCCTCCATGAAACTCCAGGTTTCGCCGGCAAGCCCCCAGCCCCGGTCCGGGTCCGCCACCTCTGCCAGTGTGTACATGACCGTATCCAGGTCGGGTGAGATATGCAGTCCCAGGTGCTCGAAATCATCACCGGTATTGACGGCAATGACAAGGTCATCCGGCCCGACTACCTTGCTGAGACCGTAAGCCAGTTTTGCACCGCCTACGCCGCCGCACAGGGATAGAATGGTTTTGCTCATTGGAGATTGTTACCTGAACAGGTCTTTATCCGGCGCTCTTATCAGCGCGCTGGCGTCCTCGTCCCGGCCGTGCAGTTCAAGACCTTTGATCAGTACCGCCGGTATGCCCTGTGCCGCCTGGCCCATGACCAGGGAGGCGGCTGCGGCAATCTCATCTGCGATACCTACCTCGGTCACGCGCAACGGGTTGCCGTGCAGGTCGCGTTCACCGCGCAGGTCCAGCAGGCAGGGCAGGCCGGCGGCGCCGATGGCGATGCCGGTGACGCCGTTGCGCCAGGCGCGGCCGGCGCTGTCGTTGATGATAACGCCGACGTGGGCGCCCCGGCGCGCCTTGATTGCTGCGTGAATTTCAGCAGCGCTGGCATTGGCGTCTTCGGGCAACAGCAATACCTTTTCCGAGCTGGTGTTTTGCGGGATATTGGAGTGGTCGATACCGGCGTTGGCGTGGACGAATCCCAGCTTGTGTTCAACGATTAAAACGTCTTCCCGGTACCTGACCAGCCGTTTCGATTGAGCCAGTATCAACTCCACCAGGCGCGGGTCTTTATTGACTTTTTGCGCCAGTTGCTCGGCCTGGTCTGATGGTGTTACCTCAGCCAGGTCCACGTAGCGGTTCTCTGCCTTGGAGATAATCTTCTGGGCGATAACCAGGATATCGCCGCCAACAAGAGGGTATTCCTGCAACCGGGCCAGGAGTAATTCCGTCAGGTTAGCGCCGGGTGTCACTTCCGGTATACCGCACAGGGGCAGCAGTTGTATCCCGTTGTCTTTCTTGTGCGGTTGTTTTTTATCCATTACAGTTGGGTATAATCATTGCCCTGATTATTCATTGGCGGCGTTCAGACTTGTCTAATATACATCAATAGTGTGACAAAAAAGCATGTCAAACGGTAATAACGAGCACACTGACAGGCGCATTGGAATTATCGGCGCCGGAGTCATGGGCCGGGGGATTGCCCAGTTGTTCCTGCAATCCGGTTACCCGGTGTGTCTTTATGACACGGACACCGGTGCGCTCGACAGCGCCTCCGGGTTCATCGGCAAGATGGTCAAGCGCCAGGTTGACAAGGGCAGATATACAAGTCCGGAAGCGAAAAACATACTTTCCAACCTCACTCTGTGCCGCAAAACAGAGGAATTATCCGCTTGCCACATCCTGATTGAGGCAGTCGCCGAGTTGCTGGAAGTAAAAAAACAGTTATTTTCGGAACTGGAGAAAATCGTTTCCGACAGCGCCATCCTGGCAAGCAACACGTCGTCGTTGCTGGTCGCGGATATTGCCTCGGCCTGTGCCAATCCGGGCCGCGTAGCCGGGCTGCATTTTTTTAACCCGGTACCGCTCATGAGGGTGGTGGAAGTCATACCGGCCGTACTTACCGGCCAGGCCGTCGTTGATGATCTGGTGGCATTGGTTGCCTCCACGGGTCATCGCCCCGTCGTTGCAGCGGACCAGCCCGGTTTCCTGGTCAACCATGCGGGCCGCGGTTTTACTACGGAGGCGTTGCGCATCCTGGAAGAGGGGGTGGCAGACCCCGTTGACGTTGACCGGGTGATGCGCGAGGCGCTGGGGTTTCGGATGGGGCCGTTTGAGCTGCTGGACCTGACCGGCCTGGACGTTTCCGGGAAAGTCATGCAATCCGTTTACGATCAATTTCAACAGGAACCAATGTACCGTCCCTCGTCGCTGGTCCCGCCCAGGGCGGCGGCGGGATTATTTGGCCGGAAGACCCACAGGGGGTTTTACCGCTACGAAAATAATAAAAAAATAGAACCCGAAACCGGGCCGGCCCCAAAAATCAGCCTGACAAAAGTGTGGCTGGCCGGCGCTCAAACCGATTACGGCAGGCAACTGGCGCAGCTATTGACAGCCAATGGCGCAGTGATGGCAGACTCGGCCGCGGCTGAGGATACGATGATCGTATTGCAGTTCTGGGGTAATGACGTAAACAACGCCAGTGCCGGGCTGAACCTTGACCCTGCCCGTAGCGTAGCTGTTGATCCGTTGCCCGGCCTGGACTCAAGACGCACCTTGATGCTGGCGCCGGTCACCAACACCGAGGTGCGTGACAGCATGCACGGACTGTTGTCGGCCGATGGCGTTCCTGTCACGGTTATTAACGACAGCCCGGGATTTATCAGCCAGAGAATTTTGGCGATCATCGTCAATATAGCAGCGAACATCGCCCAACGTCGGATTGCCGGCGTGTCTGACATAGAAGCCGCCGTGACCCTGGGCCTGGGTTATCCTGCCGGGCCGTTATCCTGGGGAGACAGGATCGGAGGGGAGCGGATCGTCGAGATTTTAACCAATATGTTCAGCTTGACCCAGGACCCGCGTTATCGGTTAAGCCCCTGGCTGAGAAGGCGGGTACAAGCGGGGGTATCACTGTTGACCGAAGAAGTGGCAAGGGCATAAGTCATCGATGACCGATAAGGTAAAAACCCGGTTCGCCCCCAGTCCCACAGGTAACCTGCACCTGGGTGGGATACGTACTGCTTTATTTGCCTACCTGTACGCCAAGCGCCATGAGGGTAAATTCTATCTGAGAATCGAAGATACGGACCGTGAGAGGAGCACTAGGGAGGCCTTAGCTGTCATCCTGGATGGGATGGAATGGTTGGGGCTGAAATATGACCCTTACCCTGGCAGTGACGCTGGTATTGTCTACCAGTCCAAGCGCGAGCGCCTGTATAAAGAGGCAATACAACAGTTGCGGGACCAGGGCAGGGCGTACCATTGTTTTTGCAGCAAGGAAGAACTGGAGGCGATGCGCAGTGATGCCATGAGCAGGGGGGAGAAGCCCAGGTATAACGGTAAATGCCGCGCGGGAGTCCAGCGGGCCCCGGAAGGCGTCGCGCCGGTGGTACGGTTTAAAAATCCGCTTGACGGGGAAGTTGTCATCGACGACCTCATCCAGGGCAGGGTAGTGATCGGCAACCGCGAACTGGACGACCTCATCCTCGCCCGCGCCGACGCTTCGCCGACCTATAACCTGACCGTCGTGGTGGACGATGCCGACATGGGCATCACCCACGTCATGCGCGGGGATGACCACCTCAACAACACACCCAGACAAATCAATATTTTCAATGCCCTGGATATGGCTGCGCCGAAGTATGCCCATATCCCCCTGATCCTGAACGCCGACGGCAAAAAGCTGTCCAAGCGTCACGACGCGGCCAGTGTGCTGGAATATAAAGACCAGGGATTTTTGCCCGATGCGCTGTTGAATTACCTGGTGCGCCTGGGCTGGTCCCATGGCGACCAGGAGATTTTTTCCGTTGCCGAGATGATTGAACTGTTCGATATAGGGCAGGTCAACAAGGCTGCCGCGGCGCTGAACCCGGACAAGCTGACCTGGTTGAACCAGCACTACCTGCGGGAAAGCAACGCGGAGCGGATCGCCCCGTTGCTTGAAGAAAAATTAATCGGGCTTGGGGTTGACGTGAGCGGGCCGCCCGACCTGACGGAGTTGGCCGAGGTACAGAAAGAGCGGGTGAAAACAATTACGGAAATGGCCGATCAGAGCCGCTTGTTTTATGAAGACTTTGATGAATACGATGAAGCGGCCGCCAAAAAACACTTGCGCCCGGTTGTGTTTGAGGCGCTGCGCCAGGTCAAAGAGTCTCTGGCCGGGCTGGGGGCATGGGACAAGGAAGCGATCCATGGCGCCATCAATGCCGTTGCGGAAGGACAGGCCATGAAGTTCGGTAAAATTGCCCAGCCCCTGAGAGTGGCGGTAACGGGGGGCGCCGTGTCGCCCTCCATCGACCTGACCTTGCAGTTGTTGGGGCGGGATAAGGTGTTGTCCCGCCTGACGCGCGCGCTGGAAGTGATTGAGCGCAGGATGATGCTCACAGATTGAATTCGTGTTTGCCGGTAATTTTGCCGGCTTTATTATTAAAAACTTGACAGTTTTCGTGGGGTAACGTACAGTCTGCTGCCGTTTTATGGGAACGACTGAAACAGTTTTAATGGGGCCATAGCTCAGTTGGGAGAGCGCTACAATGGCATTGTAGAGGTCGTCGGTTCGATCCCGTCTGGCTCCACCAGGATTTTTATATAACCTTATCTGTCCCCTTCGTCTAGAGGCCTAGGACACTGCCCTTTCACGGCGGCAACAGGGGTTCGACTCCCCTAGGGGACGCCAAAAAAAGTATATAACTGATTGATATATAAAGGATAATATGGATATTGATCAATCAGTTATTACTTCAAATATCTTATTTGTTAGACCCCACGATTCATTAAGTTGTCAATACCGCTTGATGAGATCGAGCGAATTCATAGATAGACTATCCTGCGCAACGAATCAGCGGGAGCGGCCGGAAGCCACCCTGGATTGGGAATTTGAATAACACTTGACAGTGTACGCATATTGCGTATAATTCACTCTGTGAATCTGGTATTTCTTGAAGCTCCGTTGTTTACCCGGCTGTTGCCTGATTATATGAGCGATGAAGATTACCAGAGGTTGCAGCTTGCGTTGATGGATGACCCTATGCGTGGAGAAGTTATGCCTGGTACAGGAGGGTTTCGGAAAATACGCTGGCGTGACCCCAAGCGAGGCAAAGGGAGACGTGGTGGTCTAAGGATTATATATTACTATTTAATGTCCGATCATCAGGTCTGGTTTGTCACTATTTACAATAAAGATGAGATGATTGATTTATCCGCTGAAGAAAAACGCATACTGAAGCGGATGATACAGGCAGAATTGGTCGCCAGGAGAAAAACGTAATGAGCAACAAACGTAAACTGATTGATGAACTGATTCAAGGTGTTGATGCCATGCGCGCACATCGAGAAGGGAAAATCACGTTACGCACCCATACAGTACAAGACTTGCCGCCGCTGTCGATTGACGCCGACATAATCCGGGAAACCCGGGAGCAACTCAACGTGTCACGAGCGGTGTTTGCCCGCCATATTCGCGTGTCTATACGCACACTGGAAAACTGGGAGCAGGGACGAGCCAAGCCGAACACACAGGCTGCTGCGCTGATTATGCTGGTTCGTCAGTACCCCGATACGTTGCAAAAACTCCATTCCTTGGCCCATGTCTGACAACCCAGCCCACTCCGTCTCGCCCTGTGCGTCCACTGGGTATTGACACATCGCCCGTCACCATAGCGGCCGGTTTCACGAATTAATTTAACGAAAGATGCGCTTAGTATCTGTGCTCTTATCACTTTGGTTATTACTAAAATGAGTTGTTTCAGTTATTACTTGCTGGGTAATACTAGCTGAAACACGCAGAAACGTCAAGAAATGAAAATTCAGATAAGATATTGAAATATATTAGTTTTTGGTACTTCCTGAAACTCCATGAAACGGCCCATTCACGTTCCTGGGGGACGCCAGAAATGCCGGCTTGCTCACTTTCAAAAGGTCGCGGATGAAGTGTGAGTAAGCCCCCGGGCCCAGCGGCGCGTCCATTCCGAAAATCTGGACGGGTGGACCCGCTGTCTGCTCACCGGTATTCTTCGGCCCGGTTTTCCCCCAGGTCAAGCGCCCTTCCCAGTGGTAATTTTCGGTGCGCGTGACCTCAAGAACCACGTTCCACGCCCGCTTGGGGAGCGTGCCTGACGGCGCGCCGTGCCGGACCACGCGATTCGGGTCACGCTTGTTCAACTCAGCCGCCAGCGCGTCACAGAGTGTAGTGACAACGGCCGCATCGGTCTTCGGCACGCCATGACAGGAAAGCAGGAGCGGCGCCGGGTCCGCCCAGGCCGCGGATGCGACTGCCCCGGCGATAAGAAGCGCAGGCAGATGTCTGCAATACATGGAAGTCAACCGATCAGAAGATGAAGTCCGATGCATCCAGGTCGGCTATGTCGAAGTCTTGCAGGGTGATGCTTCCGCCACCCTGGTTGGATAAATCAATGACAACATCGCTCTCTTGCTGGTCCATGGACAGGTCATCTACGGAAGTGATGTCTGCAAACGTACTGAGGTCGATTTTGTCATCACCGTTTGTAAAATCCGCGATGGTGTCAGCCCCATTACCAGGCGCAAAGACGAAGGTATCATCATCAACCCCGCCGCTCAGCACGTCATCACCGGCGCCGCCGTGAACCGTATCATAACCTGTACCGCCGAAGATACTGTCATTGCCTCCGTTGCCCCGGAGTTCATCGTCACCGTCGCGTCCCTCCAGAAGATTCGCAGCCTCGTTGCCGAGAACTGAATCGTCCCCGGATCCTGCAACGAAGTTCTCGATCAACGTATCACGCGCGATGATCAGGTTGCCGACCAGGCCGTACACGTCCGAGATCCCTTCCGGGTGCAGGTCAACCCGCTGATTGGTGGTATCGGTATGCAGATCCAGCGTATCGTTGCCGTCATTGTCATACAGCGTCAGCGTAACCGGGTCCTCGAAGGGAGTGTTCTCTTCACCCGTCCAGCGTTTGAAGAAATCACCCAGGTAGCCGTCTACGTTGGAACCGTAGCCGTACACGGTATCACCGGCGTTGATATCGACGGGTGCGCCATAAAAGTTCTGGATCGCGATGATGTCCACGATCATCGGTGTGACGGGATAGGCAAAGCTTGCGTCCACGAAGTCGTCATGGTTCTGGCGAAAATATGACATCACCGTTGTCTGGTAGGTGTCGTTCAGGAATATCTTGTCAATTGAGGAGGGAGAACTGACATCGTAGGGACCCGAATGCTTAAGGCCGAGGGCATGGCCAATCTCATGGAGATAGAGATAGAAAGAACGGTCGTCCATCCCGGTTCCGTACCGGTCCAGCAATTCAGTCGGTATGTTGACGCGGGCGGAAACAATGAACCCGTTGCTGATCGAGCGGCTGGCATAGGCCGCCAATTTCGGCGTGTCCTGAGTGTCATCGAACGTGATGTCGGCGCTACCATTGTCAACAATCTCAAACCTGATACCGCTCACATTGGTCCAGGCCTCAAGCGCCCAGCGTGCAAGTTGCCGGCCTGCTTCGTTCAAGGCGGTGATATTCGCAGTTAACATGCCGCCCGGGTCAACGTCAAAGCCCTGAATATCACTATTGCGGCTTGATACATAGTCTGCGATCTCGTCGTAGCTGACCGTCGTGATAGGATTTTCCTCAAGCGAAATTTCGTAGTCAGCCGTGTTGTCCTCAGCGCTGCTGTCTATGCTGATATAATAAGTGCCGCTGACATCCGGGCTGAAAATCTTGAGCTTTGTAAAGGAGGAAAAATTGCGGCCATGGGCAACCTCGTTACCTTCCGCATCCAGCAGTACCAGTCGGGCTGACTCCACGCCGTCAAGGAGGATATCGTATATCGTGCCCGCGGTCAGTTCGACCCGGACCCAGTCTGTGTCACCATCGGAAGACAGTCGACCGCGAAACTCAGCGCCAACAGGCAATGAATATTGTGTTTCAGCGGTTGCTCTTGCGTCTCCCTGGTTTTCTCTTATAACCGCCATCTTTTATTTTACCCCACAGGAGTATTATTAAAGATAGCATATATTTACAACAATTCCAGTTGACATGGCATCAGACAGCCCCAAGACGGAATTCAACTTTTCCTGTAGTATATTCAGCTACCTGTAGATAATTTCAATTTGGTTATTCAAGTCAGTATGGAGATCCTTGTTACGGGTTGCGCCGGTTTTATCGGCGCGGCATTAGCCAGGCGGTTGCTGGAGAGGGGCGATGAAATCATCGGGGTCGATAACCTGAATGACTATTACGACCCCGGGTTGAAGCAGGACAGGCTGGCATTACTGGCGGATTTTGCAAAATTCAGTTTCAGGAAACTGGATATCTCGGACAGGGAGCAAATGGATGAGTTATTCAGGGAGGTTAATCCTCGTCGTGTGGTGCATCTGGCCGCGCAGGCCGGGGTGCGTCACTCAATCAGCCATCCCCATAGCTATATCAATTCAAATATTGCGGGATTCCTCAATATCCTGGAAGGTTGTCGCGCTATCGGCGTGGAGCACCTGGTATATGCCTCGTCCAGTTCGGTCTACGGCGCCAATGGGAAACTGCCTTATGCGGAATCTGACCCCGTTGCGCACCCGGTCTCACTCTACGGCGCAACCAAGCGCGCCAACGAATTGATGGCGCACAGCTACAGTCACCTGTATGACATGCCGGTGACCGGCCTGCGCTATTTCACCGTCTACGGTCCCTGGGGCAGGCCGGACATGTCACCCATCCTGTTTGCCGGGAAAATATATGCCGGCGAACCGATACAGGTGTTCAACCGGGGCGAGCACCAACGGGATTTTACTTATATCGACGACGTGGTGGAGGCAACAGTGAGAATTACGGACAGGGTCCCCGCCGGGGATGCAAACTGGGACGCAACCCGGCCTGATCCGGCAACCGGCCCGGCAAGATACCGGATTTATAACGTGGGGAATCAAAACGCGGTCAATCTCATGGATTATATTAAAATGCTTGAGCTGGAGATCGGCAGGAAGACCGTTATCGAGTTTGTGGAGGCGCAGCCCGGTGACGTGCTCAACACCTTGTCCGACTCGTCCAGGCTGGCGCAGGAAATTGAATTTGCTCCCCGCGTCCCACTTGAACAGGGCATAAAACAATTCATTGAGTGGTATAAGAGTTATTATAAGCAGGTTGTAAGATGTTGACATCCGGGAGTAACTAATCATGAAAGTTGCAATGGTCGGCGCCGGCTACGTGGGGCTGGTTTCAGGCGCTTGTTTTGCCGAATTTGGCGCCGACGTCACCTGTATCGATATTGATTCCGACAAGATCGGCAAGCTCAGGGAAGGTGTCGTTCCCATCTATGAGCCGGGCCTGGCAGAACTGATAAACAAGAACAGGGAACAGGGCAGGCTGGCGTTCCGGGATGGCTATGATGAGTCAATTGCGGAGTTTGACCTGATTTTTATCGCCGTCGGGACCCCTGCCCGCCATGGCGACGGCCATGCGGATTTAAAATACGTGTACCAGGCGGTAAAAGACATCGCCCCGTATCTCGAAGGCTATACGGTCATAGTGGATAAATCCACCGTACCCGTGGGCACTGCCCGAACCGTAAAGCGAATCGTCAGGGAGCAAAATCCGGGTGCGCAATTTGACGTCGCCGCCAATCCTGAATTTTTGCGGGAAGGCGCCGCGTTGGCTGATTTCATGCGACCGGACCGGGTGGTCATCGGCGTTGAAACAAAGCGGGCGGAAGAGACGTTGCGGGAACTGTACCGGCCCCTCAATCTCATCGAAACACCCATGTTGGTTACCGACCTGGAAAGCGCCGAGTTAATCAAATACGCCGCCAACGCTTTTCTGGCCACGAAGATCAGCTTTATCAATGAAATATCTGCCCTGTGCGAAGCCGTGAACGCGGACGTCCACGCCGTTGCCAGGGGTATGGGGCTGGATGGGCGGATAGGTAGAAAATTTCTCCACCCGGGCCCCGGCTACGGCGGCTCCTGTTTCCCCAAGGATACCCGGGCGCTGATCAGGATGGCGCAGGAAAACAACGTGACCAGCCGTATCGTGGAGGCGGTGATAGAGGTGAATGAGGCGCAGAAGGCGCGCATGATCGACAAGATCAGAACAGCCCTGGGCGGCAGCGAAAACGGCAAGACCCTGGCCGTATTGGGTCTGGCCTTTAAACCGGAAACCGATGATATGCGGGATGCGCCGGCGCTGTCCATTCTGCCTAAGTTGATTGAGAACGGCGCCAGTGTACATGCGCATGATCCCCAGGCCATGACTGAGGCCAAAGCCCTGCTGCCCGAATCCGTGTTGTATTTCGATGATATCTATGGGGCTTTGTTCGGGGTGGACGCGATCGTTTTACTGACGGAATGGAATGCCTACCGCGGCATGGAGTTGGGTAGAATCAGCAAACTAATGCGCGGCAACGTGTTCATCGACCTGCGTAACGTGTATGAACCGGATTCGATGCGTGCGGCGGGATTTGACTATCACTGTGTGGGACGTTAGCGCATTACAATTCGTCAGGCGTAACGAGAATTTACTGGCTGTTCGGTGATTAAAAATTTTTCAAGACGGAAGAAGTTTTTTATAGAGTAGAATTAGTTTATCAGCTTCAGATTCCCAGTTATAGTATTTTTCGACTGCCAGGCGCCCGCGCCGGCCCATGGCTTCGGCTTCCGCCGGATGATCCAGTATCCATTGCATAGCGTCGGCAATGGCTCGTGGGTTAAGCGGATCGACCAGCAGGCCACATCCTGCGTCGTCTACGATACGTCTCCACAGGGGGAAATCAGACACAATAACCGGTAGATTTACAGACATATATTCAAACATTTTCGTTGGGTAGGCATCCAGGTATGATCTAGTTGGATGCAAAACAGCCAACCCTGCCCGTACATTGTTTAGTGTCTGTGCCACCTGTGATCGATTGGCCCAACCAAGATAATCAACCAGTTGCCAGCCTGCCGCTGTCTCAACTTGTGTTCGTAGGCTGATCGGTTGGAAGCTACCGAAGAGACGAAGCCGAATATCTTTTCCCCCGTTCAGGTTGATATATTTCATAGCATCAACCATTTCGTGAATGCCGCGTATTCTGGTTATTCCACCGATATACGCAAAGTGTGGTGGTCGTTCTATATATGGTGTACTTTCTGTTACGACAAGCTCATCCATGATGGGAAAATTCTGTACGATCGTAGTCTTCCGAGACGGAAAACGCCTGGCGATTTCCGGCGTTGCGGGCACTACGGCGTCAAACACTCGCGCTGAAATCCATTCGATACCTGATATTATCCAGGAAACCGGCTTCCTAGCTATTGCAGGCAACCAGAATTTTGTCAGTACCTGGCGTGGAACATCTTCATGTATGTCATAAACCACCCTGTAACCCAAACACTTCAAAGCGAGACCTAATATTATCAGTTCTGGGTCATGCAAATGCACCAGTCGTGGTTGCGCCGCTCTCACTGCGCAACATAGACGCCAGACTCCAAGTGTCATCCTTGTTAAACGCCTCTTAGGCCGGGGACCGGTGTCGATTATCAGTATTTTTCCATCATCTTCGACACAACCACCTTTGCCATCCTGGACAAATAACGCGATTGGTCCTGTAAAGGCATTTGCAATTGACACCACTTCTCTTATTCGTATTCGAGTATCTCCGCGCGGATGGACATTGGTCAGATGGGCAATTTTCACTTGTGCAACATTATTTCAATGGGACAATATCGAGTAGCTCCAGGGCTGGAAGTACTAATGTTTTCGATATTTCTCCGGGTATCTGTCTTGGGATCCACTTCAACCAAAGTACGTCTTAACACTAACAATAATTTGTCGCACGTCCTTATCAGATAGATGTTCACCCACTGGTAAACTCAATAATTGAGAATCTATTCGATTACAGAATGTATCTTCTGCTCCCTGGCCTAAATAGTGATAAGCCTCCAGTTTTGGTAACGAAACCGGATAATGTATACCGGTTTGAATTCCTTTATCATATAGAAACGATTTAAGGGCCTCTCGATTTTCAACTCGTATAACAAATAAATGGTAAACATGCCGAGCCCACTTCTTTCTGACAGGCAGAATGCAGCCGGAAACCGAAGATAGCTCATTTATATACTCGGCAGCAATCTCTTTTCTTCGTTCTGTCCATTTCTCGATATGCTGCAGTTTTACAGATAATATAGCAGCCTGAAGCCCGTCCAGTCTGGAATTTCTGCCCTCAAATTCATGGTTATATTTGGAGCCTCGCCCATGATTGGAGATTTTTTTTAGCCTGCTGGCTTTATCATCATTTTGTACGGTTATCGCTCCGGCATCGCCATAAGCGCCGAGGTTTTTACCCGGATAAAAGCTGAATATGCCAAAATGGCCAATTGATCCAACGCGTCGCCCTTTGTATTCGGAACCATGTGCCTGCGCACAATCTTCTATTACGACTAAATTATAACTTTGGGCCAGTTCCATAATATGATCCATATCACAGGGGTGACCATATAGGTGAACGGCAATAATTGCTCTCGTTTTCCCTGTGATATGCGGTTCAATCGTATCAGCGGTTATTGTATAAGTATTAGGGTCAACATCTGCAAACCTGACCCTGTGATTTGTACGAGTAACAGCCTCAGCACATGCAATAAACGTATTACCTGGAACAATGACTTCACTTCCGATTGGTAAACTGGCGGCTTCCAGCGCTATCTCTAAAGCATCTGTACCATTGCCGACACCAACACAGTATTTACTTTCGCAATATTCAGCAAATGCAGCTTCAAAATCATCTACCTTCTCGCCGCCAATGAATTCTGCATTTTCTATTACATCGAATATTGCTGCGTCTATTGATTGTTTAATACTGTGATATTGCGCTGTTAAATCCAAAAATTTAATCATCTAACGTCCTTTTCAGGATTGCAGGATTTCCGGCGTAGATACCTGGTTCCCGGATATCTTTAGTCACAACGCTCCCGGCTCCTATCACAACATGATCGGTAATATTTACCGGTAGTATTGTTGAGTTACTTCCAATGCACACATTATTTCCTATCTGCGTTCTCTCCCACTTGGACCTATCTCCGCGCGCCGGCGCTCCCTCGGAGAACAAATCGTTAATAAACATGACTCCGTGCCCGATAAAACACTCATTACCTATAGAAACCAATTCACAGATAAAGGAGTGTGACTGAATTTTAGTATAGTCTCCGATAACAGTATTTTCTTGTATTTCAACAAAGGGGCCTATAAAGACATTTTCCCCTAAGACACAACCATAGAGATTAACGGGTTGGACAATTGTAACGCTGTCCGGAATTTCAGCGTTCACGATTGAGATACTCTTAGATTTATACGACATGGCTTATTTGCCTAGACGACACTTATTTGGTGAAAAACGCAATTTAACCTCTTTGCCTGTTTCAATTGATTCATATATTGCGGTGATCAGTTCCAAGCTGCGTCGTCCAACCAGTCCATCAACTAAATGTTGGCTCTGATTTTCGATGCCGTCGACTACATGATGGTAATACTCTTTATGGCCGAACCCGTATACATCAGGAGGGTTAACGGAATATTTTTTAATGACATACTTATCTTCGTTTATATTATCGATAAGGTTCCAGACTTTCATCTCATTTACTGCAAAACCACCGATTTCGACGCTCCCCATCTCGCCTAATATAGATAAGGATCCTTCCAGGTCCACGGGTCTGGTTGCAGTAGTAGCCTCTATCAGACCGAGTGCTCCATTTTTAAACCTCAAGGCGACAACAGCCGTATCTTCCGTCTCAATATCCACTAATGCTGTTGAACTCATGGCGAAAACACTTTCAACCTCACCCATCATCCATTCAAGCAAATCTATATGATGACTAGCCTGGTTTGCCAGGACGCCACCATCCAGTGCCCAGGTGCCTCGCCAGTGATCCTGATCGTAGTATGACTGATGTCTGCACCAGCGAACTCTTACAGTTCCTAATACTAATTTGCCGAAACGTCCGGCTTCAAGTGCTTCACGAGTTTTTACAACGGGTACATTAAATCGGTTTTGTTTTACTACGAAGAGTTTACAACCGGAATTGTCACAGGCTTTTATCATGGCGTCAGCGTCATCCAACGTTAATGCCATGGGTTTTTCGACAACGATATGTTTGCCATATCTCGATAGTTCGATGACATGTTTTGCATGGTTGCCGCTCTCCGTGAGTACAACGACTACATCAATATCTACAGATTGCATCATTTCATGCATATCCAGATAAGAGGGCACGTCAAACTGCTTTGCTATTTTTTCAGCTTTTATAGGCACAATGTCACAAACAGCGACCAACTTGGCACCTGTGATTTGATTAGAACCCAGTAGTTCAGAGTGCCGTTTTGCTATCCTGCCACAGCCAACCAGGGCAAAATTCAATGTGTTATTTCTCACTGAAATCAACCCGGCAAAAATTCGTTTTCAAAAAAACTGAGTACTGCATTTTTTGTATAATCAATATAAATTAAGTGACGAGTAATTTGCAGCAATTCCCGCAATTCGATTTAATTCGTTGAGATTCTCAACTGTGGTACAGCATGGAAACCCCATTATATCATCTACGTATAGATAGAAATTCATCTATCCTCATATCCTAATTTAAAGTATCGCACAGTGACGGTCCCTTGTTTCCAGTATTTATAATATCTAATTGTCCCTGATATCAGAAAGATAGATTTAACAGATCAGTTCATGCGCGGTCTTTTGACAGCCCGTGATTTTACAGAATAAAATACCTGAAAAACAAAACAGATATAGTATTGCTTACTCAAACCATCAGAATCTTTATATGGATAAAGTATCGGTTATCATCCCAAGCTATAATTCCTCATCTTACATAGTGGACGCCATTGTGTCTGCATTGAACCAGACTTATGACAATCTGGAGGTGATAGTTGCAGACGACGCTTCAACAGATAACACCTGTGAAGTAGTGAATAACATCAAGGACCCGCGTGTTAAGTTAATAGTCCGCGCGGATAATGGGGGTGCCGCCGCCGCACGGAATTCAGCCACACGCGCGGCGAAGGGTCGATATATCGCATTTCTTGATTCGGATGATTATTGGATGCCTAACAAGTTGTCAGTACAGATTGGCAAGATGCAGGAAGAAGCGATAAGCTTTTCATATACAAGTTTTATCGCCAAATCTGAAAAAGGAGAAGTGTTGATTGATGTGCCGGAACAAGTAGATTACAAACGCTTGTTAAAGAGAAATATAATCGGTACTTCAACGGTGGTTTACGATGCAGGCATACTCGGTAAAATCTACATGCCTGCATTACGCAGAGCACAGGATTTTGCGACTTGGTTAAATATACTGCGTAAGTGTGATTCAGCGTTGGGGATACGTCAGCCCATGACATATTATATTCAGCGGAAAGATTCAGGCTCTCCACGATTTATTATAGTCAAGTGGTTCGTATATCGGGTATATAGAGAAACGCAAGGCTTATCGCCGTTGATGTCGCTGTATTATTTATCTCCCCACTTGATACGGGCGTTGTGGAATAAAGTCAAGTGCCTGTGAGTTAGTTGGCCATCTACACAGTAGAAGAAGATGATCGCCGACATGGAGCCTCCATCTGCGATAATTGGCTCATCCAGTCATGTATTGACCGCCGTTATGCTGAAAAAATAAATGATATGAAATTGCTTGCGGAGCGACTGGCGGGTACTCTGGATAGTGTTAAAATGCATCACATAGCAATAACTGGAGCGCGGGGCTTTATTGGCGCACACCTGATCAGACATCTTGACAAGAGAGGTTTTGATTACGCAGCCCTGAAAAGATCGGATGATGATTTCATCTACCCGTCAAACTGGGAGGAATTTAATGCAATAATCCATATGGCTGCAAGGGTGCATTTGAAAAACAGCCGGAAAACAAATCTCTCTTATACCCTGAACCTTGCCGAAAAAGCCGTCAACTCCAATATAAGGCATTTCATTTTTGTAAGTTCTGTGGGTGTGTTGGGAGAGTTCTCCGGGGAATCTCCCTTTGACGCCAACAGTCCATATAACCCCCATGATGATTATTCGATTTCAAAAATGGAAGCTGAAGAGGGTTTAAAACGAGTTTTTCAGAATACTGATGTAAACTTGACAATTATCAGACCACCCCTGGTTTACGGTTCCAGCGCAAAAGGGAACTTTCAGTCTCTCAGTAAGTTAGTTAGGAAAATGCCAATTTTGCCGGTAGGTTCAATTAAAT
Source organism: Gammaproteobacteria bacterium (assembly GCA_965205405.1). Classification (GTDB taxonomy): domain Bacteria; phylum Pseudomonadota; class Gammaproteobacteria; order Eutrophobiales; family Eutrophobiaceae; genus JAAXHV01. The sequence goes on from OZ242169.1 coordinate 1,805,755, forward strand.
CGGAGCGGTCGTTTTGCTCAGTAAACAATTTGTGCGATCTGATTATTACCTGTTTGACTAACGAGAAATCATATAACCAGACTTTTCTGGTAAGCGATGATATCACTATAGCTCTGGTGGATATGATTAAAATCATGTACAAGAGTCTGGATAAAACCTGTCTGATTGTCCCGGTTCCCTATTCCCTGATGTATCTGGCGGGTTTGATAACCGGTAAAACACGGGCTTTGAACAAACTGAACAACTCATTGATTCTGGATATCAGCCACACAAAAGAGATACTCGGTTGGAGTCCGCATTATGCTATGGAACAGGAGATAAGCAGAGCATTGCATGATGATCAGGCTGTTTGACATCGTATTATCCATTGTCGCTCTTATTTCGCTAGCGCCGTTGCTATTGGTCATTTACCTGTCAGTTCTGCTCGAAACCAAATCCCCTATATATGTGCAGGAGCGGGTCGGTTATAAAAAGAAAGCATTTGTACTTTTAAAATTTCGCACGATGATATCGGGCACGCCCTCCTTGGCCACACACCTTGTAGGTGAAAATGCCTTGACGACAACCGGTAGGTTGTTAAGAAAGACAAAATTCGACGAATTACCTCAACTGGTTAACGTGCTCAAGGGAGAGATGAGTCTGGTGGGTCCCAGGCCGAGCTTGTTTAATCAAACCGAGTTAATTTCAGCCAGGCAGAGGCATGGTGTATTTGACGTATTACCTGGAATAACAGGCTTATCTCAACTTAAAGGGATAGACATGTCCACGCCTGAACTACTTGCCAGAACAGATGCTCAAATGATTGCAGATTTTTCACTGAAAAAGTATATGAAATACCTTGCACTGACTGCGTTTGGTAAGGGGATTGGAGATCGTATCAAAAAAATTCAATGGTATGAATAGAATGCTATTCCACTTTACAGCTGGAAACAAATATATGTAAACGTTTCTGTAGCGCTTGAAGCAAATGTCTAAACAGGAAATAATACGACCCCATCAGTGAGAGACCCTGAGTTTTTCTGTAGACTTGATAGTTAAAATACATGGCCTTTACAAACCGGGAAGAAAGAGAGTGTTGCCGCCGCCTATAACACGACATAGGCTGCCTAATTCCCAGTGCTGAGTTGCCTTGCCGCAGTAGATTTAACCAAGTCGCAAAATCTTGCCGCATAGTCAAGTCTGGCATGTAAATTTTACCAAGTTTCCCGGTATCATAAACAGCCGTTGATGTGCAGATAATATTTCCTCTTAGCAGGCGGTTGTAATCTATTTCTTCGGGCACATCGATCAATACTTCATTTTTATCAGATTTAGCCAGATAGCTTGTATATGAGAAGCTTACTGCTTCTTCCTGCATTTTGCCAATCTGTACTGACAGTTTATTCGGCATCCAATAATCATCCGAATCAAGAAATGCGATATACCTGCCAGTCGCTAAGGTTATGGCAGAATTCCGTGCGGCGGCGGCACCCCCATTCTCCGTGCGGATTATCAACTTAACGCGCGGGTCATTGATGGTGTTTACTACTGCACGGGTGTCATCTGTCGAGGCATCGTCTGCAACTAATACCTCCAGATTGTCATATGTCTGGTTTAATGCAGAGCCAATGGCTTCCAAAATATAGGAAGAGGAATTATAGCTTGGTATGATAACCGATACTTTTTCCATATAAAGATAATGATAGTTTGAGCAAGCAATAACATATCAGTTTTGTTATTCAGATATACTATCTTACAAATTATGTTGTTGATGAAAACTACGTATGTGGAAGTACCATATAGCATTATTCTTGCTCAACGCAAGATGATCAGGCGAATCTCAGATAAAGTTTCTGGAACGCCCTACCAATGGTTATGAGCTGATGCGAATAACGGTGAAAGCCATTCACGTACGGTTACACATGTTCATTAACTCGTGATGCGCTGCGATGAAGGGCGATAGAACGAATAAAAAGCCACCCATGTTTCAGTTATATAGCCGCACGACTGTATTTTTACACGATCTGCTGATGATACCGGCTGCCTGGTACTTGGCCTACTGGCTGAGGTTCAACCTGGGGACAATTCCGGAAAATGCCCTTCAGGTCGCGACCTTCATGCTGCCTGTGGTGATCCTCTGCCAGTCATTCAGTTACGTTGTTTTCGGCTTGTATCGCGGTATCTGGCGCTTTGCCTCCCTGTATGATTTCATCCGGATCGGCAAATCGGTTTACGTCGGGGCATTGATCGCGACCCTGGTGATATTCGCCTTTACAAGGATGGAGCATGTGCCCCGGTCGGTGATTCCGTTGTACATGATTTTGCTGTTCGTTATCCTGGGCGGTAACCGGGCATTGTATCGTTCCCTGAAAGATCAGCGCATGGGGGCCGGGGGCGGGAAACGGATCCTGATCATCGGCGCCGGCGAGTCTGCCCAAATGCTTGCGCGGGATATGCTGCAGCATGCCCGGGGTGAATACCTGCCCGTGGGCATGATTGACGATAACCCCGACAAGCTGGACCGAGAGATTCACGGGATCAAGGTGCTTGGTGGGTTCGAGGACATTCCCGAAGTAGTAAGGAAACAGTCCATAGACCAGATTGTCATAGCCATCCCCTCATTGTCATCTGCCCGGATGCAAAGGCTCGTCAGTATCTGTGAGGACGCCGGTACGGAGTTCAAAACCCTGCCCAAACTCACAGACCTGATATCGGGGCAGGTGACTGTTAATGCTATCCAGGAAGTCTCTATTGAGGATCTGCTGGGCAGGGAAAAAATCGAACTGGACCTCCCCATGATGCGGGCCGGATTGTCCGGCAAGGTGATCATGGTAACAGGCGGCGGTGGCTCAATCGGGACGGAACTGTGCCACCAGGTCGCCAGCTTTGCGCCGGACGCGCTGATCGTCTATGAACGCAGTGAGTTTAGCTTGTATCGGATCCAGAGTGAACTGAAAAACCGGTATCCGCAACTCATTCTGGTCACCGTATTGGGTGACGTGTGTGAGCAGCATGCAGTCGAGAGTGTTCTGGAACGCTACCGGCCTGACATGGTATTCCATGCAGCCGCGTATAAGCACGTGCCCCTGTTGCAGGCGCACCCTGTCCAGGCCGTTAAAAACAATATTATCGGTACCCGGATCACGGCCGAGGCGGCAAGTCAATACCAATGCGATAAATTCGTATTTATCTCCACTGACAAAGCGGTCAACCCGACCAGTATCCTCGGGGCCACCAAGCGCGCAGGCGAGATTTTCTGCGAGGGCATGAATACGGTTTCATCAACGCGCTTTATTACGGTCAGGTTCGGCAACGTGCTGGGTTCGGATGGCAGTGTAGTGCCTCTGTTCAGGGAGCAGATACGAGCTGGGGGGCCGTTGACGGTAACCCATCCTGATATGACCCGCTACTTCATGACGATAAGAGAGGCATGCCAGTTGATCCTGCAGGCCAGTGTCGTGGAACAAGAGGGGGGGATTTATGTCCTGGACATGGGGGACCCGGTCCGGATTGATTACTTGGCCGAGCAGATGATCCACTTGTCTGGCAAGGAACCCGGGAAGGATATTGAAATTCAATATGTGGGCCTGCGGCCGGGCGAAAAACTCTACGAAGAACTGTTTTACGATGATGAAGTAAAGGAAAGCACCAGGAATAACAAGGTATTTCGCGCAAGACATGTCCCGGCCGACTGGCGCGTGGTCAAACAACTGATTGCCCGCCTGGAGCAGTCAATTGCGACTGCGGAAGATCGTGAAATAAAACGATTGCTGGGCGAGCTTGTTCCACAATACAAAGGTGGAGATACGCTTGATATCGTCAAGGTTGCCTGACAGTGGCACGCAGGATCAATAAGGCTGTATTCCCGGTCGCGGGCCTGGGAACGCGTACCTTGCCAGCAACGAAAGTGCTGGCCAAGGAGATGTTGACCCTGGTGGACCGTCCTGTTATCCAGCACGCCGTCGAAGAAGCGATAAGCGTCGGCATCACGGAACTCATATTCGTCACAGCGGAGACAAAGCAGATCGTCCGGGATCATTTCCAACCCAATGAGAGACTGGAAAAGGAACTGGCGCAGCGGGGCAAACAGGAGCTGCTCAAGATAGTGAGGAATATCCCTCCACAGGGAACAAACTGCCATTACGTCATCCAGCATGAACCACTGGGTCTGGGCCATGCCGTGCTGTGCGCCAGGCCTTTGATTGGAGATGAACCCTTCGCCGTTATCCTGCCCGATGATCTGGTCCATCACCCTGCGCGCACCTGTTTGCAACAGATGATGGAGATATACCTGGACAGGAACACCGGCGTAATCGCAGTGGAGAATGTGGAGCGAGAACAGGTATCCCGTTACGGGATCGTCGAGACGGTAAGTGATGCGGACGGCGCCAAAATGATGAAGTCTATTGTGGAGAAACCCGCCATTGATGAGGCGCCCTCGACCCTGGCTGTGGTGGGACGCTATATCTTCACGCCGGCGATCATGGCGTTACTGGAAATCACGTCCAGGGGCGCGGGAAACGAGATCCAGTTGACCGACGCCATTGATGCGCTGCTGGGAAAAGAAGACGTATACCTGTGTGAATTCCAGGGACGGCGCTACGACTGCGGATCGATCCTGGGATATATGAAAGCGAACGTGGAATATTCGCTCAGGCACGAGGCCATCGGCACGGAGTTTCGTTCTTACCTGAGAAGCTTGATAAAGGATTTGCCTCTCGATAGTTGACATATTAGTGACACTGCCTTTTCGTCCTCACTCCTGAAATTCCATAACCCCTTGATTTATTTGGCTCCCCGGGACGGGCTCGAACCGCCGACCTAGTGATTAACAGTCACCCGCTCTACCGACTGAGCTACCGGGGAATAGTTGGTTAGATTAACCCTGTCATGCTATGGCATGCAATATCAGGCCCAGGGTCAGTGCCATATTTACGCCTACCATCCATTTCAGCATCTGAATTTCCGCTTTCACTTCAGTTCTAAACTCTGCCAGGTCAATTTTTTGTCACGACCTGATCATGGTTCAAAATAGATTCAGCGGCGTTGCGGGCCTTCATTTCCGGCGCATTCACACTGAGCAAAGCATCATATTCATGATATTTCTTGTCCCTTTTCATAATTACGTTTTCTAAATTCTCAGGCGACTAATACGCGTCCCTGATTATACACTTAATATCAACCCAACGCATCACGCAATCGTCCAATCGCAGCTTCCAGGTTTTCCATGCTGGTGGCGTAGGACAAGCGCATGTGACCCTTTGCCCCGAACGCTGAGCCCGGCACCAGGGCAACTTCCGCCTGTTCCAGCAGGTATTCGGCCAGTTCTATATCATTATTGATGCCGTTCATCCTGTCAATCACACCCTGCATATTGGGGAAGCTGTAAAATGTGCCGTCGGATGCCGTACATTCAACGCCGTCAATGCCGTTCAGACCTGCAAGGACGAGATCATGGCGCTGTTTGAAGATCGCCGTACTCTCGGTGATGTATGTCTGGTCACCATTCAATGCGGCCAGGGCGGCGTACTGCGAGACGGACGAAGGATTGGAAGTGCTTTGTGACTGGATCTTTTGCGCCGATTTTACCAATGATAACGGACCTCCCAGAAAGCCGATGCGCCAGCCGGTCATGGAGTAAGCCTTGGATACCCCATTGACCACAACCGTCCTGTCATTCAATTCCGGACAGACGTTGACGATGTTCCTGAAATCATCCTGCCCCCAGAGTATATGCTCGTAAATATCGTCTGTCAGAATGAAAATCTCCGGATGTTCCATCAGCAGCGCTGCAATATCCGCTAATTCCGTCTCGGAATAACTGGCTCCGGTCGGATTCGACGGGCTGTTGATTATGAGCAGGCGTGTCTTGTCGGTGATAAACCTGCCCAGTTGCGTCTGAGTGATTTTGAAACGGTTTTTGATCCCGGCCCTAATCACCACGGGTTCTGCTCCTGCCAGTTTCACCATGTCAGGATAGGAAACCCAGTACGGCGACGGGATAATCACTTCGTCACCGGGGTTGAGTAACGCCTGCATTATGTTGTAAATACTGTGTTTTGCCCCGCAGGAGACGAGGATCTGTTGCGGTTTGTACACGAGGTCATTTTCACGCTTGAACTTGTCCACCACTGCCTGTTTGAGCTCAGGCATGCCGCCAGCCGCGGTGTATTTAGTCTTGCCGTCCCGGATAGCCCTGATTGCGGCTTCCTTGATATGCAGAGGGGTGTCAAAATCGGGCTCGCCCGCACTCAGGGCGATAATATCCCGGCCCGCCGCTGTTAACTCCGCTGCCTTGGCAGTGACGGCGAGGGTGGGGGAGGGTTTGATGTTTGCGGCGCGCTGCGCGACTCTGATTTCCAAGATATTATTCTCTCCTCAATTGTTGAATTTGTAATATGAATTTATGAACTTTGGTCTTCCCATTCCGGTTGCTGATTCTACTTCGATAAGTGGTAACTTCGACCCAATACTTTGGCTGCAAATGGAATTGCCACCACTCCCCACACCAGAAAGTAGATGGTGTTGGCCCATGCTGCCCCATTTGCGCCATATTGTGGGATAAGTAGAAATAGGGCTATTAATTGCGCTACTAAGGCAGACGAGTTCCATACGAGTGAAGGTATAGCGCGGCCTGTAGCAGCAGGTAATTTGTATAACGCAGACACGCTGGCAAATATGAAGGCCCCGGGGATCATGATTAACAACGGAAGCGCAACTTCTCCAAATTCATCTCCGAGCATAGTGTGAATAATGGGCCGATGAAATATGATCAGCAGTCCGAATATAGATATGGCTAACATCAGTGATAGTATCGTAAAGCGACGTGATATGTTGCGAAGTGCTACTCCGTCTGACGCATACCAATAGCGGCTGTATTCGGCCTGCACCGCAGGCGCAATTGGTTGGAAAGGCATTTTTGTAATGGCTATTATTCGCGATGCGGCGCGATACAAACCGACTTGAGTTGTATTTGTCCATGCACCCAGCAATATCATATCTATATTACCCCCTAATGTCCCAATTTTTGAGTGACAGAATGACACGGCTTGAAAGCGAATAACATCCTTGGGGATATTAATCGACATTGAAGTCAGGACCCCTGGAATCCCCAGCTGGCGTGAGGATACCGTGGCCGCGATTAACATTCCAAGGCCGTTCGCACAGGCTGCGCAAACTAAAGTCAGGACGACCATGAGTAAGCCACCATCCAAAATCCATGTAATTACCAGCCCTGTGAATTGTATCAATGCTCCTATGGTTATAACTGTAAATCCCCAAGGCAGCCGGTCTGCCAACCTGAGTACCGCGAGACTCTCTTTATGAGTAGCCATGCAGATACCTGTAAATCCATATATCAGCATCAGGGTTACATAACTCTCTTCAATCCCCAACATACTACCGATTGGGTAGGAGAAAGCCAGTAGCAGAGCATAGGCAAGCAAGGAGAGTCCCAGGGCGGCCCCGAAGATAAACCGTAGTATACAAGCGGCTTCCTCAAGTCTTTCGTCAGCTATGCTTCGGGTAATATATGTCGTGATTGTGTCGCCTCCCGGCATGGACAATAAACCGAAGGAAAGCGAAGTGACCGCAATAAAGAGGGATAATGTCCCGAAAGTCTCCAACCCGAGAATCCTGGTTGTGAGTAACAACTGTACGATACCACCCACAACCTGAACTGCTAATATCATCGACATCCAAATAATTTGCCTGGCCGTGCCCTGCTCCGACTGTGGAATGATTCGTTTTATCAGGGATATCATGAAGTTAATGTGTCATTCAAATTGATTGCGACAGATAGCCACAGCTATCCGTTTTGGCTTATATTCCGTGTCATCATGACGAGCGCCATTCATTATGCTGTTATCCATGACAGTATAATTCGAGCACGGTCCAGGCTCGTATATTCTCGCGCGGCTTCCAGTGCGGCCCTGGACATCTTCATGCGCAGTTCAGGATTATCGACCAGTTTGAAAATGGCCTGTGACAGCATACGCCTATCCCATGGGTCTACCAGGATCGCGTACTCCGAATCCAGTACTTCCCTGTTTCCAGGGATGTCCGTGGCTATTATAGGCAAACCGCATGCTTTGGCCTCAGCTATTGCATTGGATGACATCTCGACCAGACTTGCGTGCACAAAAATGTCAGCTGCGCTAAGCCACGCATACACCTCGTCGTGTGGAACGTTGCCCGAAAATAGTACTTGTTCACCGCGTGGCTTCTGCGCCCCGTCTCTTCCCAGAAAAAAAATGCTGATTTCCGGTCTTTCTTTTATTGCCTCCAGTACGTACAAAGGGCGCTTATTGGCATCAAAAGCTCCGACGAAGCCTATGATTGTCCGGTCTTGCGGGAGTTTCAGGTGATACCTGGCCTTGCTTTTTGCGAGTGGACTGAATTCGAGCGAGGGAGCGTTCCGAGCCGTGAGAATTTTAGTCTCGGGCACATCGTAGCTGTCAAGGCACCGGTTTCTTAGATGATCGGCAACGACGACCACAGAATTTATCTCATTCAGCGTCTGTTTGATTTTCCGGGTCCCCAGTTGCTGCTCATAGCGGTCAAAGAAGCTTTCGCCCAAATCGACTACCGATTTGCTTCCCATTTCCCTGGATAATTGTGCGGCGACGTAGCCTGATGGAAACAGGAACTGTCCGTAGATATGGGATGGCGGCGTTTTTAATTTTATTATCTCTCTACGTACAGCCGCGTGGAAATTGCGCATTGTCAACAGGAAAGTTGATCCGATACCCGGGATAATCCTGCTGGAACATGATATATACCGCGGCCTGAGTACCTCAGGTTCGGTTTTGCCGGTTTTTCCATCGTGGCCCTCAGGATCTTTCCTGAACCAGGCCTTGAGGGGAGCAATGACCGTCGTTTTCATGTCCAACTCAATCAGGTTCCTGGCCAGCTTTTGCACAAACGAACCACCGCCCGGATCACGCGACGATGGGTAGCTACTGGAAATAATGACAATGTGGACAGGCAAAATCGGCTCTCCCTCAGTCAATAATCATCAACCGCCGGACAACTTCTGCAGCCTGACAACAAAGTCGTGCGGGAAAACTAGATCGTTTGATTTCCAGTTGAATTTTCCCGTTTCCAAATCTCAATGACGGCAGCAAAGGACAATACGATCCACAACTGACGTTCAAACAGGTACGAAGCCGTGAGATTGGCTGCCAGCATACCGAATAATGCGCTTAAAAAAGCTGTTTTCCATATAATTGTTCTGCCAGATATACCCGGCAAGGTACGTAAAAGTAAAACCAGTGAGCATAATAAAAAGGCTGCCATAGGGAGCGTACCCAACAGCCCTGCTTCGGATAATACCATCAAGTAACCGCTATGCGGGTCAGTAATCCTGGCATCAGGAATACGAACGAGCACCTCATCGGTGGATGTTCGAAAGCCACTGCCTCCCAGGGGATTATCCAGGAACACTTCAATCGCAATATTCCAGTTTCTTACACGACGTTCGTCAACTGTTATCCCTTTTTTGAACTTACTGCGTACATTGATGACTGTTCCAGGGACTTCGGAAGTCACAGGTTTCGCGGCGGTCACCTGCGCATCCTTATTGCATATACCAATGTTGAGAACATGGCCCGATAACATGCGTGACAGAGAATCGTTTTCGAAAATTCGCTCCAGGGATGTGACGCCTACAGGTAGAAGCCATAATAGAAGTAATACCGACCCGAGGATCGCCGAACTTGCGATTATATAACCGACAACGTGTCTCCATGACCTGATATTTATCAAAATGAATGATAAAAACGTTATCAGGATTGCCAATGTGCCGGACCTGGAACCGCTTAGAATTACCCAGAAAATAACTATGGTCACCAGGACCGCGGCAACCAGTTTAGGCAATAGTCGAGTGCTTGTGAAAATCAATCCCATCCCAGATGCCACGGGAAGAATGGAATAATACGCAAGCCTGTTAGTGCCATATGCATCATCAATGGTCATGCGGTGCATACGCAGAATGTTTATTTTTCTCTCGCAAAAATCCTGTGTGACGTACCTGTTTTCACTTAATAATGTGAGGTCAAGGCCAATGTAGTATTCTATCAGAATGATTATGTACAGAAGAGCGGACGCGCCTAATATAGTCCAGGAAAAGGACGATAATCTTTCCTTGTTTCGCATGGTGTCGATTACTGCGGCCATAATCAGTAGAAAGGTGATTTTCTGTCCCAAAGAAAGAAATGCCGGGAGGGAATGATTGCCCCATAACATAGTGATTGCCAGGCTCAATACGAATAATGCAGCGAGTTGCTGGGTTCGGGTGCCTAAGACGGCGATTACCAGGCCTCTCGGATTTTTCGTGTGGAAAAAAACAGCCACAAGAAACAGGCTGACAAAGACGAGAGTCAGAATATTGCCGACAAGCCCCCAGTGAGCTATGATCACTCCTTGAAATACTGCTTGAATCACAAGAATATAGCCCAGCAGCCACGGTCGTGACACGAGTGCGCGAAAAGCCATATTCGGCAAATATAGAAATCCGTTCAGTTGTCTTTGTTTGCTGACGTGTGATGTTAAATTATCAATTGGCATAGTTTTGAAAAAAAAATTCAAATTACAGGCTGATTTTTCCCCATCGGGCGATCAACCCGAGGCTATCGCACAATTATACCATTCGATCCAAAGCGGGATCGCACAACAGACACTGCTGGGCGTAACGGGTTCAGGCAAGACCTTCACCATTGCCAACCTTATTGAGAAAGTGCAGCGTCCCACGCTGATCCTCGCGCCGAACAAGACCCTGGCGGCGCAGTTGTACGGAGAGATGAGGGAGTTCTTTCCCGATAATGCAGTGGAATATTTTGTTTCCTATTACGATTACTACCAGCCGGAGGCCTACGTCCCTTCCAGTGATACCTATATCGAAAAAGACGCATCCATCAATGAACACATAGAGCAGATGCGCCTGTCCGCCACCAAGGCCCTGCTGGAACGCCCGGATACCATCATCGTTGCCACCGTCTCCGCCATTTACGGCCTGGGCGATCCCCAGGCCTACCTGAAAATGGTGTTGCACCTGGACCGGGGTGAAAAGATGGAGCAGCGTTTTTTACTGCGCCGGCTCGCCGAGATGCAATACACCCGTAATGAGGTGGAACTGCACCGCGCCACCTATCGCGTTCGGGGCGATATTATCGACGTCTATCCGGCCGAATCCGAGCGGGAAGGAATCCGGGTCGAGTTATTTGATGATGAGATAGAGTCCATTTCAATCTTTGACCCGTTGACCGGGGAGATATTCAAACAGGTCCCGCGTATCACAATTCATCCAAAATCTCATTATGTTACCGAGCGCCAGATCATTCTGGACGCCATTGAGGTCATCAAGGAAGAACTGGTCGAACGGCTGGAACAATTCCGCCAGGACAACAAGCTGGTCGAATTACAACGGTTGGAACAACGCACCCGGTTTGACCTGGAGATGATGATGGAAATCGGCTATTGCAGCGGGATTGAAAACTACTCCCGGCACCTGTCCGGCAGGAGGCCCGGTGAGCCGCCGCCGACCCTGTTTGATTACCTGCCCCATAATGCGCTGCTGGTGGTTGACGAAAGCCATGTGACCATCCCCCAACTCGGCGCCATGTATCGCGGGGATCGTTCGCGCAAGGAAAACCTGGTGGAGTACGGTTTTCGCCTGCCCTGCGCGCTGGACAATCGGCCATTGCGCTTTGACGAGTTTGAGCACTTGTCGCCGCAAATGATTTTTGTTTCGGCAACGCCCGGTCCTTACGAACGTGACCGGTCCGGTGAGATTATTGAACAGGTTGTCCGTCCCACGGGCCTGGTTGACCCGGAAGTGGATGTGCGCCCGGCCGCATCCCAGGTGGATGACTTGTTATCGGAAATCCACGTCCGCGAGCAACGCAACGAACGGGTGCTGGTCACCACCCTGACCAAACGTATGGCGGAAGACCTGACCGATTACCTGGCTGAACACGGTGTCAAGGTGCGTTACCTGCACTCCGACATAGAAACGGTGGAGCGGGTGGAGATCATCCGTGACCTGCGCCTGGGGGTTTTTGACGTGCTGGTCGGTATTAACCTGTTGCGCGAGGGGCTGGATATGCCGGAGGTGTCGCTGGTGGCGATATTGGATGCGGACAAGGAAGGATTTTTGCGTTCGGAGACGACCTTGATCCAGACCGTAGGCCGCGCTGCCCGCAATATTAACGGCAGGGCTATTATGTATGCTGATAAAATAACCGGATCCATTGAACGGGCTATCCGGGAGACCGACCGGCGCCGGGAGAAACAACAAATATTTAACAAACGTCACGGTATTACTCCCCAGGGCATTCACAAGGCAGTCACCGATATTATGGAAGGGGCCTATAGCGATAACCGTAACAAGGCGCGGCGCTATGCCAGGGTGGCAGAGGAGAAAACCGGCTATATGGAGCTTCCCCCTGACTTGTTGATGAAAAAGATCAAACAACTGGAACAGCAGATGTATCAGCATGCCCGCGACCTGGAGTTCGAGCAGGCTGCCGAAATACGTGACGAGATCGGACGCATAAAGAAATTCAGCCTGGAAATCCTCGAACAGAGGGCCGGCTGACCCGTATGACTCGTTGTTCCTTTTGATAGTTGCCGACAACTGACAGCCCAGAGCAGAACCGATGAAACCGCTTATTTCCGTCACGGATTTGTTGATTCTTGGCCTTACCCTAGCGGTGGTGATTATTCTATTGACTAATCGCGGGGTAGAGGGTGGTTATGACCTGTACGGCGGTTCGGACGCCGATACGCTTATCGGTGACCCCGGGGATAACCTGATCTGGGGAGGAGCCGGGGCTGATGTCATTGATGGAGGAGCGGGTATCGACACTTTAGACTACGGTGGGTCTGATGCGGGGGTCAAGGTAAGCCTGACAGACGGCACTGCTGTCGGCGGTCATGCCATGGGTGACAGGATTGTCGGCATTGAAAACATCTGGGGTTCGGCGTTTGACGATATTCTGACGGGTGATGGCGGTATGAATACCTTCATTGGTAATGCGGGGGCAGATACACTGGTTGGGGGGGGCGGTAATGACAGATTGCGGGGCGGTGAGGATGCTGACAAGTTGCTGGGTGAGGCCGGAGACGACACACTTGCCGGCGGTTCCGGCGCCGATATCATTGATGGCGGTGATGGTTTGGATGTTATGGATTACAGAGAGTCAGATATAGGGGTCAGGGTAAACCTGATGGAAAATATTGCTGAAGGAGGTCATGCTCAGGGTGACATTTTTACTAACGTTGAAACCATCTGGGGTTCGGCGTTTGACGATATTCTGACGGGTGACGGGGGTCGCAATGTCTTAGCTGGTGGTTTGGGTGCGGACGTGCTGGATGGTGGAGGGGGTGAGGATATCCTGGATTACAGCAAGTCGGAAAGTGGGGTTACGCTGAACTTTGCTGATAATACTGCTGAAGGAGGTCATGCTGAGGGGGACAGGATCATTAACATGGAACGGGTCTGGGGTTCGGTCTTTGCTGACACGTTTGTGGGTGATGAGAACAGCAATCATATATCAGCCCTTGCCGGTGCGGATACGCTGGACGGAGCTGGGGGTGATGACCGGCTGTGGGGCGGAGAAGGCGATGATAGTTTGCGGGGATGGGCAGGCGCTGACAGTCTTGTGGGTGATGCGGGTGCGGATATACTGGATGGCGGACAAGGTGGGGACAGATTGGAGGGCAGGGATGGTGATGACGAGTTGAGAGGAGGCTCAGGGGATGACTTATTGATGGGTGATGCGGGTGCGGATAGTATTGATGGGGGTGCGGGTATCGACACTTTAGACTACGGTGGGTCTGATGCGGGGGTCAAGGTAAGCCTGACAGACGGCACTGCTGTCGGCGGTCATGCCATGGGTGACAGGATTGTCGGCATTGAAAACATCTGGGGTTCGGCGTTTGACGATATTCTGACGGGTGACGGGGGTCGCAATGTCTTAGCTGGTGGTTTGGGTGCGGACGTGCTGGATGGTGGAGGGGGTGAGGATATCCTGGATTACAGCAAGTCGGAAAGTGGGGTTACGCTGAACTTTGCTGATAATACTGCTGAAGGAGGTCATGCTGAGGGGGACAGGATCATTAACATGGAACGGGTCTGGGGTTCGGTCTTTGCTGACACGTTTGTGGGTGATGAGAACGGCAATCATATATCAGCCCTTGCCGGTGCGGATACGCTGGACGGAGCTGGGGGTGATGACCGGCTGTGGGGTGGAGAAGGCGATGATAGTTTGCGGGGATGGGCAGGCGCTGACAGTCTTGTGGGTGATGCGGGTGCGGATATACTGGATGGCGGACAAGGTGGGGACAGATTGGAGGGCAGGGATGGTGATGACGAGTTGAGAGGAGGCTCAGGGGATGACTTATTGATGGGTGATGCGGGTGCGGATAGTATTGATGGGGGTGCGGGTATCGACACTTTAGACTACGGTGGGTCTGATGCGGGGGTCAAGGTAAGCCTGACAGACGGCACTGCTGTCGGCGGTCATGCCATGGGTGACAGGATTGTCGGCATTGAAAACATCTGGGGTTCGGCGTTTGACGATATTCTGACGGGTGACGGGGGTGTCAATATACTTATTGGAAATGTTGGGGCAGATACCCTGGTTGGGGGACGCGACAATGACAGCCTGTGGGGTGGTGACGGAACTGACAGGTTGCTGGGTGAGTCGGGGGACGATACCCTTGCCGGTGGTTCGGGTATGGATATGTTGCAGGGAGGCGAAGGTTCGGACATATTGCGCGGTGGTGAGGGTAATGATGACCTGAGGGGTCAAACTGGTAACGATGTATTGGATGGTGGTGCGGGTGCCGATATGATTGACGGGGGCGCTGGTTTCGACACCCTTAATTATGTGAGGTCGGAAGGTGGGGTTACGCTGAACTTTGCTGATAATACTGCTGAAGGAGGTCATGCTGAGGGGGACAGGATCATTAACATGGAACGGGTCTGGGGTTCGGTCTTTGCTGACACGTTTGTGGGTGATGAGCACGGCAATCATATATCAGCCCTTGCCGGTGCGGATACGCTGGACGGAGCTGGGGGTGATGACCGGCTGTGGGGTGGAGAAGGCGATGATAGTTTGCGGGGATGGGCAGGCGCTGACAGTCTTGTGGGTGATGCGGGTGCGGATATACTGGATGGCGGACAAGGTGGGGACAGATTGGAGGGCAGGGATGGTGATGACGAGTTGAGAGGAGGCTCAGGGGATGACTTATTGATGGGTGATGCGGGTGCGGATAGTATTGATGGGGGTGCGGGTTTAGATACTTTGAGTTACATAAATTCAGATGCTGGTGTGGTTGTAAACTTTTTGACTGACACGGCTATAGGTGGCCATGCTGAGGGTGATAGGTTTATTAACGTCGAACGTATCAGAGGATCAAATTTTGCTGACAGTCTCACGGGAGACGAGCGTGATAATTCTATCTTCGGTCTTGCCGGTGCGGATACCCTGGCAGGTGGAGCAGGGAACGATAATCTGCAAGGCGGTGACGGCAATGACATACTTGCAGGAGGTACGGGTTCTGACAGACTCAATGGAGGACAAGGCAGCGACACGTTTATCTTTGTTTCCGGGGACGATAATACCGATATCATTGCCGACTTTACGGACGGAGAGGATCGCATCGACCTTTCCGGCTTGCGCGGACTGTCTTTCAACGACCTGGTAATATCGGCTGGCTCCGATAATTGCATAATTGATCTGACCGGCCACGACGGAGGCAGGATCGTGTTGAAGAAGTTTAAGATATCCAACCTGGATGCGTCAGATTTTCTGTTTGCCCGGTAACTTGATTTGCAGTATACTCCGCCGTCCACAGGCGCGTAGCTCAGTTGGTTAGAGCACTACCTCGACACGGTAGGGGTCGTTGGTTCGAATCCAATCGCGCCTACCAGATTTAAGCCTGGAAGAAAGGGGACGGATTTGAAATCCGTCCCCGGACTTATCTCTAACCCGGTGTGCATCGATCGCAGCGACTGGTGCACAGCGGGTAAACATGTGGCCTGTTGTGGGGGCCACCACTGATGAAGGAGAAGATATGCCTGTTATTACCCTGCCTGACGGCAGTCAGCGCAGCTACGAACAACCCCTGTCCATACTGGATATTGCCGCAGATATCGGGCCCGGCCTGGCCCGGGCGACCCTGGCGGCCGAAGTTGACGGCAGGTTGATCGATGCTTCCCACCTGATTGACGCTGATGCAGTCCTGCGCATTATTACCAGCCGGGATGAGGAAGGTCTGGAAATATTGCGCCACTCCTGCGCGCACCTGATGGCGCAGGCGGTGAAAGAATTGTTTCCGCAGGCACAGGTGACAATCGGTCCCGTTATCGAAGACGGTTTTTACTATGATTTTGCCTTTGAGCGGTCGTTTACCCCGGAAGATCTTGCTGCAATAGAAGAGAAGATGACGGATCTGGTCCGCCAGGACCTCAGCGTCAGCCGCTCTGTCATGCCACGGGATGATGCTGTTGCTTTCTTTCGCGGCCTGGGAGAGGAATACAAGGCACAGATCATCGAATCCATTCCTGCTGATGAGGAATTGTCACTGTACCGGCAGGGTGAGTTCATTGATCTCTGCCGTGGTCCTCACGTGCCCAGTACCGGCAAACTCACTGCATTCAAGCTGACCAAGCTGGCAGGGGCTTACTGGCGCGGTGATTCCAATAATGAAATGTTACAACGTATCTACGGGACGGCCTGGCCGGATGGGAAGGCCTTAAGGCAATACCTGCATCGCCTGGAACAAGCGGAGAAACGCGACCACCGTAAACTGGGGCGCAAACAGGACCTGTTCCATTTCCAGGAAGAGGCGCCGGGCCTGGTATTCTGGCATCCCAGGGGTTGGACGCTGTATGGCGTCGTCAGGGATTATATCCACACTAAACTGGCTGGAAAGGGCTACCAGGAAATCAACACGCCGCAGGTTCTGGACCGCAGTTTATGGGAGAAATCAGGTCATTGGGACAAGTTTCATTCGGATATGTTTACTACCAGTTCGGAAAATCGCGATTACGCTATTAAACCCATGAACTGTCCCGGTCATATACAGGTGTTCAACCAGGGTTTGAAAAGCTACCGGGACTTGCCGCTGCGCTTTTCGGAATTCGGTTCCTGCCACCGGAATGAAGCCTCGGGGACCTTGCATGGCCTGATGCGGGTCAGGGGGTTTACCCAGGATGATGCTCATATCTTTTGTAGTGAAGCTCAAATCCAGTCGGAAGTCTCCGATTTCATCGACTTGTTATTCGAGGTTTACGCTGATTTCGGCTTCCACGAGGTGATTATGAAGTTATCCACCCGCCCGGAAAACCGCGTAGGTGATGATGCGATCTGGGACAAGGCCGAGCAGGCCCTGGAACAGGCGCTCAATGCCAAGGGGGTGGATTGGGGGTTGCAGCCGGGCGAAGGCGCGTTTTATGGTCCCAAAATCGATTTTTCCCTGAAAGACAGTATTGGCCGGGTGTGGCAATGCGGCACCATACAGGCGGATTTTTCCATGCCGGGTCGTTTGGGTGCGCAGTATGTGGATGATAGCAGTGAAAAAAAGGTTCCTGTCATGCTGCACCGGGCAATCCTGGGTTCATTGGAGCGCTTCATAGGAATTATTATTGAACATTACGCAGGTTCGTTCCCGCTATGGCTGGCGCCGGTACAGGTTGTTGTGGCTTCAATTACGCAACACCAGGCAGAATATGCCCTGTCTGTGGCGCAAACCGTGAAAGATCAAGGTTTCCGGGTAAATACAGACTTGAGAAATGAAACAATCAACCTTAAAATTCGCGAACACGCGATGCAACGCGTGCCTTACCAGTTGATTATCGGCGCCCGTGAGATGGAAAGTAATACGGTAGCCGTTCGTACTCGTGACGGAAAAGACTTAGGTGTGTTATCATTGGCCGATTTTATGGATCGACTGATTGGGAATGAAGCAAATTAAGATTGCCGTCACGGGCCGGCAGGTTCAAGAGCATCGTGGTGGATACGTGTCAGAATAACGGGAGGAATAAGAATCGTAATTAAAAAACAGAATCGTGTGAATGAAGAAATTTCCGCCGCAGAGGTCAGGTTGATTGGCGCAACGGGTGGACAAGTCGGCGTCGTGAACCTGGGTGAAGCTTTGAAACAGGCCGATGATGCTGAACTCGACCTGGTCGAGATCGTTCCCAATGCAGAACCTCCCGTCTGCAGGATTATGGACTTCGGTAAGTTCCTGTTTGAACAAAACAAGAAAAAGCATGCCGCGAGGAAGAAACAAAAGCAGATTCAGGTTAAGGAAGTGAAGTTCAGGCCCGGTACCGATGACGGCGATTACCAGGTAAAACTGAGGAACATTTCCCGGTTTTTGGAGAACGGCGACAAGGTAAAAGTTACCTTGCGCTTTCGTGGCCGTGAGATGGCTCATCAGGAGTTGGGCAGCAAAATGCTGGATCGGATAGAAGCTGATATGCGGGAGATCGCGGAAGTGGAGCAGAATGCTAAACTGGAAGGCCGTCAAATGATTGTGATACTGGCGCCCAGACGCTGAGATATTTTCAGCCCGGCGTCCGCAGTTCGGGCCAGTTGTAGAGTAAACAGAATAATTGAAGAGTTAGTGGAGTTGGATTGTAATGCCGAAATTGAAAACAAATCGTGGCGCGGCGAAGCGCTTCAGCAAGACTGCGTCGGGCCGGTTTAAACATCGGCAGTCCCACCGTAGCCATATTCTGACTAAAAAAAGCGCGAAACGGATCAGAAAGTTACGCCCAATGCAGTTGATTGACAAGAGTGATGAGAAGTCACTGGCACAGTTGCTGCCGTATAGTTGAGGAGTTTTAGTTATGCCGAGAGTAAAGCGGGGCGTTACTGCACACGCCCGACATAAAAAGGTTATTGAACAGGCCAAGGGCTACCGGGGTCGTCGGAAAAATGTATACCGGGTGGCCAAGCAGGCGGTTACAAAGGCCGGCCAATACGCTTACCGGGACCGGCGCCAGCGTAAACGGCAGTTCCGCGCGCTCTGGATCACCCGTATCAATGCGGCTGCAAGGGAGAATGGCTTGTCCTACAGCCGTTTTATGGACGGGTTGCACAAGGCGGATATTCAGGTTGATCGTAAACTGCTGGCTGATATGGCGGTAAATGATAAAAACGCGTTTACTCAATTGGCGGAACAGGCCAGACAGAACAGCTGAATTGGAAAAGGGCCTTGAAGCCGACCCTGGAGCCAAGTCTCTATTTCATCAGCCATGACCGAACTCCGGGATTTACTTGAACAAGCGCTCAATGATGTTGCCGGGGCTGCGGATGAACGCAGCCTGGATGACGCTCGTATTCGTTATCTCGGGAAAAAAGGTGAGATCACGCAGCGCTTGAAGCGGCTGGGTAGTTTGCCTGAGACAGAAAGGCCTGTAGCGGGACAGGCAATCAACCAGGCCAAGCAACAACTACAGGAAGCGCTGAGCCAGCGCAAATCGGAGTTGCAACAGCAGCAGTTAGCGCAACGCCTGGCCCATGAAAGAATCGATGTGACCTTGCCGGGCCGGGGTCAGCGCGGCGGCGGATTACATCCGATTACGCTGACTCTACAGGAAATTGAACGACTGTTTGTGGAGATCGGGTTTACCGTCGCGGACGGACCTGAAATTGAGGACGACTACCACAACTTTGCCGCTTTGAATATCCCCGAGCATCATCCGGCCCGGGCTATGCATGATACCTTTTACTGTGACGCGGACCTGCTGCTGCGTACTCACACCTCAAATGTACAAATTCGCTACATGAATGAAACCCGGCCGCCGTTGCGGGTTATCGCGCCGGGCCGGGTGTATCGTTGTGATTCCGACATGACTCATACTCCCATGTTTCACCAGGTGGAGGGCATCATGGTCGATGAAGGTGTTACCTTTGCCCACTTGAAAGGTGTGCTGGAGCAGTTTGCCGAACATATTTTTGGTGAAGGCGTTTCCACCCGGTTCCGTCCTTCATACTTCCCGTTTACCGAACCGTCCGCGGAAGTGGACATTCTCGGTGACAATGGCTGGCTGGAGATACTGGGATGTGGCATGGTGCATCCGACGGTTCTGGAAAACGTCGGCATCGACAGCGAGAAATATTCCGGGTTTGCCTTTGGCATGGGGGTGGAGCGTATCGCCATGTTGCGCTACGGCATTAATGATATCCGCATGTTCTTTGAAAACGACCTGCGCTTCCTGACCCAGTTTAATTGATATGTATGCCACAGAGGACACAGAGATCACAGAGATCAGTTTAATGGTTTCGTATAGTCCGGTTACAGCAGGTGATTAACGGACTTCGTTTAAGTTTGGGAAAAAAGGGACAGATTTAAAATGTCCCTAATCGTACTATTCAGACAATGATAAACGTGAAGGTTACTCGAATATTGACAAGGTTCTCGGTACACTCTGTGACCTCTGTGCCCTCTGTGGCTAAAATAAAATATGAAATTCAGTGAATTATGGCTGCGTGAATGGGTGAACCCGCCGGTTTCGACTGAGACTCTGGCGGATCAACTCACTATGCTGGGTATGGAGGTGGAGGACGTGGCTGCTGCGGCGCCGATACTGGACGGTGTGGTGGCGGGTCGGGTGGGGTCTGTTGAAAAACATCCTGATGCGGACAAACTTTTTGTTTGTACGGTAACAAAAGATGCTGCTTCTGCGGTTGTCGTAGTGACCGGGGCGCCCGGCGTAAAACCGGGGTGTTGTTACCCGTATGCGGGTGTCGGCACGGTATTACCCGGCTCCGCGGAAATAAAGGAAACGGATATCCGCGGGGTCGCATCCACCGGCATGCTCTGCTCTGCGGCTGAACTGGGTCTGTCGGAGGAGGCCGATGAGTTGTTTCTGCTGGCGGATGACAGCATGCCCGGCGCTGCGGTATCCGGGTTGATGCGCCTTGATGATCGGGTGTTTGACATCGGTCTGACGCCGAATCGCGGTGATTGCCTGAGCATTAACGGCATAGCCCGGGAAATTGCGGTCATTAATCAAATGCCCTTTGATCCCCCCGTCAACACTTCTCCGGTAGTTGCCGGCCATGACCATTCCCGCAGCATAAACCTGGTAGCGCCGGACGGCTGTCCACGCTACGTAGGGCGGATCATCAATAATATCGATATGTCACGCCCCAGCCCGTTGTGGTTGAGGGAGAAGTTGCGCCGTTGCGGATTGCGCAGCCTGAACCCGGTCGTTGATATCACCAACTATGTGATGTTGGAACTGGGGCAACCCATGCATGCTTTTGACAATGCTAAGTTAACTGGCGCCATCTCAGTGCGCTATGCTGCCGCCGGAGAGGAAATTACCCTGCTGGATGGAGAATCCCGGGTAATGCCGGCAGACACCCTGGTAATCGCCGATACCGAACGAGCGCTGGCTATGGCCGGTGTGATGGGCGGTCTGGAGTCAGCGGTCAGTGACAATACCCGGCATGTTTTCCTGGAAAGCGCTTTTTTTACTCCGCTTGTCGTAGCCGGCCGGGCTCGACAGTTCGGTATGCATACGGATGCATCCCATCGTTTTGAACGCGGGGTGGATTTTATGTTGCAACGCCGGGCGATGGAACGCGCCACACAGTTGATTATGGAGATCTGCGGAGGAGAACCGGGGCCGGTGACTGAGGCGGTGGTAGAGCAGGCATTGCCGAAAAGGCCGAATGTCGGCCTGCGTTCGACCGCAGCAAAAGATTTACTGGGTGAAGCCATAGACATGAAGCAATGCGCCGGGATTTTAACCCGTCTCGGCCTGGAGGAGATAGCGAGCGACGCTGATAGTCGTCATTTCAATATACCGTCCCACCGCTTCGATATTTCAATTGAGGCGGACTTGATTGAAGAGGTAGCCCGCATCTATGGTTACCGGAACATAAAAAGCGCGCTGCCGCCCGCAAACCTGGCGATGCGCAAGCCCGATTTCCGGGAACGCCTTGATCTTATGCGCCGGGTGCTGGTCAACCGTGGCTACCAGGAAGCAGTCACTTACAGTTTTGTCAGCCATACCCTGCAATCCCGTTTGTTCCCCGAAGTTGAAAGCATCGTTCTGTTGAATGCCATCTCCACTGATATGGAGCGGATGCGTCTCAGCCTGTGGCCGGGCTTGCTGACGGCATTGCAGCATAATCTCAATCGGCAGCAGGAGCGCGTGCGCCTGTTTGAAACCGGCAAGATTTTCAGCAGCAATGGTGAAATTCAACAGTCGCTGGTCATCGGTGGAGTGAGTTATGGAAAAGTGGAACCGGAACAATGGGACAGCCGCGCTGAAAGCGCAGATTTCTATGACATCAAAGCCGATGCCGAAGCCGTGTTAGCGGCTTGTTGCGGTCCGATTTCAGCGGAATTTCGACCTGTTTCCTGCGCTGCATTGCATCACGGCAAAGCGGCTGAGATCATTTATAATGGCCGGAGAATTGGCCTGGTCGGAACGCTCCACCCGAGGATACAGTCAAACCTGGAGATAGCGGAAGAGGTCTGTCTTTTTGAGATTTGTCTGGAATCAGTCCCTGAAGAAATACAATCGAAACTCAGGATTATTTCTAAATTTCCCACAGTCAGGAGGGATTTGTCGATTCTTGTAGACAATGAAGTGCCGGCTTCTGATCTATTAAAAAATGTTGCGACTGCGGCCTCCGACCTGTTGTCAAACCTGGATTTGATTGATGTGTATCAGGGACAACCTGTTGCTGAGGGGAAAAAAAGTGTAACATTCGGCTTGACCTTTCAACAAACTTCAGACACTCTTACGGATCTGGAAGTTGATAGCGCCGTGGCTCACATACTGGATTCCCTCAGTAGCGTGTTTGGCGCACAGTTGAGAGAATAAGATGGCATCACTGACAAAAGCAGATATGGCCGAGAGGCTTCATCAACAGGATGGCCTGAACAAGCGGGAAGCCAAAGAAATAGTGGAAATGTTCTTTGAGGAGGTACGTTCAGCACTGGAAGCAGGAAATCAGGTCAAACTCTCAGGCTTTGGTAACTTTGAACTGCGGAATAAAAAACAGAGGCCGGGGCGCAATCCTAAAACCGGGGAGGAAATTCCCATTAGTGCTCGCCGGGTTGTAACATTTCGCCCTGGACAAAAACTAAAAGCGCGGGTAGAGGCCTATGCTGGAACCGGCACTGAATAGCGAATTACCCCAGATTCCGAGTAAGCGATACTTTACCATTGGGGAAGTCAGCGAGTTATGTGCGGTTAAGCCCCACGTATTGCGCTACTGGGAACAGGAATTTCCTCAACTGAAACCCCTGAAGCGGCGCGGCAACAGACGTTATTATCAGCGCCAGGACGTTATATTGATCAGGCAGATCAGAAGTCTGCTTTATGAGCACGGGTTTACTATCGGCGGCGCGCGGCAACGTCTTTCAGGCGATGAAGCCAAGGAAGATTCCAACCAGAGCCAGCAGATTATCCGCCAGTTATGTGCTGAACTGGAAAAAGTCAGGGAGTTGTTACGGCGTTAAATCGTTTCACGTCATGTCGGCAAACGCCGGCATTCTGTCACAGCTTATTCCTCATCTGTCGTCTGCTTACGACATGAAGAGACGAACTCAGGACTATCGTAATCCGGGGGGAGTGTCTGAAAGATACTGGTAAATAATACGGCCGGGGCGTGGCGCAGTCTGGTAGCGCACTGCAATGGGGTTGCAGGGGTCGGAGGTTCGAGTCCTCTCGCCCCGACCAATTCACAGTTATACCTCGCTTTTCGGGAATTAAGAATACAAAATCAAAATGCTGAAATCGTCGTTTCTCTTATTCATTTGCCTGGCCCTGTTAACCGCAGGGTGCGGTACGGAGAAGACCGCGCGCCAGGCATTTGAGGCCGGAGATTACGTAACCGCGTATAACCTGTTCAGGCCCAGAGCCGAGGCCGGTGATAGCGAGGCGCAAAATTACCTGGGCGTGCATTATTATCTGGGTCTGGGTGTGAAACGGGATTGGCGCCAGGCGCTGCAATGGTATGATAAAGCGGCAAAACAGGGAGACCCCAGGGCACAACTCAACTATGGTCTGATGCACCATAACGCCTATGGCACGGACCTGAACATCGGTGCAGCTTTCATGTGGTATTACGCTTCCTATCGGCAGGGCAATGCGACTGCCGAGCTTTATATGAATTCCCTGGCGTCAGATAACCTGCTGAGTCCAAACCAGATAGATTATGCCAAGCTACAGGCAAAAAAATACATCACCAACTCCGTGGTTCCAGAGCAAGGCTCAGAAGGCAGTTTGTTCCGCGGCCGGCAACATAGCGCTGTCAGTCCGTAATGTGTGGCATCGTCGGCGCGGTTGCGGAAAGGGATGTTACGCCTATTCTGCTGGAAGGGTTGCGGCGCCTGGAATATCGTGGATACGATTCCGCCGGCATTGTAGTAGTCGATAAAACTGCCGGTTTCAATCGCCTGAGGGTCCAGGGTAAGGTCAATGATCTTGCCCAATCCGTCGGCGCATCATCGCTGCACGGCAGTACCGGTCTTGCCCATACCCGCTGGGCCACCCATGGCCGTCCCAGCGTCAATAATGCCCACCCTCATATCTGCAAAGATGAAATTGCCCTGGTGCATAATGGCATTATTGAGAATCATGAAGCGCTCCGGACAGAACAGGCGGGTGCCGGCTACACCTTCGCATCGGAAACGGATACGGAGGTTGTCGTCAATCAGATCCATCACCACCTGCAGGGCAACGGAGACCTGCTGTCAGCGGTAAAATACACCGTGGCGCAAATTGAGGGCACCTACGCATTGGGTGTCGTCGAGAGAAACCGGCCGGAACGACTGGTAGTCGCCAGGCAAGGCAGCCCCCTGGTTATCGGCGTGGGACTCGGTGAACATTTCATTGCTTCCGACGTCTTTGCCCTGTTACCGGTAACGCGGCAGTTTATTATCCTGGAAGAAGGAGACCTTGCCGAGGTCTACAGGGACCGGGTAACTGTTTATGACCGGGACGGCAACCCGGTGCGGCGACCGCTGGTTACCTCGGAACTTTCTGCGGACAGCGCCGATAAAACCGGTTATCGCCATTACATGGCAAAGGAAATTTTCAACCAGCCGGTCGCTGTCGCCGACACCCTGGAAGGCAGGATTGATAACGGTGGAATTATTGAGTCTGAATTTGGCATGGCAGCCGCCGGTCTTTTCGACCGCGTGGATAACATTCATATTATCGCCTGTGGCAGCAGTTACCACGCGGGTCTGATCGCCAGGTACTGGCTGGAAGCAGAGGGTATTCAATGCAGTGTCGATATTGCCAGCGAATACCGTTATCGCAGCAGCGTAGTCCCGGCAAATACCTTGTTTCTGACAATTTCCCAATCGGGCGAAACCCTGGATGTTCTCGAAGCCTTGCGGCTGGCCGGGACCCGACCTTATCTGGCGAGTCTTGCAATCTGTAATGTTCCGGAAAGTTCATTGACGCGTGAGGCGGATATGGTTTTTCTTACCCGGGCCGGGATAGAAATCGGCGTCGCGTCAACCAAGACCTTTACCACCCAGTTGGTTGCCCTGTTTATGCTGACGACCGTACTGGCGCGCCGGCGCGGGTTGGATAAAGAGAAAGAATTGCGATTGATCAACCAGTTGGAAAGATTGCCCAGCCAGATCAACCATGTGCTTGAGTTGGACAGGCGCCTGGAAAAGCTGGCTGAGGAGTTCATCCACAAACAGCACACCTTGTTTCTGGGCAGGGGAATGATGCTGCCGGTTGCCATGGAGGGCGCGCTGAAACTGAAGGAAATTTCCTATATCCACGCGGAAGCCTATGCGGCGGGGGAATTGAAACACGGCCCCCTGGCGCTGATAGATGATGAAATGCCGGTCATTGCCGTTGCGCCGAACAACAGTTTACTTGGAAAATTGAACTCCAATTTACAGGAAGTCCGGGCCCGTGGAGCCAGGCTGTATGTATTTACAGACGCGGATATCGGTATGGAAATGAGTTCCACCATTAAAGTCCTGCAATTGCCGGCAGTCGAAAACAGCATCGCACCGATTGTGTATACCGTGCCTTTGCAATTACTTTCCTACCACGTGGCAGTACTCAAGGGGGCTGATGTCGACCAGCCCCGGAACCTGGCTAAATCTGTAACGGTTGAGTAGATTATCCGCAGATGACGCAGATGATTGTAGGCGAATAAATAAGTTTGTAACCTGAACAAATAAGTTTGTAACTGGAACAAAAAAGTTTGCAACCAAGAAGAGATTAGTGAGGGGCTCCCACTAAATCGGTCCACCCGTTAAGTGAATCTCCGGCAAGATCAACGCAGTCAATGAGGAGGTCTTGTTAGGAAACGGAAACGGTATTCGGTAGAACAAATCACAGCGGCATTGCAGCAGCATGAGGCCGGTCTGTCAGGTAGTTGATATTTGCACTACCGTTATAATAGTAATACAATTATGCGTATATTGTATTACGGAGGTTCGTATGCTTACTATTTCTGTAAAAATACCTGTACATCTTGATAAGCAGTTAGCCAGATTATCCAAACAGCGTGGTTTGTCACGCTCAACAATTTTGCGAGATGCCATCAGCGCCTACGTAGCTGAACCTGATAATTCATTTTCTGCGCGTGCAAGTGATCTAGCCGGTTCTCTGACTGGTCCCGAAGATTTATCTACATCTGCTGAATACATGGCTGAATATGGTCGATGACCAGAATTATTCTTGATACAGGCCCTATTGTTGCTTTTTTAAATAAGCGAGACAGGTATTTCACTTGGGCAAGTGAAGCTTTCAATTTATTGGAACCCCCCGCTTATACCTGTGAATCAGTCATTTCCGAAGCCTGCTTTCTCTTACGCAATATGGAAGGTGGCTCAATCGCCGTTGCAGAACTGATAGCACGTAGATTAGTAGTGATTGATTTTGATTTATCCGGCGAAATACAAGCTGTTAAAAAATTGATGTCAAAATACGCGAATGTCCCAATGTCACTTGCGGATGCCTGTTTAATTCGGATGACTGAAATCGAAAAAAACTCTCAAATAGTTACGGTTGATCAAGATTTCAACGTGTACCGCCGATTTGATCGCCAACTTGTGCCAGTCTTGATGCCGTGATTTATACTATGCAGAATAAATAAAGGCGGTTTATGCTCCAAAAGTCACGATCTTATCTGACACTTCATTTCCAGTTGTTGTACCACTTCAGATTATTCTAAGCACATTAAAAGATGTAAATGGGAGATATTACACTACATGATATTTTGAGGTACTGACAACTTAACTCCCGAAAATGGATAATGCCGGTATGAATACATACAAGCGTCACCGGTTTCCACCCGATATCATCAGTTATGCAGTCTGGCTTTACTTTCGCTTCAATCTCAGCCACCGGGATATTGA
Organism: Gammaproteobacteria bacterium; assembly: GCA_965205405.1. Classification (GTDB taxonomy): domain Bacteria; phylum Pseudomonadota; class Gammaproteobacteria; order Eutrophobiales; family Eutrophobiaceae; genus JAAXHV01. The sequence goes on from OZ242169.1 coordinate 1,833,115, forward strand.
AGATCTGCCGGCACAACGCGGCATAATCGTCAGCTATGAATCCATCCGGTTGTGGTGCATCAAGTTTGGTCGGATATATACCAGGCGGTTGAAACGCCGACATCAAGGTTATGGAGACACATTCTACATAGATGAAGTTTTCGTGAATCTTTTCAACCTTGGACGTCATCTTATCGGCGCTGAGCATTACAAAAAACTCAGGATAGATGCCTTTGGACAATGGACGATAGCCGTTGCTTGATTTCAGACAATGAATTTCTACTGGGCCAAAAGAGTTAATTTGTCAGTATCTCAGCGAGACCCACGTGGCGACGAAACGCTGGTGGACATCTGCAACCATGGTCACCCGCGCGCCGCGGCGGCGGCGTTCGAAGCCCTGTACCTGCGCCACAAGGATTACGTGCTGCGTGTCGCGCTGCGCTTCACGCCCGACATCGAGACCGCGCTGGACGTGCTCCAGGACACCTTCGTCCAACTGCTGCGCCGGTTCCCGCCCACGGGTGAGGGAATAACGCTCACCGCCAAACTGACAACGCTGCTGTACCCCATTGCGAAAAACACGGCGATCACGGCGGTGCGCAAGGCCGGCCTGTTCCCGGTTGCCGATGACGTCACGCCCGAGGACGTGCCCGCCCGACCGGCTCGGGATGACGGGGACATCGCCAGGCTCCTTGCGCTGCTGCCGCCCGGCCAGCGGGAGGCGCTCACGCTGCGTTTCGTTGACGGACTGTCGCTGAGCGAGATTGCGGAGGCGCTCGGCATACCCGAGGGCACCGTGAAATCCCGGCTGCATGGGGGCATTGCAAACCTCAGGGTTTCCCCCTTGCTCGCAGATTTTTTTTCAATTGAATGAACCTTTTGCGCCTGTGGTGCGTTATATGGACAAGGAACCCATGACATGACCGGCACACACGAACAAGACGAACGACTGCCCGAGGCCCTGGTCAGTGAGCTGAAACGCATCGACCGGGCGCCCGAGGTGATCACATCCCGGGTCGACCGCGCCCTGGCGGGCATGGCGAGTGCCCATTTTGCGCCTCGCCGAATCCCGCGTTGGCAACGACAGCGCGCCTGGGGTGTTGCGGCGTCCTGTGTGCTTGCAGTTGCCCTGTTCGCAACATATCGTTTTTCGGAACAGGGCGACGCGCCGCTCTACGCAGACATCGACGGTTCCGGTCAAATCGATATCGCCGACGTCCTGGCCCTGGCGCGCCCGGGACAGGGCGTCGACCAGGCCGATCTCGATGCCTTCGCCTTTCACCTGGTCGCACTCGATCGGGACAGCACGCTATGAAGCGGCTGCTCCGGGTTCTGGTTCTCCTCGCCCTGTTCCCGGGTGTTGCCTGTGCGGACGGCGCGGCTAGCCCGCGCTTCGTGCCCCTGGACATCCACCTCGACAGCCCGGCAACCGTGGCCGCCTGGCAGTTCGAACTTAAGGATCGCAACGGCGCCATGAAGGTGGTAGGCGTCGAGAACGGCGGACACCCCGCCTTCCCGCGCGCGCCGTATTACGACCGGGAGGCCGTCGCTCGCGGAGGCGCTTCACGAATCGTGGTGGCCGATTACTCCCTGGCCGACGGAAGCCTGTTGCCCGTTGGCCGCGTCCATCTCGCCACGCTGCACCTGATGCTGGAAGGGGAACCCGATTTCGATCTGCGCCTGATCACGGCAACCACACCGGCGGGGAGTGCAATCGATGCGTCGATTTCCCTCGTAGCGCTTAACGATAACCCACAAGAGAGATCCCAATGAACACACAGATCCCTATGAACAGACAGATCCGGCTCGCACTTTCCATGACGACCTTGCTGATCGGCGTCGCGTTGCTCGCATCGTGCTCCACAGCTCCGCAGGAGCCATCCCTATCGCAGCAGGAACGCCAATCATTAGAGTCGAGACACAAATCACCGCAGGCGGCAGGCGTATCATCAAGGTGGGAAGAAACTGCGAGTACGGATTACACATTGAGCGGAGAGGAGACACGGGTCACCGAAAAAGCTCCGCCAGCCGAGAATCTCACCGAGGAGATCTGGATCATCGCAAAGGCCTCTCCCGTCTCTTCGGTTGACGAAGACGCCCCGGACCCCGGTTCCGGGGCGCTGGTCGCAAACGTTCCGTCCGAAGATGAGGCTGACGGCGCGGAACAGGTACCGCTGCCCTTGCAGCACACGGCCGTGGATGCCGCTGTCGCCGGCCATATAAGCACGGTCCGGGTCAAACAGCAGTTTGCCAACCCGTTTGACACCAAGATCGAGGCTGTCTATGTCTTTCCCCTGCCGGAAAAAGCCGCCGTCACCGAGTTTCTGATGGTCATCGGGGAGCGGACTATTCGCGGCATTCTGCGGGAGAAGGCAGAAGCCGAGGCCATCTACCGCGCAGCACGGGACCAGGGCTACCAGGCAAGCCTGCTGGTGCAGCACCGGCCGAACATCTTCGAGCAGAAAGTCGCCAACATCGAGCCCGGCAAGGCCATCGATGTCGACATTACCTACTTCCACACGCTGGCCTACAAGGACGGGTGGTATTCCTTCGTATTTCCCACCGTGGTCGGCCCGCGCTTCAGCCCGCCCGGCCACCCGGATCCCGTCCACGCGCTCCCGCGCGGCGGCCACATGGCAACGCCGAGTGCAACCGCGGTGGAATACCTGGCGCCGACGGAACGGTCGGGCCACGACCTCGGCATCAGCGTACGCATCGACGCCGGCGTGCGCATCGAGGCACTGACATCGACCCACGAGATTATCGTCAAACGGGATGGGCCTGCGTCCGCGACCGTGCAACTGGCGGACGAGACAACCCTACCTAACCGGGATTTTGTACTCGACTTCCGCGTCGCCGGCGAGGCCGTCAAATCGAACCTGTTGACGTACCGGGACCCGGATACGGGCGGGGGGTTCTTTTCTCTGATGCTGATCCCGCCCATCGATACAGCGGATGTTTCCCGCCGAGCGATGGAGATGGTGTTCGTCATCGACTGCTCGGGTTCGATGGAGGGCCGTCCGCTGGAGCAGGCCAAGGAGGCCATCGCCACGGCGCTGGGGCAGCTCAATCCGAACGATACGTTCCAGATCATCCGCTTCTCGGACGACGCCTCTCAATTCGGTCGGCAGCCCGTCCCTGCGACGGAGGAGAACCTGGCGGCTGCGCGCCGGTATCTTGCGAACCTGAACAGCCAGGGCGGCACCTGGATGATCGAGGGCATCAAGGCGGCCCTCGACTTTCCCCACAACCCGTCCCGTTTCCGTTTCGTCTCGTTTCTGACGGATGGCTATATCGATAATGAGGTTGAGATTCTGGCCGAGGTACACAGGCGTCTCGGCGCCGCCCGCATATTCAGTTTCGGGGTTGGGTCCTCGGTTAACCGCTACCTGCTGGAACGCATGGCCAGGGTGGGGAACGGGGCAGTCGCCTACCTGGGCCTCAACGACTCGGCAGAAGACGTCATGGGGGCATTCTTTGAGCGCGTGAGCCACGCGGCGCTCACCGATGTCGAAATTGACTGGGGTGGCATGACCGTTTCGGATACCTATCCCGCCCAACTCCCCGACCTGTTCGTCGGTCGGCCCCTGGTTGTCTCCGGCCGGTTCCAGGGCGAGCCCACGTCGGTGACCGTATCCGGGACGGTGGATGGCTCACGCCGTGCCTTCTTGCTTGAGGCCGCCGAACCAGGCGCTGCCGGACCGTCCATCGCCAAGGTTTGGGCGCGTGCGAATATCGCCGACCTGTCGGACCGGCAGGCGACCGTCGGGGACCCGCATGGGGAACTTGGCGATACCATCAGGCGCATCGCGTTGCAATATCAGCTCGTGTCACACTACACGTCTTTCGTGGCCGTGGATTCAACCGAGCCCACCGAGGGGCAATACGGCGTGACCGTACACCAGGCCGCGCCGGTACCGGCGGGGGTTCGCTATGAGACGACTGTGGCGACCGATGGGAACCCGGAGCGCCGGTAGGGTATTTCCCGGCCAATGCCTGGGGCTTGCATGGCCTGCACGTCAACTCGGGTTTTCGTTTGGCCCAGTGCAAGTAGACCGAAGGCAACACGGAAAGCACGGGCACGATGCATATTTCTCGACCGATTAGATCTTTTCATTAGGCGCTCTCTTGAAGAAAATCTAGAACCCCTGACAGCAAATGAAATAAAAGATTTACATAATTTATATGATCATCTTCAATTACCATTGCGCGATAATTGATAAGTTGTAAGTTATCTTAAGACTTGTCAGATAGCTTTTGTATAATGCCTTGTTATGTTAAACAAGGTTGCGCCAACTTTCCTGCGTAGGTCCCTTAATTTTCCCTTCGATAATTAGTTCTTATATAACTCGTACAGAGAGTAAACCACTGACATTATGATCACCTTGATTACCTGGAAGCAGCACTGTTGCCTCCTGTTACAAACTTATTTGTTCACCTACAATTTATTTATTGCCACAGAGGGCACAGAGGACTCAGAGAAATAATATTATGAAAACTGATGCGGAAGAATTAATGAACATTGGATTATCCTGGATCTTGATTAAGCTCCCGGTTGACTCTGTGATCTCTGTGGCCTCTGTGGCAATACAAATCCATGTCAGTTATCGGATTAACGCCTGGACTTCCTGAGATAGCTGCTCGTCCGCGCCGCGTACCCATTCAAACAACACGGACTCCGCATCGCAGATGATAATCCCCGCCCTTCCCAGGCGTCGTAATGCAGTTTCATAGTTTTCCCGTTGCCGGGAACATACCGCATCCGCTACCACGAAAACCGTGTAGCCCCGGTTATGCAGGTCAAGCGCGGTTTGTAATACACAAACATGTGCTTCCATGCCGACCAGTATGGCCTGCTTCCTCCTTGTTGAGGTCAAATCAGCGGCAAAATTGTCGGCGCCCGTGCAGGAAAACGAGGTTTTTTCATACAGTTTTGCCGTCGGTGGTAACAACTTCCGGATTTCCGGTTCCATATTGCCCAGCCCATCGGGAGATCGTTCCGTAGCAAAAACCGGGAGCGCCAGCTTAATGGCCGTATTAACCAGCAACCATGTATTTCTTTGCAGCCGCGCCAGTACCTTGGCCGGCATGACCGCGGTTAATTCCGTCTGCATGTCAATAATGACCAATACGGAATTTCCGGCGTCACAAAGTGATGTGTAGTTTTCACTGGTAGCTGTCATGATCGTTATCCGGGCTGCTATCGCGTCAGTTCAGCCAACGGTTCACCTGGGACAGGTCTTCCACCGACAGGCTGCCCGAAGCCTGCTTCAGGCGCAAGGTATCCAGCAGGTAATCATAACGGGCGCGGGCATAATCCCGTCTGGCCTGGGAGGTGGCCTGTTCCGCCGCGACGACATCCACCGCAGTGCGCGTCCCAACCTCAAAGCCGGCTTCAGTAGCTTCCAATGCGGTCTCACTGGAGATCACGGCCTGGTTCAAGGCATTGACCCGGCTTATTCCGGAAATAACACCCAGGTATGCCTGCCGCGTCATGCGTTGTGCGTTTCTGCGCGCCTGTTCCAGCCGTTCCAGTTCTGCGTTGAGACGTTCATGGGTTTCCCGTACCCGCGAACTTACGAAACCTCCCTGGAACAACGGAACGTTGACCTGTACGCCTATTGAACTTGTCGTATTTTCATAAGAACCAAAACGCCCTCCGGTACTGTCCAGGCTATGCCGGGCAACCATATCTACGCTGGGCAGGTGGCCCGCGCGTTGTTTTTGCACTTCCCGGCGGGCGCTATCCACAGCATGCCGTGCAGCCAGCACGTTCAGGTTTTGCTCCAGCGCAGCGCCGGTCCAGGTCTCGATTTCCTCAGGTTCCGGTCTTAACAGGGGCATTGTCTTTCCCAGTAATGCCAGGTCGGAAATATAGATGCCGGTGATCTCGCGCAATGCTTCCCGGGCATTATCTACATTGTTGCGCGCGGCTATTTCCGCGGCAAATGCCCGATCGTAGCCTGCCTGGGCTTCCTGTACGTCGGTAATGGCGCTGAGTCCCACTTCAAAACGTTGTTTTGCCTGGTCCAGTTGCCGGCTCAGGGATTTTTTTTCAGCTTCTGCAAAACCCAGGTTGTCATAAGCGGCCAATACCTCGAAGTAAGTGCCGGTTGTGCGCACAATCAAACCCTGCCGGGCTGCGATCAGTTCCGCGTCTGCCTGTTTAATCAGGTTATCCGCTTGCAGGTAGCCGATGATGCGGTCACCACTGAACAACGGTTGAGTCAGGTTCAGGCTGTAGCCGTGGCTGTCGTAGCTCACTTTGCCGGGCCTGTCTATCGGATTGAACTCAGAGGTAATATCTTCTTCATTTGTGAAGGCGTTAGCGCTGAAGGTAAGTGTTGGCAGGAGTTGTGCCAGGGCCTGGGGCCGTTGCTCCAGGGCTGCGCGTTGTGTTGCGGCTACCTGCCGGTATTGCGGGTCGCTATCCAGGGCATATCCGTAGATTTCGAGTAAATCTGCCGCGTAAGCGATGTCCATGCAGACAAACAGGAAAATGACGTTCAGGAGTTTACGGCAGGCTACTCTCATGTTGTGTACTTTAGGGTTTCTGTTTGATGAGTGGGAAATGCGGGTTAGTACCGGGGCATGTCTTTATCCACTCGTTCAGCCCAGGCGTCAAGCCCGCCTTCCAGGTTCACGATATCCTTGAACCCTGCCGACTCCAGGTAGTTGCCGACCTGCAAACTGCGCATACCAAAATGGCAGATGACAATCGTTCTGGCGTCCGGCTCCAATTCATTCACCCGTTCAGTGATTTCATTCATGGGAATGTTCACGGAGTCGGCCAGCCGGCAGATTTCAAATTCCCACGGCTCGCGTACGTCGAGCAGGACGGTCTTGTCCTGGTTGGATTGTAACGCTGCCAGTTGTTCTACTGTGATAGTTTGCACGGTGCGTATTTATACTTCTTTTTTTGTTATTATACCCCATTGAGTTTACAACTGAGGACTTTCCGTTAATGACCAGTAATGTGGCGCGCCATGCGCACAAACCGACAGTTGATAGCCTGGCTGTTCAACCTTTCCCTCGTTCCAGAAAAATTTATGTGCAGGGAAGCCGTGATGATATCCGCGTGCCCATGCGGGAAATTACCTGCAACGATACGCCGTCGTCAGCCGGGCTGGAGAAGAATCCTCCTGTCTCGGTGTACGATACTTCAGGACCTTATACCGATCCGGCTGTTTCCATCGATGTGCGCGAGGGACTGGCCGGGCTCAGGGATAACTGGATAAACGAACGAGACGATACCCTGCACCTTGATGGGTTGTCCTCCGCTTATGGCCGCCAGCGCCTGAATGACAAGAAGCTGACTGAATTACGCTTTGGTCCGGGAAAAATACCGCGCCGGGCCAGGAGTGGTTGCAACGTAACGCAATTGCATTATGCGAGGCGGGGCATCATCACGCCGGAGATGGAATTTATTGCAATCCGGGAAAACCAGCGTCTGGGTGAGTATCGCGATCCGGGTCTGTTAAAACGCCATGCAGGCCAGTCCCTGGGGGCGCAGTTGCCTGCTGAAGTCACGCCTGAATTCGTTCGCTCCGAAGTGGCGGCAGGCCGGGCCATCATCCCCGCCAATATCAATCACCCGGAAACGGAGCCGATGATCATCGGCCGGAATTTCCTGGTCAAAATAAATGCAAACATCGGTAATTCGGCGGTCACCTCGTCCATCAATGAAGAAGTGGAAAAGATGACCTGGGCAACACGCTGGGGGGGCGATACGGTAATGGACTTATCCACCGGCAAGAACATTCACGAGACCCGGGAATGGATAGTCAGGAATTCACCGGTGCCCATAGGGACCGTGCCTATTTACCAGGCCCTGGAAAAAGTGGATGGCAAGCCGGAGGAACTGACCTGGGAAATCTACCGGGACACCCTGATAGAACAGGCCGAACAGGGAGTGGATTACTTTACCATCCACGCCGGCGTCCGCCTTGCTTATGTTCCGTTGACGGCAAACCGGGTTACCGGCATTGTCTCGCGCGGCGGGTCGATACTGGCAAAATGGTGTCTGGCCCATCACCGGGAAAATTTCCTCTACACCCATTTCGAAGATATATGCGAGATCATGAAGACCTACGACGTGTCTTTCTCTCTGGGTGACGGGTTACGTCCGGGCTCAATTGCAGATGCCTGTGACGCCGCCCAGTACGCGGAACTGGAAACCCTGGGTGAATTGACCCAGACAGCCTGGAAGCACGACGTGCAGGTTATGATCGAAGGCCCCGGCCACGTACCCATGCACATGATCCGGGAAAACGTGGAGAAACAGTTGAAAAACTGTGCCGAGGCGCCGTTTTATACCCTGGGGCCGCTGACAACCGACATCGCGCCCGGTTATGACCATATTACCTCCGCGATCGGCGCGGCCATGATCGGCTGGTACGGTACCGCCATGTTGTGTTACGTCACCCCGAAAGAGCACCTGGGCCTGCCCGACAAGGATGACGTTAAGGACGGCATTATTGCGTACAAGATCGCTGCCCACGCAGCCGATCTCGCCAAGGGACATCCCGCCGCGCAACTCAGGGACAACGCCTTGTCCAAGGCGCGCTTTGAATTTCGCTGGGAAGATCAGTTCAACCTGTCCCTGGACCCGGATAAAGCCAGGGAGTTCCATGACGAGACCCTGCCCAAACAATCCCATAAGGTTGCCCATTTCTGTTCCATGTGTGGTCCGAATTTTTGTTCCATGAAAATAACCCAGGACGTGCGTGACTATGCAAAACGCCAGGGTATTGAGAAAGCGGATGAGGCGCTCACAAAAGGACTTGGCGACATGGCTGCCGAGTTCAACCGCCAGGGGGGAGAGATCTATAACAAGATATAAGGTATGACATCCCGCGCAGCTGGCTGAAACTCGTTTTAGCCACAGAGGACACAGAGTTCACAGAGATCAGTTTGATGGCTTTGTATAGTCCGGTTACAGCAAGCGATACAACGGCTTCATTTAAATTTGGGAGAAATGGGACAGGTTTAAAATGTTCCTTACTATTCAGACAACGATAAACATGAAGGTTGCCCGCATGTTGACAAGGTTTTCGACCCACTCTGTGATCTCTGTGTCCTCTGTGGCTGATATATGACAGATTTCGAGCAACTGATTGCGGCAGCGCCTGACCCCGAGGTTGCCGCGCTCAGGTTTGAGCGGATGCGAGAGGACGATTCCCTGCGCAAGGAACTGGATCGGCTGCCGGCATCCTGTGCGACCGATTTCGTCAATATTATTGGTTATTCAGCCTTCCTGTTTAATTATATCTGCCGCAATCCGCAAACCATTCGTCTGCTGGGCGAGCCTTGTGAAATTACTCCCGAACAACTGGACGGCATTCAGGATCCTGAAGCCTTGCGGCATTTTAAATATGAGCAATTGTTGAAAATAACCTGGATGGATGTATCGGGTCGTTATCCTTACGAAATTATTCTGGATCGGCTGAGTCTGCTGGCTGATTACATTCTCAGGAAGGCATTTGCCCTTAGCTTCAGCATGGATGATAAAAATGATCCGGGTAAACACATCAGTATTTTTGCTTTGGGAAAACTGGGAGCAGGCGAACTGAATTACAGTTCCGACGTGGACCTGATCTTTGTTGGCGGCAACCACGATGTAACCGGCGGATTGAAGCCCCACGAATTACAGAGCGCGTTGACAAAAGGACTGAGGCAGTTCACCAGGATGCTGGAGCAAACCACCCATAGCGGGTTTTTATACCGGGTTGACCTGAAACTCCGGCCCTGGGGGAAAAGCGGGCCGTTGTTTCTGTCCGTGGACGAGACGGAGAATTATTACCAGGCCAGTACCGAGGCCTGGGAACGGCTGGCGTGGTTACGCGCCAGGTGCGTGGCGGGCAATGCAGACCTCGGCGAGGAACTCCTTACCCGGTTGCGTCCCTTTGTCTTCATACGCTCCATGAGTAGCGCGGACCTGGAGCGGTTTGTCGCCATTAAGGGGGAAATGGCCAGGGTCCGGGCGCGCACCGGTCAATGGCATGTCAAGCTGGGCCGGGGCGGTATCAGGGACATTGAGTTCTTTGTCCAGATACTGCAGTTGGTCAGCGCCGCAAAGCACGCCGAGTTGCGCACAACCAATACCCTGACGGTGCTGGAGAGCTTGCGCAAGCTGAACTTTATAGGACGGGAGGAGGAACAGGAAATCAGGACTGCCTACCTGTTTTTGCGGCGCCTGGAAAACCGTTTGCAGATGGCGGATGAGAAACAGGTCCATGCTTTGCCGGATGACGCAGCAGGCAGGATACGTGTAGCGCGATCCCTGAACATGGAAGGCCTGTCCGATGATGAAATTCTGGCAAGTTTTGAACAATGCCTTAACGCCAACCGCAGGATAGCTGAAAACTATTTTGAAAAAATTCTGCCGGAGGCCGGGGCTGCCGGCGCGGGGGCGGGTAATGAGCCCCGCTACACGTTTGCAGGCGCCTGGAATAAGGTTCAGGCAGAGGTCAGTTTCACCCGCTGGACTGAATTATGCGAGAAGGAAAAATGGGGCGACAGACCGGCGAACAAGAACCTGATTATCAATATTTTCGGCTCCAGTTGGTATTTCACCCGTTATTTATTTTTCCGGGGATACGAAATTACCGAGTTGATCGACCATTACCGGGATAAATCCATCAACGCTGACGAGATGATGCGGACGTTACAGGTGGACGCGTTCAAACAGGATGTTGAACTTGGGCTGAACGTACTGTCATCAATAAAGAACCAATGGATGCTGTTGCTGCTCATTCGTTTTTTACAGGGAGAGATGGTGCTTGCCGAAGTGGAAAAAAACCTGACCCTGCTGGCTGAATGTGTTTTCGGCGCCATGATCAGGCATATGTATAAGGCCAACCGGCAGTTGTTCGACAACGTGGCGGTTCTGGGCATGGGCAGGATGGCAGGGTATGAGATGATATTCGGTTCCGACCTCGACCTGATATTCCTGTACCGGCCAAAATCCAGCGGAGACACGACCCAGGCAGCACGCGAGCTTCAGGGTTTAATGCGCCACCTGGCCAGGATATCCCCTGCCGGTCTGCTTTATGAAGTGGATATGCGTTTGCGGCCCCATGGCACATCCGGCTCACTGGTCACGCCAGTGGATTCCTTTATCGACTATCACCACTCTGAGCGCGCGGTCTGGGAGCGACAGATGATGACTCGCTGCCGGCCCATCTATGACCCGCAAAACATTGGCATGGAGGCCTTGCAGTCGATCTCGGACTCCATCTATGGAAGCCACGACGTGGAATTCCTGCAGGATGAAATTGTGAAAATGCGCGAACTGATAGAGGAGACACTGGGCAGCCCGCGTAACAAGCATGAAATAAAACGCGGCAAAGGCGGGATCATGGATATTGATTTTATTACACATTTTCTGCAATTAAGTCATGGCGACAAACATGCTGCATTGCAAACGACAAGCACCCGAACGGCGCTGAACCGCTTGTCTGAACTGAATTACATTGACACAGACAGCGCCGGGTTTTTATTGGTGGCGTATAACTACCTGAAGAAGGCGGAAATCTGTATGCGCTTGATAGATTTGAAAGCCAGCAGCACAATTCTGTCCGACCATTTACAAAATGCGGTACTGTCCAGGGGCATGGGCTTCGACGATGGCCAGACCAAGGAATTTATGGAGGAGTTTGTTGCGATCAGGGCAAAGGTCAGGGAAGCGTTTATTCGACTCGTCAGGTAAAGACTGTAGGCCACAGAGGACACAGAGATCACAGAGATAAACCAATTCTCGATACTTGGGGTCAGGGGACAAAGGGGACAGAATTCAATTCTGTCCCCCGGCTTAACAGGTATTAAACCTTTATCTCTGTGATCTCTGTGTCCTCTGTGGCTTTAATCTTTAATACAGGTTCGCAGGGGAAGAACTTGTCCTCGGGAATGTATGAAAGCAGGGCATTCCTGCAAAAAGATAATAAATCGTCACGCAGGGTCTCCCGGTATGTGACCATCCCGTCGCCGGTTTCCTCCAGTGGTGAAGCGAACAGGACCTCTTCCGGGTAGAGGCGCGACAGGGTCTGATAAAATGATTTGGGTAGACGAAAACTCCCCAGGCTGACCGAATGGAGCAACGCCGTATCGACGTGTTTGAATACCTGCTCGAACAACTTTTCATATTGTTCCATTACACCTTCCTGATAAATCAGCGGGTCGAAACGCAGCCCGATTTGCCAGCCGTGCGCCTGTAGTCGTTGCAGCGCTTGCAGCCGTTTACTCACCGCAGGTGTTTTATATTCAATGGCAGCGGCGATTTCAGCCGGGGTAAAACTGTAGGCGATAATACAGTTGGGCGCCGGTTCCTGAGCCAGTAACGAACGGATTTGGGTACTCTTGGTACGTAATTCCAGCAAGGCCTGGGGATATGTCCTGAATACGGGTAGAAATTCCTTCACAAAGTCCGTTATGGGTTCTAACGCGAGGCTGTCGCAGTCATAACCGGAAAAGAAATGGATCGGGGCGTTGCCCGCCGCCCGGATCTTTTCTGTGATGGCCTGGATAAAATCCTCATAGTTCACGAATATGACGTAATGCGCCGAGCGGTACATGCCCTGCAGGAAACAGTATCGGCAGTCATAGATGCAGTTCAGCATGTGGGAGAAATAATAATTCTGGTCTCCCCCGATGGCGTATTCGGGCGGGGAAGGCAGCACATGATTTGCGAACTTCTCGGCCAGGATCAACGCCGGCTTGATTTTCTGCAGGCGGAAATTTTGTGCCCTGCGGTTGAAAATTTCGCCGTAACGCGTGCATTCCGTTACTGTGGCGCCCGGGAATTTCTGCATGATTGCGCGCGCCCGGGGGTGATCCAGCAGGGCTTCCTCGATGTATATCTGATCTATCATTGCTCTTTATTATAAGCCACAGAGGACACAGAGAGCACAGAGCGTGATAGCGAATGCCTTCTGCCCGTCATACCGGCGTATGCCGGTATTCAGTAAACAACTTTTTCCTTTATGTTCTCTGTGATCTCTGTGTCCTCTGTGGCTTTAACGGAACTTGATGGGGGCCTTGCCCAGTTCGTCACGCAGGAATTTGAGGACTTCCCTGGCGGAGTTTTTCCCGGCAAGGCGCTCGGCCAATCCCGTTTCTCCGGGGTAGAGAGCCCGCCGTTTTCTAAGTGCAGCCTGTAACTGGTGTTGCCGGCTGACGCTGAAATGCCGGCCCCTGGTGATTGCGTGGTAGTCCGGGCCCGGGTCGTTAAGTCGCTGTTGGTGCTTTGACAGTGAAAGCAGTTGTTGAGTGATTTCTTCAACCTCATGCAGGTTTTGCATCATCAACCGGCTGATGAGTGCCGGATCGACGCCCTCCATGGGCTGGTCGGCATTATCTGAGATAATCTTCACTGCCTGCACCAGTTCCAGGGTCGCAAATCCGGTCACGACCTGAAAAAATCCTGCGCATTCCATGTCGAATAATTCCTTTTGATAATCGCTGCGTGGTTGTTCCAGGGTGAGCAGGTCGTGGGCCGGCAGTGTCGTGTCAAAAACGCGGGATGGAAACCAGGTCTGCCCGGTAGCGGCATCGGTTATCTTTTTTATGATGACCGCCTGGCCGATCGGCAAGCTTGCATGACCGGCAATTCCCAGGTTAAGCCAGGCGTGTGACCTGCCGGCCTTGAAATGATCGCGGGTACGGGCCACTGCCGCAGCCGCCGCGGATTTGCCGATACCCGAGATGGTGAGTGTGATTTGTGAGTCCGGATTCCGGTAGATTGGAACCTTGTCGGCCACAGGTTGCATGGCAAAATATTCCAGCAACGGCCGGGCCTCAGGTTTCAGGGCACAGATAATATGGAGCATTGACTTGCGTAGTGGGCCAGCAACTGTTCACATTCGTCAACATATATCCGATTGTTGTGTTTTCTGGCGCCGTTTAAATAAACCCTGATTTTACTGACCAGTGTGTCTATCGCTGCTTTCCTGTCGGATATTTCCAGTTCCACTTCATTGAGAATTCTGTCTATCGACTTGATCCGGTAGCGGTCCATTCCCCAATACCGGGTTGAGAGTTGGTCACTGTGTCCGCCGTACTTGGTAATCAGAGGTTCATGGATTAATAATACCGGCATCCGGGCACAGATGCGCAGCCATAAATCGTAATCCTCACAAGCCGGCAGCGTTTCATCGAACAGGCCGACCTGTTCGAATACGCTCCGGTGAATGATGACGGATGAAGGGGAGATGACGCAAAGAGGCAGACAATATTTGAATATTGAACCACCGTATTTCCGATGTTTGCGCTGCGGGTTTATACGGACGCCGTTACGCATCCATATTTCATCAGTGTGAACGATATTACTGCCGGGAGATTTTTCAATAAGTTGTACCTGCCGCCCCAACTTGCCGGGAGACCAGGTATCGTCTGAATCAAGAAACGCCAGCCAGTCACCTTTTGCTGCGCGTATACCTGCATTCCTGGCCGCGCTTACGCCCTTGTTTGTCTGCGAGATTAACTTTATCCCGGCGTAATCCCGCTGCGCCAGAGACCGGGTCGTGTCGGTGGAACCGTCATCGACGACAATGATTTCAAAAGGGGCATAGTTCTGGGAGATAACCGAATTCAGACACCTGGGTAACAGGTGGGCGCGATTATAACTGGGTATGATAACACTTACAGATTTCATGTGTCTGACATAGTATAAGCCACAGAGGACACAGAGGACACAGAGTCCGGTTTGAGGGTTTTTTAATATGTCCCGGGGTAATGGGGTCAGGTCGCACATTGCACACGTAAAGATAATGATTGTGAAACTGGACAGACCTGTGCGTGTGCAATGTGCGACCTGACCCCATTACCACACGTGATCTCTGTGCCCTCTGTGGCTATACTATACACCATGGCTCGACTTGAGGGTAAGGTAACGGTAATAACCGGGGCGAGTTCCGGGATTGGACGCGCTATTGCACTGGCTTATGCCAGGGAAGGCGCTCGCGTAATCGTCAATTACAACAAGTCAAAGGACCAGGCGCAGGAGGTAGTCAGTGAAATACAGAGGTTTTCCAGACAGGCAGTTGCCATACAGGCGGATATTGCCGAACCCGATGCCGTGGGCAGTTTGATTAACACAGTCATCACCGAGTTTGGCCGAATCGATGTATGGGTGAACAATGCCGGTGCGGATATTTTGACGGGCAATAGCGCCAGGCTGCCGGACCGGGAAAAACTCGCAGAACTGATAGACGTGGACCTGAAGGGGACTATCCAGTGTTGCTGGGCCGTGGCCGACGTCATGCAACAACAGGGCAGCGGGGTGATTATCAATATGTCATGGGACCAGGCGGTCCATGGTTACCAGGGGATCAATCCGCAAATGTTTTCCGCGGTAAAGGCGGGCATTCAGGCGTTCAGTAAATCACTGGCCAAGACTATTGCCCCCGCGGTCAGGGTCAACGTACTGGCGCCGGGCTGGATTACCACTTCTTTCGCCGAAGACGTGATGGAAGAAGAATATTACTCGGAACGCACGGCTGAAATTCCATTGAAACGATTTGGGGTACCCGATGACGTCGCCGCGGCGGCAGTGTTCCTCGCCTCCGAAGAGTCATCCTATATAACAGGCACGGTGCTCAACGTAGGTGGAGGCGTTGTATAACAACCCGGCGCCGCTTCTCTGCTTCCGCAGAATGGCAGTCTGCCATTTTCTGATTTCGACAGTGTTCTCTGCCGGCTTGTTCGCGCAGGACGGATATGAGACTGCGCACCGCACAATGATAGCCGACATCAGGGAAATGGTAGCCGATACCCGGAGTTATACCGGTGTAGCTGCGCTGGATGAAAAGGTAATGCAGGCTATGGCTGAGGTGCCGCGCCACGAATTCGTCCCCCATTCCCTGCGCGAATTCGCCTACCTGAACAACCCTCTGCCAATCGGTGAAGGCCAGACCATTTCACAGCCGTATATTGTTGCATTGATGACCCACCTGATGAATGTGGATGAAGATGCCGTTGTTTTGGAAGTCGGCACCGGGTCAGGTTACCAGTCCGCGGTTCTGGCGCGCCTGACGCGCCATGTTTACACCATTGAGATCATCGAGACACTGGGCAGGCGGGCAGAAAATACCCTGGCGCGTCTGGATTTCGATAACGTGACGGTGAGGATCGGAGACGGATACATCGGTTGGGAGGAACATGCGCCTTTCGATGCGATCATCGTAACCGCTGCTCCTGAGGAGGTGCCCCAACCCCTTATCGATCAGTTAAAAACCGGCGCGCGCCTGGTGGTCCCGGTCGGTCCGCAACACGGCTATCAATCACTGCAGGTACTGGAAAAGCAGCAATCCGGTGAAATCAAAGTCACTGATATCCTGCCTGTCGGTTTTGTGCCGATGGTGAAAGGAGAGGAGGAGAAATAGCCGAGAAGATAATTAAGTCGTCCAAGTGCGACGTCTCAGACAGGTTTGGATAAGCCTTTGATGTGCACCTTCCCTGGCGCACATCAAAGGCTTATCCAAACCTGTACCCGAGTCACGTAGTCACCCATTATCCGCCTGAAACTTTTCCGTGAGAGTAACGTAATCCGTTTTCCCAGTTCCCAGCACCGGCAACTCCCCCACATGCACCACGTCCCTGGGTATATACAGTTCTCCGTAGCCCAGTTCCCGCACCTTTTGCTGGAAGGATTTCCGATTGGCCTGGTCATTGTCAGTGACCAGGATGATTTTTTCCCCCTTGCGCTCATCGGGTAAGGAAATGGCGGCATGGTTGTAATCCGGCCAGGTGATACCGGCCAGATCTTCCACCGCGGTGAGCGAGATCATCTCGCCGCCGATTTTGGCAAAGCGTTTGGCCCGCCCCAGTAGTACGATATATCCCTCATTATCGATTGCCGCTATGTCGCCGGTATCGTACCAGCCCTCCCCGCGCTCCGTGCGCGGCGGCTGGATATTTCCATCCGTACCATGCAACAGATAACCTGACATAACGTTAGGACCTTTTACCACCAGCCGGCCACCCTTTTCAATCCCGGTAACGGGTTCCAGGTAGGCCTGCATCCCCGGCAGCAGTTTTCCCACACTGGCGCTTTTTTGGTTGAGCGGGGTATTCACCGATATGACAGGACTGCATTCCGTCGCGCCGTATCCTTCCAGGACACGTATGCCGGACTTTTCCATCCACAGCTTACGGGTGTCTTCCTGCAGCTTTTCAGCCCCGGCCAGCACATATTTCAGGGAGTTGAAATCATAAGGATGGGCATGGTGGGCATAGCCTTTGAGGAATGTATTGGTGCCGAATAAAATCGATGCGTCTGTCTGGTACAGCAGTTCAGGAATGATTCGGTAATGCAGGGGTGTGGTATACAGGAATATTTTGCAACCGCCCAGTAACGGCAGCAGACAACCGACATTCAGACCGAATGAGTGAAACAGCGGCAGGCAGTTGAAAAAAATATCACTGGGCGTAAAACCGATACGGCTACGCGCCTGGGCGAAATTGGCCAACAGGTTGCGGTGGGATAACACCACTCCCTTGGGGACTCCTTCCGACCCGGAAGTAAACAGGATTGTAGCGGGGTCCTCCGGGTTTGCGCTACTGCGATAACAGGCCCGGGGAAAACGACTGCGGAGCAACCCG
Organism: Gammaproteobacteria bacterium; assembly: GCA_965205405.1. Taxonomy (GTDB): domain Bacteria; phylum Pseudomonadota; class Gammaproteobacteria; order Eutrophobiales; family Eutrophobiaceae; genus JAAXHV01. Next base: position 1,850,692 of record OZ242169.1, read on the forward strand.
AGCAACTTGTCCGGCAGGCGGATGCGATCGCGCAAGTCCTCCAGGTATACCAGGTTCACACGTTGTTGCAGTCCTTCTGCCAGCGCTTCAAGCGCGGCGTTCTCGATAAACTGCCTGGACGTATAAACCGTTCTGATCGATGCTGTCTCACAGGCTTTCAGCAATACCTGCAAGCCGGTCGAGTAGTTCAGCATGGCAGGAATGCGATCCAGGTACTGTAAAGCCAGAAACACCACCACACCGGACGTGACATTCGGCATGAGTACGCCGACGTGTTCCCCTGCCTGTGTATCCTCGCGCAACACGCCCCCCAGGATAAAAGTGCGCGTGAGCAACTGCCTGTAGGTTAACGGCTCCCGTTTAATGTCTTCAAGCACCACATGGTTGTTTCCATACAGCCCGGCCGCCTCCAGGACGGCGCCGAAGACAGTCTTGTTATAGTCGTAACAGGTAAAAGACAACCTGTACATCAGGTCCTGCATCTGCACGGCCGCGGTCTTGCGCCGTTCCTGTCCCTGGATTGAGGCGTCTATTGTTATTTTCTCCGGCGCCAGCACCCTTAGCCTGATTTTGGGAAATTTTCTCCGTTGCCCCAGGTAGCCGAAAGAAGTCAGTTGCGGGCCATCGATAGCGATGGGCAACAGGGTAGCCCCGGAACGGTCTGCTATCAATCCGGGTCCTTCATAAATCTTCATCAGGCCGCCGCTTGTAGTGATGCGGCCTTCCGGGAAAATGACTGCTTTCCGGTCGTTCTGCAGGAATCGCACCATGGATTTTACCGACAGCGGGTTGGTCGGGTCCATGGTGTATAAATCTGCGAAGTAGAGAAGTGGTTTGAACCGCGTGCGGGTGGCAACCTGCGTATTGATTGCGAACCTGGGCGTATCGGGCAACCAGGCGTACAGCAGCATGCCGTCAAGCAGGGAAATATGGTTGGCGACAATCAGAACCCGCTTGCCCGCCTGGTGATAATGCTCCATGCCGGTCACTTCAACACGGTACAGCGCCCGTAACAGGCAACGCAGGAAGAATTTCAGGAGGCTGATCATCCTGTAATTGTACGAAGAATCAGCGCAAATGTGAACCAGTACTCTTTCCAGGTGATATTGACATATTCAGAGCGACACAGCGGCGCCAAGACAAGGCGCAGCCCGCAGAGAATGGCGAGTCCTTGTCAAGGGCTGCAACGCCGTATTGGCGCCACTGTGTCGCTCCCTGCGGGCGGGCCGGGAAGCGGTCGCCCGCGGCGTTGCGCCGCTTGGCAAGGACTCGCCATTCCCTGCGCGGCGCGCCTTGCGCTCAACCGTTTCCCGGCCCGCTGAATATGTCAATATCACCTGGAAAGAGTACTAGAAGGCGGAGGGCGCAGAGATATTTGGGGTCAGAGTAAAAATACGGCCAATCCGGTAGATTGTGTTGCTGTACTATTAAGTATTTTTACTCTGACCCCAAATATCCCTGACCCCAAATATCGACAGCTTTCTGTCCGCGGCAGATCTGCAGGGCAAGCGCCGGGGATGGCGCACATTATATCCCGACTGAGCGGGTAGCGCCTTGATAGACCGTTATTTTCTGGTTGGGATACAGGAATTTGTTCTTACGCAGGTTGTTCCAGGCCAACAGTTGTTTCACCGTCACGTTGAATTTCTTTGATATCAACCACAGGGAATCACCTTTTTTCACGGTATAGTGGAACGGATCGTTGGTCGGCTTGTCGGTCCTGGCCTCACTTTTTTTGCCGTCATCCGCTAACCACAGGTTCAGTTTTTGTCCCGGGCGCAGGATCCTGCGCTGTGAAATGCCGTTCCAGCCCGTCAATTGTTTCACGCTTACGCCGTAATGCCTGCCGATATCCCAAAGCGTATCTCCGCGTTTTACGGTATAGATGAATTGGTTGCCGTCACCGGTATCCTTAAGCCCGCGTCTGCGCCTCCCGTCCACACTGAGAGTATAATGTTTGAGCGCTTGCTTCGGGACGGGGACACGCAGGCTGACTCCCTGCCGGATTATGTCACTGCGTAAATTATTTATACTTTTCAGAGAAGCTACGGAGGTGCGATAGCGAGCGGCGATACCTGCAAGGGTTTCACCCCGTTTGATCTCGTGGCTTTGCCAGTTTATGCGCTCCTGCGGGGACAACCCGGCAAGCTTTTCCAGGAAAGATGTTTCCTTGCCGACCGGTAACAGTAACCGATGCGGCCCTCGCGGGTCGGTTGCCCAGCGGTTGAATCCCGGATTCAGGGTATACAATTCATCCATCTTGATCCCGGCCAACTCCGCGGCAACGGCCAGATCAATCTGTTCCCCCGTATCTACCTGGGCAAAGTATGGTTGATCAGCTACCGGCTGCCACGTGATCCCGTGCTGCTCCGGATTGGCGACCAACTCGGCTACCGCCAGCAGGCTGGGCACGTAACCCTTGGTTTCTCTGGGCAGGCGCAGGGAGAAGAAGTCCGTTTTTTTTCCGGCATTGCGGTTACGCCGGATTGCCCGGGCGACGTTCCTCTCACCGGTATTGTATGCAGCCAGGGCCAATAACCAGTCACCATCAAATTCCCGGTTCAGTTTTTCCAGGTAATCCAGTGCGCCCCGGGTGGCGGCAACGATATCCCTCCTGCCGTCATACCACCAGTTTTGTTTCAGCCCGAATATCTTGCCGGTGCTTGGGATAAACTGCCAAATGCCTGAGGCATGGCTGCGCGAATAGGCAAACGGATGAAATGCGCTCTCCACGACAGGCAACAAGGCCAGCTCCAGGGGCATCCCGCGCTTTTCAACTTCACTGACGATATGGAACAGGTAGGGCTTGCTGCGTTCGACCACCCGGTCCAGGTATTCCTGGTTTTTTGCGTACCAGGCCAACCTCCCTTTGACTGACCTGTGCTCCATGTGCCTTGGGAGGTCCAGGTTGGCGCCTATCTTTTTCCAGATGTCGGTATGCTGCAGTGAAGACTGGGGAGGTTCGCTGTCCGCCGTTACTATCTCAACTTCGGGCTCGGGAAAAAGTTCCGGTTCAGGAACGATGTATTCAACCTGTTCCTGCGGCTGCGCGTCCGCTGCTGTCGTTTCCGGTAAGGTATCTGCTGTTTTCTGAAGTGGTTGCTGGCCGCAGGCGCTGAGTAAGAAAGCGACACAAACTGTTATTGGCAGCCCTGAATAGCGCATCGGGGGATGCTAGGTTGCTCCCGGCGTCATGTCAAGTATTTTTTCAAGAAATATGAAAGAGTGTGAGGTAAGATTTTACCTGAGAGGCGGTACCATCAGACAATGGGAAAAATATCCGACACAACATCGACTGCTCCTGGCCGCGCCGGGTTCGACCTATGGCTCAAAGGCGAGACCGGCAGCATCCTGGCGCGCTATGAACGGGAAAGAATCGGCAGAATATTACCTGACCTGTTTGGTTATCATATTGCCCAGATTGGTCATTATGACGGTGGAGTACTGGATTCTGCCGGCCGAATCCGGAATAAAATCGTGTTGCACCTTGATGATGACGGTTTACGGGACTGCGGTTGCGGCGTATTGGCCAGGGCCGGATCGTTGCCGTTTGCCGCGCACAGCATTGACGTCGTGGTCATTCCTCACGTCCTCGAGTTTACCCCGGACCCCGGCGCGGCGCTGAAGGAAATTGAGCGTGTGCTGATTGAGGATGGCCGCCTGATTATCACCGGTTTCAATCCGTGGAGTTTATGGGGACTATGGCGCTTGATCCCGGTCCGGCATAACCGGCCTCCGTGGAACGGCCGCTTCCATAGTGCTGCCAAACTCAAACACTGGCTGTTCACGCTCGGCTTTGAACTGGTTGAGATAGATCGGTTTTTATTCCGCCCGCCCCTCGCCCATAAGGGCCTGTTGAGCCGGTTGTTATTTTTGGAAAAACTGGGTAAATCCTGCTGGCCGGTTTATGGCGCGGCCTATATGATGGTAGCGCAAAAACGGCGCGCACCTGTCACACCCGTAAAAATGACCTTGCGCAAAAAAATATTTCTGTCAGGCGCTTCCGCGGGTCCGGCGGCAATGGCGGAAGCGGACCAAAACTTCAGCGTGAAGCGTGGCCCATGAGCAAGTTTATTGAAATCTTTACTGACGGGGCCTGTCGCGGTAACCCCGGGCCGGGTGGCTGGGGAGCGTTGCTGCGCTATAACGACACGGAGAGGGAGTTATCCGGTGCGACGCCCCAAACTACCAATAATCGGATGGAACTGACCGCGGCAATAAAGGCCCTGGAGGCCCTGAACGAAGCTTGCAGGATATGTCTGACCACGGATTCGAACTATGTAAAAAACGGCATTGAACAATGGATAAAAGACTGGAAACGGCGCGCTTGGCGTACCGCAGCAAAGCGCGCCGTAAAGAATCAGGACCTGTGGCAGCGCCTGGATGAACTGGCGGCCTGTCATGAGATTGAATGGCGTTGGGTAAAGGGTCACAGCGGCCATGCGGAAAATGAGCGTGTTGATGCGCTGGCAAACAGGGCCATTGACAGGATGATCGATAATGAGTCAACCGCTGGGGATGAACATGCGTCAGGTCATTCTTGATACCGAGACGACGGGCCTGGAACCGGCCAGCGGACATCGGATTATTGAAATAGGCTGTATTGAATTGAAGGATCGCCGCAGGACCGATCGGGTTCTGCATTATTTTATCAATCCTGAACGGGAGATTGAGAAGGAAGCCATTGAAATACACGGTATCACGGAGGAACAACTGGAGGGAGAACCTGTTTTCGAAGATATCGCAGACCGGTTTATCGAATTTATTCGGGATAGTGAGGTCATTATCCATAATGCGCCGTTCGATGTTGCCTTCATCAATGCCGAGTTGACCCGCCTTGGAGATGGATGGGGGAGACTTGAGGATTACTGCAGGATTACCGACACGCTGGTGATGGCAAGGGAACTGCACCCGGGCCAGAGAAACAGCCTGGATGCGTTATCCGGGCGCTACCAGGTAGATGGCGCACGTAATTTGCATGGCGCCCTGCTGGATGCACGTATCCTGCTGGATGTCTACCTGGCAATGACCGGGGGCCAGTCGAATTTATTGCTGGGCGAGGAAGACGGACAAGGCTTAGCTGGCGGTCGGCAGCGCGGGCGTCCGGTCAAGCCGCACGCCGGGCTGAAAATAGTGGAGCCCTCTGTGGAAGAACTGGCGGAACACCAGCGCATAATGCAGCAGCTTGGCGCAGGGCAGGGAACAGGGAACAGCTGATAGTTCCGGTTTGCCGGGTTTTGAGGTCGCTGACGGAACAGTCTCAGTGCGGATTATTCGCGTTGGCGCCTGCCTGTTCGAGTACGGTTTTCAACTCTCCTGCCTGATACATTTCCAGGACGATGTCACAGCCGCCGATCAATTCTCCATTTACGAACACCTGGGGGAACGTCGGCCAGTTGGAGACTTGCGGCAGGCTGCTGCGAACTTCAGGCGCTGCCATGACATCGACGTAGACGAACTCGACATCACAGGCCTTCAGCGCCTGTGCGGTACGCATGGAGAAACCGCACTGTGGAAGATCGGGGGTCCCTTTCATGAACAGGATAACCGGGTTTTCTGAAATGGTGCTTTTTAGCTGTTCAATTATGTCGCTCATTGTGAATTCTCGTTAAAAATCTGGATACGTGATTGCTTGCACTGCGACTATTATACATCATTGTTGACGAAATTCCAGCAGCTCCCGCTATCTTCACCGGAGGGGGTTTTGGGGGCTGTTTGTCCGTTCCAAGGGCCATCCCTGGCCCGTCCCGCGCTCGTCCCTGGCGCTAGTCACGGACAAACAACCCCCAAAACCCGGTCAGCGGGAACAAATTCATTGTATACTTGTCCGGCTTAAAAGCAGTAGTATAATCAAGGTAACGCCGTATCTTTGTTTAAAGGAACCTCTGATTAAGTCAGAAGTTCCTGCGATACAGGGATGTATCGCCAAATACAATGACGACAAGTCATTGTATTTGAGAGGATAACAAAAATCGCATTTTTGTTATCCGTGCTCTGAACAAGTCCAGGATGGACTTGTTCAGAGCTTCCTAAACATTATGCTGGAGGAGCTAATGATGAATCCGCTTAAAACTGTAAAGGGCACGTTGATATTGGGTTTTGTTACCGCTGTAGTGATTGCCGCACTGATTAACTTATGTGTGAGCGACAGTGCGCTGGGCAATATAAACAGCTGGTCATTGGTAGTCTCGCTGCATGTCTTCGTCGGAGTGATCTGGGTAGGCCTGTTGTATTATTTCAATTTTGTTCAAACACCCGCGGTGGCAGCCGCGACTGCGGACAGCGATGGCCCGGGACCAGCCGCGATCAGTAAATATGTCGCCCCTCTGGCATTGCTGTGGTTCCGCTGGGCCGCTTTGCTGACCTGGTTGACCGGCGCCGCGGCGCTGGAAGTAATGGGGATCGGAATTGGCAATGCCTTCACACTGGGCAGCGGCGCCGTCGTTATCGGGACGGGTGCGTGGCTGGGCACCATCATGTTGTTTAACGTCTGGGTGTTAATCTGGCCGAACCAGAAGAAAATTCTGGGGATTGTTGCAGCCTCGGATGAGGAAAAGGCTAAAGCCAAGGTGGTTGCCGCCATGGCATCCCGCACTAATACCTTCCTGTCCATACCTATGCTGATGTGCATGGTCGGGCAGGGTCATGGATTGCCTTTTTAACCACGCAATACTATAGACGGAAAAGATGGACTGCCGGCGGAAACAACCTGTTCTCCGGCAAAGGGGACGTGGCGATTAACCATATCACCCCGTCCCCTTTTTTACTGGAGTTTTCCAAAAAATGAAGACTACTGGGCTGCAATGCCGGAAGCGATAATGGCAACCTACAAGCGTCTGGACGTGGCTTTTGAGTCCGGTGAAGGCGCCTGGCTGATTGACCGGCAGGGAGAGCGCTACCTGGATGCGCTGAGTGGAATTGCCGTCTGCGGCCTGGGTCATGCCCATCCCGGGATTGCCGAAGTGATCGCGCAGCAGGCGCGCCGATTGATTCATACCTCCAATCTTTACCGTATCCCCCTGCAGGAGGAACTGGCCGCACGTCTGGTCGGGATTTCCGGGATGGAGCGGGTGTTTTTCTGTAACTCAGGGGCTGAAGCGAATGAAGCAGCGATAAAAATATGCCGGAAATTCGCCAGGCACAAACAGGTTGAAGAACCGCTTATTGTCGTTATGGAAGGCAGTTTTCATGGTCGGACCATGGCGACGTTGAGTGCAACCGGAAAGCCTGAAGTGCGCGCGGGATTTGCTCCTTTGCTGCCCGGCTTCCAGTATATTCCCTATAACGATATTAGCGCCTTGCAGCGGCGGGATGAGATGCACGGGCAGATTGTTGCCGTCTTGCTGGAAGCTGTTCAGGGGGAGGGGGGAGTCGTCATCCCTGATCCCGGTTATCTTAAGGCCGTGCGTGAGATCTGTGACCGGAATGGCTGGCTGATGATCCTCGACGAAGTCCAGACGGGATTATGCCGTACCGGCGCCTGGTTTGCCTACCAGCATGAAAATATCCTGCCCGATGTTGTTACCCTGGCGAAATCTCTGGGCAACGGCCTGCCGATCGGCGCCTGCCTGGCCACCGGGATTGCGGCGGGAATGTTGCATCCGGGGAGTCACGGTTCGACTTTCGGTGGTAATCCGCTGGCATCGGCTGCAGCGCTTGCCGTCATTGAGAATATGGATGATCAGAACCTGGCCGAGCGGGCAGCAGTATACGGTAAAATCATGCTGGAAAGATTCCGCGTCGAGTTGGGAGATCTCGATGAAGTGGTTGCAATACGCGGCAAGGGATTGATGATCGGGATAGAACTTTCCCGGGATTGCGCCGGCCTGGTCGATCAGGCATTGGAACGGCGCTTATTGATTAATGTTACCGCGGGGAAGGTCGTGCGACTGCTTCCACCGCTGATCATCACGGAACAGGAAATGCATCAAATTTGTGACACGGTTTGCAGCCTGGTCAAGGATTTTGCGGGATAGCACAGTGCGCCATTTTTTGACTCTGACAGATCTCAGTCGTGCTGAAATTGAGGCCCTGATATACCGGGCTATCGATTTGAAGGAAGAATTCGGACGCCGGGAGTTACGGCGGACCTGCGCCGGCCGGGTACTGGCCATGATATTTGAAAAGTCTTCCACGCGTACCCGGGTTTCATTTGAAACCGCAATGGCGCACCTTGGGGGACATGCTGTCTTCCTGTCGCCCCAGGATAGCCACCTGGGCCGTGGCGAGCCTATTGAGGATACTGCCAAGGTATTGTCGAAGATGGTTGATGCCGTCATGATACGGACCTTTGAGCACGCCCGGATCACCCGCTTTGCCGAATATTCTTCAGTACCGGTGATCAATGGCCTTACGGACAGTTATCATCCCTGCCAGCTACTGGCTGATTTACAGACTTATTATGAGTTGAGAGGCGCAATCAAAGGCAAAAAAGTGGCCTGGTTCGGTGACGGGAACAATGTGTGCAATTCCTGGATTAATGCCGCGGGAATAATGGATTTCCATTTGCATATTGCCTGCCCCGCAGAATTTGAACCGATCCCGGAAATCGTCAACAGGGGTGGAGGTAATATTATCCTTACCCGCGACCCGCAGCAGGCTGCTGCACAGGCCGACCTGGTTGTTACCGATACCTGGATGAGTATGGGACAGGAATCCGAGAGGAAAAAACAGCAGGCATTATTTCAACCGTTTCAAGTGAATGAGGAGATTATGTCCCGGGCTGCAACGGATGCGATTTTCATGCATTGCCTGCCGGCATATCGCGGCGCTGAGGTAAGCGCCGGCGTAATTGACGGCAGTCAGAGTGCGGTTTGGGAAGAAGCAGGCAATCGGTTGCATGCCCAAAAAGCGTTGCTGGAATTTCTATTGGATCGGAATACGGAAGACCGCGGATAAACCGCAGAGGACACGGGATTGAAGATAGAAGACGGATATCCGCATTGGATCATCTGATTTACTTGCACCCCTGACTTCCTGCATAAAACTGGATATTTAATTCTGGGACTGATATTGATATGCATTTCCTGCTGAGTAATGATGACGGTTACCAGGCTATCGGCCTGGAAATTCTGATGCAGACAATGAGGACTTTTGGCGAGATTACCGTGGTGGCGCCGGATCGGAATCGAAGCGGCGCGAGTAATTCATTGACCCTGGATGCCCCACTGTACACGAAACAGGTCTCCGACAGGTTTTTCTACGTAAACGGCACACCCACAGACTGTGTCCATCTGGCTATCACAGGCTTGCTGGATGACATACCGGATATGGTCATCAGCGGTGTTAACCATGGAGCCAACCTGGGTGACGACGTGATTTATTCGGGAACCGTTGCGGCGGCCATGGAGGGGCGTTTTTTGGGAAGACCAGCCATTGCCTTGTCCCTTGCCGGTGAAAATCCGACTCATTACGAGACTGCGGGAATAGTTGTAAAAAATTTAATCAGCAAGTTGCTTTCCGATCCCATCGATAACGATATATTGCTGAATATCAACATTCCGGATGTCCCGTATGAGCAACTTCATGGTTTTGAGGTGACGCGTCTGGGCCAACGGCACAAGTCCGAACCTGCCATCAGGATGAAAGATCCGAAAAACCGCACCGTGTACTGGGTCGGACCCGCCGGCGCCGGAGAAGATGCCGGACCCGGTACCGACTTTCATGCTATTGCCGTAAACAGGATATCCGTTACTCCATTACAAGTGGATTTAACCCGCTATGCCGCGCTGACACGCGTCAGTGACTGGCTTGCTGACCTCACACTGAATGAGATGTAAACTAACCACCATCTATGCGGGCTAAACACTTTCAAGGTATCGGAATGACGTCCCAGCGTTCCCGGGACAGGCTGGTAAGTCAACTACGGGATATGGGAATAGAGTCTGAGCGTGTTCTGGCAGCTATTCGCAGCACCCCCCGGCATATTTTTGTTGACGAGGCCCTGGCAAGCCGCGCATATGACAATACCGCCTTGCCCATCGGCCATAATCAGACCATTTCACAGCCCTATATTGTCGCACGCATGACCCAGGCGTTATTGGAAGTTGATGATTTGGACAAGGTACTGGAAGTGGGCACCGGTTGCGGCTACCAGACCGCAATTCTTGCGCAGTTCGCCCGCCAGGTTTACAGCATTGAGCGAATCGAGACATTATTGGCTAATGCCAGAGAGCGGTTTAATACCTTGAACTATCGCAATATCAAAGCGAAATATGGTGATGGCAACGATGGTTGGCCGGATGACGCTCCGTTCCAGGGGATACTGGTATCAGCCGCGCCGGCTAATATCCCGGATGTGCTGTTGCAACAATTGGCCATCGGGGGCCGTATGATTATTCCCATCGGTCATATCGGAGAACAGAAACTGCTTTCCATAGTGCGAACCGAGGATGGCTTTGCCGAAAAAAACCTGGATTGTGTCAGTTTCGTGCCCATGCTCAAGGGAATGGGGTGATTTGTGTACAAAATTGCCGGCATAGTCCTGTTGTTATTCCTGCTGGGCAGCATCTACGCCTGTTCCTCGACAGCCACAGCCCCGGTCACTGCGCGCGCTGAAAATAATCAGACTGCGACCTCATCAGGTTCCGCGCGATACACCGGGAAACAAAAATCCCATACCGTCACAAAAGGCGAGACCCTGTATTCCATCGCCTGGCGCTATGGACATGATTACAAGACCCTCGCTTCCCGGAACCTGATTAAATCGCCTTTTGTAATTTACCCGGGCCAGGTCATCCGCTTGAAACCGGTGAAACGGCGCCGTGCGGCACAACCGCCTCCCGTCGTTGAAAAGCAAACCCGGCGGCGTAGCAAGCCCGCGGCCAAACCACAGACTGCAAGCAGGCCCGGAACGACCGCAACCGGCTCGGCCACAGCCGTCCGCTGGCAATGGCCGGCGCGCGGCAAATTACTGAAGTCTTCATCTCCCACCGCGGAAAAAGGTATCAGTATTGCCGGCAGGACAGGCCAGAAAATCGTTGCCGCGGCGACCGGGAAAGTGGTTTACAGCGGCAGTGGATTACGCGGTTATGGTAAGCTTATCATTATCAAGCATAGTGATACTTACCTGAGCGCTTATGCACATAATCGGGAATTGATAGTGAAGGAAGGTGAAACGGTAAAAGCCGGGCAACAGATATCCACCATGGGTCTTGACGGTAAGGGCGCCCCGGTATTGCATTTTGAAATACGCAAAAATGGCAAACCGATTAACCCGTTGGGGCAACTTCCGCGCAGTTGAGCGTCCAAGCAAATAGCAAGGTTGAAAATACGAAGCTACTCATGCCCAAAGATGATGAAATCAAAGCCCTGAACCTTGAACACTCCGGTTCGGTTCGCGCAAAGTCTGATGTCACCGGGAAGTCGACAAAAGGTCATCAGCCGGGCGCCATCAGTGTAACGGAGCTTGACGCCACTCGATTATATTTAAGTGAGATCGGTTTTACTCCGCTGTTGACCGCGCAGGAGGAGAAAACATTTTCCCGTCAGGCGCGTTGCGGTGACGCTGATGCGCGCAAGCGCATGATTGAAAGTAATTTACGTCTGGTGGTAAAAATCGCGCGCCGTTACATGAATCAGGGTCTGGCGCTGCTTGACCTGATTGAAGAGGGCAACCTGGGTTTGATCCGGGCCGTGGAAAAGTTTGACCCGGAAAAGGGGTTCCGTTTTTCAACTTATGCCACCTGGTGGATAAGGCAAACCATAGAACGGGCATTGATGAACCAGGCCAGGACGGTCAGGCTGCCAATCCACGTTATCAAGGAGATCAATGTTTACATGCGCGCAGCCAGAAAACTGGCGCAGACCCTTGACCGGGAACCCAGCAGCGAAGACGTGGCCGAGATGCTGGACCGACCCCTGGAAAGCGTGAAACGCATGTTCGGATTAAACGAACGGGTTACCTCAGTCGATGCCCCGATGGGAAGGGATGCAGAGCGGCCGTTGCTGGATACCATAGCTGATGAGAGTAACATTGACCCTTCGGTATTACTCCAGAATGATGATGTTAAACAACACATCGATTTATGGCTGGAGCAACTGACGGAAAAGCAACGCGCCGTGGTGGAATTACGCTTTGGCCTGCATGACAGGGATGCGGCAACCCTGGAAGACGTTGGCGTGGAATTGGGCGTGACCAGGGAGCGGGTCAGGCAGATTCAAATTGAAGCGCTGAAACGCCTGCGGCGTATCCTGAAAAGAGAAGGGTTTTCACTGGAAGCGTTATCTTGATTGCTACAGAAAACAGACTCAGGGAGTGCGGGGAGAGGGTTTTGAGGGCTGTTTTTCCGTTCCGAGGGCCATCCCTGGCCCGTCCCGCGCTCATCCCTGGCGCTAGTCACTCCAAAACAGCCCTCAAAACCCTGGTCGGCGCTTACGCTATTATTGAACTGCGGTTCAGTCAATCAGGAACAGCGCGGCAACGATTCGGCGACCTTCTCCCGATAAGAAATTGAAGGCCCGACAGGCTGCGCCGGTATCCATGATTTCGAATCCGATTTGCCGGAGGTAGAGTATTTCGCAGATTTCATCAGGCGGGAAAGTGAGTGTTTTGCCGCTGCCGAATAACACGACTTCCGGTTTGTGCTCAAGCATTGTCATGACGTGGGGCTGTGCCAGGGAGGCTACGTTATCCGGCAGTTTGTTATCAATTACCACATCCGGCGTGATTATGATGTTCGTTGTGTAAGGCTTGCCGGCAACGGTTATTGACCCTGCCTCATAGGCGTCAATTTTATGCTGGCCCGGATTGATATCCGCTTCGATTTTCATGATAGTAACAACAAACTGATTTATCAATATTTGGGGTCAGAGTAAAAATACAGTCAGTTTGGCAGATGTTGCTAATATATTGTTTAATATTTTTACTCTGACCCCAAATATTTCGGAAACCAACAATATGAGAATTCTGTTATTAGGACCGCCGGGCGCCGGTAAGGGTACGCAGGCCGCTTTCATCACGGACAAGTTTAACATACCGCAGATTTCAACCGGCGATATGTTACGCGCGGCAGTCAGGGCCGGTTCCCCCCTGGGGCTTGAGGCAAAAAAGGTGATGGAGGCCGGTGAACTGGTTTCCGACGATTTAATCATGGGGCTGGTAAAAGAAAGAATCCGCCAGGATGATTGCAGCCAGGGGTACCTGTTTGACGGGTTCCCCAGGACTCTTGGCCAGGCCCGGGCAATGCAGCAGGAAAAGATAGGAATAGACTGTGTTGTTGAGATTGTGGTGGCTGATGAGGAGATCATCAGGCGGCTGAGTGGCCGGCGCGTTCATCCCGGCTCAGGACGTGTTTATCATATCGTGTTCAATCCGCCGCAACGGCCGGATATGGATGATGTCAGCGGCGAAGCGATCATTCAACGAGAGGACGACAAGGAAGATACGGTCAGGAAGCGCTTGCAGGTCTATCATGAGCAGACCGCACCGTTAATCCACTTTTACAGCGACATGAATGGTCGCAACGCGCCGGGCTATCTGCGTGTGGATGGAATCGGCGACGTTCAGGAGGTGAGACGCAACCTGGTTGCCGGACTTGAAGCCCGTATATCCCGGTAATGCCGTCAAAGCGCAAAGCGGGAAGATCTGCACGTAAGTCAAAACGGCGTTCCAGTCATAAATTCTGGTACGTTCATTTTGCGCTTATCCTGATTTGCATAATCAGCGCTTATGTCATCTGGCTGGATTATCGCATACAGTCGGAATTTGCCGGTAAACGCTGGTCTCTGCCCGCCCGCGTCTACGCCGGCCCGCCGGAGATATATGTCGGTCAGGCGTTGACAGCCGATAAAACCGAAAAATTACTGCTCAAGTCCGGCTATAGAAAAGTATCCGGCGTCAGACAATCGGGCGCCTACAAGCGCGCGGCGTCCTATGTGGAGTTCAGGCAGCGTGAGTTTCACTTCTGGGATGGGATGCGGGATAGCCGGCTTGTCCGGGTGCGCTTCCACAACCGGCACGTCAAGGAGATTCTGGATTTAACCGGGGAACAGGTTCTCCCGTTGGTGCGCCTCGAACCGGAACTGATCGGCAGGATCTATCCGGATAATTTCGAGGATCGAATACTGGTTAGCTATGATGACGCCCCCGCCTTTTTGATCAATGCCTTGCTGGCGGTGGAAGACCGCAATTATTTCAACCATAACGGTATTGATCTGAGGGGGATGTTGCGGGCTTTTTATCACAACGTCCTAAGGAGGCAATTTGAACAGGGAGGTAGTACCATCACCCAGCAGTTGGTAAAGAACTTTTTTTTAAATCGGGAGCAGACCCTGACCAGGAAGGCCAATGAGATCATTATGGCATTGCTGCTGGAGCGACGCTATGGCAAGGAAGAGATTCTTGCCGCATATATCAACGAAGTCTACCTGGGACAACAAGGACGGCGCAGCGTGCATGGTTTCGGCACCGCTGCGGAGTTTTATTTTGCCAGACCGCTGAACGAACTGCGCCCGGATCAGATCGCGCTGCTGGTCGGTATGGTAAAAGGCGCTTCCTATTATAATCCGAGGCGGCATCCCGACCGGGCCGGGCGCCGGCGAAACCTGGTGCTGGACCTGATGTTCGAGCAAGGTTACCTGGATGAACAGACCCGTCGGCAAGCTCTGTTATTGCCGTTGGATTTGAGCGCCGGACCACGCTGGGTATCCGGCAAATACCCGGCATTTTTGCAACTTGTCAAGAGTCAGCTGTTGCGTGAATATGATATTGAAGATCTGCGTAACAGGGGGTTGCGAATATTTACTACACTGGATACCGAGCGGCAGGACAGCACTGAGACGGTACTGCAACAACAGTTACGAGAACTGGAACGGGCAAACTCCATGAAAGCGGGGACATTGCAGGCAGCCAGCATTTTTGTGCAAAGCAGCAGCGGCGCGGTGTTGTCCCTGGCGGGCGACAGGAATGCCGATTACGTCGGATTTAACCGCGCCATGCATGCAAGGCGGCCGATTGGCTCGTTGGTGAAGCCGTTTGTCTATTATACTGCCCTGACCGAACCACAACAGTACTCGCTGATTTCCAGGGTGAGTGACAGTGATATATCCGTTAAACAGGCAGACGGTTCTTTCTGGCGCCCGGATAATTACGATGGCAGGAACCACGGCCAGGTGAGTCTCCTGGAAGCCCTGGTCAAATCATATAATAAGGCAACCGTAAGACTGGGTCGAGAAATTGGCCTGGAACGGGTCATTGCCACATTTAAAGAAGTCGGGGCCGGCAACGGCATTAAACCGTTTCCGGCGCTATTGCTCGGATCTCTCGAGTTGACTCCGTTGCAGGTCAGCCAGCTATACCAGACCCTGGCCAATGGCGGTTTTTTTGTTCCTGTCAACAGTATCAGGGAGGTTTTGGACAGCAACGGTAAAGCAGTGAAGCGGTATGCCCTGGAAGTGCGCCAGGCGCTACAGGCAGAGGCTGCCTTCCTGACCAGTTTCATGCTGGTACAGGCGGTCAACCACGGTACCGGACGCAGCCTGAAGCGTATTATCCCGGCGCAATTGCCCCTTGCCGGCAAAACCGGCACTACCAATGACCTGCGGGACAGTTGGTTTGCCGGTTACGGTGATGATGTAACGGGTGTTGTGTGGCTGGGGCGCGATGATAATCAACCGACCCGGTTCAGCGGCGCATCCGGCGCCTTGCGGATTTGGGCTAACATAGTCAAACGGCAGGGTATCAACAGTATCGAATTGTTACCGCCTCCCGGTATCGGCTCACTGGACGCGGTAAATTTACCATTTGCCGGAGCCTGCATCAGATTTCCGTATATCCCCTATGTACTTGGGGCCAGACCCGGGGATATCGACACATGTTGATTATCATGAGTAAACCCGGACTCCAGACAAGTTTGCCGGAAGAGGGTTTTGGGGACTGTTATTCCGTGACTAGCGCCAGGGATGAGCGCGGGACGGGCCAGGGATGGCCCTTGGAACGGAATAACAGTCCCCAAAACCCGGCCAACGAGGACAACTGATGAATAAACAACACACAATACACTTTATGTTTGCCGCCCTGTTGTTTTGCGGCGCCTGCTCAACCGTGCAACGGGCGCCTGTGGTCGACAGGCAGGAGACGGACACTGCTACGGAGGCCGCTGCTGAGCCGGATGACAGCGCGCCCGCGGGTGCGCAGGTGGAGGATGATGATAGCGTGACCTGGACCGCGTTGCCCGAGCCTGAAAACGCGTTGCCGCCGGCAGCAGTCGATATGCCTGTAGCGCCGGCGCCGGGACGGATCAGCACCAACCCCGCCGTGATTGCTTTGTTGGATGATACAGACCTCAGGCTCAGCCAGGGCAACACTGAGGGCGCGCTAAGCGCCGTTGAACGAGCGCTGCGACTGGAGCCCAAGAACCCCTGGCTATGGCGTCGCCTTGCGCTTTTGCGATTACGCCAGGGACAATGGCGACAGGCTATTGCCCTGGCGGAAAAATCGAATTCCTTGTCGACCAGACACCCGGAGATACGCCCGGCCAATGCAGAATTGATAAAACGGGCAAGGGAGCAGGAGACAGGCAGGTGATGGAGAACGGTACATCCCCCTGCTTACAGCATGCAGGGGCAGGCTATGTGTCACGACTGCATTTCGGGGGACATTCCCGGCGGCGCTGATATCCCTGAAATAGTGATATTTGACTTGAAAAAATTATCTGGGTGTTCTACCATCCGCTATTCTATTGCGGGGTGGAGCAGTCTGGCAGCTCGTCGGGCTCATAACCCGAAGGTCGCAGGTTCAAATCCTGCCCCCGCTACCAGATATTGAGGACAGAAGTATTGAGGATAAAAAAAGGGGGCCGAAACCGGTATTGTGACAACAGGTGATGATATCGGTCAGGTGGATTTTTTAGAAGTGGGCTTAATGCCCACTTTTTGTTTTAGCCCGGATTTCTCACCAGGTGATGCGATGATCGCGCCGGATTTTTTGTGTCAGCGGGTGCCTGCGACCGAAAGCATAGCCGTAGCTATGGTTGAGGGACAAATCGTCAGGACAGACGATTTGCACGGCGATAGCCGCCCGAAGGGTTGCGCCCAGGGATGGGCGCAATGAACATGTGCCCGCTGGCGCAAAAAAGACAAGCGAGGGCGCATCAAGCGCAGTCTGTAATGACGGAATATTGAGAATATTACATAACTTATTGACAGCAAACATGTTGCCGATAGCAACCAGCGACCTGGTGAGAAATCCGGGTTAGACCCCGGCAATCCACGGCCGGATACGGTCATGGTGAAAACGTGTACAAACAAAGTCAGACCCTGGATGCGTTGTTAAAACCCGTGATTGTGGATATGGGTTATGTGTGCTGGGGAATTGAACAGTTAAGGCAGGGCAACGTTTCACTGTTGCGTATTTATATTGACAGAGAGCCCGGGATTACACTGGAAGATTGTGAGACAGTGAGCAACCGGGTATCCGGCATACTGGATGTTGAAGACCCAATCGCCGGTGAATACCGGCTGGAAGTTTCATCACCTGGTTTGGACAGGCTGTTATTTTCCCCGACCCAGTATGAACAGTTTATTGGAGAGACGGTAAAAATCAACTTATCCGGGACCTATGAACAGCGCAAACGCATTACAGGTCGTATAGAAAGAGTAACTGGAGACACGGTTATCCTGAATGAGGCGGGCAAGGAATTGCATATTCCTCTGGATGAAATAGACAAGGCAAGAATAGTACCCCGGGAGTATTAATGAGTTATTTCAATGAATAAAGAAATTTTGATGGTAGTGGACGTGGTGTGCAACGAAAAAGGCGTTGCCAAGGAGATCATATTCGAAGCCATTGAAGCTGCGTTGGCCAGTGCAACGAAAAAACGCTCGCGTGAAGATGTCGAAGTGCGTGTCGCCATCGATCATGAGACAGGCGACTATGAAACGTTCAGGCAATGGGAAGTGGTTGAAGACAGCCCGGAACCCCTGGAGTTTCCCACCCGCCAGGTCCAGCTGTCTGACGCTACGGCAAAAGAAAATGACATGGAGGCCGGAGATTTTATCGAGGAACCCATGAAGTCGGTCGAGTTCGGCAGGATCGCCGCGCAAAGCGCAAAACAGGTGATTATGCAGAAAGTACGCGAAGCTGAGCGTAAGCAGGTCTTTGATGCGTATATAGACCGGGTCGGCGAGATGGTCATCGGTTTCGTGAAAAAGGTGGAAAGGGGCAATATCTTCCTGGATTTGGGCGGTAATGCCGAAGGGTTTATACCCAGAGACGAAATGATCCCGAGGGAAGCGGTCAGGCCACGGGATCAGATCCGGGCTTATTTACGTGAAGTGAAACCTGAAAACAGAGGACCGCAGTTATTTCTGAGCCGGACGGCTGCGGAGTTGCTGATTGAGCTGTTCAAAATCGAGGTGCCTGAGATCAATGAAGGTCTGATCGAGATTATCAATGGCGCGCGCGATCCGGGTTCCAGGGCAAAAATTGCGGTAAAAGCCAATGATCCCAGGATCGACCCGATTGGCGCCTGTGTCGGGATGAGAGGCTCAAGGGTACAGGCGGTTTCCAATGCGCTGGGTGGTGAGCGGGTCGACATCATACCCTGGGACGAGAATCCCGCACAATTTGTCATTAATGCCATGGCGCCGGCTGAGGTCGTATCGATACTGGTCGATGAGGACAGCCACAGCATGGACGTTGCCGTGTCCGAGGAGAACCTGTCGCAGGCGATTGGCCGAGGCGGCCAGAATGTCAAGCTTGCCAGTGAATTGACGCGCTGGGAACTGAATGTCATGTCGGTTGAGCAGGCGGATCAGAAGACTGAATCCGAGGCCCAGGTGCTGCAGAAGATGTTTATGGAAGAGTTGGATGTGGATGAAGAAATCGCAGTCATCCTGGTACAGGAGGGATTTTCCAGTGTTGAAGAAATAGCGTATGTCCCCGAGAATGAGATGGTGGATATAGAAGAGTTTGATGAAGGTTTGATAAGAGAACTGCGCGACCGCGCCCGGGATATCATGCTGACCCGCGCCATCGTCAACGAGGAAAAACTGGCGGACGTCAAGCCGGCAGACGACTTATTGGAGATGGAAGGTATGGATGAGGCATTAGCTTATGAGCTGGCCGTGCGCGGTGTGGTCACCATGGAAGACCTGGCTGAAAAATCAGTAGATGAACTGGTTGAAATCGAGGGCCTGGATAAAGGCCGGGCAGGTCAACTGATTATGACCGCGCGTATTCCCTGGTTTGCAGCGGAAGAAATCAATAGTTAGAGCTTGAGGACCCTATATGCCTGAAGTAACGGTAAAACAGTATGCGGAGGTTATTCGGATTCCGGTAGAAAAGTTGCTTGAGCAACTTGAAGAGGCCGGTCTGGCGGGTAAGACCGCGGATGACTGGATCTCGGATAATGAGAAGACGGAACTGCTGGGATACCTGCGGCGCAAACATGGGAAGGAGAATCAAGCCGGTCCGGAAAGAATAACCCTCAAAAGGAAAACCATCAGTGAGATCAAAATGCCGGCCTCCGGTGTGGGCAACCGGAGCAAGATACGCACGAAAACCATCAGTGTGGAAGTCAGAAAACGCCGAACCTACATCAAGCGCAGCGTAATAGAGGAGGAGGCCCTGAAAAGGACGCAGGAGGCCGAAGAGCAACGGACAAAGGCTGCGGCGGAGGAACTGGCCCGTCAGGAGGCGGAGAAGGAGGCAACCGCAAAACTGGAAGAACAGGCGGCTGCAGTCGAAAGGCCGCAACCGGCCGACCCGGTGGAAACAGAATCCGGACAAGCCGAGCAACCCGATATTGTCTCTGAGCCGGAGACTGGGGAAGAAAGTATCAGGCATGACTTACAGGACGGAGAGACGCTGCAACCCCTCGAGGATGTAACCGAACAGCAGGCGGACGCCGCGCCTGAGGCGCCGGCAGACCCGCCGCCGGCGCAGGTCGAAAATGAAAAACCCGCCCGGATTCAGCGTGAGGAATTACATGTATCTTCCGGTAAATCCGGCCGCAGAAAGAAAAAGAAAAGACCGAGGCAGGTAGTCAAAAGACCGGCGCAACACGCGTTTGAAAAGCCTACTGCGCCTATCGTCCGGGAAGTGGAGATACCGGAAAGTATCACAGTTTCCGAGTTGGCTCAGCGTATGTCAGTAAAGAGCACTGAGGTCATCAAGGCGATGATGAACCTGGGTAGTATGGTCACCATCAACCAGATGATCGATCAGGAAACGGCCGCTATCGTTGCGGAGGAAATGGGCCATAAGGCTAAAATGCTCAAGGAAAACGCGCTGGAAGAAGAAATTATTCAATCGGGCCGCACTCAGGGGGATGAAATTACCCGCGCAGCGGTAGTGACAATTATGGGCCACGTTGACCACGGCAAAACATCATTGCTTGATTTCATCAGGCACAGCAAGGTTGCCGCGGGCGAAGCAGGAGGCGTTACCCAACACATCGGCGCCTATAGCGTCAAGACGGAAAATGGCAACATCACTTTCCTGGATACTCCCGGGCACGAGGCGTTTACTGCAATGCGCGCGCGCGGAGCCAAAGTGACGGATATTGTTATCCTGGTGGTTGCTGCGGATGACGGCGTAATGCCGCAGACTGAAGAAGCTATCCGACATGCCAGGGCCGGTTCTGTTCCGCTGATTGTCGCGATAAATAAAACTGACAAAGCCGAGGCCGATCCGGATAGCGTAAAACAGGAATTATCCAAATTCGAGGTGATTCCCGAAGAGTGGGGCGGCGATACCATGTTTGTTAACCTCTCAGCTAAAACGGGTGAAGGGGTTGATAGTTTGCTTGACAGCATCTCGATACAGGCCGAAGTCCTGGAACTCAAGGCAGTGCCGAGCGGGCCTGCTTCAGGTACGGTCATTGAGGCAAGGCTGGACAAAGGGAGGGGTCCCGTTGCCACCGTGCTCGTACAAAATGGCGAGTTGCAGAGGGGTGATATGATCCTTACCGGCCATGAATTTGGCAGGGTTCGCGCACTGCATGACGAAAACAGCGCTGAAGTGTCGGTGGCCGGGCCCTCTATCCCTGTGGAGGTCCTGGGCCTGTCAGGTACGCCCAAAGCCGGTGACGATATGATAGTCGTAGCCGATGAACGCAAGGCCAGGGAAATAGCGCTGTTTCGCCAGGGCAAATACAGGGAAGTCAAGCTGGCAAAACAACAGGCATCCAAGACAAAGGATGCGATCACCCGGATGAATGACGCCGATGGCGCTGCGGTAAACGTACTTATCAAGGCAGACGTCCAGGGTTCGTCAGAAGCCTTGTCGGAAGCGCTGCAGAAACTATCCGGGGATGAAGTGTCGGTCAATATCATCAGCACCGGCGTCGGCGGTATAACGGAATCGGATATTAACCTGGCGTTGGCTTCAAACGGCAAGGTAATCGGGTTTAATGTCCGGGTGGATGGAGCGGCCAGAAAACTGGTAGATGAAGAAGGAGTGGACTTACGTTACTACAGTGTAATCTATGACGTCATCGATGATGTGAAGGCAGCGATTAACGGTTTGTTAGCACCGGAAGTGAGGGAGCAAATCGTCGGTATTGCGGAAGTAAAAGAGGTGTTCCGTTCTCCTGCTCTCGGAGAGATCGCCGGTTGTATCGTATCCAGCGGCCTCGTGCGCAAAGCCAATCCGATACGGGTGCTACGGGATAATGTAGTTATCTATGAAGGGCAACTCGAGTCGTTACGGCGTTTCAAGGATGACGTAAATGAGGTCAAATCCGGTACTGAGTGCGGCATTGGCGTGAAAAATTACAACGATGTAAAACCAGGCGACCAGATCGAAGTATTTGAACGGATCGAAGTCGAACGTAATATTTAGTCAGTAACTGATGGCGCGTGAGTTTGGTCGGAATCAGCGCGTTGCGGACTTGCTGCAACGCGAGGTCGCGTTGTTGCTGCAAAAGGAGGTGTCGATCAAGGAAGTAGGATTGATTACGGTGTCGTTTGTTGACGTCAGCCCCGACCTCAGAAATGCCAGTATTTATTTTACCTGTCTGCAACCCGCCCGCACCGAGGATGTTATCGTGAAATTACTGAATGAGAGAGCCGGGCACTTCCGCCACCTGTTAGCGCAGGTCCTGTCTCTGCGGGCAGTACCGCAACTGGCCTTCCGCCTGGACCACGCCCTCAATCGTGCAAACCGATTGACGGATCTCATAGATCGCGCCATTAAAAAGCCTGCGGAATAATTTCAGCCACAGAGGACACAGAGATCACAGAGTGGATCGAGAACCTTGTCAAGATACGGGTAACCTTCATATTTATCGTTATCTTAATGCGTCATTGGGTATATCTTTGAAACGGGTCCTGTTAATCACCTGCCGCAATCAAACTACATGAAGCCATTGAACCCTGATCTCTTTTATCTCTGTGTCCTCTGTGGCTGAAATAATATCATGGCTCGAAGAAGCGAAGTAAAAGGCCGCAACGTCATAGGTATCCTGCTGCTGGATAAACCGGTGGGATTGACTTCCAATAGCGCGTTGCAAAGAGTGAAGTCGCTGTATAGGGCAAAAAAAGCGGGGCATACCGGCAGCCTGGATAAGGCCGCGTCCGGTCTGTTGCCGTTATGCTTTGGCGAGGCAACGAAATTTTCCGGTTTTTTGCTGAATGCCGACAAACATTATCGCACAATTTTTCAGTTGGGGATTCAGACCAACACCGGCGATGCAGAAGGTGAAGTCGTATATCGAGGCGCACTGCAGAAATTTACCCGTAAACGCATAGAGGCGGCTCTGGCAGGGTTTCAGGGTACTGTCATGCAAGTTCCTCCCATGTTTTCAGCGCTGAAACATAAGGGACAGAGGCTGTACAAACTGGCTCATCAAGGACTGGAGGTGGACAGGGAACCCCGGGAAATCACCGTGCACAGCATAACCCTGCTTGATTACCGGGACGACGAGCTGGAACTGGAGATATTGTGTTCCAAGGGGACTTATATCCGGACACTGGCCGAAGACATCGGCAAGGAACTGGGTTGTGGGGCGCACGTAAAATCACTGAGGCGTATCGGCGTCGGGCCTTATTCTGATGAAAACATGCTGGCCCTGGCTGAGCTGGAAACCATTGCTGAAACCGGGCTGTCCGGCCTGGATGCTGAATTGCTGGGCATCGATTCCGTCCTGCAGGATATGCCGTCCATCCATCTGGTCGACTCTGTTGCCTTTTATTTATGCCAGGGCCAGCCGGTCATGGTGCCGAAGGCGCCGACCCACGGAATGTTGCGGATTTACACCGAGGACAAGCGTTTTTTGGGGGTGGGCGAGGTGCTTGAGGATGGCCGCGTAGCGCCGAAACGACTGGTTGTGTCCCCATAATTCCTGTGCTCCTAACAAAATATAATGTTTTTCTTGTCAGTTGCTGTCAGCGTGGGTACAATACGCACGCTTTTAAAAAGATCGGACAGGAGAATAGTAATTCAATGCCTTTAAGTCAGCATCAGAAAGCTGATATCTTAAACAAGTATCAACGTGCATCAAGCGATACCGGGTCACCCGAGGTGCAGGTGGCGCTATTGACCGCACGTATTACTGATTTATCACAGCACTTTAAATTGCATTCCAAAGATCACCATTCACGCCAGGGTTTGTTGCGTATGGTTAATCAGCGCCGGAAACTGCTGGACTATTTAAGGAATAAGGATGTTAACCGGTATCGGGAACTGATTGGTCAATTAGAACTGAGAAAGTAACTGTCCAGGCAATCTCCAATTTATCCGGCAGCTTGAGATGTTCACCGGTTGTCGGCATGCTCCAGTCCTTGCACAAGCAAGCCATTTCAAATATCAGCTACATAATAATCGGGAAGAATAATGAACGAGGTTAAAACAGAATTTCAGTTTGGGGATGTTCCGGTAGTCCTGGAGACAGGCAAGATTGCCAGACAGGCCAGCGGAGCAGTAATGGTGAGTATGGGGGATACGGTCGTACTGGTAGCATGTGTTGCCAGTAAGGAAGCCAGGCCCGACCAGGGTTTTTTCCCTCTCACGGTGGATTACCAGGAAAAAACTTATGCAGCCGGGAAGATCCCCGGTGGATTCTTCCGGCGCGAGGGGCGGCCGTCGGAAAAGGAGGTGCTGACCTCAAGGCTGATTGACAGGCCGATACGTCCCCTGTTTTCCAAGCAATTTAAAAATGAAGTCCAGATTATCGCCACCGTCATGTCGCTGGACCCGGAGATTAATTCCGATATCCCTGCACTGATTGGCGCCTCGGCCGCGTTGGGTCTTTCCGGAATTCCGTTCAACGGACCCATCGGCGCCGCCCGGGTCGGTTATCGCGACGGCGAGTACCTGCTCAATCCCAGTTATACCGCCCTGTCCGAATCGGATTTGAACCTGGTGGTAGCCGGGACGGAATCCTCCGTCTTAATGGTTGAATCCGAAGCCGGGCTGTTGTCGGAAGAAGTCATGCTGGGCGCGGTAATGTACGGTCACGAGCAGTTGCAGGTCGTGATTGAAAATATCCGGCAACTGGTTGCCGAGGCTGGAACCAAACCCTGGGACTGGCAGCCGGCGGACGAGGATAAAGAGTTGCAGGACGAAGTCAGCGACCTGTGCGCGGACCTGCTGCACGAAGCCTATGCAGTCCAGGACAAGATCAGCCGGCGCGAGCGGCTGGCCGAAATAAAGTCCGAGGCAATCACCACGATTACCGCCAAGCACGAGGAGCGCTGGAGCGATCGGACAATCGGTGAGGCTGTTGGAGATCTGGAAAGCAGTATCGTCAGGGGCGCGATAGTTGCCGGTGAGCCGCGCATTGACGGCAGGGATACTGCAACTGTAAGAGATATCAGCGTGGAAGTGGGCATGCTGCCCAGGGCCCATGGCTCTGCCCTATTTACCCGGGGTGAGACACAGGCCCTGGTGACGGCTACCCTGGGCACAGACCGGGAAGCACAGATCATCGATGCGATAGAAGGAGAGTACAAGGAGCCGTTTATGCTGCACTATAACTTCCCTCCTTATTGTGTCGGTGAAACCGGACGTTCGGGTTCACCCAAACGGCGCGAAATCGGCCATGGCAAACTGGCCAAGCGCGCCTTGATGACTGTCATGCCGACCCCGGAGGAATTTCCTTATTCCTTACGGATTGTCTCTGAAATAACCGAATCGAACGGCTCCAGTTCCATGGCTTCGGTATGCGGCGCCAGCCTGTCGTTGATGGATGCCGGTATCGGGATAAAGGCGCCGGTGGCCGGTATTGCCATGGGCCTGATAAAAGAAGGGGAGAAATTTGTAGTGTTGTCCGACATCATGGGTGATGAGGACCACCTTGGCGATATGGATTTCAAAGTAGCCGGTACTGAAACAGGCATAAGCGCACTGCAAATGGACATCAAGGTAGCAGGTATAACCAGGGAAATTATGGAGGTTGCATTGTCCCAGGCCAGGGAGGGGAGGTTACATATCCTGGATAAGATGAATGGTGTGCTTGGTACGGCTCGCGCAGAAATGTCCGAATATGCCCCGCGTATTACCTCCATCAAGATCCATCCCGATAAGATCAGGGACGTTATCGGCAAAGGCGGCTCTACGATACGTGCGATAACGGATGAAACGGGAGCGGCTATCGATATCGATGATAGCGGCACCGTGAAAATTTATTCCAGTGACAAGACAGCCAGCGATGCCGCGCGCAAACGGATTGAAGATATTACGGCTGATGTGGAAGTAGGAAAAATATATAAGGGAAAAGTGGCCAAGCTGATGGATTTTGGCGCGTTTGTCAATATCCTGCCGGGGAAGGACGGCCTGGTGCATATCTCGCAGATTTCTGAGGAACGCGTGGAGAACGTCAGCGATAAATTATCGGAAGGTGATTTTGTCAAGGTAAAGGTGCTTGAGATTGATCGGCAGGGCAGGGTCCGTCTCAGCATGAAAGCAGTCAATGAATAAGGAGATGTAAAAGACAAGCGAGACAAATCGGCAGGACAGCCGATTTGCACGGCGGCAGCCGCCCGTAGGGTTGCGTCCAGGGATGGACGCAATGAACGCATCCAGCGCTGTTTGGAATGGCAGCGGAGCTGATAAACCGTGAGTATCTCATAGACACAATTTAAGTTTCCGTTAATGACAAGCGAACTTGTGCAATATCCGGGTTAAATGCTGAGCCGGCGCGCATTCCTGATCACCGGTGGATTATTGGGCGGCGGCCTGACCCTGGGCTATTTCTTTACCCCCAACCGGCTGGCGCAAACAGCAGTTTCAACGCCGGAACAAACCTGGCTGACCTCCTGGGTCAGCATCAATGTCGATAATACGATCACCATCCTGGTTCCACAGGCGGAAATGGGGCAGGGCATCCTGACCTCATTGCCGATGATGTTGGCGGAGGAACTGGAAGCGGACTGGTCGCTCATAGACGTCAAGCAAGCCCCCGCAGAGGAAATTTACGTAACGGACAAGATTGCTCAAGGCTTCAAGTTAGGCAGTGTTGATATACCAAAGCCTTTGCAAAGACTGCTGGATTATTCGTTTTACAAGGTATCAGGCATGCTGAACCTGCAACTGACCGGTGGGAGTTCAAGCATCAGGTTTACCGGGCAGTGGGGAATGCGCGTCGCCGGGGCTGCAGCAAAGGATATGTTGCTTCGGGCCGCGGCTGATCGCTGGGGCGTGGCGCAATCGGAATGCTCTGCAAGGCTGAGCCATATTCACCACGATGTCAGTGGTCGTTCCGTCCGGTTTGCTGAATTGGCAGCGGACGCGGCACAATTAACACCCTCCCTTACCCCGGTGCTGAAAGCAAAAAAGGACTATGTCATCTGCGGTAAGCCTATCGCGCGTCTTGACCTGGCAGACAAAGTGACCGGCGCGCTGGATTATGGTATCGACCTCAAGCTGGATAATATGAAGGTTGCGGCTGTGCGCCACGCGCCTGTTTTTGGCGGGGATGTGGTATCCCTGGACCCTGCCCCGGTTAAAACCTTGCCCGGAGTAACAGACGTAGTGCAAATCCCCGGTGCGGTTGTGGTGACGGCAGATAACTACTGGCGCGCAAAACAGGCGCTTTCCAGGCTGGCCATCGAGTTCGGAGACGGTGGCAACGGCAGTTTCAGTTCGGAGCAAATGTACCGTGACTTCAGCGCTGCCCTGGATGGCGGGGAATATGAAACAGATTATGAACAGGGAGACGGCGCTGAAACCATGCCGGGGGCAGGCGCAGTCGTGGAAGCTGAATACAGTGTGCCGCTCCTGGCCCATGCCCCCATGGAACCGGTGAATTGCGCCGCCTGGCGCCACGATGGCGTGCTGGAGGTGTGGGCAGGTACCCAGGACCCGCTGGGTACCCGCGCGCTGGCCGCGCAGGCTGCCGCCATGGATATGAAAAATGTGACCGTCCACCCGTTCCAGATGGGCGGTAGTTTCGGTCGCAAGTCATCATTCTGCGGTAACTTCATCGAGGACGCGGTGCATACCGCCATGCGCGTGCCCTATCCGGTCAAGGTTGTCTGGTCCCGTGAAGAAGACATCCGGCATGACTGTTACCGCCCGGCGGAATTCAGCCGCTTAAAAGCGCTGTTGAATGCTGACGGTAAACCCGTAACCTGGTTGAATTACTATACTGATACCGGTCTGAACAGCGGCAGTGAAGCCGCGTTTATCCCGTACGCGGTGGCGCATCAGCAAGTTGGTAGGGTGCTCTGCAACACCCCGATCCCAATCGGTTACTGGCGCAGTGTGCAACATTCCTGCCAGGGATTTTTTATCGAGTCATTTATTGATGAACTGGCGCAGCACGCGGCGCTCGACCCGCTTGAATATCGTCTTGATTTACTGCGCGAACAGCCGCGCCATCAAGCCGTATTGCGGTTAGCGGCAGAGAAAATCGGCTGGGATCGCTCCCTGCCGGCGAATTCCGGTATGGGAATTGCCGTCGTTGCCAGTTTTGGTTCAATCGTAGCGCAGGCAGTGCAGGTGGCCATTTCCGGAGACAGGCTACGTGTGGAAAAAGTGGTGGCTGCGGTTGACCCGGGCGAAGTCATTAATCCCGCCATTGCCCGGGACCAGGTTGAAGGCGGAATTATCTATGGCCTGAGCGCGGCTTTATACGGCAATATCACTATCGACAAAGGTCGGGTCGTGCAAACCAATTTTTCCGATTACCGGATGGTGCGTATGGCTACCGCGCCGCGCATCGAGGTATATTTTATTGAGAGTGGTGAGGCGATTGGTGGTATGGGGGAAGTCGGCACGCCACCCATTGCACCGGCACTGTGTAACGCCATATTTGCCGCAACCGGACAACGCATCCGCCGTCTTCCCTTGCAGGATCAGTTATCGGTGTAAACTTGCAGCAGTTCCCGCTAATTTCCGGCAACCGGGCTTTAGTGGCTGTTGGTCTGCTCCAATGGGCCATCCATGGCCCGTTCCCGCGCCCATCCCTGGCGCTAGTCGCAGACAAACAGCCACTAAAGCCCTTATCCAGCATAGTTAGCGGGAATGGCGGCGTGCGCTGTCTTGTTTTATACTGGTCAGTCCGTTCCAACCTTTCCGAAGAGTATGAAATTAACTGGTGACGAGTTCAGGCGCTGGGAGCATAAATCCGTAACGCTGCTGGGTATGTCCGGGGTCGGCAAGACCACCCTGGCAAGAAAGCTGCGCCGCCACAACTGGTTCCATTATTCCGGTGATTACCGGATCGGCACCCGTTACCTGGATGAGCCCATCCTGGATAATATCAAGCAGCATGTCATGCAGATCCCGTTTACCCGGGAATTACTGCGCTCCGACTCGATATACATTACCAATAACCTGGATATCGACAACCTGAAACCACTTTCAAGTTTTCTGGGTAAACTGGGCAATCCGGAACAGGACGGGCTGGACCTGAAGGAATTCAAGCGACGCCAGGAATTGCACCGGGTCGCCGAGATCAATTCCATGAACGACGTGCCGGAGTTTATGCACAGGGCTCGTGAAGTGTACGGCTATGCGCATTTTGTAAATGACGCCGGCGGCAGCCTGTGCGAAATGGATGATGATGTGATCAGGCTGTTGGCGCAGCACAGTCTGATTTTATATCTCAAGGCTACGGCAGAAGATGAAAAGGAATTGATAGCCCGCGCCGAGCAGGATCCCAAACCCCTGTATTACCAGGAGGCCTTCCTGGATGAGCAACTTGCCGATTACCAGCGCGAACGCGGCCAGGATTACATTGCCTTGATCGAACCGGATGACTTTGTCCGGTGGGTGTTCCCCAAGCTGTTTCGCTCCCGTATCCCGCGCTATGAATATATAGCCGCAACTTATGGTTATACCATTGCCACTGATGCAGTGCTGGAAGTGGAATCCGAACAGCACTTCATCAATGTTATCGCTGACGTCCTGGACCGGCAGGGAGATTAGCCCATGCCACTGGTAGCAAATACCAACCTGCCCAGCTTCGAGCGGCTCCAGCGTGAAGGCAGTCTCGTCATACCCCGGGACACTGCCATATCCCGGGAAGTGCGCGAACTGCACATCGGTCTGCTGAATATGATGCCGGACAAGGCCCTGGAGGCGACGGAAAGGCAGTTCTTTCGGCTGGTCGGCGAAAGCAACCAGATAGCCAGGTTTTATCTGCACCCGTTTACCCTGAAGGAATTGCAGCGCAGCAGGGAGGGTCAGGAGCACGTCGAAAGGTACTACAAGAGTTTTGAACAAATCCAGTCCGACGGTCTGGATGCGCTGATTATTACCGGCGCCAACGTGGTCGATCCCGCCCTGGACAGGCAGGAATTCTGGACGCCGTTGATTGAAGTGGTTGACTGGGCCTGCGACAATGTAACGTCCATACTGTGTTCCTGCCTGGCTACCCATGCGGTATTGCAGTTCCGCTACAAGCAGAAGCGCGTCCCCTTGTCCGAGAAGTGCTGGGGAGTTTATTCGCACGGCGTCAGGGATCGTTCGCACCCCCTGGTAGCAGGTGTCAATACGCGTTTTGACGTTCCGCATTCCCGCTTTAACGCAGTGACGCCGCAACAGTTTGCTGAAGCCGGTTTGAACGTCCTGGTTGAAAGCGAACAGGTTGGGGTTCACCTGGCCGCCAGTGAAGATGGATTACGCCTGGTTTTTTTCCAGGGACATCCCGAATATGACGAGAACAGCCTGTTTAAGGAATACAAACGGGAGGTGTTGCGTTATATGGCTGGTGAAACGGATAGTTACCCGCCGTTTCCGGATAATTATTTCAGCCTGCAGACCAGGGCGATACTGACCGAGTACCGGGAACGGGTGGTGGCCGCCAGGGAGCGCGGACAGGAACTGCCGCTATTCCCGGAACAATTAATCAGCCCTTCTCTGGATAATACCTGGCATGACAGCGGTGAAGCCGTCATCAACAACTGGATAGGACAAGTCTACCGGTTAACCCACTCGGGTTAGCTGGCTTCTTTTTTCCTGGCGGGGGAACGGGTTGTACGGCGCCTGGGCTTTGGCGCGGTCGCCGTCGGGGCCTTGTCTGCTTCGGGCCAGGGGTTAAACGGGAAGGGGCGCTCATCCGACTGGAACGTGATATAACCCAGGATTTGAGAGATGTATCGGAGCAAGCCGCTACTGAAATCGGCCAGTTGCCGGTTTAAATTACCCGTCACGACCTTGCTGACAAATTGAAAGACGACCAGTAACCAGACAAGGATGAAGGCAAAGTAAAGTATGACGCCGAAGATGAGGATAAACAGGCCGCGCAACCACACCGCCTGATTTTTTACATTGTCTTTTATGGTCACTGATATTCTCCTGATTGCGAAACGCCGCTCTCGGCATTATAACTCATTCACCGCAATATGCACCTGACACAGTGATCTCAGTGGCTAATCATTCCAGGCTGAACGTCAGTATCTCGTCGCCGACCTTGTAGCCGAATAAGGAGTTTCCGCCTGCGGCAACGGAAATGTACTGTTTACCGTTGAGCATATAGCTGACGGGTGGGGCATTGACGCCGTATTCACTCTGGTGTTGCCATAAGATCGCGCCGTTATGCGCATCGTAAGCGCCAAACCTGCCGTTTCCCTCACCGGTGAATACCAGGTCGCCGGCGGTGACCAGTGCGCCGCCGACCATGGGCTGCGCAACTTTTTGTTGCCAGCTCAGTTTCCCGGAAACGACGTCGACGGCGCTGAGTACTCCCCAATCCGCTTCATCGGCTTTCTTGAAAAAAGTGTAGCTTTGCCAGGGCGCGCCCGGTTTCGGTTCCAGTTTGCGGGAAAAAAACAGGGAAGGCTGGTAAATGCCCGCGATATAGACCTGTTGCAGACCGGGATGGTAAGCGGCCGGAGACCAGGAGACTGCGCCCAGGGTACCGGGAACAATGCGTACCCCCTCCGCTGTAGGCCGCGCGAACAGGTTTTCCGGCTTGATGACAGGCTCGCTGCGCCGGATCAGTTTACCGGTCAGCCGATCATGGATAAAGAACCAGCCAAGCTTGCTGGCCTGTCCTACCGCCTTGATGGTTTTGCCGTTTTCAACAAGATCAAACAGTAGCGGCGGGCTGGCGACGTCATAACCCCAGCGGTCATGGGGGACCTGCTGGTAATGCCAGCGCAGTTTGCCGGTATCCACCTCCAGGGCGACCAGGCTGACGCTGTACAGATTGTCACCGGGACGGGTTGAATCATCCATCTGCGGTGACGGGTTGCCGGTGCCGATATAAATCAGGCCAAGTTCAGGGTCAACGGCAGGTGTCGTAAAGATCGAACCGCCGCCGTAGCGCCAGGTATCGGCATAGGTCTTGTTGGCGCGCCGCTCGGCCTTCAGATCCCGGTTCAGCGCTACGCCATATCCGGTTTTCTTGCGCCATTTGCCTTGCCAGCCGGATTCCGCGGTACTGTACCAACGCCAGATTTCCTTGCCTGTTTCCGTATCGTAGGCAACGATAAACCCCCTTAATCCGTGTCCTCCACCGGACAGGCCGCCGACAGATAATACATATTCGCCCTCCTGCTCCAGGTCCATGTGCAGGCCGTAACCCGCGCCGGAAATGCCTACCAGGACCTTGCCGGCAAAGACTTGCGGGGCCAGGTTGGCGGTATAGCCGGTTTGTCCGGATTGTGTTGCGCCTTTCAATTCGTCCACACCGAGGAGCGGGTCGAGTT
Organism: Gammaproteobacteria bacterium; assembly: GCA_965205405.1. GTDB lineage: Bacteria > Pseudomonadota > Gammaproteobacteria > Eutrophobiales > Eutrophobiaceae > JAAXHV01. Next base: position 1,882,732 of record OZ242169.1, read on the forward strand.
GTTCTGCCTTGCCGGCGTCAGTGTCTGTGATTGCCGTGTCCCAGATCAGCTTGCCGGTATTCCGCTCCAGGGCGATCAGCCTGGCGTCAATGGTGACGCTGTAGACCTTGTCGGCAGTGAGTGCAGCCCCACGGTTGGCGGGACCGCAACAGAACGACTTGTCTGCCAGGTCATGCCGGTAACGCCATAATACCTTGCCCGTATCCGCGCGCAGGGCGATGACGTCATTGTAAGGGGTGGTTATGTACATGATTCCATCCCGTATAATGGGCGAGGCCTGAAACGATCCGAACTTGCCGGTGTTGAAACGCCAGGCCAGTCGCAACCGATCCACATTGCCGCTGTTGACCTGGGACAAGGGACTGAAACGCTGGTTATCATAGCTGCGCCCGTACAAGGGCCAATCGCTGGAATCGGTCAGGTTGACAGCCGCGCAGACGGGTTGGAATAACAGCAAAAGCAACGCCGCTGTCAGGTAGTTATAACAATGGCGGATGGTATTCCCGGCAGCGGCCGGAGCTGTGACAGGAATAACATCAATGGGCGGTTTCATTACCGGTTAGAATAACATTTTTACGGTAGTTCCCGCTAACCGGGTTTTGCAGGCTGTTGTTTCGTGACTAGCGCTGGGGATGAGCGCGGGACGGGCCATGGATGGCCCTCGGAACGAAACAACAGCCTCTAAAACCCTCCCCGGTAAACAGCGGAAGTTCCAATCATTCTTTTACAGTAAGGTGAGATCAGGACAGGTGAGAACAACAACACTTTTTCCACTGGGCGCCATCGGGATCAGCATTATTTCTTTCCTGCATCCCGGCCTGTTGCTCCCGTTTAAGGGATACATCGTTCCCCTGCTTGGCCTGGTCATGCTGGGCATGGGGATGACCCTGCGCCCGGAGGACTTCAGGAATGTGCTCAGAACGCCCAAACCGGTCACACTGGGCGTTGCCCTGCAGTTTATCCTGATGCCGTTCATGGCATGGTTGATAGCTGAGTCCATGGGGTTGCCGCTGGAACTGGCACTGGGTATGGTGCTGGTGGGCTCATGCCCCGGGGGTACCGCATCCAATATCATCTGCTACCTGGCAAAAGGCGAGGTTGCCGTATCCATTACCCTGACAGCCGTATCCACATTGCTGGCGGTATTCCTGACGCCGCTGCTGACCTGGATCTACATTGGACATAAAGTCCCGGTGCCGGTGCCGGCCATGATGCTGAATATCTTTACCATCATCCTGGCGCCGGTTACCCTGGGGGTGTTCATCAATTACCGTTTCGGTGACCGGGTACGGCTGCTCAAACGCATATTCCCCGGGGTATCCGTCGCCGCCGTCATCCTGATCATCGGTATCATCATTGCCAATACCCAGACGCAACTGACCATGCTGGCGGCGCCGGTCCTTGCTGCAGTGTGCCTGCATAATTTATCCGGGTTAGCCGGCGGTTATTGCCTGGCATGGTTGTTCGGTTGTGATGAACGCATCCGCCGTACCCTTGCCATTGAAGTGGGAATGCAGAATTCCGGTCTGGCCATTGCCCTGGTGGAGCTGACAAAATTTCCGCTGATTGCTGCGCTGCCCGGCGCCCTGTTCAGTATCTGGCATAATATCAGCGGTTCAATCCTGGCCGCCTGCTGGGGCAGGGGAGATGATTGATACTGTTGTTCGGTCAGGATATTTGGGGTCAGAGTAAAAATACTTAATGACAAAGTACCACCACCTGCCAACTCAACTGTATTTTTACTCTGACCCCAAATATCCAAATATCATGGCAACAAGCGGACTGGTGAGATATCCGGGCTAATGGCAACAAATTACTCTCTGCTCCGTTATAATCTTTTCTACCCTTACGTCTGTCTCAGAGGTAGGAATGGATGCGACGATCTGGCATTCATAGCACAACGCCGTTCTTGCGCCGTGCGGATGGGTGGCAAACCACTTGTCATAATAGCCTTTACCGAAGCCTATCCGTTTGCCGTCAAGGGTAAAGCCGAGGCCGGGCGTAATACACAGGTCCACCTCGGATTGCCACTCGTCATCCGTGTCCGGCGTGAGTATGCCCAATTGCCCGACCCGTAAATCCGCCCAGTCGGTGAAACGGACTGCGATCATCTTTTCACGATTGACGATCCTGGGGACCACCACTGTTTTGCCCAGTTGCCGCAGGCGATCAATGATTGGATGGGTATTTACTTCGTCACCCGCGGACAGGTAACAGAATACCGAGCCGGCCTGGCCGACGTGCGCCGGCAGTCGCGCATAAATTGCCCGGTCGAATTCAAGCCGTTGGGCGGTCGCCAGCGCACGCCGGTTTTGTTTCAGGCGCTCGCGCAGGCGCTCTTTTTGTTGAGTAATCATCAGGGTGACTGTTTTTACCACAGAGGACACAGAGATCATAGAGTGGATCGGAGTGTCCTCTGTGCCCTCTGTGGCTGAAAATCAATTGCCATTTTCTTTTTTATAAAAAAGCCGTACAATACTACACTTTTTCCGATGTACAAATGAACCTGCCGTTTGGCTGGGACAAGGTGTGTTTATGGTAACAATTCGATTAGCACGAGCGGGCGCGAAGAAAAGGCCTTTTTATCATATAGTTGCAACGGATTCACGCAATCCGCGCGACGGCAGGTATATAGAAAGGCTGGGTTATTTCAACCCGATAGCGACCGGCCAGGAACAAAGATTGAGTCTGCAACAGGAACGGATTGACTATTGGCTGTCCCAAGGGGCGCAACCCTCTGAGCGCGTGGCCGGTTTGATCAAGATTAACGCTGGAAATATAGCCAAGCCGGACTGATTTTCATGCTGGGGCCTGCTGGCAACGAGCCGGGGAAACGGGTCATTATCGGCAAGATATCCGGCGTCCACGGGGTACGCGGCTGGCTTAAGGTATACTCTTATACCGACCCCAGGGAAAATATCTTTTTGTATCAACCTTGGCTGCTGGGAGAAGGCAAAAAAAATGCCGACGCAACATGGACCGAAGTCAAATTTGATGAGCACGGAAAAATTGGTAAGGCTCTGGTGGTTAAATTTCCCGGGGTCGAAGACAGGGAGACTGCGGTTCAATTAATCGATCGTCCGGTTGCCGTGCAGCGCGAGCGCTTGCCGAAACCGGCGTCAGGTGAATATTATTGGGTTGACTTGCTGCACATGGAGGTTGTCTCGCAAACAGGCAGGCACTTGGGCAGGGTTGCCGATATCCGTGCAACCGGCGCCAACGACGTGCTGGTTGTGGAGGGGGTCAAGCGTTGTTCGATCCCGTTCGTTATGGATAAAGTAATCAGGCAAGTGGATCTGGACCGCGCTATCATCACGGTGGACTGGGAATGGGATTAGCCCGCATTTCTCACCAGGCGATGCGATGATCGCGCAGGATTTTTCCCGCCAGCGGGTGCCTGCGACCGAAAGCATAGCCGTAGCTCTGGTTGAGGGAGCATGTGCCCGCTGGCGGGAAAAAGACAAGCGAGGGCGTATCGAGCGTAGTGTGTAATGGCGAGATAGTGAAGAATGTATTTAAACTCATTGGGAGCAAACAAATATCCGGTGGCAACAAGCGGCCTGGTGAGAAATGCGGGCTCTCGGTGTGCGTGGTGACGTTGTTTCCGGAGATGTTTGCTGCGGTCAGCGATTATGGGATTACCGGAAAAGCCGGCAGGTCAGGACTGTTGCAAATCAGCACGGTTAATCCGCGGGATTATGCGACAGATCGCCACCGTAGTGTGGATGACAGGCCCTATGGGGGCGGTCCGGGCATGGTCATGATGGCGCAGCCGTTGCTGGCTGCCATCCGCTCTGCCAGGAAGGCGTTGCCGGGGGCCGCGGTGGCCTATCTGACCCCCCAGGGGAAACAGCTTCGGCAGCAGGACGTCATGGCGTTTGCCGGCAGGGACTCATTAATCCTCGTGGCGGGCCGTTATGAAGGTGTTGATGAGCGGGTTATCGAGCTGGAGGTCGATGAGGAGTGGTCCATCGGTGATTACGTGCTCAGCGGCGGCGAGCTTCCTGCCATGGTATTGATCGATGCGGTAGCAAGGTGTCTGCCCGGGGCCTTGGGAAATGAGCAATCCGCAGCGGAGGATTCCTTTTTCCGGGGGATACTGGATTGTCCCCATTACACCCGGCCCGAGCAGGTTGCCGGCCGGTCGGTGGCGTCGGTATTACTCAGCGGCGACCATGACGCGATACGAAAATGGCGTCTGAAACAGGCGCTGGGGCGTACCTGGGAACGGCGTCCGGAGCTGCTGGAAGCATTGGCCCTGGACCCTGAACAAGAGGCGCTGCTGGAAGAATATATAAGAGAAGAGCGGGATAACGAACGACTCACGTGAGGTCTACAACCATGGTAAATATTATTGAGCAACTCGAAGCTGAGCAATGCAACCGGGAGATCCCGGAATTTCACCCCGGTGATACAGTTATTGTGCAGGTCAAGGTAGTGGAAGGTCAGCGGGAGCGGTTACAGGCGTTTGAGGGCACGGTAATTGCCAAGAAGAACCGGGGGCTTAATTCCTCATTTACGGTGCGTAAAATTTCTTATGGCGAAGGCGTGGAACGGGTATTCCAGACCTACAGCCCGAGTATCGCCGACATCTCCGTGAAACGGCGCGGGGACGTCAGGAGGGCAAAGTTGTATTACATGCGCAGCCGACGCGGCAAGGCAGCCAGGATAAAGGAAAAAATCAGGCCGTCATCCTGAAGCCCGGTGACGAGACCCGGGCCGGGCAGGCCCGGGAAATTATTGATCGGTTTCTTGATGCCCTGTGGCTGGAGCGGGGCCTGAGTGAAAATACCTTAAGCGCCTACCGTAACGATCTTTATTCATACTCGGACTGGTTGATGGCAAGCTCCACTGACTTGTCGCAGTCCCGGCCCGAGGATATCCTGGGCTACCTGGCCTCGTTAAACAACAAATCCGCCCGTACCAGCGCGCGCCGCTTGTCCTCCCTGCGCCGCTTCTTCCAATACCTGGCCAGGGAAGGGCACATCAACCATGACCCCAGTGTCCGGATTGCAGCGCCGCGCATCGGCCGGCCTTTGCCGAAATCATTAACCGAGGCGGAAGTGGAGGGATTGCTTGACGCACCGGACACCTCCACAGCCATCGGCCAGCGCGACCGGGCGATGCTGGAGGTGTTATATGCAACCGGGCTGAGAGTATCGGAACTGGTCAGCCTGCAACTTGGGCAGGTGAATTTAAGGCAAGGCGTGATACGGGTCATCGGCAAGGGCAACAAGGAGCGTCTCGTCCCGCTGGGAGAAGAGGCGGTCGACTGGGTGGAAAAATTCATCCGTCAGGGCCGCTCCGAACTGTTACGGGGGCCACCCGTAGCAACCCTGTTTCCCAGTCGCCGCGGCCGCATGATGACGCGCCAGACTTTCTGGCACGCGCTGAGACGCTATGCCGTCCGGGCAGGGATCGCCAAGGCGCTTTCTCCGCACGTAATCAGGCATGCGTTTGCCACCCACCTGCTGAACCACGGCGCGGACCTGCGCGTGGTGCAGATGTTGCTGGGTCACAGCGACATCTCGACTACGCAGATCTATACCCACGTTGCCAGGGAACGGCTGAAGAGCCTTCATGCAGAACACCATCCGCGGGGGTGAGCCGGAAAAAGAAACAGACACTTAATGTGTCTGTCTGATGTGCGCCTTCCCTGGCGCACACCCTACGGGCGCTCTCTGAGCGTCCAAATCTGCTCCTGGCAGATTTGTCCCGGCGAACGGTGAGCCAAGGATGGCGAGGCTGGGGCTTATCGAAGTCATTAATGTTGCGCCAGGGATGGCGGCTCAGACTTCACAGGTCAATTTGGGACACCCATAAATTCCAAATTTGGGACACCCATAAATTCCAAGGTCAATTTGGGACACCCATAAATTCCAAATTTATTTCGCAATTCATGGGTGTCCCAAATTAGTGGTAGTGGTGGTCATCCTGGCAGTTCTGTTTACCTGTGCTATGATTGCTGTCACACAGGATAAATGAAAAAACCAGGAACAGAAAAAGTGCGACTTCGATTGATATTATTTATAACTGCGCTACTGGCCGTTGCCGCAATAACCGCCGACCCGGACCGGGATAACCTGTTGCGCAAGGCAGTCAGTGATGTTTTCCCCGATGTGGAAATCACCCGGATCAAACCGGCGCCCATCCCCGGACTGTACGAAGTCATGCTGGGCACGGATATGATCTACCTTAGCGAAGATGGACGCTACATTCTGCAGGGTGACCTCATTGACCTGGGCAAGAGAATTAATCTGAGTGAACAGGAACGCGCCGTTGCCCGGAAAAAAATACTGGAAAGTATTCCGGCAAGCGAAACCATAGATTTTGCTCCTCCGGACACACAGCATACGGTGTATGTTTTTACTGATATTACCTGCGGCTACTGCCAGCGTTTCCACCGTGATGTAGCAGAGTTGAACAGTAACGGCGTCGCGGTCAGATACCTGGCCTTCCCGCGCGCCGGTATCGATGCGGAATCCTTTAAGGACATGGAATCGGTCTGGTGTGCCGCGGACCGGAATGCGGCCATAACCCTGGCCAAGCAGGGAAACCAGGTAACGCCGGCGCAGTGCGATAACCCGGTGAAGCGGCAATATGAACTGGGACAATCCCTGGGAGTGAGGGGAACGCCCGCCATTTACCTGGAAAACGGCCAGGAATTACCCGGATACGTCCCGCCCGACACGCTCCTGCAGGCGCTAAACCAATACTCTGATTGAATCGGCTCTTTCCCCCCGATGTAATATATGCTGGTTCTCCAGGAACTTGCGCTTTTGCTGTGGGAGGGTTTTGGGGACTGCCAGCCCCAAAACCCCGGTGGAATCTCCTGGTTATCTGTCTACTGCTGTTGCAGTTCGCCTGTCAATGATTTGATCACCGCCACGGTACTGCTGCCGTCCTTCTCCGTATGCTCCACCTTTATCGGCAGAAACTCCAGATCCGGCGCGCACCAGAAAACGGATCTGCGGCTGCTGCCCGGTTTGTGCCTGAGCATTTTTACCGTGTTGAAGCTGCCCAGGGGCGTGTCGATGGTTTCCTCACCCAGCTTCTCGAAATTGTAGGTCTTAATACCGCCTCCATCGGCAATCAGGTAGGAAACGGGCGTCTGTCCGTTTTGCAAATCGTACATGATAGCGAGCTGGTACAGCAGTTTGTCCATCACGCCCGGCTCTAGCGGCATGTGCCAGAAATCGCCGTTGATCGTATTTTTAATCTTATTGGTCTGCCAGTTGAACTCGATGGAGACATCACGTTTTTTCTTGTCGCCGGAGCGCCTGTAACTGTAGTAGTCCGGCCTGAGCTGACGTCCCCGGACCACCATGTTGCTGGTCTCGACAATACGCAGTTTTTTGAATATTGAGATGAGTCCGACCGTTTTCGTCTCGGAACGGTACTCATAAATGTTATCGTCCAGCCTGGTCAGGCGCCGGATTACCTGTGCGGCTTTGGTATTGTTGGCGTACAGTGAATATTCCACTTCGAATGTGGGCAGGGCGGCAACGGTTTCGGCCCGAATGGAGCCGGATATCATGAGCAAACAGAAAAAAAACACCATTGTGAATAACCGGAGATCGCCTGTATAGTTAACCTGCCGTAAATATGGGTCTATCGGGACATGCAGATAACGCGAAAAATTTTTCATCCCAGTGCTCATGCGTCTATCCTGGTAGCTGGTGACATAATGCTCGACCGCTACGTCTATGGTGACGCCGACAGGATTTCACCGGAAGCGCCGGTCCCTGTGGTGAAGGTGGACAGGGTTGAAGAACGGCCGGGCGGCGCCGCAAATGTTGCAGCCAATATCAGTTGCCTGGGGCTGAAAGTCAGGCTGGCGGGCATTACCGGAGATGACGAGCAAGCTGGGGTGTTGGAACAAGCATTAGCGGAGATAGGCGTTTGTTATCGTTTTTATCGTCAACCAGATACTTCCACTATAACCAAACTTCGGGTTTTAAGTCAAAACCAGCAATTGCTGCGTATGGATTACGAGGATGAATTCACTGTGGCGGAAGCCGACGCGCTGGTGGAGATTTTTGCAGAGCAGATAAGCGACGCCAGTGTCGTCGTGTTATCCGATTACGGCAAAGGGAGCCTGGCCCGAATCCAGACCCTCATCAGGCTCGCCACGGAGCGTGAACTGCCCGTCATAATCGATCCGAAAGGCGCAGATTTTTCCCGCTATAAAAATGCCGCGGTATTGACGCCGAACTATGCAGAATTCGAGACAGTGGTGGGGAAGTGCCGGAGTGAGGACGAGATCAATACAAAAGCCCTGGCCTTGTGTGAAGCACTGTCATTGAATGCCCTGCTCATCACCCGGGGCGATCGCGGAGTAACCTTTGTTGACAGGACAGACCACGAAATTATCAATCTGCCGGCTGAGGCCCATGAGGTATTTGATGTCACCGGCGCCGGTGATACGGTCATCGCGACTTTTTCGGCAGCCGTTGCCTCCGGCTACGGTTACCGGGATGCCGTCTGCTTTGCCAACAAGGCTGCCGGCATAGCCGTGGAGAAGCTGGGAGCGGCAACCGTCAGCGCCGTTGAATTGAATGCGCCCGCCAACCGTTCTGTTGTGAATACTGCCGAAAAGTACATGCAGCTTGACGACCTGCTCAACGCCCTCAGCCGCAGCAGGCGCATGGGAGAAAAAATCGTCATGACCAACGGTTGCTTTGATCTGCTGCATGCAGGCCACGTCGAATGCCTGGAGCAGGCCAGGGCGCTGGGTGACAGGCTGGTGGTCGCGGTGAATGGTGACACTTCCGTGGCTAAGCTCAAAGGCGCGGGAAGACCGCTGCAGGACCTGGACAAACGCCTGAAGGTACTGGCGGGGCTGGCTGCAGTAGACTGGCTGGTTGCGTTTTCTGAGGATACTCCGGAGCGACTGGTGGAATTGATCAGCCCCGACCTGCTGGTCAAGGGCGGCGATTATGGCGTCGATGAGATTGCCGGGGCCGAACATGTGAAGAAACAGGGAGGTGAAGTAAGAGTGCTGCCACTGGCAGCCGGCTGCTCAACAAGCCTGATAGTAGATAAAATCAGAAATAGCGGCCGGGATTCAGCATGATCGTCGTGACCGGGGCAGCCGGGTTTATCGGCAGTAACCTGATACGGGGCCTGAATGCAACCGGGCGAACGGATATTATCGCCGTTGATGATTTATCGGACGGAACCAAATTCCACAACCTGGTTGATTACGATTTTCTGGATTACCTGGACAAGGATGAGTTCAGGTCGTCTATGTCCCACAGGCTCAGTGGCGTGGAGCTTGTATTTCACCAGGGCGCTTGTTCCGATACCCGGGAATGGGACGGCAGGTTTATGCTGGAGAATAACTACGCCTGGTCCCGCAGTCTGCTGGATGCCTGTATCGAAAACGACGTTGCCTTCATTTATGCTTCCAGCGCTGCGGTTTACGGCGGCAACCGGAGTTTCGTCGAAAAAACGCAGTTTGAGCAGCCCGTCAATGTGTATGGTTACTCCAAACTGTTGTTTGACCGTTACGCCCGCAGGATGATGCAGAGCACAGCCTCGCAGATAGCCGGCCTGAGGTATTTCAACGTGTACGGTCCCGGAGAACAGCACAAGGGAGCAATGGCCAGCGTGATTTTCCAGTTGCACAGGCAATTACTGGAAAGCGGGACAGTGAAATTATTCAAGGGCAGCGGCGGCTATGCTGATGGAGAGCAGCGCCGTGATTTTGTCCATATCGATGACGTGGTGGACGTCAACCTGTGGTTCATGAATAACCATCGGGCCAGGGGGATATTCAACGTCGGCACCGGCAGGAGCAGGAGTTTTAACGATATCGCCCGCCAACTGATAGACCGGCACGCCAGGGGCACGGTTCAATACGTGGATTTTCCGGAAGATCTGCCGGCCGCATACCAGAGTTTCACCGAGGCGGATATTTCGGCATTGCGGGAGGCCGGATACCACAAACCGTTCACCGGCCTGGAGTTGGGTATCAGAAAATACCTGGAGGATATGGAGACGGAGTATGGGGACAGATTTTAAATCTGTCCCCAATTGTCCGGGTTAGCCCGATGAGGATTTTTTACAGCCTGGTCCTGTACCTGTCAGCGCCGCTGGCACTGTTGAACCTGTTGTTGCGCGGTGTAAAAAACCGCGCTTACCTGGAACGCATCCCGGAGCGGTTCGGTCGCATCCCCGTACTGGAATCCGCGCGGCCGGTAATCTGGGTTCACGCGGTATCCGTGGGCGAGGTGCAGGCGTCGAGCGCGCTGGTGAAACGCCTGCTCAGCGTATATCCACACTGCCAGGTGCTGATGACGACTATCACGCCGACGGGGGCGGCACAGGTCGGGTCCGTGTTTGCGGGCGCGGTGCAACATCGCTACCTGCCCTACGACCTGCCCCATGGCATCTGCCGGTTCCTGCTCCGGATCAATCCGCAGGTGCTGATTATTCTGGAGACGGAAATCTGGCCGAACCTGCTCTACTATTGCAGGCGCCGCGGCGTCCCCGCAATCCTGGTCAATGCCAGGCTGTCTCCTGCCTCATACCGCGGTTACCTCAGGTTCAAGCGCTTGTCGGCATCTGCCGTGCAATCGTTGAGTCATATCGCCGCCCAGAGCGCTGCAGACGCCGGTCGTTTCCTGGCGCTGGGAGCAGACCCTGCCAATGTCTCGGTAGCAGGCAACCTGAAGTTCGACATCGAGGCGGACAATGACGTTGCCGGAAAGGCGCAGGCGTTGCGGCGGGAGCTCGCTGCAGGCCGTCCTGTGTGGATCGCGGCCAGCACCCACGAAGGTGAAGAAGAACAGGTCCTGGATGCGTTCCGCCACGTTGCTGAAACGCTTGCGGACTGCCTGCTGGTTATCGCGCCGCGTCATCCCGAACGCTTCGGTAAGGTATATAACCTGTGCCGGCGGCGCGGCCTGGACGTCGTCAGGCATACCGGCGCCGCAGGCGCTGCGCCCCGGGATACAAACATATATTTGCTGGATACGCTGGGAGAGCTCCCCCTGTTCTACGCCTGTGCCGACGTAGCGTTCATCGGCGGCAGCCTGGTCCCTGCAGGAGGACACAATGTGCTGGAAGCGGCCAGATTGGGCGTGCCGCTGATAAGCGGGAAGCATACCGGTAATTTCGCGGAGATTACCGGTTTGTTCAAGGCCGCCGATGCAATCACGATCGTGGCCGATTGTGCGCAACTGGCCGCTGCCGTTATCCGTTTGTTACAGGACGACGAACTGAGACAAACCTGTGGTGAACGCGGGCAACGGCTGGTGCGGCAGAATCAAGGCGCGATCGACTCGGTCATGGCATTACTGGAAGGATATTTGGGGTCAGAGTAAAAATACGGTTGATCAGGCCGGGCGCTCTGAATCGTGTAAGTTTTTTTACTCTGACCCCAAATATCTCTTGATTGTTACATACGCAACCACTAACCTGTACATGGTGGTTCGGTTTAAAGAGACAGTGAAACGATAATATAGAGACTATCAGAAACGATGGCACTATAAGTAGCAGAACGAATGTAACTGATATAGGCTAATTTTTTTGAGGGGGGGCATTATGGGGATTCAAAAACATAGAATAAACTGCTGCGCGCACACACTGAGCCTGGCTTTGGCCGGCATGTTGTTAATCTCCAATACGGCCTGGGCTCAGGTACTTGAGGAGATCGTGGTTACCGCGCAAAAGCGTGCGGAATCCCTGCAGGACACGCCGGTTGCCGTTACTGCATTCAGCGGAGAGCAACTGGAGCAGGCCGGTGTATTTGATTCTATCGGGCTGAGTAATATTGTCCCCAATGTGACCGTCGGAACCGAAGATGCCAGGGATGCAATTTTTATCAATATTCGCGGCATATCCCAGTCGGAACGCAGGAATACATCGGATCCGACTACCGCATTCTATATGGACGGCGCCCTGGTGCCGCGCATGTCCGGTATCAATGCCTACTTCTATGACCTTGAGCGTGTAGAGGTACTGCGCGGCCCTCAGGGCACGCTGTACGGACGCAACAGCACGTCGGGGGTGGTGAACCTCATTACCAGGAAACCCGATCTGGAAGCATTCGGAGGCGATATCCAGTTCGGTTACGGTAATTTTGATGCGGTTGACGTAAGAGGCGCCCTGAACGTTCCGTTTTCCGATAATCTCGGCGCGCGCGTCGCATTTACCTATGTTGAACGGGACGGTTACCGGAACAACGGGCCTCTGGTTGCCGATGGAGATGACATGGATGACATAGGTGTGCGTGGTCATCTGCTCTGGGATATCAGCGAGAATACCTCGTTGCTTATCTCCGCGGACTACTATGAACACCAGGGTGTCGGTCCGGTACTCGCCCAGGTGGAATGTCCCGACCTTGGATGTAATATACCGATACCTCCGGACCCCGCACGCACCAACCCGCTCAATACGGAAGGCTTTCGCGATAATACGGATACGAATTTCAAGTCGAACTGAATCACTCTTTCCCTCTTGCCGATTTGACCTTCATCGGTTCTTACCGGGAACATGAGCGGGATTACCTTATGGATACTGACGGCACCGGCGCTTCAGTCTTTTTGCCGCCTGCCGGCAGACTTGTTCCTATCGACACAATTGTCGTGGAACAGACGGAATCAGAGTCTTTCACAGGTGAACTGCGGTTGAATTCCAACTCGGACGGCCCGTTACAATGGATTTTGGGGGCGTTTTACCTGGATGAAGATATCGCGGGCGATTTCCGCTACCAGCCGGTGCTGCCGAATGGCGCCCATCTGAATGTCCAGTTTGTCGACAAAGGTTTCAACGTCGAATCATGGGCCGTGTTTGCCAATGCTTCCTATGACATCACTGATCAGTTCACTCTGAACGGCGGCGTACGTTATACGGAAGATGAGAAAGACAAGGGAGGTGTCAATGACCCCGCTAATCCTACTGCCGGCAGTTATATGACGGTCACCATTCGGGAACTGGGCAGGCCTGTCGCGCCGGTATTTCCCCGCGCACAGGTAGCGAACCCGTCCTGGGAAGAGGTTACCTGGTCGTTCGGTCTTGACTGGCATATAAATGACGACGCTCTTGCCTATATCAAGTACAGCAAGGGTTTCAAGTCGGGCGGTTTCAATCGCGGCAGCGTCGATCCCTTTAACCCGAGCGGAGCATTTAATGTTGCAAATCTGATCGTCTATAATCCGGAGGAAGTACTGTCATTGGAGGGCGGCCTTAAAACCACATTCATGGACGGCCGCGCCCGGGCGAACCTGAGCGCGTTCTGGTATGACTATTCCGATAAGGAGGAAGCTGTCGTGCGTGTCATTGGCGGGATCCCGACCAATACGGCAATCAATGCGGGGCAGGCAACCATTTACGGGGTAGAGCTGGAAGCCTCATTCCTGTACGGCGATCACGGCGGACGCATCGATTTCAACCTCGGCTGGCTGGATGCGGAATTCGATGAATTTGAAGGCCTGGATGATCCGTTGACGGCCGGTCAGGACAACCTGAATCTCGCCGGCGCTGAAATGGTGAATGCGCCGGACTGGAATATCAGCGTCACCTGGGTACCCGTTGAGTGGGAAGTGATGAATGGGCGGCTGAATCCCATGCTCCAGTTCTCGTTCAAATCCGGTTATATTACCCGGCCCCACAATCAGTCCGTCGACCAGCAGGATTCCTATACCCGCACCAATGCAAGCCTGCACTGGGAATCAAACAAGACCGGCCTGTTTCTGGAAGGTTTTGTGCACAACATAGAGGACGAAGACATCCAGACCGTTTCAACGTGTCAACAGATGGTTAATGGTGTGGCGGGAACACCCTTTCCCGGGTTGGGCTGTACCCATATGTATCAACCCCCCCGTACCTACGGCGTGCGGGTAGGGTACAGGTTCTAGACTCCTGAATTCCGGGGTCAGAGTAAAAACCCATCGGAATGTGCGGTATTATCATACATCGTCATGGGTTTTTACTCTGACCCCACCATCTGGCCCCCATTGATTTTGACGCTACGTCCCTGTATCGTAGGAACCTCTGAGACTAAATCAGAGGTTCCCTGGTTATGCTGAAAGTTGTAACAATACTTGCCCTGGTAGTTCCCTCATTCGTGTCGGCCGCCGGATATCCAACTGTCGAAACCGTCAGGATGGTTGTCAGTTGTATGGCTGCGCTTGGCGATCGGACCGAAGAAAATTTACTGACCTGCGCTTGCCGGCAGGACGTCCTGGAAGCTGAATTGACCTTTGAGGTGTTCGAGGAGGCCAGCCTGCAGGAACGCTATTCCGGGATGCCGGGCAAACGCGGCGGCCTGTTTCGTGATGATGAAGCAAGCAGGGAATATCTGAAGCAGTTGAAAGCCGCCAGAAAGAAAGCGATGACTGCGTGTCCTGAAGTCAGGAAGGTTACGCGGGCAGAGGAGGAGAACTCAAAGTAATATCACATGGATGCACAGGATCTGTAATCCTGTGCATCCATGTTATGACCTAATTCACTATAAATTCCGAAGACCAGGAAGCGTTTTTGGTATCCGTTGCCTGGATTGTCAATTTCCCCTCGTTTTCCGGAATAAAAAAGAAGCGCAGGCTGGGATCCATGCTGATTGCAAAGGTCAACAGCGCTTTCATTACCAGGTTTCCATTGTAATTGACGTTCAACGTGTTGACGAAATGAGCGGGAGGATGGACATGGGAGCCTATCCTCATCGGTTGTAACCCGGTTATGTTCGGGTGTTTTATCTTGAGTTGCATCAGGTTTGGTTTCTTGTATTCAACATCACCAATCAATCTCATTTTCATCGCACCCATATTGGCGATGGAATCACCGATGCTTTTAGGTGGTGGCGCAGAACAAGCGCCCGTTGCCCGAACGAAACTCTTGGCCATGTAAAGCTCACCCGTATTCAACTCGGCAACAGCGCGCACATAGGTATGATCATTTACCCTGACACGCATGGCAAGGTCGGCTTTGCCGCTGGCGGGAGTAAAATCAAACATGCCCACCAACGGGACCGGGTTCTTGTCGATAAATACATGCATCCGTTGTATATACAGTTCATCGCTCTGGGGAATTTTGGTATGTATGGAAACCGGAGCGAGGGTAGCGTCTTCCGCCCTGTATGGCGCCTTGACTTCCAATACGTTTTGCTCGGCATCTTCAAATATTTCCCTGTCCTGAAACGTTGCAAAGCGTAGATTTTCCTCCCATGCCTGATCCGACAATTGTTGCCGCCAGTCATGGGGCATGACATCCGCAAACGCTGCCGATACGAAGATGAATAATCCGGCAATATATATGAGCGTCTTAGTTGTAGTGTTCAACATACGTTCCTCTATGATTTAAATTCTTCAAATTATGCAAGACTGTCCCGGTAATCCGGTCCGGCCTGTCAAGTATACAATATCGATGACAAAATTTCCAGGTTTTGCAGGGATCCGGGTAAGATCCTTGATATAGGCTTGACTTCTTCTCCAAATAGGGTGAAATATGCGGTCTTTGCATAAAAAGACTTGCGTATTACATAAAAATTCCCTATATTTGATGTTGCTTTTACATTGTGGTAATATTCGTTAAATAATAACAGCATAAAAAAGCAACGTAATTAGGATAATAAAGTTTGACGTGGGGTTGTCCCTCTGATAATTTAACTCTCAGCTATCTTTCATGATCTCAAGATAGCGGGGAGGTCAATAAAATCGAGATCAAAATTGTTAATTAACAAAAGAGGAGGAGGTCATGAGTAAATTTTCCTTCAGTAAATGGATAATTGTCTCTCTTGCCCTGTTTATGTCTTTGTCTGCTTATTCTAACGATGGTGTTAGAGAGTTGATGAAAGACTCAAACTATTGGGTATTTCCGGGAGGTAATTATAACAACTGGCGTTATTCTGAACTGGATCAGATTAATAACAAGAATGCCGGTGATATAGTGGCTGCGTGGACATTTTCAACAGGACGTCTGCAAGGTCATGAGGGAGGTCCCCTGGTCCTGCCGCCAAGCGAGACAGGTCTGGATGTCGACACTCTGTATATTCATGCGTCATTCCCGAATGATGTATTTGCCATAAATCTTGATACCCTGGAAATCACCTGGGATTTTGTGCCGGCGCAGGATGAAGCGGAAACCGTCCCGAAGATGTGTTGTGATATCGTAAATCGTGGATTGGGATACAGCATGGGACAGATTTACCTGCAAGCGGCTGACACCACTTTGTATGCCTTGAATCCCAAGGATGGCAGTATTATCTGGTCTACAAAAAACGGTGCTGATGTCACCGAAGCACAGGGTGGTCCCTACGGTCCGGCGAATGGTATGACCAACACCAATGCCCCACACCCGATTAAAGACAAGGTCTTTACCGGATGTTCCGGCGCTGAGTTTGGCGTACGTTGCTGGATAGCTGCTTACAATGCCAGTGACGGCAGCCTGGCCTGGCGTGCGTTCAGCATGGGTCCGGACGAGGATATTCTGTTTGACGAGAATACCACGTCAATGGGCGAGCCGGTCGGTGCGGATTCTTCCCTGAAGACCTGGTGTGCGTTTGATGCCGAAGTGAGCACTGGCAAGAGTTCCTGGGGCGAGATGGCCCTGCGTGCCAACTCAGGGGCCGATCGTACTTGTAAGGAGACTTCCGACCAGTGGAAGATAGGTGGTGGTTCCACATGGGGCTGGTGGCCTGCCGACTTTGATGAGAACCTGATGTACTACGGTAACGGCAACCCCGGCACCTGGAATCCCGTTGTTCGTCCTGGCGACAACAAGTGGTCCATGTCCATTTTTGCCCGCGACATCGACACCGGCATGGCTCGCTGGGTTTACCAGATGACGCCCCACGATGAGTGGGACTATGACGGCATCAACGAGATGATCCTGGCCGAACTGAATGTCAATGGTGCGGATACGCCGGCTCTGGTCCACTTCGACCGTAACGGTTTCGGTTATACCATGAACCGTAAGACGGGCGAACTGCTGGTAGCTGAAAAGTATGACCCGTCCGTTAACTGGGCAACCCACGTTGATATGAAGACGGGTTATCCCCAGGTTGTCAATGAGTTCAGTACTCACTACAACGGTCAGGATGTTACTTCCAAGGACGTCTGCCCTGCTGCACTGGGCACCAAGGACCAGCAACCTGCTGCCTACTCCCCGAAAACCAACTTGTTCTATGTACCAACAAACCACGTTTGCATGACCTATGAACCGGTCAGCCACGAGGCTGGTGGTGTTACTTATGAACAAGCAGCTGGTAGCTGGTATGTGAATGCCAACCTGACGATGTATCCTGCTGGCCAGGTATTGGGTAACGGCACTACCAACATGGGCAACTTTATTGCCTGGGATGCCAGTGAAGGCAAGATCGTATGGTCTATTCCTGAGCGGTGGTCGGTATGGAGCGGTGCATTAGCAACCAACGGTGACGTAGTTTTCTACGGTACACTTGAAGGATATGCGAAAGCGATTGATGCCAGTTCCGGCAACCTGCTTTGGCAATTCAAGACCCCGTCTGGTATTATCGGCAACTTCAACACGTGGACCCATAAGGGCAAGCAATACGTAGGTGTTCTTTCCGGCATCGGCGGATGGGCTGGCGCTGTTGTGGCTATCCCGGTTCTGCGTGACATGTCCGGTGATGCGGCGTTGGGTGCTGTAGGCGGCTATAGAGACCTATGGAATTCATCACGTAACAGTGGTGTGTTGATGGTCTTCAGCCTGCCGTAGATCGAACAAACTTATTTGCAAGTTTGTAATCATGATCCCCGGTATCAGTGATATCGGGGATTTTTTTATGGAACTTATTGGTGGATCATTAATCATATCCATATGTCCATAACGGCTGATTATGCTATGATGACAACAAAAATGAATAGCTCGGATTTCTCACCACCTGGTGAGAAATCCGGGCTAGATTAAGGGGATAGAGAATATGTATTTGATGAGAACTCTTTTAATAGTTTTATTCGTTTTAAGCTCTGCACAGGTATCTGCCCAACAGATTCACGTAATAAACGCGGAAGCGCGTATATTCAATCCGGACGTGATTTACGTAAAGCCGGGAGATAACGTGAGGTTCGTCAATATGACGTCCCATGACGCCGTATCGATTAATCAAGTGCCGCTTCCCGACGGCCAGGTGTTCGACGGAATGCTTCCCGAAGGCGCCGAAGGCTGGAAAAGTAAAATGGGCAACGATTTTACCCTGCAACTGGACATAGAAGGTGTGTATCCCTTTGTGTGCATTCCCCATATCGGGTTCGGAATGGTGGGTGTCATCGTAGTAGGTGAGCCTGTCAACATTGATACTGCCATGGAGAATGCGAGAGCCAACCTTACGGGTGGCTGGCGGCGGCTTATCGGCAAGATCCTCAAGGTGCAGCGGGCTGCGAAGAAAGGTTGATGAAAATGAAAAAATACCTGCTGGCGTGCCTGTTGCTGGCATCCGGTGTGGCGTCCGTACCGGCCGACGTCGGGGAAATGACCGCGCTGAAAGTGTGCGCTGACCCGTTTATGCTGCCCTTTTCCAATCGCAAGGAGCAGGGCTTTGAGAACAAAATTGCCGAGTTGTTCGCGCAGAAACTGGGTGTGGAAGTACAGTATGAATTTTTTCCCCAGAGAATAGGGTTTATCCGGAATACCCTGAAGGCAGAATCCGAGTCGGGTACCGGATATAAGTGCGACCTGGTCATGAGCGCGCCGGTAAATTTCGAAAGGGCTGCAGCAACGGTTCCTTATTACACCAGTTCCTATGCCATGGTATTAGCCAGGGGTAGGGGAATGGATACAGTCACCGCACCGGAAATGCTGGTTGAACTGGTCAAAAATGGTTTGAAAATAAAATTCGGCGTGACTGATCGCGGTCAGGACCAGTTCTGGGTATTCAGACACGGTCTGATGGGGAGTATAGTGCCGTACCAGGGACAACCCGGCGACCCCGAGGTGTATCCGGGTAAAACTATGACCGAGGATTTGCTTGCCGGGAAAATCGATGCGGCGATTATCTGGGGGCCTACCATAGGATATTTTGCCAAAACTCTCGAAGGTGGCCAGGATCTTATCATCCTGCCGTTACGTGACGATCCGGAGTCAGCCTACTTGAAGTTTGAATTCACTGTGGCAATGGCGGTCAGGCACGGAGAAAAAGAGTGGAAGGACAAGGTAAATCAACTGATTGCCGAGAACCAGGCGGAAATCGATGCCATCCTGGAAGACTATGGCGTACCGTTGTTACCGTTGGAAAAAATCGAAATACGGGAAGATGACGACTGAGCGGCTTCCAGCGCAGTCAGGAACGGTGTGGCGCCTGCTGTTGATTGCCGGGTGTGTCCTGTGGATGTCACTCGCGTTTGCGGATGATGAGGCGGCAGCCGCCGGGGACACGGGTGATGGCGTAGAAGTGAAGGGAGCTACCCTGGGCAAAATGGGGGACCCCATAGCCGTTGACCCGAACACCTATGAGTTTGCCGAAGCGGAAGTTAAACTCTGGCTGGACAATCACCTGCAGAACATCAACAGCCCGGGGCGGCTTTATTACGATTTCGTCAAGCGCGGGAGTTATGAAGAGGGTTTCAGCGACTCCGTTTTCCTGGATATCACCAGTGTCAATGAAGACGGTAGCAAGGACGCCGACATGGAATTTTTCAGTGCGGAAAGACAGCAAAATGTCAATCAGGATAACCTTATGGGCATTACCGGCAACCCGGTCATGGTTGCCTACATGCAGGGAGACGTCTATGAGATGAGCCGCCTGACCAGCGGCAGTTGGCGTTATTTCCAGAGACGTATCAAGCTGGCTTTCTCCGAAGAAGCGAAGATCGAGCCGGTTACGTTTGAATATGACGGTGCGCAAGTGAACGGCGAGAAAATTTCCATCGCTCCGTATCTCAACGACCCCAGGAGAAGACAATTCGCCGAGTTTGCTCCCAAGTTTTATGAATTCATCCTGTCTGATCAGGTGCCTGGAAAACTGTACCAGATCAAGGCCGTTATCCCGGACAGCTCACCGGACAAGGAACCTTTAATGGAAGAGATTTTGACCCTGCAGAGCGCAGAGTTCACGGACTGATTTTTTTAGCCACAGAGGGCACAGAGATCACAGAGTGGATCGAAGATGCTGACGGGTCTGATTTTTTCTATACTATGGGCGTGTTCTGATAGTCTTGAGAGGCTGGCCTGAACCTGATATAGCGCTGTCCTGTTATCCTCTGTGATCTCTGTGCCCTCTGGGGCAAAAATCATTTTGAAGCGTTAAGCAAAACCATGAGTTCGCCCTTGCCGTTGTTCGCCAGGTCACCGGAATACAGGCGGACTTCGGGGCCGAATTTCCGGAACAACCGGTAACGGCTTCCCATACGGGAAAGCTGTTTGAAAAACAGCCGCAGGTATTCCATCTTCAATGTGCCGCAGTTGGCCATGGTAGCGCCGATATGATCAGGCCGTTTGCCCAGTATGATGCTTCCGCGTTTCATCCCGTAACCCGGGTGTTTGCCGGACTTGCCCAGGATCAAAATGGTACCGGCAACCATGCCGGCGCCACTGAAGTCTCCTGCGTCACCACCGATCATGATCATCCCGCGCCGCATTTTATCACCGGTCCGGTTTCCGGCGTTGCCCCATACCGTGATCAGGCCGTCCCGCATTCCGTGCATGCTGGTGCGAGCCCCTGCCCCGATATAATCGCCGGCATCGCCTTCGACATCGATCCTGCCCCAGTACATATCGCAACCGAGCCAGTCGCCACAACTGCCGTAAACCCTGATTGTTCCGCCTCTCATCTTATGGCCCAGGTAACTGCCGCCATGGGCCTTGACGCTGATATGTCCCCGCGTCATCTCTGCGCCTATCCGGGTAACCAGTTCCGTAGTACGGCGTAATTCGATATGCTCAGGGTTTTCTCCGCTGATGGAAAACAGGTCTCCGGCTCTGGCCGCGGTCGAACCCAGAACCACTTCGATAGCGGCTATATCATCAGCGGCGGATAGTCTGTCCGGTGTCAGTGCGGATAAATCCAGTCGCTGGCGCGGCTTATTATTCAAGGTGAAAATCATGGGTTTCATTTCAGTATATCCCTGAGGTGAAAGTGGTAAACACAATCGGGGACAGATTTCAAATCTGTCCCCTGTTTCATTTCAATACATCCTTGAGGTGGAAATGGTAAGGTCCCAGTTTTCCGCCAAAGTTCCCGGCGCCGATCCGGTAGATACCCTTGTCGGGCCCGTTTTTGCAGACCGCCTCAATACCGGCGCGCATGGCCGCGCTGATCGCGGCTTCATTCAGACCGTCGATGACGATTTCCAGGACGGAACCGATCTCTTCCGTAAGCATGCTGGTTACCCGGCTTTTCAGGGTAGGGCAGAAGACCTCGTTTGTTGAGGCCGGTAGAAATGAATATTTTGATCCTACTTTGGAGCCGGACCCGACAATTCCACCGGGAAATGTGGTGACTGCGCCGTCTACTCCGCGAATTGCCTTTACGGCTTTTTCACAGGCGCTCAGGCCGTGACGTGAAGTCTTTGCCATTACCAGGAAATTGCCGCCGCCAATGGCAGGGACTACGCCGGTGGTTTCTTCACAAAGGAATTCACCATGCATGACCGGGATGCGCCAGTAGCGGATACCGTCCAGTATCTTTGAAATCTGGTGACCGTCGCCGAAATATCTCAGGTTTTTCCCCAGGGGCAACATGGTATCGCTATGAGTTCCGGCAAAGCAGGCGCTGGTGGCGGTGGTCATTACGGATTGTCCGACCCGCCGGGTGAGCTGGTCGGCTAACTGCGATTTTGACATGGCGAACATGATGATCGCCACACCGGGCCTGCCGTCCGGGGTTTCTTCCGGCTTCAGTTCACGTTCAATATCCGCTTCACAGCCGCAGGCGATGACGGAAGAGGCAAATCCGGTCAGGGAGTTGGCCGCGCGGTAAGCATACTTCATGGTCATGGCGGTAATGATCAGCCGGGTTGCTTTCATGGGAAAGGCCTCGGCAAACGTATCGTCAATGGTTACGCCGTTTATTTTCATTGTAGTTGCATTTTTTTTGCCACAGAGGACACAGAGATCACAGAGATAAGCGATTAGTGCCTTTATGTAGTCTGATTACACTATTTTGTTAACAGATTTCGTTTGAGTTCGCTTACTGTTGAACAGCGAGTAAGATGAATTGATAAACAGGCAGGTTAACCCTGCGTTAAAATGATTCCCGACCCACTCTGTGATCTCTGTGTCCTCTGTGGCTAAAATCATTTCTCTATGTCCTCCGTGGCTAAACTGATCTGCTGCAATCATGTACCAGGAGTGAATTCTGATTGTAAGACTCAAGTTCATCCCGGCTGATTTTGAAATTATCCAGGTTCATGGTCATGTATTTGTCAAAATAACTTTTCAGGGGTTTCTCTATGTCCCGGTCGTAGTCCGGTTCGACCACGTGAGTGGATGTGGCCGGTATGGCGCAGACCTTGCCGTTCCTGACGCAGAGTTCGCCGCGTTTGAATACGTATTCCGGTCTGCTGAACATGGTCTCTATGTTGTCGTCAGGTTTATAGACGGTGATGTCGGCCGTTGCCTCATAGCCCAGGTGGCCGAGATTTCTCAGCCCCAGGCTTCTCGCCGGCGCTGCCCGGGTAAGTATAGCAATCTCGTATAATGAATATTCCCGGTCGATTGAGGACAGGATGCTTGCGCTTGCGGCGTCCTGATTGATGGTCGCTAACATGTCGTTGCGAAAACTCTTGTCCATTAGCAGCCTGATCAAGTGCGGATAGGAAGTAAACGGCGCGCCGTTCGGGTGATCGGTGGTCAGAAAGACGCGCCAGGGATCGTTAACGAGTAAAAATATTTCCAGGCCGATACACCACTGCAGGGCGTTGACAAAATTTCTATCCCGGTAGCGGAAAGGCACCACGCCACAGCCGGCATCGCATTCTATGTCCATGCAGACCCATTTATTCGGAGAAGCATGGGTATGCCCCTTATGCTGCATCATGCTGTCGGCGGACGTGGTAATCGTCTGGCCGAACATGATCTGGCCGACGTCAATGGATACGTTTCCGTTCCGGTTGACAGCCTCTGCTACCAGTGCCGCCGCGGACGAGAATTTCCTGTCTCCCTCCCGTCCGTAACTGTGGAATTGTACATGGGTCAGGTGTAGCGGCTTACCCTCTGCCGCTGCTATGGTGTCAAGGGTTGTCAGGTAGTTACCTGGCACCCCCAGGTTGCAGCCATGGACATGCAGGGGATGAGGAATGCCGAGAGCGTCCAGTGCATCAAGCAGCGCACACAGTATGTTACGCGGCGTTACTCCGTAGCCGTTGTTTTTTTCATCCAGGTCCAGCTTTCTCTGGTTGAACTTGAACGCGCTGATCCCGCCCGGGTTGACTACCTTGACAGCCATTGCCCGTGCGGCCTGGATTGTCCAGGCGACGTAATCATTGATCACAGCTTGTTCTTTTTTCCCTTGCAGCAGGCGCAGCAGGAAATCATCGTTGCCAAGCAGTACATACGCGCCCGTGTCCAGCATGGGGGTATCCGCCATTTCCAGGTGCGACTGGCGCGCATTCACGGGCATCATCGCCGGTTCGAAACAGGTGGTATAGCCCATTTCGGCATAACGGTAGCCGGTGACAAAACTGGTAGGGGTAATAGTGCCCGAACCTGAGCGTGTCAGGGGACTTGAGTCTACCGGGCTGGCGCTATGGTCCTCCGCCAGTAATAACCGGGCGATATTGACTTTGCCACCGCCGATGTGGGTATGGATATCAATACCACCGGCCATGACGATGCGACCGCCCAGGTCCATTACCTGGTGGATCTTTTGGTCCGGCGCCGGCTTGACCAACTTGCCATCCTGTATGTACAAATCCATGACTTTGCCGTCTATCCCGTTAGCCGGATCGTAGACTTTGCCACCTTCGAGTTTGATCATACCGGCCGGCCTTCTATTTCAGATAAGATCTCCCTGATGACCCAGGCGGCGCTGTGGGAAGCGGAATCTCTCACTTTTTTTAAAGGTATATTGATGATGCTATCCGTCCTGAACAGGTTGCCGGTGTGGTCGATGCCGGGGATTCCGATGGGAATATAAACGTCCGCGTCGCTCATTCCGGTCTGGTGTGCTGATAAAATAATCGTGGGTACGTTTAACGCCGGGGGAGTGTCATCGCTAAAAGCCGAAATCCATAACAGGCTGTCCACATCAGATATGTCGGCATCGGCGCCGGACGGGCCTCCGGAACGGAAATTGATGCCGGCCGGGAATCCGGTCTGCCAGGTCGCCACATTCTGGAAAGATGCAGCGCCGTTACTGCCGCTGAGTGACAAACCGGCAAAACGTTGCCTGCTGTTCAGGTCGCGCACAAGGTCAAGTAGTGAGCTGATAATCAGGTCGGCGTGATCCTGCGGCAGGGCTGCCGGACTCCAGACCAGGACGCCATATTGAGCTTCCCTTATCATGTTGACAATCTGGTTCAGTTTGCGGTTTATTGGCGCGGATATGTCGGCGCTTTGTGAATCCGTTCCGGCCAGTTTTGCGCGCAGCAAGGCCAGGTTGTCGGCTATTTCATCACCCTGGCCGGATATGATTACAGCAGTATGGTCAGCGCATTCATCCAGTTCTTTTATTCCGGGCCTGCCCAGGTAGGCCAGTTTCCTGTTTTTTCCAACGAACAGGGAATGGGGTGGATTGATGAAACGTTCTATAAACCTGGGGTAATCTGCGGTAACGTGATTGCCGATAAAGATAATGGTATCCGCCCTGTTTTTCACCTCTGCAAGGGTGGTCATGATCCCGCCTCGGGTCTGTAGCGCTTTCAGGTTATGGGTGGCCTGGCGCTCACCTGCATGCAGGAGTGCCGCGCCGGTCTTTTCACCCAGTTGCAGGGCAGCGCGTATGCCGTCTATGTCTGTGCCGAGGCCGGCAATCAGGGGTGTGCCGGACTGTTGCAGGATGCTTGCTGCGGCTGTTATCGCTTGCCCGATAGCAGCCGGAGCGCCTTTCAGTCTTGCTTGCGCAGGAGGCGCGGGAGTGGCAAAGCCTTGCCTGGCAAGCCGGCAGCCATTGGCGGATACATCAAGGTGGTCCTGTTCGTTACGGACCGACAGATCGTCGCACAAAAGGCTGCAAAACGGGCAGGTTAACACATCAATCCAGCAATGCCAGCATTTCGCTGATGGAGGTGTATTTCTCCCGGGGTTTGCCTGTAGTCTGGCCGCGTGAGATCTCGGCGTCGTCGATTTTCTTCCAATCGGAGAAGCTGATATGGCGGACACTGCGCCGGTTGAGTATTTCATGGCAACCTGCGACGCCGCTTTTGCTCTCGCCGGTGTCCAGCTTGTCGATGTCTTCCAGCAACATGCCCACCGTCTCCACGCTGTCCACCTTGTTGGTGCCGATGATGCCGGTGGGACCGCGCTTAATCCAGCCGGACGTATATAACCCGGGGTCCGCGGCGCCGCCCTTGATGATCCTGCCCTTATCGTTGGAAAAGACCCCGCGGGATTCGTCAAAAGGCACTCCGGGCATGGGTATGCCGTGGTAGCCGATACTGCGAAAGACGATCCCGGCGTCAATAGTGAATGTTTCTCCGCTACCCCTTGCAGACTGCCGGAATGGTTCCCCTGACAAGGAATTTTTTTCAATCAGCAACCGTTCTACCCTGCCCTCGCCAAGCATTTCCCTGGGGCTCTTCAGGAAGGTAAAAATACAGCGCTTGTCCATGCTCAGCTCCCGGTCGGCATAACCGCAGAACAGGTCATAGATTTTTTTATTGCCGGAGTTGCTTCTATCTGCCAGTTCGGTTTCGCTTTCCGGGTTCAGCGCCAGTTCGTCCCCGTCGATTACAGGGTCACAATCAGCCAGCGCGCCGAACTCCTTCAATTCCTTGGAGGTGAACTTGGCCTGTGCCGGCCCGCGCCGGCCGATGACATAGATATTTTTTACTTTGCTCTCAGCCAGTACTTTCAGGGCGTGTTCGGCAATATCCGTGTGCTTCAGTTCGTCGACGGTTTTGGCCAGTATCCGGCTCACGTCGGCGGCGACGTTGCCCTGGCCGATAATGACGGCGGTTTCGTGGGACAGGTCAAACTCCCTGTCGCGGTAATCGGGATGGCCGTTATACCAGCCGACAAATTCCGTTGCCGTGTAACTCCCATGCAGGTCTTCCCCGGGTATGCCGAGACGGCGGTCAGTTTCGGCCCCGCAGGTCAGGATCACCGCGTGGTGTGATTCCCTCAGTTCAGCAACGCTGATATCGGTGCCTACAGAAACGTTCCCGATGTAATTGAATTCCTCCGCTTCCGCGATCCTGGCGTAGACCTTGATGGCCTGCTTCAGTTTCGGGTGATCAGGCGCGACGCCGCTTCTTACCAGACCATAAGGAACGGGTAACCGTTCAAACATGTTAATCCTTACTTCGAGGTCGGTTTTGAAGAGCGCGTCAACGGCGTAGAAGCCGCTGGGGCCGCTGCCGACGATGGCAACCAGCAAAGGGTTGTCCTGGGTTCCTAATTGACTCATGGCTTACAAAGTTGTATTTAGCCTGGATCATCACATTCACTGACGTAATATCCAGGTTGGAAGAGAAACGTATCCCGAACACCCGACGCACGCCGAACGGGTCTGTCCGGGGATGAACTGGTGAGAAATCCGGGCTAGTACTCTTTCCAGGTGATATTGCCATGTTCAGAGCCAAGCAGCGGCTTCAAGACAAGGCGCAGTCCGCAGAGAATGGCGCGCCCTTGTCAAGGACTGCAACGCCGTATTGGAGCCGCTGCTTGGCTCCCTGCGGGCGGGTCGGGAAGCGGTCGCCCGCGGCGT
This sequence comes from Gammaproteobacteria bacterium, assembly GCA_965205405.1. GTDB lineage: Bacteria > Pseudomonadota > Gammaproteobacteria > Eutrophobiales > Eutrophobiaceae > JAAXHV01. The sequence goes on from OZ242169.1 coordinate 1,909,499, forward strand.
TGCACCGCTTGGCAAGGGCGCGCCATTACCTGCGCTGCGCGCCTGGCGCTCAACCGCTTCCCGACCCGCTGAACATGGCAATATCACCTGGAAAGAGTACTAGAAGCCCAAGGCGGCTTTCTTTTCATCCGCCCCGGGTAACGGATCCATGGTATCGGAGATGACCGGCAGCACTTTGGATCTTTCAGCGTTGATTTCTATCCACTCGTACTTGTCTTCGGGCAGGTCATCTTCCTCGTAGATTGCCTCGACCGGGCATTCCGGCAGGCACGCACTGCAATCGATACAGACCTCCGGGTCTATATACAGCATCTCGCCGTCATAGTGAAAGCACTCCACCGGGCATACCGTGACGCAATCGGTATAACGACAGTCTTTACAGTTATCAGTTACGATGGTTGTCATGATATCCTCCTATATAAGCTCATCTGCGATCAGTCTACCCGATATTTGGGGTCAGAGTAAAAATACACGGAGGGAATGGGAACGGACTTAAGTCCGTCCCCGGTGGCCTGGAGGTATTTTTACTCTGACCCCAAATATCAGTTTCTATCCAGCATATAATAATATTTCTCCCCGGTTCATCTCAACACTGTCACCGCAGTAGCGTTTGTATGAACCCTGCAGGTATTCTTCACTGATTGTAAACACCTGCATCAGGTGGAGCAGGTAAAGCACCATGTAACCTGGACGGTAAGTACATGAATAGCTGAAGGTGGGCAGCAGATGTGTGCTCTTCAGACTGGCGATGGTGCCCCGCTTCATGCCCGCCCCTGTGCGGATACCGAGTTCGCCAAGTACAAAAATGCTGCCGGAGAGCATATTAACCCCGGCGAAGTCACCGCTGTTGCCGGCAATGGCGATCAGCCCGTTGCGCATCGCGTTGCCGACTTCGTTACGCACGTTGCCGTGAATGATGATTTCTCCACCCGCCATACCCATGGTGGAGCCCCGATAGGCGCTCCCCACCATGTGGCCTGCATTGCCGTGAATTTCGATTCTGCCTCCGGACATCTCCGGTCCGACCCAGTCAGCGGCATTGCCGTTAACCCGTATTTCGCCCCCGCTCATAGCAGCCCCAAGATGTTCGCCGACGTCACCCTCCACCAGTATAGTCCCCCGTGACATACCGGCGCCGATGAGTTTTACCCGCCCCAGGTGGTCTCCTTGCAGGTTGATGACTCCGTCGGATTGGCCTGTCACACTGAAGAAGTCACCGATATAACGGGGTTCACTGCCATGCATGACCTGCAGTTTTTCCACGCTTGCCGGTGTCTGGCCGGCGAGTCGGGCAGGGGTAAGGTTATCCGCCTCCAGAGGGACGTCCGGCGTTGCGATCTGTTTCAGTGATATAGGCATATCAACATCCTGTCACTACAAGTTCAGCTCGTGCAGGTTAATCTTGTATTGTCCGAGGTTGCCCCCGTAGTTGCCGGCGGTAATCTGCCTGATCCCCGGTTTTGCCGCGGCCTGGATCCCTGCAGCCATGGCTTGCTTCACTACCGTTTCCGTCAGGCCGTCGATGACGATTTCAAGGGCGCAGTTGACGTCTGCCGGGAGGCTGCTGTCGACTACCGCTTTCAACGTGGGGCAATAGGCGTCATTGGTGGACGCGGGCAGGGTCTTGTAACGTGAACCCACTTTGCTGCCACTGCGCACGACGCCATTGGGAAAGGGCAGGATAATATCTTTTACCGTCCCCATGGCCCGGGTAGCCGCGCCGGCCGCAGCCAGGGTTTTTTTCTCATCCGTTCCCAGTATGATGATATTCCCTCCACCTACTGCCTGCTGTACGGCAAACGATTCTTCCACGGTAAACTCACCATCCATGACAGGGATACGCCAGAAACGCCGCTGCGCCAGTTTCTTGCTGCCCTGGAAACCATCGCCGAAATAACGCAGTTGTGAACCGACCTGGACAATCTCTTCACCATCCAGGCCGTTGAAACAAGCCGTAGTCGGGCAGGTCATCACGCACTGACCGATGCGTTCCAGCAATCGTTTGCCCACCGACGCCTTGTCCATGGCGAATAACAGGATGCTGACGCCCGGCCGGCGGTCCGGGGTCTGGTCGGGTGAGAGGATGCTCTCTATGCCGGCCTCACATTTACAGCCAATCACCGAGGTGGCAAACCCGGTCATCGACTGCGCTGCCGCCAGGCCCCACTGTTTGGTCGCCGCGGTGATAATCACCCGCGCTCCCCACATTTTGAAGGCCTCGGCAAAAGTTCCGACAATTTCAGTTGACCTGATTTTCATTCTGGTAACGTTGCGATCACTTCATGGTCATGCAGGTAGCTGTCATTGACTGCATAATTGGAAAATTCGATAGAATAATAACTCTCGAAAAACGGCCTTACTTCTGCGACTATGGATTCATCGTATCCGGGTTCCGTGTGCAGAAATTTCCCGTAGAAATCCCGCAGGAACTCGTGGTTCTCGATAATGACGTTACCGGATTTGATCACGTAACGGGGCGCGTTGAACATGGCCTCTTTATCGTCCATTTCATCGTAGATGGTGATGTCCGCATCGGCGCCCGCTCCCAGGTGGCCCTTGTTTTTCAGGTTCAGGGCCCGGGCCGGGCCGGCGCGGGTAATGATGGCTATCTCATTGAGTGTATATTCACGGTCCAGTTCATTCAACAAGGTGCCGTTAACGGCTTTCTGGTTGACGCGCTTGATTTCTTCCTTGCGGAATTCCTTGTCCATCAGCAGGCGGATCAGTTTCGGGTAACTCATGAAGGAACCACCGTTCGGGTGATCAGTGGACAGAACAATACGCCAGGGGTCTTTTGACAGCAGGAACAGTTCCAGGCCGATGGCCCATTGCAGGGCATGGACATAGACATGTTCCTGGTAGGTGAACGGAACGATACCACAACCGCTTTCGCACTCCGTATCGGCATTTACCCACTTTGCTTTTTTGAAGCCTCTGAGCATATAGGCCAGTGGCGCGTCCGCAGTCATGATCGTGGCTTTACCGAACATGACCTGGCCGACGTCGCAGGTGATATTGGGGTGGTCATTTATGTACTCGGCGATTTGCCGGGATGCGGATTTAGGGTTCTTGCCGGGTTCCCCCGCGTAGCTGTGGAACTGTATATGGGCCAGGTGCACGCGCCTGTCGCCCGCTGTTCTCATCGTCTCCAGGGTAGTCTCGAAGTTGCCGCTGTGGCCCAGGTTGTTGCAGTGAATATGGGGTGGATGCGGCAAGCCCAATTCATTGACCGCTTCTATAAATGAATCGATAACCTGCCGGGGTGAAACCTCTATAACTTCACTTTTTTCATCGATATTCTTGACGTTGGAATTCTTTTTGCCTTTCCAGGGCTCATCTCCGCCCGGGTTCACCAGCTTGGTCGTGTAGGCCTTGGTTGCGTTAATCCACCAGGCTACTGCATGACGAAACTCTTCTTTGCGGCCGGCCTTGATCAACTGTTGTAAAAAAATATTATTGCCCAGGAGCACGTAAAAACCCTTGTCTATCACCGGGGTATCGTGAAACTCTTCTATAGTATGCCGGGCGCCGATAGGAGTAACCGCCGCTTCCATAGCGGTAGTGTAGCCCAGGGTGGCATAACGGTATCCCGTTGCAAAGGTGGAAGGAACGGTGCCGCCGGCGCCGGACCTGGTGTGTTGCGTAGCGGGATGAGGATCGCGGCGATGGTCTTCCGGTTGCAGCTTCCTGGCCAGGTTTACCTTGGGGCCGGCTATGTGGCAGTGGATATCCACGCCGCCGGGCATCACCACCATGCCGCTGACGTCAATTCTCCGGGGTTTGGAGGTGGGAGTTTCGACTATGCGTCCCTGCTCCAGATAAAGGTCCTTTATTTCCCCGTCTATGCCGTTGGCCGGGTCATGAACCTTGCCCCCTGCAAGTTGAATGCACTCCGTCATATTAGCCCGCATTCCTCACTGCATGGGTGCTGCAGCTTTGCTTTCGCCGGTTGCTCCTCTGGCCTGGCCTTTTGCCAGTACCAGTTCACGCACGCGTTTTTTGATGGCCGTAAGAATTTCCTCATCGTCCGGAAAAGGTGAATCATAGGCTTTGCGCAAGGTGATCGGCACGTCGTCCATCCGGTATACGGTGCCGGCGGTGTTAATGCCGTAGGTGGATGTCCGGAACGCCACATGCGCCAGCTTGCTGGTTATGGTGGCCTTGGTGTCCAGGCATACAAAAGGAATTTTTGCCAGGTGGTCAATAGCCGCCTGGGGGAAATTGGATGCGGGGTCGGTGGCAATGATCAAGGCAGCATCGGCATCCCGCTTGGACAGCAAATCAACGGTGGTAAACTCGCCCGGGTTGAAACGGGGGAAACCACGGCTGAAATTGACGCCGAATGGATAACCGGTCTGCCAGGACATGACGTTATCGGCGCCGGTTACGTTGCCATGGCCCCGTACCGGCTTGGCAACAAAGTGAGTATATTCGTTCAGGTCCGTGGCCAGGGCCAGCAGGGCGCCTGAATTAAAGTGCCGGCCGCGGGTCATGGTCAGGCCCATGCCGAAAAACAACACGCCGTAGCGGCAATTTTTCATCCTGCCGACCAGTTCCTCCAGGGTTTCCAGGCTGACCCCGGTAATTTCCTCGATATCCGGATCGATCTTGCGGTTTTTGACCAATGCGCGTAACGCCCATAATACTTCAAAGTCCTTGCCAGGCTTCACCTGGATAAACTGGTTGGCCGCCGGTGTGCTGGGTGTCCTGCGTACGTCCACCATGACAACGTGCCGATCTTTTTTGCCGCGGGGCGTGAACATTCCCTTGGCAGTGACCGCATAACGGCCAAAGTGGCGCGGGTGGGACTCGGCCGGATTGCCGCCCCAGTAAATGACCAGGTCGGCGCGATTTTTCACCTCACCCAGGGTCATGGTACTTTCACCCACTCCCTGGAGGGCAATGCCCGATGGCCCGTGGCAGACAGAAGTTGTAGTATCGATGTTGCCCTTGATGATATCGGCAATGGCCACGGCTTGCTTCTGCGCCTCACAGGTCGTATCGCTGAGACCGTAAGTGATCGGAAACCTGGCGTTAACCAGGGTCCTGGCGGCTTCTTCGACTGCCTCGTCAATGGAGACGGGCTGATTATCTATCATAGCGGCAGGCGCGTCTTCCTCGATATAGTGCTCCGCAAACCAGGCTTTGCCGAGTATGCAGGCGTTCTTTGACTTGGTAATGCGCTTTTCGTCCAGGTCCACCGTCAGGATCATGTCGTCACAGACACAACCACAGAAGGTACAGGTGGCATTTTCTACAACTTTGACGTTTTCACTCATGATTTCTCCCCACGGAATCGCGGCAGGCTATTTTAACTGATTTTTTCCACCTGGACAGAAATATGTTTTGACAGGGGCATACCACTGCCGGCGGTATCGCTTTCCATCAGGCGGCTGGATGTGGGGCCATAGGCGATAAAAATCATGCCCTGGGGCAGGTCGGCGGCTTTTTTTGAGACACAGGTGACAACGACCTCGCCGATATGATTTTTCAGACGCAGCTTATCGCCGCTGTCGAAACCAAGACGGACCATGTCATCCGCATTTATTTCAACGGTGGATGTGACTTCCCGGTATTCGTCGCCGAGTTTTCCCTTATTAAGGGAAGTCCCCTGCTTACTGGATCGTCCCGGGATCAACAACATGGTTACAGGCATATATAAGCTCCGTTAAAGTGCTATCAGGATAGGTGAAATGAATCGGGAAATATGCCGGCGCCATAATCCACAACTTGTGGGTAATTAATACCATTTTCATGGGGAATCGTCAAATCATCTTAGGAATATTGGGTGTCCTGAAATAGTTACCGGGATTTATGGGTGTCCCAAATTAATTACTTCTCAGAATTCATGGGTGTCCCAAATTGCCGTCAGAATTCATGGGTGTCCCAAATTGCCGTCCCAAATTGCCTCAGAATTCATGGGTGTCCCACATTGCCGTTAGCCACAGAGAGCACAGAGATCACAGAGTGGTATGGAGTAGCCCTTACCCCTTTCCCGCGAATGTCGGAATCCGGTGACAACGTTCCTTATTTTATAAGAAATCATTTGTGGACTGGATTTTGGCATTCGCGCGAACGGCCGCGGGCCTGCTCCGCGGGACTCTGTGATCTCTGTGCCCTCTGTGGCTAAAAAGGTTAGAATAATCCCGTGGTTCTCAAGATGACACAAAACAATATCGGCGCTGCCGAAACGGTGAGGGTTGCCGCGGCGGCTCGTCTGCACCTGGGTTTTTTGGATTTGAATGGTGAATCACACAGGCGTTACGGCAGTATCGGAGTCGGGATAACGGGTTTTTCCACGGTGCTCAATGTCTGCCGTAGTAACCGGGTAGACATCAACGGGGCGGATGATGAATTTATCGCTCGCATAACGCAGACGTTACTGGATTATTTTCACATAAATTCCGCGGTCAGGATTGAAGTTGAACAGGATATTCCCCGGCACCAGGGTCTGGGTTCCGGCACCCAGATGGCGTTGGCATTGGGCACTGCCATTACCGCCTTGTACGGTATTGACACCACTGTTGAAGAACTTGCGACCGCAACCGGGAGAGGTCGGCGTTCCGGCGTAGGGCTGGAGGTGTTCAAGGATGGTGGTTTCATTCTGGATAGCGGCAAGGCCGGGGGGCAAAGGTTGCCGACGCGGATACTCCGCCACGACTTTCCTGAAGAATGGCAATTTATCCTGGTTATGGATGAACGGGCCAAGGGGATAAACGGGATGGAAGAGATCGAAGCTTTCAATACGTTGCCGGATATGGCCTCCGAAGCAAGCGCGGAGATTTGTCAACTGGTATTGATGCAGATGCTGCCGAGTATTATAGAGAGCGACTGCGGGCAATTCGGTGCGTCTGTCAGCAGGATACAGGAGCGCATCGGCGAATATTTCAGCGCTGCCCAGGGAGGTCTGTTTGCCAGTGACAATGTCAGGCAAACGCTTGAATTCCTGTTGGATAACAAGGCAACCGGTATCGGCCAGACATCCTGGGGGCCGACCGGATTTGCTGTATTCCCTGATAAAAAATCGGCTATGCAGGCCATGGACAATATTGCCGGGCAGGATTCTCAGGTAAGACTCCGGCTTGCCGGAGCGGAAAACAGCGGGGCTCGAATTGGGAAATTGGTAACCGGGGACAGGTAACAGAGGCCACAGTTCCCGCTAACCGGGTTTTGGGGGCTGTCTGTCCGTTCCGAGAGCGATCCCCCTGCTTACGACATGCAGGGGCAGGCTCTGGGTAGAATTAGCGGGAGCCGCAGTAGAGACTATAAACATCTGGACATTTACCGGCATTATTGTACAATCAGCGCTCTTACCGCAGGTATGAAGTGACGTGGGTAGCGCAGGTGGGGCCGAACGTTTCACTGATTACAACGCTCGTTTTTGATCTTGCAGACCCCGGGTTCTACCCTGTTCAGATTGTTCCGTGTATAGTTGGTGGGCCGGGAAAGGCCGTTCATTAGTACAAGTTATGTAACTATTAGTGATATGAGAAGTTTTAACGCAGAAGAAAAAAACCTGAGCATCAACCACCTGATTGCTCCTAAGGTAAATCAATTAATCAACTTTGCCCCCGGACTGGGATTGAGTACCAGTCTCACGACAAATGGAAGCGTAATGATAGACGCGGGCATCGACGGCTGTGGCAGCATTGAGGCCGGCCGGCAAATAGCCGAAATCTGTCTCGGGGGACTGGCTACTGCGAGATTGCGGGCTTCGCGGGACTATGAAAACTGGTCATGGCACGTGGACGTACATACCAGCCACCCGGTAATCGCCTGTTTGGCCAGCCAATATGCAGGTTGGAACCTTTCCAATGACAAAGGCCAGGACAAATTCAACGCGTTAGGATCCGGCCCGGCCAGGGCCCTGGGCAGTAAAGAACCACTGTTTGATGAAATCGGCTATAGGGATAAAGCGGATAAAACCTGTATTATATTGGAAGTTGATAGGATTCCGCCGGATGGGATTGCCGATAAAATTGCACACCGGTGTCAGGTTTTGCCGGAAAACCTCACGCTTATCCTGACGCCTACTTCAAGCCTGGCCGGTGCGGTACAAGTTGTCGCCCGGGTGTTTGAGGCTGCCCTGCACAAGGCCCACACAATGCATTTCCCCCTGGAAAGTATTGTAGACGGTATGGGCACCGTTCCCTTGTGTCCCCCCGCGCCGGACTTTCTGACGGCCATGAGCCGTACTAATGATGCGATTTTATTCGGTGGCGATGTCCAATTGTTTGTCAATTCGGGTGATGAAGATACAGAGGCGCTGGCGCGCGGGTTGCCGAGCAATACATCGGAAGACTACGGCAGGCCTTTTGCTGAGATATTTAAAAGTGTTAACTTTGATTTCTACAAGCTTGATCCCATGTTGTTCAGCCCGGCCCGGGTTACCGTCAGCTCTCTCAAGACAGGGCGTTCGTATCAGGCGGGCGAGATCAATTTGCCGGCCTTGAACAAATCATTCACCACCATATTCAGTTAGTCCGGAAGGAACATGGGGTCAGGTCGCACAATGCACATTCTGTCTTTTCTACAACTTACTTATCCGGTTTTTTGCTTGTGTGCATTGTGCGACCTGACCCCATGTTCTCGTGGTTGATTTGACTACGCTGGTGTATGACTGTTTCATCTGTGATATCAACGCGTTAAAACCAGGAAACGTAGGCCGTCACGGCGCCGGTCACGGCATGGACTGTGCGGATTTTATCAAAAGCGCACAAGTCGTTACGCCTATCCTGTGCAATCGACGGCTTGGGCTTGGCAAAAGAATCTTGTCGAGTGTCGAGGCTACTCTCAGCGCGGTGCATTGCAATACCAACCTGGGCATGGTATTACTTATTGCGCCCATCATCAGGGTGTTTGAACAACTTGTCTCTCCGGGAGATTTTCAGGATCTGATCAAACCCACCCTGATGTCGCTGGAACAGCAGGAGGCGCAGGACATATTTGCGGCAATTCGGCTGGCGAATCCGGGCGGACTTGGCAAGGTAGACAAATATGACGTAAACTCGCCATTGGATATTGATATATATTCAGCCATGGATGCCGCGAAGGAATGGGATCTTATTGCGTTGCAATACGCAAACGGCTACCGGGAAATCGTTAATCTGGGGATAAAATGCTTACAAAACTATCACAATCGCTGGAATAGTGTAGAATGGGCGGTTGTTGCCTGTTATCTCATGTATATGGCGAGTTTCCCGGATTCTCATATACGCAGAAAACATGGAATTGAAACCGCGGAACAGGTGAGAAAAAAAACAATCCCTGTGTGGGAGCGGTTTGCGGACTATGATAATCCAGGCGATGCGAGAGGTGTATTGACGATGTTTGATAAGGAACTCAAAGAATCGGAAATTAATCCGGGCACGTGTGCAGATCTGACTGTAGCCAGCCTGCTGTTGTACCGGCTTGGTGTTGGCTGAGATGTCAGTCGTAACTGTTGGAGTGGGAGATGGTTGATAGACCTTATGGAGGTTTATTATGTTTAAAATTCTTGACAAACTTACTGGTATTTTTAAAGCAGAAGAAGGAGGAAATGATATGGCCGTGATTGATAGAGTACTCGTTGGTGAAGCATTGGTGGGAGATGGTAATGAGGTCTCTCATATAGACCTGATTATGGGGCCCCGTGGTAGTGCGGCAGAGACCGCAGCATGCAATGCCCTCACCAATAACAAAGATGGTTTTACATCCCTGTTGGCAGTAGTCTCACCAAACCTGGCATGTAAACCTACTACGGTTATGTTCAACAAGGTTACAATCAAAGGCGCAACGCAGGCTGTGCAGATGTTCGGTCCGGCGCAGCGTGCGGTGTCCATGGCAGTAATGGATTGTGTCGAAGACGGCACTATTCCTGCTGATGAAGCCGATGATATTTTTATCTGTGTTGGCGTGTTTATACACTGGTTGGCTGAAGATGATGGCAAAATTCAGGATTACAATTATGAAGCCGTGAAGATGTCAATCAAACGTGCTGTTGCTCGCGAACCCAAGGCTTCCGAAGTATTGAGTAAGCGTGGAGACGCGGATCATCCGTTCCAGGCTCACTCATAAGAACTTTGTAACCACTTGTCGTACCGAAACCCCGGCATGCGCCGGGGTTTTTGTTTGGCCACAGAGGGCACAGAGATCACAGAGGAAAACAGGTCTGTCAGCCTTCACGATCTACTCTGAGAACTCTGTGTCCTCTGTGGCTATACTGCGTTTAAATGCTTTGAGGTAATCGTTCTGTTGTGCAACGCTGAGGCAAGCAGCGCCCCATGCACGCCGTGGGCGCTGAGCAGGCGCAAGTCATCCGCGTTACGCACGCCTCCGGCTGCATAGACCTGTTTGTCAGGCAGTTTGTCGATCAGGTTACAGATGCGTTCCAGGTCCGGCCCTGCATCGGTTCCCACGTGTTGCAGGGACATGATGATGAGACGTTGCGGTAACAGGGCCGGTTGTTCCAGCAAATCCACAGCGCCGAGAAGGTGCGAAGCATCGTAATCCAATGATAGGATACAATCCGATTCGCGCGTATAGTTACCGATTTGATCAATGGCAATTCCTGTTTCCGAGCCCAGTACGTTGCTGACGCGACCCTGGAATGACCGGGAGTTTTCATTGATGAACGGGTCCAGGCCGGAATCTATCCATAAGCTGATATCGCTTTGCGTCTCCAGCAATTGGGTGATTAGGGCGTGGTTGTTGCCGTTTTTTTCAATGGCATTGAGATCAGCGATATAAAATGTCTTGAATGGGAAGACAGACAGGTAAGCCCGGGTGACGGCCAGGATACCCGGCTCAGGACAAAGCGGCGTGGCCAGGGGCCGGTATGCTTGTCTTTTCCCTTGTCTGGCCATAACTACCAGGCCGTCTTTCAAGTCGATGACGGGTATTATATGCATGCGGAAAATTATACAGGTTGGGATATTGGCGGCGCACATCTAAAAATCGCCCGTCTCGACAAAAACGGGGTACTGTGTGCCCTGGACCAGTTTGCCACTCCATTATGGCAAGGTATCGATACACTGGCGAATCCAGTCGCCCAGGTAATTGATTCTCTGCCTACGGGTAACTGTGTCCATACCCTGACTATGACCGGTGAACTGGCAGACTGCTTTCCCGGACGCGAGGATGGGGTGATACAGCTGGTGAATTTTATCTCGGCTCGACTGGGCCGGCGTAATCCGATCTATGTCTACGCCGGCAATAAAGGTTTGATAACGCCCGACCAGGTGCCCGGTTGTCATGCAGACGTTGCCTCAGCCAACTGGCATGCAACTGCGACTTATGTTGCAAAGCAGCTTGGCGCCGGTATTCTGATCGACCTGGGAACGACCACTACGGATATTATTCCTTTCCATGAACACCAGGTTTGCAGCCGCGGCTATACCGACCAGGAGCGCTTGCAAACCGGTGAGCTGGTCTATACGGGCATTACGAGAACACCCGTTATGGCAGTCATCGAGAGGTTACCCTATAAAAATGTGTGGCAATCAATAGCCGCGGAATATTTTGCCGGCATGGCGGACGTATACCGAATCACCGGAGACCTGGATGAGCGTTTCGATTTAATGCCCGCGGCTGACGGGGGAAAGAAAACCCGCTACCATAGCATCAAACGCCTGGCGCGGATGTTGGGAGCGGAATATAACGCAACAGATGCCATAGAACCCTGGCTGGACGTGGCGCGCCATATTGCGGAAAAACAATTTGAAAAAATCGATCAGGCCTTCAACAGCGTAACGGACAGGCTTGGGAAAACCGTTCGAAACCAAATCGTCGGCGCCGGAGCAGGGCGCTTTATTATTGGGAAACTGGCACAGAAGAATGATTACGAGGTAATTGATTTTGAGGATTTATTGCCATCATCCGACAAGAAATTGCGCAGCGCCAATAATTGCTCGACTGCGGTGGCAGTTGCCGGATTAACCCGTATGGCAGTGAGTCTATGAGGCTGGTTGAGCTCGATTATGCCCGGGACTCGGCGTTGTTGTTCAGTCGTATCGCCGGCGAGCCCTGGAGTATCTTCCTGGACAGCGGGTATCCGCTGATTGACAGGGGCCGTTACGACATTATGACCGGTCGGCCATACCGGACCCTTCTCACCTATGGTAAAGAAACCCGGATTGCAGACGGGGAAACCTTGCAATACTCGGACGAGGACCCGTTTAACCTGGTCAAACAGCAGTTGGGTGAACTGCGCATCAATTTATCCGGGTTTCCGTTTTCAGGCGGCGCGCTCGGGTATTTTTCCTACGACCTGGGACGTCGCATAGAACAGTTGCCGACTCAGTGCCGGGATGATATCCACATGCCGGATATGGCTATAGGCTTGTATGACTGGGCGCTGGTCGTCGACCATCATATAAGGCGAACCTGGTTGATTGCCGCTGAAGGGGCCAAGCTCAGCACTGATGAGTGGAAGGGTTTGCAGGAATTGTTCAGCAGTGGCGATACCGTGCAAAAGACGGGTCATTCGGTACAATCGAGCTTGTTGAATCACACTGGCAAGGAACAGTATTTCGCTGACTTTAACCGGATTCAAGACTATATCCGCGACGGTGATTGCTACCAGGTCAACCTGGCCCAGCGTTTCAGCATTGCCGTCACAGGCGATTCATGGAGCGTTTACCAGCAGTTAAGAAAATCCAACCCGGCTCCGCATGCCTGCTTTTTCCGACTTGAGCAGGGCTGCATCCTGAGTTCGTCGCCGGAACGGTTTATTTCCGTTTCCAATGAACAGGTGGAGACTAAACCCATCAAAGGCACCATTAGGCGCTCCGTTTATGCCTATGAAGACAAAGCCCTGGCAGAACAGCTGCTTGAGAGTGCAAAGGACCGGGCGGAAAATCTGATGATTGTCGACTTGCTGAGGAATGATATCGGCAAGAATTGTGAAATCGGCAGTATCAAGGTCCCCAGGTTGTTCGCCCTGGAAAGTTTTGCCACCGTACATCACCTGGTAAGCACGGTGACCGGCCGGTTGGCCCGGGGAAGGCACGCGCTTGATTTGTTGCGGGGGGCTTTCCCGGGAGGTTCCATCACAGGCGCGCCGAAACTTCGCGCCATGCAGATCATTGAGGAACTGGAGGCTTTTCGCCGGACTGTTTATTGTGGCGCCATCGGCTATATCGGTTTTGACGGTAATATGGATACCAATATTGCGATACGTACCCTGGTGCATAAGAAGGACAGAATTTATTTTTGGGCAGGCGGGGGAATAGTGTCTGACTCCGTACCTGAAAGTGAATACAGGGAGTGTTTTATCAAGGCCGAGGCTATTATGCGACTGTTTGAGTAGAGGTACTGGTTTGCATAAGTTTTTCAAGTTAGTCACGAACAAATAGCCCCCAAAACCCTCTGGGTGAAATCAGCGGGTTAAACAGTATTCAAAATGTGGATAGTTAAGGTTGGCGGTAGCCTGGAGACAGCTCCCGGGCTACGGGATTTATTGGCGTTACTGGTTGATTATGGACGTTCAAAAATAATCATCGTGCCCGGTGGCGGGCGGTTTTCCGATCGGGTTCGGGCCAGTCAGACCAAATTGAATCTGAATGATGTGTCCGCTCACGTCATGGCAATACGGGCCATGGAGCAGTTTGCTGAGGTATTATGTGGTCTGAATCCGAATTTGCAACCCATTGTTCATACTGGTGAAATCGATGCTATAAATAAAAAGTCGGCAATCCCTGTCTGGTTTCCCGGCAAATTGCTTGCCGGGCAACCTGATATTCCCGCGAGTTGGCAGGTGACCTCCGATAGCCTGGCTCTGTGGTTTGCCGGAAAGATCAATGCAGAAGCGTTGATCCTGGTCAAATCAGTGAACAACAAGACCACAGACGTTGACCAACTGGCCGCTAGCGGCTACCTGGACGAATATTTTCCGCAGATGCTTGCAAAAACAGAGGTGAAGAAAATCGCCTGTGTCTGTATCAATGACCTGGAAATCCTGCAACAGGCCCTGGCCTCCGGCACAATTCCCCCTGAACTACGGATTGATACAAAAGGAAAAAAAGACAACGAAGGGATTTAACGCAGGATTTTTTCATTGCGCCCATCCTTGGGCGCAACTCTTCGGGCGGCCTGTGGCCGTGCAAATCGGCTATCCTGCCGATTTGTGTGTCAGGCGAGGCGGTCGACGAGTGAGTGAGGGAGTGTACATCAGGTACATGACCGACTGAACGAGGAAAACCAACGAACGAGGAAAAAAAGACAACGAAGGGATTTAACGCAGGATTTTTTCATTGCGCCCAATCGGCTATCCTGCCGATTTGTGTGTCAGGCGAGGCGGTCGACGAGTGAGTGAGGGAGTGTACATCAGGTACATGACCGACCGAACGAGGAAAACCAACGAAGTCCTGACGCAAAAAAGACAAGACAAGTTAAATTAAGAAAGCCTGGCGCCTGAAGGAGGTTGGAGGCGCCAGGCAATAGCCGAGCTCCTGCTGGGCTTCCCGCTGAAATTGTTTTACTGGTTTGTTTATCCGGATTAGTCCCCGTTAGTCCCAGTTCAATGCGCCGCCGGTTTGATATTCAGTGACGCGCGTTTCAAAAAAGTTCTTTTCTTTGTTCAAGTCCATGAGTTCGCTCATCCATGGAAAAGGGTTGCTTGCCCCGGTATATTGTCCGTTCAAGCCAATTTGGGCACAGCGTCGATTCGCGATGAATTTCAGGTACTCTTCAAACATGTTGGCATTGAGGCTCAGCACGCCCCGCGGCATGGTGTCATAGGCATAGCGGATTTCCAGGTCCACCGCCTCGCGTAACATGGTAATGATTTCCTGTTGAAACTCCGTGGTCCACAAATGGGGGTTTTCAATTTTTATCTGGTTGATGACGTCTATGCCGAAGTTCATGTGCATGGATTCATCCCGCAGGATGTATTGAAACTGCTCAGCGCAACCCATCATTTTGTTGCGTCGGCCCATGGACAGGACTTGTACGAAGCCCACGTAGAAGAAAATGCCCTCAAATACGATATAGAAGGCAATCAGGTCCCGCAGCAGGCGTTGATCCGCCTCCGGCGTACCTGTATGGAACTCCGAGTCTCCAAGGCTTTGAGTGAAGCGCATGGCCCAGGAAGCCTTGTCATGTATGGCAGGAACCTCACGATACATATTGAATACCTCGGCCTCATCCAGTCCCAGTGATTCAATGCAATACTGGTAGGCATGGGTATGCAAAGCTTCTTCAAAAGCCTGCCGCAGCAGGTATTGCCGGCATTCAGGGTTGGTTATGTGGCGGTATACCGCCAGCACCAGGTTGTTCGCCACCAGCGAGTCCGCTGAAGCAAAAAACCCCAGGTTACGTTTTATGATGGTCCGCTCATCTTCGCTGAGGCCGTTTGGGTTTTTCCACAATGCGATGTCCGCAGTCATGTTTATTTCCTGGGGCATCCAGTGATTGGCGCATGCGTCCAGGTATTTTTGCCAGGCCCATTTGTATTTGAACGGCACCAGTTGATTCAGGTCGGCGCGGCAGTTGATCATCTGTTTGTCGTCGACGCTGATCCTGTCGGCGCCGAATTCAACCTCCTCCAGGCCGGTAATACCGCCCTGATCCTGCCCCTGCGCAAAGAGTAACTCCGAATCAGATTGTGCTGCGCTACCCGGCGCGTCCGGCTCGTTCCCTATAACCGGTTGAGGCGGAAAGCTGGTTTCGCTCCTTTCTTGTTTGATACCGGCAATAGGATCATCCCAACTGGTCAGCATAATTTTCACCCGTCATCATGATGGTTCATGTTTCCGATATATACGTAATCTACCGGGATCTTTGCAGGAGCCTGTTCCCGGCCCGTTACTGGCATGACTCACACTCTGCGTCATCCAGCGTACATAGATTGGGGTCCAGCTGCTCGGAGCCTGCGCGTTCAACCGCGGCAAGCTTATTTTCCCGGCCCCCGCTCAGGGTGCTTTTCTCAACGTGTGTCGCACCCAGACTGCGCAAGTAATAAGTTGTCTTAAGCCCGCGTATCCAGGCCAGTTTGTACAGGTTGTCCATTTTTTTACCATCCGGTGCGGACATGTACAAATTCAGTGACTGTGCCTGGTCGAGCCATTTTTGCCGGCGTGATGCGCATTCCACCAGCCAGCGCGGGTCGACCTCAAATGCGGTCGAATAAAGCATTTTCAAATCATCCGGTATGCGGTCGATCTGCTGGACGCTGCCGTCAAAATATTTGAGATCGCTGACCATGACGTCATCCCAGAGTCCACGCTCCTTGAGGTCGTTTACCATGTAAGGGTTGACTACGGTGAACTCGCCGGACAGGTTTGATTTGACGAACAGGTTCTGGTAAGTCGGTTCAATGGACTGGCAGACAGCGCAAATGTTGGAAATGGTTGCAGTGGGTGCAATGGCCATGCAGTTGGAATTACGCATGCCCGTTTTTTTCACGCGCTTGCGTAAACCGGTCCAATCCAGCTTCTGCGACTTATCCATATCCAGAAAGCCGTCGCGGTTTTCTTCGAGTATATCGATGGAATCAATCGGTAGAATTCCCTTGCTCCAGAGCGAGCCTTTGAAACTGGTGTAAGTACCGCGCTCTTCGGCAAGATCGGTTGACGCCTTGATTGCGTAGTAGCTGACCATCTCCATACTGCTGTCGGCAAACTCAATCGTTTCCCTGGACGCGTAGGGCAGGCGCAGTTTATACAGTGCATCCTGAAACCCCATGATTCCCATGCCTACCGGACGATGTTTTAAATTGGAACGGCGCGCCTGCGGCACACTGTAATAGTTGTAGTCGATGACGTTATCCAGCATACGCATGGCGACGTTGATGGTACGCTCCAGTTTTTCCTGATCAAGCCCGTTTTCGGTCACGTGCTGCGCCAGGTTGACGGAGCCGAGATTGCAGACTGCGATCTCGTCATCCGAGGTGTTCAGCGTGATTTCGGTACACAGGTTGGATGAATGTACTACACCGATATGCTGTTGTGGTGAGCGCAGGTTGCAGGGATCCTTGAACGTGAGCCAGGGGTGGCCGGTTTCGTACAGCATGGAAAGCATCTTGCGCCACAGGTCAAGCGCCTTCATGGTCTTATGCAGTTTAAGCTCGCCGCGAGCCGCCATCTGTTCATATTCCAGGTAGCGTTGATTAAACTCCCGCCCGTACAAGTCATGCAAATCTTCGGTATCATCCGGCGAGAACAGGGTCCAGTCACCGGCTTCGCTGACCCGTTGCATGAACAGGTCCGGGATCCAGTTGGCGGTATTCATGTCATGGGTACGACGCCGGTCATCCCCGGTATTCTTTCGCAGTTCCAGGAACTCCTCGATATCAAGATGCCAGCTTTCCAGGTATGCGCACATTGCGCCTTTGCGTTTTCCGCCCTGGTTGACCGCAACAGCGGTATCATTGGCAACTTTGAGAAACGGCACGACTCCCTGGGATTTCCCGTTGGTCCCTTTAATATGGGCGCCCATTGAGCGAACCCGGCTCCAGTCATTACCCAGTCCGCCGGCAAATTTGGACAACAAGGCGTCATCCTTGATCGCACTGAAGATACCGTCCAGATTGTCCGGCACCGTGCTCAGGTAACAACTGGAAAGCTGTGGCCGGCACGTTCCTGAATTAAACAAGGTGGGCGTAGAACTCATGAAGTCAAAGGAAGACAGCAGTTCGTAAAATTCTATCGTCTTGTTTTCCCGGTCCAGTTCGTTAATAGCCAGGCCCATCGCTACCCGCATAAAGAAAACCTGTGGTAATTCGATACGGATCTGTTCATCAGTATGGATGAAGTAACGGTCGTACAGGGTCTGCAAACCCAGGTAGGTAAACAAATGATCCCGCTCAGGCTTCAAAGCCTTGCCCAGGCGCTCCAGGTCATATTTAACCAGTTCATGGCCCAGTAATTCCAGGGAAGCAGCCGTTTCGACGAACTTGCTGAAATAGAGCGGGTATTGCTCAGCCATCTGTGCCTGGGTTGCTTCCACGTCGTCCTGGTTGATATAACTCAGGGCTTCCCTGCGCAAGCCGTCCAGCAACAAGCGGGCGGCTACATAAGTGTAATTCGGTTCTTTCTCGATCAGCGCCCGGGCGCTCATAACCAATGCGGGATTTACGTCAGCCTCATTGACCCCGTCAAATATATTACGCCGTGTATCTTCTGTGATAAGACTACCGTCGACGTGTTCCAGGCCGCTACAGGCCTCGTCAACGACTGCGACCAGACGCTCCATGTCCAGTTTTTTTAATGTGCCGTTCCTGGTTTTCACATTGATGCCGTCCGTTGCATCGGACTGTTCGATGTCAGCCTCCTTTTCTTTTTCGATGCGGGCCCTGGCCCGCTCTTCCCTGTAGATCACGTAAGCGCGGGCAACCTTCTGCTCGCCGGTGCGCATCAATGCCAGTTCGACATGATCCTGGATATCTTCTATATGTACGGTGCCGCCGCTGGACTGGCGCCGCGTCACGCCCCTGACTACCTGTTCGGCGAGTTCCTTTACTTTTTCGTGGACACGGGTTGACGCTGCTGCGGTGCCCCCTTCCACGTCCAGGAATGCCTTGGTGATTGCTACACTGATCTTGGATGCGTCAAATGCAGTGACTTTACCATTGCGGCGAATAACATTGTATTCTCCGGGTTGGTAGGTGTTTAATACGCCGCTGTATTCGCGCTTTGGCTGGTCGCCATTCTGTCGGGCAAGTTCATTATCCGTGTGAATATTATCGGTGTTTACATCAACCACGGACTCCACCAAGACAGGTTTTTCGCTTTGCATGCGCCGTATCCACACAACTTGTTAATATTGAAATTACCGTCTGCGGGGCTTGTTAAAGACCCGGAAACGAGATGAAGCTTGTCACGTGAAAATAATTATTGCACTACTACATTGTGTGGTCAAGTGGTATTTATACTACAACACCTTGTGGATGCTGCTGTGACTTAGCTTTGGATTTCGTGTGGATAAGCTGCGTAAAAAACTGAGCAAAAAATTGTGGAACAGAATAAAATACAGCGTTTTCAATAATCTGACCTGGTTAGCATAAGTTGTCGTAATATATTGTTTGAAGCTGCTCAACGGTAGATGAAAAATAACAGAGAGAGAATTAAGCGTATGTCGGCAGAGATAATAACAATTAAAGCGGATGTCGCGGTGCTGGGATCCGGGCCGGGCGGTTACACAGCGGCGTTTCGCGCCGCCGACCTGGGCCTGAAGACCGTTTTGATCGAGCGCTATCCCAGCCTGGGCGGTGTATGCCTGAACGTCGGATGTATCCCCTCAAAAGCCTTGCTGCATGTCGCCAAGGTGATCAGCGATACCAGGGAAGCCGCCGCTTACGGGGTCGAGTTCGGCGAACCGGATATCGACCGGACCAGACTGCTGCGCTGGAAGGATAAGATATTAACCAGGCTGACCGGTGGTTTGAAAGGGTTGGCAGGACAAAGGCAGGTCACACTGGTTCAAGGCGCGGGACAATTTGTTTCACCCAACCGGATCGCTGTCGCCACGGGCGACGGAACACAGGACGTTGAATTTGATAAGGCTATTATTGCCGTCGGTTCCCGACCGGTAAGCCTGCCTGACTGCCCGGATGATGCGCGGGTGATGGATTCCACCGGGGCCTTGGCGTTGCCGGATATCCCGTCAAGATTACTCATCATCGGCGGCGGGATCATCGGCCTGGAAATGGCCGCGGTGTACCACGAATTGGGCAGCAGGATTAGCGTAGTTGAACTGTTGGATAATCTGATGACCGGGGCTGACCCCGACCTTGTGAAACCACTGCAAAAACGCATAGCAAGGCAGTACGAGAATATTTACCTTGGTACCCGCGTGACCGGGATCAGGCCAGAGGAAAACGCTGTGGTGGTCGGCTTTTCCGGTCCCCAGGCGCCGTCTGAAGACACTTTTGACCGGGTCCTGGTGGCGGTAGGCCGACATCCTAACGGCAAGCATATCGGCGCCGATAACGCCGGCATCAATGTCGATGAGCAGGGATTTATCCCGGTGGACAAACAGCAGCGCACCAACGTTGCCAATATATTCGCCGTCGGTGACGTTACCGGCGTACCCATGCTGGCCCATAAGGCCACCCATGAGGGGAAGGTGGCCGCGCAGGTCGCCGCCGGTATGAACAGCGTATTCGACGCCAGGGTGATCCCCTCGGTGGCCTATACGGACCCGGAAGTCGCCTGGGTCGGCGTGACGGAAGCCGAGGCGGAACAGCAAGGCCTCAACTACGGCAAAGGCGTCTTTCCCTGGGCGGCCAGTGGGCGTTCCCTGAGTCTGGGGCGCAGTGAGGGGCTGACCAAACTGTTGTTCGATGAACAGACCCGGAGCGTTATCGGTGCGGGTATTGTCGGTTCCAATGCCGGCGATTTAATCGCGGAACTGGCCCTCGCCATTGAGATGGATTGCACGGCGGAAGATATCGGTTTGACGATCCACCCACATCCCACCCTGGCTGAAACCGTTGCCGGCGCCGCCGAGATGTTTGAAGGAACGATTACGGATTTGTACGCTTCGGGGAACCGAAATTGACTGAAGCAGGCGTGAACAGTAGGTCAGGGATTCACGGGTGGCTGCTATCTACGAAGACGCGAACGGCATTCAGGCACTGGACCTGTAACCGGCTTTTCTCCCTTCAATCACGGCTGAATACGAATTTGTCCTTCTCTCTCCTTACCGGGGGTTTGATGGTGGGACGGCCTTTTTGCAGTTTGCCCAGGGCGTAGCCTTGCACTTTGGAGGCTTTCGCTATGATGGTGAATTTCATCAACCAGCCGCTGGCCGTTGCCAGGATGCAGGCAAGCAGCGCCAGGGGTCCAAGCAGCGCCGGCTGGACTATGATCGTGACAAGCAGAAGCAGCGGCAGGGCGTTTCCAAGGATGACATGGGGCCTGTTGACGTCGTCCAGGATTTTCAGTGCACCCGGGGGGGCGTTGTTAAGCGCCAGCCGTTGCCGGTAATGTTGCCAGCTCACCAGCCGGCAGGCCAGCAGTCCCATCAGCAGGTACAGGAGCCACATTTGTTCGGCGTTGGAAAAAATCAGCAGGATGGACAGGATGGCTGCGCCCTCAGCCAGGCCGGTGCTGATGATCAGCGGCACCACTGCCGGCTCGCGCCAGGCCGGGATGCCTTTGCTGGCCTTCAGGATTCGGCCCTGGCAGTAGAGGAACAGGAAACCCAGCAGGCCCGCGGCAGCGAGCAAGGTCGGCGCCTGCAGCAGAATGCCCATGAACGTGGTGGCAAACAGCAGTACTGAAACGGATGCTTCCCGGGTCATCCAGGAGGTCTGGGGATGAAAGAACACATGCAGGAAACGCCAGGGCCGGCCAATCTCCAGCCAGACCAGGAATAATCCCATACCTACAAATACCAGCGCGACCAGGCCTATGACCAGCGTGGGGGTGCCTGGCCAGGCGGCAATGGCCGCCATGAGTATCAATGCGCCGCCGCTGCCGCCGAACATGAAATTGCCCGCGGCGCGCCAGTCCCATTGAGTCTGTAGTGCATTTCCGAAAGTGTTATTCACCCTGCATATCTCCTTGCATATCCTGGGGCATTTCTTTATCCCATAGATAATAAAAGCCTGGTTCCGTGCCCAGTTCGGCGTGCATCTGGAACCAGGTGTTCTCGGCCAGCAACTCCGATACGTTGCTGTCTTCATCTTCTATGTCGCCGAAACTCAGGGCATCGGCAATACAGGAGTTGACACAGGCCGGCGTGGCTTCCGGATCGATGCCGGGGGTGAGGCCTTTTGCGACACCGGAGTCCACCCGGTCGGAACAGAAGGTGCATTTCTGGGCAACGCCCATAGTGCGCTCATCAAAACGCTTCTCTTCGGTCTCGGTGGGCAGGTCGCCGAATGCAAATTCCGGTTTGTCTACCTTGTAACGGGCCTGGTAGGGGCAGGCCACGGTGCAATAACTGCAACCGATGCACAGGTCATAATCAATGGTGACGATACCGTCTTCCCGTTGTCCCGTTGCGGTGCTGGGACAGACGTGCATACAGGGCGGGTCCGCGCAGTGCTGGCAGCCTACCGGCATGAACAGGCGTTGTACGTCGGGGAACTCGCCCCATTCAACGTCCAGCACCTTGCGCCATTGCACGCCCGGCGGGGTCGCGTTGTTGTGTTTACAGGCCGCGGTACAGGTCTGGCAACCGACGCAGCGGTTCAGGTCCGCGATCATTACATAGCGCGTCATAGTCCTGCTCCTATTCGGGTTATGTATACCTTGGTGCCGTCGATACTGGAACCACCCCCATCCAGCGAGTCGACGTTCATGGGGACCAGGGAGTTCAGTCCCGGTCGTTTCATTTCTTTGGCAAAGGGCATCTTCCACTGGCCGAACTGGGCGATCATCACCACCACGTCGGGCCGCACCCCCTGGCGCAGGCGGGCGTAACCGCGGGTGGAATTGACCGGCGAGGTGACCTCAATGAGATCGCCGTCATCAATACCCATTTCCTCGGCTTTATTGGCATTCATGATAATGCCGTCGTGGCCGTACACGTTGTCAGCTACTTCTTTCATCAATGGTATGCCCACGTTGGAGCCCCAGGCGTATTGCATGCTGCGGCCGGTCAACAGCCAGAACGGATAGTCCGCTGCCTTGACGTCGTGGTTGCGCTCGATGATCTCATCCCAGAGCTTGTTCAAATCCTCGAATTCGGGCAGGGGCTGGTATTCTTCCAGTTGTTTATCCCACCAATGCACCCCGGTCTCGTGCAGGCGATTGGCCAGTTGCTTGCCCATGCGGTAATAACGTTCCTGGTAAGGCAGTTCAAAGCGCAACTCCAGGTCTTCCAGCTTGTGGTACAGGTACCAGTTCAGGCGGGAATAGGGACGGGTCTTGAAGCCGTTCTGCCGGAACCAGTCCAGGTCCAGGATTTCCTTGCCGCCGCTCAGGTCATGGCTGGCAGCCTTGCTCACCGCGTTCCAGATATCATCCTGCGAGTGTTCCTTGTCCATGTCCAGCGAGAAGTCATAATCGTCTGTCTGCAGGGGGATGCCGCACACCCCGGCGTTGATGGCGCCGTTATAGGCTTCCAGCAGACCGGTGCGTTTGGCCAACTCGTTGGCGATCCAGCTGAAGTCTTTTGCCTCGTGCAGCGGTTCTACCACCGCCTGGCGCAAGGCCCAGCCTTCCGTTTCCCAGTGATTCTCAAAGTAATGCCCGCCGCCGATCCGGTGCAGCTGGTCACTTTCCAGGTCGGTCGCCTCAGGCATGATCACATCGGCGTAGTGGTTTGTCTCATCCAGGGTGTAGGCAAACGTGGCGGTAAAAGGAAATTCCGCCATCGCATCCCCCATCCTGTTTGTTTCGGAATGGGAGATGGCGGGGTTGCATTTATAGACGAACCAGATGTCCGGCGGGTTTGGTTTCGGCCAGCTTTCGGCTGCGCGTCCCTGTAGTCTCAACCAGGCCAGCGTGGTGGAACCGAACAATTGCGCGCCCATCTTGTCGCCCCCCATGGGGGTCAGGCTGTTATGGGCATGACGGGTAAAGGGGTTGGCGTCCCAGCCTTCCTTGTCCGTAGGAGTAAACGTGTGGGTCATAAAGCCGTCTTCCCCGGCCTCAACCGTTAACGACCTCTCCCAGTCCGTATCGCCGGCCACGTGGGTGGTGCTGCCCAGCATACCGCCGGACACCTCCAGCGCGCCCACCAGCACCTGCATCATGGTATGGGCCCAGACGCATTCAAACGCGCCCCAGCCATTATTCACGGATTTACCCAGGACCGTCGCCACCGGCCGGAACGGCAGGGTGCGGCCGTCCACTACCTCGGTCTCGCCGATATGGGCATGGGACAGGTACTCATTGGTGATGCGGCGAATGGTCGCGGCGGGGACTTCGGAAATTTCAGCTGCCCACTCGGGGGTTTTATCGGCAAGCAACTGCCTGGTTTTTTCCAGCCCGGTAGCGCCCTCGACACTGTCGTAGCGCCAGGTTTCTTCATCGGCGCCGATCTCGATCACATTGGTCACCGTAAAGGTGCCGATTAAGGCCGGAGCAGTATCGGCCTGGTCATGGGTTACCGCCTGGTTTGTTTTGTTATCCCACAGCAGCGGTTTTTTCGTTTCCGGGTCGCGCAGGTAAAAACCGTTGGGACCCACCAGGTAAGGGGACGCCGTCCGGTTTTTCAGAAACGGCACATCAAGCTTGTCGATGGGAGTCTCGTGCAGCATGACATGCAGCATGGAATACAATACCGCGTTATCGGTCTTGGTCTTGATGGGTATCCATTCCGTGGCACTGGCGCCGGTTACCGACAGGTGGGGTTCGAACTGTATGCGTTTCATGCCGCGCTTGCGGGCGTCGGCGTGGCGCCGTACGCCGGTCACGCCCCCGGAGGCGTCGATATTGCTGCCGAACGAAATCAGGTATTCACAGCGGGGCGTATCCGGCAGGATGGTAAAGGCCCGGTGCCAGAGTTCGCCGAACATGTGCTCGGTGTGGTAACACTTGACCGTGCCGCCGGCCCCCAGGCTCTGGTCGAAAGGCCCCCAGGCGAACAGCAGCGCCGGAAAGCTGCCCATGTATTTGAAGGGCGTCGCGGCACCGCCGGTGGTGAAGGCCAGACGCGGGTTGCCGTTTTCATCCATAACGCCCTTGGCCCGGGTTGCGTTCATCTTGTCGGCGACGGTATCCAGGGCCTCATCCCAACTGATTTCCACCCAACCAGGCTCTTCATGCCGACCCTTTTTCGGGTTGGTGCGTTTCATGGGTCTTTTGATGCGGTGCGGGTTATACAGTTTCTGCACCAGCCCGAATGGCTTGACGCAGACCTTGCCGTCGGCAGGGTGCTCGCCTTTCAGGTCGAAATTGGGTTCAATTTTGGTGGCTACGCCGTCGACGGTTTCCACGGTCAGCAGATCCGGACCGTTTACGCACTGATAGCAATAGGTGGAAACTCGTTTAACTACAGGTTCAACTTTGGCATGCATCTGGCGTTCCCCCTTTTAGAGTTGCATGGATGAACAGGGTGTGCAGGATCGTTCAAGTCGGTTTTATACCCATGCTCAATCTTTGTCAAGCGTCGACCACTGCCGTTGCAGTGACTTCAACTAAAAACTCCGGTAAAGCCAGCGCCTGAATGCCTAACAGGGTATTGGCAGGCAGGTGGTCCGGGTCAAAAAATCGGCCGAGGGCGGCTCCCACCGCAGGTATCTTGTCGGCGTTGTAGTCCACCAGGTAAATATCGAGACGCACCACGTCCTGCAGGGTAGCGCCCCCGGCAGCCAGGACTGTTTTCACGTTCTGCAGGGATTGTACCATCTGTTTTCCCAAATCGTCGCCGCCCACGAGATTCATGTCCTTATCCCAGGCGGTTTGCCCGGCGCAATGAATGATCTTTGTCCCGGTAGAGACAACGACTTGAGAAAAACCGTACTGGGCTGAGGGCCAGAGCTCATCGGGTTGTATATGCTGGTTTGCCATGCTTCACCTCCGGTTATTTTATTTAATACATCTTTATACCAGAATTCTGAAACTGATATATGCCACGACATCTTGCAGAACAAAAGTTGTGTAATTACAACACGTTGATAAAATCAGCGGGAATAGCTGATGAAATGATGCTCCTCTTTACATTACAGCTATTTTAAGATTAATATATCTGGTAAGTCTGTTGGAGGAAAGCCACAATCTTCCTATATACATTTAATTTCAAGCGATTGTGATATAGGGAATAATTTTAGCTGATAAGCGCATCTATTTTAGGAGGACACTCATGATAAACATACTCATCCGCCAAAAAAATCGGCTATTTCTGCTCATCCTTACATCATTATCGGTTTCCCTCCCAACATCATCTTTTGCACAGGGGGTACTGGAGGAAGTCGTAGTTACGGCGCAAAAACGCGAACAGGGCCTGCAGGATGTTGGCATTGCCATTACTGCTTTTACCGGTGAGCAAATGAAGGCGCTTGGCATTGAGGAAAGTTTTGACATTGCCGCCTTCTCTCCCGGCGTTCACATCAGTGGTAACCTGGCCGGACAAAATACCCAATTTTCCATTCGCGGTGTGACTCAGAATGATTTTAACGACGTCATTGAGGCGCCAACGGCTGTCTATCTTGATGAAGGTTACTTCGCTATTGCCCAGGCACAGACCTTTGCCGTGTTTGATATCGACCGGGCGGAAATACTCAAAGGTCCGCAAGGGACACTTTATGGCCGTAATGCGACAGGGGGACTGGTTAATTATATCAGCAACAAACCCAGTTTTGACGGAACCGAAGGTTACCTGGACTTGACATATGGTCTTTTCGATACCTCTGCCGATGCGGACCAATGGCGGGTTGAAGGCGCCGTGGGTGGTCCTTTAAGCGATACTGTCGCAGCACGAGCAGCCTTTTTATATAACCAGCACGATGGTTACCTTGATAACCTTTATCCTCTGGACGCAGTTGGGGCGCCACCGGGAATCGGCGCCGGCGCAGATCTGGGTGATGATGATACATTTGCGTTTCGCGGCGCCTTATTGTTCGAGCCCAATGAAGACCTGTCTGTGTCTGTCTCTGCTAATGTGGCCGGTACGGATGTTGCCACCGGCCCATATCAGTCAAAACCGACAACAGGCATTTATAACGCTGCGGGCGAATTGATCGATGTTATTGATACACCTGCCGGTGAAACTCGGCGTAGCATAGCTGCCGATGGTTCAGACTTCGGTTCCGATCAAGATGATAATGGAATGCAGGATGACTTTTTCAATAACGCTACCGGAGCTTTTGGCGCTGATGGTCTGGTGGATGTAGGGCGCCCACCCGGCACAGATTTCTTTGGTTATCTTGATCCCGATGGTGAAGATTTCAAAACGTCCGGTGATTTTGCCTTCAAAGATTCAGGGCATAGTGACACCTGGGGTATCAATGGCAGGATTGAATATGATCTGAATGATTCAATCAGGCTGACAATGGTTTCAGATTTTAAGGATTATGAAAAATTGTTGTTTATCGATGTGGATTCCGCCCCCGTAAACCAACTGGCGAACTATGCCGCTGTTGATGCGACCAGCTTTACCCAGGAAGCGCGTTTAAGCGGACAAACGGATCAAAGCAGTTGGGTGCTGGGTTTTTACTATCTGAATATCGATACCGATTCGGATAACGGCCTTAAAATAAGTCCGGGAGGAGTTGCAGGGCCGCCGATTGATGTTGGCACTGACGCAGTGCTGGAGACAGAATCGTATTCTGTTTTTGGGCAATACGAATGGGATATTACTACTCAAATTACCCTTATCGGTGGGCTACGGCTTATCCAGGAAGAGAAGGATTTTGAAATGGATGCAGGCATCTATGTTGCCAGCTCTGATCCACGCGCCATACATCAGGGTCCGAAGATCAATGGCTTAACTGCCGTACCGGGATTACCCGCCGATACCAGTATCACCACCAGTACGTCAGATACCTTATGGGCGGGTAAAATACAAATTGATTACCAGGCGACGGATGATCTGCTGCTTTATGCCGGCGTCAATCGCGGTGTGAAGGCCGGTAGCTTTAATGCTCCCATATTGGGTTCCTATGTGTCATTGCAGTTTGTAAACGGTGGTAATGGTAATAGTGAAATTCCTTACAAGGAAGAGGTTTTGCTGAGTTATGAGGGGGGGTTTAAAGCGACATTATTAGGCGGCAGCACGCGCCTGAATGGTTCCATATTCTACTATGATTACTCTGATTACCAGGCGTTCCTGTTTACCGGTGTCGGTGGTGTAGTCATCAACGCAGACGCCGAAAATTATGGTGTTGAGTTGGAACTGCAGACCACACCATTTGAGGGCTTCGATGCCTTGATGAGTTTAAGTTGGTTTGATGCGACCGTTGAAGATGTTCCAAATAGTATCGGCTCGTCGATATTACTGGATGTCAATCCGACTTATGCGCCGGAATTTCAGTTCACCGCCCTGGCGCGTTATGAATGGCCCATGTTGAATGGCATGATGAACATAACCGGAGATATCAGTTATTCGGATAAATATTATTACAACTTGAGAAATTATAGCGCCGATAAATTTGATTCATATACTATGGTCAACCTGGGCCTGGGTTGGAGCAGCGAAGACGACCATTGGCGGGCAGGAATTAAAGTAAATAATGTCACGGACGAAAGGGCAGGTATTCAGGGCTTTGATATTGCGACGGCCTGTGGTTGTAACGAAATATCTTTTCGAGCTCCACGCTGGTTCGGATTTAATATCAGATACGACTTTTAGTATCGGCTATCCTGGCCTGGGTCAATGCCCCATGCAGGTCATTCTTGAGGTCGGATACGTCTTCGTGACCGATTGACAGCCGGATTAAGCCGGGCGCAATACCGGATTGCTGCTTCTCTTCATCCGTCAGCCGGTTATGGGTGGTGGTGGCGGGGTGCGTGATCGTGCTCTTGCTGTCGCCGAGATTGGCGGTGATCGAGAACAATTCAATGTGATCGATAAGCCGCCATGCCGCCTGTTTCCCCCCAGTAACGATGAAGCTGACAATGCCGCCGAAATCTTTCTGCTGGCGTCTCGCCAGTTCGTGTTGCGGGTGATCTGCCAGTCCCGGAAAGTAGACCTTTTCTATTCCAGCCCGGGCGCTTAACCAGTCAGCGATCTCTGCTGCATTGCGGCTGTGGGATTGCATGCGCAGGCTCAAGGTTTCCAGTCCTTTTAAAAAGACCCAGGCGTTAAACGGACTCATTGTCGGACCGCCATACTTGAGGACGTTGAACACGTTCTCTCCCAGCAGTGTATCGCTGCCCAGCACGGCGCCGCCGACACAACGTCCCTGACCGTCCAGATATTTGGTAGCTGAATGGATGACGACGTCGGCGCCAAGCCGGAAAGGCTGCTGCAAGACCGGTGTACAAAAGCAATTATCCACCACCAGCAGACAATCATGACTATGGGCGATGTCGGCCAGGCGTTGGATGTCGGCAACTTCCGTCAACGGGTTGGATGGAGTCTCCAGGTACAACAGCCGCGTTTTTTCAGTAATCGCCGCCTCCCAGGCCGCGTAATCGCTGAGCGCGACATAAGTGGTATCGATACCGAATTTACTCAGGATCTTGTTGAACAGGTTCACCGTCGTGCCGAAGACACTGCGCGAGGAGACGAGGTGATCGCCGGCTTTCAACAAACCCAGACAGGTGCTCATAATGGCGCCCATTCCCGAAGATGTTGCAATACATCGTTCAGCGCCTTCCATAGCAGCCAGCCGTTCTTCAAAGACGCGTACCGTGGGATTGGTAAACCTGGAATAGATATTGCCGGGTTCGTCCTCGGCAAACCTGGCTGCGGCCTGGGCCGCGTCCCTGAAGACAAAACTGGAAGTCAGGAACAGCGGTTCGCTGTGTTCGCCTTCCCCGGTGGGTTGCCGGCCGGCGCGCACTGCCAGGGTATTCACCCCGTATCGATCAGGATTGATTTTAGCCATGTTACCTCCTGTGCCCGTACTTCTCCCCGGCACATGCGTCGGAGAGAGACAGGCTGAACAGTTAAATCAGCAAGCTCCAGAAGAGTCCACCTGATGAGAGTACATGGCTGAGTGCGTGTTATCGCCGCAAGGCACAAAAAAACCCGCATTCAGCTTGGTTGCTAAAGCAGGTTCGCTCTCTTTAGCCGTATTTATAATGCGCCCGCAAGCTGAATATCAAATCGGCGCCCTACTGTCGGATTACAATAATACAATTATCCGGACATGTCAAACGGCTTGTCGGTGATGCAGCAGTTCCCGCTAACAGAGGGTTTGGGGGCTGTTTTTCCGTCCTTTGGTCCGTTTACGGCACATCCGTGTGCCACTACTCCGTCCTTTGGTCCGTATACGGCACATCCGTGTGCCACTACTCCGTTCCGTATAATGACAGCGTTCATAGTATCGGCCGCAGTTCGATGTCATGGATTTTTTTCAATGGCAAGGCGCTGATGGTGTCAGTGAGAGGATACTCCCGGTCACCGGGATAGATTACCCACAAGTGCTCCAACCCCAGGTCTTCGATGACCACGTGCATGGACTTCGTCGTTCGTGGGGCGTCGGTGCATTTGAACTCGAAGCCCCAGCGCCGTCCGCGCCGTAATAACATCAGGTCCAGTTCAGCGCCACGCTGGGTCCTGTAGAAATAGGCCTCGCGTTCACCATGCGCATTGAGCGTCTGCTCCAGGGCGAACCCCTCCCAGCTGGCGCCATAGCGCGGATGTACCTGTAACTCCTTCATTTGTTCCAGCCCCAGCAGGAAATGCAAGACCCCACTATCGCGCAGGAAGATCCTGGGAGATTTGACTATGCGCTTGCCAAGTCTCTCGAACCAGGGCGGCAGTACACGCAGCATGAAAGATCCCGCCAGCAGGTCGCGGTAGTGGTTCACTGCCGTGACACTTACGTCCATTGAGCGCCCCACCTCTGCCGCGTTCCAGGATTGTCCGTGATAGTGCGCCAACATTCTCCAAAAGCGGCCCAGGGACTCAGGGGACACCTTCGACCCAAGCCCGGGAATGTCCCGCTCCAGGAACGTGCGCGTAAAGGACTGCATCCAACGCGTCCAGGCCGCTGCTGACGGCGCCAGCCAGGCTCGCGGAAAACCGCCGCGCATCCAGAGCCGGTCCTGGTTTTGTGGACCAACCTCGGCAAGAGAGAAGCCTCCTACGTCAACGAACAGGATCCGCCCTGCCAGCGTTTCAGAAACCCCTTTTATCAAGTCCCAGGAAGCGCTACCCAACAGCAGAAAGACTGCTTTCCGGTTCCGGCTGTCACAGATCGGACGCAGTACTTCAAAAAGTTCCGGCATCCGCTGCACCTCGTCGAGGACAACCAGACCCTCGCTCTCGCGCAGCAGCTTCTCCGGAGTTACAGACAGCGCTTCCCGCGTGGTGGCCACTTCCAGGTCGAAAACCGTGAATGGTCCTGACCATTCGGACACTACCTGCTCGGCCAGGGTGGTTTTGCCGACCTGTCGAGCCCCCAACAAGGCCACCACCGGTGCTTCTGAGAGCTGGCCGGTAGCAGCGGCGAGCAGCTCGGGGCGTGCAATATATTGTTGCATATCTATCATCTATAATAAGATAAACAACAATTAAATCACAGGTGATCTGTCCCGTCAAGTAGTCCGGCAAGCGTTGAGATATATCAGACTGACCCTGAATTCCTTAGAGAAGCAAAAGAAGCTATACCCCTGGGCCGGATTGCCGAACCGGAAGAGATCGCCAACGTGGTCCTGTTCCTGGTATCGGAACTGGCCAGCTATGTACACGGCTATTGAATTGTAAAGATTTCGTCCGTGCCGGGTGAACCTGTTCTTCCGGTCACTCTCCCAAAATCCGTACCTGCTCTTTTTTCAGCGTCAAACCCTTCAAACGATAGCGTGAACCGGCAATATATAGTTGTTGACCCGAAGTTGTCTGATGTGATTGTATAAGAATAAATCGAGAATACTGCTGAAAAGACATGTCTCAAACAATTAACCGCAGGGATCTGGACTTCCTGATTTACGAGATGCTCAACGTCGAGCGATTGTGCGAGCGAGAATATTTTGCTGACCACGGACGTGATGTATTTGACCCCCTGCTTGATACCGCCGAGGCTATCGCTTACGACCACTTTCTTGCTTGTGCCGATGCCGGTGATAAACAACCGGCGGAGGTGGTTGACGGCAAAGTCAGGATGATTCCAGAGGCCAAAATTGCATCGGATAATATGTTTGAAGCCGGCTTCGTTGCGGCCAGCCAGGTTAACGAATATGGCGGTTTGCAGTTACCCGTCACAGTCGCAAACGCCTGCATGGCAATCTTTCAATCTGCGAATACAGGCTTGAGCGGTTTGCCGTTACTCACGCTTGGCGTTGCCAACCTGATCAACGCGTATGGCAATGCTGAACAGAAAGCTTTGTATATTCCTCCGCTCCTGAATGGCCGCTTTTACGGCACCATGTGTTTATCCGAACCCCATGCCGGTTCGTCATTGACCGACATCCGTACCAGGGCCGAATTAGAGGAAGGGCGGAGTTACCGCATTATCGGAAACAAGATGTGGATTACCGGTGGCGAGCACGAATTGAGTGAGAATATTATCCACCTGGTGTTAGCCAAGATCCCTGGCGGGCCACCAGGTGTGAAAGGCATCTCTTTGTTTATAGTTCCACGCTACCGGGTAAATGCGGACGCTGGTGTGGGTGAACACAACGATGTTTCCCTGGCTGGTTTGAATCACAAGATGGGACAACGTATTACCCCTAATTGCGCCCTCAATTTTGGTGAGAATAAGCGCTGTATCGGTTATCTGGTAGGCGAACCGCATCGAGGTCTGGAGTACATGTTTCTGATGATGAACGAAGCCCGTATCGGCGTGGGCCTTGCCGCCGTGGGAGCAGGTTATGCCGGCTACCTGTATTCGCTCGAGTATGCCCGTGAACGAACCCAGGGACGACTGCCCGACAACAAGGATCCGTCAAATAAAATGATTCCCATTATCCAACATAGCGACGTGAGACGGATGTTGCTGGCACAGAAGGCCTATGTTGAGGGCGGACTGGCGTTGTGTCTGTTTGCGTCATCACTCGTGGATGAGGAAAAAACACACCCCGATGAGTCTGCACGCCGGGAAGCACGGTTATTACTGGATGTATTGATCCCGGTCGTTAAGGCATGGCCTTCCGAATGGTGCCTTGAGGCCAACAAACATGCCATCCAGATCCTGGGTGGTTATGGTTATACGCAGGATTTTCCCGTGGAACGATTATATCGGGATAACCGATTGAATATGATCCATGAAGGGACTAATGGTATTCATGCCATCGATCTTCTGGGTCGAAAAGTCGTGATGCAAGATGGCGCAGGCTTTGCTCTGTTAACGCGTGAGATTCAAAAAAGCCTGGACGTTGCCGCAAAACAGTCGGTCTTGTCTGAATTTGTTGCCGGCCTTGAACAGGCGCAAAAAACGCTCATTGATGCGACAAACATCCTGTCCGAAGCGGCAGCAGCAGGAAAACTGGCGCAATTCATGGCGAATTCATCCGTTTACCTGGATATGTTCGGTCACGTTGTCATTGCCTGGATATGGTTGAAACAGGCGGTTGCGGCTCAACCGGGATTAGCCGCTGCACACGCTGCGGAGAAACAGTTTTATCTCGGTAAGATGCAGGCGTGCCGGTATTATTATCGCTGGGAATTGCCCAAAATTACGGCCCAGGCAAAATTGCTGTCCGGATTGGATACCACTTGCCTGGACATGCCGGAAGAAGCATTTGCCGGCTAATATCATAGACAGTTAAACAGCGAGGTAGCTCCGGTGGACTTTGGTTATTCAGAAAGAGTGCAGACCCTGCAAAAACGGCTCAACGATTTTATGCAAGCCCATGTTTACCCCGCCGAGAAAACTCACCGGGACTATATGATAACGGCGGAAAATCCCTGGACTACCCCCCCTGTTCTGGAGGACTTAAAGCGAAAAGCCAGGACGGAAGGACTCTGGAATTTGTTTTACCCAAAATCCCATACCGACGGGGACGCGTTGACCAACCTGGAATATGCGCCGTTGGCTGAAATCATGGGACGGGTCACCTGGGCGGCTGAAGTGTTTAACTGTAATGCGCCCGACACCGGCAACATGGAGACCTTGATCCTGTACGGCACGGAACAGCAGAAAGAGCGCTGGTTAAAACCCCTGCTGGCAGGAGAGATACGTTCCGGTTTTGCCATGACCGAACCGGATATAGCCTCCTCTGATGCAACCAATATCTCTTGTTCCATAGCCAAACAGGGTAATGGCTATGTTGTCAACGGGCGCAAGTGGTTCACCACTGGCGCCATGCGCGACAATTGCGAAATCCTGATCGTGATGGGCAAGACCGACCCGGACAATCCGGACCGGCATAAGCAGCAATCGATGATCCTGGTGCCGAGAAATACGCCGGGGGTGGAAGTGATTCGTCATGTGCACAGTTTCGGCTATAACGATGCCCCGTTCGGTGAAGCGGAAATTAATTTCGACAACGCCAGGGTGCCGGCGGAAAACATACTGCTGGGAGAGGGGCGCGGTTTTGAGATCGCGCAAGGCCGTCTCGGGCCGGGCCGCATCCACCATTGCATGCGCCTGATCGGCTGCGCCCAGCGCGCCCTGGAACTGGCGTGCCGGCGGGTTGAAACGCGCTCGACCTTCGGTAAGAAAATCAGCCAGCACCAGTCCGTTCGTGAAGATATTGCCAGGGCCTATTGCAAGATAGAGCAGGCGCGCCTGTTGACCCTGCTGGCAGCGGACAGGATGGATAAATACGGTAATAAGGTTGCCCGCGACCTCATTGCCGCCATCAAAATCACTGCTCCGGTGATGGCTTGTGAAGTGATCGATGACGCCATTCAGATGCACGGCGCCGCCGGGCTGACCGAGGACTTTTTCCTGGCGGAAGCCTATAACTATGCAAGGCAGATCCGCCTGGCCGACGGGCCTGACCAGGTCCACATGATGTCCCTGGGCAAGCAGATTATTCAGCGCTATTCAGCGTGAAACTACCACGCCGCCATAGCCGCCCGGCCCTGACCTTGATTTTTAAGCCACAGAGCGCACAGAGACAAACTCTGCGTCCTCTGTGGCAATAACGACGGACAGATAGATTATGGAAGCTTTTGACCTGGTAAAACTGAACTCCTATCTTGAGGCGCACGTCGACGGCTTGCGCGGGCTGATCAAGGCAGACAAGTTTCCCGGCGGACAATCGAACCCGACCTGGCTGTTAAGCGCCGCCAGCGGCCGCTATGTGTTGCGCAGCAAGCCTCCCGGTCACCTGCTCAAATCGGCCCATGCCGTGGACCGCGAGTTCAGGGTGATCCAGGCGCTGGCCGATACCGAAGTGCCGGTTGCCCGCCCGCTGCACCTGTGTGCGGATGAGAACGTCATCGGCGCCATGTTTTACGTTATGGGTTACGTGGAGGGGCGGGTATTCTGGGATCCGGCACTCCCGGAACTGGAAAAAACGGAGCGAGCGGGCTATTACCGCGAGTTGATCCGCGTCCTTGCCGCCCTGCACAGTGTCGATGTCAACAGTGTCGGGTTAAGCGACTACGGCAGGCCGGGCAACTACTACGAGCGCCAGATCAGCCGCTGGACAAAGCAGTATGTTGCTGCCGAGACAACAAGGATTGAACCCATGGATACATTGATGGACTGGTTGCCTGCCAACCTGCCGGCAGATGACGGACAGAATGGCCTGATCCATGGGGATTACCGCCTCGATAATCTGATTTTCCATCCCAGTGAGGCGCGTGTCCTGGCCGTCATTGACTGGGAACTCTCCACCCTGGGCCATCCTTTGGCGGACCTGGCCTATTTTTGCATGTGTTTGCGCCTTCCGGCCGAGGGGGAGGTGAAAGGCCTGGCGGCCAGGGACCGTGCGGCCCTGGGCGTACTGGAGGAGCAGGCAGTTATTGAACAATACTGCGAATTTCGCCGCATGCCGGCGATAGAAAACTGGCATTTCTACCTGGCCTTCAGCTATTTTCGCATGGCATCGATCTGCCAGGGCGTGTACAAGCGCGGCCTGGACGGCAACGCTTCCAGCACACGGGCACTGGAACTGGGTAAACTCGTTGAACCAATGGCCGCTGCCGCAGTAGAACTTATTGCCTG
The DNA here is from genome assembly GCA_965205405.1 of Gammaproteobacteria bacterium. Lineage (GTDB taxonomy): Bacteria > Pseudomonadota > Gammaproteobacteria > Eutrophobiales > Eutrophobiaceae > JAAXHV01. The sequence goes on from OZ242169.1 coordinate 1,945,041, forward strand.
ATTAATATATGGGGTCAGAGTAAAATTACTGATTTCTGGTGTTTATGTACAGATCTCGACCATTTTACTCTGACCCCATATATAGCGAGGTGAGCGTATGACAACAGACTTATTCGACCTGAATGACAAGATAGCCCTGGTGACCGGCGCCAGCCGCGGCATCGGCGCAGAGGCAGCCAGGTTGCTGGCGCAACAGGGCGCACATGTAATTATTTCCAGCCGCAAACAGGAAGGTTGCGAGGAAGTGGCCCGGAGTATCCGGGATGAAGGCGGCCAGGCAACGGCCTACGCCTGTCACATCGGCAAGCTTGAGCAGGTAGAGGCTATCTTCAATCACATACGGGAACATCATGGGCGGCTGGATATCCTGGTAAATAATGCGGCGGCGAATCCCTATTACGGTCACATCACGGATACGGACCTGGCTGCATTCGACAAGACCGTCGAAGTCAATATACGCGGTTACTTCTACATGTCTGTGAACGCCTGCCGTATGATGAAACAGAACGGTGGCGCCATTGTCAACGTGGCGTCCGTCGATGGGGTCAGACCGGGGGCAAAACGCGGTATCTATTCCATTACCAAGGGCGCCATCATCCAGATGACCAAAGCCTTTGCGCTGGAGTGCGGGCCGGACAATATACGGGTGAATGCCGTGCTGCCTGGATTGACCGACACAAAATTTGCCGGCGCCCTGACCGGTAACACTGAAGTATTGAATTCCTGGTTAAAGCAAATGCCGTTGCGGCGCTATGCCCAGCCGGGTGAAATGGCCGGCGCCATCCTGTTCCTGGCGTCTCCCGCCTCCAGTTTCGCTACCGGCAGTTGCATCGCCGTAGATGGGGGTTACCTTATCTGATGCAAACTGTGTGAATCCCGTTTCGCCGGGACATGGCGTTGCGCATGTCATATAAACCTCGAATACTGGAGCAGTATGTATTTTTCGTATCAGGTATAGACTCCGAGCGCAAGAATGTGGTATAAATCCACCTCTTAACACAATACTGCATTTGCGGACTGGGGAAAGGAATGGCAGTCCGTGTCTTCTTGAGGGTGATGCCCTGGAAATCCCTGTATTGAACTGCAAAGCGATTTGCCCGGCTTTGATGTAGACGGATATTCGGCATTATCGGATCGCCACCTGTCTCGCTGCCGTTACGCAAGCAGGCGCTTGAAGCGTCGGCTTAACCAGGCATAGCGCAACGAATTCTATAATATTAATATCTGGAGATTGACTATGCCCGGTCGAAATTATTTACACATACCTGGCCCGACGATTGTGCCCCAGCGCATTCGCAACGCCATGGCAATAGAACAAGAAGATATGCGCGCGGCGGATTTCCCCGAGTTCACCCTGCCTTTATTTAATGACCTGAAAAAGATTTTCAAAACGGAAACGGGGCGGATATTCATCTTTCCTTCTTCCGGTACGGGAGGATGGGAAGCCGCTATCAGCAATACCTTATCGCCCGGTGATAAGGTTCTCATGTCGCATTTCGGCCAATTCAGCCTGCTCTGGGTGGATATGTGCCGGCGTCATGGCCTGGATGTGAACGCCCTGGAGATGGATTGGGGCGAGGGTGTGCCCGTGGACCGTTACGCTGAAATTCTGAAGGCCGATACCAACAAGGAAATCAAGGCCGTGTTTGCCACCCAGAATGAGACGGCGACAGGGGTAAAAAGCGATGTTGCCGCAGTGCGCAAGGCGCTGGATGAGGCGGATCACCCGGCCCTGTTATTTGTCGATGCGGTCAGTTCCCTGTGCAGCCTGGATTTTCGTATGGATGAATGGGGCGTGGACCTGGCGGTCTCCGGGTCGCAGAAGGGGTTCATGCTGCCTACCGGGCTCGGCATAATCGGCGTCAGTGAAAAAGCCCTTGCCGCGCGTGAATCCGCGACGCTGCCGCGTACATATTTCTCTTTTGACGACATGATTGCGGCAAACGACAACGGTTTCTTCCCCTACACCCCCAATACCATCTATCTCAGGGGCTTACGGGAGTCCATCGATATGCTCACGGAGGAAGGCCTGGATAACGTCATTGCCCGCCATACCCGGCTTGCCACCGCAGTGCGCAAGGCAGTGGCGGCATGGGGTCTGTCCCTGGTTGCAAAAGAGGAGAAATGGTATTCCGATACGGTCAGTGCGGTACGGGTGCCGGAAGGCTTTGACGGCAATGCCGTGGCGCAGCACAGCTATAAATACTACAACGTCGCCCTGTCCATCAGCCTCGGCAAGATTGCCGGCCAGGCATTTCGTATCGGACACCTGGGTGATCTGAATGAAGTGATGGTCCTGACCCCGCTTAACGCCGCAGAAATGTCCATGAAAGACATGGGGATGGATATCGAGTTGGGCAGTGGCGTGGCCGCTGCGCAGGAATACCTGCGTAACACCCGGCAGGCCAGGTTCTGATGAGCTTTACCCAATATGAACAGGCGCCGGCCCGGTTACAGCGCAGTGAGCTTGCCGTGCCCGGTTCCAACCCCGGCATGTTTGAAAAAGCGGCCCGTTCCGCCGCGGATTTCATATTTCTGGATTGTGAAGACGCGGTGATCCCGGAAGATAAACCCCGGGCCAGGAAAAACATCATTGAGGCGTTGAACGATGTCGACTGGCAGGGGAAAACCATGTCGGTGCGCATCAATGGTCTCGACACGCACTATATGTATCGCGATGTGGTGGATATCGTTGAACAGGCCGGCGCTAATCTCGACACTGTCTTGATTCCCAAGGTTGGCACTGCTGCAGACGTATACATGGTGGATTGCCTGTTGACCCAGATTGAGGATGCCATGGGTCTTGACAAGAGAATCAGCATAGAGTGTTTAATTGAGACCGCGCTGGGTGGGGCTAACGTCATGTCCATTGCGCAATCGTCTGCGCGCCTGGAAGCATTGCACTTCGGGGTGGCGGATTATGCCGCCAGTATGCGGGCACGTACCGTGAATATCGGCGGACTGAATCCGGATTACCAGTGTGACGGTGCATTGGCCGACCAGTGGCATGCCGCCCTGGTCAATATCGCTACCGCCTGCCGCGCCTACGGACTGCGCGCCATCGACGGCCCGTTCGGTGATTTCAATGATCCCGAGGGTTACGTTGCCGCGGCCAGACGTGTGGCGGCGCTGGGCTATGAAGGCAAATGGGCGATCCATCCCAACCAGATTGCACTGGCCAATGACATCATGTCGCCGCCGGAAGCCGAGATTTCCCGCGCCCAGCGCATACTGGAAGCCTTGAAAGAGGCTGCCGAACAGGGAAAAGGCGCAGCACAACTGGATGGAAAGATGATCGACGCCGCTTCGGAACGCATGGCAAGAAACATCGTACGCCAGGCAGAACTGATAAACAGATAGCCACAGAGGGCACAGAGATCACAGAGTGGGTCGGGGGTTTTGTATAATAACCAGCGGAGAAGGCAGATGGTTAACAGGTTTCGTTTCGGTTTGGACGGGGGACAGATTTTAAATCTGTCCCCAATGACACATAAGCCTCAAGGTTGCCCGTATATTAAATACCCCCTCGACCTACTCTGTGATCTCTGTGCCCTCTGTGGCAAAAAAATGAGGTAACAACCTATGGAAATACATGAATATCAGGCCAAAGACATACTGACGGATTTCGGTGTGCCCATACCCCGGGGCGGGTTGGCGTACAGTCCGGAACAGGCGGTGTATCGTTCCCATGAAATCGGTGGTGATGCCTGGGTGGTCAAGGCCCAGATCCACTCGGGCGGACGCGGCAAGGCCGGCGGGATAAAGTTCTGCCGGGATGATGACGAGATATGGAAAGCCGCGGATGAATTGCTGGGCCGCAAGCTGATTACCAACCAGACCGGAAGCGCCGGCAAGATCATTCACAGATTATACGTTGAGGAAGCCAGCGAAATTACAAATGAGTATTACATCGGTTTTGTCCTGGACCGGCAGAAAGAAAGGATTGCCATCGTCGCCTCGTCAGAGGGCGGTATAGAGATCGAGGAGATAGCTGTAGAAAGACCGGAATCACTCATTCGCGTGACTGTTGAACCGGCGGTGGGAATGCAACCCTTCCAGGCCAGGGAAATTGCTTTCAAACTGGGGATTGAAAAATCTCTTGCCAGCCAGGCGATTACCACGCTGCTGGGCTGCTACCGGGCGTTTCGCGATTTGGATGCGACCATGGTGGAAATCAATCCACTGGTCGTGACCGCGGACAATCACCTGCTGGCGCTGGATGCAAAAATGGGATTTGATGATAATGCCCTGTTCCGGCGACCGAACATATCCGAACTGCGGGACAAATCCCAGGAAGACCCCCGGGAAATGAAGGCGGCGGATCGCGGCCTGAGTTACGTGGGCCTTGAGGGAAATATCGGTTGTATCATCAACGGCGCCGGACTCGCCATGGCCACCATGGACATGATCAAGCACGCCGGTGGCGAACCGGCCAATTTTCTGGATATCGGCGGCGGAGCCTCGCCCGATCGTGTGGCAAAAGCCATTAACCTGGTCCTCGAAGATAAGAAAGTCAGGGCGATACTGGTCAATATCTTTGCCGGGATCAACCGCTGTGACTGGGTTGCCGAAGGGATAGTCCAGGCCGTGAGCAAGATAGATATGACATTGCCTTTCGTAGTCAGGCTGTCCGGCACCAACGTGGAAGAGGGCAGGGAAATACTGAAGAACAGTAACTTGCCGATCATCATGGCGGATACCTTGCATGAGGCAGCGGACAAAGTAGTTGCCGCCTGGCAGGACTACGAAAAAAACCTGGGTTAGGAGAACTGTCATGGCGATATTGATAGATGAAAATTCAAAGGTCATAGTCCAGGGCTTTACCGGCCAGATCGGCACTTTCCACTCCCGGGATATGATCAATTACGGCACCAATATTGTCGGCGGCGTTACCCCGGGCAAAGGCGGAACCAGGCACCTGGATCGGCCCGTCTTTGACACGGTCAAGGACGCGGTGAACGAGACCGGCGCCAACAGCAGTGTCATTTTTATTCCGCCGCCGTTTGCCGCGGACGGCATCATGGAAGCTGCAGACGCCGGTATAAAGTATTGTGTCTGCATTAGCGACGGCATACCCGCGCACGACATGATTCGGGTGAAACGCTATATGTGGCGTTACCGGGCGGAAAACAAGATGGTATTAACCGGACCCAACTGCGCCGGTACAATCAGCCCCGGCAAGGCAATGCTGGGCATCATGCCGGGTCATATCTACATACCGGGCAAGATAGGTGTTATAGGCCGTTCAGGCACTCTGGGGTATGAGGCCGCCTCGCAGATGAAAGCCATGGGGATAGGTGTATCCACCAGTATCGGGATTGGCGGGGACCCGATCAACGGCAGTTCCTTCAAGGATCACCTGATACGGTTTGAACAGGACCCGGAGACCGATGCAATAGTGATGATAGGTGAGATAGGCGGCCCTCAGGAAGCGGAAGCCGCGGAGTTCTACCGGGACAACATGAAAAAACCGGTGATAGGGTACATAGCGGGACTGACTGCGCCGAAAGGCAAACGCATGGGGCACGCCGGCGCCATTATTTCCGCATTCGGCGAGAGCGCCGCAGAAAAAGTAGAGATACTGCAAGAATGCGGCGTCACGGTAGTAACCAAACCCTCTGAATTCGGGACTACCGTAAAAGCAGTGTTGGATTCGTTGTAAACCTTACTACATAAGGAAACAAATATGAGCAAACCCAGAGTTGTTGTGAGCCGTAAATGGCCGCAAGAGGTCGAGAGCAAGATGCGGGAACTCTTCGACGTGCAACTGAATGAGAAAGATATCCCCATGTCCGTCAGTCAGATGCATGAGGCTCTGCGGACTGCCGATGCCTTTTGCCCTACCGTCTCCGATAATGTCAGCGCGGAGGTTTTGTCCGTGGATAACCTGAAGGCCGGGATTATAGGTAGCTATGGCGTGGGCTTTAACCATATTGACCTCGAAGCTGCCAGACAACGCGACCTGGTGGTGACCAATACCCCCGAAGTGCTGACTGACTGCACCGCGGATATCGCCATGACCCTGATGTTGATGGCGGCCCGCCGCGCCGGAGAAGGCGAACGCCACGTGCGTAACAAGGAATGGACCGGTTGGCGCCCGACCCATATGATGGGCACGAAAGTGACCGGCAAGATACTGGGTCTGATCGGCATGGGCAGGATCGCCAGGGCCATGGCGCACAAGGCTCATCACGGGTTTGGCATGAAGATTATCTTTACCGATCCTTACCCACCGCCGGCGGAGTTGGTCAGTTCATTGCAGGCTGAAGCCCGTGACTCCGCTGAGGACGTGCTTCGGGAAGCGGATTTTGTCTCCCTGCATTGCCCGGGGGGCAAGAAAACTTACCATTTGATCAACAGAGAACGCCTGGCCATAATGAAGCAAGGCGCATTTCTGATCAATAGCGCGCGCGGTGACGTTATCGATCAGGCCGCCCTGGTTGAAGCGCTGAAAAACGGCGCCATTGCCGGCGCCGGCCTGGATGTGTTCGAAGGAGAACCGGCCGTGCCTGATGAATTATTGTCGCTGGATAACGTCGTGCTGTTTCCGCACCTGGGCAGCGCCTCCAGGGAAACCCGGGTTGCAATGGGAATGCGGGTAGTGGAAAACCTGGAAGCATTTTTCAACGATAAGCCGCCCCGCGATCGCGTTGTGTGAAATCTCAACCGAAATCCATCTTTGATTTTCCCGAACAGTCCTCGGTTGCCGGGCTGGATACGGCGGCGGCCAACTATGCAAGCAACCTCATTGACCTGCTGTCAGAACAATTACACCAGGTTATCAAGCTGAGAAAACCGGAAATTCTACCCGTTTTTGAGGGCCTGCAGACGCTCCCCAGGGATAATACCGAGCTGTTGCTGGCCGGTTTACAGGCCTGGGGGATATGGTTTCAGCTACTTAATATTGCCGAAGAAAACACGGCCATGCGCCGTCGTCGGGTAACTGAAAGCAGCCGTGGACTGGAGCACGTTCCCGGTACCTTTGCCAACGTGGTTGCCCAAGCCGATAAAATGAGTCTGTCCCCCGAGGAGGTTCAAGACCTGGTGAACCGCCTGAAAGTGACACCCACCATCACCGCACATCCCACCGAGGCAAAACGTGTGACCGTCTTGCAGATTCATCGGCGTATCTACGTGCTGCTGTACCGGCTTGAAGCCGCACGCTGGACCCGGCGTGAGCGTGAGAGCCTGGAGGATCAACTGCGGAATGAAATTGACCTGCTCTGGTTGACGGGAGAATTGCGCCTGGAAAAACCGTCCGTAGTCCATGAGATTAGCTGGGGTCTGCATTTCTTTGAACAGACCTTGTATGAACGAGTCCCGGAGACTCTGGAGCGGCTCGACTGGGCCTTGGCCAAGCATTATCCCGGGGTAAAATTCACCATCCCGCCGTTTTTCCGCTTCGGCTCATGGATAGGCGGTGACCGGGATGGCAATCCGTTCGTGAATAATATGATTACCCGGGAAGCCCTGACAATGAACAGGCGAGCCGTTATGCTGCATTACCAGGAGCGGTTGAACGAGTTGTTCTCACAGATCAGTGTCTCCATTCACGCCATCCGTCCTCCCGCCGCGTTTATCAAACACCTGGACGGGTTGCTGGATGCCGGCGGTCATCGAAAAAAAATGGAAAAACGTAACCCGGGAGAGATCTTCCGGCAATTTGTCTTATGCGTGCTGGAAAAGATAAAGAATACTGATAAGAAGAACACGCTCAGTACCTTCAGCTATGACAATGCCGACCGGTTTATCCAGGATTTGAAAACCCTCGAACAGGGACTGGAAGCTGCTGACTGCTCGCGCCTGGCAAGATTGCAGGTGACGCCGTTACGGCGCCAGGCCGAGGCGTTCCGGTTTTGTGCGGCGCGCCTTGACGTAAGGGAAAACTCCATGGTCATTACGGAAACCTTAAGGGACATCTGGCGATTTCGGCAGCAGCAGGAAACACCGCCTCCGGCTGATTCGACCGAATGGCTTGAATGGATACAAAAGGAATTATCCACACCGCTTGAGCAACTGCCCCATTTAACCTTTTCGGACAGACAATATGACGTGACTTTCGGCTTGTTCCAGTTGATTGCCGAAACGCAACAGACTCTTGACAGGGAAGCCCTGGGTGGCTTCATACTGAGTATGACCCGGTCGGTAGCGGATATATTAGGCGTGTATCTGCTGGCCAAGTATGCCGGCGTATTCACCGACAGTCAGGCGGTGGAAACTTCTCCCCTGCCGGTGATACCGCTGTTTGAGACCATAGAAGACCTGCGCGTTGCCCCCAGGATTATGCAAGCCTTATTGAACACGCCTGTTGTCCGGCGTAGCGTCAGGGAACAGGGCGGGGTACAGGAAGTCATGATTGGGTACTCTGATTCCAATAAAGACGGCGGGTATTTAACGGCAAATTATGAACTGAGCCGCGCCCAGGTTGAACTGACTAAAATAGCAGACAAGTGCAGAATCCCGATTGTCTTCTTCCATGGCAGGGGGGGCTCGGTCAGTCGCGGCGGCGGACCCACCGGGAGCGCCATTGCGGCGCAACCTGCAGGTTCCGTAAATGGCAAACTGCGGATTACGGAACAGGGTGAAGTCGTTTCCTCCAAGTATGCCAATCACGGCACGGCGCAATACGAGATGGAGCTGCTTGCCGCCAGTGTCATGGAACATACCCTGAAATCCATGACGGATGAGCAACTCAAGCCCGACCCGGAATTTGAGCAGGCCATGGACGCGCTGTCCAACCTGGCTTACACCGCTTACCGGCAGTTGGTCGAGGAACCCGGACTGGTTGATTATTACCATGCAGCAAGTCCGGTGGAAGAACTGGGGAAATTGAGAATCGGGTCGCGGCCGGACCGAAGGTTCGGCGCCAGCTCGCTGGATGACCTGCGCGCGATTCCGTGGGTATTTGCCTGGACCCAGAATCGACATCACGTTCCGGCCTGGTATGGGCTGGGGAGCGCCGTAGAAGACTTTATCAAGGTCAGGGGAAACGAAGGCAAGAGCCTGTTGAGGAGCATGTATAAAAACTGGCGCTTGTTCGGGTTGATCATTGACGAGGTGGAAAAATCACTGGCCTTTGTTGACGCTGACGTGATACGGGGCTATGCCGGTTTGTTAAACAGGGAAACGATTAAGGAAAATATATACTCGAAAATAGTAAAGGAATATGAGCTGTCAAGAGAAAACATACTCCTGATAACGGGTGAGACAAAACTGGGCGAACAATTTCCCCGGTTCAGCAGAAAACTGGAACGCCGGGGGGCTATTCTTAAACAGGTAGGCCTGGCCCAGGTCGAACTGGTCAAACGCTTCCGGGAAAAAGGCAAGCAGGAAGACCTTATTGCATTACTCCTCTCCATCAACTGCGTCAGCGCCGGGCTGGGCTGGACGGGGTGAACTGGCAGTCAGTCGCTATCACGTAGGTCACGGGCGATACGCAGGATGGCGTGACCCGGCATGGATTTGACCTAGCGTATCATATCCGAGAACAGCTGCGGACGTTAACGAATGTATTCTCCGAATTTGATGTGTACTATACAGACCAGGCGAGCATTTATGTGTTCCTGACAAGATGAGTATTAGTTCTTGAAAGCTCTTTTAACAGCTGCTATTGTCAGTGCTGTTAAAAGCACTTTGTAGAGGTTATTATGTCGATCAAATTTTCCGAGGACCTGGTTCCCATAACCGAGCTGAAGGTGAATCCCACGCGTGTGGTGAAACATACGACTGAGGTGCACCGGCCCGTGCTGCTTACCAGCCGCGGCCGGGGCGTGGCCGTGGTCCAATCTGTTGGCGATTACGAGAAGGCAGAGGAAGAGCGGGACTTCATGCGAGCGGTTGTCGCGGGTCTCTCGGACCTGGAAGCAGGGCATGAGGTATCACTTGAGGATGCCAGGACACGACTTGGCCTGAAATAGCGCCATGCCACGGATGGTCATAGCCTTTGCTGAATCCGCGCTGCGCGATCTCGAGGAGGTGCAAGCTTGGTACACGGAGCAGAGGGTGTCCGGCGTTGGGGCGAGGTTGGTAGAGGAAGTGTTCCGGCGCGTCCAGGCCTTGGCCGATCATCCCGATATGGGCCGGGTGGTACCCGAATTCAATCAACCCTTACTGCGCGAACTCATCCATCCGCCATTCCGCATAGTGTATCGGCGTGATCCCCAACGGGTGAGGATTGTCCGCATCTGGCGTAGCGAACGCCTGCTGCTTCTTCCCACAGATGGTGATCAAGGATCGTCAAAGAAGTGAGGGCTGCTCAAACTGAACGTATTCCAACAGAACACCGTCAACACGCCCGTATACCCATAAAGCCTGTTATGGAAGATTTCCCCGTTGGCGAAAAACCCCACCAGGGGCAGGTCGCCCAGTTCAGCACGGATCATCTTCAACTCTTCTGAGTGGGGGCCGAACTGGTAACGCCCGCGACCGGTACAGGAATAATAGACCGCACCCCTGGGGGTTGAGGTCATCCGGCCTTTCATATCGGTCAACATACGCTGCATATCCTGCCTGGCCGTATTGCCGTCGCGCCGGCAGAACATGATCTCACTGCCCTCCGTCACCAGTTGACCCACGGCAAGGAGGCGATTGCCCTCATCGATGCCGACCAGGTTACGTACCATGTAATCGCTGGTGTCGGATCCGGGGATGGGAAAACCTGCGAAAATATAACCTGCAACGCGCTGCAGGTCCCGGGCTATCACTTCACCCACGTCTTCCTTGAATACGTCCAGGGCGTGTCTGTTGTCCAGTTCTATGATGATGTTGCGCTCGCAGGCAGTGATGACGTGCCTGGGGGTAAAAGGTGTGCAGCCCTGGGTATGGCCGGTCGCCACGGGAACCTCGCTGGAGAACAATACACCAGATATACCGCCGGACACGACCGTATCGGCTACTTGTACGTTCACGTCCCCGGAAGAGCTCAGACCGCCCACGAAAAAAGCATTGGGAACAGATTGCGCCAATGCCGAGATCAAGGAAGGTACCTGCATGTTGCCGGGGTCACAGTGGAGGATGCCGAAGTAAAACTCATCGTTTTTCAGCCAATCGCCGGTACTGTGGATGAATTTGTCGATATCCCCGGTCTGTACGGGTACCGTCCTGAACGTAGTATCGGGAAAATCTGCGAGCATGATAGTCAGGGCCGGCTGATCATAATATTCCTGCCCGGTGGCACTCACGCCCAGGCCGACACTGCCGGACCAGTGAGTGACGCCGGTACGTTGCCGGAGTGTATCCAATATAATGTCGAGCTTTGGTATGAGGGTATAGGTGGCGTAGATAAAACCGAAGTTCGCAGAGTCAGGGACCTGGCCGATCTGGTCCAGGCAGTCTTTAACCAGTTGCCTGGGCGCTTGGTTACTGCTGTGTCCCAATAGAAATTGTTGCATTATCGTGTCGTCATGCCTATTGATTTATCCGTCCCTTACGCACGCGGGATGTACTTTTCACAGGGCTGTAATGCCGGGTGAGGTAGTCGATAATTACCACCTCGGCAGCGCCGAGGTCCCATAAGCCGTGCTCTGCCTGCATTAAACGGATGGAATCTTCCCAGCCGTTTCTGTCCATCCTGTTCTGGGTCACGAGTTTAGCTGAATGACAGGCGGCGCAATGGGCGTTGGTCAGTTCCCAGCCGTCATCGATAACGAAGCCACTGGTTTCGTCAACGAGTTTGTCGTCGGCAAAAGAAAAACTGATGCCTGATGCGGCTGAAACAGCCAGGACGAAGAGGATTAAACGACGTAAACTGCAATGCGGTGACATGAGTTGTTCAAATACCCCTTCGGGTTCCAGCCGGGGATGACCATAGGTTGCGTGATGCCGTTTGTATCCACTGCCCGCGCCCAGACTTCATAGTAGCCCGTGGCGGGAAACCTTATCTCTGCGTCCCAGTTTTGCCAGGCGAGGCGGTTGGCCGGCGCTTGCAGTCCGGCCCGGCGCCAGGTGCTGCCGAAATCGATGGAGATATGCAATTCAGCTACTTCCACGTCTCCCGCCCAGGCATGACCGTGCAGCGCCAACGGCTGTTGCAGCGCTGTTGTTTTGCCGTTCTCAGGAGAGGTGATTAACGACTTGACCGGCATGGCTTCTATGATGCACATATCCTCGTCAGCAACTTTAATCCCGGGCGCCACCGGGTTGCAGGGCATCCGGTAGGACTTGCCCGTCATTTTCGGCCCATCGTGGACGATATTGCGCACAGCGATGCGCTTCAGCCATTTCCCGGAAGCCGAACCCGGCCAGCCGCCGAATACCAGGCGTAGGGGATAGCCGTTCATCGTGTGTAGCGCCGTACCGTTCATACCCCAGGCGATCAGGGATTCCTCTTCTCGTGCCTTACTGATGGGAACGCCGCGGGAGATGGGTATTTTCCCCGGCTGCCCGCTCAGGTGAGTGTCGGCGCCGTAATAAGCGATATATACGGCGTCATCTTTTATACCGGCGTCCTCCAGTACGTCTCTGAGGCGTACACCGTTCCATTCCGGGCAGCCTACCGCGCCCAGGGTCCACTGGTTGCCGGATGCGGGCGGGTCATATTCGGCCCGGCCGTTGCCGCCGCATTCCAGGGTCAATTGACGGGTGTGATTTTCAAACTGCCGTTTCAGTTCTGCTATGGTATAAGACCTGGTCGTTTCAGCTGATTCGCCGTCGATGGTCAGGGTCCAGGCGTCTGCGTCGGCGCCTGCAGGAGGGGCGCCGTTATTCCGGATGAATAAACGTTCAACAGGCGTGATGTCATCATTCAATAAATGTGCCGGTGTCTCTGCATTTAAAGGGCGGTCGTTCAGCACCCGCAGGCCGTTTTTTCCTTCGATGATAAACTCCTCTTCCGTGTTGGCAAAGACTGCCGGAATCAGTCCTGCCGGCATGGTGTGCTGATAAACTATCCCGGCCCCGATAACGCCGGTTAACCCGGCCAATCCCTTAACGAAACCACGCCGGCTCAGTGGGTCGGAACGCCTGCCCCACAGCAGGTAATCCGCCCTTTCCGGATCAAGCCTGAACAATTCATGAATGCCTATTTCTTTTTTCATGACAAATTATTGCTCTTTCCCTGTATATCTGTGGTTGCAAAATCATCATACATAATTAACACTAAGCTTTCCATTTCGTTGAATTTCTGCAGGAGGGCGTAAACCATGAATAATCCAAGAATGCCGGAAAATGTACCTGATTTTGTAGTCGATCATCTGCGCCGCTATCTTGATAGCGACGGAAAAGATGGACACATGTGGAATTCCACGGGGTTGGGGGATCATGGGGAATGCCCGTCTTTGCTGCTGACAACCATCGGGCGGCGCACGGAACAGTCCGTCATTACTCCGCTGATCTACGGCGAAGCCGATGGAGCTTACGTGGTTGTGGCTTCAAAAGGCGGCGCGCCTACCCATCCGAATTGGTATCTGAACCTTGCTGCCAACCCGGAAGTGGAACTACAGATAATCTCCGAACGGTTCAAGGCCAGGGCCAGGACGGCAGTTGGAGATGAACGCGCGCAACTGTGGGATTTAATGCTGACCATATACCCGACCTATACGGAATTGCAGGACAAAACGGAGCGCGAGATTCCGATTGTCGTCCTGGAAAAGGAATAGATCAGGTTGTACCAGTGGCAGATATTTCAGCAGTTTGCCCAAAGGTCTGAGTAATAAGTCATGGCAACTGTAAATGAGAACAGCACGGTATCTCAGGATGCGGTCGCGAATCTCGAAACCACCTACACGGTGAATGCCGGCGATACGTTCAATGGCAACCTGGACCACAAGTTCGACGAAGACTGGATCAGGATCGACCTGATCAGGGGAAAAACCTACCAGATTACTCTTTCCGGCCGTGGACCGACCCCCGACAAGGCGGAGGACACCATCCTCAAGCTGTTTGATGCAAACGGAAATCATATCCTTACAAACGACGATATCGACGCAGAAAACCGTATTTTCGATTCACGCCTGACGTTTACCGTGCACGTCAGCGCTACCTACTACATCAGCGCCGCCAGCTATACCAGCAACCCGAGCACGGATAATTCCGGCACTTACGCGATACTGGTTGAAGAGATAGAAGTGGTTACCAGAATTGACGACACTATCACGGGTACCAGCAGGGGGAACAGCCTGACCGGGACAGATGAAGTGGAAAAGATCTATGGTCTGGGGGGGAACGATTACCTGTACGGCCGCGGCGGTGACGATGAACTGGACGGCGGACCGGGGAATGACACGTTGAACGGCGGCGCCGGCGCTGACAGGCTGACCGGTGGTGACGGCAACGATACCGCGTCGTACATGGATTCTCCCGCGGGCGTGACGGTGCGCCTGCATGATCCCGCGCCCCGGGGTGGTGACGCCCAGGGTGATACATTCGCGGGGACGGTCACGTTTAACTATACGGACAACGGCAATCGGGTGGAGGTGGAACTTCCCGACATCATCAACCTGAGGGGATCGGATCATGATGACATACTGGCCGGCGACCAGCGGGCCAACAAACTTTCGGGCGGCTGGGGCAACGATACGATATTCGGCGGCCCGGGTGGTGATGAGACGAACAGGGACACCATAGACGGCGGCCCCGGCCATGACAGGCTGTTCGGCGGCCCGGGGGATGATACGCTGTACGGCAGTGAGGGCGATGACATGCTCAAGGGTGGCTCCGGTGATGACACGCTCGAGGGTAACTCGGGAGATGACACGATTGAAGGCGGTGCGGGCGCTGACACAATGGACGGCGGCATTGGCTTTGACACCTTCATCTTCGATTCAGGGCACGGGAAAGACACCATAACCGACTTTAGAAATGGTCAGGATTTAATCGACATCAAAGCTTTTGGTTTATCGGGGTTTGATGACCTCGTGCTTGCGTCAGATGCGGATGGTGTGGCAATTGACCTGGCGGCTCATGGGGGAGGAACCATCCTGCTTGAGGGTTTTGATATTGCCAACCTGGATGCGACGGATTTTCTGTTCTGACCGGCGCCAATATCTGTGTGGCGGACGGACTCCGCAACGCATGATCTGTGCTAGTATAGCGGTTGCGGCCTGTGCTGGTCTCCCCGCGGTGCGAAGTTGTGAACCCCGTCAGGCCCGGAAGGGAGCAGCGGTAACAATGGATGCGGGCGCCGGGTCAAGAACAGTATGGGTCGCCTTATATCCCCCTGACAGGGGAGGGATGTAGAATGTACCGTGTGCGCCTTGTCAATCGAACTGTTTTTTTACACCGAATTGAAACATTACTAAAGGTTTATCAATGAGTTACCAGGTCCTTGCGCGTAAATGGCGGCCCCGGTTGTTTGCGGATATGGTCGGGCAGGGGCATGTTCTCAGGGTGCTGGTGAATGCGCTGGATTCCGATAGATTACACCATGCGTATCTGTTTACGGGCACCCGCGGCGTGGGTAAGACAACCCTGGCGCGCATCCTGGCAAAGTGTCTTAACTGTGAAGCCGGTGTCAGCTCCGAACCATGTGGGAAGTGCGGTGCGTGTGTGGGTATCGATGAGGGCCGGTTTGTCGATTTAATTGAAGTCGACGCGGCATCGCGGGCGAAAGTTGATGAAACCCGGGACCTGATGGATAACGTCCCGTATGCGCCCACTGCCGGCAGGTACAAGGTCTATCTCATAGATGAAGTGCACATGTTCTCGAAACACAGTTTCAATGCCTTGTTGAAGACCCTGGAAGAGCCACCTGACCATGTAAAATTCCTGCTGGCGACAACCGAACCGAAAAGGATCCCGATAACCATCCTGTCGCGCTGTATGCAGTTTAACCTCAAGCACCTGAGCGCGGAGCAGATAGAAGCCCAACTGAACAAAATCCTGGTAGAAGAGGACATCGCAGCAGAGGATACCTGTACTCGCCTGATTGCAGCCGCTGCCGATGGCAGTATGCGCGATGCTCTGAGCCTGCTGGACCAAGCCATATCCTATGGCGATGGTCGGCTGGAGGCAGCCCAGGTCCGCACCATGCTGGGCACGATTGACGGTGACGAGTTGAGCGCCTTGCTTACGGATATTATTGAACGGAATGCCGCGTCCCTGATCGCAAGGATCAACAACATGTCCGAACTGGCTCCGGATTATGACGCCATGCTCGCGCAGTTGTTATCTATTCTGCATAATATCGCGGTCGCACAGGTGTTGCCGGACGGATCTGACCTGGTTGACGAGACCAGCCGCACGTTTGCCCGCAGACTCGATAAAGAGGATGTCCAACTCTATTACCAGCTTGCCTTGAACGGTCGCCGGGACCTGCACATCGCGCCTGATCCGAAAACCGCGTTTGAAATGACCATGATCCGCCTGCTGGCGTTTTGCCCCTGGGAACCTGCCGACACGCAAAAACCGGACGATGGTGAAGCGTCAATGAAGCGTAGCTCGCCTACGGCGGAGAACAATCAAGCGGCAGTGAACTACGATGGACCGGTAGAAAACGATAATAGGCCGGCTGCAGACCATACCGGGTCAACAAATACAATGATAAGTGATCGGGATCAGGTACAGGATACGCCGGTGCTTGTCAGCAATGATGACTGGCATAATATGACAGATTCCATGGCGCTGGATGGATTGACTAAAGAACTGGCCTCCCATTGCACATTGCAGGAGTATGAGGGAAACAGGATAAGTTTAAACCTGCACCCTGAACAGGAACACTTGACGGCAACGAACCAGAAAGAACAGTTGCAGGCTGCGCTCAGGTCGCGTTTCGGCACCGAAATCCGGCTTGTAGTGACCGTTGAGGGAACCGGGGATGAAACACCCGCGCAAAGGAAAGCCCGTAAAGACCTTGAGGCAAAACAGGCTGCCTTGGCGGCCGTAGAAAAAGACCCGGACGTCAAGCTGTTCAGAGATACCTTTGATGCGACTATAGATAAAGAATCGATCAAATATTTGGGGTCAGAGTAAAAACCTGTTATGAAGGTGGCTGGCAGAGATAAATATACAGGTTTTTACTCTGACCCCACAAATTTGCCAGGAGCAAATTTGGACGTCCGAAGGACGCCCGCAGGGTGTGCGCCATGGATGGGGCACATCAAATATCCAAATATCAATAGAGAGGATAACTAAATGAAAGGTGGTTTCGGTGACATCATGCAACAAGCCCAGAAAATGCAGGAAAACATGCAGCGGGCGCAGGAGGAAATTGCTGCCACGGAAGTGCAGGGTGAGGCCGGCGCAGGCATGGTCAAGGTCATCATGACCGGCAGACATGACGTCAAACGGGTTGAAATAGAACCGTCCCTGCTGGCTGCCGACAAGGATATGCTGGAAGACCTGATAGCCGCCGCCGTGAATGACGCCAACAGACGGGTGGAAAAGGCCACCCAGGACAAGATGGCCAATGTAACTTCCGGCATGGGCCTCCCCGCAGGTTTTAAACTGCCGTTTTAGGGTAATGGGGTCAGGTCGCACATTGCACACGCGCAGGTTTGTCACAGTTTCACAGTCATTATTTTTACGTGTGCAATGTGCGACCTGACCCCATTACCCCTTTTGAGTCGGCAAAAATGAGCATGAAAGCTGTAACAACCGGAGAGAAATGCAAGCTGAACCGCCCAGGCTGAGCGCACTGATCCAGGCGCTTTGTTGTCTGCCGGGAATCGGTAAGAAATCAGCCCAGAGAATTAGTTACCACCTGTTGCAACGCGATCGGGACGGGGCTAGATCCCTGGCCGCAGCGCTGGCTGAAGCAATGGATAACATAGGCAGTTGTCAGAGGTGCCGCAATTTCAGTGAAACCCCGTTATGTGGTGTTTGTCTGAGCGATAGACGGGACAGCTCACTGCTTTGCATAGTGGAAAGTCCGGTGGACGTGTTTGCCATGGAAGAGGCGGGCTATCAGGGGAAATATTTTGTATTAATGGGACATCTCTCACCTCTGGACGGTATCGGGCCGCAGGAATTGGGGCTGGATAAATTGGCTGCACACCTTGCCGGCTCGCCTGAGACTGAAGCGGGTGGGGAAGTCAAGGAGGTAATTCTTGCGACCAACTCGACCATGGAAGGACAAGCTACCGCTCATTTCATCAATAGCATCGTGCAGAGATATGATATCCGCGTTACCCGTATCGCCCATGGCGTGCCGCTGGGTGGTGAATTGGAATATATCGACAGTAATACCCTCTCCCATGCCCTGGCCGGCCGCCACGAAATATCCGAATGACCGCGACAGCCACGTTGTAACTGATTCCCTGATCCCTTAACCGGCGGATAAGTGGGCTATTCTTATGGGCGCCGGCGGATGCGAATCATGAAAAGCTGAATACAACGGGTCCGGGGTCAGGGTATTGGCATTTTCCTTGTAAAGCTTGACCAGGGCATTGATCAGGCTGCCGGCCCGGACCTGGGCCGTGGCAAAATCGTCGGCTTCAAACTCATGTTTGCGGGAGAGAGACGAAAACAGGGGTTGCAGAAAGAAGGTGAATGCCGGCGCCGCCAGTACGAACAGGATCAGGGCCATATAGGTTGAGGATTCGCTGACGCCCAGGCCTGCATAGAACCAGGGTACTTCCAGCAGTACGCCCAATATGGCGAAACCGGTGAGAAAGGTCAGCCCCAGGATGGCAAGGCGTTTTTTTATGTGGCCGCATTTGAAATGCCCTAACTCATGGGCCAGCACCGCCTCGATCTCATCGTGGGACAGTTCATCAATCAGGGTATCGAAAAATACAATCCGCTTGTTTGCGCCCAGACCGGTGAAGTAGGCATTCCCATGGGTGGAGCGGGTCGAACCGTCCATGACGAAGATGCCGTTGCTGGTGAAGCCGTTACGATCCAGCAAGGCGGCAATACGGACCGCGAGTTCGGCGTTGTTCAACGGTCTGAACTTGTTGAACAACGGCGCGATCAGGGCAGGATAAGCCCATACCATGATCAGGTTGAAGCCGAACCAGGTCAGCCATACGTACAACCACCACCAGGCGCCCGAGTTGCCCATGAACCATAACACCAGCATGATCAGCGGGGTGCCGATAACCAGCGCCAGCAGGGCATTTTTCAACAGGTCATTGATAAACAGCTTGAGGGTCATCTTGTTGAAGCCGAAGCGTTGTTCCAGCCTGAATGTGCGATAGAGTGACAGGGGCAGGTCCAACAGGGATGAGATCAATATCACTGCCAGGATGAAGACAGTCCCCGTCCATAAGGTGGATAACTGGTATGGACGGATAACGCTGTCAAGAAAATCCAGGGCGCCTCCCAAGGTCCAGATTAACAACAGGATCGAGGACACGACCAGTTCGAGCAGTCCGGAGCGAGTCTTGGCGCAGGTGTAATCTGCCGCCTTACGGTGTGCGTCAAGGGGGATTTTATCTGCGAACTTATCCGGCACCGCATCCCGGTTGGCCTGGATGTGGCGGATATGACGGACGCTCAGGCGCCATTGAAGAAAAACGCCTGAAATCAATGCTATGATAAACAGGTAGGTAAATGTATTCATGGATCAGCTGTTGGTTCTCAATATACGATTAAGGTAGTATCAACCAAAAACAAATATCGAACAACCCAAAACTAATTTGGGACACCCACAAATTTGGGACAACCATAAACTCGTAACTGTATGATGCCCTCGCTGGAAACCAACCTGATATGGATCGACCTCGAAATGACCGGGTTGAGCCCGGAGCGGGATTACATCATAGAGATTGCGACCGTGATCACCGATGCCCAGTTGAACCTGCTGGCGGAAGGTCCGGTGATGGCCCTGAACCAGCCTGAATCAGTTCTGGCGGCCATGGATGACTGGAACATGAACCAGCATACCCGATCAGGCCTGTTGCAACGGGTGCGCGGCAGTGAGTTCTCCGAGTCGGATGCCGAGAAACTCACCCTGGAATTTTTGCGCAAATACGTAGCGGCCGAGGTCTCTCCCATGTGCGGCAACAGTATCTGCCAGGACCGCCGCTTTCTCTACCGGCACATGACCGAGCTTGAGAAATATTTTCATTATCGTAACCTGGACGTGAGTACGGTAAAGGAACTGGTCAAACGCTGGACCAACAACCCGGAACCGTTTGACAAGGAATCAACGCATCTTGCCCTGAACGACATCCGAGATTCCATCGAAGAATTACGCCATTACCGGAAACTGTACTTTAACTGCTGAGCCTGGTATTGATATACAGATATTTGGGGTCAGAGTAAAAACTCATCTGGTATTTGGGGGCATTACCGTTGTCTCCGTGAGTTTTTACTCTGACCCCAAATATTTGGATTCCTGCATGCGCGGGAATGTCGATTGTGCAGGAATGACGATCAGGAGAGCAGACAATGTCAGACTATGATGTCATCATTGCCGGCGGTGGTCATAACGCACTGATTTGTGCCGCGCTCCTGGTCAGGAACGGCTTGAAAGTCCTGGTTGCCGAGCGCAACGACTGGGTGGGTGGCGGTGTGGTTACCCGGGAAGTCACACTGCCCGGTTTTAAACACGACATGTTCGGCTCTTCCCACGTCTGGATTCACTTGAATCCCGATTTCAAGACCCTGCAACCCGAGCTTGAACAATATGGTCTGAAATATATCTGGTCCGAGGACCATATTACCGGCCATCCGAACAAGTACGAGGGACAGGGGATTATCGTTTACAAAGACGTGGACAAGACCTGTGACAGCATAGCCGAATACTCCCGCCGTGACGCCAGGCGCTACCGGGAGATTTATGAGGAGTTCGGTGATATCCAGGGGGGTGTGATCAAGGGCATGTTTTCTCCCCCGGCGCCGCCCAGTTACCTGTACCAGGCCATGGAAAACAGTCCCGAAGGCTTAAAGCGGTTACGTGATTACCAGTTGAGTTCGCGCCAGTTCACCCTGGAGAACTTCGAGAACGACCATGTGCGCGCCTTTATCCTGGGTTGGGCAACGGCGCCGCAAACCTTGCCCGACCAACTGGGCACCGCCGCCGGTTTCTATGTCATGATCCCCAGTATCCACTATTATGGACAGGCCATTCCGGAAGGCGGCAGCGGTATGTTGTCGGTAGCCATGCAGCGCTATATCGAAGCCAACGGCGGCGCCGTACTGACCGGCGCGACCGTCAGAAAATTTATTGTCGAAAACGATGAATGTATCGGTATTCGCCTGGAGGATGGGTCCGAGATCACTGCAAAACAGGCGGTTATCTCGGAACTGGATCCCTACCAGACTTACCTGCACGGTTTCGATGAAGGTGTGCTTGCAGAAGATTTTCTTGACCTTGTGCGTAATTTTCGCTTTGGTGAGGTGACCATAGCCCGTGTGCATTATGCATTGAACGAAGCGCCGAAATTCAGGAACGGGACGGATATGGATAAGACGGCCTTCCAGCGTATCTTCGGTACAATGGCGGATATTGATAAACAATACAATGAGATGGCTGCGGGGCTGGCACCGACTGATCCGTTTTTATGGACTGCCGCCTGGACCACCCTGGATCCCACCCGGGCGCCGGCGGGAAAACATACGCTGATTATGGATACCTTTGTGCCGGTGGACCTGGCCTCCGGTGCAGACTGGGAACAGATCGGCCCAGAGTACGTACGCAACACCTTATTGGAACAATTACGCAACTACACGGTCAACATGGATGATGACAATATACTGGCTGAATACGTGGAAACGGGGCCAAGCCTGGCCAGGGCAAACCTGTGTTTTCATCGAGGCGTCACTACCGGCGGCGAACGCACACTGGCCCAGATGGGGTCGTTCCGGCCATTTCCGAATTATGCCGACTACCGTGGCCCCATAAAAAAATTCTATATGACCGGTCCGTCCTGTCACCCCGGCGGCGGCATCTGCGGCATGGGTTCCATAGCTGCTAACGAAATACTCCTGGACCTGGGATTGAAACAAGAAGATGATGACTTTGATTTTTGATTATGATTGCCACAGAGGACACAGAGATCACAGAGTCCGGGTTTGGGGCATTTACGCAGGTTGGGGAAAGGCGGGTAGTTAACGGGATTCGTTTCGGTTTGATAAGCGAAAAGGGAACGGAATGTGTCTGTCCCGAATACGAACATAGCGGATAAACATAAAGTTTGCCCCTATATATCAGTTATAGTCGTAGGAAAATCGGACGCCGAAGGTGCGCGGCCGGTTGGTTGTCACCTTGGGGATGGAAGGTAAATAATTAATATGCAGTTGTGCGCGTTCATCCGTCACGTTGTTAACGAACACTTCCGCTCCCCAGATATCGCTCCGCAGGCCCACCGCCAAGTCCAGCAGGACATAATCGTCCTGGACGTATCTGCCGTTCTTGCAGAAGCTAAGATTGTCGTAAGTGCCGCAGTTCGCCCCCACGTACCTGTCTCCTTCTTCGGCTATCTTGAGGCCCGAACCACGGCCGTAGGCCAGCCTGAGCGTGTCCTCGACGTGGAAGGCGCTGCCTGAGATGCCCGATTTGCTCTCGCCGGTGTAACTGAGGCCAGCGGAGACGTACGCACCGGTCCCGCTATTGATGGGCAGGTCAAACTCGTAGCGCGCCCGCACGTTGCCGGAGAAATCCGGGGTGAACGGCAGTTCACTGCCCACCGGAACGGCTATGTCCTCCAACTGCGGGTTCAGGCGGGTAATTTCGCCGTCGACGAAACTGAAGGCGCCGGAAATGGTCAGGTTGGCCGTCGGCGCCCAGGTGAAATCGGCGTCCGCGCCCAGTATTTCAGCATCGCCCACATTCTCAAGGAACACCAGGAAGCCCACATTGATCGGGTCGTTCCTATTTACCTGCATATCCGTTACTTCCGAATAATAACCGGTGGCGTTGACTCGCAGGGTCCGGTCGAAAAAGTCCGCCTTGATGCCCCATTCGTAGTTATCCATTTTGTCTGTGAGGGCGATTGCCGGCACCCGGTAGCCATCGTATGCCTCCACCTCCAGAGGATTTCGTGCCGGCGCGGCCGCGGCCCGGTTAGCGACAGGTGGGCGGAAGCCCTGGCCGAAGGTGGTAAACAACAGGATGTCGTCAGTCACTTTCCAGTCCAGTGAGACCCGGAAAATGACGTCGGATTCATTCAGCACGCCGTCATTGTCAATGTTATCCACGTTCAGCCTGCCCGCCTCAATGTCTGCCAGTACAGCTTCTCCTTCAGAGCCAAAGAATTCATTAATTGCCTCGGGCGTGCCTGTTCCCAAGGCCCGCAATCGCCTGGTGACATTATTGTTATACTCAGGGTCGTCTATATTTTCCTCAATATCACACCCATCGTCTCTATATTTACAGGCGAATGAAGAATTGGCCATACCCTTGAAACTGAAATCGATATCGTACCAGCGGGCGCCGAAACTGGCGGTGACGGTGGGTGTGATATCAAAATCAAGCTGGCCGAACAAGGCCATCTGCTCGGTCCTGCGGGTGAAATCGTTGACAAAACTAACCCTGGGATTGAACGGCACGTCGGGGTCGGAGTTCGTGCCCGGCGCGATGTCGCCAATCAAGGCCAGGGCCGGCCAACTGCCATCCCCATCATCACGTGTGGCCGCGTCCTCGAAGGAGGCAACCCCGCGGGTCGTCTGCTTGTCAAAGAATGCGCCGGCCGTGACTCGCATGCGGAAATCATCCGGCATGGAGATGCGGAACTCCTGGGTCACGCGCTTGCTTTCGTTGTCGTCGATATACTGCGCTTCCGGGTCATGGCAGGTTACCGGTGGGCTTGCGGTGCCGTTCCTGGTCCAGATGCCATTATCCGCATATCCCGGACACAGGTAATACACCTGGTAGCCGCCGGCGTTGGTATAATCCGAGAAGTCGATCATGGCTTCCATCTCGCGGTTCAGGTAACCGGCGGTGTAGATCATATCCAGCATGCCGATGCGGCCGTTGAGGGTCAGAGTAGTCAGCCCGAATTCGTCCTCACTGGTGTCGCGGGTGAAGCGGGTGACGCTGCTTTTGCCGTCCAGGTTGGGGTCGTAGGCGAACACCCCTTCCGTCTCCAGGGACTGCTGGGTATGCTGAACCAGCAGGCCCCAGTCTTCCGTGGGCTCGTAACTCAGGCTGAAACGCCCTCCGATATATTCGGCGTTGTTGAAGTCCTCCTCAACCAAGGCGCTGTTGTCCGCAATCTCGAACTGGCTGCCGGGATTGACGGGCGCTGCCGATATATCATTGCGGTTGAGCACGGCAATAAGACCGCCGTTATTCGTATCCCAGCCGCCGGGGATGACGTTGCCGCTGCCGTCGAGATTGCTTACATTATCTATCCAGCCAGCCTGGTCATCATGGTAAGCAGCGATACGTACTGCCAGGTTGTCCGCCAGGGCCGCGTTCAGATAGGCCTCCTGGGAGTTGCTGACGTCCCCGCCCCGGGTGGTGGACACGTCCGCACTGGCGCCGGCCTGGAATTCGCCCTGCACGGGTTTATTGGTGATCAGGCGCACCGTGCCGGACTGGGAACTGGCGCCGAACAGTGTGCCCTGGGGTCCGGGCAATACCTCGATACGGTTCAGATCCGTCGCATAGACGTCGAGATTGCGTCCACCGAAAGAGACCGGTTGCTCATCCACGTACAAGGCCACCGCGGGCTGTAATGTCTGAACTGCCGACAGGGTAATATCCGCCTGCTCGGTTGCGGCGCCGCGGATGTAGATCTCGCTCTGTCCGGGGCCGGTACCCATGGTCACCACGTTGGGCAGGTACCTGACGTAATCATCGAAGGTGCTGATGCGCAAGTCCTGTAGGTCCTCACCCTGCAGGACGGAGACCGATACTGGGATGTCCTGGGTGGATTCGACGCGCTTGGTCGCGGTGACGATGATTTCTTCGATCTGGGCATTGGCGGGAGAACTCACTGTCGTTGCGGTGAGGGCTGACAGGATTGCATAACTGAGTTTGTTGCGTTTGAAACCGGTTTGATGTGACATATTTTTATCCATGTTGTTATTTCATTTTAGAATACGTAGCGACTGGTGGCCCGACTATATACCAGTGTGAGGTATGTTACCTGTTAACTCATCGTTAGAAACAGACATGCAGTCCCGGAAGAAATCAACCGGATTGAAGCCTGTTTTTCTCATGGTTGCCGTGCCTTTGTCGACTGTAAAAATCAGATCCATCGAAACATCATCATATTATAGTTTGATTAATATATATAATATGTTCCGGGAGTCAAGCCCCTGTCCTGGTTCAATACATATGAGACAAATCAGGCAGCCTGTGTGAGTTGCTGATAGCACTCCATCGGAGTGAGTAAGCCAATGCCGTCATGAGGGCGGTACGTATTGTAGTAAGTCTGATACTCTGCCAGTTTCCGATTGATGGCGTCCACGGTCAGCGGCCCCTCGTAGAACGGGTAGAACTCATAACGGCTGGTGCCGTTGGCGCGCTCCACACAGCCATTGTACTCGGGCTTTTTCGGGGGCAGCACATACAGGGGGATGCCTAAGTCCTGGCAGGCCTGCTCAAACTCATCCCGGAATTCCGAGCCGCCGTCCACTTGGAGAGAGCGGATGGGAAACGGCGCCTGTTCCTTAAGGTAGGCCAGAAACCGTTTGGCATTGCGGCTGGTGGCCCGACTATACACCTGCAGCCCGCTCCATTTGCTGACCGGACAGGTTGCCTTGAACTCCTTCACACACTCCCCCTCCGTGAAGCTGACGCTCATGTGGTCCGCCTGCATCAACTCCCCCGGCGCCTTCGCCTTCATCCCGTAACGCCAGCGTTTGGCATGGTGGGTAAACTGCCGCCAGCGCTTGGGTTTTACCTGGCCATAGTAAAAAGATACCGGTTCGACCCGGCCCAGCCGCACCAGCCTGGCTACGATGCGCCCCACCGTGCTCTCGCTCAATGTCCAGCCACGCTCCCGTACTAATACCCGCCAGAGCTTGCGCTTGCCCCATAACGGATAACGTTTGCGCAGGTGCAACACCTGCTGCTCCTGTTGCTTTGTCCATTGGCAAACACGCCGCCTCCGAGGCGCACGAGTCCCACTCTCCAGACCCTTCAGACCGTCCTCACGGTAACGTCTCAACCAGCGGTAGTATGTTGCCCTCGACCAGCCCACCACTGCCAGAGAGGTCGCCTCACTACAACCCTCCCCGCGTAACCTCTCAACCCATTCCAACTGCTTCAAACGGCCCAGCGCTTCAGCACTGGTATTGTCATCGATACGCCAACTACGATATGATTTGATGCGCAGGCTTTTGATCTGCATCGGGTAGTCCTCCTGTGTCACACATTGAAAAGAATTCACACACGAGCTACCAGAATTTTTATCTAAAAAAGTCTCACATATTTCTGAACCTGGACACTATATAATATAGCCTTGGATTCACTCTGTGATCTCTGTGTCCTCTGTGGCTTATTAAAAAGAGAGTTAAAACTATGTCTGAAAAAGCGGAACGAATAGCGCCTTATACGGCGCTGGTTGTGCAACCTGAAGTCACGGTTATAAAAAAACGCGAGGATATCAGGAAAAACCTGGACCGGGTGTGTAACCTGATCCACTTCGGTGTGGGATATTTCTGGGAACAGCCGGTGCGCCTGGTGGTGTTGCCTGAATATTTCATGCAAGGCGTTGGCACGCCGGGCAAGGGTGAAAGCCGCATCAAGGACCAGATGGACAAGGTGGTGACCATTCCCGGTCCGGAAACGGAACAATTGGGGGAAATTGCCAGGGAGTATGGATTGTATATCGTCGCCGGCGGCGTCTGTGAAGAGTTGCCCGAGTTTCCGGATCGCTGGTTCAATACCAATTTTATAATCGGACCGGAAGGCGATATCGTGCTGAAATACCACAAGTGGCATATCCCCGCATACATCGGCCTGGGCACCAGCCCCCATGACCTGTTTACCGAGTACTGTGAAAAAATCGGCGGTGATATCAAAGACCTTTTCCCCGTCATCGATACCCCCATCGGCAAGCTCGGCACCATGACCTGTCATGACGGCTGTACCCCCGAGGTCTCCCGCGCCCTGGGCTATAACGGGGTGGAGATCATCTGTCATCCGGGCGCCATCCAGGAGGTCGAAGGCGTATCCGAACCCTGGGATTTCTGGATGTTCACCCGGCGCGCCCGCGCCCACGATAATATGTGTTACCTGCTGGGTGCAAACTGGGGCAAGGTCAATTACGAGTATTACCCCAAGGCATTTTGCCCGGGTAATTCGTTTGCCATTGATTATACCGGTATGGTCCTGCGTCACGTGCCGTATCCCGAAGAACAAGTGCTGGCGGTTTCCATTGACATCGAGGCATTGCGGCATCACCGGACAAAAACCATCCATAATTGCTGGGTGGACGTGCGTACCGAGGGATTTCGCCAGATCTATGAGAAACCCATCTATCCGCCCAACCGGTTTCCATCCGGCAAGCCTCCTCGAAGCCTGTCCGAAAAAGTATCCATCTGCAAGGAGGTGTTTGATGACCTGTACGGCCGCGGCCAGTTCACGCCGCCGGCGGGTTATGCGCCCGGCGACATTTCCCAATTGCTGGAAGACAGGATCGCCTACGCCCAGAAAACAGGGCGCTTAAAGAAGAGTTAATCCGATGAGAGTACGCAGCAAACTGGCGGACGTCGAATTTCAATTCGGCGAGTTCGAATACAAGAAAGATCACCTGATCATACACAGCGCGCAGGAACAGGCCATGCAGACCAGGGTCTACGTCAGCCCGGATGACATAGTCAGCGCCTTGCTGAGGGCATTGTCCAATCCCAGGGTCTGGCTGTACCTTATCGGCTTCCCGTTTTTCCTGGTTCGCTACCGGCGCCGCCGCAAGGCTAAGTCTCAAGTCTAATCGGCGGTCTATATGCTAAACCTTGGGGTCAGAGTAAAAATACGTTTAAGTTTGCAGATGGCAGCAGGTATAGGTTGAGTATTTTTACTCTGACCCCAAATATCTTCATTTGTAATCCTTAATTATCAATGTAGAGGCAGAGTTGGAAAATTTCTATAATATACGCATAATGCGTGTTAAATAAGGGGGGTGACAAAGCATGCCGGATTCAGCCTATAGAGATCTTACCGAAGAAGAAATCAGCTTCTACCAGAAAGAAGGGGCGGTGCTTGTGCCTCAGTGTATCGACTCCAAATGGATCGACCGCATGACCAAAGCCATTGATCGGCAACTTGCCCGGCCCAGCAAATGGGTGCAGGACACCAATCCGGGTTCGGGGCAGGCGCGTTTTCTGCATGACCGCTACCTGTGGCCGACCGATACGGACTTCAGGGAGTACGCGTTCCAGTCCGGTGTGGCTGAACTCGCCGCCCAGGCCATGCGATCAAGTATGGCGCGTATCTATTTTGACCACGTGTTCGTCAAGGAACCGAATACGGAGGAAGAGTTTTTCTGGCACCAGGACTTACCCTATTGGCCGTTCAAGGGCACCCAGATCTGCTCGGTCTGGTTGTCTTTGACAGACGCTGATCTTGCCTCAAGCGGTCTGGAATTTGTGCGTGGTTCAAACACCTGGAACAAATGGTTCAAACCGGTATTGCCCGACGGTGGAGAAGATACCAACCAGGCCGAGTGGATCGGGTCGAGTTCCGAGGAGGAAATACCGGATTTCAACGCCCTGAGGGACAATTACGAATTCCTGTCATTCGAGACCAAAGCGGGGGACGCCGTAATATTCAATACATCCATCATCCATACCTCCCATGGCAACTTCTCACCCAGCCGGCGCCGTCTCGCCCTGTCCACCCGCTGGCTTGGGGATGACGCCTGCTGGGACCCGCGTCCCGGTACGGACCCGATTGTGACCCAGGAGCATGTTTCCCTGGAACCCGGCGCCCTGGCCAGAGATGACAAGGCGTTTCCGCTGGTCTGGCAGGCGCATTGACCCGTCATTCCTGCGCAAGCAGGAATCCAGTTAGATATCCGGGGTCAGAGTAAAATTCACAAATTTGTGGATTTTACTCTGACCCCATAAATATTGGTGGTAAATAAGTTAGAAAGGTCCGACCTCTTAGTAACCCGGCACAACAGTTGGCCGATATTTGTAATATACCGTTTGATATATATCAGCAATCTAACTATACTGTTACATCCCTGAACCACTTATTTTTATTTGAGGTGTAACATGGCGGAAAAAGCATTTGTCAGCGTTGCCAAACTGTTCATGAATGGTCGCAGTCAGGCTGTGAGGTTGCCGGCTGAATGCAGATTCGATGCAGATGAAGTCACGATCCAGAAACTTGGCGATACTGTGATCATCAGCCCGAAGACAAATCGCTGGGATGAATTTTTTGCAAGAGAGGTGCTTCCAGTGGACGAACGTATTCCGGATATCGAGGAGATGGAATATGAGAAACGGGAAGTATTTAAGGAAGCTCTGAACAAGTCCATCCTGGACTTGCCAGAGCACGCAAAACAAAAAATGTGATTTTTGTTTTGCTTTCAAATTCAATGACTTATCGTCATCGAATTTGGCGATACATCCATGTATCGCAGGAACCTCTGACTTAATCAGAGGTTCCTTAACTGATGTACATGCTTGATACTGATATCTGTGTGTATGTCATCAATGAGAATCCCGTCGGATTAAAGACAAAGTTCAATCAGCATTATCAAAAACTGACTATTTCATCTATTACCCTTGCAGAGTTGATGTTTGGCGTTGAAAAATCAAGAAATCGTACTGCAAACCTGAAAAACGTACTTGACTTCAGCCGGCATGTGTCAGTGCTGTATTTCGATGATAAGGCAGCAATGGAGTATGGGAAAATAAGAGCCGAACTGCAACGGACCGGGAAACCGATTGGGCCAAACGATACGCTGATCGCGGCCCATGCCCGCAGTATTGGAGCAACATTAGTAACAAATAATATCCAGGAGTTTAACCGGGTACAGAGTTTGCAAGTAGAGAGCTGGATCTGAAAATTTGCGGTCCGATTATCTTTATCTCCAGTGTTAAGGTACAACCCGAAGCGGCCCTTAAGGGGCCAGCTTGATCAGGATAGTCACAGGATAGGGTCGGACCAGCGTAACTCTGCCTAACTATTTGTTCCAGTTCAGTTTATGTGCCATCTATGCCTGTTATTTCTCCTTAACCCCCCCTTTTTGCTATCAAAATCGAGGTCGTAACATCCACATGCCTATTTGACGGCATTACACTCCTGATTCGCTGTGGTCTACTTATGCAGTGTCTGTTACTTCCTCCTTAAAGTTCTGTTTTGGCGTATGAAAATCCCAGTTTAAGCCTGTGATACCACGTCTTTTGTGACAATATCCCTTTATTATTCAGTAGGTTCTGTCAGGCCGGACTGGTCTGACCCTATACTATATACTTTGTTTTTTCATAGAGAGTTCTTATTTCTCCTCTTGCTCTTCCATTCTAGCCTTTGAAAGTGCGGATGCCAGCAGTCCTGCCGGAATAGCGACTATCCCTAACCCAATCATTAAAATGAGAAAAGTAAATATTTTTCCTCCTGCTGTTATGGGATAAACATCACCATAACCTACCGTTGTTAAAGTAGTCATTGCCCACCATAAGCTATGGATAATACTCTTGAATGCTTCCGGTTGAGCCTCGTTTTCGAAATAGTAGATGCCCACAGCTGATAAATACAAAAGCATCACTGTTACCACTGCGAATATAGCAATCTCTTCTTTTGCGATTACAAACGCCCTGGTAAACCTACGCATGGCCTTGCTAGCGCGGAATAATTTCATCAGCCGAAGAACCCGTAGCGAGCGGAGATCAATGCTGAATGAAAAGTAAAAAGAAAGATAAAAGGGCAGGATCGCTATCAAATCGATGAGTCCATAAAAACTCAGAACATAACCGAGTTTCTTATCTGCCACATAAAATCTAAGCAAATACTCAATGGTAAATATGATTACTATGACTACTTCTGTAATATGAAGTAATTTTCTAGTGCCGGTTCCAAGGTCAGGTAACGTCTCTATGGAAAACGTGATAATAGAGAACAATATCAGTGCTTGCATAACCCGGTCGAATGCACGACCTGATACGGTATCATTTCTCTCAACTAACGCCTTTATATCCACGATTGGCCTCTTTTTGCTAACTTTAACTTACTACTCAGATTTTCCAGTTGCAGGGGGGTATTTCAGACATCATGGTGACCTCCCCCCACAAAACTGGACCAATCTAAAGTAGAGATTTCTGGCAAATCACACAATGACCTGCCCCCTGGTCTGGTAGTCTGCTCAGTAAGGAATTAAAGATCCCGCAACAACTCGTTCAGGCTGACCTTGCCGCGGGTCTTCTCGTCGACCTGCTTGACGATGACCGCGCAGTACAGGCTGTATTTCCCGTCCTGTGAGGGCAGGTTGCCGGATACCACGACTGAGCCGGGCGGCACCCTGCCGTAACTGATCTCGCCGGTGTCCCGGTTGTAGATCCGGGTGCTTTGTCCGATGTATACGCCCATTGAAATCACCGCTCCTTCGCCTACTACAACGCCTTCTACGATTTCAGAGCGCGCCCCGATAAAACAATTATCTTCTATGATCGTCGGGTTGGCCTGCAACGGTTCCAGGACGCCCCCCAGGCCGACGCCGCCGGAGATGTGTACGTTCTTGCCGACCTGGGCACAGGAACCCACCGTGGCCCAGGTATCCACCATGGTGCCTGAGTCCACGTACGCCCCGATGTTGACGTAGCTTGGCATGAGGACAACGTTAGGCGCCACGTAGCTGCCGTAACGCACCATGGCCGGCGGCACGACCCGCGCACCCCCCGCAATGAAATCGTCTTTGCCGTAACCTGCAAACTTGGGTTCCACCTTGTCATAGTAATTGGTCCAGCCGCCTTCCATAACTCGATTATCATTTAATGCAAAAGACAGGAGCACGGCCTTTTTCAACCATTGGTTGACTACCCATTCACCGTCCTGTTTCTGCGCTACCCGCATCTCACCGCTGTCCAGCCCGGCAATCGCCTCATTAACGGCATCTTTAAGTGAATTATCTGCATTGCGCGCGTTGATGCTGCTGCGTTGCTCGAAAGCCTCGTTGATAATATCTGCAATACTGCTCATTGGCTGATAGCTCCTGTTCCTTACGTTGGTTTGCGAATAAATTCTGCCATGCGTTCTGCTGCTTCTATACACCGGGGTAGCGGGGCAGTCAAGGCGATGCGCAGCCGGTTTGCCCCGGGGTCGCTGCCTGCGGCCGGCCGCGATAAAAAACGTCCCGGCAGCACCAGCAGGTTTTGCTCCAGGTAAAGTGAGCGGGCAAAGTCTACATCATTTATGGGTACCCTGGGCCATAAATAAAAGCCGGCCTCAGGTTCACTGACGTCCAGGACGGGTTGCAGGACCGCCAGGACCGCAGCGAATTTTTCCCGGTACAGGTTGCGGTTATCCAGCACATGAGTTTCATCACTCCAGGCTGCGTTGCTGGCCCGTTGAACGTGCAGCGGCATGGCGCCGCCGTGATACGTCCGGTACGTATAAAACGTTTTGATGATATCGGCGTCACCGGCGACAAACCCCGAGCGCAGTCCGGGGACGTTGGAGCGTTTGGAGAGTGAGTGAAACACGATGCAGTGCCGGTAGTCATCCCGGCCCAGCTTTGCCGCGGCCTCAAGCAGTCCCAGGGGGGGATTATCCTCATCCGGGTAGATTTCCGAGTAACACTCATCGGCAGCGATTATGAAATCGTAACGCTCGGCGTAGTCCAGCAGTTGCTCCAGGATTTCCAGCCTGGTAATAGCGCCCGTGGGGTTGTTTGGCGAACACAGGTAGAGCAGTTCACAACGCCGCCACACGTCATTCCCGATGCTGGAGAAGTCCGGTTGAAATCCATCTTCTTCAGCCATATTGACGTAATAGGGGGTAGCCCCGGCAAGCAGCGCGGCGCCTTCGTAAATCTGGTAAAACGGGTTGGGAAGCACGACCAGGGGTTCCGACTTGTTGCGATCGATGACGCACTGGGCAATGGCAAACAGCGCTTCCCGGGTGCCGTTGACCGGCAGTACCTGATCGGCTCCCAGGCTCCGGGCCGGCAGGGAGAACCGTTTCGTCAACCACCCCGCAATGGTTTCGCGCAGGTCTTCCATGCCCCGGGTTGAGGGATACACTGCGGTCAGGTTCAGGTTTTCCGTCAGCGCTTCCAGTATGAAATCCGGCGTCTTGTGTTTCGGCTCTCCCAGGGAAAGGTCGATAAGCGGTTTCCCCGGTACGGGAGTACCGGCTCTTTTCATCTCCGCCAGCTTCTCAAAAGGATAAGGTTGTAGTTGTTCGAAACCCGGGTTCATATGTTTATTCAATATAATTCACAGGGGGACAAATTTGAAATCTGGATAGCGTAGCGGCTTTCACAGGGGACAGATTTCAAATCTGTCCCCGTCACGCTAAAGTAAGTGGTGACCTTGTACTGTAAATCAATAACCTATCATTATGATACAATTTATAAACTTACTACAACAACAAGATACGAAAAGCTGAAGTATGAGTCATAAAGTTCTGATACTGGCAGGAGACGGAATCGGCCCGGATATCATGCGCGAGGCGGAAAAAGTCCTGGCTGCCCTGGTCGCGCAGTACGGTCTCGATATTACCGTTGAACATGCCCTGGTGGGTGGCGCGGCCTACGATGATTGCGGCACTCCGCTGCCCGGGCAGACCCTGCAACTGGCATTGGCGAGTGATGCCGTATTGTTCGGCGCCGTCGGCGGACCCAAATGGGATGGTCTGGCGCGGGATCTGCGTCCGGAGCGCGGCGCATTGCTGCCCCTGCGTGCGGAACTTGCCCTGTTTGCCAACCTGAGGCCGGCGCTGACCTACCCGCAACTGGTGGCTGCCTCATCGCTGAAGCCGGAACTGGTCAGTGGACTGGACATCCTGATCGTGCGCGAGTTGACCGGCGGTATCTATTTCGGTAAGCCCAGGGGAATCCGTACGATGGAGTCAGGGGAACGTGAAGGGATCAACACGCTGCGCTATACGGAGACGGAAGTTCGCCGTATCGCCCGCGTGGCTTTTTCGATCGCCATGCAACGGGATAAGCGGCTGTGTTCCGTAGACAAGGAGAATGTGCTGGAGGCGACCCAACTCTGGCGCCAGGTGATACTGGATGTTGCCGCTGAATACCCTGAAGTCGAACTGCAACACCTGTACGTGGATAATGCCGCCATGCAACTGGTACGCCGCCCGAAGCAGTTTGACGTGATGGTCACCACCAATATGTTCGGTGATATCCTGTCCGATCTGGCCTCCATGCTCAGCGGTTCCATCGGCATGTTGCCGTCCGCCTCACTGGATGAACGCAACAAGGGGTTGTATGAGCCGATACACGGTTCTGCGCCGGATATTGCGGGTCAGGGGCTGGCCAATCCCCTGGCCATGATATTGTCTGCCGCAATGATGCTGCGCTATTCCCTGGGCTTGCCGGAACAGGCGGACAGAATTGAAAATGCAGTGAAATCCGTTTTGACCCGGGGACTCAGGACGGCGGATATCCACACGCCAGGCACCGAAAAAGTATCCACGACCCAGATGGGTGACGCGGTTGTCAAAGCCCTTTTGTAAGGGCCACAGAGGACACAGAGAGCACAGAGTGACATGAATCGAGAACCTTGTTAATACACGGTTAGCCCATATTATCGACTAAACTTGTATTTCAATTGTTTTTTCTCTGTGTACTCTGTGCTCTCTGTGGCAGTTAAAAAAAGCGGCCTGACCACTTATATATGAAAACGGAAAGCGGGTAATGAATAAAAAAGTCAATGTTGCAGTCGTGGGGGCGACGGGTGAGGTAGGGGGCGCCATGTTGTCCATCCTGGCGGAGCGGGATTTCCCGGTTGCCCGGGTTCACGCACTCGCCAGCAGCCGCTCAGCGGGAAAGCGGGTCGAATTCATGGATGACGAACTGGTGGTTGAAGACCTGGCTTCATTCGATTTTTCCGATATCGCCATCGGCCTGTTCTCCCCGGGGGCATCCGTTTCCGCGGTCCATGCGCCCCGGGCCGCTGCCGCGGGGACGGTCGTCATCGATAATACCTCACAGTTTCGTTATGAGGACGATATTCCCCTGGTCGTGCCCGAGGTGAATCCTGGCGCCATAGGGCAACATGTCAGGCGCGGCATTATTGCGAACCCGAATTGTTCGACCATACAGATGGTCATGGCGTTGAAACCTGTCTACGATGCCGTCGGCATTGAGCGTGTCAACGTTGCCACTTACCAGGCTGTATCAGGCAAAGGAAAAAAGGCGATAGAAGAGCTGGAGCAGCAGACCATCGCCCTGTTCAACGGCAAACCTGTTTTGCCTACGGAGCATCCCCGGCAGATGGCGTTTAACGTCCTGCCCCAGATCGATGCGTTCCAGGAGAACGGTTATACCAGGGAAGAGATGAAGATGGTCTGGGAGACGCAAAAAATCCTGGATGACTATACGCTTCGAGTGAACCCCACCTGTGTCCGGGTGCCGGTTTTTTACGGCCATTCCGAAGCCGTACACATCGAAACAAAAGAGAAGATCCCGGTTGCCGAGGTGAGAGCGTTATTGACCGGTTTCCCTGGTGTTATCGTCGTGGATGAGCGGGAAGACGGCGGATATCCCACTGCCGTGACAGAGGCATCAGGACATGACTCGGTTTTCGTCGGTCGAATTCGGGAGGATATTTCCCATCCCAGGGGTATTAATTTTTGGGTGGTATCCGACAATATAAGAAAGGGAGCCGCATTGAATAGTATTCAAATTGCTGAATATTTGCTAAAACACCATTTTTGACCGCCTTTACGGGTTGACGCATAGAGGAAAGCCGGAATGAAGCAAAGGAAAACAATATTTAAGATATTATCTCACTGCCTGCTGGTGCTACTGATGCCTGCCTCAGCGTATGCCTTGCATCTGGGGGATATCAACCTGATATCGGCATCGGACCAGCCGTTTGAGGCGGAAATTCAGTTGCTTGATGTATCGGCAGACGAACAGAACAGTCTGAGCGTCGGTCTGGCGGATGTTGCGGGGTTTCGCTGGGCCGGCATAGAATGGTCCCCGGTTCTGAACCAGTTGCAATTTGAGCTGAAGCGTGGCGCTGACGATACGGATTACATACGTATCCACAGCAGTGAGGTGGTTCGGGCGCCCCTGTTACACTTTTTACTGAAAGTAGCCTGGTCCAAGGGCCGTCTGTTCCGGGAATATACCCTGGAACTGGATACGCCGTTGTACCTCCCGGACGAGCAGCCCGGAGATGCTGTTGCGCAATCCTTTACAGCGCCTGCCGGGGCGCGTGACTGGGATAGGGTCAGGGCAACTGTCGGGGAAACCCGTAAATACGGACCGGTTGTCCAGTTTGATACCTTATGGTCACTTGCCCGGGAATTGCGCCCGGATACTTCCGTTTCCATACAGCAAATGATGTTGGCCCTGCTGCGAACAAACCCGGATGCATTCAGTTACGGCAATATCAACTGGTTGAAAAAAGGCGAGGTCTTGTGGATACCGAATGACTTTGAATTACAGGCGATTTCCACCTCGGGGGCTTTTGCTGAAGTACTTTCTCAAAACAACTTCTGGCGCGAGGCCCGTGGTTACAGCAGCGTTGAGCGAACCGCATCCGCCACAGTTGGTGTTGATGGCGGACTGCGTCTGGTTGCGGTTGCCGAAGAAGATCAGGAAGGTAATGGCGCAATGGCTGTCGACCCGGACGGCTCCGCACAAACGGCAGACCTGGTGCTGGCAAACGAGCAGGTTGAAGAACTGTCACAGGAAAAAATTGAGCTTGAAGACAAGTTGACCGAGGCCGAGACTATCATCGAGGATCTCAGGCGCCTGGTTGAACTCAAGGATGATGAACTGGCTGCATTGCAGGGGCAAACCATGAGTAAACAAGCAGAGCCGGGACCAGGCCTGCTGGAACGATTGAATTCATTCTATGACTCGACGATTGAGTCATTATCCGGGCCAAAGTTCAAGGCAACATTTGAGTCAATATATAACCTGGCCAGGGATTATTGGTATATTGCGCTTGCGTTGTTTGCGACACTGGTCCTTGCCGGATTGTTGCTGCGCCGCAGAAAGCCCGATGATGATGGAGGGGAAGAGGTACCCCCCGCGGTTGCGAGCCGGCCTGATTTAGCCGAAGCGCTCGGTATCGAGAAAGCGGTTTTTCCGGATGAGGATAATGGCAAGGATGCAGATAGCGCAGCAGAAGACTCCCCGGATGACATCGAGGCGGGAGATGATGAGTCCAAAGATGACGCCGGCGACGGAGTGGTGGAAGAAGAAGACCTGGTACAGAATAAACTCGAACTTGCCAGGGCTTATCTTGAACTTGGCGATGAAGAGAACGTCCGCTCCATCCTGCAAGAAGTTATGTCGGAGGGGAATGCAGCACAAAAGGAAGAGGCGCGGCAATTACTGGAACAGGCTGCGTCAGAGTGATGTTATAGCCCGGATATTACCTCTTATGAAGATCGCTGCCGGAGTTGAATATGACGGGTCAAAATATTCGGGATGGCAAAGACAGAAGCTCTCAGAGTCTGTGCAGGAGCACGTGGAAGCCGCCTTGTCGGCCGTCGCCGACCATCCGCTTTCAGTAACCTGTGCCGGTAGAACGGATGCCGGCGTACATGCGCTCAACCAGGTTATTCATTTTGAATCAGATGTTGTCCGGGACGCTCATTCCTGGGTATTTGGTTCGAATACCCATTTGCCGAAGGATATCAGTTTAACATGGGCAAAACCCGTTCAAACGGATTTTCATGCGCGTTATTCGGCAACGAGCCGTATTTACAAATATATTATCTTGAATCGCCCTGCGCGTCCGGGCCTGGGCCATGGTTACGTTACCTGGGAATGTCGCCGCCTGGATTCCGACAGAATGTCCCAGGCGGCTCTGGCGTTGGTAGGCGAACACGATTTTACTTCTTACAGGGCAAAATCCTGCCAGGCAAAAACACCCGTCAGAAACGTTTTGGATCTGAGCGTCAAACGGGATAATGAGTATGTCGTCATTGTTGTTGAAGCCAATGCCTTTCTCCACCACATGGTGCGCAATATCGCCGGCGTGTTGATAGAGATTGGAATAAGTAAACACGAAGTTGGCTGGGAACTTGACGTGCTCAACGCGAAAAGCAGGGACTGTGGCGGTGTTACCGCCGCGGCTGATGGGCTTTACCTGA
The DNA here is from genome assembly GCA_965205405.1 of Gammaproteobacteria bacterium. Lineage (GTDB taxonomy): Bacteria > Pseudomonadota > Gammaproteobacteria > Eutrophobiales > Eutrophobiaceae > JAAXHV01. The sequence goes on from OZ242169.1 coordinate 1,983,055, forward strand.
CGGGAGTGAAGTATCCTGAAAAATATGGAATTCCGCAGCAGCAAACAGACCGTTATTCGGATTACTATTTATAAAGCTACGTAAAAATGTCTATGAAGCGCCGAGTAAGGACAAAGATCTGTGGGATTACCCGCGTTGAAGATGCCCGTGCAGCAATCGACGCCGGGGCTGATGCCCTGGGGTTCGTGTTCTACCAGGCCAGCCCGCGCTATATTGCACCGCTCCCGGCACAGGAAATCATCAGACAATTGGCGCCGTTCCCGGCAAAGGTGGGATTGTTCGTCGATCCCGACAGGGAATATGTTTCTGCTGTACTGGAAACAGTCAGATTGGATATTATTCAGTTTCACGGGGATGAAGAGCCCGGTTTTTGCCGCAGTTTTGACAGACCTTACATCAAGGCCGTGAAGATGAAGCGAGATATTGATTTACAGGAGATGTGCCGGCACTATGCCGATGCCGCAGCGCTGTTACTGGACAGCTATTCCGAAACCGCCCATGGCGGGACCGGCACCTGTTTTGACTGGAGTTTGATCCCGGCTGAATTATCGAAATCGATCATCCTTGCCGGGGGTTTGACGGTTACAAACGTTGGCCGGGCTATCGCTGCATACAAACCGTATGCGGTCGACGTAAGCAGCGGGGTTGAACTTGACGAGGGCATTAAGGATAAGGATAAAATGACTGCATTTATACGTGAGGTATTGAATGGGTAACCTGCATTTGAACCAACCTTCCTTATTACCGTTAAGGAGTTATTTTTTGACGCGGATTCCAACTTTCGTCAAAATGGCGAGAATGGCAGGAATCAAACTCTGTGTCCTCTGTGGCTAAAAAGGCAGCATGATGAATGTACCGGATAAATACGGTCATTTCGGCGTTTATGGCGGCCGATTTGTCGCAGAGACATTGATTGAGCCATTGGAGGAGTTGACCAGGGCTTATGAGAAGTACATCCACGATAAAGAATTCCTGGCAGAATTCGACCGCGACCTGAAGACGTTTGTGGGTAGGCCATCGCCCCTGTATCACGCGCACAGGTGGAGCGGAAAATTAGCCGGAGCCCAGATCTACCTCAAGCGCGAGGATTTAAATCATACCGGCGCCCATAAGGTCAATAATACGGTTGGCCAGGCGCTGTTGGCAAAGAGAATGGGGAAAACCCGTATCATTGCAGAAACCGGCGCAGGTCAGCACGGCGTGGCTACTGCTACCGTTGCCGCCCGCATGGGTCTGGAGTGCGTCGTGTACATGGGCGCCGAAGATATACGGCGCCAGGCCGTTAACGTATATCGTATGAAGTTACTGGGGGCCGAAGTCGTAGAAGTCACCTCCGGTTCACAGACTTTGAAAGACGCCATGAACGAGGCCATGCGAGACTGGGTGAGCAATGTCGACGATACGTTTTATATTATCGGAACCGTGGCGGGGCCGCATCCCTATCCGGTATTGGTCCGGGACCTGCAATCGATCATCGGCAGGGAAGCCAGGGAACAATGTCTCGAAATAACGGGCAAACTGCCCGATACGCTCATTGCCTGTGTCGGTGGCGGCTCCAATGCGATAGGTTTATTTTATCCGTTTCTGCAAGATACATCGGTCAGGTTAATCGGCGTGGAAGCCGGTGGTCTGGGCCTGCATACTGACCGCCATGCAGCCCCGTTAAGCGCCGGCAAGCCTGGCGTTCTGCATGGCAACCGGACTTACCTGATGGAAGATGAGCATGGACAAATCAGTCCGACGCATTCTATTTCCGCCGGGCTTGATTATCCGGGAGTGGGACCGGAGCATGCCTGGTTAAAAGATTGCGGCAGAGCGGAGTATGTCACGGTAAATGACGCAGAGGCCGTTGCTGCATTTCATGACCTTACCCGTACGGAAGGGATCATGCCGGCATTGGAATCAAGTCATGCCCTGGCTTACGCGACGATCTGTGCCGCAGATATGGATCAGGACGCAACAGTTATCATCAATCTTTCCGGCCGCGGCGATAAAGATATTGAAACGATAGCAACCATGGAGGGAATAACACTTTAAGCAAAAGATATTTGGGGTCAGAGTAAAAATACTCGAGGATAAATCAGCGCCGGCTGTCAACCTGACTGTATTTTTACTCTGACCCCAAATATCGTTAGGAATAGTTCCGGGGACAGATTTCAAATCTGTCCCCTTGACCCGGAAAATAAATCTGTCCCCTTTACCCGGTTTGTTGTAACCTATCGTATCTGAATATATATGGTCTCCGTTAACAGATGAGTCGTATTTCATCCACATACCAGGCACTTAAACAGCATAATAGAAAGGCCTTGATCCCCTTTATCACCGCTGGGGACCCCGCCCCGCAAATTACACTGGAAATTATGCAATCCCTGGTGCGGCACGGAGCTGATTTAATTGAACTGGGGGTCCCGTTTTCAGACCCTATGGCGGATGGGCCGGTGATTCAACGGGCCAATGAACGTGCGTTGATACAGGAAATCTCACTGTCAAAGGTTTTGCAAATGGTTGCACAATTCCGTCAGTCCGATACCCGTACCCCCGTGATATTGATGGGTTATTTGAATCCAATTGAAGTTTTCGGTTATGAGGAATTCGCTGAAAATGCCGCTTCGGCCGGGGTTGACGGGGTAATAATCGTGGACATGCCGCCCGAAGAAGCCGTTTTGCTGAACCGGCATTTGCGCGCCAGGCAAGTCGACCAGATTTTCCTTGTTACCCCCACTACTACCGAGCGGCGGATTGAAATCATAGCGGGGATTGCCTCCGGGTTTCTTTACTATGTCTCCGTGAAAGGCACGACCGGCGGGAAAGGAGCTGACCCGGTTAAGGTTAATGAAAAGCTGCGCCTGCTAAGACGCAAAACCGACTTGCCCCTGGCCGTCGGTTTCGGGATAAAAGATGCTGAAACAGCTGCACGGATCGCAGATTATTGTGATGCCGTTGTTATCGGCAGCGCCCTGGTCGAGACGATCCATGCTGCCGCAACTGCAGGAAGGGATATTGCGGCCCAGGCCGGCTCTTTTATTGCACCTGTACGACATACCCTGGATAAGGCGGCATAGCGACGCGTAATATGAGCTGGCTGGATAAATTACTTCCCTCGAGGATAAAAACCAACAGCACCAATCACCGGTCTGTGCCGGAGGGGGTATGGACAAAGTGCGACAGCTGTAACGCAACACTTTATCGGGCGGAGTTGGCGCGTAACCTGGAAGTTTGTCCAAAATGCAGCCGCCATATGCGTATTAGCGCCAGAGCCAGGTTGAACGGCTTTCTCGACCCGGGCGATCAGGTTGAAATCGGCTCTGATATCAAGCCGATAGACAAGTTAAAGTTTCGCGACAGCAAGAAATACAAGGACCGGCTGACAAGCGCGCTTAAGGAAACCGGTGAAAATGATGCCCTGGTAGTGATCAGGGGAAATGTTAAAACAATATCCCTGGTTGCCGCCGCCTTTGAATTTGAATTTATGGGTGGTTCCATGGGCTCGGTAGTAGGAGAACGGTTTGTGCGCGCCGTAGACGCCTGTATAGAAAATAATGTTCCGCTGATTTGTTTCTCGACAAGTGGCGGCGCACGCATGCAGGAGACCTTGATCTCGCTTTTCCAGATGGCAAAGACGAGTTCGGCCTTGAGTAAACTGCGCAAGGCCGGCTTGCCTTATATCTCAGTTCTGACGAACCCTACAATGGGAGGCGTATCAGCGAGCCTGGGTAGTCTGGGAGATATAAATATTGCAGAACCGGGCGCTTTGATAGGGTTCGCCGGTCCCCGCGTAATCGAACAAACCGTACGCCAGACCCTGCCGGAGGAATTTCAGAAAAGTGAGTTTTTATTGGAACACGGGAATATCGATATGATTTCTGACAGGCGTGAGCTGCGGGATAAGATAGCATCATTATTATCCATTCTTTGCCATAAACAGCGCATTGTTTAACGTCGATGAGTTCCGTCCCTGAAATAGCGCCCAGGCCAAAACAGCAACCTGAACCCAGGTTTTCTCACCTGGCTGACTGGCTGGCGTGGCAGGAAAGCCTGCATTTCACAGCCATAGAATTGGGTCTGGATCGCTGCAACAAGGTGGCCGGGAGAATGGGTCTGCTGAAACCGAACAGCAAGGTAATCAGCATATCCGGCACTAACGGGAAAGGTTCCAGCGCGGCAATGCTGGATGCAATGTTGAGACAGTCCGGTTACAAGGTGGGGGCATACACTTCACCACACTTAACCAGGTATAACGAACGGATTTGTATTAACGGCAAGCAGGTGACGGATGACCAGCTTTGTCGTTCATTTCACCGTATTGACCAGGCGCGGGGAGATATTTCCCTGACCTATTTCGAATTCGGCACCCTGGCTGCCCTGGACATATTCCAGCGTTCAGGCTTGGACATCATTATTCTGGAAGTCGGGCTGGGCGGTCGATTGGATGCTGTCAATATCCTGGATGCTGACATTGCCCTGGTAGTAACGATCGACCTGGATCACGAGAAATGGCTGGGTTATACCAGGGAAAGCATCGGCAGGGAAAAATCAGGGATATTCAGATGTGGTCGTCCGGCAGTCTGCTCAGATTTAGCCGCGCCGGGATCCATCGCAGCTTGTGCGCAAGAATCAGGCGCTTCGCTGTATCAGGCGGGTCAGGATTTTACCTATACGATTGATGCGGACACCTGGAGCTGGAGATGTTCCGATAAAGTTTATGAAGGTCTGCCCAAGCCCAGTATCAATAATGCCAGGCAGGTACAAAATGCCGCCGGCGTGCTGATGGTGCTGGAAACCATGGCCGCCGAATTTGTGGTCAGCCGGGAAACAGTGAAGGCCTGTCTCCGGGATTTTCGACTTGCCGGCCGGTTCCAGGTTATTCCAGGAGAAATACCCTGTATCCTGGACGTCGCGCATAACCGCCAGGCCATCTCGGCATTGGTTGAAAATGTGAAGAAGATTCCATGTCTCGGAGAAACGCATATTGTGATAGGTATGCTCAAGGATAAAAATCATACTGCCGTTTTCGAGGAATTGGAGGAAATTGCCGACCGCTGGTATGTGGCTGAATTGCAAGCCGACCGCGCGGCAAGTTTGACAGAATTAACCGGCGCCTTGGGAAAATATGAAGACGCCGAGAAAATCAAGCAGTTCCAAACTGTCTATGAAGCACTGGCAGATGCCGAAGCTTGTACTTACATCGGCGACAGGATCATTGTTACCGGATCATTTGTCACTGTCGGCACCGCGATTGATTACCTGAAGCGTAATTGGGGACGGAATTAATTCCGTCCCCTGTGGAACTGGAAATGGAACAGAGATTAAAAGAAAGACTTACCGGGATAGTCGTTTTGATTTTGCTGGCTGTGATCGTTATCCCCTTGCTGTTGGATGATACCCAGGAAGTGGAGACCAGGATCACGGCAACCAACATTCCGGAAAAGCCGGATGACAATTTCACCACGCGCTTGATACCCATCCCGGAACAGGATGAAATTCTCCCGGTTGCAGAGGAGGCGGAAGATATTCCGGCCCCGGTCGATGGGAATGACGCAGGTGGCGTTGAGGCGGCAAGCGCAAATGAGCCCGCACCGACCGCACCCGAGGCCCGCGCTGAATTGGAAAACAAGGATTTAACCGGATGGGTTGTACAGGTTGGCAGTTTTTCCAGGGCAAATTCCGATAAACTTAATGAACAATTACGGGAAGCCGGATATCGATCATATGTTGTTGATGAGCCGGTAACAGCGAAGGACGGTTCTGTATTGTACCGGGTAAGAATAGGCCCCGAGGTTCTCCGTTCGGAAGCATTGAGGCTGAAGGCCGAATTAAAGAAGGAAATGAACCTGGATGGTTTTGTATTGAACTATCCGTAACACTCGGTTCTTGCAAAGGTCGCTTATAAAATATGCAAACATTTTGGGTTTCAACCAGTCAGATCAGATAAATCGGACCAGGATCTGATTGTGGAAGGCGTTGACATAGGTATTCTGATAATTTTGTTCCTGCCTGCAATCATGGGATTGCTATACGGTTTGTTGAACGTCCTGTTTTCAATTGCCGCATGGATAATGGCTGTTGTGACGGCAGCTAAAGTCAGTGGTTATCTCTCTCCCTTACTGGCCGATTATCTGGAACCGGTACTCAGGAATGTCATTGCTTTTGCCGGCGTTTTTATTATCAGTCTGGTGATCTTCACTGCGTTGGGATATTTCGTAGTGAAGTTACTCGGCAGGACAGGGTTGACTGCCGCCGACAGGTTTTTGGGTTTTTTCTTTGGAATTGGACTGGGTGCTGCGATGATCATAATCCTTGTTTTCCTGGCCGGCTTCACCGCAATATCAAAACATGAATGGTGGCATGAAGCCGTTCTGATTGAACCTTTCCAACGTATCTGCGTGTGGGGCCAGCGCTTTGTTTCGGAAGATATCGCTGTTTATCATCGTTATGAACCAGGCCCGGCAGGAGAATAGAGAGAGCAGGGGACAGATTTGAAATCTGTCCCCGTAAACTATAAACAAATCATGATCAACTGCGGATAAACAGGGGATATGTGCGGCATTATAGGAATTGTTGCCAAATCAAACGTCAACCAGGCGTTATTCGACGGTCTGACGATCCTGCAACACAGGGGACAGGACGCAGCCGGTATAGTTACCTGTGACAGTGCCCGGCTTTATCTCTGCAAAAACAACGGTCTGGTCAGGGATGTCTTCAATTCCAGCCAGATGCTTAACCTCAAGGGCAACATGGGTATCGGGCATATCAGGTATCCCACCGCAGGCTGTTCATCTTCCTCTGAATCACAGCCGTTTTATGTTAATTCTCCCTACGGGATTGCCCTGGCTCACAACGGGAATCTCACTAATAGCGAAGAACTTAAACGGGATCTCATAATGGATGAATTAAGACACATAAATACGGAATCGGATTCTGAGGTTTTACTGAATATCCTGGCTTTCGAGTTGCAACGTATCGGCAAAATGAAAAAAGACCTGACGCCGCAGGATATTTTTTCGGCTGTACGAAGACTGCATAAGCGTTGCCGCGGCGGATTTTCTGCCGTTGCGTTGATTTCCGGTGTCGGTATTCTCGCCTTCCGCGACCAGTTCGGCATTCGCCCTATTATCTTTGGCGAGCGCACCACCGACAGGGGCAAGGAATTTGTTGTCGCCTCTGAAAGTGTGGCGATAGACGCCCTGGATTTCAGTGTGCTGCGTGATGTAGGGCCGGGAGAGGCGATATTCATCAGTGAACAAGGTGAGTTATTTTCAGATCAATGTGTGGAACACCCGCAACATACGCCCTGTATATTTGAATATGTGTACCTGGCCAGACCGGATTCCGTCATCGATAACATTTCCGTGTATAAAACCCGTTTGCGCATGGGCGAGGCGCTTGCGGCGAAGATCTTAAGACTTCGCCCGCACCATGACATCGACGTAGTGATCCCGATCCCGGACACGGGCCGCACCGCTGCGCTGCCCCTGGCCTATGATCTGGGCGTAAAATACCGGGAAGGATTTATCAAGAACAGGTATATCCCCCGCACGTTTATCATGCCCGGACAGAGCATCAGGAAAAAGTCCGTAAGGCAGAAACTGAATGCAATCGGACTGGAGTTCCGGGGAAAGAATGTGCTGCTGGTGGATGATTCCATCGTGCGCGGTACAACATCCGGGGAGATCATACAAATGGCCCGTGATGCAGGTGCGGCAAAAGTGTATTTTGCCTCTGCGGCCCCACCGGTCCTGTATCCGAACGTTTACGGTATTGATATACCGACTCCTGATGAGTTGGTTGCCCATGGCAGGACTGAAGAAGAAGTGTGCGCGGAGATCGGCGCTGACTGGCTGATCTACCAGGAAGTTGACGATCTGGTCGAAGCGGCGAGAGCAGGGAACCCCGCTATTAACCGGTTTGAAATGTCCGTCTTTACCGGTAAATACGTAACCGGAGACGTGAGTGAAGACTATCTGGCAAACTTGTCGTCACAGCGCAGTGATTCCGCCAAACAGATCCGCTCGCTGATGGATGACGTCCTCAACGACCTGTCAAACATGACGTAGCTGTCAGTATCTTTACTTTTTTATACGTGAAGATGATATGCCTTGATGAACCTTACCGCTACTCCGGTGTTGTAGGAGGGTGTTACCGTACAGAGTATATGAAAACAGTTATTTCAAGAGGATATTATGACAATTGCTGAGTATATGGAGGATATAGCGGAAGATATGCGCCTCAAGTCGGCAGCAATTCGTCGAGATTTTGCCAAACATCGTCCTTCAGCTGGCTCTAATCGAGAGGATTTGGTTGAAAAGTTTTTAGTAAACCATCTGCCAAAACGATTTGGTGTAAGCACCGGACTTATTATCTCACACGATGAAAAGTTCTCAAATCAGGCTGATCTTGTAGTTGTTGATAATCAAAACAACGCTCCCCTCTACCCCGAAAGCAGCAGTAAGCTTTGGCCTGTGGAATCTGTATATGCTCTTATCGAAGTCAAAACGCAACTTAATCAAGGATTCACTATTCGTTATATGGGCATTTAATTCCCCTCACCCGCTAACATTAAAAAACAATCTTCGCGAAGCTTTTTCAGCTGTCGAAACTGACAATCAGCCTGACCTAATTATTGTGCCTGATCGTCTGGTTGTACAATCCGGGAGCTATTTGAAGCTGGCGAAGGTTGGACAACCTGAAAGTCCATACCGTCAGCAGACCCAATCACGGTGCGGTGATGATCTGTCGTCCTATTTAAGCGAGCCTGTGGAGATTTATGATCTATCTACTGTTTCCCGTCAAAGCATATGAGACAGAATTGACCTGATTTCTAAGAGAGACTTCTGATAAGTTAACCTTACTAACAGGAGTCTCATCATGAGCAATAATAACGAGAAGTTGGTTAAAGATATACGTCGTCGTACCCGTAAGAAGTATTCCTCTGAAGAAAAGATCCGAATTGTGTTGGAAGGCATGCGTGGTGAAGAAAGCATCGCCGAGCTGTGCCGTCGGGAAGGATTGAATCAAAATGTGTATTACCGATGGAGTAAGGAATTCCTGGAAGCTGGCAAACAGCGCCTGGCTGGCGATATCAAACGGGAAGCCAGTTCATCTGAAGTGACCGGCCTGAAGAAAGAAAACGACCAGCTCAAACGCCTGGTTGCTGACATCATGCTGAAGAACGATGTGCTTAAAAAAAGTGTGCTTGGCTTGGAATCGACCTGGGAAGACGAATGAGTCTTTCGGCAGCTGGGAAGTTGGAAGTGATCCGCATGGTAGAAGAGTCGGAATGACCGGTGAAACGCACCCTCGCAGAATTAGGGGTGAGTCGCAGCAGTTTCTATCGTTGGTATCGGTACTATCTGGATGATGGGCCAGAGGGTTTGGAGCCAGGCAGCCGGTCACCCCGACGATTCTGGAATAGATTGCCGGAGACGGTCAAAGAACAATGTCTTGATGTCGCGTTACAATACCCTGACAAGTCACCCCGGGAACTGGCGTGGACTATCACCGATGAACACAGCTACTTCATCTCAGAATCCAGCGTTTATCGTCTGCTGAAGCAGTACGATCTCATCACCAGTCCTGCCTACATCCTGATGCAAGCGGGCGATTCGTTTCAGAACCCAACAAGACGGGTGAATGAACTTTGGCAAACAGACGTTACCTGCTTTCGTGTCGTCGGTTGGGGCTGGTATTACCTGTCCACAGTATTGGATGATTACTCCCGTTATATCATTGCCTGGAAGCTGACTACCAGCATGGCTGCTGATGACGTGAAACGGACACTGGATGCGGCTATCAGGACCACGGGTGTCAACGAGATAATGGTCAAACACCGTCCTCGTTTACTCAGTGATAACGGGCCCTGTTATATCTCGTCGGAACTGAAGGATTACCTGGGCAAACATAAGATAGAACACACTCGTGGTGCACCGTACCACCCGATGACCCAGGGTAAGATAGCGCGCTATCATCGTTCCATGAAGAATGTCGTGAAGCTGGAGCACTATTATTATCCGTGGGAATTGGAGCATGCTATCGGGCAATTCGTTCAGTACTACAATCACGAGCGTTATCATGAGTCGCTCGATAACATCACACCGGCGGACATGTACGTTGGCCGCTATCAGGAAATCATGGACAGACGAGCCACCATTAAATACGAAACACTACAACGGAGGAGGAATGAAAATCTAAGACACTGTGTGAATCAATGAAACAAGACTATAATACATAAAAGTCTCTCTTAACTTTCTAGCTATTTTGTCCCAAATCTTTTGACGACTTACAGTCATAGACCGCCAGATTAGCCATTTTGAGAGACAATAAAACCGTACTTCTCCTCACAGCTAGGCGTAGGGTTATGTCCTGCTGTTCAACCATTATTAACCCTGTATCATAATTTTGTATTTTTTGTAAATGGTCATCTATAAGAAGAGGCGAATATAATCTCTTTCTTTGTGATAAAAACTATTGACTAAAGACGTCTGGACGTCTATGATTCCATACATGAAACAGCAGTCTTCACGAAATCCACCCGGTCAGGTACGAGATGCCATCCTGCAAACCCTGTTTTTAACGTCCAAGCCACTGTCAGTCAAGGAAATTGAGGGCAGGGTACAAAAAATAGCCGGACCGACACCTCAATCTTCTATCAGGTCCTACCTGAGGCTCAATACACCGGCTGTTTTTGTTCGGGAAGAACGCGGTGTTTATCGTCTTCGCACCCTCCATCCCGAACATCTCTCAGGCATTCAACGTGAACTTCCTACTGAACAACAATGGCAAGCTCCTTTTAATTTTGGTAAATCAACTCTGGAACATGCCGACTGTTTTGACTGGATTGAAAGCCGGGAGCATAACAGTATCCACGCCGTTGTAACAGATCCACCCTATGGCCTGCATGAATACACCCCTGAGCAACAAAGTAAATTGCGTAGTGGTAAAGGTGGCGTCTGGCGAATACCACCTTCATTTGATGGAAGTAAGCGCTCTCCCTTACCTCGGTTTACCACGCTCACGCAAGAGCAACTGGAACAGTTGGGTACATTTTTTTTCGTGTGGGGAAAGCTGTTACTTCCAAAGCTCGTTCCTGGAGCGCACGTTGTTGTCGCCTCTAATCCATTAGTTTCTTACATTGTTTCGACTGCGCTGGCTGACTCCGGCCTGGAAAGGAGGGGGGAGATAGTCCGCCTTACAATGACCATGCGCGGTGGTGACCGTCCAAAAGCCGCACATGAGGAATTCAGTGAGGTCAGCGTGATGCCTCGTTCAATGTGGGAGCCTTGGGTTGTGTACAGAAAACCTCTTGATGGTCGTGTCCAGGACAATTTGAGAAAGTGGAAAACAGCTGGGTTTCGCCGCCCATTGGTAGATAAGCCTTTTGGTGACGTGATTGCATCAGCGCCTACAAGAAAAAGTGAAAGGACTCTTGCCCCGCATCCGAGCCTGAAACCCCAGGCATTTATGCGGCAGATTGTCTATGCTTCATTACCCCTTGGCGAAGGCGTGGTTCTTGATCCTTTTGCTGGATCTGGTTCCACACTGGCGGCGGCGGAGTCTGTAGGCTATACCAGCATCGGCGTGGAAAAAGATACTGATTTTTTTAACTTGGCTCGTACTTCAATACCAAAACTGGCGGCATACAAAGTGAATGGAAATGCTAAAGCTAAAGCTAAAGCTAAAGCTAAAGCTTATATATCCAGCTATCCCGAAGTTTCCTGACGCCGTCTTTGTGTAAAGTAGCTGTACGCGTCCCTAGTTCGCTTCTGGGATTTTTTCGGAAATCATCCACGATCACTTTTCCCAGATAGACTTCAGTGAAAGTCATCGGTGTCCTGTCAATGGCGGGTTCTGAAGTGGTATCTACCTTATAGACAAAAACACACATCCATTGTTCTCTTGCTCCATGTGTATCAACGGCCCCGCCGGCTTTTCTTGTAGTTTTTATTTCTACGCCCTCAGCACCTGATTTAATCGCGTTATCAGGATATATACCCTGCTTGACCAGGTCAGGATGACCATTGAAATATTTATTTTCGGTCAACACGCGGGAATGCCTGGCAAGACTTGCAGTTAACATATCTGAAAGCAGCCCAGACATGATAGCGGGACGAAGCATATCATCAAGGCGCTGTAATCCTTTAGTGAGGAGATGAGAATTTACGTCAAAAAAGAAATCGTACACATCTTGCATCGCCATTTGAAAATCCTGCTGGCGCAATTCGTATGGTGGCTTGGCTTCACTATTATATTTGGAGGAATCAACAGTATTGTGTGTGATTTCCATGATTATTTTTTTAAGTGTGCCAAGGAACAGTACTAGGTCTATATACTACTTTTCTTCTTCTGTGTGTTTGTTATCCGGGCCGGTAAAACCGGTCGCCTTGAAAAAGTTGTTCTGCAGTTGCCGCCATGCTTCCATGTTTTGCTCCGTTAACTCATTCATTGTTGCGGTAAAAGGGTTGGTGCTGACCGCCTGTTGGAAATTTTTCTGGATGCTCTGTTGTTGTGAAGCCAGCATTTCCAGGCTTTTCTCCATGTATTCGCTGAACGCGGACTGGTAGGCGTTGCCGTAAAAACGGATGAGTTGAGTCAGCATCGGTGTATTGAAGATGGGTTCGCCTTCGTGTTCCTGTTCCGCGATAATCTGCAGTAATATGCTGCGCGTCAGGTCTTCCTCGGATTTGACGTCGGTGACACAGAACTCAACACCGTCCAGCACCAGCTTCCTGACGTCATCCAGTACGATATATTTGCTGATCTCGGTATCGTAAAGTCGTCGATTGGGATATTTTTTTATGATTCGCATGTCAGTGAGACCGGTCGGGTTATCTTTCCAGCGCCAGGGCAACTCCCTGGCCGCCGCCAATGCATAACGTGGCCAGGCCTTTGTGTGCGTCCCGGCGTTGCATGGCATGGAGGAGCGTGACTAAAACCCGGCAGCCCGAAGCTCCGATGGGATGTCCCAGCGCAATAGCGCCGCCGTTGACATTCACTTTCTCCGCGTCCCAGCCCAGTTCGTTATTGACGGATATGGCCTGTGCGGCAAATGCCTCATTAGCTTCAACCAGGTCCAGTTCATCAACTGTCCAGCCCGCTTTGTGCAGACAGCGCTGTGTAGCCGGTATCGGCCCGGTGCCCATGATCGCCGGATCAACGCCGGCGCTGGAGTAAGCCCTGATACCGGCCATTACCGGCAGGCCCAACTCATCGGCTTTTTGGCGTCTCATGACAACTACAGCCGCTGCGCCGTCATTGAGGCCGGAGGCATTGGCTGCAGTGACCGACCCCTCGCGGTTAAAAGCAGGCCGCAACTTCGCGATCTTTTCCGCAGTAACCCCTTGTTTCGGATACTCGTCGTCAGCGAATATGACAGGGTCGCCCTTGCGCTGCGGGATGCTTACGGGGACGATCTCTTCATTGAATACGCCGTCTGCCTGGGCTTTTTCCGTTTTTTGCTGGGATAGTGCAGCGAACCGGTCCTGTTGTTCGCGGGTGATCTGAAACTTGTTCACGATATTTTCTGCGGTCACACCCATGTGGTAATCGTTAAATGCATCCCACAGACCATCGGTAATCATGGAGTCCAGCATCTTCCAGTCACCCATCTTGGTGCCGGACCGGGATTTGGGCAACACATGGGGCGCCCGGCTCATATTTTCCTGTCCCCCGGCTATGATGATTTCTGCGTCACCGCATTTTATTGCCTGTGCCGCCAGGTGGACGGCTTTCAAACCACTCCCGCAGACTTTGTTAATCGTCATGGCGGGTACTGAATGGGGCAAGCCGGCTTCTATCGCAGCCTGGCGCGCCGGATTTTGGCCTTCACCGGCGGTAAGCACCTGCCCCAGGATGACCTCGTCGATCTGCGCGGGACCCAGGCCGGTTTGTTCCAGTAATGATTTGATTACCGCAGCTCCCAGGGAGTGGGCCGGAGTGTCCGCCAGGGTGCCGCCGAAAGAACCGATGGGGGTCCGCCCTGCGGCGACGATGACTACTTCGTCGGTCATGGAATTACTACCTCTAAATCATAGATTTTCATGTTGGCATCGTGAGTTATCATTATAAGCGATTTAGTTGCACTGCACAAAACAGCCTCGCATCCTAACAAAAACACGTTGCGGACACCAGCCCGGAATATTTGGGGTCAGAGTAAAAATACAGTCAGGTTGGCAAGTGGAGGCGCTTCATTATTGAGTATTTTTACTCTGACCCCAAATATCTTCAGGTATGCAGCGCCCGTTTATCGCTTGCCAGGGCCGTTTCATGCATGGCTTCGGCCAGAGTCGGGTGGGCGTGGATGGTGCGTGCAATATCTTCGGAACTGCCGTCGAATTCCATGGCGAGAACAGCTTCGGCAATCAGTTCGGAAGCATTCGGTCCCAGTATATGAATGCCGAGTATTTGATCGGTGCCGGCATCGCTGAGCATTTTTATCATGCCGGCGCTATCGCCCGCCGCCAGTGCGCGTCCGCTTGCGGCAAATGGAAAGACGCCCGTTTTATAGGGTTTCTTGTCGGCTTTCAATTCGAACTCGGTTTTTCCGACCCAGGCGATTTCCGGCCAGGTATAGATTACCCAGGGTACCAGGTCCAGGTTGAATCTGCTTTTTTGTCCGGCAAGACGCTCGGCTACCATCACACCTTCTTCAGCGGCCTTGTGAGCCAGCATCGGGCCGCGCACCACGTCGCCGATAGCATAGACATTCGGTAAATTGGTGGCGCAATAGTCATTAACTCTAATTCCGCCCTGGCTGTTCAGGGTCAGGCCTGCTGCTTCGGCCTCCAGCCCCTTCAGGTTGGGAGAGCGCCCGACAGCCACTATCAGTTTGTCGAAAGTCAACTGCTGCTTGTTTTCGCCCTGTTCGTAAGTCACGCTGACTTCCCGCCTGTTAACACCCGTACCCCTGACCCTGGCGCCAAGGCGTATATCCAATCCCTGTTTTGTCAGATTTTTTTCGGCTGCGGCGGCAATCTCCCGGTCTACGGGCGCCAGGAAGTCATCCAATGCTTCCAGTATGATGACCTGGGAACCCATCCTGCCCCAGACGCTGCCCAGTTCCAGACCTATCACTCCGGCGCCTATGATACCCAGTCTCTTTGGCACTTCCGTGAAGGCGAGAGCACCTGTGGAATCAACAATCCTGTTCTGGTCGACAGCGGCAAAGGAGGTTTTAGTCGGGACGGAACCGGTTGCAATAATGATATTCCGGGCAGTAACCTTGTATTCTTCGGCAGACTTCCGTCCTGTCGGCAATACCTGTATCTGATTGTCACCCAGGAGTTTGCCCTGGCCCTGTAGCCAGTCTACCCCATTCTTTTTGAACAACCCGGCGATACCCCGGGTCAATTTCTGCACGATCTTGTTTTTCCGGTTTATCATTTTATGGACGTCCATTTTCACACCGGTGACGTTGATGCCATGCTCGGCCGCCTGCTGTGTGATGAAGGAGAAATGATGAGAAGAATCCAACAGGGCCTTGGACGGTATACAACCAGTATTCAGGCAGGTTCCACCCAGATTGGGTTTGCCGTCGTTGCTCAGCCCGTTATCCACGCAGGCCGTAGTGAGTCCCAGTTGCGCACAGCGGATCGCACTTATGTAGCCGCCGGGACCGGCGCCAATGACTACTACGTCATAGTTTTTCATATCAGGGTCAGATTTGTAACAACAGGCGTGACGGGTCTTCCAGTAATTCTTTCATCGCCACCAGGAAAGATACGGCTTCCCGACCGTCGATAATACGATGATCGTAGGACAGCGCCAGATACATCATCGGCCGAATCACGACTGCGCCGTTTTCCGCAATCGGACGCTCCTCAATTTTGTGCATTCCCAGGATGGCGCTTTGTGGCGGGTTGATGATAGGCGTGGATAACAGGGAGCCGAATACGCCGCCATTGGTAATGGTAAACGTTCCACCGATTAACTCTTCTATGGTGAGTTTTGCATCACGCGCTTTTTGTCCGTATTCGCCTATGGTCTTTTCTATTTCGGCAAAACTGAGCTTGTCCGCCGCGCGTATTACCGGTACGACCAGCCCGCGTGGCGAACTGACGGCAATACCTATATCAAAATAATTATGATAGACAATCTCGCTGCCGTCCACCGAGGCGTTTATGATTGGGAATTTCTTCAGGGCCTCAACCGCCGCCTTGGTGAAGAATGACATGAACCCCAGCTTGACCTGATGGGTTGTTTCAAAACTATCCTTGTAGCGGCTGCGCAATTCCATTATCGGCTTCATATCTACTTCGTTGAACGTAGTCAGGATAGCGTTTTCCTGCTGTGCCGTGAGTAAACGTTGCGCTGCTCGCCTGCGCAAACGACTCATAGCGACACGCTTTTCCTCTCCCTCCGGCCCCTCATCTCCGCCCTTTTGTTGTTGCGCGTCAGTTTTCCGCCTCCTGTCTTCTGTCTGCTGCTCTGCTCCCGCTGTTCCGGCGCCCTGTTCAGCAGCGGCTGTTGCCGTACGCGCCGCGTCTGATGTCTGTTCCTTGGCTCCTGCTTTCTGCCCACTGTCTTCGGTTGTCTGTTCCCCGTTGCCTGTTTCAGCCAGATAATCCAGCACCTGTTTTTTGGTCAGTCTGTCTCCGCTTGCCGGGACATCCCTGGCATCCAGGTTATGTTCGGTCAACAGCTTCCTGACAGCAGGGCTTAATTTGGGCTCCTTTTCCGAAAGCAGTGATTGTTGCCCGGAATCATCTTCAGTTTCTGCTTCGGGTTCTGCCGTCGGCGCTGTGCTATCCGCCTCATTTGCAGGCTCTTGTGGAGCCTCGGGTTCAGCCTCGGGTTCTGCGGCGTCGGTCACCGTACTGCTCTTTGTCGCTATGGCGGAAGCCTGTCCCTCGGTATCGATTTGTGCGATTAACTCATTACTTTCCACGTCTTCGCCGCTGTTTTTCAGGATATTCACAAGTATCCCGTCTTCCAGGGCAACCACTTCCAGGGTGACTTTGTCTGTTTCCACGTCAATCAGGGAATCACCGAAAGTTACCGTGTCGCCAGGCTGTTTATGCCAGTCCATCAACGTGGCCTCCGCAACAGATTCCGCCAATACCGGAACTCTGACTTCAACTAGCACAGTTTTCTCCTTTTATTTTCGGGTTATTGAATGATATTGACCGGTTCACCTGATGCCGTGCGCCTTCTGTAAGTGTGTGGTGACTTCCAGTTTTTCCGGTTGTAAAGCATCTTCAACCAGCTTCTGCTGCTGGGCCAGGTGCAGGCTCATGGAACCGACGGCGGGGGAGGCTGAGTAACTGCGTCCGGCATAACCG
This sequence comes from Gammaproteobacteria bacterium, assembly GCA_965205405.1. Taxonomy (GTDB): domain Bacteria; phylum Pseudomonadota; class Gammaproteobacteria; order Eutrophobiales; family Eutrophobiaceae; genus JAAXHV01. The sequence continues at coordinate 2,000,328 of OZ242169.1, forward strand.
AACACATGTTGGGCGCTGAGGCATCCAATCATCGTTCCCCTGGATTGCATGTAGTACCAGCCCCCTTGATTCTTGGGTTCTTCCTGTACCCAGACGATTTCCCTTGCGTTCGGGTATGAGCTAATCACTCTTTTCATTTCCTGAAGCGGAAATGGAAACAATTGTTCCAGGCGGATAATGGCGATGTTTCCGGCCTCATTGCCGCGCCGGGCCGCCAACAGGTCGTAATATACTTTACCACTGCAAATTAACAAACGTGTTACGGCGTCTTTTCCTATATTGTCATCAATTTCGTCAATCACCAGCTTAAATCCGCCGCTGGTGATTTTATCCAGAGTCGATGACGATAGTTTATGGCGCAGTAAACTTTTCGGACTCATGATGATAAGCGGCTTGCGATAAGGTCTGATAACCTGCCGCCGCAACAGGTGAAACATCTGTGCCGGTGTGCTGGGATGGCAGACCTGCATGTTCTCCCGGGCGCTAAGCTGTAAAAAACGCTCCAGCCGGGCGGAAGAATGTTCCGGTCCCTGGCCATCATAACCATGGGGCAAAAGCACGGTAAGCCCGCAGAAGCGTTTCCATTTCGCTTCACACGAACTGATGAACTGGTCAAATACGACTTGTGCTCCATTGGCGAAATCACCAAACTGGGCTTCCCAGATCACCAGTGCGTTGGGTTCGGAACTGCTGTAGCCATAGTCGAAAGCAAGCACGGCCTCTTCGGATAGTGTTGAATTGATTGCCAGGAACGAAGGCTGCCCCCCTTTGAGGTGTTGCAAGGGTAAATATGTATCGCCATCGTCCTGGTTGTGAATGACGGCATGACGATGGAAAAAAGTCCCGCGCGCGCTGTCCTGACCGGAAATCCGTACCGGGAAACCAGCGTCAAGCAAGGTTGCATAGGCCAGTGTTTCGGCATAACCCCAATCCATTTCCAACTCGCCGGCGCCCATTCTTTTACGGTTCTCCATGATCTTCGCTACGGCTGGGTGCAGAGTGAAATGATCCGGTACGGCAGTGAAGCGTTCCGTCAAGCGGGATACCAGGAGCGGGCTGATGGCTGTTTCGACCCTCATATCCCATGCCGTATTCTTGAACGGCTCATAGTTGATCATAAACCTGAAATCGGCATTACTTGCCCTTGAGCCTGCTACGATCCTGTTGGATTCCAGCGACTCGACATAGGCTTTGTGAGTTGCCGCGATTTCATCCGGGGTAACGACTTTTTCTTCTACAAGACGGGTGGAAAGTATCTCCCTGACATTTTTGTGCTGTCTGATCTTCCGGTACATGATGGGTTGGGTAGCGGCGGGTTCATCCGCTTCGCTGTGCCCGTGCCTGCGGTAGCACACCATGTCGATGACCACATCCTTTTTAAATTCCGTGCGATAATCCAGGGCCAGTTTGGCAACGTATACGACTGCTTCCGGATCGTCGCCGTTGACGTGAAAGATCGGGGCCTGCACCATCTTGGCAACGTCCGTACAATACAGGGTAGAGCGCGAATCCAGCGGGTCACTGGTGGTAAAACCAATCTGGTTATTGACTATGATATGGACAGTGCCGCCGGTGGTATAGCCATGGGTTTGAGACAGGTTGAAGGTTTCCATCACCACGCCCTGACCGGCGAATGCGGCATCGCCATGTATGATTATAGGCAATACCTGGGAGCGGGATTTATCAAGGCGCCGATCCTGGCGCGCCCGCACGGAGCCTTCTACCACCGGGTCTATAATCTCGAGATGAGAGGGATTGAATGCCAGGGTTAAATGTATGACGCCCCCGGGGGTCTGAATATCTGAGGAATAGCCCAGGTGATATTTTACGTCTCCGGAATTGTTGGTTTCGGCATCCGGCACCCGACTCTGGATGCCTTCGAATTCATCGAACAACTCTTCGGGAAGCTTGCCGATGATATTGATCAATACGTTCAGCCGACCGCGGTGAGCCATGCCGATAACCGCTTCGCGAACCCCGGCTTCCCCTCCCGCCTGCACGATTTCATCAAGCAACGGGATCAGGGCTTCACCGCCCTCCAGCGAGAAGCGCTTCTGTCCCACGTATTTCCTGTGCAGGTATTCTTCCAGGGCATTGGCGGCAATAATACGTTCCAGTATGCGTTTTCTCTGTTCAGGAGAGAACCGGTGTTGTCCTTCGGATTCTTCCAGCCTGCGCTGGATCCAGCGTTTTTGTTCCGTTTCGTTGATGTGCATGTACTCAGCGCCGATCATCCGGCAATAAGTGCTTTTGACGATGTAGAAGATTTCAGCCAGGGTGAGTTCATCAGGCGCAAACAGGGAACCCGTATTGAAAATCCGCACAAGGTCTTCTTCCGTGAAATTGTAATAAGCGGGATCCAGTTCCGGCACTTTCGGCCGCTCGTACTGTTTCAGGGGGTCCAGATCCGCTTGCTGGTGGCCGCGGAAACGGTGGGCATTGATCAATTGCAATACCGAGGCCTGCTTTTTGTTATCCGTGTTGACAGCGATGTTGGCTTCCAGTGTCGGGACCTGTTCGATTTTCGCCGCGGGCGCCGGTTCCTCAGCCTGCGCGTTGCCGGTGCCATCGGCCAGTGCGGATTCCTGTTGCAGGGTATCAAAATAACGCCGCCATTCAACGGTTACGCTGGCCGGGTTTTCAAGATACCGGTCATACACGTCTTCGATGAAGGCCGTATTACCGCTGAAAAAATGAGATAATTCGGATCTGCTCATTAATTTTTCCGAAGGTTTTCAGTTAATACACAGTTGTCAATCCAATCTGCGAGTTCAAGCGGTATTATATGGTATTTGTGGAAAAAATTATTCCTGAATACTTTTACAGCATTCTAAACTATACGATATGGTCATATTGATCCTGTGAATGATTATGGCGGGAGCGGCTCAGCAGATTCGCTTGTGCTATCATTTCATATAGGTATGCTAGGAAAAAAGCATAACGATAAAAAACTATAACTACGGGTTTCCCCCTGATGAATGGAGGCGGTTTTTATGTCGCGTACAGTTACAATCACTGATAACAAAACCGGCAAACAACTCGAATGTCCGGTTTCTGAGGGCACTTACGGCGCTCCGGTTATCAATACCAAGTCCCTGTATAAGGAACTGGGTATGTTTACCTTTGACCCGGGTTATGCCACCACCGCCAGTTGTCGCAGCGCAATCACTTACCTGGATGGAGAGAAAGGGATCCTGTTACACCGCGGCTACCCGATAGAACAACTGGCGGAAAACAGCACCTTCCTGGAAGTCGTTTATTTGTTGATCCACGGTGAATTACCAACCCGACCTCAGATGGATGAATGGGAGCATTCCATCAAAATGCACATGATGACACATGAGCACCTGTCCCGGTTTTACTCGGCCTATCGCTACGATGCTCATCCCATGTCGATCATGGCAGGTGTGACCAGCGCCATTGCGTCGTACTATCATGATCGTACCGATATCAGGGACCCTGCTAACCGCCTGTTGACCGCCAAGCGCGTTATCGGCAAGATTCCCAACGTGGCATCCAAATGCTACCGCTATGCTTCCGGCCTGCCTTTTGTCTATCCCGATAATTCACGCAGCTATATTGAAAATTTCATGTATATGACGTTTTCATGGCCTACTGAGAATTACACACCCTCAGCGGTTGCCATACGCGCCCTGGACCTTCTTTTCATACTCCATGCCGACCACGAACAGAACGCCAGTACCTCGACCGTGCGCCTCGCCGGCAGTTCTGAAGCCAATCCTTTTGCCTGTGTTGCCGCCGGCATTACAACCCTGTGGGGCAAGTCCCACGGGGGCGCCAATGAGGCCGTGATCCGGATGCTGGAGGAGATCGGCAAGCCATCCAACGTCGGGAAATTCGTTGCCCGGGCAAAAGACAGCAAAGACGACTTCAGGTTGATGGGTTTCGGCCACCGGGTTTACAAGAAATATGACCCGAGAGCAAAAATTATTCGTGAGGCATGCCATGATTTATTAGAGGAAATGGGCGTGAATCAGCCTTTGTTTGAAATAGCCATGGAATTGGAACGGATAGCCCTGGAGGATGAATATTTCATCAAGCGCAAGCTGTACCCCAACGTTGATTTTTATTCAGGCCTGATCTACCAGGCCCTGCGCATTCCTGCCTCCATGTTTACGGTGATGTTTGCCCTGGCGCGCAGCGCCGGCTGGATTGCCCAATGGATGGAATTGATGGAGGACAAGGACTTTCGTATCGGTCGCCCAAGACAGTTGTATATCGGCAAAAAAACCCGTGATTACATACCCATGGAAGACAGATGAGCATGAAACCCGCGGTACGCGTTACCGTTACCGGCGCAGCCGGTCAAATCGGTTATGCCCTGCTGTTCCGGATTGCCGCCGGAGAGTTTTTAGGCAAGGATCAACCGGTAGTTTTACAACTGCTGGAGATCCCCCCCGCCTTGCCGGCATTGGACGGTGTGGTTATGGAATTGGATGACTGTGCTTTTACGACGCTGACCGGGGTGGTGACCACCTCTGATGCCGATGTTGCCTTCAGGGATGCGGATTTTGCTTTCCTGGTCGGGGCAAAACCGCGCGGGCCCGGAATGGAACGCGCAGATCTGTTATTGAGCAATGCCGAAATCTTTAACGTGCAGGGCAGGGCCTTGAACGATCATGCAAGTCGTGTCGTTAAAGTGCTCGTTATCGGCAATCCGGCTAATACGAATGCCTTGATCACCATGAAAAATGCACCGGATCTGGACCCGCGTCAGGTCATGGCGATGATGCGTCTTGATCACAACAGGGGATTGGCAATGCTTGCCTCCCAGGTTTCGCTCCCGCTAGACGTCATCCGTAAACTCACCGTCTGGGGGAATCATTCCACCACGCAATACCCGGATCTCCACCATACTCTGGTGGATGGGAAACCGGCCATGGAACTGGTCGAACAAAGCTGGTATGAGAATGAATTTATCCCCGGAGTGGCAAAGCGCGGCGCCGAAATTATCAAGGCCCGGGGCGCCTCCAGCGCCGCGTCCGCGGCAAACGCCATCCTGGATCATACCCGTGACTGGGTATTCGGAACCCGTGAAGATGACTGGACAAGTATGGCTGTGGCTGCAGATGGTAGTTACGGCATCCCGGAAGGCATTGTCTATTCCTTCCCCGTTACCTGTGCTGACGGTGGTTATGAGATAGTCCGGAGGTTGGACATCAATGAGTTCAGCAGGGTTAAAATGGCGCAGACACGCGCGGAACTGGAACAGGAAAGAGACGCGATCAAGCACCTGTTCCGTTGAAGGGGACGGAATTCAATTCCGTCCCCAGGTTTGGATATTTGGGGTCAGAGTAAAAATACTTGAATATAGACACTCACTACCTTCCAAACTGGCTGTATTTTTACTCTGACCCCAAATACGCGGGTTGCTGTCCCCGGTAATCTGTGTTAAAAATAATAAGGAAACTCTGGGTCAGTCAGAGGTTCTTTGTTAGTTACGCTGGTGTTACCAATCATATGCCCCGTTCACGTTCACAAATTGATGCAGATGGATTTCGCGCTAACGTAGCAATCGTCCTGTTCAACAATCAGCGCCGCCTGTTCTGGGCGAAACGGGTTGGAATGGATGCCTGGCAGTTTCCCCAGGGCGGCATCAGACAGCACGAATCTGTTGAAGCGGCGATGTTCAGGGAATTGCATGAGGAAGTAGGGCTATTGCCTGAACACGTGGAAGTGGTTGGCGTGAGCCGGGACTGGTTACATTACAGACTGCCGAAAAAATACATCCGACGCCACATCAGACCGCTCTGTATCGGTCAGAAGCAGCGCTGGTACCTGCTCAAACTGACAAGCGATGAAAGCAACGTCAACCTGGCCTCAAGCCGGCGCCCGGAATTTGACCACTGGCGCTGGGTAGACTCCTCTGAGCCCGCCAGAAGCGTCGTGTTCTTTAAACAGGACGTCTACAAACGGGCGCTGGCGGAACTGGAACCGCTGATGAAAGTCTCATAACCCGCATTTCTCAGGTGATGTGGGTTAGTGCTGATTCGATTTCTCCATCATCAGCAACGGCAATAAACGCCGGATGGCCTGGTTCTTTATTCTTTCTACCGCACCCATATAGAAATCGGGGTTAATCCCGTTATCTGTCAGGGCGGTTTGCAGTTCGGCCAGGATCGAATTGCAGGATTCAACCGCATTGCCTGCGACGACGCGAATATCCGGGCTTGATGCCACATGCTCCCGTGCGTTGTCCTGCAAACAGCTTGTATATGCCAGGTTTGTTTCGCCCATCAATAACATATCTGCGCTGTCAAATGAGTTTCTCAGCGGCGTTTCCGCAAATGCCGTAACGCCGACAAAATACAGGAATATCAATAACCCATAATTCCAGCGGGGACGGAATTGAATTCCGTCCCCATTCCCGCCCAGCACAACACGGGGGACGGAATTCAATTCCGTCCCCTTTTGTCGTGGGCTAACCACCGGCTTCCAGCAAACTGCGCAGCATCCACGCATTTTTCTCATGGATTTGCATGCGCTGCGTCAACAGGTCTGCTGAGGGTTCATCATTGGCGCTCTCCACCACCGGGAAGATACTCCTGGCCGTTTTGACTACCGCTTCCTGGCCTTGTACCAGTTGCCTGATCATTTCTTCCGCTCCGGGCACGCCGGTTTCTTCCTCGATCGAGGATAATTCACTGAATTGTTTATAGGACCCGGGCGCCGCCACACCCAGCGCCCTGATGCGTTCCGCAATTTCATCGACCGCAGTTGCCAGTTCCGTGTAGTGCTGTTCAAACAGGGTGTGCAAGGTGCTGAACATCGGACCGGTCACGTTCCAATGGAAATTATGTGTCTTCAGGTAGAGCGTATAACTGTCGGCCAGTAACCTGGACAAACCTTCAGCTATCTGTTGCCGGTTAGCTTCGGAAATACCAATATCTATATGCATGAGATCCTCCTGTCTGGTATCGTGATTAATCAATTATCAAACAGCATAGCGCAATATCAGGGATAACGATATTTGTAATATTTTATGGAAAGGATAGATTAAATTAATCAATGACGATATTCGGGGTCAGAGTAAAAATACCTGATAGTACAGCAACGGTAACGCCACCGGATTGACCGTATTTTTACTCTGACCCCAGGTTTCATATAAACTATGGTCATGTATAAGGATGCTGTCACACTCGCCAGGACCTTTTGTTATATGTGCCTGCTGAAGTATCGACCCCAGGACGTTCCCGCTTCCCGGGAGTTGTTGCTGCTCAGCGTCGGAATTTATTTTCTGCTTGATTTCGTGCTGGCCGGGTTGGATGACAACATAACGGGGGCGTTGCCGGCAGCTATCGTCGATACTGTGTTTTTATTGGTGTTTGTCCTGTTACTGCTGCTGTTGTGTCGTAAAGTAAACAGGTGGACCCAGACTGTAACGGCATTGGCCGGAACCGGGATAATTTTTGGTTTATTGCTCATGCCTGGTGTCCTGACCGTGTCCGAATCCGGCCCGATAACATTCATGCAACAAATCTTCTCCGTACTCCTTTACCTTGTGCTCATCTGGTACGTGGTGGTTCTGGCGCATATTTTTCGACATGCAATGTCGTCCTCGTTCGCCCTCGGGACATGTGTCTCGATCATGTATCTGTTACTGGGGATATTCATCGAGTTAACCCTCGTGTATCCCGATTCATGAAGCTGCATATACTCGGTATCTGCGGTACGTTTATGGGCGGTATCGCCCGCCTGGCGCAACAACTCGGTCACGAGGTTGCCGGCAGTGACCGGAATGTTTATCCGCCCATGAGTGAGGAATTGGCCAAATCAGGCATACAGGTCAAGCAAGGCTATGAACCGGACCGGCTCAACCCCAGGCCGGACCTGGTCATAGTCGGGAATGCCCTGTCCCGGGGCAACGAGAGCGTAGAGTACGTGCTGGCGGAGAAGATCCCCTACGTGTCCGGGCCACAATGGCTGGCAGAAAATGTGTTGCCGGGACGCATGGTAATTGCCGTTTCCGGCACCCATGGCAAAACCACCGCATCAAGCATACTTGCCTGGCTGTTGCATGGCGCGGGACGGGACCCCGGGTTTTTGATCGGCGGGGTTCCGGAAAATTTCGGGTACTCCGCAACAACCGGCAGTTCAGAACTGTTCGTGGTAGAAGCCGATGAATATGACACGGCTTTTTTCGATAAGCGGTCGAAGTTTATCCACTACCGTCCCGATGTATTAATCATCAATAATATAGAATATGATCACGCGGATATATTCGCAGATGTAGCGGCTGTTCAGAGGCAGTTTCACCATCTTATCCGGACCGTTCCCGGCAACGGCCGGATTATTGCGAGGGCGGCAAGTCCACATATCGATACGCTGCTGGAGATGGGCTGCTGGTCACCGGTGGACCGTTTTGGTGACGTTTCCAGCGCCTGGCGAACCGTACCGTTAAACCGGAACTATGCGGAGTTCCAGGTAATCAAACAAGGACAGGAAGTGGGGAGGGTGCACTGGTCGTTATTTGGCGAGCATAACGCGGAAAATGCCCTGGCGGCGCTGATAGCGGCACACCGGGTCGGTGTTGATCCGCAGCAGGCCTGTGAAAGCCTGTCCGGTTTTACCAGCGTAAAGCGGCGGTTACAATTGCTGGCGAGAGTCGATGGCGTTTCGGTTTATGACGATTTTGCCCACCATCCGACGGCCATCAAACGTGCGCTGCAGGCGCTGAGAAGCCACGTGGGTGAGCAGCGTCTCATCGCCGTACTGGAGTTACGTTCGAATACGATGAAAGCAGGAATACATAAAAACACGCTGGCCGCGGCGCTGACGGAGGCGGACCTGGTCTATGTGCTTGAACCTCCGGGACTTGGCTGGGACCTGCGCGCGAGCCTTGGCGGTCTGGCTGACAAGTTGCGCGTATTTGCCACTGTAGAAGACATTGTAGCGCAACTGGATCGGATCAGGATGCAGCGCGACCATATCCTGATCATGAGTAATGGCGGGTTCGAAAATATTTACCGGCGTCTGATTGAGAGGTTGTCAAACTGATGCAAACTGTCCCCCTGTTCCCGCTGCATACCGTTTTATACCCGGATGGCCAACTGCCGCTGCGGATATTCGAGCCGCGCTATGTGGACATGGTCAGCGAGTGCCTGAAAACCAATAGCGGATTCGGGGTTTGCCTGATAAAACAGGGGGCGGAAACCGGCCCGGCGGCTACCTGTTTCAACATAGGCACCTACGCGGAAATTATTGATTTCTCACGCCAGACAGACGGCTTGTTGACCATTACCATACAGGGGAAAAGACGCTTACGGGTTTTGCAAACGGCTGTACGGAGCAATAATTTACTCACAGGGAATATCGACTGGATTACCTCGAGCGAAGCAGAGGAAGATCTGGAAGAATACCCGTTGCTCAAGGATCTATACCGGCATATCGTAGAGAATTATGACACCTTATATGCAGATGAAGAGCACCAGTCGGTGAGTCCGGAAGTACTCAGTTATCGCCTGGCGGAATTTTTACCGTTTGACAATAATATCAAGCAGGAAATCCTGGAAGCAGACAGGGCGAAGGCCCGGTTGGAGTTAATCAAATCAAACCTGATGAGTATGGAAATTGAGTTTGATACCACCGAGTCCGGTTTGCAATAGCAATGTATTATCCTGATTTATCCAAATCCCTGGATCCGGTCACGCTCAGTCTGGTGGGCCTGACGCCCATGCTGGCGGTATCAACCACGCTGCTCAGCGGGCTGTCCATAGGGATTGTCTACCTTGCCGTGTTGATCCTGACCGGTGTTAGCGCGTCCTGTGCCGGACGCATTTTCCCGATGCAGCTTAATTCTGTTTATTTATTGCTGATCTCGGCAGCCTGGGTGTCAATCATCGACTTACTGTTGCAGTCCTGGTGTTATGAGCTCAGAAACCAACTCGGTATTTACCTGTTTCTCCTGGCCATGAATACCACTCTCCTGTTTCATCTTGACGCGTTTTCGCGGCAAAAAAGTTTGCGGGAGGGTGCACTGGTCAGCCTGAAAACAGCTCTGACGGGTGTCGCCTTAGTCACAGCCACAGGCCTGTTGCGTGAATTAGCGGCCAGGGGAGGCATACTGACGGATATTCACCTGGTATCCCATGTTGAACCATTGGGTTTACTACAGCCTGTATCCATATTCACGAGGGGATTACACCTGTTTGACAGTAGCGCCGGCGCGTTCATCATTTTCGGGTTATTGCTGGCAGCCCTGTCACTTCCCATCCCTGGTAGAATCCGCTTTTCCTGATCAGCAAAAATTGAACCGTAGCAAACGCGCACAAATCTTTTCCCTGCTGAGGCGGCATAACCCTGCACCTGCGACGGAACTTCGTTATTCCAGTCCCTTTGAGTTGCTCGTATCCGTTATCCTGTCGGCGCAGGCAACGGATGTCAGTGTCAACAAGGCTACGGAAAAACTGTTCCCGGTGGCTAATACGCCGGAGCAGTTTATCAGGCTGGGCGAACCGGGATTGAAGCAATATATCAAATCGATCGGTCTGTACAATACAAAAGCCGAAAACATTATCAAGACCTGCCAAATTCTGGTTGACAGCCATGCCGGCAAGGTTCCTGAAGACCGTGCAGCATTGGAAAAACTGCCGGGGGTCGGCAGGAAAACGGCAAACGTCATCCTCAATACCGCTTTCGGTCAACCCACCATTGCCGTGGACACCCACATATTCCGGGTATCCAACCGCACCGGCCTGGCGCCCGGCAAAAACGTCCTGGAAGTCGAACAGCGCTTGCTGAAATTTGTCCCCGATGAATACAAACAGGACGCCCACCACTGGCTGATACTGCACGGCCGCTATACCTGCATTGCGCGCAAGCCGAAATGTGGCGAGTGTTTAATCTATGAGTTGTGTGAGTGGCGAGAGAAGAAAGAGTTCATGGACGATGATAATTCATAGTTGATGATAATTCATAGTTTGTCTGAAAATGAGAAGCAAGCTACACTATCAACAAACTATCATCGGTGTATAGTCAATGGAGGTGACAACATGTCTACTATGTCATTCGGGTTCTCAGAACGTTTGAAACAGGAAAAGATATTTGATTCAGAAAAAGCCGACGCCTTCGCAAGGGCGTTGAATGACGAATTGTCGGATCAGTTAGCGACCAAAACTGATCTTATACAAATGGAAAACAGGATCATCAAATGGATGGTCGGACTTATTTTAGCTTCTATCGCTATCAATCTATCCGTTATTGGCTTCTTCACAACCCTTTAGTCTCCAGGTAGAGTGAACCGCCCCGGATTTGCCGGAGACTCCATGCAAGAATTACTTTCCGTATCCCCTTCCTTTGACAGACAATGGATCTACAGAGAAAACAGCTATCCCATTCAAAAAAGATCGGCATGTGTTCCTGTCCGGCGCAGGATCAAGTGATTATTATCGAGCTCATAAATCAGAATCCAGTCCGGGCCGACATGCGCGTCCCGGGCATGCCTGTACTTTCCTGATAATTTGTGAGGCCGGGCGCTCGGTGGCAATGGCTGGTTTGTAGCCAGCATGTCGATAAACGTCTCAAGTTGTTGAATATCCCAGCCCCGTTTTTTGATCTGCTTGTAGTCTTTGAGAAAGCGATTCGTATAGGAAATCTTTCGCATGTCTACCCTGTATCACTGCGCGCCTCCAGGTCAGTGAAAACCTCCCTGGTGGAATCGAACTGTCTCAGGTTATGGGCGGGTTCTTCCAATGCCGCGACGGTGTCACTATTGGGTATGCAGGCGTCAAACGGCAAGCCCTTGCGCAGGACTAATTGGCTCAGCGCCATACGGATATATTCTGTGGGTTTTAATCCAAGCCGGGAGAGTATGGCTTCGGCTTCGGTTTTAAGTTCCGGTTCAATTCGGATTTGCATCTGTTTGGTTCTGCTCATAACGATATCTGCCCCTGTGTTTGCCAGGACATAGTCTGAATGAATTAGCTACCATTTGCAATACGTTTTGCCTCCGGTCGAAGACATACTTTGAGGTTCACGATCGTTGCCATATTTCTGCAACACGCGAAAAATAATTCCTTGACAACGGCGCCGGGGTATATATACTCCGCCGCACTATGAACGCAGCCCTGATTACGACACGCTACAGTTATTCGGAACCGGCCGTTGCCGGCGCCGCGCAGGCACGCGCCGGCGCCATGCCTGATGCCGTCATACGCTCGGCTTTTTTCCGTTTTAATGAGGATAAACACGAACCGATGCGTTAAGCCTTCCTGACACAATCCTGCTGGAAGGCGCGCAACATCGAACCTTCCGGAGGACATCCCTGACGACAGCCCTGGTTGGTTCAAATCGACCGGGGCTTTTTTTTTGCAAATGGACCGGTAGCTCAGTCAGGCAAGAGCGCGCGGCTCATAATCGCGAGGACGGCCGTTCGAATCGGCCCCGGTCTACCAGACGTTACCTGGGAGTAGCTCAGCTTGGCCAGAACCCTCGGCCTGGACCCGAGAGGTCGCCGGTTCGAATCCGGCCTCCCAGACCAGTTGATGGAGACTCGCAAGGCTGGCGCGCTTATCCGGCTTGAACCCGGTGATGTCCTGACGGACATGGGAGTTCGATCCTCTCAGTCTCCGCCAATAACTGCCCGTAGCTCAGCGGAACAGAGCGGCTGGCTTCTAACCAGCAGGTCGGGAGTTCGAATCTCTCCGGGCAGGCCACCTTCCGTCCTTGGCATAGTGGCCGTGCATCCGGCTTTTAACCGGAAGAGGGGAGTTCGATTCTCCCAGGGCGGACCATTTGCGGCTGTAGCTCAGCGGAGCAGAGCGCGACCCTGCGAAGGTCGAGGTCACAAGTTCGAATCTTGTCAGCCGCGCCAATTCCTTCCCTCGTAGCATTAAATGGATACCAAACGAGGGGAACGCACCTGGAGAACGGTTCTGTCAGAACGGTTCCGTCAGTTTGTTTTTCAATGTCAATCGGGCTATACTGTTCACCAGACAGGCAAACGGTATTATTTATTTTGACGGGTTCAAAGGAGGTGACATTATGTCTGCAATATCAATCGAGTTTGCTGAGCGTTTGAAGCGAGAAAAAGTGTTTTCCTCAGAAAAAGCCGACGCCTTTGCCAGGGCGTTGAATGACGAGTTGTCGCACCAGTTAGCGACTAAACCTGATCTTGTCCAACTGGAAAACGGGATGGATAACAGGATGGTTCAAATGGAAAACAGGCTAATCAAATGGATGATCGGCCTTGTTCTGGCCGCTATTGCCCTCAATTTAACGGTTACTGGTTTCCTTATGACCCATTTAATTTCCATCGTCAGCCAATTAACAGTGGTTGGTTGAATTGGCTTCAATAAAAGCCTTATAAAGTGCAGTGCTGCTCATGATGAGTCGGCGCTTGTCGAATCCTGATCAATGTCCAGTGAATCGGGCGCCGCTTTAGGCAAGCTGAAATGTAGCAGCCCATAAGCCGCAAATGCAGACATGAATGACCCCACCAGGATGCCCAGGCGATCTCCGCTGAAGTAGTCACCGCTGCCATGCTCAAAGGCAAGGCCGGCGATGAACAGACTCATGGTAAAACCGATGCCGCAGGCGAAGGCCACTCCTGCTAGCTGAGTCCAGTTGACGTCTCTTGGTAATCGGGCCAGCCCCAGGGCGACGGCGAGACCGACGAAGAGCATGAATTCCCAGTGGTTTGCCCACCACCAGACCGGATGTCACGCCCAGGGCGACGGGATGCGCAAGATCATTGAGCGACATACCTGCTAGTGGCAGCCCGGCATTCACAAAAGCAAAAGCCGGAAGGATCACAAAGGCGACGGGGCCGTGCAGGTTGTGTTCCAACTCACGCAAGGGGGATTTCCCCTGCTCATCGCGCATTGGTATACAAAAAGCGATGAGCACGCCAGCCAGCGTCGCATGGACACCCGATTTCAACACGGCGACCCATAGGACCACGCCTAATAATATGTAGTTTGCGGTGCGTGTCACGCCCATGCGATTCATGCCGACTGCGATGATAAGCGTGATGACGCCGGTGAGTAACATACCCAGGGACAGGTCGCCGGAATAGAAAAGCGCGATGATAGTGATGGCGGCGAGATCATCCAGTATCGCCAATGTAAGTAAAAACACCTTGAGAGAAGTGGGTACGCGCGCGCCGAATGCGCCTAGCAGGGCGAGTGCGAAAGCGATATCCGTAGCGACGGGTATTGCCCAACCGTCTAACGCGACGGCATCTCCCAGATTGAGCCATACATAGATTGCCGCGGGTACGATCATGCCGCCAAGCGCACCCATTCCCGGTAGCACGACTTGCTCAAAAGATGACAACTCTCCTTCCATGATCTCACGTTTTATCTCGAGCCCAACCAGGAAAAAAAACACTGCCATGAGCCCGTCATTTACCCACAGGAAAAGGGGCTTGTTGATGATCAGGGCGCCGACCTGAATCGCTACCGTCGTATCGAGAAGGGCGGCATAAACGCCTGACAATGGCGAGTTGGCAACCAGCATTGCAATGACGACGGAAATGAGCAGGAGAACCCCTCCCGCCGTCTCCAGTTGCAGAAACTCGCGCAGGGCCTCAGCTATGGGTGATGTTTTCTCTTGAGTTTCCATGTCACTCCCGGATTTTAACCAGTATGACGGAGATGTTGTCTTCTCCGCCGTTTTCGTTTGCTTGTTGCACTAATTCTGTGGCTGTTCGGGTAAGATCGGTATTTTCATCAGCCAGGATTGAGTGAATTTTTCCGTCATCTACCATGTCGGTCAATCCATCGGAGCAGAGCAGGTAAATGTCATCCGGCCGGACTGCTTCTTCAATCACGTCGACCAGTACATTCTCTTCTAATCCCAGGGCCCGGTCCAGCCAGGGCCAGGTGAAATGGTCTTCGGTCAGTTGGTTGAAGTCCTCGTCTCTTTTCCGATACAGGCGCGAGTCGCCTACGTGAGCGGCGCTGACCAGGTCATCATGGAAGACACAAACCACGATAGTAGTTCCCATCCCATGGCATTCGATCTCCTTTTGAGCTTTGTCATGGATGGTCGAATTTGCCTTGAGGATTGCCTGTTCCAGTACGCGGGAGACGCTGCTTAATCCGGTTTTTTCGTCTATCCTGCCGGCATCTGTGTCCCCGAGATCTTGCAGGATCTGTTCATGGGTCACGGTTACGGCTAGCGCGCTGGCGACATCACCGGCGTTGTGGCCGCCCAGGCCATCGGCCAGGATCACGACACCTGCATCAGCATCAGTTAAAATACTGTCTTCGTTTCGGAGACGCTTCCTACCCCTGTCGGAGAGGGACGCGATAGTGATGTTACCGACAGCGTTCACCATACCGGCCCGTGAACACGTTCAGGTGTGTTAACGCTCCAGGTGTTGGAGCTTGCCTGTTACCTCTTTCCAGTCGTCGGCATCTGCGGGGGCGTCCTTCATCTCATTGATGACGGGCCACTGCCTGGAGAGTTCTGCGTTCAGTTCAATGAATCCCTGCATGCTCTCATCGACGTCTTCATCAGACAAAATGGCATCCACCGGGCATTCGGGTTCACATAAGGTGCAATCAATACACTCGTCAGGGTCAATAACCAGCATATTCGGACCTTCATGGAAGCAATCAACCGGGCATACTTCTACACAATCAGTATATTTACACTTGATGCAGCTATCTGTGACGACAAAAGTCATAAGAACATCCTACCATAAGTTGAGTTACGATAAAGTGGCCAGCGATTATACCTTGTTTCTGCACTTTGTGGCAAAAGGAGGGTTCATTTACTATCAAATAAAATCTATCCATTCTCTGCCATCAGTTTGCGTAATCGATATAATATTTCCAAAGCCTGTTTGGGCGTAATGGTGTCCGGGTCGACCTCATTCAATAGTTCCCGCAATTCATCGGGTTGTTGGAAAAAGTCCTGTTGCGGCATGTCCGGGAGCAGGTCGACGGTATTTTTTTCCATGATATCGAGCTGGTGGTTCGCCTGGTTGATGACTGCGCGGGGAATGCCCGCCAGTTGCGCCACTTGAATCCCGTAACTCCGGTTCGTGGCGCCGGGTTTGACCGTATACAGGAATATAATCTCGTTATTATGTTTGATCGCGTCCAGGTGCGCGTTATTTACCGTATCCATGATCTCAGGCAGGATGGTTAATTCGAAATAGTGGGTAGCGAACAAGGTAAAAGCCCGGATATTGTTTGCCAGGTAGACGGCGCAGGCCCAGGCCAGGGCCAGACCGTCGTAGGTGCTGGTGCCGCGGCCTATCTCGTCTATCAATACCAGGCTCCTGTCTGTAGCGTTGTTCAGGATTGCTGCGGTTTCCACCATTTCGGCCATGAAGGTGGATTTCCCGGAGGAAATGTCGTCGACCGCGCCGATACGGGTGAAGATACGGTCCACAGGGCCAAGGACAGCCTTGTCGGCGGGGACGAAACTGCCGGTATGGGCCAGCAGGGTGATGAGCGCAGTCTGGCGCATGTAAGTTGATTTACCTCCCATATTCGGACCTGTAATCAACAGCATCCTGGTTGAATCATCCAGCCGGATATCATTGGCAATAAAGGGATTAGTCTGTAATCGTTCGACCACGGCGTGACGGCCCGCCCGGATATCAAGCCCGGGGGTATCAACGAATTCGGGTTGACAGTAATCGAGTACGTCTGCCCGTTCGGCAAAACAGGCCAGCACGTCTGTCTCACAAAGCCCTGCTGCGGTTGTTTGCAAGGGGGTCAGGTCGGTACAAATGCGATCCAGAATCTGCTCGTACAATAATTTTTCCCGCGCCAGTGCGCGTTCCTTTGCGCTCAGCGCTTTGTCTTCGAATTCTTTCAATTCCGCCGTGATGAAGCGTTCCGTGGATTTCAGGGTTTGCCGCCTGCGATAGCGCTCCGGTACGGCTTCGCTGTGTAACCGGGAAACTTCTATGTAGTAGCCATGCACGCGGTTGAAACCCACTTTCAGTGTGGGAATGCCGGTATGTTCCCGCTCGCGTTCTTCAAGCGAATTCAGGAATGTCCCGGCATCCCGACCCAGTTGCCGTAGTTGGTCCAGATCAGCATCGAAACCATCAGCGATCACGCCGCCGTCGCGGATGCTTGCCGCCGGTGTTTCCAGCAACGCGTTTCCCAGATACGTCTTCAACTCGGGAAACTCCTGGATCGCGTCATTGAGTTCATTCACCCGCGGACTGTTCACGGTAGCCAGTACTGATTTCAGGTCCGGCAGCCGGAGCAGTGACTTATGCAGTTGCGTCAGGTCCCTGGGGCGAGCGGATTTCAGGGCAACCCGCGCCAGGATGCGTTCCAGGTCGTTTACATGTTTCAACGATTCGTGGACGACGGCGTAAGTTTTGCCGGTTGACAGGTGGTTAACGGCATCATGGCGCAGCCGCAGGGTCAGTTGATCGCGCAGGGGCCGATTCAGCCAGCGTTTCAGCAGCCGGCTGCCCATTGTGGTCGCGGTCGTATCCAGTACGCCCAGCAGGCTGTATGCTTTCCTGCCCCTGAGGTCCTGTTCAAGTTCCAGGTTGCGGCGGCTGACGGCATCAAGGATGATGCTGTCCGTGCGGTGTTCAACCTTAATCGGTTGCAGGTGCAGTAACGCCGTGCTCTGGGTTTCATTGACGTATTGCAACAGGGCGCCTGCTGCCGCGGTTGCCGCCGTTAACCCGGCACAGCCCAGCCCTTCCAGTTCGGTGACCTGGTATTGCCGCTTGATAAGGTTTGCCGCGCTGGCGTAATCGAAATACCACCCGGCGCGGGATACCACGCTGTTACAGGAAATACCCGGGTTTTGTTCCAGTTCGCTGTCTTCACAGATTAATAGTTCGGCGGGTTGCAGGCGCGCCAATTCGTCCTGCAATGAGTTTATATCAGAGGTCTGGCTGACTATGAAGCGGCCGTCAGCCAGGTTCAGGCTTGCGATACCCCGCTCATTTGCGAGGATATGTACGCAAACAAGCAGGTTGTCGGTCTTTTCTTCCAGTAACAACTCGTCGGTAACGGTGCCGGGGGTGACCACGCGTGTGACCTTTCTCTCAACGGGTCCCTTGGCCAGGGCCGGGTCGCCGATTTGCTCGCATATGGCGACCGATTCACCCAACCGGATCAACTTCGCCAGGTATGAATCAACGGCATGGTAGGGCACGCCTGCCATGGGAATGGCCTGGTTGTCAGACCTGCCCCGGGAGGTCAGGGTGATGTCAAGCAGACGGGCCGCCTTGCGCGCGTCTTCAAAAAACAGCTCATAGAAATCACCCATGCGAAACAACAGCAGAATATCGGGATAGTCAGCTTTAAAACCCAGGTATTGCTGCATCACCGGGGTGTGTGCGGGGATTTTTGCAGGCATGGGTTTATTCTGCTCACAAAGGGGACGGACTTCAAGTCCGTCCCCGGTAAGCAAAAGAAAAAGGGGACAGATTTATTTTTTCCCACCCCGGGCGCGATCGGGGACAGACTTCAGTCTGTCCCGCTGCCGGCTCATAAAAAAATAAATCTGTCCCCTTTATTTAATAAATCTGCGTCTTTATCACTTGAAATTCTGCACCGTCAACCCCAAATAAGGCAATTGAATACTTTGATTTATGACGGGGATACCATGACTGTAGATACAAAAAAAGAAGCGCTTGGTTTTCAAACCGAGGTCCGGCAATTACTGGACCTGATGATCCATTCCTTATACGGCAACCAGGAGATCTTTCTGCGCGAACTGATCTCAAACGCCTCCGATGCTGCCGACAGGTTGCGCTTTGAGGGTTTACAGGACGACAGCCTGTTTGAAGATGAACCGGAACTGAACATCAGGGTGGAGTATAACAAGACTCAAAAAACGATCACCGTCCTCGATAACGGCATAGGAATGTCCAGGCAGGAGGTGGTCGATAACCTGGGCACCATCGCCAAGTCGGGCACCCAGCAGTTTTTTGCCTCCCTGACCGGTGACCAGACCAAGGATTCACAACTGATAGGACAGTTCGGCGTGGGGTTTTACTCTTCTTTTATCGTTGCGGAGAAGGTGGAGGTCGTCACCCGGCGCGCCGGTCTGCCCCGGGAGGAGGGCGTGCGCTGGGCTTCCGACGGCAAGAGCGAATATACCGTGGAGAGCGTCGACCGGCCGAAGCGGGGAACCAAGGTAGTCTTGTACTTGCGTAAAGAGGCTAAGGAATTCCTGGATGGCTACCGGCTGCGCAGTATTATCAACAAGTATTCGGATCACATCTCCCTGCCCATCGTCATGCCGAAAGAGGGCGAGGATGAAAAAGGGGAGGAGACTGTCAACACGGCAACGGCATTATGGACCCGTAATAAAAAGGATATCAAGGAAGAGGAATACAATGAATTCTATAAAACCGTATCCCACGATTTTGAAGATCCGCTTTGTCATATCCACAACAGGGTGGAAGGCAAGCTGGAGTACTCCAGCCTGTTGTTCATTCCCGCCCGCGCGCCGTTCGACTTATGGGACCGGGAACAACGGCACGGTGTCAAATTGTACGTAAAACGGGTCTTTATCATGGATGACGCAAAACAGTTGCTGCCGGCGTATTTGCGCTTCGTAAAAGGGGTGGTGGATTCCGATGACCTGCCGTTGAATATCTCCAGGGAAATACTGCAGCAGAACAAGGTCATCGAAACCATCCGTTCCGGTTGCACAAAAAAGATACTGGTCCTGTTGAAAAAACTGGCGGACAAGGAGCCGGACAAGTACAAACAATTCTGGCAAGCGTTCGGCCGGGTCATGAAGGAGGGTGTCATCGATGCGCCGGATAAACGCGCTGAAATCGCAAAATTATTCCGCTTCAAGTCCACCCATGAAGATACTGAGGAAGAAACCGTCTCCCTGGACGACTATATTGCCAGGATGAAGCCGGGGCAGAAAGCGATTTACTACGTCACTGCCGAGAATTACGCTACTGCAAAAAACAGCCCTCACCTTGAGATATTCCGAAAAAAAGAGACTGAAGTATTACTCCTGACCGATCCCATTGACGAGTGGCTGGTTACTCACTTGACTGAATATGAAGAGAAACCGCTGCGGTCCGTGAACAAGGGCGAGTTGGACCTGGGTGATCTTGCCGATGATACAAGCGAGGATGAAACCGAAGAAGCTGCCGATGACAAGCTGGGAGATCTTACCGATCGAATCGGGAAAGTGCTGGATGAACGGGTGAAGGAAGTGCGCATTACCCGGCGCCTCACCGAGTCACCTGCCTGCCTGGTGATGGATGAACATGAAATGGGCCGACACCTGGAGCAGATACTGAAAGCGTCGGGGCAGGAAATACCAGGTTCAAAACCCATCCTGGAAATCAACCCGCGCCACCCCATTGTGGAAAAACTGCAAAACGAAGCGGATGAAAACCGCTTCAGTGACTGGGCGAATATCCTTTTTGAACAAGCCCTGTTAAGCGAAGGCGGACAGCTGGACGATCCCGCCGGCTTTGTTCACCGGCTTAACAGCATGTTTCTGGAATTGGCATGATAGCGCGTGCAGGCCTCCCGATCAGTCGCTAAGGGATTGGCCTGGGGACGGAGTGGCAAACTACCTCTGGGTGCGTTGCCAATCCGGGTTGATCCATATTTCACTATTGTTTTTCTTAGGAGTTGTCCGGTCTCCTGAAATCATATCCGCCGCTTTTTCGGCAGCCATGATGGTGGGGACATTCAAGTTGCCGTTCGTGATTGTGGTAAAAATCGAGGAATCCACAACACGTAGTGATTGCAGACCTCTTACACGGCATTGCGGGTCGAGGACAGCCATCGGGTCGTCATTACCCCCCATTTTACAGGTGCATGACGGGTGAAAGGCGCTTTCCGCATTCTGCCTGATCCAGGCATCGATCTCCGTATCGCTTTGAACCCGGTTGCCCGGTTGAATTTCCTGTCCACGGTATTGTTCCAGCGCCGGCTGTTCCATGATTTCACGCGTAAGACGAATGACCCGTCGCCAGTTTTCTACGTCTTCCTTATGCTGCAGGTAGTTGAACCTGATTTCCGGTTGCTCGAACGGATCAGCAGACCTTACTCTAACGTAACCCCTGCTCAGAGGTTTGTTCGGTCCGACGTGCACCTGGTAACCGTGTCCTTTAATTGAGATTTTTCCATCGTAGCTCATCGCGGCAGGGAGAAAGTGGAACTGGATATCGGGCCATTTTTGTCCGGCTTTTGAACGAATGAATGCACCCGCCTCGAAATGGTTGGTACTGCCAAGACCGGTTTTGAAAAGCAACCATTCCAGACTGATAAGGCACTTATTGAAAAGGTCCAGTTTGCCGTTCAGGCTTATCGGTTGTTTGCACTCATATTGAAAGTAAACCTCCAGGTGATCCTGGAGATTTTCACCCACTCCCGGGAGTTCATGCAGGATTTCAATGCCGGCATTTTCCAGTGTTTCAGCCGGTCCGATACCGGAGAGTTGAAGCAAATGCGGCGATCCGATAGAACCGGCTGATAATATCAGTTCGCGTTTCATGTAAACGAACCGGGTATTCTTTCTGCTGAGTATTTCAATACCCACAGCTTTTTTCCCGTTAAAAATAATACGTTTTACCTGGGTATTCTTGAGCAGGGTAAGATTTTCCCGGCCAAGGGCAGGGCGCAAGTAAGCCTGCGATGTTGAGGCGCGCACACCGCTGTCAATATTCATCTGCATTGGACCAAAACCCTCTTGCCGGTGACCATTGTAGTCGTCGGTCCTGGGGTAGCCCGCCTCTACCCCGGCATTGATAAAGGCCTCATACAGCGGGTTTAACTGCATGTTATTTCCACAGCCGACACTGATCGGGCCGCTATTTCCGCGATAGTTGTCGGCGCCTCCCTGCCAGTTTTCCAGCCGTTTAAAATAAGGCAGGCACTCCTGGTAGTTCCAGCCGTCAGCCCCAGACCGTTCCCATTCATCGAAGTCACAGGCATGTCCTCTGACGAACGCCATGCCATTTATGGATGACGATCCCCCCAATACTTTTCCCCTGGGACAATTCAACCTGCGCTGATTAAGACCAGGCTCGGGTTCCGATCGATATCGCCAGTTAAACCATTTGGATCTCATGGCGTGAGACAGGGCTGAGGGCATACTGATTACCGGGGAACGGTCGCTACCTCCCGCCTCCACTAGCAGCACGCGGTATTTTCCGCATGCAGTCAAGCGGTTGGCAAGAACGCAGCCAGCCGATCCTGCGCCTACAATGATGTAATCGTATACCATTCCGGACGTTTCTCCCCAGTTACCTGATTAAGAAGTTCAGGCATCGTGAACATTTTTGCCTGCACATCCCGACAGATAACACTCGTCTGCCGAATTACACTGTATTCAACCCCTGGTGAGACATGCAGACCTGGAGGCCGACCTGAGTCAGAAGCTGTACTTGACTCTGCCTCCCACCCAGCGAGGCGGCCCAAAGGTCTGGATTGTATAGTTGCCAAACCCGGTAATGTCATAACTGTATGTCAACGGTTCCTCGTCGGTAAAATTATGGACGAACAGGCTGACTTCCAATGCCTCGGAGGGAGAGTAGTAGGTCAGGCTCGCATCTGCAATAACATAATCGCCGCCCTCGGTCACTTCTGCGTTTACGACATTAAAATACTGTTTGCCGGAATAATAAGCGGATAACTGTGCTGCCACGCTGCCGTTGCCGTCCAACTCCCAGCTTTTGCGGACTAATCCGTTCAAACTGACATCCGGCGCCAGGGGAGCTTCCTGGTTGGAAATGACGGTTCCTCCGTCAGGCGAGGTGCCGTTTACTTCCGTATCCAGCAGGCTGATGCCCAACAGCAGATCCCATCCATGCCCCGTGGTGATGGTCAACTCCGCCTCCGCGCCGTAGAACTCGGCTTTGGAATTGATCAGGCGGCTGGTGGTGTCGGCAAAGAAAAACGCCTGGAAGTTATCGTAATCATAATAAAAGACGCTACCGTTCAGGCGCACCCTGCCGTCGGACCAGCGGGTTTTTGCCCCAACCTCGTAAGCGGTGAGGATTTCAGGATCGAACCCGACATAGCGGATATCCGCAACGTCGAAACCATCAGTCGGTGTGTTGAAGCCGCCACCCTTGACGCCACGGCTGACACCGGCATAAACCAGGTGATTGTCGGTTACCTGCCAATCCAGTTGGACCTTGCCGGAAAATTCGGAATCCTTCTGGTTAAAAGCATGCGGTATTCCGTCCACCAGGAGTCCGTCGAATCCGGCGTTGTCGGCATAGTGGGACGCGGCCCGCTCGGGGTCCGTAATCAACCTGGCCGGACAGAACCCATCCCCGTATTCAGACGTCACGTCACACTCTATCATGGTATAGACAAAGTCCCGGTCGTCCCGGGTCCAGCGTGCGCCGAAGGTAAACAACAGGTTGTCAGTCAGACTGTAATCCACCTGGCCGAATGCCGAGACCGTTTCAGTTTTGGAATCCCCCTCAAACTTTGGCAGATACCCGTCTGACGGGAAGGCGAATGCGCCGGTGAACAGGTTGTCGATATTCAGGTAGTAGCCGCCGATAATCCAATCCATTGAGCCGAATTTACCATTCAGGCGAATTTCCTGTGAGAACTGGTCGATGTCAGCCGTAGCATCGTAGGTGACTACGGCAAAGCGGGTGCTGTCGTCGTCTTCCTTATACACCTTGTCACTGGTTGAGTAGTCAGTAACGCTGGTTGCAGTAATATCATTACCGAAGGTGGTTTTAAAGATGGCGGTAAAGTTGCTGGCTTCCCGGTCAACGCCACTGTCTCCACGATCAAACGCGCCTGAGTTTATGTCGCCATCTCCATCATCAATCAGTTGATTGGCCGGATCGTATAATCCCCCGCCATAGAAGAAGCCATTGGTTCCCACAGGCTGGTTCGCGCTGAATGTGCCGCAATCGGTATCACCCGGACTACAGAACACGCTCTCGCCGCTGGCGTCGATTTTAGAGGCTCGGGAATGAAATACCCCGCCGCGTGTGTCGATATCAGTGTGCTGCCCGATAAGCAACAGCGAAGTATCATCGTTAAAGTCAACGTTCAACATGGCGCGCACGGATATGGTGTCATCGGCGCGTTTGTCTTTGCCTATCGAGTTGTCGATATAGCCGCTGTCATTGTTGAAATAGCCCGCAAGCCGCGCCTGAACCTGGTCCGATAACGGACCGCTCAAAACAGCCGTTACACCGATCTGCTCGTATTCGCCGGCCGTGACACCGATTGATCCCTCAAACTCTTGCGTAGGCCGGTTGCTGATAAAATGGACCAGGCCGCCTGTTGCATTACGACCGTAAAGCGTGCCCTGGGGCCCGCGCAACACCTCGATGCGAGCGATGTCAAAGGCAGGGACACCTGAGGCCCCGGGCGAAGACACGTAGGCTTCGTCACGGTAGAGCGCGACCGGCGCCTCCTGGCCTTCCGCAAAGTCGAGTTGACTGACCCCGCGTATTGAGAACAAGGCAATATTGGCCGGGTCGCCTGTATTGGATGTGGTGATAAGACCAGGCGTCTGGGCGGCGACATCGAGAGAATTATCCCAGCCCAGGGCTTCCATCTGCTCGCCGGTAAACGCAGAGACGGATACGCCTACATTCTGGAGTTCCTGCTCTTTCTTTTGTGCGGTAACGATTATTTCCTCCAGAACCTGCGCCTGCACTGTCCCGAACAAAGCGCCAAAGATGAGGATAAATATAAAACCGGTTCGATTTGTGGCATGTAGATTCTTCATTTGACTGACCTCCAGGGTGAACTAACTGGAGTATATTTTATATTGATTGACCGGTCAATCAATATAAATTTTATGACTGTTGCTATAGAATTTCGGTTTCTTACGGGATGTGTCTGTCGAGCTCCAGGTCAAGGTAATCAAGGCAAATGCGGCGAGCCTCATCACACTGGATACCGCCTCGCTGAAAAGCGCCATACAACCATAATCCGTCAATCATGGCCGCGAGACCGTCTGCGACTACCCGGGCGCGTTCATGCGGTAGCAGTTGTTTCAACCAATACCTGAGATTCGAACGCAGCCGGTTGAGATTTACCCGCTGCAGACGAGTCAAGGAGGGTACGTGCAGCGCCTGTGCCCAAAAAGCCAGCCAGACGGTAATCGCCTCCGGCGTGACCTGTTGTTCGGCAAAATTGCTGCCGATAATGGCGATGATATGTTCTTTGGGGTCCGTGGAATGCCTGTTGCGGGTTCGGGCATTCATATCCAGTTGTCTGACCAGGCCCCGCATCGTTGCTTCTAGCAGGCCGTCCTTATCTCCGAAATAGTGGCTGATAATGCCCTTCGATACCCCGGCTTGCCTGGCAACTCGCTCAATCGTAGTGCCGGCAAACCCGTAGAGATAGATGCATTCAAACGTCGCTTCGATCAGTTGAGCCTTCCTGATGGGCTCCATTCCGATTTTAGGCATAGGTCTGCCTCCATAAAACATGCCGGTTTTTAAATAACAGGGCATAAATGATGGCATACAGTCCAATAATGATCAGGCCGACCCATTCTATCTTGAGAGGTGTCAGTTGATAGAGAAGGATAAGGCTGAACAGCAGGGCCCAGTTACATATCATATAGCGGGGATGTCCCAGCCGGTCGACGGTGAGGCCCAGGTTTTGCGTATATAGCCGAGTCAATGAATCCAGTGAGTTTATGACAAAGATAGTGCCTACCAGGATCATGGCGGAATTGAAAAAGGCGCTGACCTCCATCGAGTTGGCGCTGTAAAAATACAGCACGGAAAACCAGAGCGCGAGTGGGATTGACGGAAAGATGAGGAGCGCGAGCAACAACTGCCACGTCCTCAGACCGTTTACGAAGCGGGCGACAAACTGGCCGATCATAATGCTCCAGGAGAACCACCAGAACAGGTAAAACGCATGATAATCCGTCATCGGCGTCACAAAGGCGGGCAGGTGGGTGAAATAATCAGCCAGTAACACCAGGTTGGCGCCCATTCCGTCTAACCCCATTCCGCTTGCAGACCACATCCCGGCAATCAGGGCGTAAAACAGCAGGGTAGAGGAAATACTCAGAATCTTCACGTAACGGACATTTGTACTGGAAAAAACCGCACATAATACGACGCCGGCTACAAGACCATACCTGAACGGGGGAGCGATATCGTGAATATAACTGGGCAGGTACTTGAGGAACAGGAAGCCGGTAAAAGCACAGGTACCGATGATAACGACATTATTGATAAACTTTACCCAGGGTATTTCAAACAATTTCAGTTTTGGTTCGACCACACAGAAGTAAAATGTTGTCAGGAAATAGAATGTCCATATCAAAAACCCCCAACAACCGAAGGCGATGGCCAGGGGGTTGGTAAAGTTGTAAGGCGCTTCAGATTCATATATCGGGAATTCAGTCAGTGGAAACATGATCAACCCGACGTCAAGTCCCGAGGTAAACAGAATAGCGATAAAAGCGAACATGCTGAGAGGGATTGGCCCTGATAGTACCAGGTTGCGCCAGCGCAGCACGATAAACAAAGAGGTGACCAGAACCACTATGATTGCAAGGGAAAGAATGGATTGCATCAGCTTAGTCGTGTGTTTATCGCGGTTTTGTCGAGGGGGGGCACGAGTAACATTTCCGACGGGGGCTCAAGTTGTTGACCGGCGCTTGTTCAAATTAAAAAATTCAACGGCATTAGCGCCTGACAATCTGGATTTTGTCCCGGCGCTGAATGCACTCGAGTTTTTGATCAGGGAACCGATTCTCTGTTCTCCCAGGGGGAACGGATAGTCCGAACCCAGCATGACGCGATCCTCTCCCATGACGCCCACCAGCAGATCCAGCGCTTTTTCATCAAATACGACCGAATCCGTAAAAAAGCGGTTAGTGTAATGGGAAGGTGGGTGGGGGCAGTCCTCCCGGACGATATCCCGGTTGTTCCAGGCATTTTCCACGCGGCCGAGTAAAAAGGCAAAGCTGCCGCCACCGTGGGCAAAGCAAATGCGCAATGTATCCGGCAGGCGTTCGAATGCGCCCGACAAAATCAGTGAAAGTATCGATAATTGTGTTTCCGCCGGCATCGCCACCAGCCATTGCAGCATGTATTTCGGCATGCGCTCCGGCGCCATCATGTCCCACGGGTGAACCAGCACGGGTGCGCGTTCCGCGGCGCAATGCTGCAGGAAGGTAATCAGCCCCTCATCGTCCAGGTTCCTGAGTTCAACGTGGTTGCCGATTTGTACCCCCAGGTGTCCGGCTTCCATTGCGCGTGTGACTTCCTTGCAGGATGCATCGATATCCTGTAGCGGTACCTGACACAGCGCTTTTAACCGGTCGGCATTGTACGCGCAGATCTCCAGGGCCGTGTCGTTCAGCAGCCTGGCGCACTCCAACGCCTGGTGCGCCGGTTTTTCGTAGGCAAATAACAGGGGGGTTGCGCACATAACCTGGATATCGATGCCGTCACGGTCCATTTCTTCCAGTCTGAGTCCGGGGTTCCAGCAGGCCTCATATACCGGTCGATAGTCTTTATTACCCAGAGTAATCATGCCCTTGCCGGGCTCAGTGTGGCGAAAACCCGGCCACTCCCCATCGAAACGTGCGGATAAATCAGGAATATTGTCCGGGTAAAAATGACTGTGAATATCAACGACCGGATTCATACCACAACCCAATCCTCCGGTGGCTGTTTGCCGGGGTGCAATGCCTTGCAGGCAGGGCATGTGCGTAATGTCTCATCGTTGAAGAATTGCTCAAATAACGGCGGCAGGTCCCTGACGATGGACACCAGCAGCGTCTCGACCCGGTGAACCAGGCTGCCGCACTCGAAGCAATACCATTCGAACGCGTCTTTTTCACCGTTGGGCCGTTTCGGTTCCACTACCAGGCCGATACTCCCCTCCACCGGGCGCTGGGGTGAGTGCCTGACATGCGCGGGCAGGAAAAAGATATCACCCTCGCGAATAGGCACGTCATAGAATTCACCCCTGTCAAATACTTTTAAGACCATATCTCCCTTTAGCTGGTAGAAAAATTCCTCTGCCGGGTCATCGTGGTAGTCGGTACGTTTGTTAGGACCGCCTACGACGGTCACCATCAGGTCGGCGTCTTCCCAGATTTGCTTATTCCCCACCGGCGGTTTCAACAGGTGTGAATGTTCATCAAGCCACGTTTGAAAGTTAAAGGCACTGAGTCTTGACATGAATATCTCCTGTTAATATACACACTGAAGTATATCGCAGAAAAGGGGACAGATTTTAAATCTGTCCCCTTTTCTGCCGAAAAAATAAATCTGTTCCCTTCTCTTCCACCCTGTTATCCTGAAAAATAAACCTGTCTTCTTTTCTTTATGTCGACTACTCTCCGACGACTCATTGATAAGGCCGAGCAACAGTTTATCCGGTCGGACCTGTATTACGGTCACGGTGTGGATAATGCCCTGGATGAGGCCGCTTTTCTTGTGCTGGGCGCACTGGATATTCCGTTTGACGTGGACCCGGAACAGTTGAACAGGGGAGTAAGCGCCGCCGAACAGGAGCATATAAGAGAGCTGATTGATATCAGGATAAACTCAAGAAAACCTGTCGCATACCTGCTGAACAAGACTTGGTTTGCCGGCTTGCCCCTATACGTGGATGAGCGCGTTTTGATCCCCCGTTCGCCCATTGCCGAGTTGATCCAGGGCGGGTTTTCACCCTGGATAAAAGCTGCCCAGGTAAACCGTATCCTGGACCTGGGTACCGGGAGTGGTTGTATCGCCATTGCCTGTGCCGCGGTCTTTCCCGGGGCGACCGTCGATGCAACGGATATCAGTGCCGATGCGCTGGAGGTTGCAGATATCAACTGCAAACGGCACGGCCTGGCCGCGCGGGTAAACCTGATCCGGTCAGACCTGTTCAGCGCGTTGGGGGACAGGAAATATGATATTATCGTCAGCAATCCGCCCTATGTGCCCGCTGAGGAAATGTCTGTATTGCCGGCGGAATACCGGCATGAACCATCTCATGCCCTGGAGGCAGGCGCTGACGGTCTCAACGTGGTTGATCGTATATTGATTGAAGCCCACAAACATATGACGGCCCACGGCATCCTGGTGGTAGAAGCAGGTAATTGCCGCGCCGTGCTGGAAATAAAATATCCCCGGACGTCTTTTATCTGGCCGGACCTCGAACATGGCGGCGAGGGTGTGTTTATGTTATCGGGTGAAAATCTTCGCAGTATGGGGACGGTTTGGGGACGGAATTGAATTCCGCCCCCGGTAAATAAATGAAATCCTCTGGGGACGGACTTAAGTCCGTCCCCGGTAAGTGTTCGGATGCTGATGACGAATAAAAATAAATCTGTCCCCTTTTCCTCCGTTGCCGGCAACGGCTTGCTGGACCGCCGCTTATTCTTGAAAAGCGGTCTGGTGCTGGGGACTGCGCAACTGGTTACGGGTAACGCTCATGCTGCCAGGCAGGAAGAGTCGGTCAGGCCCGAGTGGATGAATATTCCCGGTAAACCGTTTACACCTTACGGACAACCGGCGGAGTACGAGAATGAGGTAGCCCGGTTTCCATCTCCGAATCGGCTGATGCGAAACAGCGGCGCTTCCTGGACCCCACTGCACAAGCTGGAAGGCATGATTACGCCTAACGGCCTGCATTACGAACGGCACCACAACGGCGTTCCGCAGATCGATCCTGCCGAACACCGGTTATTGCTGCATGGATTGGTGCGGCAACCGCTTACATTCAGCGTCGACAACCTGCTGCGCTATCCGATGCGATCACAGATCTGTTTTGTCGAATGTGGCGGCAACAGTAACGCGGGGTGGAATAAATCCCCTTCCCGAGCAGAAGCCGGCTACTTTCATGGCCTGGTTTCATGCAGTGAGTGGACCGGCGTGCCTTTGGCGACCGTCCTGGCAGAGGCGGGCATCGATAAAACAGCGAAATGGCTCATTGCCGACGGCGCAGACGCTTTTGCCATGAATATCAGCGTCCCAATCGAAAAGGCCATGGATGACGCTATCCTGGCCCTGTACCAGAACGGTGAGCGCTTGAGACCGGAGAATGGTTACCCATTACGCCTGATCCTGCCCGGCTGGGAAGGCGTATTGAATGTGAAGTGGTTACGGGCGTTAAAAGCTACGGAAAAACCCATTATGGCCAGGAACGAAACCGCCAGGTATACCGAACTGCTGCCATCCGGCAAGGCGCGCATGTTCACATTTACCATGGAGGCAAAATCATTGATCACCTCGCCCTCAGGAGGCATGGTATTAAAGCAGGGGCCGGGGTTGTACCAGATTACCGGCCTGGCCTGGAGTGGCCGGGGTAAAATCAAGCAAGTGGATATATCCGCTGACGGTGGGGAAACCTGGGCGCCGGCGGAGCTGCAACCCCCGGTACTGGCAAAGGCATTTACCCGGTTTCGCATTCCCTGGCAGTGGGACGGATCAGCGTCCGTATTAAAGAGCAGGGCCATTGACGAAACCGGCTATGTGCAACCGGAAAGAGAACAACTTGTCGCCGCGCAAGGGAGGCACGGTTTTTATCATTACAACGCGATTGTCACCTGGAGTGTTGATGAAGACGGAAGCGTGACGCATGTCTATACTGCCGAAGCAGAACAGCCTGATAATAATATCAGTATTGATGCTGACTGGGATTAGTCTGCAGGCAACAGAACTGCAGACCGGTCCGGGACTGGGTGAACCGGCCGATGACCGCGTCGTCAGCGACCAGGATTGGGGCATCATGCCGGACGGCGCCGGTCTTCCGGAAGGAAGCGCTACGGCAGAGCAGGGCAGGCTTATCTATGAAAAGTTCTGTGTATCCTGCCATGGCCCCGGCGGCCTGGGCGACAGCGGAGACCAGCTTGCCGGCGCGCAAATGCAACTGACCGATGAATGGCCGGAAAAAACCATAGGCAATTACTGGCCCTACGCCCCCACCTTGTTTGACTTTATCCGGCGCTCCAAGCCCATGATGCAACCGGGCAGCCTGACCGACGCCGAAGTGTACGCCGTCACCGCATACCTTCTTTATCTGAATGAGATCATCGCAGAGGACCAGGAAATGAACGCCGACACCCTCGCCGACATCAAGATGCCGAACCGCGACGGGTTTATCCAGGTTCTGGATTAATCTGGATAAAAGGGGGCAGGTTTATTTTTCAGGATAATATAGGGTGTGAGCCGGCTTGATGGAGTAAAAATAATTCTGTCCCCTTTTATTCCGGGAGGGGATTATCACTGCAAAATTTCATGCAAATCGTTACAATAGTCAGCCATGTCAGGCAATACGTTCGGGAAATTGTTTACTGTAACAAGCTGTGGGGAGAGTCACAGCTATGGTTACTTATGCATTGTTGATGGTTGTCCTCCGGGGATGGCCTTGTCAGAAGATGATTTGCAGCACGATCTGGACCGGCGTAAACCAGGCAAATCCCGCCACGTTACCCAGCGCCGGGAGTCCGATCGGGTCAGGATCCTGTCCGGGGTATTTGAAGGCAGGACAACGGGCACACCGATAGGTCTCATGATTGAGAATGAAGACCAGCGTTCCAAGGATTATTCGGCGATAAAGGACAAATTCCGGCCCGGACATGCCGATTACACTTACTTCAAAAAATACGGAATACGGGATTACCGGGGCGGTGGCCGCGCATCCGCCCGTGAAACCTGTATGCGGGTTGCCGCCGGTGCGATTGCAAAGAAATACCTGCGTGAAAACTATGGTTGCCTGATCCGCGGTTACCTGGCGCAACTGGGATCGGTCAAGCTGGAGTTTCGGGACTGGAGCGAGGTGGAGAATAACCCGTTTTTCTGTCCGGACCCGGGAAAAGTAGCGACCCTGGAAACCCTGATGGATGATTTACGGAAATCAGGTAATTCCATCGGCGCCCGGGTTAACCTGGTCGCCACTGAAGTCCCGGTAGGACTGGGAGAACCGATTTTTGACCGGCTGGATGCCGATATAGCCAAGGCCCTGATGAGCATCAATGCCGTCAAGGGTGTGGAGATAGGCGCTGGTTTCCGGGTTGTTGAGCAACACGGCACGGAGCACAGGGATGAGATATCTGCCCAGGGATTCTTATCCAACCACGCGGGCGGCACCCTGGGCGGCATTTCCAGCGGCCAGGATATCCTGGCGAGTATTGCCCTGAAACCGACCTCGAGTATCCGCATCCCCGGAAAAACCGTTGACGTCTACGGCAATGAAACGGAGATTGCAACTACGGGGCGCCACGATCCCTGTGTCGGTATCCGCGCTACGCCTATTGCCGAGGCGATGCTGGCGATCGTACTGATGGATCACGCATTGAGACAGCGCGCGCAAAATCCTGGCTGAATTACTCTCAGGGGACGGATTTGAAATCCGTCCCCAGTCTTTCCCGTCTCCGGTATCTATTGGGGTTCGCCGAAAATAATAGTCACGTCGTTGTTGCCGGCGGCAGATTTTGTTTCGACTTGAGGGTGGGAAGTTCTGCTGCCCGGTGAGCCGCTCAGGGAGAAGGGCAGTGTCACCCATTGGGCCGGATTGTCGCTGTCGGCCTGCAGGGCTGCCGGCCAATCAGCGTTGTCTGTAGTTTCTTTTGACCACGGGCATACCACCTCACCGGCGTTGAGGAGCTTGCTGATGGTATTGCTCATCGACTGGTCCGGGACGGCGGGGATAACTCTGAAGAATTCAAAAAACTTTCTTGAAAACCATTTCCGGTGGATATTTTCATCCATCACAAAGCGGATCTGGCGCGGCGCCGCCATCTGGATGAAAGTCCAGTCTTTCAGGTTAGTCTGTTTCCCCAGCATCAGGACGCCCCCCGTATCGGGGAAATGGTTAAAACCCTGCACCACCAATCGATAACGATGGCCGATTGCCATGGTGACGATAAGCCGCACCAGGGATTGCGGTAGTTTATATACCGTGTAAAACGCCCCGCACAGGGCAACCACAGTCAATAATGGAAACAACAGGTTGCTGATCGCCAGCATGGAAAACAGTACGGTCAGAACCAGGAAGCTCAGCATCACTATGTTCTGGATGAGGCTGTTTCCGGCCAGCACTCTCCCCAGGATATGCTGCCCCGCGTGGAATTGAATCAGGGCGTTGAGAGGGATGATGAACAGGCCGCTGAGCATTCCCAGCAACAGGATATTGATACCGTGCGCCGTTACGCTTGTAAGCCCGGGCAGGATGAACAGGCAGGCGGCCACCCCCAGTGCGCCGACCGGGATCAAGCCGGTCTCGATATGATTTTTTGAGATCCTGCCGGCGATGAGGGAGCCCAGCATAATCCCGATTCCGGCACAGGCCAGCATGCCCTGGATAATCCTGGTGTCGTATATCCCCAGGTTATCCTTGGCAAAAGCGGGAAAGGCCGCCAGCATGACCTGGCCGATTGCCCAGATTATTGCCAGGCCGATGATCGACAGCAAGATCACTTCACGGGATTTAACCGCTTTCAGGTTTTCGGACAGGTAACGGCCAGTACGGTATTTAACCCAGTCAAAGCGCAGGTTTTCATCCGGTTCATGGACGCTCGGCAGACGGTAGGACAGCATTAACTCCACCAGCGCTCCGGCAATCAGGAACCAGCCGGTCGCCTTTATGGCTAGTAGCACATCCTGTTTAGTGGAAAAAATCACGTCGGCAAGGTACATCTCAAATGTGATTGAAAATACGAACGTGCCGGTGAGAATGGCGGTGGTGGTAGTGGCCTGCACCACGCCGTTGGCCCGCGCCAGTCGTTCCTTGCCGGCGATTTCCCTGATATAGCCGTACTTTGCCGGTGAGTAAAAGGCGCTTTGTATGGCCAGCAGGAACGTCATGGCAAAAGCCGCCCAGAACCATCCCAGGTGATAGAACAGGGTAATCATACCGGTCAGGACGACCGCGCCCCAGGCGGTAGTGCGCATGACCTTGTTTTTCGGAAATTTATCCGCCATAAAACCGGCCGGGGTAAACAGCAGGATGTACGGTAGCAGGATCAGGGCATTGACGATTGCCGTCAGTATGATCAGGGTATTGCCGTCGTAGGTTTTGAAAATGGTATTCTGTATCGTGATTTTATGCCCCAGGTCTACAAAAGCATTCAGGAACAGCATGACAACGTAGGGGAGGAAACCCCTGATCTTGAACAGATCACTCATGGTTTATGGGTATTATGGGGACGGACTTAAGTCCGTCCCCGGTAAAAAGGTCATGTGGACGTTCCGCCGACGGTCAATTCGTCAATTTTCAAGGTAGGCTGGCCCACGCCCACGGGGACTGACTGGCCGTCTTTCCCGCATACGCCTATGCCGGTATCAAGCCGCATGTCATTGCCGGTCATGGACACGCGGGTCAAGACATCCGGCCCGTTGCCGATCAGGGTTGCTCCCTTGATGGGACTGGTCAGCCGGCCGTTTTCAATCAACCAGGCCTGGCTGGCGCTGAACACGAATTTGCCGTTGGTGATGTCCACTTGTCCGCCGCCGAACTGGGAAGCATAAACCCCCTTTTGGACAGAACCGATAATTTCACCGGGATCATATTCACCTCCCAGCATGTAGGTATTGGTCATTCTCGGCATAGGCAGGTGGGCATAGGACTCCCGGCGCCCGTTGCCGGTAGGGCTCATACCCATTAATCCGGCATTCAACTTGTCCTGCATGTAATTTCTGAGAATACCTCTTTCAATCAGTGTGGTGGCTTCCGTGGGCGTACCTTCATCGTCAATGGTCAGTGAACCGCGGCGGTTTTCTATGGTTCCGTCATCGACCACGGTGACGTTTTCAGCCGCAACCCGTTGACCTATCCGGTTGCTGAAGGCGGAAGTCCCCTTGCGGTTGAAATCTCCTTCCAGGCCGTGGCCTATGGCCTCATGCAATAATATTCCGGGCCAGCCCGGGCCCAGCACTACCGTCATGGCGCCGGCCGGAGCCGGGACCGCCTCCAGGTTGTTGAGCGCCTGTGTTACCGCATCGTCAATGTAGCCGGTAACGATCTCTTCATCCAGGAAATATTCATAGCCGAAGCGGCCACCGCCGCCGGCCCCGCCTTTTTCCAGTTTGCCGTTATGCTCGACGATAACGTTGACGTTGAGTCTGACCAGCGGCCTGATATCACCGGAATAAACACCGTCACTGCCGGCGATCAATATGGCGGTGTAAGAACCACTCAGTCCGGCGATTACCTGCTTTACTCTGGGGTCTTTTTTACGGGTTTCGGAGTCAATCCGTTGCAATATCGCAATCTTTTCCAAGGACGATATCGAGTCCAGCGGATTTGCGCCGGAATACAGTGGAGCTATACTGCGGTTTTGCCAGGCCTGCAGTTTTTGCTTGCCCCCGCTCCCGGCAATGGCCCGGGCCGCCCGGGCCGCGTCGGTCAATGCCGGCAGGATAATCTCATCCGAATAGGCAAAACCGGTCTTATCCCCACTGACCGCCCTGACGCCCACTCCCTGGTCAATACTGTGGGAGCCTTCCCGGATGATCCCTTCTTCCAGCACCCAGGCTTCGGCCTGGGAAAATTCAAAATACAGGTCGGCGTAGTCAATATCATTAACGATCATCTGGTCCAGAGTTTTTTCGATGTCCTTGTTATCGATACCCACAGGACTGAGTAATTGTCGGGTGGCTGTTTCCAGTTGCTGACTCATAAGTCGGTTACTCCCGGGGACAGATTTAAAATCTGTCCCCGCTGCTGTCTCCGCTGTCCTTCCTGCATTCCTATTACCCTGTGCTCCAATGCCGGGAAAGATTGTCTTAATTCATATACCCTTGCCAGGTCAATATCGGCACAGGCAACACCCGGTCCTTCTTCCAGACTGCATAAAACATCGCCCCAGGGGTCGATAATCATGCTGTGGCCCCAGGTGCGCCTTATTTCCGTATTCTGCCCGCCCTGGTTGGAGGCTATGACGTAACACAGATTTTCCACCGCCCGGGCGCGCAAAAATAATTCCCAGTGGCGTTTTCCGGTGGCGTAGGTAAATGCGGAGGGGACGGTAATGATTTCCGCCTGCTGCCTGGACAGTTCGCGATACAGTTCAGGAAACCGGAGGTCGTAGCACACCGTCATGCCGATATTGCCTAACGGGGTTTTGGCTACGACTATATTACTGCCCGGTACGATGGTATCGGATTCATTGTATACCTCTTTATCTTCATCCCCCACCTGCACATCGAACAGGTGCACCTTGTCATAGCGATGAGTACAGACGCCGTCAGGGCTGAACAGCAGGCAGGTATTATAAACACGGTCTGCATGTTCACTCTGCAAAGAGAAGGTTCCCGCCATCAACCAGATCCGGTTGGCCGCGGCCTGGCCGGCAAGGAAATCCTGGATAGGACCCTGTCCCGGTACCTCTCCGATGCTGATTTTTGCCGTTTCATCGTCACTCATGATGGGGAAATATTCCGGCAACAAGGCAAACCTGGCGCCCTGGCCGGCTGCTTCCCTTACCAAATCGGCAGCCTGGGCAAGATTGGCTTCCAGGTTATCCGTGGAAACCATCTGGATTGTTGCTACTCTGACCATCGTGTGAGTATACGTGAATCCGGGACTTGAAGACAGCGTATCCTGCCTGAACTGGTATATAATATAAGGCTGATCCTCGTATTGCGTACTTAACTCCAACCCGGAGCTTGAACCATGCAGATAAACGACACATCCAGCCGGGCAGACACCCGCTACGAACCCGACGAACGACCGCCTTATTCCATCGGTATTGGCCTCGGTCTGCAGGCCGCCTTGCTTGTCTTACCATCTGTGGTGCTGGTGCCGGTCATAATAGTCCGGGCCGCGGGCCTGGATGCAGGCTACTTGTCATGGACGATCTTTGCCGCGTTGCTGGTTTGCGGGCTCATTACGCTATTACAGTCCTTTCGAACCGGACTCATCGGCGCCGGACATGTTCTCATTTCCGTCAGCGCCGCTACCTCTATCGCCGTCTGTATTCTGGCCTTGTCGGCGGGAGGGGTTGCGCTGATGATGAACCTGGTTATTGTCTCTGCGCTGTTCCAGTTGCTACTGTCATCGCAGTTGTCATGGTTGCGCCGCATAATCACACCGGTTGTATCCGGCATGGTGTTGATGTTGATTGCGGTTGCCGTGATGCCTGTCGCTTTTGATATGTTGACGCACGCACCTGAAGGCGCAGCGCCTGTCGCAGCGCCGAGTATTGCGGCGGTTACCCTGCTTGTATTCGTAGTGCTGGTGTTCGGCGCCAGGGGCGCCCTGCGGCTCTGGGCGCCCGTTATCGCGATTGTTGCAGGTTGTGTGGCAGCCGCGTTTTTTGGTCTGTACCATGCCGGCCTGGTATTGGAAGCGCCCTGGTTCAATATTCCCGCCAGTAGCCGGCCGCAGTTAGGCCTGTCTCTGGGCACTGACTTCTGGATACTGCTACCGGCGTTTCTGTTTGTTACCCTGGCCAACACAATGGGTGATATCAGTGCCGGTGTTACCGTCCAAAGGGCATCACGGCGCAGCTCGCACGCCATCGATTTTCGTGCGGTACAGGAAGGGGTTGCGGCCAACGGGCTGGGTAACCTGATCGCCGGCTGCGCCGGTGCAATACCGGTCAAAAGCGACCACACAGGTATTTCCCTCATCGAACTGAGCGGTGTAGCTGCCCGCAGGTTGGGGGTCTGCATCGGGATCATCCTGTTATTGCTGGCGTTCATGCCCAAGATAACGGCGATCCTTCTCGCCATCCCCGGACCGGTGATCGCAGCTTACCTGGCCGTGACCATGGCACTGGTTTTCGTGCAAGGCATAAAGATGGTTGTCCAGGACGGCATTGACTACCGCAAATCCGCAGTAATCGGACTGGCATTCTTGCTTGGAGTAGGCTTCCATGACCAGGCTGTATTCGCGCACCAGCTGGGTGAGACATGGGGCGAGTTACTGGGCAACGGTATGACCGTGGGTGGCCTGGCCGTTATCCTGCTGACAATAATCATGAAACTGACTGGCCCGCGTCGCTATAGTATAGTAACGGCGCTGGATCCCAGGGTTCTCCACAGGCTGGAGGATTTCCTGCGCGAACAGGCGCAGCGTCTTGGCTGGGGTGATGCCGCGACCGAACGTCTGTTTCTGATCGGCGAGGAGACCCTGTTGTGCCTTGCGGAAGGACATGATGAAGCTGCCACCGGTGAGCTTCGGCGCCTGCTGGTAACGGCAACCAATGACGGTCCGGTCATGGAGTTGGAGTTTGTCTCTGCTATCGGTGAGGACAACCTCGAAGACCAGATGAGGCTGCTGGGAGACCATGGCGAGGCGCGGGATGGGCATGAAATATCGCTCCGTATCCTGCAACATTACGCATCCTCCGTGCGCCACCAGCAGTATCATGGTATGGACGTGGTGACGGTGCGGGTCAGGGAAAACGATAATTGAAGAGAGAAACAGGATAATGAAACCAATAAAAATAGGGTTGCTTGGCCTGGGTACGGTAGGCGGGGGCGTTGTCACCGTATTGACTCGGAATGCCCATGAAATCGCCCGGCGCGCCGGCAGGGAAGTGGTCATCAGTCATGCCGCGGCAAAAGAATATGATACCGGCGCGATCCACGGCCTGGACCAGGTAGAGCGGATTACGGATGATGGTTTTGCCGTCGTCGATGACCCGGAAGTTGAAATCATCATTGAACTGATAGGCGGTTACTCACCGGCAAAAGAACTTGTTTTGCGGGCTATTGAGAATAAAAAACACGTCGTTACCGCTAACAAGGCCATGATTGCCGTTCACGGTAATGAAATCTTCAGTGCGGCGCAGGAAAAAGGTGTGATCGTGGCGTTCGAAGCCGCAGTCGCCGGGGGTATCCCCATTATCAAGGCGATCCGGGAAGGTCTGGTGGCGAACCGTATTCAATGGGCAGCCGGTATTATCAACGGTACCGGAAATTTCATCCTCACGGAGATGCGGGATAAGGGCAGGGACTTTGCCGAGGTGTTAAAAGAAGCGCAGGAACTGGGGTATGCGGAAGCCGACCCGACGTTCGACGTTGAAGGTATTGATGCCGCACATAAGTTGACCATCATGGGTTCCATAGCTTTTGGTATCCCGTTGCAGTTTGAGAAAACCTATACCGAGGGCATAAGCAAAATAGAACGGCAGGATGTGGCTTACGCCGATGAACTGGGTTATCGAATTAAACATCTGGGCATTACCAGGCGTACCGATACGGGAATTGAGCTTCGAGTCCACCCCACACTGATCCCCGCAAGAAGGCTGATCGCCAACGTAGACGGGGTGATGAACGCAGTGCTGGTGCAGGGCGATGCGGTGGGACCAACCTTGTATTACGGCGCCGGCGCCGGTTCCCTGCCGACTGCCTCCTCCGTAGTGGCTGACGTGATTGACGTTGTACGCGCCCTGACTACCGATCCGGAAAACCGGGTGCCGCACCTGGCGTTTCAACCGGATGCCATGTCGAATGTGTCCGTGCTGGACATGGAGGACATCTGCACTGCTTATTATTTGCGTATGCAGGTCGTTGATAAGCCCGGCGTTTTGTCCGGCATAACGACGATTTTAGCGAACCTGGATATCAGTATCGAGGCGATGATCCAGAAGGAACCCGAACCGGGCGCCGGCCACGTCCCGATCATCATGCTTACCCAGCGGGTGCTTGAACGCAACATGAATAGCGCCATCAGGCAAATCGAGGCCCTGGATTCAATACAGGGGAGCGTACACCGAATCCGGGTAGAATCCCTTGATTAGACCTCATGTTTTATCCGCAGATGACGCAGATTTGTTATGCCACAGAGGACACAGAGAACACAGAGTGGACCAAGAAGGCAGGCAGACCTGTTTTTTCTCTGTGTGCTCTGTGCCCTCTGTGGCTTTCCTGTTTTTAAATAGCGAGTCAGTGTAAATGACGGGTTTGATTGAACGTTACCGTAACCGCCTGCCGGTGGCGGCCGATGCTCGTATCATCACCCTGGGTGAGGGGAATACGCCGTTGATACAGTTGGAAAATATGCCCGAAGCCAATGACAGGGACATCGAATTATATGTGAAATACGAGGGCTTGAACCCGACCGGTTCTTTCAAGGATCGAGGGATGACCATGGCGATTACCCAGGCAGTCAACGAAGGTTCACAAGCCGTCGTATGCGCATCCACCGGCAATACCTCGGCCTCCGCCGCGGCCTATGCAGCCAGGGCCGGCGTAATATCCTATGTCCTTATCCCTGACGGGAAGATCGCCATGGGAAAACTGGCCCAGGCCATGCTGCACGGCGCCATTGTCATTCAGGTGGAAGGTAATTTCGATGATGGTATGCAACTGGTAAAAGAAGTGGCAACTGAGGCGCCGGTGACTATAGTCAACTCGATCAATCCGTACCGCTTGCAAGGCCAGAAAACCGCCGCCTTCGAGATTATGGACGAATTGGGCGACGCTCCGGATTTTCACTGTCTGCCCGTGGGGAATGCCGGGAATATCTCCGCCTATTGGGCCGGCTACAGCGAATACGCTGGAATGACCACTGCGGTGAGTAAGTTTTTGGACGGGCAATGCCCATATCTACTCGAAGCGGTTGTGAATAAACTGCCGCGGATGCTGGGCTACCAGGCGTCGGGCGCCGCGCCTTTTCTGCGAGGTGAGATGATTAAGGAACCTGAAACCGTTGCCAGCGCCATTCGTATCGGTCACCCCCAGTCCTGGGACCTGGCCTGGGCGGCGAGCAGACATTCCGAAGGCTGGTTTGATGAGTTCAATGACGCGGAGATACTGGCAACACAGGCGTTGCTGGCGGCTGAAGAAGGTATCTTTTGTGAACCTGCCTCAGCCATATCGGTTGCCGGGGCTATGCGCGATATCGAAACAGGGAAAATCCCGCCCGGAAGTACAGTCGTGTGCACCTTGACCGGACATGGCCTGAAAGACCCGGATATCGCCATTCAGCAAAGCTCCGCTGCACTAACCAAGGTTCCCGTCGACCTGGACGCGGTAAAGAGAGTCATTCTTGACAACATGTAAGACAGACTCGCCGGATGGTCTGGTTGATCAATGAAAATCATCCACCGAGTTGCATTATCCGACTGTGACCTCCCGGAATATACCCACCCGGTATTGCAGCGCATCTACGCAGCCAGAAATATTTCATCGCACCGGCAACTGGATTATTCTCTGGACAACCTGCTGCCGTTCGATACGCTGAAAAATATTGACGCAGCGGCGGGTCTGCTGGTGGACGCCCTGCGCGCCGATAACAGGATATTGGTCGTCGCGGATTACGATGCGGACGGCGCAACAGCTTGCGCCCTGGCCCTGCGCGGGTTGTCTTTGTTAGGCGCCGGACACGTTGCCTACCTGGTCCCGGACCGGATTAAACACGGCTATGGTTTGAGTACCGACGTGGTCAGGTTGGCCCTGGAACTTGATCCCGATCTGCTGGTCACCGTGGATAACGGTATTTCCAGCCTGTCCGGAGTCGAGTTTGCCCGCAACGCCGGATTGGACGTGTTGATCACGGACCATCACCTGCCTGGCAAGGAGCTGCCTGCCGCCTCCGTCATCGTCAACCCGAATCAACCAGGCGACCAGTTCCCCAGTAAGTGTATAGCCGGTGTCGGAGTCATGTTCTACGTATTGCTGGCGCTGCGGGCTCGGCTTAGAGATGACGGTTGGTTTGCCGCGCGAGGCATACGGATGCCCAATTTCGCCACATTACTGGACCTGGTCGCGCTGGGCACCATTGCCGACGTGGTGCAACTGGATTTCAATAATCGGGTCCTGGTTGAGCAAGGACTGAAGCGGATCAGGACCGGGCGCTGCTTTGCGGGCATTAAGGCTTTAATTCATGTTGCAAATAGAACTCCTGGGAAGATCACTTCCACCGACCTGGGATTTGTACTCGGCCCCAGGTTAAACGCGGCAGGCAGGTTGGAGGATATGAGTCAGGGGATCGAATGCCTGCTTGAGGATGATTTCAGCCGGGCGCTTGCCCTGGCGCGACAACTGGACCGTCTGAACCAGGAAAGGAAACACATACAAACGGAGATGCAACAAGAGGCCGAAACTTACCTGGCTGAGATAACGGAACTGAAACAGGGCGAGTTGCCCCTGGGGCTGTGCCTGTTTGATATGAACTGGCACCAGGGGATTATCGGGGTGCTTGCCGGCAGGATAAAAGAGATGGTCAACCGCCCGGTTATTATATTTGCGCCGGATGGAGAGGGTTTCCTGAAGGGATCCGGGCGGTCATTACCTGATATACACCTGAAAGACACACTGGATCTGCTGGCGGCAAACCATCCTGACCTGATAATCAGGTTCGGCGGACACGCCATGGCCGCAGGCCTGACGATCAGGGAAGCCGA
Source organism: Gammaproteobacteria bacterium (assembly GCA_965205405.1). Lineage (GTDB taxonomy): Bacteria > Pseudomonadota > Gammaproteobacteria > Eutrophobiales > Eutrophobiaceae > JAAXHV01. Next base: position 2,042,523 of record OZ242169.1, read on the forward strand.
TTATGCAGAGTTTAAGGGATTGTTTGATGCGGAAGTCAGGCGCTTGACCGCTGACAGGACGCCGGGGGCGGAGATTATAACAGACGGTAAACTGGCTCCCGCTGACATAAGTCTGGAGCTTGCCGGAGAAATTGAAAAAGCGGGACCCTGGGGACAGGGCTTCCCCCAGCCCTTGTTTGATGACGTATTCAGCGTTGCAGACGCAAGGCCGGTGGGAGTCCGGCATCTGAAATTGAAGCTTCTCCCTAATGGCGCCGAAAATCCCGTAGACGCCATATCATTCAATACGGACATGGATGCAATCGATAAGTCTGCTGATAAGATGCATTTTGTCTACCGGTTGGCGATTAACGATTATCGTGGAGAGCTAACCCCGCAACTTATCATAAGTCATATACAGGAGGCAGACGCAACACCGGAATGATGCAAGAATAAATGGGGTCACAAGAATAAATGGGGTCAGACCCCATTTATTCGCGAACCCCGCAACTCATCGGAATAAATGGAATAAATGGGGTCTGACCCCATTTATTCCATTGCCGCGGGCCCCGATACTCTGTAAAATCTGTCCCCGTTACTATATAGATGACGGACATGGAAAATGCTGGAACTAACTTCAATTATCGCCCGTATTAAAGACTGCCAGGGGAGAATCGAATCCCTGAGGAGGTATCTTTGACTTAGATGCCAAGGTCAAACGCCTGCACGAAGTCAGGCGAGAGTTGGAAAATTCCGCTATATGGGACCAGCCGGAACGCGCCCAGGCATTGGGTAAAGAACGGGCGCGGCTGGAAAAAACAGTTGAGACGATAGAATCGATCGGCCAGGGAATGGACGACGTTGAGCTGTTGATCGATCTGGCAAAACAGGAAAACGACGCCGAAGTCGTGGCTGAGATTGTTGCCGACCTTGACAGGCATGCCGCACAGATACACGAGTTGGAATTCCGGCGTATGTTTTCCGGCGAGATGGACCCGAACAATGCATTTCTCGACATCCAGTCCGGTTCGGGCGGCACCGAAGCCCAGGATTGGGCCGAAATGCTGCTGCGCATGTATTTACGCTGGGGTGAACAGCGTGGGTTCAAGACGGAAATGATTGAAGTGTCCCCCGGCGAAGTGGCTGGGGTGAAAAGCGCGACAGTCAAGTATGTGGGTGACTATGCTTACGGCTGGTTACGCACGGAAACAGGGGTACACAGGCTGGTAAGGAAATCCCCGTTTGATTCCGGCAATCGGCGCCACACGTCTTTCGCTTCGGTATTCGTTGTACCGGAGATTGATGACCATATTGAGGTGGACATCGATACTGCCGACCTGCGCGTAGACACTTACAGGGCCAGCGGAGCCGGAGGACAGCATGTCAACAAAACCGATTCCGCGGTGAGAATGACCCATATTCCCACGGGCATGGTCGTACAATGCCAGAATGATCGTTCCCAGCATAAGAACCGGGATCAGGCGATGAAACAGTTGCGCGCCAAGTTGTACGAACTGGAACTGCAAAAACGTATGTCCGAACAAAAAGCCATGGAGGAATCCAAGGCCGATATAGGTTGGGGCAACCAGATCCGTTCTTATGTACTGGACCAGTCCAGGATCAAGGATGTACGCACCGGCGTGGAGACCGGCAATACCCAGGCGGTACTGGATGGCGACCTGGACCGGTTCATAGAAGCCAGTCTCAAGGCCGGGGTATGATATTTGGGGTCAGAGTAAAAATACCCAAGAATAAACCGGCGACGCCTGTCAGTGACTGTATTTTTACACTGACCCCAAAAATCGGGGACAGACTTAAGTCTGTCCCCGAAGGCCGTGTCATCGGTAAGGAAAAAAATGCAGACTAAAGACGACAGCAACGAGATTATCAGGCAGCGGCGTGCGCAGTTGCAGGAACTGCGTGAAGCCGGCAACGCTTACCCGAATGACTTCAAACGGACTATACTGGCGGCCGATTTGCACGCCCGTTATGGTGACAAAGATCGGGACCAACTTGAAGGAGAGACTGAGAAGTTCAATCTTGCGGGCAGGATGATGAGCCGCCGGGTCATGGGTAAGGTCTCGTTTGCGCACATCCGGGACATGTCCGGGCAGATACAGCTATTTATCAGGCGTGATAGCCTGCCGGACGATACTTATGCCGAATTCAGGAGCTGGGATATCGGTGATATCATCGGCGTCACGGGGAGTATCTTCAAGACGAAAACAGGGGAACTGTCGATACAGGTTGACAGTGTCCGGCTGCTGGTCAAGTCACTGCGACCGCTACCCGAGAAATTCCATGGCCTGTCAGACCAGGAAACCCGTTACCGGCAGCGTTACCTGGACCTGATTACCAATGAAACGACCCGGCAGACGTTCCAAATCCGCAGCCGTGTTGTCAATCATATGCGCGCTTATCTGGCCGGTTGTGGTTTCCTTGAAGTGGAAACACCGATGATGCAGGCAATTCCCGGCGGCGCCGCGGCAAGACCGTTTATTACCCACCATAACTCTCTGGATATGGACCTGTACCTGCGCATTGCGCCGGAGTTATATTTGAAGAGACTGGTTGTCGGCGGTTTTGAAAAAGTATTCGAGATCAACAGAAATTTTCGCAATGAAGGATTGTCGCTGCAGCACAATCCCGAATTCACCATGCTTGAGTTTTACTGGGCTTATGCCGACTATGAGGACATGATGGCGTTGACGGAAGCCATGTTTCGCTCCCTGGCAACAGAAGTGAAAGGGGAGACCCTGGTCGAATACCAGGGGGAAACATACGATTTCGGCCAGGATTTTCGTCGTATGACGGTAGAGGAAGCTGTCCTTTCCTATAACCCGGATTTATCAGCAGGTGATCTCAAAGACCTTGACAAGTTGCGCAACATTGCTGCGAATATGGGCGTGGAGGTGAAAAAGACTCATGGCCTCGGCAAGTTGCAGGTTGAACTATTCGAGAAAACCGCGGAAGCGAAACTGAGACAACCCACGTTTATCACCCGTTATCCAATCGAAGTATCACCCTTGTCCAGGCGCAATGACGCGCAGCCCGACTTTGCGGATCGATTTGAATTGTTCGTCGGCGGGCGCGAGATTGCGAACGGATTTTCCGAGTTAAACGATCCCGATGACCAGGCCGAACGGTTTCGTAAACAAGTCGAAGAAAAAGCAGCCGGCGACGAGGAAGCCATGCACTATGACGCCGATTACGTCACGGCCCTGGAATACGCCATGCCGCCCACTGCCGGTGAAGGTATCGGTATAGATCGGCTGGTCATGTTGCTTACGGATTCAGCATCCATACGCGATGTGATTTTGTTTCCCCAGTTGAGGACAAAAGAAACATAGGTTTTCCAGTGTTGAAATTAAACTCAGGGGTTCCCGCTAACAGTGGGTTTGGGGGTTGTTTTGGAGTGACTAGCACCAGGGATGAGTGCGGGACGGGCCAGGGATGGCCCATGGAACGGAAAAACAGCCCCCAAACCCACTGTTAGCGGGAGCTCCTGAATTAAACTTATTCAGCTTGACAGTGTCTACAGAGTGTTATAATAAATTTGTTGCTCTACAACGTATCATGAGGTGGTGGAGAAAATCTGACTGCTACCGCATGATTTCATCAAACCAAGTCAGGAGGTATTACTGATGTCAAAAAAGGCTACTTTAAAACCTATAGCGGCTGCATTGGGAACCACTTTTGCAGTCTCACTTTCACTCAGCCCTATTGCCAATGCTAATGATAACCCGTTCAGCATGACAGAACTGTCCCAGGGGGGTTATATGGTCGCAACATCACATGGAGATGGTGAAGGCAAGTGTGGCGAAGGCAAATGCGGAGAAGACAAGGAAGGCGAAGGCCATTGTGGTGAGGATAAGGAAGGTGAAGACATGGAAGGCGAAGACAAGGACGGCGAAGGCCATTGTGGTGAGGATAAGGAAGGCGAAGGTAAATGCGGCGAAGGCAAGTGTGGTGAAGACAAGGAAGGCGAAGGTAAATGTGGCGAAGGCAAGTGCGGTGAGGACAAGTAAGGATAATCTGCATCTGTCACCAGACCTGTTCCGGAGTTCGGCGTTCCAGGCACATGTAAGCGCCGTCTTCGGCTGATTCTGAACAGCCTGATATGACTGAGACATACCCGGTACAGGGAGCCGGTCTGGGTCTGCGGCGAGCCTTCATCGGCTCGCTGGCAGATTCGGAAACACTTTTGTCAGGGATAGATTTCATGGAGGTGGCGCCGGAGAACTGGATCGATGTGGGTGGACGCTACGGGCGCCGTTTCCGTGAGATCGCGGAGAAAGTGCCTGTTGTCTGTCATGGACTGTCATTGAACCTCGGCGGGCCTGCGCCCCTGGATGAGGCATTTCTCCATAAGGTGAAACAATTCCTTGATACCTATGACGTTCGTTGTTACAGCGAACACCTGAGCTATTGTGCGGATGACGGTCACTTGTATGACCTGATGCCGATTCCGTTTACCGATGAAGCTGTCCGTTATACAGCCGGGAGGATCAAGCGTACCCAGGAGATTATCGGGCGGCGCCTGGCTATTGAAAACGTGTCCTACTATGCGGCGCCGGGGCAGGAAATGGCGGAAACGGACTTTATAAATAACGTGCTGGTTGAAGCTGATTGTGACCTGCTGCTGGACATCAACAATATATACGTTAACAGCATCAACCATCGCTACGACGCCGAAACCTGGCTGAAATCGTTGCCGGCGGAACGTATAGCCTATGCCCACGTAGCCGGCCATTACGTTGAAGCGGTGGATTTACGGGTGGATAGCCATGGCGCAAACGTTATCGACCCCGTCTGGGAACTGCTTGAGCTGGCCTACCGTCATTTTGGTATTTTCCCCACACTGCTGGAGCGGGATTTTAATATTCCCCCATTGCCTGAGTTAGTTGCTGAAGTCGCCACGATTCACCGGATCCAGTCCGGACAGACAGCAAATGCAGCAAATGGGGACGGACTTAGGTCCGTCCCCGGCCAGCGTCCTCGGACAGAAAGAGCGTTCCGGTGAACCCGTCCTCCGCCAAGAACTCGTTTAGAGATATCCAGTATCAATTTACCCGGCATATCCGTGACCCGGCCAATGCGCCGGCGCCGGAAGATATCGAAGAGCGACGGATGGCAATCTATCGTGATTTGCTGTATCGGAACGTGGAAAGTTTCCTGGCAAACAGTTTTCCGGTACTAAGAAAGGTTCTCAAGGATGATGAGTGGCATTCGCTGATGCGGGATTATTTTAAAAACCACCAGTCCCGCACGCCCCTGTTCCCCAGGATGCCCCAGGAGTTTCTCCAATACCTCCAGAATCAAACAGAAACCGTGTATCCGTTCCTGCTTGAACTGGCCCACTACGAGTGGGTGGAACTGGCGTTGTCTATCGACGCCCGGGAGATCAGGCTGGATGGGGTTAAGGCGAGCGGCGACTTGTTGTCAGGGATACCGGTGTTGAACGAACTGTCCTGGTCCCTGGCTTATCAATACCCGGTGCATCGTATCGGTCCCGATAACCTGCCCGCGCAAAAACCGGCGCAACCCACCTGCCTGCTCGTTTATCGGGACAGGCGGGATAGTGTAAGGTTTATCGAGTTGAACCCGCTGGCGGCGCGACTGGTTGATTGCCTCAAACAGAATGAAGGAAAACAAACCGGCAGGGAGATCCTCATGGGGATTGCCGATGAAATAGCACACCCTGAGCCTGAAACCGTCGTCAACGGCGGGGGCGCTATTCTCGAAGACATGCGCAGCAAGCAGATCGTACTCGGAACGGAAACCATCGCCATTCCTGCGAAAGCAGAGTAGTGGCACATGGATGTGCCGTCAACGAACAGGATGGAATAGTGGCACATGGATGTGCCGTCAACGGAGCGTAGGATGCAAATCCGGTAGATAAATCTTCCTTATGAATTACGCATGCGTAACCGCAGAGCGTTCAATTTTATGAACCCTTCCGCGTCTTTTTGATCGTAGCTGCCGGCATCGCTTTCGAAAGTGGCGATGTCCTGGTTGAACAAGCTGTTCGTATCCGACTTGCGACCGCAGACGATGACGTTGCCTTTATACAGTTTCAGGCGGACGCGGCCGTTTACCGATACCTGTGTCTCATCGATAAGCGTCTGCAAGGCCAGGCGTTCAGGACTCCACCAGTAGCCGTTGTATATCATCCTGGCATAACGCGGCATCAGGTCATCCTTCATATGCGCCAGTTCGCGATCCAGGGTAATAGATTCGATAGCGCGGTGGGCTTTGAGTAATATCGTTCCCCCCGGGGTTTCATAGCAGCCGCGTGATTTCATGCCCACGTAGCGGTTCTCGACAATATCAGTTCGACCTATGCCGTGCTTCCCGCCGGTTTCATTCAGCGCCTTGAGTAACTGTGCCGGGGACATGGCAACACCGTTCAAGGCACAGGCGTCGCCGCGGCTGAAATCCAACTCGATGATTTCCGCCTTGTCGGGGGCGTATTCGGGTGCGACGCTCCAGCGCCAAACGGAGTCGTCCGGCTCCTGCCACGGGTCTTCCAGGTCACCTCCTTCGTAGGAGATATGCAATAAATTAGCGTCCATGGAATAGGGGGAGGAGCCCGCCCGTTTGGCCTCAATGGGGATCTGGTGTCGTTCGGCATAAGCCAGCAATTTTTGCCTGGAATCAAGTTCCCACTCGCGCCATGGCGCAATTATCTTGATATCAGGTTTGAGGGCGTAGGCCCCTAATTCAAACCGCACCTGGTCATTTCCTTTGCCCGTGGCGCCATGGGCTATAGCATCCGCGCCTGTCTCTTCGGTAATTTCAATCAGCCGTTTGGCTACAAGGGGGCGGGCTATCGACGTGCCCAGCAGGTATTCGCCTTCATACAAGGTATTTGCCCGAAACATGGGAAAAACATATTCCCGTACGAACTCTTCCACCAGATTCTCGATGAATATTTCCTTTACCCCCAGGCTTTCAGCTTTTGCCTGCGCCAGGGAGACTTCCTCACCCTGGCCGATATCCGCGGTGAAGGTTACCACTTCGCACCGGTAGGTATCCTGCAGCCATTTCAGTATGACGGAGGTATCAAGACCCCCGGAATAGGCAAGGACAACTTTAGAGACTTGTTTAGTGACCATTCGCGTATGAATAATCTTTGGGAAATGGATTGTTTTGACGGGAGATTATATAACGGGTCAGTCGCTAACGCTTGTTTTTTCGGCGTTCAGGTATTCCCCGGGCCAGATGTCCAGGTAGAGCAGGTCCAGGTCCACGCCCCTCATGACCGGGTAGCATTTATAATCATAGCGGTTAACCCAGGCATAGTCGGTGTGTTCGTGGTTGAGTTTGACTTTGCCGCCGAGCCAGCGCCGGTGAAACAGGTAAAATTCGTAAACGCGGCCGGAAAACTTATCACTTACCGGGTCAAGTTGTCTGACAAGCTCCACGGAAATATCGGCGCCGATTTCTTCAAACAGTTCCCGTTCGGCACATTCTTCCGGGGATTCATCTTCCTCAATATGTCCGGCAGGAAAGCCCCATAAACCGGGACCATATTGACTGGAAACGCTTCTTTTTAATAAAAGGATTTCGCTGTGGTCATTTTCCACGACGTTGACGGAAAACCGGCCTGTAACCGGCGGACTGGTTCCTTGTATCATCCCCCCGCGCAAATGGTCAGTTTCAGAAATCTATAGAAGAATATCACGGATATCCGTGAGAATTTGTCCCAGCGTCCGGGTAAATTGCGCCGCCGCAACGCCGTCGATCACCCGGTGGTCATAAGAGAGTGAATAGGGCAGGATCAGCCGGGGTTCAAGCTTGCCATCCAGGTATACGGGTTTTGTCACAGCTCGGGAGACGCCGAGAATGGCCACCTCCGGTGAGTTGATAATGGGAGTAAACCCGGTACCGCCGATATGACCCAGGCTGCTTATGGTAAAACAGCCCCCCTCCATATCGGTCGGACGAAGTTTTTTATCCCGGGCCTTTTGCGCCAGTTCAGCGAGTTCTCGCGCCAGATCGAACATGCCTTTAAGATCGGCGTCTTTCACCACGGGTACTACCAGCCCCTGGCTGGTATTTACCGCGATGCCGATATGGAAGTACTGCTTATAGATCAATTCTTTGCCATCGGGACTCAGGGAGGCGTTAAATTCCGGGAACTTTCTCAGGGCTACCACCACGGCTTTGACCAGGAAACTGAGCAGGGTGAGCTTGACGCCGCGCAGTTCGGCGTCGGGTTTTTTCGACTGGCGGAAGGCTTCCAGGTCGGTAATATCTGTTTCGTCAAGTTGGGTAACGTGGGGTACATTAACCCAGTTGCGATGCAGGTTCTGGCCGCCGAGCTGTTTCAGGCGCGCCAGCGGGCGGGTTTCGACCGGACCGAATTTGGAAAAATCCACCGGCAGAATTTCCGGAACCGCCGTTCGATCAATCACGCGTTTGCCCGTCATCACAGTCTTGGTGAAGGCTGTAACGTCTTCTTTTAATATGCGCCCTTTTTTACCGCTACCCTTGACCAGACCGAGATCAACGCCCAGTTGCCGGGCAAACTTACGCACTCCCGGACTGGCATGCGCCCTGGATGAGGCGCTTGAGCCTATGGTTTGTGCGCCGGCCGGGGTCCTGGGCGCCGGTTTTGGACCGTGTCCTGAACCGGGGACAGATTTGGCGTGATCCGGGGACGGACTTGAAGTCCGTCCCCCGTGGCCTGCCGGCTGTTGCGTCTTTTCGGGCCGGTCTGCGGACTCTGCCGTGGCTGTTTCGACTTGCGCACTGTCTGCCGGCGCGTCCGGCTTGCCCGTGTCTGCAGGCGCCTCGCCCCCGGAACCAGCCTCTTCCAGTTTCAGGATCACTGTTCCCTGGGATACGGCATCTCCGACCTTGACCATGAGTTCCCTGACGATACCGGCGGCGGGAGAGGGAATCTCCATGGTCGCTTTATCCGATTCCAGGGTGAGTAAGGTATCTTCCGGTTTAACCTTGTCACCCGGTTGTACCGCGATCTCGATGATTTCAACCGTATCGAAATCGCCGATATGAGGAACGGGAATATCGGTAAGCTGTCCCATGGTTAGACTGTCACCGGGTTGGGTTTTTCCGGATCGATATGGTATTTCATCATTGCCTCGGTGACCTTTTCCGCAGGGATTTTACCTTCGTCAGCCAATGCCTTGAGGGCAGCAACGACTATGTAATGACGGTCTACTTCAAAAAACTTTCTCAACTTGGCGCGGGTATCGCTTCTTCCATATCCATCAGTGCCAAGTACCACGTAAGGAGCAGGCACGTGGCGCCGGATCTGGTCTGCATAGAGCTTCATATAATCCGTTGCCGCAATCACGGGACCGTCGTTGTGTTCCAGGCACTGGTTGACGTAACTCTTTTTCGCGCTCTGTTCCGGGTGCAGCATGTTCCAGCGGTCCACGTCCAGACAGTCACGGCGCAATTCGTTAAAACTGGTTACGCTCCAGACGTCGGCGGCTACGCCGAAGTCACTTTCGAGTAATTCCGCCGCGGCCAGCACTTCCCGCAAAATCGTTCCTGAGCCTAACAACCGTACCCGCAGTTTGTCGCCGCCGCCCTTCTGTAACAGATACATGCCTTTCAATATCCCTTCCTTTGAGTTCTCCGGCATGGCCGGGTGCGGGTAGTTCTCGTTCATGACTGTGATGTAATAATAAACGTCTTCATTATTGCCGTACATACGGCGTAACCCGTCATGAATAATTACGGCCAGTTCGTAACAATAGGTCGGATCGTAAGAGATACAATTGGGGATGGTGGATGCCAGCAGGTGACTGTGGCCATCCTGGTGTTGCAGTCCTTCGCCGGCCAGGGTGGTCCTGCCGGCAGTACCGCCGATGAGAAAACCGCGGGAACGCAGATCCCCCGCCGCCCAGGCAAGGTCGCCGACCCGCTGGAAGCCGAACATGGAGTAGAAGATATAAAACGGTATCATCTGCACCCCGTAGTGTTTATAGGCCGTGGCAGCCGCTATCCATGAAGAAAATGCGCCGGCTTCGGTAATACCCTCTTCGAGAATCTGCCCTTTTTTGTCCTCGCGGTAATACATGACGTGGTCAATATCCACGGGCTCGTACAGTTGCCCCACGGATGAGTAGATACCCAGTTGCCTGAACATGCCTTCCATGCCGAAAGTGCGAGCTTCATCGGGGACGATGGGGACGATGTATTTACCTATGTTTTTGTCTTTTGCCAGGATGTTGAGGATACGAACAAAGGCCATTGTAGTGGATATTGCCCTCTTGCCCGTCCCTGCCAGCAGTTTTTCATGGATGCCGGCGTCAGGTGTGTCAAGGGCCGGTGATTGCGGCCATTTCTGCAGCAGGAAGCCGCCCAGTTTTTCCCGCTGCTCGTGCATGTATTTCAACTCGGCGCTGTCATCTGCCGGTTTATAGAAAGCGGCGTTGGCAACGTCTTCATCCGATACCGGTATATTGAAGCGCCGGCGGAATGCTTTCAGGGCATCCTCACCCATCTTCTTTTGCTGGTGAGTGATATTTTGTCCCTCGCCGGCCTCACCCATGCCGTAGCCTTTCACCGTCTTTGCCAGGATGACCGTGGGTTGCCCCTGGTGTTTGACTGCGGCTGCGTAGGCGGCATAGACTTTGTGGGGGTCATGCCCGCCACGATTAAGACGCCATATATCCTCATCGGACATGTTGGCAACCAGCGCTTTCAGTTCAGGGTGCTTACCGAAAAATTTCTCTCTCACGTAGGCGCCGTCATTGGCCTTATAGGCCTGGTATTCGCCGTCTACCGTTTCTTCCATCACCTTGAGCAGCTTACCTTCGGTATCCCGGGCGATTAACGGGTCCCAGTATGAACCCCAGATCACCTTGATGACGTTCCAGCCGGCGCCGCGAAATTCAGCCTCCAGTTCCTGGATGATTTTTCCGTTGCCGCGTACCGGACCGTCCAACCGTTGCAGGTTGCAGTTGACTACAAAAATCAGGTTATCCAGTTTTTCCCGGGCGGCAAGTCCGATGGAGCCCAGCGCTTCCGGCTCATCCATTTCCCCATCTCCCATAAAGGCCCAGACCTTCCGGTCACTGGGGGGGATCAGTTCCCGGTGTTCCAGGTAACGCATAAATCTGGCCTGGTAGATGGCCATCAGAGACCCCAGACCCATTGAGACCGTGGGGAATTGCCAGAAATCGGGCATCAGCCAGGGATGCGGATAGGAAGAAAGGCCGTCGCCGTCGACCTCCTGGCGAAACTTGCCGATCTGTTGCTCGCTCAACTGACCATACAGGAAGGCGCGGGCATATATGCCCGGCGCAGAGTGTCCCTGGATAAAAACCAGATCACTCCCTTGCTGTTCCGTGGCTGCGCGAAAAAAGTGGTTGAAACCCACGTCGTACAGTGTTGCCGACGAAGCGAAGCTGGCGATGTGCCCGCCCAGTTCGGCGCTGAAACGATTGGCCCTGACTACCATAGCCAGTGCGTTCCAGCGTATCAGTGATCGAATACGCCATTCCATTCCCGGGTCGCCCGGCGCACGTTCTTCCCGGGAAGGCGGGATGGTATTGAGGTAGGCGGTATTGGCTGAATAGGGTAGATAAGCGCCGGATTTTCTGGCTTTGGCGATCAACTGCTCCAGCAGGTAGTGTGCGCGTTCAATGCCTACCTGGGCCATGACTGAATCCAGGGCTTCAAGCCATTCCTGGGTTTCCTGTGAGTCTATGTCGATTATTTTTTCCGGCATAAGTTCAGATCATCCGACTGGTGATAAATTCCCGCCCGGAATTATAACTGTAACGAGGATAAAAGACTTGCTCCACAGGTAGAAAAAAAGACCGCCACCGGAGGGGGAGTACCGGTGGCGGTAAAGCTTGGGAGTTGGAACACTCCCGGGGGATAGAGGAAGGAAACAGTTTCAGCACCGCTTACATACTATCCGGTTGACCGGCAATCCGGCCGAGCAGTGCAGGTCCGTGCTGATTTCAATTTAATATGCCAAACCGGTAAGGGAGCGGGAAACCGGTTCCCCGGTTGGCAACCGGATAGCCAAAACGTTCCGCCCGTACGTTTTCATCCACATTGCCCTTAGTGGGGACAACCAGCCATTTGCTCTCATACAGGTGTTGCACGTTGTCTTTCAACTCCTGAAGAATCTGCGTACGAATGGCGTCGTCCAGGTAGCTATCAAGCTCATCAGCGTGATTCTCGACGCTTGCCAGGACCAGTAAGCCTGCAATCAAAGCAGCAGCAAAGGTTTTACCGGTTAGCATTTTCATCATCAATCTCCTTTAATATGTAAGTTGCCTAACTAAATATTGGCGAAAAAAATATTTCAACGCTGTTGAATAAACATCGCCCACAACCGACAGACATAGCGACAAAATAAGTCGTAGTCTTTATACAATGTCATCTTCTCCATATCTTTCTAAGTTAAGAAACTAACTAAATAATCTGCTAAAAAAATATTCCCTTGGTTATGCGGCAGCCCGTTCCTTGTCCTGGGAGACCGGGTCAAGTCCGGCTATCCAGTCAGCTACCGCCATAAGTTGCTGTTTCAGTTGCTGGGGGTCGCTTAAAATATTACCCAGCAGAATAACTCCTTCTATACGAGCAACAAATTCAAATCCCAGTTGTTCCGCTTGTTTCATGCCCATCAGGCGAAACTGCTCCGTTGACCAGGCCACTAAAAATTTTACGCAACTGTCGGCAGAATCCATGAGGCCCGCAAATTCATCATCCAACTCCTGGCACAGGCCGCCCAGTGGGCACCCCGCTTCAACCAATTCCTTTCTGTGACTGATCATTACCTTGATTAGATTCATCAAGGCCTCCTTTGGTTCCCTCCTTCTGCAACAATTTTTCAACATATGTGATAATTCTTGCTTCCGTTCCATGATAACCGCGTTGCAGATATCTTCCTTGGTCTTGAAATAGTAGTACACATTCCCTAACGGGACTTTGGCCTCTTCAGCTATATGGGCCAATGTGGTACGGTGGAACCCTTGCCTGTGTATCAAGGCATCCGCAGCACTAATCAAGCGTTCACGTTTATCACTTATCCTGGGCATAAACACAACATTGTTAGCTATTTGACTAACTATTATATGGGATTATTCTGAAAAGTCAACCCCTGTGTTAAAAAAATCCATAAATAGCTTGTTTGAAATTACCCGACCAACGGTTTACAATCACCACTATGCCGATAGCAAGAGTACTTATCGCAGTAATACTGGGCTTGTTCAGCCTTTCGACCGTTGCCGGGCCCGAGCTTGGGCAACCCGCTCCCGGGTTCGCAATGCAGGACCAGTACATGAAGACCCATAGCCTGGACCAGTATCACGGCAAGTGGGTAGTGGTGTATTTTTATCCGAAAGACGATACTCCCGGATGTACCACAGAGGCATGCAATTTCCGGGATGACTACTTCAAACTCCGGGCCATGGATGCGGAAGTCCTTGGAGTCAGTCTCGACAGCGCCGAAAGCCATGCCCTCTTCGCGGAAAAATACGGCCTGCCGTTTCCGTTATTATCCGATACCGCAGGCGATGTAGCTGAACAATACGATTGCCTGACCGATTGGAGAGGCATGAAAATTGCCGCCCGGCATACCTTTATCGTCGACCCCAGGGGCAACATTGCAAAGATCTACCGTAAGGTTGACCCGGACAGTCACAGCGCCGAGGTCAGAGCGGACCTGGCAGCCCTGCAAGCAAGTCAGTAATCGTCTTTACTCTTAGAAAAAGGGGACGGATTTATTTTCCCTCGAGTATAGTGCCCCTGACCCGGCAGGACTGCCCCTGGAATGAGGCGATGAGATTATCGTCCTGGTCGGTGACCTTGACCTGGCAGTGACCATAGCGACCTTCCTGGGATATATGTTCGGCGCTGGCGATCAGGCGTTCACCTTCTCTGCCAGGCCGTTTATATTCGATTGAGCAGTTTTGCGCCAGGTTCACGTCGTTGCGGGTGTTACAGGCGTAGGCAAAGGCCGTGTCTGCCAGGGCGAAAATGTAACCACCGTGGCAAATGCCGTGGCCGTTCAGCATTTCAACCTTTATCGGCATATTGAGACGGGCAAATCCTTCCCCTACCGCATCGACGGTGATTCCGATGTTTTGTGAGGCGACGTCCCTGACGTACATGGCATCGACGCAGGCGCGCGCCAGTTCGTCTCCGGTCAGGTCAGTCATCCCGGCGTTCCACCAGGGTCATGACGTCATACAACGCCACGGTCTTGTCATCCTGGTTGATGATCTCCACCGCCCATCTGACTACTCCCGTGGCCCGGGTGTCATCGGGACGCTTGTCTTTCTTTATCTTCTGTTTGACCACGATTTTTACCCCGATCGTATCGCCGATACCCACGGGCTCGATGAAACGCAGGTTTTCCAGGCCGTAGTTGGCTAATACCGGCCCGGGCGCCGGGTCAACGAACATGCCGGCAGCCGCGGAGATCAGGAAATACCCGTGCGCCACACGTTTGCCGAATATTGATTCCGCCGCGGCAACCGCATCGAAATGAGCATAGAAATGATCGCCGGTCAGGCAACCGAAATTGACGATGTCCGCCTCGGTCACGGTACGCCGGTAGCTCTCATGGGTTTCGCCGATTTGCAGCTCTTCAAAATACTTGCGAAACGGATGCACCTTGTCCGTTATCGGAGTTGCACCCCGGTGATACTCGCCGGTCAGGCGCATCAGCGTTGTCGGTGAACCTTGTATCGCCGTGCGTTGCATATAATGCTTGATGGCTCTTTCACCCCCCAGCTCTTCGCCGCCACCGGCCCGGCCCGGTCCGCCGTGGACCAGCGCCGGCAATGGGGAACCATGGCCGGTGGATTCCGCTGCACAGTCGCGATTGATCACCAGCAGGCGTCCATGCCAGGCGGCCGTATCCAGGATAATCTGTTTTGCCTCCGCGTCATTACGGGTAAACACCGAGCCTACCAGGCTACCCCTGCCTTTTTTTGCCAACAGGACAGCCTCGCCAATATCCCGGTAGGGCATGAGCGTACTGACCGGGCCGAATGCCTCGACCGAATGGGGTTCGGCGGCCGTCAGGGGCTTATCGCAATACAGCAGGGTAGTGGGGAAGAATGCGCCTTTATCCTTGTCTCCCCCCCGGACTTCGAACTCTTTGGCGCCGCCGTAAAGGATTTCACAGGATTGGAGTAACCCGTTGACATTTTCCCATACGTCCTCTACCTGCGCGCGACCCACCAGAGGACCCATTTTAACGCCGTCAACAGACGGGTCGCCGAGGGGGTATCTGTCCAGCCTTTGTTTAAGGGCGGCGCCAACCGCCTCGACCCTGCCGGCGGGTACGATGGCGCGCCGGATAGCCGTGCATTTCTGGCCCGCCTTGACTGTCATCTCACGGGCCACTTCCTTGATGAACAGGTCAAACTCGGCGGAATCCGGCTCCACGCTTTCTCCCAGCAGCGAGAGATTCAGGGAATCGGCCTCCATGTTGAAAGGGATGGAATTGGCAATCACGTTTGGATGGGCTTTCAGTTTCCTTCCGGTGCTTGCAGATCCGGTGAAGGTGACCACGTCCTGTTCCATCAGGTGATCGAACAGGTCCCCGGTACTGCCGCAGAGTAACTGGAACGCGCCTTCCGGCAGGATCCCGGACTGCACGATTTCCCGGGCCATTTTCTCAGTCAGGTACGAGGAAACGGTGGCCGGCTTAACTACTACCGGCATTCCCGCGCACAGGCTGGGCGCGATCTTCTCCAGCATCCCCCAGCAGGGAAAATTAAACGCGTTGATATGAACAGCCACGCCTTCCCTGGGCACCAGTATGTGCCGGCCGGTAAACGTCCCTTGCTTCGACAGGCGCTCCTGTTCACCTTCAACCAGGAACGTCTCATTGGGAAATTCACGTCTGACCAGGCTGCTGTAGCTGAACAGCGTGCCGATGCCGCCTTCTATGTCAATCCAACTGTCAGCCCGGGTCGCCCCGGTCCAGCCTGATACCTGATAAAATTCTTCCTTATGCTCCAGCAGATGTTGCGCCAGCGCCTTCAGGCGCAAGGCGCGCTCGTGTAACGTCATACTGCGCAGCGCAGGACCGCCGACTTCCCTGGCATGGCGCAATACCTCCTTGAAATCCATCCCGCCACTGGAGACGCTGCCAATGAAGTCACCATTAACTGCATTGACGACCTCAACGCCGTTTCCCTGACCGCTGTACCACTCTCCCATTACATAACTTTGTATATTCATATAAATTCCTCAATGATCAATTCTCCGGGGTCAGAGTAAAAACCCATCGGAACATACAGTATTATCATAGATCTCATGGGTTTTTACTCTGACCCCATCTATCTGACCGGAGTTAGCGGGAGCGGCTGAATAAACATGTGAACTCTTACACAGACCGACCAAACCATGATATGATACAGAAATATTATGATATAAGATATTTCTGTAACAATAAAATTAATCTCGAGAGGTGTGCAGTATGGCAGAACCCGGAGCATTTGACACCCTGGAACATATCGAAAAAGCCGGCAAGGATGAATTGCAGGATTTACAACTGAGGCGTCTTAAATGGAGCCTTGAACACGCTTACGCTAAGGTCGGCTGTTACAGAAAGAAATTTGATGAAGCCGGCGTCCACCCGTCAGAACTGAAGGATTTAACTGACCTCTCCAGATTCCCACTGACGGATAAGCATGATTTCCGGGATAACTATCCGTTCGGCATGTTTGCCGTCCCCATGGACCAGGTAGTGCGGATACATGCATCCAGCGGCACTACGGGCAAGCCTGTGGTGGTGGGGTACACGAGTAATGACATCGATACCTGGAGTGGGGTTGTGGCCCGGTCTATCAGGGCAGCCGGCGGCACCCACAGGGACAAAATCCACGTGGCTTACGGTTATGGCCTGTTTACCGGCGGTCTGGGCGCGCATTACGGTGGTGAACTGATGGGATGTACCGTGATACCCATGTCCGGCGGGCAAACGGAAAAACAGGCGCTACTCATCCGGGATTTTGACCCGGATATCATCATGGTGACGCCGTCGTATATGCTGAGTATCGCCGATGAACTGGAACGGCAAGGCGTGGACTGCCGCAAACTGAAATTGCGGGTGGGGATATTCGGCGCTGAACCATGGACGGATTCCATGCGCGCCAACCTGGAACAGAGGCTCGCCATTGACGCGGTGGATATTTACGGTCTATCCGAAGTGATGGGTCCCGGCGTCGCCCAGGAGTGCGTGGAGACAAAGGACGGGCCCACCATCTGGGAGGATCATTTTTACCCGGAAATTATCGATCCGCAAACGGGAGAGGCATTGCCGGATGGAGAAGAGGGCGAACTGGTCTTTACCAGTCTCACCAAGGAAGCCCTGCCCGTGATTCGATACAGGACCCGTGATTTGACCAGACTGTTGCCGGGAACGGCCCGTACCATGCGCCGTATGGAAAAGATAACCGGCCGCAGCGACGACATGCTGATCATCCGCGGCGTAAACGTGTTCCCCACCCAGGTGGAAGAGCAGATACTCAAGGTCGACAGCCTGGCGCCCCACTACCAGATCGAGATAACCCGAACCGAAAATCTGGATGAAATGACGATCAACGTTGAACTGTCGCCCGGCGCCGATACCACGGCGAAACAGCCTGCGGCTGCTGAACTGCAGAAGCATATAAAGGATCTGATCGGTGTCTCAGCAAGGGTCAACGTGCACGAAGAGGGTGGCGTGGCCCGCTCGGAGGGCAAGGCCAAACGCGTAATCGACAAACGGAAGTTGTGAGTGGCCAGCACTTTGAGAAAAAGCGTGGAGCTTTTCCCCCCGGGTCGTTCGGGGGTTACCAATTGACCTTTGAATATTCTTCTTGTTGAAGCAAGTCGTCAATGTTGGCGCCAGTGAGGCGTGCAGTTACAATTTTGGACAATACTTCAGGGTTCACTACCCATAGGGAATACTCATGCATAGTCAAGCCGAGGAAATCCTGAATTGAATTATCACTATTGCACTGGTGCCACTGCTCGATATAGGTATCTATATCGGTAAGTCTAGCGGTTCCGGAAAGGCACTCTTGAATGAAATTAGACACGGATTTTCCTGCCTTTGACGGCGCTTTTTATTAAGCGTCCCTCAATTTGATCAAGGACGCCGAGGTGATACCCTCGACTGTTGAAAACTTCAATTTCGCCATGTAGTGAATCCCAAGTATATATTCTCTTCCTGTCATGGGAGCGCCATCTCTGTTCTCCGTAAATGAACCCCAGATATTCTTGTTTGCCAAGAAATGGCGATGCAGATTTGGACTTCCTGGACATACATCCGTGTAAAATAATTGTTCCGATTTATGATCAAAAGTTGCGCTCGCCAGTATTTGGCAAACAACTTGATCAAGTGTTAATAGAATCATACATCAACAATGTGATAAAGGCAAAGTATCAGTCTCTGATACATCCTGTGCATCTATGTTACATTGGAACAAGCAAACATAACAAATAAGCAGAGGGTATAAATATGGAAAGATATGAAATAGCAGTACGAGTCTGGTCTATGCTGACAGAGGCTGCTAAGAGCAGGAAAGTATTGTATTACAGTGATATTGATAGCAGTAATCCTCAAATGGTCGGGAAACTGTACTTGGAACCTATACAGTCGTACTGTCTACTCGAAGACCTGCCAGCTTTAACCGTTCTGGTCGTGGGGCGGGCTACCGGTAGACCGGGAATGGGGTTTATTGCTGTTGAAAGTGAAGATATCCCAAGTGAAACACAAATATGTTTTAATTTCGACTGGGATGAAGTAAAAAAACCAACGCCCGAAAAATTAATGGTTGCTGTAGAAAAATTACCTTCGTGTGGAATACCTAGTGCTCGATTTGTTACAGATAACCAGCCTCAATTCCAGACGACATTACCAAACAATACGAAGTACAGAGGAACGTTCCTACCTCCTTCGGAGGAGGGTCTTGTCAAGATTTTCAGCCAAAAGTCCCACGCTACGATTTGGGGCAAAGCAGTAAAAAGAGTTACCGATATTCCATCAGGCAGCGCCCGGCGCGTTTTCGAGATCATACAGAATGTTCCCGGCATTACGGAAATAAGATTGGGTCAATTTGGCAAGGGAAAAAGGTCCTCTTGTAAGGCTGTTATTCTTAATTCCAATACTCCACATGTCCTTGAAGGGAAATTATTCGACAAAGAAGGTAAGAAAGGCACAATGCAGATGTTTCAGGTGAGGGTACAGGTTAATTCCCACAAGGACAGGATCCGTGAGGATATTATTATTGCCCTTAAGAAAGAATATCTTTGGACCGAATGAGGGGCATCATTCTCGGCCTGTCGTTCTATTGTAATCTGGAACTGCTAGATGGGATTCGGGGCCAGTCGGTACCCTGTTACAGACGGAGAAGGAGCCAATAGATATATCAGCTTCGCGTTATTTTGTGGTCTTCTCCTTGACCTCAAAGACCTTGTTTTGCTTCTCCAGCATCTCATCTAGCCACTCCTTTGGAGGCGTAATCTCCTTGCCGTCGAATTTCAGCACCCTATTACGGGCAACTTCAATCTCCAACATCTGTCGACCGTTTATCCGGTAGTCTCCAATCCATCCAGGTTGTCCAGAAGTAGGTAAGTTCGCCCACTTACCGTCCATCGGAACGCCGTTCTCCTTCAACACTCGTTTGAAGTGAGCCCAATCGAACCTGATTGTGGCGTCTTGAACGTAGCTAAACTTTCCTGCTAGTTCCCTTGCTAACCAGTCACCGTGGTGATTCGGGTTACCATGCACCTTAACTTCTTCCTTGATTGCATCCTCAATTACGGCATTTATTAATCCTTCTATAGCGTACTTGGCTTGCGCTTCCACTCTTTCCCAAATTTCGTCTGTGACTTCCAATCCACGCCAAATCTTGTGGCCATTTGGCCATTCCTCTCTTTTTACCTCTACTTCAATGATTTTATTCATCATTAGGCTATATTGTTAAGATTTCCATTACGTAGTCCCTTATGGTTTCCATTTTTGTCTACAAATAAGTGACAGTGATCTTTGATGAGGACAGGGATTTCTTCCCATTGGTCTGCGACATGTTCCACTTCTACTATCCATTCGCCCCTGCATTATCTGACATCTTCCATTTTATACAACTGTAGTTCTTCACAAGAAGAAGATTTCAAACTGTGACATTATGCCACTCATCGGATTTTACAAGGTCAAGCGCAAACTGTGTTGATCTGTCTCACCTGTGGACAGGGTTAGTGCTCCGTTACCCCCAGTTTATCCCTGATCCGGGCTATTAACTCTTCCCGGCGCTGGAGGATGTCGATAAGTGGTTCTTCGCGCAATTTGCCGATTTCCTCTGCGGAATAAGGCTCAAACGGCTCCGGCAACTCGTTCCTGCTGAAGTTCAGCAGCATCCAGTTCATCACGTCGGCCAGTTCCCGGTCGCTGATAGGGGCACTGGCAGCGCCCGGCACCTGCACGATGAACTCCCTGCCGCCGGGTACGTGCAGGAAATATCCCACGAAATCATTCATCTTCGGCACGTTGCCCTTGGAACCGGAACCGTCCGGTAAATGGCAGCCCTGGCAATTCAGGATGTAGTTCTGCCTGGCCAGTATCTCGTTGGCGCTGGTGGTTGCGCTGATACACAATAGCAACAGCACACCGGCCGTCATTCCTGCGCAAGCAGGAATCCAGTCAGATAACTGTCGCTTACGGCACATTATTACTTTATCGCCACGCCCAAAATGAGGTTCACGGTACAATGATACGCTGAACTCTTTGTCCCGATACACCAGTTGTAATCATTCGACGTATGCGGCCGGTAAGTCGGTCTGTCCCCTTCATTCCTGTTGCAGAAGCAGTTACCGCAGGATCCCTTACCACAGCAGTCGTTATAGGAGATGATATAGTCTTTCCCGTCTCCCGGGTTTTTGCAGGTGCCAATCCAGGTGACCGATGACATTTCCGTGCCGGGCGGGCAACTGTTGACGGTCCCGCCGCAGCAGGAGCACAGGTAGCCGTCAATGGCACAGTTGCGCCAGTATTCACAGGTGGTCGGGTCTCCCGGGTCCGCCGCGGGCGGGCCGGGTTGTTGTGCGGTCTGGGCGCGGACAACCGGCAACAACGGAAGAAACGAGGCGCCGGCAATCATCCCCCCAACCCCGCCGAGAAACCCCCGCCGCGAAGACGTTTTGGCCACGTTTCTAGAGACGTTTTCCGTCAGTTTGTCTAACCAGTTCATTATTTTTTCTCCGGGTGATGGGTAGCGTCTATTGTGACGCGTAAACCAACACGGGCCAGTTATGACTGAAGTCGGCAATGGTGTTGACGTGCTTGCCTGACATGGCGTCATAGATTTCCAGGTTCATTTCAACGTTGGTCGTCACATCCTGGGCGAGTCGCCGGCGCTAATATCAAAAGCGATAGCCGGCAGAGTCAGGGGTATGCGGCTCACCCGCGTTTTGTTACCGGTATCGAAGACCCAGATCTCCGATCCCGGGTTATCATGGGAGCCTTCTGCGCCGTTTTCGTGCATCATCACGTAAAGCCGTCGGGTGCTGTCAGTTGCCGCCAGCCAGGCGCCGCCGGGACGCCAGTTTTGTTTCTTATCCTCAGCATTCAGCAAGCTCCATTTCTCTCCCAGTCCGGCAGTAGCGCCGGTCAAATCGATTTCCTGAACGTTGCCGGTAAAGGTGGGGAAATAACCCATGCCGTCAATGATGGCAGGCCTCTCAAACAAAGCGTCCTTGTCAATATCGAAAAAAGGCTCGATTTTTGTCTGTTGTTTGACTTTGCCGTTATCATCAAGCTGGTAACTTACCATCGAGGCGTTACTGCACAGTGAACTGAACCCGCGTTTCCCGGTTGGGAAAATACCGGCGCAGGTCGGCATTTGCACGTCGTTGACGACTTCGCGTTTTTCCAGGTCGATCACCGTGACGAACGTGCCGGGGGTGAAGTCATACAGTAACAAAAATCTTTCGTCGTCAATGAGTGAGATAATGAATTTACTGACCAGTATCTCCGCCCGTTTGGGGCCGCTGAGGATGATTTCATCGATGGGACTCAAAGTTGCCTTGTCATAAATGGTCACCATGTCGGTACGCTTGCCGCGGGTGCCGC
Source organism: Gammaproteobacteria bacterium (assembly GCA_965205405.1). Lineage (GTDB taxonomy): Bacteria > Pseudomonadota > Gammaproteobacteria > Eutrophobiales > Eutrophobiaceae > JAAXHV01. The sequence goes on from OZ242169.1 coordinate 2,064,574, forward strand.
GATCGTAGTAGTGTTCAAGCACGTACATCTCGGGCTTTTTTGTGGCCTGGGTAAAGGCCGCAATATTGGCGCCGTTAAAGCTCCCTTTAAAGAAATCCGTTACCTTCTCCCCGGTAATATCCATCACCATGAATCGACCCAGACTCATGTGGTCGAAGGCAATATCATGGGCTATCACCCAGTCATCCGGGTAGGGGACGGGCAGGGTTTCCACCTTGCCCAACTCGTCTCTCGCCAATTCAGCCGAGGCGGTATGAACAATGCCCAAAAGCAGTACTAATCGGAGTAATTGTTTAAGCATATTCTGATCCCGTCATAAGTTTTGGATTACCATCAAGTATTGTAACTGTTTCTTAAGAATGATAATACTATCAGAAGAACGTCTATTAACTTAAGGAGGCCAACATGGCGACAGGTTTTGTTTATCACGAACTTTACACGTGGCATGAGAACGGTAACTTTGCCGGGTTTATGCCTTTGCAACCCCACCAGGACGCGTTGATCAAACAGGTAGAAGCGTTGCCGGAAAGACTATGACCAAACTTGCCGCCACCGTTATTCTTACCCGCGGACCCGCCGAAAATCCGGAAGTGTACCTGGCAAGACGCGCCCCGGAGCTTAACTTCTTTGGCGGCTACTGGGTTTTTCCCGGAGGGAACGTCAGCAAGGTCGATTATCATGAGGAGGGCGACCCCGAGGAACTGGTATTAAAACGTTGCGCCATCCGGGAAATCCTGGAAGAAACGGACATCCTGTCCGCTACTCTGGGCGAGGAATTCAGCCGAGAGCAGAAGCAGGCGTTAAAGAAGCAGATAAAGGAGGCGCCCGAACGATGGCAGCAATTCCTGACGCGGTCTGACTCCGGTTTTGCACTGGTTACACCGCTGTTCCGCATTACCACGCCGCCATTTTTCCCCGTTCGCTTCGATACCCAGTTCATGTACGTGCGCTGCCCGGAAAATGAAACGCCTGTCGTGGATAATTACGAACTGGTCGATGGCCGGTTTGTCAAACCGCAGGAGGTTGTTGACGCCTGGGACGGGGGAGAAATGGAAATCGCTCCGCCGGTACTGTTCCTGTTACGGCTCATGGCGACAGGTGGTCTGGAAGCATTCTTTGAACAGGCCGGGCTTGAGACGGAACGCCTGGCGCAGGGGTCATTGCACCCGGTGTATTTCTCGCCGGGCATCTTCACGACGCCGTTATCAACTCCGACACTGCCGCCGGCAACGACGACCAATACCCTGATCGCCGGTTTGGATAGACTGTATATCATTGATCCGGCGACCCCGGACCAGACGGAGCAACAACGCCTGTTCAACAAGATGGATGAGTTGATTGATGAGGGTAAAACATTTGTCGCCGTTCTGTTGACCCACCACCACGTTGATCACGTCGGCGCGGTCAATGCCGTCAGCCGGCGCTATCAATTACCGGTCAGGGCTCATGCGCAAACCTATCGCCGGATTGACGCCGGCTACCTGAAAGGGGAACCGTTACAGGACGGTGACCGCCTGGAAATGGGCACTGCCCCGGATGGTAGCGGTGACTGGCATCTCAAGGTTATCCATACCCCCGGCCACGCGCTTGACCACCTGTGTTATATCGACAGCCGCTATGATGCGGCGGTTGTGGGCGATATGCTGTCTACCGTCTCTACCATCCTGATCGATCCACCGGAAGGGCACATGCGAACTTACCTGAACAGCCTGAACAGGTTGCTCAGTGTCCCCATAAAAACCCTGTATCCCGCTCATGGTGCGCCCCACCGCGATGGGCACAGCCTGATCCGGTACTTTCTGAAACACAGACAGGACCGGGAAAATACCATCAAGTCCGCACTGACAGCCGCGCCGCGCAGTATTGATCAATTACTGCCCGAAATTTACGCTGACGTATCCGAAAACGTATACCCGATCGCATCCCGCGCTCTGCTGGCAGGCCTGATCAAACTGGAGGAGGACGGCTTCAGTAAACAACAAGGCGCCGGATGGTTGCTGGCCTGAACGGCAGAGGAGGAAAAGGGGACAGATTTATTTTTTAAGGTAAGGAAGTGTTGACTAAGTCAACAGGATAAAAAATAAATCTGTCCCCTTTTCCTCATATCCAGGGTTGTGTTACATCAACTGTTCTTCAATCTGAATGACAGGGTTGATATTGGTGAAGTTGGGGATGTCCCCCATGATCTCGGCAGCGTGGGCGTCAAGCGCCTGTTGAAACGCTTCTACACTGTCGAACTTCAGGCTTGCGACGGTGACGTAAGGCTCATCAGCGCCACCGGCGCCGCTTAAACCCCGATAGACTTCCATGCCACGCACTACATCAGCCCATCTTTCTCCCACTAAGGGCATGTGGGTATTCAGGTAGTAGTCATAATCAAAATTACCGTCGTCTTGTTTGGGGTACATCACGTTGACTCTGATCATTTTATTTCTCCGTTTATTTACAGGTTTTTTGCAACAAGGTAACCGGAACCGCCGCCCAGGCCCGGGCCGGGATGGGTGGACGCGCCGATATGGTATAAATTTTTTACCGGGGTGGCATGATTTTTCAGTGCCCGCAATGGTCGCCACAGGAAGAACTGGTCCAGTGAACAGGCGCCACCGTAGGGGTCTCCTCCCACAAGGTTGATGTTGATAGCCTCCAGGTCGGCAGGGGACAACACCGTTCTTGCAATGATACTGTCTTTCAGGTTTGGAATATAGTGCGCCAGTCTTTCAATGATCCTGTCGGCATAGGCCTCGCGCACCTGTTCGGTCCAGGCGCCATCTTCAGGAGCGTTGATTTCCCCGGCAGCGTCGCCGCTGATACGGCGCGGACATTCCTGTAATTGTATCCACAACAGACCTTTGCCTGCGGGCACGCGGCTTGGGTCCAACGCCGCGGGTTGCCCGACAACGATGGTCGCCGCGCGCGGCAGCAGTCCGCAGTTCGCTTCATTAATTGAACGCGAAACAGCATCCACACCGGCCGTAATATGAGTAATCGCTACTTTTTCCAGTCCGGAAGCGCGCCATTGGGGCGGTTCCGACAGGGCCAGGTGAATCTGCATGTCACCGTTGCCGTAGCGATAGGCCCGGGTCTGCGCAGCCACTGTCTCCGGCACCTCGGCCGGGTCCAACAATCGTTCGTAGAGCTGGTTCGGGGTGACACTGCATATTACCTTGTCTGCGCGATACTCGGCCCCGGCTTGGGTTGTAACGCCGGTTGCCCGGCCATTCTCAGTCAATACCCGAGTGACGTCCGCGTTAATCTGCAACTCACCGCCATTAGCTTCAATGACCTGCTGAAAAGCGCGTACAATATTGTAGTTTCCGCCCTTGACCACCGGACAACCCACCATCTCCAGGGTGAATGCAATCACCTGGGCCATTTGCGCGGAGGCCGGCGCGTCCGGGCCAATACCGGCATGGGACGGCCAGCCTGCCAGGCAGGCGCTGACGGCATCTGAGGTAAAGGTGTTATCAAGCCAGTTGCGCGCCGTTTGCAGAGTATAGCCAAAATACTGCGCCAGTTTGAAGGGACCCATCTTCACCAGACACGACAGGAAAACCTTCAATGTGGACCAACGCCACAACTCGCTACCCAACAAGGTAAATGTCAGCCCCAGGGACTGTTCCAACTCCGCCATGGCGGCCCCATAGCGGTCACCGTCACCGTTTGAGAGGGCATTCATGTTGTTAATATTTTCCCGGCGCGAGTTCTTCAGGATAAAGCCGGTGTTATCCGGCAGCACTACCGCAGTGGGGCTGTCGGTATTGCAATATTCCAGGCCGTATTTTTCCAGGTCCTGTTTCAATTCCGCATAACCCGGAGAGGTGACGAACAAGGGGTGCCAACTGGACAACACGTCGTGGATAAAGCCCGGTGCGGTGATCTCGTCAGTGCGGATACACCCACCCAGGCGCTCGTTACGCTCAAGCACCAGCACCTTGTTGCCCTGCTTGCTTAATAATGCCGCGCACACCAGGGCGTTGATGCCGCTCCCGACAATAATACAATCATATTGGTTCATTTGACTGTTACTCATTCCACGGCGCCCACATCTGTTTCAGGTCTTCCCAGGAAGGTTCCTGTTCGCCGCCGGGTTGAAAGCGGCAGCCCTCATGTTCATAAAACGGTTTGGTCCAGGTACCCCGCTCAACCAGGGATGTGATATTCCGGCGATAGATTTCATCCACCTCCGCGTGGCGCTGCGGATCCTGCTCCAGCCAGAGATTTTTCGGGTGTATGGGTTTTTCATACATGCGCTGGAATATTTCGGTGCGCAGGTCCTTAAGCCAGTTGCTGTTCAGGTTCATCATACGGAATTGCCGCAAGGCTTCGATATCGATGGTGGCGCACACCAGGGTGTTATTGGCCGACGGGCTGTAAGACATGATCTCGCCGCGATAATCGACGATGTGGGCATGCCCGCCGGTGATGTCTATGGCGTGTTTTGATGTGGCCGACAGGTAAATCGGGCCGGCATTGGGACACAGCATATAAACCGAATTGAATTCCGCGTGGCCCCGGTTCTGGATCATCCAGGAACCGCCGCCGGGATAGCCGGAACCAGTCATGGGCATGGCCTCACTGGGCCGGTACACCACTTCGGCGCCGTTGAAAGTCAGCGCCCGTACTGCCTCCGGGTATTCACCGTCACTGCAGCAGATAGTGCCTATGTTGCCGATGTCCGCGGTTTTCAGGACGGGATAAAAGGCATCGATGTCGTCACCGAACGCTGCCACCCAACGGTCGTAGACGTCGTGCGGGGTACAGGAACGTTCCCGGCACCAGATATGGTTTTTTGCCGCCTTGTGTACTACGTTGCCATCGGGGCCAATTACGAACAAGGTATTAAAAAACCGATCATCCATGATCTCGGGCCAACGGGCCTTGCACTGGCCGATGATGTAAGTGTTATAGAGTTTGGCCAGGCGTCCCAGCCATGCGGTTTCCTCACCGGGAATATCGATGAACAACTCCTTAGCCGCCAAAGTATGGGGCAGGTCGAAGATCTCGTCGGTGAACCCCGTCAGAGCGCCTTCCGCCAGGGCAATAATTTTCACCGGCATATTGATATTCACCATGGATATGGCCGCATGGATCGTTTCTTCGATGTTTTCCAGGTTATGGCGGATATGTTTGCGCTGGGCTATCCCCGTGATCGTTGTGGACAAGCCGATGGCCATGTAAGGAGCGACTGGCTTGTTCTGTTGTTCAGTAGTCATCCGGCATCTCGAACTGATGAATTACAACCAACAGTCTATCAATATCCGTACAAAAAAAAACACCGGTTGAGCGATCAACCGGTGTTATGGAGGAAAGTGCCTGGAGGATTGTGAGAAAAGGGGACAGATATATTTTTATCCAATCATCCTGGGCCATACCCCGTTATCCTGAAAAATAAATCTGTCCCCTTTTCTTCTGGATGGTGCTAGAAACGATATGAAATGGAACCCCCAGCCCAGCGCGGCGGACCGTAGACCTGCTCAATAATGCCACCCCCGGTCGGAGGCACATCAGGCGGGTCTAATAAATCGCCTGCCGCCAGGTCCAGCATATATAAACGGTGTTCAACATCGGTAAAATTCTTGACAAATGCCGTCAGGTTCCATTTACCGTCGCCCGTGGTGTAAGAGAGTCGGAGATTGCCGATGAAATAGGCGTCTTCCTTGGAGGCCGCGGAATTAAATACGTCGAGATACTGATCATCGTTGTAATTGCCGTCAACCTGAAACGCCATCTCGCCGCCCGCGAACGGCCAGGCATAGCGCGCCAGGACGTTGATGCTGAAAGACGGTGCGTTGGGTAATTCATTATTCTCTATTTGTTGTGACGGCAATACAATCCCGAAGAAATTCTGGACGGTAGGCACCTCATCAATCTCCGAGTCGATGAAGGAGATACCCGCCAGCAGGTCAAGCCGTTCGGCAGGGGACCAGATCAACTCGATTTCGCCCCCATAGGCCTCGGCATCGGTATTGCGAATCTCCGGGAACGCGGCAATCAGACCGAATGCCTGGTAATTCTTGTAATCGTAATAGAAGCCGGTCGCATTCAAACGCATAGCCTGCTCCGGGAAGGTTCGCTTGAACCCTATTTCATAGGAATAAAGTACTTCTTCCTTATGTTTGATATTTTCCAGCGCGGTAAAAAACGTGGTGAAGTTACCGCCCTTGATGCCCCGGTTGAATGCGGCGAAGACCAGTAAATCGTCATTGGGTCGCCAGTCCAGTTGCGCCCGCGCGGCCCAGTCATCGTAATCAATCTCGGAAAGTTCATCCGGCACCCAGGCTGTAGCGAAAAATACCTCCCCCGGCGCGACATAGAAGTCCGGCCCGAGGAAGGCGCCGGTCCCCCCGCCACTGTTGATCAATGAGTAATCCTTTTCGTCCATGGAGTAACGAATACCGCCTATGAAGGTGACCTGCTCGGTCAGGTCCACTTCGGCTTGTCCGAAGATAGACCAGTTTTCAGAATCCAGATTCCAATTTGCATTGATACGCCCCTCTGGCAAAGCGGTGACAAACTCGCCTCCCACGAAATCCATGCCGCTGATTTCCAGATCGAGATAATAGCCGCCCAGTTGCCAGCGGAACCGGTCATGGTCTCCGCTCAGGCGCAGTTCCTGGGTCACCTGTTCAGTCTCAGCCACGGGGTTAAAAGGGAAATTTGGAATATACCCACCACCCGCATCTTCGTAGTAATCCTTGAAGATATCCATGTAATTGGTGATCGAGACCACCTGGAGATGGTCATTCAGGTCCCAGGTGATTTTACCCGTGACGGACGTAACATCCCGGTCGAAGCCACCTTCAATGAAATTCGCATGCTTGTGCACGTCGCCGGTAATGGGCGTGGATTCAGGCGTGGCGCCGTAACCGGTTTCCCGGTCCGCCTTGGAGGCATAAGCGACATAACCGCCTGTAGGCGCATCGTTGTCCTCCGAATAATAGACCTTGGCATCCACCATCAGGTTGTCAGTGACGTCCAGTTGCAAGGCAGCCCGAAGTGCGAAACCGTCCTTGCCGTTGGTGTCGCGTACCCCGGGAGTGACGGATTCCGTGTAGCCGTCTGCTTGTTCCCAGCGACCGGAAAAACGGCCGCGTAAATTGTCGGACAAGGCCCCACCTACAGCGCCCTCGACAATATAGTTGTCGTATTCCCCTACGCCTGCTTTTACGTAACCGTTAGCTTCATCTTCGTCCGGCGCATTGGTGACGTAATGGATAACCCCGCCCGTTGCATTGCGACCGAACAGGGTGCCCTGCGGGCCGCGCAGCGTCTCCACCCGGTCCATATCAAACATCTGCTGTCCGAGACCGTTTAACGATGCAATATAGGCATCATCCATATAGACCGCCACGGGCGCTTCAAGGGTATCGATAAAGTTGTTCTGTGACACACCCCTGACATTGAAGACGATGATCCCCGGCGTATAGGTAAATAACTGCAGACCGGGTACTTGCTGGGTGATATCCGTGGTGTTGGTTGCACCGAGATTTTCCAACTGCTCACCGGTAAATGCCGTGACTGAGATACCCACGTCCTGCAGGTTCTGTTCGCGTTTCTGTGCGGTCACAATGATTTCTTCCAGCACCTGTGCGCCTGCGTTGAAAGGAATAGTCAGTGACAGGATTAAAATGATCCTGAAAAATGAAAAGTTAAATGAATCCATTATTTGCTCCCGTTGTGAAACGACTCAATTTTGCATTATTCTTGTGCCACTTATGCAACATCCTGACGACCCGGCGAGTATAGCCTGATAACACTCAAAATGTAAATAAAATTTAATTGAATTCAAAATAATACGGCTAACTGTATGGTATTCACATTGGCGCTTAAATCGCTTATGTCGCATATCTACAACAAAATACTCTTGCGCGCGGAAAAGCAGGAAAGGGGACAGATTTAAATCTGTCCCCGCGTCATCAGAGACATCTGTATGAACAGCGTCTTTAACTTGGTGACGTGACGGACTGCGATTTCGTGGGGATCCTTCGGGGACGGAATTAATTCCGTCCCCATTAAATGCCTTAAACGCGTTCGGCGTCAGACAGTTTTTTAAGGTGCCGGCGCATTGCGACGCCGGGACGGTCCGCGGGCACGTCTATCTCGTAGAAGTCCGGTGTCCGGTCGGTATCCTGCATCCGGTTGATATGTTCGATAGCGAACACGTCTTCACTGAACGCCGCCTGGTTGGCCTTCAGCATAAAGGCGCCCATTTCCTCGTCATCGATACAGAAATTGCGGCATTGTGCATAGTAATAATTGGTCGAGGTATTGGTTTCCGGCGTGATCAACTGGGCCACCTTGACCATGGGTTGCAGCTTTTCCATTTTTTTCGGTCGGTCCAGGTTTTTCAGGATGCCGGTATTGACGTGCAGGCCGGGGCTGACAAACAGGGAACCGGAACTGCGCAGTGCTTTTTCGTTCTCCCAGCCGAGGGGCCGTGAATAAATCGGCGGCAACACGCACTCCACGCGCCGCCACACTTCAAAATGTTGGTCTTCCACCGTCGCCTCAATAGGCGCTCGGGCGTATTCCGGCGTACCGAAGGTCTTGTCGTGCAGGAAACTCAGGTGAGATAGGTCCAGCAGGTTTTCGTGCAGGTAGACATAACTGCCTTTTATATTGAGAAAACCGATGTTCACCGCCCAGTCCGGGTGATCGAAGTATTCCTGGTGCGGTAATAAGGCTTCGTCTGCCAGCTCCGGGTCACCCGGCCAGATCCAGATGAAGGGTTTTTTCTCGATAACCGGAAATGCACGCACACCGATGTTTTGCGGTGGCCTGTCCTGGGATGGGATCGCCACACAGCGGCCGGCGCTGTTGTACCTGAAACCGTGGTAACCACATTCCAGGATGTCGCCGTGCAACTTGCCTTCAGACAAGGGGAAAGAGCGGTGACAACAGCGATTCTGCAAGGCCACCGGGGTACCGTCTTCCCTGCGAAACAACACAGTGCTGATACCGAGATACTGGCGGGAAAACAGTGTTCGGCCGATCTCGTCACTGCGAGCGGCCACGTACCAGGCATTGCGGATAAGGGGGGTATCGCGATTGGCCATGCTCGCCGCCGAAATGGAAGCAAGCTTTTGCTTTCGGTCAGCTTTCAACAGGTTCAATGCCTGAATGAGTCTCTATTCTGATTACACGTTCGCGCAGGTTTACTACCTCTGCGCGCAGATTTGATATATCGCTGCGAATGACAGCGTGCTCTGCCTCCATATCAGCCCTTAACTCCTTAATCTGAGCTTCCAGGTCAGCCCGTAATGCGGCATGTTCCTCTGCCATGGCAACCCGCAAGTCCATGATCGCTGTGTATAAGAACGTCATACCACCAAGTACGGCAGTCAGGGCAAACGCTCCCATCCACAGCAATAGACGAAATTCACCTCGACGAACAAAGTCATCACTTGGGAGTATAGGCGCAGTGTCGGCAGGACGGGGCGTCTTCGTTGCCTGCTCCGGCCGGGTTCCGGTAATGTTGGTGTCAGGGTTCATTACTTTCATTGTCGTTTCCATACGAGTCATCTCCATGGTCTCTGTAATATTTTTATGGCAACTGTACAGTGCAGCTTCGCCATACATGAGCTGCAAGTATTCAACTTGCTGTAGTCAAGCGCTTTCTCGTCCTATTATAGTTGAAGGCTAGGCTATTTCAATCAGGTATATATTGTGGTCTATATACTTCTTTGAGTTTAGAATTGATGAATTATCAAAACTTATTTCGGGCTTGCTAAATCTCATAGATCTGATTGATGATATAATTGAGCCTCTATCTAAGTTATATCTGCCTTTCTCAGTAGAGAAGTAAAGATGTATAAATCATATATCTCATTAATATCTCTGTTGTTTTTTTTGGTAGCTTGTAGCCGTGGTGATGACAGAACACCGGAGCAAAAAGCGGAATATAGGTGTGAGAGTAGGGTTGAAGCTTTTGTTATGTCTAAAACATATGTCAAGAAAATGTTACGGTCACCATCAACTGCAAAATTTCCATGGGGGCCAGATAGTCAAGGAGTAAAAACCGAATATCTTGGTGACTGTAGGCATGTGATATCGGCTTATGTTGATGCTCAAAATGCCTTCGGGGGTATTATCAGAAGTCGCTACTATGTTGAATTGCAAAATGAACTAGGTACTGGCAAATGGAAGCTATTAGACATCAAGATATCTGAGTGATTTTTGACAAACGTTCTGCGATTTAATGTTTATATTGTATTTGATTCCTTATGAATCAATGGATCAGACATACTATGAGACAAATACTTTCTGCTGTAGCGGTTATGTTACTACCCTCTGCGATATTGGCTGATACGGACCCTTACCAATCTGTTTTCAATAAAACCGGATTTATTCACAATGGGGGCGGTGAAAAATGCTGGTATACCCAAACCTACGAAGAAACGAACCCGTATTTCATGAAAGATAGTATGAAAAATACAACCCATCACGATGTGCGGACTATACGTTTCAACGATCCTGACTGTATGGCTAATAAGTATGATGCACATAACAAGATATTGATAAATGAGATAATATCCAGATGGTTTCTGACAACATATGTTCAAGCGGACGCTGTTTTCGATACCCAGAAGCTACATCACCCTAGCGAATTTCAATCACACGGTCGGTGTATCCAATCCAGAATTTATCCTTCACAGGGAATACTCATTGAATATTTTTACGATGGCGATAACATCAGCGGTGTTTCGTATACGATTGCAATTGGTGGATGTGGTGATGTCGTCCGATAAAGAAAGCCAGGAGTCCAACCAAGGTGAGCCTATATCAGAAGAAGGATCAAAAAATTACCCACTTTTGGGAAGTCCCTATTTCAGGGTAAATGAGGAAATCATGATAATGCGACCACTGATATTATTATTTTTGCTCCCATTCCTCACGTTCGCGGAGGATGTAACCAAGGAAATAAGAATCACAGATAAAAATGTATTCTATTTTTATGAGTCCAGGGCAGAAATTAAAGCGCCATTTCACGAATTGGCAGGACATATTTCCAATGAGTACCGAAACGCACAAGATGAATTTGTACGGCAGGACATTCTCGAACAAATTAAGCCAATTCTTGAGGAACAACTAAATCTATTTGAATCGACCAATGAGGTCTTTCTGGAAGTAGATGGTCAATTGGCAGAATATGATTTTGAAAAGAATGTCTTTCCTATTAGGCTTAGCAAGGAGAACGTGTTTACCTGGACAGTACGCCAACAATACGCACCTCCTGATGGAAGGCAAAGTACTTTGTTTCGATTTGACAAAAATTATGCAGTTGCTTTAACAAATCCCGAGGAAATTAAATTTCTTCCACTACCATTAGACAATGCGCGGGAATTTGCATCAGAACTGCGTAGTAGCAGACGGGCCGTATTCAAGATTAGTGGAAGAGTTGTTGGTGTTAAAGGTGCAGTTAAAACACATTACGCAACTGAAATTCTTAAAGACTTTGGAGCGAACATTTGTTGTCTGCCAGAAGAGGTAGAGTTTCCAACGGGAAGGCATATGATAAAGTTAGTAGAGATTGATGTCACCAAAATCGAGGTGACGTTGGCTAGCGGAAAGAAAGTTGGAGAAATTAATCTATAAATGGCTACGACTTGATTTTTGCTACTATACGAACAAACTCGAAAACCTTTCGTTTTAAATCAGGTTTATCAACTCGTCCCAGCAGAATAACTTCCCTACCATCAGACTTCCCCGAGGGAGAGACGGTTATGATGTTCTCTCTACCGCATAGTTTTTCGTATTTATCCCAGAAATTTGATTTCGACCCGCCTTTGTGGCTAATAATGGTAATATTGCCGGTATGTCCCAAATATATATTTCCTTGTCTATCACGGAGAAGTGCCCCGCCATTATTTCCTCTGACCCCCACTTCTATAGGTGGGTTGATCTCAACTATAGGAGTGAGGGGGGATGTATTCTTCTGCTGTAGATCATCAAGGCCAAAACCGTTCCAGAATTTATTGTTATTTAACTCGGGAGAACGAAAGCTGAACCAGAATCTATATTGAGGGCACCAATAGACATCTTGTTTTCTACTTCCACCTGGCGTTGAAATCGTACTATCTGGAAATTTGTGTGCGCCGTCCTTTAATGTATTGCACATGACTTTGAATGCTTCAAGTATATTTTTATGTCCTTCAACTGGCTTCAGATTACCACTAGTAAATGTGACTGTGTTGCTCCCCTCTGTAAGAGTTTTGAATTCGGGTTGAGGCTGCTTCTGTTCCCAGCGCAAACGATAGTTATTAATATCGTCAGGCTCTAATTTGTTGCATTCATTCCATCTTTTCTCAAACCAATATAGGATGTCTTGCCCTTTTTTTGTTTCGAAAATGGCCTCCTCGTTACTTTGGAAGCCCCCCTTTGTAAAGTTCGCACTGCCGACCCACGCGATTAATGAGTGTCCCTGGAAGATGTAAACCTTTGGATGAAACAGCGCACTATTCCCATCAACGAGACGAAGTTCACCGATTTTAGCCAACCGCTCTAAAGCATCAGGTTCGGTTGCATTTCCAAAGGTGCCAACGATGGCGCGAATACGTTTCGGATGATCTTTTTCCCACCTTTCAAGAAGTTCCAAGGCAGTCCCCGATGTGACCCACGCGACAGCGATGTCAACCTGGTCAGTATGTTTCAGGTTTTCCTGATATCTTTCCAGTAGTTTGTTCGTTGTCAGGAACATTCTATAGTCGATGCCGCAACTCCCCAATGCTGTCACTGGGGTAGGTAGGTGCTATCTGCATTATCGTACTTTACAATACACTCTTTTCAATAACGTATCAGTAATCATGCATAAAAACCGGAACCTGTTTTCATGTTACCTGCAAGGCAGGGAGAATAATCATGACAAGGTTGCTGTTTATGCCGGGGACAGAATTTACAGCTATGCTGACCTGGCAAATGGTTCCGCGCGCTATGCCAATACCCTGACGGCCCTGGGTGTCAGGCAGGGAGACAGGGTCTGCGCCTATATTGATAAATCAGTCGACAACGTATTTCTGTACCTGGCCTGCCTGCGCGCGGGGATTGTCTATCAGCCGCTAAACCCTGCATTTCGACCTGTCGAGATTGATTATTACCTGGCAGATGCGAGTCCGGCCATGGTGGTCTGCTCAACGCTGAATGAAGACTGGGTAAGGGCTGCGGCAAAGCGCGCCGGTATCGAACGGGTGCTGACCCTGGATCGGGACGGGACCGGTACCATGGCTGCCGGCGCCGACACAGCGGCAAGCGATTTTTCGACCCTGCGCTGCGATGGTTCCGAGCTTGCCTGCCTGCTGTATTCCTCCGGCACCACGGGGAAACCCAAGGGGATAAAACTCAGTCACGATAATCTCGCTGCCAACGTCAGGACCCTGGTTGACCTGTGGGGTTTCAAAGCCGATGACGTGTTGATACACGCCTTGCCCCTGTTCCATGTTCACGGCTTGTTCGTTGCATTGGGTTGTGTCCTTACTGCCGGCGCCTCCCTCCACCTGCTGGATAAATTTGACGCAGGGGAAATAATCGGCCTGCTGCCCGAGTCCACGGTGTTGATGGGAGTCCCCACGTTTTACACGCGCTTGCTGCAATGCACCGGCTTAACCGGAGCAGCATGCAGCTCCATGCGCCTGTTCATCTCCGGTTCTGCACCGCTGCAGGAGACTACGTTTGATCAATTCAAACAAAGAACCGGTCATGTCATCCTCGAACGCTACGGCGCGTCGGAGACCGGCATGAGCGTCTCGAATCCGCTGCATGGAAAACGCAAGGCCGGCGCGGTCGGCAAACCCTTGCCGGGTGTTCTGATAAAAATCGTAGATGATGACGGCATTGATGTGGTTACGGGCAGGGTTGGTGAATTGCTGGTCAAAGGACCAAACGTTTTCTCCGGTTACTGGAACCTGGACGCCGCAAACAGGGCTGCTTTCACGGACGCTGGTTATTTCCGCACAGGTGACCTGGCGAGACGGGATGCCGATGGATCTATCCGTATTGTCGGCCGCGCCAAGGACATGATCATCAGCGGCGGTGAGAATATCTATCCGAAAGAGATTGAGCAATGCCTGGATCGCATTGAAGGTGTCAGTGAGTCAGCCGTAGTCGGCATTGATGATGCGGACCTGGGGGAGAGAGTGATCGCCGTCCTGGTGACCGACCCGGATTGCCGGCCGGATGAAGCTGAGATCATTGCCGGACTGAAAACGCAACTGGCCGGGTTCAAGGTACCGAAGCAAATCTATTTCGCGGATGAACTCCCGCGTAATACAATGGGCAAGGTGCAAAAGAATAAGATTAAGGAAGCCCTGGCAACAAAATAACGAAAACAAACAGGAGTCATACCGGTTTTGGAACTAAAGGAGCAACTCAGGCGATTATCCGCGTCATCAAAATACCGCTCGCTTGCCAATAAGCACAGGCGGGTGATCTACCTGTTAACGGGTATCGCCATTTTTCAATACAGTGTTTACTTCCTGGTCATAGCCTGGGCCACAGGACTGGCGGGGACGGCCTGGCCGGACGGGAGCGCCGTCAGCGTCATCATCTGGCTCAGTGTGCTGGTTATTTTGCTGAGCGTCGTCATTTCAGGGGGGTATATATGGTGGACCGGCCGATACCATGATCCGAAAAAAGAGGCGATCATGAGAGAGCTGGGACTGTGGTATGAGTAGACTAATCCTGCCGTGTATCTTCCTGCTGTCGTTGAGCCCGATGTTTGCCTGGGCCGATACGCCGGTCGATGCCAAACAACCCGTGAACGTGGCGGCGATCATCACGTTTGTCCTGTTTGTCCTGAGCACCTTGCTGATTACCTGGTGGGCAGCCCGGCGCACTCATTCCCGCAAAGAGTTTTATGTGGCCGGCGGCGATATTTCCGCGTGGCAGAACGGGATCGCCATCTCCGGCGATTTCATGTCGGCGGCGACTTTTTTAGGACTTACAAGTCTGTTATTTTTTGCCGGAACAGACGGCCTGATGCTGGCGGTCGGCGCGGTCGCCAGTTGGCCGGTTATTTTATTCCTGATGGCTGAGCGACTGCGTAATCTCGGCCGTTATACGTTTATCGACGTCATCTCCTTTCGTCTTGCGGAACGCCCGATTACACTGGTTGCCGCTCTGGGCTCCCTCGCCACCGTGGTCTTTTATCTTATCTCGCAGCTTGTGGGAGCGGGAAAATTGATCCAGTTGCTGTTCGGTCTGGACTACATCTGGGCCGTTAGCGGCATCAGCGCCCTGATGATCGCCTACGTGACCTTCGGCGGAATGCTTGCCACTACCTGGGTACAGATTATCAAGGCCTTCCTGCTGGTGATCGGGGGTACGCTGATTGCCCTGTTGATGTTGCAGCATTACCAGTTTGACCTGAATGCGTTTTTCCACAGCGCGGTCCTCACCCATCCAAGAGGCTGGAACCTGATTGCGCCGGGCGGGTGGCTGGACGACCCGGTATCGGTGATCTCTCTGGGGCTTACGGCCTTGCTGGGGTTTATGGGGCTGCCCCATATCCTGATGCGTATTTTTACTGTGAAGGATGCAATAACGGCAAGAAAATCGGCCTTTTACGCTATCTCCATCATCGGCTATTTTAACCTCCTGATGCTCATCGTCGGTTTCGGCGCGGTGTCACTCATCATGTTTAACCCGGACTACCATACTGCCGCCGGCGACCTGACAGGGGGACGCAACATGGTGGTGCTCCATACCGCCCACTACCTGGGTGGAGACATTTTGCTGGGTTTTGTATCTGCCGTTGCCTTCGCCACCATCCTTGCCGTCGTGTCAGGGTTGACCATCTCCGCGGCCGCCACCATCGCCCATGATTTGTATGCGAAATCGATTAAACGGGGCAGGGCATCGGAAAGGTCCGAATTGCTGGTCTCCCGCTGCGCCGTGATCGGCATAGGGATACTGGCAATCCTGTTCGGTATCGCGTTTGAACACCAAAACGTCATCTTCATTACCAATATGGCCCTGGCCGTTGCCGGCAGCGCCAATGCGCCGGTATTATTGCTCTCCATGTATTGGCAGGGGTTGACGACCCGGGGCGCCGTCTACGGTTGTCTGGCCGGCCTGATCTCTTCCGTCGGATTGATTATCCTGGGGCCGCAGGTATGGGTGGACGTTATAGGTATGGAAAAAGCGATATTTCCTTATACCTACCCTACCATTGTCTCGGCTCCGCTGGCGTTTGTCACGGCCTGGCTGTTGTCAATTATGGATAACAGCGCCAGGGCGGATAAGGAAAGAGCGGCGTTTGCTGAACAATATATCTGTTCGGAGGTTGGTATCGGTGTTTCTGAAGCGTCAAGCCACTGAAAATTTATTTGGGGTCAGGTTAAAAATATCTGGGGTCAGTGTAAAAACTCAATCACAGGGATGATAAACAGGCTTTTTTACACTGACCCCAGATATTTTTAACCTGACCCCGTATATCGATATCTTTATTATATTTGTGACATAATCACCGGAGGTCAGCAACCAGGGGACAACCGCATGATTTTCTGCTCCAACAAGCACCGACCCTTTCACTACGGCCCCTATCCTCTTGAGAGATTGCCTCGTGATGCAGAAATTATCGAGTATGAACGTCAACGGGGGCGAAATACCCGGCCCGCTGCCGGCAACGGCGCGTCTTCAAACTATGCCGCCGCGTTGGAGAAATATCACGTTATCTTCAAGCAATTCTGTGAAGGCGCGGTCGCGCCGGCCAAAGCGCCCGTACCTGATGACCTCGAGAGGCGATCGATAGACGTCAAGGGAGCCGGTTATTTTCTTGATGCCGGCCAGATCGGTATATGCAGGTTGACCGCTTCCTGCTGGTACCGGGAATCGACGCCGGATGATCATAGTCACGGAATAGTCGTACTGGCCGAACACAGCCGCTTGCCGGAAGCTGACAACACGGCCCGGCGCTGGCTTGAGGGGTCCATCCATGCCACTGCGCAGATGCGCGCTTTTGAAATAGCGGTAGGCATTGCCAACCATATACGTGCGATGGGGTTCGATGCGACGGCCTATGATGATCGGAATGATCAAATTGATATCGACCGGTTGACCGTACTGGCCGGCCTGGGTGTTCGGGATAACGCAGTGGTCGTCAATCCCTACCTGGACGCCGACTTCTCGGTCGCGGTGGTGACCACGGATTATGCACTGGCAACGGACAAACCGCTGAAGGCCAAGGCGAAAAACGGCCGGAACCTGGCATATTGGCTGGGTATTGGCGGCGCCACGTCCGGCCTGGAGAGATGGCGCCGCGCCCACCGGCAGACCCATCTCAGCAACTACCCGATGGAACAGGTAAAGCGCGTAGACAGACCCACGACGCTTATACTGGACGATGAGGTGCCGCGGGTGCCGAAACGGGCAGGTTTCTTCGAAAGGGCAATTCATGGCGATCTGGATAAGAAAGCGCAGGTGGAACGCCAGCGTTTTTCCTTCAAACATCCGTTTGCCGCTGCCATGCTGAAACAAATCCGCGGCATGGTGCCGCACCAGGACGGGCCCATGGCAGAGGCACAGGCAAGCGGCACGAATGATCCCGAGGCCAATACCAAGGCGCTCAAGTCATTGTCCTATGCCCTGGGGTCGGAGATCACCGGGATCTGCGAGATACCGGAGTATGCCTGGTATTCCCACAAGGAAGACGGCTCGGAGATCAAGCCGTACCATAAATATGCTGTCGTGTGTCTTATCGATCAAGGCTATGACACCATGGAAGGCGCCTCCGGCGATGATTTCATCTCCGGGGCGCAATCCATGCGCGCCTACATGCGCGGAGCCTTGATAGCCGGCATCATGGCCGAACATATACGTTCCCTCGGTCATCCTGCCCGGCCGCAGACCAACGCGGACTCCCACGTGCTGCATATTCCCCTGGTGATGTGGGCGGGGCTGGGGGAACTCAGCCGTATCGGCGAGTTGGTGCTCAACCCGTTTATCGGCCCGCGTTTTAAAACAGTCGTCATGACCACCGACTTGCCGCTGGTTCCCGATAAACCGGTTGATTTCGGGTTGCAGTATTTTTGCTCAAATTGCCAGAAATGCGCGCGGGAGTGCCCCTGCGACGCCATTCCCTTCGGCGACAAGGTGATGTTTAACGGTTATGAAATATGGAAACCGGACGTAGAGCGCTGCACCCGTTATCGCCTGACCAATCAACGGGGACTGGCCTGCGGTCGTTGCATGAAGACCTGTCCGTTAAACAAGGTCATCAGCTGGGACGGCCCAATCACCACCCAGATGGCCAGTTGGTGTGGGGTAAACGCATTCTGGTTGAAGCCCTTGCTGGTGCCGATTGCGGTAAAACTGGATGACGTATTGGGTCACGGTATCCGCAACCCGGTAAAAAAATGGTGGCTGGACCTGGAGATAGTCGATGGGGTCTGTGTCCACCCGCGTAAAGGCGTGAATCAACGGGATCTGAACGTGGACCGCAAGATTGACGTAAAAAAACATAAGGTCGCTTACTACCACGCCAGTATGATGCCGCCGCCGAACAGCTCAGGTATCGCCATGATGGTGAAAAGAAAAGACGGTATTGCCGCCGCGGTAAATGTCGAAACAGTCGAACAGGCCCTGGCCCGTAAAGCCGGAGGCGGCCCCGTCCCGGAACATTACATCCCCACGCCTCCCATGGATACCAGCGAATCAGATAAAGAGGACGTGACTGCATTCAATCCTTATCATAACTGACCATAAGTAAAAGGGGACGGACTTAAGTCCGTCCCCGGTGTATCAGTACCATTCCTGCGCGAGCGGGAATCTCCCTGTACCATAAAATATGATACAAAATGTTGACATTCACGAAAATTTTTGTATCATTAAATCAGTGGTGATAAACAGGTAGATACAGATGACCGATACAGCGGCGCAGGCACAGGCTTTCAGAGGCGGATAGACGCCGAGGAAAAGGTCGAACCTCGGGATTGGATGCCGGATGCTTACCGGCAGTCCCTGATCAGGCAGATCTCACAACATGCCCATTCCGAGATAGTAGGTCAATTGCCGGAGGGGAACTGGATCACACGGGCGCCGTCGTTGCGGCGTAAGGCGATCCTGTTGGCCAAGGTACAGGACGAGGCAGGCCATGGCCTGTATTTATACTGTGCGGCGGAAACGCTGGGTATCTCCAGGGAGCAGTTGCTCGAACAACTGCATTCCGGCAAGGCCAAGTATTCCAGTATTTTTAATTATCCGACCCTGACCTGGGCGGACATAGGCGCCATCGGCTGGCTGGTGGACTCAGCCGCCATCATCAACCAGATCCCCTTGTGCCGTTGCTCCTATGGCCCTTATGCCCGTGCCATGGTGCGGATTTGCAAGGAAGAGAGTTTTCACATGCGCCAGGGCTTTGAATTGCTGATGATGCTCTGTCAGGGAACCGTGGAGCAAAAAGCGATGGCGCAGGATGCGGTTAACAGGTGGTGGTGGCCGTCATTGATGATGTTCGGTCCCAGTGACGCGAATTCCACCCATTCCGCCCAGTCCATGCAATGGAAGATCAAGCGCAACAGTAATGATGAACTGCGGCAGAAATTTGTGGATCAATCGGTTCCCCAGGCCGAATATCTGGGCCTGACGCTTCCGGACCCTGACCTGAAGTGGAATGAAGCGCGCGGACAGTATGATTTCGGTGAAATAAACTGGGACGAATTCTACCAGGTCATTGCCGGCAACGGTCCCTGTAACCAGGAGCGATTGAGCGCGCGTATCCGCGCCCATGAAGACGGCGCCTGGGTGCGGGAAGCAGCCCTTGCCTATGCGGACAAGCGACGGGGAAAAAACGGGGACAGACCACGTTTTATGACAGCAGTTCCCGCTAACTCGGGTAGAAAAAGGGGACCATAAAACGTGGTCTGTCCCCGTTTTTTCCGTCTTGCAACATCGGCTGACTGCCGGGAGGAAAAGATTATGCCGGATAAAACCGGGCGTTTGCCCCTCTGGGAAGTTTTTATTCGCAGCAAGCGGGGGCTGGACCACAAACATGCCGGCAGTATTCACGCAGCCGACGGTGAACAAGCCCTGCAATATGCCCGGGACACCTATACCCGCAGGAATGAGGGGTGTAGCATCTGGGTGGTGAAGTCGGCAGATATCATCGCCAGCCAGTTCGAGGACGGCAGCAGTTTTTTTGATCCTGCGGTAGACAAGATGATCTATCGTCATCCTACCTTTTACGATGTGCCCGACGACCTCAAGCTGTGAACGGGACTCAGGACAGGGGACGGATTTCAAATCCGTCCCCGCTTTCGGCGTGGTGATATGGTGAGCGGTGAGACAGCACAACAGGATTTATTCCAGTATGTCGCAAGGCTTGGAGATAACGCCTTGATTAACGGTCAGCGTCTGGCGGAGTGGTGCGGTCACGGACCTTTTGTGGAAGAAGACATAGCCATGACCAATACCGCACTGGATCTGGTTGGACGCGCCCGCATGTTGCTGACTTACGCCGGTGAGGTGGAAGGCGAGGGCAGGACGGAAGATGATCTCGCTTATTTTCGCAGTGAACGGGAATTCCGGAATTTTCAAATCATGGAACTGCCGGTGGGTAATTTTGCCTTCACCATGGCCAGACAGTTTTTTGTTGATGCGTATGATTATTTCTATTACCAGGCACTGCAATACTCCGTTGATTCCACCCTGTCCGGTATTGCGGCAAAAACCCTGAAAGAATGTGAGTATCACCTGCGCCATAGCAGCGAATGGGTGATTCGTCTGGGTGACGGAACCGGGGAGAGTCATGTAAAAATCAGTGAGGCCGTGGCCCAGATCATGCCGTTCACGTTTGAGTTTTTCGATGCGGACGGGATCGACCTGACCATGCAGGTAAATCAAATCGGCGTGGACCTGGAAACTGTCGAAACGTTATGGGATGAAAAAGTAAACAGCGTCCTCAAGGAAGCCACGCTGGAACGGCCGGAACTGAAGTATACCCGTAGCGGGGGAAGACAGGGCCTGCATTCGGAACATATCGGCTACCTGTTGGCTGAAATGCAGTCCCTGCCAAGAGCCATGCCCGGCCAGGACTGGTAGAGAAAAAAGGGGACAGATTTATTTTTCCTGACATTATCGGTATATTGAGTTGACCTACTTGAAAAATAAATCTGTCCCCTTTTTTCCGGACAGCGCCATAAACGAAGTGAGACGTCTTCTTGAACAGGTTTCAGATCCCGAGATACCCGTCTTAACCATTGCTGATCTGGGTATATTGCAGGACGTGCGCCGGCATGAAGGCAGACTACAGGTGGTGATTACGCCCACCTACAGTGGTTGCCCTGCGATGCAGACTATTGAACACGATATAGCGGCCGTTTTAACGGAAAACGGCTATGAAAACATCGAAGTGACTACACAGATCTCGCCGCCATGGACCACGGACTGGCTCAGCGCGGCAGGTAGAGAAAAACTTCTGCAATATGGCATAGCCCCCCCGGTGGGTTCGGCTGATAAGCAGAGTTTGCGTATGCCGGCCACAGGTCTGACCTGCCCGCGCTGCCAATCTGCCGATACGCAGGAAATCAGTCGCTTCGGTTCAACTCCTTGCAAGGCGTTGTACAAGTGTAACGACTGCCTGGAGCCCTTCGACTATTTCAAATGCATATAGAAAAAAAGGGGACAGATTTATTTTTTCCCAGGCGCCGGCTGGGGACAGATTTCAAATCTGTCCCCTTTTCTCCTGATACGGATTGATTCGTGTTGAAAATGCCGGAATTTTATCCCTTAACCATAAGTGACATCAGGCAGGAAACGGACAATGCGGTTTGCCTGACGTTCGACGTGCCCGAACGTCTGGCCGAGACCTTTCAATTCACCCAGGGTCAGTACCTGACCCTGAGAGCAGAGATCGATGGAGATGAAATAAGACGCTCTTATTCCATTTGTTCCGGTGTTGATGACGATATATTACGAGTTGCCGTAAAGAAGATAGAAGGTGGCGTCTTCTCAACGTTTGCCAATGAAAAACTGGGCAAAGGCGCTCTTATGGAGGTCATGCCGCCGCAGGGGACTTTTTTTACACAGTTGCGCGAGGATTATGAACGGAATTATCTGTGCATCGCGGCCGGTAGCGGCATAACCCCGATCATCTCGATTATAAAGACCGTATTGGCGCGCGAGCCGGCAAGCCGGATTACCTTGTTGTACGGCAACCAGAGCGTCGCTACGATGATGTTCAAGGAAGAACTGGAGGCGATAAAAAATCAATACATGGCCCGTTTCCAGTGGATAAACATTCTCAGCAGGGAGCGCCAGGACATTGACATCCTGAATGGCCGTATCAATAACAAAAAAGGCGCCCAATTGATTCAACACCTGCTTGACCTGCGTTCTATCGACGAGTATTTCCTGTGTGGCCCCGAGGCGATGATATCCGAAGTGTCCCGGGGTTTACGCGCCGAGGGAATCGACGAGGACAAAATCCATTATGAACTGTTTGCCGCCTCTGCCGAGGCAGCCGCGGCAAGGGTGGCAAAACACCATGAGCGGGCTTTGAAAATGGCCGGTATGGTGGCGCAGGTCAGTGTTAATGCCGATGGAAGACAGACCCGTTTTGAACTGACCGCAGATGGGCAAAACATCCTTGATGGCGCCCTGGATCACGGCGTTGACCTGCCGTTTGCCTGTAAAGGCGGCGTTTGCGCAACCTGCAAGGCAAAATTGCTGGAAGGAGAAGTGGATATGGATATCAACCACGCCCTGGAACCGGACGAACTGGCGGCGGGCTATATACTCACCTGCCAGGCCCACCCGATTACCGACCGGGTCGTCGTTGATTACGACCAGTGAGAAAAAAGGGGACAGATTTATTTTCCCCCGGTGCCGACTGGGGACAGATTTCAAATCTGTCCCCTAAAAACCGGAAACCAGGATTATGAAGCAGATTAGTGAGCTGGTAGCGGAATTTGCCGGTCGGAAACCCGTTCGTACCGGATCGCTGATCATCAGTGTATTCGGTGATGCGGTGTCACAGCATGGCAGCGCCGTTTGGCTGGGCAGCTTGATCAAGGTGCTGGAACCATTCGGCTTGAATCAAAGACAAATCCGGACGGCAGTCTTCAGACTGGTAAAAGAAGACTGGCTGGTTGCCCGGCAGTTGGGCAGACGCAGTTATTACAGTTTTACCGAGGCCGGCCAAAGACATTACGAGAAGGCCGCTCGGAGAATTTACAACGCCAATCGGCAGACCTGGGACAGAAAGTGGACCCTTGTGTTGCCTACTTTATGTGGCAATACAGAAAAAGAATTGTTGCGCAGGGAGTTGGCCTGGCTTGGTTACGGCGCGTTAACCCCGGGTATGCTGGGTCATCCTTCCGGTGACCGGCAGCCGTTGGATGAGACCCTGCTGGAATTGAAGCTGACGGACAAGGTGGTCGTGTTTATTGCCAATACCGAAGATGTTGCCTCCCGCGAAGTATTGAGAAAATTATCCCATGAGTGTTGGAACATGGCCGGGATAGAAAAAAGGTACAATCATTTTATTCAACGGTTTCGCTCCGTCTACCGCGCTATCAGTAGAGCGAAGCAAAAGGACCCTGAGCAATGTTTTCAGGTCCGAACCCTGCTCATTCATGAGTACCGCCGTATACAGTTGCAGGATTCCGACCTCCCCGGGGAGTTATTGCCGCCTAACTGGTCAGGTGTTGCGGCATATAACCTCACAAAAAATATATACCGTGCGGTACAGAAAGGCTCGGTTGACTACCTGATGGAAAATATGGAAACCATTGAAGGCAGCCTGAGTGAACCTGTCAGGCGGTTCTATACCCGCTTCAATGGTGCTGGTGTATAATTCTTATCCACAGATGAACACAGATAAAAAACATAAAAGCCACAGAGGACACAGAGAGCACAGAGTGGACCGAGAATTTTTTTTAGGCGTGGGTGACTAGCATGTTTATCAATTCATCTGTTTCCGGTTACTTAACGCAACCGGCCTGAAACGAAGTCTGTGAATCACTTGGCGTAACCAGACAACACTGAGGCATTAAACGCTTATCTCTGTGAACTCTGTGTCCTCTGTGGCTAAACCAATAAAAAGGGGATAATTATGCTGGGTCTGATGATGGACAGGCAGTTGACCATTACCTCGATAATGGAGCATGCCGATAAGAACCATCCCAATGTGGAGATCGTATCCGTTACCTGTGATGAGCCGAGACACAGGTATACCTACGGGGACGCATTCCGCAGGACCCGTCAGCTGGCGCATGCCTTGATCGACTATGGCGTACAGCCGGGCGACCGGATCGCGACGTTTGCCTGGAATGATTATCGTCATTTTGAATTGTATTACGCCATAGCAGGTATCGGAGCCGTCACCCACACGGTGAACCCGCGCCTGTTCCCGGAGCAGATCACCTATATCGTGAACCATGCGCAGGACAAGCTGGTCTTTGTCGACCCGTTGATCGTGCCGGTACTGGAAAAAATCAAACAGGATTTGCCTGGCGTGGAAGCCTATATTGTCCTGACGGATGACGAGCATATGCCGGATACGGGTCTGCACAACGCACAGTCTTATGAATCCTTTATCGGCAGGCACTCTGACCGGATTGACTGGCCTGATCTGGATGAGAAAACCGCCTGTTGCCTGTGCTATACGTCGGGAACAACCGGCAATCCCAAAGGGGTACTCTATCATCACCGGTCAATGGTGATACATACACTGATTGGCATATCACCGGACGTGCTCAACCTGTCCGTCCGGGACGTGGTCATGCCGGTCGTACCCATGTTCCACGTTAATGCCTGGGGGTTGGCCTACGGCGCGCCGGTAGCAGGAACAAAGCTGGTCTTTCCCGGCCCCAGGATGGGGGATGGCGCAACTTTGCAGGCATTAATTGAAGAGGAAGGAGTTACTTTTTCTGCCGGGGTGCCTACAGTGTGGTTGAACCTGCTGAAGTACCTTGCAGATTCGGGCAAACAGGTCAGAAAATTAAATCGGGTCGTCATCGGCGGTGCAGCCTGCCCTCCGTCGATTATGGAGGAGTTCGAGGACAACTACGGCGTTTATGTCCATCATGCCTGGGGAATGACGGAAATGAGCCCCCTGGGTACGGTTAATACCTTGAAACCGGAAATGCTGGAACTGACCCGGGAGGAACAATACGGCATAAGGGAGAAGCAGGGGCGCGTAGTTTACGGCGTCGAGATGAAGGTTGTCGATGATGATAATAACGAACTGCTCAGGGACGGAATATCAACAGGGCTTCTGAAGGTGCGCGGGCCGTTTATCTGCAGCGACTATTATGAGACAGGCGTTCCGAGTGACGTGCACGATGAAGATGGCTGGTTCAGTACGGGTGACGTGGGGACGATAGACGCCGAGGGTTACCTGCAGATTACCGACAGGTCCAAGGATGTCATCAAGTCCGGGGGCGAGTGGATCAGTTCCATCGAACTGGAAAATGCGGCAGTGGGCCATCCCGACGTTGCCGAAGCCGCCGTTATCGGAGTGCCCCACCCGAGGTGGTCGGAGCGGCCATTGCTGATCATAGTCAGGAAGGAGGGCAGGGAAGCGAGCAAGGAAGAAATACTGGAATGGATGAAAGACAAGGTGGCGAAATGGTGGTTGCCGGACGATGTGGTATTTATCGATGAAATCCCTCATACCGCAACGGGAAAGATACAAAAAACGGAACTGCGCAAACGGTTTCGAAATTATACCTTTTAACGTGGATGTAAATGACAGTATGGAGCAGGTAAAGCTTGCCGGGGAGTTGAATATTCCGATATAAAGACGCAATAATGCGCAATATAAACTATAAATAAGTTGCGCATTATTGCGCAATATTGCATAATATCAGACAGCATCCATACCAGGGGTCAGTTAAATGTTGTCATTTACGCCAAGCAGCAGGATAGAGAATCAAATTAAAACACTACAGGGTTTACTGGTAGAAGCATACAAGGGTCTTGAAACAGCTACAACTGAAGAAAAAGAATTCTTGAGGAAATGTGCCTTGATAGGCAACGTGGGAGCTACCACCCGGATTGAGAATGCGGTGCTGACCGACGTTGAAATCGAGTGGGTGGATACAATCTTATCAAAAGATGGTAAAACCACGGCCTACGAGGAAAAAGAGGACTTCATCATTGACAAACTTTCAAAGAGCAGGGAAAGGAGTATTGAGGAAGTCATAGGCAGCCGCAGTGTGTTGATGACCATATATCTCCAGGCCGAAGAGTTTAAACCACTGACCCAGACCATAGTCCGGGGTCTCCACCGGGAGTTGCTCAAATATTATCCCCCTGCCGAGCATTATGCAGGGGCCTATAAAACCGTAATCAATAAAGTTATCTCAAGAAACAACGAAACCGGCGAAGAACATCCTGTCCTGGAACCCACCGACCCTGGGGTAATGACCGACACAGCGATGCGGGAACTGTTCGATTGGTATAATGAGACTATCGATACCTATCATTGGCCGATACTGGTGGCTATTGAGTTCACCTTTCGCTTTTTGGCTATACACCCTTTCCAGGACGGGAACGGCCGGCTGGGGAGGGCCTTGTTCCTGCTGATACTTTTGCAGTCAGGTGATAAATACCTGGAAGAAATCGCATCTTATATTGCGCTTGACAGAAAGATTGAACAGAACAAAAGCCAGTATTACTCTGTATTACATCAGTGCTCAGACGGTAAGTTTAAAGCGGACTCAAAACTGTATAAATTCGATATTTTAGTCCTCTTTTTCCTGAAACTTTTTGAGGCGGCAATAGCCGATATCGATAGCTATCGGGAAAAATACGAAAATCTCCAGTTACTTTCTGAATCAGCCGTTAAAGTCCTGGAGTGTTTTAAATCCAATCCGGAAAGAAAACTGAAAGTTGCCGATATTGAAAAAACGGCTGAACTACCCAGGCGCACAATCCAGTTCGCATTGAAAACCCTGACGGAAAAGACCTTTTTGCAAAGGCTGGGTAAAGGCGCAGGAAGCAGATACCAATTGATATTTTAACCCTGGGCCAGGGAAGTTCGTATTACTGCATTACATGACAAGCATTCACCAGCATGACGCTGGAGGTATTAAAACTGTTCCGCATCCAAAGCCATGATCGACTCGCTGCCTGCCCGGATAGTTGAGAAATACCCGCTGGTCCTGGGCAGGTAATGTTCAGCATAGAAGCGCGCTGTTACGATTTTACTCCGATAAAAATCATCGCTTGAGGAAGTGGATTTTTCAGTCGCTATCAGCGCCGCCCGGGCCATTTGCCAGCCACCGCAAACGTAACCCATCAGCATGAGAAAATTGAGCGCAACGGAACCCGGCGCATCGGGATCATCCCGGTAGTTCTGCAGTAACCAGTCCGTGGCCTGCGCCAGCTTTCCGGTCGCATCGCCCAAAGCGTGTTTGATGGCTGTCTGGTTGACATCGGTATCGGACAGTTCAGCAATAGTTTGGTTGATCTCGCCGATGAGTTCCCTGATTGCCTTGCCATTGTCCCTGATGACCTTGCGGCCGACCAGGTCCTGGGCCTGGATACCGTTGGTCCCTTCGTAAATACTGGTGATGCGTGCGTCCCGGTAATGCTGGGCGGCGCCGGTCTCTTCAATATAGCCCATGCCGCCGTGTACCTGTAGCCCTAAGGAAGTGATTTCCTGGGCCAACTCGGTACACCAGGCCTTGACGACCGGTGTCAGCAAGGCAAATCGTTCACTGTGGCTGGCGCCGTCCGGAGACCGGTTCATGTAATCAAGTGAGGCTGCAGCTACATAGGCGACCGCACGCATCGCTTCACAACCTGATTTCATCAACATCAGCATGCGGCGCACGTCCGCGTGCTGTATGATCCTCGCGCGCCCGGGTTGGCCCGGAATTTTTCCCTGTTCACGCTCCTTCGCATAGTCCAGTGCCTGTTGATAAGCGCGCTCGCTGATACTGAGGCCCTGGGTGCCGACGGACAGGCGGGCATGGTTCATCATGGTGAACATGCAGGCTATGCCGTTATGTTCTGCGCCCACCAGGTAACCGGCAGCACCGCCGTTGTCACCATAGCTCATGACACAGGTCGGGCTGCTGTGGATGCCTAATTTGTGCTCAATGGAAACCGGGTAGACGTCATTGCGCCGACCGGTAGAACCGTCTGCATTGACCAGGTACTTGGGCACCAGGAACAGGCTGATACCCTTAATTCCCGGCGGTGCGTCGGGCAGTCGGGCCAGAACCAGGTGGAGGATATTGTCCGTGAAGTCATGATCTCCCCAGGTAATGAATATTTTCCGACCTGATAGCAGGTAAGTATCGCCGTTGGGTACGGCCCTGGTCTTTATCTCGGCCAAATCGGAGCCGGCATGGGGTTCCGTCAGGTTCATGGTGCCGGCCCATTCCCCGGAAATCAGCTTCGGCAGGAAAATTGCCTTCAGGTCGTGAGAACCATGTATGTCGAGAGCGACTGCGCAGCCTTCCGTCAGCATGGGACACAAGGCGAAGGCCATGTTGGCGGACTGCCAGATTTCATTGGTTGCAGTCGCGACCAGTTCCGGTAATCCCTGACCGCCGAATTCAGGATTGAACGGCAGTGACGACCAGCCGCCTTCCACAAATCCCTGGTAGGCGTCGTTGAACCCTTGTGGGGGGATAACCCTGTCATCCTTGAAGCCGGCGCCGGCGATGTCTCCCGAACGGTTGAGCGGCGCCAGTACCGCGCCGGCAAATTTTGCCGCTTCCTCCAGTATGGTATTCACGGTATCTTCCGTTGCATCTTCGAGTCCCGGCAGTTGATTGACAGCCGGCAGTCCTGCGAGTTCATTCAGCACAAAGCGCATATCGCGGGTGGGGGCAGAGTAATTATTCATCTATTAAAACGTCTACTTAACTGATTAATACAACTGTTTAGCGGTAATTAACGGCTGCTTCCTCAACGCATTAACATACGATTGTGCCTCATGTTGAGTCAGGGTGTTTGACGGGCGGGTCAGCACAAACGATGGGCATATTTTTCCTTAAACTGGTCACAATCATGAATAAGGGTGTGCGTGGTTTTGGGCATCGGAATCCGGTAATTGGTCAAATCCTCGATTAGAGTGCCACAGCGGTGGAAAATATCGATCCCGCGTTTTCCCAGGGCCTGTTCGCGCCGGGTTGCATCCTCAGTTAACCTGGGTTTGCAGTCGGCAACCTGTTCGGATGCGCTGACAAACTGCGGCCATATTTCAATGATGGCCGGATCACTGCGCAGCGTCTCCATGGTATTTTTGCCGCTGACAGCCAGTTCTTCGACCAGTTTTACCAGATTACCGAACATGGTTGACTTTGCAAAGACGGCGTCCATTTTTTCTACCAGTTGGTCGATCTCATGCATGGTTTGCGCGATCTTGATATAACGGCTTTCCAGGAAGCTTTCGACAGGTGTGGTGAAGGCCCTGAAAGGTTCTCCCCAGAGCTCTTCCAGTCCCTCCCTGCCGTGCTTAACTCGAATGTATTTCCCGTATTCAAGCGCACCCATGAAACAAAGACCGCACTCTCGTAGCAATTCATTATCCGGTTTGATGCTAACGCCAATCTGCTCCAGTTCGACGACACGGGTCAGGATATCAGCGCCGCGGTTCAGCAAAGCGCCGGCCAGCATGGCAGCCAGCACGCGTTTTCTTGATGAGTTATTTTCAGTTTCGTACCTGCTTCGGACCTCTTCGAGTTTGTTGCCGGGGGTATTGATTCCGGTCTCCACATGATGAAAAACCCGTCGGGTCAGCTGGTCGATGAGGGACTTTTTATAGACAAGATTGTTCGGTACATCGTAGTAGCGGATCCAGTAACCGTCGTAATAGATACGCTCTTGTCCGTCTACGTTCCTGATAGTGCCGTTAGCGACTTCCTGAAGCATATATCAAGTGGTCTTGAATCTGGATTGGTAATGTTTATTGTTCAGTACGGGTAATACTCCCAGGTCAACAGGCCCTTCCCGCACCAGCGTATCCTGGCGGGTTTCCAATCCTTGCCGGTAACGTGTGTAGACACCCAATGCCCAAACCGGGAAGTAGTGGCTGTAACCGTGGTAACGCAGGTAGAACACCCGGGGGAATCCGGTGCCGGTGAACGATGCCTCTTCCCAGCCTTTTGCGCCGTCAAAATTACGCATCAGGTAATTAATGCCTTTTTCCACTTCCTCGGATTTCGTTTCACCCATCGCCATCAGGCCCAGCAATGCCCATGCGGTTTGTGAAGCCGTGCTGTTTCCCGATCCGCTCAAGTCCGGCTCATTGTATGTGTCACAACTTTCGCCCCAGCCGCCGTCCTTGTTCTGGACTTGTTTTAACCAGTTCACGGCTTTACGCAGGTAGGGCTGGTTCGGGTCTTCACCCAGGGCGCCCAGACCGACCAGCACGGCCCAGGTCCCGTAGATATAATTTACCCCCCAGCGACCGAACCAGGCGCCACAGGGTTCTTGATCCTGTTGCAGGAATTCAATAGCCCGAGCGATGGGCGGGAAACCCTTGTCATAGCCGAGCATCGCCAGCATTTCAATACAGCGCCCGGTCAGGTCGGCAGTGCTTGGGTCGACCAGCGCTCCATGGTCGGCGAAGGGTATGTTGTTGAGGTATTTGTAATGATTGTCGATATCGAAAGCTCCCCAGCCGCCATCCGTATTTTGCATACCGATAGTCCAGTTAACGGCCTGGGCAATGCGCTTTTTCTTATCCGGGTGATTATGGGCGCCGGCGCGCAGTAACGCCATCACCACCATACTGGTATCATCGACGTCAGGATAGAAGTCATTTTCAAACTGGAATGCCCAACCGCCACCTTCCAGGCCCGGCGCTTTGCTGATCCAGTCGCCCCGGGTGAATACCTGTTTGTCGAACAGCCAGTCTGTAGCCGGTTTGACACCCTCGTTGTCCGGTCTCAAGCCGGCCTCTGACAGGGCGGACAGGCTCAGGCAGGTATCCCAGATCGGTGAGACGCAGGGTTGCACGTAAGTTTGCGATTCTTCCTCGATCACCAGGTCCTCTATAGCCTGTATGCCACGCTTCAGGTCCGGGTCTGTTGTATCATTGCCGAGCAACTTGAGTGCATAGACGGCATTTGCCATAGCCGGGAAAATGGCGCCGATGCCACCCTCTCCACGCATGTGTGCGCGGGTCCAGGCTTCCAGCCTGCGGATGGAAAGTCGTCTGATAAACCCGGGAACCAGGGGTTCCAGCAGCTTGGTCAAACGGTCTACCAGGATAAAACAGTTTTTGATGTGGTTTCCCGGAATAAATTTATCTATATGCTTCAGGGATTCCGGGTCCTGTTTGAACAACTCCCTGATGTCGGCGCCCTTATGTACCGGCCGGTGAGAGAAGATCAGCAACAGGGGAATAATGACGCAGCGTGACCAGTAAGAAACCTTATTCAGGCCGAAATACCACCAGCGCGGCAACCAGATGATCTCCGCCGGCATGGCCGGTACGGTCCTCCAGGGCACCTGACCAAACGTCGCGAGCAGGATACGGGTAAATACGTTGACCTGTTCCGCCCCGCCGTTATTCCTTACCCAGGCGCAAGCCCGTTCCATTATCTCCCCGGCGGGATCATGGCCGGCTGTTTTCAGGGCAAAGTAGGCTTTTACGGTGGCGCTGATATTGCCGGCGCCGCCTTCGTACAGGGGCCAGCTTCCGTCAGGTAACTGGCGGCTGATTATATAATCGGCCAGGCGCTGTTCCCGCGCCGTATCTACCGTGCCCAGCAGGTGTTGCAACAGGATATATTCGGAAGGGATTGTCGTATCCGCTTCAAGGTCGAAACGCCAGTATCCGGCGCTATACTGGCGTTCCAGTAAAGCTGTGCCGGATTGTACAAGCGTGTTGGCCAGAGGGTCGGTTTGTAGAACCGGGGCTTTTGTCTCTTCCCGTTGCAGGAACCGGGCTGAAAGTAATTCACCAAATACCGTATTTGTTATGGTTGTTGTATTCTGTTCGGTCATTGTCGCTGTTGCGGCACTTGTTACTGTCTGGTTGTTATGTCGGTTATTTCTATGAGTTGAGTTTCAAGTGCGGAGACAGTGTTGGTTTCAGTTTTTTACAAATTTAAATATCCGGTCACTGTTGTCAGTTGACTGTTTCCGCGCCGAAAACACCTTTTTCGAAGAACGTTAAAGTTGATCGGGATATTCTACCCTACGTTATTAAATCTGCAAGTTTTTTGCTAACATCCTGATATTGAAATTTGCCCGCTCGCGATTGATGCATGAGCAAGCTCAGGGTATCAATGTGGCTGTCAATTGCTGCTGAAATTTGATATTTACTTGTTATACGAAACAATTCTTTAGTACTGTCGCCTTTATTCAGTGAGTTGGTTATGGCAGATGCCAGCGCATCTGCATCTCTAATGGGTGTGACATCGCAGCGTGTTGCCGCCTCCAGCAATGCTCGAGCACCCGGAAAGGAATCGGTAGCGACAACCGGGCAATTAAATGCCAACGCTTCCAGTACGACAGCTGGTAATCCTTCATAATCGGAGGATAAAACAAACAGATCTGCCCTGACCAACCATTCCGGAACATTTGATACAAAACCCGGCATTTGAATTAAATGAGCTATGTCGAGTTTAGTCGACAATACCTGGAGTTTGGTTCGATCTTCTCCTTCCCCGAGAATCACAAGTCGGCAATCAACATCATTTCTCACTTTGGCAAATGCATGGAGTAATACGTCAAACCTTTTTTGGTGATGTAATCGGCCCACAGCAATCAAATATTTTGGTACGTCTTTTGCGCGATCGGTAGATGCGGTTGTCTTCGGGGAGATGGCATCAGTGATATACGGATTATGGACAGCAATAAACTTATCACTTACGTTGGGAAAGGACTTTCGTAAAATGGAGACTTCTTCTTCACACAGTGACAACACCCCATCACAGTAACGGAATATGAGTGAATAACATGCGCGGCGTATAAACTGCTTGAAACGACTATCATGGGGTCTGAAGACCGGGTTGGTGGTTTTGACAAATAGTCGTGTAGGTCCAGGACAATACAACCTGACCAGTAACAGGGAAAACAAACTGACATTATTACCTGCTGACAAAACTATTTTCGGTTTTGTCTCGTACAAATAGCGCCCTACTTTCGTAAAGCCTTTGAGCAGGTCCATCAAGCGACTTCCTTGTGTCTGTCGGAAATAATGAACGCTGGCATTTTCACCAATGATAGCCCTTAATTCATCTTCACCCGGACCACCTTTAGCACATACCAGCAATTCAGTTTCTATCTTACGTTTTGCAAAGCCATTGGCCAGGATAGCAGCGACACGCTCAACACCACCCCACCCCAATTGATGGAGAATAATGCTTACACGCACAGGTGCATAGGGTGGCAGGGTAGCCCTACTCACACTGCTTCTGGTACATATTACGTAACATGTTGGTAATGCTACGTAGAGAAGTCTTATAGTTGCGTTAGGGTTGAGTTAAAAAAGCATTAGTCGAGATATTGTTTGATGCCTATTGACACCAGGCAATTAAATTCAAGGGGCAAGTCTGAGACGACGGCCAAGTTTACCCAATGCGAGTCGATCATGAGCCGGTAGGATCAAGCGCACACTTAGCCACATGACAGCCAGATAGATAAGAAATATCACAATGCCTCTAAGTAATGGCAGGGCAGTCGAAGTCAGCATGCCGGTAACAATGATGACGATACAGGCCAGGGTGGCTATAGTAAAAATGCGCATAAAACTGCCATCAAATGGTTTTAGTTTCTCTCCTCTGGACAATTGCAACACTGAAAGCATGGCTGTCACCAGCTGACCGGTTGCAACGCCAAGTGCGACGCCGATGGCTTCGTACATTGGGAAAGTAACGAATAGCACCCCTGCTGCCGCCAGCAGGCCGATGCTGCTATTTAACACCGGTAAACCACGGTGACTGATGACCTGCTGGATGGCGGTAGCCGGACCAACGACGGCCTCGAGGCCACGGGCAAGAGTTAAAATAATCACTAGTGGCCATGCGGCTGCTGCACCTGCGACAAACAGGGTGAGAATTGAATCCGTCGCAGTGATAAGAGCCGCTGTTGTAGGCAACGCAAGCAGCAGGGAGATACGTACGGAGAAAGTATAGAGTGCCTGTATAGCTGAGTGATCCCTGTTCGCACTGGAAGCGGCGATAGGGGCTACGACATGGGAAAAAGCCGTCCGAACCATCTGCGGTATGCTTGATAGTTTACGTGCGATACTATAAAGCCCCGCCGCATTTGCGCCTGCCGCGCCAGGTAAACTGAAGTTAATAATAACGACAGGTAAATCACTGAACATGCGCCCCAATATATTGGACGGCAACACAGATAAACCAGAGACTAAAAGCTCATACAATACAGATCGGGATACCTTTGTTTGCCATGCAAGTTTCAAACTGCAGTGGCTATCCAGCAGGCGCAATGCCAGAAATGCGGTAATCAATAATGAGCCAAGATGGGCCAGCAGCAATGCCAGGGTATCAACACCTGCCAACCAGAGTACAATGGTCAACACCAGACGCAGGATTTGTTCCCAGAGTAGTCGTAGCCTTATCTCCTTCCCAAAGGCACGAAAAGCGCGCAATGCCGATGTTGCCACTTCTACTGTTGCCCATAAAGGTAAAGCCCAGGCAAACAGGGTAATTGCCATACCCAGTTGTGCAATATCTTTTTCTGCTACATTAAATAGAGGTACAATTTGAGGCGCAGTGAGAGAAAGGATGATTGCCAAAAAAAAACTGGGTAGCACGCCCAATATAAAAGCACCTTTTATAATCGTTGCCCGTACCTCTAACTCATCCGCCTGTGGCAATAAACGCTGCAAGGCATTGGTCATGGCAAGATCAGTAATATTCTCAATTAAGTTGACCAGCGACCAGAGCACGGTATACAGTCCGTACGTTGCCAGCCCAAACATCCAGGTATAGACCGGTTGCGTGACTATTTCGACAACGGCGCCGGTTCTTGCCAGAAAAACTGTACCCGCACCTTTTGCTACATCTTGCTGGGCTTTAGTCTCACTTGTTTTAGGCATATTACTTCCGCTCAAGCTGAAACCCTGGATTTAACTGAGGATAACGCGTTTACAGCTTATTTTGAACTACGTCCTTTGGCGCCGCTTTCTCCAGTATCGTCGCTCCGGCAGCAACTGTGGGTGAGCCAATTTAGGGGGAGAAGGTCAGTGATAAACAATCCTATGAGACAGGTCGTTATTTTACTGTAAGCACTATGTTAAGGCTGCGTTAAACCTAAATCCAATTCCGCTTATGAAAATATTACTCGTTGAAGACGATTATGATGTAGCAAAAAACGTCTGTGAGTATCTGGAGACGGCCTCCCATGAAGTGGATCTCGCTCCGGATGGTCTCATTGGGCTCGACTGTGTGACAAGTGAGAAATACGATTGCGTTATCCTTGATATTTCTCTGCCACGCTTGACCGGTATTCAACTGTGTGAACGTATCCGAAACCTCGGCTTTAGCGATCTACCCGTTCTCATGCTAACCGCCATGGACGGTCTTTCTTACAAGGAAAATGCTTACGAGGCGGGAGCCGATGACTATCTTGTTAAACCTTTTGCTCTAAAGGAACTGGAATTGCGATTAACGGCCCTTATACGTCGTATTTCCGGCGCCAGGACTGGTAAGAAATTAGAGGTCGGTGATTTGACCTACGACATTATGACTCAGCAAATTAAAAGAGCGGGTCGGGATATTAAACTCACAATCACATCTAAAGTTATCCTTGAATTACTGATACGTAATTCGCACCGGGTTGTGTCTAAACAGGAGATCGAACAGGCGGTCTGGGGCGAGCCACCAGAATCTGCCGATTTGGTGCGTATCCACATACACACCTTGAGGGAAGCAATTGACAAACCATTCTCCATCCCGCTGCTGCATACCGTGCGAGGCATGGGGTATAGATTGAATTTGGATCATGAAGCGCTCGACTAGTCTCCGATATCGGATTGTAAAAGCATCTTTCGCCATGACTTTTGTGGTCTGTCTGCTATTTTCTGCGGGCTTGTTCTTCGCGTTTGAGCTCGCTGAAGATACCCTGTTTGAAGAACACTTGGAAGCAGATATGAATACATTCATGAATCAGTACGCCATGTTACCGGAAATTGCAGATATTCCTCGGGATAACTTTGCTGTCTACATTACAAAAAATGGCGATAAATCCCAGTTTCCTGAATACTTGAAAAATCTGCCGGAAGGTGTGGACGATATTGAGATGGACGACAGGACGCTCGATCTGGAAATACGCCACCAGGGCGATAACAGTTTCTACTTCATTATAGAAGAAACAAGATTTGACAGTTTTGAGCGTCTCCTAATTCTCTCTGTATTAGTTATTGTTGGCATTATATGCATATGTTCCGTATTTCTTGGATTTGCCTTTTCAGACCGCATTATTCAACCGGTTACGAATCTGGCAAGGCGAGTTAATCAACTTGAAAATACTGATTTCGACAGTGCTGCGGCAGAGACGGGGGGTGAAGATGAAATTGCCGTACTTTCACAGGCCATCGATTCTTTTCAAGAGCGGGTCGGTGAGTTCATTAGCCGGGAACGAGAATTTTCATCTGATGTCAGCCATGAATTGCGCACACCTCTGATGGGCATACAAGCCGCGGCAGAAAACCTGCAAATTGGCAACAGCAGTTCGCGCACTATCGAGTTGGCGCAACGAATTGAGGAGCGTTGTAAACAAATGCGTGCATTGATTGATTCAATGTTGTTTTTGGCAAGGGATCCCCGTAGCCTGGAAAACAATTTTGCACCGATACAGTTGATTAATATTGTCAAAGCGCAAATTGAGGTGGCAGCGCCTTATATCGAAAGCAGGGAGGTGGAAACATTGATTATTGAGAATGGCAGACCTGTCATTTTCACATCAGCAGCAATATTGAGTATCGTTTTTGGAAATTTATTTAAAAACGCAGTTATTCATTCCCATTCAGAAGAAATCCGCATTGATATATACAGTCATGGATTTTCAATCAAGGACTTTGGTCACGGTATAGCGCCTATGCTAAAAGACAAGATGTTTGAACGCTATACCAAGGGCCAGACAGATTCACATGATGGCATAGGTATTGGCCTATCCCTGGTGAAAAGGTTATGTGATCATTTTGATTGGGAATTGGTGGTTGAGTCGGACCTGGAAGTAGGCACTACCATCTCGGTTAATTTTGGTAAATCCATAGTAGCTAATGAGATAGATTAAAGACAGTTTATTATCT
This sequence comes from Gammaproteobacteria bacterium, assembly GCA_965205405.1. Taxonomy (GTDB): domain Bacteria; phylum Pseudomonadota; class Gammaproteobacteria; order Eutrophobiales; family Eutrophobiaceae; genus JAAXHV01. Next base: position 2,101,757 of record OZ242169.1, read on the forward strand.
ACGTTCATCTGCGGGTTAAAAGTCGCCCCCTTCATTGCGGGTGGATTCCATGACGTCTATGCACTCGTTCATGGGCAGCAGTTTGCGCACGCCTGCAGCGTTGATGATGGTCAGGGGCATGTTTTATTCTCAAGAGGTTAAAATACAGAAGTCTACCTTGCATGTACGGCAGTGACCATCCCGTCAGTGAGCGGGGGAATAATCCTCGTCATCGGGGGGAGCAGTTGGTTCAATGTCCTGCTCCGCTTTCTTAATCCGCTCTACCGTCGGGACGATAGTCTGCCTGTGTCCGTAAGGCTTCCAGGCCGGGGCGATGACGTTGGGCATCTCGGAGCGGTGCATCAGCGTGGCCCGGCTGAGGGTGAATTCTCCGTAGCGGTTGTTGACGTCATCCATGACTTTGTTCAAACGGTGGAACCTGTCTTCCTCATCACCGAAAAGCTCCGTCTGGCCCTTTTCCGGTTGTGGGTCAAGCGCAGTCACCTGTACCTGAAAAATGCCTTCGCCGCGCCAGTACTCATGTATGACCCGATGGCATAACTCGATAACAGGACGGCTATCGCTGGTAGGAAAGGTCGTCTTTAATTTGTTGCTGCCAATCCAGCCGTCTTTGCTGCGCAGTCCGATGAAATACTTCCGGGCGGCCAGGGAATGTTGTCTTAAACGAAACCCCAGCTTCTCGGCCATGTGGATAAGGTACATGTAGATGACATCCTTGTCCGTCGTATTGGGCGGCATTATTTTGCCGTGTCCCAGACTCTTGGGAGCGGCGATTTTTGTCTCTACCGGAACCGGGTCTTCACCCCGGCACATTTGCCAGATGCGCCTGCCCGGGTTGCCGAAACGTTGTCCGAGAACGCTGATCGGCAATTTTGCGACGTCCCCGCAGGTAATGGCGCCGCGTTTTGCCAGAAAGCCGGCGATCCCCTTATTAACACCGCAAAGTTCTATCACAGGCACGTTCTTCAACCTGTTGCGGGCCTCCCAGGGGGGAATAATGGTCAGGCCATCCGGCTTGTTCAGTTTTGCCGCGTATTTGGCCGTTGTCTTATCGCCGCTCAACCCCACCGAGCAGGGCAGGCCGGAGACGTCCCGGACCAGCGCCTTAATCATTTTCCCCAGCGTTTCAGGGGATTTGTTCCAATAAGTCTGGCAGCGCGTGATATCGAGAAACGCCTCGTCGACTGAAAATACCTCCACATCCGGCGTGATATCCAGGAGGGCGTGCATAATGCTCGTTGAGACTTCTGCATAACGCTCGGGACGGGCGGGTACCTGGATGAAATCAGGGCATAGTTTCCGGGCCTGTTTCAACCGCATGGTCGTGTAGATGCCGAGCGCCCTGGCCTCATAGGAACAGGTGATGAGGCAGGTGCCGGTTTTGCCGTTGGTGACGCCGATCGGCTTGTCGCGATATTCGGGATTGTCCAGTTGCTCGATGGATGCGAAAAACGCATTCATGTCCACCAGGGCAATGAAGCGCGGCCAGTGTCTATTATTGTCCGGCATAGGACGATTGATCCTAGGCGAGTTAACGGGTCAGGGTCAAGTGGTGAATTCACCACACGCCGGATCATGGAGGTTTAGATTACCGTTCAAGCTGCCCTAATATTACAGGGCACTTGTTTATATATTAAACTGGCGCCCGGCTGCTGCTCTGCATGTGGATTATGGATATGGGGTTGCTGAAAAAGATCAGGTAGAGTTTATAGCGAATAGCCGGCACAGACTTCCGCCAACAACTGCAGGTTGCAGTTTCCCCCTGACAGGATCCCGACAGCCGTTTTACCTTTGAGCTGATCGCGCAGTTTCCAGGCAGCGGCGGTTGCCGCGGCGCCGGACGGTTCGGCCAGGTTATGGGTCGTTTCCAGTAACCAGGCCATTGCCTGTCTGATCTCGTCGTCTGTTACCAGGACAATATCGCTGACCAGCCGGCGCATGATGTCCAGCGTCATGTCCGCAGGCGCCCGGGTTGCAAGACCTTCGGCAATGGTGTCTAGGGAATCGTATTGGACATTCCTGCCGGTCTTGAAAGATTCGGTCACTGCGGGCGCTCCCGTGGATTGAACGCCGATCACCCTGGTTCCGGGGTTACGCTCTGCCGCGACGATGGCCGTGCCGCAAATACCGCTGCCCAGGCCGATAGGGACAAATATCACATCCGGCGCCGGTTCCCGGTCGAATATCTCGTCGGCCATGGTGCCGACCCCGGCGATCAGCACGGGCTCATTGGCGGAATGCACGTAACGCAGTCCTTTCTCTTCGGTCAGCTGTTCACAATATATTTTCGCGTCATCAAAATCCTTACCATGCTCAATCAATTCGGCGCCAAGGGCCTGCATGGCCTGATTCTTGCCCGGATTGTTGTTTTTCGGCACGACTAATGTGCAACTGACGCCGAACTGTCGCGCCGCATAGGCCAGTGACTGCCCGTGATTGCCGGTGGTACAGCTGATGATGCCCCGTTGTCTCTGCTCTGCGGACAGGCGGCTTACGAGGTTGATGCCGCCGCGCACCTTGAACGCCCCGGTCGGCTGGTGGTTCTCGTGCTTCAGCAGGTAACGGAAACCGAGCCGTTTTGTCAGCAGCGGCCATTCATTCAGCAGAGTGGGACGCAGGTACCGGTATACCTGCTCGCGGGCCTGGGTTACGTCTTGATAATCAAGGGGGAGCATTCAACAGTTGCAGTGTATGGTTGGGTTCGAAGCTGTTAATAATGATAGCCTGAAAACGTGGCTGGAGTTATCGAATTCTTTATTCACTGGCTGCGCCGGTCGATGAGTAGATGGAAGAATGTTAAGCTACCTATGTAACACCACAGGATAACAACATGTCAAGAATAGATGGTTCGGTTTTATTGGTCGGTAGTGTCCCTGGACAAGATGCAGAACAGGTAATGCGGTTTTGCGCGCAGGAACTGGGGGACAGGTTGAGCTTTTTACCTGATGGAGAAACCGGCTTCAGGAAAATCTGGATCAACTTTCTCGCTGCCACCATCTACGCTGCCAATGATGCCCTGGAAACAGTCAACCAGCCCGAACCCGTAAACCCGGACGATCCGGACGAATGGCGCGCTACAAACGAATCCTGGGTTCCCAGGGGGTATCACGATCACTGGCAATTCAGAATCAGGGGAAACAGGCAGGTTTATTTCGATCATATTGGCTATGCGCAGGAAGCCATAGCGTCTTACCAGGTATTTAAACAACTTCGCGCCGAAGGTCTGATTTCCTCTGAACAGAGGTTTATGGTGGCGATGCCCATGTGTGAATCCGCGGTTCGGCCGTTTCTAGGCAAGGCCGGAGAGAATGACTATGATCGGATTTCCGGGGCGTATGCCGAGGCCATGTCCCGGGAGATCGCGAAAATTCTCGAAAATATTCCGGCCAAAGACCTGGTGATCCAGTGGGATATCTGTATGGAGATGCTAGCAGTCGACGTGGATGATGATCATTCTGCCCTGTTTCCCTGGAAACCCGGCGGTGGGGCTATGGAACGTTATACCGGTGCGGTCAAAACTTTCTCTGACTTCGTGCCTGAGGACACTTATCTGGGCTTGCATTTTTGTTACGGCGACCTGGGCCATAAGCATTTTATCGAACCGCGCAGCCTGGAAAATGCGACGCGCATCGCAACCGAATCGGTAAAGGCCATCGAGCGCACGATTGATTTTTGTCATATCCCCGTGCCCCGGGATCGCCATGACGATGCCTACTTTTCGCCATTATCGGACTGGCCGGAAAACGCCGGCAAACTGTTCCTGGGCCTGGTGCACCATACTGATGGCGTCGAGGGCACGAGGCGAAGATTAGCGACTGCCAAACGTTATATTGATAATTTTGGTATCGCCACCGAATGCGGTTTCGGCCGCCGTCCCAGGGAGACGTTGCCCGAACTGATGCGCATACACCGTGAGACAGCCAAACTGCTCTGAATAGCAGTCTGATTTGGGAAACGGCAGCCGTGAATGAAACGTGTCAGTGTTTCGTATTCAGGCGTTCAATATTGCGCTTAATCAGCGACTCAATGGCGCGTAATTTCCCCTTTTCATCTCTTGACACGAATGAAATAGCCTGACCGCTGGCGCCCGCCCGGCCGGTACGGCCAATACGGTGTATATAATCTCCCGGCGCCTCGGGCATATCGAAATTGACGACTATAGGCAGTAACTCGATATCGATGCCGCGCGAGGCGATGTCAGTGGCTACCAGCACCTGTTTTTTGCCCTTCTTGAAATCATCCAGCACCCTGGTGCGTTGTGCCTGACTTTTATTACTGTGAATTGCAGAGGCGGAGATTGATTTCTTGCCCAGTCGTTTTACCAGCTTGTCTGCGCCATGCTTGGTGCGGGTAAAAACCAGTATCTGCTCGTGAGTGTCCTGCGCAAGTTCACTCAACAGATTGGCTTTGCTTTCCTTCTCGACCCAGTACAGTTTCTGTGAGATTGCCTCAACTGTCGAGTCACGAGGGGACACATCTATTTCTATGGGGTTTCTGCAAATCGTGCCGGCCAATTGGCGAATCTCCCTGGAGAATGTGGCTGAAAACATCAGGTTCTGTCTGCGCTGTGGAATAAGTTTCAGAATCCTGCGTATGTCCGTGATAAAACCCATATCCAACATACGATCGGCCTCGTCCAGTACCAGCAATTCGATATCGTCAAAGCGGATGGCGTTCTGCTGAAAAAGGTCTAACAGGCGTCCCGGTGTTGCCACCAGCAGATCGACGCCGCGTCGCAGCGCGCGCAGTTGGGGAGTAATGCTTACTCCGCCGAATACCACCGCTGAAGTGAGTCGTTCATTCTTGCCGTAAGTCAGAATGCTCTGGTGTACCTGGGCCGCCAGTTCTCGTGTCGGCGTCAGGATCAGCGCCCGCGCCCGCCCGGGCTTGGCCCTGGCGTTGGCGCCCAGTTGTTGCAGCATGGGAAGCACAAACCCGGCGGTCTTGCCGGTGCCGGTCTGGGCGGCTGCCATCACATCGCCGCCGGAAAGAACGGCAGGTATTGCCTGGGCCTGAATAGGGGTTGGAGTTGTATAGCCTGTGTGCGTAACAGCGCGCAACAGGGAATCGGATAGTCCGAGCGTCGTAAAAGTCATATATGTCTCTTTTAAAAAATTATTTTACAGGCATGCACAGCCCTTCGACTTCGGGATTAGCGAAGCGATTGGCGATGAATGACCAATGGATGTGTTCCCCGGACGAATGGCGTCTGGTTGCACGGGTGTGCAATCGATAGATAATGTTCGGAGTTCGAAACCGCGAATAGATCGGCAACAAAAGCAGAAAAACAGGTAAAGACTCGGAGTCTCAAAGAACTGCGCCAATTAAAACGCAGAAAAATGCCTTTTAGCTAAAGATAATGCACTTGCAACAAGGTATTACTCAAGTTGCAACAGCTAACTATAGCATGAAATTAACTGAATAGCTCAAATAAAATAGAGACAGGGTAAAAATCAAAGACCAGGCTCCTGTCAGTCAGAACTGCCGGATGATCGTCAATCGTACGATGCTGAGCTTATTTTTGACGTTGTAAGGACACGGTCTTCGAGGCATTCCCGGCCCGCAACGGCCATCGCCGGAACGATTCACGTAATGGGTGCTGCGCCCGAAATCCAGGTACGAGCCCTCCAACCGCAGCCGCCAGTCAGCGGCCAACGGGGCTTCAACACCAACCCCTAACACCCATCCGATCTCCGTTGCATCACTGCTGAATGAATCGTCAGGATCCACTTGCGTCGGCCGGTTCGGGCCGAAATCGATATCGGTGACCGAATTATCGATACGGGCCAGCGCCAGCCCGCCGGAGACGAATACCGTCGCGGAGCCGATGGCCTGTTCAATCCCTGCGCGTGCCGTGGCGACCCAGTCAATCTCCGCTTTCACGGTTTCGTCCAGCCCCACCGGGTCAAGCCGGTTCGACGCTGCCGACAAGTCGCCGAAGCTGCTGTCGAGTTCGATCCTGAGCGGCAGGCTGTTGATGTCAAACCTTTTCCCGAGCAAGATGCCACCCACGAACCCGGAGTCGTCGTAACCGACGCGGTAACCGGGATTGCCCCAGTTTGCAAACCCTTCCACGTCCACAATCCGGTTATCGGTTTTGCCAAAGCCGGCGAACAGCCCCGCGTACGTTCCGGCCCAACCGGATGCGGCTTGATCACTCCCGTCTGCGCGCACGGAACCGACGCCGGCGAGAATAAGAAAGGCCAGCAGCGCGTTAACATTAGGCGCTTTTGCGGTGTTTCATAGAACTGTTCCATAAACTTTCTTACCTTGACAAATAACTATATTTAGACCATATTCAGTCATCCTAACGATGACGACTTTGTAAGAGTACCCATGATGAAATTATCTTTGCAAATAAAACCAATCAGTTATCTCAAGGCTCATGCCGCTGATATCGTTCGCCAACTGAGTGAGCAAAAACAACCCCTTATCATTACACAAAACGGTGAAGCCAAGATTGTGGTGCAGGATATCAAAAGCTATGAGGAGAATGAAGAGACGCTTGCTATGCTCAAAATACTCGCTCTTGGTAATAGTCAAATCGAACAGGGTAACATAATCCCTGCCAAATCAGCGTTGGAGCACATTCGCACGCGACGTAAACGGCAATCGTGATGTACGAGGTCTACCTGACCGGTGATGCATTGCGCGACCTTGAGGAAATTGATGACTATATTGCAGCCGCTGACTCGCCGCAAAGAGCAAAGTATGTGCTCGGTAAGATTGAAGAAACGTTCCTCAGCCTCTCTCATATGCCGGAGCGTGGTAACTATCCGGGTGAGTTGTTAACCCTTGGTATTAAGGAATACAGAGAAGTCTTCTTCAAACCCTACCGTATCGTTTATCGTTTACAGGACAAAAGAGATTATATTTATTTGATCGCTGACGGGCGCAGAGATATGCAAACCCTGTTAAGCAGGCGCCTGTTGAGGCCTTGAACGGTTACTTTCATGTTACTGGTCAACGCATAGTTTGCGGGAAGCTTTGGTGAATTACCTGAGTACCCGAATTTGTCATGGATAAGTAGTTGTATCAATGATTCTTTAATACAATGAAAATCAGGTCGCTTAATTTTGATTCAACATGCGGGCAACGCGGCCGGTTGCCGACCAGGAACGAAGATGGGGATACGTTTACACTACAATCCGGACTGTCCTGTTTGCGTGCGCCAGGCGGCTCGCACAGCCCGCATGGACTGGCTGGGCCGGGTTGAACTACGTACGGACGAATCGCCGTTGGGAGAAGTCCCTGCCGGCAACATCGTCGTGGTCGATGAGCGGGATAACAGGGTATTTACCGGAATCTACGCAACTCGCATGGTGTACCTGCAAATCCCTTTGTTGTGCCTGTACGGTCTCATTCTCTACATACCTGCAATCCGGAATATAGCCGGGCAGGACAGGCAGGGATGTAACGGAGATGCATGCGAAATCTAATCCCCAGCCTGCAGCATTTTCTGTTCCTGCTGTTTCTGGCCACAGTATTTGCTCCGAGCCAGGCCAATGAACCGCAAATCTCGATTCAGAGAACAGATAAAGCGCCGGTAATTGACGGCGTACTGGACGATGAGGCGTGGAAAGACGCGACCCTGGTCACAGAGTTTTATCAAAGCGTTCCGGTTGAAGGCGCAGAAGCCAGCGAAGCAACGGAAGCTTACCTGACCTACGATAGCGATATGCTCTACGTGGGGGTACGTATGTATGATCGTAATCCCGACGCAATTGTCGCCAGGGAATTGCGGGAAGATGAAATGATGATCAATGACGATATCTTCACCATTGCCATCGATTCTCTGCTGGATCGGAAAAATGCGTTTGTATTTTATATGAATGCCCTGGGGACGAAATCCGATGCCCGCTTTGAGAATAACGCGACACTACGTGGCGAATGGGATGGTATCTGGTACGGCACCGCCAGTCGTGATGAAAAGGGCTGGATTGCCGAGTTTGCCATCCCCTTTAAAACACTGTCTCTCGATGCCGATGCGCCGGCCTGGGGTCTTGAACTGGAACGTTACATCAGGCGGCGTAATGAATTCGTATTGTGGGCCAATCATGATCAGGACAAGACATTGAGCTATGTGGCTGCCTATGGAGATTTGCTGGGCCTTGATAACCTGGATCAGGGGCTGGGTCTGGACATCAAACCCCAGGCGGCAAGCCGTTACCGCCGGCGATTTAATAGTGATGATAAGGATTTCACCATAAAGCCGGGCGCCGAAATCATTTACAAGCTGACGCCTTCATTGAACGGCTCCCTGATAATCAATCCGGATTTTTCCAATGCCAGGGTAGATGAAATCAAGACCAATCTGACCCGATTTGATCTTTTTTTCCCGGAGCAACGTGATTTTTTCGTCCGCGACGCGGATGTCTTTGAGTTTGGCGGCCTCAGTGAAGTAAATGGCATTCCATTTTTTTCAAGGCGTATCGGCGTGCCCTTTGATATGGAAAATCCGGAAGCGCTTGACATTGATATCGGCGCCAAGCTGAGTGGCCGTCTTGGGCGCTATACAATGGGTCTGTTAAACACGCAGATAGGTTCCGGACAGGGGATCGGCTCAAAAAACCTGTCCGTAGCCAGGGTTGCAAGGGATATCCGGAAGGAATCCAGGGTCGGCGCCATGCTGACTTACGGCAACCCTACAGATAACGATGACAACGGCGTCGCCGGAATTGATTACCGCTACCGTGACAGTAACCTGTTCGGTTCGCAGGTATTCGTGGCTGATGCGTATTTTATGAAGTCTTTCAGTGAGGGGATCAGCAACAATGACCTGGCCTATGGTCTGACACTGGACTATCCCAATGACCGTTGGAATGCCAGGGTAAGATATCAGGAAATCCAGGAAAACTTTAATCCGGCCCTCGGTTTTGTCAATCGCTCCGGAATCAGGAAATACGAAGGCGATTTCCGCTACAGGATAAGACCCAGGGACAGTCGCTTGCTCAGAACCATTAGCTGGAAAGTTAAGACATCCTTCACGACGACAACGGATAATGAGCTTGAGAGCGCCCGCGTTTATCTGCTGTTTGTGAATCTGGAAAGTCATGCCGGTGACCAACTTAAACTTTCGGCTAACTGGGAGCACGAAACCTTGTTTGCCCCCTTTGAAATTCAACCCGGCGTCGTTATTCCCACGGGTGATTACGATTTCTACACCACATGGGGCAATTTAGTGACAGCAAATCACCGGCCCGTTTCCCTGGAAGTAAAATACCAAATCGGTGAGTTTTATAATGGTGATAAACTTGATGTGCTGGCTTCTCTGAAATGGCGCCCATCGCCTAACTTTTATATCACCCTGGAGCGCCAGGTCTTTGATGTCGATTTGCCGGCAGGTAATTTTGAATTTGAGATCAATCGTGCAAGCTTCAATATCAGCTTCACGCCGACGTTATCCTGGGCAAATTACCTGCAACAGGAGTCGGAAACCCACTTCATGACACTGCAAAGCCAGTTGCGCTGGATTATTGTTCCGGGGAATGAATTGACATTTACGCTTAACCATGACTGGTCAAGGGACAACGGTTCATACAAAAGCACCGAGACGGAATTTTTTACCCGCCTGGTATGGACATATCGATTTTAAATTATGCAATTGCCACACACGTGCCTGGATTACCGCGTTCTTATTGAAACTGTAAATACGCGATTCGATCCCTTATATCTTTATAAATTCATCATGAACTTTTTCATAAAATGATCCGTTCTCCTGCAGTGATCGCGTGAAATCACGTGAGTATTTGTCCATCCATTCACGAGCTCTCGCAAGTATGGCTTCTTCGTCGAAAATAGTAAACTCATTATTCCGACGCAAAAACACGCCGTTCACCATCGCATCCGTAACCTGAAAACCAGCACCGTTGTAACAAATAAAGTGGAATAGATTGCCTTTATTCAGCGGCAAAAAACTGACACTTCGATTGATATCAATAGTTATGATATCCGCGCGTTTGTCCGACTCCAACGTACCAATCATATTATCCAACCATAATGCCCTGGCACTCCCTTTTGTTGCCAAAGTAATGGGTATATCCGCTGAAGTTCCCCTGTTTTCTCTGGGCATGATGTTGTGAATCAGATAAGTAATCAGTATTTCTTTGAACATATTACTGGTGGGATTGTCTGTTCCAAGCCCCACCGTAAGGCCGGTTTTTAACATATATGGCAGGTAGGCACAGTCTCCTTTGCGGGCATTGTTGGAAGGATTATGTACGATTGAACAACCCGCCTCCACCAATATATCAATTTCCCGTTCGTCCATTACGGCACAATGAAATAATAATGAGCGCTTATTTAGAAGTCCGATATTATTCAGATGTTGGATACCACCACCTTCATCCGCCCACAGGTTATCGGCCAGGCGTTTTTCATCAGGTCCTTCCCACAAATGTGTTGCATACTGTACATTATATTTTTCTGCCAGTTCCATACCCTTGATCAATAGGTTCTCCGTACAGTTCCATGGCCAGCTGGGGTGTACACCAACGGTCAGAAGTCCATCCAATGCGTTATGATAATTTTTGATGACCGCTTCCGTTTCCGATAGGTATTCCTGTTCCGTTTTTGAATGCTGCCAGCGGATACTGGTTACCATCATCGGATGCATCACCATCCGCATACGGGCATGTTCTGCCGCTTTAGCCATTTCATCAGGAAAATGGAACGCATTCGCCGTGGTTGTCGTACCATGTTTCAAAAGGTGCATGAGACCTGCCATGTTCAGGTCATAAGCGACTTGAGCTGTCATCCAGGCTTGTGGTGGCCAAACCAGTTTATGCATTGAGTCAATAATGCCGCGAATGATATTCCATTGTACAAGTCCCAAGTTGAGGTACATGTGATGTTCGGGTATGTGATTATGACTATCCACCAACCCCGGCATTACGATTTTACCTGTGCAATCCACGACATCGACCTCAGATAAGTCCTCGTTCAGACTTTCAATTTCGTTTGACGTACATACCGTCTTGATGAACGGGCCATTTACTAATAATGCGCCATCCTCAATAATGCTATCCTCTGCGCTTGGATCAGTAATGAGATAGGTGCAGTTCTTAAATAATATGGGCTTCATGAACTGACTCTCAGCGTGATTGTTATCGAATGAATATGCATGTTGACACCGGTAGAAGTAAGGTTAAAGATATCTGAACTTTTATCTGAAAAGGTAATTATATTTACATATTGGGGAATTGTAATGCGTTCATTTTTATCATTTAGAAATAAAGGCAGTTTATTAACTTGTCTCATTGCGAGCTTTAGTTTGTTTTTTTGTGTTACAGCTCTTGCTGAGACAAGGCTTCCCGTTATTGATATGCACGCCCATGCCTTCGAAGGTGATTGGACAACTGAAAATACTCCGATGAATCCTGCAACAAAGGAACCATCAGCAGCATCAAGCGGGAACGATTTATTGGTTGAGACACTGGCTGTCATGAAGCGTTACAACGTTGTGAAGAGTATCGTATCCGGTTCTTTACCTGTCGTTGAAAAATGGGTTGAAGCAGATCCGCAGCGCTTCATCGGATCGCCTTTATTTCCCATCGGTTTCGGCGTCAATAGTAATGACGAATGGCCTGATATCAGTCTTCTTGAAGCAGAGCTGAAGCAGGGCAGGATCGGTGCTCTTGGCGAGATCACGACCCAGTATGGCGGAATGCCGTCTAATACCCCCGAACTGGACCCTTATTACGGATTTGCCGTGGAACACAACATTCCATTGGCAATTCATATCGCAGGGTCCGGCGCCCCTGGAAAACCGAAGCTTAGGCTGGCACTGGGAAAACCGTTGTTTTTAGATGATGTTCTTCTTCGATATCCGGACTTGCGAATCTACGTTATGCATGCAGGTTTTCCATTTCTGGATGAAATGATCGCCCTTATGCTTCACTACCCTCATCTATATGTTGATCTTGGCTGGATAAGCTGGGCAACTCCTGAAGCGACCTATTACAGTTATCTGAGGGGATTGATGGATGCGGAATTAGGAAAGAGGATAATGTTTGGCAGTGATCAGGCCTGGTGGCCTGAGGCAATTGGTCTTGCCATAGATCGGATCGAAAAGGCTGAATTTCTAACGGACAGTCAAAAACGGGATATTCTCTACAATAATGCAGCCCGGTTTCTCGAGATTGAATAAAAATGTTGAACGATTACACTTCATCAGTCTTTTTACCGGATCAGGATAACTTCCGGACTAGATAGCCTACACTTATGCTGTCACTGAAATCCGGTGACGGAATAGCCACGACTCAGCAACAGGGCTACCCGTCACCTTTTAATGCGTGGTACGTTGCCGGAGTACTACTTCTGGCGTCAGTATTTTCCTATGTTGACCGTCAAATTCTGGCACTTTTAATCGAACCGGTTAAAGCAGACCTCTTATTATCTGACACCCAAATTAGTATTGTTCACGGATTTGCCTTCGCCATATTTTTTGCGGTCATGGGATTACCGCTCGGTCGCCTTGCCGATGTTTGGGTGCGAAAGTGGCTTATCGTAATTGGAATCGTACTCTGGTGCATCATGACAGTGGCATGTGGTCTTGCGCGGGATTTTTCCTCACTGTTTATTGCCAGAGTCGGGGTTGGCGTCGGCGAGGCTGCACTCGCGCCAGCCGCTTATTCCCTGATATCCGATATATTTCCCAGAAATAAGCGATCGAAACCCATCAGTTTATTTGCAATGGGCCCTTACGTAGGGGGTGGATTGTCCTTTGTGCTCGGGGCATTTGTAATTGCAGCTATTGCCCAGGAATTCTACTTGCCACTGTATGGTATCATCCGTCCCTGGCAGGCTACCTTTATCATTGTTGGTCTTTCAGGCCTCATTGTGGCTCTCCTGGTTGCAGTAACCATTCGGGAACCCGTAAGGCGGGAACGTATAACACGAGAAAATGAATCTGCTCCACCGTTCCTGAAAACACTCGAGTTTATCTGGCGGCATCGTCTGATTTTTTCGCTTCTTACAATCGGTTATTCATGCATGGCAATGTGCGGGTATGCCGTACAGGCCTGGCTACCGAGCTATTTCATACGGAATTTTAATTGGACCGCTCCTGAAATAGGTCTCGCCAGTGGGTTGATCATTCTCATATCCGGAGGCATAGGTACTTTTATTGGCGGAGTGTGGGCCGATTACCTGCTTCAGCGGAATTACGCGGATGCGTATCCCCGGGTTTCCGTATATTGTTCCTTTGCACCGTTTTTGATAGTGATTGCCTGCTTAATGCCGACAGCTACAGGCGCACTCCTTATTCTGATTCCCGCATACTTTTTCATGGGTATCCATATAGGTGTAGGGATCGCAGCATTTACACAAGTATCTCCTAATGAATATCGAGGGCAAGTATTGGCAATTTATATTTTTGTTTTGATTTTACTCGGCGCAGGAGTCGGTCCCTTTGCAGTTGCACTTTTTACAGACTACCTGTTCCGGGACCCATTTGCCGTAGGCAACTCGCTGGCACTACTTGCCGGGATGATTGGTGTAACTGTGGTAACGGTTTTCTGGAGCAGTTTACGGCCTTACCGCAAAATGATGAAAGGAATTACTACATCGATATAAAGATGACAAGTAACATCAGGCCATCTCCGCTTGGCGACGTTGAATTACCCCTTCCGTTAAAGCATTTTCTCGCGCCAGTACGGACATAAATGAATCATCGATATTAAGGTCCAAATCTATTTTAGAACCTATACTCAAGCGATGTATTTGTTCGTAATACCAGAATATTTCTTTAATTATCCTTTCCATTGGATCACGATACTCTAAATGATACCGGGGTTCTGCTACTCTACCCATGTAACCGTCGACTAATTTAGCTGGAAACTCGACATCACAAAGCAGTGGTCTTGCCATACCTACGGCATCGACCCAGCCTTTTTCGATGATTGAGTTCATGTATGAACCGGATCTTAAGGTTCCGGTTATCATGATTGGTATCGAGACTGATTTTTTAACCTGTTTTGCGATATTCGAAAATAAATCTTCCCTGTCCGGGTGGCGATACTTTCGCTCAAATGAAATTGAGCGATCATAACTCCCACCAGATAAATCCACTGAATCAACAGTATCGCTTTCCAGCCACTTTATGGTTTTAATTGCATCGGCCATGGTAAAGCCTTTTGGCAAATAGTCAGATACGTTTATTCTTACACTTAAGGCAAAATCACGGCCGGTACTTTCCCGGATGGCTTGGACGACAGTTCGCAGTAAACGAGCGCGATTTTCAAGATTACCTCCCCATCGGTCAGTTCTCTGGTTCGTTCGTGGGGAAAGGAAAGAACTTAATAAATAGCCGTATGAAGCGTGCACTTGAACGCCGTCAAATCCTACCTTTTTTGCCGCTGCCGCAGTATAAGCAAATTGTTCGATTATTTGATCTATTTCGGTTGGAGATAGCGCCCGTGGAGTACAAAAAAACTCAGGTTTCCTTGCGGGAACCGGTGAAGGTGCAACAGGCGCCGCTGTTAAGCTTCTGGGTGATTGTGGGCCAGGATGATTTAGCTGCATCCAGATAGATGCCCCAAATCTCTTGACTTTGGTTGCAAGCTCCTTGAAAGCATCGAGAGACTGGGTTTCGTCAAGCACTAAATTACCAGGGGCTTCCAAGTAGGTACGATCAACCATGACGTTTCCTGTGACTATAAGCCCTGCGCCTCCTTTAGCCCATTCCGAGTATAAATTTAAATGACCCGAATGAGGAATGTGGTCCGATTTTGCTATCCGTTCGGTCATGGGAGCCTTAACGATCCGATTCGGTATAACCATACCGTTTGGCAGGACCAGTTCCTGAGATACTGAAACCCGTTTAGAATCTATGATCGATCTATGCTTCACTTAAACAACTCCTCAATAATATTTACTAACCCGGGCGACCATGGCTGCATCCAGTGCAACGGCGCCCTGACCCGAAGGGTGAACAACAAATGGGTTGATATCCAGACTGTCAATCTGGTTTGCATATTGGGTTGCGAAACGGGACAGGGCAGTAAGTGCCTGGGCCAACGCGTCAATATCCGCGGCGGGGTGGCCACGGACACCTTCCAGGATTGCACTCGCCTTTGTCTCTCGTATCATCGACCTGGCATCCTCTACATCAAAAGGCGCGACACGGAAACTGACGTCTTTTATGGTTTCTACGAATATCCCTCCCAGACCGAACATCACAACGGGTCCGAATATCGGGTCGTTTTTGATCCCAAGGATAGTCTCCACTCCCTTTCCTGCCATCGGTACGACCAGGCAGCCGTCAATTTTAGCATACGGGTGATGGTGCCTGGCGTTCGCCACGATGTCTTCGAATGCGCCTGCTAACTCAGATTCGGTTTCCAGATTCAGTCTTACCCCACCGATATCGGATTTGTGCAGAATATCCGCAGATACAATCTTCATAGCCACCGGACAGCCATATTCCCTGCCCACTGCAACGGCCCGTTCCGCAGTGGTGACAAGACGCTGCTCACTGACCGGGAATCCCGCTTTTTTCAGCATGGCCATCGTCTCCATTTCGTTAGGTCTGACAGCAGGCAGTGTCTTCGACACATCCTTTACCTCGATGGGTTTTCGCACTTCAGCGAAAGCCCGGCGAAAACCGGCCAGGGCTCCAATGGCTCTTGTAGCATGAGTAGGTTCTTCATAGGTCAGAATTCCAACCCCTTCCAATACCTGTTTGAAATCCGGGGTATGAATACCTGAAACGGTAATCAGTATGTCCGGGCATTCCTCTTTTAAACGAATCCATGCGTCCCGAATGATGTCCTGGTGTTCCCTGTTGATACCCGTGGTGCCCTGGAAGCCGACGACACTGCCATAGCTGCCTTCTTTCAGTACGATTTCCATGGAACGCGAAAACAGGGTGATATCGCTGAAAGCCTGTGCCGTCACATCAATCGGATTGCACACTCCTGCAAAGGGAACCAGTTCCTTGATTTTGGCCTGGGAATCAACCGGCATGGCGCTGACTATCAGATTTCGATCCGTAGCGTCATCGGACATGAGTACGCCAACACCGCCTGAATTGGTGATGAGCCCGACATTATCATTCAGGGGGAGGTCGGCAATGGCAACCGCACAGCCAATGTCAAAAAATTCTTCTATTGAATTGGCCCTGTATACGCCGTATTGCTGAAATACCGCATCGTAGATACGGTCTGTACCGACCAGTGCCGCGGTGTGGGATTCCGCCGCCCTGGCCCCGGCATCGGTGCGACCCAGTTTGATGGCCACGACCGGTTTTCGGTTTTCACGCGCCATCTGCAAGGCCTCGATCAGCCTGGCCCCGTTTCTGGCTCCTTCCAGGTACAACATGATCACTCTCGTACCCGGGTCATTCGCCAGGAATGCAAGAGCATCCGCAGCTTCCACATCAGCCTCATTACCCGTTGAGATCAGGTAACTGAAATTTATGCCACGCTGTTTGGCCATTACAAAGGCAAAACTGCCGAAGGCGCCACTCTGACTTACCAGGCCCATGCAACCACCTGGTACGACATTATCGGCAAAAGCGGGAAGAAAGGTCGCCGGTAACCGCATTCCCATATTAACCATTCCCATGCAATTGGGTCCCAGCATCCGCATCCCTGCCCCCCTGACTTTTGCGGCCAGCCTGTCCTGTCTTTCCTTGCCCTCCTGGTCGATCTCGGCAAAACCCGCACTGAACATCACAACGGATTTAACACCTTTTTCGGCACATTGATCGATGGTATCTTCTACCAAAGCACCGGGGACCGCCACTATGGCCAGGTCCACCTCTTCTTCAATATCGGTAACACTGGCATGGACCGGCAGACCCTGTACCATATCGGCCCTGGGATTTACGGGATAAATCTTTCCTTCATATCCATTGGCAAGCAAATTACTCACCGGTCGCCCGCTTATCTTGTTTGGATCAGTAGATGCTCCGATAATCGCTATCGATTCAGGACAGAAAAGCGGTAACAGTGAAGCTATGTCGACCAGACTCATTGATATGCTCAGCTACTACAATGGATTATTGCTAATTATCGCCAATATCTACAGCGATGTGCTTCAACTGGGTAAATTCGTTCAGTCCTTCCTCACCGTATTGCCTCCCTATACCGCTCTGTTTGTATCCCCCCATCACGGCCTGGTACGGCAGTTTCCCGTAATTGTTTACCCAGACGATACCGGACTTGACCCGCCGCGCCACCCGGAAAGCCTGGTTTATGTCTCGCGTCCATACAGCTCCGGCCAGGCCATACTCCGTGCTGTTTGCAATTTCTATCGCTTCATCGGCTTCCCTGAACCGGAAAACGGATAATACCGGGCCGAACACCTCTTCCCTGTTGATACGGGAATCCACCGGCACCTGATCAAAGATGGTTGGCGCTATAAAATTGCCCCTTGCCAGGTCTCCGTCGTCTCTCACGTAACCACCCGTTACAAGATTTGCATCCTTTTTACCTGTTTCAATGAAATCAAGGACTGAGCTTATTTGTTTCTTATCGATAACAGGTCCCATCTCGGTCTCCGGATGGATCCCGTAACCAAGTTTCAGCTTCTCCGCGCGACCCTTTAACTCCCGCAAAAACCTGTCATAGATACCATCCTGTATGATAAGCCGGGTGCCGGCATAACAGACCTGGCCGCTGAAAGTAATCCAGGACCCTTTTAAAGACTGGGTAACAGCCCGCTCGATATCAGCATCGTCAAATATGATGTTGGGAGATTTACCGCCCAGTTCCAGCGAAACCCTGGTCAGATTTTTGGCCGCTTCTTTCATGACCAGTTTGCCGGTGTTGGTGGAACCCGTCACGGAAATGATATCGACATCCGGATTCCTGACCAGCTCGGCGCCCACGTCATTTGAGCCGGCAATAAGATTCACTATTCCAGGTGGAATGCCATCAATTTCGGAGAGAATTCGGACAAGTTCATAGGTAATGGCAGGAGTATAGAATGCCGGTTTTATTATGACGGCGTTGCCGGCTGCCAATGCCGGGGCCAATGCCCGTAATAACAGCACAACCGGGAAATTAAAGGGAACAATCAGCCCGGCAACGCCAAGTGGCTCCCGCACCACAAAACTGTACAGATTGGGTATTGGCATCGATGTGCGGCCCAGTACGTTTTGGGCCATGCCGGCGTAATACTCGACTATACCGGCGCCCCTGTCTACTTCATACTGGGCATCGGCGATGACTTTCCCATTCTCATCCGTAAGCAAGCGGCCAAGATCATCAATACGATTCAATATTTCCCGCGCAAAATTATTCAGTACCCGTGTTCTGAGCTGGGAATTTTCTGCCCAGTTGGATGTTTCGAATGCGTTCCGCGCTGCCGCCACGGCATTCTGTACGTCCTGGGCTGAAGCTGTAGGCGCAGTCCCCACCAGTTCACCTGTGGCGGGATTAAAAGATTCAATTACACTGCCTGATGAAGTGCCTGTCCACTCACCGCCGGTGTAATTCTCACATGTAATCATTGCACTAATACCTCATCTTTCACAACCAAAATCATTGCCGGAACCGAATAAAAATGGTTTCACTGGCCATTCAGGATGGACAGTAAATATTCCCCGTCTGCTAAAAAGTTATCCTGTTGCAAACTAATACGTTCAAACTCACAGCGGCGAAATCGTTCCTTATTTTCAAAAGGAACACTGGCGTCTATCCCGGTTTTTGTGCGTATGCCCTTATTGGAAATCCTGACGTATTCATGACCACGAGCTTCCGGGATCTGAAAAATATCCCGTGAAGCCTCCATACGGGTTGCCAGTGCATATTCCACATCTATCGGATCCCGGATATCGATGTCTTCGTCAACCACAATAATCAAATCGAGATCCTTCAGGGCACCGAACGCGGCAAGGATGGCATTACGTTGTAAGCCATTATGCTGCTGCATTGTTTTCTCAACCTGGATGACCGCATGAAAACGATGCAACCCCCCTGCCGTCATTTCCACATCCCTGACTATTGGGACTGAGGCCGTCAGGACCTTGAGTAAACTCGCTTCCAGTACATATTTTCGAAGCATGACGGTTTCCCGGCCGTAACCGTTAATCGCGTGATATATCGGCCCGTTACGGTGTGTTACCGCAGTCACTTCAAAGACAGGGGCATCACCCGGTGGTGAGAGGAAACCTACGAATTCACCAAAAGGCCCTTCATTTATGACTTCATCCGTCAGTATTACCCCTTCCAGTGCAATTTCCGTTTCAGCAGGAAGTAATATGTCCTGGGTCAGCGCTTTAACAACACCCAGGGGTTGACCAGCCAGACCTCCTGCGACTGCCAGTTCATCCGCATGTTCAGGCATTTGTGAGCCCATAGTGGCTGCGGTGTACTGCAGCGCAATGTCCGTACCGATACAGACAACGACAGGCAGAGGTTCCCCACGTTCTTTTGCACGGTTAAAAGCAGAAAGGAGATGCCTGCCGAAATCGAGTTTGATGGCGGTACGGTTGCCGCCAATCAACTGCAGCCGATGGAACGAGGCGTTATAAACCCCGGTATCAGGGTCCCGTACTATTACGACACCGGCAGTAATGTATCGACCGGAGTCCGCAGCCGTATGCTGCAGGGCGGGAAGCATCGCCTCCAATTCAATGTTATCTTCATGAACGTTATCCTGAACGGGAGCGGAGTCGACAACGACAGGTTGCTGCTCATCCGCAAGCGCCCGACCAACAAATGCCCGGATTGTCCGGAAGTCAACACCGAAAGCAGCTTCGCAATTTTCCCGGCAGGCAAGGAAATTCCCGATTATCGGCATATCATAGGATTTGACGGAATTGAACAGAATTGCCGGTCCGCCATCCATCCGCTTCATGATGGCGGCAATTTCCAGATGCGTATCCGCAGGTGCAGTATAGGTATGGATACGATCCCTGTCCGCCATGCGTTTCAACACGGTGCGAAAGCGTGTGTCCAGAACTGTATCTTTCACGAATATTTTTCCTTCACTAGAACTCGCCTTCATCATTTTGTGGCTTATGCCTGTGTGCAGATGACATCCAGTACAACCTGGCGACCTTCCTCTTCCACCATGCGGATAGCACGGGCGATCGCACCAGGAAGCGCTTTTGGATCGGTCACCTGCTCACCGTGGCCGCCACAACTCTCTACCACCTTGTGCAATTCCAGTCGCTCATCGAAATTGGTCAGTACCTCGTGTTCGACATCTTTCGCTGCGAGACCGTCCGGATAGACACTACGCGTAGCTCTGTTTACCTCACCCCAACGGCGGTTATTGTAGATGATGGTCAGAAACGGAACATTCTGCTCCAAGGCCATATAGTGGGCGGACACAGGCACGGCAAACATGTAAGCCCCGTCACCGACGCATGCAATAACCAGACGATCCGGGGCAGCCATCTTGGCGCCGATAGCGCAACCAACTCCCCAACCCAGGCCGCCTGCCGCACCGGCGCCGAAGAAGCTTCGAGTCTCCGTCAACTCCATCAAGGGCACATTCATGATAGGTGCTTCACGGATAATGACCGTATTGTCCGGCTTGGCTTCACTGATACACCTGGTCAGCCAGGCCGTGGTGATAGACTCCGCCTCTTCGGCGCCTTCAAGTAGGCTTTCATGATACGCAAGGTCCTGTCCCCGGATTTCCGCCACTCGTAGACGACGGGCGGCGATTTTGTCCTCACAATCGCGCTCGTATCCGGTCAACGCGTCAGACAACATATTGAGACCGATTTCTGCCGTTGTCGTGATTGCCAGGTCGCTGGGAAATCCGTGAACCGGCAACTGGCGGAACAAGGGATCGGCATTCATATGAACTACCACAGCTTCATCGGAAGGACGGGCAAGACGCGGTAACCATGGTGTAGTGCTGTCAATACAAAGAATCAAATCCGCATCGCCAATCAACAATTTTGGATCGTAGCCCAGGTGCATGGGGTGCCTGGAGCTGATAGACATGCTGCGCGGCGTGTGCTGGATGACCGGTATGGCAAATTGTTCGGCCACCTTCTCAAGTACGGGCACGGCAGCGGGATTCTGACCCAGCGCAGAAGTGAGAATCAGGGGTTTTTCGGAATCCGCCATCATACCCGCCAGTTCTTCGATAGCATTCAGGTCAGCCATGGGCGGGACGGCAACGGTCTGACGGGTCCGTGAAAAAAACTCAAAGCTGCCTATTTCCTCACACAATACCTCACGCGGCAGATTCAGGTAAGTGGGGCCCTTAGGCTCACTGTTCGCAATTCGTATGGCACGATCCAGAATTGGCTCTACCTGGGTGGGATGGCGCAGTTCATAATCCCACTTCACCGCTTCACGCATCATACCACCCTGATCAAACATCTCCTGGGGCCAGTGCACGTAGACATCACGGGTACCCGTGGGGCCGAATTCGGTCCAGGGTGTACGGCCTGACATGAATAAAACCGGCACATTGCCACGCATGGCGTTGAACATACAACACAGTGCGTTCGCCGAACCTACATTCACGTGAACCATCACCGCCTGCGTCTTTCCTGACAGCAAGTAGTAACCCATGGCAGCTGCTACTGCCACGTTTTCATGGGGTACGGTAATCGGTTTGGGCATTTGGCCGTTCTGCCCATGGTGTGCATAAGCCTCAATTATCGGCGCAAAATCGGTACCCGCATTCGCGAACAGGTACTCAATGCCGCGCTCGTGCATTAATCGTAACAGAGCCTCACCGACAGTCTGCACTTCGATTGTCTTCTTCATGTCCAATAACTCACAACACAAAACTCTCCATCAGCCACCGTTACAAAACTCGAATTCTTTAAAACCAGTTAAGATCCAAAACATCCGGGACAAACTCCGGATTGTGTTTATCTCTTTATTTTACGTTGTCTTTTTTAGATATTACTCAGCTGGAGACTATACTGTATAAACCCTGGATGACAAGAGTGCAGGTGCAGTCTATTCGTGGAAGTCAATGGAAGCGGCGCAGAAAGCGCATACACCGGAATGGCGGCAAAGGCTGTTGGAAATATGGTTCCGAACCGATAACCATTAAATCCTGAACAAATCAACTCCCTGAGGGCCTTGGTCTCGTTAGTAACTCTCCATAATTGTAAATTGGGTCAGGAATGCCGACTTTCTTCAGCATTCCGTACAAAGTTGCTGAATTGGATGATATGAGCGGTTTGCCTGTTTCCTTTTCCAACACGTCAGCAACGCCGAGCATGGGACTTGCGGTGCAGGTTAAAAAGACACAATCAACGCTGGGGTCTATTTTCACAGCTTTTATCAGCTTATAACCGGCATAGGGGTCCATTGCATAGTCCCAAAAGTCAGCCGCACTCTGAAATCCCTGGCCTGAGCCCTTCACATAGATAGCTTCTATGTTATTTGCTTCAAAATATTTTACCTCCAAATCGAAAACATCGTCTGTGTAAGGACCGACCAGCATCATTTTTTTAACGCCCATGTCGTTGAGCGCTTCCAGGACGCAGGTAGTGGTGGTCGTCGCCGGTGAGCCGGATAATTTCTCTATTCTCTCAATGATTTGTTGATCATAGCCCAGCCCTCCCACAAAAGAGCCGGATGTACAGTGAAAGCAAATAAGGTCGCGTGTATAAGGCAGGTTAATTTTCACTGCTTCTCCCTCGGCCCGGTCAGCCAACTCCCTGAGCTTCTCCGGAGTAGCTCCGTTTATTCCCATCAGTCCCCTGACGAACCTGACCCCCTCAGGAGCAACGGCATCCCACTCCCTTTCATGACCGGCATTAGTTGAAAGTATACCTATCTCCGCTCTCCACCCTTTAAGGTAGGGCACGTCTGGGTGTATATCGGGTAAATGCGCATCTGACTCAGCTTTCGAAATATTACCGCAGATTTCATCAAGCTTGTCATAGCGGGTCTTCCTGGCCGGGGCTTCACTGTTTAACGCTGCGCTGACGAGGCCGGGCGTAGCCGCCAAAACACCTCCTGCTGCTGCAGACCGCAAAAAAGAACGTCGCTTAACCATTATCCAAGCCAGTTTTGCATAAGGATGCCGCTGTCTATATTCAGTCGAACGAATGCTTTAGTCTCAGATAAACCAGTCGCTGACGGGCGTCATGTGTTTTGACGTCGTATCCATAGAAATCTCTGACAGCAGGTACATTATTGTCGAATATGTTTCTCGCGCCTACTGTAACAGCCGTACCTTCAAATAACTGAAAACTGTACTGTGCATCAACCGTAGTATGCGACTCCATAGTCTCAAACCCGCCCCGGTTTGGGCGCTGATCCTTGTAGGAATCGACATAACGGAGATACACAGACGCACCCTGGCGTTCAGTTGCCCACCTGGCGCCAAAGTTTGCCCTGATCTCCGGCGCAGGCGCACCGATACTCCCTCTATTGAGGTAGCCGGCGCCTTTCACTTTACCGCCGGCTGTCATAAACGTGTACTCGTTTATCCATGTCCCATTAGCGGTCAGAGTAATCGAATCACCCAGCCCATAAGTAATTCCAATGTCTATTCCATCAGTATCAAGACCTTGTGCATTTTGGAAAAAGGACGTGATTTTTTCAACAGTCCCGGCGGCAAAATTTGCGTCAATCTGGCTGAGCGCCTGGGGATCACCTCCAAAGAATGCGGCGTTGGCCAGCGCCTGGTCACCCTGCCGTGCAATTACATCAGTGAATTCAAATCTCCAGTAATCCACATCAATTGTCAGGTTGTCAACAGGCGAAAACGAAGCGCCTATGTTATACACGTCGGCGCTTTCAGGTTCCAGTGGTTTATTCGGGTCCTGGAGGAAGCGGACAGTAGGAAATTGAAAAGAACCCAGTGCAAATACACCGCCTGATCCGGTTGTCCCTACGCCTACAGTCTGAAACATTGTCGGCGCCCTGAATGATGAGCTGTAGGATGCACGCAATGATAATGCATCCACAGGTTGCCACAGAGCTGCCACTTTAGGATCCGTTGTGCTGCCAACGGCGCCACCATAATCTTCATAACGTACAGCAGCCTGGATATCCAGATTTTCCAGGAGAGGTATGGCAACTTCACCAAATATCGCAACTACATCACGATTGCCATTGAAGTCGGGGTTTCCTGTCAAGGAAGCCCAACCGTCCCTTTCAGATATGGCGTCAAAATCATAATCGATAGATTCGTCACGATATTGAACCCCAATTGCGACTCCAAGTGGGCCTGCAGGCATCTCAAACAGGTCGCCGGTAACATGCGCATCAACGGTCCATGTTGTTAATGTCCCATCCACTGTCGCATCACCTCTTACAGCGTCAATAACTGCCTGGCTGTTGTATGCCGGATCGCCCGGGCCGGCAAGGTGTGAATTACCAAATGGATTATATGAAAAATCGTTTATAGCAGCCTGCCAGGCATTAATATCCGTTTCGGGCTGGCGATTTTCAAACTGATTTTCACTCCACATGGCGCCGACTTCAAAACTCCACGAATCAGCAAATTCGCCAGTAAAAACACCGGAGCCACGCCAGGTATTGCTCTTCTGCCTCATTATCGCACCCGGTGCATCAGCAGCTAAAGGTCGGCCCAGGAAGATTACATCTTCGCCAAAGGGATTTTGCGGATGGGCGGCCGGGACCGAAACAGGGCGGGCAAAGGGTGGCAGGGAAGGCGGTGTAATTCGGTTGGATGTGTTACGGGCATATCCCAACTCACCTTTAAATTCCACTTCACTGAATGCACCCAAATCACCCAATTGATGGGATAAAGATGTAAACCCCTGTATCCTGCTTTCATTATTAACCAGACCAACATACCTGTCATAAAACCAGCGACATGACAGGTTACCGAATGCAAACGCGGTTCCTCCTGCCGTACCATCCTGGTTCTGTGCCGCGACAGCATCACAATCAGGGTCCGGCACCGGGCCGTTACTTGTCAGGAAATTACCCGGATTACCAAAACTACTTGTAGAAATACCAGCTCGATTATCTCTTTGCTGTCCTTTGAGGTCGCGGTCCTGAATGTCCAGTGGATTCCGTTCCAGTACACTTAATGCTGCGACAATATGAGTATTCTCACTTCCCCCACCCCATATTGCACTGACGTTATATTCGTCCTGGTTACCATCCGGGACCAACTGCGCCCCCAATTCAACCTCAAACCCGTCGAAATCATCTCTTGTGATAAAATTTACCACGCCTGAGATGGCTTCACTGCCGTATAACGAAGACGCTCCATCTTTCAGAATTTCAACCCTTTCCACTGCGATCATAGGAATTAATGATGCAAGGTCTACAAAACTTTCACCATCGCCATTTACCATGGCTGCCTGAGTCTGCCGCCTGCCATTCAGGAGCACCAGGTTCGCGCCCACGCCCAGGCCACGTAAATTAATATTCGACGTCCCTATTGTCTTGGGTCCATCAAAATTGTCGGATCTGCCTTCATCCCCGACATTTATAGTCAACGTCGGCACAAAATCTGCGAATGTATTACTTCCGGTAAGACCCAGTTCCTCAGAGTCGATCACATCGATGGGAGAAGCCGAATCTTCCTGGCTTGGCCGTTTGATATACGAGCCTGTTACAACAACCTCTTCCAAAGGCTCGGACGCGTTATCTGACTGGGCGAATACGCATTCCGTTAAAACTATTAATGCAATTAATATTTTTACCTGTGGTCGTAGAAATTTTGCTATGCATTTCATTTTGCCTACCCCCGAATTCATAAATTAAACTGAACTTCGATAAAAAAAGCGTAAAACATCGTTATGTTTTATATTTTTCCAGATCGGAAAGAAACTGGTCTACATAAGGCCTGGTGACATGAGGCATCATTATGACGTGGGTAAATGAGCTTTCTGAGCCTTCCTGTCCTATGGTAGCCAGACCCCACTTCTTCTTCACCCTCTCATCTACACGCTTGAAATGAACAATGTTTGATCTGTTATTTTCCCATTTAGGCCTTATATCAGAAAAATGGTTTACCAATTCCTTATAAAAATATTCCGCGTTGGTCAGACAGGAGGCGGCATCAGCTTCCTGCTGTGCAAAGGCTTCATCCGTGCAAAAGTAATGGAAAAGTACTGCGTCCATAGAGTCTCGCGAAGTTGTAATCGTTCCAGGAACATGGGAAATATACGCTGGATCATGTACCTGTGAAAAATAATCACGGTACGTTTCAAAAGTTGTTTTGTTCGTAATAAAAATACCGGCCACATTCGGAAAACCAAAAAACTTGTGGCACGACACTGCAATCGAGTTATAGCGTTTACCATTTGGCCCTGTATGATAAAGATCGCTCTTGAATTTCGATGCGTGCAGGTATCCCCCGAATAAAGCTGCGTCAAGATGAACGTATGAATCATAGTCCTTTAGTGCTGCCTGAATATCATCCATATTGTCCATCGCACCTATAAAAGTTGTGCCAATCGTGGCAATAACCAGTGCGGGCGCATCGTTATTCGCCTTCAACTTTACCTTCAGATCCTCGCTATCCATACCTCCTTCTGCATTGGTGTCTACCAATATCTCCTCCAGACGCATCAGGTCCTTGATTATCTGAATGGAATAATGGGTTTCTTTTGTGTAGTAGATTTTCGGATCTACGCCCGTTTTCTGATTGAGCAGCGTCCTGCCGATGTAAGCGCCATGCATATTGCTATCAGTGCCGCTGTGGGAAATGAATCCCCATATATCATTCAAATCAAATCCGAATCGGGCCCCGAATCTATCGATAATGTCACACTCCAGGTAATGACTCCGAACACCGGGGTTGCGAAGTTCGTAGGGATCCCCAACGCTGTTACTGGTCCGTTTTCCAAACTCAAGCTCAAAGAGCGTATCCCGCCACTTGTAATATCCTTCAGGTAACATGTTACGATTACTGGGATAACCTACATACAGCTTCTGATCTTTCTCCAACGCCTTTTTGCGGCGCTCGATGAACTCTGCACTGACACCACTGTAACTGCTGACGGACAGTCCGGGAATGTTCTCCATTGCAATGAGAGGAGCACAACCGGCACGACCTGCCACAGCCAGCGTGCCTGCAGCGCCGGCGGCCGAAAGAAGATTTCTACGAGTAACCATAAGCCTGCCTCCAATGATGTCAATTGACTTGACTACCAGGTAACGGAATCGGTTATGTAGGCTATTACCCCGATAATGTTGTTGATTTGCTCAACTATAGGCCATAATATCAATATAGTAAAGTAATAAAGCTTTATTTATTAGTTTTGTTATTTTTCGTCATAAAAGAGAACCCAGAGCGAGGTCAAAATGAACGAAATTGTAAGAAAGATAAGTGAGGATGTCGATTTCAATTTAATTTCAAAAACACCATTTAAAAAAGCACGCATGGGTGAACCGGTAAAATTCGAAATGTATGTCAAGGCGAAACCGGTATTGGGAGTAAGCAGCATTGCGGAAGTGAGTCAAAACGCGCCAACCTGGGGAAATTTTACAATTGTATGTGACGAAGGTTCGGCGCTTGGCGGTAGAGACACCGCACCTTCACCATTGTACTATTTTACCGCTGGCATAGGCTTTTGTTTTCTTTCCCACGTTGCAACGTATATCAACATGCATAAATTAAAAATTGACAACATATCACTTGAATTATGTATGAGATTTGCATCCGTCAAGTTTGCGAAAATTCTTGATGGCAAAAATGAAAACAAAAATCAGGCGCTTGGAAGCTCTGATGGAATAGAACTACACCTGATCGTTGAGTCTGAAGAGACTGAGGAAACAATTCAGCGAATGCATGAGGATTCGATACAGCACTGTCAGGCGTTGCAGTCCATCATTAATCCGGTTCCTGTCCAGGCCAATATTCACGTTAACGGGAAAAAATTGTAACCCGCCTATCCTCACCCATAGT
Organism: Gammaproteobacteria bacterium; assembly: GCA_965205405.1. Lineage (GTDB taxonomy): Bacteria > Pseudomonadota > Gammaproteobacteria > Eutrophobiales > Eutrophobiaceae > JAAXHV01. Next base: position 2,129,534 of record OZ242169.1, read on the forward strand.
TACGGTTAATGACAGGCGCGTTACTCAGGTTTTGTTATACTCCCTTTGAAAATCTGGTAACCTGCCGATATAAGGATTGGTTTACATACACTATCAAATTCAGGCTGTAGCAAAACTGGTAACTCAATCATGCCGACAACTGCAGTGGTTAATGAGCAGGTAGACGTTAATTCCACCCGCTCGATCGTATCTTCGATCTTGATGCATACGGCGGGTCCGCAAATTTTGTTTATCCTGCCCGCCTTTGTTCAGGGATTGAAAGACTACGGGGGCTTCGATGAAAAGCAGGCCGGCTTTATCGCTTCCGCAGAGACGATGGGAATCACCCTCGGCGCTGTTGCCATCATTCTAATTCAATCCCGAATCAATTGGCGCCATATTTTCTACGCTTCATTGATCCTGGTCGTTATCGGCAATATTGTGTCTGCCTCGATAAATGACTTTGAAACATTTCGATTATCCCGTTATGTCACGGGATTTGGGGCTGGCTGTCTCCTGTCATTGAGCTATGTAACTATCAGTCTAAGTGAGCAGCACGACCGGAATTTCGGCTATATGATCATGACAACCCTCATCTATGCTGCGATTCTTGTATTATTGTTGCCCACACTTTATAGCGCATCCGGATTTGCCGGCCTGCTGTATCTCGTTGCATTTTCTTGTTTCATCAGTCTGTATTTCGTCAAGGATTTGCCGGGTTCAGGTAAAGTTCAAAGAAAAGTCGATGAACAGGCGATAAACCTTGGAATGGGTTTGAAGATAATGGGCCTGGCATCCATGCACATCTATTTTCTCGCCATGGGAGGCATCTGGGCCTACATCTTTCTCATCGGGATGTCCGGCGGTTCCAGCGAACAGGCCGTTGCCAACGCCTTATCCATATCACAAATCGCGGGCATGGCAGGCGCCTTTGGCGTCGCGCTGCTTGGCATCAGGTATGGTCGATCATTACCGCTTACCATTGCCATTATCCTGACTGCAGTGCCTGTACTGCTTATGTTAGGGTCACCGTCAACCTTGATGTTCACGGTACTGTTATTTCTATTCTATGGCGCACAGAATATGTCGCATCCCTACCTGCTCGGATCGATAGCGTCGTTTGATCGATCGGGAACCCTGATGTCTTACTCTGCAGTATTGACATCCCTTGGCTATTCGGGTGGTTCATATATCGCTGCGAGTATCATTCCGGGTGACGGGACTTTTGATGAGGTAATATGGATGTCGGTGATCTTTTTCACGATATCCCTGGTGTTGATATTGATTCCCAACCAGGTATACGCACGGAAAAAGCAATTACAGGCCGCACAGCCGTAGAATCTTTCAGGCCCACAACTAAGTACCGCAGCTCACGTATTATCTATAGTATTGTAGTCTGGAAGGCGCGAACCGTATCACGCTTGACATAAAGCCCTTCGATAAATATCAGCCAGGCTTTCTACCGCTCTCTTACCTTCATCTGCCGCCGGCCCCCAGTGTTGATGACCGGCCAACTCCGAGTGGCCAATGGCAATGCGGCCAAAGCGCCGGCGGATGATGTCACTCGGAGTCGGTTTACCATTGCGACCAATGTAAAACCCCGGCTTGGGATTTACATAAGCATGTCCCCAGCGGTTAAGCACAATGCCGGCAAGGTGTTTCCCGGCATCAAAGCCCGTCTGGCCAAACAGCTTGTACATCTGATTTATGATTTTTTTCTCATAATCGGCATAACTGGTAGTGAGCAACTCCATGCGCCCCCTTATGCCCTGTTCCTTCGCAGATAAGCCAGGATAGTAGTATGGATGGTAAAAGCTCAGCACTATCGGTTTGTCCGGATCAAATGGCGGTTGATAATCCCCTACGGTCATGGGATGCCGGACATTGCAACTGTTACCAAAACCGCCGGACCAGATAAAACTTGCCGACCCGGTTTCCTCAATAAACCGCCAGCTTTTCAAGGCAATGTTTGCAACGAGAAAGGCGGCGTGGTCAAAATGAGTATAGGCTTCACGGTGGCTTGCCGGTAAATCCCGGATGACAAATTTGTTTACCCAGGCGCCGGTAGCCATCACAACCCCACGAGCCCGTATTTTGTATAAACCCTTCTCCGTCAGGTAACAAATTGAAACAAGGTCAGAGTTATCGTGTTCGACCCGTACAACCGTGGCATTTAACCGCATATTAAACGCCTGGTCTTTCTGGTCAAGCTGATCAAAGTTGACCCGGCCATTCAGAATATCTTCAAAACTATCGGAACCTGAAATTGCCCGAGGCATAATGACCTTAATAAAATACCGGGCGAAAGCGTCGTTTCCGCCTGGAAACGAGAATCTTACGCCATTTGAAAAATCTATCTTGTATTTACGTCCCACAGGCAGTGGGGTCCGTTTCGCGCCCAGCGCAGACACAGCATCAGCGCCCATCCCGAGCGCGCCGGCAAGGATCCTGTCAGCCATTCCGGTGACGACCGGACTGAATTTTATGACTTTTTCAAGGTAGTCCTTGTAGGACATGGTATCCAGCCATTGATCGAAGTCATCTCTTTCCGGCGCATCAAAGTTCCAATGCCGCCAGTTTTGCAAGTCCTCTTTTTCCCTGTCCGAATAGGGCATGTCCTTATAACCGTTCATCATCGGATCAATAACGTGCTTTTCATCGAATACATACGCGGTGGTTACAAGAGGTTCCTGCCAATAGAAAAACCCATAGTTGTCCCTGGCAAACCTGATGTCTTTAGACATACCACTTGGCTCATGATAATTGATATCCCAAATTGGAATATTAAATTCCTTGATATAGCGCTCGTCGGAAGTCTGTCTCCTCAACTCTATCTGCTTGGTAAAACCATTTGCCCCCTGTGGGCCAATGAGGTGATGGCCATCGACCTCAAATTCATTACGTTTGGACTCGCCGCCAAAGATAGGGTGGTTATCCAGGATCAGGCAGGTCTGGCCTGGTTTTTTTATCTTGTTAAAATGATACGCAGCGCCAAGTCCGGCTATTCCCGCTCCAACAACGACCAAATCGTAAACTTCACCTGTGTCAACAGTATCGGCCGGAAGTGAATCGAACACACCATCACGAACAGCATGGGCATTATTCGTCAGTTCAGGTGTATTACCATGGGATGCAGCATAATCACCGACCCCTCCATAGCCATACCAGTCTGTTCCAAGTTGAATACCACCCAGCGCACCATTCGCCAAAGGGGCATTTGAGTAGAGTAACGCGGCGCCGGCGCCAAGCAGGCTGGAGTTCAGGAAGTCTCTGCGCGTAATTTCCAGTCTGTCACCAAGTCCTTTTTCGATCTTTTTTACATGCTCTTTCAGGTTTCTTTTCACAAGGCATAAAATCCCCGGTAGTTCTAGCGTATCAGTTCAGGCGACACTGCCCTCTTTATCCTTCCCAACCTGTCCTGCCGGATACGCAAATCAGCCAACTGGTTGCTCACATAATTATAGTGATTTCGATCAAAATTATACCTTTGTTATTTAAGGAACCTCTGATTAAGTCAGAGGTTCCTGCGATACATGGATGTATCGCCAAATTCAATGACAATAAGTCATTGAATTTGTGAGGAAAATAAAAATCGCATTTTTGTTTTCCGTGCTCTGACAAGTCCAGGATGGACTTGTTCAGAGTTTCCTTAATTATGTTTTTTATTTTTTATAAAAAGGTACTAAACTATCATCCGGTAGAGGAACAAAGTTTTCAATTGATATCAGGATTACTGTAGGCCATAGCGGTATTTGCTGTAGACCTGTAGTACTGACTGAATAATAAGGGGGTAATGTTTTTATGATAAACCGACGTTCGTTTTTACAATCTGCAGCGGCAGGGGGCGTTTTAGCGGCTACACCCAGTTTCATCAGTGCAGCGTTAAACAGTGAAGACATGGCCAAGATGATACGCCACGATAAGCTTAATGATATCTGCAGAAAGATTCCGAAGGCAGAGTCTCATGCGCATTTTCCCGGCATTGTCTATCCTGATATTGCGCTTCAGATAGCCAAAAAGAACGGAATTAATAAACTAAGTTATTCTGCCCCTGAAGATCTTTGGAAAACGATAAATGGAAGCGCATGCTGGAATGACTGCTATAGAGAGTGGATATCCTGGTTCTCTTTATACAAGTCTGTGAGTCGGGAATATTCCAACATCCTCAGATCTCCCGCTGATGTCCACGCGACAGTAATGAACTGGGTTGAACGAGCTCTATTGCCAAGTAATACCAGATATGCGGAAGTCTCTATCTACCACCCTCGTATCGACGGGGGAGAGATGAATTTTGACAGCCTCATGCAGGGATTTATATATGCCCGAAGGGATGCGGCAGACTTGTACGGTATCGACCTGCGCTATATCGGCGCCGTACGCCTATTGGGTGAGGACAAATTAGGCCGTGACTATCAAATGGCGCTTAAAGGGGCTTTGGAGATGGTCGATGATTTTCTACGCTACAAAGATGAACTCCCATTAGTAGCAATGACCTGCCTTGAGGAAATGGCGGCAGACATTACTGTCATAGACCCGATCTACAAGGTAACTCGTGAAAATGGTTTACATACCACTTGTCATCTCGGTTTCGGCGAGAAAAATGGTGCGAAGAGAATGTGGGACGGCCTGCTGAAAATGGGCCTCGAGCGTATTGATCATGGGTATCTCGGCGTACATGATGAGAAGCTTATGCAGTATCTGGCAGATAATAAGATACCACTTACAGTAGTGCCACTAAATAATGTCGGTAAAATATACCGGGAACCAAGGGGGGGAGATCGTGGTGAAAGCTGGAACTATGAGACCTACCCGTTTAAGGAATTTTACGAAAGAGGCATAATCATGTCGATAGACACGGATATTCCCGGCTTCAATAACAATACTCAAGCGGAAGAGTACCTTGTCATGGCTCAGGTATACAATTATGGTGTCGAAGATATCGGAATCTGGGCGCGCAATAGTTTCAAAACAGCTTTTCTGACACCAGAAGAAGAGCGTACTTATTTGGAAGAATTGGATACCTGGGTAAAAAATTACGAATTTGTGAGAGTTGAACCTAAAAGAACCTTCTAAATAAAGTATACTACAGCAGATGCAGAGCGGCAGGATGTTCTATGGCTGGCGAATTGTCCTGGCCTGTATACCTGGCCTGGCTTTATCATGGCCGGTCCTGACGATATATACCTTCAGTCCGTTTGTTATTCCACTATCAACGGAATTTGGCTGGGACCGGGCTGAGATATCCTTTGCTCTGACCGTAGCGCTGTTCACGGGCGTAGTGGTGTCCGTTATTTTAGGCGTCATTGTCGATAAGTTCGGGATAAAACGGGTTGTTTTACCTTCCATAGTACTTTTCGCGATCACGTTTTCATCTTTGTACTGGCTCACCGATTCATTATTTCACTTCTATGTTACGTATTTTCTTATTGTTGTCGTTGGATCAGGAACATCTGTACTGGTTTTTTCCAGATTGATATTTAACTGGTTTGATATCAAACGTGGATTGGCGCTTGGTATTGCGATGTCCGGTGTCGGCATCGGTTCCGCTATTTTACCGCTGGTTGCAAACTACTTTATTGTTGAATATAGCTGGCGCACGGCGTATTTAATGCTGGGAATAATGGTTTTGTTTATCAGTGGTGGAATCCTTTCCCTTATAGTTCGTGATAGTCCCCATGAAATGGGATTACATAAAGATGGCATCGCTACCAGAGTTGAGAAGGCAGGCCTACCTCCTCAGATTGGCTATACTTTCAAGCAAGCCGTTTGCACTCGTCCTTTCTGGTTGATGCTTATTTCCTTTTTTATCATCGGTATTGCCATAAACGGTCTGCTGGCACATTTTATGCCGTTACTGCAGGATCGTGGCATTTCTGCTGTTCATGCTGCCCGTACATTATCGCTATTGGGAATTGCCGTAATCATCGGGCGGATTATGGCAGGCATTTTAGTAGACAGGTATTTTGGACCCTATGTAGCAATAGGCTTTATGCTAGCGCCAATTATCGGTATATCAATTCTGGCGTTGGGCGCTAAAGGTAATATAACTATCCTTTCAGCTCTTCTTTTAGGCTTTGCACTGGGCGCGGAGTTCGATTTTATCGGCCATTTCGTCAACCGGTACCTGGGATTAAAAACCTATGGTTTATTTTATGGCGTTATGCTTTCAGGTTTTCAATTGGGAGGAGGAATTGGTCCGGTGATGATGGGAATGGAATTTGACATGGCCGGCGGCTATACGAATTCACTTTGGATTTTCGTTGCCTTTTTTGTTGCGACCTGCCTGTTATACCTTTTTCTGGGGCCATACCCAAAACTTCCAGAAGCTGAAGTAAATCAGGCTGCCAACTCACATTAGTTGGCGCTAGTAAATTTCATTCGCTGATACCATCAGAGGCAAAAATAAATGACCGGCAGAAATATTTTTTGGATTGCAATATCAATTTCATTGATCCTGGCGTTTATTTTGTTTTTTAACCTGACGGATACCGGACAATTTTTCGCTATATCTAATAATACCTACGTTACCTCCTGGCTTCTGCGCATCCCGGTTGCAATTATTTCCTTTTTCGCTCTCGTTATAGCCTGGCTTGTTCAAAGAAAAAACCGAAATATCGTGACGAAAAATATTTTTATAGTGCTTTGTTTTGTATGGTTATTTTTTATTTTTAACGGACTATTGCTTAATTCATACCTGCTGTTTAAGCCTCTTCCCAACCCTGCTGATGTTACTTATTTGAATGTTGAAGATGCTGATGCGCTGATTAACGAAAATGAAGACGTTGTTGTATTAGAGGTTAATGGAGCTACAGCCGCATACCCAAAAAATCAAATACGTTCTCCTCATATTGCGGGCATCACAATAGCCGGAGAGGATATTACAGTGTCATATTGCGGATTGAGCAATGTTGGCATTGCATTTTCACCTGGTAGCGGCAAAGAACATTTCGATATGGGTATTATCGGACAATCAAATAACAATCTTGTCATGATTGATAAACAGACAGGTGAACCGGTTCAACAGATTAGTGGTAAATATTTTAAGAAAGACAAGCTGCTGGATGAAAGATCCACTTTCAGAATGAGTTATGGGAATTACAAAAAAGCATTCCCGGATGGAAAGATTTTTCGCGATTCCGTGGATATTCCATTCTATAGAAAAGTTATAAGTGACGTATTCTTTTATATTGCAGGATTTTTTATGGAGAGAGAAGATCTGGCTTTTCCATACAAAATTCATAACAAGTCACTTGCTGGTAAAGAATTGGTTTATGGTTTAGGAATTAATGGCGATTATGTGGCCTACACAGAAGATTATATAAAACGGACAGGTGGAATAATTAATACTGAGATAGGTGGTGAAAAAATTGTATTAGCACATATAGAAGACTATGACACGATTGCCGCCTTTCATGCTGATGATGAAATAAATCAAATAGACCTCTTTGGTAATAGTAACGCAGGCAAATTGGCCAGAGTGAATTCATTCAGATCGAAAGTATATTGGGGTGTCTGGCAGCACTACTTTCCAGGGACGGCGTTAAATCGTTAACTTCTTAATGTGACAACGCCGATATTTTAGACAGTAAACAAGTACCTGGAACCCATGTGTCAGACCTCCTTCGGAAGAGCAGATGTCAGTGTTGGAAAACCCATCTATTTTCGATAGTTTGACCTGTCTGCGGTAACCAGATAAGTAAGCAATGCGGATGCGTCCTGTGCATCAATCACCATTCTGTCAACCAGTGTGTTCAAGTACATGAAATCATCCTTATTCAGTGAGGAGAATAATTTATCATTGGTATTTTGTTGAATCGGAGCCAACTTCGATAATAATCTGTTTCCGTCCTTGGTTACCTGCACTAAAACCCCGCGGCCATCTTCGGGATTTTTTACCTTCCTTACAAGTCCCTGCCCATCCAGTTTGCCGGTTTCAATAGTAATAAAAGCGCCGCTTAACGCCAGGTGATTGGCTATACTTTTTATACTGACGCCCTTGTGTTGTTCATCCAAATGGGCAATACAAACAAGGATAGTATATTGAATTCCCGAAAGCCCTATATACTCTGCAAATCCGTTACGAATACTCTCCAGTAGACCTGAAAAAGCCAATAAATGATTAATCAGATTACGGAATTGTGTATCCGAATTATCAACCAGGAGTTCAGGCCGGGTCACAGTTAATGGGACTTCTTCAATTTTACGTTTATTACTCATTTTAAGTTCCGGTCAAGAGAAGCTGTAGCGTTGAGCACTCTTATTGAAAAATGAAAATTATCGATTTCGTACAGGTGAGTCTATTTTACAACACAAACGGGACGACGTATCTATGTGATGCGCGCCGGAGCAGCATACTTGCCGGAGCCGCGTTGCGGCACCATCGGTATAGCAAATCCCTGTTGATAGCTCGACTCGGTAATTACATTTTTTTTCCATAACACACCGCCTGCAACTGCTGCTATGCCGCCAAGTCCTGAAACGAGCGGGTCTGCGATATCGGTGAGAATTACAGTGGCAAACAGCCCGGCAGGCATAGCATGACCACACACGTACAGCAGCGGTGTTATCGCGTTAAGGCTGCGCCTTGCTAATGGCGGGATACCGCGATCAGCCGCCTTTATGCGATAGTTATGCCACAGTATCGCATTGAGCACTGCCAGAACAAGTCCGGTAATTACAGTCACCTGGCCTGCTTCAATATGATTGGGGAATAACGCGCTCGCAATAAGAAACAACCCGATGCCCTCAAAAAGTCCACTAACGATTAGCATCCACGGCATCAGGGGCACCCGCCATACCGGAATTCCTTTAGCCGCATACAGGATCATTGCCTGTGTCCAGAGAAAACCTGCTGCAGCTAATGCCACAAGCAGGTGAAGCACCGCTTGCGGCCAGATAAAATCAGCAAGCAAGGCAGGGTAAAATAAACCGACAAAATAGATTTCCCGGGTCATCCAGGATGATTGCGGTCGCAAAACCACATACAGAAAGCGTTGTTTTTGTTTAATCTTGAGGAATACGCAAAACAGTCCCAGACCCATGCCGGCGCTCGCGGCCAAGTTTATACTTGTCAGTGCTGATTGTGTGAGCCCCCCCGAAAGGTAAACAAGCCAGGCAATCAGTACCAGGCCCGCACTCATACCGCCCATGATGAAATTCATAGCGGCGCGCATATCCCAGAAAGTCTGGAGTTTGCCCGCCAGAGGGTTGTTCGGGTCACTCATAATTTCATCATTGATATCCTTTTCGTTGACTGCCCGGCCAGGCATCGTTTCAGGCACTTCGTATAAGTACTTTATCTGCGGGTCTGTCCCGAGTTCAGCATGCATTTGAAAACTCTTGTTTTCATGTACAAGTTTTGAGACTTCACTTTCCGGGTCGTCGAAACTGCCGAATTTAATCGCCTGTGTGATGCATGAAACGGCACAAGCCGGTGTCACCTCCTCATCTACTCCCGGAGTCAAGCCTCGTTCTCTGGCGTCATCAATGCGTTCTACACAGAAAGTACATTTGCTCGCCACACCAACACGATCAGGGTGATGAGTCTTGATTTCCTGTTCAGTAGGCGTGTCGTAATACCACTCGGTGTCTTCCACTATAGTACGCGCCTGATAGGGACATGACACAGCGCAATAAGCGCAGCCGATGCAGGTGTCATAATCCATGGTTATCAGGCCGTCGTCCCGCTGCCTGGTTGCGCCGGTCGGACAAACCGGCACGCAAGGTGGTTCTGCGCAGTGCTGGCATCCAACCACCAGAAACTGCCGTTCCACGTCAGGATATTGCCCTTGTTCTATATCCAGTACCTGACGCCACTGAACACCGGGAGGGGTATCGTTGGCATGTTTACATGCAATCGTACAGGTCTGGCAACCGATGCAACGGTTTAAATCGACAACCATTCCGTAACGACTCATGATGCTTGTCTCCGTTCACCGTCCCACTTTTTGATCTTTACACGCATGATATCGGCGCCACTGCCTGTATTATCAGTCAGCGAGAGCGCCAGCGCCGTAAGTGAATTCAGACTTCCTCTTTCAAATTCCTTTGCATAAGGCATGGCCCAGTGATCGAACTGGGCCAGCAGAACCATGGTGTCCGGCCTGATTCCCTCCCGCAATACGGCATGGCTGTGCGTAAATCCGGTCGCAGATTCAATCAAAACCGCATCCCCGTTTTCAATCCCCAAGCCGGTGGCCGTCTGCCGATTGAGAATGACTCCATTATGTCCTGCTATGTTTTCTGCCACCTCGTTTATTAAGGGGAGACCGGAGTTTGCGCCCCAGGCATATTGCATACTACGTGCTGTCAACGCCCAAAATGGATAATCATCAGGATCGCGGCCGACCTCTTTGGCATACTCAATCCAGATATCGGGGAAGGGTTTGTAAGCCGGTAAAGCTTCATACTCGTTCAGTTGCTTTTCCCACCAGTCAATACCGGTTTCATGCAAGCGATTAGCAAGTTGGGCGCCGTGGCGCCGGATGCGTTCCTGATAGGGCAATTCGAAGCGCAACCCCATCTTCTTCAGGTGCGGATAGAGGTACCATTGCTTTTGAGAGAATGGACGCAACATAAAGCCGTGCTTTTTGAACCATTGGATGTCATGGACCTCTTCGCCGTCTGACAGATCATGGCTGGCCGCCTTGGCTACGGCATCATAAATCTCTTCGCACATGTGTTTCTTGTTAACGTCGAGACTATAATCAAAATCGTCCGTTTTCAGGCGCATCCCCGCCGAACCGCGATTGACTGCCGTATTGAATTTATCAAGGATCCCACATCGCTCTGCCAGCTCAGCGCCAATATCGCTCATATCCATAGAGTCAGTGACTTTATCAACCGCCGGCTGGCGTATTGCCCAGCCGCGATGTTTCCAGAACTGCTCGCCTGATCCGGTACCGCCAATCCGGCTTAGCTGCAAACTCTCCAGATCAGTTGCATCCGGCAACAGCACATCAGCCATGTAATTCGTCTCGTCAAGCGTGTAGGCAAAAGCCAATGTAAATGGAAACTCAGCAATGCGCTTTGCGACCTCAGGTGCTTGCCAGGATGAGATAGCGGGATTTGTCCGGTAGCAAATCCACATATCGGGCAGTGTCTGCTTGGGCCAGGCTTTCGGCTGTTCCTTTTGGAAGAGCCAGGGCAGGTGCGCCGGACCCAGTGCGGCAGACCAGGGTGAATTGGCTGAAAGCGGTACCAGTGTGCGATAACCATTGCGGATGCTGGGTTTATCTTGCCACTCCTCCTTAGTGGTTTCATTAAACGGGTACTCCATAAAGCCATCCTGGTGCGGTCTCACACTTTTAAACCTATTGTCTGCCGGACGGTTAAGACGGACTTTGGTGCCCAGGGTCCCGCCAGGCACTTCCAGGGCGCCTACAAGTATTGCGAGCATGGTTCGGGCCCAGCAGGCCTGATATGCCCCCCAGCCGTTATTCACGCTTTTGCCCAGTAATACGGCTACCGGGCGTAAGGGCATGGTTTCTCCCTCAATCTCGATAGTCTCCCCGACGCGGGCATGACTTAGAAACTCGGCAGCAATTTGCCTGATCTTATCCGCGGGTATGTCGCATTCGGCCGCTGCCCAATCAGGCGTATATTGCCTCATGTGATTCATGAACAACTGAAATGCCGGCCTGACCTCAATCGCTCTATGCTCCCAACGCTCATCATCAGCGCCCACTTCCATTCCGGAAGCGATGAATGTCCCGGTCAGGGCCGGCTTCCCGATTTCCGCGTTAAACGGCTTGGCTGTTCCACTTTGTTCGTCCCAAATCAGGGGCTGTGATGTTTCCGGAACACGCAGGTAATACCCGTTTGGCGCGACCAGGTAAGGTGAATTTGTCGCATTTGCGATAAACGGGACGTCACATACTTCATCCCAACTATGCTCAAACAGAATGCAGTGTATGATTCCGTATAGAAATGCCGCATCGGTCTTGGGTTTGATAGGCAACCACTCTGCTGATGTTGCACCCGTGACGGATAAATGTGGTTCGGCCTGTACACGTTTCAAACCACGGCTGCGGGCGTCTGCCTGGCGCCAGGCCCCGCCGACACCCGCAGAGGCCTCCTGGTTGTTACCGCAGTTGATAAGGTAGTCGCAGTTGGGGGTATCTGCCGCGACAGTGAAGGCGCGGTGCCAGAGTTCGCCATAGAGATGTTCTGCATGATAGCACTTCGCACCCTGGCCACTGCCGAAACCGAAATCAATAGGTCCCCACGCGGAAAGTAACGCAGGAAAGGCGCCCATATAGCGCGCCGGCGTGCCACCGCCTCCGAAGCTGACCGCCAGTCGGGGGTAGCCTGTTTCGTCTTCCAGGCCCTTGCCCTGAATATCGTTCAGCTTTTCTGCCACGATAGCCAGGGCTTCGTCCCAGGATATCGGAACGAAGCCCGGATCTTCCGTGCGACCTTTTTTTGGGTTAGTGCGTTTCATCGGCTGCTGAACGCGGTCCGGGTTATAGGTTTTCTGAATCATCCCATAGGCTTTGATGCACACCCGGCCGCAGCCCGGATGTTCCTCTTTTACATCCAGGTTGGATTCAATGCGAACTGCCACACCATCTTCAACTTCGACCTTCATTAAATCCGGTCCGCATACGCACTGATAGCAGTAAACTGGAACTTTAGTTTTCATTGGGTGTGTATGACCATAACTACCCCATTAGATGCCATATAAAAATTGTATAACTATCTGAAAATGAATTTGTTTTAAAAAATATATTATAAAACTAAGTAAATGACAAACATTTTTGTATTAGCTAAATTTAACATAACGTATAATATTTAAATGAGTATAAAATAAAAACGTAGTTAAGTTTATTACTTTATCAACCCGGAGGCGCTCCTCTATGTCTTATCAGGACTTTCGAGAATATATCGCTGCTGCAGAGCAAGCCGGCAAGTTGCGACGGGTGAAAGATGCTGTTGATCGATCCTGGGAACCAGGGTGTTTGATTAAATGGATGTTCCAGGCACTACCGGATGATCAGCGTTTCGGTTTGCTGTTCGAAAATGTTAAAGATTCGAAATTTCCGCTGGTTACCGGTGCTATCGGTGCCTCAAAAGAGGCCTATGCGATAGCACTCGGTGTTGAACCGGAAGAAATCAACAATACCTGGATACACGGGCTGCTTAATCCGAAACTACCACGTACGGTAGAGAAAGCCCCGTGTCAGGAAGTGGTCCTTCAGGGAAACGAAGTCAAATTAGGGGACCTCCCGATACCTGTCTGGACACCTGGTAAGGATGTAGGCCCGTATATTACAACGATAACTGTTACTCGTAATGCAGATACCGGAAAGCAGAATATGGGTGTTTATCGTACCAAAGTCAGAGACGATAACAGCGTGGTGTCCAATCTCAGGCCTACCCGCCAGGGTTATGCCTATAGTCAGACTTATCTCAGTCAGGGCAAACCGGCTCCAATCGCCTGGGTTGTCGCAACTGAGCCTGCCATTCATCTTGCAGCAGTCGCTAATATGCCGTTGGGTGTTGATGAAATAACCGTTGCCGGCGGTCTGAAGGGAGAGTCAATCGAGCTGGTAAAGGCCAGGACAGTGGACCTGATGGTGCCGGCGAATGCGGAATTTATCATCGAGGGAGAGGTGCTGAACGAAATGGATGATGAAGGACCGTTTGGAGAATTCGCCGGATATATGGGACCGGTGGGAAAAAGGCCTGTTGTTCGAATCACTGCTATTACCCATCGAAATGATGCGATTTACTATGGTTATACGAGCCAGATGCCGCCAAGTGAGAGTACCGTCATTCAAAGTCTTACGAATGCGCCGGTACTGTTGAAGATGCTTAGATATGACCTCGGTCTCACGACAGTTCGGGATGTATTTATCGATTTGACTTTTGGCGGCTTGCTCGCCCACTGCATTGTTTCGATGAAATCAGAGGTACCGGGTCATGCCAAGCGTATCGGCCGCTTGATTGCCGATATGACCTCATTGAAACGAATTACGGTGGTCGACGAAGATATTGACATACGCGACCCATTGCACGTTGAGTGGGCAATGAATTCTCATTACAACCCTGCGCGCGACACAATCATCATCGATGACGTCTATGCCCGTCTGGATCCATCCCTGTGTATGGATAATGGTGTGCGGGAGATGGGAAGTAAAGTAGTGGTCGATGCTACTCAGTCACATGATGAGGGTACATTTTCATTACCACCGAAGCCCTTGATGATGGACGCACTCAAGGTCTGGCACAAGGTCGGTTTGCCGGAATTCGACATCCCACAGAGGCTCAGGTATCGTCTTGACCGATCCTGAGAGGAGATGGGACATATGAAATCGCTGATCTTTTTTGAAATCAGAGTTCGTTGACGGTGGAGACATTAATATGTCTCTGAATATGCCTGTGCAGGTAAGTAATGCCGCCGTCGCGCTGCTCAAAAACCAAAAGATGTTGATCGGTGATCGTTGGGTAGCAGGTGAGGGCCCGGTAAATCTTTCTATCGATCCGTACCATGAAAATGTGATTGCCGAGGTAAAGAGCGCCAGTCCGAATCAGGTAGCGCAAGCTGTTGGAGCAGCTCGTCACAGTTTTGACCAAGGCGTATGGCGCGACAAATCACCGGAAGAGAGAGCGGGAATTCTGCACCGTCTGGGTGATTTGATGGTTGAACATAGAGATCATCTGGTGGAAATATTTGTTGCGGAAGGAGGTTGTCCCATTTCGCTGGCGCGCAGTCTGAATGTCGATATGCCGATAGCACATATGCGCTGGTTGGCCGAAAAAGCGATAAAAGGTCCTGAGGCAGGTTGGAAACAGGAACTGAAGGTTGACCTGTGGAGTAAAACTGCCGGTTACATTATCAGAGAGCCCGCCGGTGTTGTAGCGGCGTTAGCCCCATATAACGTACCTTATATCGCTTATGTCTGGAAGGCAGGTACAGCGATGGCGGCAGGATGCTCCACTGTTGTGATGCCGTCTCCTCGCGCCCAACTCAGCGCCGCTGCATTCGCAAGCCTGGTTCAGGAAGCCGGTGTGCCGGACGGTGTGTTTAATTTTATTTTTGGTAGCCCCGAGGCAGGCAAGGCACTGACGGAAAGCCCGGATGTGGATGTCATCAGTTTTACCGGTTCCAATGCGGTTGGCGCACAGGTGATGGCGCAGGCATCCAAGACCGCTAAACATACGCTGCTGGAATTGGGAGGCAAGTCACCTAATATAATTTTACCCGGAACCAGTGTGGAGGATGTAGTTGCCCCATCGTTGGCCCGGCTTTATCGAAATGCCGGACAGGGGTGCGGGGTGACGTCCCGCAGTTTTGTCCCACGAGCGGATTATACGCGCTATGTGGAAACAGCGCGGGATGTATTGGCGACGATGGTGGTAGGTGATCCCTGGCAAGAGGAAACATGGGTGGGGCCGCTTATTCGCTCCGAGCACCGGGACCGCGTTGAGCAAAACGTGGAACGCGCATTACTCCGGGGAGCTAAAATAGAGGCGGGCGGGGGGAGACCGCAACATCAGAACCACGGGTTTTTCATGAATCCGGTTTTGGTCGGAAATATCTCGAACAAAGACGAACTGTCACAGGAGGAGCAATTCGGTCCTGTTGGTGTCGTGATTCCCTATGACGATCTCGAAGATATGATCTTTATGGCCAACGATACCCGCTATGGTTTAAATGCCAATATCTGGGGTGAGCATGACGAAGCGATGAAAGTCGCCATGCAAATCCGGTCGGGAAATGTAAAAATTAATGGAGGCGGCCAGACGCGGCCGGATGCCCCTTTCAGCGGACGCAAGCAAAGCGGTTTTGGCGCTGAGATGGGAGATGAAGGATTTAACGAATTCCTTGAACTCAAGCATATCTCCTGGGTTACCAGGTAAGAGGAACGAACGATTGATAGAAAACAGATTCATCAGAAATGGGACTACGTTATATGACTGAAGCAAAACATTTAACCGTGGCTGCTGAAATGGTGGACGCCATAATTGAGGAAGGCATTGAATATGTCTTCGGTATGACGGGAAACACCATACTGCCGATGCTGGAAGAGATCTATCATCGCCGGAATGAGTTGAAATACATTACCTGTAAATCCGAGGTAAGTATGGTCAACATGGCCAGTGCGTACTCCCGGGTTACAGGCAGAGTCGGTTGTATCGTATCCCACGTTGGCCCTGCTGCTTCCAATGCCGTTTTAGGACTATGGATGGCAGACAAGGCTACTGTGCCGTTGCTGATTATCACAGGGAATATGGATCGATATCGCCTCGGCCGAAATATTTATCACGAGTTTGATGTGGTCGGGGTCTATAGCAAAATCACCAAATGGAACGATCAGTTGGTGGAACCCAAAGACGCTCGCCGCCTCCTGCGGACTGGATTACAAGTGGCGAAATCCGGGTTGCCGGGTCCGGTACACATCGATGTCCCCAAGGATCAATTCGTCAAATCGGCGACAATGGAAAATACTTATGATCGTTCTCTTGCAGGCAGCCACCATAACGAGTATGTCTGTAACGCATCACGCCCGACCGGGGAAGTGCTAGAGAAGGCCATGAAAATGCTTCTTGAAGCTGATAATCCGGTGATAATCTCCGGACGCAGCGTAGTCTGGGCCAAAGCGGAAAAAGAGCTGGTGGAATTTGCAGAGTTGGTCGGTATTCCGATCGTTACTCACGAATTGGGACGTGGCTCCATTCCGGAGGACCATCCGTTGGCCGGTGGACTGATGGGTCACTATGGCCGCACCGTCGCGAATTCCCTGGTCAGGAAGGCTGATGTTCTACTTGGTCTTGGCTGCCAGTTTGACAATGTTTGTACCATCAGCTGGACCCTGCCTCGTGAAGACGTCAGGATTATTCAGATTGAGAATGAACCGTTGGAAATCGGTCGCCAGTATGCAGTTGCCCTGGGTGCGGTTGCGGATTCAGGTGAGTTTTTGAAAGACGCGATAGCCTATTGTAAAGAACGCGGTATCCGCAAGCCACAAGATGATATTAATGCATATCTTGCAGAAATTGCCAGGCTGAAAGCAGAAGAACAGGCTTTGATAGATGAACATTATGATCTGTCAACAAAGCCGGTTTGCCCTATGCTCATTCCGAAAGTTGCGACTGAGGTCTTTGCTGATGATGTCATTGTTGGAATTGGTTCCGGTTACCATACGCATTACGGTCACCATGTTCATGTGAAGCGATCGGATCAGTACCTCTTCGCTACCGGTTCCGGAAGCATGTGCTATGGCTTTGCCGCCGGATTGGGAGCGAAACTCGCCAGGCCGGACCGTGATGTGGTTGTCTTCATCGGTGATGGCGACTTTGGGATGAATGCCCAGGAATTGGAAACTGCGGTTCGTGAGAATCTGGCTATTACCGTAGTTGTATTTGATGACTGCAGTTACGGGGCACTGCGTGTCATGCAAAAGAGAGTTCATGAAGGGCGTTATATCGGTTCGCATTTCGGTCCGACGGATTTCGTCAAGCTGGCGGAGTCATATGGTGCGCGCGGCGAGTTGGTTGAAGAACCGGAAAAACTGAAACCGGCTATGGAGAGAGCCAGGGACTCAGATGTTTGTAGTGTCATTCAGGTTAAAATTGATCAATGGCAATATCACCACAGAGCACCCGAGTGGGCTGATTTCCATCGGTTCGAAATGGAATAAGAAGGGCAAAAACGTGACGGGTGTATTACAAGGCGTTCGGGTGCTTGAACTGACAACAATGATTACCGGCCCGTTGGCAGGAATGATGCTGGCTGATCTGGGCGCGGATGTGATCAAGGTAGAGAACCCACCCAACGGTGACCCGTTTCGTACATTCCGCGGTGAAAATTTCAGTCCATACTTCAGTTCCTACAACAGGAACAAGAAAAGTATTGCCGTGAACCTGCGTTCCGACAAGGGGAAGGAAGTCATAGTAAAACTGATTCAAAAAGCCGATGTGTTGATAGAAAACTTTCGACCGGGCGTTATGGATCGTTTGGGCCTCGGTGCAGATGTGCTCAGAGGGTTAAACCCCGGGCTTATCTATTGTTCTATCAGCGGTTTTGGAAAAGACGGCCCTTATCGGGACCGACCCGCATACGATGCCGTAGCCCAGGCCATGTCCGGAATTACCAGTCTTTTTCTGGATCCGGACAAACCACAAATTACCGGACCGACAATTGCTGACAACATGACCGGAATATATGCCTGCTACGGAATACTGGGCGCCTTATATGAACGTGAGAATACAGGTACCGGACGATTGGTCGAGATTAATATGGTTGATTCGGTTCTTGCCTTGATTCCAACGCCTTTCGTGTCGTATACAATGGCCGGAATCAAGCCTAACCCACTGATGCGGGTCAAGGCTTCTCAAGCTTATGCTATGACATGCAGCGACGGCAAGATGCTGGCCATACATATGTCATCGCGGGAGAAGTTCTGGGAGGCGGTGCAGCTTACATTCGGGAGACGGGATTGGGGCGATGACCCACGCTTCAATACTCGTGGAGGGCGCATAGATAATTACAAAGATTTAGCTCAGGAAATGCAGAATGAAGCAGTCAAGGAGCCCAGAGAGCATTGGTTAATACGGCTTGAGGAAAACGATGTCCCCCATTCTCCGGTTAATACCTGTGAAGAAGTGTTTGAGGACCCTCAAGTGCGTCACCTTGGCAGTTTCGGTGAAATGGAACACTATTCGGAAGGCACGTATTCTATCGCCAAAAGGCCGGTCTGGTATGACGGTTCTCGTGACGATCAACCCTGGAATGAACCGCCGGAACTGGACGAGCACAGGATGGAAATTCTAATGGATATAGGGTATACGTCAGATATTGATACCAAATGAGTGAATCGAAGACATATATCGGCAGTCCACGCTCTGATACGAAACGCTTGCGTATGCGCGGGAAGGATGTGCTGACGGAGATTGTAGGAGAAAAAACTTTTGCTGAAGCGTTCTACCTCATAATCACCGGACGAATGCCTGAACCGTTTCAGGCCAGAGTGCTGGATGCAGCCTTGATTATTCTCATGGATCATGGGCTTACGCCGACCGCATTGGTTGCAAGACTGGTTGCTGATTCCGTGCCTGAAGACATACAAGTCCCGATGGCTGCGGGTATGCTGATGGTGGGAAATAAATTTGCCGGCACCATGGCCGGAGCTGGTGAAATACTGACGGAGGGGATGGCGCACGAGGGAGTCAAGCGGGCGTGGGCCGCAGAGACGGTGCTTAAGTATCGATCATTGCATAAGCGTATTCCCGGCTTCGGCCATTCTTATTACACTCCTACAGATCCGCGAGCTGAGCGCATGTTCGAGATTGCACACCAGGCTGGAGTGCCCGGTGATTACATTAAATTGATCAGGATTCTTGGTGAGGAGGTCGATAAAGCTGCCGGCAAGCACCTGACGTTGAATGTAACGGGGGCATTAGGCGCTGTGCTGAAGGAAATTGATTTTCCCGTTGAAATAATGCGCGCCGTGGCGGCCGTCGGTCGGAGTGCGGGCCTGGCGGCTCATATCCATGAAGAGAAGCTGCACTCCATCATGCCTGAACTGACGGATTTAGCCAACAGTATCGAATATTCGGAATGACCCTTATTACTTTTTACGTTGCATTGACACACCCCTGCCAATCTGCTTTGGTGTGTCCAGTTCCGAGTGGGCGGCTAACATCTCGCCAAGCAAGTTTAATTGTTTTTCAGGCATTGGAACCACTTTACGTTCAGTGAGGTTTACATGCACTGCCAGTTGTTCCAGCGTAGCCATGTCGTATCCTTTTTCGGCATGTGACATTTTATGGAAATAATGGAGGCGTTTTTCATCATATCCCAATAATTGGGTAGTGACCCGTATAATATCACCCATACTTGCTTCACGTATGTAAGTAATGTGTGCTTCAACAGCGAATGTGGAAAATCCGGTCCCTTCCCTGTAGGGTTTCCCAAGGCCAACCAGCGGATAGAATACGTCAGTTGCGTTATCGAAGATCAGCGTAAAATACGCAACATTCATGTGTCCGTTATAATCCGTCCATTCCTTGATTATTTTCTCTTCGTGGCGTGATATCGGCGCTTCAAAATGCATGAGCTTATTTTCCTGGTTTTAGTCACAACTTATCTGAGTTTAAATCTTTGTATTTTACCCGTGACGGTTTTGGGAAGCTCATCGACAAAGTTGTACCAGCGTGGGTATTTGTAGCCTGCCATATGTATCTTGCACAACTCATGCAACTCCTGTTCCAGATTTTCTTTGTAAATTTCCTTATCTTTGCAAACGATGAATGCTTCAGGCTTCGTCATTCCATTATCATCTATTCTACCGACAACAGCAGCTTCCCTGGTGCTGGAATGTTGCAGAAGACAACTTTCTATTTCTATGGGAGAACACCACATTCCTCCGACTTTAAGCATGTCATCACCCCGCCCCGCGTTGACATAGTAACCTTCTTCATCCGTATAATACATGTCACCCGTATTCAGCCAGCCGTCTACCATCGTGGTTGCTGTTTTTTTTGGGTTATTCCAATAGCATCTTGCCGTTGACGCGCTTTTTATCCAGAGAGTACCTATTTCCCCCGGACTTACTTCACCAATTTTTTCATCAACAATTTTATTTAAGTATCCCGGTACGGCCCTGCCCGAAGTACCCGGTTTGATATCGTCGCTCCGGTTGGAAATAAAAATATGCAGGGCCTCCGTCGAACCAATCCCATCCAGTATCGCAATGCCGAAGCGTTCTTTAAACCGTTCGAAGACAGGCGCCGGCAACGCTTCACCGGCGGAGATTGCACATTTTATTGAACTGAAATCCGCGCTTTGATTATCAGTCTGATGAAGTATCTGCCCATACAGAGTAGGGACCCCAAAGAAAACATCGGGTCGATATTTTTGAATATTACCGATCACCAACTCCGGTGTAGTACGTACATCACATAGCAGCGTCGTTGCGCCGGCCCAGAGAGGAAACGTCATTCCGCCGCCGAACCCGTAAGAAAAAAATAATTTACTTGAACAGTAGACCTTATCCTTTTCTGTGATTCCAGCGATCCCCTGACCGAACCGGAGACTGGTAATAACCATATCCTTATGTTCGTGTATTACGCCCTTGGGGTTCCCGGTCGACCCGGAGGAATATAGCCAGAAACATTCGGATTTCGGACTCGTCTTTGCCGGTTCCAATTCAGTACCGGTATTCTGCATGAGGCCCCACAAGGACTCTTCGCCTTCGGTCACCATGAGTGTACGTGGCCTATGGCCGGCCTGAGAGCAGGCCGTGTTGATTTTAACTGCGAATTCAGGCGAATAGAGAACAGCGGCACATTCGGAGTCGTCAATAAGAAAGCGGTATTCCTCCGCACTCATCATGGTATTGACGGGGATTGGAATAAAACCGGCCTTGATTGAACCCCAGAATGTATACATGAACATGGGACAATCCGTGACGACCATGAGCACGCGCTCGCCCTCACGCAGTCCGAGTTGTTTCAGCGAATTACCACATCGACCAACGTTATCTGCCAACTCGGCATAGCTGACAGTATCACCGTTGACTGATTGGAGAGCGGTGAGTTCCCCTCTCCCTTTATACACATGACGGTCAATAAAAGGTACGGCTACATTAAAAATATCGGATAATTCAATTTCGCCAATCTGAGCCGGAGAATCGAATGTAACTTTATGTTTGTCCATTTTGTTATTCAGCAAAAATCGAATGCTTTATTTAACTTTTAAAATTAACTATCATTATAAGCAAATTTTTACCTGGAGGCCAACGCTTTAACGCGGCCGATAAGAGTACACCATGGCAAAGACAACTGCTGCTACAGTTTTATATTTCGAACGGGAAGAAGAAAAAGTGTCTCCTCAGGCGCCGCTGAAAAAGTTTGCGCCGGTTTTGCTGGAACCCGATGAGCAGAAAAAAGAAAGCCAGGTCTCCACCTACATCGGCAAGCCTGTCGAGAGAGTTGAAGATGGCCCTTTGCTTAAGGGCCAGACCAGATTTACTGATGATCATCCTGAACGGCCGGGAACCTTGCATGCTGCAATCCTGCGTTCTCCCCATGCGCATGCGGATATAATCTCGATAGATTACTCCGAGGCGTTGAAACGACCGGGCGTGTCTGCAGTATTGACCGGTCAGGAGATCAGTGAGAGAACGGATCCCTTTTTAATCGTATTACGCCAGCCCATGGACCAATGGTCACTTGCCGTCGAACGCGTCCGGTTTGTCGGTGAATCCGTTGCTTTGGTTGTCGCAGAAGATCGCTACAAGGCAGAGGATGCACTGGACTATATAAAGGTCAAATACAGGCCACTGGACGCGGTTGTCGATACGCTTGCGGCAGTCGGGAAAGATGCGCCACTGGTTCATCCCAAGGTGGGTTCAAATATCCCATCTGATCGCAGTTTCAGTTACGGGGCGCCGGACAAGGCATTTGCGCAGGCGGACCGCACGGTTAAGCTGGATATTCATTATCCGCGTAATTCACAAACACCCCTGGAAGCCTATGTAATTATTGCCGATTATCACGAGGACGAAGGAATCTATGATGTGATTTCAAATTTTCAAGGACCTTTTACGGTCCATCCCGTCATTTCCAAGGCGTTGCGTGTCAAGGGTTCACAGATAAGACTTCGAATGCCGACCAATTCCGGTGGGGGCTTCGGGGTAAAACAGGCAATGTTTCCCTACATGGTCTTGATGTGTGTCGCATCACGCATGCTCGGCAGGCCGGTTAAATGGGTTGAGGATCGCCTGGAGCACCTCACGGCAGCTATATCAGCGCCAAACCGTATAATTCAGGGAGAAGCAGCAGTACTTGATGATGGCACCGTTACCGCGTTCCGATTCACCCAGTTGGATGATTACGGCGCCTACCTGAGGCCGCCGATGCCGGGGCCGCTTTACCGCATGCACGGCACGATGACAGGTGCGTATAAAGTATCTAATCTGGCTTTACGCAATATGGTGGTGATGACGAATAAGACACCGTCAGGCATGGTGAGAGGATTTGGCGGCCCACAAATATACTATGCCATAGAGCGTTTAATGCGACACGTGGCAGACACATTGGGGATGGAGCACCTGCAACTGATAGAAAAAAACCTCATACCTGCCGGTTCATTTCCTTATCGGGCTCCGGCGGGTGCGTTAATCGATTCCGGTGATTACCAGAAAGCCATAGCCCTGGCAAAATCGAAAGGGAAACTGGATGAGTTAAGGTCGCGTCGCGAGCAAGTGCGCGCGGAAGGCCGGCTTTATGGAATTGGTTATTCAATCATTGTCGAGCCGGCCCAATCCAATATGGGCTATCTGAGCACAATCAACCCGGTTGAATACAGAAAAAAAGCCGGACCGAAAGGGGGAAACGTTGCCTATGCCACAGTCAATGTCGACCCCCTGGGCGCAGTCAGCATATCGGCCGACAGTCTCCCGCAAGGCCAGGGTCATGCCACTGTCCTGGCACAGATAGCCGCCGAGCACCTGGGTCTCGAACCGGGCGATATTATTGTAAACATGGAAAGGGATACGCAGAAAGATCCCTGGTCAATCGCAACGGGAAATTATTCCAGCCGTTTTTCATCTGCAACGGCGGTTTCAGGACTCCATGCGGTAATGCGGGTCAAGGCAAAAATAGCAAAAATTGCTGCGCATCTACTCGATGAAGCTGAAGATAAGTTACTATTTTCTGATGGAAAGATATTCCCGATAGATAATCCGGATCACTTTATTCGATTTACCCGTGTTGCCGGCACGGCACATTGGTCTCCCAGTGAACTGCCGGACGGGCTCAGTCCCGGGATATCCGAAACTGCCGCCGTTTCAGCCCCGCAAATTGAACCACCAAACGATGCGGATCAAATTAATACATCACTAACCTATGGTCTTGTGTTTGATTTTTGTGGTGTGGAAATCGATCGCGATACCGGCCAGGTACACATTGACAGGTATGTAACGACACATGATTCAGGTAAATTATTAAACCCGCTGTTAGCAAACGGGCAAATTTATGGCGCGTTTGCCTGGGGCGTTGGGTGTGCCCTGTACGAGGAATTCCGTTATGGAGAAGATGGCAGCTTTTTGTCCGGGACTTTTGCCGATTATTTATGTCCTACTGCCTGTGAAATACCGGAACCTGAAATTTTACACATGGAAACACCCTCACCATTTACCCCCTTAGGCGCGAAGGGGATAGGTGAAGGTAATTGCATGAGTACACCGGTATGTATCGCCAATGCGGTATCTGATGCATTAGGCGTATCCGACCTGCAATTACCTCTGGACCCTGCAAAAATTATCGCATTAATGGCTGAGGATGAGCCTGCGATGCCTGTTGACATGAGCATAACGGGTATTGACTCTGCACAAGAGCAGGGAAATAAGGGTGAGGGTAGTTTGTGTGGCCGGGGCGTAACTATGGTTCCAGCTGAGCGTGATAAAGTGTGGGAAGCAATACTTAATCCTGAGGTGTTGGCGGAGATTATTCCCGGGTGCCGTAAAATGGAACAAGTCCGGGAAAACCAGTTCCGTGCAGATCTTTCATTAGGCGTTGGCATCGTCAAAGGCCGTTTTAGCGCTGACGTTAAGTTGTCTGATCTTGACCCGCCGAATTTTGTTGTGCTCTCCGGTGAACTTGACGGTCCCCTTGGAGCTTCACGGGGTAGCGGTAAAATCAATCTGGAAGCCGTTGCAGGAGGCACACGCGTTGTTTACGAATATGATGTGGATATCAGTGGTAAAGTTGCTGCAGTCGGTGGCCGCATGCTGCAAGCTGCTACAGAAGTCCTGTTTGATCAATTCTTTAAACGCATGACCGCTCGTATTCAGGGCGAGTCGATTTCCAATGCAATTCCATGGTGGAAACGACTGTTAAGATCGCTGGGAATACGGCCATGAAACCGGCTGAATTTGATTACGTTAATCCCAAAGATATTCACGAAGTGTTGGATGTGCTCCACGAGTATCGGGAAAATGCCAGGATTATTGCAGGAGGGCTTTCGCTGGGCGCCATGCTGAATTACCGGCTGGTTGAGCCGGATGTATTGGTCGATATTTCAAAGCTGGATGAACTTTCCTATATTCGCAAGGATGGTGTGTTCGTTGAAATAGGCGCATCAACCACACAAGCGGAGTTGATGCACTGGCCTGAGTTACAAGATAACCTGCCGCTGATTCATTTAGCCATGCCTGATATAGGTCATTTCCAGACACGGAGTCGCGGCACTGTCTGCGGCAATATTTGCCACGCCGATCCCAGCTCTGAGTTGCCGCTTTGTTTTGCGCTGCTGGATGGTGAAGCCATACTCCGATCAAAACATGGAGAGCGGCGCTTGAGCGCAGCAGAATTTCAAAGTGGCATGATGACCAACGCGAAAGAAAGCGATGAGATCGTGACTGCTGTGCGATTTCCTGTTGCGGATAACAAGGAAGGATTCGCATTCAAGGAATTTGCCCGGCGCAAAGGGGATTTCGCCATTGTGGCTGTTGCAGCCAGGGTGTCGGGTAATTATGTAAGATTGGGCGTAGGAGGTGTCGCAGAACGTCCGTTTATTAAGGATTGGCAGGAATTACCCATTGACAATATTGAAGATGAAATAAACAGGCTCGCCTGGGAGCTTCATGGTTATTCTGATATCCATGCTGATGCCGGCTATCGGCGCAGGCTGGTAAGACGACTCGGCAAACAGGTTATTGAGGAGGCGAGAAGCAATGCCGTTGTATAAACAGGGCCAAAAACACCATATCAGGTTTACTTTGAATGGAAATAACGCGAGCGGTTACGCGGAGCCCAGAATGTTGTTAAGTGATTTTTTACGGCAGGAAGTTGGATTGACAGGGATACACGTCGGTTGTGAACATGGGGTGTGTGGTTGCTGTACTATCAGGATAGATGGAAAAATAGGCAGAAGCTGTCTTATGTACGCGCTGCAAATCGATGGTAGTAGCGTTGATACTGTTGAAGGCCTGGCGGATGAATCCGGCGAACTGAATATGCTGCAGAAAGCGTTTCGGCGCAATCACGCGCTGCAATGTGGTTACTGCACCACCGGTATATTGATGTCGAGCAAGGCTTTCCTGGAGGAAAATCCTGAACCTACCGAAGAACAGGTCCGTGATATGTTAAGCGGTCATATCTGTCGTTGCACCGGTTACACCGGCATGGTCAAGGCCATTATGGAAGTGGCAGAAGCTGATTAATATATTCGTAAAGGCTATGATCCAGGCTGTTCAACTGATTCATCAGAAAGTGATGGCTCTTTACCGGACAGAACTACTGCAACGCCAATCAAGCTGAGCAGCACCAGCCCTAATGAGCACCAGGCCACATTTGTATATACATTATCAGCAACAACCGATGAGGCCAGCATCACACCCAGTGTTCTGCCGATAAAGATGACAAACACGCCAAAGGCCGCTACTCGTCCCACTTTATCCAGACTGCCAAGCAGAGTTTGGAAAATAGAGATTAAAAAGCTTAATCCAAATCCTTCCAGCAAAGCGGCGATAAAGTAACCGGTTGCAGTGATTTCCGGGTCGGTAAACATGTAAATGCCCATACCGTAACACACGGTTCCCAGCAAAAAAGCGGCGAATTTTAAACTCCAGGCACCGATCAATATAACGGCAATCGCGCCAATTCCGCCGGTTACGCAGGCGGCACTGATGGATATGCCTACATGTTGCAGGCTGTGTCCCGCAGCAACTCCTATGCGTTCGAAATATGTCCAGAGTCCGCCAGTCGCCATCATGACCAGTAAAAACATGAACAGTGAGATAAAGACTGCCGGCCTTGTCAGCAAGTCCCGGCTGCCATAATGCTGCTGTGAATTAGCGGGTTGATATGCGAGATCAACCCTGTTAAATAAAACTACACATAAAATAGTAAACCCCATAATTGTGTAGAACACTGCAGCTACCCCTGACATCTTCATCGCATTAGGCAACAAGGCAAATATCACCGCTGCGGAAGTAAAGTAGAGAAAATTCTGGGATCCGTAACCCCGGCCAGGTTGTTTAAGCGCGGCGAAGGTTCCGAACGCGATCGAACTGGCCACTGCACCAAAGAAGCCTGAAACAAAACGTAATATTATCAATGCAACTCCGCTGGTGGTCACTGACGTGAAACCATCTAATGTCAACATCATGATCAAACATATGTAGATGCCGAGTCGAAGATTGATTCTGGTTAAAAATATCGAGGTTAATATAGCGCCAAGGGAAGCACCTGCAACTGCAGCCGCCATAATCCAACCTACAAACTGTGATGAGAATCCCAAATCATCGATAAACCCACCGACGATCAGTGGTGTTAAATTGATGTGCATGATGCCTGTAGTGGCAACTAACGCTACAACAATGATGGAGAACAGTGATTCAGGTTCACTTTTATTTATGGTGAGCACAATAAATCTACTCCTGTTTGCCTGCTTGATCCTCCGGAGAGCAGCAGCTACATGTTTTTAGTTGATGTGGTGAGCCTTGTTCCATTTAAATCCAGGCTTAGAGTCGCTGGGATGGGTTTGACACAGGTTTGCAGACCGGCGCATGCCTCGATGCAATCGCTGTACAGCTTTTCGATGGCTTCCGGGGGGCTGTCGCTTTCAATAAGGACTCTCAATTCAATCCCCTTGCTGTCGCCACTGACACCGTCATTGGCTATGGCGTTCTTGTCACACATGGTTTCAAAAACCATGCGCACATTGACGCTGCATTTTGAAATTTTCAGCTCGGGAACCAGATGCAGGTAAAAGGTGATATGCGACAGATAGCATAAGGCAATGCCGGAACACATATAGGCGAGGGGAGAGGGCGCAATATCCCTGCCGCCGATTAGACTGCCTTCATCACATGTTATTGTGTAACTGCCCCAGGACGGCTGATTGGTTTCAACCTGCGCCTTGCCACTTAAGGGACTGTCCTCAAAATTGGGTTGAGCGCTCGCATAGTATTCATATACAAATGGTTCACCGGGGCGTGGTTTTTCAAACGGGATTTTTTCAATACCAGTGGCATTTACTTCACCTTCAAAACGGGTAACACTGTTTACAAATGCAGTCATTAGAGTGTTCCTTATTCGGGGATAAATAATGTGGCGTCGATTTCGAATAACATATCATCAAGCGCAAGCCGGGGCACGGGTATGAGGGTACTTGCCGGTAATGTATCGCCGAACAGGGCCTGCGTTTCCCGGGCAAGTTGCGGCAGATATTTTTCACGATGCCCGACTATCAATACGGTTATTTTGACAACGTGTTCAGGACTGGCGCCGGATGCTGCTATCGCTGCCTTCAGGTTCTTAAATGCGGTGGTCATTTGTTCTTCGACCGTCATGCCGGTTATGCTGCCTTGGGAGTCACCGCCATACTGACCGGAAAGATAGACGGTTTTCCCCTTCGATGGCGTTACTACTACCTGGGTAAATCCCCAGGCAGTGGAATCAATCAGGGTGTCTGGATTAATACGTTGCATGGTTTCGGCGCTCACAGTTACGCTTATCGTAAAAAAAAATATAAGAAGATAAATAATTTTGTTCATTAACATCACTCCTGATTTTAATCCGGGTATTTTGATATTGAATACTTGGACATCCATACCTTCACTTATCTATCATATAACCTTGATGGTATCCAACTACAATTATCGCTTGTTTTTTGCTAAAATAACTATATGATTTAGGTAATTTTAAAAGGTAATCATTACTGGTACAAGAGTATGGGGGATAAACACATGAAAAAACCATTATTTGCATTTCTACTTTTCCCGTTAATGTTATTGTCAACTAGTGTCTATGCGGCCGATTATTTGGAAGAAATCACTGTTACTGCTACAAAAAAGGAAGAAGCCGCACACGAAGTCCCGATTTCAATTACTGTATTATCAGGCAACAGGTTGAGCGACATGGGTATGTCATCAAGCGATGCGATTGATGAGCAGACACCCAACTTTCAAATGAGATCATCCTTCGGGGTGACGGCGCCGAATTTGGCCATACGCGGGGTAGGTAATCTCTCTTTCTTTGCCGCGACTACTACGGTTGGGGTGTACAGTGATGGCGTTTTCATCGCCCAGCCGATCGCCCAGGGATTTCAAATATTTGATCTTGAGCGAGTTGAGGTGTTGCGTGGTCCACAGGGCACCTTATTCGGTCGTAACACCACAGGAGGCCTGGTGAATTTTATTCCTGTAAAGCCGCAGGTTGGTGAAGCCATGTCCGGCAACGTCTCATTAACAGTGGCGGAAGAAAATACATTCGATACTGAAGCGGCGCTAAGTTTGCCTTTGGGAGATACTGCTGCCGCACGTGTCGCTTTTATCAGGCGCGCCAGTGACGGTTTTTTTGAAAACGCCAACCCCACCGCCAGTGACAGGGATGTCAATGAATCAGAATTTTATGCCGCGCGCGCATTACTGAACTGGGAACCGACGGATTCGTTCAGCATATTGTTCAACGCGCATTACGGTAACGCCAACAATGACGCCGCGCCTTATAAGGGTAGCTACGTAGATAACAGTCAACTGGCGCCACGGTTTGGCGTGCCGCCTCAGTTTTTTTTCCCGGCAGGCGTTGGTAACTGTCCGGCAGGTTCAACCCCGGGTGGATTTTTAGGCGGATGCGCCAGCCCCTTCAGCGGAATTCCGGCGCATTCCGACGATCCTTATTCCATTGAAAGTTCACTGAATGAATCCCATGAAGACGTGAATACATATGGATTTTCCGCAACCATAACCTGGGATGTCGGAAATTACTCCCTTGTCTCAGTCACGGGTTGGGATAGTGCCAAGCGAGACCGGTTTGGTGATGATGACGCATCTAATGACGTCTCCCTGGACGAAGTCTATCTGGACGATACGGAATATTTCAGTCAGGAACTCCGGGTAATTTCACAATACAAGGGGCCATTCAACTTCCAGGCAGGGGTATTCTACTACACGGACGACCTCGACAGCCAAATACACGCCTCCAACCTGAGTTCATTTGGAGGTACCGGCGTGAGTTTGCTGTACAGGCAGGAGAATGACAGCTGGGCGGTGTTCGGCAGTATGGAATTTGACCTCAGCGAGAAGTTGCAGTTGCGCGCGGGTGTGCGATTGACCAGCGACGAGCGCGAGATAAGTGGCTATGAATCATTTTTGACCAATGCCGGGGTCACTGATTTCATAGGAATACCCGGTTTCCCGGCAATCCCGACCGGCTCGCCAATCTCACTTGCACAGGCGCGCGCGGCAGATCTTTCACCGATTTTTGGCCCTTTAATTACCCCGCCTCTCGCGCTTAAAGAAGATTGGTTCGATTGGAGCGGAAATGTATCGCTGGCCTATTTTTTTGCTGAAGATAAACAGATATACGCCGCTTTTTCCAGAGGTTTCAAGGGAGGTGATTTAGGCATCGAGTTTTTTAACCCGGCCGCGGTTGTAATCGTTGATCCGGAGACTGTTCGAAACTACGAGATTGGCCTGAAAGCTTCCGGTCTGCTCGATGACACGTTGAATTTCAGTATTGCCGGATTTTTTACACAGATATTCGATCAGCATATTCTGGTGGATTTACCCGGCGCCGGGGGCTTCTTCCCGGTACTTGATAACGCGGGTGAGAGTGAGATTTATGGCGTGGAAGTTGAGCTTGCCTTCCAGCCGACGCCCGCCTGGTATTTCTCTTTCGGTGGTGGCTATCTGGATGCAACCTTCAAGGAACTTGTAACGGGAACAACAGATTTATCCGGTAACCGCCTGCCCAATGCGCCGGAATTTAATTTCAATGGCGTTACGCGATATGAAGCTCCGGTTGCAAATGGCGTAGTGTCTGTACAGGTTGACTGGCATTGGAACGATGATACCTATCTCGGGGTTTTCGAGGAACCGGAAATCAAAATACCCTCCTACGGTGTCGTCAATGCGCGCCTCGGTTATCGCTTCATGCAGGATAAGGCTGAGGTCGCTGTGTTTGTCAGAAATTTGCTGGAAGATGAATATTATGATTACGCTTTTAATCCGAACAACGCTTTGTTTGGCGGAAACGTATTTATCCCTGGCAAACCACGCTGGTTTGGTGGAACGATAAGTTATCAATTCTAGGAAGATTTTCTACAAACGCTATCCTCGTGCAACAGGTGTTGCCAGGATTGATTGCATTAAACGATTGACGTGTCAGGGAAATAATCATCGCTTTGTGTGATTCCAAGGTCGAGCCATGAGTAATACAATTCCTGTTATTGAAATGAACAATTCCGTAGCGGAAATCGGGGAAGGGATGATCGAGGCAAGCAGGGACATGGGCTTCTTTTATTTGAGGAAGCATGGCATCCCCCGGGATCTTATCAACCGGCTGAATTCATCCATGAGAAAGTTTTTCAGCTTGTCGGAGCAGGATAAGATGAAATATGCCAACGGTCGTTTCGAAGGCTTCAATGGTTACATGCCCATGGGGGGTGAGGATCTGCAGGACGTGAGTGGAACGGAAATCAAACAGGACTACGGTGCCGGTGATATCAAGGAATCGCTGGATTATCACTGTGATAAAACTGGGATTGTTGTGCCTGCAGCGGTTCCCGAAATGCTACGGCAACCACTGGAAGAGTACCTGCATCATGCGGCCATGCTTGCAGATAAAGCCCTTGCGGCGATTGCCTCCAGCCTGGGTTGGGAGCCGGACTACTTTGCTGAAATGACAGAACCGGGTTATTTTAATATGCGGCTCCTGCACTATCCACCCGGCAAACAGAACGGTTCCCAGGGATGTGGTGCGCATACTGATTATTCTTTCATTACTTTGCTGATCCAGGATGATGTGGGGGGTCTGGACGTATATAGCAGCCACGAATGGGTGCGGGCCACACCAATCGAAGATACTATAGTTGTCAATGTTGGTGATTCGCTTCAGGAACTGACGGGAAAAGTGTACTGCAGCAATATGCATCGAGTGGGATCACCCGGGGCTGATCGCTATTGCATCATTTTATTTTGTGGACCAAACCTGGATGAAGTGGTCAATGGAATCAGTTTCGGGGACTACCTGGAAAGTAAATTCAGTCAAACGATCGATGGTTTTTAGCCGCTATGGTCGAGCAAACAGTTTAATCAGTAAATGATACTCAACACCGCTGACGGGGGTAAAAAAAAGTGACTGATGATCAAAATAGAATCGATCAAAAAGAAGACATCGCTTATTCACAAAATTATGAAACTTTCCGTGTTATAAATGCATCGGTAACGAAAACGCCCATGATGGCGATGGCATTCACAGCGGCGCTGTTGGTTGTTATATCAACCTTTGAGCACAAGGATATCATCATAATCATGTTGTTGGTTTTAGCCGGACTGGCAAACCTTGCCCTCATTCCCATTTTATTGCGCGTCAGGTTTATTATTGGTCAAATGTTGGTGCAAATAAACGGATATGATGAAAGGTACGATGTTAAACGCCAGTGTGGCAAGTGGTGGGACCATCCCGAGATTTTCATGAAGGTGTTTCAACCCTTACTGATTTTAACCGCGTTACTGTGTTTTGCAGCCGCCCTTTATTATTCGGGCGCAATGTGAAAGAAACAAAAGACAGTTTTTTCGATTAAAACCGGAGGATTAAAGTGATTGACCGACGATCGTTTTTGCAGTCCATGGCAGCGAGCGGCATTTTTTTCGTATCAGGGCGCACCCTGGCGGAAAAGTATATCAAGGAGGATGCGGAAGCCCTGCAACGCCACCATGAGATACGGGATTTCTGTCGCAGGATCCCCAAGGCCGAGTCACATATTCATTTCCCGGGTATGGTCTATCCTGATGTCGCTTTGTATCTGGCTAAAAAGAACGATCTGGCGCCACTCAGTTTTACCTCCACCGAAGAAGTCCAGAAAAGACAATCGGGCAGGGCCTGTTGGGCGGATTGTCTGGAAGAATGGCTGGTGGAATTCAGTTGGTACAAGAAAGTCAGTAAAGAGTTGGCAAACGTACTCCGTTCACCCAATGATGTCAGATATGCGGTGATGAACTGGATCGAGCGTTCCGTTGTGCCAAGTGGTACCAGAAACGTAGAACTCTCGATATACCATCCTATTCTGGATGAGGGTGTGCTGAGCATGGAGCGGCTCATGGAAGGTTTCAAATATGCTGCCAGGGACGCCAGGGACAAGTACGGGGTGACACTGAATTACATCGCTGCGGTGCGTTTGTGGGGACCGGACAAATTAGGCGCGGGTTATGAAAACGCACTGAAAACCGGTATGAGAATGGTTGAGGAGTTTGGGGAATACAAGGACGACTTGCCCTTTGTCGGTATTACGGTGTTGGAAGAATTGGCGGAAGACATCATGGTCACGGCCCCGCTGTATGATCGTGGTCGTGAATTCGGGTGGCAAACTACCAGCCACCTGGGTTATGGGGAGCCAAACGGTGTGAAAAGGATGTGGGACGGGATTAAAAAACTGGAACTGGAACGTTTGGATCACGGTTACCTGGCGACAAACGACAAAAAGCTCGTTGAGTACATGGCCGAGCACAAAATTCCACTGACGGTTTCACCGTTGTATTTTATCGGTAGAAATTACCGGAACCCCAGAGGCTACGGCGGCCATGGAGAAGTCACATGGACATTCGAGACCTTCCCGGTCAAGGAATTTTATGAAAAAGGCATGATACTTTCCCTGGATACCGATATATCCGGTCTGAAAGGTTACAGTCAGGCTGATGAATTCATCGTGATGGCAGAGGCCTACGGTTACGGCAAAGAGGACGTGGCAAACTGGGCGCGTGACAGTTTCCGGGCAGCGTTCATTTCAGAGGAGCAGGAACAGGCTTATATAAAAGAAGTGGACGAGTTCGTTAAAACCTATGAGTACCAGGAAGAGGAAATTGAACTGTACCTCTAGCCCGGATTTCTCACCAGGTGATACGATGATTGCACCGGATTTTTTGCGCCAGTGGGTGCCTGCGACCGAAAGCATAGCCGTAGCTACGGTTGAGGGAGCACGTGCCCACTGGCGCAAAAAAGACAAGCAATGGCGTATCAAGCGCAGTCTGTAATGTCAAAATAGTGAAAAGGTTTCCATAACTCATTGACAGAAACCATGTTTCCGATAGCAACAAGCGGCCTGGTGAGAAATCCGGGCTAGTGTGAGAATATAAGTATCCGGTCCCCGACAGGGTCGATGATTTTAGGGATGCTGGAGCTATATTACTTTCCCGCCTCGACTTGCAGCCTTAAAGTGAGGCTGTGTCTGGCCGAAAAAAATCTCGATTGGGTTCCTCACAGGATGGAAGCCAGAGACGGTCAGCACCTGCAACCGTGGTACCTGGAGCTTAACCCCAACGGCGTAGTGCCTACGCTGATTCATGACGGGAATGTAATTATCGATTCCTCTGTGATTATTGAATATCTGGATGAGGTATTTCCTGAAATAAAATTGACGCCGGAGAACCCGGTTGAGCGGGCTCATATGCGCAAATGGCTGCGTTTTTTCGAGGAAGTTCCGACACCGGCGGTACGGTTTCCCTCTTTTAACCAGGCCCTCATCAAAGGTTTTGTGAACATGACCGAGGATGAATTTGAGGAAACAGCGGACGCGCGGCCACTGCGTAAACATTTTTATAAACGTATGGGGCGGGACGGATTCAGTGATGTGGATATCAAAAAAGCCATGGATGATTTGGATAATACCCTGGGTCGTATGGAATCGGCGTTAGTTGACGGTCCCTGGCTTATGGGCGAGCAATACACCCTGGCTGATATCTGTGTAGCGCCGTTGATCGACAGAATGGAAGACCTGGGAACTGCTTACCTCTGGAAAGACAAGTACCCGCATGTTACGAAGTGGTTTGCGAGAATGAAGGCACGGCCTGCTTACGAGCAAGCTTATGTCAAAGGTTCGCGCTTATCTGATTCGTATATGATAGACAGGTTGTAGTTCTATCCCTTTTCTACCGGTAAACATTTTTTCCCGGCATATACCTGATCGAAGGCACTGCTTCACCCTTTCCACAGACCTTCCTTAATTAAGTCATCGGTTACTGCTTCCTCACATCGTCTCAAGGTGTCAACTATTGTGTCGATCTGTTCGCGATTGATTATAAGTGGAGGAGAAAGAAGTACTAATTCACCTGCCCCTCTCATGAACAACCCCATTTCCTGTGCCTTGTTGGCAACACGCAGTCCAACGAGTGCTTCGGGTGGAAACAGTTCTTTTGTTTCCTTGTTTGAGACATGCTCGATACAGAAAATTGAACTTCTTCCTCTTGCGTCGCCTACCAGCGGAGTGTCTTTGAGGGAAGCTATTTTTTCCTCAAAATAAGGTCCGATATCCCGGATGTGCTCACAGATTTTCTCCCTTTCGAATATCTCGATGTTTTTCAATGCGGCCGCGCAACATGCGGGATGGCCGGAATAGGTGAAGCCGTGGGAAAATGGCCCTATTGCCCCTTCTGAAACCATCACCTCAAAAATTTCATCAGATATCAATGTGCCTCCCAAAGGCATGTAACCTGATGTAATTCCTTTAGCACAGGTGATGATATCGGGTTCTACATCAAAAACATCCTTGGATGAAAACATGTGACCAAGCCTGCCAAAACCGGTAATTACTTCATCATGTATGTACAGTACGTCATACTTCTTACACACCTCCCAGGTACGGCGATGATAGCCTTGGGGGGGTTCGAGTACACCGCCCACTCCCATGATGGGTTCCGCAATAAAGCACGCGACATTTTCAGGACCGAGCTCCTTGATCTTGTTTTCCAGTTCTTCTACCAGCAGGTTACAAAACTCATCTACTGTTGTGCCTTCCGGGCGCCGGTAGACATTGGGGGAGGAGATGTGATGTATCAATTCATCAATATATTGAAAAGGTCCATGTCGTAGCATGGGTTTGCCGGTAATGGAGGAAGTCAGAAAAGTGGTTCCATGGTAACCGTCGATACGTGCGATGATATGTTTTTTATCCGCTCTGCCGGAACGGATAAAATAATGATGTGCCATGCGAATCGCGCTTTCATTTGCTGCCGAACCGCCATTGGAAAAAAATATGTGATTCAAATTATCCGGCGCCATTGATGTCACCTTGTCCGATAACTCCGCAGCCGGCACAGAAGTCCAGGTGCCGAAGTTATTAACCTGATGCAACTGTCGAACCTGGTCCGCAATGGCATCGGCCATTTCTTCACGGCCGTAGCCGATGTTGACACACCACAGTCCGGCATTGGTGTCGAGATACTGTTTACCGTCAGAATCATACAGGTGCATTCCTTCACCGCGCACCAGTACGGTGCAACCGACCTTGTTATGGATGGGCCAGATGGAGTAGGGATGGACATTATGATCCAAATCTTTTTGCCATAAATCTCTGGTATCGAATTGGTCAAAATCCAAATTTACAGATACGCTCATTTTTCACTGTCCCCATGTCATGGTCATTGGCCGGCACACAGTCTAATCCTGTGCTCATGCAAAATGCATTTTATTGTAGAATATCAAATGTTATAATTATAAAATAATTTAGCTAAATTTGAAATATATTATTGACAGAAATGAACTGTTAACAGATGGAGTAACCTATGCCAGTAAATAAACTACATGATGAATTTCATAAACTGGATATGGAATCCGGTTGGTCGGTGCCGCCCGGTTACCCTGAAGGGATGGAACATAAAACTTTGTCAGGCGAGCTTGACGAAGTGAATAAAAGAGGTACACGTACCCGCCTTCTCAGATTCAAACCCGGGATATACACCACCAAGCCGTTTGTCCATACCTATTGGGAAGAAGTGTACCTGTTGAAAGGCGATCTCATCGTCGGCAATGATGAAAACGGGGAAGGTGGCGAAGCCTTCGATCCGGATACCTATGCGTGCCGGCCTCCCGGGGCACATCACGGTCCGTTTAAATCAGTCAACGGCTGCGTATTACTGGAACTTCACTATTTCGACCCGGTCTGAACTTTCGATTTGTGCGTGATGGGCAGCCCGGTTCAATTGAATTTTACCTGTCTGACTGAAGACGCCAATTACATCCGGCGTTGTAGTATTAATAATCTTATCATCGCCGGTTGGACGGGAAGGGACAAGGGAGCGATGGAGGCGCATATCAAGGAACTGGAAGCCTTGGGCGTAGCCAGGCCGGCGTCGACACCGATATTTTATCGCGTGGCCGGTTCCCGACTGACTACTGCTGACAGTATCCAGGTCTCCGGTGAGAGTTCAAGCGGCGAGGTTGAATTTGTACTAACCAATATAGAGGGAGAACTCTGGGTAGGCGTTGGTTCAGACCATACCGACCGGGAGGTTGAAACCTACAGTGTCACTGTTTCCAAACAGATGTGTGATAAGCCTGTAGCAAGCGCGTTGTGGCCTATGGAGGAGCTGGAAGATCATTGGGATTCCCTGATGGTGCGTTCTTTTATCGTCGACAGTCATAAACGGGAACTGTACCAGGAGGGTAGCGTAAGTGCGATGTTGGCGCCAGCGGATCTGCTTAAATGTTATAGAGAACATCATGGTACTGCACTGCAGCCGGGCGATGTGATGTTCGGGGGAACATTGGCCGCAATCGGTGAGATCAGACCGGCACAGCGTTTTGAGTTCGAACTTGAAGATCCCGTACTAAATCGAAAAATATCCCATGGGTATGATACCGAAGAGTTATCCATTTCAGGTTAACTCGCCTTGCGCCTGCTATCAGTCTCTCCGGCGTAGATTTCGGACAACCATCGTTTGCGACGACAATGGATAATGACCTTGAGAGCGGCCAGGGACAACTATGGTGAATACCAGATGGGTGAAGTCCATGCCATTTCCTGGATGATGTGGCGGGAACTGTCTTCGCAAATCGCCGGCCTTTCTGACTTATCGTATTTCAAACAGTCCAGCAGACTCCAGCGCGGGCTGGGATTTTCCACCACGCGCAGGTAGTAATACGCAGGCTGCGCCGGCTCGAAATCTTCATCTTTGAACACCGCGCACAGGGAAGCATTACCTTCTCCATGGCGTGAACCATCCGCCAAATTCACTCCGGCTTCATTATCCGGGTTGCCGGCGACGCTGTGCACCTTGAAATGGGGAATCCCTGCTTCGGTTACCCAGCCTTTTATCACCTGTAACTGTTGCAGGGGGGTCGCATCGGCGGCAGCGTCTTTCAGGGCCGACACGATGAAGGTCGGCCTGGCGTCATCATCCGGCCTGGCAGGGAGATCGCTGCCCATGGGCACACCCCTGTTATAGGCATCTGAAACCATATCGATCATCTCGCAACTCCCCGCGTCAAAGGCCCAGCCCCCAAAGAAACGCGGCACGATGCGAGGCCCCGAGGTTCCGAATACTTCCCGGCGCTGCATCGCGTCAAAAATCGCATCACGGGAATTCTCTTCGGCCCATACGCCTGCGAGTCCGCCCGGATTACCAAGAATACCGCTGGGCAAGGTGCCGGGCTTGAATCGATCCTCAAGCTCCATCTCGCCGGTGACATAGCCTCTCCATTGACTTTCTTTTACCGAGCCCGGTGTACTGGTATGACCGTCGCTGGCAGCGACTACGCCCAGCTTCACGGGATTAATGCCGATCTCCTGTTCCTGCGCCAATCCGGTCAGCAATGCCGTGCGCAGGAAGTCGTTTGCGGACACACAACCACCACCCATCATGCCATGACGCCCTGTCCCATCCTTACATTCGACCGTCTCCGCTGCCGGGTCCTCCACCTCGAACACAAGATCAGCTCCATCGAGGCTGATATTTATTCGTTTTGCATGGGAACCGATGTTACGTACCTGCTCGATATTACATAACTCATCGGGAGCGCCGACAACGCTACTGAGACCATTGAGACATTCCGAGCCACCCTTGTGTTGGAACACTTCCATCAGCGGTTCATTCCGTTGCCGGGCCTTTGCATAGGTAACTCGATTTTCAAGCGTCGGGTCAAGGTTGGCATAGGGGGTAAGCAAGCGAC
This sequence comes from Gammaproteobacteria bacterium, assembly GCA_965205405.1. Lineage (GTDB taxonomy): Bacteria > Pseudomonadota > Gammaproteobacteria > Eutrophobiales > Eutrophobiaceae > JAAXHV01. The sequence continues at coordinate 2,168,414 of OZ242169.1, forward strand.
CATTGGAAATATTGCTGTTATGGGGAATGGTCAAGTATTCGCAGCCATGTTCTTCCTTGCAAACCTTGTCCAGTTGCTTCCACAACAGATAGTCGAAGGGGTTTTCCATGTAGGTTACCGGCAAGGCCGGTACATTATTGTTGCGGAAAATTACGTTGCGATGATAATTGGAGTTATTGGGACTGCCGGTGTATTCATATCCGACGAAACTGGAAAAACTGCACTCTGCGCTGCGATCGTAGGTTTCTTCCGCAGCATCAATCACTACCTGCCAGGGTTCGGTAGCAAAGTCCCGGCACAATTGGCCGTCCTCTCCGCACAGCATTTGAATCCTTTGCGGGAAATCACCACTCATTGAAGTGGCTATCATGGCGGCTCCACGAAACTCGACCTTGCGGTATTCCGTGCAGAACTCACCATCATAGGCGGGAGAATCCTGCTGCTTGCAAAGTGCGGTTTCACCGAGAAACTCACCGTGATCGGTAACCGCAACAAAATCCAGGGGACGGTCAATACTGATTTTGCCAAGGACATTACCCTGGTCATCCACCGGGAAAAAAGGGATAGCCTCACCTTTGGCGAAGCGGTAGGCATCTGCGGGCAAGGTCCCGGTTCGCCCGGCCGCGGCATCGAAAGACAGGGAGGTATGGACATGCAACTCGCCGAACAGGGGCTTACGCTCAGGACTATAGTCTGCACACGCTTCCCTGTTCTCGCTATAGTTTCGTTCACTTATGTTGTTTGTGTGCGGGACCTCGGTTGGGGCCGCTACGGTAATATTTTGAACTACAACCGCGCTGCCGGTATCGTCCTGCCGGTCCGAGCACCCGGTTAAGATAAAAACAACCAAGCCGATAATGGCGATGGGAAAGTGCTTTTGCATTGGAGGTTCTCCTGCGCTATTCCTGATAATCAAAACCCTGGGATAAAAAATACCCGGACATTGTTGCAATATACGGTAACACGAAATCATATATTTTTAATATATCTTTTTTGCGCTATACTGTGACCTTTAAACAGCGGAGGTCTCACGATGGCTGTACCAGATAAACAAGACAGAGCGAAAGTCTTCATGTCGGGGCTATCCCAGGCCGTGCGATTGCCGAAGAAATTTCGTTTCTCAGAAGGGTGTGGTGAGGTAGCCGTGCGCCAGGTCGGACGACATCTGATTTTGAGTCCGCGCTTCGCTGACTGGAAAGACTACTGGGCAAACTCAACCCGTCCTGACGATGATTTTGCAAGCACGGTATTGGAACTCCGCGCCCATGATTTACCCGTTGAAGAACGTCAGAGCTTTGACTGATGCAATGTATGCTGGATACAGACCATTGCGTGTACCTCATCAGGCGTTCGCCGCTGATCACACCACAAACGCCAATGAACGACTGTTTTATTTCAGCGATCGTCGCCGGCGAGCTACAGACTGGTGTGGCAAAATCGCACGAATCCAGACGCGCACAAAATCGACAAGCTCTGCTTGATTTTTTGAGTGTAGTACGCATTTTGCCGGTCGATGAACAAGTCGTAGAAACCTATGGCGATGTACGCGCGTACCTGGAAACGAGTGGCCAAAGAATAGGGCCCCATGATACCTGGATTGCCGCACATGCCCTCGCCCTTGAGTTACCCCTCGTGACTAACAACACCCGTGAATTCTCACGCGTGCCTGAACTTGTTATCGATAACTGGCTACAGAACGAGGGCTGATATCGAAGGCAGATAAATAAAATATGGTTCTTCAGACTTTTCTGTGGGTCACAGCAGCGTGATAGAGGTCCAATCCACCACAATGAAAGTACACGGCCGTTTTGAAATGCTCCGGATTTTCATTGTCAGTATCAGGGGAAAAAACAAGATGTTGGATTATTGGAGAGTAAGACCCATTGGCCGTTAATGCATGCCCACAATGAGTGACCCCTGCACTGGGTTCCACCTGAACACGCTTGCGGTTTCGGGTCTGGCGGCTCAACCGTAATGGGTGGAACTACAGGTCCTGGATCACAATTTTTCGTTCCGCTAACAGGTCGGCTGCTTGCAGGCTGTGTGCCGCCCTGACAGGGGGAGTTGATCAGGGTGACGGTTCGGGATTGGTTGCCGGTTTCGCCGCTGCAGATATTGGACGGGCTATCACCGGTCCAGGGGCCGGTACTCCATCGACAGGCCGGTCTGCATACCATTGTTCCATCAATAGTTCTTGATGAGGCCGGCGCGGTGCCACCCTCACAGCTTTGTGTCATAAGGGTAACGGTCCGGGTTTTGGTAGCGGTATTACCTTGACAAATGGTGCTGGCTTGTGGGCCGGTCCAGGGACCAACACTCCATCGGCAGGGCGGCAGGGAGCAATCTTTGGAGCCGCTAACGGTGCGGCTTGCAGGTGGTCGGGTACCACCAACACAAGGAACGTTGGTCTGTGTGACGGTGCGTGATTGTGACGCGGTAGAACCTATACAGGTTTCGCTTGCTGCTGGGCCGTTCCACGGGCCGACCTGGTACTGGCAGGTTGGTGGTGGGCAGCTGTTTGTACCATAAACGGTGCGGGTGTCTATAGTGCAGTTGCTGAGTGTACGGGTCTGCGTAAACTGATTGGATGTGCAGTACAGACTTTGTGACGGGGACCAGTTTGTCAGCGGACAGGTCTGCTTACACGATTTTGTGCCTGTACCGGTACGGGTTTCCCGGGTGCAGTTGGACAGGATGCGTGATTGTGTGAATGAGTCTCCCTGGCAAACAGATGATGTGCTGGGTGTCCAGTCCTGGTATGTACAGGACTGGCAGTTTTTCGTACCGGTTACGGTTCGTGTCCCGGTAGAACAATCGCTGTTTGTTCGGGTTTGTTCAAAACTGTTTCCCTGGCAAATGCTGTTAATGCCAGGGGACCACCCTGTAGCAGTACAGGATACTTGACAGGATTTCGTTCCATTAGCGGTTCGGGTCTCCTGTGTGCAATCGGACAGGGTGCGGGTCTGTCCAAATGAAGCACCGATACACCTGGTATTTGAAGCAGGAGACCAGCCGGATGCCGTGCATTGGTTATTGCAATTTTTGGTGCCTGTAATTTCGCGCGTTTGCGTCGAACAATCGTCATAGGTTCGGGTCTGCTCAAACGGTATGCCGTCGCAGACAGTGTCGGCCTGGGGCAGCCAGCCGCCAGGCGTACAGGACTGTGAGCAATCCTTTGTTCCGTGAACGAATTGGGGCTCGTCCCGGCAGGCAGGGCCTACGCGGGTCTGGTAGAACTGCACCGTATCGCAAACCAGGTCGGTGTCGGGACTCCATGGCGTTTCACAACCGTTACAGGGGCCGGTTCCCTGGGCGGTTTGTGTTTCGATTGAGCAATTGGCCAGAGTGCGGGATTGGTCGAAGTTATCACCCGTGCAAACCGTAGCGGCTTCAGGGGACCAGTCGGTTACGGTACAGTACGGCTGTTGTTGTCCCGGTGTCGTACTGCCCGGTTCGCATTGTGCCGGCGTGCATTGCGGCAGGGCAACGGCCGGGCTGCATGAAGAATCAGAGCCGGTATCCCAGGCGCGGGTATCGTCACAGATACATGCGTGCAGATCGGGTTCCCTGTTTATCTTGCTGAGAAATGAACAGAATCCGTCTCCGCTTTTCAGGTTGATGGGGAATCCCCCGGCGCCGCGTTCACTCCACAATTTGAAAGCTTTATGTGTGGTTTTACTGTGTCCCTCCGGACGATGGCGGCGCACGATACTGGGACTGTCGCCTGACCACAGGATTAACGCGTTGGTATTACCGGAGTCGCCACCACCGAATTTACCTTCGTCGCCGTGTTCGCTGGTTCGTTGGGTATGTTTGTCGACTGTATCCGCATGGCAAATACTGATGGAAAATAAAAGAAAAAATAGAGTGTACAACATTGTCCTTAATAATTGTCCTTAATATATGGTATCGATTACATATGAATATTTATATTATGCCATTTACGGACCAATGTAAACATCTTTGAATACGTTTTTTTCGACTATCAGTAAGAACGTTGAAGTTGGAACTTCTGAGCAAATGGTGAAGAGAGTGACACTCTGCCAAGTAATGGGGGATATGGAATTGAGGAGAGTGTCAGGTGTGACCCGGAAAACCTTCGGCAAGAGAGACAGGTAGATATAAATCAGCTATAATCCGGAACCTTTATGGAACCTGAGATTATCGGTATCCTGTATGCTCTTTACCGTATCGAAGCACATACCACCAGAGAAAAGCCCCGACGTGACGATTGGTATAGTGGTGAAAGTGGTTGGTACTGCTGAAATGATTCCTGTCGGCTCGTCCCATAGCAGGTGTCAGGACGGGCGAAGAAGGTACGAGAACTGGTGATCAGAGCTCTTCCTGGGTGAACAAAATTGAGGAGATAGACTAAGAATGAGTGTACCTATCAGCCCCAAAGCAGGGGTCATATTCAAATCCTATGAACCTTTGGCGTCCATGCAGGCCTATGCCCGACAGACCGAAGCGTCGAACCTGATGGGCGGGTTCTGGATTGCCGAGGCCTATCACTGGTTTCGCCAGTACGGGCTGGAGGCCCGCGGTTGTTTTACCACGCTGGCGGCGGTCAGTGTGGCGACCGATAAAATACCTGTTGGTCTTGGCATTACGTCGCCTTATATGCGCCATCCCACCATACAGGCGTCCGAGGCGGCGGCCATAGACGAACTCTCCGGCGGCCGTTTCATTATGGGCATCGGTGTGGGCAAGGTAGGCATCGAGTACCTGGAATATGATATTGAAAAACTGCGCCCGGTCGGGGTCCACCATGAATCCATGGAGATCATGCGCAAGGTCTTTGCCGGGGAAGCTTATGAGTATAAGGGTAAATATCATGAGTCTTCCATGCCGGCATACGACCGGGCCGGCGCCGGTCTGCGCACGGAGATACCCATCTACGTGGGCGCGACCGGACCTTTCATGCAAAAGCTCTCAGGTCGTGAAAGTGACGGAATGCTGCTGGCGGGGCTGACTTCCCCGGCCTTCGTAAAATACGCCTGTGCGAATATGGCCGCCGGCGCCGAAAAAGCGGGACGCACCCTGCCGCCGGATTTCCCTGTAGGGGGCGTAATCCTCTGTTCGTGTTCCCGGGACGGCGACAAGGCCCGGGATGCTACCCGTCCTTACACGGGTACTTATGTTGTCAACAAGATCAGGAATATCAAGAATGATGTGATTCTGGCCGGCTCAGGCTTGCCCGACTCGGCCTGGGAGCCGTTCCGCCAGGCCATAGCAGACGGTACCCAGGACCATGTCACCCAGTACGTAACGGATGAGATGATGCGCAGGTTTACCGTTATATCCGGCACCCCGGAGGACTGTCTCGAGATCACCCAGGAACTGGTGGATGCGGGATTGAACCTGCCGTTGCTGGAAGTGGTCGGCGCCGATGAAGCGGACAACCTGGAGACCATTCGACTCATGGGGGAAGAAGTTGTCCCTAACCTTAAACCTGCAACTGTTTGACTTGACCATTACAAACCATGAAACTAGCGACATTTGACATTAACAGCAGCGGAAAACGCACCGTGGGGGTGTATCATAACGGCGTCTACGTGGACCTCGTAGTTCTGTCCGGCGGAATGATGCCGGCGGATATGATCGAGTTTCTCAAGGGTGGCAACGCCACCATGGACCAGGCCCGCAGCCTGCTGGTCGGGATCGGGGGCAGTGCCGGCAAGTATATTTATGCGGAAGATGACATCACCCTGCAGTCGCCGGTGCCGTTGCCCGGCAAGATAGTGCATACCTCCTGCAATTTTGACTCTCACCTGCAGGAACTGACAACCTGGAATGACCCGGAATGGGAGTCCCACAACTGGGGCGACTTCCATTTTGAACATCCTACAGGGTTTCTGGAAGCGCCGTCGTCCGTGGTGCCCAGCGGCGCCGGTGTTGAGATCCCGGTCTTCACCAGGCAACTGGATTATGAAATAGAGATCGCCATCATCATCGGTAAAGAGGCGTACAAGGTCGGTGCCGAAGAAGCCTTCGATTACGTGGCGGGCTATACCATCTTCAATGACCTCTCCGCCCGGGATATCCAGGCCCGGGAGCATTCGAACAAGGTGATCCTGATGGGCAAGAGTTTCAAAGGTTCCTGTCCCCTGGGTCCCTGGCTGGTAACGCCGGATGAACTGGACGATCCCCACGACCTGGATATGAAACTGCGCGTCAACGGCGAAGTACGCCAGGACGCCAATACCGGACAAATGCACTACAAGACCGCGGAACTGGTCTCCTGGTGGTCCCACATGGGCCTGTATCCCGGTGACGTTATTACCAGCGGCAGCCCTCCCGGCGTCGCAGCCGGGATGGAATCACCCAGGTGGCTGCAAGCGGGGGACACGGTGGATGCGACCATTGCAAAACTGGGTACTCTGACAACCAGGATCGTATAATTAACAGTTGGGGTCAGAGTAAAAACTCATAACTGGTATTGCCCATGTCTGAGATTACGAATATGAGTTTTTACTCTGACCCCACAAATCCCGGGAAACTCGGGGTCAGAGTAAGAAATTCGCCAGAATTTTTACTCTGACCCCAAATATGATATTAAACATACAAGGTTTGAATAATGAATGCTGAAGTGAATAAAGAATTGCTGGCCAGGGCCATCGAACACATCGACAGGCAGCGCCTGGTGAAACTGGTTATGGACCTGGTCGACATTCCCAGCCCTACCGGTGAAGAAGAAGGCGTTGCCCGCGCCTTGCATGAAATACTCGGAACAGCGGGTTTCGACGCTACCCTGCAGCCCATTGGTGATGACCGTTATAACGCCATCGGCCGCCTGCAAGGGCAGGGCGGCGGCAAGTCGCTGCTGTTCAATGGCCACCTGGATACCTCTTTCGGCCCGGAACAGGCCCATCGCGGTATCGGTTACCAGTGCAAGGCGACGCTGGTTGACAATGAATGGATTTACGGCATGGGGTCTTTCAATATGAAGAGCGCCATGGGGACGTATATCGTCGCCACGGAGGCGATCCGCAAAGCCGGTATCAAGCTGGCCGGAGACGTGGTCATTGCCGGTGTGGCCGGCGAGATAGAGAAAGCGCCGGTGAATGACTTCGAAGGCAGAAAATACCAGGGCTACGGCGTCGGCACGAAATTTGCGATTACCCATGGTGCAGTGGCAGATTTCTGCATCCTGGGTGAACCCACGAACATGATGCTGATCCCGCGTCACTGCGGTACGACCTGGCTGAAAATCACCGTGCCGGGACGCTTGATCCATACCGCCTGGTCTGACGCGGATGCCAATGCTATCAATAAATCCCGAAAAGTCCTGGACGCGATACATGACTGGATCCCCGATTACTGCCAACGCAACCAGGTGGGCGATTTCCAGCCCCGGGTAAACGTCTCCGCCATTGAGGGGGGCTGGCCCTGGCGCGGCGCCAGGACCCCGGATAACTGCTGCATCTATATGGACGTCAGGACCATACCGGGTGTCATGCCTGTTCAAGCCTATAATGAAGTACGCGAGTTGATAGCGGGCACCGTCAACGACAATCCGGAATTAGCCGGCGTCAAGGTGGAGATCTTTTTATCTGCGCCGGGCACCTCCATACCCGATGACCATGAACTGGTGCAAACCGTCATCCGGGCGCACACCGACCAGTTGGGCAAGCCGCCGCAGATGGGAATGGAGACCTGGTACAGCGATGCGGCGCACATGAATCGCTACGGCATACCAACAGTGAATTACGGTTCAGCCGGTCGAATCCGTACAACCGGCAGCGGCGGCTTCTCCACCGCCCAGGGCGAAGCGGTTTATATTGATGATATGCTGGATATCATCAAGGTTTATATTCAGGCCATCCTGATGATCTGCGGGACTATAGAATGACGATCCATTAAAATAATATTGATGAATTACCAGCTTAGTGCATGAGCTTACAGAGAAAAATCACTGGGAAACTGGACCGGGGTATTCCACTCGATATCGATGAAATACTATCGCTGTCTGCCTGCAGCGACATCGATACACTGGCGGGACATGCGGCGCAGTTGCGCGATCAGGGCCACGGCCGGATTATTTCCTACTCGCCCAAGGTTTTTATTCCCCTTACAAAACTGTGCCGTGACGTCTGCCACTATTGCACATTTGCTCAGCCGCCACGGGAAGGGCAACGGGCCTATCTGACGGCGGAGGAAGTGCTGGCCATTGCCCGCTCCGGCGCGGACGCCGGTTGCCATGAGGCGCTGTTTACCCTGGGCGACCGGCCCGAATTGCGCTATCGGGCCGCCCACAGTGAGTTACATGAACTCGGCCACACCTCGACCTTGTCCTACCTGCGCGAGATGGCGCAACGAGTGCTGGACGAGACCGGCCTGCTACCCCATTTGAATCCCGGTGTAATGAGCCGCGCCGACCTGGATAATTTGCGCAGTGTGTCGGTATCCCAGGGATTGATGCTGGAAAGCAGTTCAGCGCGGTTATGTGAAAAAGGCGGTCCCCACTACGGTTCGCCGGATAAACAGCCGCAGGTCCGCCTGGACTGTATTGCCGCGGCAGGGGAGGCGCAGGTACCGTTTACCTCCGGCATCCTGATAGGCATAGGCGAGACCCGCCGTGAGCGTCTCGAAGCCTTGCTGTCCCTGAGGGAATTACATGAAGCTCACGGGCATATACAGGAAATCATCATCCAGAACTTCCGGCGCAAACCCGACACCAAAATGCGTAACGCCCCGGAACCCACACTGGACGAATTATTGTGGACCATCGCCATGGCGCGCATTATTTTCGGCCCTGGCATGAATATACAGGCGCCGCCGAACCTGACACCCAACGCGTTGCCGGACATCATCCGCGCGGGGATTAACGATTGGGGGGGCGTCTCACCCATAACGCCGGACCATGTCAACCCGGAAGCGGCTTGGCCGCACCTCACAAGGCTGAGGGAAGCAACGGAGGCAACCGGAAAAGCGCTGGTTCCACGATTGCCGGTTTACCCGGACTACATAAAGGCGATGGATACCTGGATCGATCCGGCCCTGCATACCCGGGTGATACGAAAGACGGATTCCGCAGGGTTCGCCCGCCCCGATGACTGGGCGCCGGGTACCCACCAACCCGTACCGGTGCAACAAAACCGGATACATAATAATAAAGGCGCATTTACACACATCATCAATAAGGCGCTCGCCGGCAACCGCTTGACTGAAACCGAGATCACAAGCCTGTTCAGCGCACGCGCTGCTGATGAGATCCAGGTTCGACAGGCAGCCGACGAACTGCGCCGCGAGGTCAACGGTGATACGGTGACTTACGTTGTCAACAGGAACATCAACTACACCAATATCTGCTATTTCGGTTGCGGTTTCTGCGCCTTTTCCAAGGGGCGCGTGGCTGAGAACCTGCGCGAGCGCGGCTATAACCTGTCCCTGGCGGAAATCCAGGGGCGCGTCTCCGAGGCCTGGCAAAAAGGCGCGACCGAGGTCTGTCTGCAAGGGGGCATACATCCGGACTATACCGGCGAGACCTATCTCTCCATTGTCAAGGCCGTCAAGCAGGCCCAGCCGGACATGCACGTACATGCGTTTTCCCCGTTGGAGATCAGGCAAGGGGCGCAAACCCTGGGCATGCCGCTGCAAGACTATCTCGAAGAATTGAAGCAGGCCGGCCTGGGCACACTGCCGGGCACCGCGGCAGAAATTCTCGATGACGAGGTGCGCCGGATATTGTGCCCGGACAAACTGAATACGGCGCAGTGGCTGGAGGTAATGAGAACCGCCCACTCACTGGGCCTGCAGACCACTGCCACCATCATGTTCGGTCACGTGGACGGGCCGATAAACTGGGCGCGTCATTTACTGCGCATTCGCGACCTGCAGGAAGAGACGGGCGGTTTTACCGAATTTGTCCCGCTTCCCTTTGTCCACATGGAAGCGCCCATCTATCGCAAGGGCCGGGCGCGCCAGGGCCCCACGTTCCGGGAAGTCCTGTTGATGCACGCCGTCGCCAGGCTGGTCCTGCATCCGCAAATCACGAACATACAGGCTTCCTGGGTGAAGTTGGGAATGGACGGGATGAAGGCCTGCCTGGACGCGGGCGTGAACGACCTGGGCGGCACCCTGATGAATGAAAGTATCAGCCGCGCGGCCGGGGCGTCCCACGGGCAGGAGTTCACCGTAGCCGATATGCGCCACCTGATTTTGTCTGCCGGCAGGGTCCCCCGGCAGCGTACGACTCGCTATGACATGATTGACGAGGGTAACGCTTCCCTTCATCCACCCGGCCTGCGCCAAAGCCCGGATGCAACAGTCCACGCCGCCGGCTAAGGTTGATTTATGCGGTTTTATACTCTCGCAAGTGATGTTCAGTAAGTTCCTTGCGTGAATTGCCCGGCACCTACAACATAAACGAGATATTCCCCTGCGCCTGATCCGCATCGATCAGGTTGATCTGCTTCAGTTCGATAAGCCAACCCCGGTCATCCTGGCGCTGCAACACGTAACCGCCCATACAGGCAAGGGTTTCGTGCTTGCCTTTGCGGTAAGTATGAATGGTCAAATTCGTGCGCACCCGCTGTTCGGTCTCGCTGACGGCCCAGATTTCGATATTGCTCAGGCAATGGCGGGTACGCGTGGGCGGTAACTGTGAAAAAGCAAAGCCCGTGCGAAACCGGGCGATCTTGTCTTCCAGGCGCCGCCGGTCCTGAATCTCCCAGGTAATCGTGCGTCCCGGATCATGGGGCTTCACATCACTGGGGATCCAGTACACGCACTGCTCCTGGAACAGTTCGAGCCACTCTTCAAACCTGTTATCGTCCAGCAGGCGGCACTCGCGGTTAAGCAGGGCGGTAATCTGAAAGTGGAGCTCAGGCGCAACGGGCTGTCCCGGATCGCTCCATTCTCTCGCTATCCCGTACAGGCGCCGGTAGTAGTCAGCATCGATATAGGCGGACGGCCCCGGCTGTTGTTGCAGTAACTTTTTTCCAGTCACATCAGTCCTCCATACTCATCAGGCAGGTGCTCCCGCTAACCCCGGTCAGATGGTGGGGTCAGAGTAAAAACCCATGAGATGTATGATAAAACTGCACATTCCGATGGGTTTTTACTCTGACCCCCGGAATTTAGCGGGAACTGCTGCTCATCAGGCGTTTCCATTCCCTGTAGAAAGTGCGCATGGTGATATCGCTGGTCACCGGCGCCCGGATGCCGTCAATTTCAACCACTTCCCGCTCACTGTGCAGGTGCCGGCTGCAATCCACCCACTCAGCTTCGGGAATACCGAGTCCGGCCTGGCAGGATTCGAAGTTCTCGACGTCATCGACCTCGCCGAACATCGGGAAATCTTCCTGGGTGCGCATGCGCATCGCATTCACCTCGTCAGGCAGGTTGGAGACCGTCGTGGCAAACCAGAAGATATCGGTCTCAGCCACGCCCAGCGGGTCGATTAACTGTATCTGGTTGCCGATCAATAACAGGTTCGGGAATACGGTCAAATTCATACCGGCGCCCACAGCCAGTTCAAGCAGTCTTTTTGCTTCATTATCGCCATATTTTTCCGGCAGGGCCTGTTCGAGATGCTCCCGTCCCGGCTGCGGGCGTTGCAGTTCCCAGGCAGATACTGCGTGCATCTCGGGGCGCTGGTCCAGGTAGTAATGCCCGTTCCGGAACGCCTTCACAAACATCATGCTTGCGTCCGGGTCCGCCGCGAAGTACTGCATATCCTTGTCTCCATAGCGGGATGCCGCCATCATCAACAGGGAGCGGTGGGAATAGGCCGGATGGTACCCGTCCCCCTGGTTGTCGGTGACGAATTTCCAGTTGGCCGCCACGCGATAGCGCTGGGTGCCGCTTACCTCCACAGCGCCATCGCCGTAGCGGTCCAGCCAGTCGTCAATGACTTTCTTACTGCCGACGAGGTAATCCTCAAGCGGTATCTGTTCGGGATTGAGGCAACCGAAAATAAAACCACGGTATGAACTGACCCGCGGCACTGTTAACAGGTCGAATTTCCCGCTTTCCCTGTCTGCGTCATAGGCATAGTCCAAAGGCACGGATACGGAGCGGCCCGCCAGATCATAGGACCATGAGTGATAGGGGCAGACAAAGACCTTGGATCTTCCCTTATCCTCACGGCAGACTTTTGCGCCGCGGTGCGCGCACCGGTTAAAGAGTATGTGTACATCGGCATTACTATCACGGGTGATGATCACCGGGCGGCCGCCAAGATGACGGGTGACAAAGTCGCCTGCTGCGGGAATTTCACTCTCGTGACCAACGAATATCCAGGTATTGGCGAAGATATTGCTCATCTCGCGCTGGAACAGTGCTGCGCTCGTATAAACCGAACGGTGGATGCGGTCTTCCTGGATGAGATAGTCCCATTCAGAGGTGGGATCAGCGGTGTTCATTGAAGGAATCCTGTGCATGAAAGGGTATCGAAAACAGGCGGAAAGTCATGGATACAACGTAGCATAATCGGTGGCAAAGGTCACGACAGGATAACAAAGATAGGGTCGGGCCCAGTCCTGCTTGTACCACCTCGATTTTGACAGCATATCTGCACTTGACAACAATACGCCTCAGGCGTATTGTATTGAGCATGGAAATGGAATTCGTAGAGACCCCTCTCTTCACCAGGCTGGTCAAAAAACTGTTGAACGATGATGAGTACAGGGAGCTGCAGGAGGTCCTGATATATCGCCCTGACCTGGGCGATGTAATACAGGGCACGGGAGGATTGCGAAAAATCCGCTGGATGCGCAAAGGCAGGGGCAAGCGGAGTGGTGTCAGGGTTATTTATTACTGGCTCATGGATGATAAGCAGATTCTCATGCTGTATATCTATCCGAAGAGTCAGCAGGAAGAGTTGACGTCAGAGCAAAAGAAAACCCTGAAATTAATCGCAAAGAGGTGGACTGATGAAAAATGAACTGTTCAATGAACTGCTCAAAAGCATGCACGAGATGGACCGGATAGTTCAGGGCGAGTTAGTGCCCGGCAGAGTAACACGGTTCACCGAACCGGAGGTCAAGCAGATTCGCATGAATACCGGCCTCAGTCAGAAGCATTTTGCTGCGTTGATTGGCGTGAGCAAGCGCACACTGGAAAACTGGGAACAGGGTCGCAGGACGCCTGCCGGACCGGCCAGGGCGCTGCTGAAAATCCTGCATGCGGATCCGGAACACACCCTGCGAGCGTTACATGGTCAGGCTGACGTGGCATCACGGACCGGGCGAGTCATTACTGGCATACGCTCAAGGCCGGGGGCAAGGTGGACAAGGTCAACCTGACGCAGTTCGGGCGGGCCATGCGGCAGTTGGGCATTGAGATGATACCGGCGTATTCCCCGGAGGTCCGGGGGCGCTCGGAACGGGCGTTCGGCACGCACCAGGGACGTTTGCCGAAGGAGTTGGCTGCGGTTGGTATCACAGACATGGATGCCGCCAATGCGTATCTGCGCAACGTCTACCTGCCGGCGTTTAATGCGGAGTTTGCCCATCCGTCCCGGGAGGACGGCTCGGCCTTCGTGCCGTGCCCGGCCTCAGTGGTCCTGGACGACATCCTGGGAATCACCACACCGGATTCGGTGCTTTAGGTGTGTTTCAGTGTTAAGACAAAAGCGGACAATTCATTTGTTACAGAATAGGACAAATCTATTTGTTGCTAACACACGTTACAGTGTGTTACGGTGACACCTGTCTGTGTTTAATAAGGAGCGTGGGCATAGCTTATGCGACCGGACAGTTCGAGACAAACGTAGCGTCGCTGCGTGAGTTGCCGGACATAGAAAAAAGAAAACGGCAGCACAAAAAAAAGAGGCTGTAAAACTGCCGGGCAAGGACATCGCTGCATTGCGGAAACGGGGCTACACGCTCGAGCAGGTATCTGAAGTACTGCGCGGGAAGGGTCTGGATATTACCGAGCGGACACTGCGCAACTACTTGCAGCAGCGGAAGCGGCCGGTGAAAAAGGTGCCGGTGATACAGGAACCGCCGCCGCGGAGGCCAAAGAGCCAGGTGATGGTGATTCAGACAAGTATAAATTTAGAGATAAGATATGAGGGGGGAGTTATGGCGAAACCCATTTATTTGATCGGCGGTCGCAAAGGCGGCGTCGGCAAGTCGATAGTGTCGATGGCGCTGGTGGACTACCTGCATGAGCTGGGCGCCGATATCCTGCTGATTGACAGCGACACCGCCAATCCGGATGTCGGGCGGGCGTATCAAGACAGTGTGGAAACGAAGTTGCTTGATCTGGACGTCAACGACGGTTGGATAACACTGATAAATTCGTGTGCGGACCGGCCGGACAAGACCGTGGTGATCAACGGCGCGGCCAGGGACGGCCATGGGGTCAGAAAATACGGTCAAATGCTGAATGATTCGTTGCCGGAACTCAAGCGCCGTCTGGCAACGCTCTGGGTCATTAACCGGCAGCGCGATAGCCTCGAAATGCTCGAGGATTTTATGGCGGAGATCTCGCAGAGCGCGGTACACATCCTTCGCAATGGATACTTCGGCGAGACCGAAAAATTCGAGCTGTACAACCATTCTGAACTGCGCAAACGGATTGAGGGTCGCGGCGGAAAATCGGTGACCTTCCCGGACCTTGGCGACAGGGTGAGTGATGCTATTTACTCTGAGTCGATGAGCATTGCCGGCGCCATGAAAGAATTGCCGATTGGTAATCGGGCAGAACTGGCGCGTTGGCGCGGGGAGATCAGGAAGACGTTGGACGAGTTGATCAAGAAGGTAGTTATCGACAAAAGCAACAAAACAGGCAAACCATGAAATAGTGAAAGCGGCCATCATAATTGGCGCCAAGCGGACAAAGTAATTGACGTTAGACACATGCTCAAGCTTCGTCAGCATCATCAATGACACCTCCGAAGGCTGGGCGCACCAAACGTTAGATCAGCCACCCATAACCGGTTCGGAAGGGTGGCGGCGAAGTGCCGGTTCACCCGGTCAGCCGGCTGCGGCAAGGTCGCATCACACACCGTCGGCCAGCGCTTGCCACCCCGGATAACGCCCTGTATCTCAAGCTGCCTTATCAACCGCTCTACCGTACAGCGGGCCACATCCTGGCCTTCTCGTTGAAGCTGACGCCAGACCTTCCTGGCGCCGTACACCTGGTAATTCTCATCCCACACACGCTGTATCTCCCTACACAGCGCCCGGTCCCGCTTCACCCGGGCCGGCTCGGGCGCGGCTTGTCGCTGCGGCTGGACTCGGGCTGGGGGGCGACGGCGAGCGGCGCGGACGCGTTATGGCAGCGCCAGGACACGGCCGTTGCCCGGCCGGAGCACGGGCTGATGCTGCGCACCACGCTGCCGTGGTAGCAGTAACAGGGGACGAAGAACAGGGGACGGATTTAAATCCGTCCCCGGCGGAGTATCCCCGGCGGTCCACCCCCTAACAGGGGACAGATTTGAAATCTGTCCCCGGAACTCCATCCGGGAGAAACCGTGGTCTGACCCCAATTAATCCCATTGAAGAAATCCTGTGCATGAAAGGGTATCGAAAACAGGCGGGAAGTCATGGATATAACGTAGCATAATCGGTGGGAAAGGTCACGGTGTTGGGGTAGGTAGCTGTCATACGCCGGCGGTGAGTTGCGGTGAATAGAGGTGCTATTCGCCGCACATTATGCGGTGATATCTGTTGCATATTTCGTTAACAGGTAGGCAAAAAGGTATAATAATTAATCTAATTAAGTTAATTAATCTTCAGGCTTCAAAATGAAGTTATTCCTTGGTCTTCATAAGAAACCAATCATATTTTTGAGGATAAATAATGGAAACCTACAGTTCAACCGATGCCAAACGGGAGTTTGGCGAAGTGCTTACCAAATCACAACGAGGGCCGGTGAGTGTCACTCGTAATGGCAAACCTATCGCGGTGGTTCTATCCAACGTTGATTATGAAGAAATGAAGTTACAGGACATTGAGAGCCAAACTCATCAGGGGACAAAACAGCCCCGTCGTGAAAAACTGGAACACTGACGGGTTTTTAGCCAGGGCAAGAAAACGCGTCAGTGAACAGTAAACGCAACTTCCAGGTACGCCAGGCTGCGGATGACGATCTACTCGACATATTCGACTATGGATGTGAAAAATTCGGTATAGATACTGCTGAAGCTTATATTTACGCGTTGGAAGCCGGCTTCCAGCGGCTCACTGAACACCCGGAACTTGGCCGGTCAATTGATCAAACCATGGCGGGCATTCGAGCTCTACCCGTTGTTTCGCATGTAATCTACTACCAGGTAACAGGTAGCGCCATCGATATTATCCGTATCCAGCATAAGTCCATGCTTGCTGAACGACATTTCACCGCCGGGTCCTAAGGAGGCGCCATGACCGACTTCAACATTGACGATTGCATCAACGAAACCTGAATGTCCCAAATCCTGAAGAACCTGCCCGTGGGCAGCTATGCCGTAATTTTCCCGTCAATCAGTAGCGGCGTCGATGAAGAAGGACACGAAAAAATGCTTGCCGAATTGTACGGCCGTGTCCGGGAAACAGAGGGTTTCCTGGGCCTGGATTCCGCCTCGGACAGTCCGTTCAAACTGGCCGTTGCCTATTTTGATTCCCTTGAGTCCATAAATACCTGGAGACAAAACAGCGAGCATATTGCCGCCAAGGAAAAAGCCTGTTCAACCTGGCTGGAAGACTGGCAGATAAGAATTTGCAGGATTGAGGATATATACGGGAAATCGTAGTTGTTTTATTATGCAAAAAGGAATTTCAGATGGGGAAGCACCTCAACGACGATAATCACTCCGACCATCCACTTTAATACCAGCATCTCGCCTTTCAGCGCTTCCAGATCCACCTTTAATGCCAGGATATCCGACTTGGTTGCGAGACTCTGGTTCATAGCGGTGGTTATCGTGGTGACTATCGCCTCGGCCTGTGTGTCATTCAGTCCCGACCTGGTTATGGCCTTAACCGCCTGGTGGGTGTCAAATGTTACTGTTTCCATATTTCAGACTCCTTTATTGTCCCGTTTAACCCTGGATGCGGGTCGTCCCGTCAATTCCTGATTACACCGCGTCACGCTACAGCAACAGCGCCGCTCCTGTCAAGCTAAGTGAATTTTTCGGGGTCAGGTCGCACAATGCACATCATTGCGCTGAAGGGACGTGTCACGGGTGCTCAATGTGAGAACTGCCCCTGTCTTACATCTCACATGGAGAAATTCTTGAAAATTACCTTACAAGGTATATTATATAGGGTAATAATGATTGATGCTGGAATTGAGAAAGAAGTAAAGAAACATGACTGAGAAGAAAAATCCACGTATCGGCTCAAGCGCCGATGATTTGTGGCAAGAGCTTGGTATTCTCGAGGACATCACAGCGACTGCGATAAAGCGCATCATCGCGATGCAAATCGAAAATGAAATGTCTTCACAGAAAATCTCAAAAGCAGAAATGGCGCGCAGGATGAGGACCAGCGCCTCTCAGCTTGAACGTATTCTTGATCCTGATAATCAACGCGTTCAACTCGACTCTCTGGTCAAAGCCGCTCATGCCGTGGGTAAAGAGCTTTCCGTATCGCTGCATTAGACTTCTGCTGAGTCCTTGGGGTCGGACCAGCCCAGTTTAATATAACTCACTGAATATCAAATGGAAACTGTCGAAAAGACGTGCTTATCAGCGCTTAGAATGCGATTTTCATACACAAAAACAGTGTTTTAAGGAGACAGTGACAGGCAAGCTGATCCGACTCTACCAAAGCTCTGGATAATAAAGTATTGTGTCCATAGAATTCACAGAATTCATTGACAGCGAAATTAATCGCAAAGAGGTGGGCTGATGAAAAATGAACAGTTCGATGAGCTGCTCAAAAGCATGTACGAGATGGACCGGATAGTTCAGGGTGAGTTAGAACCCGGCAGGGTAACCCGATTCACCGAATCGGAGGTCAAGCAGATCCGCATGAATACCGGTCTCAGCCAGAAACAATTTACCGCTCTGGGTGATGTCAGCAAGCGCTTAAGGAGGCGCCATGACCGATCTCAACATTGATGATTGCATCAACAAGATTTGCCCCTGGTCGGGCAAGCCGGTGCAGGCCGACTCACTGGTCTTGTACGGCGATAATGTTGTCGGATTCTGCAATCCGGGCTGCCGTGACAAGTTTGAGAGCGCGGTCAGGCATTTTGAGGAAGCGAGGGAGTTGAGAAGAGAACATATCAGGCAGGCCATGTCTGAACAGGGGCGGCCACTGGAGGAATTCACCGCTGAGTTTGAAGCCAAGAAGGGTATCAGTCGGTGAAATAATTCAGGATCGATATTGCAAAGTTATCGAGTCAACATATCAACAGGTACAGATACAATGGAACTCATAACCGCCATCCACTTAACTATGTAGAAATTTCCACAGGCCGCTTTCGAAAAACCTCATAACGCACCCCGGCTTCCCGGCAGGCGATCCTGATTCGGTACTCAAACCGGCCTTCCCGGCCATCCGTGTCATAAATCACCACCGCTGGTCGCTTGCCGGTTACGTGACTGAAAAACAGCGCTTGCTGTACGCTGTCCAGGCTACTGCGCTTATCCAGGCCGCCCTCGTAAACCATCGTGCTGGTCTCACAATCCACTTCCACGTAACTGCGACCGCCGGCAGACGCGTACCCATGACGGGTTTCCGTCTCCCCGTTGACCATGGTACAAAACCAGCGATTGTAATCATCCTCTGACGCAGTCGTGCGAGGCGCCGAACGGCCTGTTTCTTTCATCGGCGCCAATTGGTTACCCTGTGCAGGATAGCCGGACCGTGTACCACCATGGCAATGCCGCGGCAGTTTACCTGCGTGACAGCCCTCGGAGTTCGTTCGTCCGGGATGTCCCTGGATTGACAGCGCAATCAACGACAACATGCTGAGACCCAACAGCTTCATCAGCAACCTTTTGATACGAGTTGATACCATCACAAGGACCTTTTTAACAGGATATCGCAATGTCAGGAATCACATTTTATGCTCGAAAACATGGCTGGCAATTTACCATAAAATATTAGTAATATCAAATAGATATGGTGCTATCCAGGCTCATGGCAGCGATAAAAGCCTATATCGAATCTGAAGGAATCACGCATCGCAAGGCGGCTGAACGCTTCAACGTGGCCCAGCCCCGTATCAGCGAAATTTACCAGGGGAAATAGGAACGGTATCAGTCGGTGAGATAATTCCGTATCGATTTAGCGGAGTTATCGCAAGAGGGGAGTTCGAACAAATCCAGGGTCAGAGTAATATCGCAAGGAGGGTTGCAGGTGGCAAGAACAGTGGTGATTTTACTCTGACCCCGTCTGTCAATTACCTTGATCCCCCCGGCCATATTGCTATAATCAGATACGCATCTATAATAACTGACAGGGAGACCGACACATGTCAAACATACACCTCTTTCTTTCGCTTGCAGGGTTCACGACCGCTCTATTCGCCTGGTTCCGTTTCGATATCAATAAACGCTTCGACGAGCAGAACGCCTCGATGAACCGGCGCTTCGATGACATGAAGGCTTCGACAAACCAGCGCTTCGATGACGTGAATAAACGAATCGATGACATGAATACCTCGATGCACAAACGCATTGACGACCAGAATGCGGCGCTGGCGCAACATTTCGATAATATCAACCAACGCTTCACCGACCTGACCGGGTTCGTGAATAAGCGCATTGACGATCTCAGGGCCTCGCCGAAGCAGGCCGCCTGAGACAACGACACCACAGCGACACCAGAGCACATTGGATTGCCGGGGTCAGAGTAAAATCACAAGGAGCGTTGCAGGCAGCAGGAACGGTGGTGATTTTACTCTGACCCCATCTATCCATGTGTATTGTGCGACCTGACCCCATAGCGTTGTCGAGGATGTGAGAATCTTCAGGAGGCAGCATTGCCAAAATGGCACAGTTACACTATCGTCGATCGCATGACATTCAACAACACTAACTGAGGAGGTCTGACCAATGTATTGGGCAATGCGAACTAGCAGGGATACCCCTGAGCACCGCGAGTTTCTGAGACAGGAGTTGTCTGAAGGACGACTCCGGCAAGGATGGGGAGGGTACCCCGAGCAAGACTTACGCTACATTGAGGAAGCATGGAGAGAAGGTAGATCCCTTACTAAGAAGCAGGCTGACGCGAGTTGGCATTGGCGGATGGGTGATGGTCCTGCTGGCGACTACATGAACAACGGAGATGTGGTGTTAGTGCCAAACATGCCGCACGATGGGTTTTTTACACTGGTTCGAATCCGAGGTCCTTATGAGTTCGAAATCAACGGAGAACATGCCGACTTCGGTCATCTACGAACAGTTGAGGTACTAACGCGTAAAGGCGTGGCCAATGGACACCGACTGGTTGACGCAGGGCTACGTAGGAGCTTGCGGTATCAAGGAAGGCTATGGCGTATATCCAACTACGCCGAGTGTCTAGAGAACATCATCGGGTCCGACGAGGACCTCAGGGTTGGCGAAACGGCCGTCGGTCGGGCTGAAAGCATCGTATCAGATCTGGTCGCGGGGCCTATCGCGACTATGGCTGAGCAGCTGTCTGAAAGGCTACCGTTTGGGTTGCAGGGTAGCGAGTGGGAAACGGTCGTTCGCGATGCCTTGGAACCTCTCTTCCCTGTAACCGTCCGGCATACTGGCGGCCCCCAGGAGCGCGGTGCCGATTTAGAGATTATTATTTCGAATCCTTTCGACCAAGATCGCAACTGGATAGTACCAGTGCAAATAAAGGACCACCAGTTCCTAGAAGGACCAGAGGTTGTCTCCAAGCTCGAGGAGGCATTTTGTTCACGTTCAGCCAGAGGCCACGTTGTGATTGCAGTCGTTCTACTTGTCACTAATGCCGACCCGTCTCGAGAGTTGGAGGAAGAAATGTCGAAGTTGTATAACAAGCACAAAGTGCCCTTTATTTTTCGTGGTGCTAAAGACTTCATGGAAATCCTGGCACGCGGGTTTTTGAAACAAGCCTAGCCTCCCTAGCCATGTGCTTTATTCAATCTTACGGGACATCCCCATGCCAAAATTATACGGAAACCCATCAATTCGTGTAGGCAGGATTGCGCGGATGGGGACACTCTGATTTATACTTCACAATCAAGTTCAAGCTGGTTTATAGGTCAGGCCTGATGACTTGGAATCGAAAATACTGGGATATTTTTCATCGGTTTTACTGGGACCCGAAAGTTCTCGGGTTGAAGAAGACGAGTGCTCATTATACGCGTACGTTGAAGATTGATGAAGCAATGACTGATTTTGAAAAATGTGAGGAACCACTTAATCAACTATTCAACATAACATTTGCGATTGCGCCGGATGCCGTAATAAATAAGCTACTGATCGAACCACTGGGTTTTAATGATAACGGTCCTTTTCAAAGTCTGGTTCGTCAGGATTTTGTTGAAAAATATGGATGGCAGAAAGAAGCCAACGTCACAGAGTCGGACGGTTTCTTCACAACAAGGAAATCGCTAGTGGGCGTTGAGCTTAAGCAAGGGAATGGGCGTTCTAACCTTGGACAACTCATGAAGTATGTTGCGCTCATGGTCTGGGAAGAACTTCATACCGAAAGGCACGACCAGTTGGGTTTGCTTCTTATCACTCCGCAAAAAAACAGTGACAAAGTTTGGCATCAAATTGGATTGGTCAAACCCGGAATCGATGATGAATTTATCAACAATTTACCGGAACTGCCGAAAAATAAGAGGCTGAATAGAACAATTGAAAAGCTATACCAGGATCATCAAGAAGTGTTTCATTCCGCATGCCGTCGCCTGAAAATCTCCCATATCAGCTGGCAGGAATTACATGAAGGAATTCGTAACTTAATGGACGGTCTCAATTGCCTTGATCCCGGTGAACAAACTCTCTATAAACTTCTTGAGGGTTTCGATACACAAGTCGTTAGTCATAGCGGTACAAATACGATCTGAAATGGTTGATTGCGTCTCCTTGGAAGATATTGCAAGTTAAATTTATCATCTGATTACGTAGTCAAGTACTGACTATAACAATAGGAATGAGAGAATTGTATGCATCTTGAACTGACCGAAAAATTCGCTCGTGAAGGAGATCCAAAATCGATCCATTCAGGCCTTAACAAATACTTACCGGTTAGAAAACCGAAGTTGCTTATTCGTAAGTCTGTTGATCCAGTCTCTACGATAAAACTATTAGGCGATGCTGCAGAGTGGCTACTTCTAAGTGTGCCTGCAACAGTTTATCTTTCGACATTGGCTAAACATGCTGCCGATGCAACATGGAGCAAATTGGCTGCTGTTAAGCAAAGCACTGACGTGAGGCCACTTACCGATGTTGCGGCGACATTAACGATGGCAGCAAAGAGCGTGGAAGGAGAGACTAAAATTGTTATAGGTATCAACATTCCTGATAACAAAAACGGAACGGAGTTACATATTCAATCAATTCGTCCTGAAGACATGGAATATAATTTGGCTTCTTTCATTTACCATGTGGAGAATCTCTCAATTATCATGCAAGGAGAAATGGAAGCTGGGCGAATAACACATGGACCAGCTTTCATTGAACTTCGGGATGACGGAACCTTGTCGGTAAAATGGCGGTGTCAGGCTAAAGACTATAACCAAATAATCCCCAAAACCAGAGAGACGGAATGATAATTTACAGTCCCTATCAGTCGCCAGAATTCCAATAGACCTCAGTCGCGAGGTACTCTTGAATCACGGATCTCACAAGCAAACCTTCACCCTGGTCTACGACCGCATACCGATACGTGTCGTCTTGGACGATGACCCATGATCCCAACATGGACGATCGAGTTGGATCGAAAGCATAGCATTGCCGTATGAACATAAAGGCGCCGATTTCTGCCCATCCCACATCCGATTCGACAGTCTCGAAATTGACGGACTGCTCCTCAGTGAAGCTATGTAATGGTACGGCGAAGACGTGGTCCGGTTCCTCGAACATCATTTGGTCGAGCTCGTATAGTAAGTGGCAACGAGCATTCTTGACTATCACGTTGTTCACCCTTTCCCGTTCCGGCGTGAAAGCAATCTCGATTTCTCCGAAATGTGTCTTCGTCTCTGATTTCGATTTTTCGATCCTCACACGTAAGCCGGTCTGTTCTCTGAACATACGCGATGCTTTCGACGTCTTCTGCTTGTCGGGGTCTGTCGTACCAGCAAGAACCGCGTTCAAGAGCGCAAACAAGTACTCCTCGTCGCGCGAAAAACTTGTATTGCACTCCCGGCAGGCCCCCATGATCGTCAGTTCTTTTGGATACGGTTTCCTCAGTAAAAATTTGGAAGGAATATGTTCTCGCGTGGCATTTACCGGATTGAGAGTAATTCCGCAATGTATGCAGATGCCCTCGGGCCACTGGAGGCGCATATCATTGAACTTCTCCTCACCATACAATTTACGCATAATCCGAAGCACTAAAGTTAAGTAAAGGAAGTGATATGGGCGAAGTGTGGTATCTACGCAAAAATCGGAGGAGTTGCATTCATTCGATATACTACTATCTAATTATCAAACATTATGAGACAGGACTCGTGCCTGGCCAATAATAGCCCTTATCCTTACAACGTCAAATCAATCTGTTGTGAACTGTTGTAGTTGTGGTAGACTAAAAACGGGTATTGCCATATTCAATTTATGAAGGAATGGGTGCCCAATCTTCGTCCATGGTTGTTTCTGGCATAGACATAAGGGTTGCCCCAGATCCTCGATGCCTAAAACCCGGGTAACATTTTGGGAACAGAAGTTCGCGCAAAACCGCGACCGAGCTTCCCGCAATCAAGAGGATCTCCGCCGTCTCGGTTGGAACTATCTGATCGTTTGGGAATGTGAAACTAAAGATTAGGAAACACTTCAAACCAAGCTGTCTTGTTTTATCGGGGACAAATAGATAAAACGATCGTATGTCCTCTTCAGGAGTAGAAATGCGTCGGTGCTCGCGTCGGACTGTGGTTAAAGCAATCGATGTGATTGATATGTATCTATCGCAAGCCGCGACATCACAATTTCTACTGGCGCTGGGTCCCGAAGTCAACAGGGGTGTGAGGGGAGAGGAAGTCAGTGTTCGAAAAAGGATGAACGATCTCATGAAATTCGTCGATGAGCATCCGGCTCATAATATTGAAGACGGACTTTTGGAAACAGCCATTATTGAGAAGGCAGTGGCATTACTAACTTTACATTGTTACGAAGATTGGTGGTCGGAACCGAGTTCTCAATTTCCACAAATTGAGGAATTCAAGCGCTCTCTTCAGCAAGATGGAGTCGCGGTCGCGGATGGTGCTTTATTACCGGCACTTCCTACAGATATAGGATTGCCCAGCGTCCAATCTGAATTGTCACATCTTTTACAAAAACATGGGCTCGTTACTGCCGAAGGACATCTTGAGCAAGCCCTCAACGCTCAAGTTCACGGGAATTGGGCTTCGGCTAATGGGCAGATACGTACTTTTTTCGACGCGGTTCTTGATTGGATAGCTATGAAGCTAGATCCAACCGCCAAAATAGTCGGAAGCGGTCAGCCCAGACGAGCAAAGCTGTCGAAGAATGGGTTCCTGAGCAGAGATCTGAATGAGTGGGACAATGATGGAAAGGGTTTCATCAACGGCTTGGTTAGACGCTTGCATCCGCAAGGCGCACACCCAGGACTCTCGGATGAAGATGATTGCACGTTTAGATTACATATAGTATTGATTACTGTTGCATTATTGCTCCGACGATACGATCAGTCCCAAAAATAAAACAGGCCAGATCTAAGTGACATTTCCACCTGCCGTTTAGGAATTTCCATCCGTTCAAAATTATCGGTATGTTTTGGAGCAAAAGAAAACGTGAGAGAAAGTTTAAGTATCAATGATTGTCAGGATGTTTTGTCTTCGGTTGAATGTTGTAATTATTGTTTGGAGAAGGCTGAACTAAACTTGAGGGCTTGGAAATGGGTTTTATTGTCGATACACAGTGCTTTACAAGGAACAATGGTTTGTTTATTAAAAGCACATCATCCATATGAACCATTGGACAACAAGACCAAGAAGTTAAATGTCGAGTGGGAAAACGAATATATGGATAAACTGGCTAAAGGCGAGGTCAATAGCAGGAATAAAATGCTGGAACTACTTGCCCAAGCTCCAAAAAAGAAGATTGATTTCGCTGAACAGTTGTTTTCCAAGGTACGTGAGTTGATACAATTTACAGATAAACAGGCTGATTCCTTCGAACGAATACATTACTGGCGTAACCAGTTAATTCATTTCAAACCGGGATTAACGTTATGCATTGGCGTAGACCATATGAAAACGCTGGTAAAAGACGGTATTGATATCATCACAATCATAATGGATTGTGGTTATAATCCACTTGTATTTATGGAAGAGGATGAGGTCACAACCTTAAGATGGAATCTATTAAAAATCCGCAAAAATCTTGACTCGTAGCAGTTCAAATCCGGACACAGGCACCTGCTCAAACGGTGGGATGCTCGGTATTTGGATCGGAATGTGGATGCTGCCGTCCTCGGTCCGTCTGCTGTTGGCGACGATGTTCCTGTGGCCGACTTCCGATGAAACAAAAACGCTACTCAGAAGAGCAGGTCATTCAGATCCTGAAAGAGGCGGAGGCTGGGTTGCCGGTCGCCGATGTCTGCCGCAAACACGGGGTCTCGGACGCCAGTTTTTACACCTGGCGCAGGAAGTACGGCGGGATTGACCTCCCCCTGAATGTGAGTGAGGTAAAACGGCTCAAGCACCTGGAAGAGGAAAGCCGTCAACTAAAGCGCCTGCTGGAAGTGACGATGCGGGAAAAAGCGGCGTTGGAGGATGCGGTCCAAAATTATCTGTTGTACAGCAGTAATTACCGTTGTCATCCGGTCTCATGACTCCTAACAGACGATTCACTTGAATGGCTATAAGGAAAGGTGCGGGTCTATGACGTGGGCTCATGCAAAGGTAGTTGGAATAGACCTGGTCGAGGGATTGCGTAATACGATAGCGCTCGGAACCCGGGCATGAGTCTTATTTGCGTCGGCGTTTCACGATTCTTGACAGTTCCTGAATGCTAACTGGCGATCTATGTAACATTCTATGACAGTTCGCGCACACCATAGCTAAATCGGATACAGTCGTTTGGGTTCCTTGAAGTTCGTCCAACTTGCATAATGGGATTTTATGATGGGCTTCTAGAAAGAAATCTCCGATTTCTTTCCTGTATTTCTTACCGAAGTCGAAGCCACAAACCTCACAAGGTAAGTTACCCTTGTGTTTTCTTGCGTGTTCCTGTTTGGCCATTTGAACCACTTTACGATTTCTCTCCCGCGCCTTGTGTATTTTTTCAATGCGTTTCCCTTCTGGAAATCCCGAACTCTCCAAACCCCGGATATCTTCATCCAGGTCGTCTGCCTTTTGGCGGGAATCAACCACGTGAAAAACATTAACGAGAAAATCATCAAGCGTAACTTCGTTTTCCGGAAGTGCAATCCTTACGTCCAGAGTACCTTCCAGCTTCTTAAATCGGCCGCGTCGGAGATGGTTGTTATTATCTTGTTTGCTGGGGCTGTACTTCCATTCAAACTCTGAAGCATTTCCTAGCTTGCTGATTTTATGGATTTCAGCCAGAGCAGATGTTCTATCTTCAGGATAAATCACCAGATAGTATTTATTGGGTTGCCATTTGATAAACAGAAACCAATATTTAGTATTTCCCTCTCCGATTAGATAGGCGCCGTGGCAATGCTTATTTTTCGCCCACCCGTGGAACCTCTCTAATGTGTCATTTACCAACTTCCATTGTGTCACTAACCGGAATGAGTTACTTTCGTTGATCTGACCACGTATCAGTTTGGCGAGTTTCCTATTTTCTTGTTTATTCATTCCGGCCTGCCCCAGGTTTCACGTACAGATGATTAAGGTAGTATAATGAACCTGGAGGCAAGTTATGACAAGAAGAAGCTATACGCAGGAATTCGATGTGGAGACGGTGTAAATATTTCTGTGTAAATCGCCGGTTACACATAGTCAATCAGCCGGTCTACATATTAGATTCGTGTCAGAGTCGACCCCGACGTTCAAGCACCGGGTCATATCTAATCCAGAATTCGTCTGGTTGCGGTTCACTTCTATCTGTCACACTGGCATCAATAGCGTCCTTAAACGCCCTCGTTACGAGAAGGGGGGAATCGGGAAAATTTTCCGACCCCTCAAACTCCACATGGTAAAGTTCATCCGGAATGTGTCCTTTGATGCGGGGTTCGTCCCCATAGGCATACCAAGGCTTGTCAAACTGGTTCTTTGAAACAACCGTTTTCTTCCCACCCGGTTCGTGGATGGTAACAGTTTCGTCTTGGCACATGTTATTTGTCCTTACAGATTGAATTATGGTGAAACACACTCATACACCCGCTTGGGTTTTGTTGGCTCGCCGTCTTCGGCCAACGTGAAATCGTAGTACCCGCCAGCCCCACTAGGGGCGATGACAAATGCAAATTCGTAAGAAGTAAAATCGTCTGAAGGCCCAAAATCCGTTACTTGGTATTTAATTCTTCGCTTGTGGGCATCCGGTTCTCGCCCTTAACCTGCGGCCTGCCTGGTGTCAATATCTGTTTCAGTGCGTCAAAAAAATCAGTCGCAGTCAGCGGACTGGATAAATCCGGCGCCTCAATCTCTTTCTTTTTTCGTGCCTTTTGAGTTACCACGTAGTTGCCAGGTTGTTACTGGTCAGCCGCCCTTTGACTTCCATTTACGCTTTTCCCTGGCCTTCATCTTTGCAGCATACGCCGTGTCTTTTTTGCTTGTAAACAGGCCGAACAGTTTAGGCCGTCTCTTGCGTATTCCCAGCGCGGACAGTAAGGATTTAGCCATCTTGTTCAGCCTCTTATTTCGAGGATTTTCTACGGTTACACGGCCTGCATAGCATCTGGCAGTTGTCCTCGGTTGTCTTCCCGCCTTCAATCCAGGGGTCAATATGGTCTGCTTCCATTGCGGATATGTCAAACTCATTTCCGCAAGCCCGACATTCCCCGGACTGCTTCTCATAGGCTTTCTGCCTCATGGCATCCGTGAATGCCCGGATGCTCAGGTGCTTTTCGTCACGGGTAAGGATGTACGGGTATATCCCCGCTTTCTTAGTGACATCATCATCCAGGATCAGCTTTGCAGTTTCTGCTTCAATGTCTGCCGGGTCCAGTACGGCATCCTTATAGGCATTGTACAGACTTCCCCAGTCCACGGTCGTCATGTATTTAGTCCGTTTAACAGAGAATATCGCCTGTATCCAGCCTATGACGGACTGGAAGTGATTCCACAATTCTATCGCTGTCGGGTCGTGCTGGTGCTTGCTCATGTAGGCTTCAATCTCATTCCCGTTGATCCACTTGATAGCGGTTTCAAGATAGTCCTGCCTGATAGGTGAGCCGGTCAAGTAATCCTGCCCGATCTTGTATGCAGGACAATTGCGCCGACTGAAATATCCCTTTGCATTCGATACCCAGGATCCGGCATACACGGCATTGCGTAATTCCTGCTTGGTCAGCCTTTCCCCGGCAATGTTGATGGTCTCAAACCATTTCAGCTTTTCGCTGTCCGTCCCGCTACAGACATACACCATGAGTTCATAGCCCAGGATATGATCCCGTTCATCATGTGTCAGATTATGGATGCTTCGCTCATTCAATGAGAAGTCACCCTGTACATACTGAGCGATTGAGATAGTCCGCTGCTGCCCGTCTATGACTTCATACGTCCCATCATCCCGGACCGCCCAGTACATAACGTTAAGCGGAAAGCCGTTGTTGATGGTCTCAATGACGGCGTCCCGTTGTTTGCCGCTATAGATAAACTCGCGCTGATATGGCGGCCTTATATCCAGCTTGCCGCTATACCCGACTACGCCGCCCTCGCCGTTGTCATTGTAGTCTTGTACAAGCTCCCCGACAGTCACTTTCCGAAGGTCGATTTTCATGCGATGTTTTGTTTTTTCTTGATCAGGATTCTTGCATAGGTGGGTTTTAATGTGTTATTGATTTTAAATACACCCCTTCTATTCAAGCTACTATAATTGGGCACATCTTTGGTATATTCTTTGACTTGTAAAGGTGACTTTCTGTCTGTTATTCCAAGTATCTCAAACTGGTCTGGATTATAATTGTCCAGAAATGTGACCGGCACCCCCATCGCCCCGTCCCAATCCATCGGGATTTCGGCGATCCTGTCCACATTGATCGCATCGTAGTTGTCGTAGGCTGGGTATTCCTCCGCCGAGTAGCGCTTGTAGAGGATCAATTCATCGTGGCGCTTGGCATGGTCGAGATTGGTGAACCAGGCCGCGTTACCCAACCGTCCTTTGATAACCCCCTCAACGACCCTGTAGGCACTCCCCTCTTTTGCATTGGCTGCCAATTCTTGCGCGTAACCCTCCGGCACATCAAACAGCATATCTTGGCCCTTCGGGGTGACACCAAGCCACATCGTGTTGTCCTTGATTAGAGGGAAAACCTCCTTGTAGGTGATGGCGTTCTGACTCCCGACGATCAGGAACTTCTTGCCGTACTGCACCAGTTGGGCGACGTATTCGCGGAAAAGCGAAAACGGCGGATTTGTCACCACAACGTCCGCCTGCTTCAGAAGCTCGATACATTCCGTGCTGCGGAAATCCCCATCTCCGTTCAGGTGTCGCACTACGGGATCGGAAGGCACATAAGCCCCCTTTTCATAGGTTCCCTGATTACATTCCAGCCATATTGCTTTTTCCGAAGTGTGATCACTAAACAAGTCCATGTGTTGATTCCTGTAACAGGTTGTAATGAGTTTCTTTAGTCCCAGGGCCTCAAAGTTGAGGGAAAAATACTTGTAGAAGTTGGATATTTGCGGATCGTCGCAGTTGCAATAAACGACCTTCCCTGCAAAGTGCTGTTTATAGTGTTTCAGTTCATTCTCAATATCCGGCAACTGCGTATAGAAGTCATCGTTCTTTTGACGCTTCGCTTCGCGCAGGTTCCGGTTCAGTGACATCAGGAGACCAACTCCCTGTAAGGCACTCTTTTACCGCCGATGCGGGAGATAACGGCCAGCATCCGGTCGATAGTATCAGCTTCGCAGTTACCCTCATTCAGCCAGAATGTAGCCTCATCGACATACCTTTGCAGGTGCTTGACGGAAACATGATGCCACGTGCCGGTAATAGAGCGTTTCAAGATTGCCCAGACACTTTCGATCCCGTTGGCATGCACCAGTCCGTTGACGTATTCCTCTGCGGAATGGCGGAAAGTTTCAAGGTTGAAAGGTGCTGATTTGATGATGTTGTAAGCCCAGTGGTCGTCTGTGTAATTCGTTGTCCAGGGCTTGACTGTCGGGCCAATGGCATTGAGAACGGCCTGTCTGTTTTCGGCCTCTACTGCTTCGGCTTTGACCTTGCCGCCGCGTTGACGCATCCCGATAACAGGCTGTTTCCCTACCGTACCCCTGCCGGCATTCATGCGCTTGCTTGCATGATTGTTGTCCTCTTTGCCGCCGATGTAAGTAGCGCCCATTTCCACGGTTTTATCCAGGATGAAGTTCAAGAATAGAAGTATAGGGTCAGACCAGACTAGTCTAACAGAATTTGCTGATAATAAAGGGAAACTGTCACAAAAGAAGCGCTAACACAGGCTTATACTACGGTTTTCATACGCCCCAGGGAAATTCCTAAACGGCAGGTGATTCAGGTTACGGATATGTTAATTGTCGTTTCAACATTTTTCTAAGCTGAAGGAAGGAATAGTGAACAGTGTTATTTCCGATACGCCCAAATTTGACTGTCAGTAGCAGGATCTCGCTTATACTCAAAGTGATTCCTGATTTTTGATAAAGAGGAATCATTTTGGTATTCGGCTGGAACAAGATTCTTGAGATAGTTGTAAAATTGCTGTTCTTCCCGATAGATTCGGTCAGAGAGTTCGCTATTTTCCGAAGAAGTGTCATCGCTATCGGTTGTTGGTCGAAATCCGGTTTCCGCGGCTAGTTTATCTACGTATTTGTAGATTTTGGAATATTTTCCACTCTTTCCGCCAATTACCAGCAAAACCGTACCTGGATGAGCATCGTGATATATGTCGAAAATATTTTGTTCATAACGTTCCAATATTTCCGTGGTTGTAAGAAAGTTGCTGAAGACAAAAAGTCGATAGCGATGCGCAGATTGTGCCATATTATGAGTTTCATCCCTCGAATACCGCAATTCAGAAGTCCATTCATCTGACACTTCATCGTAGTACTCGTTCTCCTCATTACGAAGACATTGAAATCTTTGCCTGCGTTCTTGTACAGGATGAATCTTGCCGAAGTTAGGTAGAGCGTTACATATTGATAGAACATTTTTAGATTCTCCTTCCTGGTACTGGTAAATCAGCTCAGCAAGGTGGTGTCTGAATTGATTGGTGCGACAGTCACGCTCGACACAAGTTATTTCTGCGGGTTGCTTCCACATTTCGTCCTGCTTCAATGTAGCAAATTCCACCATAGCATTGTAGAAGTCGTGAATTGCGAAGGCAGATGGACCGGGTCCCGTACCTATATCCAATACACGCACTCCATGCTTTCCCATTGGCAGGCAATTTTCCGTCAGCAGACGCTCCAGAGCAAACCATGTTCTGACATAGCGTTCTAGTAAGTATAACCATGCGTATGCATTGGCAGCGCCTGCTTTTTTATATGTAGATTGCTTGTTTAATTGAAATCTCACCGCGTAGATAGCTCTCCAAACATCGACCGCATCAGTTACTGTACGGACATTGCGGCTAAGAACTGTATTCAGTGCCTTGGCCAGAACATTAAATTTTTTTTGTAGTATTCGATTTTGTTCAATCCATTCGAGAAAACCAGTTCCCTTATCTCGTTGCTGGTGAATCCAGCCCTGTCTCTGGGTATTCATGTATTATCTGGAGCCGATTACATATTTTGGATACGTAGTATTATAAATCAGGCAGTCCAGAAAATTTAAAGGTTGTGGAAATTTAGCACTTCTAAATCACATAACAGTTCGGCTAGGTGAACCGCCCCGGATTTGCCGGAGACTCCATTTCATGGGAGGATGTATTAATGAACGGACACAATGTCCTATCCTCATAAATTGACCCGCTTGCAGTTCAGAAATATTCTGTAGGGCATCGGCCTTCGCTTCTCCTTTTGCTTTCCTTGTACAGAGTTCGTACCCTGTATCTCACTACCCACACTTTCCAGGCGTGCGGTACCGATATTTTCCGCTCGACCCACCTTTCCAGTCCGCTAATCCCGTGAATTCTCACAAAACAAAACAACTGGCATAGAGTCTGGGTAAACCACAGCCTTAGCTTATCGCTTATTTCATATGGCTCGTTTTTCCTTTTGCTAGCGATCTTTCCCATAAGCGTTACGAGTTCCGGGTAAGGACCTTTCCCCATTTTTTTCTTCCGTGTTTGCACTCCGATCTTCAAGTGCATCGAAGGTACTTCGCTTTCCTCAAGTCCCAAATCCGGAACCGCCTTATTCAGAGTGTCCGAAAGTATAGACCCTAATTTTGCAGTGTGTATTGGATTCTCAAGGCTCATATTCGCTGCATCTTCATACTCGCTTGATTTCTTCTCATCCCACTCCTGGAAGGCTTCCGGGCTCGTGTCCCATACCACAAGGATTCGCCAGAATGGACAGTCCCGTCTTTTCAGTATCTTTCGTTTCAAATCCTCCAGGCCTAATATCATCCGCGTATAGAAATCATCCAGGGCGTTTTCCACTCGCCAAGGATCTTCGGGAGGAGTCGCGAACCACAAAGGCAACCCTACCACCAAAGTCCCGTAGCCGTACTTTTCCATCAACTCATGGTACGAGGCTTTTGCCAACTTCCGCTCAATCTGCTCAATCGCCTTGTCCGCAGTTCTTCGTTGATCAACCCTCGACGGTCGGCCCTTACTCAACCTTTTTCTGAATTCATCAAAATCCACGGGACTCTTGTCCGGAATTCCGTTCCACGCCTTCATTGCACCGTTAATTTGCTTTGCAGATACGGTGGTAAAAACCTCAGTAACCTCGATCCACTCAAACCTGTCTTCAGGCTTCGGATACGTCACTGCCTTGTATATGAACCCGTCGCCTGGAAGATCGGCCTTTCTGCCAAGTTTCCTTCGATCAGGCCGCCAGTTTATGGTCATATTCATAAAAGACTTGCGGTCTAAATCAGACTCCGCACTCCTCGCCCAATACACCTCTCGCAGACGGCTTATCTTGGCTCTATCTGGTATTTCTGCCCATTCCGCATCCTCCTTTGCTTCCTTGGCGTACAAAATGCTCAAGCCTGTCACCGTCTTCTCCCGGCGTTCCACTGTGTTTCACCTGTATCGAGCACCTATCCATTCCTCTCTAAAACCCTTCGCCGCTTGTGAAGAGTATACCACCTTCCGAAGTGACCCCAGTCCATCATGGTTTGTTTGCAGTCGTAACACCAGACCCTTCAGGTTGAGTTCAGGTTATGGGCCAAGAGTGTAAATTTAACTGTATAAATAATCATCGAACTATCCTGCCAATTGGAGGTAGGTGGCAGTGTTCTCCGCACTCCCCAATTTTATGGTCTGACTGTAAGAATCCGGACTGTCCACCCCTATTGAAGCGCCTACGTCCGTACGATAGACAATTTGAGTGGACGACCCTCGAAGAAACAATAGGATATTTGAACAATATCCCCCACTTGTTCAATCATGGCCTTAAGGATACGCATCGCATCGTACTTCTCCAATAGTACGAGTGCGT
Organism: Gammaproteobacteria bacterium; assembly: GCA_965205405.1. GTDB lineage: Bacteria > Pseudomonadota > Gammaproteobacteria > Eutrophobiales > Eutrophobiaceae > JAAXHV01. Next base: position 2,202,143 of record OZ242169.1, read on the forward strand.
TATCCTTGGGCCTTGCGAATACTGCCTGCCCCTCCTCCATAGGATAAATAAAACAACCTTCATAGTCTTTTCTTTTCTCTAGAGGCGCCATGTAAATGTCGAACCCGGTACGATCTTCCACCGTGAGTAAGCGTCTGTGTTTACCCTTGCGGGCCATTCTATTAACCAATGCCAATATTTCGTTTCCATGGTAGGGCTGTACCTGTTCAACGAAGCTTTTCTGTTCATCCGTCAGGTACCGTAGCTTCGTCTTTGACTGCCTCTCGAATTCAGCTTCTTTATCCACAATTACGAATTGCGGTACTCTCTCGTTTAAGTCCGGATCATTCAATTTGGACAATTCAAAAATCATATAATCCAAAGCGGTCCGCAAATGTTCTACGATTTGCGCGACCATAACCTGCGGCCGTCCCTTCACAGTGCTTTCCTTTGGATGCCTTAGTTGCAGTACGAAGCTTCCAGATTCACGGTCTAGCCCTTTCACCATACCCTTCACGTACTCGTACAGAAATTTTTCCATTTCATGTACAAAGGAGTAATAGTTCTCTGTCGCCTGGTCTATTCGTGCCCAGGCGTTTAACATTTGCGGGGGCACTTTTTCCTTTTCAGGATGTGTATTCATTCTCGATCGTTCCTCGTAATGATCATGAGTATTGTAATGAATGCGCCACCGCAAAGTTCAGATGGGGAAAAACCCATGATATAACCGACTTCGAACTTTCTGACAGAACGGCTATGGTACAGACCTATTGCCTCGTGCCGCTAAGTTCCTCTCCAGCCCATCATTTAGCCTTAACTGCAAGAGCGATCTCCAATTACAAAGTGTAATGCGATGTCAGGTTGAGCCTGCCAGGGTTCTGTCATAGGTATCGATAATCACCGTTAGCGCCTCATTGAGAGTGGATGTGTAGATGACATCTCCTGGTGGCTCGTACGAATAGCGACAGCGCTCAAATGCCCGCCTGTGAAACTCCAACACTTTACGCATTCCCGCACCGACCGAACACACCTCATGTGCTCCCAGGCGTATGCTTATTGGGTCCAGTTGCATCGGATGTTCTTCTTCGAGTCTGGTCCGTGCTTTTTCACTCAATCCGTCAAATAAATACAGTAAGTCGTGGCTGCGGTCGGGAACTGCCTGCCGTTCCCGGCACTGCCAGGCTTTCAGAGCAATTTCCGTGGCAAGGGCCAGGGTAATTGACACCATTATGTTTTTGCCCTCGGACAAGAAATTGTCGGGTTGCGCTGGTTCCTCTTCTGATTCCAATTTATTCGCTATTTTCTGCAGCGACCTCGCTTGACATATCATCCAATACGGATCCCAGTCGAGCCTTTTTGCTTCTTTGTCATCGGTTCCTATTGGCGTTCTCCTCAATTTTGTAGTTTAAATTGATCTAGTTTCAGATGGAGTAGTCACCTTCAACATGGCTGTGATTCTGACTCAGGCCAGTCTTTTCATGGATTAACCTTGCCTCCGGTTCTGGAAACTCAGTAACTCTGGCAGCCGCTTTTTTACCCTGGACAATTTTGTCCATTTCCTGAAGACTGGCCAGCAGCTCATTGAACAGTTCATTTTTCATCTGACCTCCTCTATGCTATCGATGACTGCTAATTATACGCCAAAGATGTACAGTATAGGGTCAGACTAGTCCAGCCTGACAGAACCTACTGAATAATAAAGGGAAACTGTCACAAAAGACGTACTGTCCTACGCTTAGACTGCGATTTTCATACGCCAAAACAGGACTTTAACGAGGAAGTATCAGACGCTGCACAAGCAGACCACAGCGAATCAGGAGAGTAATGCCGTCAAACAGGGATGGGGATGTTACGACCTCGAATTTGATAGCAAAAAGGGGGTTTTAAGGAGAAATAACAGGAGTATATGGCACATAAACTGAACTGGAACAAATAGTTAGACAGGTCCGACCCTATCCTGTTATCCTGTATCCTCCGCAACACATTAACCCACAGGACTCCCGTAGGATTGAACGAAATTGAAGCCCGAAATTGTCAATGGACTCTTCGCTCTTGGAGGTGCTGCCCTCGGAGCCTTGTTAACGGGTGCCTTCTCATGGTTTCAGAACAAGCAAACTCGTTCTCGTTCTGAGTTAAGTATATTCACTAGTCATGCGGCCCGACTTATTGAAGTTGATTCTTCCATATCGGAAATAGTTGAGATCCGAGTACAAGGAGAAATCGTCCCAAGTGTCTACACGTTAGACACAAGATTACTTAACACCGGAACCGAACCTCTTCACGATGGAGACGTTTACGTTAGTTTAGTTGACGACACGACAGTCTTGGCAGTCGATATAACCGACTTCTCTGATGGTGCACTAGATGCGCTTAAAGTCGAACGGGATGAAAACAAGACAGGGTTTCACGTATATTTCGACTATATGAATCCGGATGAAGAATTCCTACTTCGTGCACTGTTAACCTCACGACCGTCCAAGGTAGTGCCTACCTTTCGCCAGCCCGGTGTTAGTACAAGGGTGCGGACCGATGATCCGATATTGCCAGGGGTCGTAGGTAGGGCTATATTCGAGACAATTCGGAAGGACTTGCTTCTTCACTCCTACCTAAAGTTCTGGTTTCAACCTTATCGACGTTATCTTGAACAACTGGATCGAGATAAACGTTCGACTTAGACAACCGATGGTGGTGGAAACACGTTATAGGCTTATCCACTGGACATGTCAACGTTGTTAGCGGCAATGTAAAAATGACCCACTGCGGCAACTGAAAATTGACCCACTTTCTATTAACCTCGGCTCTGTCTACACAACAGAGGAACCGAGATGCTAAAAGAGGAAAGTGTTATGGAGATAAGCATATTGCATCGTCAGGGGGAAAGTATCCGGGGCATTGCCCGGCAATTGGGTGTCTCACGCAATACGGTGCGTGCGTATTTGCGGCAGGACGCGTCACCGGTGTATGGTCCGCGTCCAGACAGGGCCTCCAAACTGGCCCCTTACAAGCCCTATATTGAGCAGCGTCTGGCAGCCGCTCGGCCTCACTGGGTCCCGGCGAGTGTGATTGACCGGGAGATTCTCAGTATAGGGTCAGACCAGTCCTGCCTGACAGAATCTACTGAATAATAAAGGCAAACTGTCACAAAAGACGTGCTGTCCTACGCCTAGACTGCGATTTTCATACGCCAAAACAGGACGTTAAGGAGGAAGTATCAGACGCTGCACAAGCAGACCACAGCGAATCAGGAGAGTAATGCCGTCAAACAGGGATGGGGATGTTAAGACCTCAATTTTGATGGCAAAAGGGGGTTTTAAGGAGAAATAACAGGCGTATATGGCACATAAACTGAACTGGAACAAATAGTTAGGCAGGTCCGACCCTATCCTGGCGACGCAAAGTTGGAGGTAATATTTCTTGGCGGGGATTTCATTGGTGGCCGCTGCCGAATTCTAGCATTCATATCGCAATACCACCTGAAATTGCAAGTTCTTTTAATGAGGCAAACAGAGCTGTCTCTGCCAATTGTCCGAGAGCGGGTGCAGTTATGGCGCGCAGGACACTAGAAGCAATTACTGTCGATCAAGGTGTTTCCAATGGTACGTTGAATCAAAGGCTAAAAAACATGGAAGTATCAGGGAAATTGCATAAGTCTTTAGCTGACTGGGCAAATGAAGTACGACTAATAGGGAATGATGGTGCTCACTTTGATCCTATAAAAGACGTATCCATTTCAGATGCAAATGATATTATTAATTTTATTTCGGAACTTCTAAATTATATTTATGTCTTGCCTTCAAATTTGTCACGCAGGCGAAATGAAAAACAGCAATAAGATAGTGTGATAGTTACATAAATCTGAAATTAAACTATCAATACATCTCAAAATACTCCCGATGCTCCCAATCCGTAACATGCGCCAATAACCGCCCAATCTCCGCCCGCTTGATATGCAAAAAATGATCAACAAACCGATCCCCGAACCCGGCCCTCAACACCGCTGACCCATCCAGCGCCTCAACCGCCTCCATCAACGATCTCGGCATAGCCGGCCTGTCAGTCTGCCGGTAAGGATCATCCTGCACCGGCTCCCCCGGGTCCGTCCCGTTCCGAATCCCGTCCAGCCCCGCATAAATCTGCGACGCCATATACAGGTAAGGAATCGCCGAAGGCTCCCCCGACCGGTTCTCAATCCGCGTCCCCGGTTCGGTATATCCCCCGACCAACCGAAGCATCGCCCCCCGGTTGTCATGCGCCCACAGAATACGGTTCGGCGCCAGCGGGTTGGCGTTAAGCCGTTTATAACCGTTAATGGTCGGATTGGAAAACGCGGTCAGCGCCGCCCCGTGTTCCAGCAACCCGCCGATGTAGTGATACCCGGTATCACTCAACAGGTTCTCATTGCCGGTAAACGCATTGCCCCTGGTTTCCCTGTTCCGCAACGACTGGTGCAGGTGCCACCCACTCGAATAGACGTTGGGCAGCGCAGGTTTCGCCATGAAGCTGGCCAGCAGGCCATGACGCCGCATCAGGTGTTTGACGGCGGAGCGGAACAGCAGCAGGGAATCGGCCGCGGCGAGGCCGCTCAGGGGATTGAACGTCACCTCGAACTGGCCCGGTCCCCATTCGGCCTCGATGGTGCGCAGGGGCAATTCCAGCCCGGCGGCCATGTCCCGGATCATATCGGCCACGTGCGCGACCCTGTCCATCGGGTGCTCGGCATGGTATTGAAAGCCGTGGCTGATTGCCTTCACTGCCGGCGGGTCGGGCGGTTGCCCGGATTCGCTGAGTAATTCCGGCAGTTGCGCGGCGCGTTCCGATTGCGCCTCGTCCTATGCGCCGGCCTCGGCGATGAAGTTGGTGTGGCCGACGTTTATGTCCTGTGAGTTGCGCGGCGCGTTCCGAGGTGGTTGTGGTGAATTCATTGACAGCCCCCTGTGTGTTTATATTGTGGGGTCAGAGTAAAAATTCTTCGAATTTCTTACTCTGACCCCTGAATTCTTACTCTGACCCCACCTATCAGGATAATAGCAGTTTATTTGTTTAAGCCGCATATTACACCGGTGGATGTGATGAGTGCGCCGGACTTTCCATTGATGGCGAGCGAATATTGTGCTACATTGTACTGTATATGTAACACATCGAGGTGAAACCATGAGCCAGGCCACATTTACTTTCCGGGTCGATGGAGAACTGAAAGACAGCTTCACTGCTGTGGCGAAGTCACTGGACCGGAGCGGCGCCCAGTTGCTTCGCGATTATATGAGAGACATCATTCGCCGGCAGAAAGAGGCAGAAGAGCACGGAGCCTGGTTCCGTGAACAGGTACAGGTCGGGCTGGATTCGGCCAATGCAGGAAACCTGGTATCGAACGAAGACGTCGAAGCAAAATTTGCTGCCCGCAGGGCTGAAACCCGCCGTAAACTCGATAAACTGTTGTGAAGCTGAGTTGGACGCCTGAAGCGATTGCGGATCGGGATGCTATTTTCGACTATATTGAGGCGGATAATCCTGCGGCGGCAGCAGCTCTTGACGAATTGTTTTCGGAGAAGGCTGAACGACTGACCGATCACCCGAAACTTGGTCGCCCCGGGCGCGTTGAAGGTACCCGCGAGCTGGTCGTGCACGAGAATTACATCCTGGTTTATGACATAGTGGGAGACCTGACGCGCATACTTCGTGTGTTGCACGCGGCCAGACAGTGGCCTTCAATATGATGATCCACGCCGTGTCCGGCGCCCAGGGCAGGATTTTGAAGGTCATCGGGTCCGGAGCCGGCAGCGATATCGCCGGCGCGCCCCCATCTGCTCGACACCGAAGCCGCCGTCCGCCTCGAACAGCGGGAATACCGGGGCATCGGCTGTGTTCGATGTAATTGCGTCTTCAAGGCGGCGATCCCCATGGTTGGAGAAGGTATCCGTCACACCGTTCTGCAGGGCCAGGCAGGAAGTTCTCCGTGCTTAACGCCTTTCTCCGCATAATCCCGTGCTGGTCGCTGTACACGACCCGTACCGTACAGAACCTACTGACAGCGCCTCGACCGCTTCCATCAGTGAACGGGGCATTGGCGGCTTGTCAACCTGTTGGTAGGGATCCCCTTTTACAGGTTCGTCCGGCTCCGGCACTCAGCCGGTCTGTCCATTCGTGAAATCAGCCGCAGCACTAAGCTGAGCGTGGGCGGGGTCCAGAAGCTGCTCAGCCGGTGACCATGCCATCTATGTGTTCCTGACAACAGAATTGAGATTATCGAAAACATGGTCTACACTCAGTAGTGAAAGCTGTACGGGAAATCAGTAATAGTTCTTCGCTGATGACCCAGATTTCTTTCTTGCCGTAGCCATTTTTCGGGCCGGAACAATCTGGCAAAAACCACACTCGCAGTGTAATTTCCAATACACTCAGCGGCCCATTGTGCATTACCTGACTAGTTGACATTTTGTAGAGAGATACTGGTTTCAATGTTGTTGTGACTGAGAGGTGTTATCGTAATTTCGGTAATATCGGATACTCAGGAAAATAGCGATGGGGGGTGAATCTATGTATACGAACGAAGACAATCCGGGTAATTTAAAAACCAGGATATCCTGTTTTACAGTTGTTTCTTCTATATTGTTATCAATACTTTCTCCACTGACAGTTACTGGACAAGTGACTGAGAATACTGCCGCATCCGTATTGGAGGAAATTGTGGTTACTGCACGGAAACGTGAAGAAAATCTACAGGATACACCGGTGGCAATTTCAGCATTTTCAGGGGAAGCGCTTGAATTCCGAGGCGTAACAAAGATCGACCGGCTCGCGGATTTTACACCGAACCTTGTATTACGGGCTTCGCCGACCAATGCCGGCGTCACGAATGCCTCGGCGTATATTCGCGGCGTCGGCCATAATGACTTCTCTCCCGGTGTTGACCCCGGCGTGGGAGTCTATGTTGATGGCGTTTATCTTGGCCGTTCGGTCGGCGCACTCCTTGATACGGTTGATATTGATCGTATCGAAGTATTGAGAGGTCCGCAGGGAACGCTGTTTGGAAGAAATACTATTGGCGGGGCTATCAATATCCATACAAAACGCCCGGACGATGAACTGGGCGGTTCTGTCGATGTTCGCTTTGGTACGGATTCCCGTCTCAATGTTCGGGGGACGTTGAATGTTCCTGTCTCTGATGAATTATCTACCCGCTTTTCCATAGCCTCATTGAACCAGGATGGCTATGTTCATCGCATCAACGATGATAATAAGGACCTCGGTGATGACGATACCATCGTGGCCCGGTTTTCAGCGAGATGGGTACCCTCGGATGCCCTTGAAGTTAATTTTTCAGGTGATTATTCGCGTGACAGGGAAAATGGATCGGCCCAGGTACTTACCGGTGTCGACCCGCTCGCCACAATGGTGTCTCTCCATAATATCTTTTTTGATGGCACCGGTACATTTAACCCCTTTACATGTTTTGGCGCAGCCAATGCAAAGAATCCAAATTGTTACAATGAACAGTGGATTTCCACTAACCGGGATTCTGATTATGGTGAAGGAGAGAGTTATGCAAACCTGGATGTGTGGGGTGGCGCAATAACAATTGACTGGGACGTGCAGGAGAATTTTCATGTGCGTTCGATATCTTCGTATCGCAACTCGGATGGTGAATTCAACATTGATCGCGACAGCTCTCCGTTGCTTATAACGAATGTACATGATTTATTTGAGCAGGAGCAATATACGCAGGAATTGCAGCTTCTCGGTAATGCTTTTGACAACAAGCTGGAATGGATTTTGGGATTCTACTACTTCCATGAAGAAGGCGAAGATATCAATCCGGTGGAATTCTCAGCGGTAGATTTGATCTCGGGTATGGAATTCGAGAGTGAATCCTGGGCGGTATTCGGGCACGGTACATACAACCTGAACGATCAACTCAGCGTGACGGTAGGCTTCCGCTATACTGAAGATGACAAGGAATACAGTCCCAACCAGACCTTCACCAGGCTGCCCCTGAGTCCGTTCGGTATTTTCTTTCCCTGTCTTGAACCGGTGCTGCATAATTGTGAGGTCGGCGACCTTATTTTACCTTTGGGAACAACAAAAGTGAGCGCTAACGAGTTTGTCCCGATGGCAAATATTTCATATCGCTGGAATGACAACCTGCTCACTTATTTCACGTATTCCGAAGGGTTTAAAAGTGGCGGGGCGACTCAACGCATTTTCCCGCCTGAGCCGAGCTTGCCGACATTTAACCCCGAATTCGTAGAATCCTATGAAATCGGGTTCAAATTCGAAGGCTGGAACGATCGGCTCCGTATGAATATCGCAGCTTTTTATACGGATTATAAGGACCTGCAGCTACTTGTGTCAGGGCCCCCGCGTATCGGCGCATTCATAGAGACTGCCGGTGAGGCTGAAATTAAGGGTGTCGAAGTGGAGCTTTCCGTCAGACCTGCCGACGGTTGGCTGATTTCAGCCAGCGCGGGCTATATCGATCCTGAATTTACCGAACTGGCGGTAAACCCGGATGGCACCCCCCGCGTCCCGAATATTACACTCGACAGCCGCTTCGAGCATATCTCGGAATGGACAGGAAATGCCCAGATGCAAAAAGAAATTTTTCTCGGCGAATGGGGCACTCTGACGCCAAGAGTGGAATGGGTATATCGTACCGATTATTTCACTAACGATAACAACTTCAATGTGCCTGAACTGTTTCAGGATGATTATCACCTAGCCAATATCAGCGCACGCTGGGATTTCAGGAATACGGGTGTTTCCGTGACAGGGGGAGTGGATAATGCAGGTGATAAAAATTATCGAGTAACCGGTAGTTACCAGGCAGGCTTCGGGCAGTACCTTGAGGTATTTGATCGCGGTCGTCAGTGGTATGTTAATTTGAACTACAGTTTTTAATCTTAATTCATCAGACTCCCTGATAGTTGTGGAAACCTTGAACATAGATTCAAGGCGTGACATCGGGGTTCGATCGTTGTAGTTGGCGCCTCTCAACTGAAGGGTATTAGAGAATGAATCTGATTGATGAACATTGCTATACGGCAAGCATACTTATTAATGCTTCTCCACAGGAAATAATGACTTTCTTACGAGATCAACACAGAACGGGTGATTGGGCGTTTGGAGCATGGGGACCAATCACTCCGTTACAAGATGACATTTACAAAGGCAGGAGCCTTTATGATGGTGGGGAAACCATATTCAGGATTCATGTCTTGGAACAGGTTCATCAGGTAAATTATGAGGTGGGATACCTCGGGGGAGAACTGCAACCGTGGATCATGATCCGAATAGTACCAGGACAGGTAGTAGGAAGGAATCACGATACGTCATTGCTATCATTGATAGCCTGGCGTAATGCGGAATGGGCGGACGAAGACTGGCGCTTGCTATGTGCGACTCATCAAACGGAAGTGTATCGACTTCGCCATTTAATAGAGAACTGATAATAACCGGCGTAGGGAATAGGGAACAGGGAATATAGACATGATAAAGTTCGGAGTTTTTTTACCTAACGCTAATAACGGTTATATCGTTTCTGAAGCAGCGCCGCAATACCTGCCCACTTATGAAATACAAAAATCCATAACTCAGGAAGCGGAAAAGCTGGATTACGATTTTGCCTTATCCATGGTCAAATATAGGGGGTTTGGCGGGAGTACGGAATTCTGGGACTACTACAGCGAGAGTTTTACGCTGATGTCTGCATTGGCAGAGTCAACTAATAAGATTATGTTATATGCAACAGCCGGAATATTAAGTGTTCACCCGCAATTTGCTGCAAGAATGATTGCAATGATTGACGACGTCAGCAACGGCCGGATAGGTTTGAATATCGTTACCGGCGGGTGGAAACCTGAATATACTCAATTCGGCGCTTGGCCTGGAGACACTTATTATTCTGATCGATACGAACACGCTGCGCACTATGTCCATATCCTTAATGAATTGTGGGAACGAGGTAGTTGCTCTTATGAAAGCCCTTTATGGTCTTTGGATGATTGTCAGGCGCCCATGAAGCCCGAACATCACATACCGTTGGTAAATGCCGGCTCATCACCAGCAGGTAGAGAGTTTACCGCACACTATTGTGATTATAGCTTTGTCTTCGCTGCTCCCCAACGATTACAACAACATGTTGAATCTCTATCGAATTTAGCTGCTTCACATCACCGTAAAGTGGAAACTCTGGCCTTGTTCCACATTATTCCCGGGGAAACTGATCAACATGCTAAAGACAGGGTTGACGAAATAGTACGGAAATCGGACACGCAAGCTATTGACCGCATGGTTGAAATTCAGATGCAAAATAAGGCCAGCCAAGGCTCAGCAAAGTATTTCCGGGAGGGGGTCAACAATCCCGCTGAGGAGGGCAATACCATATTTATGGGATTCCCCGTTATCTATGGTTCAAATGACACCATTGCGCGAAAAATTGATGAATTAGCAGACTCAAGCGGAGCAGAAGGTTTCATGTTTTGTTTTGAAGATTATATTGAAGGGATGCGTAATTTTTCGGACAACATCCGTCCTAAAATCACCGTGAAGTAGTCATGATAAGGCAGGCATGAAATATATCTGTTGATCAGGGGATATTATTTATGAAGGTATTGTGTTACGGGGCGACGGGCGTGCAGGGGGCGCCGGTACCTGTTCAATTGCGACGCCGTAACCATGACGTGCGAGTCATATTAAGGGACACGAACAGGGTTAATGAGTTTCGAAATCAAGGCTTTGACGTAGTTACGGGTGACCTGCTTGATTCTGACAGCCTGAATATGGCGTCAACAGGCATGGATGCAATATTCTTGATGTTACCGCTTGTATACGATGAAGAATTGATCATGCCCTATTTTCAAAATGTACTGTATGCGGCACAAAAGGCAAAAATCAAATTACTGGTTTTTAATTCAAGTACACGGGTACCTTCAATTCCTACTGATACTTGGGCATTTGAACTGAAACGAAAAATGGAGGGACGGCTGTTACAGAGTGATGTGCCGTTTATCGTCGTTCGACCAACTTTCTATATGGAAAATCTTTTAGGACCCTGGACGATGGTGCCCCTCTCTCAACGGCAAGTCGTCACTTATGTCCATGCAGCAGATCGAAAAGTATCATGGATATGCGCTTGGGATATGGCAAAATTTTGCGTTTCCGCCTTGGAACATCCCGAATTGGCCGGCTCCTTTATCGATGTGGGAGGGCCGGAGCAGTTGGATGGAAATGAGATAGCAGAACGGATTTCTGAGATTACAGGAACGGAACTGCGATATGAGCAGGCAGATATTAACAATTTTGCAGAATATTTAGAGAAATTTGCAGGTGCGCGTACTGCCGGAGAAATAACAGCGCTGAATCAATGGTGGATAGATAACAAGGACTATGATCCTGGATTTGTAACTCACATAGATAAGGTACTCAAACAACTGCCTGTCGACAAACTGACAACTTTATCTGAGTGGGCTTCAAATCAAGCATGGAAGTAATAACATATTGAATAGAAGGTGAATTATGAAAGAAAAAAACAACTATGAAAAACCGCTGACAGCACGCCGCGTTGACGAAATATTTCAAGAGGCGATGAACGAATGTGATGTTGAGAAGGCAATGTCCTTGTACGCTGAAAATGCTGTTTTCGTCCAGGAACCCGGTAAGCCTGTAATAACCGGCCTGGATAGCATTCGTAAAGCAATCGAAGAATTTCAAGCTATCAAGCCAAAATTGAAAGTGGAAGTATTACAGTTCATAGAGGTTGATGACGTAGCATTCTTTACTTTGAAATGGGAAATAAAGGGTACGTCGCCGGAGGGTGATGAGATTAATATTTCATCATATGACGGTAACGTGGTAAAACGGCAGTCGGACGGCACCTGGAAAACCCTTATCGATAATCCGTTTCATGCACATCATATCGGTCTTCTGGATTAAGGATATGGAAACCTTATGTTACCTTAAATAATCAATACATCTCAAAATACTCCCTATGCTCCCAATCCGTCACATGAGCCAGAAACCTGGCAATCTCCGCCCGCTTGATATGCAAAAAATAATCAATGAACTGGTCGCCGAACCCGGCCCTCAGTACGCTTGATCCATCCAGCGCCTCGACCGCTTCCATCAGCGAACGGGGCATTGGCGGCTTGTCAACCTGTTGGTAGGGATCACCCTTCACCGGCTCGCCCGGGTCTGTCCTGTTTCGAATCCCGTCCATCCCGGCATAGATCTGTGAGGCCATGTACAGGTACGGATTTGCCGCGGGTTCTCCCGTGCGGTTCTCTATACGGGTACTCGGTTCGGCGTGACCTCCGACCAGCCTGAGCATGGCGCCGCGGTTGTCATGGGCCCAGAGAATACGGTTCGGCGCCAGCGGGTTGGCGTTGAGGCGTTTGTAGCCGTTGATGGTCGGGTTGGAAAAAGCGCTCAGCGCCGCGCCGTGTTCGATCAGGCCGCCAATGTAGTGATAGCCGGTATCGCTCAATAAACTGTTGTTACTGGTGAAGGCACTAGAGCCGGTTTCCGTATTGCGCAATGACTGGTGCAGGTGCCACCCGCTTGAATAGACGTTGGGCAGGGCGGGTTTTGCCATGAAGCTGGCCAGGAGCCCGTGACGCCGCATCAGGTGTTTGACGGCGGAGCGGAATAACAGCAGGGAATCGGCCGCTGCGAGGCCGGCCAGGGGGTTGAACGTCACCTCGAACTGGCCGGGGCCCCATTCGGCTTCGATAGTGCGCAGGGGTAATTCCAGTTTGACTGCCATGTCCCGGATTATCTCGGTCACGTGAGCGACCCTGTCCATGGGGTGTTCGGCATGGTATTGAAAGCCGTGGCTGATTGCCCGCACTGCCGGCGGATCCGGCGGGTGCCCGGATTCGCTGAGGGATAATTTCTCATCCTCTATGACGAATACGTAGAACTCCAGTTCCAGCCCGACGATAAAACTGTAGTTCAGGGTCTCCAGCGCATTGAGCGCGTTACGCATTACCTGCCGGCAATCAAACGGAACGCGGGTCCGATCCTTCAGATAGAGATCGCAGATGATCCACGCCGTGTCCGGCGCCCAGGGGAGAATTTTAAACGTCATCGGGTCCGGAGCAAGCAGCATATCGCCGGCGCCCCCCATTTGCTCAACACCGAACCCGCCATCGTGCTCAAAAAGCGGGAAAACCGGCGTATTTGATGTGTCTTTCCCCAGGTTGGAAAAGGTATCGGCCACACCGTTCTGCAAGGCCAGCAGAAAGTTGTCTACGCTTAACGATTTCCCCCGCATCAACCCGTGCTGGTCACTGTAAACAACCCGTACCGTCGTGACGCCGTTCTCACTGATTAATCCAGGCAGTTGCCCGGCGCGTTCCATTGCGCATCATTCCAGGCGCCTGCCTCGGCGATAAAACCGCTTTGTCCGACACTGATTTCCTGCGCACCTGGTTGGGTTAAATTCATTCTTATGCTCCTGTTTGTTTTGTAACGGACTGGATTCCGGCTTGCGCCGGAATGACGGACCAGGCCGGAATGACGAGCCAGACCGGAACGGCATTTTTGCCGGTACGACACTCTAAAGTGTTGATGCGCTTTACTTTGTATCAGGAGCTGTCATGCCACCATGATGTATCTTGCATGTCCGCTCAAACTTTAACCATCGTTTGGCAAGAACCAGCGCCACTAACACTAACACCACCTAAAAGCTGCCAACCATCGTCCATCATTTCGTTGACAATGCGAACAAATCCCACAGATTCCTCGTACTCTTCTCCAGGGGGTGATTTTTTCTCGTCCTTGGAGTATACCCAATTTCCATCTGGTTGATGGCATACCAGCATGTACTCTTCCCAAGAGTTCGTCTGCGAAGTCCCACATCCAGACATGGCGAGCACGGCCACTGCAAGGATGGAAATAGCTATGAAGGTTCTCATTGTAAGTTGTCTCCTCTATTACGCGACCAACGTCGTTGGTCAGTATTTCCTCGTCATCCTGCCCAGCGAAGACCACCAATAAACACGCTACGAGAAAGAGCTATCCTCACCATGCGGCCGTTTTGTTCTTCGCGCCATCCCCGGAGGAATTCGAGGGTTCAATTGTTTCATGCCGTCCGGGGCAATTCAAGGAGTAAGAGTGGTGCAGCATCCACATTAGGGTAGGGTAATGGCACTAAGACGAGTCGGTGGTCTACATCATGAATATACGCGGAATTCCTATATAGAAAGCTAAGGTGTCGTTATTGGGGCAATGTCAAAACAATGATATGCTTAAAGCCAGCAGAACATCACGTGAGTGGAATGAAACCATGACAAACCTCTTTGGCAGAGTCGCTCTTGTCACAGGCGGCGCGCAGGGTATCGGAAGGGGAATTGCGATTTCTTTGGCAGAGGCGGGGGCCGACATTGCGATCGCGGACTGCATTCCTTCGAACGCTGCTGCCATACATGACGGCCCCCAATCACCTCCGAGCACATCTCTTGATGAGACCATCGAACACATTCGTTCGCTTGGGAGACGCGCGCTGGCGATCTCTGTCGACGTTACCCGCAAGGCCGATAATCGACGCATGATTGAACATGCGGTGCAGGAATTTGGGAACCTTGATATTTTGGTTTGCAACGCGGGCGTTCTGAGTGTCTCCGAAGTAGAGTCATTGTCTGAAGCGGATTGGGATCATACCTTTGCCGTGAATATCAAAGGCGTGTTCCTTGCTTGCCAGGCGGCGATTCCAACACTAAAGCGTTCCAAGCACGGCTGTATTATCAATATAGCTTCAGTCGCCAGCAAAAACGGATATGCAGGCCTTGCTCACTATTGCGCGTCGAAATTTGCAGTGGTTGGGTTTACAAATGCGTTGGCCAAGGAGCTCGCCCCTGCGAGTGTCCGCGCAAACGCGATCTGTCCCGGCATAGTCCGAACACAGATGTGGGACCAACTGGCGGAAGCTGGACGAAGATCTACGGAGTCGCGAGAAGACGCTTGGCGTAGAGCAGTAGCGAAGCGGATCCCGCTTGGACGGCCGCAAACGCCAGGCGATATTGGTGATTGCGTGTGCTACCTCGCCACAGCGGAGAACATAACTGGGCAAGCCATAAACGTTGATGGAGGGATGGAATTACATTAGCTGGACGACCAGTCGTAAGCTTTCTCTCCTCGCGGGCGAACGTTGGACGCTGCCGTCGAGCATGGGAATGGAGAATAGCCGTGACATCCGAAGGGAATGGGATCAGGGCGGCAGGGTCAACCGCTGACTGTTAGAAGGGTGCTGATTGAGGATGCTATCCAAATGAAACTCGGAATTGATGGGAAAATCGCTCTAGTCACCGGTGCCAGCGCCGGTATCGGTTTCGCTGCTGCCGAGGCGCTTGCGCGTGAGGGAGCGATGGTGGTGATTACTGGCCGTTCGGCGGACCACCTCGCGGATGCCGCAGCCAAGCTTCGTGCGAATGGAGCTGAAGTTGAAGCGGTTGTTGCAGATGCATACAAAGCCAACTGCGGAGAGGTTGCGGTCAGCGCTGCAATACGACGATTTGGGACTCTGCATATCCTTGTCAATAATGTCGGCACTCTCGACAAACTCGCGACTTTCGAAGAGTTGTCCGATGAGGATTGGGAGAACTCTTTTGCGATCAACGTCATGTCGGCGGTCCGGGCGGTCCGGGCGGCTCTGCCGGTGATGCGGCACCAGAAATGGGGCAGGATCATAAACCTGTCTTCGGAAGCGGCCTCACAACCGGACCCGGCAATACAGCATTATTGCGCCACGAAGGCAGCGATCTCAAATCTAACCAAGAGCCTTTCTAAGGCCCTTGCGTGCGATGGAATTCTTGTCAATACCGTTTCGCCCGGCACTATTCGGACGCCTCTATTACATGGCTTCCTCCAGGAGATGGCCCGTGAACGTAACGTTACGGTCGCCGAGATGGAAAAGATTCATCTCCGCGATGCGCGACCAAATGTCGTCTTAGGGCGTGCAGGTGAAGCTTCGGAGATCGGGTCTGTAATCACGTTTCTAGCGTCCGAGGCGGCGTCATTTATCACTGGCGCGGAGGTGCGTGTAGACGGTGGCTCGGTTGCAAGCCTTTGACCGGTGCGATGTTCCCCCGCTTTCAGTAGCGGAGGGATTGCGATGCGCCACGCTTAACTAATCAGGTGGCAAGGAAAATATGAACACCGTCGCTGCAGTGTTTGTATGCCACCAGACAGCGGAATTCCCAGAGGTCGCGGCGACGTATTGCTTACCTTCCACCATGTAGGTTGAGACACCGCCAATAATCGCCCCGCCAGTATTGAATCGATATAAGATATTCCCCGTTTTCGCATCAATCGCGAGAAAGTATCCGCTTAGATCTCCCGTGAATACTACTCCCCCACCGGTTGGCGTCAGCCCTGCGAGCATTGGTCTTTTCGTCTTAATGGCCCAGATCTGTTTGCCATCCTCAGCGTTAAAAGCACGAGTCCATCCCGACGTGCTTTCAAACTCGTCAAACACGTGATTGCCGCCGTAATAGGCCGATCCTTCTATTCGCCGCGCTTCGGCAACCTTAAACGTACCGCACCATTCTGTTGAGTTCACAAAAAGCATTCCTGACGCCGGTGAATAGGCCGGACCATTCCACAGCGATCCTCCCATTATTCCGGGGCAGACATGCACGCCCTCCGGTGTTATCGGCAATTCAGCATTCTTGCGGGAACTGATCTCCGACTTTGTAACCAGGGCGTGAGAATCCCGGTCGTATATATAAAGCCAGCCTGCTTTGCCCGCGACTGCGGAATATTTCTTTCCACTTTGCTCATATAGTGCTGGAGCTGCCGCTGTATCCCAGTCGTGCACATCGCGCGGAACCTGCTGGGCCCACCACGCGATTTTTCCCGAATCAGCTGCCAGTGCTACAACGGAATTCGTATAAAGATTAGCGCCTGGTCTGGAGCTGTCATTGAAGTCTGGCGATACGTTTCCTATCGGCGCGTAAAGCAGGTTCGCTTTAACGTCAAATGAGAAGCTGGACCACGTTGAGCCGCCGCTGTAGTTCGCGGAGCCATGACCCGCATCGTCGCTCAAAACAGTATCAAACACCCACAGGGTTTTGCCTGTATTCGCATCGAAGGCGTATATGTGTCCATCCACACCCCAATCTGCTCCAGCCTCGCCTATGAATACTCTGTCTTGATATGCAATTGGAGCTGCGCTGAGCCAATAACCCTTGCTCGCGTCGGACATCCAGGTGTCCCAAAGGAGCTCGCCGGTTTTGGCGTCCAAAGCCAATAGGTGGCCATCGGGAGTTACCCGAAAGACCTTGCCCTTATAGAGTGCTGCGCCTCTCGCCACTGTTACCGGAGTTAACGAGTCCGACTGGTAGACATGCTGCCACTTCTTCTCGCAGGTGCGCGCATCCACTGCGTACGTGTTGTAGCCCGTCGTAACGTAAAGTGTTCCCTCGAAAATGACTGGACTCGCCTGAAACTGCGCAATTTCCCCGGCTTGAAAGACGCACACGGGCGCGAGCCTGGAGACGTTCTGTACATTAATTTGCGTGAGTGGAGAAAATCGACGGCCTTCGTAATCGTTGTTATAGCGAAGCCAATTTTCTCCGTCATCAGCCAGCATATCCGAATCGTTAGGACGATCGGTCAGAGATGGCCTGTGGGTTTTTGATGTCAAAGGCTGCCCGGGCTTTGGCGCAACTGTTTTCACCGTTGCATCGGGCAGTTCCTCAGCCTCATCCCGCGTTGGCCGAAGGACCGCATCAAGCGTGTCGGCTGTCAAAGCAGTTCGACCTGGAATATACCCGTTTTCCGAAAGGACGTAGGCCGTGACATCAAAATTTTCTTTAGCGCTGAGACTTCCTTGATTTAGGTACGGCATAAGCGTTGCTATCAAGTAGTGCAAATCGTCCAGCTTTCGTTGTCCGGTTAACCACTGGTTTTCAAACTCCCGGCCAGCGAGCGCCGTCCCGGCCGTGGTGCCGCGCAAAGTTGGGCCGTGGCACGACAGGCACTCTCGTTTGTAGATGCCCCGGCCACGACTGACTTGCTCCTCGAGAAATTCGACCCCATGAGACGCCGCACTTTGTGCACTTGCTTCGCTGTCAATCGATTGACTGACTGCCACCGCAACTTGGCAATTTAAGAGAAGCCCCAAGCCAAGCCGAAATACAACACGTGTCGGGAGCGCAGAAATGACGCTGGCGACGATAGCTGCCAGTTCGCCGCACCACTTCTTGTTATGAACACCTTGTGCCAACTCAGTTATCGGAACCACTGCGAGGCTCCGTTCGCCACCGTCATGAAATATTTTTTGAAAATCAATCACAACAATGCCCCCCGTTCAGGGATAGAAAAATCAATCCCGACGGTATATGATTTGAGTTTGTGAATCAAGATTTATTGCCTGCAGTTTGTGCCTTTCCCTGAAAATTTTCCCTACCCAAGTAGAGGATTTTCGTCCCCCATGCGACATAATTCCCATAAGATCACCGTGAAAGCCATCTAATAAGAAATAGGGGAGATCAGATGAACAGTAAGAAAACCAGGACTTCCTTTTTTCTGTAATAGTAACTTCGAGTAATGCCACATGTGCCTGTGCCGGGCAAGGAGAGTAGAATGCCGAACAATACTGAGTTGGAAGAACTCCTGGACAAACAAAGAATATCGGAGGTAGTGGGGCCCAGATACGCGCGGGCAATGGATTACTTGGATGGAGAGGCTCTAAAGGCTTGCTTCCATAAAGACGGATGGATTGAAGCGACCTTCCTGCAGAAGATTGGGTTAGAGGGGCTGGACTATGTAACAGACGGCGACTGGGTAAAAGCAAGTGCGCATGACTGGATCGACGTGGTTGTGGGATTACAGGCAACCAGCATTCATAGATTTCATTATGTATTCAACACGGGCATCCGGATAAACGGGAACTTCGCTGACGTCGAAAGCAATGCATTTGCTGGTGACCGTCGCAAGGATGATGATGGAGCTCTTAACGATTCTTTTTATGGATCTCGCTACATCGATAAGCTCGAGAAACGAGGTGGCGAATGGAAGATACTTGTTCGGCGGACACCACTGGAGTGGGTACAGAGCTTCCCTACTCTTGGAGGCCCGGATAGTCCGTTGCAGGTGTTTACTCTGATCAGTGGGCTCAGTCCCTCCCATCCTCTATACTGCCGGCTATGATCGGCTCCCCGATTTAGTACGGATCGCAGATAGAGTCGCGGGCTACAGTATCTAGTGGCCCGTTTCAGTGCCGTTTGGACCTGGAAGAAAGCGCCTTCTCGGTCCTGGTGTCCTGTTTCAATTTGGAACATAAGAGAAAATAAAACCGGAATTTTTTGAACAGTTAGACTAGTCTTGATTACAGTGGAGTGAAATGATGTTATAAGACTTGGGAGAGTCCTGTCGATGCCTAAAAAAGTCCGGGTCTGATGTTGTTACAGCTGGTTCGACAGGTTTAGAGCCTATGAGTAAAAATATTTTAAAAGTCAGCGAGTTATTAAAAATCCCCCGATGGCGTTGTCATGGTTGACATGAAGTCCGGACGCAATGGACAAAGCCGGGACGAGGCAACGGTGCTGGGAGCCTTTGAAAAACACCAATCGGCATTGAAACGCTTTATTTCCCGCTTCCTGCATAACACACAGGATATCGAGGACGTGGCCCAGGAGGCCTTTTTGCGTGCCTACTGCTGCGAGAAAAATACGGAAATTCAACAACCAAAATCCTTTCTGTTTCGGATAGCCAAAAATGTCGCAATATCTGAGCTAAGATTAAAATCACGCAATATTACCGACTATATAGAGGATCAGGACAATTCCAACGTCTTAATAGATGAGTGGACAACTGAAGACCATGTAGCGGCACAACAAAAGTTAGGGATTCATTGCGAAGCCGTGGCGACTCTGGCGCCGCAATGCCGGCGAGTCTATCTGATGCGCAAAGTCTATGGTATGCCATATAAAGAGATTGCTGGACGACTGGGAATTGCAGTAAGTACAGTAGAAAAACATTTGATGAAAGGTGTGGAGCTTTGCAATCGCTACGTGAGGGAAAAAATGGCTGCTGATCATGACCAATACGCGCAACCGACCGGGCAACGCCGTAAAGGAGGATAACGTTAATGGCAACTGTGCACACATTCGCTGATCGTAATACCATCGAACGGGAGGCCCGTGAGTGGCTTATCAGGCTGGATGGCGATGATGCACCCAGCCAGGATGATATCGAGGCCTTGCACGAGTGGGTCGACCGCAGTCTCACCCATCGCAAAGAGCTGTTGCGTATATCGACTTTCTGGAACGATGCCAACATCCTGACGGAATTGTCCATTCCGCTCCACTCCAAAGCGGAAAGGAAAAATAGTCAAAACCGGCCGGGAATTTTCAGCGTATTTTTGCCTCCCTCACTGGCGTATAAGCGTGTTGGTGCTGTGATGGCCGTTAGTATACTGGCAATCGGTGTAGCCATCCTCAACGGGTTTTATCCTTCGTCAAATACCCGTATCAACGGCATCTACGCCACGGCCATCGGTGAAATGCACTTACAAATACTGGCGGACAGCTCCGTGATGGAGATCAATACCGACAGCCAGGTGCAGGTGGATTACAGCGATGTCGTGCGCAAAATCAGGTTGTTGCGAGGCGAAGCACACTTTGTCGTTGCCCACGATCCCGGTTGGCCGTTTGAAGTGTATGCGGGCAGAGGGAGAGTCAAAGCAGTAGGCACTGCGTTTTCCGTGCGCCTGACTGATGACAGGGTCAAGGTAACGGTGTTTGAAGGGAAAGTCGATCTGGCCACTCTGGTGGATGACGCCGTGGCAAGGGAGGACGCGATGATCGCACTTGGTGAAATGTCCTCCGGAAACAAAACAGAAGGTGTGTATAAACCGGTACTTAATAAAATTGGCAGCCTCATAGAGAGACAAAGTGTTACGTTCAGCAGCCAGCCAATTGGAGCCCCTGAATTGGTCAACGGCAAATCGTATCGCCCCATCGACGAGATCACAACACTGGCCCAGCAGGATCTGGAACGACAGTTATCCTGGCGTGGAGGTGGTTACCTCGTCTTTGCCGGTGATCCACTCAGTCATGTGGTCGATGAAGTCAACCGTTATACGCCGGTCACCATTGATATAGCCGACTCGGAGCTCAGAGATCTCAGGATTGGCGGGCGTTTCAAGGTCGGCGAACTGGATGCCATGCTGGATGCACTGAAAACCTTTGGGATACAAGTAAGCCGCCTGGATGATCAACATATTCAGCTATTGCCGGCCCAACGATAAATTTATTCCTAGCCACACAAGGCCTGGCATACACGCTTCCCGTGCAGATCCGATCCAGTTCATTCTTTTACCAGCTTATTGCGTTGTTACCGCGAATAGCGTCCCCTTATACGCCTGCATAAAAAATGGGGGTATGGTACGACTTATTGGAGATTGGGATTCCAGATACTTCAATAATTACAAAAAAAATAATAAAATTCATTACCCAGTAGAGGATTTCCGTCCCCCATGCGACATACCTCCTATAGGACCACCGTGAAAGCCATGCAGGGTTGTCAAATTTTCCGATGGATCGGGAGTGGAGGCAATGCCGTGGCTGCAGTACAGTATGCGTTTGCTGCGGTGTTGCTGATAATTTGCCTGGAGACACAGGCTGCGGAGGAAAATACTCGGGTTTACCAGATAAATCTGCCGGCACAGAATGTCGCAAAAGCCCTGACCAGTTTATCTGAGCAAACCGATTTGCAGGTCCTCTTCACCTACGACATCGCCGAGGCGCGGCAAGCCAACGCTGTTGTCGGCGAATTCACGCTGACAGAAGCCTTGGGCTTGTTACTTAACGGTACTGGACTTTCCGGCGGCCTTACAGATAGCGGAGTCGTTACGGTTTCGCGAAAGCCATCTAATAAGATGGAGGGGGATCAGATGAATAGTAAGAAAACCAAGACTTCCTTTATTACTGCTGTTTCTGCTGCATTGTTGTCGGTGTTTACTCCGGCGACGGTTTCTGGGCAGGCGACGGAAAGTACCGCCGGCGCTGTGTTGGAGGAAGTCGTAGTAACTGCGCAAAAGCGAGTCGAGAACGCGCAAAGGGTGCCTATCTCAATCACCGCGCTTTCGGGCGAAGATATATCGAGGCTCCCGGCACCCAATCTGTCATCACTTCAGGGAATGATCCCCAACGTCCAAATTGGTAGAGTTTCAAACTCGTATAGCTCTGGAGTTTTCTCCATTCGAGGGGTTGGACAAATCGATGCCGATCCATTCATCGGTACAACGGTAACGGTCGTGCAGGACGGTGTCCTTCAGGGTACAAACACGAACGCGCTCTTCAACCTCTTGGATGTCGAGCGAGTGGAGGTCCTGAGAGGCCCCCAGGGAACACTCTTCGGCGCAAGTTCGACTGGCGGTGTAATTAACATTATTACTAAACAGCCGACTGGTGAATTTTCGGCTGACGTCAAAGTGGACTACGGCAATTACGATGCGCTCAATGTGACTGGGATCGTCAATATCCCGATCATCGAGGACGTGCTCGCCGGAAAGCTCAGTATTGCCAAAAATGATCGAGATGGGTTTTACACGAACGCTGTTGGCGGAGAGCCAATGGGCGGCCAGGATATAACCCAGATACGAGCCCATCTGAAACTGACGCCCAGAGACGGTGTTGACGCCACTCTGATTGGTGAATACAACCGAGGCCGCAATGGGTCGCCCATCGTTGTTAACCTTGGTGTACCGCCCGAGTTACTCTTCCGGGCCCCCGGATGTGGGGA
Organism: Gammaproteobacteria bacterium; assembly: GCA_965205405.1. Taxonomy (GTDB): domain Bacteria; phylum Pseudomonadota; class Gammaproteobacteria; order Eutrophobiales; family Eutrophobiaceae; genus JAAXHV01. The sequence continues at coordinate 2,224,865 of OZ242169.1, forward strand.
ATTTAATGGTCAAAAGCGTGTCGATTTCAGTTGTAGTGCCAACGACGGCCCTGATCTTTCAAATAACGACATGTACGCCGGAACCCTGACCGTAAATGTCGAGACTGACATCGGAAAATTGACCTCCATCACCGGATACAAGGAATATGACCTGAGAGAATTCACCGATCAGGACGGCTTGGTGGATTTTATCATCGACACTGACCGGAGGACCACTCACTGGCAGTTTTCGCAGGAGCTTCAGCTCGCGACAACGCCAACTGCTGACACCGAGCTCCTGATCGGGGCCTTCTACCGGGACTGGAACTACAAGCTGTTTCAGTACTTCGGCCAGGAAGGATTCGTTCCCGGCCTTTCCAATGCTCAAACTCACGATGCAGACTACTCAACCGTAGCGGTATTTGCGCACGGCTATTGGGATGTCACGCCTAAGATACGTCTGCAGGGCGGTGTGAGATGGAATGAAGACAAGGCGAATATGCTGGCAACCAACACCAATTTTTTGAATTGTGTACCCCCAACTTTCACTACCGCGTTTACCGATCCCGGCTCCTGCGGGCTCGGTCGGTCCGGTTTGGGCACTGCACTTCCTGGAGGAATCAGCGTCGAGGAAGGGACGAAGTGGAGCGAGGTAGGTGGAAACGTTGGTGCGCAATACCAGTTCACAGACAATGCGATGCTCTATGCGACGTATACCCATGGTATTAAGTCCGGGGGCTTCAATGGCCGCATTGGAGTTCCGGAGGATGTAGGTCCGTACAATCCGGAATTCGTGGATACCGTTGAAGTAGGTGTAAAGGCCGACCTACTTGGTAGGCGAGTACGCGCGAACGTCAACATCTTTTTTAACGACTATAAAGACATGCAGTTGCGTACCGCGTACCTCACTGAAGATTTTCAGAGTCGCTCGCAGATATTTAATGCCGGGGCGGCGGACACCCAGGGCGTCGAATTGGAAACTACAGCAATTATCTTCCCGGGATTTACAGTCAATTTCGCGGGTGCATATCTGGATGCCCAATACAAAAAGTTTATTTTCCGAGATGCCGACGGACCTAATATCGTAGATTTCGACTACAAAGGTCGCCGGCTCTTGAATTCGCCAAGGTGGATGGCTCACGGGGGTTTCACTTACGAAGCGCCTATAGCGAACGGAATGCTTAATTGGCATGTTGATTACAGCTATGTTGACCGCCGATACACGGACATACAAATGAATCCTATTACTTATCAGAGGTCTTATGAACTTGTCAATTCAAAGCTTGAGTGGAGTCCTGGCGTGGCAAATTGGTCTATTAGCGCATACTGCACGAATTGCTTTGACTTCGGATACATACCATATTCTTCAGATGAACCCGGTATTTGGACGCATTCGTCCTACGGCGCGCCGCAACAGTACGGTGTTTCGTTTCGAGCGTCGTTCGACTGAGCGATGAATGCCGGCCTCAAGGGAAAGGTGGCGTTGGTTACCGGCGGGAGCGGGGGGATCGGGCTGGCAATAGCGAAATGCTTTGCCGCTGAGGGCGTCAGGGTCGTGATTACCGGCCGGTCTGCTGATGCTCTTGAGGTTGCAGCAGCAGACATTCAGCGTGGTGGCGGGGAAGCCGAAACAGTGCAGGGAGATGTCCTGGATCCGACCCACGCGAATACGGCAGTGTCTGCCGCCGTGCGACGCTTCGGAACGGTTCATATTCTTGTCAACAATGCTGGAGGGGCCGGGAAGCTGTTAGATTTTGATCAGCTGACAGATGCCGATTGGAAATGGGCAATTGAGTTTAATCTCATGTCGGCAGTTCGCGCGGTTCGAGCAGTGTTGCCGGTAATGAGGAAGCAGCGTTGGGGCCAAATCATCAACATTTCATCGGAATCGGCGGTACAACCTGATCCAGCGATACAGCACTACAATGCGTCGAAGGCTGCACTGTCCAACTTCTCCAAGAGCATGTCAAAGGCGCTCGCCGCCGATGGGATACACGTAAATACGGTCTCCCCAGCTGCGGTGCGTAGCCCGCAGTTAGCGCGGGTCGTTGAGAATATGGCGCGCGAACGTGGTATTTCGACAAGCGCTGCTGAAACATCTATATTGACGGAAATGCGGCCGAACATTGTGCTCAAGCGATTCGGCACTCCGGAGGAGGTGGCGGCTGCTGTAGTGTTCCTGGCATCGGAAGGGGCCTCCTTTCTTACCGGCATGGATTTAAGGGTCGATGGTGGGTCCGTCGCGATTATTTAAGATCTAAGAATGGCAAACCGCGGAGTAAATAGTTTCTTGAGAAATCAGCAGCGTCCCATCACACTGGAGAACGCTCAAAATTATATAACTTATTTATAGGAGAAGAGAGATGAAGTCATTGGGAAAGATGTATCAACTGGGCTACGCAGTAAAAGATGTTATGCCTTGGGTCGACAATTACCTTAACGCCGGTGTTGGACCTTTTTGGATTTTCCGCAAAATGAAGGCCGATAGTTTCAAGTATCTGGGTACCCAGCGCGATGCGTATTTCGATTGTGCTGTGACATTTACGGGAGAATTGATGATCGAGATCGTATCTTGTAAAGACGATCTGCCGTCGCCTTTTGCTGACTACCTGGCATCGGGCCGAGAGGGGCTCCAGCACGTCGCGTTTGCGCCAAAGGACGTCGCGGCGGCGCATAAAGAACTTCTCGCCAAGGGTTATGAGCAGACTCTCGAAGGGAATGCAGGCGGCTTTGGGTTCAGCTATTTCTCGCGTCCTGGAGTTGATTCAATTGAGGTATGCGAATTGAGCGATGAGGTTTTCAAGAGTCACCGAGAGCTGGAGCAGATCTGTGCTACGTGGGACGGGACGACGGACCCGATACGCGAACAATATGCACTGGCTGAGTAATAAACAAACGGAGACATCATGGATCTCGGACTCAGCGGCAAGAAGGCAGTCATCACCGGCGGCTCCAGGGGCATCGGCCGGGCAATAGCGAACCTGCTCGTGGTAGAGGGAGCCTCGGTGGCCATCTGCGCCCGCGACGAAGAAGGGGTGAACTCCGCCGTCGAGGCGCTTGGGCCAAATGCTATCGGCGCCGGCGTGGACGTGGCAGACAAGGCCGCCCTGCAGGGCTGGATCTCTGGCGCCGCGGAAACCATGGGTGGCATCGATATCCTGGTACCCAACGTCAGTGGCGGCGGCCTCCAGACGGACGAAAACGGCTGGCGGGCTAACCTGGAGGTGGATATCCTCGGCACAACCAACGCCATCGAGGCCGCGATGCCGTCGTTGCAGGCCTCAGATGCAGCCAGCATCGTCGTCATCGGCAGCACCGCCGCGGTAGAGGACTTCCTTGGGCCGTATACCTATAACGCGATGAAAGCAGCCCTGATCGTGCATTCACAAGGCCTGGCCCAGGCATTGGCAGGCTCCGGGATCCGCGTCAACTGCGTATCCCCCGGACCGATCATGATCGAAGGCGGTGGCTGGGACTACATCCGGAACAACCTGCCCGACATCTACAACACTACCCTGGCCGGCCAACCCAGTGGTCGCATGGGTACTGCCGAGGAAGTGGCTAACGCGGTTGCTTTCCTGGCCAGTCCTGCCGGCAGTTGGGTAACCGGCGTTAACCTGGTCGTCGACGGCGGCTTCACCAAGCGTGTTCAACTGTAACGCGCGGGTCAGGGGCCAGTGGGTAAGTCTGATCGCCTTGACGTCTATCTCGTCGCAGGAGGCAAATACCACAATATCGATTACGCGCGCCTGGAACTGCTGAAGCTGCTCGCCGAGCAGCCACGGCTGAAAATCCAGGTCGGCGCCAACTACAGCGACATTGAGGCCATCGTAGAAGCCGATTTCATCATCAGTTATACCTGCGACGTGATGCCGTCCGCCGAAGAGACACAGAAGTTGTGTGACGCGGTACGCGACGGAAAAAAATGGTTCGCCCTGCACGGCACCAATTCGATATTGCAGTTCCTGGAGGACGGTCGGGTCAACAACCCACGGGACAATGAACCCTTCATGGAGTTGATGGGTAGCCAGTTCCTGTCACATCCACCCATTGCACCCTATGAAGTCGAGGTGAGCGACCCGAATCACCCGCTGGTCAAGGATATTCCAACGTTCACGGTGGACGATGAACTATACCTCTGCGTGCATCACGGTGAACAACACACCCTGCTGCACACGCAGTGGAGCGGCACAACCGAGGCTTTCGTTGACTGCGAGTGGGAGTCCGACGAGCCCCGTCCCTGCATGTACCTGCGCCCCTACGGTGAAGGCGAGGTCCTGTACCTCACACTGGGTCACTGCCGTGGCAAGTACGACATGCAGCCAATGATGGAGGAGTACCCGGAGCCGGAATTCGGCGCCTGGAAGACCGACGAATATTACGAGCTCCTGCGGCGCGGAATCCGCTGGGCCATGGGCGCTCATGGAGGCGGCTCATAGGAGGTGCAGCGCAACATTATTGCCAAGGCAGTGCTGGGCTTATAGAACACGTGCCCCCCGGTTGCAGGCAACCGGGGGCAATCGGAATTTACCACCCTCAGAGGAGAAGCGTTTTGGGCTTACCTAAAGACAAACTGTTGCGGGCCTACCGCCAGATGAAGACGATCCGCGAGTTCGAGGAACGAACCAACGCGGAAATCATGAACGGCCAGATCGCCGGCTTTACGCACCTCTACACCGGCCAGGAAGCGAACGCGGTGGGGGTGTGTGAGCAGCTGGCGGGCGATGACACGATCATCTCTACCCACCGGGGTCACGGCCACTGCATCGCGCGTGGCGCCGATGTCATCGGCATGATGAAAGAGCTGTTCGGCTCCTCGGAAGGTCTGTGCAAAGGCAAGGGCGGCTCCATGCACATCGCCGATATCGAGCACGGTAATCTGGGCGCCAATGGCATCGTTGCAGGCGGCCCGCCGATCTCAGTCGGCGCGGCACTGGCCCAGAAAATACGCGGCACCACTAATGTCGCGGTCTCCTTCTCCGGCGATGGCGCAGTTAACCAGGGTACTTGCTTCGAGGCCATGAACCTCGCGGTAGTGCTCAAAGTACCGGCGATCTTCGTGATAGAGAACAACTACTACTCGGAGCACACCAGCATCAATTACGCGGTGGGCTGCGATGATCTCAAGGCGCGCACCGAAGCCTTCGGCTTCCCGGTATTCGTCGCTGACGGCTCTAATTTCTTTGACGTCTACGAGGCCGCCGGCAAGGCGATAGAGCACGCCAGATCCGGCAACGGCCCGGCGGGGATCTTCGTCGAGCAGGGCCGCCACCACGGCCATTTCGTCGGCGACCCCCAGACCTACCGCGCCGAGGGCGAATTGGATGACCTGCGGGCCAACTGGGATTGCCTGAAGAAGTTCCGCGAGAAGATGGCGCAAACCGGCGAACTGAGCAGCGACGAAATGGACGCGATCGATACCGAGGTGCTGGCACTGGTGGAAGAGGCGGTGACCAGCGCCAAGGCAGCGCCCCGGCCCACGCCGGAGCAGGTGACGCAGGACGTCTACATCGACTACGGGACACAGGGGTAATCACCATGACTGAGAAAACAATGCGTGACGCCATCAACGAGGCCCTGCACCAGGCCATGGCGGCGGACGATTCGGTGTTCGTGATCGGCGAGGATGTGGCTGGTGGCAGCGGTTCCCAAGGGGATGTTGGCAGCGTCGGTGGTGTCTTCGGGGTCACTTCCGGTATTTACAAGGAGTTCGGCCCGCTGCGCTGCATCGACACTCCGATCTCCGAATCGGCGATCGTCGGCGCAGCCGCCGGGGCGGCCCTGATGGGCTTGCGGCCGGTGGCGGAGATCATGTTCGCCGATTTCATCGGCGTCTGCATGGATCAGATCATCAACCAGATGGGTAAGTTTCGCTACATGTTCGGCGGCAAGAGCAAGTGCCCGGCCGTGATCCGCTTTGCCTGTGGCGGGGGGTTCAGTGCCGCAGGCCAGCACTCCCAGAGCATGTATCAGGTCATGACCTCGTTTCCAGGACTGAAAGTGGTGGTTCCCTCCAACGCCTATGACGCCAAAGGCCTACTGCTACAGGCGATCCAGGACGATGACCCGGTGCTGTTCTTCGAGCCCAAGATACTGTATCAGGAGGCCTGCGAGGTACCGGATGAGATGTACACCATTCCCTTCGGCGAAGCAGCCATGCCCCGCGAAGGTGACGACGTGACCGTAGTGGCCTTTGGCCAGATGGTCGGCAAGGCCGCGGCTGCGATCGACTCGTTGGAAGAGAGCGGTATCACCTGCGACCTGATCGACCCGCGCACCACCTCGCCGCTGGACACCGAAACCATTCTTGAGTCGGTGACGGCAACCGGGCGACTGGTGGTGGTTGACGAATCTCCACCCCGCTGCGGCCTCACCGCGGATATTGCGGCGCTGGCGGCCGACAAGGCCTTCCATAGCCTCAAGTCACCGATCAAGCAGGTCTGCGCGCCCCACAGCCCGACCCCATTCTCACCAGAGCTGGAAGCGGCGTACCTGCCGAATGTGGACAAGATCATTGCAGCAATCCGCGCAGTCACCGCATGAGTGATATCTACCCTATCGCGGTGCCCAAGTGGGGCATCGAGATGGTGGAAGGTACCATCGTCACCTGGACCAAGGCGGTCGGCGACGCTGTCAGCAAGGGCGATGAGGTCTTCGAGATGGAGTCTGACAAGATCGTCAATGTCTGGGAGTCCCCGGTGGACGGCGTACTACGCCGGCGCATCGTCGAGGAGGGTGAAACCCTGCCGGTTGGTGAGCTGCTGGGCGTAATCGCAGCGGCTGAGGTGGATGACGCAGCGATCGACGATTTCATCAGGAACTTTGCCGGCCAGGAAGCCACCGCCGACCCGGAGCCCGCCACAGTGGCTGCGCCAGCATCACCACCGGCAACGCCCCCTGCGACCGGCATCGCCCCGAGCAGTGACACAGGGCGCCGGGTCAACCCGGTGGTGCGCCGGCTGGCGGCAGAACTGGGTGTCGACCTGGACACGGTGGCCGGCACCGGGCGCAATGGACGCATCACCAAGGAAGATGTCGAGCTCGCCGCGCAGAGCAACGGCGGGGCTACTGCCGCCACGGCGGAGCCGGCCGACGTAGAGGTGATTCCGCTGTCACCGACCCGCAAGACCATCGGCAAGCGCCTGTCAGAAGCGAAGCGCGAAATTCCCCACTTCTACCTGACCACCGAGTATGAACTGGATAGCATGCTTGCGCACCGCGCCAGCCTGAATGAAAGCGGCGGCCGGAAAGTCTCGGTCAACGACCTGCTGGTCTGGTGTGTTGCCCAGGCGCTGATGAAAGTGCCCCAGGTAAATGTCAACCTGGTGGGTGACGACATTCACCAGTTCAAACACGCCAACGTGGCAGTGGTTATCGCCACGGACGACGGCCTCTACCCGGCCACGGTGTACCAGGCAGACACCCTGTCACCGGCGGAAATCGCCGCCCGGACCGCGGCACTGGCAGAACGGGCCCGCTCCGGCAGCCTGACCCGGGAAGACATCAGCGGCGGATCATTCACGGTGTCCAACCTCGGCATGTTCGGAGTGTCAACCTTCAGCGCCATCATCAACCCGCCCATGGGAGCCATCCTGGCACTGGGCAAGGGCAGCGAGCAGGTGGTGGTTAGAGATGGCGTACCGGCCGTCGCCACCGTGGTCAACGCAACACTGTCCTGCGATCACCGGGTCATCGACGGCGTCGTTGGCGCCCGGTTCCTGGAGGCTTTGGGGCAGGAAATCCGCGCTGTCTGATTAACCGGGGGGATCGTCATCAATAATAAAAGGGTAGCCAAAATATCAGAGGGCGTATTATATGACAGGGCCCGGAAGGGTTCGGCCCCCATGACGCAGGCTGGGCCGCATCGCTGGCAACCGAATAACTCGAACGCGAAACGGAGCTCACCATGACCACCAATCGAACAGTTGTCCTTAAATCGTACCCAGGCTCATCTCTAGAGGCAGAAAACCTGGGGATCATTGACGCCCCTATGCCGGAAATCGGCGACGGTGAAGTTCTCACGCGCAATATCTATGCGTCCCTTGATCCAGGCGTGCGCATGGCGATGGGTGCCGCAACCGCCTATGCTGCTGCCTTAGACATAAATACGCCCCTCGGAACGCTGGTGATTGGCGAGGTGATCGAAAGCCGCAACGATTCTTACCCCGTTGGTAGCCTCATGCATTGCGCAGGGGCCATTCAAGAATACAGCGCCATTACCTCACGACATTGCCGGTGGGCCGTTGATGAATCACTTTCCCCGACCCTGAGCCATGCTCTGGGTATTCTAGGCATGACCGGACTGACGGCCTATTTCGGTCTACTGGACGTAGGCAAGCCAGAAGAAGGCAATACGGTTCTTGTGTCGACAGCCGCTGGAGCTGTCGGCTCGCTAGCCGGCCAGATCGCCAAAATAAAGGGCTGCAAAGTCGTGGGCATCGCGGGAGGGCCCGAGAAAGTCAAGCGCCTGACCGATGATTTCGGGTTCGACGCGGGCATCGACTATCGTGGAAAAGATGCATTGCAATTGGCCGAGGCAATACGGGTAGCGGCGCCCGAGGGCATCGATGTCTTTTACGACAATGTCGGCGGCAAACAGCTTGATGCCGCTCTTACTAATATGAACTGGGCGGGGCGCATCGCGAGCTGCGGTATGATCTCTGAATACGACCAGGCCGAGCGCCATCAATTCCAGAACCTGTTCCAAATTGTTGGCAAAGTGCTAACCGTTAAAGGTTTTCTTAGTTTTACCTACTGGAGGGGGTTCCCCGCCGCCATGGTAGAAATAAGCAAATGGATGGAAACGGGTCAGATCAAGCTGTATGAAGACATCGAAGATGGCATCGATAACGCCATTCCCGGCTTCCTAAAACTATTCTCTGGCGCAAATAAGGGCAAAATGTTGGTCAAAATTGCCGATCGTTAGGCTGGGAGGACTTTTGACAAGGGGATAGCTATGAGCCTCAAAGTAACCTTCTGTTTGCGTAGGCTTCCCTCACTAACCCACGAGGAATTTCGCGACTACTGGCTGAATAGGCATGCTGCATTAGTGTTCTCTCTTAAGGACGATCTTAAGATTTGGAAATACATTCAGTCACACCCGTATCCGGACGTGGTGCTGTCATCGAATATCCAAAAGTCGAGAGGCAGCCCGACAGGGTATGACGGAGTTGCGGAAGTCTGGTGGGAACGGCTGGAAGATCTGGAAGTTGCGCTTTCCAGCGTGCCCGGAAAAGATGCGTCCAAAATCCTGTATGCCGATGAAAGGAAATTCATTGATTTCGCTAATTCTCCAATTTGGTTTGCAGAAGAGTACGAAATTATCAAACCTCAAGGTGGCCGCAATCACAAACAGACGACGTTATAAAAGTGATGTCGGCAGCCTTTGAACGCGTAGTGTCCGTCGACCGGGCGTTTGAACCAAATTTGAATCGGATGGTGAAATCGGAGGCAACCTATGGGTCGATTGAGTAACAAGGTAGCACTGATCACTGGGGCTGGTGATGGAATCGGCGCAGCTACTGCGCAGCTCTTCGCGTGTGAAGGAGCGACAGTAGTTGTGACGGATATTAGAAAGGATCGCGCAGAACGCGTGGCCGGGCAGATTGGCACGGCTGCGATTTCGTTCGAGCACGACGCTCGCGACGCGGATTCCTGGCGACGGATAGTTGACGCAACTGTTGAGGGCTTCGGTCGTCTTGATATCTTGGTTAACAACGCCGGAACTGGTTCCGGAAAAAACATCGAAGATCAGACACTTGACGAATTTAGATACGTGATGGCAGTCAATGTGGAAGGTACGTTTACCGGCTGCAAGCAGGCAATCCGGGTCATGAAAGGTAACGGCGGCGCGATTGTAAACGTGTCATCCGTGCACGGCATAAGGGCCGCGGCGCACGAGGCAGCTTATTCAGCATCTAAGGGTGCGGTGCGGCTTCTCACGAAGTCGATAGCACTGCACTGTGCGCGAGGCGGATATGCCATCAGGTGCAACTCAATTCATCCAGGGTATATCGTTACAAGGACTTTAGAGCGATGGATCAATGCTGCGGCGGATCCGCAGATGCGCGTGAATGAACTTGTCAATGCGCATCCAATCGGCTTTCTCGGCCAGCCGAATGATATTGCACACGGGATTGTTTATTTGGCGAGCGACGAAGCTAGATTTGTAACCGGCGCTGAACTTGTTGTAGACGGCGGCTATATGCTGTAAGCGCACAATCGTAACGTCGTCTGATAATTTAATGAACCATGTAATTCAATTCGATATAATTATGAACGTGAGTGGGTTGATGAGGTGTCGACAGATGCGGTTCAACGCGCAAGGCAGCCACCATGACAATGCCTTCGGCTATGTGATGTCGCATCACGCCTCGCCACAAGAATCGTTTGCGGGTGGTCACGTAGTGGCCCGAGTTGCACTGATATTCAGGACTATGGGAATGCTGGACGAAAATTATCGAGACTGATATGGACAAGGGTTCGATAAAGGAGTTGGAGGCGTTTCGAGCCGAGGTGCGCGCATTTCTCGGCGAAAACCTCACCCCTGAATTGCGTGATGCGGCTGCATTACAAGCTGGCGTCTATTCAGAGGGAGACGTGTGTCGAAGCTGGCACCATGCCCTCTATCAAAAAGGCTGGGTCGCACCCTCCTGGCCTAAAAAGTATGGCGGCCCCGGTTGGACACCAATCCAACGGATGTGCTTTGAGTCCGAGTGTGCGGCGGCCGGCGCACCCATACTTCCTGGAATGTCCATACTGATGTGTGGACCCGTGCTGATCCGGTTTGGGACGGAAGAGCAGAAGAGTTTTTTCCTGCCACGGATTCTGTCCGGCGAACACTTCTGGTGCCAGGGCTACTCGGAGCCACAGGCGGGCTCAGATCTCGCGTCCTTGCGCTGCGCCGCGGTTCGCGATGGCGACGATTACGTCATTAACGGCACTAAAATCTGGACGACCCACGCGCATTATGCCAACTGGATATTTATGCTGGTACGTACCTCGACCGAGGGCCGGCGTCAAGACGGCATCTCCTTTGTATTGGCGCCTATGGACACGCCGGGAATCACCATGACCCCAATCCTCAGTATGTCGGGTGAGCACGAGGTCAATCAACTGTTCTTCGACGATGTCCGCATTCCCGTGACCAATCGCGTCGGAGACGAAAACGGGGGCTTGAAGATCGCCAAGTATCTGCTTGAGTTCGAACGCGGAGGCGGCGACGCCGGTATGCAGGTTACGCTTGTGCTGAAGTGGTTGGACGAGGCACTGGTTCAGGCGGAATCTCAAGGCCTCAAGCTACGCGATTCATCGTATCTCACCAAGCGGGCAGAAATCGAGATCGACTTGTTGGCCTTGACATGGACACAGCGACGTATCGTATCGGAACTCGAAACCGGACAGTCCGTGGGTGACGTCTCCGCGTCCTTATTGAAACTGACTGCCAGCGACCTGTATCAGCGTGCAACCGAACTCGCCTTGGCGACCCTCGGTCCTTACGGTGCGGTCGATCAGCATGTCACTCTCGGCGAGGGCGAAGGCTTGATCGGACCACGCTATGGGGCCGTATTCGGCGCGCGCTATCTCAATGGGCGCGCCCAGAGCATTTTTGGCGGCAGTAGTGAAATTCAACATACCATCATAGCGCGCTCGGTTATCGGACGATGAATCTGATGCTCAATGAGTCGCAATGTATTCTTCGCGATACCGTTGGCCGATATCTGTCCGACAACTACGATCATCAACGCCGCCGCGCCGCTAAGTCTGATGGAGGATGGCCGCAGCAACTGTTGAAGGCCTTCGGCGAGGATCTTGGTATTCTCGGTTTGCCTTTTCCTCCAGAACTGGGGGGGATCGACTGCGGGCCGGTTGACACGATGGTGGTCATGGAAGCACTCGGTGGTGCCCTGGCCGCCGAACCCTACCTCTCTACGGTCGTTACAGCCGGAACCATTCTGAAAGACATTGATACGGCAGTTGCGCGTAACGCGATCAGCGCCGTCATTGACGCGACGGCCGTTATTGCGATTGCGTTCAGTCAGGACGGCGCGGCCGGTGATTTCAGCGACGTTAAAGCGATTGCAAGGTCAAACGGCGATGGATATTTTCTATCCGGCAACAATATCGTCACCCGGGGAGGACCCTATGCGACTCATTTACTTGTCGGCACATGCATGGAGGTCGATGGCACATGTGCTATCTTCTATATACCGGCCGATGCGCCTGGCCTCACGCGCGTTAATTATTCCCTGATCGATGGCAATCGCGCATGCGATCTGACGCTGGACAAAGTTGCCGTACCAGCAGACGCGCTGCTTACATCCGATGCGGCGCCGCTGATTGCTAAAGCAAACGATGTAACACGTGCGGCGATCTGCGCGGAATCCATCGGCATTATGCGGCGCATGCTGGCAGACACGGTGGAGTACACGCGCCAGAGAATCCAATTTGGTAAGCCCCTGTCCGAGTTTCAAGTGTTACAGCACCGCATGGCGGCCATGCACGTTGAAATTGAACTGGCTGCATCAATGGCACTTATGGTGGCTTTGGAGTTGGAGTCCACACCGCGACAGCGAAGCAAGGCGGTGGCCGCCGCCATGGCGCGCATCGGGCGTGCAGGCCGTTTCGTGGCGGAGAACGCCGTCCAGTTGCACGGTGCGATTGGCACCACCGACGAACTCGCGCTCGGTCAGTATTTCAAGCGAATTCTCGTAATTGATTTGCTATTCGGTTCGCCTGACATGCATGTGAGTCGTTATGTCGACAGTTGTGTAGATCATGCCAATTGATTTTGAGGGAACCAGTACGATTGCAAGAAGCGAAAGCTGGGAATGTGAAGAGTAATGACGGCAACGCAGTCGATTCAGGGCGTTTTATGCGTTAAAATAGTTTCGATTCCAGACGTGTTAACGCGTGACGGATGGAGCGCTTGAGCGCGGCTCAATTTAGACTGCCAATGGAGGATTGACGAGGCATGTCGTCCCAATCGGACCAACGCGCAATTGATCCAATCCTTTTCAATTGGCCCGCGCCATCGCCGGCGTTGCTAGCTTCGCGTTGCACTGACTGTGCAGCGATAACGTTTCCGGTGAAACAGAGCTGCGCTTCCTGTGGCGGTACCGCGGTGGATGTTCAAGAGTTGCCGCGTCGCGGAAAATTGTGGTCGTGGACTATTCAGCGTTTCATGCCCAAAACGCCGTACCATAGCGACGAGACCACCGAGACGTTCACGCCCTATGGTGTTGGTTACGTCGAGTTGCCTGGTGCCTTGCGTGTCGAATCCCGCTTAACGGTAAATGATCCGGAAAAGCTGCAAATCGGCACGGAAATGGAACTTGTATTCTACACCCATCGTAGGGATTTCGACGGTACCGAAGTCATCAACTATGCATTCAGGCCGGTCTGATAAAGGAGGATAGCGATGAGAGTGGCAATTGTCGGCATTGGCATCCATCCATTTGGGCGCACCCCGGGGCTGACCGGGTTGCAGCAGGGTGCATACGCAGCCCGTTTGGCCTTGCAGGACGCCGGCGTGGACTGGGGGGATATTCAATTCGGATTTGGAGGTAGTCATTCGTCAGGAAACGCCGATGCTATCGGCAACGAACTGGGTCTGACTGGTGCTCCGTTTACCAATATACTGAACGCCTGTGCTACCGGTGGTAGCTGTTTGCTGGCGGCTTGCAAGGAAATCAAGTCCGGTGAATCTGACATCGGTCTAGTGGTTGGTTTCGACAAGCATGAACGCGGCGCGTTCAATTCCCCCCCTTCCGAATACGGGCTGGGCGACTGGTATGGCGAGGTTGGTATGATGGTGACGACGCAGTTCTTTGCAATGAAGTTGCAGAAGTATATGCATGAATACGGCATTACGTCTGACGCTCTGGCTCGTGTTGCCGAGAAAGCGTATCAGAATGGCAAGTTGAATGAGAATGCCTGGCGCCGCACGCCGATTGAGCTTGAAGAAATCAAGTCGTCGATGATGGTCAATGACCCATTAACCAAATTTATGTTTTGTTCTCCAGCCGAGGGTGGGGCAGCCCTGGTCGTGTGTCGAGAGGATATCGCCAACAGGTACACCGATAGACCGATCTTCGTCAGTGCCGCCGTCATGCGAACGCGACAATTTGGCACCTTCGAGGTATTCGGCGCATCGGTGGCCAACGAGGACGTACCCAGCGCCAGCGTTGAGGCATCCCGAGCCGCGTTTGAAATGGCCGGGATCGGTCCTGAAGACATAGATATTGCGCAACTCCAGGACACCGAATCCGGCGCCGAAATCATGCATATGGCCGAAAACGGTTTTTGCGCCGATGGCGAACAGGAGGCAATGCTTCAAAAAGGCGAAACACGCATCGACGGCAGCTTGCCAATCAATACCGATGGTGGCTGTCTGGCTAATGGTGAGCCAATTGGTGCTTCGGGTCTCCGGCAGATCTATGAGAATGTCACACAACTACGTGGCCAGGCAGGTGCTCGGCAGGTGCCAGGAGAGCCGAAGCTTGGTTATACGCACGTCTATGGTGCCCCGGGCATCAGCGCGATCACTATTTTGCAGCGATAAAATGACCCGCCGAACGCCCAAATGACACCAGACTACGAACAACCGGTTGCGGACTATCCACGGTTCCATGCGGCCAGGACGCCCGATGATGTCGCATACATTGACCGTGGCGCAATTTGCACCTATGCGCAGCTGGATAAGCGCAGCAACCAGGTAGCTAATGGCATTATCGGGGCGGGCTGTCGCCCTGGCGACAGGCTGGCCTACCTCGGAATCAATTCAGGAGCCTACGTAGAAACGTTTTTCGCCGCCAATAAGGCCAAGGTTGTCTACGTTGGCGTGAACTGGCGCCTGACCCCGGTGGAACTCGATTACATCCTGAACGACGCCGGAGTCAAACTCATCTTCTGTGATGCGCAGTTCATGCCTATGCTGGAAACCCTGCGCGAAAAAGTTCCGTCTATCGAGAGAATTATCAATGTCGACGCATTGGCCTTTGCCGAATGGCGAGGCGGCTTCTCCGCGGAAGATCCGCAAAACGAGCATGCACCGCAGGATACAATTCTGCAGGTCTATACCAGCGGAACGACCGGAAAGCCCAAAGGTGTGGTAATAACCAATGCAGCGATGTCGGAACAACGGCGCAGTGAAGACGGTTACGGCGACTGGTACATTCGTAGCGACGAGAAGGAAACTATTATCAACGCGCTGCCAAACTCCCATATTGCCGGGCCCGGCTGGCTGCTCGTCGGCATTTTCAGAGGCGCCAAGTTGATTCTGATGGCAGCGCCAGACCCCGGGGAATTCCTCGACCTGATAGAGAATGAACGCGTAACCCACCTGCTTGCCGTCCCGGTGGTGTTGCAGATGATGCTCGAACAGCAGATCGAAAAACCGCGGGACCTGTCCAGCCTCAAGATCTACCACTACGGCGCATCGCCCATAGCACCGGCCCTGTTGAAACAGGCTATCGAGGTGGTGCAGTGCGGCTTCTGCCAACTCTACGGAATGACTGAAACGACCGGCACAATGACCGTGATGGGTCCGGAATTTCACGATATTAACAAGCCTGAGCGTCTCAAATCCTGTGGCCGGGCCGTACCCGGCGTGCAAATTAAAATCTGCGATCCGGACGGTAACGAACTCCCGACCGGCGATTCCGGTGAGATCTGGCTCAAAACCGGTGCGGTGATGAAAGAATATTGGAACAAGCCCGAGGCAACCGCCGAAGCGATTGTAGACGGCTGGTACCGGACCGGTGACGGCGGCCATCTCGACGACGAAGGCTTTCTGTACGTCACCGACCGGATAAAGGACATGATCATCAGCGGTGGCGAAAACGTCTACTCGACCGAGGTGGAAAATGCCCTGTACGAACACCCCGCTGTTGCGGAAACGGCGGTAGTTGGTGTGCCGGACGAAAAATGGGGCGAGAAGATCAAGGGCGTTGTAGTGTTCGCGAAAGACCAAACAGCGACCGAAGAGGAGTTGATCGCGTTTTTACGTGAACGGCTGGCGGGCTACAAGATTCCGCGCCTATACGAATTCATCGATGCGCTTCCCCGCACAGCGTCGGGCAAGGTCCAGAAATTCAAACTGCGCTGACCAGGAAAAATGCTCATGTGGCCGGGCCGGATCCACCATTGCAAGAGGAGGTAATTATGCATGCTCTTTGTGCCGAATTAGAGCAACATTAGCTGTAGGGAAAGGTCAATAAACGTTAGGAAAATCGTAAGGTAAACAAGATTTCCTGGATTATAAACTAATAAAAACAATAAGTTATATAGAATATATGTTCCCGTCCAGGCACCAGTCTTGTTTAAATAAAACAGTTAGTTACTTCAGTTCTCCCGCTAGTAGTTTATTTGGTTCAGGGTTAGAATACGAAAATGAAACTCCCCCACGAACGATTTGATTATTCGGCCATGCCGCAGCGCGAGCCGGTCCGGTTTCCGAACGGAGAGCGGGTTGCGCTGTACCTGGTGGTCAACGTTGAGGAGTGGAATATAGAGAAGCCTGTTGCAAGGGAATACGTGACATCGCCGGCAGGCGTTGTCACCGTCCCCAACGTCCCCAACTGGGCCTGGCATGAATACGGCATGCGGGTGGGCATCTGGCGCATCATGGAGGCGCTGGCAAAACGCGATCTCAAGGCCGTCGCCGCCATCAATGCGCGGGTCTGCGAAGGCGCCGGCGAACCGGTCGCCAGGGCCATGCTGGACGCCGGCTGGGACTTCATGGGGCACGGCTATGCCCAGGCGCCCATGCATGTTGTTGAAAACCAGGAGGAGGTGATCAATAAATCCTTCGCCGTGCTACAGGATTATACCGGCAAGGCGCCCAAGGGCTGGCTGGGTCCCGGACTGCAGGAGACCCTGGATACACTGGATTACCTGGCCGCGGCCGGGTTCAAGTACGTCTGTGACTGGCCCATGGATGAACATCCGGTTATTATGAAGACCGCTGCCGGACCGATGATGGCCATGCCTTATTCCTTTGAACTCAGCGACTTGCCGATGATGGTCGTGCACCAGCACCAATCAGAGGTGTGGTTGAAACGCGCCATGGACCAGTTCGACCGGCTTTACCAGGAAGGGGCAGAGCAGCCCAGGGTCATGTCAATGAGCGTCCATCCCTATATAATGGGCGTGCCGCACAGGATAAAATATTTCGAGGAAGCGTTGGATTACATACTGGCGCAGGACGACGTATGGTTCGCCACGGCCGATGAGTTGTATGACTGGTTCAGTAAATAACATTGTAAAGGTAAAACTATGAGCACAAGCATTTCACAGGACAAGATTTGGACGAGCGAGTTGAACAGGACGGATGATATCCTGTCCCACTTCGACCGCAGCAAACCCGTGCATTTTTATGACACGACGTTGCGTGACGGGGAGCAATCCGTCGGTGTGTGTTTCACCCCGGATGAAAAATTCAATATCGCCTGCAAGCTGAATGAACTGGGCGTAGGCAGGATAGAATCGGGCTTCCCGCGGGTCTCCGCGGACGATACCCAGGCAGTAAGACGCATCCTGGATGCCGGTTTAGATTCGGAGATATGGGGTTTTTCTCGGGCCGTCAAGGCGGATATCGACGCCCATCTTGATTTGGGCACGGAGCATGTCCTGATTGAAATATCGACCAGCGACCTGAAGATGAAGGCCTATGGTTTTACCAGGGAAAGCGTTTTACAGCGGGTCACGGATGCGATCAAACATGCCAAGGATAACGGCATCAAGACGGTTAATTTTTTTGCCGTGGACTCGACCCGCAGTAACCTGGAATTCCTCCGCGACGTATATTCAACAGCCATTGAGCACGGCGCCGATGAGGTGTCTGTTGTTGATACCATCGGCGTCTGTTCTCCGGAAGCGGTGGAGTGGTTGATCGGAGAAGTGAGCAGTTGGGTGGGCCCCGATATCCCCATTCACTGGCACGGCCATAATGATTTCGGCATGGCGACCGCCTCCGCGGTGGCGGCCGTGCGCGGCGGCGCCCGCTGGATCCAGGGTACGATTAACGGCATGGGCGAGCGCGCCGGTAATGCGGACATCTGTGAAGTGGCCCTGGCGCTGCAATGCCTGTATGACATGCCGGTGGAGCTGGATCTGAGCAAGGCAAGAGCGGCCTCACAGGTTGTACAACAAGCCGGTGGTTACAACGTGGACGGCTGGAAACCCGTGGTCGGGGAATTCCTCTACACCCGGGAGAGTGGGGCCGTGGCGAACCAGTTCCATATCCCTCAGGCTATCGAACCCTACTCCGCAGAGATCGTTGATGCCGACCGCCGTATTGTACTGGGCAAAAAGAGCGGCTTATCCAATATCAAGATCAAGGGCGAGGAACTGGGACTGGACATACCGGAAGACAAGCGCGCAGGCGTACTGGCGGAAGTCAAGGACCTGGGTACAAAAAACGCCCGCCTCGTGACTGATGAAGAGTTCAAGAACATCGTTGCACGGGTTGTGTAATAAAGCCACAGAGGACACAGAGATCACAGAGAAAAAGCAACATGAATAGTGGGCTAGATGAATTGATCTATATGCGGGTTACCCGTGTATTAAAACGATTCTCGATACACTCTGTGATCTCTGTGTCCTCTGTGGCAAAAATATAATGAAAGAGATTGACAGGGTTTGCGTCGTTGGCGCCGGCGCCATCGGCAGCCTGCTGGTGGGCCATCTTGGTACGGTAGTGGAGACGACGGTACTGACGCGCCGGGAAGAACACGCCAGGGCACTGAATGAGGAGGGCCTGCGGGTCAGCGGCAAGTCTGAATTACATGCCGACGTCAGCGCATCAACAAACCCGGCGGATCTGGGCGAGCTTGATCTGGTCATCATCGCCGCCAAGGCCCTGGCCGTAGAAGCCTGCGCCAGGATGATAGAGGGCCATTTCCCCGGTTCCCATGTATTGATGATCCAGAACGGCCTGGGTTGTGAGGAAATGGTCAGCCGGTTTGGTGACTGGCCGATCATCTCCGGTGTCACATTCATGAGCGGCACCCGCCATTCCGACACTCACGTGGAATATGAGCTGGACACGGCTACCTGGATGGGCCCCTGGGCGGAAGGCAGCGCAACCTTTGAGTACGTCAACCAGGTTGCGGCGCTTATCAATCGCTCCGGTCTGAAAGCGGAGGCCTATGAGGATTTGTTGCCACACCAGTGGTCCAAACTGATCTTCAATTCGGCAGTGAACAGTATCTCAGCGCTGACGGACCTGCCCCACGTCAAGGACTTCGCGTTCCAGCGACAACCTGGAGGACCTGGGCCACCTGGTTTATGCCATGATGGACGAGGCCAAACGTATCGCCAACGCCCGGGGCGTAACGCTGGCGGATGACCCCTGGGAAATGAACGTCAATGCAGTACGCCAGGGTAATACCAGCGGCGAGGACTACGCCCACGTCCCCTCCATGCTGGATGACGTGCGTAGCAAACGCCTGACGGAAATAGACTGGATCACCGGTTCCATCGTGCGCGAGGCGAAGAAGGCGGGCATCCCGGCGCCGTACCATGAGACCCTGTACCGGCTGGTCAAGGCTCATGAGACCAGTTATAACCAGTGAAAAGGGGACAGATTTAAATCTGTCCCCGGTTATTTCTAATCTGTAATAATCGGCGGATAAAACTATTAGGTGTATTAAATGAAAGTATGTATCGTTGGTTGTGGCGCTATTGGCGGCCTATATGCCGCCCACCTGGCCAGGTTGGATGACGTCGAAGTATGGGCGTTTGACTTGGCCCGCGAGCATGTTGACGCCATCAATAAAAACGGATTGCGCCTGACCGGGCTGAGTGATTTTGTCGCCACTGTCCAGGCCAGGACGGAGG
Source organism: Gammaproteobacteria bacterium (assembly GCA_965205405.1). Taxonomy (GTDB): domain Bacteria; phylum Pseudomonadota; class Gammaproteobacteria; order Eutrophobiales; family Eutrophobiaceae; genus JAAXHV01. The sequence goes on from OZ242169.1 coordinate 2,244,686, forward strand.
TAAGTGAGATCCCTGAATGCGAGTTCGGCATTATTGCGACAAAAACCATGTTCACCCGTTCGGCGATGGAAATGGTCGCGCCGATATTCCGGGACGGCGCAGTCTGCTCGGTACAGAACGGTATCGGCAACGAGGAAATAGTGGCGGAATACGTGCCGCGGGTGATACAGGGCACGATTTTTCCGGCAGGACATATCACCGCACCGGGAGTGGTCAACCAGGACGCCGGAGGCAAGACCTGGATAGGGCCATTTGCCGTCAACCCGGCCACCATGGAAGAGGTTGAACAACTGGCGGACGCCCTCAGCCGCAGCGGCCTGGAATGCCTGGCCATGGAGGATGCCCGCGGGGCGCAATGGACCAAGCTGATATTCAACTCCGCCTCCAATGCCATGGCCGCCCTGACATGCCTGCCCCACGGGGTGGCCTGTGACCAGGAAGGGGTGCGCAAGGTCATGTCGGTCCTGGTGAAGGAAGGGATGGCCGTGGCGGACGCTCTGGGGATTACCCTGGACAGCGACCCGGAGGCGCTCATCGATTACGGCAGGGAAAAGGCCTATTACCACCCCCCCAGTATGCTGCAGGACGTGATGGCGCAAAGATTGACCGAAGTAGACGCCCTGAATGGAGGCATCGCCCGGCTCGGCCGGGAACTCGGTATCCCGTGCCCCATGAATGAGGCGTGCAGCGCGATCATTAAAGGGCTTGAGGCCTCCTGGACGCTCGAATATCCCGAACATTAAACAAGTATTTGGGGTCAGAGGATATTTGGGGTCAGAGTAAAAATACTCAGCGATGAACCGGTACGACATACTAACGTGACTGTATTTTTACTCTGACCCCAAATATCCCCAAATATCTCCACGTAGATGAATTTTATTGATGAGGAAATAACTGATGACTGATTATATAAACCGTTTTCGACCCAGCCAGGCAGAGATTGAGCGGCGCTACGCCAACATCCGCGCCGCCATGGAAAAAGAAGGACTGGACGCGCTGGTGGTCAGCGGCAGCGAGTACACGGGGTTTGAGGGCGCGGTGCGCTACATGTGCGGGTTCGTGATCCTGCATCGCTACGCCTACGTGGTCATCCCCGCCGAGGGCGATCCCGTCTGCGTATTCCCCCGGGAAGCAACCTGGGTGGGGGACCATTCAGCCACCTTTATAGAGAAACGCGAGTTCCCCGCCCATTGCGGCGAGTGGATGGCGGATTTCCTGCAGGGCAGGGGCGTCAAAAAGCTGGGTATCTACGGTTTGCAGTACATTATCAACGTGCGTGATTATTCCGCCCTGGCGGCAAAGGACTTTGAGGTTATCGACTTTGAAATCCAGTTCGACTATGCCCGTGCGCAGAAGAGCGAAGAGGAAATCGCCTCCGTGCGGCATTCCATGGAGATAAACAAGCAAGGGGTACTGGACGTGCTCCGGGGCTACGAGCCGGGCAAAACGGAAGCGGAACTGATGGGTATCGCCGAGAATACCTTTGCCTCGGCCGGCTGCGCCAGGAATACCATGGACATGATCCAGATGGGGCCGAACGGTTCACTGGAGCCGCAGATGGTGTTCCCCACGAATCGTCCGGTACAGGACAGCGACGGCCTGATGTACGGCCTGGAGATCTCAGGTGAGGGCGGCCACTGGGTCGAATTCTCCCGTCCGATGTTTCCACAAGGCATGGATGATATCACCAGGGAGATGATGACGGCCTACCAGGAGTTCCATGAACTGGCAAAGGAACACATGAAAGCAGGCAACACAGCCGAGGCAGCCAGCAACGCCTGCATGAAACCAATATTCGACCGCGGCTACCGCTCCGGCCATGTCTGTGGCCACTCCATCGGCATGACCATGATCGAAATGCCCAGAATAGGCGAAGGCTTCAACTTCATCCTGCCGGAAAACATGGTCTGCTCCATGCACCCCCACTTCATGAACCAGGAACGCACCCACTCACTGTACTTCCAGGAAACCTACCGCGTAGGCAGGGACGGCGGCGAACCCATATCCGGAGTGCCGATAAAAGCCTACCAGGGAGGCGAGGATTCATTTTAACGGAAATTCAGGACACCCATAGATTGAGGGAAATTCAGGACACCCATAGATTGGAAATCCAGGAGGAAATCCAGGAAGGAAATCCAGGACACCCATAGATTGACCCCTTTGATTCCCACTAACCGGAAAACTCAAATAATCCCGAGTTGGATGCAGGCAGCCTGAACCTTTCAGCAAACCCTGCCACCTCGTCAGGATTCATGATAGGAATGGAACATTTATCGGGATTGCATATATATAGCGCTGCCTCATTTCTTGACGGGTAACGGCCCGACTTCTCAAAATGCAATAACTTGCGCGGGTGGTATATATCTCGTGCGGCATTGAATAATGCCTGTGCATCTTCATGGTCAGGTTCGCCGACCACCGAAAATTCCACATAGGCAGCAGTGAGTTTCTCCAGTAACAGTGCCGTTTGCCCCGTAATCCGTCCCTCCCTGCGGATGATTTCAGGCGTTGCAACGGCCCTTATCGTGGCCTCGGGGATCTCTGCATAGGTGCCATTTTTTGTATAGACCCATAAATCATAGATAAAGTGTGCGGCGACGGCATTCAACTCCAGGGGTTTTCTGGGTGGGATAATGGTTGCCGTTGCGTCGGGTGTGGTGGAGTAGAATCCGCCATTCTCATCGTCATGAAGATGAAGCAACATGGCGTTGGCAATGGTGACGGCTTGCCCCAGCCATTTTGAATCACCGGTTGCACGGTACAGGGCCAGCAAGGCCCTGCCCATCCAGGCCTGTGCACTCAGGTATGGTTTGTCATGGGTCACCAGGGGGCGCATTCGGTCATCGCCTGCTACTGACTCGGTAGCAGGGTTCTGCAGTACCCACCCTTGTTCTGTTTTCCTGATTTGCAATAACGCTTCAGTGGCGTTTATTGCGGTTTTCAAATAACTGTCATCCCCGGTACGTTCATACGTGATTACGTAAGCGTTGATTAACTGCGCATTCTTGTCAGTGTAGGTCGCGTGGTCGATGGGAGGAATGCCATACTGTTGTCTTCCCCGGTCATTGTCGATCAGCCAGTACTCTATGGTGCCCATGTTGTCCTGCAAATGAGGTGGATCATCCTCCTGGCTGGTATAGAAGGTGTTATCCCCATCTTTCATCCAGTCGTTAAGAAATTTATCTACAGCGGTAATACCGGCAAGATACTTTTTATCCCCGCTGATGGCATAGGCATGGGAAAACGCGATCAATGCACTGGCCTGGTTGGCAATGCGTTTCTCCGGCACGGTATTGAGTCCCTTAAATCGTGCCGGAGGTTCATCAAAGTAGTGCACGTACACACCGCCCCAGACAGGATCAATGGCATTCAGGTACGCGGAACTGGTTTTCAGAGCAAGGCGTTTCAATTCGTCGTTGTTGTACATATGGGCACGCAAATACAGGTGTTGCAACTGGGTGCCGGTGGTCGTGGAGATACCGTTCCTCTGCCAGCCACCGTTTTCATTCAACCGGTTATCCAGTTGTGCTCGCAGCCGACCCCTCAGTACGGTGATATCGGTTTCAACCGCTTTAGGTGGTGCCGAATAGGGCGCAAGCTCGTCAGGAACAATATTGCCGGCCTGCTTCTGGTCGATGATTTTTTCAAGGATGGGAATAAAATTCTGAGGTCTCCGGTTACCGGCCAGCGCCAGAATTTGCGTGCCTTCTGCGGTCATGAAAATCGTCGCCGGCCAAGACCAGTCAGAGTAACGCTCTCCGATATCAGGTTGCGCTTCAGCATCGGCGACAATCGCAATGAAATGGTCATTGATCAATTTAATCACTTCACTGTGCGTGTAGGTCAACTCATCCATCCAGCGACAGGCGGTACAGCCTTCTATACCCACGTCAAGAACAACAAGCTTATCTGTCTGCCGTGCCTCGTCAAAAGGCGTTTTCCCCCACTGTTGCCACTGAATAGCGGCGCTATCGGCAACAAGCGATGTAGTTAACAGCATCAGCAGGACACTGATTAAAATTTGATTGAATATTTTCATGGGCAGCGCTACCTGCTGATAAATACAACGATAAAAAAACCGTATTTCAAGCCAATAGTATATCAGGGGAAATCCAGGACACCCATAGATTGCATAAATGGGGTCAGACCCCATTAATTTAAACGGGGTCTGACCCCATTTATTCTGACCCCATTTATTCCTTTGATTCTTTAATTTCCTGGTGGGAGCGTATGACGGCGAGAAAAATCTCGCCGTATTTTTCCAGTTTGCTCAGGCCTACGCCGCTGATCTGTAGCAGGTCTTCGGGGCTGGTGGGCAGGTTATTCGCCATTTCGATTAAGGTTGAATCGTGGAAGATCACGTAAGACGGCAGGTCTTGTTCAACGGCCAGTTGTTTGCGGCGGGCTTTGAGTTTTTCCAGTAGATCCGGTTGGTTGACCTGGGCAGGGGTTTTCTCACGTTGTTTCCGGGGCGGTTTTTTGATCCTGTCGTCCTTGCGCAAGAAAACCTGTGTCTCGCCCTGCAACAAGGCTTTGCTCTGTTCGGTCAGTAGCAGGGAGCCGAAACCTTTCATATCAACGGTTAAAAACCGGCGTGCGATCAATTGCCGGAACACGGAGCGCCACTGCTGCAGATCCAGTTCCTCGCCGATACCGAAGGTGCTGAGGCGCTGGTGGTTAAACTTTCTTACCTTGTCGTTTTCCTTTCCCAGCAACACGTCGATCAGGTGCCTGGCGCCAAAACGCTGGCCGCTGCGGTAAACACAGGACAGGGCTTTGCGGGCGGCAGTAGTGCCGTCCCAGGTTGCCACGGGATGCAGGCAGGCATCACAGTTACCGCACTCGGCAGGGGATTCCTCCCCGAAGTATTGCAACAAGACATGGCGGCGGCAACTGGTGATCTCGCACAGGCCCAGCATGGAATCGAGCTTATAGCGCTCGATCCGTTTATGGTTTTCATCAGCGTCAGACTGTTCCAGCATCAGCCGCAGTTTGACCACGTCCTCCAGGCCATAGACCATCCAGGCGTCGGCTGCCTCACCGTCCCGTCCGGCGCGCCCGGTTTCCTGGTAATAAGCCTCGATACTCTTGGGCAGGTCCAGGTGGGCGACAAAACGCACATCCGGTTTGTCGATACCCATACCGAAGGCAATGGTGGCAACGATAATGATCCCTTCTTCCTGCAGAAAGCGCTGCTGATGCCGGTAGCGCATACTCGAATCAAGCCCGGCATGGTAGGGCAGGGCCGTCCGGCCCTGTTTGTCCAACCAGTCAGCGATGGCCTCGGTTTTTTTGCGCGACAGGCAATAGACGATCCCGGCGTCTCCCTGGTGTTCCGTCTCCAGAAAATGCAGCAACTGCCGGCGTTCCTCCAGCTTGGTGGTGATCCGGTAGCGGATATTCGGACGGTTAAAACCGCTGATAAACACCTTGGCGCGCTGCAGGCCCAGGCGTTCCCGGATCTCAGCGCGGGTCCGTTCATCCGCCGTCGCCGTCAGGGCGATACGGGGTATCGACGGAAAGCGCTGGTGCAGTTGCTCCAGGGCCAGGTAGTCTTTGCGGAAATCATGCCCCCATTGTGAAACGCAGTGGGCCTCATCGATTGCGAACAAGGCAACCTGCGTCCGTTCCAGCAATGCCAGGGTGCGTTCCTGCAACAGACGCTCCGGGGCGATATAGAGCAGGTCCATCTCGTTATTCAGCAGACCTTGTTCCGTTTCCCGGGCCGTCTGTGCCGGCAGGGTTGAATTGAGATAGGTGGCCCTGATACCGACTTGCAGCAAGGCGCTGACCTGGTCCTGCATCAGGGCTATGAGAGGCGAGATGATGATGCCCGTACCGGGACGGATCAGCGCCGGTATCTGATAACACAGTGATTTGCCGCCGCCGGTGGGCATGAGGACCAGAGCATCGTTCCCGGCGAGTATAGTGTTGATGATGTCCTGCTGGTCGCCGCGATAGTCCCAATAGCCGAAAGTATTGCGTAGAATTTCCATTGCCTGTTCCATCTGCTTTTCCTCCTGTCAGCCCTGCACGCCGGATACGGTTCTATGTGGGATTGACGCGTTTACAAGCGCCATTAACCCATTTCGTTGCCTTCACGTCCAGGGTAAGGACCCAACAGGGCTATCAGTATTGTCCCAACTACGACGATACCGGCCACGATCCATAATGCGCCGATGTAATTACCGGCCCTGTCGTAATACAGCCCCATCAGCGGCGCACCGATCATCGAGCCCAACTGAAACGCGGCAAACATCAGGCCGTAGATGAGGCCGAACGCGTGCGGGCCAAAGTAGCGGCTGCATATATAAGCTATCTCACTGATTTCCGATCCTGTGGCCATGCCCACGCAGACGGCAGCGACAAACACCAGCGCGCCGGCCGTCCCGGTAGCCAGGATGATAATGCCCGCCAATAAGCCCAGCAGAAAACAGGCGGCAACGTAAGGCGCAAAGAAATAATCCATCAGATATCCCGCCAGGACGCGCCCAAAGATAAGCCCCAGGGCGAGGGAACTCATACACAAGGCAGCGCCGGCAGGCGCCACGCCGCGGTCTATCAGCATGGGGACCAGGTGGGCGAGCACGCTGGTGATGCCGATGCCCACCAGCAGGAACGAGACCAGGATCAGCCAGAAGCTGTGGGTCTTTGCGGCCTGCGAGCATGACATCCCAGTCGCTGCCGCAACCGGAGCGGGGTTATCATCAGCGCCCGTCTTTTCCATCGGAGCGCCATCCGGCTTAAGCCCCATTTCCGCCGGACTTTCTTTCAGGACGAATACTGCCATGGGCAAGGCCAGGGCGAAGATGGCCGCGGCAAAAGCGGCATATGCCATACGCCAGCCATGGTTTTCGATCATCATTTGCGCTATGACGGGCACCAGCATCGCACCGACGCCAAACCCGGCGAGGGAGATGCCCAGGGCAATACCCCGGCGCCGGGCGAACCAGGCAATCAGCACCCGTGAGTAACTCTGGGGCAGAGTGCCCGCGCCCAGCAACGGGATCAGAAAATACAGCATATAGAAATGCCACAGGTTGGCGCTGAGCAAGGTCATGGAAGCGACGGTCAGACCCATCAGGATTACCGATGGAATCAAAACCCGCCGGACGCCGAATTGATCGATGATTAGGCCGAGGCAGGGAGAGGCAATGACCACCGCAAAATTGGTCATCGTGACGGCAAATGATAATTCACCCCGGCTCCAGCCGAATTCATCCTCCAGGGGTTTTACGAAGACACCGAAGGCAAATATCGTGAACATCGCATAGCTCAAACCCATGCCGACAAAACCGGTGGCGACGTTCCACCAGCCGTAGAAGATCCCGGTGATTATGTTCTTCATGTTGAAGTCTCTATTTTATGACGGCAGGGGGGCAGGTTCGGGCAGGTTTTTCAGGACACGCTGTGAATACATCCCTGTACGCTTGGCAACCGCTATCCGTGTGGCTGATAGTCCTGAAAAACCTGCCCGAACCTGCCTCTCAGAGATATTGACTATAACTGTACTTCATCAGCGAGGATATAACCCGGATTTGCCGTATCCTCCAGAGACCAGCCGCCCATCAGGTAATGGTGCACGATGCGTATGGCCGTCAGGCCGACGTGTTCTTCGAAACCATCCAGGTCACCGAACCGGTCTTTTAATTTGTTCATGACGTAACCCTGCATGGGTTCATAAGCCCAGATAGGGACAAACTCCACAAAAGCCTGCTGGCAGGCTTCCTGGACAGCCTCAATATAATCACAGCCCCTGGTAAAACCTGCCCGGTCAGAGACAGCGTAACGTCCGGGAACGAACCTGTCCCAGTCCAACTCCAGGAAACCGCGCATAAACCTGATAAAATTGGCGAGGTGAATATCCGGCAACAAGCCATAGCGGGCATTGGCGAAGATGGTATCCGACGAGAACAACAGTTTTTCCCCGGCAAACCAGGCAGCCAGGTTACCGGAACCATGAGTGGGTCCCGGATTTAATAAAACCAGATCAGCGCCATCCACCGTGATTTTATTTTTCACGCCGGAAATAACCCGAGTGGGCTGGCGTTGCCCTTCAGCCTGGCGCAACTTAATAACTTTTGCGCATATCACATCAGCAATGATTTCCGCATCCGGCGCCAGGTCAGCAGCAAAGCCGGCATGGTCCAGATGGTCGTGTGAATAAATAACAGTACTGATATCCTTCCCGGGAATAGCCTCGCTGATCGCCCGGGCATAAGCACGCGCCTTGCCAGGCGTGCCGAAAGTATCAAACGCGATAACACCTTCCCGTCCCTCAAGAAAAATAGTCCTGCACACCCCGTCACAGATCGTCCACAGGCGCTCCGATAACTGCTCAACCGCCATCTCCGGCTCAAAAGCCAGATACGCCTGAGCCTTATCCGTAGTAAATAATCCTCTATTCTCAGTCATGTTCTTCCGGCTAGAATGGAGTCGTATTCGGCAGGACATTACCTTCAATGCCCCATCCGCCGGTCAGGTACTCCTGCATGTACCTGGACAAATTCATGGCGCAGTATTCATGGTAACGAAACAGGTTGCCGAACGACTCCGACAGCTTTTCCCCGGTATACCGGCAGACGCCGTTCCAGTCGTGCGGGTCAAGCCCGTCAATAATGGCCTGCTGGGCAAAATCAGCCATCAGGTCATAGTATTCCAGGTTATCAATAAAGCCCTGCCGGTCTGTAATCCAGAAGTGACCGGGAACAAATACATCCCAGTCCAGACTCAGAAAACGTTTCATACAAGGGACATAAGGCTTGAAGTGCCAGTCAGGGAAGAAAGTGTAGCCGACACCGGGAATGACAGTATCCACCATGAACAAGACCTTGCTCTGCGGAAACCAGGCCGCAATATTGCCGTCACCATGGGTGGGACCCGGATAGAGCAACTCGAAATAGACCCCATCAATCTCATAAGCCTTGCGCTCACCGTCCCAGGCCTCCGTCGCCGGAGTCTGGCCGTCGGATTTTCTTGCCGCAACCACGTCGGCGCACAATTTGTGGGCGATGATATCCGCGTCCGGCGCCAGATCGGCGGCATAGCCGGTATGATCAAGGTGATCGTGGGAATAGACGACGGTGTGAACAGGTTTTTGGGGGAACACCCGGCCAATGGCCCCGGCGTAGGCCCGGGCAGTGCCGGGCGTGGTCAAGGTATCAAACGCGATAACACCTTTGTTTCCCTCCAGGAATATGGAGCGGTAAATACCTTCACTGACGGACCAGATTTTGTCACGTACCGGACTGTAGGAAATATCCCGCCAGGCCCCCATGATAGGGTGGGGCGCCGGGATGGTAAAAATACCGCAATGGTCACACTCAGGGTGGCCTGTGCCGTTAGCGCCGTTTTCCTCTTCAGTCACGTTAACGTTTGCTGTATTGCGGGCGTTTCCTGGCCTTATGCAGACCGACCTTCTTGCGTTCCACTTCGCGGGCGTCGCGGGTGACGAAGCCGGCCTGGCGCAGTGTTTTGCGCAAACTTTCGTCATATTTGAGCAGTGCCCGGGTGATCCCGTGACGAATTGCGCCGGCCTGGCCGGAAATTCCGCCGCCGGTGACGCTGACTTTAATGTCGAAATTATTCAGCATGTCGAGCTTTTCCAGGGGTTGCTGAATAATCATCCTGCCGGTCTCCCTGCCGAAATATTGTTCCATGGTACGGTTATTGATGACGATATTGCCGCTACCCTTCTTTAAAAACACCCGTGCGCTGGAGCTTTTCCTGCGGCCGGTACTGTAATAAATCTCGTCTGCCATGATTAAATGTCTGAAAGTTGATAAATCTGGTTATATTTCCAATGGTTTCGGTTGTTGCGCGGCATGGTGATGATTGGCATCGGCATAAACCCGCAATTTGCGAAACAGGTCACGCCCCAGAGGGCCTTTGGGCAACATTCCCTTGACCGCCTTTTCAATAACCCGTTCCGGTTTGGATCGGAGCAGTTTTTCGAAAGTGATTGATCTGATACCGCCCGGGTAACCCGTATGGCGATAATAGGTTTTGTCGCTTGCCTTGTTCCCGGTTACCTGGATGTCTTTTGCGTTGATCACGATCACGTAGTCGCCGGTGTCCATATGCGGCGTATATTCCGGTTTATGTTTCCCGCGCAGTCGCCGGGCAATCTCGGTGGCAAGCCGGCCCAGGACTTTCCCCTTGGCGTCGACTACATACCACTCATGTTTAATATCTGCCGGTGTTGCGGTGTAGGTTTTCATCGAACTTCACACTTACGCGTAACAAAAGACGGCAATCATACGGATTGTCCGCTTAGCTGTCAATGATATTCTTCTTAGTACAGCCACTCCCGCTAACGCCTCATATTTGATGGAATTTGTGGGGTCAGAGTAAAAATACAGTCAACTTGGCAAGTAGCGTCGGGTTATTCTTGAGTATTTTTACTCTGACCCCAAATATCCCGGTAGCGCCCGGGATAACAGCGAATGAGTGTATATTAAGCGCCACAACTGTTATAGAATGTACCGCTTTCAAAGGGTTTGATAAGTATCCGGCATGAATAAACGTGCATACAGCCCCGTGGATGAGTTGATTATGGGGTTCGACAAGGCCATATCTGCTTTTAATACCGCTGACAAGCGCCCGAATCCCGCCGATGACGTGCCTGATGCACAGGTCCGGGGAGCTGAAAAGCGTCGCAGTGCCGCGCTGATGCGGGTTAATCACACCGGAGAGGTGGCGGCCCAGGCCCTGTATGCCGGCCATGCCGTGGCAGCAAAGGATGCCGGGATACGCGAATCCATGCTTCAGGCTGCCGCTGAGGAAAGCGATCACCTGTACTGGTGTGAGGCCAGGGTCAGGGAGCTTGACAGTCATGTCAGTTACCTGGCCCCGATCTGGTATGCAGGATCGTTTGCCATAGGCGCCGTGGCCGGGTTGGCGGGCGATAAATGGAACCTGGGCTTTGTGATGGAAACGGAGCGCCAGGTGGTTGAACACCTGGATAAGCACCTGGAACTGCTACCGGAACAGGACCGGAAGAGCAGGACGATATTGCAACAGATGCGTCGGGATGAGCAGCAACATGCGTCCGTTGCCCAGGCTGCCGGCGCAGTTGAGTTGCCGCGGCCACTGCGAATAATGATGCGATGTTGTGCAAAGGTGATGACGAGCACCGCATACTGGCTGTGACAGGTCAGGGAACTTTTACGATAACCGGTCTCTAATAAGTAATCACCGTGAATTGATTAAATGTGGATAACACTATGCGTGACGATTTAATGGCAAAACACTTCTGTTTGACGGCCGGCAGCCTGAAGTTTTACTCGGCTGTGGCGCTAATCATGACCCTGCTGTATTTCAGTTCCACCCAGGCGGCTCTGCCCCGGTCTGATGGCGGACAGGAATTACCAAGTCTTGCCCCGATGCTGGAACAGGTAACGCCGGCAGTCGTTAACATAGCCACCGAAGGCCGGGTGCAGGTGCGCCAGAATCCGTTATTTGCCGACCCGTTTTTTAGACGTTTTTTCAATGTGCCGGACCAGCCCCGGGAAAGAAAAACCCAGAGCCTTGGTTCAGGAGTCATTGTCGATGCCGAACGCGGCCTGGTGCTGACCAACAATCACGTGATCGCCAATGCCGTGCAGGTCACCGTGACGTTACGCGACGGACGCCATCTCGACGCAGAGATTATCGGTTCCGACCCGGCGACGGACGTAGCCGTGATTAAAATACCGGTGGAGAACCTGACGCATATCGAGGTTGCCAACTCAGATGACCTGCGGGTCGGCGATTTCGTGGTGGCTATCGGCAACCCGTTCGGTCTGGGGCAGACGGTCACCTCGGGAATAGTCAGTGCGCTCAGCCGCAGTGGCCTGGGTATTGAAGGTTACGAGGATTTTATTCAAACGGACGCATCCATCAATCCCGGGAATTCGGGCGGTGCACTGGTCAATCTGAAAGGGGAACTGGTAGGTATAAACACGGCAATATTTTCCCGTGGCGGAGGCAATATCGGCATTGGTTTCGCAATACCGATTAATCTCGCCCTGCAGATCACGGAACAACTGCTGGACAAGGGGATGGTGGAACGGGGTTTCATCGGTGTCCAGGTGCAGGATTTAAATGCCGATCTGGCGGAGGCATTCGGGTTAAAGAACCAGAAAGGCGCAATAGTGAACAGTGTATTACCTAATTCGCCGGCCCAGGAGGCGGGTCTGCAGTCCGGGGATATCATTACATCGATAAATTCAAAGCCGGTGAAAGCCGCCGCTGACGTCAGAAACCATATCGGATTGCTGCCTGTGGGCGAACAGGTCAGGTTCGAAGTCCTGCGCGACGGAGAGAAGAAGAAGTTCAAAGCCCGGGTGGTTGCCAACAAGGAGTTGAAATTCGCCGAGAAAACACTTAACAAGCGGCTTGAAGGCATAACACTGAGTGATATTGAAGAAGGCCATCCCAATTTCAGCAAAATCAAGGGTGTGGTTATCACGGAAATCCAGCGCGGATCCCAAGCCTGGTCCGCCGGCTTGAGAAAAGGCGACATCATAACCTCCGTTAACCATAAGCCTGTTGCGGACCTGCAGGAATTTTTGCAACTGGTTGATAACATCGACAATGCATTGTTGTTCCGGGTAATCAGAGGTGACGCCGCCGCCTTCCTGGTCATCAAGTAATCGATATATGTTTGGGGTCAGAGTAAAAATACTCGAGAATAAACCTGCGCCAGTTACTGAATTGACCGTATTTTTACTCTGACCCCAAACATCTGACCCCAAATATCCGGTGCTCTGTTTGCCGGGGATGTCGCAGTGCCGGATCATCCGGCTGACAAGCTGCGCCAGTTGTTTCATCGGGTAGCTGTTGCGCCAGGCCAGGGCGATGTCCCGTTCGGGGACGGGTTTTGCGAAGGGCCGGTATTCAACCAATCGGCTCAGCCCGTCGTGCTCCCGTATGGCGGTCAACGGCAGTACGGTGACGCCTGAACCGGCTGCCACCATCTGCTTGATTGTGTCAATCGAACTGCCTTCCAGGGTTTTTTGTATTTTGTCCTTTGAAAACGTATCGCTTTTGCAGGCCGGACAGACGTCTATGACCTGATCCCTGAAACAATTACCCGATTTCAGCAGCAGCAGGGTTTCCTCGATCAGGTCATTTGCCCTGATTTGTTTTTTGTCCGACAGCCAGTGGTTTTTCGGCAGCATGACCGTGAACGGCTCTTTGTACAATACGTCCAGGGTCGTGCCCGGCTGCTCGAACGGCGTGGAGATGATTATCATGTCGAGCTCCCCGCGTTTAAGCTGTTCTGCCAGGTTCAACGTGAAATCCTCTTCGATGATGAGCGTCAACTCGGGAGCTTCCCGGTTGAGCAGGGGAATAAGGTGCGGCAGCAGAAAAGGCCCGATCGTGTAGATGACGCCCAGCTTCAGGGAGCCCTTCAACTGGTCTTTCTCAGCCCCGGCGATGGCCTTGATGGCGTTTACCTGTTCCAGCACGGTAATTGCCTGCTCGACGATGCGCCGGCCTACCGGGGTAACGGTGATATCATGGGGGCGCCGTTCAAAAATCGTCACGTCCAGTTCATCTTCCAGTTTTTTGATCGCCACGCTGAGTGTCGGCTGGCTGACGAAGCAGGCCGCGGCAGCCCTGCCGAAGTGCAGTTCACGGGATACGGCGACGATATAGCGTAATTCGGTTAAGGTCATGGACGCGATTTCAACGGTTCTGCGCGACTTTAGCCAAACCGTGAGGGGGTTGCCTGACCTTGAATGAGGGAGAATGAATCAATTGCAGTAACGCCATATCCACGTAATGACGACCGTATGCCGCGCCCGCCGTCAGCCGGAAAGGATTGTCGGGTTCGCCCAGGTGGTTTATAACCAGTGATGCGCCGGTAAAATCATCATCGACGGTCAGCGGATGCGTGGTGATAATCGTCTTTATCCCGGCTGCGAGCGCGGCAAGATTACCGTTTTTTGTATCTTCCAGGGCTATGCAGTTTTCCGGTCCCAGGCCCAGTTCAGACAGGGTGTAATGGTAAACGGCCGGGGAGGGTTTTTTATCAACGACAAGATCGGAGGTGACTATGGCGGAAAAAAGCTGGTCCGCGCCTGCGCCGAACGTGCCGTGCAATAAGGTGCCGACGTTTTTTCTTGAAGAACTCGTCGCAATCGCCAGTTGCAGGCCCGCCCGCGTGCATTCGCCGACTAGCCGGCGGATGCCCGGACGCAGCCCAAGGTTACCCACCGCCAGTTGCTGCCTGTATAAATCGGATTTCCTTTGATGAATGGCTACGGTTGCGCGGCTCAGTTCTTCCTCCGTAGCGCCTGCCGGATGCAGGGATTGCAGGCAGTGATGGATTCTTTCCTTGCCGCCGGAAATGGACAGTAATTGTTTATATTCACTGCGGGACCAGTTCAGGGGATAGTCAAGTTCCCTGAACGCGAGATTAAAGGCCTGGCGATGCATCTCTTCCGTATCGGCGATAGTGCCGTCCATGTCAAAGATAACTGCCTTGAGTTCGCTCATAAAGTGTGTCCTTCTGAGATGGGGCGCTGTTCAGGCGCGCTTTTTCCTGATAATGATTTCCTGCCATTGGGCAGGACCCGTTTGATGGATGGAATTGCCGCAGCTATCAACGGCGACAGTGACCGGCATGTCTTTCACTTCGAATTCATGGATGGCTTCCATGCCCATATCCGCAAAGGCAACTACCCTGGAGCGGGTAATAGCCCTGGATACCAGGTAGGCGGCGCCACCGACGGCCGATAAGTACACTGCGCCGTATTTCTTGATGGCCGCGATGCCGACCGGGCCGCGCTCTGCCTTGCCTATCATACCGATCAAGCCGGTTTTCTCCAGCATCAGGTCGGTAAATTTATCCATTCTCGTTGCAGTGGTAGGGCCTGCCGGTCCGACAACTTCATCCCTGACAGCGTCGACCGGCCCCACGTAGTAGATAAAGCGGTTGGTAAAATCGACTCCATCGGGGAGCGCTTCCCCCTGCGCCAGCAGGTTGGTTATCCGTTTATGAGCAGCATCCCTGCCGGTCAGTAATCTACCGCTCAGTAACAGGGTTTCACCGGGGCGCCAGTCGGCTACATCTGCCCGCGTGAGCTGGTCCAGGTTGACGCGCCGGGAGCCGGGGCCGGCCTCCCAGCTTATTTCGGGCCAGTCATCCAGACTGGGGGGCGTTTGCAGGGCAGGGCCGCTGCCGTCCAGGGTAAAATGTGTATGACGGTTGGCGGCGCAGTTGGGAATCAACGCAACGGGCAGGGATGCGGCATGGGTGGGGTAGTCAGTGATCTTGACGTCCAGCGCGGTAGTCAAACCGCCCAGGCCCTGGGCACCGATTCCAAGGTCGTTTACCCGGTCGAAAATTTCCAGCCGCAATTCTTCTATTCTCGATTGCGCACCGCGCTGTTTCAGTTCCTGGATATCGATGGGATCAAGCAAAGCCTGCTTTGCCAGAACGACTGCTTTCTCCGCCGTGCCGCCGATACCGATGCCCAGGATGCCGGGCGGACACCAACCGGCTCCCAAAGTCGGCACCACGTCGACGATCCAATCGGAGATGCTGTCGCTGGGGTTGAGCATCGCCATTTTTGCCTTGTTTTCAGAGCCGCCGCCCTTAGCCGCCAGGTGAACTTCAACCTTGTCGCCCGGCACCACCTCCATGTGGATGACAGCCGGTGTGTTGTCACCGGTGTTTTTTCGTTCGCCGGCCGGATCAGCCATGATGGAGGGACGCAGTATGTTGTCCGGAAGGGTATAGGCGCGCCTGACGCCTTCGTTAATCATATCCGCCACACCCTTCCCGTCATTGTCCCAGCGCACGTTCATGCCTATTTTAATAAATACCGTGACGATCCCCGTATCCTGGCAAATCGGCCGATGTCCTTCCGCACACATCCTGGAATTAACCAGTATCTGCGCCAACGCATCTTTTGCCGCCGGGGATTCTTCCCGTTTATAGGCATCATGCACTGCCCCGATAAAATCCCTGGGGTGATAATACGAAATAAACTGTAAAGAATCGGCGACGCTTTCTATTAGATCATCTGCTCTGACTGTCGTCATATTATTCAATCCGGTTAGCGGCAACTGCTGGCTCCACAGCGCCTGAGAAATAGTATAACGTAGCAAAGGGTGTCTGCGCGCCCCTTTCTATGCAGGATGCCTTACAATACAGGTTCATTCCAGGCAGGAGTATGTGGCATTGAAACGCATATTTTGTTTTGAACCCTATTCAGAAGAATTTGCCCAGGACCCTTATTCGGTATACGGACGTATGCGCAAGGAATGTCCCATCCGTTATCACGAAGATTGGGATGCCTGGTTGTTCTCCACGTATGAAGATATAAAAACGCTGATCATGGATGAACGTCTGGGCAGTACGATGGATCATGTCATGACCTCTGAGGAGATAGCCGCATATCGCAAAAAACAGAACTGGGATGCGGCGCCTGCCCACAGCCGTTATGTAAAGGTCTCGATCATTGACAGTGAGGGGGAGCGGCACAGCCGTTTGAGGAAGTCGGTATTCAGGCTTTTTACAATCCCGCGGGTCAATCAACTGCGCGGCTTTATCCAGGATTTAATCAACCGTCAAATCGACACTGTGGTGTCGGAAAAAGAGTTCGATTTCATTGAAGACCTGGTTGCCCCCATACCGGGCTTCGTCATCGGGGAAATGCTGGGTGTGCCGGAATCGGACCGTCCTCAATTACGCACCTGGTCGGAAAATATCGTCCAGTTTTTTGAGCCGGAGCGGACCGAGGCGCACAGGCATCTGGCGGAGCAGGCCACCACGGAGTTTGCGGCTTACCTGGCTGAACTGGTGGCAATACGTCGGGAACAACCGGGCGCCGACCTGATTTCAGAAATGATCGCATGGCGTGACGGTAGCGACTGCCTGAATCACGACGAACTGATTTCGACCGCAATGACTGTTCTCATGGCAGGACACGGCTCGACCATTGATGCATCAGGGAATGGTATGCTGGCATTACTCCGGCATCCGCAGCAGATGGCCGCTCTGAAAGCTGATCCTCGGCTGATTCACACCACCGTACAGGAAATGTTCCGCTTTGAGCCGCCGTTGCCCCATTTTCATCGGTATGTGCTGGAAGATATGGAGTACAAAGGATACTCATTTAAAAAAGGCACGAAGCTGGGGTTTCTGTATGCCTCAGCCAATCGGGACGACGCCTGCTTCGATAAGCCGGATTCATTTGATATACGGCGCGATCCCAACCGGCACCTGGCATTCGGCGGCGGCGTTCACCATTGCCTGGGCAACCACCTGGCGCGCCAGAATATGGAGATCATGTTCAACACCGTTTTACAACGCCTCCCCGGCCTGAGACCGGCAGTCCCCACCGACCAGCTTAAATGGAAAACCGGCATCCAAACCCGCGGCCTTACCAACCTGCCGGTAATGACTTAATTCCTGTCCCCATAATTCCCAGAACTCCCTACTTCGGCAACTGCCCCTGTAGCATGTGGGGTTTCACCAGCAGTCTTTCCAGTAGTTCAAATAACAGTTCCACCAGGATGGCCAGGCATGCTGCCGGGATGGCGCCCTGGAGGATCAGGTTGGTATCGTTCAGGGCAAGGCCGGTTACGATGGGTTCGCCCAGGCCGCCGGCGCCGATGAATGCGGCCAGCGTTGCCGTGCCGATGCTGATAATGGCGGCCGTGCGGATGCCCGCAAGGATAGTCGGCAGCGCCATCGGCAATAGCACATGGCGCAGTTGCTCCCACCGGGTCAATCCTATGGCCTCGGCCACTCGCTTCAACAACGGGTCGATGGTGACCAGCGCGGTAATGGTGTTGCGCAGTATGGGCAACAGGGAATACAGAAACAGCGCGATGATTGCCGGCCGTTCACCAATCCCGAACAGCGGAATCATCAGCGCCAGTAATGCAATGGAAGGGATCGTCTGCAGCAGCCCGGCAAGGTAAACGGTGACTCGCGCCACGGAGCGGATGCGAAAAACAACAATGCCCAGGGGCAGACCCAGAAGACAACCCAGGCCCAGCGCAATAGCCGTCAGCTTGAGATGAGTCGCGGTGTTGTCCAGGATTGACGAGACAAGCCCATCTTCAACTTGCGTATCTCCCAGTCCTTCCTCCCGGATGAATTCACTCGCAACTTCTGCAAAGCTGTTACCGTCGATGGTTGTCATCCTGTTCAGCGCCCGCATGCGCTCGTCGTCGATTCTTCCGGACAGGCCCAGCAGGACTTCCCTGGCCCTGTCCGGCAGGTCCGAGCGGGCAACCGGGACGGCAAAATACTGCGGGAAATATCCGCGGTCGTCATCAAGCACGGTCAGGGCATACCTGGACAGTTCCCCGTCAGTGGAATAGGCGTCAATAACGTCGACGGACCCATCGACGATGGCCTGGTAGGCCAGACCGTGCTCAATACCCGTAGGCTCACCGGCCAGGTTGTAAGTCCGCTCCAGACCGGGCCAGCCGTCTTCCCGATTGAGGAATTCCAGGGAGAAGGCCAGAACCAGTTCCGGGTGGGCCGCCAGCTCCGATATCCGTGAAATCCCTTTCTGCGCCGCCGCTTTTTCCCGCATCACCAGGGCATAAGTATTGTTGAACCCGAGTGATGGGAGTACCTGCAAGCCCTGTTCCGAGACCGCCGTATTCAGTTGCTCCAGGTCCGCCGCCGGAACATCCGTCTTCAGGATGACTTGCGCCAGGGTGCCCGTATACTCCAGGTAGACATCAATCGCGCCGTTCGCCAGGGCTTCGTAACAGACCAGTGTGCCGCCCAGACCGAATTTGCGGTCGACGTCGAACCCTTCCAGTTCCAGTGACTGTGCGAAAATCTCGGCCAGCAGGTAGCTTTCATTGAAGTTTTTACTCCCGACGGTGATTTGAGCGAGACTTGCCGGCATACAGAGCAAGTACAGCAGCAGAAGCGTAACGATGCGGCGCGGGTCAACCATCATCCCGGTCCTCGTTCAAAAATAACTCCCTGACATAGTCATCAGCCGGGCCTGCTTTTATCTCCTGCGCGCTGCCCTGCTGGATTATCCGGCCCTGCTTCAGGATCACCAGGCGCTCAGCGAGCCTGGCTGCCTCACTCATGTCATGGGTCACCAGCAGGATGGACCTGTCGCCGCTGTCCTCAAGTTGCAGCATTTCCCGGTAGATGGAGGCGCGGGTAATGGGGTCAAGTCCCGAGAACGGCTCATCCAGCAACAGCAGCGGCGGGTCCAGCATCATGGCCCGGCACAGTCCCACCCGCTGGGCCTGCCCGCCGGACAGACTGTGGGGGAAGCGTGCGGATAATTCATCATCCAGACCGAACAGCGCCAGCAGGTCGTCGTATCGGTCCCTGATCCTGCCCGCCGGCCAGCCTTCCAGCCTGGCCACCAGGGTAACGTTTTCCCGAACCGTAAGGTGGGGAAACAAACCCGCCCCCTGCACGGCGTAACCCATGCCTCGCCGCACCCTGGTCAAACGACTGTAATCCAGCAACTCACCCTGTACCCGGACACTGCCGGAGTCCGGCAGAACCAGTCCGTTGATCAGTTGCAGCAGCGTTGACTTGCCGCTGCCGCTCTCCCCGACAATCGCCGTCGTGGTATTAACAGGCAGCGCCAGGGAGACATCCCGGATAACCGGTTCGCCGCCGTAGGATTTTATGATGTGCTCAAACTCGATAGAATAACCGGACAAGCCGACAAGACCTCATAATTGCCAAAGCAGTCAGTATAACCAAGGTTGCCGATAGATGCTCCACCGCCATTCCGGGCTTCCCCCCGGATTTTACTGGGAAGTTTGGGGTCAGAGTAAAAATACTCAAGAATAAATCAGCAACACCTACCAAGTTGACCGTATTTTTACTCTGACCCCAAATATCCTGCGCCGGACGAGGGGGTCCACATAATTCCCCCAGATTTTACTGGTTGCTCGGAAAGGAAAACTGCGCCTTCTCGACAGAATATGAGGGCCAACGTTGGGTGACAGTCTTGCGCCGCGTATAAAAACGGATGGCATCCGGACCGTAAGCGCTCAAGTCGCCGAACAGGGAACGTTTCCAGCCGCCGAAGCTGTGATAGGCAACCGGTACCGGCAAAGGCACGTTGACGCCGACCATGCCGACTTTGATATTGTCAGTGAAATAACGGGCGATACCGCCGTCACAGGTAAACAGGCAGGTACCATTCCCGTATTCGTGTTCATCAGTGATCCGCATCGCCTCCTGCAGGCTCTGCACACGCACCACACATAAAACGGGACCGAATATTTCCTCCTTGTAGATACGCATTTCCGGCGTCACCCGGTCAAACAGGCAGCCGCCAAGAAAGAATCCGTCCGGCTGGTGGGGAACAGTAAACTCACGCCCATCCACCACCAGTTCGGCGCCTTCCGCCACACCCAGGTCAACGTAGCCGCGTACTTTCTCGTAGTGAGGTTTGCTGATTAGAGGCCCCATTTCATTATGGCTGTCGATGCCCGGACCGATCTTCAGGTCAGCCACTCGCAGCGATAGTTTTTTTACCACTTCATCGGCAACTTCGTCACCGACACACACTACTACGGAAATGGCCATACAGCGTTCGCCACAGGAACCATAAGCGGCGCCCATTAACGCATTCACTGCGTTGTCCATATCGGCATCCGGCATGACAACGGCGTGGTTCTTCGCGCCTCCCAACGCTTGGACTCTTTTTCCGTTCGCCGTCCCGGTTTGATAAATGTATTCAGCCACAGGAGTTGATCCCACAAAGCTCAAGGCTTCCACCCTGGGGTCCGCCAACAAGGTATCAACGGCTTCTTTGTCCCCATTGACAACATTAAACACGCCGTCCGGTAATCCCGCTTCTTTGAATAGTTCAGCTATGCGGGTTGGCGCGCCAGGGTCTTTTTCCGATGGTTTCAGCACAAAAGTATTGCCGCAAATGATGGCCATGGGGTACATCCACAGGGGCACCATAGCCGGAAAATTAAACGGGGTAATACCGGCAACGACTCCCAGCGGCTGAAATTCGGACCAACTGTCAATGCCGGGGCTGACGTCCTTACTATGCTCCCCCTTCAATAATTCGGGCGCGCCACAGGCATATTCAACAACCTCCACACCCCGGGCGAACTCGCCACGTGCGTCATCCAGGACTTTACCGTGTTCCGCAGTCAATAAAGTAACGATCTCATTTGCGTGTTGTTCCAGTAACGTCTTAAAACGGAACATGATCCGGGCCCGTTTGATGGGGGGTGTCCGGCGCCACGCCGGATAAGCTGCCGCCGCGGCCGCAATGGCTTTCTCCACCGTTGCCTTACCCGCCAGCGCCACGTGGTGCGTGATTTGGCCCGTAGCGGGATTATAAATTGCCTGCATGCGCTCATTAGCGTCTGTTACTGCATGACCGTTGATATAATGCCCGACAACATGGTCGGTCAGGTTCAGGTTTTCTACTGGCCGTATTGATCTCATTTGAGTACTCTCATTATTCCCCATAATTCAGGCGGCCAGTTCCCGCAAGACATAGTGTAAAATGCCGCCGTTGTTGTAGTACTCCCATTCCTTCGGCGTATCCACCCGGACCAGGGCGGTGAATTCCGTCGTGGCGCCGTTGTCAGCGACAGCGCTGATGCCGACTTCCCCGGCGCCGGTGTCCGGTCCGTGAATGGTATAGCTCTCCAGACCGGTCAAACCGAGCTTATCGGCATTATCGCCGGGCTTGAACACCAGGGGCAGCACCCCCATGCCGACCAGGTTGGAACGGTGTATGCGCTCAAAGCTGACTGCAATCACCGCGCGCACGCCGAGCAGCCTTGCGCCTTTTGCCGCCCAGTCCCGGGAAGAACCGGTGCCGTATTCACTGCCGGCCAGGACGATCAAGGGCACGTCTTCCTCCTTGTACCTCATCGCCGCCGCGTAGATCGACATCTGTTCAGCGGAAGGCTGGTGTATGGTCCAGCCGCCTTCGGTTCCCGGCGCCAGTTGATTTCGCAGACGGATATTGGCAAAGGTGCCGCGCATCATCACTTCGTGATTGCCGCGCCGCGAGCCGTATGAGTTGAAATCCACCGGATTGACTCCTTTATCGATCAGGTACCTGCCCGCCGGCGTATCGGCCTTGATGGCGCCGGCAGGGGAGATGTGGTCGGTAGTGATGCTGTCGCCCAGCTTTACCAGTACTCTTGCGCTCCGTATCGGTTCAACCGCGCCCGGCGTGGCGCTCATGCCCTCAAAATAAGGCGGGTTCTGTACGTAAGTGGAGTCGTTGTTCCATTGATACCTGTTGCTCTCCGAAACGTCGATGCCGCTCCAGTTGGCATCACCGGTAAAGGCTTGCCGGTATGAATTACGGAACATGTCCGAATCGATCGATGCCGCGATGACGCCATTGATCTCGGCCTGGCTGGGCCAGATATCCTTCAGGTAGACGGCGTTGCCATCGGCGGCGCGGCCCAGGGGATCATTCTGCAGGTCGATATCCATCGTTCCGGCAATGGCATAGGCGACCACCAGCGGCGGCGAGGCCAGGAAATTCATTTTGACTTCTGCATGAACCCGGCCTTCAAAGTTGCGGTTGCCGGATAATACCGCCGTTGCAATCAGATCACCTTGCGCAATCCCCCGGCTTACTTCCTCGGGCAAGGGGCCGGAATTGCCGATACAGGTGGTGCAGCCATAGCCGACGATATTGAAGCCCAGGTTATCGAGATCAGCTGTAAGCCCGGCCCGGTTCAGGTAGTCGCGCACTACCAGGGAGCCCGGCGCCAGGCTGGTCTTAACCCAGGGTTTGACGGTCAGCCCACGCGCGCCGGCCTTTTTTGCCACCAGTCCGGCGCCGACCATCACCGAGGGGTTTGACGTATTGGTGCAAGAGGTGATGGCCGCAATCACTACCGCGCCGTCCTTCAATTCGTAATGGTCACCCCGCGGCGTTTCCACCCGGGCAACACCGCCGCCGTCCCGCGCCTTGATTGCATCCGCCAGGTGCCCGCGGAAACTGTCTTTGGCATCCGCCAGGGGGATCCGGTCCTGGGGCCGTTTCGGCCCGGCCAGGCTGGGCGCCACCGTGCCGATATCAAGACTCAAGGTGGCGGAATAGTCGGCTTCCGGCGTCCCGGCGTCGCGCCACATCCCCTGCGCCTTAGCGTAAGCCTCGACCAGTTCAACTTGATCCTCATCCCGGCCTGACAGGCGCAGGTAGTTGACGGTTTCCCGGTCAATGGGGAAGATGCCGCAGGTCGCGCCGTATTCAGGCGCCATGTTGGCGATTGTCGCCCGGTCGGCCAGCGACAGGTTGTCCAGGCCGCCTCCGTAAAATTCGACAAACTTGCCCACCACGCCGTGTTTCCTGAGCATTTCAACCACGGTCAGGACCAGGTCCGTGGCCGTAGCGCCCTCCGGCAGTGCGCCGCTGAGTTTGAAACCGACCACTTCGGGGATCAGCATAGTGATAGGTTGCCCCAGCATTGCCGCTTCCGCTTCAATACCGCCCACGCCCCAGCCGAGCACGCCCAGGCCGTTGATCATCGTGGTATGGGAATCGGTGCCCACCACGGTATCGGGATAGGCTTCCACCACGCCGTCAACCTCCCTGGTAAACACCGTCCTGGCCAGGTATTCCAGGTTGACCTGGTGCACAATGCCGGTGTCCGGCGGCACTACCTTGAAATTGGAGAACGCCTGTTGTCCCCAGCGCAGGAACTCATAGCGTTCCCGGTTGCGTTTGAATTCAATGACCGCGTTTCGTTGCGCCGCATCCGCCGTGCCGAAGACGTCCACCATCACTGAATGGTCAATGACCAGCTCAGCCGGTGACAGCGGATTGATCTTTTCCGGGTCGCCGCCCAGTGATTGCATGGCGTCGCGCATGGCGGCCAGATCAACCACGGCCGGGACGCCGGTAAAGTCCTGCATCAATACCCGGGCCGGGGTAAAGGAGATCTCCTGCTCCGGCTTTGCCTTGGGATCCCAATCGACCAGGGCAGTGATGTCGGCCCGGGTGATATTGACCCCGTCCTCGTGGCGTAACAGGTTCTCCAGCAGGATTTTCAGGGAATAGGGCAGGCGGCTGATGTCTTGCCTCCCGCCCGGCGCCTGTAGTGAATAAATCCGGTATTCCCTGTTATTTACCGTAATGGTTTTTATTTTATCGTCAGTCATGCCTTGCTCCATATCAGGATGCAGCCTCGCGCCGGATGGTGGCCTTGATGATCTCCAGTTTCTCGACAGTCTGGCCGCTGTTGCTGCCGCGTTCCTCCAGCGCCTTCAGCGTTTCCTGACCGGCTACAATTTCCCCGAAGATTGTGTGCTTGCCATCCAGGTATTGAGTAGGCACAAAGGTGATAAAGAACTGGCTGCCGTCGGTTCCGGGCCCGGCATTCGCCATGCTCAGCAGTCCGGGGCGGTCGTGGGACAGGCCCGCGGGAAACTCGCCCTCATAACGATAGCCGGGACCACCCCGTCCGGTGCCGGTGGGATCGCCGCCCTGCGCCATGAATCCGGAGATGACCCGGTGGAACAGCACCTCATCATAAAACCCCAGCTCGGTGAGGTATATCGTACTGCTCACATGCATGGGCGTGCTTTCATGGAACAGCAGGAAACTCATATTGCCCACGTTGGTTTTCATCTCCCAGTAGTATTTCTCGCCGGGCTTAAAGTCCATAACCCCGGGTTTATCAAGTTGCTGTTTCCAGTCCGGATTGCTCTTGTCCACGTCCGCCGCCTGCGGCCGGAATACCTCGCCATCCGCAATTTTCGCCCCCTGATAACAAGACGATAAAACCCCGGGGGCAACGAAAAATAACCAAAACTTTTGTGCTTTCAACATTACATATCCTCTGTCAGTCTGATTTGAGTACCGACATTCTACAATGGAAAAACTGCTTGTAACCTTTTTATGTTGGAAAAAGGGGGACAGACCACGTTTGAAAAAGGGGGACAGACCACGTTTTAGCAAAAAAAAACGTGGTCTGTCCCCCTTTTCCATGTCCCCCATTTCCATACTTTCCCTTTTATGTTAGGCTGATATGTCCCTCTTACGGACGGACTCGGGCCGGGTTTAAATCTATCCCCCGTTATATCTTTTTTGAGAATGAGCAGTGTCTGACAGAGAATTTAAACCACTGAATATCGCCGTATTGGTTATTTCCGATTCGCGTACGGAAAAAACCGATAAGTCGGGGAAGCTCCTGACCCGCAGACTGGAGGAGGCCGGCCACAGGCTTCATGAAAGGAGTATCGTGCCGGATGATATTTACCGGATCCGCGCGACGGTTTCCGGCTGGTGCGCCACAGCAAATGTGGATGCAATCCTGACCACGGGTGGGACGGGGGTAACCGGCCGGGACGGCACGCCCGAGGCCGTTTCAGTCTTGTTTGATAAGGAAATAGAGGGATTCGGAGAGCTGTTCCGATATTTGTCCTACCAGGAGATAGCTACTTCCTCATTACAATCACGCGCTGTTGCAGGGGTAGCCGGCGGCACGTATATTTTTTGCCTGCCGGGTTCAGCGGGCGCCTGCGCCACCGCCTGGGACAAGATAATTTCACACCAACTGGATTACCGGACCCGGCCTTGTAACCTGGTTGAACTGATGCCCAGACTGATGGAATACTGATGTTCGGAAGAATACTGACAGGCTTATCTATCCGGGTTGCTTTCATGCTGGTATGCGCATTCAGTTTCATGCCGGCCCGGGCCACTGTTTCCTATACGCTGATGGAGCCTGATGCTTCGCTGATAGGCGCGCTGGAGAAAGTCCATGCCGAAAACAAAGACACTCTCCCTGATATAGCCAGGGCCAACGGGCTTGGTTACCAGGAGATCAAGCTGGCAAATCCCGGCGTGGATACCTGGTTGCCGGGGCAGGGGACGGAAGTTGTGCTGCCGACCCTGTTTGTTTTGCCTGTCACCCCCCATGTCGGCATCGTGCTGAATATTCCTGAGATGCGCCTCTACTATTTTCCTCCGCAAAATTCGGACCAGGCTGCCGAGGTTATTACCCATCCAATCGGAGTGGGTCGACAAGGCTGGTCAACACCTTATATGAATACCCGGATCATCCAGAAGAAAACCCGGCCCTCCTGGTATCCGCCGGAATCCATCCGCAAGGAACATGCCGAACAAGGTGATCCGTTACCTAAGCGGGTGCCGCCGGGGCCGAACAACCCGTTGGGCAACTATGCAATGAGGCTGGGAATGCCCGAGTATATTATCCATGGCACCAATAAGCCGTTCGGCATCGGGATGCGGGTCAGCCACGGTTGCATCCGGTTGTATCCTGAAGACATCAAGAACCTGTACCAGCAGGTCGAATTACGCACGCCTGTCCGTATCGTCAACCAGCCCTATAAGGTAGGTAGCTATAACGACAAAATTTACCTGGAAGCCCATCCTTTTATGGAGGAGGACGCGCAGCAGTTCGAAGGTAACCTGACCAGTGTTGTTGAAATGCTGATAAAAATAACCGGAGACATGGGCTACCAGGTGGATTGGGGCCTGGCGCAATCAGTCATAGCCGAGAGCAACGGCATCCCGGTTGAAATCGGCCGGCTTATCAGAACAGAACAGCAGGATGGCGTGGAGAAACCGGAATTTTAGGGAAACCTACCCCCCCGCACGACAATCAGTATCGCC
This sequence comes from Gammaproteobacteria bacterium, assembly GCA_965205405.1. Lineage (GTDB taxonomy): Bacteria > Pseudomonadota > Gammaproteobacteria > Eutrophobiales > Eutrophobiaceae > JAAXHV01. The sequence goes on from OZ242169.1 coordinate 2,271,271, forward strand.
GCGCAGTCTTTGATGGTACTTCTTCCCGGTGCGCTACGGTTACGCAACGCACCGGTCGGAAAGTAGTGGTTTAAGCGGTCAGACTGGAATGACGCTTATTTCTGCATCGCTTTTTCAAACATGCGATCCAGCTTGCTTGAGTTTTCATTGCAACATGCGTTTGCTGCGTCAGCCGCGGATTGGGCTGCCTTGGCTGCATCCATTGCCTGATTAGCTGCCGACATGGCGCTATCGGCCGCAGACGCTGCAGAAGCCGCACTATTCGCTACGGATTGAGCATTCTCTGCAATTGCCCTGACCTCATTAAGCTGCTCAACTGTAGCACAACCGCCCAGTGTCATTAATACAGCAGCAAAAAACGTGACTTTGACTAAGGTTTTCTTCATATTTTCTTCTCCAGTTTGCCCGGTTACAGGGATTGTAAGCAATTCAAGTCCGCCAATAATGACGCATTTTTTCGACAGAATCAATCCGCGGATAATTATCTTTTACATCAAACCCCTAATATAACATCTAACACTAAATAATACAGTAATAATCAACAGTAATTCAGCCCGTCAAGCCTGGCATCCATATCGTCCCGGTCAACGACCCTGGCTGCCTGGTGGGTTGCGGTAGCGTGTGGCGTATTGGCTGTCGATAAACTCAATCAAAGACCGCTCAATCCCGCTCATTTGATTCGGTTCACAATAATCATCCAGCCAGGTCATGATCTGATCCAGCGTCATACTTCCTGAAATGCTGTAGGTTTCCGGTGTTATGGCGTTAAATGCGGTTAAATATCCCATGATGAAATATTTATATGCTTCGTCCTCACCTGCAGAACGGTCTTTCATATAGCGGAAGCAGGACTTCTGGCCTTTTCCCCAGATTGCATAGTTACCCGACGGATCGGCAGCCTGGGTTTGCAGCGACAGGGCGATTATTAATATGCAGACAAAAATCCTCATGAATCATTCCTCACAGTTTGGAGACAGTTGGAAATTTGGGGTGACATTTGGGGTCAGAGTAAAAATACTCAAGCACAAATCAGCGACAGGAATAAACAAGCTGCATTTTTACTCTGACCCCAAATGTCCAACTGTCCTTATTGATCGTAGAACGGCATTATGCGGCCGGAAAACTGTGATTTCAAAAATTCCATCTGGTCGACCAGTATTTTTCTGTTCGACAAGGCGAGATACTCGGCCCAGTTCGGTACATACGGCACTGCCAGCAGCGGCATCCTGGCTTCTTCAGGACTCCTGTTGCCCTTGCGGGTATTGCATGAGCGGCAGGCAGTGACCACATTTGACCAGCGGTCAGCGCCCCCGCGCGACATGGGTATGACATGATCCCGGGTCAACGCCATGCCCTTGTGATGGTTGCCGCAATACATACAGATGCGCGCATCACGCAGAAACAGTTCGCGGTTGGTCAATGGCGGAATGGTTCGATAGATGTATTTATGATTCCTTGAACGCTTGACCGCGATAATGGAATTAATCGAGACAGTGGAACGTAAGCCACTCATTTTATTGATACCGCCATGGAACTTAAAGGTTTCATCACCCGCGGTCCAGCCCACCATATCACGGCAGTAAAGGCTCACCGCGTCCTGCCAGGGGAGCCAGGTAACCGGTGTCCCGGATATATCAAGTCGCAAGATCAGTGGTTTCATGTGTTAATGTGATATTCGATGCCAGGCCGCATCTCGGCAGGCCCGGCAAGGCGCCATATTTTCCGTTTGGAATTACAACAACCAAAAAGTAACATAAAATTAAGATATTACAAGCCATTTATTACAGGAAATGTGATATGAAGTCCATACAAGAGCTGGTAGATATAATGGCGGCGTTACGCGATCCGAAGACGGGATGCCCCTGGGACAGGCAACAGACGAAGGAGACAATCATTCCGTATACGCTGGAAGAGATATACGAATTGGTTGATGCGGTGGAGCGAAACAACATGGAAGATATCAAGGATGAACTGGGAGATTTACTGTTCCATGTAATCTTTTATTCGCGAATGGCGTCAGAAACCGGCAGTTTCGATTTAACGGACGTAGTCAGCAGCGTCTGTGACAAGCTGAAGAGGCGCCACCCCCACGTATTCGCCGGGCAGCAGGCGGACACGATAGAGGACGTCAAGAATAACTGGGAAAAAATCAAGCGGGAAGAGCGCGGCGGAGATTATCTCGATAATATCGCCAGGGCATTGCCGGCAATGCTGCGTGCAGAGAAATTACAAAAACGCGCAGCCCAGGCTGGCTTCGACTGGGACGAACCAGCCCCGGTACTGGCCAAAGTTGATGAGGAAGTCAATGAACTGAAACAGGCAATGGAGCAGCCGCAACACCACACCCGACTACAAGATGAAGTAGGCGATTTATTCTTCGCAGCCATCAACCTGGCCAGACACCTGGACATAAACCCCGAAACAGCCTTGCGCGAGGCCAATAATAAATTCGAACAACGGTTCCGCTTCATCCAAACAACACTCGAACAAGAAGGGCAGGACCTGGAAACCGCATCAACAGAGAGAATGGAAGAATTGTGGGAACAGGCTAAAAAAACAGTAAAAAAGGATGGATTTATCTAGCCACAGAGGACACAGAGAACACTGAGTTAAAAAAGGTCAGAACTCTGACAGGTCTGGACAGGCTTTTCAAGACTATCATCCGCAGGGATAGCGGATGGTAAGCGTACAGGGATGTATTCACAGCGAGTCTTGAAAAGCCTGTCCAGACCTGTTCCCGCTAACTCTAAGGTCTCTGTGTCCTCTGTGGCTAATAGTCTTGAAAAACCTATCCAAACCTGTCTCCGCTAACTCTACGCTAGTTATTCCTCTCTACAATATAGTTAGCTATCCGGCGCAGCATCCCAGCTTCATCACCAAAATCCGACAGGCAGTTGAGAGCATCCTCCAGTAACTCCTGCGCGGCCTGTTTCGCACCCTCCAGGCCCAGCAGGTTCGGATAAGTCGCTTTATTCTTTTCCATGTCGGAGCCTTGGGGTTTACCCAGGGTTTCGGTATCGCCCACGATATCAAGCACATCGTCGTGAATTTGAAAAGCCAGACCGATGCAGTCCGCGTAGCGCGAGACATTATGAAACAATTCCTCGTCAACCCGGTCGGAGCAAAGCGCACCCAGTTCAACGCTAGCCCTGATCAGCGCACCGGTCTTGCGCGAGTGCATGGTTTGCAGTTGTTCCAGGCTGAGCGCCTTGTCCTCAGCTTCCAGGTCGATAGTCTGCCCACCCGTCATGCCGCCGGGGCCGCTGGCCAGCGCCAGGGTGTCGATCATTCTCAGGCGCTGTTCGGCGGGGACCGAGATCGCCGGGTCCCGCGCCAGAACATGGAAAGCCAGGGCCTGCAATGAATCACCGGCCAGGATGGCGGTGGCCTCATTATAGGCTTTGTGGCAAGTGAGCCGGCCGCGCCGCAAATCATCGTCGTCCATAGCCGGCAGGTCGTCATGGATGAGAGAATAGGTATGGATCATTTCCACAGCACAGGCACAGCCGTCCAATGCCGCCGGCTTGACGTTGAACGCCTCGCCGCTGGCGTAGACCAGAACCGGCCTGATACGCTTGCCGCCGCCAAAAATCGAATAACGAACGGCTTCGTTTAACGATTCCGGTATTTCCGTGACCGGCGGTAACCAGAGGTCGAGGGCGGCTTCCACCCGGGCCTGGTAGTCCGCCAGTCGTTCGGCAAAGGATTTCGACATCACGTTATTCGCTAATATCCGGGTATTGCGCCGGCGCTTATTGCACCGGTTCGGAATCAGTTGAAAATTCGGTTAACTCCCCGGCCTCACTGTTCCGGGTTAATATTTTTACCTTCTGTTCAGCATCTGCCAGGGCTTGCTGGCAAGCGCGGGTCAAAGATACGCCCCGTTCGAATTGTTTCAGGGATTCTTCCAGGGTGAGCTCACCTTTTTCCATGGTCTCAACAAGCTTTTCCAGTTCAGCCAGTGATTTTTCAAAGTCTATTTCGGGTTTTTTTGCAGTCACAAGGGTGTCTCCGGTCGATAATGACCGGAATTGTACCAATAACTCAGGGGTTATAGATAAAACCTATATTTACGATAAAAAAATACAATGGCCTTGCTGGACTTATCAGGTTGACACTATCGACTCAGTCCGCTAGATTTATTATTTACGTTGCACCAGTTTCTGTAGTCATAAAGCCAGCAAAGATCAATCAATTAGGAGATAGTTCGATGAGTTTGAAAGGTACCAGAACCGAAGAAAACCTGAAAGCAGCATTTGCCGGAGAATCACAGGCAAATCGCCGTTACCTGTATTTTGCCCAAAAAGCGGATGTTGAGGGCTTTAACGATGTATCCGCAGTTTTTCGTTCAACTGCCGAAGGTGAGACCGGCCATGCCCACGGCCACCTGGAATTTCTTGAAGAGGTGGGCGATCCGGCAACAGGCGAACCCATCGGTTCAACCGAAAACAACCTGAAAGCGGCCATTGCCGGTGAAACTTACGAATACACGGATATGTATCCGGGTATGGCGAAGACTGCGCGGGAAGAGAGCCTGGATGAAATCGCCGACTGGTTTGAAACCCTTGCCAAGGCGGAGCGTTCTCACGCCAACCGTTTTCAAAAGGCGCTGGACAACCTTGACGCCTGATTTGATCGGGCCTGCGCAATGAAATGCGCCGTCCTCGGCGCATCCCCTGCGGGCGTCACGTAGACGACCTGCCCCAGACTGATTTGTGCAGAGCCGGGCAAGGGCCCGGTTCTTTTTAGTGCTTGGGGTCAGAGTAAAAATACAGTCGGGTTGGCAGGCGGCGCTGGATTATTACCCGGTATTTTTACTCTGACCCCAAATATCATTGGCGTACTTCTCAGCAGATTGATAAACAGATGACCGTGACAGATATTCGTGAAGGCAGCCTGGAAGCGCCCGTCAGGCATGCTATTGAATGGAAACAGGCGGAATACTACGATCAGGACGATTTAGTCTCGGAGTTGGAGCGCGTATTTGATATCTGCCATGGCTGCCGCCGCTGTGTCAGCCTGTGCAACGCGTTTCCCACCCTGTTCGACCTGATAGACGAGTCGGACACCATGGAAGTGGACGGGGTGGAAAAAGCCGATTTCGGCAAAGTCGTGGATCACTGCTATCTGTGTGATCTCTGCTACATGACGAAATGCCCCTACGTGCCGCCCCACGAATGGAACGTCGACTTTCCCCACCTCATGCTGCGCGCCAAGGCGGTGAATTTCAAGCAGGGCAATGCTAAATTGCGCGACAAGGTGCTTACCTCTACCCAGACCGTGGGTAATCTCGCCGGTATTCCCATTGTTGCCCAGCTGGTCAATGCGGCGAATAAGTCGCAACCGCTGCGCAAACTGCTGGAAAAGACGGCGGGTATCCATGCGGATGCGCCTTTGCCGGAGTTTCATTCCCGCTCGTTGCGTAGTCGGATGAAAGGCAAACAACCGGCCCCGTCCACTCCGGAGCCGGCCGGCGGGACGACCGGAAAGGTAGCGTTGTTCGTGACCTGTTACTGCAACAGGAATACCCCCCGGGTGGCAGAAGACCTGATCGCCGTATTCGAACATAACGGAATCCCGGTCACCCTGGCCGATAAGGAGGAGTGTTGCGGCATGCCCAAGCTGGAGCTGGGCGATCTTGATGCGGTCGGGCGGGCAAAAGACGTCAATATTCCGCGCCTGATGGGGTTGGTCGAACAGGGCTGGGACATCATCGCACCCATCCCCTCCTGTGTGTTGATGTTCAAGCAGGAGCTTCCCCTGATGTTTCCCGATGACGAGAACGTGCAGCGGGTGCGGCAGGCATTTTACGACCCCTTCGAGTACCTCATGATCCGGCATAAGGAAGGGAAGCTGAATACCGAATTCAAACAGTCTCTCGGCAGGATTGCCTACCATGCGCCCTGTCACCAGCGGGTCCAGAATATCGGCCTGAAAACCCGCGACGTGCTTGCACTGGTCCCGGACACGAGCATCGATGTGATCGAACGCTGCTCGGGACACGATGGAACCTACGCGGTCAAGGCTGAGAGCCACGAGATATCGACGAAAATCTGCCGCCCGGTCGTGAACAAGGTCAAACAGGCAGAGGCCGAACATTACGTCAGTGATTGCCCGATGGCGGGCGCGCAAATTCAGAATGGCATGGGGGAGGGACAGGCCGGCGCGGCTGAATCTGTGTTTTCCCTGCTGAAATTTGCCTATGGTTTGTGAGAGAAGATAGAAATGTCAAATAAGTTGACCAGGGCAGATCTGTACACGCTGGAAAAATACGCCGAGATCCGTAACGAGTTTCGCGCCAGGGTGATGGCGCACAAGAAATCACGGCGCCTGCCCCTGGGCCTCAACGCCACCCTGTATTTTGAGGATCGCCTTACCATCCACTACCAGGTGCAGGAGATGCTGCGTATCGAGAAGATTTTCGAGCGCGCCGACATTGAAGAAGAACTGGCGGCCTATAACCCGCTGATCCCGGATGGGTACAACTGGAAGGCTACCTTCATGCTGGAGTATGACGACCGCGCTGAGCGGGAGGAAATGCTTACCAGGCTGGTCGGCATAGAGGACTGTGTCTGGATGCGCGTCGGCGCCGGCGCTATTATCGTCCCGGTCTGTGACGAAGATATGGAACGTGAGACCGAAACAAGGACCTCGTCAGTCCACTTCATGCGCTTTGAACTGTTACCGGAGGATATTACCGCCGTAGGGCAGGGCGCAGAAATTTCCGCCGGCATCAGTCACCAGGAGTACAATTTCCAGATATCGCCCATCCCGGCCGCTATCCGGCAGTCACTCGGCGCGGATATAGATAGTTAGGATTATCGTCATCCCAGCGCCTGCGCCGGAATGACGACGACGGATATGCCGTCTTTTCTCTGTGATCTCTGTGCCCTCTGTGGCAAAATAATCAGATGAACAACACTTACGCCGCCGCTGATATCGAGGTCCTGACCGGTCTTGACCCGGTGCGTAAACGGCCCGGGATGTACACCGATACCTCCCGTCCCAATCACCTGGTGCAGGAAGTCGTCGATAACAGTGTCGATGAGGCAATCATCGGTCAAGCCGACAAGGTTGAGATTACCCTGCACGAAGACAACTCCATCACGGTCGCCGATAACGGCAGGGGCATGCCGGTCGACAATCATCCGGGGGAGAATCTCCCGGGAGTGGAAGTGATCCTGACCCGGCTGCACGCCGGGGGTAAGTTCTCCGACAAGAATTACAAGTTCTCGGGTGGTCTGCACGGCGTGGGTGTGTCTATCGTCAATGCCCTGTCCAAACACCTGGAGGTCTGGGTCAGGCGGGACGGCCAGGAATACAATATGGCCTTTGCCGACGGCAACAGGATCAGCCCGCTGGAGGTGGTAGGCGAAGTCGGCAAACGCAATACCGGCACCACCCTGCGCTTCTGGCCCGACCCGGTTTACTTTGATTCCATTACGGTAGCAAGGGCGAAGCTGAAACACCTGCTGCGCGCCAAGGCGGTATTGTGCCCCAAACTGACGGTCAGGCTCGACGATGAGGCCAACGAGGATAAAACGGAGTGGTACTATGAGGACGGGGTCAGCACCTACCTGTCGAGTATGCTGGCCGGTGTCGAACTGCTGCCGGCGGAACCTTTTACCGGCTCCATGCAAGGCAATAACGAACAGGTGGACTGGGCCGTACACTGGTTGCCGGAAGCAGGGGAGTTGATCACGGAGAGTTACGTCAACCTGGTGCCGACCACCCAGGGCGGCACCCACGTGAACGGCTTGCGCCAGGGCTTGCTGGAAGCCTTCAGGGGGTTCTGTGAATCACGCAACCTGTTGCCCCGCGGCGTCAAGCTGACCGCGGAAGACGTCTGGGACCGCTGTGCCTACCTGCTTTCGGTAAAAATGGATGAACCTCAATTCGTCGGTCAGGCCAAGGAACGGCTGGCCTCGCGGGAATGTACGACGTTTGTTTCCGGCGTTGTGCGCGATGCCTTGAGCCAGTGGCTGCACCAGCACGTGGAAACCGGTGAGAAGATTGCCGAACTGGCGATCCGCCATGCCCAGAGTCGCCTCAAGGCCGGTAAAAACGTTGTCCGCAAAAAAGTGATCAGCGGCCCGGCGCTGCCCGGCAAACTGGCGGACTGCGCCAGCCAGTCTGCCGAACTCAGTGAGTTGTTCCTGGTGGAAGGGGATTCCGCCGGCGGTTCCGCCAAACAGGCCCGGGACCGGGAATTTCAGGCGGTCATGCCGTTACGGGGAAAAATCCTCAACACCTGGGAGGTGGCCCCGGGTGAAGTGCTGTCCTCCAAGGAAGTCCACGACATCTCAGTCGCAATCGGCGTGGATCCGGGCTCCGACGATTTATCCAAACTGCGCTACGGCCGCATCTGCATCCTGGCCGATGCGGATTCCGACGGTCTGCATATCGCCACCTTACTCTGCGCCCTGTTCCTGAAACACTTCCGCAAACTGGTCAGCGCAGGTCACGTACACGTTGCCATGCCGCCCCTGTACCGGATAGATGTCGGCAAGGAGGTATTCTACGCCCTGGACGACTCCGAAAAATCCGGCGTACTGGATCGCATCACCGCAGAAAAAATCAAGGGGACGGTAAACGTGCAACGCTTCAAGGGCCTCGGTGAAATGAACCCCATGCAGTTACGGGAAACCACCATGGCGCCGGAAACGCGCCGCCTGGTAAAACTGAGCCTGCCGGAAGACAACAAATCGGACCAGATGATGGACATGCTGCTGGCGAAGAAACGTGCCTCGGACCGCAAGGACTGGCTGGAACGCAAGGGAGATCTTGCTGCTGTATAAAAAGGGGACAGATTTAAATCTGTCTCCTTTTCTCCCCCGCCGCGTTCCACGTTTCTCCGTGAAAATCATCCGCAGTCTGAGAAAAATAACCGCTTATCTTAAATTTACGAGATAATAAACCGCAAAGAAATTCAGTTTTAGAATAAATTGCGGATATTTTTCTCATGAAATGATAATATGCGGATATATTTCTAAATTTGCGGCTATTTTTCGGAGAATACATGGCGCTTGGTTATCTTTATCTGATTGAGCAATACGAATTGGCGGCAATGCCATTGCAGGCGTTCTCGCAAATTGACTCAATGATCAAGGGAAGGCAAAAGCGCGTTGTCGGAAATCAGGATATCCTTGCCTTCGAACCCAAGTACCGGCCGGAAGCCGGTTTAATCGGACACCTGCAATTCGCCTTGCGCTATGAAGGCATTAACCTCGAAGTCCTGTATTTGTTATTCCAGAAGGCAGGGAGAGATGAATTGAATGCCTGGCTGGCTGAGAATCCGACATCGAGCTATGCACGTCGTGCCGGTTTTCTCTATGAATGGCTGTCGGGCGATGAGTTAAGAGTAAACGTTCCCGCCAAAGAACGTTATGTAGATATTGTGGATAACGTATTACAGTTTGGATTGAAACGTGGAGAAAAGAATGCGCGTTTTCGTATAAATAATAATCTGCCGGGTAATAAAAACTTCTGTCCATTGGTGCGCCGGACGAAATTTCTGAATGAAATGATAGCCAAGGATTTGCGGGAGAAAACGCATAAAACATTGGCGCGCTATGATCAGGATATTTTGCGGCGAGCGGCCGGTTATCTCTACCTGGTAGAAACACAGTCCTCGTTTGAAGTAGAGCGGGAAACACCCTCTCCCGATCGTGCCCAACGTTTCGCTGATTTATTGCGTAAGGCCGATACGCTGGAATTATTATCTGAGGCCCGACTGGTGCAACTGCAACAGGCCGTCGTAGACCTCCGCTTTCATGAATTTACCTGGCGGCATCAACAGAACTGGGTAGGCAAAGATCATGGCTATAGACAACAGATAGATTTTATCCCGCCAAGACCGGAAGATATCCCGGATTTAATGGCCGGACTACTGTCATTAGCGGAGACGTCAAGAGATTGGTACGCAAATAATGACAATGGAGCAGGTGAGTCTCTAATCGACCCGGTCGTATTGGCGACAGTGATTGCATTCGGCTTCGTGTTCATTCACCCCTTCATGGACGGCAATGGGCGTATCCATCGTTATTTAATTCATGAAATTTTGACCAATACCGGCTTTACCCCCAGGGGGATTATCCTGCCGATTTCTGCTGTCATACTTGCCAACCTGGATAAGTATGTCGCGGCACTGGAAAACTTTTCCAAGCCGTTGCGAGCCCATACCAGTTACAACCCGGATACGCCGGATATTCCTGCAACCGGCAATGATGTTGTTTATTTCCGCTATTTTGACGCAACAATCCAGGCGGAATTTTTATACAAATCTCTGCTCAGGACGGTGGAAGAAGATTTGGAAAAAGAAATAAATTACCTGATGGGATTCGATCAAGCGCACAAAGAGTTGAACGACCTGCTGGACTGGCCGGCGCATAGCCTTGAATTATTCATTCGTATCGTCCAACAGAATAATGGCAGATTGTCCAAAGCCAAGAGGGACAGTCATTTTGACTGGATGAAAGAAGAAGAGATTAAGACAGCAGAACAACTGGTTATCAAAGCGTTTCAATTGAAGTAGCACATCTTTTCCTATCAGACAACAGGACTGGCTGGAACGCAAAGGCGACCTTGCCACTATATAAAAAAGTTTGACACGACAGGTTACGGGCGCTACATTTACATCAGCGTTCAGATGAGTGGGCGCAAAATCTAATCCCCCCGGGATAGAGCCGGTAACGGTCCCCAGGGGCACTCATTTATGGAGACAAATGGCCAGGGAACAGGTAATCATATTCATCGACGGCAGTAACTTCTACCATTCCTCCCGAAGCATCGGAATCGCCACTGGCTATCTTGACTATCATGCTTTGGCGCATGAGTTGGTCCTTGACCGCAGCATCGCTGGTATCAGCTACTATACCGGGAAAGTTTCAGGGGTTATTTACCGTGTTATTCAGCAAGAGAAATTTCTGAGTAAGCTTCGTGCTCAGGGTGTTGATGTCACACTGGGCCGAGTCGAGCGTAGAACTCTCGACTTGGATCAGAATCCCATGATTACCCGGCTGAAGAAATTGATCGCTGCCAACCGCGATACAAGTTAAGTGAATGTTCTGCCCATGGAGCATGAAAGATGACATGGAAAATTCTGGTCGCTGAGGAGTACGAGAAGTGGTTTCTGGCTTTAACCGATGGGGAACAAGAAGACGTACTGGCAATGGTTGAAGTATTGGAGATGAGGGGGCCCTGGCTGTCACGACCTTATGCGGATACCCTGAAAGGTACAAGCAAGGTTAAGAATCTGAAAGAGTTGATAATTCAACACGCCGGAAACCCCTATCGTGTCTTTTATGCCTTTGATCCAAAACGGCGTGCTGTCTTGCTGTGTGGTGGTCGTAAAGACGGTAAAAAAGGTAAACGGTATTATGATAGGATGATCCCGTTGGCGGAGAATGAATTTTTAAATCACCTGGATAATCAAGGATTCAAATAGGTGGAGGTATATTATGGTCAAGTCACTGAATGAACATAGAAAAGACATTAAACCGGAGGTGCGGGCTGCTGCAAGAGCTAAAGCCGCCGGTATTATTGCGGAGATATCGCTCTCTGAGGCAAGAAAAGCGAAGGGCCGGAGTCAGCCAACCTTGGTTGATAATCAGAAAATTTCAGCACCCAAGGCATCATGAACGGAAAAGGGGATTTATTTTTCACCGGTCCTGACTGGGGACATCCTGACTGGTGACACTGATCGGGGAAAGATTTAAATCTGTCCCCTTCAACGTACTTGTCCCCTTCTTACCCATCATTACCAGCCAGCAATTTGTCAATATTATCAAGCCGGTAGGCATCGCGCCAAGCTTGTATTCTGGCCTGTAGTTAAGCGTTGACAACCCCGGTAAAAGACCGTAGATTGCGGACATGGGCGGAAGTGAAGCAACTTCCGGACCTGGAGCGTAACATTTTACTTATAAGGAGGTAACCCGTATGAGCAGTACTGCACTTTACAAGGCGTTTGTTGAAGTCGGCGCATCAGAGAAGGCCGCCACCGAGGCGGCGGAGGACGTCATTCAAGTGTCTCAGCTACCGCAACTGGCGACCAAGGCTGGTATTGCAAACCTGAAGGCCGATATGGCAAGACAGGAAACGCGGCTAATGAAATGGATAGTTGGCATCATCGGGTTCCTGCTTGCCGGCGTTGTCATCGCCGGCGTTGGCCTGCTCATTCAAATCATGCTGTCCCCTGGAGTTGCCCACTAAGCTGCGGCAAAAATAAGTCTGTCCGCTTATTCCCGGTCCCCATTTTCTCGTAATCAGGCTTCCGTCGTCATTCTCGCCGAGGCGCCACAGTCGTCACTCTCGCCGAGGCTTCACAGTCGTCATTCCGGGCTTGTCCCGGAATCCAGTCACATTGTGTCGCCCCCGGCTTACGACATGCCGGGGCAGGCTCCGGCGACTCTTTGTTTCACTGGATTCCTGCTTTCGCAGGAATGACGGCACGAGGTTTGCCTGGATTCCTGCTTTCGCAGGAATGACGGCACGAGGGGGGGGGGGGGAATGCCTGCCTCCTGCTTGTTTTAAGCAGGAGGGCTGGCTGTGGTATGTTGTAAGACAGGGACGACTGGGGTTGACTTAGGAGAAAATGAAGTCGCCTGCTCCCAAGTCACCCTGGTCTATACCCAGGAGTGTAATCATCCCGCCGTCTTGGCCAGTCAGGTCAATCACGGCATTACCATCTGCATCATTGCTGATGGTGAAGGAGTTGCTGGATATACCATCAAAAGCATATCATGCTGGATATACCATCAAAAGCCGACAAGTCAATCTTATCGGCATTATCACCATCGCCGTCAGTGTTGAAATCCATGATGTGGTCGTGATCGTCCTCTTGTCCGGGGGCGAACACGAAGGTGTCGGCGCCAGGACCGCCGTCCAGTATGTCGTCTCCTTCACCACCGTTCAAGGTATCATCGTCGGCGCCGCCATATAGCGTGTCATCGCCCGCCTCACCGTTTAGTACATCGTCGCCGCCGTTACCGAACACCTGGTCATTACCGGCGCCGGCATTAATTTCATTACCTCTGCGGTCGCCCTTCAGGACGTTGGAGCCCGACGTGCCATCATCGGTACTGGTGAAGAACATAAAATCATCATCATTCAAGGCAGCTGTGCGATCTGTCAGTGTGATTTTTCCCCCACCGGGGAGGTCCCTGATCTCAGTATTGCCATTTAACACGTCTATATCCAAGTCCTGCATGGAGGCGATACCGGTGAAGGCAGTCAGGTCAATCTTATCGTCTTCATTGCTGTTGAAATCCGTAATATCGTCATCGCCATCCCCGGAAGAAAACTTGAATATATCCGCGCCACCGTTGCCGGTAAGTATGTCACGGTCATCACCACCTTCCAGCGTGTCATTTCCACTACCACCTTCCAATGTGTCATCACCATCGCCACCCTTGAGCACATTAGGGTCACCATCGCCGGTTATCATGTCATCGTGGTCAGACCCGGTGACGTTCTCGATACCAGTCAGTATATCACCGGCAGCGTAACTGTTTGTAGCCGTGTCTGATTGTCCGCCTCCTGGCAAGGTCACTGTGACTCCTGCTCCAGATTTCTCATAGGAAACAGTATCACCACCTTTTCCATGAGCGCCACCATCAATATTATCGCGGGCCTCGCTGGCGATGAACGTATCATCGTGGGCAGAGCCCACGTACATCTCGATACTGTCGAACTTATCGCCCTTAGCATCGCCCCGGCCCCTGCCGCTCTCTGTCAGGTCTATGACTCCGCTTCCGATCCCCGGTATCACCACCTTTTCCATGAGCGCCACCATCAATATTATCGGGGGCCTCGCTGGCGATGAACGTATCATCGTGGGCAGAGCCCACGTACATCTCGATACGTCGAACTTATCGCCCTACTGTGACGCCGGCCGTTGCGCGGGCGTAGGAAGCGGTATCGGTTCCCTCTTTACCGTAAAGCTTATCCGCCCCCGGACCGCCTTCCAGCATGTTATCCGAACTGTTGCGCGGGGTAGGAGCGGTATCGGTCTCCCTCTTTACCGCAAGCGAGCCCAGGACCGCCTTATGTCTATCCGAACTGTTACCGGTCAGTATGCCATGGCTGGAGCCCGATGATATTCTCATGTATCACGTCATCGCCTGAGGCATGGCCTCCTGAACTTTTTGCGATAACTCTTTGTTGGCTGCCACCAATCTCCTTCATCACTCCCTCGCCCAGGTCGACGTCGACGCGGGAACTGGAGCCGGCATAGGATAGGGTATCATCAGTTCCGCCGCCGCCATCCAGCGTGTCGCCACCCAAGCCACCTTCAATGACGTTGGCGTTGCCGTCACCGGTCAGTGTGTCCGCGTGCCGGGACCCGATGATGTTCTCTAAATCGTTGCTGGTGATAACATCACTTGCCGCATGGCCGCCGGATGTACTGTCAGTATTTAGGTTTACCGTCACACCAAGATTCGAACTCTCATAGGATAACGTATCACTGCCAGTACCGCCGATAAGCGTATCCGCACCGGCACCGCCTTCCAGCGTGTCATCACCACCGGCGCCGTCCAGCCTGTCATTCCCTTCGCCACCCCTGATGATGTTATTTCCCTCGTCACCGGTCAGGTTATCTGCATAGTCGCTGCCGATGAGGTGTTCGATATTCTTGAAGATCCTTGTGTAAACGGTAGCGCCTGCGGTGTTTATGTTTACCTGTTCTGTCCGAAGATTAACAGTCACACCCAATCCATTTTCCGTATCCACCCAATCCTTAAACGATAGGGTATCGCTGTTCTCCCTGCCGCTCGGGTTCTGACCACCGTCTATCACATCTTCTACTCTGGGCTCATCTTCCGAACCCAAGATATCCTCCATATCCACAATAATGGTGTCACTACCCGGCCCACCCTCGTAGCTGTCTACACCATCACCGCCTTGGAGCACGTCATCACCTGGAACCGCCATACAGCACGTCGTCACCTGCACCGGTGTTCTTACTGTTGTTGCCGCTTGTGCCGTAATAAATGTCATCACCCGGGTCACCGGTAAGTGGAGTGACAGGTACAGTTGTCTGCCTGTCATCATCATCCCGGTCATTATCCCGGTCATTATCCCGGTCATCATGCCGGTCATTATCCCGGTCATCATGCCGGTCATTATCCCGGTCGCTATAGAAGATAAAATCATCATCATCGAGGTCGTCCTTGTCGAAATCCAGCAGCCAAATCTCACCGCCGTCATACCCGTCCAGGTCAATCCTGGTGTCGCTCCCGCGCTGTTTTATGTCCAGGTCATCCATGGAATCAATATCTTCGAAATCGGTCAGGTCTATCCTGTCTCCATCTCGTCTTGAAGTGCTGAAACCCTTGATGTCGTCATCCCCGTCGTCCTGGGAAAACCTGAAGATATCCTCGCCGTCGCCGCCTTCCAGTATATCGTCGCCGGAGCCGCCATCCAGTATGTCGTCACCGTCGCCGCCATACAGCTTGTCGGTGCCGGAGCCGCCACTGAGCGTATCGTCGTCTGCGCCGCCCTTGAGTTCGTCATTTCCGGTGCTGCCGTACAGCTTGTCGTCGCCCCGGCCGCCGAACAGCTTGTCGTGCCCGGAGCCGCCGTACATCGTGTCCGAATTCGTATCGTCACCGCCCGGTCCGCCGTATATGATGTCGTCACCGCGACCGCCTGAGAGCCGGTTGGCCCGCTCGTCACCGGCCAGGAGGTCATCGTGATCGGAGCCGGTCAGGTTCTCGATGTCAGGCAGGTCCGTTGTTTTCCGCCCGCTTTTGTCCGTATAGGTAAAACTGACTGTTTCCTCGAATGTGTCGCCTTCGGCGTCACCGCCGCGTGGCGAGGGGTCATGCAGGCGCACCGTCACACCCGCGGACGAACCCGTGTAGGATGCGGTGTCGTTACCTGTGCCACCGGTCAGCTTGTCAGCGCCGGCGCCGCCAACCAGCGTGTCATTGCCGGTTCCGCCGTCCAGTTCGTCGTCACCGCCGCGGCCGTACAGCGTGTCGTTGCCCCCAAGACCGGAGATCTTTTCCCCGTCATTGGTGCCGGTCAGTCTGTTGCTGGCATTGGTGCCTTTGATAGAGGTGTCGATAATCAGTTCGTACTCTTCCACCGTTATCATGTAACCGCCTGAATTGTCCAGGTTCGGGTTGCTGGTATAGCTGCTGGCGCTGATGTAATAGGTGTCGTCGGCAGTCGCGGTAAAGATCAACTCGGAATCGTAGATCTTGTTTGCAGTGTCGATATCGTCGTTTGTGACGACATGGTCTCCCTTGGAAGTGAACAGCTTGAGGATGGTGTCCTCCGCCTCATCCCCGTCTTTGCCGCGGCCGGACAGGTTGATCTTGTAGGTCTTTCCCTTCTCTAGTTCTATTTTGATCCAGTCTTCGTCGAACTTTTGAACCAGGATGCCATTGAACGTATCGCCAACGGACATGGAGTATGTGGTTTCTTTACTTGCAGCTGCATCCATCGATGCCAGGGTGCTTTCATTAACAGTTGCCATAATAGTTATCTCTTATGTCAAGTGATGGGAATAGACTGTATTGTGACAGAATAATATTTAGAAAGTCCAGCCTTGTCAAACATTTATTCAGGATAGTTAAGAAAGAATAGTAAAGTTTGCAAGCGACATACGCCTCGATCAGGATTGGCAACGCGAATTTCCAGGTCTGCTATCAGACTGCCCGATCCAGGGAATAGTTCCGTAAAATATTGGAATTAGGAGGCTTTTTGCTGGTAGTATGGGTGCCCTCTTTACTGATTTACGCCTCCAGAGGGACCGTGTCATGTCGGAAAATCTTACTTTGGATTTCGAACGCAGCGAAACCCAACCTTTATACGAATTTACAGAAAAAGCATACCTGGATTACTCCATGTACGTCATTCTGGACCGCGCCTTGCCCCATATCGGCGATGGTTTGAAGCCGGTGCAGAGACGAATCATCTACGCCATGTCTGAACTAGGCCTGAGCGCGGCCTCCAAATTCAAGAAATCGGCCCGCACGGTGGGGGACGTCATCGGCAAGTTCCATCCTCACGGGGACAGCGCCTGTTACGAGGCCATGGTGCTGATGGCGCAGGACTTCAGTTACCGCTATCCCATCGTCGACGGCCAGGGCAACTGGGGTTCCATGGATGATCCCAAGTCTTTTGCGGCCATGCGTTACACGGAATCCAAGCTGAAACCCTACAGCCAGGTATTGCTGGCGGAACTGGGACAGGGAACCGTTGACTGGACGCCCAATTTTGACGGCACACTGGAGGAGCCGAAATTACTGCCTGCGCGGCTCCCCAACATCTTGTTGAACGGGGCCACGGGTATTGCCGTCGGCATGGCGACGGATATCCCGCCCCATAACCTGAGGGAGGTGGCCGGCGCTTGTATTCACCTGCTGGAGCAGCCCCGCAGTACGGTCGAGGACTTATTCGACTATGTCAAAGGCCCGGACTTTCCCACCGAGGCGGAGATCATCACCCCGGCGCAGGAACTCCTGGAGATGTATCGCAGCGGCAACGGTTCCGTGAAACTGCGAGCCAGGTGGGAGAAGGAGGGGGGGAACGTCATCGTGACCGCGTTGCCTTACCAGACTTCCGGCAACAAGATACTGGAACAGGTGGCCGCACAGATGCAGGCGAAGAAATTACCCATGCTGGAAGACCTGCGGGATGAATCAGACCATGAAAACCCGACCCGGCTCGTGTTCATCCCGCGCTCCAACCGGGTCAACCTGACCGAGTTGATGTCGCACCTGTTCGCTACGACCGACCTGGAACGCAGTTACCGGATCAACCTGAACATGATCGGAATCAACGGCCGGCCCCAGGTCAAGGACCTCAGGACTATCCTGAAGGAGTGGTTGCAGTATCGTACCGAGACGGTGCGCCGGCGCTTGCAGCACCGTCTGGAACAGGTTGAACAGCGGGTTCACGTGCTGGAAGGCCTGATGACGGCTTACCTGAACATTGATGAGGTGATCAGGATCGTGCGCGAGGAAGACCACCCCAAACAGGAATTGATGGGGCGGTTTCAGTTGTCCGAGGTCCAGGCGGAGGCCATTCTCGACCTCAGGTTGCGGCGTCTGGCCAAGCTGGAGGAAATCAAGATCCGGGGCGAACTGGACGAGCTGCAGGAAGAAAGAGAATCCCTGCAGTTGATACTGGGTTCGGCTGCCCGTCTCAAAACCCTGGTAAAAGAAGAAATCAGGGCGGACATGGAAAAGTTCGGCGATGCGCGGCGTTCTCCCCTGGAGCAGCGTGAAGACGCCAGGGCGATGGACGATACCCAGTTGATGCCCACGGAACAGGTTACGATTATCCTGTCTGAGAAAGGCTGGGTCAGGGCCGCGAAAGGCCATGACATCGACCCGGAGACCCTGAATTACCGGGCCGGCGACGGCTTCAGGCAGGCCGCAGCGGGGCGCAGTAACCAGTTGGCTATATTCCTTGACTCGACCGGACGCTGTTATTCCATCCCTGCTCACATTCTGCCGTCCGCGCGCAGCCACGGCGAGCCGGTGTCCAGTTGGGTGACGCCACCGGACGGCGCCGTCTTCATCGGAACCATGATGGGTGACAGCGACGACCTCTATTTCCTTGCCACTGACGCAGGTTACGGGTTTGTCGCGAGGCTGGGAGACCTGTACGTCAAGGCGAAGGCCGGCAAGGCGGTGTTGAACGCTCCGCCGTCTGCGCTGATATTGCCTCCCGTTCAGGTGTCCAGCCATGAACAGGACCTGGTGGCGGCCGTCAGTACCGAAGGCCGCCTGCTGGTGGCGGAGTTGTCCGAGTTCCCTCAACTGGCCAGGGGCAAGGGGGTAAAAGTCATGCAAATACCGCCGGCCAGGCTTAAGAGCCGCGAGGAATACCTGGTTGCGCTCACTGTTTTCGGTAAAAAAGATGCGCTGATCCTGGAGTCCCGTAAACGCCACCTGACCTTGAAACTGAAGGACTGGAAGCAGTATCATAGCGAGCGCGGGCGGCGTGGCAATGTCCTGCCGCGAGGCTATCGGCAGGTGGCAACAATCAAACCGAAAAAATAAAAATCCATGGCTACCTACAGCACCAATGAATTCAAGCCGGGCTTGAAGCTGACCATTGACGGCGACCCCTGTTCCATTCTTGAGAGCGAATTTGTCAAGCCGGGCAAGGGCCAGGCGTTCACCCGCATCAAGATACGCAACCTGAAAACCGGCAGGGTGCTGGAAAAGACCTGCAAATCGGGGGAGAGCCTGCCGGCAGCCGACGTAATGGACATGGAACTACAGTACCTTTATAACGATGGTGAGTTGTGGTATTTCATGGATATGAGCAGTTATGAGCAGATAGAAGCCGACCGGGCGGCGCTGGGCAATGCCGATCGGTGGCTGACCGGCGAAGAGATGTGCGGGGTTACCTTGTGGAATGGCGCACCGCTGAGTATCCAGCCGCCCAACTTCGTCGAACTCAGGATCACCGAAACCGACCCTGGCCTGCGCGGAGACACTGCTTCAGGGGGTACAAAACCGGCCACCCTGGAAACCGGCGCTACCGTCAAAGTCCCCCTGTTTGTCGAGCAGGATGAGAAGATCAAGGTGGACACCCGCACAGGTGAATATGTGAGTCGCGTGAAAAACTGAAGGATATTTGGGGTCAGAGTAAAAATACTCAACAATAAACCCGCGTCCTCTACCAAATTAGCCGTATTTTTACTCTGACCCCAAATATCTGCGGTTGCCCGGGCCACATAGTCGGCAGACACCCCGTCGCCATGCCGGCCATACCCCCAGTCATCATACCGGGCTTGTCCCGGTATCCAGTCTGATAACGTGTCGCCATTGGCGACTCTTTATTTCACTGGATTTCCGTCCTTTGGTTCGTCAACGGCACATCCATGTGCCACTACTCGGTATTTCCCGGAATGACAATGGGGGCAGGAATAGCGCTGGAATTTCACGTACACATTTTTGCCCGTTTCATAGTAGAATTGGACATGTGAGAATGAGGTGTTAAAAGGACTTTATACTATCCAAATGCAAACCCCAGCAGATATCCTCGGTACAAAAGGCGTCCTGTCGGACCTGGTCCATGATTACTCCGTCAGGCCCCAGCAGGTTGAGATGGCGGAGGCTATCCGGGAGGCGATAGACCAGGGAGAGTCGCTTATCTGTGAGGCCGGAACGGGAACCGGCAAAACCTTTGCCTATCTCGTGCCGGCGCTCCAGTCCGGCTACAAGGTGATCATCTCCACCGGCACCCGGCATTTGCAGGATCAACTGTTTACCAGGGACCTGCCCCTGGTGCGAGAAGCCGTCGGCCGTGCGCTCAACATTGCATTGCTGAAGGGACGCTCCAACTACCTGTGCCTGCATCGCCTGAGACAGGCGGAATTCGACTCGCGGCGCCTGGACAAGCAGGCCAGGAGTTACCTGACCGATATCCGCACCTGGTCACAACAGACCGATAGCGGCGACCTGGCCGAGCTGTCCCATATTCCGGAAGATGCTTCCGTCAGACCGGCCTGTATTTCCAGCGTCGATAACTGCCTGGGCCAGGAATGTGATTTTTACGATGACTGTTTTGTGTTTCGCGCCCGCCGCCGCGCCGTTGACGCGGACCTGGCCGTGGTCAATCATCACCTGTTCCTGGCCGATATGGTATTGAAGGAAACCGGCTATGGTGAGCTGTTGCCGGCGGCAGAGGTGGTCATATTCGATGAGGCGCACCAGTTGCCGGAGCTGGCCTCACAATTTTTCAGCGAGACCTTGAGCAGCCGGCAATTACTGGAACTTGTGTCCGACTCCAGGAAAGCGTATTTCGAGGAAGCGGCCGATTTGCCCGGCTTTCCCGAGATGCTGGACCAGGTTGAAAAAGCGGTTCGCGACCTGCGCCTGAGTTTTCCGAGGGAGGATAAGCGGGTCGCCTGGGCCGGATTGAAGGAGATGGTGGACGTTTCCACTGCACTGACGACGTTGCTGGAGAAGGCGGATGCCGTATACGAAGTGCTGGAAGCCTTTGCCGACAGGGGCAAGTCACTGGATAACTGTCATAAGCGAATAGAAGCGGTGATGGCGGCTCTTGACCAGTTCAATGACAGGGAAGGTGATGAGTACATCCGCTGGCTGGAGTTGCGCGGCAACGGTTTTTTCCTGCACCAGACGCCGCTGGATATTGCCGACGTGTTCCGCACGCGCATGAGCGACTATGATTGCATAAGTATATTTACCTCGGCCACCCTGAGCGTGAACCGTCAGTTTAACCACTTCTCATCACAACTGGGGCTGGACGAGGTCCAGACCCGTGGCTGGGACAGCCCGTTTAATTTCAACACCCAGTCGCTGCTGTATTTACCCCCGGACTTGCCTGATCCGAGAACCGCCGGTTTTACCGAAAGCGTGGTCGAAAAATCGATCCCGGTGCTGAAGTTGACCCAGGGACGAGCGTTTTTCCTGTTTACCAGCCATCGCGCCCTGCGCCAGGCTGCCGGATTGATCGGCGATGCGCTGGATTATCCCATCCTGGTACAGGGAGACGCACCCCGCACCGAACTGCTGGAAACATTCAGGACCACTCCCCACGCGGTATTGCTGGGCACCAGCAGTTTCTGGGAAGGCGTGGACGTCAGGGGGCAGGCCCTGTCCTGCGTGATCATCGATAAATTGCCGTTTGCCGCGCCCGGCGACCCGGTATTGAACGCAAGACTGACCCGGATGGAGGAACAGGGGAGAAACCCGTTCATGGAATACCAGGTGCCGGAAGCGGTTCTTGCACTGAAGCAGGGAATCGGTAGGCTGTTGCGAGACAAGAGCGACTACGGCGTATTGATGATCGGCGATCCCAGGTTGAGAACGAAACCCTACGGCAGGATTTTCCTGAACAGCCTGCCGAAGATGAAAATCACGGAGGAACTAAGCGACATAGAGGACTTTTTTCGTCAGCACGAAAAAATTTGATGTGGGATTTGTGGGGTCAGAGTAAAAATACAGGGAGTTGGTGTTGATGTGCCTTTATTGTTAATTATTTTTACTCTGACCCCAAATATTCAGCTTCAATCTCCCGACAAGGCGGAGGAAGACAAGCGAGATGGTCAGTCATAACTGTTGTCTCCCAGCACTGTCAGCCATGCTCATGATTTTGAGCGGCGCTGCCACCGCGCCGGCTGCAAACGCACAGGAATCCCGGCAACATAGCGATATGCTCCCCATGCTGGAAGAGCTGGTGGTGACCGCGCGCAAGCGGGAGGAAACGGTGTTCGATGTGCCGCTTTCGGTCAGTGCGCTGGGGGCCAGCCAGCTCGAGGCGCGGAAAATACGCGGTTTGACCGATCTGGCAGTGAGCCTGCCCAACGTGGCCCTGGATGAGGTGGGTACCGCCAAGGGGATCGCCAACTTTTCCATGCGCGGACTGGGAGTAAACAGTTCCATCCCGTCCATCGATCCCACCGTCGGTATCTTCGTGGACGGCGTTTATTTGGGGACGAACAGCGGCGCCGCTTTCGATACCTTTGACCTGGAAAGTATACAGGTCCTGCGCGGTCCCCAGGGCATCCTGTTCGGGCGTAATGTGACCGGCGGCGCCATACTGGTGAATACCAGGAAACCCGGTGATGAGTATGAGGCCCGCATGCGCGCGGCGCTGGATGGTGGCGGCGACGGTGGTCTGAACAAATACCTGATGGGCAATATAGGAGGTCCTGTCAGTGACACGGTCAGTGCCGGTATCACAGCTTACTATAACGATGACGATGGCTGGTTCGAGAATAAATTTTCCGGTGACGACTTCGGCGCCTTTGAACAGACGATGATTCGTCCCGTAGTCGTCTGGAGACCCGGCGAAAAGATGGAACTGGTATTACGCTACCAATACAGCGAAACCGAAGGCGACGGTTCCGTTTCGCAGACGCATACCAATGGTCTGGGAATCGACGGCGCGCCGGCAAACTTTGCTCGCGACAGTCATGATTTCTCCATAGACGAGGAAGGTTTCCAGGATTCGGAGACCCATTTTGTCACTGCGGAGATGAGTTTGAAGGTCGGCGAAAATGGGATGATTACCAACATTTTCGGTTATCGAAATTATGAATCAAGGTTGCTGAGCGATATCGACTCCCAACCCGTCAGCCTGTTCCATGCAGGCGGCTACCTGGAATCAGAACAGGTGAGTAACGAGTTGCGCTATCACGGCGTATTCGCCGGGCGGATCAACCTGACCACCGGGATTTACTATTTCAACAACGACATCAATTACCACGAACGGCGCAACCTGCTGGGCCTGTTGACACCGGACGGCTCTCCGGCGCTGACCCAGGACGGAGGCGGCGAATACGAGGTGGAAACTATCGGCGTGTTCGCGGCCGTGGACTATGACCTCAATGACTCTATAACGCTCAGCGCCGGATTGCGCTACACATCGGAACAGAAAGAGGCCGGCATAGCTTCCCTGATCAGGAACGTGAACTCACCCTGTAACGTGTTGGACGGTACCTGCCCATTCGATTTCACTGACAGCGAAGACTGGAACAACTGGTCACCCAAGCTGGGCATGACTTACTACTTCTCCGATAACGCGCGTCTCTACGCCCACTGGACTCGAGGCTTCCGCTCCGGTGGTTACAACCTGCGTAACACTGCCTTGGACACTGTTAACCTCGGCCCCGGGCCGTTTGACGAGGAGACCGTGGACAACTATGAAATCGGTTTCAAGCTCAGTTTCGAGCAAGGTTACCTGAACGGAGCGCTGTTTTTCAATGACATCGAAGACATGCAGCGGGAAGTCAACCTGGCCGATCCCATCTCCGGTGTGGTACAGGTCATCAAGAATACCGCGGACGCCGAGATTCTCGGCATTGAACTGGACGGCGCTCTCAACCTGACGCAGGACCTCCAGGCTACCGCTTCAGCAGGCTGGCTGGATGCTGACTACAGGAAAGTAAGGTTCGATCTCAACAGCGACGGCATGATTGACGGCCGGGACAAGGACCTGGACCTGCCCCGCGCCGCGGAGTGGACCTGGAGCCTGGGTCTAAGACACCGCCTGCAGGTCGGCGACTGGGGTCATATCGCCTCACGGGTCAGTTACTCCTACCGGGATGAATCGAGCTTCACCGATAACAACCTGGGCTATATCCTGTCACAGAAGATCCTGGATGCCGGCCTGGACTTCCACTCCGAAGACGAACGCTGGGTGTTTTCAGTCTACGGCAAGAACCTGCTGAATGAAGTCAAACACGGCGGCGATACCCAACTCCCGACAAGGCTGGGCCCCATCCCCCTGGGCGGCGCCTACGCACCCCTGGCCAAGGGCCGTGTTATAGGTGGTGAGGTGACTTTTATGTTCTGATACCGGCAAAAAGCAATTGAACTCGTTGCGGGATCATCCATATCGGCAATACCGATACGGATTCATCCAGTTCGTAGTCTTCATTGCCGGGATAAACCACCCATAGATGTTCCAGTTGCAAGTCCTGGATGGCTGTACGCATGGATCGGGTAACGCCCGGGGCATCGTTGTATTTACATTCAAAGCCGTAGCGTTTGCCGGCGATACTGACTAGCAGATCAAGCTCCGAACCTCCGTGGGTTGCCCAGAAGCTGGCGCTCCTGGTATCAAGACAAGAAAGAATCTGCTCAATGACGAATCCTTCGAAGGAAGCGCCGATTTTCGGATGTCCCGACAAGGCATCGAATGATTCCAGTTCCAGTAAAGCATGTAGGAGGCCAGTGTCACGCACGTAGGTCTTGGGTGATTTAACTTGCCGTTTCTTGAGATTTTCGTGCCAGGGTGTGAGTACCCGTAGCATGTACGCGCCTTGTAATATGTCAAGATAATTGCGCGCCGTACGCTCGCTTGTGCCCATGGAGCGGGCGAACTCAGCGGCATTCCAGATCTGACCATGGTAATGGGCGATCATTCTCCAGAAACGCCGAAGCGATTCGGCCGGGATGGTAATACCCAGTTGCGGGATGTCCCGTTCCAGGAACGTGCGAATGAAATTCTCGCGCCACAGGGCGGACGCGAAATCATCAGGCGCCAGGAAGCTCCTGGGGAAACCGCCTCGCTGCCACAATGTTTGCCATTGCACAGGTGGGATTTCATTCATGTCAAAACCGGCCAAGTCTACCAGACCGATGCGCCCGGCCAGTGTTTCCGATGTTCTTTTGATTAATGAGGGTGAAGCACTGCCCAGGAGCAGGAAGCGTGTTTCAGAGTCCCGCCGGTCCAGCAAGACGCGTAGCACCTCGAACAATTGCGGTAGTCTTTGCACCTCATCAATCACCACCAGGCCGGTAAGTTGGGACAAGGTCTGTTCCGGGGTTTCCAGTCGGCGCAGGTCTACCGCTTTTTCCAGATCAAAAAAGCTGACTTCAGGTTCTTTCTCAGAGATAATATGGGCTAAAGTAGTCTTACCGCATTGCCGAGGACCAAGTAATGCAACCGCTGGGTGAACCCGGTAGGCGGATTGGACCCGGTCAATGGCAATGGGGCGATCGATCAACATAAAGGCATTATAAACCTTGAAAATCAGTACATCAAGTATGGATTTTCAAGGTATAAGGCATAAATTCACGTAATATAGGACTTGAAGTCCGATATTACATAGATATCGACACCGGACTGTGTCAGGTCATCACCCCGCGCCCCACAGCAGCAGTCCCCCGCCGAACAGGAATAGCGTCAGCAGGAATATCACGAAGGTATAACCCATGATCTGGCGCATGTGCAGGCCTGCGATTGCAAGCAGGGGGATGGTCCAGAAGGGTTGGATCATGTTGGTCCACTGGTCGCCGTAGGAGATGGCCAGCACGATGATGGAGGGATCGACTCCCAGGTTCTGTCCCGCTTCGATGAATATCGGGCCTTGTACTGCCCACTGACCGCCGCCCGATGGGATGAACATGTTGACCAGTCCGGCGCAGAGAAAAGCAAAAAAGCTGAGTGTTTCTGCGGTGGCAATCGAAGTAAACCAGTCGGAAATGATGCCGGCCAGGCCGGTGCCCTGCATCATGCCCAGGATGCCTGCATAAAACGGGTATTGTATGAGGATCGGCCCTATGGTCGAACTGGCATTGTTAATCAACTTGACGTAATGGGATGGTGAGCGGGAAAGCAGCAGGCCGGCGCCGAGAAATGACCAGTTCACCAGGTTCAGGTTGAGGTGAAAGCCGTTGGCATAAAAACTGTAGCCGATGTAAGCAAACAGGGCGGCGCCGAGGATCAGCGTAAGAGTTCGCATACGGTCAAGATATTGGGCAAATGTCTGGCGTTCGGCCACGTTGCCCGGCTCCTCGACATGTTCCTCGAGCAGCGCCGGGTCGATCTCGATGATTTCCTGGTCGCCAGGCCGCATCAATGGGCAGACTGCGGAGATGATTACCAGGGTTATCAGCGCCAGCAAACCGTTATGCAGGGTGAATACGGTATCGGTAATAGGGATGATGCCGATTTCTGCTTCCAGCGAATGGCCGGCTGTGGCGACGAACAAGCCGGCTGAAGAGGAATAGCCCATGTGCCAGATGACAAATCCGGCGTAGGCGGATGCGACCAGTAACGGGTAGTGAATCCGTATGCCTCTTTTGGCCCCTTGTGCGGCGACTTCCCGCGCCACGGTAGCGCCCACAATCAGCCCTAATGACCAGGCGATAAGCGAGCCTATGCCGGCGCTGAACGCGACCAGCGCGTAAGCGCCGGTAGCATTTTTCGGGATATTGCCGATACGCTTTAACAGGGTTTGCACCCTGTCGGTATGGGCCAGCGCATGGGCTGTCAACAAGGTAATACAGATCTGGGCGGTAAACGCCAGCAGACTAGGCAGTCCGTCACCCCAGGCCGACAAGGCGCCGGCCGGCGTTGCATCTGCGAGCATGAGGGACAGCAGGAAAGTGAGAACCGAGAGCAGGACCACGAATACAAAAGGGTCCGGGTAGTAACGCTCTACGAATGCGACAAAAGGTCGCGCCAGTAACTGAAAAAACCGCAAAATAACCTCCGGCGTCCGGTTACTAAAATTCCAGGTGGTTGGGGGTGCGTGGAAAC
This sequence comes from Gammaproteobacteria bacterium, assembly GCA_965205405.1. Taxonomy (GTDB): domain Bacteria; phylum Pseudomonadota; class Gammaproteobacteria; order Eutrophobiales; family Eutrophobiaceae; genus JAAXHV01. The sequence goes on from OZ242169.1 coordinate 2,298,259, forward strand.
GGAATCACGTCACGGATGTTGCCGGCGCCGGTCAACAGCATCAGCAGCCGTTCAAAGCCCAGGCCGAAGCCGCAATGGGGCGCAGTGCCGTATTTGCGTGTATCCAGATACCACCAGAAATCGGCAGGATTAAGGCTCAGTTCCGTAATGCGCCGGTGTAGTTGCTCATAACGTTCCTCACGCTGGCTGCCGCCGATAATCTCACCGATGGTGGGCACCAGGACGTCCATGGCGGCAACCGTCCTGCCGTCATCATTCTGGCGCATGTAGAACGCCTTGATATCTTTCGGATAATCAAACACGATCACCGGTCGCTTGAAATGTTGTTCCGTCAGGAAGCGCTCATGTTCGGACTGCAAATCCTTGCCCCACTCAGGTTTGAACTCAAAGTTTCGTCCTGATTTTTGCAGGATGTCGACGGCCTCCGTGTACGGCAGACGGATGAACTCATTGTCAGCGATGTTTTCCAGGGTGGCGGGTAATGACTTATCGACGAAGCGGCAGAACAGGTCGAGATCGGCGCTGCATTCTTCCCTGACGAAGTTCACCAGGTAGCGGATCAGTTCCTCTCCCAGGTTCATGTTGTCGTTCAGGTCGGAGAAGGCTATCTCCGGCTCTATCATCCAGAACTCGGCGGCATGGCGGGAGGTGTTGGAGTTCTCTGCGCGAAATGTCGGGCCGAATGTGTAAACGCGCCCCAGGCTGAGGCAATAGGTTTCCACCTCCAACTGTCCCGATACCGTCAGGTTTGCCTCTTTGCCGAAGAAGTCCCGGGTGAAATCGACCGCTCCATTCTGCTTCGCCACATCCTGTAAATCCAGGGTAGTCACCCGGAACAATTCCCCGGCGCCCTCGCAATCGGCGCCGGTAATAATGGGGGTGTGAATCCAGTTGAAATCACGCTCCTGGAAGAAGCTATGGACGGCATGGGACAACCTGGAGCGGATACGGAACATGGCGCCGTACTTGTTGGTGCGCGGGCGCAGGTGGGCAATCGTGCGCAGGAACTCATCGGAGTGGCGTTTCTTTTGCAGGGGATAGTCTTCCGGTGCGCTGCCGATTACTTCAATGGCTGCTGCCCGGATCTCCCATTTCTGGCCCTTGCCGGGTGATTCGACCAAATCTCCCCGTACTTTGATGGCCGCGCCGGTAGTGATGTGCTTGAGCGTAAGTGTGTCCAGTTCCGTGTCGGCGATTACCTGTATATTTGCCAGACAGGAACCATCGTTCAATTCGATGAATGAAAATTCTTTTGCATCCCGCCTGGTCCTGACCCAACCTGACAACTCCAGGTCTTGAACAGAACCGTCGGCACTCAACAGTGCTTTAACCGTATTATATTCCTGCATGGATCAGAGTTTCCTGATCAAGGTGACTCCGTCGCCGACGGGGAGCATGCACATATCCACCTTATCGTCTGCATGGACCATCTCGTTGAACTCACGGATGGCGACGGTTTCAGCATCCTGTTTGTCCGGGTTTGCCACGCCACCCCCCCAGAGCACGTTATCTATGGCCATCAGGCCACCACTGCGCAGCAGGCGGTAATTCAGTGGGTAGTAGGCGGAGTATTCCTCTTTTACCGCGTCCACAAAAATAAAATCGAAACTGTCCGACGCGCCGGACGCGACCAAATCAGCCAGGGTGTCAAGGGCAGGGGCCAGGCGCAGTTCGATTTTCTCCGCAACGCCGGCTGCCTGCCAGTATTCTTTTGCCCGGGACGTATATTCTTCGTTCACGTCACAGGCAATGATTTTACCGTCAGGGGGCAATGCCCTGGCCATGCACAGGCTGCTGTAACCGGTATACACCCCCAACTCTATGATCTTCCTGGCATTCAGCAGCTTCACCAGGATAGCCATGAACTGCCCCAGTTCCGGTGAAATCTGCATCATTCCCCATTTATGCTGTGCCGTTTGCGCGCGGCAGCGTTGCATAATTTCATCCTCCCGTAACGTTACGGAGAGAATATACTCGTAAACCTGTTCGGTTAAATTGATGGAAGTTCTGGACATTAAGCCTGCTCGGGAATTTAATAGATGTATGCTACAGCATATTGAAATTCAGCGTCAGTATCCAGAGAAAATCAGGCTGGCGCAACTGACGGATACGCATATCTCGGCTGATGAAAATGAATTATTTGGTGGTGTCAACACGACCGGTACCTTACTGGATGTAATTGCTGATGTGAAACGTCGGGAAGACCTGGATCTGGTGTTGTTGACGGGTGATCTGGCCAACACCCCATCGGTGGAAACATACGAAAAACTCGCGGCGTTATTGCAGCAGGTTAACGCACCGGTCCATTGCCTGCCCGGGAATCATGACGACCCCCAACTCATGCAGCGGTGCCTGAACACCGGTAATGTCAGTACGGCCAACTTTCTCAGCTGTGGCGCCTGGTCGATAATCCTGCTGAATACCTTTATGGCCGGTGACCATGGCGGCTATCTGTCTACCGCCGAACTGTCCTGCCTTGAGACAGCCCTGGCGCGTTCTTGCGACAAGCATGTTTTGATCTGCCTGCACCACCAGCCCGTCAATATCCATAGCGCCTGGATGGACGCGATGGCGCTGAAAAACAGTGAGGCATTGTTTCAGGCCTTGGATCGGCATGATAATGTAAGAGGCATCATCTGGGGGCATATACACCAGGAATTTTCGACGACCAGGAACGGGGTCCTGTTATTTGGTTCCCCGTCAACCTGTGTCCAGTTCCTCCAACACTCGGATGAAGCCGGGATTGACACCAAACCGCCGGCTTATCGAAGCCTGACCTTAACTGAAAACGGCGGCATCCACACCCGTATTCGTTGGCTGTAATCATTGGATATTTGGGGTCAGAGTAAAAATACAGGCGAGCAAGCGGGTGATGTTGACTTATTTTGGATATTTTTACTCTGACCCCAAATATCCGGTGGAAATTCGTTCACAATGTCCTACAATCCGGATTATGGAAATGCTGCTAATCAAGCGGGTCTGCATGACAAAGCGGCGCTATCGGATCGGAAACGTAAATGAGGAGACTTGTTGTAAATGAGCGCACTTAAATTTACCGAGGAACATGAGTGGTTGCGACTGGAAGATGATGGAACAGTTACCATCGGTATCACTGATTATGCCCAGGAGCAGCTTGGCGATATAGTCTATGTCGAATTGCCTAGCGTGGGTGATATCCTGACCATGGGCAGTGAGGCGGCAGTCATAGAGTCCGTCAAGGCCGCGGGGGAGATAAAAGCGGCTGTCGGCGGCGAGGTGATCGCTGTTAATACTTCCCTGGAAGATGGACCGGAGTCGGTTAATTTTGACCCCACCAACACCGGCTGGTTTTTCAAACTGGCGCCGGATGACGTGGACGAACTGGACCAGTACATGGACGAAGACATCTACCAGGAGTTTATCAAGGAGCTTTAGTCAGATATTTGGGGTCAGAGTAAAAATGCTTAATAGTACAGCAACACAATCTACCGGATTGGCCGTATTTTTACTCTGACCCCAAATATCAATTCAGCCCTGCTTCACTACATTATCTCTCAGGTAAACGGGTAGTGCCTGTTCTGCGGGAACGTAGCGTTCGGCGTTGAATTCTCGCACTGCCAGCGGCAACATGTCTTTTGCCAGCGGGTAGCATTCCGGGTCAATCCCGGTAATTTGCTTGTCCAGGATTCCCTCGAGACGCGCCCGGTAGGTTGCCCAGCCGCTGCCGACGCCGAAGATCTGTTTATTGGCGGGGACCTGAACTGCGTCGGGAGATGTTACCTGTTCTTCGGATACCAGCCTTACCAGGCCGTCTTGCGCCGAAGCGTAAGTCGCCCAGTATATTTCTCCCATCCTTGCGTCTATTGCCGGCAGCAGGGTGGCGGATTTGTGATGTGCGCCATCCGTGGCGCCCACCCTGCGGGCGCCCTGCGGGCGTCCAAATCCGCTCCCGGCGGATTTGTCAATTGCGCCTTGCGCCAGCGTTGCCAGTGTTGACAGCGGGATAACCGGCAAGCCGGCGCCCAGGGCCAGGCCTTGTGTCACGCCGGCAGCAATCCTGACACCGGTGAAAGCGCCGGGGCCCCGGCCAAAGGCAATGGCGTCAAGATCATTCAAACCAAGTCCGGCTTGTGCCAGCACCCCGTCCACCATAGCCAGGATCAACTCCGCATGCCGGCGCGGCGCAATCTCATGCCGTTCATAAACGTTGCCGTTACTGAGCAGCGCAGCGGAACAAGCTTCTGTAGCAGTATCCAATGCCAGAATTTTCATGCACGATTAGAAGGGATAAGGCTTATGCAATTGTTTTATTTTATTTTGTAACACGTCTACAGTAAAGCTATCTCGCATTTATCATCAGACCTGTTAATGCCACCTTTTTTCAAAGCCAGCGCAAGCGCTACAAGGACGAAGCCGACATAATCTCAAATTTGTGCAGCAGGTAGCTGCACAAATTCAGTTGTTTTGGGGCCTTGTCCTGCCCGGTCCAGGATAGCGCGACTATACCGGATACACGTTATGACTTATCACTCACATGGGTTCCAGGATAGCGCGACTATACCGGATACACGTTATGACTTATCACTCACAAGTCACATATAATGGATTAATGTACAACCCATTCGAAGCATTTATCGGCTTGCGCTACGTCAGGGCCAGGCGGCGTAACCATTTCATTTCGTTTATATCACTGATATCGATGCTGGGTATTGCTATTGGGGTATTGGCATTGATTACGGTCCTGTCGGTGATGAACGGGTTCCAGAAAGAGTTGACCGGCCGTATCCTGGCGATGGCCTCCCATGCGACTGTGGTTCAGGACAATGGCGTCATCGACGATTGGCAGGCAGTAGCCGAGCGCCTCTATCGGCAGCCTGGAATAGTCGGGGTAGCGCCTTATTTTCGTGCAGAAGGGATGCTTGTCCATGAACACAGAGTGCACGGGGTGGTATTGCGCGGCATTCTGCCCGAGCAGGAGAAAACAGTATCCCTGATAGCGGAGAAGATGGAGTCGGGCAAGTTCTCCGGACTGCAGCCGGGTCAATTCGGCATGATAATCGGTTCTGAAGCAGCCCGGAGTCTGGGCGTCATGCCGGGCGACACGATTACGCTGGTCGCTCCCCAGGCTGTCAGGGCATCTGCCGGCATCCTGCCCCGGTTAAAACGGTTTACAATCAGCGGCATATTTACCGCGGGCATGCACGAGTTTGACAGTAGCCTGGCCTTGATCCACCTGGATGACGCCTTGCGGCTGTTTGACCGGGCAGGGCCTGCGGGGCTGAGACTGAAGACCAGTGACGTCATGCAGGCTCCCCGCATCAGCAGGGAGGCCATGCAGGCTGTTCCCGGCCATTATGAGGTCATGGACTGGACCCGCAGGCACGCCACTTTTTTCCGCGCACTGAAAACGGAAAAGCGGGTGATGACCGTTATCCTGGCCTTGATCATTGCCGTGGCGGCGTTCAACGTCATCGCGACCCTGATGATGGTGGTTACCGATAAACAGGCGGATATTGCCGTGCTGCGCACCCTGGGCGCAGGTTCGAACAGCATCATGAAGATTTTTATTATTCAGGGTGCGGTGATCGGGCTGGCCGGCATCATCCTCGGTGTGCTGGGCGGGGTCTGGCTGGCTGACAATATCAACGCCATCATTACCGCTGTAGAACAGTTCCTGAACGTCAGGTTCCTGTCACCGGACGTGTATTATATCAGCGAACTGCCTTCCGACCTGCGTTGGCCGGACGTGATTGTGACGGCGCTGCTGGCATTCCTGTTTGCCGTAGCCGGCACAATTTATCCGGCCTGGCGGGCGGCGCAGGTGCAACCGGCAACGGCGCTGCGCTATGAATAGGTTCTTCAACTCTTATCAGGTCTTTATCGGCCTGCGTTACGTCATGTCCAGGCGCCGCAATCGGTTTATTTCGTTTATCTCACTCATCTCGGTGCTGAGCATTGCCCTGGGTGTCATCGTGTTGACCACGGTCTTATCGGTGATCAATGGCTTTGAGCGAGTCCTGACCGAACATCTTATCGGCATGGAAGCCGAAGCAACCGTTATCGGTTATGACGACTCATTGCAGGACTGGAAGGAGGTCGCGGACCGGGCCCGACAGCATCCGGAAATTAACGGCGTGGCCCCTTACGTGGAGTCTGAGGGTATGGTGACGTTGAATGAGCAGGTTAAGGGCGTACTCGTGCGCGGAATCCTGCCTGAATTCGAACCCCAGGTGTCTTTTATCACGGAAAAAATGACCATCGGAGAACTGGGTGCGCTGGCGCCTGGAGAATTCGGGGTTATCCTGGGTGCGGATTTGATGGATATTTTGGATGCGAACCCCGGGGACCGGATTACGCTGGTTTCTCCTTCCGCCATCGTCACGCCCGCCGGGATTATGCCCAGGCTCAAACGGTTTACCGTGGTAGGGGTTTATGATACTGACATGTATGAATTTGACAGTACCATCGTGTTTACCCACCTGGACGATGCCGCCCGGTTTTTTCGTAGCGGCAGTCCCACCGGCCTGCGCTTGAAAACCAGTGACGTGATGCGGGCGCCCCGGATAAGCAGGGAAGCGTTCCGGGGAGTGCCCGGACGCTACGGTGTTATCGACTGGACACAGCGGCATGTGAATTATTTCCTTTCCATACAAATGACAAAAAAGATGATGTTCGTCATACTGGTCCTGATCATTGCCGTTGCAACCTTCAATATCATCTCGACCCTGATGATGGCGGTGACGGACAAACAAGCCGATATTGCCGTGCTGCGCACCCTGGGAGTATCCCCGCAGGGCATCATGAAGATTTTTATCATTCAGGGTGCGGCGCTGGGTGGCGCAGGCATCATTCTGGGCATGGTCGGCGGTATCGGCCTGGCCGGTAATATCGATACCATCGTGGCGGGGATAGAGCATTACCTGCAAATTAAATTTTTGTCACCCGAGGTATATTTCATCAGTGAACTGCCCTCTGACTTACACTGGATGGACGTCTTTGTGACGGCAGCGGCAGCCTTTTTGTTTGCCGTACTGGCGACGTTATACCCGGCCTGGCGGGCGGCGCAGACCCAACCTGCGGAGGCGCTCCGCTATGAGTAAAGCGGTTGCCCTGGCCTGTTCCCGGCTAATTAATCGGGGACGGAATTCAATTCCGCCCCCCTTTTCTCCAAAGTATGAGTAGTCCAATCGCATTGGCTTGTTCCGGGTTGAGGAAGACCTTCAGTGAAGGAAATCTTCATGTGGAGGTGTTAAAAGGCGTCGATCTGGAGGTTCGAGACGGTAGTTGCATAGGGATCGTCGGTTCATCCGGTTCAGGCAAGAGCACGTTGCTGCACCTGCTGGGAGGCCTGGATAAACCCACCTCCGGTGAAGTAACCGTTGCCGGCACCGCGTTGTCAACGCTTTCCGAACCGGAAATTGGCCGGTTACGCAACCGGCAATTGGGCTTTGTGTATCAATTTCATCACCTGCTGCCGGAATTTACCGCCCTGGAGAATGTGGCGCTGCCGTTGCTGGTGAGAGGGGAGACGCCGCAAACAGCCCGGGATGCAGCCTCTGACATGCTTGCGGAAGTGGGCTTGACAGATCGTTTGCAACATAAGCCGGGAGAGTTATCGGGTGGAGAGAGGCAACGGGCCGCCATAGCCCGCGCCCTGGTGACCCGTCCTCAATGCGTCCTGGCGGATGAACCCACCGGAAACCTGGATGAACAGACCGCCGACCGGGTTTTTTCAGTCATGCTGGAACTGAATAAAGCCCACGGCGTCAGCCTGATCATGGCTACGCACAATACGCGGCTACTGGGCAGCCTGGACCAGGTGTACGAATTAAGTGAAGGGAGGCTTCACCTCAAGGTGTAAATAACGTAATGTAACAGCCAGACTAATTTACTGAATTAAACAGGGATCGTGTTATGTTCTTCAAGGGATTGTTATTTCTCACAGGCGTTATTATCTGTATCCGCCTGCCCGTATTGCCCCACTTCTGGTTTTCTTTTGGCTTTCTGCCGGTTATCTACCTGGCCTGGAAAGACCACAGGTTCAGTTATTCAGGCTATATCCTGTCCGGCTTTCTCTGGACGCTGTTTAATGCACACCTGTTGTTGCAGCACGAATTGCAGCCTCAGGAAGAAGGCAAATCCCTGTACGCGGAGGGGATGGTTATCACATTGCCGGAAACGAGCGTCAAGTCTATCCGCTTCAACTTTCGTATTGACGAACTCCTGCACAAAGGCCGGCCGGTTAAATCAAACCCCGGCAAGGTGAGGTTGAGCTGGTATAAAGGACATCAACCGTTGCAGCCCGGAGAGCGGTGGAGACTTAAGATAAGACTGAAACGACCTCACGGATTCATGAATCCGGGCGGCTTTGATTATGAGTCCTGGTTGTTTCAAAATAGATTGCGGGCAACGGGGTATGTGGTTGATGATGAGGGCAATACCAGGCTGAATAAGGCCGCCGGGTATAACCCCGACTTTATCCGGTTTGTCATAAGAAATAAAATCCGGGAGGCGCTCCCGCCCGATAAACTGGCGGGGTTTATCCCCGCATTGGCTATCGGCGACAGGAGTGGTCTCAGCGATGCGCAATGGCGGGTATTGACGGCAACAGGCACCAATCATCTCATTGCCATTTCCGGCTTGCATATCGGCCTGGTGGCGGGCTTTGCCTACCTGCTGACGCTACCGGCCTGGGGTTGGTTGCGGATATCCGTACCTGCCATCAGGCTTGCGGCGGCGGCGGCCATGTTCACTGCCCTGGTCTATGCGTTGCTGGCAGGTTTTTCACTCCCTACGCAACGCGCACTGGTTATGGTCTGGGTATATTTCGGCATGAAGTTATACGACCGGACGATCATATCGAGCGACGTGCTTGGAATAGCGCTGTTCGCGGTTCTGATAAGAGACCCGTTTGCCCCCATGTCCGCCAGTTTCTGGTTGTCCTTCGGCGCCGTGGCGGTGATACTTTACGGTATCAGTTACCGGGTCCAACCCCGGCTCCCCCGGTTACAGGAATGGGGCAGGGTCCAGTACATCGTCAGTATGGGTTTGGCGCCCGCGCTGGCGTTATATTACCAGCAAATCCCGATATTCAGCCTGTTCGCGAATATGCTGGCGGTGCCATGGGTCAGCTTTACCGTCATCCCTCTTATCCTCGGCGGTTGCCTGCTGTTGTTCATCCAGGTGGAATGGTTGCTGGAGCTTGCCCTGATGTCGTTGCAAGTCCTCTGGTGGACACTGAATTTGTTCATGCAATGGGAATTCCAGTTGCTCCCCGTCGCCCGTCCCGGACTGATGACCATGATCGCCGTCAGCGCCGGCATCCTGATCCTGCTTCTGCCTCGTGGAATTACACCCAGGTGGCTGGGACTGATCTGGCTTATCCCATTGTTCTTTCCCTACAAACCGGGGCTGTCATTCGGTGAAGCCGGCATGACCGTGCTGGACGTAGGGCAGGGGCTTGCCGTGGTAGTGAGCACGCAAAAGCATAACCTGCTCTACGATACCGGCCCGGCTTATGCTTCCGGCTTTAATACGGGCACGGCAGTGGTATTGCCTTTTTTACGGAGTTCAGGCATCAACGCGCTGGATCTGCTGGTGCAAAGCCATGGCGACAATGATCATATCGGTGGCTTGAAAGGCATCATTGGTGAAATACCCATATCCCGAATCCTCACCAGTGTGCCGGGCCGGATACCGCACCAACAGGTCCGGGATTGTCGTGACGGACAATCCTGGTACTGGGATGGCGTCTATTTTCAGGTATTACATCCTGCCGAAGCCATGAATCTGTCTGCGAATGATCGCTCCTGTGTAGTACGGATAAGCGCGCGGGACCTGACCCTGTTGCTGCCCGGAGACATCGAGAAGCGCGCGGAGCGGAGTCTGGTGCAACGCCACGGCCCCGGGTTGCAGTCCGACGTGATCGTGGCGCCCCATCACGGTAGCAAGACCTCATCAACCCGGGAGTTCATCAGGGCCGTTTCACCGGATATCGCCATAATCCCGGCAGGTTACAGGAATCGCTTCAATTTACCCAATCAGGATATAATTTCCCGTTACCGGAAACATGGGGCCAGACTGTTGAACACGGCTGAGAGTGGAGCAATTCGCGTCAGCGCAACTGAGGCAGGAATACAAGTGATGACGCATAGGGAAAAACAACGCCGCTTCTGGCATACTATTGTACTCAAGGAGGCAGGCGATCGTGACGGATCATAATACTATGCCGGCCCATTGTTACGTTATGATTAATTGGAGATGCAGGAGGATTGAGTGCTTGAATTAATTAAATCCGGTGGTTTTTTGATATGGCCGTTGCTGCTGTGCTCGATCATTTCATTGGCGATTATTGCCGAACGGTTCTGGTCACTGCAAACAAAACGCATCATTTCCACGAACCTTGTTATCAAGGTGTGGGAGTGGAATAAAAAAGGTGTCCTGAATGCGCGCCACATTGAGGAGCTGAGAAAAGATTCACCACTGGGAAAAGTTCTGGCGGCCGGACTGGTCAACAGGAAGCACGACCGGGAAGTCATGAAGGAAAGTATTGAAGAAGTCGGACACCATGTGGCCCATGACCTGGAACGCTTCCTCAATACCCTGGGCACTATAGCGTCAATATCACCCTTGTTGGGATTATTGGGTACGGTTGTCGGCATGATCAAGGTCTTTGCCGTCATAACGGCACAGGGTGTGGGAGACCCGAGTGTCCTGGCCGAAGGAATTTCCGAAGCGCTGATTACCACGGCGGTGGGGTTGACCGTAGCGATACCGTCATTGATGTTTTATCGGTATTTCCGCGGGCGAGTGGATGAACTGGTGGTAACCATGGAACAGGAAGCACTGAAAATGGTCGAGGTCATGCACGGGGAGCGAGAGTGAATTTTCGTTCACAACGTCACAGCGAAACAGAAATCAATATCACCCCGCTTATCGACGTGGTGTTTTTATTGCTGATCTTCTTTATGGTTTCCACTACGTTCGAACGCGAATCGGAGCTGAAGATAACCCTGCCGGAAGCCTCGGAGGAACAGGTGGAGGCGAAGCCGGACACCATCCTGGTCAGGATCGACGCCAATGAGCAGATTTATATTGGCGATAAACCCCTGGTAAACACGAAAATTTCCACTATCGGCGCGGCACTGAAGGAACAGGCGCGGGAGCAGACCGACCTGCCGGTGATTATCCGCGCCGATGCAGAAGTCAGTCATCAGACGGTAATTAAGGTGATGGACGCCGCTCGACAATCCGGCCTGGTTAATATCACATTTTCGACACGAGTCCTGGAAGAATAAAACGCATATTTGGGGTCAGAGTAAAAATACAATCTGTGATCAGTGGCGCCGGTTCGATATTGAGTATTTTTACTCTGACCCCAAATATGCCCCCAAACATTACCAAACCTTATGGATAATCAACCAGGCGCGCTCCGGTTCCGTATAGAAGCCCTCTGGTATGGTCGCCATCCGTTAAGCGCGCTGCTGGTGCCGTTGAGTTGGTTATATCGCCTGGCGCTGGCCTGCCGCAGGTTCATCTATGCCGCCGGTGTGTTACCGGTTCGCAGGCTTGCCGCACCGGTCATCGTCGTGGGAAACCTGACGGTCGGCGGAACCGGTAAAACCCCACTCGTCATCTGGCTGGCCCGCTACCTGCAATCGCTGGATTATAAGCCGGGTATCATCAGCAGAGGCTATGCCGGTGCGCAGGAAAAACGGCCGCGGCGGGTCGAACCTGACAGTGACCCGGACCTGGTGGGCGATGAGCCGGTATTACTGGCGCAACGAACCGGGTGCCCGGTTGCCGTGGCGCCTGACCGGGTAAAAGCCGCGCAGGAGCTTCTACGGCAGACGGATTGCAATATCCTGTTGAGTGACGATGGCCTGCAACACACCTCCCTTGGCCGGGATATTGAAATTGCCGTCATCGACGGTGTGCGCCGCTTCGGCAATCGCCACTGTCTTCCTGCCGGCCCGTTACGCGAACCGCTGACCCGGTTGAATTCAGTGGACCTCATCGTCGCCAACGGTAACGCGGCAGTAGATGAATTTCTCATGGAATATGCCTGCCTGCCGGTAAAATCCCTGGATGGCCGGCAGCAGAGGGAGTTGTCCCATTTCAGCCAACAAACCGTGCACGCCGTCGCTGCAATCGGCAACCCGGAGCGATTCTTTTCCATGTTACGGCATAATGGCATTAATATTGAGCAGCATGTGTTTCCCGATCATTATGGCTTCAAGCAGTCCGATCTTGAATTTGGCGATGCCGGCGCCATACTGATGACCGAAAAAGACGCGGTCAAATGCCGGCGCTATGGGCTTGAGAATGCCTGGTATGTGCCGATAGATGTGAAACTGCCCGAAACTTTTGCACGTAACCTCAGATTGTTACTGGAGGAAGTGAGACATGGATAAAAATTTACTGGATATTCTGGTGTGCCCGGTGACCAAGGGCCCGTTAATTTATGACAAATCAAAACAGGAGTTGATTTCAGTTGCCGCGCGTCTGGCCTATCCGGTTCGCGACGATATTCCCATTATGCTGGAAAGTGACGCCCGTACCCTGACCCAGGAAGAAGTGGAACACTACAGAAAGTGAAACAGGAATTTTTGGTGATTATCCCTGCCAGGTTCGCCGCCGCGCGCCTGCCGGGGAAACCGTTGATCAATATCGGCGGGCGCCCGTTGCTGCAGCATGTGTACCAGGCGGCCGTTAACAGCGATGCGGCAGACGTCATCATAGCCACCGACGATGAAAGGATTGAAGCCGCTGCGCGGGGCTTTGCCGCCAGGGTCGTTATGACCTCGCCGTTACACCGCTCCGGTACCGACCGACTTGCCGAGGTCGTTACCCGTTTGCAGTTGCCGGGCGACAACATCATCGTCAATGTGCAGGGGGATGAGCTTGATTTGCCGCCGGCATTGATTAATCAGGTTGCCGGTAACCTGGCCGGACACAAGGACGCTTCCATGGCGAGCTTGTATGCGCCTGTTAAATCGACAGCTGAACTGAATGATCCCAACAGCGTAAAAGTGGTGGTCGACCGCCAGGGCTATGCCCTTTTGTTCAGCCGTTCAACCATACCCTGGCGCGCGGCCGGCGCCGGCGCATGGGCGACAGGTTGTCGGCACATCGGAATTTATGCGTATACCTGCGATTTCCTTAAAACCTACACGGGCTTGCCTGTCTGCGAACTCGAGCAGACGGAACGGCTGGAACAGTTACGGGCGCTGTATCATGGTTTCCGGATCCATATGGAACAGGCAGTAGTGGAAACGGGTCTGGAAATCAATACGCCTGAAGATGTTGAGATGGCCAGAGGGTTGTATGGCGATAAATCTGCAGATGAAGCAAATATACGCGGATAAAAATGGAAAGCCACAGAGAACACAGAGAAGAACAGGTCTGCCGGCTTTTTCGTTCCACTCTGTGATCTCTGTGTCCTCTGTGGCATCACAAAGCGGTTTTGTAGAATTATCGGTTGCGGTATGTGATCCTGCCCTTTGATAGGTCATAAGGGGTCATTTCAACGGTGACGCGGTCCCCAGTGAGGATCCGAATATAGTTTTTTCGCATTTTTCCTGAAATATGGGCAATTATGAGATGCCCGCTATCCAGTTCGACCCTGAACATGGTGTTCGGTAGAGTTTCGGTTATCGTCCCTTCCATTTCTATTTGATCTTCTTTAGGCATAGTTCCTCGCTAGTTTAAAAAATGAGATTATGTCTGAAAAATGTCTGTTTTGCCAGCCCGCATCCATTGGCGATATTTGGGGTCATGGATATTTGGGGTCAGAGTAAAAATACTCAAGAATAAACCGACGCTACTTGCCAAGTTGACTGTATTTTTACTCTGACCCCAAATATCCCCAAATATCCAAATATCCTGTATCAGCAGTAATGCTTCAGAATGTTGATAAAAACATCCCGCGCAATCAGATTTGCTCCCATACTTTGCAAGTGGTCGGAATGGACCTGGCAATCGATAATGCGGAAATGCCGCTTGTGCAGCATTTGCGCAAGGGTCACAAGGGCAACTTTGGAGGCGTCGGTCATGCGGCTGAACATGGATTCGCCGAAAAATACCTTGCCGATGACCACGCCATAAATCCCGCCCACCAGGACTCCGTTATGCCAGCATTCGGCGGAAATGCCGTGTCCCAGCTTGTGTAACTTGATATAGGCCGCGGCCATATCCGTCGTTATCCAGGTATTTGTGTTGTCGGCGCGGGGGGCCGCACATCCTCGCACAACTTCGGCAAATGCCCGGTTGAAGGTTACCTTGAATTTATCCTTTTTCAGGGTCTTTGCCAGGCTGCGGCTGATCTTCACCTGATCAGGCTCCAGGATGCAACGCGGGTCCGGTGACCACCAGAGAACGGGTTGCCCCTCGCTGTACCAGGGAAAAATACCGCGCCGGTAAGCATTGAGCAGGGTATCAGGATCGAGATTGCCGCCGATAGCCAGCAATCCGTCCGGGTGACGCAGGGCGGTGGAAACATCAGGAAAGTCACTGGCTATGACGTTATCCGCAACCCAGAAGAATTGACCGCTTGCTGTTTGACCAATACCCGGTTGCGCCATATTTTTTCGTTTAACTTAAAGAAAACTATCAAAAAAATCTATTAACAGGCGGTTCACGGTTGCGGGTTTTTCCAGCATGAACCAGTGTCCTGCACCTTCAATTCGTTCATAGCGCCAGGGACCGCCCACGTTTATGCCGGAGCCTTGCATCTGCGCTTCCTTCAGAAAAGGATCGGCGTTGCTCCAGATCCCCATTACCGGCATATTTATCAAGGGATAGTTGAGACCGGAGTGCAGGCCGCCCCAGCCCTGGGTGTTGGCGCGATACCAGTTCAGGGAAGCGGTCAAGGCGCCGGGACGGGATAAATCCCTGATGAACCTGTCCTGATCGCCGCTATGCCGGGTCAACCGTCTGAAGAAATCCCAGTTATTTGCCGTAAGAGCCGTCTCTGCGATATCGGTTTTGTTAAAAAAATCGAAATACCATGACGCCTCCCGTTGTTCGATGGTATCCCAACCGGGGTTACCCGAAGAACCGACCGACATGACGGCCAGTTGCTTGAACCGTTCCGGAATATGGGCGGCCATGAACCAGGCGAGTCCTGCCCCGAAGTCATGGCCGACCAGCCTGGCCTGGTCAATGCTCAACTGGTCCATGATGCCGATGATATCTGCGGCCAGTGACTGGATCCGGTAGTGCTCAACGCCTTCCGGACGGCCGGCATCGCCAAAACCGCGCTGATCCGGGACGATGACGCGGTAACCGGCGTCCGCAACTGCCTGTACCTGGTAGCGCCAGACTTCACGGGAATCAGGGAAACCGTGCAGGAATACGACGGCCGGGCCTTCTCCGTATACGGTCACGGGAAACTCCAGGTCGTTGAGCATCAGCGTCCTGGAATGTGCCGACATATCAAATGGTTCTATTACTTCCTGCTCCGGTGCGCAAGCCTGGCAACAAAGCATAAGAATAATCGCGCTCACGATGAGCTTAATGGTGTGATGAATGCGAATTGACATAATCTGCGGATACTAATCGATAATTTTTGAATTTCAAATATTATACGCTACTATTGCCCTAGCACACACACCCGAACCAACGCGGGAAAAGCGAGTCTCACTGTATAGAATAACAACCTATGGCCCAATAGATTGAAACGTCTGGTTTACATCGCAATTGGCGCTGTTATTGCCCTGCTCGGCAATCACTACTTCATTGCCTCGACAAAGCCTGATTTGCAGCGTCTTTACATGCAAAGCATGGCGCTGGAGGATCAACCCCCGGTCATCTTCATACATGGAATCCTGGGTAGCAAGCTCAAACATGAGGAGACCGACAAGGAACTCTGGTTCGGTCCCCTGTGGAAGCTGCTGTTCGATGAACATGAAGACCTGATCATGGATATCGACCCCGACACGCTGCGGCCGGAGCCTGGCGAACTGACGGCATTTGCCATTGCCGATAACACTGCCGGCAAAGACTACTACGGGAATATACTGCGGACTCTGGAGCATGTGGGGAGATATGAAAAGGCGAGACCCGGACAGAAAATCAGGCCGCAGACAAAGTATTATTATCCATTTTATTACGACTGGCGCCTGGATAACGTGACCAACGCCGCACATCTGGCGGACTTCATTGATCAGATCAGGCTGGACTTTGACAATCCCCGGTTAAAGGTCGATATCATCGCTCACAGTATGGGGGGCTTGATCGCCCGTTACTATATTCGTTACGGGCGTACCGACGTGCTGGACAGTAATGATTTTCCGGTGAATATGTACGGCGCGGACAGGGTCAGGCGAGTCATCCTCCTGGGGACTCCCAACCTGGGTTCGGTGAAGATACTGAACTCGTTTATCGATGGGATCAAGGTAGGTTTCAGGAAGATCAATACGGAAACCCTGGTGACCATGCCGAGTCTGTACCAGTTGTTGCCGCACCCGTTAAATAACTGGATCGTAACCAGCAACGGCGTCCCCCTGGACCGCGACGTATTTGACGTGAACACCTGGCGTCGTTTCAAATGGTCAATCTTTGCCGAGGATACGCGCCGGCGCATCCTGTCCCGCCATGCGTTCGCCGCTGAAGGTGAAGCCTATCTCAAAACACTGGATGCCTATTTCGAGAAGTCCCTGGAACGGGCCAGGCGCTTCGTCTGGTCGTTGACTGTGCCATTGCCTGATGGACATCCCGAACTGATAGTCTTTGGCGGGGACTGCGCCTTGACCCCGGCGCGGATACTGGTCGAAGAAGTGGCCGGAATCTCGGAAATCCGCATGTACCCGGATGAGGTGACTCTGCCCGTTGCAGGGGTGGATTATGATGCCCTGTTGCTGGAGCCGGGAGATGGCGCCGTCACCAAGGCGTCCCTGCTGGGCCGGAATACCCTGGATCCCAGCATACCGCGCCACAAATACAGTTTTTTCCCCCTGCATCACGTATTCCTGCTATGCGAAAAACACAACAGCCTGACCGGCAATATCAGTTTCCGGGATAATTTACTGAATACCTTGTTGTCGTTAGACAGGTAAGGGCAGGGGACGGAAATATGTTCATGCCAAAGTTCCGATTTAACCATCGATGTGGTAGAAGAGGACACCGGGGACAGAGGGGACACCGGGGACAGATTTCAAATCTGTCCCCGAACAGGAAGTCAAAGGCGCTGCCGGCAATATTGTTGCTGTCACTATTCGGCCATATCCAGGCGGCAGAACTCACTGCCCTGCAGGATAAGGAGGCGTTGAACCCCGGCAATATCATTTACCTGGAGCAGAACTGGGATGATGCGGACCGGCAGTGGTTTTATCACGTCAACCAGGGCTCAAGCCTGTTGTCTTACGATCTGTTTATCCGCCTGGAACGGCACGACAACGGGGAGTTATTGAGCGACCCCTTCAATATGATGCGCTTCGGCTTTCTGCCCGGAGAGAAGTCGGCAAGCAACCCGGACGCATTACCGGTCGGGTTCGCACGGGATGGTGATAATGTCGGGTTGACCTGTGCGGCCTGTCATACCCAGCATATTCGCTACGACGGCAAGCTGCTGCGTATAGACGGCGGCCAGGCCATGCTGGATTTGCCGCTGTTCCTGGAACACCTGCAAAAGTCACTCTCGGCGACTATCGGCGACAATGAAAAATTAACCCGGCTGGGAAGGCGGTATTATGCTGACGGTCCTACGGAGAAGGAATTCCTGGCGCTGAAAAACATACTTGACAAGGAGTACGCCCAGATCAGTGACAATAACCGCCGCAACCATACCAGTGTCCCCTATGGTTATACCAGGCTGGACGCATTCGGCGCAATCCTGAATAAAGGCCTGGCGCTGACCGGAGTACAAGATAATTTCAACGAACCCGACGCCCCCACCAGCTATCCCTACCTGTGGGATACCCCGCAGCATGACTACGTGGAATGGAACGGCTCCCAGGCCAATTCCAACATCGGCGCCCTGGCAAGGAACGTCGGTGAGGTAATCGGGGTCTTCGGCAGGGTGGAGACGACCCCGACAACCTGGCTGTATTTCTATGACGCGGGCTATACCTCGTCCGTACATACAAGTAATTTGCGCGCCGTCGAAAAAAAGGTGGCCGAATTGCAATCACCCCTGTGGCCGGATTTTTTCCCGGCCATTGATCAGGCGCAAGCGGCGCAAGGCAGGAAATTATTCGAGAGCTATTGCCTCAGTTGCCACCAGGACATTGATCGAACGGATCCGGACCGGAAGATAAAGGTGAGAATGGGCAGCCTGGACCAGTTGGGAACCGATCCGAAAATGGCGCAGAACGTGCTTCAGTTGCGCGGGAAAACCGGGATATTCAGGGATAAGCCCAGGTTCTATTTTGCCGGTTCGATCATGGGTGCAGAAGAAGAGCCTGCCCTGTACGTGGCGAATCACCTGATGGGCGGGGTCCTGAGGAACAATCCGCTACAAAGTCTGCTGGCGATCCGGGACGCCAATAATATGGGGCACCCCGACGTGATACATCCGCCCAAGTACCTGGACGGGAAAATCCTGGAACATGGTGAGGAAGTTTCCGACCGGGCCTTACTGGCTTACAAGGCGAGGCCGTTGAACGGTATCTGGACCGGGGCGCCGTACCTGCATAACGGTTCGGTGCCGAACCTGTACGAACTGTTGCTGCCGGCGGCTGACCGGAGCAAGACGTTTTACCTCGGTTCCTGGGAATACGATCCGGTAACAGTCGGCTATGTGAACCGGCCTGGACCGGACGCCTTCCTGTTTGACACCAGCCTGCCGGGCAACAGCAATGCAGGACACGAATACGGTACCGGTGGAGACGGACTGCCTCCCTTGACCGAAGCAGAAATCGGGTCATTGCTGGAATATATGAAGACCCTGTAGTGAGTCACCCGAATATCATTATTGCGCTGGTTCTCACGGGTGTCCTTGCAGCCTGTACCGACGCTGACGTCAGCAAGGAAGTATTCCGTGACGACGAAGCGGAACAGGCGGCGGCCACCCGGGCAGGTTTTCAAAAGCTGATAGAGGACTATAGAACCGGTTACGTGGCCCGGGGCGCCCATGCCAAGGCCCATGCCTGCCTGCGGGCTTATTTCGATGTACAGGGAGACATTCAGAGTGATTACCGCCATGGTGTGTTCTCTCAACCCGGCAAACGTTACAAAAGCTGGGTACGGTTTTCCAACGGCCATTATGACCTGAAAACCAGCAACGATTACAAGAACGATGCCAGGGGTATGGCGCTCAAGCTGATGGAAATAAACGGGCAACCCCTGGAACAGAGTGACGCCGGCAGCGCGACGCAGGACTTTCTGATGGCAAACACCCCCGTATTTTTTGTCAGGAATATGCCGGATTATAATTCTTTCGTTGCCAACCCGGAAAACCTGAAGACTTTTTTCTTCCCTGACCGGAATCCGTTCAATTGGCGCATAAAGGAGATATTCGCGGGGAAACGAGTGCTCTCAGCTCCGCCGGCGAGCCTGCTGGACCCCACCTATTACAGCATCACGCCGTACAAGCTGGGTCCCCACAACATCAAGTTCAGTGCGCGCCCCTGTGACAAACGGGCCGACCGGGAACTTATCATAGATGAGACGACGGGAGCCGATTTTTTACGGGAACAACTGCAGGAAGAACTGAGTGGCGCAGGGGCTTGTTTTATCTTCCAGGTACAGGAGCAGCGGGCAGACAAGGGTAGGATGTCCCTGGATGATGCAACCCGGGAATGGTCTGAAGAGGATGCCCCATTTATCCCCCTGGCGAGGATTACCATTCCCCAACAGGATTTCACCGGTGCGGAACAGGCTCAATTTTGCGAGAACCTGTCTTTTGCGCCGTGGCATTCCCTGCCGGAACATCGTCCCCTGGGGCAATTGAACCGCTTGAGAAGACATGCCTACCCGGCCTCGTCCGGCTACCGCCATGAACAGAACCAGGCGCCCATACCGGATGCCGCGGCCTACTGGTGCGCGGGCCCGTTCAGTTGCTGATTTCCTCTATCGGGTAGGTACAACCAATCTCTTTAAATGGTAAATGCACTTTAAGGGTTTCGACATAGGCGTTCATTTGCGCTGACTCCCGTTGCAGGTAATCGTCGATCGCATTACGAAAGCCGGTATGGCTGATCCAGTGACCGGACTTGGCCAGGAACGGCTCAAACCCCCGGTTCAGCTTATGTTCGCCCTGGACTCCCGCATCAACCGAGCTTAGACCGTTTTCCAGGCAATGGTCGATGGTCTGGTAGTAGCACAGTTCAAAATGCAGGTTGGCCAGGTACCTGTCGCAGCCCCAGTGCCTGCCGTATATGGTGGTGTCGCTCAGCATGGCAAAGGCGCCGGCGACGTACTCCTTACCCTGTTTTGCCAGTATCAGCAGCGTATTTTCGGGCAGGGCAGTACTCAAATGGTGAAAAAATTCCAGCGTCAGACGGGGGCTGCCCCAGCGCCTGTAGAATGTGTTGCAGTAGAACCCATAAAATATGGCCCAGTGTTCCTCGGTGATGTCCGCGCCGCGCAGTCGCACTATATCGATATTCTCCTCCTTGATTCTTGCGCGTTCCCGCTTTATCTGCTTACGCCGCTTGGACGTTAGACCCTGCAGAAAGTCGTCGAAATCCAGATAGTTGCGGTTATGCCAGTGAAACTGGCAGGTCTTGCGCAATAACAGGCCGCTATTGGTCAGGGCTTCCTGGTCGTCGTTCTCCGTGAACAGGCAATGGAACGACGACAAACGTGACTGCTCGGCCAGTTCCGTGACCGTTTTGATGATTAAAGCCTTGATCTCCCGGTCTTTGCCCATTGACCGGTTGATAAGAATCCGCGGGCCGCACACGGGCGTGAAAGGGATGGCCGATACCAGCTTGGGATAATAGTTGCCGCCGGCTTTTTCAAAGGCATCCGCCCAGACCCAGTCAAACACAAACTCCCCGTGAGAGTTATCCCTGATATAAAGAGGCATGGCCCCCAGCAGTTTGTCCTCAGCCATCACGAGCAGGTGACAAGGCTCCCATCCGTGGCCTTCCAGGCACTTGAAGCGTTCCAGACCGTTCAGGAAATCATATTTTAAAAACGGGTTGCCATTAATGTCCAGTTGTTGCCAATTTTTTTTATCGACCAGATTAAGGCTGTTCGTCTGTTTTATCGTGAGCTCCATATGTCCTGTGGGGTAAGCGGAAACTTTTATTTCATCATTCCGGCATGCGCCGGAATGAAGGACTGCAAAAATTCC
Organism: Gammaproteobacteria bacterium; assembly: GCA_965205405.1. Taxonomy (GTDB): domain Bacteria; phylum Pseudomonadota; class Gammaproteobacteria; order Eutrophobiales; family Eutrophobiaceae; genus JAAXHV01. Next base: position 2,319,479 of record OZ242169.1, read on the forward strand.
AAGATGACAGGTAGTGTTTTATTCTCCACCCTTAGTGTAGAGCGGAAAAGGCATGATGTTTTTTCCGTTATCATCAAAGTCCGTGACCTTGGCAGTACCTTGCTTGTCCATTTCGTCAATCCGGACCACGGAATGCATGGGAATGTAAGTGCGGGTGACGTGGTTGAACTCGGATTTCAGATTTTCTTCGGTAGGGTCTACCACCAGCGCATTATTTTCCCCGAACACGAGCTTTTCGATTTCGATAAAACCGAAAATGGCGCCCTGTTGGACGTTCCGGGCATAAATTTCATAAATTTTGCCCTGGTTATGAAAGATCACTTTGTATATCGGCTTTTTTGACATAGTACTTTAACCGGTTGGTGTGCAGATGCTTAATTCTATCATATCTTAGGGGTTGCTGAGTTCACTATGAAGCAATTTAGCCGCTGATGAGAAGAGTTTTTCCGAAAAGGACTTTTTGCGCGCAAATCGTATTTCATAGATATCGGCGGATTCTGCCGCTTTACTCAGGTAATCATCGCTGGTCTGGAGGGCGTCCACAAGACCCAGTTCCAGGGCTTTTTTGCCATGCCAGTGCTCCCCGGTGGAAATCTCTTCCACGTCGACCTGCGCGCGGTTTTCCCGCACAAATTGTTTGAACAGTTCATGGGTTTCTTCAAGCTCCGCACGTAATTTTTCCCGGTCTGCCTGGGTATTCTTGCCGAACAGGGACAGGGTCCGTTTATACTTGCCGGCGGTTATCTGTTCAAAATCAATGTCGTGTTTCTTCAGCAGCCTGTGAAAATTGGGTATCTGCGCCAGCACGCCGATGGAACCGATGATCGCGAACGGCGCCGCAATTACCTTGTTGGCAACACAGGCCATCATGTACCCGCCGCTGGCTGCGAGTTTATCCACTGCGACCGTCAAACTGACGTCTTTGTCCCTTATCCTTCTCAGTTGAGATGCGGCAAGCCCGTAACCATGCACTGTGCCGCCGCCACTTTCCAGGATAACAACAACCTCATCTCCGTTGCCGGCAGTCGTCAACAGGGCGGAAATTTCTTCCCTTAAGGAAGCGACCTCATCCGCTCTTACATCCCCTTTGAAGTTGATAACAAAAATGCGCTTTCTAACCTTTTCCTCTGATTTTTCAGCCTTTTTTAGTTTCTCCTTATGTGCTTTCTCGGATTTTTTAAAGTCCTGTTTAGGCAGGGTCGCTGATTCCAGCAGTAGTTTCGCATGGTCAAACTTCTGGTTGAGGTGTTTGATTTCCAGGTGCCCATCCTCATGGCCCCGGCTGCGCATCTTCATCATAACGACGAAAAAAGCAATTATCGCCACACCACCGATTATCGTTCCGAACTTTACCAGGAACATCCCGTATTCATACAGAAAATCCATCCACATTGATCGTGTTTCTCCTGATTTATCTATTGTTGTATTTAATCGGTGAATTATAACCCGAATACGGATATATTCCGTTATTGATAACGGAAAGTTAAATTCGAATACGGCATGCCCCAGGTTAAACCACTACGACGCTCTGTGCCTTTTCTGCGCCCATACACCGGCAGGATATTGTTTGCGCTGGTCTGTCTGGGGATCGCTGCGCTGGCTGCGCTGGCCATGCCGGTCTCCATCAGGCTGGTCGTGGATTACGGGTTTTCCAATGAAAACGGCCAGTATATCGACATCTATTTCATCGCTCTGTTGCTGTTGTCCGTGATCTACGCGTTGTCTTCTTCATTACGCTATTACACGGTGATGTGGATTGGCGAGCGGGTAGTCGCCGATATTCGCTCAGCGGTCTACAATCACGTCATTAAAATGGACCCGACATTTTTTGAAGTCACCAAATCGGGGGAAGTCCTGTCCAGGCTGACAACCGACACCACCCTGGTCCAGTCGGTGGTCGGGGCCGGGGTGTCCATTGCCCTGCGCAGCGCATTTATCCTGGCGGGCAGCCTGATTATGTTGTTCGTTACCAGTCCCCGGCTGGGCATACTGCTGTTCGGACTATTACCCGTTGTGGTGTTGCCCATCTTGATCTACGGAAGAAAAGTGAGAAGGTTGTCCCGGGAAACACAGGATCGGGTTGCCGATTCCAGCGGGATTGCCGGGGAGATTTTAAATGCGATACAGGTGGTCCAGGCATTCACCATGGAGTCATCGCAAAGCCGGCGTTTCAGCGACGCCGTGGAGCATTCCTTCGACGCAGCGAGACGACGCCTTTCCGTTGGGGCGCTGTTATCCGGCATTATCGTATTATGCGCGTTCAGCGCCGTAGTGGTCGTGCTGTGGGTCGGCGCCCGGTCTGTCATAGATGGCAGTATCAGCGCCGGGACACTGGTGCAGTTCCTGTTTTATGCGACCCTGGTCGCCGCCGGCACTACCGCGATAGGAGAGGTCTGGAGCGACGTGCAGCGTGCGGCCGGGGCCATGGAAAGGTTGATGGGCATATTGGATAAAAAGCCGGCAATCACCAGTTCAAGCAAAAGCCGGCCGTTTCCCGCCGGCGGCAATAATCATATCGTTATGGATAATGTCAGCTTCCATTACCCCAGCCGCCCCGGGCAGTTGGCGTTAGACGGCTATTCCCTGGATATCACTCCGGGTGAGACCCTGGCCCTGGTGGGTCCGTCGGGCGCCGGTAAAAGCACGGTGTTTCAGTTGTTATTGCGGTTTTATGATCCGGGCTCCGGCTGCGTCAGGCTGGATGGTATAGACATCCGGGATGCGGACTTGCACAAACTCAGGAAACGGATCGGCATCGTACCCCAGCAAACGGTTTTATTTGCCGACAGTGCCCTGGAAAATATCCGCTTCGGTAACCCGCAGGCTACCGATGATGAGGTTATCAGTGCGGCAACGGCGGCCTATGCCGACGATTTCATCAGGCAATTGCCCCAGGGCTACCAGACTTTTCTGGGCGAAAAAGGCGCCCGGCTATCGGGCGGCCAGCAGCAACGCATCGCCATCGCCAGGGCGGTATTAAAAGACCCGCCCGTATTATTGCTTGACGAGGCGACCAGTTCACTGGACGCCGAAAGTGAAAACCTGTTGCAACAGGCACTGCAAAAGCTGATGGTTAACCGGACGGTTATCGTGATTGCCCATCGCCTTGCCACCGTAAAAAAGGTCGACAGAATTATCGTGATGGATCAGGGCAGGGTAGTAGATAGCGGCTCCCATGACAGCTTGACGGCGAAGGAAGGCATCTATGCGCGACTGGCCGACCTGCAGTTTGACTGAAATATTTGGGGTCAGAGTAAAAATACCTCCGAGCTGGCAGGTGGCGCTGGTTTATTGTTGAGTATTTTTACTCTGACCCCAAATATCCCCAAATATCCCCAAATATCCGGATAACAACAATCGGAGGATGCGTTATGGTCAGAGTTAATCTGCAACAACCAGGTTACGGCAGGAAACTTGTGTCGCTGTTTCTGCTAAGTCTTGTCGCGGTCGCAGCACACGGGGCAGATGGTCCGGAGAGCCCATGCCACCAGTTCTACCCCAATGTTCCCGGTGAGACGTTGCTTGATAACGACACAGTTGTAGTGCAGAGATTTATCATTCCGCCCGGACAATGGGAAGGTGTCCACAAACATCCACCGAATCAACTTTATATCCATGTAAAAGGTGGTGAGTGGACGGTTCGTTTTGGAGACAGGAAAGAGACTTCCGTAGCGCCTGATGGCGAGGTCGGCTGGAGCAATAAAGGGCTTGGGCTGGACGCGGATCACGAGTCTCAGAATTCCGGAGATCAACCGATCGATCTGATTTGGGTTGCTGTAAAACCGGGCTGTATGGCCGATTCGTGAGATAAATATCGATGTTTTGGGAGAAGGCCAGCGATCTTTTTATTTAATAAAATGTCATCTGTATTGTTTTTATAATAAGTTCTGCTATATTTTGAACATGGTCTGGAAATCACTTCCGGTTGATTGTGTAGCTGGAATTCGGTTGATGTTTTTTTATGTCAAAGAGATGTAATTACGGGGGCGGGAAGATGAAACACACGAAAATCAGTAACATATTTATTTTTAGCTCCATTTTATTTGCAGTGTTGTTTTTTATGATGAGTGTGCCGGCGGCAGTGCTCGAAGAAGTAGTCGTTACCGCACAAAAACGTGAGCAATCATTGTCTGACGTAGGGATATCTGTTACTGCATTTAGCGGCGAACAGATGAAAGCGCTGGGTATTTCTTCAACACAGGATATCGATAACCAGACTCCCGGCCTGATTGTCACTGACTTTGGTGGTGGTACTACTACAGTTTTTACCATGCGCGGAGCAGGCCAACTGGATTTCAACGATCAACAGGAGGGTCCGGTTGCCGTCTATATCGATGGCGCCTACAACAGCTATCTGGCAGGTGTTGGGTTCAATTTTTACGACCTGGAGCGTGTAGAAGTCTTGCGCGGTTCACAAGGCACTTTATTTGGTCGAAATGCGACAGCAGGTCTGGTGCATATCATTTCGGCAAAACCGACAGAGGAACATGAAGGTTATGTGGAGTTGACCGGTGGTGAATATGGTCAATTTAAAGCTGAAGGCGCTGTTAGTGGCCCGCTGTCTGATTCACTGATGGGCCGAGTGTCAATGTATTTTGAGGACACAGGTGGCTATATTAAAAACAGCACTGGTGATGATTCCCATGATGTGGGTAATTACAGTGGTCGGGCACAATTATTATTTGAGCCTGATGATAGATTATCTGTCCTGATCGCAGGTCGCTGGGCTACGGATGACAACAACGCCGATGTCTATGATATCAGACCGGCCGTAACCGATGTCGGTGGCATTGCTGGTTTGCCGGGGGATGGTTATGTCAAACTGGCTGATGCAGCATCCCATTTTGATTATTGTTCAAATGTTCTGCCCGTTCTCAATGGTCTGCCTCCCGGATTTATCACGCCTGCAACAGGCGCGGCGGATTGTTTTGGTAACTTTAATGACGACGGTCCATTCAGAGTCTCAACTAATTTCGATTCTTTCTTTGAACGGGAGCATTTCGGGATCACCGGTACCATTAACTATAAAACTGATTTCGGCACAATTACTTCAATCAGTGACTGGCAGGATTTCAGGAAGCGTTATAACGAGGATTCAGACAGTACGCCGGCTACCCTGTTCCATTTTTTCCAGGATATGGACAGTAATCAGTTTTCCCAGGAGTTACGACTGGCTGGTGAATCGGAGCGAGCACGTTGGGTCTTTGGCGCCTATTATCTGAATATTGACAGTAACGGCCGTACCGGCGTGGAGGCGACCGGATCGCTGGGAATTGCTTTGGATAACCTGTGGGAGCTGGAAACGGAGACCTACGCTTTTTTTACTCAATTGGAATATGATTTCAATTCTGCGTTTACCGGTATTGCCGGTATTCGCTGGACGGAGGATGAAAAGAATTTTTCAATCACGCCACGCTGTACCTTCCTGCCGGACCTGGCCGGCCTGAATGCTGCTGACTGCCTGGTGCTTGACCCCTTCATCCAGGCTACAGGTTTGCCAAACACCAAACGTACGGAAGGCGACTGGTCCGGCCATATTGAACTGGACTGGCATGTGAGTGATGACGTTCTGGTATATGGGAAGATCGCACGCGGCCATAAAGCGGGTGGTTTTAACGGTGGCATTATCTCTTTCTTTTTCGCTGATCAGGTTACTTATGATAGTGAACTGCCTGTGACCTATGAAGGCGGCTTCAAGTCAGAGTTGTTTGAGGGCAAGGCCAGGTTGAACGCGTCCGTTTTTTACACCGACTACAAGGATTTTCAAACTTTTACTCAACAGGGGCCCAGTTTGATCCTGTTTAATGTTGATGCTGAAGTGCTTGGAGCAGAAATTGAACTGGTTATGAATCCATGGGAAGGTTGGGATTTCCTGTTTGGGCTGTCATTACTTGATGCGGAACAACAGAATTTGGCCGGCGCCGGTGGGACAATTGATCGACAAATGCCGAATGCGCCTGATGTCAGTTTTAACGCGCTGGGACGTTATGAGTGGTCGGCATTTGGTGGACGTATGGCAGCACAAATCGATATGAATTATCTCGATGATCGTCCGCTGAATGCCATTGGCGATCCTGCTTTAAGAGATGATTCTTATGTTGTGGCCAATGCAAATGTCCAATGGACATCAGCCGGTGAACAATGGTTATTGAAGTTGTGGGTGAAGAATTTCAACGACGAAATATATTTCCCGACCAATTTCGATATTACAACTATCACCGGCGTTACCCAACCGGTTGTTGCCGCGCCGCGCTGGTTTGGTGGAACTGTGGGTTATCGATGGTAGAATTTGTTTTTCAGGGAAACAAAAACTAAACAGGAATATCATGATGATTCAGAAAAGCGCACTGTCGCTGGTGTTAATTACGCTATTCTTTTCTCTTAATACACCAACAATTTCCAGTGATGAGAGTACAACCAAAAAGAGCAAGATGACCAATCTGCAGATTGTAGAACAAATGTATGAAGGTTTTGCAGCAGGTGACATGGAGGCAATTCTAAAAGATGTGAGCGATACTATCGTTTGGACACATCCCGGCAATCCCGATCAGATACCGTTTGCGGGGAAATTCGAAGGAAAAGCCGGGGTCAGCCGTTTTTTTGAAATTGCTTTTGAGCAAATTGATGTACTGGAACAAAACATCAAATCACTTATCGACGGCGATGATAAAGTCATCGTATTAGGTTATGAGCATATGAGGGTTAAAAATACCGGGCGGGAATATAAATCCAACTGGATACATATGTACACTCTCGCTGAGGGAAAAATTGTGGGATTTGAAGAATTTATTGATACCGCTGAATTGGTTTTTGCGTTCAATACGCCTCAATAATGAAACAAGAAGGGACAGACGTTTCTCCTCAGGGTATATCAAGGAGGCAGTTCTTTGATAGGTTAATTACTGTCATACAGGGTTTATTTGTCGCCAGTTTCACCTTCTCCACTCGCCTACTGGCAAAATCGGTTAATCAACTGCCTGTGGAGAAGTTAAAAGCGCTTATTGCGGACAGGGTTATTTCCAGGGCGGATTCGAATTATGAAGTTGTCAGGCAGTCTTCTGTCTGGCAGATGATTAAACCGGATCAGTTTCCTTCACTGATCGTGCAGGCAAAATCGGTTAGCGACGTAATAGAAACTATAAGGTATGCCAGGGAAAGCAACAAAAAAATATCAGTGCGTTGTGGCGGGCACAGTTATTATTCATCATTTCTGCAAGATGATATGGTTATGCTGGACCTGTCTCATCTTCAGGATGTTTCCATAGATAAAGAAAGTAAATCAGCCAGGGTGCAACCAGCGGTACGCTCTGTGGATTTTCTCGAACAAATCGCTGAATACGGTCTCAGTTTCCCGGCAGCTCACTGTGGCAATGTCCCTTTGGGTGGGTTTCTCCTGGGTGGCGGATTAGGTTGGAATGGTGAAGCCTGGGGTGGCATGTCATGTTTCAATATTAGCGCAGTCGAAGTCGTCACGGCAGACGGAAAACTGATAACCGCCGATAAAAACACGAACGCAGATTTTTATTGGGCGGCTCGGGGCGCAGGCCCTAATTTTTTTGGTGTGATCACCCAATTTACGCTGGATTTATATGACGACCCGGCGGTCATACTCACCACTACACTGGTATGGGATATCGACGAGGCAAAGACGGTGACTGACTGGTTGGATAAAACGGTCAGACAAATGCCGGAGTATGTTGAGACCCTGGTTATACTCGCAGATAACCCGGAACAGCAACATCGATCAGTGGTGGAAAAGGTCTGCATCGTGCAAGCTTCTGTGTTTGCTGACACCGAGGAAATTGCACGAACGGCACTAAGTCCGCTTTCCGGGGATGATATACCTGGTGGCTGTATGAACAAAAGTGAGTATGTACCGACGCCAATAGCCGATCTCTATACCTGGGACGCCACTGCCTATCCCCGCTTGCGCTGGGACGTTGATTCTCTCTGGACCGATGATAACCCGGGTGAATTTGTTGAAAAACTGATTGAACACGTCAAGGGAATGCCGTCTGATAAGTCGTCAGTATTATTCTTCTGGAAACCCTATACAAAAGAATTACCCGATGCGGCATTTTCAATGATTGGTTCCGTCTATCTCGCCTGTTATGCTATTTGGGCAAGGCCTGATGAAGACGATATCAATAAACACTGGGTAAGAAAGACAATACAGTTGCTTGAACCACATATAAAAGGACATTACATCAATGAAAGTAATTACGTGGATATATCATCCAGAAGAACTAATGCTTTTTCAGATATAAACCGTAATAAGCTGAAAAACCTGGCTATGAAGCATGATCCGGACAACCTGTTTCACACATATATTGAATAAAGAGAATGTCGGTTAAAGGAGTAAAATTAATAATAACGAAACAGGAAAAACGGGAAGTGCGTCGGACACAAATTATTGACGCGGCCTTGAAGATACTTGCGTTTGAGGGCACCCCAAGTTTTACCTTGAGAAATATTGCCGATAAAGCCGGGGTTACACTGGGCGCAGTACAATACTATTTCAGGAACAAAAGTGATTTATTGCTGGCGTTAACTGAATATAAGCTGCAAATAGATTTCAAGGCGACCGAGAACGCCCGGAAAAAATTTCCGCAGTCACCAGAGGCGGAGTTCCTTGCGGTAATCAACCTGCTTATAAGAGATAATAAGAAGCCTCTGATCTATGGTCTCGATTTCCAGTTATTTGCCCTGGCGTGTTCTGACAAAGTAGCCGAAAAATGTGTGAATAAATTTTACCAGACCATCAGGACATGGATAGAAGGTTCGGTCCAGACGATAAACCCGGACATATCCGGTATTGAATGTGGCCGCCGGGCAGTTGTGATACTTTCAATGATGGAAGGTCTGATGCAGGTATTGTATCGGGACAAGCGGAACAAGTCGGAATTCAGCGAGATCGAAGATATGGTTCGTGAGGAGGCATTACGAATTGCCAAAGGCGTTCCAACCGGTTCAAATTTCATTCCACGTAGGGAATAAACCTGCCCAGTATGATGACTCCCAGCCAGAATATGAACGACAAGCTGGTAACCGTCTTGATTGCTGATCCCGCATCCTCCACGCCGGTCTGAGCGGCTTTGCCATGTACGGTCAGGGCAAAATATAACGCGTTCAGACCGGCCAGGACGATAAATAACAGCTTCAGCCGGAACGCAATGTTCGGATAGTAGCGAAACGGATCGCTGAAAAAAAACATGGTGCCGGTCACCAGGTTGATAATGAAACCGATCAGCGCCAGGGGTAAAAATTTGTAAACCGTTTCTACAGGGAAGTTGCGGGAGAAACCAAGCAACCTGAAATCGACAACCAGTAATGATCCGATCAGCAACGACAGCCCCATGAAATGCAGAATTTCAGCCATAGGGAACAGCCAGATACTGTCACGCATCAACTGGCCCAGTGCAGAGCTTTCAATCCGGAATAAAATGTCGTTCATTCGCTTAACCCGGATATTGCACCAGTGGATGCGATGATCGCGCAGGATTTTTCCCGCCGGCGGGTGCCTGCGACCGAAAGCATAGCCGTAGCTCTGGTTGAGGGAGCACGTGCCCGCCGGCGGGAAAAAGACAAGCGAGGGCGCATCCAGCGCAGTTTGGAATGGCAGCGAAGCTGATAAACTGTAAGTATCTCATGGACACAATTGAAGTTTCCGCTAATGACAAGTGAACTGGTGCAATATCCGGGTTAAACCCCGTTTAAGTGTTCGACATAAGCGATGAGCCGCCCCGCGATAATCGCACAAGACCAGAGCGCCAATGAAATCCCCGCCGTCACTTTCGCCCGGGTGGGCATCTCCGGCGCGCTTGCCGGTGAACCGGGCGCACCCCGCATTGCCTGCAGAACCAACCATATTGACGTGGCCCCAAGGATAATGAGCAAAATCTTTATGCGGAAAACAGGGTGATAGAAAAACTTGACGGGATCGCCTGAGAACAGCGCCAGGCCGGTCAAAACGTTCAAAGCAAGGCCCGCCCAGGTGATAACGGACAACTTTTCAAAAAATGTGACGGGCACATTGCGGGCAAACCCAAGTACCCGGAGATTGATCATCACCACCGTCCCGACGACAACAGCCATGCCCAGGGCATGACTCGCCAGCACTATCGGATAGCCCCAGATGGACTCCGCCACCCAGGTCCCCAAGGTACTATCTTGTATCCAGATTAAAAAATTCATAAGTGCAAAGCCTGAACGCCCACCATCTTTCGCTCAAATACGAGTTTAAATCAGGTACGAACGCTTTTGAATTTTGTTCAGCAACCCCATATCCATAATCCACATACACAACAACAGCCGCGCGCCCGGCGCCATTCCATTGATAAAGCTGACCTGGGCCGCGGGATTACCCTGCAACTCCTTGAGTGTTCTGATACCGCCGGAAATGCACGCGACAATCTCTTCGTTCAGGTTGAGATCGGCAATATCCAGCTCACGCGCCTGCAATACCGTTTCCTGCCCGAACAAAAAAGCCATCTCATCATTCAAGCGCTCATAAGCATCCCTGGACTGGCTAAGGTCTTCACCATCCTCGGCTGCCGTTTCTGTTGAGTGTAAATGGGACGCTGTTTGTTTTGCCATATCGTTCGCCTGTTGCTAACCGTTACTCACGGGTAGTATACCCCATTGATTTTATGGGGAGTACTAAGGGATAGACCACGAAAGGAGAAAACAGGAAAACAGGTGACAGACCCCGCACTGTCGTCATTCCGGCGAATGCCAGAATTGATATTTGGGGTCAGAGTAAAAATACAGTCAACTTGGCAAGTAGCGTCGGGTTATTCTTGAGTATTTTTACTCTGACCCCAAATATCACCCCAAATATGAGGCGTTAGCGGGAACTGCCGGAAGGACGCTATCGGTCTTGTAAGATGGACTCAATATGCTAATCTTATCCATGGATTGTTCCTGTTCTTTCTTTGAGAGATGAACGTGGATCGCGGTGCGCGTTACACCGCGAGCATGTCTTATTTAGCTCATGAGTATGCAGTTGTCCCAACGCCGTTTGAAATGAATGAGTTCTGCAACGATTTAAACAGATGCTATCAACAAATTGGCAACAATGCTGAAGATGTTGCCGCGGCAGCTGCTAGAGACACTGAGGGGCGTCTTCAACTGGAGTACTGTAACAGGGCGACTCAGAACCGCCAAAGCAATGAGAGAAGAATAAATTGTTGTACTATTGCAACTGTGGGCTGGTTGCCTCGTCGTTTTTCTTAATCCGGGCAGAAATACCGCACATTGTGCGCTCATTATTGGGTTGAAAATGGAGGAAAAATGATGTCAGACCAAAAGAAAGCTGTGTACGATAAATCAGACGATACAAAGTCTGTGCCTGGTGAAGCCGGAAAGGTTCCTCAGTGGCCTGTGCCCCCGGTTGGCAAAGTCTTCAGACGTTTCAAGCTCGTTCCCCAAGAAGAGGTTGAAAAAGAGATCGAGAACGCTCGACACGGCCGATAGCCCATCCGCCGTCCTGGGCGGAGTCCCGTCATTCCAGCGAAAGCTGGAATCCAGTCAAATAACCTTCCTTATAACGTCTACAAAAGTTTATTCTCGTCAAGCCTGGATGGCGACCGCTTTGTTTCCTTATAGCGATACTGATTTTACTCGTTCGGAATGACTTGAAAGGCGAAGAATCAGCGGAAATAAAAGAAAAATCACATTTTGCTGTAGATACAAACTTTGACAATCTTTGTCTATTCGTCCATGCTTATACGGGTTAATGGTCAGGTAACATTTCACGCTATGCACATTTCTCTTACACCGGAACTTGAAGCCAGGGTTAAATCAAAAGTTGACTCAGGCATGTATAACAATGCCAGTGAAGTCATCCGGGAGGCCCTCAGATTTATGGACCAGAATGAAAAACTTCTCTACCTGCTTAAAACAGAGCGGTTACGTTACGAGGTAGCACAGGGCGCCATAGAGGCAGAGAAGGATAAATTCAGCGCGCGCACAGTAAAAGATATTCTTGATGATATGAATTCATAGTCAGGGACGGATATAGGAAAATAAAGGACAGACTCTGAAGGACCCCCACGAAATCGCAGTCCCGCCATTACCGCGCAAACGGGAATCCAGTGGACTAACCTTCCTTATTATGAGTATAAGGAGTCAACCCCCTTTTCTTCTGTGCGTGTCCGCAATTGAGGCAAACTACCTGGGCCCATTGGAGACGCTGTCATACATTCATGCCAAAAGAAAAGGGGGTTGACCACTTATACTGTTGGTAGCCCTTCGTGGGCTCGAAGCCCACCCCTCTCCGCCACATAATCTGTAACCTATATATTGGGAAGGACAAAGTGGTGAATGAAGAGGAGGATGAGTCGGATCATCCTGAGTGTTATGATCTAACCAACCGCATTAGAAAAATAAGATGATAAAAATCAACCGGAATCCGCACTTATTTGGTCTTAGCCGCACGCGATCATCCAGTGTTTATCAACGTGAAATAGAGCCTTATCTCGGAGACTATCGTGACAAATAAAACAATCTTCTCGGTCAATACGGAAGTGCCTGGGGAAGATATTCTCGAAATAGATATTCATTCAAATCAAACATTGTTGGACGCTGACATTATTTTATTTACACCTACTCTGAAAAGAGATTGGTACGAATACGGCGTTCATAGTCAATACCAAGGCAAGTATTGTCTTTCGGAGCACGGTTCATTTGCAGCGGTAGAGCAAACACGTCATTGGAAGAGCGAAATCGTCACAGCGGTCAAGGCCGGAAAGTTGGTTGTCGTTTATTTGGCGGAACCAGTCGAATGTATTCGGTATACCGGTGAAAAACAAACCTCGGGCACGGGCCGGAACCAGAAAGTTACTGATGTGGTTACAAACATAAGTTCTTACGATATGTTACCGACCATAGATTCATACTCGACGAAGACGGGTACGAAGATAAAAATTACCAAGGCGGGGTCAGTTATTGCGCCGTATTGGGATGAGTTTTCAGGTTATTCGCCCTATCGCGCTGAAATCATGGGCGAGTTTTCCGAGGTCGTACTAGAATCAGAAGTGGGCAGTAGAGTTGTAGGTGCAATGAAGAGATCTAAGGATGGCGGTGCGATTCTATTTCTGCCACCCGTTGATTTCGACAAAACTGAGTTCGTTGAGGAAGATGATGACGGCCACTACGTCTGGACGGAGGCCGGTTTGCAGGCGAGTAAGAGATTTGTGGCGGCCATAAGTTCGCTTGCAGAAGCGATATCCGAGAATAGGACCATAACCCCACCGCCGGATTGGACATTTGGTGACCAATATCGTCTGCCGAGCGAAGGTCATCTTGAAACCAAGATTATCCAGATTTCCGAAGAACTAACTCGTCTCAAAGAGACTAAGGATACACTTCAACAAGAACTAGCGATCACAGGTAGGCCCCGTCAGCTTCTATTCGAAAAAGGCACACCACTTGAAGATGCTATTTTAGAGAGCCTAAAACTAATGGGCTTCGAAGCGGACGGTTTTAACGATGGTGAGTCCGAATTCGACGCAGTCTTTTCCGCACGTGAGGGCAGGTTCATTGGTGAAGCGGAAGGTCGCGACAGTAAGGCTATTGGCATAGTTAAATTTAGCCAGTTAGAACGCAACTTGCATGAAGACTTCAGCCGCGATGAAGTCGACAAAATTGCAAAAGGAGTATTGTTCGGCAACGGTTATCGGTTAGTGGCACCAGATGAGCGCTCTGACATTTTCACCGAAAAATGCCTAACGGCGGCGAAGAGAACTGGAATTGCATTGGTTCGAACGCCAGATATGTTCGAGCCGACCCGATACCTTAATGAAAATCCTGAAGACAAAGATTATGCTGAGGCCTGCAGGAAAGCGATAGCGGATACTGAGGGCGAGATTGTCAAATATCCTGCACCACCAGTTGAAAAATCCGTCAAGACTGAAAAGAAAAGCGTCGATGCTATAGACGACATAACTGTATGAAACTACAGGCTTTTCCAGACGGTTTATTATCATACAGCCATCAATTAGGAGACCTGAAATATGAATCGACAAGCGGTACATGATATACGTCGTAAAACCTGGGTTCTTGAGGATGCCAAACAGTTTGGGAACATCAGCTATACCTGCAGATGGTACGACATTTCCTAAAATACGTTCTATCGCTAAAAACACCCATATGAGATGCATGGACCCGAATTCATAATCAATTCTTTTGTGAGAAATCCGGGTTAGAAGCGCAAGAATCAAATATGGAGAAGGATATAAAATGAACCAAGACTGGTTTGAAATGCAGGACATTCGCCGAAGGAATTTTAGTAAATCTGTTTGGATTCCATTGAGAGCTGTCTCTCGCAATGAACACATTGGAAGATATGGCTATGCAGGCTATAAAGAAGACTTCTTTGGTAGTGGTTCAATAGCAGTTCCTACTATTTATTTAGAATTAGCAAAAAAACTCGGTTGGATGGATATCGGGATAGGTCATCAACATTATGGACATGTTGAAGATGAGGCTTATATTCCGGCAGAAATTTATAAAGATTACAAAGGTGAGCTCGAAGGCGTTCATCTTGTGCTTAAACAAATGTCTTATGATGATCCTCACATTTGGCACCTATCTCAAGATTTAGTTTTAGCGTTTGATTTAAAGCGAGAAGGAAATTCTTGGGTATGCCCACAGGATGGCTATATCGAAGTTGCGAGGCTAAAAGTTACTGAAAGTAATGAGCCAACACTATTAGAGATAAGAGCTCAATACTTAAAGGACTATCTATGCGCCAGAAAAATGGCACTTTATATGACACACTATTACAGTAGGGACTTGATTACTGATGATGCCTCTTACATTGATTGGGAGGGCGGTAGCAGCTCTGATGGAAATGAGTCAGATAGATGGGAAGGAAAGGTTATTCCTATCCATGAAGGTGGTCATAGTTTTGGTGGAAAAATGGTGGTATCCCATGTCGCCAGAACCGATGTAGACGAGACTGATGATGTGCCTGATATTTCTGGAATACCTACTGACGATAATACCAAGGGAGAATCGTGGGAAAGAGAATTTGAAGGTCGAAAACTTTATCGCGTTTTAGGCGAGTTATGGCGCAATGAGATTATCGAGTCTGGAAAACAAAGCCCGAAAGTTAGAGGCGACAAGATTGCATCTACCATATATTTCATTATTGATGCAGATGGTTCTAAAGTTTGTGGCCGAGATTTGATTGATGTCGGAAAATGGCTTTGGTTTAAACCCGAAGTAATAATGACATTGTGTCACAGAAGGGGCGGATCGCTATGCTTCTATACACAACAAACAGGATCAGTCGCTTGCTCACATGGTCACGGTGTCCATTTCGGCGTGAATGAACTTGGTTTTATAAACGTGTATGCAAAAGATGTGGGCCTGCTACCAGAATGGCAACAACAAATATGGGCTGGATACAATATTACTCCCGAGGGTGGGGTATCCAGTGAACTGCTAGATTCACAAGTAAAAGCTGAGCCCGCAGATACACAGTCGCCAGAAAAGTTTCTGCCTAAAGCAATTAAAGAAGTAAATGAATTATCGCTGGAAAAGCTTGGAATAAAAATATTCAAAGACCATGAAGCAATTCCGGAATTATTAACTAAAATTCATAGATTTAGAGCTATCGATCAAGCTTCCTTTTATGCTTTGGCTAAAGATCTGGCACGGTTAATCGTTGACAGTTTAGACGCAGGTGCTATACAAAGCATCGTCTCTCCCCCTAAAGAGAAAAATTGGGGATCATTAAAGTCATTAGAAAACTTGTTAGCGTCTAGGTGCGATAGAAAATATATTAGAAGAATGATGGCTTCTCTTGTAGGGGTTTACGAGTTAAGGCATGCAGATGCTCATTTACCAAGTAGTGAAATTAAAGAAGCATTCAGTCTACTTGATTTAGATAGGTCGCAACCATTTGTTCATCAAGGTTATCAGATGTTGCACCAAGTTGTTTCAAGTATATATGGAGTGGCAGAAAGATTAAAAAGGTGGCCAAGTAAATAAAGCCTCTAACATGTGGTTGTAGCGAATTCGCTCCGCTCACCGCTGAACCGAGCGTTATGTTTTCATTTCAGCTTCGCATACCGGATATACAGCCAGAATGATGAACAAAGGATAATTGAATGGCGAGGCTTACAGAACAGAAACAGCAGGATATCATCCGCTATTTCGAAGTGACACTTTCCCTGAATTAGATCCACTCTGGTTGAGGGGAAATTTATCATTCAGGCGCCCCCAATAACGACACCATTATTTAAATTCGTCTATCTATTTCCCGCATGATACGGTCGGTCTCAACCAGGACGACAATAATTTTCTGGTAGTGCAGGATGTCGTTGTGGTCAAGGGTGCGGCCTTTGCGGTCTTTCAGCCATTTTTGTGCGGGCTGGTAGCCGCCGATGTAAAAGTTCCAGGCAATTTCGGGCACATCTTCAAAGTATTGCGTCTGGTTGATATTGACTTTGCCGGTGCGGTTTTTTGCGTCGGTGATCTGGTATTGCAGCTGCGATACAATGTTGTCGCCGCTGGCGGGATAGCCGGTAACCAGTTGCGCCAGCGCTGGGCTTTCCATCAAGTGCAGGGAGCGCAATTCACCGCCGAGTTTAACCAGTTTTCCAAATAAGTTTTTGTCGGTGGGATACGGCACACGGGGAAAATCTGTTTTCAGGAATTCCTTGTATCGTTCCCGATATGAGGGCGAGTGCAACTGTGCGTAGATATAATCCAGCAGGTCAATGGGGGCGAAGGCATCGGCATCGTTGTCGGTTTTTTCCGGTACGAAGCGCAAGCCGAGGCGGTCGGTTATGGCTTGAACGATGTCCCGATCCAGGTTTGGCACGCGGTTTTGCTGCCCATCACTGCTTTCACCTATGTTTTGTTGTTTGGTGTTGGGGTATAGGTAGAGAGGTGTTTGATAGTTTGTTGTTTTGATCGAAGTAAAGGAGTGTTCCGTCATGTACCGAGTAACAAATATATGCGAGAAGTCTATCTTTAACTCTTCTCTCTTATGAAAACTCAACCCCACATTATCTCCCTGAAGAAAGTGGCGCATGACTTCCTCACGCGGCCTACAGTGGAACCCTTTTGAGTTTCCAGTATAGTAGGTGTATCGAGTATCAAAAGGACGATAACTAATAGGCACTACCTTATCGTCATGATTACCATATATATTCTTTTCCAAATCCTGTCTTGCCAGACTGACTCTCCAATCTTTGACATCCTTTCCCAACGAAAACTTTTCGCGAGCTGCCTCATCGTCAATGGAAAGAAATTCCGTCATAGTTGCCTTAAGCCTCTGCGGCGTATGATGAATGGTAAAGTTATCACGCGCCGTGACAATGCCTACCGACTTCACCGGAAACAGATCATTCAGTTGGAATCCTTTTTCATACTCGGTCTGCAAGCCGTAGTTTTTCGGTACGAAAAAATACTGCGGTGCATTCGGATTCAGTTCCTCGAAACCAACTTCGGCAAGATTATTTTCCCATAGAAACTGGTATTTGCCTTCGCGCACACCGTACAAATCATGGTGAAATACTTGCGCCAGTGCATTCTTTCCTTTCTTTCCGGTCTTGACGAACAGATTGATGGAAACGCCTTGCTGAATATCAAACACATTCTTGTCGGGTGAGCCGTCCGGTGCGGTTTCTTTCTTTTTGCTGTTGCCGTGCAAGTCAATGATATAAATCTTGTCGAAACTCTGTAATAAGCTCCAACGCATTCCGCGAAAAGTCGGGTTGTCCAAAAAGCCGTGGGGATTGATGTACGCGAGTACGCCTTCACCGGTGCGCTCGATATAATGTTGACCGTAGCGGATGAATTTCACATAGTCATCGTTGAGCCACTTGGCGTTTCGCTCCTGTAATTTGCCGCCGCTTGGTTCCTGCTTGTAGGTTTTCAGTAAGTCGGCGATCCATTCACTTTTGTTCGCCGATTCGCCGCTATAGGGCGGGTTGCCGATGATCACCATCACCGGCGTGTCGCGCTTGATGAAATTCGCCTCATTCGCCTCGGTGGAAAGCCATTGCGCGAACAAGGTGCCGGTATCGGGATGATGTTCTTCCAGCGAGTTGGTCAGGTAGATGCTCAGACGCTCGTTGCCGAGTTCGCAGCCGCTGTCTCGCAGCACCATTTCCAGTTTGGTATGGGCCATCGCGTAGGAAGCCATTAGCACTTCAAAGCCGTTGAGGCGGGGAACCAGGTCTTTCCTGGCATACTCCGGCCAGATCCCTTTCTGTTTGGAAAAGTACCCGCTATAAATCTCTTGCACAATGGCGGCAAGGAAGGTACCGGTGCCGGTTGCGGGGTCAAGTATCTGCACCTTGTGTACTTCCCTGTTGTACTTTTCGATTTTGCCTTTCCTGCGGTTGTCGGGAGACGGTTGCCCATCGACCTCAATGGTGGTTTTGCTGGTGTCGGCGAGGCCGAGAGGTAGATTAAATTCGTTACGTAAAATGTCATCCACTGCCCGCACGATGAAATTCACCACCGGTTCGGGTGTGTAATAAACACCGCGACTTTTACGTAATTTTGGGTCGTATTCTTTGAGGAAGGTCTCGTAAAAATGCAGGAACGGGTCGTTGCGGGCAGTGGCCTTGCCGTATCCCTTCATCAACTCGCCCACGTCGGCGGCACGGAAAATGTCGGCGAGGTTGTCTATGATCCAGTGGATCCGTTCATCCAGTTCATAACCGGCAATGTGTTGGAAAAACTTTCGCAGGAACGGATTGGTGGCGGGGATAAGTTCGGCCGCTTCCCGGCGCGTGAAGGTGTCCGGGGTCGGGTCGTGCAGGCGCGCTGCGAACATACCGTAAGCCACCGTTTGGGCGTAGACATCGGCGAAAGCCACTGCTTCGAGGTCATGTATCAGGTATTTCTTGAACGCGCTCAATTGACCCTGCAATGTGCTTTTCGTTTCGGTTTGTGCCTCTTGTTCATCCTGTTGTAACGCTAGTGTAATGACCTGTGACAGCAGGCGCGCCTTGTGCGCCATGTATTTGGCGAGGTCGTTGGCGCTGGTGATGGTCTGCCCCTGGTAGCCAATGAACGTATCGAGAAGAGCGGCAAAAGCGACGAAGCTTTCAGCCTTGCGTTGGATGCTTCCGTTGACAACCTCGCCGATGACAACCGTTGATACCAGTTTGCCGGCGCGGATCAAGCGAAATTCCAGGTAGTTGGTAAAGATGAGATTATCCAGCGATTCGGTATAGCGTGTCAGTTGTTCTTTGTGGATCGTGTCGTCCAGATTCTTGCCGATGTCCTTGGCTTCGATATAGCCGAGTGGGATTTGATTGCGGCTCAACACAAAATCAGGTGCGCCGCACGCTATCTGCTTCGGCTCGTTGGTAACCCGCACGTCGGGCAGGACGGTTTCCAGCAGGACTTGCAGGGCCGGGCGGTAAGTGTGCTCGGTGGCTTTGCCGGTGCGGTGCTCGCCTGATAGGGAACTCAGGTATTTTGAGATTGCAGTGCGGTGCTTTGTGTCAGGCATTGAAATCAGTGTTTTTTGTTTATACGATCGGATTCCTGATACTGTCCATCATTCCTGCTTTCGCTGGAATGGTGGGACTGCGATTTCGTAGGGATCCTTCAGGCTCTATCTGTTCACCGGCCTCCTTTATCACCTTGCAGGCTTCTTCCAACTGCTTGTCTGTTGCCTTTATCTGCTTTTTGATCTCCTCCGTCTCGCGGGATGCTTTTTGTTGCTCCTCTGATACGGCTCGCAGGATATTCCAGATTTCCTCGGGGGTGGCGGGTTCTCGATGCAGTTCGTTTTCCATGATGACTTGCTCCTGTGCTGTCTTGATGCTGCAAAGACTAATAGAATGACCAGAGCATATCAAGTTCAATCGCGTAAATTACATGAATTAAACAGCAATTCACGCAATAACGTGTTTATCTCATTCTTAATTTGCCACTACATCCCCACCGGCCCGGTTATCTACCAGGACCAGGATATCAAGGTGGGTAACCGTTGGTTCCACACCAAAGACTTCTCGGAAATGCTGAGTAAATGCCGGAGAAAAAAATTCTTCCGTCCGTGCCTGGGATTCCCAAAAATAGACGGAATGACCATTACCCGTGGTCTCATCGCAGCAAGAGAAAACGTGGTTTGGCCCCTATTTTCCTATGCTTAATCTATCGCTTTCTTTTTTACTAATTCAAAGCGAACTTTCAATTTATTTAATGCCGTTGCATACTCTATCAGACCCTCATGCTGCAACCGTCCGACCACAATACCGGGATGGATATTCAACTGAGTCGCGAATTCACAAATTTCTTCCTGGCTCCCGCTGCTTAAATTATGCAATTCGTGATTATAGGCTGGCGGAATTAACATATTCCGCGCCCATTGGTTAGCTTCTTCCTCTTGCTGTGAACTCTGATTGGTTTTGCCTGGATCGTCCAGAAATATATCGGCTTTCCGGCCCGCATGCAGAAGAATATGGGCCGCCTCGTGAAAAAAAGTAAACCAGAACTTATCGTTGGATTTACCGTAAAGTGATAACTGAATTAACGGACTGTGCGCATTGAGCCAACGCGCCACGCCACTGACGTGCGCTCTTGAAATGGCCGCAACAAACACCAGTTTTACGCCTGCATCAGCACAAAATTTGCGTAGTTGAGGCTCGAATTTTTCTGGTGGTAACACGGTAAGTTCCCGAATTTGCTTGAGCGCACGTTCAAATCTGATTTTGTTGTATTTGGGGGTCTCCTGCTCTTCGGCTTCTTTCTCCCCCATGCGCAACCACGAGGTAATTGCCCCGATGTCCGATTGTGATTCGCGGGTACGGCGAAAAGACGCGACCATACCACCATAATACGTATCCCAATCATCCGGCGAGGCAATTCCAAAAAAACTCAATAGTCGCTCTACCAACTCAGGTTTCACCGCATTAGTAATACGCTGGTTGGGGATTATGTCAGCCTTTTTAAGATCGGCTAGCGGCAATTTATCAAGCCAGTAAACCCAGTTTTGATAACGTTCTTGAACTTTCAACCGCGCTGAATGCTCACGGTATTTGGCTTCTCTATTCAACCAGAAATTCGCGTTTGTTCCCAGCACACGCTCCAACCGTAACGCAGTATCATCCGTCAACGATGCCTTTCCTTTGATAAGCTGGTTCAGGTGTTTGGCACTGAACCCGAGACGGCGTGCTAAATCTATCTGACTCCAATCTCTTTCTTCCATCAAGTCTACAATCGTATCACCGGGAGGAGATACCCAATCCGGGCTGAATGTCTGCTCTTGCTCAATCATGATAATCTCCAATAAACGTAATAATTAACGCAGTAACTTGCGCCCAATCGATACCGCCGTCTTCTTTTTTTGGGATCGGGCTGTGATCCGGTTCAAATACAAGCCGTTTGCCGCCAGCCAGACCTATGGAAAATTGTCCCTGCCTGTCGCCAATCAGGGGGTGCGGCTTTCCCAGTGGCGGTAAATCCATTACATTGACCGCCGCTTCAATATCGCTGAGCCTGAATTGCAATTTCTTTGCCGAGTCCGCGCCCAGCTTTCGAACCGCCTCCCGGTTGTTTTCGCAAAGTTTGCGGAGTTTATGGTCATTGAAATTAATCTGCATTTGATGCTATTTATTATACATTTATTTACCTGATTGGTAAATATTTTATGATATAAAAATTGCCTGTCGTAGATATACTAGCCTGGAAAATTTATTATTCCGAGACCATAAACACTGGAGTGCCCCGGCATGGTTACCAGTTCACTTAAGGATTTTTTCAAGAGAAAACGTGGTCTGTCCCCTACTGAACCATGCGCCTGTTCAACCTATGATGTCGAAGGCGATATGACGGTGACCGCGCCTGATGCGGTAGGTGGCGAAATCATTGCGGTCGATTGTGAAGACTTTTTGCAGGGAGAGGCTTTCTGCCGTTACGACCAGCGAGGCATCGGCGAAATCCATCGGCGCGTCGGCGTATTGCACCATCAGGTCAAAGGCACTAACGAGCGCCTCATCGTCAAGAAAGAGAACCTGCAGACCGCCTCCGGTAATGAAGTCCATCAGGGCAGAAGCACCGGCGCCCGTCGAACCCAACAGGTGGAATGCCTCGGTGAGAACGGGGACGGTCGTCGCCATCGGCTCATCAATTCCCTTGAGTGTCTCAACACATCTTCCGTGCGCATCATCGGTGCGGTTGAACAGCGCCACCAGCGGCCCGGCATCGGTCAGGATCATCGACCGTATTTCTTCTTGATTGTCTCGGAGACCAAGTCCTTCGCATTGGTAGCAGGACCCACGGCGTAACCGCCCGGTCCCAGATCGAGCCGGCGAAATACCTCATAGGGTTTTGTTGCAGTTTTCTCTCTCGCCTCCATTGCGAATGTTTCCAGTCCGCGTTTCAACACATTCGATATTGATAACCCTGTCTGTTTCTGCAGGGCGGACAGTGTTGCTTCCGCATCGTCGTCGAGTCGAACTGTCCTGATACTCATGGATAAAGCCTCATGTTGATGTATTACAGATTGTATTACAACACTCGGCGGGCCGTCAAGCTGGAATCGTACAAAAACGTCACATGTCAGCAGCGCTTTGACTGCTTCAATCGCGACCTCATGGGACTCCATCAGTGCAGTATTCTCCCGTGAGAGCGTAAAAAAACTCCAAAACATCAGAGTTAAATTAAGAAGTATTGTGAATTGAATTACCGCCTGGGAAATAAAGTATCTAGCACACTTTGGAGAAAACGTGGTCTGACCCCATTTTTCCCTATTTTTTCTTAATTTGCCACTACATCGCCACCGGCCCGGTTATCTACCAGGACCAGGATATCGAGGTGGGTAACCGTTGGTTCCACACCAAAGGCTTCTCGGAAGTGCTGAGTAAATGCCGGAGAGAAAAATTCTTCCGCCCGTGCCTGGGATTCCCAAAGGTAGACGGAATGACCATTACCTGTGGTCTCATCGTAGCAAAATTGCTTGCTCAGTAATCCTGGCAGGTTCTTGAAGATGTTATTGGCGGCGCCGATAAACCGTTCCAGAATTACCGCGCGGGGTGGCTTGCCGGGTAAGTGATACGTAACTAAAACCGTTTTCATAAATTATCTCCGTTTGTGTATTCTCTATATCAGGTTACTCGATTTTGCATTTGTGACGATGTTGGTACTTACATGTGATGCCCAGGCAGCGATGCTAAGACTTGGAGGGACGCCCAGGGGCTGAGGAAAGACAGAGGCGTCGGTTATGTAGAGCCCCGGATGCCCATGTACTTCACCAAAGCCATTGACCACGCCTGACTGCGGATCATCATTTATGCGTGCGCCCCCCATAGGATGTGCGGTAAACACGGAGCGTTCATCAAACTTGAGTTTCCAGCCGGATTGCTGTTCCAGCGATCGAAAGGCCGCAAAGACGGCTTCATAGGCAGGATCAGAAGCATTCTCATAGTTGATATTCAAACGTCCGCCACTGTAACTTACGTCACCCTCGGCTTTATCCTGGGCCATGGCGACCACCTGGTAAGCGGAACCCGCTTTTCTGCGGACGGTTTTTGCCATAAACCCGGGGACCGGCGGCGGTTCGCCACCTACCAGCAAAAGATACATGTTCTCCTCATGTCCTTTTATCTTGATACGACCATGTGCAGGGGTCCCCGGACAACTGTCCCGTGGTGGCGTATCGTCGACCTGCCAGTCACCGATGCAGTCGCCATTGACACCGAAACCACGACCCAGGGCCGGCATAGGTTCGAGTTGCCCCTTTTCCCGGCTTGCCATGAGCAGACGTAAAGTGTTCATGGTGCCTGCTGCCATGATCACAATATCGGCGTTAAAGCTGACCCTGTTTCCGCTATTCAGATCTTTGGCATTGATTTGATATCCACCGGATTCCGAACGCTGGATATCGCTGACCTCGTGACACGCCTTGACGGTCAGGCCGCGTTTCAGAGCAGGCAGCAGGTAGAGCGCATCGACCGTCGACTTGGCGCCGCCGGGGCTGCCAAACATGCCATGGTGCTGCCGGTAGTTAATTTCGCTACGCATGATGCCATTGCTATCTGTCTGCACCGGGCCACCTTTGACACCCGGATAGAGAAAACCCATTTGCGGTTTTTCCGTCGCGTCGAGTTCGGTAAAGAAGGGTTTGCCCTGCCAGGCATGTTCGGTCGCGTTGGGCACAAGGGCGCTGTCGTCCGGGTTACTTGCCGCGAGTTCCTGACGCGTCAGGCGATAATGTTCGCGCATCCCTGCATCAGACAGGCCCGTCGCACGCTGCTCCCAAAATCCCGTGGGTGAATCTTCCATCACCGCCGCCCAGATGTGGCTGCCGCCACCCACATTCGATGTGCATACCACCTTTACTTTGGGTGTAACAAAAAGATCCAGGAAGCCGTTCCTGTTCAATGTTAAACCGTTCCCGGGGCCGAAGGGCAGGTTGATTGATCGCAGCACAGACAGCAAGCCGCCATTTCGGGGCAAAGGTTTACGCTCTTCGATACCTGCGTGCTTAACCGGTATGCTGTCACGCCAGGGGCCGCGTTCGAGCAAGGTCACGTCAATACCGGCGTCGACCAGACGAGATGCAGACACCGAGCCGCCAAATCCACTGCCGATAACCACAGCACGCATTGGTTTGTTGCTACTCATCAGTCTGTTTTCACGCTATATCCAACGCCATTACGTCAGCGGTATGTGGTGACTCCGGCATTGGCGATGGAAAGCGGATCACGGCATTCCGCAGGGAAGGGCGCTGATAAAGCCGGCGTGTGTATTCTTCGACTCTTGGCAGATTTTTCCACAGGGCTGACAGGCCCAGCCAATGCATACGGTACAGGCTGACCCCCCAGGTCAGATCAGCCAGGGTAAACGCCGGTCCACAAACCCAGGGGCCTTCATGGCCGGATAGCTGATCGTCCAGGCCGTTAACGATGTCCTGCGTCCGGGTACGAATCACATTCTGGAACCTGGCGTCGTGTTGTAGCTTCTTGCCACCCTGTTCCTTGGATATCTTGGCGCGATATGCCTCTACGACCTGGGGGTCATCGCCGTTGGCGGCGATCAGTTGTTCCAGGGACTCTACCTTGAGGTCGTAAACATCGCTCATAACACCCTTGATAAAGTCGGGGCGCTGATCATCATCGGGATGAAACCCGTACAACAGTGCGGGTTGCGGCGTCTGGTCAACAATCGAGACCTGACGCAGTACATCTTCGGCGCCGGTGGGATCCTCAGGGATCAGCCGGGCAGGGTCTGGCAGTTCCTGGTCCAGGTATTCGCAAATTCGCCTTGAATCGACTATCACGCTGCTGTTCGCGTGATCAACAAGCGTGGGCACCACGCAGGCATCGAAACCTTCGGTCTCCACCGACGATACTCCCCTGTGGCCCTTGGCCAACTCAACTCCCAGCTCTTTGGCCCCGTGTAAACGAAGCCGCACATAATGTGGCGAGTAGTTTTCAGCCGGAGTGAGTTCATCCGAATAGATGCCCCGACTGTTCAAGATCACCATTTCGTGTGAGACGTAACCAGCGCACTTCTCCGCAAGTACGGTGCGCACCTTCTGTGAACAAACGGATAAGCCCGCGTGGTATAACTCAAAACGAACAGGCTCAGCGCCGTCCCCCGAAACAATGTGGTTTCGTTGCGGGTCCGTAAGCTCGGCGTTAAGCGCCGAGACCAGAGTAGCCAGGACATCTGATTCCGTTTTCATTACGCGGTAATCTTGCTCATCGGCGGTCATTATTGCCTCCTGATTATAGTCGAACTGCCACCTAGTACTCTTTCCAGGTGATATTGACATATTCAGAGCGACACAGTGGCGCCAAGACAAGGCGCAGCCCGCAGAGAATGGCGAGTCCTTGTCAAGGGCTGCAACGCCGTATTGGCGCCACTGTGTCGCTCCCTGCGGGCGGGCCGGGAAGCGGTCGCCCGCGGCGTTGCGCCGCTTGGCAAGGACTCGCCATTCCCTGCGCGGCGCGCCTTGCGCTCAACCGCTTCCCGGCCCGCTGAATATGTCAATATCACCTGGAAAGAGTACTAGTCCCAGTAGTGCATTGAAAATAATGTAATATCGTTGAAAAAGCCAGGGGCGATAGACAGATCCAATAATATATACCCCTTCTTTTGCGTCTGTCGTATCATTATATTATTGCAAGAGCACTCACAACTCATCTGAAGCAAGTCATGGGTGATGTGCAGGTAGTCCCGCCAGGAATGGTTTGAGACTCGTGAATTAAAAGAAACAGAATGGGAGAGATGGCCGAGTGGCTTAAGGCGCACGCCTGGAAAGTGTGTATACGTTAATAGCGTATCGAGGGTTCGAATCCCTCTCTCTCCGCCAATATTATTTTAATAACATATTGATATTAAAGTGATTTAATGATAATAGGCAGAGCGGGTTATCACTTTACCTATTCCCCATTGACTACCAAACCTTACCGTCCTACACTTATTGCATAATGAAAAAGCCATTCGCTGCTATCGGTCTTGCTCTGTTCGTGGTGTTTGCCGTCTCGCCGGCTCCCGCCGCGCCGGCAGCGCCCGTGTCGGAGGTGCATGCGGCAGACAGCAGCTTTCGCGACATGCTGCGCTCCGGCGGCCAGGGACCGGAGATGATGGTGATACCGGCAGGCCGTTTCCTGATGGGCTGTGTATCGGGTAGTGACTGTGATGATGAGAAGCCGGTACACGAGGTGGTGATTGCCCGGCCGTTCGCTATGTCGAAGTATGAGGTGACGTTTGAGGACTACGACCGGTTCACCTCCCCGAACCAGGTGAAAGATGCAGGCTGGGGCCGCGGGTTGCGCCCCATTATAAACATTTCCTGGGAAGAGGCGACGGAGTATGCGGCGTGGTTGTCGGCAGAGACCGGGAAGCGCTACCGCCTGCCGACGGAGGCGGAGTGGGAGTATGCGGTGCGTGCGGGCTCCACCACGAAGTACCACTTCGGGGATAACGAGGCACAACTGTGCCAGTATGGCAATCACGCGGACACCAGCACTGACTATGAGTGGCGGAATACGGCTTGTTCTGATGATGTGGGTGAACGCACTGCCGAGGTCGGGCGATACCAGCCGAATGCATTTGGTCTTAATGACATGGAGGGTAACGTGTATGAATGGGTGCAGGATTGCTGGAATAACAGTTATGTGGGCGCGCCGACTGATGGCCGTGCCTGGACCAGTGGCGACTGTGGCCTGCGCGTGGTTCGGGGTGGCGCCTGGGGCTACGGACCGTCGCTTTTGCGTTCCGCCTCCCGTCACGCGCTCCCGCGCTGGGGCAGCGACTCCTACTTGGGCTTTCGTCTGATCCAGGACTTGTAGCGCAGCTACAACGCGCCGTCAACCCGGCAAACTGAAAAAGAAAATCGCGGCATCAAGAGGTATGAAATCCTGCCCTCGGCATCGTCGGCTTTGACCTGGACAGGCATCCCCCAATCCTTTCTTCGTTACTGACAAAATGAATCAGTCCGAACTTTCATTGGCGGCATGCTGTTTCAAGGCCAGGGGCCAGAACTGGAAATAATCCAGCAAAATCACCAGCAGGGGAAAGGTTAAACCAAGCAGCGCATTGGCCAGCCACAGCTCTTCCTGGTAGTTGCCCGCCGGTCCGGCAGCCAGAGGCCCGGACACGATAGGTCCCATGTACAGGTAAATCCGTTGTAATATAAAAGCCGCCACCGCGCACAGCAGCACAAGCAGGATTCCCTTAAGCGGTTGCTCCATATTCTTCAATAATCCGCCCTGGAAAAAGGTTAACGGCACAAAGGCCCCGAATATGAAAGATATGGGTACCAGCACCATGTAGCTGACTTGGTCCATACCCAGGAGCGTGGTGCAGGTAAAGTAAAGCACTCCCCCCAGCGCCACCGCAATAACCGTTGAGGTTAATACGCCGAGGGTGGGATTCCTGATAACCCGTACCGGCCAACCTTCAAAGAGTGGGAAGAGCATGATAGCCGAAACAGTCGATATACCTATTATCAACGGACTCCACGCCATAAATAATCCGCCCGGATCAGCGTCCGCGAAATACACCGGCGCCCCTTTCAGAAAACTGAAATCAAATAGCAGTTGAAAGATTGTGTAGCCGCCAAGATAGGCGACAACCAGGACGCTCAGACCGATAATCAGCGGGTTGCTGCTGAGAAGTGTCACCGGCCAGCAATGCCAAAGGGCTGCATACCAGAAGGTCACTACTACTACCAGAATGGAATACATAATCAACATGGGGGTAATGCCGTGGCCCTTGCCTACAAGATAATAGGACAGGACAGCCAGGGACAGCCCGACAACCATAGTGATCAGTGTCATCACCAGTCCCTTCAGCGGCTGCGGCATGCTTGCCAACGGCGCCGGGTAATTCGTCTGCCAGACCATTGCCATGACGAGTTGCATAGGCACCAGTGACATGAACAACCACGCTACCCAGGAACTGAAGGTGGCCTCTTCAAATAAACTGATGATACCCAGTGCAATAATCACCACCGCAATCAGACTGACAATACCAAGTAAAGGTTGTTTCATAAATTCCTCCGTCTACGCTGCTTTTTCAATCTGGCACATCAGGCCTTTCAGGTTCGTGGCCCCCATACCCGGGTCCAACCCACCTGAATCCTCGGTGAGCATATTGATATTGGACTCTAACTGAACTTCAATATCGGTGCGGTCTTTTTCCGGGAACCACCAGCCCCACTCGGCACTGACGACTCTCGGGTCGATACCATCAAATAAGTTGGCGCGGAACTTGACTTTACCGCGCGGCGATTCAATATGGACCCAGTCGCCGTCATTGATGCCGCGTTCCGCTGCCGTGTCCGGATGGATTTCGACCAGGGGGTCGGGGTGTGTACGGCGTAAATAATCTCCCTGACGATGTTCGGACCCAAAAAAGTTGAATATCCGTTGGCCGGTGATCAACACCAGTGGGTATTTCTCCAGAAATTCGGGCTCTCGTTCCGGGCTTTCCGGTGGTTCTACAAATCCAGGCAAGGGGTCATAGCCCCACTCTTCATATTTATGCAGATAAAAATCCAGTTTCCCGGATTCCGAGTTGAAACCTTCTTTTTCATACTTTCGATATTCCACTTCTGTTTGAATATACGGCATTTCCTTGAATTCATCCCACGTCAATCCGGCAGGTTCGAGGATGTAGTCCAGTGACTCTTCATAGCTATCCCAGAAATGGTCCGTAAAGCCCAGTTTCATACCCAGTTCATTGAGTATTAAATGATCCGGCCGGGCTTCACCCTCCGGTTCCACCGCCTTGTTGCGTGGAAAGACATAACCATGCACCTTCCAGTAATCGGCAATATTGTCATTTTCCAGCCACGTGGCTGCCGGCAACACAATATCCGCCAACTCCGTAGTCAGCGTAGGAAAAATGTCTGCGGCCACGAAATATTCCAGCTTGTGTTTCAGGAGATTATAAACACGTCTGGAGTTCTCGCGCGCAGTCAGTGTATTACTGGCGAATATCACCATTGCCCTGACTTGATAGGGATCGGCCTTTTCGATGGCATCCCAGACTACATGGGGTGTGATACGGTTAATGGTTGCCCCGAGTTTATATTTGTCTGCCCCCAGCATTTTGGCATGCTGCTCCGGCGGCAACTGATCAAACAAGGAAAATTTCGCCCGCGGCAAACCCGGCGGCAGACCAAAAATTACATTACCGCCCGGCACATCCAGGTTACCGGTCAGCGCAACCAGGTAGATCAATGCCCGGTCGGCATCGACACAGTTGATGTTTTGTTCTATACCAACCCCCCATTGCATGGCCGCAGGCTTGGTGGTGGCATACAGCCGCGCCGCCTCGATAATCTTTTCCTTGGGCACCCAGGTGATTCTTGCAGCGCGCTCCGGCGTAAATTCTTCCAGCCGCTCGACAAACTTTTCAAAACCGGTGGTGTAATTCTCTACGAAGTGGTGATCGTAAAGATCTTCCTTCACTATTACATGCATCATGGCCAGTGCCAGGGCCGAATCAGTGGCGGGGCGGATCTGTAGAAAGATATCTGCCTTATCAGCCAGTTTTGTCCGGCGCGGATCAATCACAATAAACTTCGCGCCTTTAGTTAAAGTCTTGGCCAGATTAATGCCCTTGTTTTCATCCGGGTTGGAAATGAGGTGATTGCTGCCCCAGGCCACCACACAGGCCGGGCTGCTGTCATAGTCGCAAAGGGATATATCCATCCCCATCAATTTTGATATCGCCACCCGTGGCAAATAACACATATGCCCCGGTGTGAGAACATTAGGCGTACCGTAGAGGTTGGCCACGCGATAGACGAAACGGTGGAAATCGCGACCCGTGCCATGGCCGAAAACAACAGACTCTGCGCCTGACTCCTGTTTAAACTGATTCAGCTTCCCGGCTATTTCGGTCAGGGCCTCTTCCCAGGAGATTCGTTCCCACTTTCCTTCTCCACGGGCGCCTGTCCGCCGTATCGGGTGTAATAAACGGTCGGGATGGTATTGTAATTCAATAGACCCATATGCCTTCTTGCAGGTATAACCCTTACTGACCGGATGTTCCTTGTCCGGTTGGATCTTCACAACCTTACCGTCTTCCACCACGACATACACGCCACAACCACCATGGCCGCATGAGCGGCAAATTGTACGCACTCTTTGTTTATTTTCAGTATCAATGTTCATTATGTAACCACAACGTCATAAAGGATAATTTGAAATGGGAGTCATGTTCTTTTCTCAGGTAACCTGCCAGGTAATTTTGCGTTATACTTTCTCCCATGAGTAAATATAACCGACTAATGCTGTTTATAACGTTATTTTCACTCGTCTTTCAAGCCCCCGCATCCGTATTTGAGTTTTGTTCCCAGACATCCCGGGAGAACTCCCGGTTTGAAAGACAAACAGACATAACTGAAATAACAGTAAATTGTCACCAGGCCGACGCCGACAAGAACGATTCTACTGAAATCTGTGATGCCCAGCATTGCTGTATCGGGGCCAGCTTTTCTGCCGTGTTTCAACTTGATGGTACCGGACCGAATATCAATAATTCGTTTATCACTTACCAGAGTAACACTTATCTTTATTCCCGTCCCGACGGTATTTTTCATCCCCCAAAATTCCTCCTGTAGCCCGTATATCTCAGCAGAGGGTGCGGGCAGCTCTGTTTGATCCGAACGCGTACTCCTTGCGGGGAAAACACCGGATCAATCCTTTATGGCCTTTGCGCAAGAGGTCAATCTTGTACATACACATGGACATAATTTATGCGCAAGTTTTTGTTATCTGTACTACTACAGTTAATTATCCTGTCTATACCGGCTATGAGTATGGCTGATATGGTCAGTTATGAATTTGATATTGATTACCTGGACGTCAATGTTACCGGCAAGCTGGTTCCTGCCATGGTGATCGATGGCAACATTCCCGGCCCGACCATACAGGCAAGCCTGAATGACACCCTTAAAATTACCTTTAACAACCGGATGGATGTAGAAACCTCCATACATTGGCATGGCGTTCTTCTGCCGAATGACCAGGACGGCGTGCCTTATCTGACAACACCGCCTATTGCAGCCGGAGAATCGTTAACCTTTGAATATCCCGTTACCCATTCCGGCACCTATTGGTATCACGCCCACACCGGATTACAGGAGCAGCGAGGGCTTTATGGCGCGCTGGTATTTCGCAACCCGGCAGAGACCTATCATTACGATACGGAACTGGTCCTGGTCCTGTCGGACTGGACCGATGAACACCCGGGAACGGTGCTGAGAAATCTCAAGCGTGAAGCTGATTATTATGCGCTGAAAAAAGATACCGTCCAGTCCTGGCAGGGTGTCTTACGAAACGGCAGACAGGCGCTGAAAAACAGGATCAATGGCGCCTTGATACGTATGGGTCCCATGGACCTTTCCGACGTAGGTTATGATGCGTTCCTGATTAATGGAAAACAAAGCCTGCATAATACTGACATCAAACCGGGCGAAAGGGTCAGGCTCAGGATAATCAATGCTTCGGCGTCCAGCTATTTCCATGTCGAGTTCAGCGGTGGTGACATGACCCTGATAGAGGCGGACGGTGTGGCTGTCGTGGAGAGGGCGGTGGAGAGGTTGCGGCTGGCAACGGCTGAAACCTATGACGTGGTCGTCGAGATCCACGCCGATAAACGCTACGAGGTGCGGGCAACGGCGGAAGACGGTTCAGGGTATGCTTCCTATTACCTGGGTTCGGGTGATCCGGTTTCCGTTATCCCTGCGATAAAACCCAATCTTTACCTGGTGGGGCATGAAAGCCATAGCCGCAGGCGCGGTAAAATAGTTCACGCTGACCGGCACGGTTCCATGCACGGTACCAGCGAATATGCCGGTCTGAGGGCGAAATCCCCGACTTCTTTTGATACGAATCGGAAAACCAGGGAAATAGACCTGCGCTTAACAGGCAGTATGGAAAGATATACCTGGTCGTTCGATGATAAAACCCTGACCGAGGTCGACAAAATCAGGATCAAAAAGGGTGAGGTCGTACGTTTCAGGTTAATTAACGAGACGATGATGCACCATCCCATCCATTTGCATGGTCATTTCTTCCGGGTACTGAATGGTGAGCATGATTACGCGCCGTTAAAACACACGGTCAATGTGCCTCCGCTGGATACGGTCATTATTGAATTCGCCGCCAATGAGGAAAAGGACTGGTTTTTCCATTGTCACAACCTGTATCACATGAAAAGCGGCATGGCGCGGGTGGTGAGTTATTTGCCAGCAGGGGAAGATGACTATCGCAATTCAAGGTTCTACCGGTATCACGTAAAAAACGACGATCCCTGGTACCACTTTGCAGATACGTCGTTTCAATCCCATATGATGGCCGGGCGGTTATGGGCGTACAACAGGCGTAACGGTGTTGAGGTGGAGTATGACTACGATTACGGCGATGAATACGATGTTGAGATAAGCTACCAACGACAAATAACGCGCTTCTTATCCCTGTTTGCGGGCGCCAACTTTGAACGGGACGAAACCGATACCGACGACCTTGTGGTCGCGGGGGTCAACTACACACTGCCGCTGTTGATCGATTCGGAGTTGCGCATCGACAGCGCCGGTCATTTCCGCATGGAGTTGGAAAGCGCTCTGCAGTTGACCGACCGGCTTCGATTCGATTGGAACTGGAATACCGAAAATGAGTACCGGGTACGGGTTTCGTATGAAATCAATAAGAAAATGGCCCTTACCGCCGGCTATGATTCAGATTTCAAGTCCGGGGCAGGGTTTAAATACAAGTTTTAATACGGTACTTCGAGTAGAAAGGGATTCAAGATTCCGGCACTGACGGAAGTTTCAGCAAGGGACCGGCAGGAATGATACCGGACGGATTGAGGCGTTTCAAATTAGAGAAATACCCGCGCCGGTACTCGTCCACGTTGCAACTCCCGGCTACGCCCGGTAATTGATAGAGCCGGATGAAGTAGTTCCAGATATTGGGCATGTCCTGCAGCCGGCGCAGGTTACAGCGGAACAAGGGGTAGTAGACGACGTCGAATCGGATCAGAGTCGGCAGGGCGCAGACGTCGGCAAGTGTCAGTCTGTCTCCGCATAGCCAGCGTTGACGACCTAATCGTTCTTCGAGTTGTTCAAGGGACTCGAATACGTTAATGATTGCCTCGTCGTAAGCGGTCTGGCTGGCAGCAAAACCGGCGCGGTAAACGGTGTTATTGAGATGCTCATAGATAAAGCTTGCAGACTCGTCGATCTCGGTGCGCGCTGCTTTGGGATAGAGATCATAGGCACCGTTGCCGAGCGCGGCAAACGCGGTCGCGACCATGCGAATTATGTCCGCGGATTCGTTACTGACGATGCGCCGACTTTTACGATCCCAAAGTACCGGGGTGGTCACGAGCCCCGTATAGTCCGGTTTGCTTGCGCTGTAGTACTGGTGCAGGTGGACCGGGCTGGTGTCGAAATCAGGCGCGTCCTCGACCAGTTGCCAGCCTTGTTCGCCGATGATCGAATCGAGCATGATGAGCTCGATCACAGCTTCCAGACCGAGTAGCTTGCGAATGATCATAGTGCGGTGACTCCAAGGGCACGGATAGCAACCGAGCAGTACATAGCGACCGCGCGCGGCGGGGAACTTCGGATCTTCGCCTACCCGGGCGCGAAATTTTGAAACCTGGCGTCTGAAGCGGCCATCCTTGGAATCGAATTTGTTATCCTTAGCCTGCCAGCGGCCGTCGACCAGCATGCCCATTGCGTTCAGTTCAGCGCGATCGCGCGGTCCAGGAAATCAAGTCGGTCCTGACCCCAAAAAAGTTCGCCCTCGTAGTAGTAGCTTGGTGAACCGAACATATCGAGGTCGATTGCTTCCTGGGTGTTAGCCGCGTACATGGCGCTTATCTCATCGGTTTGGGCCAGCGCGAAAAGCTCCTCAGCGTCGAAATTCTGCTCGTACGCGATGGTAATAATGGTGTTCTTATCAGAGATGTCCCGTTCCTCAACCCAGGTGGCGCGTTCGTAGGCAAAGCTCAGATCCCCCGGATAGTGTCCCTGCTTGATGGCAGCCAGCACCATGAGTGAGGCCGGCGTCATATCGACCGGAAAGTATTTCGGTTCAAGGTTGAGTGGCATCTGCCGATACTGTGCCCAGCGTTTGAGTTCCAGCAGGCGATACTTCCGTCGTTGCGGCGGACGTTGTCCAAGGGGTACACCACCGGAGACTTTGAATACTTCGAAGAAATCTGTGGGTTTGTGGACCAATTCTGCATGATGTTTCCGGCAAATCGATTTCAGGGTCGGCATACCCAGGTAGGTAAACGGTGAGAGGATGCCGTAATAACAGTAAACGATTTTATTAGCGCTCATGCCGGGATTCCTGAGTACATGGTCATGGTCAGGTCAGCACAGTCATAAAGGTCTTGGACATGCGTCGTTGAGGATAACTGATTGCCTTGCCGATCTGCGCGGCATCCCAGGCAAGCGCGGGACGATCAGGGTAGGACAGATAGCTGCCGCTGAACACTTCGTTGCGATTGCCGGAGGGGTCCCAGAAGTAGATCGTTTTCGCACGGCCGATCCCGTGCTGGGTCGGGCCTTCGTCTATGGGCACGTCATTCTTGCCAAGCAGCAGCGCCGCCCGGTAGATCTCTTCCGGCGAATCCAGCCAGAACGACATGTGGTGGAATTTGCCGGGCTCGCCATGTTCGACAATTCCGATGTCGTGCATGGCCGTATTGCAGGCGAGGAAGCATGCCTTGGTGCTGCCGTCAGGCAGTTCCAGCCGTTCGCTCACGCTGAAATCCAACACGTCGATAAAAAATCGTGCCGCCGCGGCGCTGTCGGGACCATAGACAAAACAGTGTTCGAGGCGGCCCGGTGCAATGCCCACCAGTCCATCAGGAAAGGGGTCCGGGTTGCGCAATGGCAGGCCATTGCCGTTTTGTTCCTTGTGCGCGTAGAGTTCCACCCAGTGACCGGTAGGGATCTGAAAACGCATGCGCCGTCCCGAGGCCAGCCGTTCTTCAGCCGCCAGTTCGCTCACCTCCAGGCCAAAGGCCTGTGCGCCTTCTGCAAAGCGGTCGAGGTCGGCATCATGGCGGCACTTGAAGGCGCAATAATCCATGCCCGCACTGTCGGCACTGCGCAGGATCACGGAGTGGTGATCGTGTTCGTCCCAGCACTTGAGATAGACGCTCTCCGCATCCTCGACGACCTTTTGCAGACCAAGGACGTCAACATAGTGGTGCAACGCCGCGTCCATATCGAGCACCCGCAGCGCCACTTCGCCGAGCCGCATGACACCTGATATCGCCATAGTTATCCCCTCCGATTGTGTATCAAAAAGATAATGTAATTTCATTGAAAAAGCCAGAGACAAATGCTGCCGACGTTGCATTTACTCCAGATCTGTAATAACCTTATACACTGTGTATATAACATAGTGTCTTGTCGGCAATAGGTATATACACTCACTCCGGGGGTTTATATGAATTGGCTAAGACATCTCAAGAACACGAGTTCTGCAATCTCAATCCTGGCGCCTTTGCTTATTGTCCTGGCAGGTACACTGCTGCCCATGACGGCACAAGGTCAAATTGAAGAAATTGTCGTAACGGCTCAAAAAAGGGAGCAGAATCTCCAGGATGTGCCCCTCGCTGTCTCTGCTGTTTCCGGTGAGACCCTGGATGATTTCGGAATGGACAGTTGGGACGATATCGAAATGCCCGCTGTGCATATCGGTTCCGGTATGCGCAATGAATCCCTGTTTATACGCGGTGTCGGTTCAGGCGTTAACACGGGTTTCGAACAAGCGGTGCCGATATACATCGACGGTACTTATTATGGGCGCGGTCGCGCGGAAAACATCGCTCTTTTCGATCTCCAGCGTGTAGAAGTCCTGAGAGGGCCGCAACCCATATACCTCGGCAAGAACGCAATCGGCGGTGCGCTTAGCCTGACCTCGCGCCGGCCGGCAGATGAATTCGAGGGTACCGTACAGGTAAGCAACGAGTTCGAGCATGATGAAGTAACCGTGTTCGGGGCAGTGTCCGTTCCTTTCAGCGACAACTTCAAGGCCCGCGCCGCCGTCAAGTACCGGGACATGGACGGGTGGTTGAACAACGTCTCTTTGAACGGCAGGCAGGAATCCCAGGTCGAAGACGTTCTGGCGCGGGTGAGCGCGGAATGGAAGGTAACGGATTCCCTGAATATCTACGCCAAATTCGAGCACAGCGATAGCGAACAGGACGGACAAAACAACCAGTTGTTCCTGTGTCCCCCCGGATCGCTCGCCAGGGCCGGGATCGATCCGGCGCTTGAAACCTGCGCGTTTGATGAAACACGAGCG
The DNA here is from genome assembly GCA_965205405.1 of Gammaproteobacteria bacterium. GTDB lineage: Bacteria > Pseudomonadota > Gammaproteobacteria > Eutrophobiales > Eutrophobiaceae > JAAXHV01. The sequence continues at coordinate 2,356,255 of OZ242169.1, forward strand.
GCTGCTATCAACCCCGCGCTGCACCCGGACAATAACTTTATGAGTACCAGTCCTTATCTGGAGGATCTGGAACTGAACGGCGGACAGGTGGCGATTAATTGGGATTTAAACGGTTACCTGCTGAGTTCCGTCACGTCCTACTACGACTATGATCACATCATTAAGAACTTTGACATCGATTCGACCCCGGCGCCACTGGGCACCGCCAGGATCGGCGAAAAGTTTGACCAGCTCAGTACAGAGTTTCGGGTGTTGTCACCGCGGGACGAGCGCCTCACCTGGGTGCTGGGTTTCTACTACGACGAGGGTGACCTCAAAGACGCGGGTATCGTGGGTAGCGTCGCCAATACCTTACCGATACCGGGCACACGGATTTCACCTGATGTCACTTCGCATCAGAGTGAGGAATCCTGGGCGGTGTTTGGCGAGGTGGGTTATCAGGTTCTGGATCCGTTAACGCTCAAGTTCGCCTTTCGTTACACCGAAGCGAAAAAAGAAATGGATCACTCGGCAGCGATAAACATCGTCGTAGGCAACCCTGCGTTTTTAGGAATACCGATTCCCGGGCCAATCGTAATACCGGGCGCCGCTATTAACCCGGGATTAGCGCCTTACAGGCTTCTGGAACAGCGCAAGGATACGGATTTCCAACCGTCGGTAACAGCCGAATGGCGCCCCAACGACAATCATATGTTCTACTTTTCCTGGAAGGAAGGGTTCAAGGCAGGTGGCTTTGATCTGGATGCTTTCACCTTCCCATTTATAACCGGTACTTTGGGTTTCGAACCGGAGGAGGTCACCGCCTACGAAGTTGGTGCCCGAATGGACTTGCTGGGAGGCAACGCGCGTTTGAATGTAACGGCGTTCCGTTCAGAGTACGAAAATCTTCAGGTTGCTGTGTTTAACGGCGTTATCGGCTTCAACACGGCGAATGCCGCTGAATCGCGTTCCCAAGGCGTTGAGGTCGAAGGTACATGGGCTCTCACCGAACACCTTACGTTAAACGGTTCTTTCATCTGGCTGGATGCGGAATACCAGGACTTCCCCGGTGCGGCGTGTTTTACCGGTCAGCCAGCGCCGGGTTGTACCTTGGTTGCTCCATCGCGCGGCCCCGGCCAGGCGCCGACCTTTGCTCAGGATTTGTCAGGGCAGGATCTGTCGTTCGCGCCGGAGATCTCCGGTACGGTCGGCGCTATATACCGGCAGCCGCTAGACTTCCAGGTTTTCGGCAACACTGTCGAATTCGTTTCACGCGTCGATGTGTTCTTCACGGATGATTTTTCCACCGATGGAGACGGTGATCCTGCTGCCCGGGAAGATGGCTTTGCCAAAATAGACCTGCGCGTGGCGCTTGCAGATCAGGGCGGCAAGTGGGAGTTTGCGTTCGTCGGCCGTAACATCACCGATGAACTTACCTCGCATTGGAGGTCGGATACGACGGGTTTGCCCGGGACGTATACGGCATTGACCGACCGCACACGGCAACTGGGAATTCAGGCGCGATTCAGCTTTTGAGAGGCACATCGAGTGCCCGTTGCATAGTTAGCGCGAACTGCCGGTAGCGCCGAGCAAAATCACATTATTCTCATCTACGTACTCTTCCCAACTGGCCAACAGGCGCCGATATATATCGGGCTGATCGGCTGAAAGGTCATGCGTTTCAGAAGGGTCCCGGGCAAGGTCATAGAGTGCCCAGCTACCGGATTTGGCGCCACTGCCTGGTTTTGCGCGAAAGATGATTTTCCAGTTGTCTTGACGCAGTGCGCGCGAGCCGAGTATTTCCCAGCCGATATAATCCTCTGCGTCGCGCACCTCATCCGTTGTACCGGATAATACGGGCAGCAAGGATTTCCCGGACATAGGTATTAACCCGTTGTCATAAGAGGATTTGCCTCCGGCGTATTCGAGTATGGTCGGCGCAAGATCGGTGACATGTGCAAATGTATTGACGATCCCTGTTTGCAAGACACCCGGTCCGGCGATAATGAGAGGGGCGCGAATGCCACCTTCGCCGGCGCTGCCCTTGAAATAGCTGAAAGGGACTGAACCAGCCTGGGCCCATCCTGGGCCATAAGAGATAAACGAACCGGGCCGCCCCATATTACCGGCACTGTTGTCAAAATCGTCTTCGGTGAAACCAAAAAAAGATAGATTTGCCGGCGCCGCTCCGTTGTCAGACATGAATATCACCACCGTGTTATCCAGAGATTGCTTGTTTTCAAGGAAGGTAAGAAACCGGCCGATCTCCCGATCCATCACCTCAACCATAGATGCATAGATCTCCATCCTGCGAGCGTAACCAGTGCGCACATTAACCGTCAACTCGTTCCATGCAGGCACCATCGGCAAGCGCCGCGGAGGTGTGACATCCGGACTGACCAGGCCCAGCATCTTCATCCGCGCTAATCGCTGGTTAGCGATATGTTCATAACCATCATTGTATTCAGCGCGATAAAGGTTCAGTTCCTTATCAGGTACATGCAGGGGATTGTGCGGCGCCGTATAGGAGAGATAAACAAAAAATGGTTTCGGATCCGGCGCATTCAGATCAGTGTCGAGCCAGCTTATGATTTTGTCGGTATATGCGGTCGTCGAATAAAAGTCGGAAGATATCTCCACGCGAGAGTGGTCTTCGACATATGGTGCCGGCACTTTCGGCGCTATACTGCGCCAACCATCACCAAAATGGCTTGCCCCGCCTTCCAGCATCGCGAACGAACGGTCAAAGCCACGCGCTCCCGGCCACTGCTGCGGCTCCAATCCAAGATGCCACTTTCCTGCCATGTAAGTTCGGTAGCCGATATCGTGTAGCAGCGCCGGAAAGGAGTTAACGCGAAAACTGAGGTGGCCCTCATAGCCTGGTTGCCCGCGGTGCAGATTTGCCAGTTCGGTAACCCATGGCGGAAACCCGGCCGGCAACGGTATCCGACCGGAAACCACTTCCTCGGCAGTACCTAGCCCAGCCTTATGGTTGTCAACGCCCGACAGCAACATTGCCCGGGTGGGAGAGCAAGCCGGCGCAGTATAAAAATCCGTAAATTTCACACCTCGGTCAGCAAGAGAATCAATATTTGGTGTACGAATCTCGCCGCCGTAGGCCCCTATTTCAGAATACCCTAAATCATCCGCAACGATTAGCACTATGTTAGGTGGTGGGGCTGTCGCAACGGGATTCGTGTTCTGTCCCAGGGAATCGAATATTGAGCATACTGCTAAAAGGAGGCTTCCGGTGCATATTAATAATGTGCGACCGGCGTTCATCTTAACCTCAGCGACAGCGCAAGTATTGTAACGAATTTGAGTATGTCAATCTTACCTTGGGTTACGCGATCCCGGTAACCAGCGATTTACAGTCGAACTGTAGTCCTCCCAGGCCTGGCCGAATTGGCGATGGCACCAGGGTTCTTCATGAACAATCACCCGGATATGAAATATTACGCTAAAGACGCATGCATACGCATCTACCAGCAACGAACCCGAGTACAATCCCCAGCCAAGGATGACGGATAAAACTCCAACGTACATCGGGTTTCTCAAATATTTAAACAGCCCGACGATAACCAGTTCTTTTGGCGGATCCCAGGGGGCTAAGGTGCCTTTCCCCGCAACGTAGAAATCCCTTACCGTCCAACCCAGAATAAACAGTCCCAGTACTAAAATGCAAATCGCCGGAGGCCAACCGCTGATTTTCCACGGATCGTAGGTGGCAATGAAAAACGGAACCACCCCCCCCACCATTCCCGGCAACACAAGAAAGGATAAAAGCGCTCTAAAAAATAACATGATGTCCCCCACTTGTTAATAAAGCTGTTTATGATGGTAGCATGAACTCTCTTGTATTAAAATACACAGTGAATTAATATACTCCTCCCAATATGAGGCAGGGCAATGAAGACAAAATCAACCTTGATTCTGGCGATTTTCGTCAGTGTTAATCTAACCTCGATGAGTGGTGTTCACTCTCCTGCCGCGGCCCAGACTCCGGAGACTGCGCAGACCGCGCTTGCCCAACCTCAAGCAGCAGTTTACGGCAGCTCCCGGGAAGAATATGAGGAGCGCAAAGCAAAAGCTCAGGGCGGAACGAAGCACACTTTTGAAACCCTGCCGGACTGGACGGGCATATGGGTGCGGTATACGCGCCTGATGGCTTCTTTCGATACGGATTCCGGACCGCATCCCGTTCTCGGTATCCACGGTTACATCCCGTATGGGGCGTCGAGCGCGAAACTCACGCCCAAGTATCAAGCCGATTACGAAAAGAAGCTGGAGAGAATCCTTAACGACAAGGAGTGGGATCGTCTGAGTGATTGCCTGCCCGCCGGGATGCCCCGTTGGCTGGCCGACCCCTATCGGCGGGAACTCATACCGACGCCGGATCAGACGTGGATGCTGTACGAGCAAATGCAGGAGATTCGGCGAATCTACACGGATAACCGTGGTCACATCCCTGATGAACAAGCCGTGCCACTGTGGGAGGGCGATTCAATCGGTTTCTGGAATGCAGACACCTTGATTATCCATACGAAGCACATGAAGGCCGGGGAGTATATGCGGGGGCAGCCTAACTACAGTTTCAAGGTCACCACCGTGGAGCGGTGGCGTAAGATCGATGACGCAACCTTGGAAGCCAAAGTCACCGTGTACGATCCGGAGTCATTGCTGGAACCCTATCCTGCAACGTTCACTTACAAGAAGATGCCGCCGGACCCGAGTAATCGGGTCCACTATATGTCCTGCGTAGAGGGCAACAACGTAGTTCGACAACCCGATGGCACCAGTTCTTTCCTGCTGCCTGGCGACCCCGGCTATCGCGACCCGCTTACTATCGGCATACCGGAAGTAGCCCTGGATTCCATGCCGGAGTGACTCCACTTATCCGACCTGATGGGAGAGAAAGCACATGAAGACTAAGTTGTTGTTCATCCTGACGATGTGTGGAGCGTTAACGCTGTTACAGGCGTTTCCTGCTATGGCTCATCATTCAACGGCGCCGTTCGATACGAAACAGGAAGTAACGGTAAACGGAACCGTAAAATCCTGGCAATTCGTCAACCCCCACAGCTGGCTGCAAGTCAGTGCGGTCGATGCTGATGGAAATGAGGTGCTATGGTCTTTGGAAGCGCTGGGTCGGAAGGGTGATCTGAAAAAGGATACCTTCAAGGCAGGCGAAAAAATACAGGTTACCTTTAATCCCATGAAAAACGGGCGTCCGGCCGGCTTACTGCTGGAAGCGATCTCGGAGGATGGCAGGAAGTGGGAATTCATCTTGCGAAACATCGGCAAGAAGCCACCCGCCAAACCTCAATAATGACCTTTGACGGCTGAGTGCGGGTTAAGCCTTGCGCGCCAGAAAATCGCGACACAGCCGCCCACATTCGTCCGGAGCGTCCCACCAGGGATGATGACCTGACCCTACCTCGTATAACTCGGCATCAGGAACAAGTTTTTGCGCCCTATGCGCGACCTCAAGGCCGGCAAACGGATCGTTTTTCCCCCAGATAAATGCCACCGGCTGCCGTACGCGCCCGAGATCATCTTCCCCGAGATTCATGCCCTGTTTAGCCCCCCCCAGATTCAGCACAGATTCCAATAAGCTCAGCCAGGATACTGCAAGCGTCGGCAAACGGGAAAAGTAGTAATGACATTCAGCTTCAGGGTCCGGCCAATTAAGCCCTACTTGTTTCGGATGACCCAATAGGGCGGGAAGTTCACGGGCCTTATCGAGACTGGCCGGAATCATTTTTTTTACGAGAAGTCGATTCACAGACGGAACGGAAAATAATCGCATGGGAAAAGGAGCGCTTGTATCCAGAATTAAAGCGGGGGCGCCCAGTTGAATTATCGCACTGACTCGCTCCTCCTGTTCTTGCGCGAACCAAAAACCCCAACGGCCACCCATCGAGTTACAGATCACAGGCGCACGCTCCACAGCATAATGGTCGAGCACCGCGGTCAATGTTTCAGCAGCAAACCGCGTCATGTCAAGCGTGCGATGATCAATACCATCACTCATACCTCCGCCGGGACGGTTGACAACAATCAGGTGATAGCCGGCCAGTTGCGCGCACAGGGCCGCGAAGATCCACGCGTCACCCACGCCTCCCGGCACCATCACTACAGGTTTACCGCTCCCGATATGGAGTATGCGAACCCGAAGATTGGACCCGGGCAAATTGATGTAATCAACAGTGTAGTCGAGATGATAGTGTGAAAACAGACGACGTTCAGCCTCCTGCGCTGCTATGGTGCGCGCATCGTCATCCGCTAGAATGAGGCTTGGATCCTTAACCCGCATATCGTACCTGTCGGCTATCACTTCGCAGCAGTGTTGCGCGGAGCCGGCATCCTGAATTCCTCGTCCGGCAGTGCGGACCTGTAGGCAGGCCGCCCACTCAATCGGTCGATCCAGTCGCGCAGGTTATTAAGCTCTCCCCACAGGTCATCGAAACCAAGTCGAACGACCCGGTCGATGACGGGAGCAGCGGCTATATCCGCCAGCGAATAGGTTTCGCCGGCCAACCATGGTCCCTGGGACAATCGCCGGTCCATCTTTTTAAACGCAGATTTCAGCCGCATTCGAGAGCCTTTCACTGCTTCAGAGTCGAAGGGAGCCCGAAACATTTTTTTCAGCCTTGGAACCAGATACGGGCGAGGATGGTTGGCGAGAAACCGGTCCAATTCATCATCACTATACTTGTCAAACACCTGTTTCATCATCAGGTTCAGGGATGCCGGCCGCACTGCCGTGAAGATTTCATCCTCTTCGTGCTTGACCCAGTAGCGCATATTCGCGCGCGCTACCGGATCTTCAGGCCGCAATGGGGTATCCGGGTATCGGTCATCGAGGTACTCGTTGATAATACCGGACTCGTATATCGTACTGGAATCGTCAATCAGTGTAGGGACGATACCTTTCGAATTTATCTTAAGATAGGACGGTTTCAGGTTCTCAAATTGCATCAGATGGATATGCTTGCTCTCCCAGGCCAGTTTTTTTTCTGCGAGCACCATGCGCGTCTTGAAGGAGCAGAAACTGTCCCAGAAATGGTATAGAACAATCATATATTGTCGCCGAATCGTTATTATTTGTATTTTATACACCGTACATAATATCATTCCAATCAATTAAGTTCATTGAGGATGAATCATGTTTGAATTCAAGAATATTAGGCTTGATATCGTGGATAGCGTGGCTACATTGACTTTTAATCGCCCCGAAGTAAGAAATTCCCTCGATACGGAAACACTGAAGGAAATACATCGTGCCATGGGTATCCTGGAAGATAATCCTGACGCGGGCGCCCTGGTGATTACCGGAGCAGGCGAGGCATTCTGCGCCGGTGTTAATCTGAAGGGATATTCCATTGAGCGACAGGAAGAATTACGAACCGGATTCCGTGAAGTTGCGATGTGGTGGCACCAGATGCTACACCGTGTTGCTCGGCTGCCCATGCCGGTACTCGCCGCAGTCAATGGTATCGCAGTAGGTGGGGGACTTGGGTTGACCCTGGTCTCAGACATGGCGATATGCAATGAGAAAGCAAAATTCTATGCATCCTGGATGTCAAATGGCATGGCAAATGATGGAGGCTCATCTTATACCCTCACCAAAATCGTCGGCTTTCGCAAGGCGATGGAGTTGATGTTGACGAACCGTACGCTGAATGCCTACGAGGCGGAGGAATGGGGCATTATAAATCGAGTTTATGAAGGAGAGCAGTTTACGAAGATGACGGCCTCAATTGCCCGGCAACTCGCGGATGGCCCGACACACCTGCAGGCCTTTGTAAAAGAAACGTTTCACGATGGATGGCGGCGCTCACTGGAAGAGTGTACCGAACATGAGTGTATGAACATTCTTACCGCACTGGAGCACCCGTACGCGGCTGAGCGGCTGCGGGCATTTGAAAGAGGTGAAAGAACCAATTCATTGCAGGTAGATCTGGAAATTCCCCAGGTAGACAACAGTTAACAGAGATGACTCATGGGCAATCTGGATGAGGCCGTAAAATATCCCTCCGGCTATAAAGAACGCTGGTTGGAAAATGGACTCTGGACGGATGAACACCCGTTTGGCTGGATTGAGAAATGGGCATCGAAAACGCCGGATAATCCGGCTATAACCAGCCCGGATGGTTCGATAACCTATGCCGAATTCAATGATCGGGTTCTCCGCTGTGCCGGCGGGTTTTATGAAACCGGCATCGGTCAGGGAGATGCTGTCGCGCTTCAACTACCTAACACCCCGGAGATGCTGATTGCATACCATGGCCTGCAGAGAATCGGCGCGGTCCCCGCATTGTTGCACATGCCTTACCGGAAAGGCGACCTGGTTGCGCTGCTGAACTATGCGAGTGTAAAAGCGATTGTATGTTGGGCCGGCATAGAAGCCTACGACGCCCCCTCGTTAATGCTTGAACTCAGGAAGGAAGTTGCCGGTCTGGAACAAGTCTACGTCGCTGGGGGTACGGCGCCTGACGGAACTACTGCCTTTGACGATTTATATGGTTCCGAATTGATCGATATTCCCAAACCTGCTCCCGATGCGCCCTGTGTGTTCGGGTTCACGTCAGGGACTTCATCGGCGCCAAAAGGGATTGTACATTCATTTTATACCATGTCATCGACGCATCGATTGCTCTCTGCAAGGTGCGGCCTCGTTCCGAACGACCGGGTGTTGTCGGCACCGCCGTTCACACACATTTACGGAATGTGTATCGCGGGGATCACGCTTCATGCCGGGGCGGCCTCGGTCCTCATGGAAACGTATTCTCCCGCCGCGTTTACCGAGGCGCTTGCGAAATATAAGTCAACCGTCATGTTCTGTGCCCCGGCGCACGTGCTGGGCGCCCTGCACACCGGCATGCTGACCCCGGAGGTGACCGGATCGCTCAAAACCGCAGTGTTGGCCGGCGCAGCCTGTCCTGAGGAGGTGTTCACCCGGGTAGAGGACACGTTTACCAACGCGACCATCTACCAGATGTTCGGAATGACGGAAATCCTCATGTCGATGATTAACCCGTTGGATGCCTCACGCGAAGTTCGATTAACCTCCATCGGTACGGTATCGGATGGGCACGAGATTCGTGTATGCAGGCCTGGTGGTGAAGTGCTTGACGTGGGCGAAGAGGGAGAACTTGAATTTCGCGGGGCATTTCTTTTTGCAGGTTACTTCAACAATGAAGAGGCGAACAGGTCATCCATCCGCACCGGCGGTTGGTTCAGAAGCGGTGACCTGGGAAAGCTGGATAGTGACGGGAACGTTTACATTACAGGACGGATCAAGGACATAATTAATCGCGGTGGAATTAAGATAAACCCGATTGATATTGAGGCTATGATCGACAAGCATCCCAAAATATTTTTCTCGGCGATTGTTCCTATGCCGGACCCCATACTGGGAGAAAAAGCCTGTCTGTTTGTTCAATTAAAGCCCGGCGAAGCAATTACCCTCAATGAAGTGCTTGAGTACCTGGGGGAAAATGGCGTGGCCAAAATGAAGTGGCCGGAACGTCTTGAAAAAATCGACGTAATGCCAATGACACCCACCCGAAAGATAATCAAGGGAGAACTGCTCAGGGAGCTGGAGAAACGATAGATTCGGCTCCGGTTGTACAACGATCCCGCAAACTGCCGGCGTTTGCCTCAAGGCGCCAGGCACGTTTAATTCCGTGGGTCCAGGATGAGTTTGCCTTTGACCTTGCGATCGGTGATCTTATTGAACGCGGTGACAAACTCCCCGAGAGGGTAGCGACCGGTGATATTCGATTGCAACTTGCCGGAAGCATGGAGAGCGAGCCATGAACTGACACTCCGTTCTATGCTGTCGTAGGCCTTATCGAATAGAATATCGAGTGGCGCGCCCATGACGGCAAGGTTGTTGTAGAGCAGAAAGTTTGCTTTTGGTGTGGGGATGGTGCCGCCGGCAAATCCGACGATCACGAGTTTCCCCCCGAAGCGTAACACCCTGAGCCCGGCTTCGAAGATGTCTCCGCCCACCGTATCGATAACGGCATCGCAGCCTTTGCCATCAGCCGCCCCCGTCGCGTCGGCAACCTGGTTTTTAAGATGAGTTTTAAGCGATTCAAGGTCCGGTGCATTGACATCAATCAAAATGTCAGCGCCATTTTCCAGTGCAAACTCTCCTTTTTCTGCACTTGATACAGCAGCTAAAGCTGTTGCGCCGCGAGCTTTCAGTAACTGCACCGAGGCGCTGCCGACACCACCGCTTGCCCCGGTTACCATGACTGTAGTCCCTGCCTGTACCTGGGCACGGATATCAACGGCCACCCAGGCCGTGTTAAACACAGTAATCATTGCCGCGGCGTCTTCAAATGACACTTGTTCGGGTAAACTGAAACAACGCTTTTCCGGAGCAGATACCAACTCACCAAATCCACCAGTTAAAACCTGCGCCACTACACGGTCCCCCACCTTGCAGCGAGAAACATCTGATCCCACGGCCAGTACTACACCCGCACAATCACGTCCCGGCACGAACGGACGCTCAGGCCATTTGAAATATTTTCCCCTCAGCATCAAGGCATCCGCGAAGTTCAGTCCAATAGCATGGTTTTCGATCAGCACTTCATCTTTGGCCGGTACAGGCTCAGCAACATCTTCGACTGCATGTGAGTAAATAGGGCCGAATTCATTGATTACGATAGCGCGCATAATTTATTCCTATGTTGAAACCTGAGTGTTTATCCGCAACTCTGCTACGTCAAAGATACTGATATTGATGGTTTTGTAAAATCCGCGCAGAGACAAATATTACCGCGTAACGTTAAATCACAGCTCTACTGCAGGATGGAGACAAAATAACTGATTGTTCAACAGAACGGTATCGATTAATATACATCAAGTATTATATGTTGTAAATCATACCTATGAACTGTCTATTGATGAGGATTTTCGCTTGAGTTGGATGGTTGGGGTAGACGTCGGCGGAACGTTCACGGATTTTTGTGCAGTACATCAGATCAGTGGCACAGTTCGGCATTTCAAGAGATCTTCTACACCACATAATCCAGGGGAAGCAATATTATCGGGCTTGCGTGAGATGTGTGCTGCGCATGAGATTGAGCCCGCTGATATCGATCGTCTGTGTCACGGTACGACGGTAGCGACGAACGCCCTGATTCAGCGAAAGGGCGGCCGGGTAGCGCTGATCACAACTTTCGGGTTTCGTGACCTGCTGGAAATCGGACGCCAGACTCGACCACATATGTTCTCGCTGCAGGAAGACCATCCTGCACCGCTTGTACCGCGCCAACGTCGATTCGAGGTCAATGAGAGAATTGGCCCCGATGGTGAGGTAATCGTCCCGTTGGACGGAAATTCCATGTCCTCAATTCTTTCGGCTGTTGAAAAAAGTTGTGTGGATGCCGTAGCCGTATGTTGCCTGTTCTCATTTCTCAACAAAGAACACGAACAGAGAATTGGTGAGGAATTGAGAAAGTTTTTACCAGATGTTTCGGTATCTCTTTCTTCAGATGTCAGGCCCGAGTTCCGTGAGTATGAGCGTTGCTCAACGACTGTGCTGAATGCTTATCTGCAACCGGTGCTCACACATTATCTTAGCTATATTGAGACCGAAGTGAAACAGTTGTTGCCGTCTTCGTCGGTGCGAATCTATCAATCGAGTGGTGGATTGATGTCCGTGGATACGGCAAGGGCATTTCCTATCAGAACCACTCTGTCGGGTCCGTCCGCTGGTGTAGTCGGCGCCATCCATGTTGCCCGCGCCTCGGACAGACCTAACTCAGTCACACTCGACATGGGTGGTACCAGTGCGGATGTAGCGTTAATCCGAAACGGCGATGCCGGTATCAGCATGAACAGGGATGTTGCCGGTTTTCCCGTACGCTTGCCAATGGTGGATATCCACACGGTGGGGGCAGGTGGTGGCTCCATTGCCTGGTTTGATCGCGACGGGTTGTTGAAAGTAGGTCCATTGAGCGCGGGCGCTGATCCGGGACCGGCTTCTTACAGTCGTGGTGGTACAGTTCCAACCGTGACGGACGCCAACCTGGTGCTCGGAAGACTCTCAAAGGCTGGGCTTGTCGGTGGACGAATGGACCTCGATATAGAGGCTGCGCGCAAGGTTATTCAGCCTATAGGCGAAAAACTGGGATTTTCAATTGAAAAGGCAGCCCAGGGGATTTTAGGTATAGTGGTAGCTAATATGGTGAGGGCCGTACGCACGATATCGGTTGAGCGTGGTCTTGATCCCCGCAAATACACATTGATTCCATTCGGGGGCGCTGGCCCTCTGCATGCCACCCAGGTTGCACGGGCACTTGACATGGGGGAGATCGTGGTGCCGGGTGCGCCGGGTATCTTGTGTGCTCAAGGCCTGATTGTTTCTGACCTCAAGGAAGAATTTGTTCGTAGCGGTCGCTACCCCATTGATTCTAACGGTGTTGAAAAACTGAAAGAGGTCGTGGAAGAACTCGCCGAAAGTGCCCGGGACTGGTTTACCCTTGAGGATATCAGTGATTATAGCCAATACCTGATACTATCTCTGGATACGCGTTATGTCGGACAGAATTTTGAATTGCCGGTTGCGGTCCGCCAGGATGGAATAGGCTCGATACCTTTGCTTAAAGATGCAGAAAGTATAGTGAGTAAATTTAATTCGGTTCATGAACAATTTTACGGGTTCAGTAATGACAGCGAAGCCGTCGAGGTAGTTAATGTACGTCTGACTGCATGCGGCAGACTTGACGTGATTGAATCCAGTCAGGTAAACGGAGCCGGGAATGGTAGTCCGGAGAGTATCGAAATCAGACCCGTTTGGTTTTCTGACGATGAGCCTGTCGAAACCCCGGTCTATGATCGCGTTACTCTCAGGGAAGGAATATCGATGACAGGGCCGGCCATCATTGAGCAACTCGATTCCACAACAATTGTTTACCCCGGTGATTCCATCACTGTGGACGCTGCCCTGAACATGAATATAACTGTAAATACGGGTGAGGAAACCACCTCGTGACTGCTGACACGATTGCAATTTCAACAGGGTCAAGGGCTGAAGTGGATCCGATAACCCTTGAAATTCTGTTTAATGCATTACGCTCTGTGGCAGACGAGACCTTCGTCGCGCTTATGAAGAGTGCCTACTCGACAAATATAAAGGAACGCCGGGATCACTCTACAGCGATCATGGACACGTCCGGTCGTTTAATCGTGCAGGCCGAGGAATCACTTCCGATTCATCTTGCTTCCATGGGCGGACTGATGACAATCCTGCTCGAAAAATTCGGAGATGAAATCTGTGAGGGCGACATATTCATCGGCAACGACCCACACGTTGCAGGTGGAACTCACCTGCCGGATATCAACATGGCCATGCCGATATTCCATGAAGGAAAACTCGTCGCTTTCATGGTTAACATTGCCCACCATGCGGACGTTGGCGGCGCTGTCCCCGGCAGCATGGCAGGCGGAATGACTGAAATCTATCAGGAGGGTCTGCGCATCCCGGTTGTGCGACTGTTTCGAAAAGGTGTTATTCAGTCGGACCTGATGGATTTATTACTCCTGAATGTCCGTATCCCGGCAGAGCGTAGGGGGGACTACTTTGCCCAGGTTGCTGCATGTCGTCTCGGTGCAAAAAGACTGAAAGAGATTTTCACACAGTACGGATTGCCCAAAATAAATACAGCCTTTTACGAAATCATCACCCGTACAGCGAATAGAATGCGTGAAGGGGTAGAGAGTTTGCCCAACGGGAAGTACAAGTTTGAGGATGTTATGGATGATGACGGAATGGGTACGGTTGACATCCCGATCAAGCTTGAGGTCAGCATAGAGGATGATGCGATTCATTTCGACTTTACCGGGACGGGTAAACAGGTTGCCGGCAATATAAATGTCACACCCAATGCAACCAAGGCTGCAGTTTGCTACGCTTTAAAAGCTTTTCTGGATCCGGATGTTCCGAACAACCAGGGTGTACTGGACATTCCCGAAATCACAATTGAAAAAGGCACGTTATTGGACGCAGTATTTCCTGCTCCTGTCGCTGCCAGAGCAAATACCTGTCAGCGGATAATCGACGTAATACTGGGCGCCCTGTCCATGACGCGACCTGAGTCTGCCGTGGCCGCCGCCAATGGTGCAAATACAACCGCGGTCTTTTCGGGAGTCGACCCGCGGTCCGGCGAAAATTATCTTTACCTGGAAACATTGGGAGGCGGGTTCGGGGGCCGTGCTGCAAAGGATGGCAAAGATGGAGTCCAGGTGCACATTACAAACACATCCAATTTACCAGTGGAAGCCATTGAAATGGAGTATCCCCTCAGGGTGCGGTCCTACGGATTTGTAGAAAATTCCGGTGGGGCGGGAAAACATCGAGGTGGCCTGGGGCTTGAGCGAGTTGTCGAACCGGTCGGCCATGATTGCGTCTTCAACGGAGCGGGCGAAAGATTTCACCACTCTCCATGGGGATTGTTCGGCGGCGGCGAAGGCAAACCCGGTGAATTCCTCCAGAAAAACGCGTCCGGAAAGTCCAGGCGTCTCCCAAATAAGCCAATCGGGGTGAAGATAGCGTCCTCTGAAGCCGTAATTATCCGCACACCCGGCGCCGGGGGTTATGGCCTGCCGGAGGAACGAAAAAAGGAAGCACTGGAAGAAGATGTTATCAGTGGAAAGTATAATCCGAAGTTTCTGAGCGACCACTACCCACAGTGGTTATCGGATGCGAGTCGAAAGAAGTAATTCTCTGATTACCCTTCTGTAGATAAGCAATCAGGCGACTGCTTCAGAAAGGTCGACATCGCGCGTAAGATTCGTCTCCATCGAACGGGTAATTCGGCTTCGAAATAAATCGGTATGTACAATGCCCATCCGTTCAGCTTCATCAGAATCCCGGCGGCTGAGCGCATCTATCATCGCATCATGTTGGTTTATAACCAGCTTGTAGTAGTCCTCGTCAAAATGGTTCTCCTCAAGCGCGCTCCTGAATGCCAGGCGCGACAATCGTAGTCCGATTGATTGTAACTCCTGGTAAAGGTCACAAATATATTTGTTCCCACAGGTATTCGCTGTAATGAGGTGAAATTCACTGTTGAATTCGCTCATGGCAACCACGTTTTTTTCACTTGCTGCATCAGCAAATTTTCTGTTTACCGATCTCAACTCTTCGAGATGAGATTCTGATCTGCGTTTTGCGCTGAGGCGGAGTACAAGTCTATGGCAAATTTCCAGCGCCTCAAAAAATTGTGGTATTTCAGATATGTCGATGGAGGATACGCGTGCCCCTTGGTTTGGGTCTATGGTAATAAGTCCCTCCGACGCCAACCTGATCAGGGCTTCCCGAACAGGTGTACGGGATACCTTGAATCGCCTTTCAAGAGGAATTTCTTCAATATTTTCGCCGGGTGGAAGTCGCAAGGCCAGAATATCATCGCGAAGACCCTGGTAGACCATATTCGCACCCGTACCTTTGGGTCGTCCCGAAGGTTTCTTGGAATTTACTGCCCGAGTTTTAGCTGTAGCCATTAATTCCCCAAAGAATCACCAAATTAAAACATGACACCAATAATTAAAATTGGTAGAAATTTACAGAGTGATTCAATAGTATATACCTCTTTCTTTTGTGTCTATCGTATCATTACGAAGGGGTCGGGATTGATTTTGCCCGAACACCAGGCTGAATGTGGTTATTTTCTACAGCAGTATAAAATAGCCATGAGTATTTTTGACTATAGGAGAAAATTACAGTAAGATTACCTGATGAGTACGACCCCACGCTATTTGACCGGACAGATAAAACAGGACCTCGAAAAAAAGATGGTGTTCGTGGACGGTCCTCGTCAGGTCGGTAAAACCACCTTATCCCAGGGTTTACCGGGGGCTGACACAGGTTATCTTAACTGGGATGTCGCTGAACACCGCGAACGGATACTTAAACGAGAATTACCAGTATCAAACTTATGGATCTTCGATGAAATCCATAAATACAGACAGTGGCGCAATTATTTAAAGGGTCTTTATGACAATCGTCGTTCCGGGCAACAGATACTGGTGACGGGAAGCGGTCGTCTTGATTATTACCGCTTTAGCGGAGATTCCCTGCAGGGACGATACCATCTGTTGCGGTTACATCCCTTTACTGTTTCAGAGTTGGGTTTTGAATCAAACCAGCAGCTATTGGATTTATCGTCCCTGGGTGGCTTTCCTGAACCGTTCCTGAGCGGCAGTAAGACTGAAGCGCGACGCTGGTCTCGTGAAAATCGTACACGTCTGATTAGTGAAGAGGTCGTATCACTTGAGCGGGTGCAGGATCTGGGACAATTGGAACTATTGATGTTGCGTTTACCCGAACTGGTGGGTTCGCCCCTATCCATCAATGCCATTCGTGAAGATCTGCAAGTCAGCCATAAAACCGCATCATCATGGTTGGATATTATGGAAAGGCTTTACGCCATTTTTCGGTTAGCCCCCATTGGCAGTCCAAAAATCAGGGCAGTGAAAAAAGAACGTAAACATTATCATTTTGACTGGTCAGTAATTGAAGACGATGCCGCCCGATTTGAGAACCTTGTCGCGTGTCATTTACTGAAATGGGTACACTACCAGCAGGACGTCGAAGGGCTTGATTACGATCTGAATTATTTCAGGGATACGGATGGTCGTGAGGTTGACTTTATTGTCACTGAGCGTCGTCAGCCCATAATGCTCATTGAATGTAAATGGACGGACAGAGATATAGACCGCAGCCTCCGATACCTGAACGCGAAATTCCCGGAAGCACAAGCCTGGCAGTTATCCGCGGTTGGAAAGAAAGATTATATCAGTGACACCGGCGTACGCGTATCTCCTGGCATCAGATTTCTGAAGAACCTTGTATAGTTGTTGTTACAGCTGATGATGATCCAGGGCTGAAGTCGCAGATCCGCAAGGCGAACGTATTTCCAGAATAGTCGCTGAAAGAAGCTTTGCCCTCAAATACCGGCAGTAGCCAACTAGATGCCTCCCCCTTGGTTGCTATCTTTAGCAAATTCGTTCGGTATAGTGCGGTTCATGTTTCCTGACAAACTTGGAATAACTGACCCGGAGGATCGAATTAATACGGTTGGACTTTCTCTCTTTCATCGCAGCCTTGGGCTTATCCCAAGGAATACAGGGAGGATAAAGAACGTAGTTGGAGTGAATTACAGGAGGAGTTGTTGACGCTTTCGACCGATAGCAAACAAATTCTAGCGTACGAAAATGGACACTATGTACAACTTGACCAACCCGGAATCATAGTTGAAGCGATTAGAGGGTTACATAAAGATTAAGAATAATTATCATAATGTTATATTGATTTTATGATTATGACTTTTGAAATGGTTAGAAACAATGAATACAAACACGCTCATTAATAAACTGCAGGAAGATATCCTCATCTGCGCCGAAGGCTATGTCTTCGAACTGGAACGGCGAGGCTATGTAAAATCAGGCCCCTACGTCCCGGAAGTCGTGCTTGATTTTCCTGAGGCAGTAACGGAATTGCACCGGGAATTTGTTCGTGCAGGTTCGGACGTGGTGCTTGCGCTGACGTACTATGCGCACCGGGACAAGATGAAAGTAGTGGGGCGTGAACTCGATGCAGAAAAGTTAAATCGGCAGGCCGTCAGGCTGGCCGGGGAGGTGGCCCGGGAGTCAGGCAAGCTGGTCGCCGCGAATATCTGCAATACCTGGGTCTATGACCCCGGCAATCCGCTGGAGACCGGCAAGCAGGTTCGCGCCATGTATGAGGAGCAGCTATCCTGGGCGGTGGATGAGGGTGTTGATTACGTCGTGGCTGAAACCTTTGACTGGTTTGCGGAGGCGGATATCGCACTCGACGTGATCAAGAGTTTCAACCTGCCTGCCGTAATTACCTTTACGGCCGTGACACCCACAACGGCGGACGGCTATGCATTTGAAGATGCCTGCCGGATATTGAGTGATAAAGGCGCCGACGTAGTGGGATTGAATTGCGGACGGGGACCTGCCACCTTATTGCCGGTATTGGCTAAAGTTGTGGAAAGCGTCGAGTGTCCTGTTGCTGCGTTACCTGTTGCCTACCGGACTGATGCGGATCACCTGAGTTTTATCGACCTGAAACAGAAGGGCAGGGATGCAGGATTCCCGGCAGAACTGGACCCGTTTGTATTGACCCGTTCTGAGATGGCGGAGTTTGCCCTGGCCGCTAAAGACCTGGGCGTGCGCTATATCGGCGTGTGTTGTGGCGGCGCACCGCACCATGTCCGGGCCATGGCCGAGGCACTGGGTAAGACAGTCCCTGCAAGCCGGTACTCGCCGGATATCGCCAAGCATGCGGTTCTGGGGTCGGAGGACGTAGTCAGGGATTACCGCACCAGGTACCTCAAGGAGCATCATGAATCTCTTTTTGATGGATAGTTGGGGTCAGAGTAAAAATACAGTCAATCAGGTGTGCGGCGCCAGTTTATTGTTCAGTATTTTTACTCTGACCCCAAACTTCTTTTAGCTGATTGAAGAAATAAAGTCAACCAGCAGGGAGCATCATTAACCTGGTCTCTATCATGACGGCAGGCAATCAGCGTATACCGATAAAACTCCTGCTCGGCATCGGCTTCGGCATGTTCCTGGGAGTGCTGAGCGCCAATTCCATACCGGTCATGATCGGTTCACTGCTCGATGGCCTGGCCATTACCGAAGCTGAAGTCGGGGTGTTGGGAACGGTTGAATTGCTTGCCGTGGCGATCGCAGCCCTGGCCGCTGCGCCGCTGGCCGGAAAAGTATCCAACAGCAGACTGGCCGTATTCGGCTGCCTGCTCGCGGTGGCGGCGCAGTTTCTCAGCGCGGCCGTCGACAGTTTGTACCTGCTGGCCGGTATGAGAGCCATCGCCGGCGCCGGTCTCGGCCTGGCTTATGCGGCTGCAGTCATGGACGCCGGCACGATCTCGCTGACCTTTGCGTTCGGACCGGCCTGCGGCGGTTTTATCGCGACCTGGTTCTCCTATGCTGCGATTGGCTGGTTTTCCTGTGCCTTGTGCCTGCTGGCGGCGCTGGCATTTATTCTGGTCAAACCGGCGGATACCATGCCTCAGCATATCGGGTAAGGGGGACGTATTTCAAATCCGTCCCCGGAGAAGTCCCCCATATCTCTGCAGCTCTTTCACTGTTCCTATACTGTACGACTAACTATTTTGACCAGCGAGCGGACAAGTGTTTTAGTGGCATTTGAAAATAGTTTGGGGGGCAAAACACCGTAGCTGTATTTTTTATCGCCTTGCCTGGTAATCGGCCTGATATCCGGTCCGGGCCAGACAAAGCGATTCACTTCCGTGCAGATAATCCATGAACGATCACTGTCCAGATTTAAGTATTCTTTTACTTTCAGCGGTATTTCCACCGCCATATCAGGATTCTCCGGTTCGCCATGAGTAATCGCCGCAACGGTGACTACCGTATCGTTCCCCTTTATTTTCCTGGATAAAACAACGGCACAAGGCCTGTCTTTTACCCCTTCTTCTTGCCCTGCCATATAATCTTTACGCCAGAGATAAGAATAATTGACAACAAGACCCGGAAACGGCTCTGGGATCTGTGTCATGTAGCGGTGTTCTTATTATTCTTCGTTGAGTAACTCATTCAGGTAGGCGTATTCTTCCGGTACATTTGCCGCAGCAATTTCACGAATATCTTCTTCACTTAATTCATCGATACCCAATACCTGTCTGTCCCGGCGTTTGAGACGTTGGTACTCTTCGGTCGATAGCAGGATATATTTTTCCCGTCCATTACGGGTAATAGAGACCGGCTCTTTTAAAGCCAACTCTTGAATATCGCCGATATGACGCTGTAGTTCAGAAATCGTTACACGTGTCATCTGGATAACCTGTAGTTTATGTATATCACATATATTATGTAAAATATGTCAAAATAGCAATACTGACTTCAGCAATTCTCGCTAACGCCTGCCAGCTATTTGATGCCGGGTTTGACAAACGGATCATTTAAATAACCTGGTTGATTACTCTCTGCTGCCCTGATATTTATTCCGGCAAACTGGAAACAGGCAAGGGATAAAATGGCAATCAATGATGTGACAATCTGTTTACGCATGCGTTGATCTTTCATCTGACACCATATTTCCGTTATTACCGTATGCTGTTCAGGTACCAGCGGATGAAACCCGCCACCTTCGTTTCCTGGGTGGAGTAGGGCCCGGGCTGGTAGCGGCTGGACGATATACCTGCGTTATTATCTTCGGTAATCCTCTTGTCCTGTCTGGTAGTCGCATCCCAGACCCAGGCCAGGTTGTCCGGGTCATAATCCACGTTTTCCTCGGCGTCCCTGTGTACCAGCCAACTGAATTGTACGTCGGTATTGACGGCATCCCGCGGTGTGAAGCGCACCATCATCGCAAAGTCATTAAACGCCAGTATGTAACCGATTGGATTGAATACAAATGCGGTTTCACCGTTATCGTATTGCTTGAAATTACCCATTAATCTGTTACAGGCGGGTTTGCCGTCCCTGGTTTCAGAAGCAAAATTGCGATCGTTTATGGGCACTCTAGAGAACTCTGCAAAATCAATGGAATACTCGTCCCGCTCGAATTCAGGGACAGGATGACCCATAGCCAGGGTCTTTTCAGTCCATTCATCCAATATGGGCTGGTACTTGTCCATTGCCTCCTGGGGGCCGAGCCCGGGCCCGCCCCCAGCGCGAGCAACTGGTCCCGGGGATGTACACTGCAATATTCCGGATGCGACGGGGCGCAGTGGTAGCACTCGATAAAGTTTTCCACCACGAGTTTCCAGTTGCAGCGGTTCGGGTAATCCCGTTTCACCGCGATCTTCGCATCCCCGAAACCGTGAAAATTCAGCATTTCTTCGAAAGGTGCGTACTCCTCGGTGAAATCAGGCGGAGAATCCTCTGAAATGCACACGAAGATCAAGCCGTGGAAGACCGTCACGTGGCACTTGTGCAGGTTGTGTTGCGACCTGTCAAAACCGGCCGGCATCAACTGCGGTGGCCGCAATTCCCCATTCAGGTCATACGTCCAGGCGTGATAGGGGCAGGTGAGCAGCCTCTTGTTACCCGACTGTTCCAGGCACACGCGCGAGCCGCGATGCCGGCAGACGTTGAAAAAGGCATTAACCCTGTTCCCGGACTCACGAATGATGATGATGGACTCGTTCGCAATATTAAACAGGAAATAGTCGCCCTTGTTGGGGATGCGTGATTCATGGTCGACCAGGAGCCATCTACGGAAAAGCAGACGCTCCATGTCATGGGCGAAATTGTCCGGCGACAGGTAAAACGGCTGTTCCAGGGAATAACCGTCGCGGTAGCCGGCAATCATTCGATCGATGTCGGTCTTAATAACTGCGTTCAAGTTCATTCAAACTTAAAAAGTGTCGACTTAGGATAAATATCTACCGGGAAACATTGTATTGTCAATCCGCGCCCGTGTCTGTATTCTTCGGGTTAAAACAGCTGTTATTTTAATGCTTATTCCTGTTTAAATAGTTTGATGGACGATATTGCGAAGCCGGTTACCGGCAATAAGTTGAACCTCGAACCATACTGGTTACCCTATACCGCGAATCGCGCATTCAAGAACGACCCGCGCATCATCGAGTCGGCGCAAGGGTTTTATTACCGGACCCGGGACGGGCGGACTGTACTGGATTCCTTCTCGGGGCTATGGAGCACCGGCCTGGGACACTGCCATCCCAAAATCGTCAAGGCGGTGCAGGAACAGGTTGCCAGGCTGGATTACGCCGCAGCCTTCCAGGTTGCCCATACCGGCGCGTTCGAGCTTGCGGAGAAGTTGATCAATTTCGCCCCGGATGGGTTTGACCATGTATTCTTCACTAACTCGGGCTCTGAATCCGTCGATACCGCCCTGAAGATAGCATTGGGTTGGCACCGCGTGCGCGGTGAGGGAACCCGCATTAAGCTGATTGGGCGCGAGAGAGGCTACCACGGCGTCAACTTCGGCGGGATGTCAGTAGGCGGTATTCCCGGAAACCGGAAAATGTTCGGTAACGCCATGCTCCCCAACGTGGATCATCTTCCCCACACCCTCAACCTGGAACATAACGCGTTCAGCAAAGGACAACCCAAGTGGGGCAGGCACCTGGCCGATGAACTGGAGCGCATTGTCGCATTGCATGATGCGGAGAATATTGCAGCAGTGATCGTTGAACCGGTTTCCGGTTCAGCCGGCGTACTGGTTCCCCCCCTGGGTTACCTGGAACGCTTGCGGGAAATCTGTACGCAGCACGGTATCCTGCTAATCTTCGATGAAGTGATTACCGCGTTCCATCGCATCGGCACGCCGTTCGGCTGTCAGCGCTTTGGCGTGATACCGGACATCATTACCACGGCCAAGGGGATTACCAACGGAGTGATTCCCATGGGCGCGGTGTTGGTCAGTGATGAAATTTACCGGAGTTTCATGAACGGTCCCGATCATGCTATCGAGTTTTTCCATGGGTATACCTATTCGGGTCACCCGGTAGCTGCCGCCGCAGGCCTCGCCGCACTGGATATTTATGTTGAGGAAGAAATCGGCGCCAGGGTGAAACAGCTTGAGCCGTTGTTTGAGTCCGCACTACATGCCTTGCGGGACGCTCCCCACGTAATAGATATACGTAATTTCGGCCTCATGGGCGCTATTGAGATGAAACCGCGTCCCGGCGCGCCCGGCGCCCGGGGAATGGACGTCCACGTTAAATGCTTTGAACAGGGTCTGATGGTGCGCAATGGCATGGACACACTGGCGTTTTCGCCTTTTTTAACTTCCACGCCGGATTCGTTCGAGCAAACCTTCGACACAGTGCGCAAGGTTCTCAATACGATTGATTAGGGGCCAGGGATTAGCAAATATGGGGTCAGAGTAAAAATTCTGATGTAACCTGGGGTCAGAGTAAGAAATTCGTCAGAATTTTTACTCTGACCCCGATCATCTTTCGCGTGCATCTGGGGACGGATTTAAATCCGTCCCCTTATCCGGAACCACCTGTCAGGCTGTATTTTTTACTCTGACCCCAAAAATCCGTTCAGTATCAACTCATATCCAGGATTTGACTGGCCGCCCGCGCCCCTTCTTCCGCGGCCGTGGTCCAGAGTTGGGCGCCGGTCAGTTCGGAATGGCCGAAGGCAATACGGCCGAAAGGCTTACGGATCACATCACTGGGAGCCGGTTCGCCGTGTTTGCCAAAGTAGAACCCGGGCGGTGATACGACGTAAGCATGTCCCCAGCGGTTAGAGACGATGCCGGCGATATCGCGTTTGGCATCGAAACCGTATTCCGAAAACATTTTGGTGAACTGTTCCCTTACCCCGCGTTCAACGTCTGCATAAGACAAACCGAACAATTGCATGCGGGCTGTGGTGGCCTGCTGCGGCATGGGGATGCCCGGGTTGCAGAATGAGTTGTACATGGTGAGCACTGTCGGTTTGCCCGGGTCCAGGGGCATGGGTTCCTTGCCGTCAATGATCATTTGCCGGCGCAGGCTGAAGAACCACCCGTAGCCCTCAAACCAGCGTACTGCAGTCGCCCCCAGTTTTTCCAGGAACTTCCAGTTACGCAGCGCTACGTTGATGGTGTGCATGGGCGCATGATGGAAGGTGGCCATGGCGTCCTGGTAGTCCGGTGACAGGTCCTTGCAGACCAGCCTGTTCACCCACTGACCGCAGGCCATCACGACGTGTTTCGCCTTGACCTTGTGAAGTTTGCCGTCCCGGTAATAAATCACTGAAACGCTTTTGGCGGAGTTGGGCGAACCATCGTGCGTCACTCCGGCCACGGTAGCGGACAGGCGCATGCGTGTCGGTTGGCCGGCCCGGTCCAGTTCGTTCCAGTCGACATCATTAAACAGTACCGCCGATAACGAATTATCACCCTTGATGCCTGCCGGTATCATGGCCTTGACGAAGTGGCGGGCGATACCCGTGTTGCCGCCCGGGAAACTGGCCAGGTAAACATATTCGGACGGATCTTCCAGGCCCGCATGGCGCTTGTAGGAAATAACGCCGGGTTGGACAAATTCGTAGGCGGAATACGCGGATATCACGTCCGTCCCCAGTCCGCAGCCCATGGCCGCGGTCTGCGGGTTGAGATAAGGCGACACGTCTTTTGATACGCCCACATGACGGGTCAGGAACTCCTCATAGGTCATGGTATCCAGCCAGTGGTGCCAGTCTTCCTTCCTGTACGGCACACCCTTGTAAAGCTCCATCTGCATCAGGTCGCGCTTCAGCCCGTCCGCAATCGGCGCATCCTTGAAACCTGTATTCCAGGGGTTCATCACCATGCCGTGGTTTTCATGGTAATGGGCCAGGTCCGCCTGTTCCCAGGCAATGTGCATGGGGCTGTACACATCCTTGGGGATTTTCAGGTCCTTCTCCAGGCCTTTTGCGGCCTGGTATTTAAACTCCTGCGGCAACCCCAGTTTATCCCAGTAGTGATGGTGCCAGCCTATGGGCTTGGTGCGATTGGGCGGGAACACGCTGCCGTTGGAACCCTGCGGAGCCCATAACCGGACGCCGTCCACGTCGAATTCGTTCTGTTTGGCTTCACCGCCGAAGATTGCATGGTTGTCCAGTATCAACACCGAGCCATTCGGCCTGTCTTCGTGGTAACGGTAGGCGGCGGAGAGGCCGGAAAAGCCGCCGCCGACTACAACCAGGTCATAGACTTCGCCTGAATCAATCGCGTCTTTGAAGGCTTTTTCATAAGCGCCGTTGCGAATACCGTGGCCGTCGTTGATTACTTCATGGGTATTGCCGTTTGCGTCCCTGTAGTCGCCGATACCGCCGGGGCCGGTCCAGTCGGGACCTACGCCGGTCAGCGGGACCCCCAGCGTTTGTGCATTTGCGCTGCGCATCAGCCCAGGCGCTTTGGCATACAACAAACCGGCGCCGGTGCCGATTATGGTGCTGCCGATAAAATCTCGGCGGGTGATATTGGCATCGAAGCCCAGAAGTTTATCTTCGCGGGTGTTTTTCTTCGGTGTCGTCATGCTTTCCTCCTCCGGACCCGGGTTTTCCATGGTTGCTCAAAAACTGTATGAGATGGTTCCACCGATCCATTGCGGTGGCGCATAGACACTCTCAATCAATCCACCAAGTGCAAGGTCCAGCATGTAGAGGCGGTGTTCCGCATCTGTGAAGTTCTTTACAAATGCATCGACCTTCCATTTCTCATCTGCCGTCGTGTATGAGGCACGGATGTTACCCAGGAAATAACCCTTCTCTTCAGATGCGGCGGAGTTGAAAACGTCCAGGTAATGGTCGTCGTTGTAGTTACCGTCAATCTGTAAAGAAATTTCACCGCCGCCAAATGCAGCAGCCGGCCACGTGTAACGGGCCAGGAAGTTGATGGAGACCGAGGGCGCACTGGGCACTTCAGTATTTTGAAGTTCAGGCGGCGTACCGAATGTATTCGGCACAGAAGTGATCTCCGATTCCAGCAGGGACAACCCTGCAACTAAATCCAGTTGCTCGGCGGGCGACCAGAACAATTCTATTTCAGCACCGTAGATTTCAGCATCCCGATTTACAATCACGGGAAATGCTTCCAACAGACCAAATGCCTGATAATCGTCATAGTCGTAGTAAAAACCAGAGGCATTGAGACGCATACCCGCTTCCGGAAACGACTTCTTGAACCCGATTTCGTAGGCGTGCAACACTTCTTCATCATGACGCAGACGCCCGACCGGGGTTATAAAAAGTGTGTAGCTTCCTCCCTTGATGCCCCGATTGAAAGAGGCATAGGCCAGGAAATCCTCATTGGGCTTCCAGTCCAGTTGCAGGCGCACCGCGAAATCGCCGTAATCTATGTCGGGCGCCAGCGTTGGATCCGCTTCCGTATCAAGAAAAATCGTTCCTGCCGGAAAGTCCAATCCGGGAAACAGACCAAATTCAGCGCCACCACCATCAGTAAAATTGATCAGGTCTATACTCTTGTCATCCTGGCTGAAACGAAGGCCGCCAATAAAGGTTAGTTCACTGGTCAGGTCGTACTCGGCCTGGCCGAAAACTGACCAGTTTTGTGAATCCATTGTCCATTCGTTGGCTATCCTGCCATCCGGCACACCGGTGACAAAAATCCCGCCGACGAAATCCCCACCTTCAATGTCCACATCCATGTAATAGGCGCCGAGTTGCCAGCGCAATCGGTCATAGTCACCAGACAGCCTCGCCTCCTGGGTAATCTGCTCTGTTTCAGCAACCGGATTGTAAGGAAAATCAGGGACAAAACCACCACCGGCATCTTCCAGATAGTCCTTGAAAATGTCAGTCCAGCTCGTAATGGAGACAAATTCCAGATTGTCATTTATCTGCCAGGTCATTTTTCCGATGACAGAAGTCACATCGCGAGTGATACCGCCTTCCAGGTAGTTCGCATGTTTGTGGACATCACCGGTAATCGGTGACTGTTCCGGTTCTGCACCGAAACCAGTGGCCGGGTCCGGTGAAGCCGGATAAACAACGTAACCTCCGGTGGGCGCGTCATTGTCTTCGGTTCGGGAAACCCTTAAATCGATGAGCACGTCTTCAGACGCATCCCATTGCAGAGCGCCCCTGATTGAAAAACCATCTTTACCGTTAGTATCCCGGACACCTGGACGAATGGATTCGGTATATCCGTCTGCTTTCTCCCAACGACCTGCAACTCTGGCTCGCAATGTTGGCGACAGTGCACCCCCCACCGCACCTTCAAAAGTATAGTTATCATATTCGGCAAAACCGGCCTTGAAATAACCGTTGAATTCTTCCTCATCCGGCGCATTGGTTAAATAGTGGATCACGCCACCCGTCGCATTCCGGCCGATGAGGGCCACGCAATACTTCTACCCGTTCCAGGTCATAGGCTTGCTGCCCCAGGCCGTTGGTCGAGGACATATAGGCATCATCGATATAGACGGCGATTGGCGCTTCTACCGAATCGAGGAAGGTATTTTGCGAAACGCCGCGCAGATTAAAGTAAATGTTCCCCGGGTTGTAAGTAAACAATTGCAGGCCGGGGACCTGGTAAACGATATCAACCGTATTGGTCACACCCATTTTTTCCAGTTGCTCTCCGGAAAACGCAGCGATTGAAATACCTACGTCCTGCAGGCTTTGTTCACGTTTCTGTGCCGTGACAGTAATTTCTTCCAGTATCTGCGCACTTGCAGCATTCGAAAAAGACAGGATGATGCTTGAACCAAGCAACGAGATAAATATCCATCTGTAAAGTTGATTAAATATGTGCATTTTCATTGTCCCCTCGTCATCTCAGGCTGAGATTGTGTGAGTATGATAATATCTAGTTGGTCAGTTGACAAATATTATACGAGACTTAAACTTTTATCAATATCTCAATGCGAGCCTCAGATCAGAAATCTCCTAAGATTACTGCAAAGTCAACAGCAGCGAGCAGTAATAAAGGCAGGAAACGTATCAAAGAAATCATGGAAGCCTGCAAGACCGTTCTGATTGACAAAGGCTATACTCAATTTTCCTTGCGTAATATCGCCAGGGAAGCCGGCATCCACCTCAGTAATCTCCAATACTACTTCCGTACCAGGGAAGAATTAATCAAGGCACTGATCGATTACAACAGCCAGTCCTATTCCCAAAAATACACGGATGCGTTTGCAACACTGCCGACTACGCCTCATCTCAGGTTTCTAGCAGTCATTGACTACCTCATCGAAGATATCAGGGACCCACTGACAAGACGTTTCTTTATTCAGTTCTGGGCCTTGCTCGATGCTTCCGGCGCACATACCGAGAGATTGTTGAATGACATGTATGCACCGCATATTCAATCGCTTAATGAACATATTGCAGAACTCAATCCATCATTATCTCCCGGGGTGAGGCAGCAACGGGCAGCAATGATTGCCTCCATGATAGAAGGCATGATGCTGATGCTGGAAGAAGCAGATAATGATCTCAGGGAAGGCGACGCCGGTATTGAAACGGAAATGCGAAAACAAATCATCCGAATTGCAATGGATTAGTGGATTAGGGGATTAGGGTCGGACCCACATAATCCACATAACCAACTGTTTTACCTCAGTTTATTATCCATTTTTGGCAATTATTCCCTCTTAAAACCCCCGTTTTGCTATGAAAATGGAGACTGTAAGTTACAAGGTCTTCCTTGATGGTATTTCCTAAAGGGATTAGGGTCAGACCTACATAATCTACATAACCACCTGTTTTACCTCAGTTTATTTTCCAATCATGGGAATTATATCCTCTTAAAACCCTCATTTTGCTATGAAAATGGAGATTGTAAGTTACAAGGTCTTCCTTGATGGTATTTCTCTCCTGATACATTGCATCCGGCTTATGCTGTGCCTTAGCTGCCAGTGATGACTTTACCCCTTCAATAAACCGGTCACTTCCAATCGCGATGCTGGTGGACCATTTTTCCTCTTTCCTGGATGGCATCCCCTGTAATCCTTGTTCTACCCATTCACGGAGATGTCTCTGTAAATCTGATAACGAGGGGGCGCCACACAATGCCACTAATGTCGGTAGGTCAATAATGCGGTAACGCAGGGGGGGTGACTGGATTTCCCGATATCCGCCATGAACCCAGTGTTCAGGATGACGCACCACCCCCGCCCTGACCATATTCAGGTCAATATAAGTAAGACATTGAAATAAGTGGCTGTCTGCGGCAATAGCCGTGGCATGATAGCGGTCTTCCCAATAGGCCCCCTTGCGACCTTTGCGGTTGTTATACTCCTGCCCGGTTCGACCTGCAATCAGTTGCAGACTCTTAGGAATTACAGACTCACCGGTATCTTTCACCAGCAAATGAATATGATTCGACGTTACCACATAATTCAGCACAGATAATCCATAACGCCGCTTTGCCTGAAACAGCCAATACAACCAACGCTGACGGTCTTTAGCAAACTTAAGTAAGAATTCTTTCTTATGACACCGGTGAGTGATGTGCCAGATGTGCCCCTGTAAAAAGATACGATTAGCTCTAGGCATGACGCTTCCTCCTTAAAGTCCTGTTTTAATCCATAAAAAACGCAGTTTAACCGCTTTATAGCATTCTTATCTAGATAGTTTACCTTAATTATCAGTAAGTTGTGTCAGTTTGAACTGGTCTGACCCCATCCTCAATCCTCCTCCTGCATCCTGCATCCTGCACCAGATATGGCCCGGTAAAAAGATACGATTTGCTCTGGGCATGAAGCTTCCTCCTTAAAGTCCTGTTTTAACCCACAAAAAACGCAGTTTAACAGCTAAATAGCCTGCGTATCAAGATATATTATCTTTATTATCAGTAAGTTGTCTCAGATTGAGCTGGTCCGACCCGATCCCTCGATCCTCGATTATCAGTAAGTTGTGTCAGATTAGGCTGGTCTGACCCGATTCTTCGTTCATCTTCTCGCGAAAGGCGCTGGGGGACATGGCATATTGCTGTTTGAAACGTTTGTTGAAATGGGCGGAGTCCTGGAAGCCCCAGTAAAAGGCGATGTCGGAGATTTTTCTGTTTTTCATGTGGGGGTTCAACAGGTCGCGCGCACAGAAATCCAGGCGCCGGCGAAAAATGTATTGCTTGACTGTATCATCGTCTGGGTCAGCATTGAATAACCAGTGCAGGTAGCGGCAAGACATGCCGCCCGCTTTTGCGATCATGATCGGAGACAGGTCCGGGTCACGAATATTGGCCTTGATATACTCCTTGATATGATACAACTGGGTAACTCGCAGAGGTATTGGATCATCAGCGCTTCCCATTTCCAGGGCGTTGACCAGCACGCCGATGGTCGCGTCAATCAACGCGTAGTTGTCCTTGCAGCCGCCGTCGAATACCGACTCGCGTAATGATTTAACGTGATTGGTCAACAACAGGCCGCTGTTTGACTGCCCATCCAGGGCGTGCCGGATCGAGAACCAGGATCGAGGCAGCCAGGATTGAAAGCGCGGCAAGGGCAGTACCACGGAGATTTTGTGTAACCGGTCCTGGACCTGAAAGGACATGGGCTTGGTGCTGTCCCAGATCAGGAGATCGCCCTGTTTCAACAGGATATCCTCGCCGTTGAAGTTAATATACTCACGGCCCTGGAGTACGGCTTGGATGGTCAGGGTCTCAAGGCCGTCTGCCCGGATATTGGCGCGGGTACGGGTCGCACCACAAGGGTCACAAGTGCATTCAATGACTTTCAGGGTCGCATCGTCATAATGCTTGACGGTACTGAAGAAGTCAGACGTCACCGGTTTATCCATTTCCCAGTGACCATAGGCCTCGTTCAGTACGCTCGTCCAGGCATCGAACCGGTCACTCTTCGCCAGTCCACTTGTCGTCCAGGTATTGACGAACGATTGGGTAATATTATCGCTCACTGCCCTCTCTAGCCGCCTACCTTACCAACACATGCGACGACCATATCTAACGGTAAAGTATACGGGCTTGTGTGTTTTCAACAACACCAATCAGGTGGTAATTTAACGATAAAAATGAGTTTGCATCATACCGCCAAAACTTACCGATACCCCCAAAGTGTAGACTGTTTTCGCTCAAAACCAAGTTGATTTGCGCAATTATCAAAGATTTAGCCTGTAATTTCCTCAAGAATCCGCCTCTATCGTAGCGTTTGCACGTCCAGACAGGTTCAGTTTCGCCAGGGAACAAGTTACTTTCAGCGATATCCGGTATATTTCCATTGTTAAAATACAACAAGGATATTTGGGGTCAGAGTAAAAATACAGGCAATCAGGTAGATGATGCCGGTTTGCTGTTGAGTATTTTTACTCTGACCCCAAATATCCGCAAAGGGGGAAAGTAAATGAACAGACATTTATCAGACGATCAGCAATCAGCCGGGGCAGTCTCCTGGATCGCTATTCACTGTGGAATAAGCATGTGTACAGGTTCGGTTCTCGGATCGGCATTGCTTGCACTGGCAATATTGGCCGCGCCGGTTGGCGCCTTGTTGACGAGCCAGGCCGTAATGGCGCAAGGGGATACGCTGCTTGAGGAGATTATCGTCACGGCACGCAAGCGGGAAGAGAACGTCTTGGAGATACCGGAATCCCTCACCACATTTACCGGAGATATGGTGGAGAGTGCCAATATAAACGGTCTGGAGGATATCGGACTGCTCGTGCCCAACCTCTGGATGAGCAGGCGCCTGGACGGTTTCCCCAACGTCTCCATTCGCGGCCTGGGTGCATTCGGCAATACCCAGGGGGTCGGCTTTTACCTGGATGATGTGCAGTTGTTCGGGGATGCTTCGTCCCGTTTCGGCAATTTCGAGCGTATCGAGGTGCTGAAAGGACCGCAAGGCATCCTGTATGGCGGTTCCAATATCGGCGGGGCGATCAAATTTGTTACCAAACGGCCGGACCCGGAGGCATTCTCGGGCCGCGTAAAAGCCCAGGCCGGTGAAGACAATTACTATGACGGCGAGATCCAGTTGAATGTGCCGCTGGGCGCGGACTGGGCATTGCGTCTGTTTGGTTTTGCCATGACGGATGATTCGTTCCTCACCAACCCGAATTCCCCGCGCCTGAACGGCGGCGTCCCGAACAATGATCCGGACGTAGGAAAAACGGAGAAATACGGCGTGCGCGCGGCCCTGGCCGGCAACATCAGCGAACGACTTTCGGTCTACGCTACCCTGCGTTACAACGAACTCGACGGACCCAACAATATCTGGAACAGGGAATTGAGCAGTAACCTCACCCACACCAATGTCGTGGACACCAGTTACAACCCGCGCCACAAACGGGAAACGGTCGGGTCAGCCTGGAACTGGCCTACGATTTCGACAACTTCACCGCCACGTCCACTACCTCGTATACCGACACGGAGTCGGACCGGCAGACCGACCTGGATACCTCCCAGGAGTTCGCCCTTGACCTGTTTCGTCCGTGGCCCCTCGAGGTATGGACCCAGGAATTGCGCTTTACGTCCACGAGTGACAGCCCCCTTGCAATGGCAGGCCGGGGCGTACTACCTGGACTACCAGAGGGATTACGAAGCGGACCTTTTTATCCCCTATGGTTTCTGCTTCTTCCTGGATACTTAGTTGCAATCCCAACCCGGATGATCCGATCCCGTTCCCACCGATTGACGTGGAGTCTCCAGAAGGTCTGTTCGGTGGCCTTCCTTTCGAGCACAGTGATCGGGGACGGGAACAGATTGCCGGCTATGCCAACGTGAGCTACCGTTTCAATAACGTGGAGATAGCCGGCGGCGTGCGGGTGGATAACTGGAAAAGCGAGCGGACCAACTACCGATTTAGCGCCCATCCCCGGCGGCATCTATCCGGCCGGCAGGAGGAGACCGAGGTGTTAGGGCGCGGTTCAATAGCAATGTTCTTCGATGATGATCGGTCCATGGTGTACGGAACCGTCTCCCAGGGTTTCGAGCCGGGCGATTTCAACTGTTGTGGACAAGACTTTGTAGCCTGCAGGTTTCGAACCGGAAGAGGCGACGCAATACGAACTCGGCTACAAGGGGCGGTTGCTGGGTGACCGCCTGATATTGACCCTGGCCGGTTTCTTCATCGACTACGATAGGACCGCCAGTTCGAACTCCAGAGGACCGACCCGGTTACCAATACGGTCATTGAGAATATAATCAATGTCGGTGATTCCGAGCAATGGGGTCTGGAGGGTGATATGGTCCTGTCGATGCATGAGAATTGGACCCTGTCTGCCGGTTTCGGCTATGTGGATGCGGAGTGGGACGATGGTACGTTGTTCGCCCCTAACGGGTATCGACCTGTCGGGAATGACGCCGCCCAACACTGTCGACTGGAGCGCCACCGCGGCGCTGGATTACGACCAGCAGGTGAATGGTGATATGCGCCTGTTCGGGCGCTTGCAGTTGCGTTACAAGGGGGAGGCTTCCACCAACGCCCAGTTCAAGGACACTCCCGGGGATGATTTTCCAATCTGGGAAAACCCCTGATTTTACCGTCGTTGACCTGGGCGCCGGGGTGGAGTGGAATAACTGGGAGTTCGGCATTCACGTAGAGAACCTGTTCGACGAGGACTATTACATCGACGTGCAGGAGTTCCCGAACTTCGCCGGTTCGGCGCTGCCGGGTGCCAACCAGACATCATCATCGGCACCCTGGAGCAGCCGCGCCGCGTTGTCGGTTCGGTACAGTACCACTTCTGACAGGATACGATTCACTGTACGCGCTTACCGCCTGGAGAAAGCTATGGCACTACCACAAGACATCAGTCCCGTTAACAGCGAACTGATGGATTCGCTGTGCAAAACCGGGGATATGGACTGGATTCCAATGGAAGCGGACCCCGAGCGGGGGTTCATGAAGGTCCTGTGGACAGGACCGGAGACCGGCGCCTGGGCCGCGCTGTTTCGCTGGTATAAGGGCTACGTGGCGCCGCCCCATAAGCACCTGAGTCCGGCCCATGTGTATGTCCTGTCGGGGAAGTTACAGGTGCGCGACGGTATACTCGAAGCGGGTGATTACGTGTATGAACCGAACGGCATGGTCCACGGCGCCACCACGGCCCTGGAGGATACCGTCTACCTGTTTATCTGTAACGGGCCGGTCCTTTTCTTCGATGATGACAACTTCACCAGTTACCTGGGTTGGGAAGAGCTGCGACGTGTCCAGCAGGAATACGAAAATGCCGGGAATCCGGCGACGTAAGCGTAGTGAATAAAAATAAGGTGTTTGTTCAATGAATGATACGGTTCAAGAGGGCGGCGTTACAGAGTCCCCTGAAACGGAAGGGTTTGTATTCAACCAGACCATGCTGCGTATCAAGGATCCGGAGCGATCCCTTGCGTTTTACCAGGACGTCCTGGGGATGACGCTGGTTAAGAAACTTGACTTCCCCGAGATGGAATTTTCGCTGTTCTTTATGGGATACGTCCGGCCGGAAGACGGCCCTATCCCGCAGGATCCGCTGGAGCGGACAGAATACACGTTTGAGCAGAAGGCGTTGCTGGAACTGACCCATAACTGGGGCACGGAGAATAACGAGACATTTGAAGGTTATCACAATGGTAACAACGACCCGCGCGGTTACGGCCATATCGGCTTGTCCGTTCCCGACGTTTATAGCGCTTGTAGCCGCTTCGAGGAATTAGGAGTAGAATTTGTCAAGCGGCCGGATGACGGCAAGATGAAAGGCATCGCTTTTATTAAAGATCCGGATGGATATTGGATTGAAATTTTGGAAGCTGGAATATCGGCGGCTTTATGTAACCAGTAAAAATCAAAAACCCTGAATAAATGAGGAGGTAACAGCATGAATCCACAAAAGTATGAGCCTATCCCCGGCCGTTCGGTGCAACTTGACGAAATCGATTGGGTGGACTTTCCGGGACCGCTGAGCCAGGGCGGGATACGCTGGAAACTGTTGAACGTGGCGCCTGAACTCGGGTCCTGGGCAGCCATATACGATTGTCCGAAAGGTTCGTCTTTTGCGAGCCATGTTCATGTCGGCCCGGGGGAATATTTCCTGACCAAAGGCCACATGGAAGTCAGGGGGGGCTTGGACGAAGGCGGCATAAGTGTAAAAGCGCCCGCCTACGGTTACGAGGCCTGCCAGGCTTTTCATGGGTTGACAAACTTTCTTGAAGACAGCGAGTTTTACATGACGTTTCTCGGACCCCTGAATTTTGTTGACGATGATGGTAATACCGTTGCCCTGGTGACATGGCAGACCGCTCAGGAAGCCTGGGACGCAGCTCAGACAGCAAAAGGCTGAGAAGCCGTTTCCATTTTCCCGCCATTCCCGCGCAACGGGGAATGGCGGGGAAAGGTCTGTAAGGACCACCCTTCCGTCATTTCCACGAACAATATGTTTGGGGTCAGAGTAAAAATACAGATAATCTGGTAGAGGGTGCCGGTTTATTGTTGAGTATTTTTACTCTGACCCCAAATATCTATCAGGCTGGATCAAGCCCGGAATGACGAACTGCCGGCATTCCCCCATCATACGGGCATCCGCTGGTGCCGCAGTATTCCGTAATGACGTGATTTGACTAATCTCGGTCGTTCCTGGGATAATCGCCTGTATTCCCCGCTGCTTAAGATGCGTGTGTAATTATCATCTCCCATCAGGAACAGAAAACCATGAAAACGCACGCGCGTGTGGTTGTTATCGGAGGCGGTGTCGTCGGTGTCAGCACCCTGTATCACCTTGCCTTGAAAGGCTGGGGGGAAGACGTGGTGCTGGTGGAAAAAGCGGAACTGACCTCCGGCTCTACCTGGCATGCCGCCGGCCTGTTGCCCCTGTTCAACATGAGTTACAGCGTCGGCCAGATTCATAAATATTCGGTGAATCTTTACCAGCAACTGGAAGCTGAAACAGGACAACCGGTAGGTTTCAAGCAGGTCGGCAACCTGCGCCTCGCCATGAACCGGGAGCGTATGGACGAATACTATCAATACGCGGCCACTGCCCGCACCATCGGCGTCAATGTTGAATTCCTGTCACCGGATCAAGTGGGAGAGATCTGGCCCCCGTGTAATACGGATGGGCTGGTCGGCGCGCTGTTCCATCCCGAAGACGGTTATATCCAGCCGGCTGACCTGACCCAGGCCCTGGCAAAGGGCGCCCGGGCGCGGGGTGCGGTGGTTTATCGCAATACCCTGGTCGAAGGTATTGAACGCAGCGCTACGGGTGAGTGGCGGGTCAGGACCAGCAAGGGCGATATTACCTGTGAACACGTTGTCTCTGCGACCGGCAACTATGCTCGCCGGACTGGCGCCATGGTCGGTCTCGACATTCCGGTAATGCCGGTTGAACATCAATATATCGTGACGGAATCCCACCCCGACCTGGTTGCCCGGGCCGGGCAGGGCTTGCCCGAAATGGCCGTCTTGCGTGAATCCGACGGCTCCTGGTACCTGCGCGAAGAAAACCAGGGTTTCATCCTGGGACCCTATGAAAAGGGCGCGCCCTGCTGTTACATCGACGGCCCCGACGAGACCGCCGAGTATGAATTGTTCCAGGAAGATATAGAACGCCTGGAGCCTCATATTGAGGCTGTCATGAACCGGGTGCCGGCCTTTGCCGAATGCGGCATCAAGCAGGTTTACAACGGCGCCATCGCCTATACCCCGGACGGCAACCCCATCGTCGGTCCCGCCTGGGGCCTGAGAAACTTCTGGCTCAATGAAGGGCACAGCTTCGGCATTACCGCGGCGGGTGGCGCCGGACGGCAACTGGCGGAGTGGATTGTCGAGGGTGAACCGGGCATCGATATGCTGGGGGTAGAGTCGCGCCGTTTCGGTGATTACGCCGACAAGGATTATTTGATCAAAAAGAATGAAGAAGCCTATTCCCACGTGTTCATCATCCATTACCCCGATGAGGAGCGGCCGGCGGCCCGCCCGCTGAAGACTGCGCCCTGTTATGGACGCCTGATGGAAATGGGGGCAGTATTCGGCCAGAAATTCGGTTGGGAGCGGGCCAACTGGTTTGCCGTGGACGGCATGCTACGGCAGGATGACTGGTCGTTTCGCAGGTCGCGCTGGTTTGAAGCCATTGGAAAAGAGGCGCTGCACGTGAACCGGAGAGTAGGGCTGCTGGATATGACGCCATTTGCGAAGTGCCGGCTATCCGGACCGGGCGCCGAGGCGTTTCTGGATTTCATGGTCGCCAACCGGCTGCCCGCAAAGACAGGGCGGATCCGTCTTTGCCACTCACTCAACCAACGCGGCGGCGTCCATTCGGAATTTACCATCACCCGCGAGGCGGAAGATTCGTTCTACCTGGTATCGGCTGCCGCCTGGCAAAGACTGGATCACGATTATCTCAGCAAGTTCATGCCTGCTGACGGTTCGGTAAACTACGAGCACCTGACCGACAGCATGGGCGTATTCGTCATAGCCGGACCCCTTGCCCGCAAACTGCTGCAACGTGTATCAGTTAATGATTTTTCCAATGAGGCATTTCCGTTTCTGGCCGCCCGGCAGGTTGATATGGCCGGGATGCCGGTGCATGCCCTGCGGGTGAATTACGTGGGAGAACTGGGCTGGGAACTGCATCACCCCATCAACCGGCAGAACGCGCTGTTCGATGCCCTGTTTAAAGCCGGTGAAGACCTGGGTTTGCAGCCATTCGGCATCCGCGCCATGGATTCGCTGCGCTTGGAGAAATCCTATCGGATGGTGGGTACGGAATTATCCATCGAATACAGCGCCTATGAATCAGGAATGGATCGTTTCGTATATCCGGATAAGGGGGAATTCCTGGGCCGGGAAGCACTGCTGGCGGGCAGGGAACGCGGTGTCAACTACAGGCTCGTCACCCTGGAAGTCCTGGATCCTGATGATGCCGATGCACTGGGAAACAATGCGTTAACCAGGGACGGCGAACTGATCGGGCGCGCTACTGGTGGCGGTTTCGGTTTTCGCGTCGATAAATCCCTGGCGCTGGGCATGGTTAAGCCGGAATACGCCGTAACGGGCACTGAAATGGAGATCGATATACTTAACAAGAATTACCGGGCAGTCGTGATACCGGACAGCCCGTTCGACCCCGGCAACGAGCGCTTGCTGGACATCAATGACGCAAATGAAGTCGATTAGGTTTCTCACGCAATGACCAGGCAGAAATACTCCATCTTCTCCCTGTTACGCAATGCCGTCTCTTATAATGAAAACTGGCAACAGGCCTGGCGCAGTCCCGCCCCGCGCAAGAAGTACGACGTGCTCATCATCGGCGGTGGCGGCCACGGTCTGGCTACCGCCTACTACCTGGCAAAAGATCACGGGATGCGCAACATTGCCGTGCTGGAGAAAGGCTGGATCGGCGGCGGCAATACGGGACGCAATACCACTATCGTGCGCTCCAACTACCTGTGGACCGAAGCCGCGCTGCTCTACGAGAAGTCGCTGAAGCTGTGGGAGGGGTTAAGCCGGGACCTGAATTACAATGTCATGTTCAGCCAGCGCGGCGTCTATAACCTGGGACACAGCCTGCAGGACTTGCGTGATATCGAACGGCGGGTCAGCGCCAATCGCCTGGATGGCATCGATGCCGAGGTAGTCACGCCTGCGCAGATCAAGGCCGCCATCCCCATGATCAATATCTCTCCCGGGGTGCGTTATCCAATCCTGGGGGCCTCGTTACAACGCCGGGGCGGGGTCGCCCGCCATGACGCGGTGGCCTGGGGTTTTGCGCGCGCGGCCGACGCCCTGGGCGTCGATATCATCCAGCAATGCGAAGTGACCGGAGTGAATCGTGACGGCGGCAGGGTAACCGGCGTTGAGACAAGCCGCGGCCGCATAGAGGCAGACCGGATTGGTGTGGTTGTCGCCGGCCATGCCAGCGTCCTGGCGGAAATGGCGGGGTTGCGCCTGCCGCTGGAGAGCCACCCGTTGCAGGCCTACGTTTCGGAACCCCTGAAGCCGGTCCTGGATACCGTCGTCATGTCCGGGGCCGTACACGGTTATATCAGTCAATCTGACAAGGGTGAACTGGTCATCGGCGCCGGTATCGACGCTTATATCGGTTACGGCCAGCGCGGCAGTTTCCGGACTATCGAACATGCCATGCAGGCCATTATTGAACTGTTTCCCGCCTTCAGCCGGGTGCGCATGTTGCGTCATTGGGGCGGGATCGTTGATGTCTCGCCCGACGCCTGCCCAATCATCGGCAAGACCCCCGTACAGGGCCTCTATTTCAACTGCGGTTGGGGTACCGGAGGGTTCAAGGCCACTCCCGGTTCCGGCTGGGCCTTCGCCCATTCCATCGCCCGGGACCAGCCCCATGAACTGAATGCGCCGTTCAGCCTGGAACGTTTTATAACCGGTGCGCTCATCGACGAACACGGCGCTGCTGCGGTCGCACACTGAGCGGAACAGGAACATGCTGCTGATAAAATGCCCCTGGTGCGGCGCACGCGACGAGAGCGAATTCAGCTACGGCGGCGAAGCCGATATCACCCGGCCGGCCGAACCGGATGCCCTGACCGATGAGGAATGGGCGGATTACCTGTTCATGCGCAGCAATACCAAGGGCTTGCACCGGGAACAATGGCTGCATGAGCAGGGCTGCCGGCGCTGGTTCGTACTGGAAAGGAATACCGTCAGCTATCAGGTTACAGGTGACAGGTAACAAATTGCAGAGGATAGATGACAGGGAATCCAGATATGCAGCCCTATCGACTTGCTGAAGGCGGACGTATCGACCGTTCACGACCCCTGACGTTCAGTTTTAACGGCCGTACCTTGCTTGGCTATGCCGGTGATACCCTGGCCTCCGCGTTACTGGCTAACGGGATCCGGATTATCGGCCGCAGTTTCAAATACCATCGTCCGCGGGGCATCATGGGCATAGGCGTGGAAGAACCCAACGCCATAGTCCAGCTGGGCGCAGGCGCTGACACCATACCCGGACTGCGCGCCACTGAAGTGGAGTTATACGACGGTCTGGCCGCAGCCACGACCAGGGGTTGGCCCTGTCTCAATTTTGATTTGCTGGCGCTCAATGATTTCTGCGCACGTTTGCTGGGGGCGGGATTTTACTACAAGACCTTCATGGCGCCGCGTTTCCTGTGGCGCTTGTATGAACACTATCTGCGGCGCGCCTCCGGTCTGGGTGTCTCGCCACAGTTGCCGGACCCGGACAGTTATGAATATGTCAACGCCCATTGTGACGTCCTGGTGGCGGGGGGCGGGCCGGCAGGACTGATGGCGGCGTTGGCGGCAGCCAAATGCGGCGCCAGAGTCATCATAGCGGATGAACAGAGCGAGTTCGGCGGCAGCCTGTTATATGACACGGCCAGGCTGAACGGCAATTCTGCTGCGGAATGGCTGCACAAGGTGTTGCAGGAGCTGGCACAATGCCCCGAAGTCGTACTCCTGTCCCGCAGCACGGTGTTCGGTTATTACGACCATAATTTCCTGACTATCCTGGAACGTTGCAGCGATAACCCGGGAGCACAGGGCGCAGAAGGGGTCCGCCAACGCGTATGGCGGGTGCGGGCTAAGCGGGTCATCCTTGCCCAGGGCAGCCATGAACGACCTCTGGTCTTTCCGAACAATGATCGTCCGGGTGTGATGCTGGCTTCGGCGGTATCCGGCTATATTCGCCGCTACGGGGTGTGTCCGGGCCGGAGCGGCGTGATCTTCACCAATAATGACGCAGGCTATCAGACGGCTCTGGACCTGGTATCGGCAGGGGCGACCGTTGTTGCGGTCGTTGATTGTCGCGCAGGGGGCGCCGGCGCCATTGCCGAATCACTGCGCCAGGCCGGTGTTGGCATATTCGAAGGGTGTGTCATCACCAACGTGACAGGCAGAAAGAAGGTGCATTCAGTCCATGTTGCGCGGTTGTCGGCGGACGGCAGGAGCCTGACCGGTGCGCCCAAAACCCTTGGCTGTGACCTGGTTGCCATGTCCGGCGGTTGGAATCCCGCCGTCCATTTGCATTCTCAGGCGGGAGGCAAAATTGTCTGGGATGAAATCCGCAACTGCTTTATCCCCGGTGAGTCACGGCAGGATAATGTATCGGTGGGGGCAGGCAACGGCTGTTTTTCCCTTGATGACTGTCTGGAACAGGGGACGCAGGCGGGAGTGAACGCAGCGCATGAGTGCGGGTTCGAGCCGCTGCCGTTTTCTGTCCCGGATGTTAACCAGAGGGTAGATGGGGGGACAAGACCGATGCAGCCTTTATGGCGGGTTCCCTTGCCGCAATCTCCGGGGCGTTGTCCGAAACAATTTGTTGACTACCAGAACGATACGACCGTGGCAGACGTGTACCAGGCTGTGAGTGAGGGTTTTCAGAGCGTGGAGCACGTCAAACGTTATACCGCGCTGGGGTTTGGCACCGACCAGGGCAAGCTGGGAAACATTAACGGTATGGCGGTGCTGGCGGAGTCCCTGGACAAGCCCATTGCCGAAGTCGGCACGACCACCTTCAGGCCGCCTTACACGGCTGTAGCCTTCGGTGCCTGCGCCGGCGCCGACGTGGGGGCGCTCTATGAACCGGTACGCAAGACCGCGCTGCATGACTGGCATGAAGCAGCCGGCGCTGAATTTGAGGTGGTGGGGCAATGGTTGCGCCCCTGGTATTTCCCCAGAGAGGGAGAAGATCTGCATGGTGCAGTAGCCCGTGAGTGCCGCGCCGCCCGCGCATCGCTGGCAATCATGGACGCCTCGACCCTGGGCAAGATAGAGGTGCAGGGGCCGGATGCGGTAACCTTCCTGGAGCGTGTCTATACCCACAACGTTGCCGGGATGAAAATTGGACGTTGCGCCTACGGCATCATGCTGGGCGAAGATGGCATGGTTATGGATGACGGGGTCATGGCCCGTCTGGGTGAGCAACATTTTTATCTGACCACTACCACCGGCGGCGCAGCCCGGGTGCTGGGTTGGCTGGAACTGTGGTTGCAAACCGAATGGCCGGATTTAAACGTGTACCTGACGTCGGTTACCGAACGCTGGTCCACCCTTGCCCTGGTCGGCCCCGACAGCAGGAAGTTGTTGCAAAGCATGGAGAGTGATATCAGTTTCGACCAAGTCGACTTTCCCTTCATGTCAGTGTGCTCCGGCTCACTCGCAGGGTTTGCCGTTCAGGTATTCCGGGTGAGCTTCAGCGGTGAACTCGCCTTTGAAATCAACGTGGAAAGCGACTTTGCCCCGGCTCTGTGGGATACCCTGATGGAAGCCGGTAAGCGGTACGGCATTACCCCTTACGGTACCGAGACCATGCATGTGCTGCGCGCCGAGAAAGGCTTTGTCATCGTCGGCCAGGATACCGACGGCTCCGTATCGCCGCTGGACCTGGGACTGCACTGGCTCCTGTCCAAAGACAAGGACTACCTGGGCAAACGTTCCCTGGCGCGGCCCGACTGTCAACGGACGGATCGCAAACAACTGGTGGGTTTGTTATGTGAGAAAAAGGTGGATGTGTTCCCGAATACTTCCCGCTCGTCATTCCGGCGAATGCCGGAATCCAGTCATACCCTACACGAGGCAGAAGTATTGCCGGAAGGTACGCAACTCGTGGAACAACCCGGCGGCGACCCGCCAATCACCAAACTGGGCCATGTCACTTCCAGTTACTACAGCGCTTGCCTTGGCTATCCAATAGCCCTGGCATTGGTCAGCGCCGGGCGCGCCCGCAAGGGCGACGTCATCCATGCTGCGTTGCGCGACGGACAATATACCAGGGTCAGGATCGTCTCTCCCGTATTCTACGACCCGAAAGGAGAGCGGCAGCATGCCTCATAGACCGCAAAGACGGCACGCCCTGACCTGTTTCCTCAATGGGAAGAATGCGTCCGGTCCGGATCACTCAGGCGTGCAACTGGAAGTACGACCCGGTCACGGTTATCTCAACCTGCGCGGCGACCCCGGCGATGAACAGTTCCTGCAGGCGGTGCAGGCAACGCTCGGACAACCTCTGCCCACCATTGCCAATACGTTTACGGCCGGAGAAAATACACAATTCCGGTTGGGTCCCGATGAGTGGTTGCTGGCTACGGAACCTGGTAAGGAAAGAGACATTGCCGAACAGCTTGGGGAAATCCTGTCAGGTCAATGCTACTCCCTGGTCGATGTGACCGGCGGACAGGTTTTACTCCGCCTGCGCGGCAGTCATGTCCGGGAGGTACTGGCTAAAGGCTGTACCCTGGACCTGCATCCGCGCGCATTCAAAATGGGCCAATGCGCACAGACCACCCTGGCAAAAACGTCCATGCTGATCGCCCTGATCGATGACGCGCCGACCTTCGATATCATCGTCCGCCGCAGTTTCGCCGAATATGCGGCGCTGTGGCTGCAACACAGCAGCGCCAGGGCGGGATGAGGAGTAGTTATTACGTTCTGCAAGCCCGCTCGACTACGGTTGTGACTGCCGCATGTATCATTGGATTATTGTTAAAAGCATTGATTTTTTCATATATAACATGTAAGTAGGCAAATTTCATTTAACAATCCAAAAAATAAATTAACAATGAATAGAGTTTTATCTTTACTGCTGTCGGCACTTATGATTTCTAACGCTGTCACAGCCCAGGACAGATTAAGGTTGGCCACCACCACCAGCACGGAAAATTCGGGTCTGCTGTCCCTGTTGCACCCGCCTTTTGAAGAGCGGCACAACGTCATGGTGGACGTGATCGCCGTCGGCACCGGCAAAGCCTTGCGTCTGGCTGAGAACGGCGACGTGGACCTGGTCATGGTCCATGCTCCGGCTGCGGAGCAGGAGTTCGTAAAGAGTGGATTTGGCGTGGAGCGCCTGCCCGTCATGCACAATGATTTTATCCTGGTCGGTCCCGCTGCAGATCCGGCAGCCGTGAACGCGGCAAGTTCCCTGGCAGACGCCATGACGCGGCTCGCACAATCCGCTACCGGTTTTATTTCAAGAGGGGATGACTCAGGGACACACAAGAAGGAAATGGCTCTTTGGCAGGCGGCTCGGCTCAGTCCGGAGGGGGTATGGTACCTGTCTGTCGGACAGGGTATGGGCGCCGTATTGAAAATCGCCGATGACAAGCAGGCGTACACACTGACCGACAGAGGGACGTACCTGGCATTTGACGGCAAAATAGAGTTGACTATCGTCTATGAAGGCGCAGCGGAGTTACTTAACCCCTATCACGTTATCCTCGTAAACCCCGAAAAACATCTCCATGTCCAAACGGCGCTGGCGCAGAAATACGTGGACTACATTCGGGGAGAGGAGGGGCAGCGTATTATTCGTGAATTCAGGATTTCAGGCGAGCAACTCTTCATCCCTGACGTTATTTCTCCGTGAGGGTAGCGAATCAGGTACTTTGCTCCTTTTCCGGCGCCAACGGGTCGCCCAGGTCCGTTTCATCCATCGCCTCGGCCACGATAACCTGCGAGGTCTGCATCATGACCGCCATGCCGTGGGATTGCTCCTCAGCGGTAATTGGCGCGCGCACCGACATTCGGTAAAGGGTGAACAGCGCCATGAACAGGTAAACCAATGCCACGAAGTAATACAGGCTGCCGGGACCGAAGAACTTCATCATCTGGGTACTGAGTATGGGACCTGATATCCCGCCGATTCCGTTTATGAAAATAATGCAGCCGCTGGCCGACAGGATTTGTTCGTTGCGTACGTGATCGTTGATGTGGGACAGGGACACCGAATAAAAACACAGGACCACCCCGCCCACCAGGAACAACAGGCCGGCCAGCAGCCATAGGTTGCCCAGGCGCGCGGCAAACGGCACGAACAGGCTTGCGCCGGCAGCCAGGACTGACAATAACAGCAAGGTATGACGGCGTTCCTGGCGATCGGACAACCTGCCGACCGGCAGCAATAACACTAATCCTCCGAACATCAGGATGCCTACCAGCAAGGCGCTTTCGGCAACGGAAAAACCACTCTGTTTGCCGAATACCGCGGTTAACCACATCACTGCGCCGGAGGTAAGTCCCTGGACAAAGACACCCATGGCTCCCAGGGGAGTCAGCCTGATCAGCCTGCTCAGCTCAAGGTGCTCCGCGTACGCGATCGCAGGGGCGGAAATATTACTCAGCAACATGGGCACAATAGCGATGGACAGCACCACGGAGGCAAGGATAAACAACTCGAAACCCAGGGGGGA
Source organism: Gammaproteobacteria bacterium (assembly GCA_965205405.1). Taxonomy (GTDB): domain Bacteria; phylum Pseudomonadota; class Gammaproteobacteria; order Eutrophobiales; family Eutrophobiaceae; genus JAAXHV01. The sequence continues at coordinate 2,400,800 of OZ242169.1, forward strand.
GGCCAGGTTTATCAGGAATTGTCCGCCGGTGAACCCAAGGGTGATAGTGAACATGTAGGCAGCCAGCAGGCGTCCCCGATTGTCGTTGCCGGTGATGGCGTTCAGCCAGCTTTCCGAGACCATGAACAGGCCGGACAGACAAAAGCCGGTGAGCATTCGGAACAGGAACCACATCACCGGGTGTATAACGGCAGAGTGCAACAGGATAGCTACGGACGCTATCGAGGCCAGCGCGGCAAACACGCGGATATGCCCCACCTGTTTCACCCACCTGGGCACAACACGGGCGCCCAGGAGGAAACCGACGTAATAGGCGGACATGATGAGTCCGATAGTGTCCACGGCAAAGTCTTCCAGGGATGCCCTGATCCCCAGCAGTGTGCCCTGCATGCCGCTGCACACGGAAATCAATGCAACGCCGAACAACAGGCTCCAAACCAGTATAATCTGCGGTTTTTTCATTTGCTGACCTGTATGTTTCAAGAGTGATTGCCCGATTAACCTGCTTCGATAAGTTCAAGGGTGGTTTCTGTTACCTGTGCACCGGCGAGTGGCGCGATTGTCCGCTAATTTTATAGATAGTCAAGCAAAATCAATGGGTAGCTTTACGGTGTGTTCGGGGTTATAGTGTTGCGGGAGAAAAACTCACAACAATCAGATATATAGTGCTCTCCCACAAGCAATACGACAGCCGTTATACGGTCGGTCAGGACAACGTCCGCATCTTCAGGATGGAGTTGCATAACCCGGTATTTTTCATCACTGCATTTCTCACCATCAGTTTTGTTGTAGGGACGTTGTTGTTCCCTCAGGATGCCAAAATCATACTTGAGCAGGCAAAGAACTGGTCCATTGAAAATTTCCATTGGCTGGTGATTATTTCGGGCAATTTCTTTGTCTTCTTCTGCATGATGCTGATTGTGCTGCCTTGCGGCAGAATACGGTTGGGAGGGGAAGCGGCCAAGCCCGAGTTTTCCCGGTTGTCCTGGTTTTCCATGCTGTTTGCCGCCGGTATGGGTATCGGCCTGATGTTCTGGTGCGTAGCCGAGCCGGTTGCCTACTACACGAACTGGGCGGGGACGCCGTTAAATGTACAGTCCCATTCGCCTGAAGCTGCTGCCGTCGCGATGGGAGCGTCGCTGTATCATTGGGGATTGCATCCCTGGGCTATCTTTGCCGTGGTGGCATTGTCCCTGGCCTTCTTTTCTTTCAATAAAGGGTTGCCGTTGGCGACCCGCTCCATCTTTTACCCGTTGCTCGGCGAACAATGCTGGCGCTGGCCGGGCCACATCATTGACGTGGTGGCTGTCTGCGCTACCATTTTCGGTCTGGCCACTTCCCTTGGACTGGGAGCAAAACAGGCTACCGGGGGACTGCACTCCGTGTTCGGCGTTGACAACGGCTTGACGACACAGTTGTTGCTTATCGCCGTGATCACGACAATAGCAATTATCTCGGTCATGCGCGGCCTTGATCGTGGTGTCAAGGTATTGAGCAACTTCAATATACTGGTTGCCTTGCTGCTCCTGGTGTTCGTTATCAGCGCCGGCCCCACCTTGTCGGCCCTTTCCGGTATCGGTGAGAATCTTTCACATTATCTGACGTACTTCCTCCCCTTGAGCGACTGGGTCGGCCGGGAGGACGAGGCATGGTACAAGAGCTGGACCGTGTTCTACTGGGCCTGGTGGATATCCTGGTCACCTTTTGTCGGCCTGTTTATCGCGCGAATATCCAGGGGCCGCACAGTCAGGGAATTTTTGACGGCCGTATTGTTATTGCCGACCCTGGTCAGCGCCATCTGGATGTCGGTTTTTGGCGGTGTTGCACTGGACCAGATACAGCTTGGCATAGGTGAGTTGACCAACGGCATTGATGATCCCTCCCTGGCGCTCTTCCACATGCTGGGGAACCTGCCGTTTACAACCATGGCATCACTGGTTGCAGTGGTACTGGTACTGACTTTTTTTATTACCTCAGCCGATTCAGGCTCCCTGGTCGTGGACATTATCACCGCCGGGGGACGGCTTGATACTCCCCGTTACCAGCGCGCTTTCTGGGCCATACTGCTGGGCCTGATTGCCGCGGCCTTGCTCATCGGCGGTGGCAGCGATGCCCTGGGCGCGTTACAGGCAGGCACCATCACCATGGCCGTGCCGTTTACCGTGGTGCTGCTCCTTTCCTGCCTGTGCCTGGTACTGGGCCTGTTGTCCGAGTCTTATTGAATCAATGGGGTCAGCTCGATAATCTTCCATACCCCCTTTTCGCGAAAAGCAGGAATGGTCTGGCGACGCGCTGCGTTGGTGACGGCGGGCGCTGAAAGTCCATTCTGCTTGATGTAATCCGATAGTTTGATGATTGTCTTCCCCTGCAAATAGCTCAGCCTCTTGTGCAGCGACTCTGTGAGAGCCAGCGATAGAATGCCTTCCATCGTCCTGGTCGTTTTGCCGTTCTCATAGTCCCTGAAAGCCCGATAGTACCTCTCCTTCTCCGAGTTGCGGATGATAAGGCGCGGCAGACCGAGTTGCAGGAGTTGAAAATTGATGATAACCCGCCCCAAGCGACCATTACCGTCGTAAAAGGGATGGATGGTCTCGAAATCCAGGTGAAATCGGGCAATCTTGTCCAAGAAGTAGGAGCCGAGGTCGCTGGAATACTCGATGAGGATATTATCCATCATACGCTCCACGCGCTCGGGCGCCGGTGCGATATGGGTGCCTACCCGCACGTACTCCCCCTGTCGGCGAAAACGGCCTGCGATGGCATCATCAATGCCGCCGATAAGCATCTGATGCAAACGTAGTAACAGGTCATTGTTCAATTCACTATCTTTAACTCTGGTGCGCTTGTATTCCATAACTCGGGCCAGGTTTTTCGCCTCGAAGACTTCCCGCACAGATACATTTCGGGACAGCATCTGTTCCAGCAGGATTCTCTCTGTCTCCTCCAGGGTGAGTGTTGAATTCTCGATAGCATTCGAATTGTACACGCTCTCGCCTATCTCCACTTCGTCGATCATCGACAGCAGTGATACCTTGCCCTGGCGCAAGGTATCGTACTCGCGTTTCAGAACTTGGATGCGGTCTCTTATTGGTTGAGTGGTTGCCATGTCGTTATTGTAGCGCATTCACTATACATTGCTAAATATTAGTGAATATATTGAAAATAATAGGACATATTCACTAATTATAATAGATAAATAGTGAATATATCGGTTATCTTCTGATGAATGCAGTAAACTGAGACCGCAGGGGCAAGAGCAAATGGCGTTGCATGGCAAGACCTTACATCATTGTTAAATACTGCTCCACTCGCTTGCGATATTCGCTTTCCTTATCTCCTCTGAAATAAATTTCGATAAATTCAATATGTGAATATCTTGAGGTCAAGGAGATTGACTTGTTCCCCATTTGTGGTACATTATCTGTTAATGAAAAAGGAGGTGTCCATGGCTAAGACAGAAACAATCCGTGCCCGTGTTGAACCGCGGTTGAAGTGCCAGGCCGAAGAGGTCTTCTCGGAGATCGGGCTGTCGCCAACCGAGGCGATTACGCTGTTTTACACGCAGGTAACCCTGCACCAGGGTTTACCGTTCGCCGTGAAGGTTCCCAATGCCGAGACCATCGAAGCACTGCGTCAGGCACGCTCAAGAGAGGGGCTTACTGAATACGCCGACCTGGAGAATCTCAAAGCCAGACACGGCTAATTCATGCGCCTGCTCACCACGAAGCGCTTCGAGAAGGATATCAAGCGTGCCGGGAAACGCGGCAAGGATCTCGATAAGCTCTGGGGTATCGTTGAACGGCTCTTGTCACGGCAGCCACCTGATCCGCGCAACAGACCACACCGTTTATCCGGTGATTGGTCCCCTTACTGGGAATGTCACATCGAACCGGACTGGCTATTGATCTGGGAGCAGGAAGTCGATATAGCCCTTGGATGTTTTCTCGAAGTCATTGGCGGGTTTGCCGTCTTCGGCAAAGAAACGCCAGCCGGCTTCTTCAAGTAGCTTGTTAATCTTGATGCGGGCTGTGGCTTCGTTCATGGGGTTGAGTCGACCTGTTGGTAGTGGATGTTATTTTACACATATTAATAGGGAATATTTTTTTGACTGGATTCTGGCATGCGCTAGAATGACGGATGAGCTTATACTCGGTTTTAATATGACTTGTGTAATGGTATCCTGTCACCAGCCTACTGACTGCACAGTGACCATGACCACCACTACCTCTCCAACCCCGCAACCGTCCCTGGATAAAAAAGTTTTCCTGCCTACTTTTGTCCTGGTCATTTCCATTGGCGCGTTGCTGGTCCTGAAACCTGAGAGTGCCCAGTTGCTTCTCGGTGACGCGTTGCAGGTAGTTACCGGTTATTTCGGCTGGTTGTATCTCCTGGTGGGCTTTGGCGCAATCGCGGTGCTTGTCTGGCTGGCGTTCAGTCGTTACGGGCGGGTAAAATTAGGCGCCCCTGACGACGGCCACGAATTCTCAACACCAAGCTGGATTGCCATGATGTTTACCGTGGGGATAGGCATAGGCCTTACCAACTGGGCATTTGTCGAACCGATCTTTTATTTCCAATCGCCCCCGTTCGGAGTCGAGGCGGGTACGCCGGAGGCGGCCGAGTGGGCGCACATGTACGGCCAGTTCCACTGGTCGATAGTTCCCTGGGCAATCTACGCGCTGCCGGCGTTGCCGATTGCCTATTCCCTGTATGTCCGAAAACAGCCTTTCTGCAGGATCAGTACCGCAAGCGCCGGCGTGCTCGGCCGGCAGAGTGGCGACTGGCTCGGTATCGGGGTCGATGTGATTGTGATTATTGCCATCATCGGCGGTGCCGGCACCAGCCTGGGGCTGGGCCTTCCCCTTGTCTCCGCACTTGTCGCCGAGTGTTTTTCCCTGCCGGATACGCCTATGTTGCAATTCGGCGTCCTGGTGGTGTGGACGGCCATCTTTGCAACAAGCGTTTACCTCGGACTGGAGAAGGGTATCCGTATCCTTGCCGACGTGAACGCGGTGTTCGCTATCCTTTTCCTGATATTCGTGCTGGTTGTCGGTCCGACCGTATTCATCCTGAATATGTCTGTGAACAGTGTCGGTCTGATGCTGGACAACCTGTTCCGTATGAGTTTCTGGATGGATCCGGTTGCAAAAAGCGGCTTCCCTGAGGATTGGACGGTGTTCTACTGGGGCTGGTGGATTGCTTATGCGCCGATGGTCGGACTGTTCGTGGCGCGCATTTCCCGGGGGCGGACGATCAGGGAGGTCATCATCGGCCAGGTGATATGGGGTAGCCTCGGTTGCATGGCCTTTTTTGCAATTGCCGGCGGATATTCTCTGGATATGGAGATGAGTGGCATTCTGGGCATATCCTCGGTGCTGAACGATTCAGGTATCCCCGCCGCTGTCGTTGCCATCGTCGGTAGCCTTCCGGGAGGGGCGCTCACGCTGTTCATATTCACTCTCCTGTGCATTATTTTTCTCGCCACGACGCTGGACTCTGCCGCTTACGTACTGTCCAGTATGAGCACCAAGAACCTGACCGGCGAGGGGCAACCGGCTCGCTGGAATCGCTTTGCCTGGGCCTTTGCTCTTGCCATTATAGCGGTCGGGCTGATCGCGGCCGGCGGCTTGAAGACCGTACAGACGTCAACGGTGATTGCCGCATTGCCGTTAATCCCGGTTCTGGTTATCCTGCAGGTTTCCTTATTCAAATGGCTGCGTGAGGATTTTGGTAATAAGCTCAGGCCGGCAAATTATGCACTTGAACACCGTCCGGACGGCAAAACGGAAGTACGCGAGGTTTAATCCGTATTTCCCGCCAGAGGGCGTGGTCAGAGTGTTTCTGTGCTATTATTAATAATTGTCCGGAGGGATTTGTGATAGCTGCTAAACAACCACTCCATTACGGGTTCCTACTGGTGCCGAATTTTACTCTGATCGCGTTTTCCTCGGCGGTCGAAGTGCTTCGTATGGCAAATTTAACCTCGGAGCAGGAGTTGTATCGCTGGTCCGTTTTGACTTTTGATGATGCTCCCGTCGCATCAAGCGCCGCCCTGCAAATCCAGCCCACACTTCCGTTTGATCAAGTAAGAAAACTTGACATGTTGTTCATCTGTGCCGGTGTACATGTCAAGGACTCCTGGAATCCGCCGCTGGGCAAGGCATTGCGGCGGCTTGCCTGCACCAGTTTACCACTGGGGGCTTTGTGTACCGGATCATACCTCCTGGCAAAATCCGGGGTGCTTAACGATCATCGTTGTACGATACACTGGGAAAACATAGGTAGCCTGCGCGAGGAATTTCCCCAGCTGAAAGTGACTGACGAACTTTTTGAGATTGATCGCCGGCGTTATACCTGCGCCGGCGGCACGGCGCCGTTGGACCTGATGCTGTTCCTGATACGAAGGGACTACAACCGGGAAATCGCCTCGGCAATTTCCGAGCAGTTCACGGTTGCTCGCGTCAGGGAACTGGGTGAACCCCAGTATATATCAGTTCGCAGCCAGGCCCCCGGCGCGCCGGATTACCTGAATGAAGCCGTACTGCTCATGCGGAATAATATTCCCGAACCGTTGCTTGTAGAGGAGATTGCCAAATATCTTAATGTGTCGACACGGCAACTGGAACGTGTGTTTCGGCAATATTTCCACTATTCACCAAGCCAGTATTACCTGAGGCTGCGACTGGTTGCAGCCCGAAATCTGCTGCGTCATACCGGCACGAATGTACGTGGAATCGCAATAGAAACCGGCTTCAAATCCTTGCAGCACTTCAGCAAGTGCTACCAGGAGTATTTCAATATCAGGCCTAGCAAGGAGCGCGCCAAATATTCCGAGGTATAAACGATCTGTATCTGACTTTTCCCGGCGAAGACGAAATACGGTTCATGATGGTAGTGACACTTTACGAATGACGACAGCAGGGGTCGTATTCATATTGCGTAAATGGGTAAATCAGTGTCGTTATTTTCCCGTATTTCATAGTCCTGCTGTGGTTCAATAATATGAAACATGACTGGATTCAGGGGGCAAATGAATGAATTTTGAAGTGGCTATCACCTGTGCAGTGACCGGTGCCGGCGATACGGTCGGAAAACATCCCGCCATTCCGGTTACTCCGGAACAGATTGCCGGGGCCGCTATTGATGCAGCCAAGGCCGGGGCGGCTATCGTCCACTGTCATGTGCGTGATCCCGAGACAGGTAAGGGAGCGCGTGACGTTGAACTCTATCGGGAAACGGTCGACCGCATTCGCTCTGCCGAAACCGACGTGGTGATCAACCTTACCGCGGGTATGGGTGGAGACCTCGTCATCGGCCCGGATAATGCGCCGACAAAATTCGGGGATGACACTGATCTCGTCGGCGCCCTCGAGCGCCTGCCTCACGTGGAGGAATTGTTGCCGGAGATCTGCTCCCTGGACTGCGGCTCGTTGAATTTCGGTGACGGCAGTCTTGTTTACGTATCCACCCCCGACATGCTGCGCCGTGGCGCAAAACGCATCCGGGAACTGGGTGTAAAGCCTGAACTGGAAATTTTCGATACGGGCAACCTGAGTTTTGCGCTGCAAATGTTTAAGGAAGATTTGCTGGACCCCCCGCCATTGTTTCAACTCTGTCACGGCATCCCCTGGGGAGCGCCGGCGGACGTGGGTGTTTTCAAATCCCTGGTCGACCAGTTGCCGCCCGGCGCTAACTGGACTGCCTTTGCCCTGGGCCGCTACCAGATGGCATTTGCTGCACAGGCCGCCATACTCGGCGGCAATGTGCGTGTTGGTCTGGAAGACAATCTTTACCTGGAGAAGGGGGTATTCGCCAGTAATGCGCAACTGGTAGAGCGGGCGCGCAAAATAATTGAACTGATGGGAGCCCGCGTGCTGGGACCTGACGAGGTTCGCACGAAATTCGGTCTGGTCAAACGTGCCTGATGGGACTGTCCCGGCGTTCGCCGGAATGACGGACATGGTCATGCTCGCCGGGGACAGATTTAAAATCTGTCCCCTCTAACCGGCAGAATCCGATTCCTGGCGTATGCGGAAGGTTCTGTTGAAATATCCTGGTTAAGGTCTAATGATGAAGGAGATCAAAACCGTAGCCGTAATCGGGACCGGGGTTATCGGCGCCGGTTGGGCGGCGCGTGTGCTGGCGCACGGACTGGACGTGGTTGCCTGGGATCCTGCTGCGGACTGGCAGGTCGGCTTGAAGGCAGCGCTGGAGAACGCCTGGCCGGCATTAAACAAGGTCGGCCTCTACCCCGGCGCCAGTTTGGACAGGCTGCGCTGTGCCGACACGATGGAGGCAGCCTGTGCGGTTGCTGATTTCATCCAGGAAAGCGCCCCGGAGCGGCTGGAATTGAAGCGTAGTCTGCATGCCCGAATAGACGCCAACGCCCGCGCCGATGTCATCATCGCTTCCAGTACCTCGGGATTGCTGCCATCTGATTTCCAGGCTGATTGCCGCCGTCCCGACCGGGTTATCGTCGGACATCCTTTTAATCCGGTATACCTGCTACCGCTGGTGGAAGTACTGGGCGGCAGCCAGACTGCGGATGAGAATATCGACCGCGCCGTGGAGTTCTACACCGACATGGGTATGCACCCGTTGCGAGTGCGCAGCGAAATCGAGGGCTTCCTCTCGGACCGCTTGCAGGAGGCCCTGTGGCGGGAAATCCTGCACTTGGTCAACGATGACGTGGCTAACACCGAGGAACTGGACGCAGCAATCACCTACGGCCCCGGCCTGCGCTGGGCCTTTATGGGCACTTGCCTCAGCTTCCACATGGCGGGTGGCGATGCGGGCATGCGTGATTTTATGAAACAGTTCGGTCCGGCGTTGAAATTACCCTGGACAAAACTGGCAGCACCTGAGCTTACGGATGAATTAATTGACAAGATGACTGCCGGGACCCGGCAACAGGCTGCGGGCCGGACAGTGAAGGAACTGGAACAGTTGCGCGACGATTGCATTATCGCCATCATGCAGGCGCTATCCCGTTACCAGGTCGGCGCCGGTAATGTACTTGCCCGGGATGAGGCACGCCGACAGGTTTTTGCCACAGAGGACACAGAGAAAAAACATTAACTCTGTGATCTCTGTGGCTTCAATACCGACTGGGGACAGATTTAAATCTGTCCCCTTTTCTTCTCTATCGTCCCTTCCAGATCGGTTTGCGCTTTTCTGCGAAGGCGCGGGTGCCTTCCTGCAGGTCATCGCTGTCATAAAGTACGTTAACGGTTGGGATACCCTTGTTGTTCAGTAGCTTAAGCGCGTCCTGTTCCTTGAGGTTTTCTGTCATTCGTATCGTCTCCTTGGTGGCGGCGAAGACCAGCGGTGGGCCCTCGGCGAGGAGTTGGGCGACTTCCCGGACCCGGTCCATGAGGCCTGCGGCAGGCAACACCTCGGTGACAAGGCCCCAGCGCGCGGCCTCTTCAGCCTCCATCCAGCGTCCCGTCATCAGCAGGTCCATGGCAACGTGGAAGGGTATGCGGCGGGGCAGTTTTACGCTGGCGGCATCGGCAAGTACGCCGACGTTGATCTCGGGTAACGCGAAACGGGCGTGTTCAGACGCGTAGATGAGGTCGCAGGAGATGGCCAGTTCAAAGCCGCCTCCCACCGCCATGCCGTTGACCGCGGCGATGACCGGCTTGTTGAGCCTGGGCAGTTCCTGCAGGCCGCCGAAACCGCCGACGCCGTAGTCCGTGTCCGGCGGCTCGCCCTCAGCCGCGACTTTCAGATCCCACCCGGCCGAGAAAAATCGTTCACCCGCTGCCGTCAGGATCGCGACGCGCAGTTCCGGGTCATCGCGAAATTCGGCAAACACGTCCCCCATGTGCTTGCTGGTGGGACCGTCAATGGCATTCGCCTTGGGCCGGTCCAGGGTGACTTCCAGAATGGCGCCGTTGCGCCTGGTGTGAACAGGATTATCAGTCGTATTTGTCATTAATCAGCCTCCCAGGGGTCGGAGCAGGTCTCGCGCGATAATATGGCGCTGGATTTCGCTGGTGCCGTCCCAGATCCGCTCAACCCTGGCATCGCGCCAGAAGCGTTCTATGGGCAGGTCATCCATCAGGCCCATCCCACCGAATATCTGTATCGCCTCGTCGGTCACCCGGGCCAGCATTTCCGAGGCGTAGAGTTTGGCCTGTGCGATCTGGCGGCCGGCGTCGAGTTCCTTGTCAAGACGCCAGGCCGCGGCCAGCGTCAGCCAGTCCGCCGCGTCGATCCAGGTAGCCATATCGGCGAGCTTGAAGGAAACGCCCTGAAACTTGCCGATGGGCTGACCGAACTGGCGGCGGTTGGCGGCCCAGTCCACACAGAGATCAAAGCAACGCCGCGCCCGACCCACGCACATGGCGGCGACGGTGAGGCGCGTGGCGGCGAGCCAGGTATTAGCCAGGTCAAAGCCGCCGCCTTCCTCGCCGAGCAGCTGGGAAACCGGCACGCGGCAGTCGTCGAAAGTCAGAATGCTATTGTGGTAACCGCGGTGGGAGATGGAGTTATAGCCCGGACGTATCTCGAAACCCGGGGTGCCCCGGTCAACCAGGAAACAGGTGATGCGTTTCTTTGGTCCTTCCGGTTTTACGTCCTCTCCCGTTGCCACAAACGTAATGACAAAATCGGCGACATCCGCGTGGCTGATGAAATGCTTTGTGCCATTAATGACATAATCGCTCCCATCACGCCGGGCAAAGGTTTTCATTGCGCGAATATCTGAGCCGGCATCGGGCTCGCTCATGGCCAGTGCGTCAATCTTTTCGCCGCGCACACATGGAAGTAAATACCGCTCGCGCTGTTCGTCAGTGCCGGAACAGAGAATATTGGAGGGCCTGCCCCAGAACACCGACAGCGCCATGGAGGCGCGACCAAGTTCGCGCTCAAGCAGAGTGAAAGTCAGGAAATCCAGGCCGCCGCCACCGAATTCCTCCGGGATATTGGGGGCGTAGAAGCCGAGTTCAAGAACCTTGTTCTGTATCTCGCGGCCTAGTGTCCCTGGCACCAGTCCGGTCCGGTCAATTTCGCCCTCAAGAGGATAAAACTCCTTCTCGACAAAGCTCCGCACGGTGTCCACCACCAGCTGCTGTTCATGAGTCAATCCGAATTCCATCGCCACCTCATAGATTTATTTCAGAATTATAGCCGTCTTGTGCAGAACGAAAAATACGAACATTTCGCGTCATACTTCATTCAGCATAGTCGTCACCTTCAAGGTCCAGGATCGTCTTCAGATCGCTGAAGTGACGTTGTGCCTGATCGGGATAATTCTCCAGTTCCTTGGCGGTTTTCTCGGCGGTTTCCGGCGGGATAATGCGTAACTCGCGTCCGGTTTGCAGCGCCTTGATGTAAGTTTCGGCTGCCCGCTCGAAGTAATAAAGGCGGTTGAATGTATCGGCAACGCTGTCCCCGATTACCAGGATACCGTGGTTGCCCATGATCATGACCTTTTGCTTCGGGTTGTTGAGCAGTTCGGCACAGCGTTTCCCTTCCTCTTCAAAGGCCAACCCGCCGAAATCCTCGTCAACCACGTAGCGGTTGTAGAAAGTCGCGGTGTTCTGGTCAATGGGAGGCAAAGCGCTGTCGGCTAGACAGCTCAGCACGGTCCCGTAAATTGAATGTATGTGCATAATGCAGCGTGCGTGGGGACAATGGCGATGGATTGGCCCGTGCAAGCCCCAGGCAGTCGGGTCCGGGGCATCCCGCCGGTCCAGGACGCCGGGATCATCTGCGTCCAGCAGTAACAGATCGCTCGCCTTGATAAGAGAAAAATGGCGCTGGTTGGGATTGATCAGGAAGCGCTTCCCGGCACTGTCTACCGCGAGGGAGAAATGATTGGCGACAGCCTCATGCATGTTCAACTTCGCCGCCCAGCGAAATGCCACGGCAAGATCGACCCGTTCTTCCCGGTAGAGCAGTTCCGGCAAGGCCTGTAATGTATCTCTACGGATGTTCATCATTGCACCTTTCACATCGAAGTCACAATATTTGATGTGCACCTTCCTTGGCACACACCCTGCGGGCGTCCTGCAGACGTCCAAATCCGCTCCTGGCGGATTTGTGGGGTCAGAGTAAAAATACTAAACTATTAATCGACACCATCTACCGGATTGTCTGTATTTTTACTCTGACCCCAAATATTATTGTTACTGTTTGAGAGTATAATATAGAAGAATCTATGGCAACTGTTCGGGCTGATTTGAAAAACAAACGACGCGTCTTTATGCGCAGACGACAATGTTAAATAATACCGGATTCGACACGCTCGAAATTGAATGTCCGTTGCACCAGGGGCGCTTCCATATCCCTACCGGCAAGGCAAAAGGCGCGCCGGTATGCATCGACCTGAAGACCTGCCCGACCAGGGTGGTTGACGGCGAGGTCTATATTCTAACCGGTGATCATCTCTCATAAGCATCGCTTCATTTTCTTCGCCGTCCCCAGGACGGGGACCCACGCCGTTCGTCAGGCCCTCAGGCCGCACCTGGTTGAAGACGATTGGGAACAGCAGGCGCTATTCGGCGAACAGAGCATACCGGTTCCGGAGGTCGCCGCCATCGGGCATGGCCATGTTTCTTTTCAACAGATCAGTGCGTGCTTGCCGGCGCAGACCTTGTCTTCTTATTTCAAGTTCGGCTTTGTCAGGAATCCTTTTGACCGGTTTGTTTCCACCTGTTTTTTCCTGAATCGTCGCAACCACAGGTTTGCCGGAAATGAGGTCGAATTCATGCGCCGGGCCATCAGCAATGAACGGTTTCGACAGCGGGTCCTGGCAAGACCTCAATACCGGTTGCTAACGGATGAACATGATCGGCTTATGATGGACTACGTAGGTCGCTATGAAACCTTGCAAGAGTCATTCGATGAGATCTGTCGCCAAACCGGCCTTACCCCATCGATATTGAGCCGGAAGAATGAGTCTCAGCACCAGCGTTACGAATGTTATTATGACGCTTCCCTTAAAGAATCGGTTGTGGAATATTACCGAAAGGATTTCCAGTTATTCGGTTATGATGCAGGAAATATTGCCGCTGATCCGTTAACAAGCCAGGAGGATACGCCGGACACGCCATGAAACTCGCCAGACCCTTCATCCGCCTTCCGCTGGCCTTTGACGCCGCACGCCTGGCACAGGAAGACGCGCAACTGGAACAGGTTGCCTGGAGGCCGCATCCGTTGGGATTAAAGGGTAATTCGGCTGTTGCGCTCATTTCCAGGGCTGGTGAGGACAACGATGAATTCGGGGGACGCATGGCGGCCACCCCCCACCTTGATCATTGTCCTTACCACCAGCAGGTCATGGCGAGTTTCGGCGAGGTCCTGGCGCGCTCCCGCCTGATGAAACTGGATGCGGGCTGCGAAGTGCAGTACCACGTCGATTTCAATTACCACTGGTATACCCGGGTACGCATACACATACCGATCAGTACGAACCCTGGGGTCGTATTTTATTGCGGCGCTGAAAAAGTCCACATGCGGGCGGGCGAATGCTGGATATTCGATAACTGGCGCCGGCATAATGTGATCAACGCCAGCGCGCAGGGTCGGATACACCTGGTGATAGACCTGGCGGGTTCATCACGTTTCTGGAGGATGGTAAGCCAGGCGCTGCAAGCCGATCCCGCCGGGGACGGAGCAGGCGCCGGCAGGCAGGTTAAATTCGTGCCGTACGAGCCGGACAAGCAGGTGAACATCCTTACCGAGAATTACAATATTTCACCGGTCATGGCGCCGGGGGAAATCGATGCACTGGTGACTGATCTGGTCCGTGAATTCGAGGATCATCCCGCTAACGACCCGGTCCTGGTGGAGCGTTACAAACAGTCATTGACGGACTTTGCCAGCGACTGGCGTGAAGCCTGGCACTGCTACGGCATAGGCAAACAGGGATTGCCCCATTACCGGGGCCTGATAGACCGGGTAAAAAGTGAATTACACCCGGACCGGCGCGCCCTGCTCATCTCGTCTAACGATATCGGTGTGAACCCTGTTATCGTTCAACGTATACTGCGCGCGGCCCTGGCGGTCGACGTCTATGATCAATTTGTTGAGGGTGTTGAGAACTGAATTAGGTAACGGCCATGAGTAAAGTGAATTTCACCGCTATGGATCACGGTACCCGTGAGGACTACGACCTGGTTTTTGCCCATGATGTTAAGAATGGGTCACACCAGGCAGAGCAGGTAATCGGCTGGTTGCGCGCCATGGACGGGGATTCTCCCTACCATGTCAGCCGCCTTGAACACTGTCTGCAGACTGCCACACGAGCGGAACAGGATGGCGCCGATGAAGAAACTGTCGTGTGTGCCCTGTTGCATGACATCGGCGACGTGCTCGGCCCCCACAACCACTCACAACTCGCTGCGGCCCTGTTGCGGCCCTACGTCGGTGAAAAAAATTACTGGGTCGTCAAATACCACGGACTGTTCCAGGGCTATTACTGGATGGAGCATTTCAACCAGGATAAAAATGCCCGGGTCCGCTATAAAGACCATCCCTACTACCAGGACTGCGTCGATTTCTGTGCTAACTGGGACCAGTGTTCATTCGATCCCGCCTACCCGTCGAAACCACTTGAACATTTTATCCCCATGGTCGAACGGTTGTTTGCGCTCAAGCCGCTAACTTTCGTCTGAATTTAAGGCCCCCGGTCGCTATTCCTGCGAAAGCAGGAATCCAGGTTAATAGTCGAAATAGCTTATCCATGGTTCCAGGATGGGCAATACCGACTGCATGTCACGCTGATAACGCCGCCAGCGATCCGTAGCTTCCGAATAAAGGGGTTGGGTCACCTGGTTGTAGCTTGCGGTACCGATGTAAGACCTGTCCCGAGCGGTTCGCTCGTGCTCCAACAGACCGGGATGCCATGATGTCCCAAGAAGGTCCAGTATTGGGCGGCAGGTCGCTTCGACGTCTGTGATCAGGTCTTCGTACCTGATCTGGATCATGTTCAGTTCCAGGAGGTCAGTGTATTGCCGCCACAGACCGAATACCTGGTCATACAGGTGGGCGCTGTCTTCCAGGGTGAAAAAACTGGCATTTGCCGAGGTTTCGTAGAAGGTCTGCATGAAGCAACTCAGTACGCAATCGGCGGGGTGGCGCAACAGGAGGATGAACCTGGCCTGCGGAAACAGGCGAACTATTTCACCCGCATAAATGATGTTGAGGGCAAATCGGTCAACCAGTACGGCGTTGCCGTCATCCGGGTTGGCATGACGCGCCAGTCCGTCCAGATAGATCTTCCTGAAACCTTCAACTTCGCTGTCCGAATGATTTGCCAGGTTCTCCAGGCGTTCGTCCGATTGTCCCGAAAGTTAATTGACCATCCGGGCCACGGCGACTGCCGGCCGCTTCCTTGAGTTGTCCGCTGCGGAGAAAGGCGATCCCCAGACTGTTATGGATATTGGTGAAATCCGGTTAGATGGACAGCGCCGCCTGGTAGCTGCGGATTGCAGCGTCAAACCTGGCGCCCTGGATCAGCTTATTTGCGTGGGTAAGTTTTTCAGTATTGCCGGATTGCTCCGGATTCACAGCAACTTGACCAGCGCGGCTACCACACCAATTGCGACTACTATCATGGAACCGAGGTGCAACCTAAGTCGTAGCTCCAGTTCTTTCAAATCCTCTTTCGTCGCCAGCTTTTCCTCAATCAACGTTGTCTGTGACCGCGCCAATATCTCGGCCTGCTCTTCCGGCATACCGACCCGGGTCAGTTCTTTTACGAAAGCATGGGTATCAAACATGATTGCCGCCATGAGAATTCCTCCCTGGATTCCAGATAATTCGAGTTGGTTTAATGGGTGAAGCGACTATAGCATAAAAAGGCCGGTACAACATCAACCGCGCCGGCCTTTTTCGCTCCCCTCTGACTGAGTTAGTTATTGTCGTAGGAAAAACGGATGCCGAAGATGCGTGGCTGGTTGGTCACTGCCAAAGTCGGGATAATTATCGCTGGAATTGGTATAAGGTTTATATGGGATACCGCTCCAGTATTTCCGCCCCCTGTGCTTCTTTCAGGGGGGCCAGCCAGGGCTCAAAGTTGCGCCATTGTTCCAGTCCGGTCTTGTAGATGGGCTGCCGGACCTGTTCGGAACTGGGGGTACGGATACTACGTTCAGTCTGGTGGTAGTCCACACAGGCCTGCTCGAACGGCAGGTCACAAAAATCAAGAATCCTGTGTACCTGTTCCTCCAGGTTATTCACTACGTCCTCGTGCTGAACGCGTAGAACGAAGCCGGGCAATACCCGGTCCCAATGATCCATGAGATTTACGTATTGCCGGTAATAATTACCTATTTCTTTCAGGCCGTACGAAAACTCCTGCCCCTCGCCAAACAACTGTTTGAAGCCACTGAAACAGCAGGCCATGGGGTGACGACGAGCATCAATAATCCTGGCATTTGGCAGGATGAGTTTTATCAGCCCGATATGGAAAAAATTGTTTGGCATCTTGTCGGTGAAAAACGGGGCGGCGCCCCGGTAGGCGCGGGTATCCTGAATGAATTGCTCACCAAATCTCCGAAAATAATCATCATCAAGCTCCGTCAGAATTTTCGGATATCTGGGTATCCCGTCCTGATTACTGTCCCTGCCGCGCAGCCGTTTTGCCAGGTTCAGGATATTGTGCAGTTCCATGGTGCCATCAACCTGGGAATGCGACGACAGTATCTGTTCAAGCAGGGTTGACCCCGCTCGTGGCAGCCCGACAATAAAAATGGGATCGGGCACTTCCAGTCCCACCCCTTGTTTAGCGGAAAATAATTCCTCGGTACACACCGTTATCTGGCTGTCGATCCTTATCTGTAATTGCCCGGGGCTATGATGGGTTTTCGATTGTTTCAGGGTGTTGCCTTTATCATAATAGTCAAACGACTGTCCATATTCCCGTCTGTCTTCATAGGCATTGCCCAAGGCAAAACACAGTTGAATGCGGTCATTCTCGCTGGTCGCCGAGTCCGCCTCCATTGCCGTCATTTGCGCCAATTCGTCTTCGGTGAACACATAGGATTTTGTGTTCGCCAGACTCCAGTAGGCATCTCCATGATCCCGCCTGATCCCGTATGCTTTGCGGTAAAGTTCTACGGCCTTGTCGATATCGCCGTCTGTTTTGTGTACATGGGCCAGGGAAACCGGGAAAAAATGATTTTCAGGATGCGCTTCCATCAACTTCTCATAGCTTTTGATTGCGGTCTCATTTTTGCCGACCCCGGTGCAGGCGTTGGCGTAAAGCGACAACACGCGGTCACGGTCGTCGGGGTAACGTTGTAACAGTAATTCGGCCTGTTCCAGGGCTTTGCTGAACTTCTGTGTCTTGAGCAGCAGGTTGGCGTACTGCATGCGCGCGTTGACATGTTCGGGGTGGAATTCGACGCAACTCTCCAACAGAAATTCGGCATCCTTGTAAACCTTGTTCCGGGTTGCAATTTCGGCAAGCAGCCTCATGCCCTCCGCGTGGGTTTTATTGGAACGCAGAAAGTGGTTGCATAAGCGCTCCGCGTCGATCAGCTTATCATCCGACAGGTAGCTGATTACCCCCAACAGCTCGACCGGCAGTTCGCTGAGAAACTCGACCTGTTCCTGTGCGGCAGCCAGCTTCTCCCGATTGCCTGTGTCCCGATACAGTTTGACCAGACATTTCCAGCTATTTATCAACGAGGGGTCTGCAGTAATAGCCTTTTCAAAAGCGGCGCCGGCGCGGGTATATTGTTTTAAAGCGATGTGGTTGTAACCAACCTCCTGGTAGGCCCGGCCAAAATGGGGTTGATATCGGAGGATTTTTGACAAGGTGGAAATTGCCGTCATCCACCGGTGTTGATGGCGCTGAGCTACGGCCAAGGCATACTGCGCCTCAATATTGTCCGGTTCGGCGTCCAGCAACGCCTGCATCATTTGCTCGGCCCGGTGAGGCTCGTTTTTGCTTAGCTGATACTGGGCTTCCTGTATTCTGGCCTGCGTGTCAGTCATGTTATACACCGTCCAGCGCCGTCCGCGGCGCTCCTGAGGGAAATGAAAAAGGGCGAACCGAAGTCCGCCCTTGCTATTTTACTATAGTGGATTATTCAGGTAAGGACTGAGTTAATAATTGTAGGAGAACCTCACGCCCACGGTGCGCGGCCGCTGCACAGTGACTGCCGGAGTATAATGGCCGGCAATCTGCATGACCGGCGCTTCCTCGTCATTCAGGTTGTCGATAAAGACCTCGGCTCCCCAGTTGGCAGCCTCCAGACCCACGGACAGGTTAACGGTGGTGGCGTCGGGATTGACGAAGCGCGAGTTGCTAGGCAGGCGCGAGCCGCCCATTCCATCCGGTATCTCCACGGTGCCGTAGGTCCCGCCCTCATGCTGAAGTTTCAGACCGGAGTAAGCGCCGGATTGCTGGTACAGGGTGTCGTCCATGAATTCCGCGCTGCCCACAACTCCGGAAACACTTTCGCCCCTGTAATTGACGCTGGCTGCCACGTAGGCGTTGCTGCCTCCGCCCACGGCAATGGGGAAGCTGTAGCGCGCTCTCAAATTACCCGAAAACGAGGGTGAGAGCGGCAACTCGCTGCCTTCCGGCACAGCGATGCCCGACAACTGCTGATTCAGTTTGGTTAACTCCGTGTCCAGCAGGCTGAACGCGCCGGAGACAGTCAGACCGTTGGTGGGAGCCCACTGGAAGTCCACGTCCATCCCCTGGGTTTCCGCATCGCCGACATTCTCGATAAAGAACAGGAAAGCCACATTGGAGGGGTCAAAACGAGATACCTGCAAATCACTGATATCTGTCTTGTAAAGGGCGGCATTAAATTTCAGGGAACCATCGAAAAGAATGCTTTTCAAACCGATTTCATAGCTTTTCAAGGTATCGGTCCTGGCCACCGCCGGCACCACGTAATTCTCGAAGACGCCCGTCTGGTTGGTGGACAGCTGGCCGGCGTTGCGGTTGGACGTGGCCGGGCGGTAACCCTCGGCGAAGCTCATGAATACCATCATGTCTTCCATGGGGCGATAGTTCAGGGCAAGGCGCATGATGGCATCGCTTTCGTTGACGGAGCCGTCGGATCGCAGATTGCTGATGTCCACGTGGCCGTTCTTGATGGCATCGAGCGTGGCCATATTGCTGCCGCCACCGCGGAACAGTTCTCGGGGAGAGCCATCGTCTCCGTTCGGGCTCAACGCGCTCAGGATGATATCGTCGTTACCGGTGGCGTTGTATTCTCCCAAGGTCTCCAAACGCACTGAGACATCATTGCTGAAGTCAGTACCGTTGCAGCGGCCGTCCGCAGTTGCCTGAGAGTTGCCGCCAATACCGTAGCGGCAGCCGAAGGAGAAATTGGATGCGCCCTGCAACTGCGAGGTCAGGTCGTAGTAACGGGCGCTGACCGAAGCGGATAGCGTGTCGGAGAAATCAAACGCCAGTTCGCCGAAGATTGCCCATTCCTCTTCGTCGCGGGTAAAATCATTGAAAAAAACGGTTTCCGGCGGGCGCGGACCTTTCGCGTTGACACCAGCGGTAGGTAGAGTGTCATTGCCCAGCTGGAAGTTCGGATCACCGGTGACTTCGGCAAAAACATCGTTGGTGCCAAAGTACTGGAAGTCGCCTAAATGGTTGGTCTCCACTTCGTTATAGTAAGCGCCGGCCAGCACCCTCAGGCGCTTGGCAGGGTCGGTGCTGACCCGCAGTTCGTGAGTCATGCGGGTATTTTCCGTTTCCTCCACGTATTGCTTGGTTGGGTCGTAACAATTGTTCGGCACGCTCAGGTCGTAGTAGGGGCCAGAGCACAGGTAGTAGGTGATATAACCACCGCCGTTGTTGTAATGAGTATAGTCGATGAGGCTCTCGACGTCGCGGTGCAGGTAACCACCCGTGTAAACCACGTCAAGGTTAGCAAGACGTCCGTTCAGGGTCCAGGTCGTTAATCCAAATTCATCTTCGTTGGCGTCCGGCGCAAAATGAGCGGATGATTCCTTGCCGCCAAGGCTGGTATCAACCAGGAATACGCCTTCCACGTCCAGTTCCTGATAGGATTGCGATACCAGGGCATCCCAGTCATCGTTGATTTCAAAAGCCAGGCTGACGCGGCCCCCGCGATAGGTGGCCTCATTCCAGTTGTTCTCCACCAGGGCATCGTTGCTGGCGCTTTGTATGCTGTCGGCGTTGGCGAACTGCGGACCATAGCCGATCGAGTTGCGGTCAATCACTTCAGCGCTGGGCGTAAACGTGGCGGGTACATTGTCAATCCAGCCACCCTGATCGTCATTGTACAACACAATGCGGACTGCCAGTTGTTCCGAAATGGGCACATTCAGGTAGGCGTCCACCGCGTAACTGTCGGAGCCGCCATCGGTGTTGCTGTAGCGGGCATTAATACCTCCCTGGACTTCACCCTGCGTCGGCTTATTAGTGATCATGCGCAAGTTGCCGGATTGGGAACTGGCGCCGAATAACGTACCCTGGGGTCCGGACAGCACTTCGATACGCTCCATATCCACTGCGTAGACGTCCAGGTTGCGGCCGCCGAAGGACACCGGTTGCTCATCAAGGTACAGGGCGACGCCCGGCGCTGAGCCCTGGGCCGAGGATATAGTGACACTGGTCTGCTCGGTGGCGCTGCCGCGGATGTAAAGCTCCTTTTTGCCGGGGCCATTCCCGGCGCTAACCACATTCGGCAGGTATTCTATGTATTTGTCGAAAGTCTCGACGCGAAGCTCCCTGAGCGTGTCGCCGCCTACTGCCTGCACAGTGATAGGCACGTCCTGCGCGCTTTCGGCCCGCTTGGTCGCCGTTACGATTATCTCTTCGATCTGGGCATTGATTGGTGCGCTGACGGCTGTTGCAGTGATGGCTGACAGGATTGCGCAGCTCAGTTTATTCCGTTTGAAATCAACCTTATTGGACATATTATTCCTCCCGAGATTGGCCTATTCCGTCATTATATGAAGAGGGAGATTTTATTACAATAAAAATTCGACTTTTTTTATACTATATACGACATTGTTGGAATAATGATACACAGTCATTTCAGCCTCACAAGGTTGATACCTCGAAGAATGCGAAATATCTGGGGTCAGAGTAAAAATACTCAACTATAACCCGGCACCTTCTACCAAATTACCTGTATTTTTACTCTGACCCCACAAATCCGCCAGGAGCGGATTTGGACGTCCGAAGGACGCCCGCAGGGTGTGTGCCAGGGAAGGCGCACATCAAATATCAAGTCTGGCGGAAGTCCCGGCCTTTTCTGCGCAACACTTCCAGGCAGCTCTGTAAATCGTCCCGGCAGATATAGCAGCCCTGCAGATGGCGATAGCCGCTGTTCGGATCAAAGGCGCTGCGTGCGTGCATGATGCGGGCATTATCGAATACCTGGCAGTCGCCCTTGTTCAGGCGGAATTTGAATTGCATTTCGGTACTGTTTGCAATGCCGAGAAACGCCCGGTGCGCCCGATAAAATTCCGCCTGTAATTCAGGTTCGATATCCACCGGTCCCAGCAGGGCCGGATGCAGCCGGGTGCCGATAATATCACCGTCTTCATCGACGTCGATGATGGTGCCGCGGTTGATGATGTGCCAGTCATCGTCAATAGAACTGAACGTCACTTTCCGGGTACTCAGCAGGTTAAATGCAGCACGATCCATTTGGTGCAACTTTCTGGCCGAAGCGATGGAATCAACCAGGATACTTTCTCCCCCCCGGGCATCGTTATGCAAACAATGCAGAAACTGTATGCCCGGCATATGGCGACGGCTGGGGAGATCGTTATGCGGATACAACGCCTGCGGCGTATAGGCCAGGTTTTCGGGGTTTGGTTTTGATTCCACGTCGAAATGACGACCAAAATGGGATTCTTCGAGGAAGGCAACCCGTTCGGCAAGCCCGACAACGGCAAGGTTTTCCGCGGGAACGCCGGTGACGAAAGCAACGCCTGTATCGTCGATATACTCCAGCAGTTGAAGGAGGTCCTCATCGTTGCTCATTGCGCCGTCATAGTCAACGGATATGCTTTCCTTATCGAACTCGGCGGCGGCCCAGGCTGTACGCTGTTTTTTGCGCGCCAGGCGCGCGGCGTTCTCGCAACGGTGCCGATTCAACCACTCCCAGCTAAAGAAACTCCCGGCACAGTCAGCTCCATACCCGGGCCAGGTAATGTGCAGGCCGCGCGCATCGGTACTGAACGAAGCAGGGGTGATATCCAGCGGGATCGCCAAAAAGTCGACAATGCGCTCCCATGCCTCCTGGTGAGTGCATTTCGGGCAATGACAGTTCTCCCGCAGCCAGTAGAACAGGTGGCGACTGCGGTAACCCTCAGGCCAGGCAATCTCCAGACTGTCCGCCTGCGCTTTTATTGCGGGGATTTGCTCCCGGATATCCAGGGGTTTTATCAACTTGCTGACGCCTCCGCCGGTTCGCCAAAAAGATAACGACAATCGTAGCTGACGATATTATATATATGACATTGACATGGTTGACAGTCCGACAAATATAATCGGTTATCCGACATTCCTGAGCAGGCTGGAAAACCGGCCGCTATCCCTGTAACCTGAAGAACATCATGGAAAACAATATCACTTCTACACTGGAACGCCTGTTCAAACTGTCGGAACATGGTACAAGGGTTCGCACCGAGGTGCTGGCGGGCCTCACCACCTTCGTTACCATGGCCTACATTATCTTCGTCAATCCGCAGATGATGGCTGCCGCCGGTATCGATCCGGGCGCCAGTTTCGTCGCTACCTGCCTGGCCTCGGCCCTGGCCTGTATTTTCATGGGTCTGTACGCGAACTGGCCGGTCGGACTGGCGCCGGGTATGGGCATGAACGCGTTTTTCACTTATACGGTAGTCGGCAGTATGGGTTATAGCTGGCAAGTCGGACTGGGGGCGGTGTTTCTTTCCGGAGTGCTGTTTGTGATCATCAGCGTTACCCGCTTGCGCCGCTGGATGCTGAACAGCATCCCCATGAACCTGCGCCTGGCTATGGGTTGCGGGGTGGGGCTGTTCATCGGCTTTATCGGTTTGCAGAACGGCGGGCTAGTTGTCGCCAATCCCGCCACCATCCTGACCTTGGGAGACCTGACCCGGCCTGAGCCCATGCTGGCGGCCATCGGCTTCCTGTTGATCGCCGGTCTCGGGGTACGCGCCGTGCCCGGCGCCATCATGCTGGGTATCCTGGCAATGACGGTCGTTGGCCTGCTCACCGGCCTGGTAGCCTACCAGGGACTGGTTTCGGCGCCGCCCGATATGGCCGCAACCTTCCTGCAACTGGACATCGCAGGCGCTCTCGATATGGCTATGATCAGCGTAGTGGTGGCTTTCCTGTTCGTCAACCTGTTCGATACTACGGGCACCTTGATGGGTGTTGCCAACCGGGCCGGCCTGGTTGATGACAAGGGCAATATCCGGGACATGGACCGGGCGCTGAAGGCTGACAGCTCCTCCAGCGTTGTCGGCGCCTGTCTGGGTTGCACACCGGTAACCAGCTATGTGGAAAGTGTAGCGGGTATCGCCAGCGGCGGCCGCACCGGGCTTACCGCTGTGACCGTTGGCGTGCTGTTCCTGCTGGCTGTTTTCTTTGCGCCCCTGGCGCGCATGGTGCCTGAATTCGCCACCTCCGGCGCCCTGGTATTTGTGGCCATGCTGATGCTGGGCGGCATGCGCGACCTGGACTGGGACGATGCCACTGAACTGGTCCCTGCGCTGCTGACAATCGTGGCGATCCCGTTGACCTTCTCCATTGCAGACGGTATTGCCGTGGGCTTTATCACTTACGTCAGCCTCAAACTGGCAACCGGCAAATTCAGCGGGATTTCTATGGGAGTCTGGTTTCTGGCGCTGATCTTCATCGCCAGGTTTGTGTTCATTTAACCCGTTAACCAATTTCCGTCATTCCTGCATCACGCCGGATATTTGGGGTCAGAGTAAAAATACAGTTAATTGGGCAGGTGTTGCCGGGTGATT
This sequence comes from Gammaproteobacteria bacterium, assembly GCA_965205405.1. Classification (GTDB taxonomy): domain Bacteria; phylum Pseudomonadota; class Gammaproteobacteria; order Eutrophobiales; family Eutrophobiaceae; genus JAAXHV01. Next base: position 2,424,728 of record OZ242169.1, read on the forward strand.
ATCAAGTATTTTTACTCTGACCCCAAAAATCTGTCCCCTGATGTCCTGGTTAGAATTCGTAGCCCAGTCTCAGGTAGAAGAAACCACCGTTGTAGTCGTAAGGCGAGCTTTCCGGTTCTGCATTGCCTTGACCAAGGGACTCGTCCCGTACTGCACCTGGTGAGGTGTCAAACAGGTTCTGCGCGCCGAATGCCGCGGAGTACGCGTCCAGAAAGCGGTAGCTGACTTCAGCGTCAAGGAGAAAAGCTCCGTCATAAGAATCGAGATTTGCACAACTCGCTCCGGCGAATCTACAGGCTTTCCAGTCCGTGTAATAACTGCCGCGCAATAGGACCTGCCAGTTGCCTGACAGGTGCGTCAGCGTTGCTTGCAGGCGGTGCGGCGGATTCAGTTCCTCGAGTTCCACACGGCGCCTCTTGGTCAGCAGGCTCACAGTCAACGGATTTTCAAGTCGTTGACCGAGTATTTCGGTGACTTCCCGCGCTGGGGAGAAGTCATCCAGGGAAGTGTCCGTCCAGTTCCAGCCGAAGTGCAGGGCAGTCGTTCCGGCCTGCCAATCGACTTCGTAGTCCAGACCCAGGTCGATGCCGCGGGTAGTGGTATCGAAGTCATTGGTGTTGAAGCTGATATTTTGCACGCCTGAGGCGGCAGCCAGGCCGCTTTGCTCCAACAGGGCCGCCACCTCCGGCGTGATGCCGATATTACCGGTGCGAGCGATACGATCATCGATCTCGATATTGAAAAAATCGAAGCGCAAGCGCAGATCGTTCCGGAATTGATAAGTGAAACCCAGGGAAAAGCCGACGGATTTTTCTTCATGCATCGGTTCTCCCCCAAGAGCCTGTGCGACGGGATTGTGCGGCGGCACGGTACCTACTTCCACCAGGTTGCCGGTACCGGAGAAAGTGGTGGAGAGCAGGGAGATATTGGCCTGACCGGGGGAGGGGGCGCGGAAGCCGGTACTGAAGGTGCCGCGCAGCACGAGATTATCAGTCATGCGCCAACGGGCTGAAACCTTGCCGTTTATGGTATCACCGAAGTCTTTATAGAAGTCCTCGTAGCGGGCGGCCACGCCGAGCAACAGGGCTTCAGTCAAATCTGCTTCAAGGTCGACGTATGCCGCGTAATTGGGGCGCTTCCAGTCCCCTGCGTTCCTGGGGGCTAATCCCTGGAAACCGTTCGAGCCGACACTGAAGGCGTTGCTGATACGGCCGTCGGCATAGGGGCCGATAATATAGGACGCCTCATCACCGGCGCCGACTTCGAAGTGTTCCTGACGCCATTCCGCCCCCACTGCGATGTTGAGCGGAGAGTGGAATGCGGCTATATCCAGCGGGTAGGAGAGGTCAAAATTGACGTTCACGTCAGTCTGCGTATACGTCCTCGGTTTGAATTCGATTGGTGTCTCAGGACCAAGCGATGCATTGATGGTATTGCGCATGAAGAACTCCACGTCACTTTCTGCGGCGCCGACACTCAGGTCCCAACTCAAGCCGGAGAGAGTCTCGCCGCGCAGGCCGACAACCGTGCTCATATCAGTGATATCGGCGCCGAAGCGCGGCGTAAACCCGCCCGGGAAACGCTCGTTAAACAGGAAACACCGGTCCCGGGTAGATTCTATGAAGGTCTGCACCTCTGCATTCGGCGCTTCCAGGTCCGGTAGCGCGGCCCGGCAGTCCAGGTCGTCAGCGGGGACCAGGTCGGCCACAAGACGCACGTCACCGCTGCGGAACACGCCGTTGCGGGCGTTGCCGGTCCCCGGCGCGCGAAAGAAGAAGCCGCCCTCCGACCTGCGCTCGGCATAGTTGCCGAAGGAGTAGAACTCGGCCCAGGCGCCCAGTTCAGCAGCCAGGTTATAGAAGCTGTTGAACGAGTCGTCTATAACGGGATTGCCCCAGATCTGCGCCGGGTCGGCCACCGGATAGCCGCGCTGTTCAAGGACGGCGGCCTCGGCGCGCTGTACACTGCGAATCGTAGGATCAAGGGTTTTGTATTCTGCGCTCAGGTTGAGAAACCCGGAGTTGCCCAGAGGCAGGCCGATATTACCCGCGACCTGGGTCAGTTCACCGTCACCCTCGTAGTATTCACCATATCGCACCTCCAGCATGCCGCCTTCAGCCGCATCCTTGAGTTGAACGTTGATCACGCCGGCAATGGCGTCGGAGCCATATTGCGCGGCGGCCCCGTCCCGCAACACCTCAATGCGCTTAACCGCAATTGCCGGGATCACAAACATGTCCGGCCCCTGGGAGCCGGCGTTCAGGGAGCTGCCCAGGAAGGTAATTGCGGCTGATCGGTGCCGGCGTTTTTCGTTTACCAGCAGCAGCGCCGCGTCCGGCGCCAGGCCGCGCAAGGTCGCGCCGCGTACCAGGGTCCCTTCATCATCAATGGCATGGCGTTGCACGTTGTAAGACAGGGTGGTGGTGCGTAGCAGGTCATCGAGGTCGGTTGACCCCTGTGACATGAGTTCATCACCCTGGATGACATCCACCGGAACCGGCGCATCCTCCAGCGCCTGCTCAGCCCGTCGGGTACCGATAACGATCATCTCCTCGATCTGCGGGTCTGCGCCTGAGGACTGTGCCAGCGTGAGGCTTGGAAGCAACATAGAGATGATGTTCATAAGGAGAAATAAGTTTCTTGACGTAACCTTCACGGTAGATCTCCTGAGCCGTTAAAACTATAGCGTTGCAGAATATATAATGGACAATATCCGCTAGCCGGTTTTCAGTGATTGATTTCCGGCAACTAAATGGCGCGAATCAGGGTACTGAAAACGGCGTAATTATACACGATTAGGGGAGGAAATTATGAGATGACATGTTATATGTTCCTGACATGGACAATTCTGTTTGTTGACAACACTTAAATGACGGTGTTTGTCGCATATACATGTAACAATGTCGTGCTGCTATATACATGAAATTACTGGCTAATCCAGACTTCCGCGAAATTCAGTTCAGGAAAAGCAGGAGATTTAAATCTGTACTTCCTTAAGTTACTCATGAGGCATGATAGCAATGAACCAAGAAGCTGCTGCAGAAATTTGGGTTGAAGACCAAGACGATGAGCTGGTCCTGTCGGAACTGGACGATACGGAACTGGTTGAGCAAATGCACGATGATCTCTATGACGGCCTTAAGGAAGAGATTGTAGAAGGGACGCAACTCCTGCTGGGCCGGGGCTGGGCCGCGGACAAGGTGCTTAACGAGGCCCTGGTCGGCGGCATGCAGATCGTGGGTATCGATTTCCGCGACGGGATTTTATTCGTGCCGGAGGTGCTGCTCGCGGCCAATGCCATGAAGGGAGGGATGACGGTGTTACGCCCGCTACTGGCGGAAACGGGGGCAAAACCCATCGGCAAGATGGTGATCGGTACCGTGAAAGGCGATATCCATGATATCGGCAAGAACCTGGTCGGAATGATGATGGAAGGGGCCGGTTTCGAAGTAATCAATCTCGGCATCAACAACAGTGTCGAAAGCTATTTTGCCGCGATGGAACAACATCAACCGGATATTCTCGGCATGTCAGCCCTGCTCACCACCACTATGCCCTACATGAAAGTCGTGATCGACGAGATGGTCTCACAAAACATTCGCAACGATTATATCGTCATGGTCGGCGGCGCCCCTCTGAACGAGGAATTCGGTATTGCGGTTGGCGCCGATGCGTACTGCCGGGATGCGGCGGAAGCTTCCGACACCGGCACGCGCCTGGTACGAACGCGGGAAATCATCAGCGCCTGATCCGCAGATCAAGCACACGGGCATAGCTTCAGGAATTGACACGTCCCATGCCGATCTGCCAGAATTTCCCCGGCTTTGCTGAGATGGTTTGATCGAAATCTGGAGAGAACAGCGATGGCAAGACAATCCGGTGGGAGAGAGGCGCGCAGGGCACTGCGTAGCGCACCGCTGGCTGATGCGCTTAAGCCCGTTCATCCTGGTGAAGTCGGCGGGCAATTCCGGCCTTTGAAGGATGCGGACATAGCGGCCATAAACGATAACGTCTTCAGGATTCTGGGAGAAGTCGGCTTCAGCGAAGCGACGCCACATTGCATCGAGGCCTGTACCGGCGTCGGCGCTGTGCTCGGCGACGACGGCCGTTTGAGAATGCCGAGAGCCGTGGTCGAAAACGCCATGGGGCTTGCCAGGCACAACCTGGTGTTGCACGGCCAGGACCCCAGACACGACTTGCACCTCAACGGCAGCAAGGTCCACTTCGCGACGGCCGGCGCCGCGGTCATGGTTGCCGACCCTGAAAACAATCTGTACCGCGAGTCGACGGCACAGGACCTCTACGACATGGCGCGCATTGCCGACACCTGTGAACATATTCACATGTTCCAGCGTACCTGCGTGTTGCGAGACATAGCAGACAATTACGAAATGGACCTCAATACCGCCTATTGCGTGGTTATGGGCACGAGCAAGCACGTGGCCTCGAGCTGGACTGAATTCAAGCATCTCGAAAAAACCCTGGAAATGTTGCACATCATTGCCGGAAGCGAAGCCGAGTGGCGCGCGCGACCGTTTGTCAGCCAATCCAACTGTTTTGTTGTGCCGCCGATGAAGTTCGCCGTCGACTCGCTGGAATGTTTACGAGTCGCAGTCCAGGGCGGTATGCCGGTGCTGCTCCTGTCTGCAGGACAAGCCGGCGCGACAACGCCGGCTTGTCTGGCCGGCGCCGTCTCCCAGGCCTGGGCAGAATGTCTCGGTGGTCTGGTCTATGTGAATGCAATAGAACCCGGCGCCCCGGCTATTCTCGGCACCTGGCCTTTTATCTCCGACCTGCGCACCGGCGCCATGAGCGGCGGTTCACCCGAACAGGGCCTGCTGTCCGCGGCCTGCGCGCAGATGGGCAACGTCTACGACTTGCCCTTTGGTACGGCCTGCGGGATGACGGATTCGAAATTCCCGGATTTTCAGGCCGGCGCCGAACGCGCCGCGACAACCCTGGCCGCGGCGCTGTCAGGCGCCAACATTATCTACGAATCGGCAGGCATGTACGCGAGCCTGTTAGGGACTTGCCCCGAGAGCCTGTTATTGGACAATGACGTGCTCGGCGCCGCCATGCGGGTAACGAGAGGGATTGAAGTTAATGCCGAGACCTTGAGTTTTGACGAAATAAAACAGGTCTGCACCGGTGGCGAAGGTCATTACCTGGGCTCTGATCGGACGTTGAAGGTCATGCAAAGCGAATATATTTATCCGGACTTCAGCGATCGTACGAGTCCTAACGTGTGGGAAGAAAGCGGAAAACCGATCATGTTGCAGAAAGCTATCGAGAAGAAACAAGCGATTCTCACCAGTCATTTTCCCGGCCATGTCAGTGGTGAAACTGACGCCGAGGTGCGGGCCAGGTTCCCGATTTTCCTATCCCGCGAGGCCATCGGCCGGAGCTGAATGTCAGGGGACGGACTTCAAGTCCGTCCCCGGTTGGTCCAGGCCATCGGCCGGAGTTAACCCGCATAGTCAGGGGACGGACTTCAAGTCCGTCCCCAGTTTGCACACGCTGTAAGCAGGGGTGGGAATCCGGTCAGCTACGGATGCGTTTATTGTCAGGATCGTACATGGGTCGCAGTGAGGCCTCGGCCAGAACGCGGATGCCGGCTACTTCGATTTCGAACTTATCTCCGACCAGTTCCGTCACCTCGCGAATTTCCGACGTATCAACGTAACCGAGACCGATACTGCCGCCCAGGGTGTGGCCGTAGCTGCCGGACGTCACGTGGCCGATGATCCTGTCTCTATGCCAAATCGGCTCGTTGTGGTAGAGCAGTGGTCCCGGGTCGCATAACTTGAACTGCAGCATGCGTCTGCGCAGACCCTGCTCCTTCTGTTTCAGTAGCGCATCGCGGCCGATGAACCCGCCCGGCTTGTCGAACTTCACCGTAAACCCCAGGCCCGCTTCGAGCGGCGTGTCCTCGTCGGTAATATCGTGGCTCCAATGTCGATAGGCTTTTTCGATACGCAGGGAGTCGAGGGCATGATAACCGGCGTGGGCCAGATCGATCGACTCTCCGGCAGCGACGATAGTGTCGTACACCCCGGCGACGAACTCGGTCGGTATGTAAAGCTCCCAGCCCAGTTCACCGACGTAGGTGATTCGTGAGGCGCGCACCAATGCGTAACCCAACTCTATCCCCCGGCTGGTTGCAAAGCCGAACGCCTCGTTCGACAAATCGGCCGGCGTCAATGGCTGCAACAGCTTGCGCGCATTCGGACCCATCACGGATATGACGCCCATGGCCGATGTTACATTGGTCAGCACGCAGTGCGCATCGGCGGGAATGTGTTGTTTGAGCCAGTGAAAATCGCGGACTTCAGTAGCGGCGGCCGTCACGATCAGGAAGCTGTCCCGGGCGAGACGCGTGACTGTCAGGTCCGCTTCGATTCCTCCCTGCCCATTCAACCACTGCGTATAGACGATGCGACCGGGCTTAACATCAACGTCGTTGGCGCAAACGTAGTTCAGCACCCGTGTGGCATCTCTCCCTTCCAGCCGGTACTTGGCGAAGGACGACTGGTCGAACAGGCCGACGTTTTCACGCACCGCCCGGTGTTCGGCGGCCGAGTACTCGAACCAGTTCTGGCGCCCGTAGCTGTATTCATACCTGGCCTCCACCCCCCGGGGAGCGTACCAGTTCGGTCGTTCCCACCCGGCCGTTTCGCCGTGACAGGCGCCAATTGATTTCAGGCGGTCGTAAAGCGGCGACTTGCGCACGCCGCGTGCGGTCTCATATTGGCGAAAGGGGTAGTGCCTGGCGTAGAGCAGACCCAGGCTCTCGGACACGCGCTCGCGCAGGTATTTGCGGTTGCCCTGGAAAGGCATGTTGCGCCGCACGTCAACTTCCCAGAGGTCGGCCGGCGGATGCCCGGCGCGAATCCATTCCGCCATGACTTTCCCTATTCCCCCCGCAGATTGCAGGCCGATTGAATTCAAACCGGCGGCGACAAAGCAATTCCTGAATTCGGGCGCCGGGCCGAGATGGTAACGAACGTCCGGCGTAAAGCTTTCCGGACCGCAAAAAAACTTCTGGATACCTGCCGATTCGAGGGCCGGCACGCGCGCCATGGCATCCCGGAGAATCGGCTCGAAATGATCGAAGTTGCCGGCAATTTCGTCAAAGCAGAAGTCTTCGGGAATGCCGTCCACCCCCCAGGGCCGGGCGCTGGGTTCAAACGCGCCCACCAGTAATTTGCCGGCGTCATGTTTGTAATAGGTACAGGCGTCATAGTCGCGTATCACCGGGAGGTTCTCATCCAGCCCCTCAACGGATTCAAACAACGCATAGTAGTGTTCACAGGCGTGCAGCGGTACGTTGGCCCCGATTGTCGCGGCCAGGTCCCGCGTCCACATACCGGCGCAAAGCACCACGTGGTCGGCGTCCATATCGCCGTACCCGGTACTGACGCCGGTGACCCGGCCGGCGCCGGTACGAATTGCCGTTACCGGCACGTTCTGAAAAATCCGTGCGCCGCTGGCCCGTGCTCCCTTGGCCAGTGCCTGGGTGATGTCAACCGCGTTGCCGTATCCGTCGGAAGGAATATGTATCCCGCCGAGCACGTCGTCGGTATGAAGCAGCGGTATCCGCTCCTTGATGGCCCCGGGCGTGACGACATCGACTTTCAGCCCGAACACCTGCGCCATCGAGGCGTTGCGTTTCAGTTCCTCGAAGCGTTCTTCACTGGTGGCGATTGAGACCGAACCGCATTGCCGGTAGCCCGTCGCCTGTCCTGTTTCCGCCTCCAGTCCGTCGTAGAGTTCCCTGGTGTAACGGGCAAGCTTGGTCATATTGATGGAACCGCGCAACTGCCCGATCAGACCGGCTGCGTGCCAGGTGGTCCCCGATGTGAGCTGCTTGCGCTCCAGCAGTACAACGTCCTGTGAGTGGAATTTGGCCAGGTGATAGGCAATGGAACAACCGATCACGCCGCCACCGATGATAACCACGTCGGCGCGTCCCGGAAGATTCGGCAAGCTGGCTCGGGTATCGGACACTACTGGTCTACCTGTATGGCCGTCATTCTGCGATCAAAGACGCTGTTACAACCTTAATCGTTCGTTGGCAGGATCATAAGCCGGTTCCTTCAGGACCCTTGCCGGACAGCGTTCTCCGAGGAGGTCAATACTCAACTCCATGCCGGGTTTGGCCAGTTCCGGGGTGACGTAACCAAAGCCCAGGCATTTTCGAACGAAATGGCCGTAAGCCCCCGATGTGGCTACCCCGACGCACGTATCGCCATCGAACAGGGGCTCACTGCCACGCACGTCCGAGTCGATTGCATCGACTTCGAAATACACGAGTTGCATGATTCGGTCCTGTTGATCCAGGGTGGCCTGCCGGCCCACAAAGTCTTCCTTATCAAACTTGATAAAACGCTCCATGTCGGCATCAATCATCGTGACTTCGTTGGTCAACTCCGCTCCCCAGCCCCGATACGCCTTCTCCATCCGCAGGCTGTTGACGGCGTACAGCCCGAAATCGGCAATAGCGAACGCCTCGCCTGCTTCCCGGAGGGCATCGTATAACTCCTCCATGTATTCCATCGGCGGATGCAACTCCCAACCCAGTTCACCGACGTAGTTGACCCGCAACGCCCGGACGGGCCTGCCTGCAACGGTGATTTCTTTGCCGCTTAACCAGCGAAACGCGCCGCTGTCCAGAGGCGAGTCCGTAAGTTTAGCAAGGACATCTCGCGATCTCGGCCCGGCAAGCACCAGCACGCCCCGCTCATCGGTGACGTTGGCGACCTGCACTTGCTCATCTTCACGCGCGGACTGAAGCAAATGGTCCATGTCGCGCAACTCGGCGCCGGCTGCAGACAATACGTAGAAATGCTCGTCTGCAAGATGTGTAATCGTCATCTCGCCGCCGATACGTCCGCCTTCGGACAACACGTGCGCCAGGGTGATACCGCCTATTTTCGGCATCCTGTTGGCGCAAATACGATCCAGGAACGCACGGGCGCCGGCGCCGGTCACGTCGAACTTGGCGAAACCCGATAAATCCAGGATGCCGACACGTTCGCGCACCGCCAGGCACTCACTACGCACAACGTCGAAAACGTTGTTGCGACGGTAGTCGTATTCTTCCTCGCGAGCGTCCGGAGAAAACCATTTGGGCCGTTCCCAACCGAATGTCTCGGTGTACACGCAGCCCCGTGCTTTCAGTTTTTTATACAGCGGGCTGACGCGTCGCGGGCGGGCGGCGGGCAACTCTTCCCCGGGAAGCGGGGTAAAGTAGGTCATGCCGTAATCCTGGCGGCCCTTCGCCTTCATGTAGTCCTCATCGGCAAAAACGCCGAAGCGACGAGGGTCGAATCCGGTCATATTAATTTCCGCATCTCCGTAGAGCATCCACTGTGCGAGATACTTACCGCACCCCGCGCCTTGCGCAATGCCGAACGAGGAACCGCAACAGAGCCAGAAGTTCTTTAGCCCCGCCACGGGACCCAACAGGGGCGGGCCGTCCGCGGAATGGGGAATGGCGCCGTTGACGATACGTTTGAGGCCGGCATTTTCGATGACCGGCATGCGCTCCATCGCGCGCTCCAGCCATGGCATCAGACGGTCGAGATCTTCGTCAAACAGTTCGCTGTCGGACTCCCACTCCGGCAGCCCCCGCGGCGGCCACGCTTCGGCAAGGTTATCGTGCTCATAAATGCCGATGAGGCCTGACTTCTGCTCCTGGCGCAGGTACGCCGAGGAGTACGGATCGCGCATCACCGGAATCTCTTCATCTCGCTCGATAAATTCCGGTATCGGACCGGAGACGAGATAGTGGTGTTGAATGTTGCAGATAGGCAGGTCCGCGCCCACCATTTGCGCCACCTGCCTTGCATAACAGCCCGCTGCGTTGACGACGGTTTGCGCAATGACGACGCCCTTCTCGGTCACCACCTGCCATTCACCGGAAGGCAGCGCGTTGATATCGACGACCCGGTTATGCCGGACGATCGCGGCGCCCATATTGCGTGCGCCGCGAGCCATTGCGTTGGTAAGACCCGCCGGGTCCGCATGACCGTCATCGCGCGTCCACGCTCCGGCCAGGACAGCGTCAGTGGATATAAACGGATTGAGCTTTCTGATCTGATCGACGCCGATGATTTCCATGTGAAACCCGACGTTATCTGCAATCCCTTTGACGTATTTAAACCAGTCCAGGTCACGTTCGGTCAACGCGAACCGAACACTGCCCGACGTGTGCCAACTGACAGACTGTCCGGTGAGTTCTTCCAGTCTTTTATAGAGGGAGATGCTGTATTCATGGATTTTGGCGAGATTGTAATTGCCGACGAAGTTCGGGCATTGGCCGGCCGCATGCCAGGTCGAACCGGAGGTGAGTTCACCTTTCTCGATCAAAACAACGTCAGTGCAACCCTCCTCAGCCAGGTGGTAGAGCAGTCCGACTCCCATGATTCCGCCCCCAACGATGACGATGCGAGCATGATTATCCGTGCTGTTCTTCATTGTGTGCCAGGCAATCAGTGGTGAAAAGAATAAGGAGTTCTCTTGCCGGGAGTTCGATTACGGCCGGATAGTTTATCAAATATCGGGATTACATCATCAGTGACGGATGACGATGTCGAAAAAAGTCAATTACATGTCGCTCGCAGGGCAACCGCAAGATATTTGGGGTCAGAGTAAAAATACGGCTAATCCGGTAGATTGTGTTGTTGTACCACCTAATTTGGGACACCCATAAATTGAGCATAATTCAGGACACCCATAAATTGTATTGTAAAAAAACAGGCCTCTGTAATTATTGGGTGTCCCAAATTAGGGGACTGCACGAATTTCGTCGATATTCCGTTCAGGCAGCATACCCTCGGTCACGATAAAGCGGATGATCGTATCCAGGCCGTCCCCTGTCTTGAGATTAGAGAATACGAAGGGCTTATCCTTGCGCATTCTGCGGGTGTCGCGATCCATCACATCGAGGGAAGCGCCGACGCTGGGAGCCAGGTCTGTCTTGTTGATGATCAACAGGTCTGAGCGGGTGATGCCCGGTCCACCCTTGCGCGGGATTTTGTCCCCGGCCGATACGTCGATCACATAGAGTGTCAGGTCGGAGAGTTCGGGGCTGAAAGTGGCGCTGAGGTTGTCCCCCCCGCTTTCCACAAACACCAGGTCGAGTTCACGGTGACGCTGTTGCAACGTGTCAATAGCCGCCAGGTTCATTGAAGCGTCCTCGCGGATGGCCGTGTGCGGGCAACCTCCCGTCTCTACGCCGATGATGCGATCTGCCTCAAGCGCCTCATGGCGGGTAAGAAACTCCGCGTCCTCGCGAGTATAGATATCGTTGGTGACGACGCCAATATCATAGTGATCGCGCAGCGATTGGCACAATGATTTCAGCAATGCGGTCTTGCCGGAACCGACCGGCCCGCCGACGCCCACTCTCAGGGTTTGATTAGCTTGCATAAGAGACTCTCTCAGGATCTGAATAACCGACTGTATTGTTGTTCGTGGCGGCTGCTGGCCAGCGCCAGGGCCGGCAAGGAACTGCCTATCTCCTCGTCCGCAACACCTGCGGCTTTATTGACGACTTCCGGCAGCTCTTGCAGGACGACGTCCAGTAACTGCTGGGCCGCTGTCTGCCCCAGTGCCGTCAACCTGGTTGCCGCGGCGACCTGGTTTTCCAACCAACTCCAGAGGTAGCCGTGGCAGGCGAGTTTCGGCTCGATATGCCAATGTGTTGCCACCATCGCAAAGCTGGTAATGAAAGCGGTTTCACCCTGCGCCTGCCAGGGCACGTCGATTTTAAGAGGAGGCGCCAGACGAAGCAGGGCCTCTCCCATTGCAATCTCTGCCGCGCGCAGTTCGGTCGTATCCCGGCAGGCAAGAACCCAGGCATTCCAGCGGCGCAGGTCATCTGCATTGCACCGCTGAGCAGCGTCCATCTGGCGCAGCAGCAAAGGCAGATCAACCTTTGCATGACCTTCGCTCAACTGTAATGACAACCAGGCATTAATTTCTTCTCTGTTGCGCAACCAGCCTTCTTCCGCCGCCGCCTCCAGGCCCTGGGAGAAGGAGTAGCCCCCTACGGGCAGGGCGGCGCTGCTTAATTGCAGCAGGCGCAGTAACGCGCTTTCAGTGGTGGTGATGAGCATGACCGGCTCCACTGTAAGCCCCCGACTCCGGTTCAAAAACTGCCTCCTGGTGAACCAGCTCCAGGCCCAGTTTCACCAGCATTTCCTCCAGCACGTGATCGGGGGTCATACGCAGCCAACGCTCCCCTATCTGCAATCGCACATGTCGATTTCCAAGGTGGTAACAGGCGCTGGCGAATAAGGCCCAATCGTCGGCGCGCGCCAGGACGACCGATTCCGTCGCTCCGGCTACCACCAGGCGCCGGCCGCAGGCGCTGCGCAGTCCCTGACCGAGGTGCAGGACGTTGCCTCGCTCCAGGAAGACTCGAACCTCGGTGCCGTCAGCCAGGAAGGTTTTGAACCTGCCCTTCTCTCGTTGCAGGTGGTCAAGCGCCAGCACCTCAGCGTCAGAACCGGGTTCCGGATGGGCCAGCAGCTCATAGACTTCCAGCATGGCATTCCTCAAAACAGGCTGTATAGCTGGGCCAGCGGCAGCACGTCCACCGGTTCACAGGTCAACAACTCGCCGTCAGCCCGTACTTCATAGGTTTGCGGGTCCACCGTAACCGATGGCATCCAACTGTTGTGTATCATGTCGGATTTGGTAACACCACGGCAGCCTTGACACGCTACCAGGCGGCGCCCCAGTTCCAGGTGGCGCACCACGCCTGATTCCATTGCGGCGGCGCTGGTGAAAGTCACCGAGGTATTGCGCGGCGTCGCGCCCAAGCCGCCGAACATGGTCCTGTAATGCACCGGTTGTGCTGTCGGAATCGACGCATTCGGGTCGCCCATGACAGCCGCAGCAATAAAGCCGCCCTTGATAATCAACGAGGGTTTGATACCGAAAAAAGCCGGCTTCCATAACACCAGGTCGGCCATCTTGCCGACTTCAACGGAGCCGACCTCCCGGGCTATTCCGTGGGCGATCGCCGGATTGATGGTGTACTTGGCTATATACCTGCGCGCCCGCAGGTTGTCCATGCGTTCGTTGTCCTGTTTCAGCGGGCCGCGCTGCAGCTTCATCTTGTGCGCGGTCTGCCAGGTTCGGGTAATCACTTCACCCACCCGTCCCATGGCCTGGGAATCCGAGGCAATCATGCTGAATCCGCCCAAATCATGGAAGATATCTTCAGCCGCGATGGTCTCCTTGCGAATGCGGGAATCGGCAAAGGCCACGTCCTCAGGTATCCCCGCGTCCAGGTGATGGCAAACCATCAGCATATCCAGGTGCTCATCCACCGTGTTGCGGGTGTAGGGCCTGGTCGGATTTGTCGAGGAAGGCAGCACGTTGGGCTCGCCACAGGCGCGGATAATATCCGGTGCGTGTCCGCCGCCGGCGCCCTCGGTATGATAGGTGTGAATCGTACGTCCCTTGAATGCCGCCAGGGTGTCGTCCACGAAACCGGACTCGTTGAGGGTGTCCGTATGGATCGCCACCTGCACATCGAAGGCCTCAGCCACGTTCAGGCAGGTGTCTATTGCCGACGGGGTAGTACCCCAGTCTTCGTGCAGTTTCAACCCGCAGGCCCCGGCCGACAACTGCTCTTCCAGTGCTAACGGCAGGCTGGCATTACCCTTGCCGAGAAATCCGAAATTCATCGGCAGGTCATCAGTGGCCTGTAACATCTTGCCGATGTTCCAGGGGCCTGGCGTGCAGGTGGTTGCCTTAGTGCCGGTGGTGGGCCCGGTGCCGCCGCCCAACATGGTGGTCACGCCGGACATCAGGGACTCCTCCACCTGCTGCGGGCAGATGAAGTGGACGTGGGCATCTATGCCGCCGGCGGTCAGTATCTGTCCTTCTCCGGCGATGACCTCGGTGCCCGGACCGATCAACACGGCAACGTCATCCTGTATGTCCGGGTTACCCGCCTTGCCGATGGCGCTGATGCGCCCCCTCTTGATGCCGACGTTGGCTTTGACGATTCCCCAGTGATCCAGGATAAGCACGTTGGTGATCACAGTGTCGACGCATTCCCTGCCGCCGAGTTGGCCCTGGCCCATGCCGTCTCGAATCACCTTGCCGCCGCCAAACTTGACCTCTTCCCCGTATCGGGTGAAGTCCTTTTCTACCTCTATGATGAGCGCAGTATCCCCCAGCCGCACGCGATCACCGGTAGTCGGGCCGAACATGGACGCATAGGATTGCCGGTCAATGACATTCATGTTTCACCCGATGACTCTCCATCCAGCGAGCCCATTATATTACCTCGGAAACCGTACACCTTGCGGATGCCGGCGTAGGCGACCAGTTCCACCTCCCGGTCCTGCCCCGGCTCGAACCGGATGGCGGTGCCCGAGGCGATATTCAGGCGAAATCCCCGAGTCCGGTCACGATCAAACAGCAAGGCGGGATTGGTCTCAAAAAAATGGTAGTGGGAACTGACCTGCACCGGGCGGTCCCCGCTGTTTTTTACTGCCAGGGTCAGGGTCTCCCGTCCCTGGTTCAGGTTGATTTCACCCTCGGCCACGAGGATTTCACCAGGGATCATATTGGTATAATATCCGGTCAGTTGATGGGGTTATGTACGGTAACCAGCTTGGTTCCGTCAGGAAAAGTGGCTTCGATCTGTACATCCTTGATCATTTCCACCACGCCGTCCATTACCTGGTCTGGCCGGAGTATATTCTTGCCGTAGCTCATTAATTCCGCTACCGTTTTTCCGTCGCGGGCGCCTTCCATGATCTCCAGCGACAGGTAAGCTACGGCTTCCGGGTAGTTAAGCTTGAGTCCCCTGTTCAGGCGCCGTTCCGCCAGCAGCGCCGCGGCAAACACCAGCAGTTTGTCTTTCTCTCTCGGCAGCAGTTCCATAATGTCTTTCTCTGTTTAGGTAGACCAGATACGCGGCGCACAGGCGTTACGTCCGAGTAGTGACGGACGCAAGGTCCGCCACCAGGCGCCATACAGTTTGCGTGCGCTGTGTGCGCTACCGCCAAGATAACGTCCCACCAGAAAGTTGCCCAGCCAGCTTATTGCCACGTCAGGTTCCGGCGCAGCCTGGCGCAGTAATTGCAGCAAGGGAGTGTGTTTTTCGGCAGCAAAGGGTCCGGCCAGAAACATGCCGGTAACAGGTTGACCACGCAGCCCTGCCGAACCGTGCAGCATCGACTCGCGATTATTTTCATCCAGGGAGAAGTTCTCGATGAATACCGGCGTTCCCTCCTGCAGCACACGGTAACGCTGTGAGAAACGTCCGCTACGGAAGGGTTGCCGGCTCGCAGGCAGGCCGAAGCAACTCACTTCCCAACCGACAAAACAACTGTTCCGGGCCAACTCAACCGTTGTTTCCAGTTCTACCCAGGCGCCGTCGAACACAATGGTTTCCATGGGGAACCATTCCAGAATTGCATCCCTGCCAAGGCGCAGGCGGCAGCGCTGGCGTTGTAGCGGATTGTCGTCGCGAGCCCGGTAAACCCGGGTCGCGCCGGGCGTGGTTACCAGGGCGCCACTGTTGGCGGCGACGTCAACCGCAATATCCAGGCAATCGCCCGAGACAATGCCGCCGGGAGGGTGTAGCAGGTACAGATGGGGGTGCTCCCTGCCTTCAGGATAAAAGGGTCTTTGCACATACAGGGGGCCATTGTGGGAACAGCGCGCCAGACGGGTCTTGCCGGCCTCCGAGCGCAGGCCCAGCTCGACGCTTGCCGGCCAGGACTGCGCCGCAGACAACGCCATCAGAACTCCATGCCGAAACGTACCATGTATTGTCGGGGCGCAATCAGTTCATCTCCGGTGGCGCCCACTCCAAAAACGTCGGTAAAGCGGGCATTGATACCGTCTTCATCGCCCAGGTTCATCGCCATCAGGTTGATGTGCCAGGGGTAGGCGTCCGGCGCGATACTGAGCATCAGGTTGACGATATTATAGCTCGGCACGTCGTCAGCTATCGGATTGTTGAAGATACGGTGCTGGAAGCCGTCGCGGTAGGTGTACTGCACGCTGCCTTCGAGGTCGGCCCAACTGCTCAGGCGGCCGCGGTAACGCAGCATCACATCTGCGGTGAACTTGGGTGTTTTGGCCAGCTTATTGCCGTTGACGTCTGTGATCACGGCGGCGCGTGCCTGCTCGATCTCTGGACCAATGAGAAAGGCTCCCTGGCCGAGCAGTGCATTAGTTACCGCCTCGGACTGCACGTTATCCAGGGCCAGGTGAGATTCGGTGATCTCCGTTTCCAGCCAGGATAAACGGGCGTCCAGGGTGAACCTGTCGGTTATGAAACTGAGGAGTTCCAGCTCTGCGCCGTAGATTTCGGAGCCCGGAAGGTTGCCGACGCCGCCGTTAAACACTTCGGGGTCAGTTGCCTGGTACTGCAGGTTCTTATAGTCGTAGTAGAAGACGGCCGCGTTCAGACGAATCCGGTTGTCTGCGAAGTCCGTCTTGATGCCCAGTTCCCAGGCCTCAATCGTTTCATCCTTAAAGGTTGGCAGCACCAGTATGGGTGAGATGACATCCTCGATGCCGAAGGTCAGGTTGCTGCCGCCCGGTTTGAAACCGCGGGTGTATGAGCCGTATACCATGGTGTCATCACCCAGGTCGTATTCCAGCGCGCCGCGGCCGGTGACCTTTTCACTTTTTACTTCGAGTATATCCGTGCCCTCGCGGCCGAAATAGTTGGTCACCTCGGAGTAGACCTCATCCTCCGTATAACGCAGGCCGGCTATCAGACGCATGCGGTCGGTGAAGTGATAAGTTCCCTGGCCGTAAACGGAGATCGAGTCCCGCTCCGGCTTGGAATCAGAGATAAAGCCGACCTCTCCGCCGTAGCTCAGCACCTGTTCCACCGTGACCGGGCCAAATACACCGTTTTTATCGATGTCTACGTACTCACGAATGAGAATATCTATCTCTGTATCCAGGTAGAAGACCCCGGCTACCCAGTCCAGCTTGCCCCAAAGTGGTTCGGCGGATATCAGGTTGAATTCCTGAGTGAAAGTTTTCTGCCGATTGGTCTCGGGATCGAAAACGGCGGGTAGAGGTGGAAAAGAGATGCCCTGGTTGATAAGGGTCGCATAATCGTTGCGGTCGTTGTCCCGCACTACGGCAATATCATCGTCCTGGTAACTGGTCAGCGATTTCACCGTGAAGGCCGATAAGTCCCATTCGGCAACAAGGCTGTACAACTGGCTTTCCAGGTCGTATTTGTTTTCCGAGTTTTGCGCCAGCCGGCGTTTACCTGGGGTGCGGTCGAGGATACCCTTCTGCGCTGCCCCGTTGGTATCTTCCTCATAGTACTGGGCGGTGAGGTTGAACCGCAGGTTTTCCGCGGGGTTCCAGAACAGGCGGACCCGGCCGGAAATATTGTCTGCCTGGTCCAATTCCTGGTCCAGTACGATATTCCTGCTGAATCCGTCGTGGTTATGGTAAGAAACAGAGGCGCGCAAGGCCAGGGTATCACTCATTGGGACATTCACTGAGCCCCGGGTCCGTATCAGGCCGTAGTTACCTACGGTCAGGTCGGCATTACCGAAAAACTCCTCGGTATCGGGCGCCTGGGTGATCACGTTGATAGCGCCGCCCGTGGAATTCTGACCGAACAGGGTGCCCTGAGGACCGCGCAATACTTCAATGCGCTCGATATCCAGGAAATCCGTGTGCAGCGCATAGGGTGAGGCCACGTAAATGCCGTCCAGGTGATAGGAGACGGAAGGGTTGGCGCTCGCATTCTGGTTGGTTTCATTCCCTACGCCGCGAATGGAGATGACGGTTTTGAAACCTTCGTTCTTGGCGACTGTCACCCCGGGGGCAATACTGCTCAAATCCACGAAGGAGGTAATGTTCCGGTTGTCTATGTCCTCGCCGGACAGCGCCGTGACGGCCTGGGACAGGTCTTGCAGGCTTTCGGAGCGTTTTTCCGCGGTGACTATGATCTCTTCAAGCAGCGGTCTTTCATTCTGCGCCACGGCATTCAGTGGGATCAGTGCGGATATCATGCATAGCAGATATGGGTAGGGTATCAATGTTTTCATTACAATTTCTCTATCAGGTTTTTGAATTTGCGGGGATCGTATGATGCCCTGTTATTATGCTTCTACGCGCACAAAAATGCATTAATGCACCATTACGGTGCAATAAACTAAATATTACGGTAATACGGTAGCTATGTAACTTATTGTAGCAACTACTGTGCCAATCGCCGGAAAGACGATAATCTGGATTCATAAAGTATGTGTTTGCCTTGGGAACGGGGCGGGGTTGGCGGTAATCTTTTCCAGTTCGGCAAATACCCGGGTACTGGTTTCCAGCGTTCTCTGGATATGGTACTTCGTTGCCGTACAGGCAGCGTCCGCGTCCCGTGACAGGGTTGTTTCCATGATTTTCCGGTGCTCCAGGTGGACGTCCCGATCTTCATCGCGAGTTAATATGGCAATGAAACGGTATCGCTTGTGTTGTTCATATAGTATATGGCGCAAGCGTAACAGCCAGGGGGAGGCACAGGCGGCAACCAGGGACTCATGAAACTCTTCGTTGCGCCGCTCCCACTCGGCCAGGTTGTTGCCATAGCTTTGTTCGGCTTTTTGCAGGCGGTGATAAGCTGCGACCAGGTTTGCTTCCCATTCATCGTCACCGTTCCTGATGCTGTCCCGCAGCGCCTCGCATTCCAGCATGATGCGCATGCGGCTCAGATCCTGCAGGTCGTCCAGGGAAATAGGCGCAACCTTGAATCCTCGCTGTTCTTCGACCGTGACAAAGCCTTCACCGGCTAACCTGTTCAATGCCTCCCGCAACGGGCTTGCCCCGATCTGGTATTCTTCCCGCAGTTCCTCAATACGGAGTTTGGCGCCCGGCGCCAGTTTTCCGGCTATGATATCGGAACGAAGCCGGTTATAGGATGATTCGACCAGCGTTTTGGCAGGTGAAGAGGGCATTGTTAAAGGCTATTATTTATTTGCATTTGCAGTTATGTAAAAATATCGATAAAAAAAATAAATATCGATATAATTTAACGCCAGTGATATAAAATAGTACTATATCCGGATAAAGAAAACAGAGTCTGCTTCGTTTAACTCCTGCCTGGAGCAAGACGGATAAGACCGATAATACAATAAATCTGATTATGCTGGAATTATACACACACCCCATGTCACCCTGTGCCCAGAAGGTGCGTATTGTATTGGCGGAAAAGCGCCTGGACTGGGAAAAACGTCACGTAAACCTGGCCGAAAAGGAAAACCTCAGCCCGGATTATCTCAAACTGAACCCTCTGGGTGTGGTGCCGACCCTGGTCGACGAAGGACAACCGATCATCGAATCATCCATTATCTGTGAGTACCTGGAGGATAAATTCTCCGAACCGGAACTACGGCCTGACAATCCCTACCACAGGGCGCAAATGCGTTTCTGGATGAAACATATAGATATCAAGGTTCATCCCAGTTGCGGCGCCCTGCAATGGCCGTTGCTGATGGCGGACAAACTCAGACAAATGTCGCAGGTGGAGATGGACGCCATGATCGACCGGGTTGTGGAAAAACCCCGGCGCGAACGCCAGCGGCGCTTATTGAAACAAGGCTATGATGCGCCTGATGTCGTTGATGCCGTCGGCACGTATGAAAAGACCATTACCGATATGGAACAGGTATTGAGCAAACAGGACTGGTTGGCGGGCGACAGGTTTTCCCTGGCTGATGCGGCCATGGCGCCGTATTTTCAAACCTTATACCAGTTTGGCTGGACTGACTGGTACCTGAACCGCAAGAACGTTGCAGACTGGTATGAAAGGTGTATGAAGCGTTCATCCTACCAGACCGGGGTAGCGGCCGATTTCCCCGCGGAAAAACTGGCTGAACTGAACAGCAAGGGCGAAGCGCCCTGGCGAAAAATTCAAGAGTACCTGGGTACGGGATAAAGATGAAACTAACGGTAGAGCAGAATAATATTCATTGGGAGGCGGCGCATGCGCTGGTACAGGCCGCAGTGAAGCAGGCTGATGAAATGAATGTAAAAGTCAACGTCGCAGTAGTGGACAGCGGCGGCCACCTGGCAGCATTCCTGCGCATGCCGGGTTCGGCGTTCCACTCCGTTGACGTGGCCATCAGTAAGGCTTACACGGCTATGAGTTTCGGTATGCCTACGTCACAGTGGCAGAACGTCATCGATAATTTGTCTGTTCCGTGTCAAACGGGCCTGCCGTCGGTGGATCGGTTGATGACTTGCGGCGGGGGTGTTCCCATAGAAGTTGAAGGGCGTCGTATCGGCGCCATCGGCGTCTCAGGGGCAACTGAAAAACAGGATGAGGAAATCGGCCAACACGCACTGGCAATTTTACGGGGATAGGATATTTGGGGTCAGAGTAAAGGATATTTGGGGTCAGAGTAAAAATACAGCCCTGCTAGCAGGTAAAGCCGGATTATTGCTGGGTATTTTTACTCTGACCCCAAATATCGCAAATATTCCGGGTCATGATGGACTACAAGTCTGGTATGAGGGTTCAGGTTAATGCACGCAAAAGTAGAACAAGTCATTTCAGGTACGCCGTTTTGTCATTTCGTTAATGGCGAATATATCGGGTCTGCCGGCGGCAGGATGTTCGATACGCTCAACCCGGCAACGGGTATGGCATACGCACAGGTCCATGAAGCGGGCAGGGAAGAGGTAGACGCGGCAGTCAACGCTGCCCGTGCCGCCCTGACAGGACCCTGGGGCGCGATGACGATACAGCAACGGGTCGCGTTATTGTATGACGTGGCCGACGGGATTAATGCCCGCTTCGATGATTTTCTTGAAGCGGAATGCCTTGATACCGGCAAGCCCTGGTCATTGGCCAGGCACGTCGATATTCCGCGGGGTGCGGCCAACTTCAAAATCTTTGCGGATATCATCAAGAACGTACCCGCTGAATCCTTCATGATGGATACCCCGGACGGGGCCGGGGCGCTGAATTATGCGCTGCGCGTGCCCAAGGGGGTTATCGGAGTCATCTGTCCCTGGAATTTGCCCTTGCTGCTGATGACCTGGAAAGTCGGACCGGCGCTGGCCTGCGGCAACACGGTCGTTGTCAAGCCGTCGGAAGAAACCCCTGCAACGGCAACCCTGCTGGGCGAGGTGATGAACTCTGTAGGTATCCCAGCGGGAGTATATAACGTAGTGCATGGTTTCGGTCCCGATTCCGCCGGCCAGTTTCTCACCGAACATCCGGGTGTGGACGCCATCACGTTTACCGGTGAAACGGTCACGGGCAGCCAGATTATGAAGGCCGCGGCGGTCGGCCTGCGCGACGTATCGTTTGAACTGGGCGGCAAGAACGCCGGAGTGGTGTTTGCCGACTGTGATTTGGATAAGGCCATAGAGGGGACAATGCGCTCAGCGTTTGCCAATTGCGGCCAGGTTTGCCTGGGAACGGAAAGGGTTTACGTTGAACGGCCTGTGTTTGACGAATTCGTGCAACGGCTCAAACTGGGTGCGGAAAACCTGGAGCCAGGACGACCGGAGCTCGCAACGACCACACTGGGGCCCATGATCAGCCGGCAACAAAGGGAAAAGGTGCTGTCCTATTATCGAAAGGCCGGGGAGGAGGGGGCTGAAGTTATTACCGGCGGGGCTATACCGCATGTGCCGGATGAATTTGGAGGCGGTTTCTGGGTGGAACCGACTATCTGGACGGGTTTGCCCGAAACATCGCCGGTTATTCGAGAGGAGATCTTCGGTCCCTGCTGTCATATTCAGCCCTTTGATGAAGAATCAGAGGCAATCAGTATGGCTAACGACACGCCTTACGGGCTGGCAACGGCAATATGGACGGGTGACGCGGCGCGTGCACATCGGGTTGCCGCTGCCATTGAGGTTGGTATTACCTGGGTCAATTGCTGGTTCCTGCGGGATCTCAGGACACCTTTCGGCGGCTCCAAACAATCGGGCATCGGCCGGGAAGGTGGTGTACACTCGCTGGAATTCTATACTGAAATGCGCAACGTCTGTTTGAAACTATAGGAACATCCGATGGCTTTAGTTGAAGACAAAATACAGACTTACGGTAATACGCTCTACGATTGTTTACGGACGCGCAGGACTATCGAGCCGTTAACGGAGCAGGAGGCTGATATTACCATTGGGGACGCTTATCGTATTGCGCTGCAATTGTTGCAGCGGCGGCTGGACGATGGTGAAAAAATCATCGGTAAAAAAATCGGCGCTACCAGCAAGGCCGTACAAAATATGTTGAAGGTGAACCAGCCGGATTTTGGTTACCTGACTGACCGCATGGTCTATAACAACGGCGCTGAAATGCCCATCAGTTCGGAATTGATCCAGCCCAGGGCAGAAGGTGAAATCGCGTTTATCCTGAAACACGACCTGGAAGGGCCGGGCGTGACCAATGCCGCCGTCCTGCGGGCGACGGAATGCGTAATGCCCTGTTTTGAAATAGTCGATTCACGCATCAAGGACTGGAAAATCAAGATCCAGGATACCATTGCCGATAACGCCTCCTGTGGTCTGTTCATGCTGGGTGACCGGGCCGTTGACCCGCGGCGCGTTGACCTGGTGACCTGTGGCATGGTGCATGAAAAGAATGGTGAAATCATTGCGACGGGCGCCGGCGCCGCAGCCCTGGGGTCTCCGGTGAATTGCGTTGCCTGGCTGGCGAATACTCTGGGCGAATTCGGCATCAAGCTACAGGCCGGTGAGGTGATATTGTCGGGTTCCCTGGTTCCCCTGCATCCGATAGTGCCGGGAGACTCGATGTATTTATCCATTGGCGGTATCGGCAATGCATCAGTCCGGTTTGTTTGATGAATTTGCCACAGAGGACACAGAGAACACAGAGAGAAAATTATCTACAAGGTCACCCCCTGCTTTAATGACATGCAGAGGTAAACTTTCGCAGGGGTGACAGGCACGACAAGAAGGGTGGAATCAGTGGAATCAAACTCTGTGTACTCTGTGCTCTCTGTGGCTGAAATAAGAGGTTAATATATGAAAGTAAATGCTGCCCTGGTCGGTTCCGGGAATATCGGAACGGACCTGATGATGAAGGCGCTGCGCAGTGACTGGATTAATCCGGCCTGGATGGTGGGGATAGATCCTGCCTCGGACGGCTTGGCGAAGGCGAGATCCAGCGGTTTGAAGACCACCCACGCGGGTGTGGATGATCTGCTTGAGCATATCGATGCTGACGGCATCAGGATTGCTTTTGATGCGACCTCTGCCTATATCCACCCGGAAAACTCCAGGAAACTGGAAGCGCAAGGCGTGCTGGTTATAGATCTGACACCGGCGGCCATCGGCCCTTACTGTGTGCCGCCCGTTAACCTGCAGGAGCACGTAGGCAGACAGGAGACCAATGTGAACATGGTCAGTTGCGGTGGGCAGGCTACAATCCCCATGGTCGCGGCGGTGAGCAGGGTGCAACCGGTAAAATATGCTGAAATCGTTGCCACGGTGGCGTCAAAGTCCGCAGGGCCCGGCACGCGCAAAAACATCGATGAATTCACCCGCACCACGGCTAACGGCATAGAACAGGTCGGTGGCGCCAAACAGGGCAAGGCGATCATCATACTCAACCCGGCGGAACCCCCCATGATTATGCGCGATACCATCCATTGCCTGACGGAAGACTCCCCGGATGAAGCAGCGATTACAAATTCCGTTCATGACATGATCAGGGAAGTGCAAAAATACGTACCCGGCTATCAACTGAAAAACGGACCGGTGTTTGATGGCAAGCGCGTGTCTATCTTCATGGAGGTGAGCGGTCTGGGGGATTACCTGCCGGAATATGCGGGTAACCTGGACATCATGACTGCCGCGGCTTTACGCACCGGTGAGATGTTTGCGGAACAGATAATCAATGGCACATTGCAGCCGGTAGCCGTAAATGCTTAATGATATTTGGATATTTGGGGTCAGAGTAAAAATGCAGGCACTGGCGAGTGCTGTTGGTCCATTGTGCGTATTTTTACTCTGACCCCAAATATCTAGGAGAGGTAGCTATGAACCTGACAGGTAAAAAAGTCAAACTACATGATATGTGTCTGCGTGACGGGATGCACGCCAAACGCCACCAGATCAGCATTGAGCAAATGATAAGCGTTGCTTCGGCACTCGACGATGCAGGCATTCACCTTATCGAGGTGACCCACGGTGACGGACTGGGCGGTGCTTCCATCAATTACGGTTTCCCCGCCAGTTCTGATGAGGAATATTTACGGGCAGTCGTGCCGTTGATGAAAAATGCAAAAATCTCGGCGTTATTATTGCCCGGGATTGGCACCGTGGATCATTTGGACATGGCCCGTGATTGCGGCGTTCATACCATTCGCGTAGCCACCCACTGCACGGAAGCGGATGTGTCTGAACAACACATCAGTTCCGCCCGAAAGATTGACCTGGATACAGTCGGCTTCCTGATGATGGCCCACATGGTGGAGCCGCAACAATTGCTGGAACAGGCCAGGCTGATGGAATCTTACGGAGCCAATTGTATCTATTGCACAGATTCGGCCGGCTACATGCTGCCGGATGACGTCACGTCCCGTATCGGGGCGTTGCGCGAGGGGTTGAATGAGGACACCGAGATCGGTTTTCATGGACACCATAATATGGCGATGGGTATTGCCAATTCACTGGCCGCCATCGAGGCCGGCGCGGATCGTATCGATGGTTCCGCCGCGGGTCTGGGCGCAGGCGCCGGTAACACTCCCCTGGAAGTGTTCAACGCGGTGTTGGACCGAATGGGTGTTAAAACAGGCGTGGACGTATTCAAGTTGATGAACGTGGCGGAAGATCTGGTAGTGCCCATGATGGACCAGCAGATCCGGGTTGACCGGGATTCACTGATCATGGGCTACGCTGGTGTGTATTCCTCCTTTCTCCTGCACGCAAAACGCACCGGTAAAAAATACAATATTCCTTCCGGCGATATCCTGGTTGAACTCGGAAAGATGAAGACCATCGGCGGCCAGGAAGACATGATTGAAGACGTGGCGCTGAACATGGTACGCGCACGCCGGGAATTAAAGGTAGCGCAATGACGCTGGACCAGGCCACGATCAGCCAACTGGCAGAGCACCTGGAAAATGCCGAGTTGAACAGGCAGCCGGTGACGAAAATCACCGATGCCCACCCGGAACTTGACTGGGATGACGCCTATTCCATCCAGTATGAAATCCGCCGTCGTAAAACAGAGCGCGGCGGTAAAATCGCCGGTCTGAAAATGGGTCTGACCTCCCAGGCGAAAATGAAACAAATGGGCGTAGCTAACCCGGTGTACGGATTCTTGTCTGAATATGGTAGCTATGCCGATGGTGCTGAAATCGACTCGGGGGCATTTATCCATCCGCGGGTGGAAGCGGAAGTGGCCGTAATAACCAGGACTGAGCTGGCTGGACCCGGATGTCATATCGGCCAGGTAATACCGGCCATTGATTTCGTTATTGGAGCAGTGGAGATCATTGATTCCCGTTATGAAAACTTCCGATTCGATCTGAAGAGCGTCATCGCTGATAATACCTCGGCGGCCGGATTTGTGTGTGGCAGCAGGGGCCGGGACGCGGCAGACGTGGATATGCCGACCCTGGGAGTCGTTATGGAAAAGAACGGCGAGGTGGTCGAAACCGGCGCCGGCGCGGCAGTGCTGGGCCATCCGGCATCCAGCGTGGCTATGCTGGCAAATATGCTGGCGGCGCGCGGCGAGGTGATACCCGCCGGGACGTTTATCATGACCGGGGGAATAACGGCAGCGGTTGCCGTGGGGAAGGGCGATGCTGTTAATGTACGCTTCCAGGACCTGGGCAAGGTCAGTTTCCGGATGATCTAGAAAAGTTAGGGGTCAGAGTAAAAATTAAAAATAAACCCTGCAGCGTCTTACAGTTGTTGCATTTTTACTCTGACCCCATTTATAACGATAATAACGTAAGGGGAAATAGTGCTTAATAACATGACCACAAACATAACCAGAGTTGCACACTGTTGCCTGTTGGCTGTTATCTTTATGCTATCTTCCGGTTGTGAAGCGCCGCTGGTATTGGACGAAGTGGAAAAAACCAAACGGACTCCGATACGCAGGACGGATAATTTTCAGGCGGTCAGTTCCTTTGGGCAGAATATTATTGCGGTGGGGGCAAGCGGGCTCATCCTGACGTCAGCGGATGGCGGAGCCACCTGGCAACGGCGGGAAATTCCTTCCTGGCCTTCCTTTCTGGATATCACCAGTTGCAGTGACGGCCTGTTTGCCGCATTGGCCTTTGAAGGTGAGGTATGGCTTTCCGATGACGGCGGCCTGACCTGGAGCCAGAGTAAACTCACTACCGAGGAGGCGCCGCAGGCCATCCAGTGTGACCCCGCAGATAATTTATGGGTGGTAGGCAGTTTTTCCACCGTATCGATCAGCCGGGATGGTGGTGCGAGCTGGGAGGTGTCCTCCCGGGATGAAGATATGATTTATACGGATATCCAGTTTTTCGATGAGCGGACTGCTTACATCGCCGGTGAATTCGGTTCCTTGCTGAAAACCAGGGACGCCGGGGCCACCTGGGAATCAATGCCCATCATGCCCGATGAGTTTTATCCACAGAGCATGTATTTTGAAGATCATGGACAAGGGATGGATTGCCGGTCTGGGAGGTGTCGTCCTTGAAACGTCTGACGGCGGACAGAGTTGGCAGATACAAGTTACCGGCAGCCTGGTCACTTTGTACACCCTGGCTAAATCCAACGGCCATTTACTCGTCGTCGGTGGTGAAGGCACTTTATTCCGTTATGACGGGAGAAAGTGGGTGCCGGTCGATCATGGCCAACCGTTCCGTCTGTACCTGCGCGGGATACAGCCCTTGCCTGATCACCGGTTGATCGTCGGCGGTCCGGGCGGCGTATTGCACATTTTTTCCATTGATGAACTATTGAACAGTGAAAAATCATGAAATTTGATACCAGTCAGATTTTCCCCACGTTTGGTAATTTCCTGTTCAATAACAGAAAATCCGTACTGGTTGTGATCTTCCTGATTACCACCATGTTTGCATGGAATATTCCTGCCGTACGCATGCTGTCGGATTTTGCCGACCTGTTACCCCAGGAGCACCCTTATATTCAACTCCATAACAGCATCCGCGATACCTTCGGAGGCGCCAATATTATCGTCATGGCCATGGAAGTGGAGGAAGGCACGATTTTCACCGATGATTCCCTGGATCGGATTCACCGTATCACCCAGAAGCTGGACAGCGTATCCAATATCAACCACAACCTGGTGAGCAGCCTGACCCATCGTAATACCCGGAAAATCTACCTGACACCGGACGGGACGATACGTTCGCAGACCTATTACGATCCGCACCACGATGAATATACGGAAGAACAACTGGCGAAAATCCAGCGGGACGTGGTGGCCAGTACCAACGTATACGGCTTGCTGGTATCACCGGACATGAAGTCGGCCCTGATCAAGGGCACCCTGAATGAAGGCCAGCTTGATTACGGCAAGGTGTTTGAAGAAATACAGGAAATTCGGGCGTCGGAGATTGCGCCCGGCGTGAATATCCACGCAACCGGCCATCCCGTGCTGGTGGGCTGGGTGGATTCCTACAGCGGCGATATCCTGCTCATCTTTTTCTACACCATACTGATCGTCCTGGCGATCCTGATCTTCTACTCGCGCCGGCTGTACGGCATCCTGTTACCGTTAGTGGGCATGATATTGACCAGTATCTGGGGAGTGGGCTTCATGGGGGTGTTCGGTTATAACCTGGATCCGTTGATGCTGGTTGTACCGTTTCTTATCTCGGCCCGGTCCATGTCCCACGGCATCCAGAAACTGGAACGCTATTTTCTTGAATTATCCCGCACCCATGAGAAGGTATCGGCTGCCAGGAACACGTTTAATGCGCTGTTCAGACCCGGCGCACTGGCGATCGTTGCGGACGCTTCGGCCCTGTACCTCATCGGGCTGGGATCCGTGCCCATCAATGACAAAATGGCCATTTACGCGTCTTTCTGGGCGGTATGTATGGTCGTCACGGTATTGATAGTGATTCCCATGCTGCTGGCGGAACTGCCCAGGCCGAAGGAAGTGGCCGTCAAGCATACCATGGCGCGGGTAATCTTTCCCAAGTTTGCCCGGGTTGTCGGGACCCCGGGACGTTCCAGGGCGGTGTTGATTACCTGTCTGGTTATTACCCTCTGCGCAACCTATTTCGGTTCCTGGGTACAGATCGGTGAACCGGAACCGGGTTCGCCGCTGCTCTACCGGGACCACGATTTTAATATCTCATCTACGGCCATAAACGACCGCTTCCCGGGCGCCGAGGAATTGTTTATTATCGCCCGCGCCGATGAGAACGGCGGCTTGAAGAAACCTGAAATCATGAAGGCCCTGGCGGATTTCCAGAACCACATGATGCTGGACCCGAAACTTGGCGGGGTAAAAGGGGTGAATAACCTGCTCACGCAGGTGAATCAAATGACCCGTAATAACGACCCGCGTTGGGCAGTCATTCCCTCCATCGACCAGAATATCGGCGGTCTGTTGTTCATGTTCATGATGTCGGCGCCGACCCAGGGTGCATTGCAGGAATATATCGACACCGATGACCGGCTCGCCAATATGGTTTTTTACTATAAAGACCATACCGGTGAGACTATCCGCCGCGCCATCTACATGGCCAAGGAATGGATAGACACCAAAGGCGCGCAGATTGAAGGTTTGCATATTGACCTGGCCGGCGGGCCCGTCGGGGTGACCGCAGCCATTAATGAGGAGGCCTTTGACACCAACGTCATCGTCGTGCCGGCGGTGTTGCTACTTATCCTGGGCTTTACCCTGTGGTTTTACGGTTCGTTTCACGCCGGTTTCATGATGCTGGTGTCCATGACGTTCGCAACTACCCTGACTTATGCCTGTATGGGATTGCTGAATATGGGACTGAACGTCAACACGGTACCGATGATTGCAGTGGGGATAGGGCTGGGGGTGGATTACGCGATTTACATGATGGACCGGATCAAGGAGGAAATGCACGTGGCCGAGGACGTTCAGGACGCTATCCGGCGGGCGGTCACCACCACCGGCGTCGCCATTGCCTTGACCGCCACGACCCTGGTCGGCGGCATTATCATGTGGGTGTTTATCTCTGAACTGCGCTTCCAGGCGGACGCGGCGCGCCTGTTGATCATCATGCTGGTCATGAACATGGCGGCCGCCATGTTCCTGGTGCCGGCATGGGTGAATATCTTCAAACCGAAATTCATTATGCAGGCGGGGGAAGAGCGCTGGGCAAAAGGGGAAGGTTCGACGATTGACGAAATTGAAGTTCTGGAGCAACAGGACTAGAATAACCGTAAATAAAGTTGCAATATTGATGGTATCGGTAGACAAAAACGTTATAATGTCAAAATATCGATATTTTTAGCATTAATACTAACCAAGTCAGCATAGCGTAGGGGGATAAATGATGAATATCCGCAGGCTTAATCT
The DNA here is from genome assembly GCA_965205405.1 of Gammaproteobacteria bacterium. Classification (GTDB taxonomy): domain Bacteria; phylum Pseudomonadota; class Gammaproteobacteria; order Eutrophobiales; family Eutrophobiaceae; genus JAAXHV01. The sequence goes on from OZ242169.1 coordinate 2,454,237, forward strand.
TACCCTGTTGCCAGGCGTAATCGCGTGTGCCCTTGTTATCTCGTCGGGACAGGTGTCAGCGTGGAATTCCAAAGACGGTACCTTGGAACTTCATGGCTTTCTCGATAACACCTATCACAACCGTGACGACTACGGCATTACCAAGGAGCGTGTGCGTGGTCAGATTGAGTGGTCGAAGGTGTTTAAACCAACGGGTCTGTTTTCCGAAATCTCCTTCCACGGCACCCTCAGAGCCACCTATGACGGGGTGTATGACTTGAACGATGATGAATATGGCGATCGCTCAGGGGGGTCTGTTTTCGGTTCCAGTTCCGGTATACCCATCGGTCATGCCAACGGTCTGCAAACCCCATGGGGTCATTCACCGGTCACTGCCAATAATCCTGGTCTGCCCGGTGGTGGTGGTTTCGGTTTTGATCTCCGTGACCAATCCCAATGAAGGTCTGAAAAAGGTAAGCAGTGAACTTGGTGTCTCCAATAATAACGGTGAGTTTGGTGGTGGTCTGGAATTATTTACTCCCACCCGGCCCTGCAACGTGGATTCCCGCGGGTGTATCCCCGGTTATATGGACGCGGATATGGACGACTTGCGCTTTCCTGAGTTTACCGATGACCATGGCTGGTTGCGTGAGATTTATATTGACGCCACCATGCCGGTGAATAACGGTGATGAGATTAACTTTCGAATCGGCCGCCAGCAGGTAGTCTGGGGCCGGACCGACTTGTTCCGCGTGCTGGACCAGGTCAACCCTATCGATTTCTCCATCCAGAGCATTTATGAGGAATTTGAGGACAGTCGTATTCCCCTGGGTATCTTTTCCGCCGAGTACCGCGCCGGTGCGGTGGGCGCCTTTGATGACCTGAACCTGCAGTTGCTCTGGAACTTCGAGAAATTCCGGCCGAATACGCTGGGACAAGGGGGGCAGCCTTATAATATTTTACTGGCGGGTGATGCATTCCGATCATTAAAAAACTGTTGGGATAACGGTTGTACGGTCAGTAACTTCGCCACCGGTCTGGTGCCGGACGGTAACCTGTCGACCGATTTTCCGGCTCACATTATCGGGATTCGGGATATTCATCTGCCGGGCTGGGACTTCGACCAGGGTGGTGTGCGGCTTGAGGGTGTATTCAGGAGTGTGGGATTCTCCCTTAACGCCATGACGTTTTACTCACAACTGCCTTCCCTGCGTGGCGGGATAGAGTCGCAGAATCCCTTTCTGGCGCCTGGAACGCCTCATCCGATAGTGCCTGATCCAACCGAGGTCGGCGGTACGTATAAGGTCAGACCTTTTGTGCCGGCGTTTGACATTCATTTCCCGCGAGTTACCCTGGTGGGCGCATCGGTTGACTTTTACGTAGACCCGGTTAAATCTGCGATCCGGATGGAGATGGCCCATACCAGCGGCGAGGAATTTGCCGATACGTCGAAATCCGACCTGCATTCCGAATCTGACGTGATCCGCTGGGTCATAGGCTGGGATCGTCCCACCTATATCCGCTGGTTAAACCCGAATCGGACATTTCTGCTGTCTGCCCAGATTTTCGGCCAGCATATCCTTGACCATAAATCAATCAGTCACCCGGGGACCGGGTCACAGATAGGATTCCAGGACTGGAAGAACGGTTACATCGGCACCTTCCTGTTCCAGGGTTTTTTTGCCAACGACCGTATTCTGCCACGGTTGATTTTGGCTCGTGACTTCCGCGCGAAAGCAACTGTATTGGGACCGGGGGTGGATTACCTGATCAATGATAACTTACGCCTGATCTTCGGCGCTAATATCAAACTTGGCACAGGTCGCCGAGTCGCTGATGACGGACGTACATCCAACTCGTTTCCGCCTTTCACTGCCGGACCTGCATGTAATCCTGCTGCAGGAAGCGTTGCCCCCTGTCTTCCCGGCAACGAAACTTCCAGCTTGGGGATACGTAGAGGATTTGAACCATTGGGTCGCTTCCGATCCGGGCCCCTCGGCATGGCGCAGCATGAAGATGAGTTTCAAATACTGATCCGCTATCGCTTCTAAAAAATATACAAGAGACGGAGGCTTAAGAATCATGATTAAGTATGTCAAGTATCTCGCTATTCTACCGCTGTTCGCCCTGAGTCTGGGGGTTTCGGCAGAATTCACTGAAGAGGATGTAAGAAATTCATTCTATCCTTATGAAAACTGGACACCGGAATTTCCGGGTTACACCCCCGGTATGGTGATCGACCAGAGCAACGTGGAGCAGTTCAAGGATATTCTCGACCCGGCCCTGTATGACCACATCATCAAACGGCCAGACGGCGTTGCAGACCAAGGCGACGGAATCCCTGGAACTGCACCCGGGCTATATCAAGGCGACGATGGAATGCCGTAAAGAATCCGCCAAAGCTGAGCGCTGACGGTCTGGTGGATAATTTTGTCGCAGGCAGGGCGTTTCCCGCCGAACCGGATGTCAATGACCCCCAGGCCGGCCGCAAACTCGCCTGGAACTACCAGTACGGCTATAACTGGGGCGACAATGCGGCGATTTCCCCGTTTTACTGGAAGTTCAGGAACGCCAAGTCGGGGAAACTGGAGCGCACCATCAAATGGAGCTTCCACTTCCTGAACTGGAAACATCGGGTCAACCAGGACCCGGTCCCGGAGTTCACGGATAATCCGGCACAGTTGTTCCGCTCCGTTTACGTCAAGGCACTGGAACCGTTTGATATTGCCAATACGCAACTCCTTATCCACCGCTATAAAAACGACCTGAAACGGGATGATGCCTGGTTGTACCTGGGCTTCCAGCGGCGTGTGCGCCGTCTGGCTACGGGGCAGACAACGGATGCATTCCTGGGCACGGATATCATGATCGAGGATTTTGAAGGTTACAACAACCGCGTGTCTGATTATGACTGGACCTATATCGGCAGCAAGAACGCATTTCTGCCGTTCCATAATCACAATGAGCTGGAACTGGCTACCGACATGCCGTCGGAACCCGATGGTTACCAGTTCGTAGACGTGGAAGGTTGTTTTCCCAAGACCACCTGGGAGTTACGCAAAATCTATGAGCTGCATGGTTCGGCCAAGGATCCAAATCATCCATTGAGCCGGCGCGTGATGTATATCGACGCACAGACGTTTACCATCCCCCGGCAGGCTGAATTTGATCGTAAGGGCGATCTGTGGAAATCCTTTTCCATCTGTCAGGCCTACCCGGACAATCATATGCCCAAGAACAAGGGTTCCGGCGTGGCCATTGATGACTGTTTCATGATGTATGACGTGCAGGCCCAGCACTGCACCACCGGTCAGTTCAAGGGCCAGCTTGATCCCACGTTGAACCCGCCACAGATGTTCACGGTACAGAACCTGCGCAAGAGCGGAAGGTAGAGCAAGCAAAAAACACTTGCTTTTGATAGCCACAGAGGACACAGAGAGCACAGAGATTGATCCCTGCCATTCTCGTCATTCTGGCGCATGCCAGAATCCAGTCGATAAGATAATTCCTTATAAAGGAAGGGTTGTCCGACTGGATACCAGCTTTCGCTGGAATGACGGATCGACTTTTCTCTGTGCCCTCTGTGGCAAACGTAAGGAACAGGACGGATGACTGAGCGTGTTGATTTAAAGTTTTTTTTCAATTTCCGCAGTCCCTATTGTTATCTCGCCAGTAAGACGATGTTCAGCCTGGTGGATGACTACCATGTCACTATGATCTGGCGCCCACTGGCAGGGTGGAATGGCCGTTCGGCTCCCGAACGGGCCAAAGTCAAGATACCCATTACCCGGCAGGACGTGGCCCGCTGGGCGAAGCGGATGAATATTCCCTGTATTCCCCCTCCCATTACCACTGACCCGACACCGGCAGGTATCGGCTCCTTACTGGCCGAAGAGAAAGGCTGTTTGCGGGAATATATCATCAAAGTGACGGACACCGAATGGGGGCAGGGAGTGGATATCGGCCAGTCCGATACACTGATCGGATTAGCCAGGGAAGTGGGGCTTGATCCTGTTGAGTTTGAGGCGGCATTAAACGACCCGGACAAACAAAAAATTCTGAAAGACAACTGGCAAGAGGCCCAGGAAGCCGGAGTAATCGGCGTGCCGACGTTTGTCATAGACGACCAGGTATTCTGGGGTAATGACCGGATTGATTTCGTCCATGAACACCTGCGCGATCTCGGACTGCAAAAAACATAATCCGAGGAGACGGGCCGGATTTGGATATTTGGTAGTAATTTCCGAATATTTGGGGTCAGAGTAAAAATACTCAGCAATGAACCAGTACTAACTGCCAGCCTGACAGTATTTTTACTCTGACCCCAAATATCCACAGTATGGTTCTGGGAGACCATTAATATGCGACTTTTTTCTCATAAAAACCGGGCAATGCATCTTGGACCTTTTGCCCTTGAAAGGCTCGCCAGGAGGGATTCAGGACCTGACTATCCAGCCCTCAGGGAACAACGCCCTCCGGATACGAACGCACCAGACAACCCCGTATCCATGGCTGATGCGTTCCGCGATTATATCAACCTGTTCGACCGGATGCGCCTGGGTGACCCTGCGCCCAAGCAGGCGCCGATCCCTTCAGACCCGCAGGAGCGTGCAAACCACCTGAAGGCCGCCTGCTATAACCTGGACGTCAGTATGGCGGCAACCTGCGCCATACCCGAACAGGCGCTGCTGGCAGAGCCCATCATTAATGAATCCCTGGCGCAGGCGCAAGAAAAAGAATACCTGGCCGGTTCCGCCGCCAATGTCGTGGCAGAGACCAGCGTAAGGGAAGGCCGGAAGGCATGGCAGCGCTCCCTGGAGGACGCGGCTAAGGAGTTCAAGCATGGCTACGCGCTGGTGTTACTGGTGGAATACACCAGGGAGCCGGATCCCGATGTAGAGAGTGAAACCTGGCTGGTTGGAACGCAAGCACAACGAGCCGCGGTCAGGGCCGCTGAAGCGGCTGCCGTCATGGTGAATTACATTCGGTTTCTGGGTTTTGAAGCAAGGTTACATACGCCGACGGCAAGCGATTTTGATCTTGATTACCTGTTACTCTGCAGTGGTCTGGGTGAGATCAGCGGCAACAACGGCAGCAGCACTGTCAGCAATCCCTACCTGGGCGATCAATTCGGTATGGCTGTGATTTCAACGACCATGGAGCTTGCAGCAGATAAGCCGTTGGCTGAAAGGGGGCCTATGGCATCCCTGAAATCCCATGGTCCGGGCTGGTGGCTGGGCCTGGGTGGCGCGCGACCGGGTTACAAGGGTCGGCTGTACAAAAGCAGGCCGTTTTACCTGGGTCCTCACCCTATGGAAAAATTGAAGCCTCAGGAAACCACCACCACCCTGATTGACGCACCGAATGTGCCGCGTATCCCTAAGCGGCATGATATGTTCCTCAGGGCGGCATTGGGCGACCTGGGGGAAAAGCCGCAAAAGGAACTGGAAAACTTTCGCATGATCACCAAGTCGCCCTACGGCCACGCCATGGTGCCGCCGTTGGGTGCGATGGTGCCGCTCCAGTACGGCAAGGAGGCGGACCGGATCATGGAAGGGACTGACGACCCGAAAAAAAACGCTGAGGCGGTAAAAGCTGCACTGTATTACCTGGGCGCGGATATGGTGGGTATCTGTGAGTTACCGGACTATGCCTGGTATTCCCATGATCTGGATGGGTCGGAGATAAAGCCATACCACAAATACGGGATCGCCATCCTGGTGGACCAGGGCTACGAAACCATGGAAGGAGCCAGTGGTGATGACTGGATCAGCGGCGCCCAAAGTATGCGCGCATACCTGCGCGCGCAACTGATTGGGGGCATTGTCGGCAATCATATTCGTTCTCTGGGTTACTCTGCCCGCGGCCACAGCGTGATGGACCAGGACGTGTTGCATATCCCGATTATACTGGGAGCCGGTCTGGGCGAGTTGAGCCGGATTGGTGAACTGGTATTAAACCCCTACGTAGGGCCGCGCTTTAAATCGGGCGTCATCACGACCGACCTGCCGTTGTTGCCGGATAAACCCATAGATTTCGGTTTGCAGGATTTTTGTGAGAAATGTACCAAGTGCGCCAGGGAATGTCCGTGCCAGGCGATCCCCTACGGTGACAAGATCATGTTCAACGGCTATGAAATGTGGAAGCCGGACGTGGAAAAGTGTGCCCGCTACCGTATCACCAACTCCGCCGGCGCGTTGTGCGGCCGTTGCATGAAAACCTGCCCCTGGAATATTGAAGGGGTATTGGCTGAGAGACCTTTCCTGTGGGCGGCCATGAACCTGCCTTTTACCCGGAAGTGGATCGCCAGACTGGATGACATAGTCGGCAATGGTTTAATCAATCCGGTGAAAAAATGGTGGTGGGACCTGGATTCGGACGAGCAAGGCAATATCATTCCGGCCAGGCGAACCAACAAACGCCAGTTTTCGACACGCACGAATATGGATCCGGAAAAGCAAACCATGGGTTGTTATCCGGCAGACATTGCATCGCCGCCGGTCGCGGAAAAACCGGTTATCCTGCACAGGAAGATAGCCGTGCAAAAATACAAGAACGCCGAGAGTCCGGATGAATACAAATCCAGGAAAATGATATAGCCACAGAGATCACAGAGATTACAGAGGATGGTTCTTGCCATTCCAGTAATTCCTGCGTAAGAATGACAGATCGTTTTTTTCTCTGTGATCTCTGTGTCCTCTGTGGCTGATAATTATAATAGAAGGTGTGATATGAGCGCTGTGCTGGAAAAAGAAACCCTGAAAAATAATGTTCGCCCCTATACCGGCGATGAATTTCTTGCGGATCTGAAAGACGATCGGGAAATCTGGATCTATGGTGAGCGCGTTAAGGACGTAACGGAGCACCCCGCCTTTCGTAATCCTGCCCGTATGATGGCGCGGCTGTACAAAGCGTTGCATAACGAGAAGGAATACCCGCACCTGCGAACCAGTACGGATACCGGCAACGGCGGCTTTACCCACCCCTATTTTAAAGTGGCGCGAACGCGTGAAGACGTGATTGCGCAACGTGAAGCGATTGCCCAATGGGCGCGCCTGACGTATGGCTGGATGGGGCGAACTCCTGACTACAAGGCCAGCCTCATGCTGACCCTGGGATTTAACCCGGAATACTTCGGTGATTATGCCGATAATGCCCGGAACTGGTACAAGAATGCGCAGGAACGCGTGCCTTTCCTGAATCACGCCCTGGTCAATCCCCCGGTAGACCGCAATAAATCCCACGAGGAGGTAGAAGATGTCTATATGCACTGCGTCAAGGAAACCGACGAAGGCATTATCATCTCCGGCGCCAAGGTGGTGGCGACCGGTTCGGCGTTGACCCATTACAATTTTCTCGGCCAGTACGGGCCGATACCCGTCAGGGACAAACGCTTTGCCATAAGCGGCATGTTGAAAATGAATACCCCCGGGGTCAAGCTGCTGTGCCGTCCTTCATACTCGTATGCGGCCGAAGTGATGGGCAGTCCGTTCGATAACCCCTTATCGAGCCGGCTGGATGAAAACGACGCGATCCTGATACTGGATAATGCCCTGATGCGCTGGGAGGATATCTTTATTTACCAGGACCTGGACGCGGCCAGCACTTTCCTGGGCACGTCCGGCTGGGCCTATACGTTCGCGTTTCATGGTTGTACCCGCCTCGCGGTCAAGTTTGATTTTATTACCGGGTTATTTATGAAGGCCCTGGAGATCACCGGCACAAAGGATTTTCGCGGCGTGCAGGTGGCTATCGGTGAAATGATTGTCTGGCGCCACCTGTTCTGGGCGTTGTCGGACGCCATGTGCGGTATGCCCGACGATTTCAAGGGAGCAAAAGTGCCGAACGGCAATGCCGGCCATGTGTACCGGGTACTGATGACCATGGCCTATCCCCGGGCAAAAGAGTTGATCGAGAACATGGTCGCCAGCGGCCTTATTTACCTGAATTCCCATGCCACGGACTTTAACGTGCCGGAACTGAGGGGATACCTTGATAAATACCTGCGAGGTTCTTATGGCCACAACGCGGAAGACAGGGTCAAGACCATGCGCCTGCTATGGGATGCCATTGGCACGGAGTTCGGTGGCCGCCACGAACTGTATGAGCGTAACTATTCCGGTAATAATGAAAACATCCGTATCGAAGCATTATGGTCGGCACAGGGCTCCGGCCTGGATAAACAACTCATGGACTTTGCCCAGACGTGTATGGATGAATATGACGTCAACGGCTGGACGGTGGGGGACCTTATCAATCCCCATGACGTGAATTTATTCATGAAAAAATCCGCAGATGCCGCAGATTAAACCATTAAAGCCACAGAGGACACAGAGATCACAGAGTTAGCAAATAGACGTCATTCCGGGCTTGCCCCGGAATCCAGTAAACAAATATACCTTATAAATAATGAATAATTTTTTGACTGGATTCTGGCATTCGCCAGAATGACAAGAATGGCAGAAATCCATTTCTGTGCTCTCTGTGTCCTCTGTGGCATAAAAAAATACGTCTTATGCAAATATTCATGACATTGCAAACCCTGACTCACATATTGTTTTTCTACTTACTGGCAAGCTCCGCCGTGGTGAGGGCAGACGTTATCGAGCAGTCGTTTGCCGTTGATCATGAGAAAATTGCCTCACTTAATCCCGCTCCCGGTACGGTTATTACAAAAGAAAACGTTGCTTCGTTCAGTACTATTCTCGCACCGAAACTCGTGGAGCTGATCAATGATGAATTTTTGACGATCACCACGGGTGAAGCGCTATCCTTTGCCACGCACCCTGCCTACCTGGAGGCCACCAGACGCTACCTGGACAAAACCGAGCTTGGGGAAGAACCGGGGATTATTCACAATTACGTGGCCGGCCGGCCGTTTCCCATGGAACCGCAATTGGATGATCCCCGGGCAGGAGACAAACTGGCCTGGAATCTGCGTTATACCTATATATACGACAGCGGTGAACTCTCAAGCTTTTATTGGCAGTATAAGAGTATCCTCAGAGACAAGCTGGAAAGGGAGTTGTCTTTCTATGCAAGTTCCATGAAGTTCATGCACCGGCACGTACAGGAACCCATCCCCTCTATGCCTAACAATCCTTCACAGATCTATCATGGGCTTTACCTGAAGGTATTGGCGCCCCCGGATTTACGCGGTACGCAATTGCTGGTACAACGCCTGGAAGATGATACCAAGAAGGAGCAAACCTGGCTTTACCTTGCCAGCCACCGTCGGGTCCGGCGCCTGGCGTCCGGTCAGACAACGGACTCATTCCTGGGCAGTGATATCATGATAGAGGATTTTCTCGGTTATAACGGTCGTATCATGGACCAGAAATGGACTTACAAGGGGGTTACCTGGGTATTGTTGCCGTTCTTTAATCATGATCAGCAACCTCTGGTGGATGCTGGGCAGCAATTGGACGGTTTTCAATTTATCGGTTTCCATGGCAGGGGCGGCTGTTTTCCAAATGTCACCTGGCACGTGCGTAAGGCCTATATCCTGGAAGCAGAACCTTACTGGAAACAGCATCCTTTGTCGAAACGGCGTTATTACCTGGATGCCCAGACGATGCTGCCGGTTTACGGGCATATCTTCGACAGGCCCGGCAACCTGTGGAAAGTCGCCATCGCCGCTTACTCCCACCCGGACCGGCATCACCCTTCCAATCTGGGTTCAGGCACGCCTATCATCGATGCAGTCTCCATGATTGACATCCAGGCCCTGCACTGCACGACCTTGCAATTCAAGGCGGTACTGCCGGAGAAAGCATTTCGCGAAACGGATTTCACCGTGCAGGCATTGCGTGCAAAGGGGCGCTAAGGAATATGTACAAGGTATGCTACTATTGACCCGGCAAACCTTGAGGATGGAAGCGTATTGCTATGCTCAGTCACGCCGCTTGAAGATATAGTTGTCAGCTGCTGAAAACACACTTATATGGGGGTTAATTATGCGTGATTTTACTATCGATAACCTGACGGAAATTGTACTGGAGGAATACGGTTCCAAGACAGAAGATCCCAGGTCCAGACAAATCATCACTTCATTAATCAAACACGTGCACGCCTTTGTCAAAGACGTGGAACTGACGGAAGAGGAATGGTTCAAGGCGATCATGTTCTTAACCAGGACCGGCCAGACCTGCGATGACAAGCGCCAGGAGTTTATCCTGTTATCGGACGTGCTGGGTGTGTCCATGCTGGTGGATGCGATCAACCACCCCAAGTCTGGCAGGGGGACGGATTCCACGGTACTGGGACCGTTTTACGTATCAGGTGCGCCGGAATATGAAAACGGCGCCAGCATCATAAAACAGCAATATGCCGATCAAGTCGCATTGGTACAGGGGAAAGTGACGGACCCCGATGGAAACCCAATAGCCGGCGCCAAGCTGGATGTGTGGCAAACCGCGGCAAACGGTTATTATGATGTACAGGACCAGTCCATGCCCGAAAATAATATGCGCGGTATTTTCACTACGGATGCAGAGGGTAACTATACCTTTGTGACGGAAAAGCCGTTATCCTACTCCATACCGACGGATGGCCCCGTCGGCGATCTGCTCAGGACCAGCAGCCGTCACGGCATGCGTCCCGCCCATATCCATTTCATCGTCTCTGCGGACGGTTATGAGTCGTTGACGACCCATGTATTTTCCGACGGCGATGAATACCTGGACTCGGACGCGGTGTTTGCCACCAAGAGTTCACTGATAGGCTACTACTCGGAGTCCGATGATGCTGACACGGCAGCCCGCTATAATCTTTCCGTACCGTTCAGTCACCTGCAATTTGACATGGGTCTGATGCCGACCTGACAGGGAGTGTGTATGACCTGCTGAAAGATCTGCGTATTGTTGAAGGTTCCGCCTTTGTCGCTGCGCCGCTTGGAGGTATGACCCTGGCGCAACTGGGAGCGGAGGTCATACGCTTTGACCCTATTGGTGGTGGATTGGATTACCGGCGCTGGCCGGTAACGGAACAGGGACAAAGTTTATACTGGTCGGGTCTGAACAAGGGTAAACGCTCCATTGCCATCGATTTACACTCTCCCGAAGGAAAAGAACTCGCCGTCGCGCTGATAACCGAGGACGCTCCCGACGCGGGTATTTTTCTGACCAACTTCCCGGAGTCGGACTGGTTGGATTATATGAAGTTGAAGAAACGGCGTGATGATCTGATCATGGTACAGGTGCAGGGAAATCCGGATGGAAGCAGCGCAGTCGACTATACGATAAATTCCGCGACGGGTATCCCCTATGCGACAGGGCCGGCAGACGATCCTGCGCCGGTCAACCACATGTTTCCGGCCTGGGATGCACTGACAGGCATCAATGCAGCGCTGGCAGTGGTGGTCGCAGAGCGCCGCCGGCGACTTACCGGCGCCGGACAACTCATCAGGCTGGCGCTGTCGGATATTGCGTTTTCCATGGTCGGCAACCTGGGACACATCGGCGAAGCACAAATCAATGGTGCAGAACGTCAAGCTATCGGCAACCGGTTATACGGAGCGTTCGGCCACAATTTTAAAACCAGGGACGGACATGAGATCATGCTGGTGGCCATCACCCGCAGACAATGGCGGAACCTGGTCACGGCATCTCAACTTGAGCAGGAGTTTAAAAAGATAGAAACCGAACGTGGATTGAAACTCGACCAGGAAGGTGATCGTTACCAGGCTACGGATGCCATTATCGGTTTATTGGAACCGTGGTGTGTGCGGCATGATCTTGCAGATTTAGCCTCTGTATTCGATTCCCATGGTGTGTGCTGGGGACCGTACCAGACTTTTTCCGAACTGGTAAACCATGATCCGCGCTGCTCTGAGGAGAATCCCGTTTTTGCGACGGTTCAACAGCCCGGAATCGGCGAATATCTGATGCCTGGTTCGCCACTTCGCTTCGAGTCGGAACCGCGCCAACCGGTCACGCCGGCGCCACAACTCGGCGTCGATACTGATGAGATTCTGGCGACGATCCTGGGTTTGAGCAGCGCCGCCATCGGTGACCTGCACGACCGGGGAATCGTCGCTGGTAATGCAGGTTATTAGTCACCGAAATGGTTACCCCACACTAAGCCAATGTCTGAAGTAATTCGTAACATCGCCATTATCGCTCATGTTGATCACGGCAAAACGACGTTGGTGGATCAATTGTTGAAACAATCCGGCACTCTGCAGGCGAGAGACATGATCTCTGAACGCGTCATGGACTCTAACGACATCGAAAAAGAACGTGGCATCACAATTCTGGCGAAGAATACCGCGCTACGATGGAATGACTATCGCATCAATATAATCGATACACCAGGTCACGCAGATTTTGGCGGAGAAGTGGAAAGAATTTTGTCTATGGTCGACTCAGTGCTGTTGCTGGTCGATGCCGTTGAGGGGCCGATGCCACAAACCCGTTTTGTCACACAAAAAGCATTGGCCCGCCGGCTAACCCCTATTGTTGTTATAAACAAGATTGATCGCGACGGAGCGCGGCCTGATTGGGTACTTCATCGCACCTTTGATTTGTTTGATCTTCTTGGCGCCAGTGACGAACAACTGGATTTCCCGGTGATATATACATCCGCGAAAGAAGGCTACAGCGGCACTGATCCCGATTGTAAAGACCAGGATATGACAGCCTTATTTGAAACTATCGTGACGGAAGTCCCGGCGCCCGATGTCAATGAAAATGGCGCTTTTCAATTTCAGGTCAGTGCGCTTGATTACAACAGTTATATAGGGGTAATCGGAATCGGTCGCATCGCCCGCGGCAAGGTGATATCCAATACACCTGTTTCGATCATTGATAAAGACAATAAAATACGCAGAGGACGCATTCTGAAGCTGTTTCGTCTGCTCGGTCTTGAACGAACTGAAATTAATAGCGCTTCTGCCGGCGACATAATCGCCATAGCCGGTATTGATGAACTTAATATCTCAGATACCTTATGTGAGCCGGACACAGTCGAGGCCTTACCCCCACTGACCGTTGACGAGCCGACGGTCACCATGACTTTCCAGGTCAACGACTCACCCTTTAACGGTCAGGAAGGTAAATACGTCACCTCTCGCCAACTCAGTGAGCGGTTGTTCCGCGAATTAAAGCACAATGTTGCTTTACGCGTTGAAGAAACAGACGACGCCGACAAGTTAAGGGTCTCTGGTCGCGGCGAATTACACCTGTCCATTCTTATTGAAAATATGCGCAGGGAAAATTATGAGTTTAGCGTCTCTCGCCCTGAAGCTATTATTAAGAATGTCGGCGATCAATTATGTGAACCCTATGAACAACTCACCGTTGATATGGAGGCCAGTTATCAGGGAAGCGTTATGGAAATGTTGGGTTCTCGCGGAGGCAGCTTGCAGGACATGGCGCCAGACGGTAAGGGACGTATAAGACTTGATTACCTGATCCCCGCCCGCGGTATTATCGGTTTTCGTACTGAATACCTGACAGCAACAGCGGGCACAGGACTGATGCATTATGTTTTCGACCACTACGGCCCATTAAAATCGGCGCTGAACAATCAAAGAGTCAATGGCGTACTGATTTCTAACGGTCAGGGTAAGGCACTGGCCTATTCCTTATTCAACTTGCAGCAACGCGGACGGTTACTGGTTGAGCCCGGCAGGAATGTTTACGAAGGCATGATTGTCGGCATCCACTCCCGCGATAATGATCTTCTGGTTAATCCACTCAAAGCTAAACAACTCACCAACATTCGTGCTGCCGGCAAAGACGACAATATTTTATTGACCCCACCCGTTAAGCACTCGTTGGAGCAGGCACTGGAATTTATCAATGATGACGAACTGGTAGAAATTACACCCGACAATATCCGGTTACGAAAAAAATTTCTAAAGGAGTACGAAAGAAAACGCGCATCCCGTGAAAACGACATGCGTCTGGCGATTTAGGATATCTGCCAAATATTATACGCCACAGAGGGCGCCCACTACGACTATTTTGGGCTGCTTATGTAAGCCAGGACGATAATCACGACAAGTACCTGCATGGATATCATCATCGGTAATGCTGTGCCATCGTGAACCCAACTGACAGCCAACGCGGCCAGTGATCCGATGCCCATTTCCGCAGAGACGAGCATGGCCGCCGCAGCCCCGGTTCTTTTGTCGGTTGAATTCATGGCCAGAGTGGGTATCACGGCAAATATGGGCCCATCGGCAAATACGATAACTGCTATGGCGAGTATCAGGGTAACTGGTGTCTCTATTCCCGAAAAGATGATGGCCAGCAACAACAGGGCGCCTGATACCGCAACGTAAACACCCATTCGTAATATCGCCCGGACGCTGTGCGTCCTGGCCATCCGGGTCGCGAGCAGGCTGCCGATCACATAGGCAACGACGAGCACTCCTTGAAAATAACCGAAATGTTCGGTCGCCACACCGTGATTCTTAATCAGGATAAAGGGTCCGGCGGTGATAAAGGCAAAGATACAGCCCAGACTACAGCCGCCGATAATGATATAAAGCAGGAACGATTTGTTGCTGAGTAAAGCCAAGTAGTCGGAGAGAATTTCCTTCGGATTCAGAGCATTATAATCTTTTTCGGTCGATTCTTTCAGAAGCAGCGTAATCAGTAAGGTCACCAGCAGCGCCAGTCCCGCGAGGAAATAGAAATTCATTCTCCAGCCGAAATACACGTGAATATAGCCGCCTAACAGGGGCGCAACGGCAGGCGCGAAGGATGTTGCGATGCCATAGATGGCAATAGCCCGTACTTGTTCCTTCTCGGTAAAAACGTCTCGTATGATGGCAAGCACAACGACTCCTTCCACGGCGGCTGCGACCCCTTGAAGTATCCGGGCAAAGAGCAGTTGACCTACATCAGCGGCGCCGGCGCAGAGAAAACTGGTCAGGGTAAAACCGACCATGCCCCAGAGCAGGACTGGTCTTCTGCCGAATCGTTCCGATAACGGACCGTGAACCAGGGTTGCAATACCGTAAGCCGCTATATTGAGACTTACCGTCAGCTTGACCCATTCGGGGCTGGCGCCAAGCAGTTCCGGTAAATGGGCAAGGCTCGGCACATACAAATCCGTCGACATCATGGTGATGACGCTGGTTGAGACAAGTAGTATGAGGAGAATACGTTTGTTCATAATCCCTTACTCAGATATAGGCGCTTTGCCCCTATACTTTGACCATCCTTGCCGAATCCATTATGCTTCGCGACAAATTTGATATTGTTCCTTCACAGGTATTTACCCTCTTAGATAAAAAACGCTTGCTCATCTTATGACTGCGAATTTGTTGCTCTCGCTGATTATCTTACCTGAATTCAGCCATTGACCCACTATCCGATGGCTCGATTTGACGAACTGTTTCCCGGGTGGATTCCAAAGGTTGACAGTGTTACCGAGCTCATTTCAGCCGCTCCGATCAACAAGCTGGCGGCCACACTGAATGAAGCGGCGCCGGACTACCAGGATGGTGACAACCTGCCGCCGTTGTGGCACTGGATTTTTTTTATCAAACCCGTGCCCCATGCCGGTCTGGGCAGGGACGGGCATCCGAAGCGGGGTGAATTTCTTCCCCCGGTGGCGTTACCGCGACGCATGTTTGCCGGGATGAAGACGGATTTTCTGCATCCGCTCATTATTGGTCATGAAGCCGAGCGTGAGTCAGAGGTTATTGATATAAAAGAAAAAAACGGTGCATCCGGACCCTTGATCTTCATCAGGGTGCTGACGAAGATCAAGCAAAAGGGACGTTTGTGTATTATGGATGAGCAGGAAATTGTCTACCGTGAAATGGGCGCTCCCTTGACATTACCGGAAACAAAACACTTGCCGGAACCGCCGGCAAACAGTTGGTCACAGGAAATGATCGCGGATGAGACCATATTGTTTCGTTTTTCGGCAGTGACCTTTAACGGTCATAAGATCCATTATGATAGAACTTACGCCGCGCTAGAGGAAGGCTATCCCGCTCTTGTCGTACATGCCCCGCTGCTTGCCATGCTGTTATTGCAACTGGTCAGGAGAAACACCGGTAAAAGAGTCAAGCGATTTGAATATCGCGCCATGGCGCCGCTATTTGACGGTCAACCTTTTCAGTTGTCCGCTGTTGAGGAGGGAGCCGATAGCGTCAATATGCAGGTGTTGCGCACAGACGGTAAAACTGCAGCACGGGCAAGGTGTGTTGTGGGTGAATGATATTGCGGCCTGCGCAACTGCTACAATAACAGCCGCTATGGAACAACGATTACAGCAAACGGAACACGCCATCGCCGGAGTTGAGAGGCTGGCATCCGGCTACCTGGAGACCCTGGCAGAGAAAGTGACCAGGGACAATGCCATTGACGCGCCGTCCCTTGAAAAGCACCAGTTTATCGCTCACGGCTACGCCTGGGTAGCCACTTACCTGGAAGCCGTTAAACAACTGACAAACTGGTCTAAGCGATTACTGGAGCGAGGCAGCTTCACGGAATTGGAGCAACTCATATTCAAGGTTGGGACAGGCGGTTATCTTCAGCAGTTATTACACGGCATCGCCATGAGCCAGGACGAGGTGATCCGTCCGGGTGATTTCCCGGCCCTTCCAATTCTGGCTGAACTGCTGGCCGACGCCTCCATTGCCGAGTTGATCAGTGACGGAAACACCAACGAAAACCGTTTGCGCATTGCTGAGTTGGTGGCTGATGCAGAGCAGACCGGTGAGTTTGGTGAACCGGCACTGGATGAAACGTTGACCATGATCAGCGCGCAGTTCCGGCGTTTTGCCGATGAAGAAATAAGCCGGGAGGCGAACGAGTGGCACCGGCAGGACAGTCTGATACCGCTCGAATTGATCAGTAAAATGGCCGAACTGGGTGTGTTTGCAGTCTGTATCCCGGAACAGTACGCCGGTCATGCCATGGGCAAGTTATCCATGTGTATCATCACGGAAGAACTCAGCAGGGGTTTCCTCGGCGTGGGTTCGTTAGCCACTCGCTCCGAGATCGTTGCAGAGTTGATACTGAAAGCCGGGACCGAGGAACAGAAAAGACGTTACCTGCCGGGTATTGCATCCGGTGAAGTGCTGCCGGCGGTGCTGGTTACCGAACCCGATGCCGGTTCTGACCTGGCGGGAGTGAAGACGAGAGCTGTGAAAAGCGCCGACGGCTATGAAATCACCGGCAGCAAAACCTGGAGTACGCATGCCGCCAGGGCCAACCTGATGGCCCTGCTGGTGCGCACTGACCCCGGGGACAAAAGTCACAGGGGGTTGAGCCTGTTTCTCATAGACAAGCCTGCCGGCACGGAGGCCGAACTCTTCCCGCTGGAAGGAATGAGCGGCAGTGAAATCCCGGTGCTGGGTTACCGCGGCATGAAAGAGTACGAGGTCAGTTTTGATCGTTTCACTACAGGCAGTAAGGCGCTGCTGGGAGAGGTTGAAGGGCAGGGGTTCAGACAACTCATGTCCTCCTTTGAAACGGGCCGCTTGCAGACGGCGGCGCGGGGTATAGGTGTTGCCCGTAATGCGCTGGAACTGGCCTCAGGCTACGCCAGGCAGCGGGTGCAGTTTGGCCGGCCCATTCTGTCCTTCCCCAGGGTAGCCGGAAAGATCGGCTGGATGGTGGCCGAGATCATGCTGTTGAGACAACTGGTTTATCATGCCGCCCGCCGGGTGGATACCGGACTGCGCTGCGACGTGGAAGCGGGCATGGCAAAAATGTTGAGCGCCCGGGTTGCCTGGTCCTGTGCCGATAATGCCCTGCAGATCCACGGGGGAAACGGGTACGCAACCGAGTATGCCATCTCCCGGGTATTATGTGATGCCAGGGTGTTGAGCATATTTGAAGGTTCGGCAGAGATACAGGCAAATATCATCGCCAGGGGATTGATCAACCGGCATTTACATGGCACTTGAGCCGTCATTAAGCACAGCCGGCATCGAAAATCGAATGATCCCTGGCTTACGGTCGTTTTTTAGATATACTCTGTAAGTCATGGCAGTTACTGGATAAATTTTAAATGTCTCGAAATAACATTAGCATCAATGCCGTGCTTATGCTGGTAATCGTCTGTTGTGGAGGCGGCTGTGCCCGGGAAGACAATCGGCCTGATATCGGGGGTGTCTGGACAAATGCACTATTGTCTCCTGATGATGAACGCTGGCGCATTGAAGACCTTGCCTGTGCCCGCTCGGGATGCTCCCTGGCAGGCTTCAAATACCTGCAAGCCTTGTTACGGAATCCCGAAAACGACGGGAGGTCCGTAAAAGAACTGTTCTATGAGATGCAGGACTATGAAAAACAGCAGAATGAGGACTTGCTCACACCTGGAGGCATGAAAAAACAGGCGGAATACGATCCGGCGCAGGGCGCCGCCCTGGATTGCACCCCTGAGGGTGACAGCTTGCGACACCAGATATTAGCGCCTGTCCCGATGCAGATAGAGCAGTTTGATGACAGTGTCATCTTCCGTTACGAATACTGGAATGCCGTCAGAACGGTATACCTGGATGGACGGGCATATCCACCGGATGCGCCTCATACGCGACTGGGCCATTCAATCGGTCGTTACGAGGGCGACACCCTGATAGTGGAGACAACCCATGTTATTCCGAATGTCATCGGCGTCCCCGGACGCGGTGCGCTTGCTCCCGATAAAGACACGCGTTTCATTGAACGCTATACCTATCATGCCGATAACGGCAGGCTGGATTTGGAACTGGCTATAATCGATTCGGTAAATTTTCGTAAACCCTATGAAAACCAAAGAAGTTTTTTACCTGCCCCGGATTGGGAACTGGAAGAATTCGTGTGTGAGGCCATCACCGGTGAGTATTAACGGGATATTTGGGGTCAGAGTAAAAATACTTAACAATAAACCAGTACCATTAACCAGAGGGACTGTATTTTTACTCTGACCCCAAATATCCAACTCTCATAATAAGGAGCTGTTTATGAACATTCGAATGGTTGCATCTCTTATTGCAGCAGTGCTTTTCTGTACGCCTGCATACTCACATCACAGCCCGGAGTCACACTACCTGGTCGATGAACTGATAACCGTTACCGGCGTGGTGACAAAGTTCCGCCTGATCAATCCCCATGCCCGTATCTATTTCGATGTCACGACCGCTGACGGTGAGGTTCAGCACTGGTTCGCAGAGGGAAATGCTTCGGCGATTTTGCGACGGAGGGGGTGGAATAATGATTCGTTGAAACCCGGTGACGTGATCAAGATTAGCGGAAACCCGGCGCGGGACGGTGGTCCCAAGATGGACTGGAAATTGATCGTAACGGAAGACGGCACGGAATACCGCGGGGGAAATACCGTCGGTAGCGAACGTGACCGCTTGCTTGAAGACGTGGAAAGGCGGCGTCAGGAACAGAGAGCAAAAGAATAAGATATTTGGGGTCAGAGTAAAAATACTCAACAACAAACCAGCGCCCCACCCACCAGTGACTGTATTTTTACTCTGACCCCAAATATCGAGAGTAAAAATACTCAACTATAAACCAGCACCCCACCCACCAGTGACTGTATTTTTACTCTGACCCCAAATATCCCAGTCAAAGGGAATTTGACAGAATCCGTGAGGCCAGGTATTCCGCCTGGCGCAACGCCAGCGCAATAATCGTCAGGGTCGGATTGGCGCAGCCTGAAGTGGGGAATAAGCTGCCGTCGCTGATAAACAGGTTGTCGAGGTCGTGGGTCTGTCCCCAGCCGTTGCAGACGCTTGTGGCCCGGTCAGTTCCCATACGCGCAGTGCCCATATTGTGAGTGGCCGGGAACACGTCCACCATTTCTATCACCTGTTCCACCCCCAGCGCCTCATATATTCTCCGTCCCCGTTCAAGCCCGTAGCGCAACATCTTCTTCGAGTTGTCATGATGTTCATAATGGACGACCGGGACAGGCAGGCCGTATTGGTCTTTTCGTACGGGGTCAAGGGTGATTGAATTTGTGCTCATTGGCGGGTCTTCACCCACGATCAGCAGGGCTGCCATACGGTTGTATTTCTCCAGCAGTTCCGTATAGCTTTTGCCCCAGCTTCCGGGTTGTAAAAACCGGGCCATAGACTCCGGTGTAAAATTCACGGTCTCCAGCAACAGCCCGCCAAAAAACCCGCGTTTATCATTATGATAACGCTCATCATAGATGATCCCTGCCTGGTGGGCGCCACGATGCAGGTTGACTTGCCCGGGCATTATCCCCACAACCCCTGCCATGACGTGCCGCATATAATTCTTACCTACCTGGCCACTGCGGTTGGCCAGTCCGTCAGGAAATTGTTCAGATTGGGAGTGTAATAACAACCTGGTCGTTTCAACGACATTGCCGGCGATACAGACTGCCCGGGCCGACTGAGTATGCCTGTTACCGTTTTTATCCAGGTAGTCAACACCAGTCACTTTGCCCTTATTATTATGGTTGACTCGTACAGCCATCGACTCGATTCTTAATTCGAAGTGGCCGCTTCGTTCCGCTGCAGGAATATCCGTGTACAAGCCTGACCATTTGGCGCCGACGGCACAGCCGCTGGTACAAAACCCCAGTTGCAGGCAACTGCCCCTGCCGTTGCGTGGTTTTGAATTAATAGCCAGGTTGCCGGTATTGACTTCTTCATAACCACACTTTTTTGCCCCGGCTTCCATTACCAGGTAATTGTTGTTGCCCGGCAGCCGTTCAATACCGTTTGTCCCGGTTACGCCTAACCGATCCTCCGCAGTGGAATAAAAGGGTTCAAGCTCAGCCAGCGTGACAGGCCAGTCTGCCAGAGTCGTCCCTTCTGTCTCACCGTAATGGGTGCTCGCTTTAAATTCGTGCTCCGACAACCGTACGCAGGTCGCGGTCCAGTGCAGGGTCGTGCCGCCCACTGTTTTACAATTCCAGACGGGAAAGGGAGGCGGTGCGATACCGCTGCCCTGCCTTTCGTCCAGCCAGGTCATTTTGCCGAACATCTCGGCTTCATTGGTGACAATTTCCGCAGGGTCGAGCCGTTTGCCCGCTTCAAGGCAAACAACGTTAATACCGTTATTTGAGAGCACGTCGGACAGCGTTCCACCGCCGGCGCCTGAGCCGATTACCACAACCACCGAAGGATCATTCAGGGAGAATTTTGCCATTCAGTCTCCATTCTTGGATATTTGGGGTCAGAGTAAAAATACAGTCACTTGTGGGTGATGTTGGTTTATTGTTGAGTATTTTTACTCTGACCCCAAATATCCTAAGCTATTCAGGCAGCCAGTCAATATCGTTGAAACCCCTGTTGATATAGCCGCCGAACTCAAGGGAGGAACCCTCAAAGCCCAGCAACTCCCAGGTAAGGGGGTGCCGGTAGACCCCGCTCAGTGTTTCATTCAATATAAATTGAAAGAAAGGAGTGTGTTGTATTTTCTCAAGCTGTTCCATTTTCTCCCGGTCCGGCAATGCTGCCCTGTTTTCACGGGCATTCCCGGACAGGCTCTCCATTGCGTTTTTCATCATGACCGTCAACTCAGCGGATTGAGCGACCTTATCACTGACCTGCTGCGTAACCTGTTCGTATACGCCCTTGTCCAAGCGGGGATGGGGGAATAACTGATAGATGACATCGGACAATACTTTTTTATTATCGTTTGACCACAGGGCCTCGGCTTCACCTGCGCCGACACGTCCGCACAAAGATACCAGCGCAAGATTTACATTTAACTGAACAAACTCTCTGCGTGTAATAGCCATATCACGCAGTGTAAAGGATTTATTGAGCGGTCGAAACAGACAACATGATATGATAAATTTTCCCTATATTGATGGATAAGGAATCGTCATTCCGGCGAATGCCGGAAGCCAGTGGAAAAACTATCCTTGTCATGAAAACGTCACTCCTGTTTCGCCTTGTTGCATTATTTATGTTGGTTGAAATCGCCTGTGCCGATGAGCTACGACCGAATATATTATTTATATTGACCGATAACCAGGCTGCTTCTCTATTGGGCACGTACGGCAACCCGGATATCAGGACTCCCCATATCGATCAGCTTGCCAGGGAAGGTGTGAAGTTCACCCGTGCATACGCCGTTAACGGCATGTGCTCGCCTACCCGGGCGACCCTGATGACAGGATTGATGCCCTCACAGCACGGTATACACAGTTGGCTGAATGATGAACTGTTGAATCAATGGCCGGAAAACTGGTCTGCCGTGGCGGAGTATCGTACGCTGCCGCTTACGCTGAAAAACCGCGGTTACCAGACCGCCATGATCGGAAAGTGGCATTTGGGCCAACCCTGGAAGGCATCCATCGGCTATCAATACTGGGTCACGTTTCCTTACGGTCACACGATTGATTTCTGGGATAACACCATCATCGATAACGACAGAACCTATGAGGTAAAAGACCGGCATATCGTTGATTATTTTACGGATAAGGCAGTTGAATATTTGCAGGATTACTCGGGAGAAGAGCCTTTTTACCTGCAATTGAATTACGATGGCCCCTATACCAATCCACCTACGAATTACGGGCCTGCCAGGAACAGGTTCTACCGGGACTACGTGGGCAGGGAATTCAAGTCTTTTCCACGAACGGCCTATAACGAAAACCTGGTGGAGCAGTTGCTTGACGGAGACACCAGTCCGTTTTTGCGGAATAAACTGCGTGAAGGACTGGCCATGCACAATGATTCCGCCACCATGGCCAATGTTGCTTCCCAGAATACCCTGGTGGATGACGGCGTAGGCAGGGTGCTTGCCGCGTTGAGGGAGAAAGGCTTGGAAAAGAACACCCTGGTGATATTTTCCAGCGACCAGGGCAACTTCTACGGGCAGCATGGTATCTGGCAACATACTATAGTAACGACGCCATCGAGTATGTATGAAACAGCCATGAATATCCCGTTGATTATCAGGCACCCGGACAAAATCGAGGCGGGCCGGACCAGTGACCTGCTGATAGGCCAGTACGATATCCCGGTGACAATCCTGGATTATGCCGGCATGGGCGACGTGAGCTTAGAAAACAGTCCCGGCAAAAGCTTCAGGTTCGCATTAACAGGCGAAACCGGCAGGTGGAATGACGCGGTATTCTACGAACAGGAAGAGACCCGTGTCATTCGAACCGAGGATCACGCCTTCTGGAAACGGCTGAACTCTACAGGTGAGTCGGCATTGTACGATGTCAAAAAAGACCCTGAACAAAACCGGAATGTTTATGATGATCCGGCATACCATGAGATCGTCACAGATCTGGATACAAGGCTGACGGAGTTCTTTGATGAATATTCCGACGAAAAATATGACCTATGGAAGGGCGGCGGCGCCAAAGGGTCAGTGGACCGTCCGGAAAAATTCAAAAGACTCTACGGCCCGGACTGGACTCCGAAAACAGAGATAAAACCCGCGTTCAGCGAGTAAGCCGCAGATATTTGGGGTCAAGATATTTGGGGTCAGAGTAAAAATACTCAACAACAAGCCACTACCACTTGCCAAACTGATTGTATTTTTACTCTGACCCCAAATATCCCAAATATCGAGTTATACCACCGGGACTATCCTGCCGTTGTATTCCTCGGCCTCCGCTTTCCGGATCAGGTCTGTCAGGGCCGGGTTACGGGGATCGGGCAACTTGACGCCGTCTTCCCGGCGCAACCGGTCCAGGACGCGACGGCAGCGGACCGTGGCGCTGTCCATAGGCAGCAGCACAGGGTCAACCTCATCGAGGTCCACGGCATCCAGTGATTCCAGCATGTCCTGCTGGGCTTCGATCATGGGTTTGTCCTGGGTCCCGAACGCCATTTCTATGGCAGTGGTCCAGATTTTATCCATCTCGGCGCTATTCTTGTCATGGGATCGGGCAACGCCCCAGTAGTAATAGGTGGATGTCTCGTTTTTCGGTGTGAGTATATCCGTTCCGTACATCCAGATACCCTCGTTTCTCGGACTGCCGGTGGGTGTAATCCCCACGTCCAGCAACATGTGAGAAGGGGCGTCCCAGCGCATATACAGCCAGTGGTCCACCGGTTTGCCGTAATCATTGAACATGTGGTCCCAGGCCGGGGGCGCAAGTCCGTCCGGGCACCAGCGATTCGACCAGACGGTGGTGCCGTCCTGCAGGAGTTCGTGCTGCCCGCACTTGATGGCGTCACTGCCCAGTATGCCTTTATGCAGGAACTCGACGTGGGACAGGTCCATCAGGTTGTCGGTAATCAATTCATAGTTGCCGTGCATCTCAATCATGCCCTCGACGGAAGGGTAATTGGGGTCAGTGTGGCAACTGAAATCAGGGATGGTGGCAGGGTCGGCCAGTGCGGGGTCGCCCATCCAGATCCATAACATATTGTGGATTTCTTCCAGCGGGTAGGCTTTCGTACACATCTTTTCCGGAATTTTGCCTTCCCCATGGGGATTATGTACACAATGCCCGGTACTGTCGTAACGCAGTCCGTGATAGGCGCACTCCACCACGTCTCCCAGCAATGTGCCCATGTGTAAAGGTGAATAGCGGTGCGGGCAGGTGTTATTGATGGCGACTGCCTGGTTGTTATCCTTGCGGTAGAACAGGATCGATTCACCGATGATAGTGCGTTCGAACAATTCCTTTTTTACCTCATAACTCCATGCTGCAGCATACCAGGCATTTTTCAGAAACGGTTTTGCCACTTTCATCTCCCCCCGTAATTTATTTTTCGATGATTATAAATAATATCGATATTTTTTCCATATGGAATTTTGATAAATCTCCTGTGATAGAATGCCCGAATGTTCAAGGTAAAGATAGCAAGCAGCGGTGAGATGATCACCGTTGATGACGGCGTCAGGATCGTTGATGCCCTGGGCGAACAGGGGATCATCATCCCCGTGTCCTGCGAGCAGGGGATATGCGGTACCTGCCTGACGGGCGTGCTCGAAGGAGAACCGGAGCACAACGATGTATTTCAAACCGATGAAGAGAAGGCGGCCAACGACCAGATGACCCTGTGCTGTTCCCGCTCCAAGAGTGAATTACTCGTCCTGGATTTGTAGGACTGCCATGTGACAATTAATGCGTTGAGAAATCAAGCTTATTAGAATACGGACGAGCAAAGATAGGCTATTCTTTCCAATCAAATGGAGTTGTATTCTACTGATTTATCATACTTTGTCTGGTCAGTCATAACGATAAGTCAACGACACACCGTACATTTGAGGATCACCAAATACGGAAATGACTTCGCCCGCGATAGTATAAAGGTGGGTGACGTGTTCTTCATCAAACAGGTTCTTGCCCCATACGGCGATTTCCATGGCATTGTTAGGGCTGTTCCAGGCCAAGCGAGCATCAAACAGGTCGAATGAAGGTTGTATGGCATAGGGTTCAAGTTCGCCGCGTTGATCGTCAGTGAACCGGTAGCTGACACTAGCCGTCAGTTCTCCTTTTCCTTGGAGAGGTAATATGTATTCTGCATTAATGTTATATTTGTGCCGTGGCGCACGAATCAGTTCATTGCCGGTTTGTCCCTCGAAGACGGAGCCTGGGACATTGGTATCGGTAAATTCCGAATCCAAGAATGAGTAGAAACCCGATAATGTCAGGTTCTCTACGGGAATCCAAGTAAGCTCCAGTTCAACCCCTTTTGCCTCTGCATCACTGGCATTGAAGGTCTGAAAGACGCCGAAACATTCAAGTTGCGGTGTCGTCGTATCTTCGACACAGCCTAACCTGGGGCCAAAACTCTGGATCTGCAAGTCTTCGTATTCAGTATAAAAGAAAGCAGTATTTAATCTTAAATTATCCAGCAGGTCTGATTTGAACCCAATTTCATAATTCAGCGCATTTTCTTGGTTCAAAGGTTCCGTATCAATAATTGTCGTTGGAGCTGCAGGAAAGCCGCCGCTTTTGAAGCCTTTAGCAATCGTCCCATATACGGTCATCGTTTCACGTGGTTGCCAGGTGAGGGAAATTTTTGGAATAAATGAGGTCCATACTTCTTCCTTGGTATTGGCAAACGTCTGGTTGATCACGACAAAATCACCAGCCACGGCATCGTTGACGATTTCTTTTTTCTCATAATTGTAGCGGCCACCGACAGTCAGTGTGACATTCTCCGTTAACAGCCAATCAACCTGGCCGAACCCGGCATAACTGTCTGTTTCGTTAATTTGACGATAACGATCACTCCCATTGATGTTTTTGTCTGCAATAATATCAAACACTTCAAACCGGTTAGTTTGTTCATTCAGATACCAGAACCCGAATACATAATTCAACGTATCCGTATTTCCACTCCAACGGAGCTCCTGGGTGAACTGATCGGTTTTATCAAAGATGTCATCTATCAATGGAATCGAGACGCCGACCGAATCCATCTCCCAGTCCACTTCGTTTTCCCTGTAAGCACTGATTGATTTCAATTCACCGATCCCCAAATCGTGGGTAACATGGAGACTCACTCCCCAGGCGTCACGCTTGGCGAAACCGTCACTGGGATTCGTCGAACAACGCGGTCCCCTGTTACCGCACAGCGCTTGATACTGGTCGACAATCGGCCCTAGGCCGCCGACTATCTGCGTCTGGGGAATTCTGGCCATATCCTCGACGTCCAGTCTGTTGTAGTCCGCCGTAAACATGATTTCCGTATCTCCAGAGGTGTAGAGGAGTTGACCGCGGTAAGCCTGGGCGTCATCGTCTTTTTGTTTTTTATCCAAAACAACGTTGTCCACCCAGCCGTCCCGATTACGGTAGGAAAAAGAAAATTTGCCTGCAATATTCTCTGTTAAGGGTCCGGTTAACAATCCGGCAAAGTCCGTGCGCTCATAATTCCCCAAATTCGCTCGTAATTTGGCTGAAAATTGTTCCGTATCCGGTTTGGTTGATACGATATTAATTGCGCCACCGATAGTATTTTTTCCGTACAAGGTGCCTTGGGGGCCGCGCAATACTTCAACACGCTCAATATCAAACATCTCCGGATTTATGTTGGATACCCGTCCGAGATAGACCTCATCCACGAATATGGCAACTGAGTTGTCCGTCCCCGCACCGTCATCATTGGATGACACGCCACGCAGGGCGATAATATTTTGCCCTGGTGAAAACGGTGAATAAGTCAGGCTGGGAACCCGAGTGGCAATATCGGTCAGGTCGTGGATGTCAGCTTTTTCTATCGCTGCCTTACTCAATGCCGAGATAGCGATAGGCACGTCCTGTAAATTCTCGACGCGACGTTGTGCAACAACGGTAATTTCCTCCAGCATACTGCCGTGTTGTTCAGCATGAATGGTGGCAAGACTCGCCGGGAACAACGCAACAATCATTATGGTTCGTAATAACGTCATTGATTATCTCCCCAAAGGTAAATTCGGTATTTACTAGGTAGTATAGTGATAATACTTGAAAAGTAAAATAAAATCAAGTATTTTGAAGAAACAGATATGATTAATAAAATCATTAATAACTATCTGTAAATAAAGGTAGTTATTTATTTTATTTTGAAAATAGTTAATTCATATAACAATTAAATAATACTTTATAAGTAAAACATAATGTGGCGATAATCGATTATGAACGGGTTGATGAATCTGACCGCAGTAGAATTGATTGACAAAATAAAGGCGCAACCCATCCGTGTCCTTGATGTCATGCAACAGGTAATTAATCGTGTAGCAATGACAAAGCAACTGAACGCTTTTATCAATACCAACGAGACCTATGTCTTGTCACGAGCAGAAAAACTGGATACAAATTTATCCAGGCAAAACCTGTTGCCGCTCCATGGTCTGCCATTCGCTGTGAAAGACAACATTGATACCAAAGACTACATTACTACAGGAGGGACGCCCGCACTGATCAACAATAAGCCCAGAGATAATGCCGACGTTGTCGAGAAGCTGATAAACGCCGGAGCTGTTGTTATCGGAAAAACAAATTTGCATGAACTTGCTTACGGCATTACCAACAATAACGCTTTCTTCGGCCCGGTGCACAATCCATACAACCATGACCTGATTCCGGGTGGGAGCAGCGGTGGCACGGCAGCGGCTGTTGCAGCACGCATAGTGCCTGTCGGATTAGGCACGGATACCGGAGGTTCGGTCCGGATACCGGCTGCATTATGCGGTGTTTGCGGCTACCGGCCATCAACTGGTCGCTATCCCGGGCAAGGTATTATTAATATCTCACGTACACGGGATACCATCGGTACGTTTGCACGTTCAGTGGAGGATATTCAGTTAATTGACGAAGTTCTCACAGGTGATGGTGGGCATGAAACTGTAGAACTGGAGAATCTTCGTATCGGTATACCCACTGTTCCATTTTACTTGGGACTTGATAATGACGTTGCAGAAGTTATTCAGGTTGCCCTCGAACGATTAGAAAATGGCAAGCTGACCTTTTTGCATAAGGATATTGAGGGTCTGTATGAATTAAATGAAAAAGTCGGGTTTCCAATCGTATTACACGAAACAATTCCTGATCTACACAGCTATATCACCTCCCATGATTTAACGATAGATATTGAAACGCTGATTGAAAATATCGCCAGTCGGGATGTGAAAAATATAATCAAACCATTATTGGGGGAAGGAGCCATACCTGCTTCGGTCTATCAGGATGCAAAAAATAAACATAGACCGAAACTGCAACAGCTTTATCAGGATTATTTTGAAAAACATAAACTCGATGCAATTATCTACCCGACAACCCCATTAACTGCCAGACCCATCGGCCAGGATGATTCAGTACAGATCGATGGATCAATAATGCCAACATTTTCCACGTATATTCGTAACTGTGACCCCAGTGCAAATGCAGGAATACCCAGTCTGTCTGTACCTGCCGGTTTGACCGGAGAGCAATTACCTGTCGGTATTTCAATAGATGGGCCGGCAGGGTCCGACCGGAAGTTGCTGGCTATTGGCGCTGCAATTCAGGCAATACTGCCGCAAATTGCGGGCCCGGATATATAGTAAGTAATACTAATGACCGGGAGCGTTAGCGGGAATATCTGTAAAGGTCTCGATGATTTTGAAGTCAATGCCTTCTGCTTCAGCCAGGTAAATGGTCTTGGTACTGTGCCTGTTATGTATCACCATTGATCCCCTTGGACTTTCAAAAGTAAAGCCTTCGGTAAAAGAAGCAAGTTTCTGGACATCCAGTGATTTTGCTTTAGTCGTTAGCTTGGCAAGGAAATGCAACCCATCGTAGCAGGATTGTCCGACGACGTTCAGCATCGGCGCATTGTTACCAAATTTTGCCGCATAACGCTCCATGAAATTTCTATTCTGCGTTGTATCCAGGCAAGTAAAATAACCACTGGAGGAAAAAATCCCTTTGGAGCACTCAACGCCGATACCTAATAAGGTATTTTCTTCAATTAATGGGCCATAACGTATGGTTTTGTCTGCCAGACCCTTCTCAGCGAAGGCGCGGTTAAAATCAACGGAATCGCTACCCACCAGGGTAATCAATACAGCATCCGGACATAATTCCTCAATTTGTCTGAGAACGTAATCGAAGTTTTCGCTACCGAATGGCACGTATTCTTCACCGAGCACCTCGCCACCGATTAGCCCGATGAATTGCTTGCCCAGCCAGTTTGTGGTGTAAGGCCATTGATACGCATTCCCTACCATGTACCAGGTATTCACTTGCTTCTCCTGCATGAACCAGGGTATGGCGGGGGACATCTGTTGGTATGGAGTCTCGCCGAGAACGAATAAACCTTTGCCTGTTTCGTCTCCTTCATAGGGTGGGGTATAGATGTAAGGAATGTTTCCCTGGATATGACGGGATACAATATGTCTTACGGCGCTGTCATGCGAGCCTATAATAGCCTTACAATTATTTGCCAGGAGCCTGTCCAGTTGTTCCATAAACACAGGACTATCCTGACCCACGTCAATAAATTCCAGATTTATTTCTGAACCAAGCAGGCCGCCTGCGTTTTGGTTTATTTCCTCAGCGGCTAATAATGCACAGTCTCGGGTGGACGGACCGAATAACCCCGAAGCGCCACTCATGGCTACGAGTACACTGACAGTTAAATCGTCCATATAATATTAGGTTGAGTTCAGTTTTTTAGTAATAATTCCTGATATTAGCGTATAACGTCTGGAAAACTTGTACAAGCCTGCCGAGTGCCTGTAAGAATCTTTCGCATTTTGGTATGACGCGTCTGCTCAGGTATCATGACTCTTTTCAGACGTGTTGGCAAAAACAGAGCTCCTCCTTTTGGATAAACGTATTTTAGATAATCACCTGGCCAGTTTAATGGCCCGTACCGGTCGCAAAGTAAATAACCGGTTGACTGCTGAGTTACGTAATGTAGGGCTGAGTCTGGATGCCTGGCTGGTATTGAATATGCTGGTGACCGAAGGCGGCAGGTCGATGGGCCAGATTGCAGATGCGCTGGTGTTAAATCTTGCGACAGCCACAAAGCTTATAGACCGAATGGTTAATGACAATCTGGTTTACAGGAAACCACACCATGAAGACCGACGCATCGTAGAAATCTTTCCATCTGACGCCGGAGTGATACGACACGAAGTGGCAAAAAGGCTGGTGGCAAAAGAGCAAGCTGCCCTGAAAAAATTGATCCCGGATATTGACCGATTGATGACCGAGCTTGTCAGGTTAAATCAGGATCTGGATAGAAAGAAGGAATAACAGGCTGAAACAGAGCCCGTAAAAGCCTGTTCAGGTCTTTATCCCCGTTCCCCGCCGGAGTAAGTACAGGGAAAAGAACGACAGGACGAAGATAAACAGGACGATTATGGCAAACGCAGTATGGATACTGATATCGGAGACGCCCAGAATGCCGTAACGGAAGGCGTTTACCATGTAAAGTATCGGATTGGCCAGGGAGATGGATTGCCAGACACGCGGCAGCAGGTCTATGGAATAGAATACCCCTCCCAGGTATATCAACGGGGTCAGCACGAAAGTCGGGATGATGGAGATGTCATCGAAATTCTTCGCGTATATGCCGTTAAGAAAACCGCCCAGGGAAAACAGGACGGAGGTCAGGATGACTGTAGTGACGACGATAAAGGGGTTGTAAACTGAAGGCATGCCGGTGAAGAACAACGCAATGACCGTCACGATCAGACCCACAATCAAGCCCCTGGTTACACCGCCGGTAATATAACCGGCCAGGATGATCCAGTTCGGCACCGGAGCGATCAGTATTTCCTCTATATGGCGTTGAAATCTTGCGCCGAAAAACGAGGAAGACACGTTGGAGTAGGCATTGTTGATGATCGACATCATGATGATCCCCGGAGCAATGAATTCCATATAGGAAAACCCACCCATCACTCCGATGCGGGGTCCGATCAGGTTGCCGAAAATAACGAAGTAAAGCGCCATGCTTATCGCTGCCGGCAGGATGGTTTGCGTCCAGATACGCATAAACCGGGTGATCTCCTTGGTTACGATGGTCTTGAAGGAGATGTATAACCGGTCAGTCGTCATTTCCCTGCTCGTTGTCGTCCACTAGCCGGATGAATAACTCTTCCAGGCGATTTACTTTATTGCGCATGCTGCTCACTATGATCCGGTGCTCCGACAGTATCTCAAACACGGCATTTGCGTTCTGCTCCCTGTTGATGACCACTTCCAGGGTCATCTGGTCGATCTGGCGTATGTCCAGATAGGGGATATCGGGCAGTTTCTCCAGGGGACTTGCCAGGTCCAGGATAAACGTCTCCGAATGCAATTGGGCCAGCAGGTCTTTTTTATGGCCGAATTCAATGATCGAACCCTTGTCGATAATGGCGATTTTTTCACACAGACTCTCGGCTTCTTCCAGGTAATGAGTGGTCAGTACGATGGTTGTGCCGCGGCGGTTAATCTCCTTCAGAAAATCCCAGGTGGAACGGCGCAGTTCCACGTCTACGCCGGCGGTCGGCTCATCCAGCAGCAGCAGTTTCGGTTCATGGACCAGGGCTCTCGCGATCATCAACCGGCGTTTGAGTCCGCCGGAAAGGTTGCGGGATATATCGTTGCGCCGTTCCCACAAACCCAGTTGCCTGAGGTATTTCTCCGCTCTGGGGTACGCCGATTTCCGGTCGATTCCATAATATCCCGCCTGGTTCAGCAAGATATTCAGACAGGTTTCAAATAATGAAAAGTTGATTTCCTGGGGAACGATGCCTAACAGGGATTTGATCTCGATTATATGGGTGTCGCTGTCAAGGCCAAGAACGCTGATGCTACCGGCGGTTTTGGTCACCAGCGAGGAGACGATACCGATAGTGGTAGACTTGCCGGCGCCGTTGGGGCCGAGTAACGCTAAGAAATCGCCTTCATCCACGTCCAGATCGATTCCTTTCAATGCCTGAAACCCGTTCTTGTAGGTTTTCTCCAGGCGGTTAATCTCCAGCGCTTTCATTCGTAATACGTCAATTCCTCAGAGTCTGCCCATGGATTCCTGCATTTGAACCCTGCATGTTGTTGCAGGGGATGAACTTACGCCATAATGACGGCTTTACGGCATCTTACGGCTGTTTCGGCAAGACAACTTATCCGGCAATATCACGTCTATTGGTTTCTACCTTTATAGGCCCGAACCGCAGAATTGAACAACTCACCCGTCGATGCCATTTCATCCACCATTTTATTGTAGAAAAGGATGTTGATTTGCAGTTGCTCTTCAGTGGCGGTTTCTCCCCAGCTATCCCGGAGTCCGTCAAGGCAGGCCAGCACGGCTTCCCCGTTGGCAATATAGTTTTTGATGCCCATTTGCGCATCAATCATCTCCTCCTCGGAGGATTTCAACCCGTTGGGAATGGAAGGTCTTTCCGGCATCGGGCAGGTTTCAATCACCTCGGTGGATGCGGATTCGGCCTGAGCGAGCGTGACCTGGATTAGTGCGATGCCGAATATCAAGGAACAGGGCAAATACAGTGCTGCCGACTTCATGAGCGCCTCCTATGAAAATATGTTATTCAGAATACCTGAGCGTATACTATGATTTTATACGCCTCGCCATAACCGCTATCATACAGGGTTTTATGGGATAGTTAATATGGATTTATCAATCCGGAAATTTGGTTTACAGGAATACTTGGGCGTCTACGAAGCCATGGTTGACCATACCAACCGGCGCGATCCGGCAACTACGGACGAAATCTGGTGCCTGGAACACGAACCGGTATTTACCCTGGGCCTGGCCGGCAGGACCGAGCACTTGCTGGACCCGGGCGAAATTCCGGTGCATAAGGTGGACCGGGGTGGACAGGTGACTTACCATGGCCCCGGTCAACTGGTTGTCTACCTGCTGTTTGACCTGAAGCGGCTTGGGGTGTCTATCAAGCGGTTCGTCAACCTGCTGGAGCAGGCGGTCATAGATTTCCTCGCCACCTGCGACCTGAAGGCGTCGCGCCGCAAGGGTGCGCCGGGGGTGTACATCGCTGACAGGAAGATCGCAGCCCTGGGTGTACGGGTAAGGAAAGGATGCTGTTATCACGGCCTCGCTGTCAACGTCGACATGGATTTGTCTCCTTTTCAACGGATTAATCCGTGCGGCTATCCGGGGCTTGAAGTAACGCAACTGGCAGACCTGGGAGTCAAGTTGACGGTCAATGCAGCGCTTGAAAGATTTTTGCCTTGCCTGTTAAACCAGTTTCTATACAATGATGTGGAACGATATGATGAAAGGAACAATCCTTTTCCCACGGTTATGTCCCGGTAAATATTGATTCCCGATACCACTGCAAATGAATACGGCAACAGAAAATCGCACCAAGTTAGATCAACGGGGAAGATTGAAAACCGCGCGCATCCCCATAAGAGTAGTACCGATGGAGGGAAAGCCGCCGAGAAAACCCAACTGGATCCGGGCTAAAGCTCCCACTGATCCCAAAGTGTTTGAGTTGAAGCGGCTGTTGCGGGAACATTCCCTGCATACGGTGTGTGAGGAGGCCTCCTGTCCCAACCTGGGTGAGTGTTTTTCCCGCGGCACTGCCACCTTCATGATCATGGGCGATACCTGCACCCGGCGCTGCCCCTTTTGTGACGTGGCTCATGGCCGTCCTCAACCCCTGGACAAGGATGAACCGGAACACCTGGCCGACGCAGTCAAATTAATGGGTTTGAAATACGTAGTCATCACCTCCGTTGACCGGGATGACCTGAAAGATGGCGGGGCAGGGCACTTCAGGGATTGTATTGAGGCCGTCCGCCGCAAGGCGCCGGCTACGAAGATCGAAATACTGACCCCGGACTTCCGCCGCCGGATGGACATAGCCCTGGAAAAACTGGGCAAAGCGCCCCCCGACGTCTTTAATCATAACCTGGAGACGACGCCGGTCCTGTACCGCAAGGCCAGACCGGGCGCCGATTATCCCTGGTCCCTGGAACTGATCCGGAAATTCAAGGCACAACATCCCGGAATACCGACAAAATCCGGTCTTATGCTGGGACTGGGTGAAGAGATTGAGGATGTCAAAGCAGTATTACGCGACCTCAGGGATCATGACTGCGACATGCTGACCCTGGGCCAGTACCTGCAACCTAGCAAGTATCACCTGAAGGTGGAGAGATTCGTGGACCCGGCAGAATTCGCCGACCTGGGCGAATACGCCAGACAACTGGGCTTCACCAGTGTAGCCAGCGCCCCCATGGTGCGGTCATCGTACCATGCCGACCTGCAGGCCGCTGAGATCTAGCTCCCGGGATACCGGCTTCCCTAAGGATATTTGGGGTCAGAGTAAAAATACGCAGCAATGGACCAGCAGCGCCTGTGAGTGTTTGTATTTTTACTCTGACCCCAAATATCCGGACGATGATCTTATCTCCTGACCTGTCAGATCCAACCCCGCTCTTAAAAAGTGGATTACCTTTGAGGGGCAGATCAAATGTCTTGGCCATCTTTATCACCTATAATAATAATCGCCTATTTGAGCTGTTGGGTTTTAGCACAGTAAGCGTGAATAATCCCACCGGATAGAGCCAGAAATGAGCATGCGACCACACCAGTTAATGTGGAAACAATTGATACAGCTGGACGCATCTGCTCAGGAAAGTCTGCAGATGCAATTGAGAAGAGGACTGACCAACGCTATTCTCTATGGTCAGGTCAGTATTGATTTACCGCTACCCTCCAGCCGTGATCTGGCGCAGCAATTGCAAATATCCCGAAATACCATTGTTCTTGCGTATCAACGACTGGTGGATGAGGGCTATCTCATCAGTCGAGAAAGACAGGGCTATTTTGTTAACCCGGCAATCCTCGAATCCAGACCGCAGTACCAGGAGAACGAAGACACAGTAGGCTCAAGTACACCGGAATGGCAGGCCAGATTAAACTTCGACCTCTCAATACAACGTAATATACAAAAACCGAGTCATTGGCAAAAATTTGAATACCCTTTTGTCTATGGCCAATCCGACCCTTCATTGTTCCCTATCGCCGATTGGCGCGAGTGTGTGCGTCAATCACAAAGTGTCGCGGTGATAACCGCAGGCAGTTTTGACTATATTGATCAGGATGATGAGGTATTGGTAGAGGAATTGTGCATTCGAGTCCTGCCGCGGCGAGGCATTTGGATCAGGCCGGAACAATTACTGGTTACCATTGGCGCGCAGAACGCCCTGTCGATAATCTCGCAATTACTCTTTAACGAAGACTCTGTTATCGGCATTGAAAACCCTGGATATCCTGACGCCCGCAATTTATTTTCATTACGCACCAAGCAATTGGTGTTACTTGAAGTTGATGAGTATGGCTTGATCATTAACGACAAACTCAATCAATGTGATTATGTGTACGTCACCCCTAGTCACCAGTCCCCTACCACAACCACTCTCCCCGTGGGAAGACGTAAGGAATTGCTGGATAAAGCCAGACTGCACGACTTCATTATCATAGAAGATGATTATGAATCCGAAGCTAACTATATCCATCAGGCAATCCCGGCTTTGAAGAGTTCGGACACCAATAATCGAGTGATTTATTGTGGTAGTTTATCGAAATCGCTCGCTCCTGGTCTCCGTCTCGGTTATCTGGTTGCCGATGTTGAACTGCTCACGCAAGCACGCATATTACGGCGCTTATTATTACGCCATCCCCCTGCCCTAATTCAGAGAACAGTCGCATTGTTCCTTCAACTCGGTCATTACGACTCACATATCAATCGGTTTAACCAGGTGCTGAAAAACCGTTGGAAGATAATGGCCGAGGCACTTGAGCAATACATGCCCGGTTCGACCAACATTCCGGAATTTGGTGGCACAGCCTTCTGGATACAGGGAACGGAGGGAAGTAACTCTCGCCAGCTCACAGAAGAGTGCGCCAAGCAGAGTATCCTCATAGAGCCGGGAGATGTCCATTTCGGACAGGATAATCCTCCCAATAACTTTTTTCGATTAGGCTTCTCCTCCATAAGTGAAGATCGGATCCAAAAGGGTATCGCACATATCAAGGACATCCTTAATAGTCTAATTTAGGTAATCAATAGCTGTGTAGTCGAATAGATATTCAGAAACTCCAGTTAACTCCTCCCCCACTTCACCAATCACGCTGTTATGGTTCCAAAGGTAACTCCATGGTTGCGTAGATAACGTCGCTAAAATGAATTTTCTTTCACATAATCATCAAGGTTCTGCAGATATTTATGTCTATCCTCTTCCGAAATCCAGGCTGATTCAAATGCATTACTAATAAGCTGGACGACTTCATCTATTGAATAGTCACCGTGTCGCTGTACTTCCGATAGCGTATTATTTAGATAGCGACTGGCGAACTCCGACGGATCGTCTGTGTTCACTGAAACCAGTAGGTTCAAATCAAGCATCTCACGAATACCCTCAACTCGACGAGGTCCTGGATCTGAGGGCCTCCAGGTTGGGCACATAGTCAGTGGTATCCGGTTATCCTGGACCGCTGAAATTAATTTCTGATCATCCAGTACTTGCAACCCGTGATCAATTCGTTCTACTTTCAGGATGTCTAGACATTGGCGAATGTGATTTATGGAATTAGGTTGATCACAATCACAATGTGATGTCAAATGATAGCCTTCCTCTCGCGCTCGCTTGAATACTTTTTCAAACTTTAGTGGGAAGTCGTGTACTTCATAGTTATCCAGACCGACAGCGTTTATTTCAGGCTTAAAGGGTTTAGCAATATCCAGTATTTCCATACTTGATTCTGCACTATGATCACGCTGAAAATTCATTATCCAATTGGATTCTATTCCGAAATCTCGCTTACCGTCTTGCCTTCCACGATTGAGACCAGTAAAAAAATTCCTAAATTCAACGCCACGACTGGTATGTGCTTGCGTATCAAACATCATTTCTACGTAAACAATATTTTCTTTTCGGCATTTTTCAAGAAAAGCATAGGTGAGTTCATAGAAATCTTGTTCTTTCTGCAATACACGTATGCAATTTTCGTGATATTTTAAGAAATTATCTAATGGCGGCTCCCCATAATCTTGAGCTGCCCATACTTCTTTTTCATTCTGAAAAGGAATATCAATTTTATTACGTTCTGCAAACTCCAGTAGCATAGAGGGTTCTACACATCCTTCAATATGAACATGTAATTCCGCCTTTGGCATACTCGCAATAAATTCAGCAAAGTTTTTTATCATGTTTATCTTTTCCAATACCACTTCATTTCCGTGACAGATTGTGAGCACTAAGCCAGAAAGGCCGTGATAACAGCTATATCAAGAATGTCTTTAGCCGTACACCCTCTGGACAAGCCCATCCAGGGTTTCGCCAAGCCCTGTAATAATGGTCCGAGGGCCGTTGCACCGCCGATCCTTTCTGTTATTTTATATGCGATATTGCCGGAAGATAGATCTGGGAAAATAAATACATTTGCCTTACCTGCAACCGCCGATTCTTCCAATTTCAACTTCGCAACTTCTGGATCAAATGCAGCGTCAAACTGAAGTTCGCCATCAATATGTAAGGCAGGTCGTCGTTGCCTGGCTATATCCAGGGCTTTTCTCACTTTAACCACATGAGCATGTTCAGTACTGCCCTTAGTAGAAAAAGACAATAAGGCAACTCGTGCCTCTTCCCCCGTAAGCACTAAATGGTTTTCGGCACTATCAATGGCAATGCAAGCCAACTGCTCGGCATCGGGATTTGGTACTACCCCGCAATCTGCGTAGGTCATAACACGATCCTTTAGTTCCATTAGAAACATACTGGAAAGTAAATTTTTCCCGTCCGCCAGGCCTATTCCTCGAAGACCAGCCCGGACCACGTCGGCTGTAGTAGCAACCGAACCGGCAACGCCTCCATCTGCATAACCAATATTTACCAATACGGCGGCAAGTAATAATGGATTACTGTTCAATTCAAGTGCCGCTTGCTCGACTTTAATACCTTTCGTGGCTTGTAGTTGAGAATACACATCTATACAACGTACATACCAATCATCTCTATCAGTGCGATGCTCAAATACTTCAATATCATGCATTTTCACTCGCCCTTGCCTGATAAATAATGCAGTACCGTAATTACCCCTATTGAACTCCAGGGCTGCATGCATGACGCGAGGATCTTCCGATTCTGGAAAAATAATACGCTTAGGTGCTTGCCTGGCTATTTTCCGGATAAACTCAAGTACCTGTGCCATACATACCCTAGCCCCGTACTAAATGTTGGCCCATACGTTCTCGTTGTCAAGAATAACTATCCAATACCTCTCGGAATATTTCACGCATGTCATTGATTTCCGATTTCTCAATAACAAAGGGTGGCGCTACTAATGCCGCATCTCCCGTCGTTTTGACATGCACGCCAGCATCAAACAGTCTCTTTTGAAAGTTGTGACCACGCCTTCCAGGAGTACCATCAACTGCAACATCGAATGCGGCCAACATGCCATATCCTCGAATATCCGTCACCATCGGATGGTCTTGTAGAGAGAAAATTGCATCCAGAAAATAATCAGATAAATCTTTGGCTCTCTGAAAAAGATTTTCCTTTTCAAAAATATCCAGCGTTGCAAGCCCGGCAGCACAGGCTGCAGGATGACCTGAATACGTATATCCATGAAACATCTCAACAACATTTTCAGAGCAACTATTGATAACAGTATCATAGATATTGTCATGTACTGCCACACCAGACATTGGCTGGGCAGCATTGGTCATTGCTTTTGCCATGGTAATAATATCGGGAGTGACACCAAATTCTTGTGATGCAAATGCAGAGCCGGTTCGACCGAAACCGGTAATTACCTCATCGAAAACTAATATAATATCGTGTTCGTCACAGATTTCACGTAAGCGCTGCAAATATCCTTCTGGTGGAACGATCACACCCGTCGAACCAGCAATCGGCTCAACGAAACAAGCAGAGATTCGATTCGCACCATACAATTGAACAGCGCGTAACAGATCATTAGCCAACTCTTCTCCACCTTCCTTGGGTTGACCCTTAATGAACTTCTGATCAGGTGATAATGTGCTTCGCATATGTGTCACGTTTGGTAATACGCCAGTGAAGGCCTCCCTGTTTTTGGCAATACCGCTCAGCGCTGTACCACCTATATTGACACCGTGATAAGCACGTTCGCGCGAAACAAATATATTTCTCTGTGCCTCTCCTCTGGCAAAGTTATACGCCATGACAATTTTCATTGCTGTATCAACAGCTTCTGATCCAGAATTTCCATAGAAAATATGGTTAAGTGGATTCGGAGTTAATGCAGCAATACGCTTGGCCAACTCAAATGACTTTGGCTGTCCCCGTAAAAAGGGTGCCGTAAAATCCAACTGCCGGAGTTGTTCATGTACTGCAGCCGTAATTTCAGGACGGCAATGGCCACATGCGACGGCAAACAAACCTGAAGATCCATCAATCAGCCTTTCACCTTTATTGTTCCAAAGATATATTCCCTCAGCCCCGGTAATTATCCTGGGATCCTGCTTGAAGGATTTGTTATCAGTAAAGGGCATCCAGTGATTTTCCAGATCGGTACTGGATATATCGATTGGTTGTACCTGGCCATTATTTTCTGGCATATTGAGCAGGATGTCTGCGACTGTATTAACCATTTTCTTCACCTGTATAAGCTGTTCAAAATAATCAATAATGCTATTTGCCATCAGTATGTTACGTATGTATTTGACACTCACATAGAGCCAGAAATGAGTAAGCGATCGCACCAGCTGATGTGGGAGCAGTATCTCGAGAAATACGATAGTACTTACTTATCAATGGTTTGTTGATGAAGGTTATCTGGTTAGTAGAGAGAGACAAGGCTACTTTGTTAGACCGACAATATTAAAGACTCGCCCGCTACTATATACCGGAATTCCTTAATTACTGGCTCTGAATACACTTCGAAACTGGCTCTATTTTCAAGTGCAATCCTTCTCTAAAGTTACCGACTTGTTAATATGAATATGCAAATGATTCGATTGGAATGAATAGTGCCCAGAATACACAGTTAGCGTTCTCGCTTGTATTCTGAACACATTCCCCTACCTTTCAGGAGTTAAAGATTATGACACGAATGACGCCCAGTGAAGCGTTTGTAGAAACCATGGTTGCCAATGGGGTAACCAAAATTTTTGGAATCATGGGATCGGCCTTTATGGATGCTATGGATATCTTTGAGCCTGCCGGGATTGATTTTGTGCCCGTTGTACATGAACAAGGGGCTGCCCACATGGCTGATGGCTATTCCCGTGTCAGTGGCAAACATGGCGTGTGTATCGGCCAGAACGGACCCGGGATAAGTAACTGTGTCACGGCCATCGCAGCCGCCTATTGGGCTCATTCACCGGTGGTTATAATCACCCCTGAAACCGGTACCATGGGGATTGGCCTGGGAGGGTTCCAGGAAGCCAACCAGTTACCCATGTTTCAAGAGTTCACCAAGTACCAGGGACATGTCTGCAATCCTAATCGTATGGCGGAAATTACCGGCCGATGCTTTGAGCGAGCCCTGTCGGAGTTGGGCCCTACTCAGTTGAACATACCACGTGATTATTTCTACGGTGATATCGATGTGGAAATCCCCCAACCCCGGACTCTGGATAGGGGACCAGGGGGTGAAAAAAGTCTGAATGACGCTGCAGAATTACTGGCAAAAGCGAAATTCCCCGTCATCATTTCCGGCGGTGGCGTGGTTATGGCTGATGCTGTTCAAGAGTGTAAAGCCCTGGCTGAGCGCCTGGGTGCACCGGTGGTAAATAGCTATTTACATAACGACTCCTTCCCCGCCGGTCATCCGCTTTGGTGTGGCCCCCTGGGTTATCAGGGCTCCAAAGCCGGTATGAAACTCATCAGTAGAGCCGACGTGGTATTGGCGCTTGGTACACGGCTTGGTCCATTTGGTACTCTGGCCCAGTATGGGATGGATTATTGGCCAGAGGACGCCAGGATCATCCAGGTCGATGCCGATCATAAAATGCTCGGCCTGGTAAAAGAAATTTCAGTGGGGATCTGTGGTGACGCAAAAGCCGCAGTAATCGCCATACACTCTCGTCTGAATGATGGCTCTCTGGCTTGTGATGCGAATAAGGAACAACGTGCAACTGAGATAAGTCAGGAGAAACAGGCGTGGGAAAAAGAACTTGATGAATGGATTCATGAGAAGGACGACTTCAGCCTCAAAATGATTGAAGAAGCCGTAGGTAAATTGCTCCATCCTCGCCAGGTATTACGAGAACTGGAAACAGCCATGCCTGCAGATGTTATGGTATCGACCGATATCGGTAACATTTGTTCTGTATCCAATAGCTATTTACGATTTGAACGGCCACGCAGTATGTTTGCAGCCATGAGTTTCGGTAACTGCGGTTATGCATTTCCGACCATTATTGGTGCTAAATTGGCTGCCATGGATCGTCCGGCTGTCTCATATGTAGGCGATGGTGCCTGGGGTATGAGTATGGGCGAAACTATGACCTGCGTACGTGAAGGTATTCCTGTTACGTCGGTCGTCTTCCACAATAAACAATGGGGGGCGGAGAAGAAAAACCAGGTGGATTTTTACGGCCGCCGTTTTGTGGCCGGCGAACTGGACAATCAGAGTTTTGCTGAAATTGGACGGGCCATGGGTGCGGAAGGTGTCGTTGTTGACAAGTTGGAAGATGTCGGTCCTGCCTTCACCAATGCAATCAATTTACAGATGAATGATG
This sequence comes from Gammaproteobacteria bacterium, assembly GCA_965205405.1. GTDB lineage: Bacteria > Pseudomonadota > Gammaproteobacteria > Eutrophobiales > Eutrophobiaceae > JAAXHV01. The sequence continues at coordinate 2,496,257 of OZ242169.1, forward strand.
GTATAACAACAGTACTTGAAATCATGTGTACCCGCGAACTGGGTGACCCCTTCCGCCGTGATGCATTGTCAACACCGGTACGTTATCTTGAAAAATACAAAGATTATGTTTAGGCTCCCAGGCCCAATTTACCCAGTGCCTTTTTATAAGCCACACTACAAACATCCGCATGGGTGTGCCGCTCATTTCTTATATTCAGAAGATATTCCTTTGGGTGAAGCTTCTCAATAATGGCTTTATCTTCTTTATTGACTTGCAACATGTAATCAATGTCGGCACGCGGGTCGTTATGCTGTGTGACGGCAATCTGAAAAAGCGTACATGAATAAGCAGAATTGGGGGTTGCAACGTCATGCACTGAATATCTAACGCTACCATCCTGCTCCTCATCAATCAGTAATGAGCAAAAAGGTAATGTCAGTTCGGATATTAGAGTGAAATCTCTGGCAACTCCATGTACTGCTGAATGGGTTGTTTTAACACGCCTGAGCACATGGGCCACCGTTTGGTCGACTTCAAACTCCGGGACAGAGGAGGCTTCCGGATTTCCAAACGATTCTCTATGGACAATTGAAAGATGTGCAGGATCGTTAAAATTCTCCACATGTCTCGCAGCTGATGCTTCCCAGACCTCTGAATTAATACTCACTTTGGTATCCGGGTGATTCATAATTCCTTCGTTTTCAAGAATCGGCCATTCTGGTAGAGGCAAAATTGGATCAGGCTTCAGGCAAACCCAGAGTAAACCGAAACGCTCCTCACTCCGGTATGTGATAAGGTTGAAACTACTGGCGATAGGCGCCGTCTGATCTTGCCGTGCAGGAATTTTGCTACAGGTCCCATCTGCTTCAAATTCCAGCCCATGATAAGGGCAGACAATTTTGTTTTCTTCCACACATCCCATGCTGAGCGGCGCCCCTCGATGGGGACAAATATCCCGAGCCACGGTAATTCCTTTTCTGGTACGATAAATTACCAGTGGGATATCCATTAATATAAAGCGAACCGGTTTGTCTTTAATATCATCAATTAAGGCCACAGGATGACACATTGCTGCCAGAATTAGCCAGTCACTTCTTGTAAACTCAGTTTGATCGGGAAAGTCCGAATCATCTTTAACAAAATTTTTCGGTAGAAACATAACTTAATTCCTTAAATTCTATAAGCAAATCTACGAATGCCTGATTTCTACTATCATATTCGCAAAAGGTTTTAGTCCTGAATAAAAAATTACGATGGCAATGGGTATAAATATCGCACCAAACAAGGACAAAGAGTAATGAACCTGAAGTGTGTTTTGAAACACAGTATCAGTAAAAAAAGCTACCAGGAATGGGCCCACACCCGCCCCGATCAGTACCAAAATAAAAAGATAAATCGCCAGTATCTGCCCACGAAATTCATTGGGTGTAATCTGAGTGATACATGCCATACCAACACCAATATTGGCTCCCAAAAAAAACATTGTCGGACCCAGTAAACACAATACAGTTATAGAATTTGGTGCCAGTGGGGTCACAATAAAAATCAGTAATCCAAGACAAGCATAGACGGACACCCTTAGATATGCATCAGCAAAACCTCTTTTTATAAGCCAATCTGCCCATATACCGCCACACATTGTGCCGCCGCCACCAAAGAATAAAACAACCAGACCAAATGCTATTCCTACCTCTCCAGGTGTCCAGGAAAAAATACGAATAAATAGTGTCGGGGTCCAGGCTAATAGACCATATCCCAACATCGCGGTAGTCGAATAACCAAAAATGATGGTTAAGTAAACTCGCAGGTGTGATGCCATAAAACGAAAGGTTTCTCTCAATGGTAATAATATTGGAGCACCTTCTCCTTTATTTAGCCTATCGTGTCGCAAAGGTTCTTTGACAGACAGCATTACCAGGGCGGCAACCAATACGCCGGGCAAACCAACGATTATTAAAGTCGTTTGCCAGGGTTGCAGTACACCTACAAGAGGTAATTCCAGCGCCGTGCTTTTGGCAACGGCCTGTACAACAAGACCACCCAGGATAAAAGATAGTCCCCCTCCGACGTATGGACCCATCGCCAGAAGGCTGATAGGTTTACTGCGTTTATCCCGTGGAAAATAGTCAGACACCATTGAATACCCACAAGGTGACAAGCAAGCCTCACCTACCCCCACGCCAATACGGGCCAGGAAAAACATCCAGAAATTTTTTGCAAGACCGCAACAGGCCGTCATCAGACTCCAGGCCGTAATACCTATTGCAATAATGGTGCGGCGATTTTTGGAATCAGCCAGGCGTCCAATCGGAATTCCCATAAACGCATAGAAAATAGCAAAGGCAAAGCCGTGTAAAATACTTATTTGTGTATCCGTAATACTGAGGTCTGCTTTTATGGGTTCTATGAGTAAACTAATAATCTGCCGGTCAATAAACGAGACAACATTGGCAACCATTAAGACAGCGGCAACATACCAGGCGTATATCGGATTTGGGTAGTTATCGTTCGCCATATTTGAGACAGTTGCCAATTCGTTCACAATAAACTGCGGAAAAAATAATAATGTTAGACCTGGATAAAACGCATAATAGAAAAAAAGGGTGGACAATCCACCCTATTTATCACTTAGTCGAATGCATACAATCAGAATCGATAGGAAAGCGTACCCCCAAATTGACGCGGAGGCCCACCAGGCAGCACCATATGTTCGGCAATAAATGTAAATCCGTCATTTATCCATTCTTCATCTGCAAGATTCTTAACCCATAGTCTTACATCCCAGTTATCGTCAGAACCAGTGTAACCAATGCTTGCATTGAGTATCCAAAAAGCATCTTGTGATTCGTAATCCGTATTTGTATCAGTAAAAAATTGTTTATCTCTCCAGTGCGGATTGAGTGTAAATGCCAGTTGACCACCCTGTGCCATCGGTACTGTATAGGTTATAAAAGTATTTGATGTCAGTGCCGGCGTTTTCGCGGTCGTATTACCTGTGACATCACCACCCCCAAACCCAAGAGCTAAACTGGTACTTACAAATTCAGATTCTGTCCAGGCGAGTGCTGAATAGATATTCAACTGTTCCATTGGTTGCCAATCGACCTCAACTTCAGCGCCATATCCCTCGACATCGCCAAAGTTGGCCAATAACGATATACTACCCAGAACGCCACGAGCACCAGGAATCTCAACGAATCCGATTTTGTCTGTATAATCGTAGTAGTATCCTGACGCATTCACGCGCAAGGTGTCATCCAGAAAATCACCTTTAAAACCAGCTTCGAAATTACTCAAGAATTCAGGGTCGGTAACTTCAAATTCGTCGTTAGCCAACGCACCGCCGTTGAAATCTCCACCCCTGAAGCTTCGAGACCACGTAAACCACAGATTTACATCATCATTCAAAGCGTATTGAAGTGAAATTCTGGCACTGGGTTCAAACCACTCTTCTTTTTGATTATCTTCGTTTGCCAAAATCGTGTGTGGCAAACTAAACCACAGTTGTTTATCAATTAACGTATTATCGAACGTGGGGTTGGGGACGATGCTACCGGCACGTATCGCACCTACTCGTTCATCCCACGTTAACCTCAGGCCCGCCGTCGCCGTAAAACGATCGTTAAAGTCATATGAAACTTCGCCGAAAATTGCAAAATTTTGTTGCTCTATAATATTCAGTCGTCCTGCACTCGTACCACCAAATGCGAGGATGTAGTTAGAACGAAAGTATGTGAGTTCATCGTCATAATAAAAGCCGCCCAGGACCCAGTTCCATGGCCCATCACTGTTGGATGCAAATCTAATTTCCGTACTCCATTGTTCATGTTCGTCGTCAAAGTTCGCATTTAATACTCCTTGTGGAGAGCCATCAGTTTCATTCAGTTCTTGGCGGACATTAGACTGGAAGGCGGTAATAATCGTAGTTGTAAAGCTATCAAATTCGTAATCCACGAATAACGCGGTTTGAAACAATTCCATTTTCTGAAACCCATCGGCACCAGAATTAATTGTATAGGGATCAGCATCAGCCACACCACCTAACAGGTTCACACAGCTCGTACCCGGGCGCCCCCTCAACGGATCAGAACATGAAAATCCGAAATCAAATGGGAATGCGCCAAGACCCAGCGCCTTTTGTGGAGTATCTTCTCCATCAAGTTCACTGTATGTAATTGCTAATCTGGTGTTTAAACGGTCGGTTGGCTGCCAGGATATCTGCCCCCTTAGGGCGCCCCACTCGTGGCCACCAAGATTACTATCAGCAGGCGATGCAGGATTACCATTATCATACAAGCCGTCGAAGCTGCGATAGGTAGCGCTTAGTCGTGCAGCAATGTTTTCACTGATCGAGAAACCCACTGCACCTTCAAAATCATACTCATCTCCTTCGGCCGCCGTAACATCTACGTAACCATTGGTTTCCCCGCCTATCTCGGGTTTAACCGACACGTAGTTAATCAGACCGCCTGTAGTATTTCTTCCCCACAATGTTCCTTGTGGGCCTTTCAGCACTTCAACCCGGTCCAAGTCGAATACCAATCCAGCAGTACCGTAATTAGAACCAAAAACGACACCATCTTGATAAATCGCCGTCGCGTTTCCGGCGCTGACCTGGAAATCATCAACACCTACACCACGCAAACTATATTCTGTCTTGCCGAAACCGGTACCTGCAGTGGTTAAACCAGGTATCGAATCCAAGAGTTCTCTGCCATTCGCAATCGCACGCTTTTTGATGGTATCACCAGTAATCGCTGTCACAGCAATAGGCACCTCTTGAAGACTTTGCTCTCGCTTTTGCGCTGTTACGATAACTTCTTCTAACACTCCCTGCGCAGAAGCCAGTCCCGTCCAAAGCATCAAGATACCAAGTACGCCGAATAAGCTAATAATTTCTTTGAATCTGATCAAAATGAACTGCATCTTTGTCTCCCCTCTTGGCTTGGCAATAACTAGTTTTGAGATCGTTGCAACCTCACAACGTACAATTTTTCGAACCATAAAATATAATGCAGCTAAAGCCATCTAAGTAGTACCAAACAACCTTTAACCTTAGTACCACGAATTATTTCCCACATTTTTAGTGGATGCCTCTCTGTTTCAGGTCAAAAACTAAGCTATAAGGCGTTGATATTAATAGTAATAATTTATCAGTTCATCCTAATTTATGCGACCTGCTTGTTCGCTGGATCTTTTATATCTTTCCTTATGCATTTAAGTAACTCTTCAGGACTTTTTTCTGCCGCCGCTGCCAGCTGCCTTAACCATTTACGATAGTGGATCGATATTTTATCCGACGGCACGGAGATCTCTTGAGATGGGCCTGGGATTTCCTGGGGATACTGGCTTTCGATAACAGGTTTGTCCTCGGCCAGAACTATCTCCTGGAATGCCAAATGCGGTGGATCCGGTTTGTCCATATCATGGTCTCGACAGGTAAATGAAAAAATACGGCATGTTTTGGCATCGATTGGTGCTGCACACATCCACAGGATCGCATTGTTCCCCTTTCCCGCTTTGGTATTCAGTAAAAATTCAACGTTGACCGTAAACGGCATGGTGATGTGATAAACAGTCTTTCCCATTAAGGCAACATCCGGTACAGGCATTTCTTCCGGTGCCTCAAAGTGAAAAACCAGTTGTCCGTTTACCCTGTCAATATAGGGCGGTGTTACATCCGTTATGTTGGGGTCAAACAAGGTATTAGGATGAATATAGGGAAAATGCGCCAGGTCAACATAATTTTCCAGTCGTCTAGCTGCCGATGTCTGCCAGTTGTAAGGAACTATTGGGACTGCTTTGAATTTCTCGTCGGTATATCCGGGACACAGAGGGATCTGGGTCTCTGTACTTGAATCTAATCGTACCCATATCAAATCATATTTTACTTGTGTTTCATACTGAGGGATTTTAGCCACGGTTGGGATTTCCATGCCTGGGCATGCCGGTATATCCACACATCGACCTTGACCATTGTAGGCCCAACCATGATACCGGCATCGCATTTTCCCATTATCGACAAATCCCAGTGCGAGCGAGGCCGAACGATGACAACACCTTTCACTCAGCGCAACAATGCCCTCATCCAGTTCGACTATCACCAGGGATTCACCAAGAAGCTTCACTTTAATCGGACCTTTACCACTCGCATCTTCGGAGTAAAATTCTTCCAGGGTACAAACTGGAAACCAAAAGTGTCGCCAGGTTGCCTCGCTGATGAAATCTGGATTTATGGTTTGATTACTCAAAATAGTTTCTCCTTAAAGATGTTCGAATTTGTCACTCACTAGATGTAGATCCAATTCATGAGAACCGTTATACCCAATATTCATAAGAAAATATTCATTATTTCAGTTGCTTACGAGGGAGACGTAAATGATGATATTCCGCTCCTTCAAAGACAGTTGTACAGTGCATCAATGTGGCGCCTGCATTCGGACTAAAATTAATATAGTATTTTTCTTAAACTTGATTAATAAATCCTTTTCTATTACCAAATTGGAACAATTATGTTTTTACCCAGTGATCACTCCAAAAACATATCAACGCTACCTCGTAATTGTAGCTTGAATGAAAACGATTGGAATATCCTTGCCGGCCTCTGGCATCCGGTAGTCTTCTCTAAAGACATCGGTCATAAACCTGTCGCGGCCAAACTGCTCGATGTTCCTCTGGTAGTCTACCGCACCACCGCAGGCATCACAGTTGCCAAGGATCTTTGCGTCCACCGTGGTACCCCCATCAGCTTGGGCTGGATGAAGGATGATATGATCGTCTGCCCCATGCATGCCCTGCACTATGATGGCGAGGGAAGATGCCGACGTATCCCTTCGGTTGAAGATAAAAACCGCCCTATCTCAGATCGCTTGCAGCTCATTACCTTCCGAACAATAGAACGTTACGGAATTGTCTGGGTTTGTCTGAGTAATGACGAACCTGCAATTCCCCTTCCCGAATGGCCTGAGCTGGAAGACGAGCGATTCATGACTGATGTTAACATCAAGAAGATGAGCATCGACGAAATATGGAACTGTTCAGCTTCCCGGCACACTGAAAACTTTAATGACGCAGCCCATTTATCCTGGGTCCATGCTGATTCGTTTGGCAACCGGGATAAGCCGGAAGTGCACGACATCGAAGTCGATATGACTGTGCCACATGTATTAAAGCGTGACCGCCGCCTGATGGAAGAGTCCCTGGGACAGGGGCGCTTATCACACTTTATCGCGGAATTGACCCTGCCATTCTCTTCCGCCCTCGTGGAGAAAGATGGCGATCAAAATCTAGCCTATGGCATATATGATGCCGCCTGTCCAATGTCTGCAAACGAAACCCGCGTATTTCAAATCATCTGGTCGGGATTCCCCGATAGCTACCCGCACTCCCATGTACAATTATGGGAGCAAGTGAACCGGGAGGATATCGTTCTGGTATCACGCCAATGTCCGGAAGAGGTGCCACTCGACGTGCGGGAAGAGATTCACATTCCTGCTGACACTGTTTCATTAGCTTATAGAAAAGCCATGAAAGATCTGGGCCTGGGGGCTCCACAGTTTACGCAATAGCAGTAGACTTGTTCGTTATTGAGTGGTTTAACTTACCACGATTCTGTTGCCTTAGATCCTTCAATGGCGGCCAGCTGTTTTACTACAATAATTATGATGAACGCAGTAAGCAGTTCGCCGGCAAAGGTAAAACCACCCAGGGCCATGGTATTCCAGTTATCCATAATCAAACCACCTAGCGCCGGCGCAACAGCAATGGCGCCCAGAAAAGATGTGGAGGCGATGGATGCCCAACGACCTTCCTGATCCAGGCGCGCCGCGGTACCGAGCAGATACGCTACGGTAAAGAAATAACTGATGTTGTTTAACAAAACGGAGATGGTATAGACAAAGGGATCAGGCACCGTACAAATCAAAAACCAAGTGCCGCCATTGACCAATACGCCGATCACCACGGGAACAATTCTGCCAAAACGCAGATTCAGCCAGGCAGCCAGCAATCCACCCAACATGCCGAAGATGAAACCTGCTCCCAATATCCCACTGACTTGCTCAACTGCTAAACCGGCGGTTTCACCCATAATAGCCAAGTAAGCCCAGGGCGCGCTGACAACCATTATCCAATTTAAAATGGCAAATATGGTCAAGCAACCTAAAATAAAATGAGGTAATCGTATCTTCTTATTATCCGCTTGCTTTTCTTTCACCGTGTTGGGGAAACAACATAGTAGCGGCAAAGTACATAAGGTTAATAAGGCCAGCACGCCGTAACCGCCGCCAACACCGTAACCTTTTACGGCATAGCCTGCCAGCCAAACCATGATTGCCATGATCATGGCATTGAATGTTTTTACCAGGGCAAACATGCGATCGGGAGCCGCAGCGCCGGCGATCACCGCGCCCCCTGCGGCTAGCGCGGCGCCTGCAAACAAGCCGGCAAAAAAGCGAACAAATAACAACACCGCGTACGACGGACCCTGGGAACTGATGATATGTGCCATCACCGCCAGCAGACAGCCTACAACAGCAATCCTGCGTTTGGGGAGTTTGTCTATGAAAGGAGCGACGATCAGCGCAGTCAACGCGATACCGGCAAATTCCACCGAGACCAGATAACCGGCTTTGCTTGCCACCAGGGCCATATGGTTTTTTAAGGCCTGTACAATAATTGGGGCCAGAGCCTGTGACAAATTGCCCACAAGAAAAGCACCCCATCCACTGAGAAAGATTAACCTGTTTCGGCGATCAAGATTAAACAATAGTGATGAATCCTTTTAAATCATTTATTCTTTATCCGTATCGACCCTGTTGACAGTCGAGCGGACGCTTCCCTTGGAGAATCTTGTGCTGATCACGGCGTTTTCATGTAGTTGATCCGCTCTGCGCACGATGTTTTCGTCTTTATCCGTGACGATTGCGTAGCCCCTGCCCAGAGTTGCCAGAGGACTGACCGTCTTCAGGGAATGAGAAAGAAAATCCAGTTGTTTTTTCCATGCCTGCAGGTTACGGACTAGGTGATTTTGCAGTTGTTTGTCCAGGACATCGCATTTAGTACGATATCCTGCCAACTGTTGCAGCGGGTTTCTGCTCCTGAGGGTGTCTGCGAACCGGTTCAGACGAGCCTTGCGCAACACGATCCCGTTGTCCAGTGCGAGTCTCAGCCGGATAGCCAGGTCATCCATGCGTTGCGTCATGTTCTGCAGCAGGTAGGTGGGGCGGGGCAGTCTTTTTGCCAACTGCGTGATATTGCGCAAATGGGTGTTCACCAGGTCGTTGATGCGCAGGTGGAATTGCGAGTGCAGGGTATCCAGCCTTGACTGCAGGGCGGCAGCATCGGGGCTGACCAGTTCAGCCGCCGCCGACGGGGTAGGGGCCCGCTGGTCGGCAACGAAATCGGCAATGGTGAAATCTATCTCGTGGCCGACGCCGCTGACTACGGGAATAGTCGAACGGTAGATCGCCCTGGCAACGATTTCCTCGTTGAATGACCACAGGTCTTCCAGGGAGCCGCCGCCCCTGGAGAGGATCAGCACGTCACATTCCTGCCGGCGATTTGCCTCATCAATGGTTTCTGCAATCTGTTGCGCTGCGCCTTCACCCTGTACGGGTACGGGGTAAACGATGACACCGGCAGTGGCGTAGCGTCTCCCCAGCACCTGGATTATGTCTTTTACGGCTGCACCGGTCGGCGACGTTACGACCCCGATTGTCCCCGGATAGGCCGGGAGAGGCTGTTTGTGATCTTCAGCAAACAGGCCTTCTTCAAGTAGCTTCTGTTTGAGCTTCTCGAATGCCTGTTGCAGGGCGCCGGCGCCGGCCGGCTCCATGTGCTCCACGATCAGTTGGAACTCACCCCGGCCCTCGTACAGGCTGACGCCGGCCCTGGCAAATACTTCCTGTCCGTTCTCTACCGGGAATCTCAAGTGGCGGTTGGCGCTCCTGAACATCGCACAACGTACCTGTGAATATTTATCCTTCAGGGAGAAGTAGATATGCCCCGAACCAGGCTGCGCCAGGTTGGAAATCTCGCCGCGCACCCACAAGGACGGGGGGAAACTGTCCTCCAATACAGCCCTGACCTCACGGTTAAGCCGTGTGATCGTGTAAATATCACGCTGTTCATTCATTAGATTGTTAGTTTTTATACTTGGGGTCAGAGTAAAAATACAGTCACTCGTGAACGACCCCGGCATGCTGTTGAGTATTTTTACTCTGACCCCAAATATCTATAGCGCCGCCCGGGGACAGATTTTAAATCTGTCCCCTGAGGAATCCAGTCGATATTTATTGTTTACCACTTCGCTAAGGATCATTATAATAAATCATGCAAATAATCGAAGAAGCCCTCACCTTTGACGACGTTTTACTGGTCCCGGCTTATTCCCGCGTTCTGCCCCAGCAAGTCAGCCTCGAGACACGCCTGTCCCGGCGCATCAGACTGAATATACCATTAATTTCGGCGGCCATGGATACCGTAACGGAAGCGCGCCTGGCAATCGCCCTGGCCACACAGGGCGGAATGGGGATTATTCACAAGAACATGAGCCCGGAACAGCAGGCCAGGGAAGTGTTACAGGTGAAAAAATACGAAGCCGGGGTAATACGGGATCCTGTGACCGTCAGCCCTGGGACCAGTATCGGCGAAGTGATGCAGGTCACCCGTTCAAACAACATTTCAGGGGTGCCCGTAGTGGACGGTTCTGACCTTGTCGGCATCGTCACCAGCAGGGACCTGCGCTTTGAAACCCGTTTTGATGATCCGGTAGCCAATATCATGACGCCTAAGGAACGCCTCGTCACGGTCCGCGAAGGCGCCGACACAGAAGAGATTACCTCGTTGCTGCACCATCACAGGATCGAGAAAATCCTGGTCGTCAACGACAGTTTCGAACTCAAGGGCATGGTCACGGTCAAGGATATCCACAAGGCCCGGGATTTTCCCAATTCCTGCAAAGATGAGGATGAGCGTCTGCGGGTCGGCGCCGCGGTGGGTGTCGGACCGGGCACCGACGAGCGGGCTGCCGCTCTGGTAGCAGCCGGTGTGGACGTGCTGGTTGTCGATACCGCCCACGGCCATTCCGAAGGTGTGCTGCAGGCCGTCAGGGCAATCAAATCGGATTACCCTGATTGTGAGGTGATCGGCGGCAACGTAGTAACCGGCGCGGGTGCGCAAGCCCTGGTGGAAGCCGGTGTGGACGCGGTGAAAGTGGGGGTAGGCCCCGGTTCGATCTGTACTACCCGGGTGGTGACCGGCGTCGGTATGCCCCAGATCTCGGCTGTCGTCAACGTGGCCGAGGGATTAAAGGGAACGGGTGTCCCGTTTATCTCCGACGGCGGCATCCGTTATTCCGGCGATATCGCCAAGACCCTGGCCGCAGGCGCCCATTCGGTCATGATAGGCGGCTTGTTTGCCGGCACTGAAGAAGCGCCAGGAGAGGTTGAATTGTTGCAGGGACGGTCTTACAAGTCTTATCGGGGGATGGGTTCCCTTGGCGCCATGTCACAGCAGCACGGCTCATCTGATCGTTATTTCCAGGAAAATGACGAAATAGAAAAGCTGGTGCCGGAAGGGATAGAGGGGCGGGTGCCGTACAAAGGACCCTTGAATGCCATCGTGTATCAGTTGATAGGCGGAGTAAGAGCAGCCATGGGTTACACGGGCTGCCACAACCTGGAAGAAATGCGCAGCAAACCAAACTTTGTCAAACTGACCGGAGCCGGCATGAAAGAGAGCCACGCCCACGACGTGACGATTACCAAGGAACCGCCAAACTACCGCGTTTAAGGAACACACCCTGCCCGTCAATGTCGGACATACACAATGACAAGATCCTGATTCTGGATTTCGGTTCGCAATATACCCAGCTCATCGCCCGGCGGGTACGCGAAGTAGGAGTCTACAACGAGATTCATCCCTATGACATGGATGAACAGGCTATCAGGCGCTTCAAGCCGAGTGCCGTCATATTATCCGGCGGTCCGGAATCGGTGGTTGACGATCACAGCCGGCGTGCGCCGGACCTCATATTCCGGCTGGGCGTTCCGCTGCTGGGTATCTGTTACGGTATGCAGACCATGGCGCAGCAACTGGGAGGGCAGGTCGCCGCTTCCCGTCAGCGCGAGTTCGGGTACGCCAGGGTCAGGGCCAGAGGGCATTCGCATTTGTTACGGGATATCCAGGATGATACCAACGCGGCAGGCCACGGATTACTGGATGTCTGGATGAGTCACGGTGACCGGGTCGATGAATTACCCGAAGGATTTAAGGTCATCGCTTCATCAGATAACTCTCCTATTGCCGGTATGGCTGATGAGGCACGGCATTACTATGGCTTGCAGTTTCACCCGGAAGTGACCCACACCCGTCAGGGCATGGCCATCCTGCGGCGTTTCGTCTGCGAGGTCGCAGGCTGTGATACGCTGTGGACAGCCGACAACATCATCACGGACGCCATCGCTGACATACGCGCCAGGGTGGGCGCAGACGAGGTGTTGCTGGCCTTGTCCGGCGGCGTCGATTCCGCGGTAGCCGCAGCGTTGTTGCAGCGGGCCATTGGAGATCAATTGACCTGTATCTTCGTCGATACCGGCCTGTTGCGTCTCAATGAAGGCGATCAGGTTATGGAGACCTTTTCCAGGCACATGGGTATCCGCGTTATCCGAGTCAACGCGGAACAACGCTATATGGAGAAACTAAAGGGAGTGGCCGACCCGGAAGATAAGCGCAAGATCATCGGCCGTGAGTTTATTGCCATCTTTGAAGAGGAAGCAAAAAACTCAAAAATGAAAAATGGTTGGCCCAGGGCACCATCTACCCGGACGTAATCGAGTCCGCCGGCGCCGGCACCGGCAAGGCCCATGTGATCAAGTCACACCATAACGTGGGGGGACTGCCGGAACTCATGAACCTGGAACTGCTCGAACCCCTGCGCGAGCTTTTCAAGGACGAAGTACGCAAACTGGGCGGACAACTGGGACTGCCGCCGGAAATAATCCAACGCCACCCGTTTCCGGGCCCGGGTCTGGGGGTGCGGATCCTCGGAGAGGTGAAAAAGGAATACGCGGATATCCTGCGCCAGGCCGATGATATTTTCATGCGCGCACTCATCCGGCATGACCTGTACCATAAAACCAGCCAGGCATTCACCGTGTTCCTGCCAGTCAAGTCCGTAGGCGTCAAGGGCGATGCCCGGCGCTATGACTACGTGGTAGCCCTGCGCGCCGTGGAAACCGTCGATTTCATGACCGCCCGCTGGGCCCGCCTGCCCGGCGAATTCCTGCAGGAAGTCTCTGAGCGGATCATGAACGAGGTGGAGGGCGTATCCAGGGTGGTTTACGACATCTCCAGCAAGCCGCCGGCGACGATAGAGTGGGAGTAGTGGAGATCACAACAATGACGCATCTGCAAATGTATTGAGAAAACTCGGATTCAAAATGACGGGTGAGGGCGGAATTTATTGTCTTTCCCGTAAACTAACGCTTCCTTGTATAACCATGGTATTAACGTAACCGTATTAACCTGGTTTAATCCTTGCGTAGTTTTTCATCGGTGCGCGGTCTCAAGCCAGGAACCACGGCAGCACGTCGAAACCCTTTAAGGAAAAACGTTCGTTACCGCCATGGACGAGCAATCCGCCACTGTTGGGATTAGTCGGAATGGAAGTCCACCACTGCAAGCCGAGAACCGCATCCGCCGGCACTGTCTCTCCGGACTTTACCTCCACCGGGAGGATGCGTTCGCCCAGGTCAATCAGGGTATCTATCTCGTGGCCGGTTGCATCTCGCCAGTAAAAGAGGGGGGGCTCACGGCGGCGGTTGGTAAAACTTTTTATGATCTCTGCTATCACGTATGACTCAAAGATTGCGCCTCGGAGTGGGTGTCTGGCTAATATTTCGGCATCCGTTATGTCCAGCAGATAACAGGTCAAGCCACTGTCGAGAAGGTGCAGGCGCGGGCGTTTACGTAACCGTTTCCTGTAGTTTACATAGTGCGGGGGCAGCGTTATCGCAAGATAACCGACTTCCAGGGCATTCAACCAACGCCGGGCAGTTTGCTGTGTGATTCCCACGTCGCTTGCCATCCGGGTGAGGTTGAGTTCCTGGGCGGTATTTGCGGCGGCGAGCCTCACAAAGTTCTCAAAAGCGCGCGTGTCTGAAACTTCCAACACGGCGAGCAAATCGCGTTCGACATAGGTGCGAAAGTAATCAGCCAACCATTCACGAGCTGGAATCCCGGTGTCGTGGATACGCGGATAAAAGCCATTGAACAGGGTTTGCCAGCGTTCCAGATCCGGCGCTGATTGTGAGACGGGCAATTGTGCAGGGTCAAAAAGTTCACGACCGGTTAATTCGGCTATTGAGAGTGGATAAAGGCGCAACAGGGCGGTGCGTCCTGCCAGGGTTTGTGACACTGATTCCATCAGCAGCAGGTTTTGCGAACCTGTGAGGATGAACCTGCCAGGGGCCGGATTATCATCAACCAACCCCTGTATGTATGAAAGCAGCTCGGGCGCGCGCTGAACTTCGTCCAGGATGATTTTGGAACCGCCGGAGAGAAAACCGCGAGGGTCCTCAATGGCCCTTGAACGAACATCCGGCGCCTCGAGCGAAAAATATCGGTGCTTGGGGAACATGGCCCGTACCAGGGTTGTTTTACCGGATTGCCGGGGTCCCGTTAGCGTCACTACGGGATTTTGTTCAGCTGCGGCTCGCAGGGCTTTTGAGATATGGCGGGGAAACATGGTATAAGGATAGCTTACAACCTGTATCCGTGTCAATCCAATGATTGTATCATGTAACTGACACGTAAAGCTCGCCGATACTGGGATCGCGGTACACCGGCACTTATGAATACCTTGCAAATCAGGAATTAAAATCCTAAAATACAAGGTATGCTAAAGCGTCAAATTACACAGAAACTTCAAACAACGATCGCGCAAGTGCCTGCGGTCGTATTGCTTGGCGCGCGTCAGGTCGGTAAGACGACGCTTGCAAAAACCATTGCTAAAAGCATCGATTCAATTTACCTCGATTTGGAAGCTCCCGAGGATCTGCTGAAACTCAGCGACCCCGCCAGTTTTTTAAGCGCTCATTCCGATAAACTGGTTATTCTGGACGAAATACAGCGAGCCCCGGAATTGTTCCCTGTGCTACGGGGTCTGATTGATAAAAACCGGGAGCAGGGTCTTAGAGCGGGTCAGTTCTTACTGCTTGGATCGGCTTCAATGGATTTAATGCGTCAGTCTTCGGAAAGCCTGGCTGGTCGGATTAGTTATATCGGGATGAGCGGCCTGAACCTTGCTGAGATAGATGGTAACCAACAGGATCGGCAGACCCTTTGGCTACGGGGGGGTTTTCCCGACAGCTATCTGGCAACAGATGATGACTTGGCCATGGACTGGCTTGAAAATCTGGTTCGCACTTATCTTGAACGTGATGTCCCGCAAATGGGCTTCCGTGTTCCCGCAGCAAGGTTGCGCCGACTGTGGACGATGTTGGCTCATTTGCAGGGTGAAACCATTAACTATTCCAAGCTGGCTTCGAATCTGGAAGTCGATGCGAAGACGGTCAGTCACTACATTGATATTCTGACGGACCTTTTGCTGGTCAGGCGCCTTGAGCCCTGGCATACCAACGTCAAAAAGCGATTAGTGAAATCACCCCGTTATTACGTTCGTGACAGCGGCATTCTGCACCGCTTGCTAGGTATCAACAGCTACGATGAGTTGCTGTCTAATCCGGTTTTGGGTAAGAGTTGGGAAGGCTTTGCGGTTGAAAATATTCTATCGGTCCTGCCGGGTCGCGCAGAAACCTACTTTTACCGAACAGCAGCCGGAGCAGAGGTTGATCTGGTTATCAGGATGACATCGTCGGAAATCTGGGCCATAGAGATCAAACATGGCGTTGCCCCCAAACTCGGCAAGCACTACAGCCAAACCTGCGATGATGTTGGCGCAACGCATAAATACATCCTTTACGGTGGTGACGATGAGTTTCCTGTGGGTAATGATGTGAACATCATTTCTCTGTCAGGGCTTATGGAAAGACTTCATTCGGGCTGATCTTTTATAATTTTTGAACATGGTATGTTTCATGGTTCGGCTACGCATAAACGCCCTGATATCACGCCTCTGGCCCCGTGCCATGCGGACGGGTGGGTTTAGGGGTACACTACCAATGAGTGGTTCCCCCATGTTTAACCAAAGTTAAAAGTTAAAAGTAGAGGTTAATGAGGTAGCTGATGAACACAACTGAAATAATGTGCCCAGTGCCGGGCGTTTTTTACCGCAGCCCTAGTCCCGAAGAGGATCCTTTTGTTGCTCCCGGCCAGACAGTTTCTGCCAAGGATGTAATAGGGCTAGTAGAGGTGATGAAGCAGTTTTTCCCGGTAGCAGCCGGGTGCGACGGCGAACTGAAAGAATTTCTCGTTGAGAACGGGGAAGAGGTTATGGCCGGGCAAGTGCTGGCCACATGTGAAGCTGTGTAAATTCGTCCAAAAATATTTGACGAAAAAGCGAGTCTACTCATGAAGTTACGCGATCTATTGACTCAGTTAGCCGGACACTAGTGATACCAGGTTGTAGTTCAATAATGATTAGAAAGCTATTAGTAGCCAACCGGGGAGAGATTGCCGTCAGGGTCGTCCGTGCTACTCGTGAAATGGGAATTTACTCGATACAGGTATACAGTGAGGCTGATAGCGATTCACTCGCCGTCAGGATGGCCGATGAAGCAGTCGCGATTGGACCAGCCAGGGCCTCTGAGTCTTACCTGAATATTGAGTCCATTTTACATGCGGCAAAGGCGACTGAAGCTGACGCCATTCATCCGGGTTATGGTTTCCTGTCGGAGAACCCTGACTTTGCCGATGCAGTTGAGTCAGCGGGTTTGCGCTTTGTCGGCCCTACCGCTAATACCATTCGATTGATGGGAGATAAGGTCTCGGCGCGTACCGTAGCAGTTGCAGCGGGAGTGCCAGTGGTGCCAGGTAGTTATGGGCGTATTGACGATATGGATGACGCTTGTCGGCTCGCCGATGACATTGGCTTTCCCGTGATGATCAAGGCCGCAGCGGGTGGAGGAGGTCGAGGAATTCGCATTGTTTCTGATCCCGATACATTTGCCAGTGAAGCCTCTCAAGCGAGAGCTGAAGCAAAAGCTGCTTTTGGTGACGGCGGACTTTATGTCGAGAAGGTCATAGAAAGCGCTCGACACATTGAAGTGCAGATATTGGGAGATGGTGAGAACGTAGTCCATTGTTATGAGCGGGAGTGCTCTTTACAACGTCGGCGGCAAAAGGTTTGGGAAGAGGCGCCTGCTACGGTATTGAGCGAAGCAATTCGTTCGGAATTGTGTGCGGCAGTTGTCCGTTTGGCGAAGGCTGTGAAGTATTCTGGTGCGGGAACAGTTGAATTTCTCTACAACGACGATACGGGCGAGTTCTACTTTATCGAGATGAATACTCGGATTCAGGTAGAGCACCCTATAACTGAAGCGATTACGGGAGTTGATTTGGTGAGGGAGATGTTGTGGATTGCCTCAGGGCAAAAGCTGTCTCTTCGGCAGGATCAAATTCAGGTCAGGGGCCACGCGATCGAAGTCAGGTTGAACGCCGAGGATCCCGGCAACAATTTTTTCCCCGTCGCCTGGAACAGTAGTTGACTTGGAGGTTCCCACAGGACCTGGCGTGCGCTTCGACAGCATGCTATTTGAAGGCTATACCGTTTCTCCGCTGTATGACTCGCTAATTGGCAAGCTTATTGTTTGGGACCAGGATCGAGAATCGGCAATCAGCCGCCTAAAGAGAGCTTTGGGTGAGCTTCAAATCGGGGGGATATCTACGACCAGGGCGCTTTTCCAGGCGCTTTCTGAGAGTGATGATCTGCTCAGGGGACGAATAAACACTCAGTGGCTGGAATCCTGGCTACTGGAAACTACTGATATTAAGGCTCCAACAAATAACGATATCCATGTATGAAAACGCGCTATGCCCACGGGGGCGATGAACACATATTTGTAGAACTTGATGAGGAGATGTCGTTAGAAGCTTTCTTCAAAGGTCTATCCATGGCAAATAAGGTCAGAGAGCTGAATATTGATGGCGTTACCGAAGTGTGTCCGGCGAACGCCTCTCTACAGGTTAAGTTTGATCCGGACGTGATCTCTCCTCACGAGATGCTGTCGAAGCTGAAGGAAATTGAGTATTCCGCTGAGCATTCGGACACTCTTGATACTCGCATTATCGAAATACCTGTGTATTACCAGGATCCCTGGACGCATGAATGCCTGATGAAGTTTCGTGATCGCCACCAGGATCCTAATTGTACGGACCTTGAGTATGCTGCGCGAATAAATGGTTACGCAACAGTCGAGGAGCTAATCGAAGCGCACTCCGGTTCCCCCTGGTTTGTTTCGATGGTAGGATTTGTCGCTGGTTTACCTTGGTTGTATCAAATGGTGGAGCGTTCGAAGCAGATCGAGGTGCCCAAGTATCTTCGCCCGCGCACCGACACGCCCAAGCAAACTATTGGCTATGGAGGATGCTTTAGCGCACTTTATTCAGTGAGGGGAGCCGGTGGATATCAGATGTTTGGTATTACGCCGATGCCAATCTATGATCCCAGGCAAGAAGTCAAGCACTTGCAGGACTTTATGATTCTTGCCAAGCCGGGTGACATCGTGAAGTTTAGATCTATTCAGCGTGAGGAGTATGACCGGATCCTGGCGCAAGTGGAAGCGCGCGAATATGACCCCAGGATACGACCGGTAAAGTTCTCGCTTGACGAGTTCAATAAGGATATAGACGGCTGCAACAAGAAATTCCTGGAGGTTCTTAATGACGATTAATGTTAAAGCGCCTGGCTTGGCGACCACAGTCCAAGATCTGGGCCGGCCCGGACACTACCACATTGGAATACCGATATCTGGTGGAATGGACAGGTTTGCACTGCGCGTCGCCAACATGTTAGTGGGTAACGACGAGGGCGCAGCGGTGCTGGAATGTGCATTTTTAGGGCCTGAGCTGGAGTTCACAGCTGATGCGCTTGTTGCTGTAACTGGCGCAGAGTTGCCTCCAAAGATTGATGGTGAACCACAACAGACCTGGACGGCACTTGAAATGAAGGCTGGTCAGGTGCTCTCATTCGATTTCCTGAAAGGGGGCGCTAGAGCGTATATCGCAACATCTGGTGGCATTGATGTTCCTATGGTGCTGGGAAGTCGCTCAACATACCTTCTGGGATCATTGGGTGGAGTAGAGGGGCGCACGCTGCAGGCGGGTGATACCCTCCCCGTAGGCCAGCCCCGGCAACAGGTTGAGCCTGGTCGCTCACTTCCATCGCATATGAGACCGGAGCCGCCATCAGAGGTTGAACTCAGAATGTTGCCGGATCTCTACTGGCACCGGATTACCGAGGCCTCACAACAAGCCTTTTTGGATGATACCTGGAAGGTTGCTCCTGAAGCGGACAGGACAGGCTTCCGTTTCCGAGGGGGGCGGCAGCTGGAATTTGTGCCTCGAGAACAGCCATTTGGAGCGGGCTCCGATCCCTCAAATATTGCCGATGCTTGTTATCCATACGGGTCAATTCAGGTTCCGGGCGGAACGGAGCCCATAGTATTGCACCGTGATGCTGTAACTGGCGGTGGTTATTTTATGCTTGGGACAGTGATATCGGCCGATATGGATATGATAGGCCAGTTACAACCAAACACTAAAGCTAGATTTGTCGCAGTTGATATGGAGACTGCACTGGCCGCGCGGAGGGAGAGGCGGTTCGCACTCGATGCTGTTCGTGAGGAACTTACCGTTCAGGTCAACTTATGAGGAGCACGCTATGAAAAGTCGGGCGATGGATATCAACTGTGACATGGGCGAAAGTTATGGCAGCTGGGTGATGGGCAATGATGAGGCCCTTATGTCTCGTATCACCACGGCTAACGCCGCCTGTGGATTCCATGCAGGCGATCCTGTTACGATGCTAAAGACCGTCAGGTTGGCAAAACAGAACGGTGTTCAGATAGGAGCTCACCCGGGATTACCTGATTTGCTGGGTTTTGGTCGTCGGCCAATGCCTCTGACGCCTGAAGAAGCCTATACCTATGTGTTGTACCAAACCGGAGCGCTGCAGGCCACCCTCAAAGCCAATGATATGACTTTGCACCATATCAAACCTCATGGCGCCTTCTACTCAATCCTGAAAACAGAACATGATTTGGCAGAGGCTGTGGCACAAGCAATATCGGAATTGTGTGAGGTTCCGATGCTCTACTGGCCTGCAGCACCCACCGACGCAGCCCTGCCTGCCGCAGCGAAAAAACGTGCTATCCGGGTAGTGGGTGAAATCTATCCGGATCTTTCGTATGCGGCTGATGGAGCTCTGATTATTCAGCGTGAAATGCATGGGGCTGACCTTGATTTTGTTGCCGGCCAGGTCAGACGTTTCATTGAGTCTTCGGTTGTAGAAGCGGTAGACGGCTCTCTCATTGAGCTTGAAGCTGACAGTATCTGTGTCCACGGTGATGGCGCCAATGCCGCGGAAGTGGCTGACACTATACGGTCTGTGCTCACCGAAAGCGGTTGCGAAATTGCACCGGTAATGGAATAACGGCCGAGGTCATTGGGGCCGTAGCTTTTAGTTTTAGGGTCGGACCTGTATCATCCCGTATAACCCATTGATTATATTATGTATAAATACTAAAACAGGGCTAAATATGAGCTTAAAAAGGTCAATTTGGGGGTAAAATAGCGAGCTTTAGCCGGATGTAATAAAACCTGCCCAGGTAGTCGTAGATTGACGAGGTGTTGAGCGCAACGTCAGGCACGTAGGGTGGGGACTTATCAGTGAGGTTATCCACACCAAATGTGATGTTTATGATATTGCCGCGGTAGCTTCCGTAGGTGTCGAAGTAGTTGACCGCGTCAACGGTCTTGTGAATATTATCGAATTCAATCGTATCGAACACGTCCATGGCATCCAGGTAGCGCCAGGAACCGCCGATGGTCCAGTTATTACGGCTGAACGCCAGGGACAGGTTGGAGCGCCATTCCGGGTAGCCGGCCCAATCGGAGACGTTGCCTGCCACCATATCGGTGCGGTCGCTGACCGCGCCGGAGTCGCTTGTCTCGACGTACTCGTTGAGCCAGTTGACGTTGCCGCTGAAACTCACATCGCCAAAGTCAGTCGACAAAATGTAGCTGGTGCTGAGATCAATACCGGATGTTTCCAGACGGGCCAGGTTTTCATTGAGGAGGTCGAAGCGGGTAATCGTGCCGGACGAACCGCGACTGATGCGGTCGCATTCCGGCGCTGCCAGGTTCGGTGTGGTATAGCAGGTCAGGATCACATTAACCGGGTCGGGGGTATTGATAGCGTCGTCCACTTGCACGTCGTAATAGTCGATACTGAGTGATAAGTTGTCGATTTCATCCGGCGTCCAGACAAGCCCGGCGGAGAAGCTGTCGGATGTTTCCGGTTTGAGTTCGGAGTTGCCGCCTGCCGAAATTTTCAGCTGTGAGGCATTTTGCACGTAGTTTGCGGGGATACCCTGGCTGGCGCAGTTTTCTCGTACCGTAGCATTATCCTGATAGAGGTCTGCAGCAGTATTACAGGGGTCCGCCACAGTCGGAAACGTATCCGAGGTGCCGCCAAAGGATTCCAGGATATTCGGCGCCCGGAAACCGGTGGCAATGACCCCGCGGAAATGCAGGTCGTTACCGGGCGCCCAGTGTAAGGCAAGCTTGTAGGTCGCTTCCGAACCGACGGTATTGTAGTCGGAATAGCGCACTGCGGCTTCCAGGGACAACTCCTGTGCGAAGCGCCGGTCAGCGATAAGCGGTGCATGAAATTCTGCGAAGAACTCCCACACCGAAAAATCACCTTCAGTCGGCTCGGCAAAATTACCGCCACTGTGCCCGGCCTGAACAGTAGCCGAATGTGTTACATCGCCCGATTCACGACGCCACTCCAGACCGGCCGCAACGTCAATCGTACCGCCGGGTAAAGTCCATAACTCGCCTGTGACCGCCCCGGCCAGGTGCCACATTTCATATCTTGTTGCTTCTTCATCGTCGAACAGGATGTAATCGATTTCCGCTTGAGACTTGTCGCCCCGGCCGAATATATCCAGCGTCGGATTGCCCCGGGCGTCTTTGGGGCAGGCAGTGTCCCGGTTGCAGGCAGCCGGGAGCAAAGCCGTCTGCAACTTCGCAACGTTGACCTGATTTTGGGTAACTTCATCCAGGGTTGAACGACCGTAGGTGAACCAGGCATCGTATTCCCATCCATCCACGAGAAACGGCAGGTCGCCGCGTAAACCCACGGTGGTTTTCATAGTCTCGCTGTTGTACCTTAAATGGCGGTTGCCAAGGTCCAGCGCGCGCCACCACATTTGGAATTGAGTCGCATCGGGGTCTACCGCGGCCCGGATTACAGGTATGGCGTCAGCCGGCACATGCGGGTTGGTAAAGGGGACCTGGAGCAGGTCAGTGAACCGCCCCAGCGCATCGGCAATGGGCAAAGGCGTATATTCCTGCGCGCCCTTGCGGTGTGTCCCCAGCAGTTCGTAATACAGGGTGGCGTTATCCAGGTTCAACTCGCCGATGATACTGCTGTTTACGACACGGGACGTATTCAGCAGGGAAAGTCCCTGTTCAATGTCGCTGTAATTAAAGCGGTGCCCGGTATCGAGTATGGACTGCAGACTGCCGTCTCCTGCCGAACCGTTCAGGCCGCTCAAACCAAAGGTATCGTAGAGCTGAAAACTGGCGCCGGTAGTCGGATCCGGCTTGAAGATAATGCCTGCGTCCGGCTGTCTGCCCTGCGGCGGTACGCCGCTGCCCATCAAAGTCAGAATAGTCCCGTCATCGTCCAGTTGTCCCAGGATTGGAATTTTTGACCAGCTGCGCTGCTGGAAATCCACCCTGCCGGTATCGACGATGGTGGCCGCCAGGGTCACGTGACCGCGTTCTCCGGCCAAACCGGCGATGATACCGGCATTATAGGAGTCGCCGCCCGGATTATCCGGCATACCGGCCCCGGCGCTAAGTTCTATACCCTCGAAGCGTCTGGTTTTGACGTTGATAACGCCGGCTACTGCGTCTGATCCGTAGATGGCGGAAGCCCCGTCTGCCAGCACTTCAATGCTGTCAATCATGGTGATGGGAAACGACTGCAAATCAACCCCCAGCCCGAGCGAATCACGGATGGTATGCACCATGCGCCGGCCGTTCAGCAACACCAGTGTCCGTTCGGGGGTCAGTTGATGAATGCCGGAAAAATGCGCTCCCCGCCCGGCGTCGGCCTTGTTCCGGGAACTCCCTTGCAGGCCGATTGAGGGAAGCTTCAGGAGCATATCCTGCACGCTGTAATTGGGGGTAAGTGTGATATCCGCGCCGTCGATTACCGACATTGGACCCACATGGTCGGCCGGTTCCCGGCCGATACGAGAGCCGGTGACGATAATTTCCTCCAGTTCTTCAGTCTGTCCCTGGGCAGGAGACAGACCGGCTGACAGCGCGTAGATTGAGGCTGATACAAATGTTAACAGGCATAATTTCCCCCATTGCCAGCTCAATGTCGCGAGATCAGGGGGACGGCATATATAGCTCACTAATCTAAACTCCGCAAACAGGTAAGTTATCACTTGTTCTTATTTGAACGTTAGAGTATATAATCTCAGTATAATCACCGATTCATCTCATTGCTATATCCGCGCTACGACTCACTATATGCTCAATATTATTCAGATAAACGCAGTCGAACAGCAAGTATGGGGCAGGCCGGATAAGTTGGCGAGGTCAGGCATGGGGCTGCCCGGTCAGGTTATGGCGCAGGAGGTACGGCATGGGGAGACAGTTCTGCCCGCACCACCGCTCTGCCCATGGTGGCCGCAGGTATCCTGGGGGAGGTCATTGCGCGGCAATTCCGGGACAGCATAGTAACGTGTATCCTTACTCTTTTAGGTAGTATTACCAATATTATATTTTATCCCTACTACTCAAAAGAATACAAAACTACTAATCTAAGTGGTTTTACGGAGCTTCTTATCTCCTATCCTTTAATAGAGTCACCTGCAAGCGGCCAGTTGCAAACTCGGTTTCTGTGCCAGGGATGACCCTCGGGTCATTAAGACAGCCGCAAAACCCATTTTGTAGGAACGGCCGATGCAACTTAAGATTTGAATCAGCAAAAGCTCTTCATGAACTATAATATCAACGAGTAATATGGTTACATTGAAGAATGAAATTGACCTTGATGGTCTCTATCAGATTTCAACCGATCTGAACACCACTCCTTTTACCAACAGTAAGTACCACCCGCCAAGTCAGAAGGTCCATCTGATAGAGCGGGTGGCCCTTAACCAGATTCTCAAAGAAATACAAAGCAGGAAGTTGATTGTTTTACAGGCGCCCGCCGGTTACGGTAAGAGTACCTTATTATCGCAGTGGCACACGAAACTGATTTCGGATAATTTCAGGGTAGGCTGGTTGTCTCTGGATGATGATGACAATAATACCCTCACTTTATTGAGTTATTTACTGGGTATTATTTCATCCATGGGAGCCCCGTCCGATCCGGAAGAAATTACCAGTGGTAAAACTATCCATGAACTGTCAACTCGTGACCTGTTTGTCCTGCTGATTCATGAAATTGAAAAATTTAATGAATCGGTTTTCCTCATTCTGGATAATTTTGAGATGCTGGATAAAGAGGTCGTTAATGCAGTAATCAGGCCGTTATTACAATTTACACCTGATCATTTCCATTTAATCATCGCATCTCGATTTCAGCCGGACCTGGAGCTGTCACGTTTACGTACACAGGGGCTGCTCCACCAGATTAAAGCAACTGATTTGCGATTTAGCCTGTACGAAATCGAGGAATTTTTTCAGGGTAAATTATCAAAATACGAAGAAAGGACTATTGCGGAACGAACCCAGTGCTGGCCTGTCGCTGTTCAGTTGGCGCGGTTCTGGCGTGATAGTGACGGAGGTGGCATTCTGAAAAAATTTTCCGGCGTTCCCGAAGAAATCGCCGAGTATTTATCTGAGCAGGTACTGTTACAGCTACCTGAGCCGGTGCAGGAATTTTTATTGGAGACGTCTGTACTGAACGTTCTGACTGAAGTGGATATAAAAGGAATATTTATTGAACGGGATTATTGGTCAATGCTGGGTGATTTGATCTCCCTTGAGCCTTTTTTATATCTCCATGACACTGACCCCAAGAGTTATCACTTGAATCCGATTTTCCGTGATTATTTACGTATGGAATTCAATGAAAGGAGCCCGGAAAAAAAACAGGCCGTCCATCATTCAGCTGCTATGTGGTTTGCGGCAAATAATCAACTCTCGACGGCTGTCCGCCACGCAAAAGAGTCCCATGATAAGGAACTGGCCGGTCGAATCGTACAGGATGCGGGCGGATTGAGTATATGGATCAGTCAAGGGCTGTTACTTATAACTACCGTGCACCGTCTTCTTGATGAGAAGGTAATTGAAGATTTTCCCAGGTTGAAGTTGTTACGATCATTGATATTGCTGAAAGAGGGAAAGTTAATTGAAGCCAGACGTTTATATGAACAGGTCAGGAAGGAGAGCAACCATTTTTCAACGGATAAAAAAAGCCAGGATATCAGTGCACTCAAATTAGATGCCCTGGTTGTTGACTCAACTCTGCTGGTTAACGAATGCAGGCTTGCCACGGCTGATTATGTTTCTGATTATGAAGCGGTAGTTTCGGATATGGCAACTAAAGATGAACTTTTACATGGTAATCTCATAACTCTACTGTGTCTGTCACATCATCAGCGGGGCGAGTTTGCGAAAGGTTTGGATTATGCGGATAGAGCTATTGCCGTCTATGGAAGCAATGGCATAGTTCATGGGCAAATATATAATTATTTACATAAGGGAGTGATTCAGTTCGCCCAGGGTAATTCAAGGAAAACGCTTCATTGTTATAAACAGGCCCTTTCGATTGCCCGTACATATTACGGTACCGATAAAAGCAAGATTGCGGTTACTTTCCCATTGATAGCAGAAGTGAATTATGAATTGAACAACCTGGATACGGCCGGTTCGCACTTACACAACATTATTAAAAAATTACATGCAACCGAAGGTTGGTTTGATATTTATGCGGCGGGTTATATCACTACAGCACAATTAATCCTGAATGATGCCGGTCTGGATGCGGCAATGGAGTTTCTGGATAGCGTGGAAAGTGAGATTGAAGCATGCGGCATAGTTGGGCTGGTAAAGATAATCCTGGCTACACGAATAAGCCTGTTATCCCGTCATGGATTATTCAGTGAAGCTGAATACATTCTTAGATACTCAAATCTGACAATTGACGCTTATATCAGGCCCGACCCTGATGTAACGACATGGCGAGAGCGGGAAGCCGTTATCAAGGCAATCGCTGAATTATCTATTCCACGCGGTAAAAATCACAAACTATTTCAGGATCTATTGCAGATATCCAATAACTTGCTGGCTACCATGCATATTCGCAGTTTTATTCATATTGGCATACTCACTGCGCTGGCTGGCATGTCATTGGGCGAGAAAGAACAAACATGGAAATTATTGTTGCAGGTTATGGATAAATCCCTCCATTCGGGATTTATCCGGTTTTTTATCGATAGAGGAGACCCGGCAAAACAAATGCTTGAAATGTTTGAAAAAGAATGCGGCCCTGTAATATCCGGGCGGACAGCAGAGCATTGTCATGACATTATTGAGCAGTTTGACATCTCCAGGCAGGAAAAACAGAATTTTTCATTGACAAAGCGCGAAGCCGAGTTGCTCGTGGAACTGAAAAGCGGGAAACCGGATAAACTTATTGCCAGATCGCTCAGAGTCAGCCCTAATACAGTCAGATATCATTTAAAAAAATTATACAGGAAACTCGGTGCTGTCAATCGAACTGAAGCAGTTCATATCGCGCGGGAATCTTCCCTGATTGAATAGCGTCATGCTTTTCGTCCGGCGCCGATTCCCCCGGGACCGATGTCTGTTTCGCCTTGCCCCCGGAGGTTTATATACCTACTGATTCAGGTAGTCTTTTCTTAAAATAGAAACTCACCCCCTACTCAAGAAACTTCCAAACTACTTTTTGCAGTAATTCAACAGGGGTCGTTCATCCCGTATCCTTTTATCTAGATAAAAGGTTTCTTTATGAAGCCGCACGGTTACCTGAGAAGAAGAACCGGAAGATGCGATATTGAAGCGGAGTAAATAAATGCGACTTGGTGTGGATGTCGGAGGTACAAATACTGATGCCGTCTTGATGGATGGCGCACTGGTACAAAGCTGGCATAAAAGTTTCACTACGGAAGACATCAGCACGGGGATATTTTCGGCCATCAGGAGTGTTCTGACAAAAGCCGATATATCCGCCGATAGCATCGAAGGTGTGATGATCGGGACAACTCATTTTGCCAACGCAATCATAGCGCGGGAGGGATTGGAAAATGTCGGCATCATCAGGATTGCGTTGCCTGCTACTCGTGGTTTACCGCCACTGACTGATTGGCCCGATGATTTGAAAGTGCTTGTAGGCGGCCATGCCTATCTGATCCGGGGAGGCTATCAATTTGATGGGCGCTTGAATAGCAAGCTTGACGAAGCCGGGTTGTGTGATGCCGTTCATGACATTAAAAAGCGAAGGTTGAGATCAGTGGCAATATCTTCACTATTCTCTCCTGTTAACAGTGATATGGAGTTTCGTGCTGAGGCAATAATAAAAAATGAGTTGCCTGACGTATCAGTCACTTTGTCTCATCGAATCGGCAGACTTGGTCTGCTTGAACGTGAAAACGCAACCATCATGAATGCCAGCCTGACGGGTCTCTCCCGGAAAGTGGTCAATTCAATTCGAACAGCCTTGCTTGATCTGAATATTACCGCCCCATTTTACATAAGCCAGAACGACGGCACTTTAATGGACGCGGAGGCTGTGGAGAAATATCCGGTACTAACCATCTTATCCGGCCCGACTAACAGTATGCGCGGCGCGGCATATTTGTCGGGCCAGAAAAATGCAGTAGTAGCGGATATCGGTGGGACCACCACTGAAATAGGCATGCTGGTAAATGGATTCCCCAGGGAATCTTCGTTAACCGTCGATGTGGGCAAGGTACGCACCAACTTTCGTATGCCGGATATTCTTGTACTCGGGTTGGGCGGCGGCAGCCTGGTCAGAAACACCATGCCTGTTAGGGTAGGTCCGGATTCTGTCGGTTATCGGATAACCAGAGACGCCCTTGTCTTCGGTGGTAATGAATTGACTGCAACTGATATAGCAGTCGCAGCCGGCCATACATTAATCGGTAATCCCGAATATGTTTCAGGACTGGAAAAAGGGTTTGTCAATGCAGCCATAAAGGAAATAAGACTTGTGGTCGAAACCGGTATTGACAGGATCAAAACATCTCCCGAACCAATTCCACTGGTATTGGTAGGAGGAGGTTCTGTTTTGGCGCCGCGCAAGTTATCAGGAGTATCTGAAATTATTATTCCTGAGCATGCGCCCGTTGCCAATGCGGTTGGAGCGTCAATTGCGCAAATTGGTGGAGAGATAGAGCACGTCTATCTTTACTCACAGCTTGGCCGCGAAGAAGCCTTATCACAAGCGCGTTCAGGTGCGATTCAAAATGCAATAAGCATGGGAGCGGACCCTTCAACTACAAACGTTGTGGACTTGGAAGAAATACCGCTTGCCTATGTGCCCGGAGGCGCTGTCAAGGTACGCGCGAAAGCGACCGGGATACTTAATCTGGTAAATCCTGATAGACCAGTATAAACACTTAGGAGATGTGAAATGAAGATGACTAAGATAATTCAACCTTTAAGCACTCTGTTGATTTCTTCAGTTCTGTTTACTGCTTCACTCGGGACTCAGTATTTATTTGCGGCTGATGGCGTTGATGTAACTGCCCTGGAAGAAATAGTGGTAATAGCACGTAAACGGCAAGAAAACCTGCAGGAGGTCCCGGAAGCTATAACGGCCTTCAGCGAACGCAGGCTGGAACTGGCCAAAGTAGAGAATTTACGTGATTTCGTAGACCTGACGCCGAACCTGATGATACGTGAAACTTTCCGCTCAAATGAGAGTTTTCTTACCCTGCGCGGTCTGTCAAGTGCGCAGGGAGGGTTACCACCGGTGAGTTTTATTGTGGATGGTGTGCAGTTGGGTTCCAATGATTTTATAAACCAGGATATTCTGGACGTGGAACGGATTGAGATACTGAGAGGCCCACAAGGCGCGCTTTATGGACAAGGCGCGATAGCAGGCGCTATTGTAGTAACGACAAAAGCGCCGAGTAACGACCCAGAATTCCATATAAAGGGCTCCTATGGCAAGGGTGACAGCTATCGGGTGGCAGTTTCCGGGTCTGCGCCGATTGTCGATGACCAACTGTTTTTGCGTATCTCGGGCTATTACCGTGACAGCGATGGCCTCATCGATAACATACGCGGTGAAGATATAGATTTCAGCGAGGAAGGTTCCATCCGAGCGCGTCTGCAATATGAAGGAGACAACCTGCGCGCCAGTCTGCGCGGGTCCTATACGGAAGGTGATGGGAATTGTTGTATGCAGGACCGCTTGCCCAGAGACGCCAACCGACAGATTTCGGCGGGCGTGGATATTGACGATGTGGATAACCCTGGACCAAGTAGTGATCTTTTAGGCACCAGTGGTACCAGTTTTCGTGATGTATCACTGAAGCTGGATTACGATCTGGCCAATTTCACCTTTACCTCCATAACGGGTTACGCGGAAGTGCGCCAGTCTGTTTTTGGGGATGCCGATTTTGCGCCGGTACCATTTGTCAAACAGGATCTGGGTTTCAATACTGACGTATTCAATCAGGAAATACGCCTGGCATCGAGTGATGACAGCCGTTTACAATGGATTGTTGGCGGGTTTTACCAGGACCGCCAGGAAAGACAACCGGTTTTTGTCGGGGCGGTGACACCGGGGGCCGGCCTGCCTGTTCCGGATGTCATTTTAGATCTTGATAACGAAATCAACAGTGAATCATGGGCAATCTTTGGACAGGTAAGCTATTACCTTACCGATAAACTGGAGGGTTTGTTTGCCTTACGCTATGACGAAGATGATCAGGATACGGTTGATAAAAATAATCCACCCACGTTCAAGGAAGCCTCATTTGATGAATTGCAACCGAAAGCGCAATTATCCTACCGCTGGACCGATGACGTACTGACTTTCTTCAGTTATTCAACCGGGTTCAGAACAGGGGGGTTTACGCAAAACAGCAAGTTTGGTAACGAAACGACGGATAATTTCGAGCTTGGCTTCAAGGGAACCTTCCTGGATAGACGTCTGATCGTAAATGCCTCTGTATTTCACGTTGATTATGCCAATCAACAATTATCGTTTGTTGTGTTCGACAATAATATAGCCCGGCGAGGGGTAGTGAATATACCTGCAACTGATATTGATGGTCTGGAACTGGAAATTCAGGCATTACCGTTTGATGGCCTGAATGTATCTATTGGTGTCGGAATTTCCGATTCGGTCATAAAAGAGATCACCTCGTTGGATGCTGCGCTCGGTGACGTTTCTGGCGCATCTGGTAATCGGTCACCTTTTGTTCCATCTTTCACCTTTAATGGGTCCCTGACATATACGTATCCGATATATGACCAAATTGAACTGGTGCTTCACACCGACTACCGGCGCAGGGGTAATTACTACAGCGACCTCAATAATGAGATTCAAACTGCTACCAGGGATTTCATCGATGGAAGAATAGCGCTGGAGGCCCGAAATTGGTCTTTGGCGTTATGGGGCAGGAATTTGACCGACAGCCGGCATGCCACGCGCGTATCAGCGACGGGCTCTGCGTTGCGCAACCAGAACCAGCCACGGTCTTACGGGGTTGAACTCAGTTACCGTTTTTGATATGACTCTTCCGTTGTTTTGTGGGCTGATCCTCCTGGATCAGCTTTCTTTTTATGTTTTATTTATGAAAGTTATTACGCTTTGCGATCCGGTTATCGCCCGTTTGGCAATCGGTAATTTGAGTTACCCTATTATTCGGATGCCAATTTAATAAATACAGAACAATAGTCAAATGTCCCGTTTGCGAACATTGACACAGGACTACAACAGGGTACCGGTTCCTGATGAAAAGACTGTGAGCGCCTGGCACATCGCCTTGATTAAAATAGGTATTGTCATTGCTCTTCCCGCTTTTTTTACTGGCGCTGAAATCGGGGTAGCTATGGGCCTGGTGGATGCTTGTCTGGTCATAATCGCAGCTGCGCTTATCCTGGCGTTGCTTGCTGCGTTGACCGGTACAGTAGGAGCGAGTTCACGTTTGTCAACATCAATGATTCTACAATTTTCCTTCGGAATACATGGCGCAAAATTCGTTAATTTCATACTTGCCACTACTTTGCTGGGTTGGTTTGGAGTGACAACCGCCTTATTCGGGCATACATTAAATGATCTTGTCATTTCCACTTTAGATATCCGGTTAGTACCGACGTTATATATGTTTCTGGGCGGATTATTGATGATTGTGACGACAGTTTTCGGTTTCAAAGCCCTGCAAAAACTCTCCAATTTTGTGGTTCCGTTATTACTCATCGGAATTGTTGTCGTGTCT
This sequence comes from Gammaproteobacteria bacterium, assembly GCA_965205405.1. GTDB lineage: Bacteria > Pseudomonadota > Gammaproteobacteria > Eutrophobiales > Eutrophobiaceae > JAAXHV01. The sequence goes on from OZ242169.1 coordinate 2,527,894, forward strand.
TATATATCCACTCAACAAGGTGAATTCTATCCACTGATGTTAACAACCGGTGATGGCAGTTTATCTATCGGCCTTGGTATCTCAGCATTGGTAGGAGGAATGGTAGTAGGGGTCACTATTTTTCCTGATCTGACCCGTTATGCCCGTAGTTCTGTTCACGGGCGAGCCGCAGCAGGATTAAGTTATGGATTAGGGGTTCCTTTTGTACTCATCACGGTTGCTATCCCGAGTATTGTCACAGGCGAAAAGGATCTATTGCTGATCATGCTGTCTTTGGGCTTGGGGATTACCTCATTATTGGTGCTTATCATCACTGCGTGGACAACCAATGCAGGCAATTTATATTCGTCTTCTCTGGTTTTGGCAACGATATTCCAGGCAGTAGAAAAATGGAAAATCTGTATTGCGGCGGGACTGATCGGAACTGTCTTTGCCGTATCAGGTATCACTGAATATTTTCTATCTTTCCTGATCCTGCTCGGGGTCTGTATTCCGCCCATAGTAGGGATTTATTTGGCCGATTTTTATTTCATCAGGAATAAACAGTATGATTTATTGAAACTGAAACAGGTCCCGGCTATCAATATTGAGGCATTTATCGCCTGGTTACTTGGTATCAGCGTTGCGTCAATGACCTCAAGGGATATTATTTCTCTCACGACAATTCCTTCCTGCGACGCAGTTTTGACAGCTTTTTCTGTCTATATCCTGCAAAAAAAATTTTCTTTCGGGAGCCCGTGGCGCCTTTACAGGAAGTAATATCTGGTGTGATTTATTTATAACAAGTATTTGAATATTGTGAAGATTTCATCTGAAGATGTTGAAGATATTGCACTCGGCGCATCATTGCTCGGTACGGGTGGCGGGGGTGACCCCTATATAGGACGCCTGATAACCCAGTCAGCCCTGTCAGAATACGGCCCTCCAACAGTTTTAGACATGGATGAGCTGGATGATGATGCTGTAGTTTATTCGATAGCAGGTTATGGCGCCCCTACGGTCCAGATAGAAAAGCTGATTAATGGTGATGAAGTTGAATTCGCATTAACTAAACTCGAAGATTTCACAGGACATAAAGCCGATGCTTTATTCCCTGCTGAAATCGGCGGTGGCAATTCACTACTTCCTGTCATGCTGGCGGCTCGTCGCGGGATTTCTGTAATCAACGGTGACGGTATGGGCCGCGCTTTTCCTGAATTACAGATGAACTGCTTGAGTATAATGGGAATCAAAGCCACACCCCTGGTCGTAGTCGATGAGCATCTGAATTACGTAATTATTGAAGCCGGCGATGATAAAATCGCTGAAGATTTAACCCGTTCCCTGGCCATAAGAATGGGGTTACGAGTGTTTATTGCGTGTTTTCCTATGACAGGGCGGGATGTAAAGAAAGCTGCAATACCCGGGACATTGGGGATAGCGCTTGAGATTGGCCGCACTCTCCGGGAAGGACGCAGAACAGGTGATGTAATAACCCGTCTGTTTAATTATCTTACCTCATCGAATTATTACAACAAACCCCAGGTACTTTTTATCGGCAAAATAGTGGATGTGTATCGGGAAACTTCCCAGGGTTTTTCCAGTGGTTCATGTAAATTAGTGGATTTAAATGACACTGGCAGGACTGCAGTCATTCGCTTCCAGAATGAAAATCTGGTAGTGAAAGTTGCTGACAAGACCGCGGCCATTGTTCCCGATCTGATTTGTATTTTAGACAGTGAGACCGGGGAACCAATCTTGACGCCTAACCTCAGATATGGGCAGAGAGTCATAGTGATTGGGCTGAATGCGCCACCTCAGCTGCGTACTTCAGATGCGTTGTCGATATTCGGTCCGCAGTGTTTCGGAATTGACGAACCGTTTATACCGTTACCTTAAACCGGTTCTTTCATTTATTCTTTACCCGTTATGAATGCGGGCATATACTCCAGCTTCATGAAGAAGCTCGTGCTTTTATTGCTGTTGTTTGCCCCTGCAGTATTTGCGGAGACTGTAATCGGCGATTTCCGGCTCTCCGTACTTACCGATGAAGTGCCGGGTGCGCGGCAGATGGCGGAGACGGAATCCGGCCTGTTGCTGGTGGGGTCGCTGCGTCCCGGCAAACTGTATGCGGTGCTGCCCGACGCGGAAGGGAAGGCCGAGGTCGTCACTTTTGCCCGGGGGCTTAGCGTGCCGAGCGGCCTGGCCCTGATCGGCGAGGATTTATACGTAGGCGCGCTGGACCGGGTCCTGCGTTATCGTGCCATTGAGAAGACTTATCGGGATAATCCGCAACCGGAGACAGTGACCGACAGCTTGCCGGACAAGCGCCATCATGGTTGGAAGTACCTGTCCGTCGGTCCCGACGGATTTCTGTATGTTCCCGTGGGTGCGCCCTGTAATATCTGCGAATCGGATGACCCCCGGTTTGCCAGTATCCTGCGGATGGATCTGATGACCGGCAAGACGACTATTTACGCTGCGGGCGTCAGGAATTCCGTTGGCATGGCCTGGCACCCGGATACCGGTGAACTCTGGTTCTCGGATAACGGACGGGATATGCTGGGGGATGACGTACCTCCCGAGGAGATCAATCGCGTAACCGAAGCCGGCGCTCACTACGGATATCCCTACGTCCACGCCGGGGACATACTCGATCCAAAGTTCGGCGAGGGACGGGACCCGGCGGACTATGTAGCCCCGGAAATCATGATCCAGGCTCACTCCGCGGCACTGGGCTTGGACTTTTACACAGGCACGCAATTCCCCGAGTCATACCGGAACGCCCTGTTCATAGCCGAACACGGATCCTGGAACCGTTCCTCAAAAGTGGGTTACCGGGTCAGCGTCGTGCGCTTCGGCGCGGCAGGAGGGCCGGTGTATGAGCCGTTCCTGGACCTGTGGTTGAAAGATGACGAGGTATCGGGCCGCCCTAATGACGTTCTGGTATCCCGGGATGGCAGTCTCTTGATCTCGGATGATAAGGTGGGTGCGATTTATCGGGTGACCTATCAGGGGGAATGACGCTTCCGTTGGAAATTTGGGGTCAGAGTAAAAATATGGTCAACTTGGTAGGTGTTGCCGGTTTATTCGTGAGTATTTTTACTCTGACCCCAAATATCCAAATCTGTCCCCGCCCGGCACTATCCCCCGCCGATAGCGGGGACGAAAAAGACCTCGTTGTTTTCTTCCAGGCGTTGCAGGGGCCCCAGGTGGCTGATTTGTCCGTTGACTGCAACGGCAATACCGGGTTTTAACCTGTCACCGTCCATGAGCGCATCTTTTAATCCGGGATAGCTCTCATCCAGCGCGACGACCAGCCTCCTGACGGTGCGGCCTTCCATCTCGACGGTTTCCTTGCCGCCGGTATATGTCTGCATGGCTTTTGGGATCCAGACCGTCGGCATAACGTCATCAGGCGGCTTTGGCGGGTTTAGCGGCTTTGATGGCCGCACAGACCTTGTGGGGCGCCATCGGCATGGAGTTCATCCGTACGCCGACTGCGTCATGGATGGCGTTGGCGATGGCCGCAGGCGGCGGGGCGATGGAAATTTCACCGCAACCGCGCACGCCGAAAGGATGGGCGGGATTGGGCGATTCCAGGATCACAGTTTCCAGCATCGGCACATCCAGCGAGGTAGGCAGACGGTAGTCAAGCAGACTGGCATTTTTCAGGTGTCCTTCTTCATCGTAGAAATACTCTTCATTTAAAGCCATGCCTATCCCCTGTACCGCGGCGCCCTGCATCTGGCCTTCCACGTAATCCGGATGGACGGCCTTGCCCACGTCCTGGAATATCGTATACCGGAGAATGTCAACCTTGCCGGTCTCGGGGTCCACTTCTACGTCCACCAGGTGTGCTGCAGAGTTTGGAATAAAGCTCTGGGGGCTCCCGGTCTTGTGGTAGCTGATAGGGCCGCCGGTCTCAAACATTCGCGCCGCCAGTTCATTAAATGTCAGGGTCTGTCCTGGTTCTGCCTTGTTACTGAACACACCTTGGTCGACGCTCACCTGGTCGGCATCGGTCTCCCACAGCAGGGCGGCCCGTTCACACATTTGCCTGAGTATCTCCTGCGCTACCTCACAGACGACTGCACCGGTGCCGTAGGTGGTCCGACTGCCTACCGAAGGCAGTGAAAAACCGATGGACTGGGTGTCGGAGACAAGCGGGGACACCTGTTCAACGCCTATGCCCAGCATCTCCGCGGCCTGCATGGCCAGCGAGATCCGGGTGCCGCTCAAGTCGGGGCTGGCCGTGGTCATTGTGACGGAGCCATCCGGGTTGACCTGAAGGCGCGCGCTGGAGGTTTCGCCCAGATTGAACCACAGGCTGTAGGCAAGGCCTCGTCCCTGGTTCGGCCCGTCCAGAGGCGCCTGGTAATGGGGGTGCGCCCTGACTGTGTCCATCAGTTTTTCCGTGTCTATGGGCGCCAGCGGGAATCCCGGCACCAGCCGGTCTCCGGTCCTGGTAAGATTTTGCATGCGGAAATCGATGGGGTCCATGTCCAGTTCAAAAGCCAGCTCATCTATCATCTGCTCCACCGCAAACAGGGCCTGGGGCGCGCCCGGGGCGCGATAGGGACGCATGGTGGGTTTGTTTACGATGACATCGAAGCCGTTTATCAGGATATTGGGTATGTTATAGCGGGACGTGGAAGACAGGATGCCGAGAAACAGGGGGCCACCGGCATAAGCGCCTGCTTCGTAGGCCATGTGCAGGTCGGCCGCCGTGATGGTGCCGTCCTGTTTAACGCCGAATTTCAGTTTGATATAAGTGCCGGAACTCGGCCCGGTTGCGCGGAAAACCTCATCACGGCGCATGGCGATCTTGACCGGGCACTGGGACTTTTTCGAGAGCATGGCTGCGACCGGGTCGATATAAACGCGCTCTTTCCCGCCAAAGCCACCGCCAATCTCCAGCGGTACGACGTTAACATTACTCATGGGCACCTGGATGATATCCGCCAGGTGATCGCGCAAACCAAACTGCCCCTGGGTCGCGGTCCACACGGTCACATAGTCATTGTTATCCCAGTTTACCGTGGTGACGTGGCTTTCAATGTAACCCTGGTGAATGGTCTCCGCCGTGTATTCCCTCTCCAGGACGAGGTCGGCCTCGGTAAAGCCCTGTTCGATATCGCCATTGCCGAGTTGCAGGCGGGTGGCATTGGGTAGAAATTTCTCCGTGGGCGCGATAAAGCTCCCCGGGTGGTAATTTTCATGGATGACCGGGGCATCATCGGCCATGGCCGCGCGCACGTTCATGACCGGCGCCAACAGTTCATAGTCCACTTCAATCAGGTTGACGGCTTGTTCTGCGACGTGGGGGCTGTCTGCCGCTACCGCCGCCAGGGCGTGACCGTCGTAGAGAACCTTGTCTTTCGCCATGCAGTTCTCCGACATCTCGCGCATGTTGATCATCCCGGCCATGCCCTGGCTGACCATTTCGTGTATAACCGGAGGGAAATCAGCGCCGGTCACGACTGCGCGCACACCGGGCAGGGCCTGCGCTGCGCGGGTGTCGATGGACTTTATACGCGCATGAGCATGGGGACTGCGAAGAATTTTCCCGTGCAGCATATTGGGCGGATGAAAATCATCGGCAAACAGAGCGCGTCCTGTTACCTTGTCCAATCCATCCGGGCGCATCGGTGTGGTACCGATGACGTTAAAATTGTTGTTCACAACTGCGCTGTTCATTTTTATGCCTCCGTCATGGTGTCTGCCGCTTTCAGCACGGAACGCACCAGCTTGTCGTAACCGGTACAGCGGCACAGGTTCCCCGCCAGCCAGTGGCGCACCTGCTGCTCATCCGGCCGGGGATTTTTATCCAGCAGTGCCTTTGCCGATACCAGGAAACCCGGCGTACAGATACCGCATTGCATTCCGGTTTCTTCCAGGAAAGCCTGTTGCAGAGGGTGTAATTCAGCGCCCGTTGCCAGTCCCTCTATGGTTTCGATGCTGCTGCCCTCCGCTTCAACGGCCAGCATACAGCAGGCATCCAGTAATACGCCGTCAACGATAACGCTGCAAGCGCCGCAGTTGCCGTCGTTGCAACCTTCCTTTGTGCCGGTGAGATAGAGGATATCCCGTAGCGCCTCCAGCAGGCTTTGCCGGGGTTCGCACAGGAAATCTTTAGCCTCGCCGTTGATCGTTGCCGTGATACGGGATTTGTTACTCATCATTCCTCTCCCCTGGCGCGGGCGATCGCGCACCGTAATGCCCTTGTTGTCAGTACTTCAACCAGTTGTTTTCGATGTTCTATCGTGCCGCGCATGTCGTTTATCGGCGTGGATGCATCCCGGGCAATTTTGGCGGCGTCGCTTATCGACGCATCATTTACAGGTTTGCCGCTGAGCGCAGCGCCGGCCGCTTCCACGAACAGGGGCGTCGGCGCCACGGCGCCTATGGCTATCCGAGCAGTCTTGAAGGTTGCGCCGCTGTCATCCAGGTCGACCCGGGCCGCGGCATTCGCCACGGCGATATCCATTTCATTGCGTGGGATAAAACGCAGGAACGCGGCGCCCGAGTTTGCCGGCGGCGCAGGGATGGACAGGGAAACCAGTATTTCATCAGGGGCTAGTGAGGTCCGGCCGGGTCCCGTACAGATTTCTTCCACCGGCACATCACGTTCACCCCGGGCGCTGATGATGTGGGCGATTGCGCCGTAGACGATCAACGGGGGAACGGTGTCGGCGCTGGGGGCGGCATTGCACAGGTTGCCGCCGAATGTCGCCCGCCCCTGGATCTGGATCCCGCCGATCAAGGTCGCAGCGTCTGTCAAAGCCGGAAATCTTTCGGCTATTTCCGGGTGCTCCCAGATTGTCCGGCAACTGACCGCGGCGCCGATGGTCAGACGATCCGCATCCAGCTGTACGCGGGTGAGTTCCGGGATTTTTTTTGCGTCGATGATGAAATCGGGAGACTTGCGGCCGTTGCGCATGAATATCAGCAGGTCCGTTCCTCCTGCGAGAAGCTGTGCCGAACCTGCGTGCTCGGCCATCAGTACGGCCGCCTCTTCAAGTCCACGCGGCGCCAGGTATTGGAAGTCTTTCATGGGTAAGTTTCTTGTTATGTGTATTTGATGCGCTCGACGGTCATATTATCATCGATAATCCTGCCGTTTTCTATGATGGCCCGGCCATCCAGTTCCATGGTGCAATCCCGCATGGGTACGTCGTAGTGCCCGCGGGTTGTGCGTTTGCCCCCGCCCTGGTTATTGGGGCCGGTCGAGAACAGGAAGTTGCCGGGAAAGGTGCGGGCCGCGGCCCGGCTGCGCTCCGGCTCATCGCCGTTAAGGGCGATGCCGTACCACAGGGCCTGCGGGTTCAGGCCCCAACCGAGGTGGGAAACCGCATACGGGTCCCTGTCATCTGCGCCGGTACGATTATCATCCAGCCAATCCCGCATGAGTTTGGCATCGAGTCCGCCTTCCACTTTGTCGACAAAACCGGCGCGGATCGTCAGCTTGACCTCATCCTGGATGTACCGGCAATAAGGCAGGATTACGATGTCCCCCGGCTGAAAGACTACCGTGCCGTTGGCGCTGCCTTCATTGGGGAAGGTGTGGACGTGACCGCCTCCCCAGTGGTCAAACCGCCCCGGCGCGTCGGCATAGCCGTATTGACTCATCACCGGATATTCTCCGCACTCGTAGCTCAGGTCAGTACCGGCTTCACTGGTAACGTGTATTTTTTGGGTGTTTGCCAGCAGGGCGTCGGCATAGAGTACGGCTTCCTTCAAACCCGGCGGCGCCATTAGCTGCTCCAGGTCGTCCGGAGAGTCAATGATCATCAATACCCGGGTTCCGGCATCCCTGATTTCTTTCAACCAACTGGTGAACAAGGGTACGTGTAAGGCTACAATCAAGTCAGCGGCCCTGGCCGCTTCCAAGGTTCCCTTGCACTGTCCTACGGTGGGAACGCCGACCTTGGTCCAGGAAGGAATGGAGTTGACACACATTTCATAAACGTCGGCGCCAAGGTCTTCAGCAGCGGCGAATACCGCCTCCACGTATTCACGACGGGAGGCAAGATCGGTAAGTAACATCACGGTCTCGCCTTGTTGCACTTTGCAAAGTTCTAATTGTTTTTTATACAGCATACCCAGCTTGGCTGGGTTTAATTCCTGTACGCGGGCGATTGCGGGTAACATGTAAATACTCCTCCAGAGTTATTTGACATGATTGAATGACTATGCCGTTTTGTCAAGAAATCAATGGGGTCAGACTCGATTGATTTAGTTCATTAGATTCCTGCTTTCGCATAATTAATGGGGTAATTAATGGGGTCTGACCCCATTAATTTCTGAATTACTACCTTCGGCTTTCGCAGGACTAAGAGGGAAAATACAAACTGTCCCCTGTTATGCTCAGGGCGCATTCAGGTTCCAGTCGTAATCATCGTCGAAATTGTTGTAATTGTCGAGAACATCGGCTAACTCCGGGTTAGCGTACTGCTTCAGGTGGGCAAATACCCCAGTATCAGCGTCACCGAAATCCTCTTTGAACCAATCGTAGATGCTGGAGATCACCAATTCATCATCCTCTACCTGTGCGCCCCGGGGGTGGTTGATATAGTCCTTTGCCGCTTGCTCCAGGAGTCTTTCAAGATTATCCGAGCGAAACGCTTCAGGAGACAGGTTCGGGCAGCCGATACTCGCGCAATTCACAGCGTAATGGATCCGGGGGTCTCTCCATATCGGCCGCAATATGCCGTGTTCTATCTGGTTCAAGGTCAGTTTTTCACCCTGCAGCGGAAACAACTCCAGGTTCCAGGGACCGAAGTCAACGATCCCGCTCTTGATATCCTTGATCGAGGCAACCGGGTAGCGCGGGACGATAACGAAAATCGTGAGCGCATTGTAGAGGTTGATCCAGTAAGCCATCTGTTCATCCCTGGAAAAGCTACGCGGGTCGATAGCGGCGAGGCTCTTCAGGTAAGCGGACAGTTTGCCGCGGTCATTCGCGTTGGCTTTCAACGCGCCATAATCGAAGCGATGAATGCCGGAGGGGTGGTCGGTTTTCAGGTAGGCATCCAGAAGTTCCTGCCAGAGAGCGTGGTCTATGATGCCGGTGTTGGTTTCATCACTGACATCCCATTCAGGGATGACTTCAGCTTTTTGCGCGGCTCCGGCAAGCGTACCGATGCTTATCAGGGAAATAAAAATCAAACAGAGGACATTGTTTTTTTTCATGGTCGGGTTACCTGTATCGATATTGGCAAAATTGTTGCCAACGGAGTTTGATGATCATGCGCAGAATACCTGTGCTGGCTCGAACTGCGCCCCGCAGGGTACCGCTGATCTTGGATTTGCCGATGCGTAGCCGGGTATCTACCGGAACCTCGGCTATCTCCAGACCTTGTTGAATTGCCTTGACCTGCATCTCGACGGTCCAGCCAAAGCGGGTATCCGCCATAGCCAGGCGAGCAAGCGCAGCAAAGCGGATGGCCCGGTACGGTCCCAGGTCGGTTACCCGTTGTCCCCACAGGAACCGGATCAAGGCACAGATGATCCGGTTGCCCAGGGCCTGGCCCGGAGATAAAGCGCCGCGCTCCGGGCGGCCCAGGGTACGGGAACCGATAGCCAGGTCGGCGCCGGCGCTAATGCGGTCCAGCAGGCTCGTTACCTGCGCTGCATCAAAAGCATGGTCGCCGTCAATAAAAACGATGGCGTCCGGTCCCTGCAATGTCGCTATGGCAGCCAGGCAGGCGCTGCCGTAACCGGCCTGTTGCTCATGCACCACGCGGGCGCCGGCTTCCCGCGCGCGCAGTGCCGTCGTGTCGCTGGAACCGTTGTCACAAACAACCAGGTCGTCTACCACCATGGTATTTTCTGCATTGCGTAAAGACCGCAATTCGCGCACGACCATACCGATGGATTGTTCTTCGTTCAGAGCCGGTATCACTACCGCGATACTCATGTCGTTATACATGCAGCACCAGCCCGCGCCGGGAAGCTTACAGGCTTCCCGCAACCAGGTTTACTGTCCCCCCAGCTTATAGAAATCGAAGGTGTAGGTGACCGTACCCAGGATGGCATCGAAATCGGCGGTGTTACGGCCGTCCAGGACACTGAACCAGTTCAGCCCCAGGCTCAACTGGCCGGTCAGGTTAAACGACCCGCCCACGGCGATACGGTCTATGTCTTCGTCGGTCTCAGGGAAACGGGTCGGGTTGAAGCCGGGGCCGCCGATGTCCAGGTCGCCATCGGACATGGTCTTGTGGTACTGCACTGACAAGGACAATTTCGGTGACACCAGCATGTAGGCGCCCGCGTTCAGGAACGTCTCGCCCGGGACACTGTCGTTGCGTTCCCGGCGGCCCACCTCAGCGGACAACGCAAACCGGTTGTCGAAGATTTTGCCGGCAATCAGGGATGCCTCAAAACCGTCCCCGCCGTCGCCGATGGCCTGGGGCATGCCGGTGTCGTAGTCCCCGGCAATAATCCCGGCCACGCGCACGGCGATACTCGGGGCGCCGGCCTCGCTGATGTCTTCATCGACCACCCGCCAGGTCAGCCCCACGGTGGTGTCGATCATGCCGTCGGATTCCATGCCGTTGTCGGTTTCCACTTCGGAATAACCGCCCTGCACATCCACGGCCAGCGAGTCTGTCAAGCCGTAGTTCAGTGATGCCAGGGTCGTGCTCTGCTCAATGCCGCCGAAAGGCAGGCGCCGCCGGTCCTTGCCGCGGTAGAACTTCTCGGCATCCTGGTAGACATGGGATACGCTTAAAGAGCCGGATTTGGGGATTGGCAGCCAGGCCGAACCCTGGGCCCAGACCGGGGTGCTGACAACAGTGATAAGAATGAAAGTAAGTATATGTCGCATCAGGGGTCTCCGTACCGGCCTCAGCCTTGGATGTTAAAACGCCGGGTCAGGTAGTACTGCACCATCTCCTGCTCGTCGGGACGCCCGGCGCAATCGCCGGCATTTTCACCGGGGCATAACACGCTGATAATGGCGTCGTTTTCCGATTCCTCGAACTTGAGTTCAGCCCGGGTGCGCAGGCTTTCGACCAGACCGGTTGCGAGGTTCCCGCTTAACTGGTTGCGCTTGACGGGACAGGCCGATCGGCTGCAGGCGACCTTCCTGAAGAACACCATCTTGCCCTGCTTGTATATCTGGCCGAATTGACTCACGCCGCTGTTGCCCGTGCTGATGGACCCGGAAGCCAGGACGACGGGGGTGAGAAGGACTGCAAATACTACAGACCAGGTAAACGCAGTTGATGGATATTTAAATAGGAGCTTCTGTATTGTCATTATTTTCTTCTCAGAATTTTAAAAGGGGTAATAGCAACTATGGAAAGTGAAAAAATATATTTATATATTGAATGTCTGTCAAGTGTTATTTGGTTACATAGTGGGGAAATATTCTACGAATATTATAAACACTAACTTTTTAGTCGGCGTAACAGAATGTATGCCGTTTTTCTATAAGAACCTGCGTCGTAAGTCTAGCAACAGGCCCAGGAAAATCAAGCCGAATTCAAGCGGACGAACCCACAGTGGATGAGCGAACGGTTCCAGGTTGAAGTCGCCCAGGTTGAGCCCCGTGATATAGGAAAGGAGCAGCGCCCAGGAGGCTGTCCATGCCCAGAAACTGGGATAAACAACGGCGAAGGGCAATAACCAGAGCGCATACCAGGGATTGATCACCGGAGCTGCGAACAGGAACAGACCGTAAACCCAGTCCCCCCGGGGGATCTCTCCCGGCGTTTCCCGGCGGTAGCGCAGCCAGTAGGCGCTGCCGAGCGCCAGCAGTCCACTACCCAATAACAGTTTTGCATCAGGATCGGAAAGCCATTGTGTCAGTATACCGTACAGGGCAGAATTGAATTCCCAGCCCTGGGCAAACACGGCCAGGGAAGTTGTATCCGAACTTCCCTGAAGCAGGAACGGCAGATACAGCAGGGCGAGGAGGGCGCCAAAGGTAAGCCAGACGCGCAGGCTTGTACGCGCCAGGATAAACGGAACCAACAGCAGCGCCAGCATCTTGGTCCCGACTGCGAGGGCCAGGCAGGCTGCGGCGCTGCAGGCATATTCGCGCCGGCGCAGCAGAATGGCTGCAACGAGCAGGCAGGCGCCCATGCCGTCCGGATGGGCGGTAAAGGCGATTTCCTTGATGACCAGCGGGCACCAGGCGTATAGCAGCACGTATCCCGCAGGAGCGGCCCACAGCAACAGCCGGATGAGCAGGATGTCGACACCGATGAACAGCAGTTGCAGCGGGACCAGGCTGCCGGCTTTCAGGAAGTAGCTCAGCAGGAAGGCGTATTGGCTGGTAGGCCCGTAGATAGTGGACAAATCCGGGTAGTTGACTTGGTCCAGGATGCGTTGAAATTCGATCGGTACCCCGGGATCGCTGAAGGAATCCGCCGGCGCCCAACCGTAGGGCGTGCCGGTTTCGGCGAAACGGTAACCATCCCACAGATAGCGGAACCAGTCGTCTTCGAACAGGGGTATGCCGAACAGCCCGCAGCAGCGAAATAATACCGCCCAGATGAGCAGGCGTCCTACGGGTAGAGTCCCGGGCTGATGCCGGAAACAGGAAAACACGACAAGCAGCGGCAGCGACACCCAGCCCAGCAACAGGAAAAAGCCCGGTAATTCCGGCGCCCAGGTCGTTCCGCGTGAATACCAGGCGAGTGCGGCATAGCCTGTCAGGCACACTAACCCGCAGACGTCGACGACCCTGTTGCGCCCCTGGTTGGTGAGTAAAATGTGAGCCTGCATATAATTTCCGGCGTACTTTTTCACTTGCCATTCTACATGGCAGAATTTATCCTGTTTACCTGAATAACCATCGATATTTGGGGTCAGAGTAAAAATACTTCGATATTTGGGGTCAGAGTAAAAATACGTCTAATCCGGTAGATTGTGTTGCTGTACTATTAAGTATTTTTACTCTGACCCCAAATATCTCTGAATAACCAGCGGGGTAAGGAGGAAACACAGTGGCATTAACCAGCGTCGAATCATTTCACAGCCCAACGGATATCCCTACCGTGGTGCAACTGCTGCAGCGGCATGAGGACAGCGCCTTGATCATTGCCGGCGGCACTTTTCTGCACGGACTGGCTTCCCGGGGACTGCTTACGGGTATTGAGGCCCTGATAGATATACAGAACCTGGGGCTGGATGACGTCAGCGTCGGCAACGATAACGTAGTGATCGGGGCTACTACCCGGTTGGCGCAACTGGAGGCAAATGCGGCGATACGGTCGGAAGCCTGGCTGGGCGCGGTAAAAGACGCCGTCACCTATCCACCGGTGCAGATCATGAATTCCGCGACGGTCGGCGGTTCCGTTGCCTCGGCTTGTCCCCTGTTTGATTTGCCGACCAGTTTCCTGGCATTGGACGGCGTGGTACAGGCTCACGGACCTGAGGGCAGCCGGGATATCCCTCTGGAGACATTTTTTGCCGGCCTGTTTGAAAACAGCCTTGCTCCGGCTGAATTTGTCACGGCGATCAGCCTGCCGCGAGCGCCGTCGAACAGCGCCAGCGCGTTCATCAAGCTGGAAACCAACGCCAATGACCTGGCTATCGTGAATGTCGCAGTGGCATTGACACTGAAGAGTTCCGGCTTATGCAGCCAGGCCAGGGTGTTTGTCGGCGGAGGAACCGGTGAAACCCCGGTAAGAGCCGGATCGGCGGAAGAACTGCTTACCGGCGCCCGCCTGGATGAAGATGTGATCAGCGCTGCGGCTGCCGCAGCACAAACGGACGTGGACCCCATCTCCGACCACCGGGCATCGAAGGCGTATCGCTCGGCTATGGTCAAGGTGCTGACGGAGAAGGCCTTACGCAAGGCAATAGCCAGGTTTACAGACGCAGGTTAACGGGAGAGACTGGATGAAGCAGGTGATTCGGCTTGAGGTAAATAATGAGGTACATGAAATTGCGGTACACCCGTATAGCAGTCTGTTGCAGACCTTGCGGGAAACGCTGGGATTGAACGGAGCCAAGCGCGGCTGTGATTCCGGCGGCTGCGGCTGTTGCACCGTCCTGATTGATGGTAAAGCCGCCTATTCCTGCATGACCATGGCCATGCAGGTCGGAGCTCGGAAAGTGACTACCGTGGAGGGGCTGGGTGATGGCGCCGGCCTGGACCCCGTACAGCAGGCCTTTATCGATGCTGACGCGGTGCAGTGCGGTTACTGCACCTGCGGCATTATGATGGCCGCGAAACAGTTGCTGGCCGAGAACCCGCACCCTGACGAAGAGGCGATCCGTAAGGGAATATCCGGAAATCTGTGCCGCTGTACCGGTTACCAGAAAATTGTTGAGGCCGTGCAGATGGCGGCTGCGCGTTGATGAATACAACAAGGGGACAGATTTGAAATCTGTCCCCGAAGGGCATAACTATGACACAGTTGAATGTTATCGGTAACAGCGTCGTCCGGCCGGACGCTTATGACAAGGTCACGGGCGGCAAACACTATACGGTGAACTATAGCCTGCCCGGCATGTTGCACGGGAAAATGCTGCGCAGTCCCTATCCCCACGCGCGCATAACCCGTATTGACACCAGTGAAGCCGCAAGATTGCCGGGGGTGAAGGCAGTGATCACGCCGGCGGACGTGCCGCAGAATTTTTTTACCCCCGTGTATTTTGTCCCTGCCCATGCCAAGAGCATGGTGCAGGATTTTGTCGTGATGAGCGACCGGGTGCGCTGGGCCGGTCAGCCCGTGGCGGCTGTCGCCGCGCTTACCCCGGAGATCGCAGAAGCTGCGCTGCAACTCATCGACGTGGAATATGAGGAACTGCCGGCCGTGTTTGATCCGGAACAGGCCATGCAGGACGGCGCGCCGCAGATCCACGACCATGCGCCGAATAATATTGCCAAGGCGCCGTCATTTAATTTTGGAGACCTGGAAGCCGGGTTTGCCGAGGCCGACCATATTTTTGAGGGCGTATACCAGACCCAGAGGGTACATACCTGTTACATGGAACCCCGGGTCTGCGTGGTGGATACTGAAACGGACGGCAGGATTACCGTCCATTCATCCATGCAGCATACTTTTGGCCTCAGGGAGAAAATGGCCGTTGCCCTGGGTATTCCCGAGAGCAGGGTAAACGTGGTCAAACCGGCTTATATCGGCGGTGGTTTCGGCGGTAAGCTGGATATCGGGCATCTTGAGCCGGTCGCGGCATTGTTGAGCCGCAAGGCGAGACGGCCGGTACGAATAGAACATACCCGCGGGGAGGACTTTATCACGACTACCCGCAACCCGATCAAGGTGTTTCTCAAGACCGGCGTAAAGAACGACGGCAGCTATACGGCCCGTTACATCAAGAGTATTCTGGATGCAGGCGCTCACGCCACCCACGGTGCCGAGGTCATCATGGTGCATGGCCTGTACGGGACGTTCTTTCCATGGAAATGCCCGAACCAGACCTGGGAAGGATTCACCGTCTATACCAATAACATCATCGGTGGCGGGTACCGCGGCTATGGCGCGCCCCAGGGCTGTTTCGCGGTGGAATCCCAGAATGATGAGATCTGTGAAAAGCTTGGCCTTGATCCTATCGAATTTCGTTCCCGTAACACCTGGAAGGAAGGCGACCCCCACCCCGTGTTGCAAGGTCATAAATTGAACAGCTATCGTCTGGATGACTGCCTGAAACAGGGCGCCGAGCGCATCGGCTTCGACCGGCGCCGTCCCGCCGGAGCGGATGAAGGCAGGATAAAACGCGGTATCGGGTTTGCCTGTCATCCGCTCTGGGTGAGTGGCTGCCTGGGTTTCCCGGACATCTATGAACACTCGGGGGCGACGGTGAAACTGAATCGGGACGGGACTGCCGACGTGGTGTCGTCCTGTGTTGACCTTGGATCCGGCCAGATCACCATGTTGACCCAGGTTGTGGCGGAGGAACTGGGCTTATCGTCTGAAGCCGTCAAGATTGTTTATGCCGATACGGATACCGCGCCGTTTGATGCCCCCACTCACGCCAGCCGCGCTACCTACTCGGCAGGTCTGGGAGTCCAGGCAGCTGCAGTTGCGGTAAAGAATCGCCTGTTTCAGGCGGCCGCCGCCATCATGGAGGCGAACCCCGAGGACCTATATCTTGAAGACGGTCAAATCCTGGTTAAAGGCGCGCCGGACTCCGGTGTAGCCATGACGGAAATCATCGCCCGGGCCGAATCACCGTTTATACAGATGACCGATACCGGTCCGCAGCCTACCAGCATCGCGGAAAAAGGCACTATCATCGGTTCCGCCAGCCAGGCGCCACCGTCAAATCCGTCGCCTGTCGCAGCGCAGTTCGTCGAGGTGGAAGTCGATACGGATACCGGCGAGGTCAAGGTCCTGCGCGCGGTTTACGCCGGGGATGCAGGCCGGGTATTCCACCCCAAGTCAGCCGAAGGCCAGGTTGAGGGAGGCTTTCAGCAGGGGATGGGTTATGCCTTGATGGAACACTTGCAGTTTGACCAGGATACCGGCGCCTGTCTTTCCGGAGACTTTCTGGATTACAAGATTCCCACATCCATGGAGATGCCGCCTGAGATAGAGAGTATCTTCGTCGATTCCGATGAGCCGACCGGACCGTTCGGCGCCAAGAGCATGTCCGAGATGTGCCTGATCGTCCCCGCCGCGGCTATTGCCAACGCGATATATAATGCCATAGGCGTCAGGATGACGGAATTGCCGATCACACCGGAGAAGGTACTGACTGCCCTGGGGAAATTGTAAACGGGATTTCCTCTTGCTTCTGCGCCGCCGGCCAACCGCGTACCGACACGCGGTGCATGATTCGATCCTGGTCCGGGGAATGTGATCGCTCGAGTCGCTCCGCACAGTGCAGGAGTTGCGAGTTATCCCAGATCACGACATCATTCTTGCGATAACCATGCCGATAAACAAAGCGCTCCGCCGTAGCGTGTTCAGCAAGTTCCGATAAAAATGTCCGGGCGGCTTCATTGGACAGGCCCTCTATGCCGATCCCGGTATCGGCGGCCCCGTACAGGGCGCGCACACCGGTAACCGGATGCGGCCGTACCAGGGGTTGTCGAACAAGCGGCATTGAGCCGTCGGTACGCCCCTCGTAACAGTGGATCACGGTCATCGCGTCGACCCGGCGTCGCATCACCTCCGGGAGTGCTTCATACGCGGCAGCCTGGTTGGCGAATAGCGTCCCGCCGCCGGAGGGTGGTACGGCAATTGCGTTCAGCATGGTGAAGCTTGCCGGTTCATCGGTATATACCAGATCCGTGTGCCAGTGCGCGCCACCGTTAAGTTGGCGATCATCGCGATCGTCTGCGTTCGACAACGACATGACGCCGGGTAATCCATCGAGGCGAAGATTCTCCTCGTTATGGTGTACAGGTCGGCCTAAACGGGCGCCGAATTCAGCCAGTTCACTCGGTCTTAATTCCTGATCAGGGATGCATACTAGCGCGTGACGGTAAAGCAGGTTGGCAATCGTATCGATGGTTGCGCGGTCGATTCCCTTACTGATCTGCACGCCTGTCAGTGCCACGCCGGTCCTGTCTGACAAGAGTCGAGTCTGGTAGGTGTCGCTCATATTCTTCAGTATCTGACTCTAGTACTCTTTCCAGGTGATATTGACATATTCAGCGGGCCGGGAAACGGTTGAGCGCAAGGCGCGCCGCGCAGGGAATGGCGAGTCCTTGCCAAGTGGCGCAACGCCGCGGACGACCGCTTCCCGGCCCGCCCGCAGGGAGCGACACAGTGGCGCCAATACGGCGTTGCAGCCCTTGACAAGGACTCGCCATTCTCTGCGGGCTGCGCCTTGTCTTGGCGCCGCTGTGTCGCTCTGAATATGTCAATATCACCTGGAAAGAGTACTAGTTGACCGTGTAAGAAGGGCGGTTGTTGAGTGTTTCAATAGCAAAACCCGAGCGCTCCTTGAAATCATCAATAATGGACTGCAACCTGTTTTTGCTGACATAGTCGTGAATGTCATCCGCATCCTCAGGGCATTCATTTCTGACTATCTCCAATACTTCGTCGGGACCGTTCTTGCGGCTTGCCAGTACCACCTGATTCGCCTTCGGCAGCCTGTCGGCTTCATAGGCCTGCAGACCTGCTACCGGGTCCTGATGTGTTGCCAGGGCATAAGCCAGGGCCCTGCCGTCGATAATGGCATGAACCGCGCCGCTGGAACTGACCGGGATCAGGGGGTGCGCCGCATCGCCCAGCAGGGTTACCCTGTCAAATGTCCACTGTTTCAACGGGTCCCTGTCATAGATCGGAAATTCAAATATCTGTTTCGTTTCGGAGATGATGCCGGGCACGTCCAGCCAGTCAAATTGCCAGTCGCTGTAGAGTTCGATCAGGTTATCCGGCCTGGTCAGTTTGCCCCAGTCTTCCTCCTGACGTTTGTCCGTGACAAATGGGACAGCCGCAATCCAGTTTATATGGCTTTGTCCATTCTTCTGTAATAACCCTGAGATGGGATACGACACCAGGCGCAGGCGATTGTCACCGCAGATGATCATGGATTCGCCATCGAGATACGGTGATGCCTTAACAGCACCACGAAAACAGACCATGCCGGCATAGACCGCCGCGCCTTCGTCCGGATACAGAGTCTTTCTTGTCACCGAATGGAGTCCGTCAGCACCGATGAGCAAGTCACCTGTCGTTTCTGCTACTGGTTTCTTTGACGAAGGATCGACAAAATTCACTGTTACCGAGTCTCCGTTTTGTGAAAAGCCCGCAAGTTGATGTCCGGTGACAACCCTGTCCTCGCCTGCACGCTGTTTAAACGTTTCAAGCAGCAGCATCTGCAGTTCCCCGCGGTGCAGCGAGTACTGCGGCCAGTTATAACCGGCATATTCACCGCACGGGACACTGATTACCTCCTTGCCGCGCCGGGAAAAATATTTCATGGAGCGGGTGCGAATGGCGAGCCTGTCCAGGTCGTTCTTAAGGCCGAGCGCGATCATCTCCCTCGAAGCGTGGGGCAGGATATTAATCCCCACACCCAGTGGTTCGATGGTTTCTATGCTTTCAAAGACTGTTACTTCAATACCGGCTTGTTGCAGACTCAATGCAGAAGTCAAGCCACCTATTCCTGCACCTGCTATTAATACATGCATGTTAATGTTCCCTTCACATGACTTAAATTATTGATAATTATACCTTAACCCGCTGAAACCGGCAATATTGCGGGGGGAACATTCGATTACATTCCTGCGTACATTGCTTCCGCATAGCGTTTTAATCCCAGGCCCACGTCGCTGAAGCCGCTCCGCATGTAACCGCCAAAACACAGGAATACCAGCGGGGCCAGCATACCGGTCAATCGATCAGTATTGTGGTACCAGCAGCTTGTCTCGTTCACCGGTTCCAGGTGTTGTTCCCGCATAGCGAACAGGAGCCTGCGCGTCCCGAACTCTTTGCTCCAGGCAATCAGCCGGGGTTCTTCGAATGCACATACGCATTCGGTTATTTTCATTTTTGTCGGGCCCATCTTCACCAACAGATGAGCGGGCGATCCGACTTTGAAATCAGTTCGAACCTGCGGCGTGAACGGATTCCATTCGCCGTATTTTTCAACCTCAGTCAGCACATCCCAGACAAAATCAATCGGTGCGTTGATCTGAATTCGATCAGTGCGGACTTCAAATTTGCTCATGCTCATCCCCGTCGGTTTCCATGAGAGTCCCGACCCACGCTTCCGACTTATCCCATAACAGTTTCGACGTGGCAGTGTCTTTGCTCTCATCGGTTGATTCTGCGATGCTGCAACGGTAGTAATACCTGCCGCCCTGCAATGGAGACTTACTGGCGCACATCACGATGGTTTGAGCCCCATAGGTTACAGGCTGTAAAACCAGGGATGCAAGTGCGGAACTGATTCGATGCAAAGCACTGCCGGTCTTTCCTTCCGGGACTTCCACATGTGTGAGGTTGTTCCCGTCGGCGCCAGTTCTGCGTAAGTCGTCCTTCAGAGAATTCTCCATCAGTTCGACATCGCGTACACTGGTGACGACAACGGAAGCGCCCCAGCTTGCAAGAATCCTGGCGGTTTCATAACCAAGGGAATTGGGAGAGGCGCCGGTCACGATAACATTCCGCCCGGCCATGTCGACCCTTTGCGCCATCGGTTTGCGGCTGAACAGACGCCATAGATGCTTTACGGATTTGGAAAACGTATGCGGCATGTTGCGGTGATGATCAGAGTGATTCCCGCGCTTTCGTCACCATAGCTTCACTGGCGTCCCATAACCTGACACCGTTTTCCGGATCCGCTGCGGCCGGCGCAACAGACTTCCGTTGCATCATATGCAGATACATCCCCGTGGCGTTACCCGCTGCCGCTGCGCAACACAGGTAGATGACGGGCCCGATGGCCTGTTGCGGAGACTGGAAAAAGCGCCTTAACAGCGGGTTGATAAGCGGTTTCAGCCAGACCGGCGCATCCCTGGCAATGTTTGTGGCAACACCGCCGGGGCACATTGCATGTACCGCAACTTCGACGTTATCGCCCGGGTTCAGGCGCCGGGACAGTTCGGTTGCGTAGGTACACAAAACCTGCTTGCTGATGCCGTAGTATTTCAGGCCTTCCTTGATTCCGTAATCCGTGAACGCGCCAAAGTGGTCGAAGTCGATGGTATGGGAGGAACGGTGCGATTCCGATGCAATAAATACGATGCGCGGGGTCTCGCCGGACTGGCTGGACGGGTGTATCACTCCGTCCTGTAGCCATCGGTCAATCATCACCCGTTTCGACAGGAAATGGACCGCGAACATCATCTCGTATCCCTGTGGGGTTTTTTTCGCCTTGCGCGGCATCAGGCCGGCGTTCATGAGTGCGATGTCAATGCGTATATTGCGCCGGGCCAAACGGTCACAGAAGTTATGCGCGGATACGAGATCTGCCAGGTCCACCTCCATCATTTCTATCGTCCCGGAGCCTGACAACCGCTTGATTTCGTCACTGGTTTCAACGTGTCCGGGCCGGCAGGCCAGGATCATGTTTCCGCCACGCGCGGCCAGTTCGACGGCTGCAGCCTTGCCCAGGCCGCTGTTGGCCCCGGTAACCAGGCAGGTTTTACCGTCAATCCGCAGGTCATCCGGGACCGGGCTTACCTCCGGCGCTTGCGCCTGTCTGATATCCCTGATTGCACTGATAATGGAGTTGATGAAGGTGCCGTCACCGGTTTGTTTTGGTTTTCGATTCATGCAGGTTATCTTTTAGGCTTATCATGGTTATTCAAAGGGGATCGCGTATTTTTTCCGATAAATAGAGAAGTTTTCTTCAATTATTTTTTCATTCAAGCCGAAATCGCTTAACCGGTAAGCGTGTTTGCCAAAACGGTTTTGCTGATTTGCACGCAGATATTTTTCAGCTTTGTGCACGGCCTCGCCGGCAAAATCTATTCCCGCCTGCCGGTAAATTCGCTGGAGTTGGGCAATGGGGTTCTCCATCAGGTCATAATACGATACATCGACAAATCGATTGGGATCTGCTTTGGCCCGGGTCTGCATGGTCAATTCAACCATCCTGCGAGTCTTTCTGCTCCAATGTCGGGCAATTTCCTTTGGGTCCACGTGATCGCTGAAGATGGCATGGGCGTGGGCAACCATGCTGCAGAAGGAAGGTAATGTTTTGCGCGGGTCCCGGTGGGTTTGTATGATCGTTGCTTCAGGAAAGACTTTCATGAACACATCGAGATATTCCATGTGGTGTGGCGTTTTAAGCACCCAATTATTGCCGGGACGCTGCCGGCATAGGACCTTCAGGACCTTGCGAAAGTATTCGTAGGTTTGCGTATGATCCAGGCTCTCCAGCCAGTGGGAATAGGTCGGAACGCGCATGGTGGCTTCCGGTGTCTGGCTCATGAAGTTCAGATCAAGCAGCATGACATCTTCTTCCGGCTCATTGTGGTCGATTGGATGCACCGTTACGAACTGTGGCGACAAATAGGAAACCACTCGTTGTGCGAGAATTGCACGCAATCTGCGGACGCCGGTCCCGCGCACCTCCAGATCACCTGCAGACACCGGCTCCAGCCCTTCAACCCCTGACACGCCCCGAAAATCCGGATTGGCATTCAACAGACGTTGCAGCAAAGTGGTCCCGCTGCGCTGCAATCCGGTAACCATAATAATTTTACCCAGGTTGATGTCATGAATTTCCGGATGTTTTCTGAACAACTCTTCGATCCGCAACCGTTGGACCAGCGCGCTGGTGAGCCTGGATTTCTGTATCAGCCTGCCTGTTGCGGTCAGTTCGGCTTCGTCATTGATTGACGTTACCAGCACTTCCAGGGCATGTAAATGACCATCGTCTCCAAAATCCGCAAGTCCGGTCTTGCGTTTTGCGTAATCCATGAGTGTCCCAAATTTCAGCCCGTAATTCATGGGTGTCCCAAATTTCATCCTCCCGTAATTCATGGGTGTCCCAAATTTCAGCCCAAATTTCAGCTGGAGGTTTTCGCTTGTCCTGCCGATGAGATTGAAAATTCTGATCGGGAGAGGGCGGTAGGGATGTTCATAGTCCGTTGATGTCACAAGGTTCCTGCTGGTCATGGGCATGCCCTTGAGTTCGGCTAATCTTGCAGGCTGCTTATCTTGGCCAGCCGGGTCCGGGGTTGCGGATTTTCATTGGCCCGCACCCAGCGGAAGCACATGGTGCCGGAGGTGTGACCTGCGGTTTCGATCCAGTTGGGCTGGCCGGGATTTTCGTGAGCGACAATCAGTCGTACGGAATTGTCGTCTTCATAATGGGCAAGATGTTTGTTGGTGTGGATCCTGTGATGGCGGTAGTCCAGGGATTCCATCCAGTAATTATTCAACTGAAAGTTCCAGTATTCGCATTCGGGAGGTGTGACTTCTATCAGCAGCGCCTCGCCTTCTGCAATGGCCCAATGGCTGTGGTAGTAAGTGATGTTGGGGTCGCCGCCCGCGGCCAGTGATACCTGCGGGTCAAACAGCGGGAGTTCATTACTGTGTTTTTGAAAATTACGCGCCCATTTGGCGAACAGTAACGGCGCACCGGCTACCAGCGCGCCCACTTTTTTCAGTCCTTCGTCAAACTGTTTCGCTGTGAGAGGGGAGGGGCGACGCTCGGTCCCGGGACAGTTGATGCGCTCAATGTGCAGTTCCGCCGGTGTTTCCGCTTCCCGGTCAAGGAAGGTCTGGCGTACTACCAGGGTGCCGGTTTCAGGTGTCATGGGGAGCCAGTTCCTGTCTTGAAGATGGCGGCTGAGCACCAGTTCGAAACAGCCGTCCTCATCCATTTCTATTTGATCGGATTCTATATGCCCGGTAGGCGGCAGCCCGCCTCCCTGGCCATAATTACCGGATTGCGTGCCGAAGCTCAGGTAGGCAACGGTGTTGCGATGTCCGCTTATTTTGTACTCGTAGTTGCCGTTCAGCGCAGCCGTTTGATAGAAATTATCAGGGTTGTCGGCGCCCAGCTTGGTAGTTTCGTTGACAACACGGTGCAGAACGGGGGCTTTCGCATCGGCATGCTCGATGAACGCCATCAAGCCGGCCCGGGCGATGCGGCTCAGGTATCGATATCCTTCTGCCTGGTTGAACGGATCCCGAGGCGCTCCCGGGAATTGCAAAGCGGCGCCTGCCGCTTTCAGGGTATCGCAGAATTCATCCCAGGACTCACCGCTGACAACCCGTTGCTCGGCAACATCATCTTCGGTCTTACCACACAGCTTCCGGATGAAGAGGGATATGCGTCGAAACAAGGCAAGAAGGCCAATGGCGAACTTTCGCATAATATACCTCTACTCAGAGCGGCTTTTATTCAGTCACTGTTAATGACCGGTACTGAACCTGTGATGACTCCGGTATAAGACTTTAACTGTCAGTCGTCACGATATTTGTTCAATAACCGGTAAGGATATCCGGATAAATGTAGTTATTCTCCGTCGTATACTGCTCCCACAGCGCCAGCAGTTCCCGGAGTTTCTCTGGATTGGAGTCCGCCAGGTCGTTCATTTCCGCCGGGTCCTCTGCCAGATTGTACAACTGCCACTGCCCCGGTTTCAGTACCGGCAGGCGCACGTCGCGGGATGGAATACTGGGGATGTTAATAATCTTCCAGTCTCCCTGGCGGATCGCCTGTTTACCGAACAACTCCCAGCCCATGTAGTCGCCCGGGGCGCGGATGGTATCACGCTCGCCGGTCAGGACAGGCACGACGGAACGACCCTGCATGGCCAGCACTTCCCGACCCTGAAACATCCCGGCGCCGGGATGCTCGACACCTGCAAGCTCCAGTAAGGTAGGCATGACATCCTTCACGGTGGTAATTGAATCATTCATTGCCGCGACCTGCATGGCGCGCGGGTAATGAAAAAACGCCGGGGCTCGCACACCGCCCTGGCTGGGGTAGCCTTTGAACATGCGCAACGGCGTATTGCCTGCCTGCCCCCAGTTCGGGCCCAGCCAGACATAAGAATCGGCATTGCCTATGTTCTCATAGCTGTTATCACAGCACTGCTTAGTCCACTCAGCAGCTTCAGGAAAAGTTTTCTGCAAGGCATGGCCTTCCGGGCCGTTATCCGACATGAAGAAAATGATGGTGTTGTCGTATTCGCCGATCTCCTTTAAATTATCTATCAACCTGCCGATATATATGTCCACGTCGTCCACCATGGCCGCATAGATCTCCATGATCTTGGCCTGGTAACGCTGTTCCTCTGCGCTCAGTTCATCCCAGGGCTTCTCATCCAGCAACCTGGGAAAAGGTTCGACGTCTGCAGCGACCAGTCCCAGATCCTTCAGGATTTGCAGGCGTTGACTCAGCAACGCATCATAGCCGGCGTCATAGACACCCTTGTACCTGGCTATCGACTCCTGCGGCGCTTGCAGCGGCCAATGGGGTGAGGTATATGAGAGATAAGCGAAAAACGGTTTTCCGTCATCCAGGTCCCCGTTGATATATTCCATCATTAGTTCGGTATAAAACTCGGTGGAATAAAAACCTTCGGGCAGTTCTTCCAGTTTCACGTCATCCTGCCAGTAGAGAGCTTTGCCTGGGCCAACAAGCGGCAACATATTCGCAAATGCGCCGCCCCCTCCTTGCAATATGATATAAGATTTTTCAAACCCCCGAGCCGCCGGACTGGTTTCTTCCGTTAGTCCAAGGTGCCACTTGCCGGTCATATAGGTGTTGTAACCGGCATCCAGGAATAATTCGGAGAGAGCCGCGACCTGGAAGTTCAGATAACCTTCGTAACCCGGGTTGCCTTTCTGATTTGGCGACAGATCTTCCGCCATGTTGCCGAGTCCGGCATTGTGGCTGTCGGTGCCGGAAAACAGCATGGCCCGGGTGGGTGAACAGTTCGGCGCTACGTGAAAATTAGTGAGAAACACCCCCTCCCTGGCCAGGGCATCGATATTGGGCGTCCTGATCTCACTCCCGAACAGACCAAGATCATTGAATGCCATGTCATCCACAACGATTAGCAGCACATTCGGCCGTGAACCCGCACTGCCGGATGTACCGGAATCAGGGCCGGTGCAGGCCGCAAGACAGCAGAGGAGGGTAATTACAACAGCGGAATGGTGAGCGCTTTTCATATGGGAGCACCTTGATATTTTCCTTATTGTTGGCCACGTATCTTAACACAGTAATATTTCAACATTACCCGGTAAATTTTCTCTTGCCATCCCGGCCAAAACCCAGGGAAGACAGTTTGATACGCGTGATTCTCACGATATCCGCCGTGATTTTTCATTGATCAGCGTCTTAGATCGGCATCATTCACTTCAGTTACAAATACCACTGCCGCGGGCATAAATTTAGACTAACATGGACCGTGTATCGCCACCTTTAGCGAGAAAGGGTATAACTGATATGAAAGGAAAAATTGCGTTTGAAGAACATATGGCAGTTGAGGAAACCGTGGGCCATGCCAAGGCAGCTGCCGGAGAATCCGGGAGGTGGGACGAGCTTGACCTGGAATGACCTGAGCAAATCCGGCTATTGACTCAATCGGGGTTACTTGTAAAATGTGTAAATAATATGTTACACATGTAAATTCAATTATGAAAATTCATGAAGAAATACTAAGGACTGCCCGCCGGCTGTGTGTAAAACCGAATTGGACTTTTACGCTTGTTGAAGTCGTACGCGCCATGCCGCACCTGAATGAAGGAACCGTTAGGACGCATGTCAGCAGTCGTTGCTGCGTTAACGCACCCTCTCACCACGAGAGTAGGTGGCCGTACTTCAAACGCCTGGGTCGGGGCGTTTATGAAATACAAAAGACATATCGTGGCGTTTCAGGGGAGACGGCGCCTGGGGAATCATCACTTCAGGTAGCGGAAACATCTCCGGTGTATGAACCGGGATCTTTTGCAATGCGTCCGGCTATTCACGCTGTCATTAGCGAGAGCGATGGGTTGTATGTCGCTGAGTGCCTTGAGGTGGCGGCCGTGACTCAAGGGGCATCTCTGGACGAGACCCTCAACAACCTGCGCGAGGCATTGGACCTGTACATGAGCAGCGAGGATCATATCCTGTTGGGACTTGTACCTGAGCCTCGACTGATTATAAATATTGAAACTTCTGCGCGTTTGCCCTGATGCCGCGCCTGAAACGGCTGACGTCACGTGACATCCTGCGTTTCCTCGGCGGGTTCGGGTTTGAGGTAGTTTCGATGAGTGGCAGCCACGCTAAACTTGTGAGGGCGCCAACCAGCGGAAAGACCCGGCAGAAGGAGATACTGGTGGTTCCCGTTCACCGACAATTGGCTATCGGTACCGTTCACGCGATCTACAGGCAGGCAAGCCGGTTCATCCCTGAGGATGACCTGCGGCCAGGTTTTTTCTCCGATTGATTGGACGCTGACGCAGGTTACATCACGCGCAGGATCAAAGGCCGCAAGGCATCTATGAAGCGCCACCGCTGGCCTTTAAGCCTTCGACGGAACGCCGGCGATTGACGGCGCGGGTCAGGGACAACTCATAATTCTCCCGGGCCTGGTCAGGGGCGCCGATTTCCAGATACACGTCTGCCAGGGCTTCCGCCGCGGGTTGGGGCATGGCGGGACCGATGGCGGGAGCCAGGTCCTGTTCCAATTCCACCGCTTGCTGCATCAGCGCCAGGCCTTGCGTACGATTCCCTTTGGCGATCAGCAGACGGCCTTCCAGCAACAGTTTCAGTACCGTGGGTGCGGCGGCGCGGATTGCCTTGCTTTCGGGGTTGGGCGAGCGGACAAAGGAATCCGAGATTGCCCTGGCCTTGCGGGTGTCGCCTTGGTGCAGCGCCCGCATGCCCATGATGTATTGATCCATGGCGATAATGGACGGCCATACCTTGTCATGGCTGACCTCCAGGTCCAGCAGCGGATCGTCCCAGGCCTGGGTGTCGATGATGTAGTTGCTGCGACAGGTAATGAAGCCGCTTCGATTGGTGGGCGTATCGGTTTTCTTCCATTCCTGCTCGGCGAAGCCTACCAGGCGCCGGGCTTCGTCGAACCTGCCTCCCTGCAGGTGGGAATACACCAGCCACGAGAGGGAGTGATAGGCCTGGCCGTTGTAAGGGATATTTTTTTCCTTGATCCGTTCCAGCGCGGCCTGGAATGAGCGGGCGTTCAGGTCGCCGGCCCGTTCATAGTCGCCCAGGGCGAAATAGATGTGTGACGGCATGTGCAGGGCATGGACCGCGGCCGGCGCTATCCCGGAATAGATGTCCGCAGCGCGCCGTCCCAGGGGGGCATGGACGGGATCGTCATAACTGTGAATGTTGTAATGCAGGGCGCCTGGATGTCTTGGCGCCTTGTCTATCAGTTCCTCCGTAATGGCGCCGGCCCGGATGAACTTGTAAAAATCACGGCCATCGTGACTGACGGTCAGTACCGACAGGGCATACAGGGCGCCGGCGTCAATATCCTCCGGCCAGGTTTCGCTGATCGCTTTCAGGGCCGCGCTGTAGGCATAGTCCCGCGCTTTGGCATCGCCCTCACCAAACAGGATGTTGACTGAGCGGATATATGCTTTTTCCCGCTCGGTTAGCGCCCTCTCGACTCTGGCGTCGGCGCTGGGGGCCAATTGGTCCAATACGGCCCTTGCCGCCGCCAGGTTCTGCTGGTTCCACAGTGGGTGCTCATGAGTCAGGGCTTCTCCCCAATAGGCCATGACGAAGTCCGGATCCATACTGCGTACTTGCCGGAACACTTCCCGGGCATCTTCGTATTCAAAATTGTGCAGCATCACAAGGGCGCGGATAAACAGGGCATGGGCTTCCGGATCGCCACTGGCCGGGAAATCCGTGGACCCGTATTGTTGTGAATAAACCGGAGAGGTGAGAACCGAAATAATAATAACCAGTGTCGCCAGGTATCTTTTTATAGGCATTGTTGCTCCATGGAAGGGGACGGATTTAAATCCGTCCCCGGACGACGTAGCCAGCGCTGCAAGGTGTCTTTTCAAAGGCATTGTCACTCCCCCGATTTAATTCTGTCCTGCATTGTAGCAATAAATTCATTACCGATTGAATCGGCGACCTTCTGCATCAGTCCGGAGCCGAATTTTCCCAGTCGGCCCAGCATATTGATCTCGGACTGGTAGGTCACTTCCGTTTTATTCTCGTCAATCTGTCTCAGACTCAAGCTGCTTGAGGCTTTTATCAGGCTGGCGCGGCTGCCTTCCTCACCGGCAGTCGTGTAGGCGGCAAATTCCGGCGGCCGCTCCTCGGAGGTTTCGATGGCAACTTTAAACGTGGTTTTTATCGGCCCGACCTTTGTCTTGATGACGGCCTGGTATTTGCCAGGCGCCGTTTCTTCGGCGCCTGCACAACCGGGGATACAGGGAGCGACCTGTTCAGGCGAGGTAATAAAATCCCAGACTGCTTGTTGCGGGGCATCCACAGCAAATGTTTTCTCTATCTTCATAGGGCGGTGCAGGCGGTCAAGATAAGATTAGTCGGTCAGCAGGTCACAGATATCGCTCAAATCTTCTTTTCCCGCTTTTATTTCATCGATAGTCAAGCCGGAAAGTTCGTGGGGAAACACCAGCCATTTATCGGTTTTATGGATGTAATAGTCCGGCACGATGGCCACTTTGCTGTTGCCGGGCTTGTACCAGGGGCAGGCGATTTTCAGATCGGAAGGCATATTACGCCGGGTCTTTTCCGCCAGTTCATCCAGTACCGCCTTGACGCTCCTGCCGGAATCGAATACGTCATCAACGATGAGCAGGGAATCTTCCGCATTGACGTTTTCGATAATGTAATGCAGGCCGTGTACGCGAATAGTGCTCGATTGCTCGCCTATGGCCGTGTAGGAAGAGGTGCGGATGGCGATGTGATCCGTTTCCACCCCGCGAAATTCAAAATATTCCTGCACGGCAATACCCACCGGTGAGCCGCCCCGCCATATCCCCATGATAAATTGTGGTCGGAAACCGCTTGCATGGATCGCCGCGGCCAGCCTGAAAGAATCTTCCAGTAGTTCCTGTGAACGAATGTATATTTTTTCCACGTCGTTATTATTCGCGAAATTTATAGCCATAGACACGGAAACGGCTGATGCCGCCATCAGGATGCATGTTGATCCTGATATGGCTGACCGGTCCGATATCCTCTAATTGCTCCTTGAACCAGTGCTCTTTATCCGGGCCCAGTTTCTGTTCATGCATAAGCGGTTGCCAGGTGACGCCATCCTTGAGAAGCGCGTCCGGGTCTTGTTCCAGTATCAGTCCCAGTACGTCGTGCCAGGCTACTTCTTCCAGTGAAGGCGCATCTCGATTGAACCCTGACAGGTAAAGCGCATCCAGGCTGACCCGGTCCGGGTAGTTTCCCTTGAAAAAGGCGGTATCAATATTGAGCATTTCGATTTTCCCGGAATGTCCCAACTGCAGGATGAGCCAATCGTGGCCGGCGTCGCGCCGACGTCTTGTTTCCCAGCCATCACCCATGTTGATGCCTTTCCCCGGCATGATGATATTCCCCATTTCGCCGAAGTGTTCATCGTTACAGGCGAGCGTGCGCCCGCCGTTTTCCACCGCCGCCAGGTCAACCATTTTTGTACGTTTAACGCCGCTCCAGTCACGATAGACATTGCCGAATATGCGCAGACGCGCAACGCCGCCATCCGGATAAATATTCAAGCGGGTATGCGTCCAGATATCCGTGCTATCCGAGTCGAACAGGTTATGTGAGTCGCCTTCCAGGCTGGACTTTGGGATGATCTCCGTCCACTCGGTCGTTTCATCGGGTGGTTTTACCGAATTGCAGGCATACAGGGATGCTTGCGCCGGATAGTTACCCGTGAAATGCCGCGTATCCACGTCTACGGCCTTGATGATACCCGATACGCCAAATTGCACGATACAGCAATCAAAATCGCCGTTGCGTTTACGCCGTGATTCCCAGCCGTCCATCCACTTGCCGTGGTCGGTATACTTGCCTTCAATGTATACCGGCTCCCTTGGGTTCAACATGTTCTGCATGGGCGCGAAGAAGTCGTCCGTACAATAAATCGCTTCAGTTCCCATACGTTCGTCAGCCAGGTCGACGAAAGCGTGTTTAACATCGTGTAGTCGTTCGTTGATGCTCATATTGTAAGTTTTGAAAATACTTCGGTATGGCGTTCCGGCATCATTATAATGGTTTTTTCCCTACTTGGCCTGTAAAGTAACGGCAGGCTTGAATATATCAATAGCACAGGCTATGAGCGAAACGGTATACCCGCGAGATTTAGTCGGCTATGGGGCGAGCCCGCCCCATCCGGAGTGGCCGAATGGTGCGCGCCTTGCTTTGCAGATCGTGCTCAACTATGAGGAAGGCGCGGAAAATTCCATATTGCATGGGGATGCGGCGTCAGAGACCTTCTTGTCCGAGATTATCGGCGCAGAGGCCTTTGCCGGCGTGCGCCACAAGAGTATGGAATCCCTCTATGAATATGGCAGCCGCGCCGGGCTCTGGCGGTTACTACGGATCTTCCGTGAACGTGACATCAAGGTCACCGTATTCGGGGTGGCCATGGCTTTGCAGCGTAACCCCGCAGCCGTGCACGCCATACTGGAGGACGGACACGAGATAGCCGGTCACGGCTGGCGCTGGATCAATTACCAGTTTGTCGATGAGGAAACCGAGCGCGCCCATGTCAAACTGGCAGTGGATACGCTTACTGCACTCACCGGCAGTCCGCCGCTGGGCTGGTACACCGGCCGTGACAGCCCGAATACCCGCCGTCTGGTCGTTGAACATGGCGGGTTTCTGTATGACGCGGATTCCTACGCGGACGATTTGCCCTACTGGGAACTGGTGAATGACAAACCCCATCTGATAGTGCCGTACACCCTGGACACCAATGATATGCGTTTTGCCACCAACCAGGGGTTCAACACCGGCGAACAGTTTTTTACTTACCTCAAGGATGCATTTGACCTGTTGTACCGGGAAGGGGAAGCGGCGCCGAAGATGATGTCCGTGGGTTTACACTGCCGGATCATCGGCAAACCCGGAAGGGCGGCTTCATTACAACGCTTTCTGGACTACGTACGGCAACATGATGACGTCTGGATCTGCCGGCGCGTTGAAATCGCCAGACACTGGCATGAGAAACATCCCTGTAAGACAGATTAACGTTCTGTTACCCGTCCTGGCGTGAGAAACAACCAAAACAAGGCTTTGTACGCCATCTTCGCCTGTGCGGCTATCTACGGCCTCACCATGGGATTGAGCCGCCCTTTGCTGGCCCTTATCCTGGAATCACGCGGCATTGAGCGTACCTTTATCGGAATGAATGCGGCCATGCCTGCCATAGGCATGTTAATTTCCGCCCCGTTCATTCCGATAATGATCGAAAAGTTGGGTATGCAGCGGTTTCTGGTGCTTTGTCTGGCCCTCGACTTATGTGTGCTACTGCAATATCCACGCTTTGACCACCTGTATGTCTGGTTTGCCCTGGGCATGATGATAGGCGTCACAACCAACTGTCTGCTGGTAACCAGTGAGACCTGGATCAACGAAATAGTCAGTGACACCAAGCGCGGGCGGCTAATGGGCCTCTATAATGCATTGTTCGCCGCAGCCATCGCGCTGGGTCCGCTGGTTATCCCGGTAACAGGTATAGAGGGCTGGACACCGTTTCTTGTCGGCGCGTTGTTCATTGCACTGGCGGCAATACCGCTGATCTGGACGGGCTCACATTACTTGTCGCCACGCGAAGAGGCATCCTTCAATATTTTTTCGTTCGTATTTGTGGCGCCGACACTGGTTGCCGCCGTGCTGCTGTTTGCCTGGAAAGAGACGGCCGGGATGTCATTACTGCCGGTGTACGGCATTCGCAGCGGCCTGAGTGAGGCACAGGCCGCGATCATGTTGACGGTGTCGGGCCTGGGCGGGGTGACCCTGGCTTATCCTGTCGGATGCCTGGCGGATAAATTCAATCGTTACCGGATGCTTGTACTCTGCGGCGTCGGGACATTGTCCGGCACTTTCCTGTTACCTTACGTTATCGGTATGGACCATTTGCTTTGGGTCCTGCTGTTTGTCTGGGGCGGCCTGTTTACCGGTATGTATACGCTGGTTCTGACCATACTCGGCCAGCGTTTCCGGGGCAGGGAACTGGTCACGGCCAATATCTCCATCGGTGTCCTCTGGGGCATAGGCAGCCTGACGGGGCCCTCCATCACCGGCGTCGCCATGGACATATGGGACCCCCAGGGCTTTCCCCTGGTTTTTACTGCGGCCGGTTTGCTGTTTGTCCTGTTCGCTACGGGCAGATGGCTGTTGAGCAAGGACAAGTCTGCGGTTTTGTAGGGCTTCCGCTGTGGCCGTCCTGCTTTCCGTTCATGCTAACTGATAGGGTACAATATGCGGATAAAATACCGGCTCGATGAAATTAATGGCATGGATAAGGATGGTTTTATTGCCGTATTCGGCAATGTCTTCGAAGACTCGCCCTGGGTGGCCGAGACGGCGTGGCAATCCATGCCCTATAAGAGCCGCCAGTCTCTAATTGAAACGTTATGTGACGTTGTCAGGAACGCGGGACGGGAGCGGCAACTGGCTCTGTTGCGGGCGCACCCGGAGTTGGGCGTCAGAAAGCCTTTAACGGGACATTCGGAACGCGAGCAGAGGGATGCCGGTCTGAAAGAAGAGAAGGATGGACAGGCCGAATTACTGGCGGAATTAAATCAACGCTATCGAGATAAATTCGGCTTCCCATTCATCCTGGCAGTAAAAGGTCTTGACCCCGACGAAATCATCATGCGCTTTCGGGAGCGACTGGAAAACAGTCCGGAAAATGAGTTCGATGAATGCCTGGGACAGGTTTTCAGGATTGCAGGATTTCGACTTGAAGAGTTGCTGGGTAGTTCCCACCCTGACTGATGAGTGGATTTACCGTTTACCGTGTTACCTGGAAGAACCATATGAGATGCGTTGTCCCTGCATTTCATAAGCGCGCCCGATAATACTTGTCTCTGTATCAAATAAATCAGCTTCCCCTGAGCCCGTGGCTTTCACCAGACGTTGTTCAAATATTTCATTGGTTTCTATACTTCCATCACCTCGGATGTGGAGAATGGAATTGACCCTATTGCGCAGGTGGCGACAGATTAATATCGTTCTGTGACAAATTAAGGGATCTTCCTCGGCACACAGAAGGGCCGGCTTAAATTCTCCGGTTTTAACAATTATTCGCTCTAATCCATCAGCAAACTCCGGTCTGGCCGCGATTAAATCAAACTGTATTTTCCCATTGATGTAGCAGTCAGGACTCGGACTCTTGGCGCCGAGTTCCTTACCTGAAAAGATGTAAGCGATCCCTTCGGTTGTCAGTCGACTGGCAAGAGTCTTCTGATTGAACTGCGGATTCCGACGGCTGTAAGGAATGGAACGGACGTCGAAAATTAATGTGACGGCGTGTTCCTTCAATAACTTTATAAAATGTGCAATTGAATGTCTGGAATGTCCGATGGTGTACAGGACCTTTTCCTTGCCGATATTTCGTATAGCTGTCATTTCATTGAGTGTAGTCAATAATCAGGTCGATAAATTATTTTATTTGGTTTATAATGTTACTAAATTTTATAAATTTATAAACCAGAGATTGGTATGATTGGAGAACGAATAAAACGAGCTCGCACTGCTGCTGGCCTGTCTATGCAAGCCTTGGGTAAACAGGTTGGCGTCAGTGCCAATATGATCAAGAAATATGAACATAATATCAGTATGCCTGGTTCAGCAATGTTCATTAAGCTTGACAAGGCGCTGGGGGTGCGTACCGAATACTTTTTCCGCCCGATCAATGTCAGTTTGTCCGGTGTGGAATACCGCAAGCGTTCTAACACGCCTGCATTGATATTGAAGCAGATCGAAGCGGATGTATTGGAGCAAGCAGAGCGTTGGCAGGAATTGGCGAACTTATGGCCTGCCTTCCCGGTGCCGGCATTCAGTGGTATCAGCGGCCTGCCGGAGCGCATTACTACGCTGGAAGAGGTAGAGCAGGTTGCCGAGCATGTACGAACAAGCTGGCAGTTAGGCTTGAACCCACTGCCGGACCTGGTTGATGTGCTGGAGTCGCATGGAGTGCTGGTGATCATTACTCATGTCAATGTACATGCCAAGTTTGACGGGTTGCAAGCTACGGTTGCAGACCAACCGGTCGTGGTGGTGTCTGCCAATTGGCCGGGTGACCGGCAGCGTTTTACACTGGCGCATGAACTGGGACATTTGTTGTTATATGGTCGTATGAGTTCTGAACTGGACGAAGAAAAAGCGTCTGACCGCTTTGCAGCGGCTTTTTTGTTACCTGCCGCCAGTATTCGCCGACAACTTGGCGAGAAACGGCACAACCTTGAGGTTCGGGAGTTGTATCTGTTGAAGCACGAGTTCGGTCTCAGTATGATGGCATGTCTTCATCGTGCCGCCGAGTTGAGTATTATCGAGAAATCTACCAGCAAACGTCTGCTCAAGGTTTTTTCATCACAAGGTTGGCGTAAACAGGAGCCGGGAGAAGCATATCCAAAGGAACACACATTGTTATTTCAGCAATTGGTCTGTCATGCATTGGGTGAAGGAATTATCAGCGAGTCCAAAGCCGCTGAATTGCTGAAAATGCCTTTGATGCGCTTCCATCAGATACGGAAATTGAAGTTGTTTGATGCGATTACACATTTGTGACACCAATATCCTGATTGACCTGGAAGAAGGACAGTTATTGGAACAATTCTTTCAATTGCCTTATGAGTTCAGAGTCCCGGATATTCTGTTCTATGAGGAATTGGAAGCACAACATAAGGACCTGTTAGCATCGGGGCTACAACTCGGTGAGCTCAGTGGTCAGTCAATGTTTGATGCAGCCGAGTTAATCCGGCGTTATGGTGAACTAAGCCGGAATGATTGCTTTGCGTTGTCATTAGCCAGGCAAGAGCGGTGTCCGTTATTAACAGGTGACCAGGCTTTGCGTAGTACCGCGGAAAAAGAGGCTGTAACCACCAAGGGTACATTGTGGGTGGTAGAACAACTTGTCATCTATCAAATCATTGATAAAACACAAGCCAAAGCTGCTTACGAACTGATGAAAGCCGGCGGTAGACGATTGCCTTGGGCACTGGCGTTACAACAGTTGACAAATGATAATATGTGAACAATGGTTCACAAGTGATGGAGGTTCGCAAAATGGTCCTTGCTACAACCCGCTGGGATTCGGCGGAACACCTCAAAAGCGAAGAAGATATTCGGCTTTACCTGGAAGCCTGTCTTGAAGAGGCAGGGGATGACCCTGCATTTATTGTGCATGCTTTGGGTGTCGTGGCCCGCGCACGCAATATGAGTCAGTTGGCCAGGGATACGGGTCTGACACGGGAGGGCCTGTATAAAGCGTTGTCAGGTGATGGAAACCCGACTTTTGCGACCGTGGTAAAGGTGGCAAAAGCGCTGGGGTTCAAGCTGACCGTACAACCTGTGGTTTAGCTGGATAGGCTTAGTTACAGCTGATCAAGAAAATAATTGGTGATCCTGGTAAATACGTGCAGTTGTACATCGTCCAATTCATGATGCTGGTTCGGATAGATCATCATGTCGAATTGTTTGTTGTGGCCAACCGGGGCGTCGGCGCTGCAACACTGTAGAACGCGCCAGATTAAGTCATATACATTTATTATGGATATGTGTATGGGACACACTTCTATACACCTATGGGGAATCCTTGGATGCGAACTAATATTGTTTTAGATGAAGATCTGATACATGAGGCGTTTGCTCTCACTGGTATCCGCACCAAACGGGAATTAATTCATACTGCGCTTAAAGAATTGATTCGTAAACACAGAAAAAAAGACCTTCTGGATTTGGCGGGTAAAATTCAATTACGGGAAGATTTTGATCATAAAAAACTCAGGGAAATGAGCCGTGATACTGGTTGATACTTCAATTTGAATTGCATTTTGATTGTTGTATTGCCCAGCTGGCAATCGAAAGCGATGCTTTACTTATTCACCGTGATATTGATTTTGAGACGATCGCAACAATACGACCATTAAAAAAACTGAAAATTTAAGCTTGGCTTCCCATGGCGTTCACGGTGACGGATCCTCGTGAGCCTCCAGAATACAAGCGCGGCAATGATTATGAAATGGTGAGTCCTTGTCAACAGCGTAGACCAGGACATTGGTATCGAAGACCAGCACTCAGTCCTCGGCCATTATTCGGTAGAGTTCCTCGCGATTGGAGATGTCGACCCGGAACCCGCCGCTTCTCCAGGTCGGCAGTGGCGGTAGAGTATCCGGCTGACCATCGGAAGGCGTGCGTGTGGTGAGGACGCGCCTGATCCCTGCCTCCACCAGGGCGGTCATCGTGGTTCCACGTTGCGCCGCTTCTTCCCGTAGCCGTCGCATCACGGTCTCGTCAATATTGAGTGTCATTTTCATATGGAAAACCATGCCAGCAATATTCCTGTATGTCAATCTGGAGCAGGTTTCCTCAGCAGTCACCGCTAACTCCTGCCGGAAACTTGGGGTCAGAGTAAAAATATTGACAATCCAGAAGATTGTATTGCTGTATTCTCAAGAATTTTTACTCTGACCCCAAATATCGATAAACTTGAGGACTGAGTAATGGCCCTTGCAACAACCCGCCGGGATGCGGCGGAATACCTCAATACAGACGAAGATATTCGGCTGAATGAACTACGAATTCCGACGACTCTATGGAATGAAACAGCTGCCCCTGACACAGATATTGACATTACATGGTCTGGGACTTAAATTGGGGGTATAATTTACAGTCCTATTTTACGGTCATAAAAGGAGGTCGTAATGATTCAGGCCAAATTCAGCCTCACAGATGCACATATCCGGTTTCTCGCGCAGCGCAAGCAGTATGGCTTTAAAGATAAAAGCGAAGTCGTACGAACGGCCCTTGACCATTTGCACGCAGAATTAGCCAGGCGGCGCTTGTCTGAATCGGCTGAGTTCTATGCCGAAGTCTATGCAAAAGAGAGTGAAACACAGGAATGGACCGACGCGGCATTATCGGAGTGGCCGACGTGAGCAGGTTAACCCGGGGAATGGTTATCAACGTCAACCTTAATCCTACCAAAGGGTCGGAAACTGGAAAAATTCGGCCCTGCGTGATCGTCACGAACAACACTTATAATGCTCGCCTACCGGTTATCCAAGTGGTGCCTTTGACGGCATGGAGCGAGAAGAAAGCGCGTATTATCACCAATGTGGAAATTATGCCCTCGTCCCGCAACGGATGTACCAAAAAATCAGTGGTGGATTGCCTGCAAACGCGTCCCGTTGACCACCGCGCGCGATTGGTTGGAATACGTGGAGAGTTGGAAGACAGTGATATGGCTAAAATCAATGCTGCATTAAAAATTGTTTTCGACCTGTGCTGATAGCAAACCGGGGTATTTTTTCCATTAGTCCTGCAGCACAGCCCATATAAATCCTATGCCAAAAACTAACCAGACACCGGAACAGGAGGCTCGAGATAATATAGATAAGATGTTGTCTCAGGCAGGGTGGTTTGTTCAGGATAAGAAGAAGATCAATTTTGCTGCCGGCTTAGGTATTGCGGTTCGCGAATACCAAACGGATGTAGGACCAGCGGATTACGTTCTTTTCGTCGATAAGGTTGCAGTCGGTGTCATTGAAGCTAAGCCGGAAAGCTATGGTCATAAGCTCACGCAGGTCGAGGCGCAATCTGGCGGTTACGCGGTTGCAAAGCTTAAGTGGATCAACAATGACCAGCCCCTTCCTTTTGTTTACGAAAGCACAGGTATAATCACCAGATTCACCAACGGCAGAGATCCTGCCCCCCGTTCTCGTGAGATTTTTAACTTTCCTCGTCCGGAAACGATGCAGGAATGGTTGTCCAAGCCTGCGTCGTTACGCTCGCGACTGCAATTCATTTCACTGCTTCTGCACGCAGGTTTACGCGAATGCCAGATTGTCGCCATTGAAAACCTGGAGGCATCGTTTAGGAATGTTTATCCACGTGCTCCGGTTACGTGGTGAATCGATGGATCCCGAGCTCTCCGAGGGTGCCCGGCTGCTTGTCGACACCACCCGGCGCGTTCCTGCCAACGGCGAGATGTTCGTACTCTGGGACGGCAGCGGGCTGGTGGTCAAGCGCGGTGAGCACGCCAACGACGACGGCACGGCCGCGCTACGACTCAAGTCAGCCAATCCGAACTATGCGACTACACGACCTTGGCTTGCGACGTCCACATCGTCAGCAAGGTGCTGTGGATCGTCAGGAGGGTGTGAGGGGAGACGGGAGACCAACCGCCAGTAAGTCTCACTTGGCGCACCGGTGGCTAAGTTGCTGCGTCTACGGTTGCCTGCCAAAGGCGCCAGGTATCTCGACAGAGTGAGTGACTGAACGGAAATGTGCGACACTACAAACACTCTCACGCCACTGGCTATCGACTTCTCCACGCGAACGAGACAGACGACGTTGTCAAGACTTCGACAGGGAAGTGGGATTCGGTACGAGCGGGGTCGTGTACGTGCGCCAATTCGACGGCGGGATTTGCCCAGGAGCCACATAGATATTCCTTCAGCTAAGCTATCGAAGCGGAGGTAGGCCATGAACTTCGAAGAACTGTGGCGTCAGCGGCTCAAATCGATCCTCGAGCAGATCGCTACGGGTGAAACCGACTATGAAGAGGTGGCCAACCTCGCGGAGCACATCGGCGCTGACTACCACGGTCGGTTTTTGGTTGAGCTGCTTCAGAACGCTGAGGACCAAACAACAAAGGCTGGAATATCCAACGGCCTTGCCGTTGTCGTGCGAACGGGAACACACGTTTATGTGCTGAACCAAGGATTGCCATTCGACGATCCCGGTATTCGCTCGATTACCTCCGCTGGTATCAGTCCCAAGAGAGCTGAGGAGTCGATCGGCAACAAGGGTGTTGGGTTCAAGGCCGTGTTTCAAGTCAGCAGTACCCCGGAGATTTTCACTGCCGAGGAGGGCGCGATGCTGACTGCCGCAGACAGAGTGGCGTTTCGTATAAATCACGATTTATTCGAAGACAGCGTACTTTGGCAACGTCTGGAGACGACCACTCATGAGGTGTTGTGCAGAGAACCCGACCTCCGAAGTCGGCTTGAATCACAACTTGGGCCCAATAAAATGTGCTCAAGTTTGTTTGACCACTTGAAGCGTGCTGCCCCTTTCAAGTTCCCCCGGGCTCTTGGTAACGACGAATTTGACGCGCACTGTGATCCGCTAACGATCCCGAGAAGGCTGCTTGACCGCATGACCACGCTCGTCGTCCTTCCACTGATTGGGGACGACAATACGTCCGGGGTCGTCGAAAGTGCGCTGGACGAATTAGTATCAACGGACAACATCGCTGGCTCAGCTTTACTGTTCCTCCGAGGAATCGGTCGGCTTCGCATATACGACCGCGTTCGGCAACGCGCATGGTTCGTGTCGCGTCGCCAGAACGAAGGATCATGCCGACTTGCCAACGGCGCGACGATCGTGCCGATTCGCACGACCAGCGCCTGCGTCGTCGAAGCAGGACAGATTTCCCGAACGCGTGCCGAATGGTGGCGAATCCGAAGACAGTTCGGTTGCGAAGGAGACGACGCTAACTCACGAGACGACGAGGCTGCGCGCATCCAAGCCGCGGTGGCGCGGTTGCCTGCCGGTCTACGCGAGGTCCGGACAGCCCATGCCTCGGTCGCGTTGCCGCGGTGCTCCTCAAACCAAGCGTCACCAGAAGGGTTTCCGGCCGCAGGAAGAATGTGCATTGGTCTTCCGACCCGAATGGCGACAGGAACTCCCGCGTGGTTGGATGGACCGTTTCACGGCAATGTCGCCCGTACCAACGTCGACTTAGCGCCCGACAGCCAACCCTATAACAGATTAATATTCGAGGAGTGCGTTGGTCTGTTCTGGCAGGCCATCGAACACGTGAAGGCGGTGGGTGGCATCGGTGACAAGCGAGAAATTCTATTCTGGTTCGCTTCCGCGCAGGGAGCGCTCACAACTCATTTTGAACGCGAGAACACGCTCTCGTCGGCAAATATCATTCTCGCTCGCTCCGGAGACGAATTTCTCGCGGCCGGAAAGCTTCAGTTGCCAGAGGATGTGGACGGCCCCTGCTTCGAATCTCTCTTCGGACATGTTCCGAACCTGGAGGCCTTCGGCTTCCGGTTGCCGGACCCGTGGCTAATGCAAGCAGGTCGGAAGATTATCGACTCCCTCACGGGTCAGCCGTGTTGTACCGTACCGATTTCTACTTATGTCGATCGACCCGAAAATGGCAAGTCCTTAATTGAAACGGGATGCCAGATCTCGCGCAATGACGGTCCGAAGTGGTGGGAACCCTTTTTTCATTGGCTTACTGCGCGGCTTCAAACAGACATCTTACGCAATCAAGCTGTTCTTCCGGTAGTTGGTGGCAAGCTCGCTTGTCCGGGTGACCGCGTCTTCCTCCGACCTCATGGCCTGCCAATCGAGGAATATCCAAGCAGTGAGAACGACGAAGACGAAGAGATCATCGACGATCTTGACGCGACCCTCACCGCATCGCTCCGGCTTTTCGATGAAGATTGCGTCCATGTCCGAGTCTTCGATCGCCCACGTGACCTTACGGAACTTGCACGAAAACTCAGTCCTGATGGCACCACCGGGCTCGTCCGCCGTCCACGCCGTCCTGAGCTGATTAACGACTTGCTCGTCCCCGCCTTACAAGAGCGCGTACAACAGGACCCGCGCGACACGCTCTGCATCAGGTTATTGGCCTATATCGGTGAGTTGTTGGCTCGAATGTCAAAGCAAGAAAGGGCGCGAGTTCGCCTTGATCAACTGCTCGCTCCGGCTGCGAACGATCAAGCCGTTTGGGTTTGGCGACCAGCCGAACAGCTCTACTTGGGAGCAGATTGGGTAAGTGATGCCAATCGCGAGCACCTACTCGAACGTGCATTCGGCCATCGAAGTGGCGCTCGACTGCCGTCTTGGGATGATTTCGACAGGTGGGTGCGGGACGGTTCCCGTAAAGACGATGTGCCACGGGACTGCGATGCATGGCGGCGATACATGATGGAAATAGGTGTTCATGACCAGCCAAGAGTTCTGGTTAATCGTCCCAGGCGGGGCTATTTCAAGAGTTGGTCTTACGATTTTCTTTCCTTGGATGATACGCCGTCTTGCCCATTCGGCGCAGCAGCGGATTTGTGGCACGATTACCTGAACAACCTGTGCCAGAGGCCCGCACAAACCCGTAGCGGGCAGCCATTCTTTGCACGTCCACTGTCGTGGATTGACGGACTTGAACATCCGGATGCTCGTGAGGCAGTGATGGAGATGGTCCTAAGGTGGCCAGAGAAGTACAAGCCATATCTCACGACGACCGTTGAACGCTTTGACGGTTCCGATTCACGCAGATTCCCATCGCTGTGGATGTGGGCGATACAGAAAGAACGCTGGACCGTAGTACCTTCGAACGACGGACCGAAACCGATCGATACAGTTTGGATTCTGCAGAGTGACCAACGACGTCGGAGATTTGTAGACGAGAAGTTACTCGTTTGGATTCTTGATCAGTTCAACCGATCACATACTCTTACCGCAGCATTGGGAGTACACTCGCCTGATAATGCTCCCGTAAAGAGGATTGCCCTAGAGCTCCATCAGGTGGCCGAACGGCTTTCGACGGACGGGTCCACGGAACAAGCCACGAGAATGCTTGTCCAGACACTCTACGAATGGCTGCAGAACCGTTGCGAGAACCACGAGAGCAGCGATTCTCGTCTGGATCTTGCATGTCTCCTTGAACGTCCAGTACCTCTGATGAGAGGAGACCGAGTAGAAAGTGTGGACCTGGAGAGCGGGGCTCGCGTGTACCTTGACGATGATCCTCAGAGATCGCCACACATCGCGGCGTTCGCCACTGGCTACGCACTCCCGCTTAGCGCCAAGAGTAGCTTCAAAGCGCTCTTTGACGGTCTGCAACTCTTACTTGGATCTGATCGCGTGCGCCGCGTGAGCCATGAACCCATCGACTTGGGCTTCTCTGAGGACATCGAAATCCCTGGAGGGCAACTGCTTGAATTGGTTGAGCAATTCTTGGGAGCTAGTCCCGGTGACATAGAGTTACAGTTCGGGGCCCTGATTGCTTATGGCAGATCCGATCATCCGATGAACCCCGCAAAACAGGCATTCCGCGCTCACTGGAGCCGCATACGGAATTGCAGAGTGGTATTTGGTAGGTTTAGAGCTACCGGAACTGCCGACCAGGCTTTGTTTGACGCCCTCGCGTCGTCCGGACCAACACTTTTCGTCGTCTCTGACGGTCCCGATAGAGATGATGCTGGTCGCAGGGGGGTAGACTTGGTGCGGCAGTCTTGGCGCGTCGTTGGGCCCGGACATCGCGACGCGTTCGAGGCGTTTGCGGGTGTTCTGTCGACCGGTCGAGGAAGAGAATTCCTGAGGGAGCGGGGAATTGGTGAATTAGAATGGGACGAGGTCCAAACGGCCATTGGTGCGTCGCTGGAGCGAGGCCGGACGCGCCTCCGCGTCGTCGCATTCGCCCTTTGGCGACGCAGGTATCCACTTGGAACAACCTCGGAGTTCAAGTCAGAATGGGACAAGAGTGGCGAGACTTTAGCCAATGTAACGCACTTCTTCGACTTAGACGACGCTACTGCACGTGCGCGGATTAAC
Organism: Gammaproteobacteria bacterium; assembly: GCA_965205405.1. Classification (GTDB taxonomy): domain Bacteria; phylum Pseudomonadota; class Gammaproteobacteria; order Eutrophobiales; family Eutrophobiaceae; genus JAAXHV01. Next base: position 2,570,968 of record OZ242169.1, read on the forward strand.
GTTGCTCAGATCGTAGCAGACGACGAGGAAGAAGCGGACCTTGCGGAAGTTTTCGGTGTTACTACGGCAGAGTGGCAGCACGCAAGGGAACTGCTTGGACTCGAACGGGTGCGATTCCGCCAAACCATACATGATTTCAAGAAGGCAGTTCGATGGGTTACAGGCTCTGTGGCTGTTGCGGCGTCAAGATATGTTCGCCTTGAAGTGCATACAGTCAAATCAGCCGTCGATGAGATCCAATCCCTCGATTGCCCCGTGACCCTTGCAGAGACCCGTGCAATGGAGGGAGCGGTGCTTGTCGAGGTGCTTCACCGGTCGGCGAACGTGGTCGGGGAAGTGCAGCTCCCAGCGATGACACGACTGGCTGGAGCACTGAGCCGACAAGCGGGTCGTGCGCCCCAATACGTACAACAGCTGGAATTGAGAGGTGTGCCGAGACGGGAACTCAACCATGTCGTGGACCACGAAGAGTCTGAACGGGTCAGAATGGCCGGTGAGGCTGTTCAGTCTGTGCTGATCGTCGCGGAAGCGCTCGCGGCAGAGTCTGGAGAGACGATCGACATTGCGGCGCTTCAGGACGATACTCGGGTGCTCCGTCACACCAAGGGATGGTGGGCGAATGCGTTCGCCGCACTCCGAGTCCTGAAGAGAGCGATCACTTTACAGGCACCACGAACTGCGAGAATGCTGGGGCAGCAACGCGCATTTGCAGCACCTCGCCCCCGACACGGACTCTGGAACGCGTTCCCAGAGTTGGGCAATCCGGGAGGCAATGCTACCGGCATTCCAACTCCGCCAAAAAAGCAAATTCTTGGGTTCGAAAAGACACAAAGTGAAATTGATGCGGACTTGGCCGCAGGCGGTGATGGCGAAATTGAGCATAAGCTTTGCCAATTTGTGCAGTCAGAGCTCGACCTCAGTGCCATAGTGTGCCGGGAGCGGGCTCCACTTGATCCTGACTCCAGTGTCCGGAGATCTGGCGGAACTGGGGGATGGAGAAATACTCAGCGTCGAGATGAGGACGAACTCGTTGGATATCTCGGTGAGCGCTTTGTCCACGAGCATTTCATGGCCGCAGGTTTTCCAGACTACGACGCTTCATGTTGGGTCTCAGAGAACCGGGGAGGATACAATGCACAAAACGCAGACCCGATATTTCACGGGTACGATTTTCGTTACCGCGACAGCGCTGGCCAACTCACCGGACGCAAAGACGCGCCACTCTGCTTCATTGAGGTGAAGGCGACGACGAGCGACGGGCGGGCACCGTTCCCAATAACATTCAACGAGTGGCGCCTTGCCGAGGAATGCCATGACGATGGAGAAGAGCGAGTCTACGTAATTGTCCGAGTTCGGCAGATACAGGAGGCACCCGAGATATTCGACGTAATCGTCAATCCTGTGAAAGCACTTCAGGATGGATGGCTCCGCACACGAGACAAAGATCTCTACCTTGTGGTGGGCCATGCAGTCGACCAAGCGCCCAAAGTACCGAAGTAAGCTCGAATCTCATGGATCTAGTGGGAATGGATCCATACGAACCACACGCCCGGCCAGGACCAGTGCGTGCACGCATGCACCAGATCTCGACGGAAAAGTGAATTTAGGCTACGCGGGACCGCAGGTCGCCGACCACGAAGGTCCGTTCCGCTCGGAGATTGGCAGAATCGGCCACCTTTCCAACCACGCTCAACAGCAGCGGGTCTTCGGGGCGTGGTCATCATTGGTCTCCTTCAACTGGGATTGGCATAAGATCAAAAAAGGCGTCGCCCCGTTCGATCATTTTTTCAATCTCCTCGGTTTCGAAAAGCTCTGCTGCAATGCGGTTTTCGCCTTTTCCAATTGCCGCCATTGCAGCAGCCTCCCATGATCTTTGACACGGCCAGGTTTTCACAATGACCGCGTTCGGGCTGGTTGTCCTAAAGGTCGCGAGGCGTGATGTCGCGCTGACAGCAATACCGACCTTTACCCGGCGCGGGCTAAAGGCTGGCTCCAAGTCAACGACATACAGCACGGAATTTTCCGGGACAGTGGTGGCTTTGTTCTCGTCGCCTACCCCAAAACCACTATCCGCTCGGTGTCGTCGCACGATATCAGCGTCTTGCGGAGTAATGGCATTCAGCGGCGATCCGCGAAAGCCTGGCTTACGCACTTTGAATGGCGCGATCCCAAGCCCAATGACATACTTTCTGGCGTGGGATGCATCCATGCCAAGCTCTTTCGCCAAGTCGCGAACAAAAACATGATTGGACATTAAAGTTTGGCCTTTACATTGTGCCCAACCAATAGTGGCACATTATGTTAGGCATGGCAAGGAATGGTATTTCCAGATAATGCCCGACTTTCAGTGAGGGTTACCGGTATTGATGGAAGTGCAAACTCCGACCTACATACAGGATTGACAAACCATAAAATGTAAACTACAGTTCACACATAATGGAGATTCGCAAAACGGAAATTTTTGTCGACTGGTTTGACAATTTAAAGGACAGCAGGGCCAAAGCCCGCATTATTGCCAGACTAGACAGGATGGAGATGGGCAACTTTGGCGATGTGCGAAGGGTCGGTGGCGGTGTCAATGAACTACGCATCCATCACGGTACTGGTTACAGAGTCTATTTTGTCCGACGTGGCCCTGTCGTTGTCATACTTCTATGTGGCGGCGACAAGAAAACACAACATGCAGACATCGCAAAAGCGAAAATGTTAGCTCGCAAGCTGGAGGACTGAGCCATGGCCCTTGCAACAACCCGCTGGGATTCAGCGGAGCACCTCAAAACCGAGGAAGAAATCCGGCTTTACCTGGAAGCCTGTCTTGAAGAAGCTGGGGATGACCCTGCGTTTATCGTGCATGCATTGGGTGTAGTGGCCCGCGCGCGCAATATGAGCCAGTTGGCCAGGGATACGGGCCTGACCCGGGAGGGCCTGTATAAGGCTTTGTCAGGTGATGGAAACCCGACTTTCGCGACTGTGGCAAAGGTGGCGAAAGCGCTCGGGTTCAGACTGACCGTACAACCAGTGGCTTGAGAGAATAAGGGAAACTTACAACTTCTCCAGGAAATAATCCGTCATCCTGGTGAAAAGGTGCAGTCGCACGTCGTCCAGGTCTTCGTGCTGCCAGTTAATCCTTAAAATTAATTTTACATTTAGACGGATAAATGTAAAATACAAATATGATTAAGCGAAATATATGGTTAAAGCAGCTTCAGAACGGATGGTCTCGTCGTTCTATTGTGTGGCTATCCGGTGTACGACGGGTGGGTAAGACAACACTCGCAAGGATGCTGCCCGATGCAGTCTACCTGAATTGTGACCTGCCCTCCGTGCTCAGGACCCTGGAAGAACCGGAGTTGTTTCTTGATAGCCGGGCTCCTGACCGGGTATTGATTCTTGACGAGGTGCATCGCCTTGATGATCCGAGCAGGTTGCTGAAGATCGCTGCTGATGAATATCCGCATTTGCGGATACTGGCCACGGGCTCCTCCACCCTGGCAGCAACCCGCAAGTTCCGTGACTCGCTTACCGGGCGCAAACAGGCCGTCCATCTCTGTCCGGTATTGTGGGAAGAGTGCGAAGATTCCTTCGCTGTTCGCGACCTGGACCGGCGTCTGCTGTGCGGCGGTTTACCCGAAGCATTGCTGGCAGCCGGCAAGGACCCTGCCTTTTTCAATGAGTGGCATGACAGCTTCTACGCCCGGGACATTCTGGAACTGTTCGGGATTCGTAATCGCCAGGGATTCCTGTCCCTGTTCAGGCTCCTGCTGCGCCAGAGCGGTGGGCAATTGGACTATAGTCGTCTGTCGAGCCTGAGTGAACAGAGTCGTCCCACAGTCAAATCACACGTTGAAGCCTTGCAGGTCGCCCACGCGGTGTTCCTGTTATCCCCTTTTCACAGCGGGGGCAAACGCGAGATAGTCAGCCGTCCGAAGTGTTATGCCTTCGATACCGGGTTCGTCACCTTTGAAAAAGGCTGGGACAACATCAGGGAGGACGATCGCGGCCTGCTGTGGGAACACCTGGTACTGGATGCCCTGCGCTTTCAACACGCTGATAAAGATATATTCTACTGGCAGGATAAATCACGCCGCGAGGTGGATTTTGTGGTCCGGCACACTCGTGACCGGGTAGACGCAATTGAATGCAAGATCAACCCTGGCAGGTTCAATACCGTCTCCGTTGAAACATTCCGATCCATATACCCTCACGGCGAAAACTATATCGTCTCACCCCACTTGAAAAGCGCCTATCGTATACGCCGGAACAACATCATCTATACCGTGTGTACGGTTAAGGAGTTAATGCGGCTGCAAAGCTCAGAATAGTGCTGTCTGTCATAACACGTCCATCACACTCAGGGTATATACGTGCCGGCGTAGTCCTCATAGGCGCCGGCGGCAACGTCATACTCATGGATATCAAGCAGGCCGGTCTCCGGGTTCTTTCTTGTGAAGGTGAAACTCCGTTCGTCGTTATGCCACTGGATGTTTTGCGGCAGATTATTTTCAAATTCACTGCCGGCAAAAATGCTTTCCAGGGTCAGCGGCTGTTTGCCCGGCGCTGCCGGGCAGAGTGTCCCGTTAATAAGTAACAGGCAGGTTACCAGGGCAAGTATTTTTTTCTGCGCTGTCATTCTATGTTCTGAATCTGCTCCCGCATCTGTTCGATCAACACTTTGAGTTCAATCGATGCGTTGCTGGTATCGATATGGGCTGATTTCGACCCCAGTGTGTTGGCTTCACGATTCATTTCCTGCATAAGAAAATCGAGGCGTCTGCCGATAGGCTCTGTTCCGGTTAGAATTCTTTTTATTTCGTTAATATGGGTTTCCATGCGGTCCAGCTCTTCAGCCACGTCCAGCTTTTGTGACAGCAGGGCGATTTCCTGCTCAAGCCGGCCGTTGTCCAGTTCGATACCGAGTTCCTGTACCCTGGCCAGGTGTCGCTCTCTCATGACGGCAATAATTTCCGGGACTTTGTCTCGAATCTGCCGTAGTTGATGCAGTGAGAGATCGCATCTCTTCGTAATCATCTGCTCAATCTGCTCTCCTTCCCTATGTCGATTATGAAGAATATTCTCCAATGCCTTGTCCAATAAGGAAATAACAGGGTTGCCAAGCCGTTCCAGATCGGGCGAATCTTTGTCGATAACGCCTGGCCAGCGGAGCACGTCAAGGGGATTTATCGGTGCGGAATCCTCTATGGGAAGTCCGCGGGCCGCATGAATAATTTTTTCCGCGAGCCCCGCGTTGATGCTGATATCGCCAGTTGCCGAGTCAGCGTCGTAGCGAAGGTTGCATTCCACCTTGCCACGCTTGAGCTTTATAGAGACACGCTCCCGCACGCTTGTTTCCAGGGCGCGCAGTTCTTCTGGTAGCCGGATTGAAATATCGAGATAGCGGTGGTTGACTGTGCGAATTTCCCAGACGGCATGACCCCATTCGCCTGAGTCTTCGAGCCGTGCAAAAGCAGTCATGCTGGCAACCATTCTGTTTCTCCATCAGTTGTTACGGGAGCAGTTCAGTTAAGGTAATTCCGAGGTCAGTTTACCTAAGTTACGGTAAATTCGGGAACGGTTTATTTAAATCCGATGCAATTTAGAGTTGGAAATCCGGGAGTTAGTTTTATGATGAACCGGTTATAATGACAACAGCCTGTATTTTCAGGCCATCCGCCTATCTATGAGGAGAGTAACCATGCGCCCGAGTGGACGCGCCATCGATGAAATGAGGGAAGTACGCCTTACCAGGGCATACACGCATCATGCAGAGGGATCAGTGTTGGTTGAATTCGGTCAGACCAGGGTTGTATGTAATGCCACCTTTGATGATTCGGTACCGCGTTTTTTGAAGGGGGAGGGTAAAGGCTGGGTGACCGCTGAGTATGGCATGTTGCCCCGATCCACGGATAAACGTATGCGTCGTGAGGCCGGCCAGAACAAACAAAGCGGGCGTACTCATGAGATCCAGAGGTTAATCGGGCGCTCCCTGCGGGCCGTAGTGGATTTAAATGCCCTGGGTGAGAATACCATTATCGTCGATTGTGACGTTATTCAGGCCGATGGCGGTACTCGCACTGCCTCAATTACCGGCGCTTACGTAGCGCTGGTGGATGCCCTTAATAGTGCGCTGGAACAGGGCGCAATCCGAACAAACCCGATTACCGCGGCGCTCGCATCCATTTCGGTCGGTATCTGCGCCGGCGTGCCGGTACTGGACCTGGATTATGCCGAGGACTCCGGCGCCGAGACAGACATGAACGTGGTAATGAATGACCGGGGTGAATTGATTGAAATCCAGGGCTCTGCGGAAGGACATCCATTTACTTTTACCGAGTTGGAACAATTGCTGGCCTTGGCCGAAAAAGGCATTGAACGCTTGTTCACTATCCAGACGGCGGCACTCAACCCGGGGTAGATATTTGGGGTCAGAGTAAAAATACGCAACAATAGATCAACACCAGCAACCGGATTGACCGTTTTTTACTCTGACCCCAAATATCCATGAATAACAGAGAAATTGTGGTGGCCAGCGGTAATCCGGGTAAACTGCGGGAGTTGACCCGGTTATTTTCCGATTACCGGGTCAGTGTATTGCCGCAATCCTGGTTTTCGGTGCCTGTCGTTGCGGAAACCGGCTCGAGTTTTGTTGAAAATGCGCTGATAAAGGCCCGGCACGCGGCGTCGGCTACCGGGCGCGCGGTAATAGCTGATGATTCCGGCCTGGAGGTGGATATATTAAACGGTGAACCGGGGGTTCACTCATCACGCTACGCGGGTGAACACGCCTCGGACAGTGATAACCTGCAATTACTGCTGAACAACATAGCCGCTGCGGACGTACGGAAACCGCCGGCCAGGTTCCGCTGTGTCATGGCGTATGTGCGCGGGGATGATGATCCGGAACCGATCATCGCCCACGGAGCCTGGGAGGGGCATATTGTCGGCGAACCTGCCGGGGGCAATGGTTTTGGATACGATCCGGTATTTTATGTGCCCACCCATGCCTGTACCTCGGCGGAATTGCCGGCGGAGGTAAAAAACAGTGTCAGTCACCGGGGACAGGCCCTGCGGAAACTGGTAGAGATGATGAAAGAGGCGAAGTTGCTTGGATAATAAAAGAAACATACGCGGGGGAACAAAATCCACCCTGTCTGCAAGGTATGGCAGCCTCTGGTTTCGCCTGTTTCCGTTGTTGCTTGCGGCGAGTCTGGTCCATGGACAGGAAGAAAAGGCTATACCGGTGAAGATAGTGAAGACCATCATAGCCCCTGTCCACGAAGAACTGCCGTTGACAGGGAGCGTGACCAGCAGACGTTTATCCAGGATTTCACCTGAGGTGGCCGGTCTGGTTGCAACGCTTCATGTGGATGAAGGTGATGAAGTCAAACAGGGTGACACGTTGCTGGAGTTGGATAAGGTGCTCGCGGGAATTGATAGTGCTGCCGCAAGGGCGCGGGTAAAAGAAGCCCAGGCAAGACTGAAAGAGGCCGTGCGACAAAAGGATGAGGCTGCGGAACTGGTTGCAAAGAAGCATATTCCGGCGACCCGGCATGAGGCTACCCTGGCTATCGTCGAAATGGATACGGCGGTATTGGAGCGCCTGAAAAAAGAGCTGAATCACTGGGAAGAGATTGTCAGTCGTCATGTGATAAAAGCGCCTTTCGACGGCGTCATTACGCAAAAAATGATCGAAAAAGGAGAATGGGTCAGTATTGATACCCCTCTGCTTGAACTGGCGGAGATTAACTTGCTCCGGGTGAATGTGCCTGTTCCCCAGTTTTATTTTAATGACCTGCAGTTAGGCACCCCGGTCAGGCTTACTTTTGATGCTTATCCGGGCAGGGACTTCATTGCCGAGGTGACCATGAAAGTCCCCATGAGCAATGTTTCGACCAGGACGTTTCCGGTGAAAATAGACCTGGACAACAGTGAGCGCCTGCTCGCTCCGGGCATGTCGGCCCGCGTGATCTTTCAACTTAATGACGCCTCCGAACTGTCACTGCTACTACCGCAGGATGCCGTTGTCAGGAAACCGGACGGCAGCGAGTCCATCTGGGTAATACAACCGGGAGGGGGTAGTTTGACAGCCAGACAGGTACAGGTCCGAACGGGCCGCAGCTACCGGGAGAATATTGAAATCACTGCGGGTGAGGTACAGGCAGGTGACCGGGTGGTGGTGCGCGGCAATGAAATCCTGCGTCCGGGTCAACGGGTGGAAATCAAGGAAGAACTCCAATTGAACTTGTGACTACGAGTAAATTATCCGCAGATTACGCAGATGAACGCAGATAAAAGCAAATCTTTTATAAAGCCACAGAGAGCACAGAGTGTATAGAGAAACACAGGTCTGTCAGCTTGCTCGGTCCACTCTGTGCTCTCTGTGACCTCTGTGGCATAACAAATCAGCGATAATGTAAGAACATGTTCAGATTTGCCATAGAGAAGCCGCTGATTATCGCCGTTGCAATTTTGATCATCTGCCTGTTCGGTATCCTGGCCATTTATCGCGTGCCCATCCAGATGATCCCTGATCTCGACGTCAGGGTGGTGACCGTTATTACGAAATGGCCGGGAGCGACACCCCAGGACGTGGAAAAGGAGATTATTATCGAGCAGGAGGAATACCTGCGCCGCATTCCCGGCCTGGAGCGCATGATTTCCAGGGCCGTTACCGGACGCGGGGATATTGAACTGGAATTTTCCTACGGCGTCGATATCAACGAAGTCCTGATCCGGGTAAACAACGCGCTGACACAAGTCCCCGGTTATCCGGAAAACGTCGATGAACCCCGTCTTGTCACCAGTACCGTTTCCAATAACCCGTTTCTGTTTTTTCTTATCCGGCCATTGCCGGACAATCCACAGAACGTCAACATAGTGGAGATGCGTGACTTTCTCGAGGACCATGTACGTGTGCAGATAGAACGGGCTGCGGGCGTATCGGAAGCGAGCATGTGGGGCGGAGCGGAGCGTCAGATCAAGATCTACGTAGACCCGGCCAAGCTGGCTGAGCGGCAAATCACACTGTCTGAATTACGAAATGTTATCCGCGCGCGTAACCGTGACGTATCCGGCGGCGATCTGGACAGCGGTAAACGCCGTTACCTGATTAGGACGGTGGGACGTTTTGAAACCACGGCAGAGATAGAAAATCTGGTCATCACCCAGCGTGACGGCGCGTTTGTCCGCTTGCGCGACCTGGGTTACGCCGAACTGTCCACCTTTGAAATCGAGTCCTACTCCTATGGGCGGGGTATACCGAACATCAGCATCGGGGTACGCCGGCAAATCGGCTCCAACGTGGTCGAAGTGAAGGATAACGTCATGAAAAAAGTGGAGGAGTTGAACAACGGCCTGTTGAAGCAGCATGGCATGCACATGATACTCAACTCCGAGGACGTGAGATACATCTCTGATTCCGTGCTGAACGTACGTAATAACCTGCTTATCGGCGCCTTGTTGGTCATCATTGTCTTGTTTCTTTTCCTGAGAACCCCATCGGCCACCTTCATCGGCGCCATGGGTATCCCCATCTGCACGCTGGCCGCGTTCCTGGGGTTGCTTATCAGCGGACGAACCATCAATGTGATCTCGCTTGCCGGCGTCGCGTTTGCCATCGGCATGACCCTGGATAACAGTATTGTTGTCCTGGAGAACATCTACCGGCACCGGGCCGCAGGCAAGCAACGCCGGCGCGCCGCGCTGGACGGTGTCGCTGAGGTATGGCCGGCCCTGCTGGCATCCACCCTGACGACGGTGTTTGTATTTATACCAATCATCTTCATCAAGGAGGAGGCCGGCCAGTTATATTCCGATATTGCCGTCGCCATCTCCGCCTCCATCATCATGTCCCTGCTGGTCTCGACCCTGGTGGTACCGACCCTGTGCAGCCGGTTTCTCACGCTGAAACAGTATAGCCCGTCCGGTCGTTTTGGGCTGTATGCTGCGGGACAGCGGTTTGGTGAGTTGCTTATCGGGTTCGTGGATTGGTTAATTGGGGGAGTGTCGCGCCGGTTGATCCTGGTGGCCGTGGTGGGCGGCATTACATTACTCATCTTTGCGTCCATCCCCAAGGCGGAATACCTGCCGGAAGGGGAAGAGCAGAAGATATTCATCCAGATGTATGCACCCCCCGGTTACAACATTGATGAGATGCATGCAATCTATAAGGACCTGGATGATTTTCTGGTGCCGCATATCGGTGAAGACCCGGAAAAATTCGCCAAAGGCGAATCGGAACTGCCGGGGCTGAATTACGTGGTTGGCTATATCGGCGCGGCGCGTAACATGGTTATTCCGGAGGCCACGGCGCCGGGGCAGGTTAATGATCTGCTTGAGATTGCGGTGGAGAAGATCCGGGAAATACCGGGCATTCATGCGTTTGCATCCAAGGGGTCTATATTTTCAAGCAACACGGGCGGCTCCAGGAGTATCAACCTGGAGTTGAGCAGCACCGACCTGGTAGCCCTGTTTGACGCCGGTCTCAAGGCCTTTGTCAAAGCCCAGTCCGTATTTGAGAATCCGCAGATCCGCCCGGAGCCCTCAAGCCTGTCCATGGGGCAACCACTGGTGGAAATCCGTCCCGACTGGGAACGGGCCAGTGAACTGGGTATTGACGCCGGTGACCTGGGTTACACCATCTGGGCGTTCTCGGACGGCGCTTTTGTGGATGAGTTCTTCCTGGGTGATGAGAAGATCGATATGTTCCTGTACTCGACCCACGGCACCATTCAGAGGCCGGAGGATGTGGACAATATAATGTTATATTCAGCGCAAGGCGGTATGGTTCCCCTGGGCGCCGTGGCAGAGGTCAGACAGACTGTCAACACTGGGACCATACGCCGGGTGGATAGCAAGAGGACTATCACCCTGGGCATTATACCACCGCGCGATATTCCGCTGGAGCAGGGCGTTGATATGGTTAGACGCGGCATTATCGAGGATTTAAAGGAAACAGGGGAAATAGGGGATGAAATAAATATGACCATCACCGGGGCCGGCGATCAGCTTGAGGCGACCCGGAATGCCTTGATGGGAAACTTTATCATTGCGGTGTTCATAGCTTATTTGTTGCTGGTTGCCATCTTCTCGCATTGGGGATATCCGCTGCTGGTGATGACTACCGTCCCCGTCGGTATAGGTGGGGGGTTGTTCGGGTTATGGCTGCTGAACGCCATAGGAGGGAACCTGTCACTCCTGGGGCTGGCAAATATACACCAACCCTTTGACGTGATTACCATGCTGGGTTTCCTGATCCTGATCGGCACCGTGGTGAATAATCCCATCCTCATCATCGATCGTACTATCCGCAACATCAAGACCAGGGGAATGGCATCGATTGATGCAGTGATGGAGAGCACCCGCGCACGCATCAGGCCGATCATGATTTCCACTATCACAACCATATTCGCTCTGTCGCCCCTGGTGTTCAATCCCGGTGCGGGCACGGAGTTATACCGCGGCCTGGGGGCAATCGTGATGTTCGGTCTGCTGTTCTCAACGCTGATAACGCTGACCTTCATGCCGACGCTGCTGTCGCTTACGCTGCAGTTCAGGGACTGGTTACGTAGCTCCGCAGATTTTGCGGATGAGAGCAGATGAAAAGCAAATCTTTTGTAAGGCCACAGAGGACACAGAGGAATACAGGTCTGTCAGACTATTCGGACCACTCTGTGCTCTCTGTGTCCTCTGTGGCATAACAAATTTGCGCAATCTGCGGATAAATCCTGTGACCAGTCTGCCTTTGTCGTTGTATATCCACCTGCCCTGGTGTGTCAGGAAGTGTCCTTACTGTGATTTTAATTCCCATGAAATCAAGGACGGTTCCTTCCCTGAAAAGGAATACATTGACGCTATCATCCGGGACCTGAGGTTTGTCGCCGAACAATTCCGGGAGCGGGAAATCATCTCGATCTTTTTTGGCGGCGGCACGCCCAGCATCATGTCGGCAGAAACTATCGGTTCGATCCTGGAGGCTGTCAATGCAATCTCAACGCTTTCCGCCGATACTGAAATTACCCTGGAAGCCAACCCCGGCGCAGTCGACAGCGGGCGTTTTGCCGCTTACAGGCGATTGGGTGTGAATCGGCTGTCTATTGGCGCGCAAAGCTTCAGTGACGACAAACTGGCGGCCATAGGCCGGATTCACAACGGCAACGACGCACTTGTTGCGTTTGAAACAGCCGTTAGCGCCGGTTTTTCCAATATCAATATTGACCTCATGTACGGACTCCCGGGACAAACCACGGAAGAGGCTTTATCCGACCTGACCCGGGCGGTCAGTCTTGACCCGACGCATGTGTCCTGGTATCAACTCACCATCGAACCCAATACCGTATTTTATTCAAGACCGCCGATACTGCCCGACGATGATCTGGCCTGGCAGATGCAAACCTGCGGGACGGACTACCTTGCCCGGCACCGATACCGGCAATACGAGATATCTGCCTGGTCCAGGAAAAACCATGAATGCCTGCATAATACGAATTACTGGCAATTTGGCGATTATATCGGTATCGGCGCCGGCGCCCATGGCAAGATCACTACCCGGAATGACGCGGGGCGCCTGTCTTTACGGGCGACGGTAACCAGACAGTCGCGATTGCGTGTGCCGGCGAGTTATATCCATAATGCCGGGACTGCCGCGGTCATTGCTGAGCATAAAACGCTGACGAAACAGGACTGTATCCTGGAATTCATGCTGAATGCGCTACGATTGAACGAAGGCGTACCGCAGGATTATTTCAGCGAAAGGACCGGATTATCATCGGACACTATCCATGAACAAGTTGAATCTGCCAGAAACGAGGGACTCCTGGAAGATGGACAGGAACTGATTAAGGCTACCAGGAAAGGCGCGCGCTACCTGAACGACCTGTTACAATATTTCAATCCTTAGTTATTCGCGGTCTGTAAATGGAAATAAAAGAGCTCATAAAAAGCCGGCGTACTATCCACTTGTTCAAAGCTGATCCTGAACCCGATAACGAGACGATTTGTGCGGCCATAGAACAGGCCATCTGGGCGCCAAATCACTACCTGACACAGCCCTGGCGGTTCTATTTGCTGGGTGATAACAGCAAAAATCAGATCTGTTTGTTGAACGCGGAACTTGTCCATGACAAACAGGGTGAAAGAGCGGCGGAGATCAAGTTCAAGCGCTGGCGGGAAGTGCCTGGCTGGCTGGTTCTGACCTGCCGGAAGTCGGACGATGAGGTCACCATGCGGGAAAACTACGCCTCCTGCTGTTGTGTCGCCCAGAACCTGATGCTGATCCTGTGGGACTCCGGCATCGGCATGAAATGGACCACCGGCGCCGTCACCAGGACGCGCTCTTTTTATGACATCATCGGGGTGAATCGCGAGACAGAGGAAGTAGTGGGCCTGTTCTGGTATGGTTTCCCGGTTGAAATCCCCGGAGCAGAGCGCAAGTCGCTGGAGCAGGTGCTTACGGAACTTCCTTGAATAGTTTGTGATATTTGGGGTCAGAGTAAAAATACAGTCAGTTTGGCAAGTGGTAGTGGCTTGTTGTTGAGTATTTTTACTCTGACCCCAAATATCCCAGTTGCGTTGCCCTACAGACTTTTATGGCTACGTTAACAAAAGCAGGCGAGAGGCTTATTCCCTGTTATAATTCTCGTTGTCATAACAAAAAACTTTAATGGGAGGTCACAGTGACAGTACAAGTCGGAGATAAAGCCCCAGCAGGGCAATTTCATGTAATCAATGCAGATGGGCCTGGGTCGTTGAGTACCGATGAGTTGTTCAACGGCAAGAAAGTCGTCGTATTTTCGGTACCCGGTGCGTTTACTCCCACCTGTTCACAAGAACACCTGCCTGGTTTTATCGACCAGGCTGACGCCATCAAGGCGAAAGGGGTGGATACCATCGCCTGCATGGCGGTTAATGACATGTTTGTCATGGATGCCTGGGGCAAGAGCGCCGGCGCCGGCGACAAGGTGCTGATGCTGGCCGATGGTAACGGCACTTATGCCGCGGCACTGGGCCTGGAACTGGATGCCTCCGGATTCGGTCTGGGCAACCGGGGCCAGCGGTTTGCCCTGGTGGTGGAAGACGGTACGATTACCCAGCTTTACGTCGAAGCGCCCATGGCGTTCAAGGTCAGTTCGGCCGAGAGCATCCTGGAGAACCTGTAGCAATACAGGAAACTGGCTGGGGGCAGAGGATTCGAACCTGTACTGGCGGAGTCAGAGGAACCCTTTCCGTGTCAGTAAGTCACTGAAATAGTTAATTGAATACAAGATTCAGTGATTTTGTTGTGACTTTGAATGTTACAAATTGTCACAACGGATTGATCGGTCGCGTGCCTTGCTCAATCCCCGTGCAATGCTGGCCTCGATGAACTTTGTCGGTGGCGCGATGCCGCTGTTCCTCGTTTTATAGACGCCTTCGTTCAATTCAAAAATCCAGCACGCGGGTTGCTCCCCTTTTTTTGTTTTCTGCCGGGTATGTATGGTTATTGGACTGTCATCGTTCTTTGTCTGTCGCCAGGGCGCCGCGGTTTCCCCGATTCGTTTTGGCGTCAGTTCGTGCAAAGCCGCCTGAAGTTCATTCGAAACGTTTTCCACAGCTTCTTTACCGGCAACATCAGCGTGATGTTCCATCTTTGCCAGTATTTTATCAGCTTTCTTTCCAAAATAACTGTTTCTAACCCCCGATCACTTTAAGGGAACTCGAGTGACAATCGTGGATCAGATCAATAAGAGAACTTATCCACCCACGAAGAGGTCACTCGACGAAAACAAGTATAACATCGAATCGAGTACAACATCGCCGTCTTAAGCGGGATGTTCACAAAACTAGCGATGCGCAATTGGTACGCCGTATCTTGGCGGTGCTACACCTAGCCGACGGGCAATCGGTGAGCGCGGTAGCGCTCCGTCTGGCTGTGGTGCGTCCCCCAGTAGGGCGCTGGCGGCCGTGTGTGGCAATCGAGTCCTTGATGCACCCAGACCTTTTCCCGCACGAGGCGGATGCGCTTGACTTCCTTCCGCTCGCAAATTAGGGTGTGGTCATGAACGACATCGAATCGGAAGATCTGATCAAGCGCGTTGAAGGGGCCGCGAAGCGCGGAGCTCAGTGCGGCAGTGGCGGAATGGGCGATGGTTTGAGTTGGACGGCAATCGGTGTTCTAGTAGTGGTGTTTGTGACGACGATAGGATTCGGGCTGAGCCAGAATACCCGGCTGGGAAGATTAGAGGAATCCATCGCAGGTGAGAGAGGTCTCAACTACCGGATGAATGCGGTGGAAGAGCGTATGAGGGCGGTTGTGATGGCTTTGCAGGGCTCCGATGTCGCCTCAGGGCTTATTGATCATGTCATGGACATCAAGACGCGACTTGCCCTGATCGAAGAGGAAACCGCCAGGCTCTATACAGCGTTAGGGGTCAACGAGAAGCCGGAGGCATCCTTTGCAGAACCAGTCGTTCGCGATGGCGAGCGAGATGCTGATGAGCAATGGATCCACCGGAGCGAGAAAGGTGGGGAACAATAGTCATTGATTTACCCGTCTCACGTCCGACGGCCCGGCACGTGGGGATGGCACGTCCGCTTGGTATTTGCTTGCGTCGTGACACTGCGCGCATCCGGCATCTACGGCGAGGTTGAGAATCCTGGGAAGCAGCGGGTCCAGGACGTGCTGCGCGAAGTCAAGATGGCAACGGTGGCCATCGGTCGTCCGGCAGACAGCGTAGAAGGAGTCCCGCGGGGGAACATGGAGATTGTCTCGTCGGGTTTCCTATATGCGTATGCGCCCCACGGTCTATCTCCTGAACGGTCGCCCATTTGGGTTGTGACCTGCAGACACTCCGTGTGGCAAGACGCTGTCGACGGCAGAGTCATTGCTGTCAGGGTGAACATCAAGGGCGCGGGAAGGGCGGTGGATCGCGTTTTAGTGCGACGGTGGTACGTTCATGCGAATGAAGATGTGGCGGTTGCAATGCTGCGATTGCCAGGAAGCCAAACCGAGGTCGCGCCCGGTGATCGGTTTGTGTCGATACAGGGGGCCGGGCTGGAAGTTGAGTCCTTTGGTACTGGATCCATTGCCTTTCGCGATGACATTGTCCGATTGGGGTTCTACGAGTACACTCCAGTTGCGATTGTAGGCTTCCCGATCGGTATGATTGAGGAAGGGAACAAGGACTACCCGGTTGTTCGGTCAGGTCGTATCGCGCAAATGCAGGGCTACATTGATGGCGATCCAGCACACAGATCGTTTCTCGTGGACGGTTCGGTGTTTGGCGGTAACAGTGGTGGACCGGTGGTTGTACCCAAAGGCACTTTGTTAGGAGGACTAAGGATTCTTGAGGGAACCGCGTTAATCGGCATGGTGTCAAATCGCCGGGTGATGCCGATTTCGGATGGCCCGGACGGCGCATCCGGTGGAGTAGAGAATGCAGACTTAACCGGCGTGGTTGCAATGGAAGTCGTGAGAGAACTGATCGAGAGCGCAACGGATGGCGTAACGAGTGTTGAGGATCTAGCGCAACGTGAGTTGGCCACGACACCCCGACTGATTGTTGTGGACTGATCTTGCGGTAAGAGACTCACGTACTTGACGACGGGCGACACGCGTCTGCTCGAAATAATAATCTGTGATAAATTAAGCCGTCATGTGGTGTTTCGGTTCCGGGGAATTCAAAGGCAGAGTTAATCTGAGATTTGGCGGTTGTGCTTCGAGGACCCTACACTAAATAACTGTTCCTGACCCTCGATCACTTTAAGGGGACTCGGACGCTAGGAGGGACTGTGACAATATGCTTTTTCAACAGGGCTATGGCACCGAATATTCATCCATATATTCAATCGGTTATCTCAACGTGTGTTTAGACTGACCTGTCAGCATCACGTAAGTGATATATATTAAACGCGCTGTGTGACAAATGCCTGACGCCATTGAACGATATATAGGCACAAACGGCCCATGCCTATCAAGTGAGGTAAGTGAATACCTGACAAAAGTTCAGAATATTACGCCGGACGCGGCACGGCAACGCGTCTCCCGGGCTTGCCTGTCCGGCGCCGTGAAACATCTGATTGGAATTAGATTCCCCCGAAAGACGCGCTTTATCTACCTGCAACAGCAATTCGGTTCCCCCAAATATTGGTCCAGACTGAATGAAGTTTTAATGGAAACCAATTCGGCTTACGGATTGGCGCTTGCTGCTATACGGCTGCGTCGGGACTTAATTCCAGAAGCGCATTTCGCGATAGCCTGCGGTGCCCCATTGAAACAGAAGCGCCACCTTTCATCGGAGACAGTTATTAAGAATTTGGTGCAGGCTGGGCTGTTACAGAAGACTAAAGTGCCCGGTCTCGGGGATTGCATATCACTGAAACAACAATCTGCCAGGCACTATGACCACGTAGTTCCCGCCGTACGGGCTCGCTTAATCACTGAAAAAATCCTGTTGCTCACAATACGGGATTGGTTGCGGAATCTAGGCCTTGTCAGTTATGACAAGGTGGCCACGCGCGAAGGTAAGTCTCTACCGCAAGTCGGCACATTTGTCTGGGACCTGACGGCCCCAAGTTATCTCGGTTGTATGGTTAAGCCGGCAATAGGTGGCGGTGTCAAACCGGGGTTTGTCGCCTGCGACGTTTATTTGGACGGAATAGTAGATCCAACAGGAATCAAGCCATTTATCAACAAGTGTATCACCCTCAGGGCGCTTCCCAATATCGGGACCTGCATGCAGATATTCGTTGCGGATGAATATTCCCCCGGGGCCTTTCAGCTTCTGAAAGAGCGCGGGATCATCCCGGCCACGCCCCGAAACTTGTTTGGTGAAGAGGTGGCGGACGGTCTGGTGGCGCTGACCAGAGTACTTCATAATGCCGCCGAGACGTCCATCAATCCTGATGACTTCAACCTGCTGTTCGATAAACTAGGCAAGATCGAAGGCGCTTCATATCAATTGCGGGGGACACTTTTTGAATTTCTCGTCGCTCGTATAGCCCGACAGAGAGGAGCATCAGAGGTTCGGATGAACCGGATATACAGGTCCCAGGACGGCAAAGAAGCGGAAGTCGACGTGATTGCCATCAGGGATAACGTGTCGGTCACATTCATAGAGTGCAAAGGATACAATCCTGATGCTAAGATTCCTGACACGCACCTGAGACGGTGGCTTCGGCACAAAGTCCCGTTATTTTATAACGAGATAAAAGCCCACCCTGACTGGAAGAATCTCAAGGTCTGCTTCGAGTTCTGGGCGACCGGTTCCTTGTCGGATGAGACCCGTTCACAGTTTGATGCTGCACAAGGTGAAATCAAGGAATCCCGTTACACGATCAAGCTGTGCTTGGGACCTGAGATTTTAAGAATATGCCGGGAAACCAGAGACCATGGGTTAGCCACCGCATTCAGGAAACACTTCATGGAAATTCACTAATTCACATAAAGCAGATCCATGCGAAGTCATAGTGTGGCTGTCGTTAAGGTTGAAATTCTTACATGGATCAAAAATAAACGCATCCACAGGACTATCGGGGCTTATCGTTATTAACCCTTCGCTAGACAAGAGCGTGACAATTTCATTCTGACATTCATACAGGGGCGCTAGGGCAACTTCATCCTATTTAAACGTGATCAGGATGCGTGGGTGCATTCAGATCCTGAAAGAGGCGGAGGCCGGGATGCCGGTCGCCGATGTCTATCGCAAACACGGTGTCTCGGACGCCAGTTTTTACACTTGGCGCAGTAAGTACGGCGGGATGAACGTGAGTGAGGTGAAACGGCTGAAACACCTGGAGGAGGAGAACCGTCAACTTAAGCGCCTGTTGGCGGAGACGATGCTGGAGAAAACGGCGTTGGAGGACGTTGTGCAAAATAAGTTGTAAGCCTGCAGAACGACGGTGTTGGATGGATTACCTCATGGCACGTCATGGATTAAGCCAACGCACGGTCTGCAGGCTGTTGGAACTCCCTCGCAGCACGACCCGGTATCGCTCGGTACGCCCCCCGAATGACGCCGTTTGCCAGCGGTTACGGGAGCTGGCGATGCGCTATCGACGTTACGGGTATCAACGGTTGCATGTATTACTACGCCGGGAAGGGTTCACGTTGAATCACAAGAAGACCTATCGGTTATACCGGGAAGAGCAGCTCCTGGTCAGGCAGCGGAAACGACGCCGACGGGCTGCCACAGGCCGCTTGCCGTTACCGGCGCCGTCACGGCGTAACCTGCGCTGGTCCCTGGACTTTGTCAGTGACCAGTTGCTGGATGGCCGGCGCTTTCGTTGTCTAACCGTGATGGATGATTGTACGCGGGAATGCAAGGGCATCCTGGTGGACTTCTCAATCGGTGGGGAACGGGTCACCCGGTATCTGGATGCGTTGATGGCATCTCAGGGGAAACCGGCCAACACCCTTTCAGATAACGGCACAGAATTTACGTCAAGGGCGATGTTTTACTGGGCACAGGAGCGAGGGATTCAACTGAATTTTATTGAACCGGGCAAGCCGGTACAGAATGCGTTTAACGAAAGCTTCAATGGTCGGCTACGGGATGAATGCTTAAATGAGTCCGTGTTCCACAACATTCATCATGCCATGGGCGTCAACATTACAACCAGGAACGGCCACACAGCAGTCTGGGATATCTCACCCCCGATGAATATTGGCAGCAACTGGAGCAAGCTGTGTAGCCCTGATATGATTAATTTTCCTAAACGGTTCGTGGATCAAGAAAGTGGACAGGGTCAGCAGGTCAGACAGTATTGGAAATGGAACACATATGACTGAAGCAGAATACTCGGCTAATGACTGGATTGATCGTCTAGCATCAGCACTTCGAATACTGGCCAAAGAACAGGAACCCTGGCTTAAGAAATATTACGAAGAAACCCCGTATGTGCATGAGATGTCTGAAGGATCAAACGGCATTTCGTCAGATTCCTTGCTGGATCATTTACGGGACATCTATGCAACTGCACGTCTCGGCGGCAAAATATTCGGTGAAAAGGAGCACTATTCAGCCCTAAGAAAGTTGCTGGACCCTGCAAGGCACATTCTACGTTCACACCCTGCGCTTGAGCGGGTCATGAGCCTAATCATAGGAGAAGACAACTTCTGGATTCAGGTCCTCGGCAACGGCCAGTCGATTTGCCTGACAGACCTGATTGCAGGACTGGTGGTACGTGCTACAAAACTTCCCGGTGATGGTTTCGTGACAGCAGCAAGGGAATTGGAAGCGTTTCTTGACAGGGCATGGATGGAACGAAAAGCCTGTGTGCCAGGTAATCTGGATACAGGGTACGACGCTGTACTGTTTTACGGCCTGAATATAAAGGAAAGAATCGACATTGCAAAAGATATGGTGATTTTACCGTTCGAACAGGTACAGACATATGTGGAAAAAAGTTTGATAAAGGAACTCGTACCACAAGGAGCGGGGCTTCACGGGTGGCAGTCGGTCGGAGCTGTGGTCAGACCATTCCAATGGAAGCCCAAATTTTATCGGAAGGGCAACATAAGAAGCTCGGAGCCAGATTGGTCAGAAGTTGAACATACGGGAAATTTCTTCCAACAGGCAGTAGTTTTTCTTGAGTTACTGGCCGTGGCGCATACAACGCCTGTGCTGCGTCTTGCGATGTTACCCCAACGCATCAAACATTCCGCGGGACAACTTCTGGGCGGGGTGAGTCGTAGTGGTAGCTTCTCCCAAGGACGATCTGCGCAAGGGTTTGACGGGTTTGAAGTATGCCCGGAGTTGGTACCAGAAGCCCTCGCCATAGCGAGGGAAGCTTTTGACAACCGTGCTCACAAACGATTCGAGAAGATGGCTCCGATTATTGCTCGACTTGACGAAGCGCTGGCGAGGGACGGACAATTTGCAAGCGAAGACAAAATTCTGGATGTTGCAATAGCGCTGGAGCGCATGTATCAACTAGACGGCGGCGAGATCTCCCACAAGATGCGGACCCGGGTGGCATGGTACCTCGGGGATGATGCCGGTAGCCGATTACGGGAAATGGAAACTATCAAGAAATTTTACAACTTGCGGTCGGGTATCGTTCACAATAAGCAGAAACGAAACTCTCCAGAGCGCAATCACAAAATCTTTAACGAAGGCTTCAACATCGCCCGGAGAACTCTGTTCAAACTCCTACGTGAGGAACCACCCGATTGGGACAAACTGGTTGTCTCAGGTATTTAATACACAACAAACCACCTTGAGCCTGACACCAGGGGGACAGATCCCTGGGGCAGTGTCAGTACCGAATAGGCCTACGGCCTGACTTTCGCGTTTGGAAACAAATATGACTGCAACGAACCAACTGCCGCCGGTCCATCCCGGCGAAATTCTGCGTGAGGCAATGAACGTGCGCGACCTCTCGGTTGACGCGTTGGCAGAGGCGCTGAACATTCCCACGAACCAAATCGCCGCCATACTCAACGGACAACAGAATATTTCCGCGGAGACAGCATACAGATTGTCAATGTACTTCGGGACCACCTCTGAATTCTGGCTCAATCTGCAGGAGACCTGGGAACTCCGGCGCGCCGAAACTGAGGTCGAAGAACGTAAACTGGTGACATTTATACCATCTAAAGGAAGTCCCGTCGGCGGACGGCACAAAGACAAGAAGGAGCGGATCACGGAAGTGTTGACCGACCTGCGCCTTGTGATCGGTGGTTTAGGGACGGAGGTCGGGCAGCACGAGCGGAGCGACATGCCACAAACGCTAAGCGCTCTCGCCCGCCATTGTTCGGTATTCCTCAGGAAGCTCGTACTGGGTGACGGGGGTGACCGGAAGACCCGTCTATTGGACGACACCGTCATGGAATCTCTGAACTTGTGCCTTCAACCATTACGCAAGATCCCTCAGAAACAACGCAGGACCATGCGGACCGGGCTTGCCGTTGACGGCGGCTTCATGAAACTGACGAAACTGGACGAACCTGATCCTGGGCCGGCGCCGACGCAACGTCTTCCTGTTGCGCCTCACGATCTTGAGTTTGAGATCGAATGGCCGCTCCCGGGAACAGCGGACTGGATCGGAGTCCCGACTCCCACGGAGCCTTGGCAAATATGCGCCGAACAGTTGTTCGACACTGGTTCGACACGAGCATTGAACTGCGACGACTGGCTGGGGCAGCAGATTGTGCTCTTTGATAATAGAGGAATCTCGTTGAAGGATATCATCCGCATGGTCGTCACGTACGAGGGTGCACACGCCATCAATGTCGGCAGGCTGTCAGAAGTTGAGGGCGACAAACCCTCCAAGCCGGCCAAGGATACCGCTCTCCACCTGCTAAATAACATCACGTTATTCGGGATCAGGTACTCACATCTGATCGTCATCGAGTCCGCATTGTACCTCTACCACAGCTTGCTGGACGAACCCTCCATTCAGCGTCCGGATGGAGATATTTATCAGGTGATACCGGCGTTCGTGTGTCACGAGGATCAAGCAAGCTCACCGCGACCTGACTGGTTGCGGTTTGAAGGCTCGATCATGGTGACATTCGCCACCGAAGCAAAGTCGACTCGTTACACCATCAGGCCGGTAGGATAGGCTGTGATTGATCATTGCCCGACACCGGAGAGGGTCCATATTCACCCCTTGACCAATTTGGCCTGCCCCAGGTTTCACGTACAGATGATTAAGGTAGTATGATGAACCTGGAGGCAAGCTATGACAAGAAGATGCTATACGCGAGAGTTCAAAGCGGAGGCGGTGCGCCTGGTTAACGATCAGGGTTTAAGTTGTGCCGAGGCAGCCCGGGACCTGGGTCTGCATCCGAGCGTGCTGTACCGGTGGGTTAAAGAGTATGGAGGTGACTCTCACCAGGCCTTTCCCGGTCACGGGCAACAGGTTGCGACGCAAGCGGAGATTACGTCGCTACGGCGTGAAGTGAGGAAGCTCAAAGCAGAGCGGGATATCTTAAAAAAAGCCGCGGCCTACTTCGCGAGCGCATCTCATTGAGGTATGCGTTTATAGCGAAGCATCGAGGGATATGGCCGCTGAGGTGGATGTGCGAGGTGCTCGATGTCTCGCCGAGTGGTTTTTACAGTTGGTTGGTGCGGCCGCCGAGTCAGGGTTGGTTGTTTCTGGCGGTGGTGCTGGATTTGTTCTCACGGCGCGTGGTGGGCTGGTCGATGCAGTCACGGATGAGTGCGGAGTTGGTCACCGATGCCCTGGTGATGGCGTTATGGCGACGCCGGCCGGGTCAGGCCTTGCTGCATCATTCCGACCAGGGCAGCCACTACACGAGTGCGCTGTTTCAGCGCCTGTTGGAGCTGCACGGGATTGAATGCAGTCTGAGTCGCCGCGGTGATTGCTGGGACAATGCGGCCATGGAAAGCTTCTTCTCGAGCCTGAAGAGTGAGCGGCTGAACAGACGAACCTACCGGAACCGGGATGACGTCCGGGCAGATGTGTTCAGTTATATTGAGCAGTTTTACAATCCCAGACGCCGGCATTCGACGCTGGGATATGTGAGTCCGATGGAGTATGAGAAACAAGCGGGATTCGCTTAACTAGGTGTACGCTGATCCTGGGGCAGGCCACTGTGGCAGCTGCTGTTAATAATGCTGTAGAAACTGCAGGGTCGAGAAGCTTGAACTGCGCCCATATTTTATAAATAATCCAAAAAATTACCGCGGGAACTGCCCCTAGTAAAACTAAACCAAGTAATAAAGAACCAATTTTTTTCATGTCCATTCATCTCTCTTACAGTCATTCTTGCTTAGGCTTGGCCAGGCTGCAACTCGCAGATGATAGCAGATTTTTCCGGATCGCCGTCCGGCGCCTTAACCTATCCGGTCTGTCCTGTCAGTAAGAAACCCCACAGTTTTGGCCGCTTTCCGCATTTTCGGGGCGTGCCGGAAAAATTCGACCGCCGTACATCGCCGCTAAGCGATTTAAATGACCGACCCCAAGGGTTGCTATGGCCCGAGACCGGCGGTGAGAACCGAGGGGGCAGACTCATCATCCTGTACAGAGTTCCCTGTAAGCGTTTTCTCTAAGTTGCCTATACCAGGATAGTCTAAATGTGAATTCGCTCAATCTCATCAAGCGATAGCTCCTCGTGCACGCGGTTATAGAGCTGTGTAGTACGGGTCGATTCGTGACCGGCGATGCGTGCGGCGATTTCCAGATCACCCCCGTTGCGCAGGTACTCGGTGATGCCGGTCCCCCGGAAACTGTGATTCGTGATTTCATCAGGTAAGACGACGTTGCGCGCCCGCCGTTTAATCATCTTCAGCGCTGTTTGACGCGTCATTGCGCTACGCAACAAAACATCCTGCCGGCACCCTTGTCCGGACGATCGAAACAGCGGACCCTGCTTGTCGCCGTCAATGCCGGCGCGCTCGAGGTATTCATCGATGTACGCCTGGCCGACGTGGTGCGCCGGCACCACGAGGTACTTGCCGCCTTTTTCATGTAATCGGAAGAACGAGCGCTTGCCTTGAATGTAGTAGTCGGCCACCCGCATCGCCACCGCCGCGCTCACGCGTGCGAAGCTGTACACCATGAGGCCGATCAAGGCGCGGTCGCGCAGACCGACCAGCGTATCCGTGTTGATCCTATCCAGCAGGCCGCGGGCCTCACCGGCTGTCAGCACCGGTGTCTTTCCTGTTTTCACGACGTATTTCGGGCCGCGCACCGAGCTGGCCGGGTTGAAGGGAATAACTTGGCCGACCACAAGCCAGTCGAACAGCATCCGGATGGCCGCCAAGTGTTGCTTGACGGTTGCCGGCGCGTAGGTCTTCGTCAGCTGCTCAATGTAGGCGGCCACCAGCATCGGCTCAACCCGGTCCAGCGTCAGGTCCCTGGCCTCGCACCAGTCGGCGAACCGGTACGCTTTAGTGACATTCATATTTGAGCCAAATCACTTCGGGCAATTCTAAAATTCTCTTTCACAGAATAAGAGGCTGATTTTATCACCTCGTCGTAGCCCTGATATGGTAATTTTTCCTAAATCGCTAGTGGGACAACGATAGGGACAGGGTCAACGGGACATCAGAGTAAAGCAGCGTGCATGTTCACACAGATAGGGTAGGCCGGGCGCGCTAAGGCGCCCGCGCGCGTCAGCATATTGTCAATCCTGTATCCCGACGAAAAATCAAATCTTCGCGTTTGGAGTAAGATTAGCGGTTGTAATCGCGTGCCACTATCCTGCCGTGCTTGTAGCTGACGGTGGCCAGCACCGAGTCAGTTTTAATCGTCTCCAGGTAGTCACGAAGAAATTCATGCTGATCTGAGCTTACGTACCGTGTAGCGGTACGCCAAAGAATATCGTCCGGCCAGGCACTGTCGAGCTCTTCCAGTTCCGCCGTACCATAAATGGTCACGGCTCGTTCATCGGGGTAGCCACCGTCAATACATATAGCGACCTTAGGATCTCGCTTCAGATATCGGTATTTGGCACTGTCAGACGTAATACTGAAATAGATAAAGTCGTTTTCCTGCAAGTACCAGACAGGACTGATTAACGGCGAATCATTAATTCGATTTATAGCAACCGTGGCGTGACGGGCAGCAGCCAGAAATTCAGCAATCTGCCCTTCATCCATGCTTTTGAATGGATGTGCCACGTCTCTTGACTAATCTAATCCCTACCAGCTGTACCGAACGGTACCACCGAACCAGCGCGGTGCGGCCAGAATATCTTCACTGGAACCATGGACCGTACTGGTATCGAATATCGCCGAGTAGTATAGTTCGTCGGTAAAGTTGCGTATCCACAGTTCTGCGTGCCAGTGTCCGTCATCGGTGGTATAGCCAATCCTGGCATTGGCAACGAGATGGCTGTCAGCGATGAGTGCCTGGTAATCGATTGCATTGAAGGGGCGTTTATCGACGTAATTGAAATCAACCTGAACCGCCATGCTGCCGGCAAACATCGGCCACTCGTAACGGCCGAGACCATTGAGGCTAACATCGGGCGCGTTTGGCATCGGGCGATTCCTTACGCCATCAAACCCGGCGAGGTCCTGTTGTTCGGCGTCGAGCAGTGAGACACCGAACATAATCTCCAACCCTTGCCACGGATTGGTGATTAGCTCAATCTCGGCCCCAACTACCTCGGCATCAATATTGAACACCAGTAAGCTCAAGCCGTCTTGCGTAAAAGTCTGGAAGTCCTCATAGTCCGTGTAAAAAACGCTCGCGTTCAGGCGCGTCGATCCACCGAATAACGTCGACTTGAAGCCACCTTCGTAGGTGACGGGTGTCTCGCTGCCGAAGACAAGCTCGTTAGCCGGATATAACCCGGGCAATGAGGTGTTGAAACCACCCGCTTTGTAACCGCGTGATACTTTTCCGTATATCAACAAGTCCTCATTCGGGCGCCAGTTGAGCTCAATATTGCCCGACCAGTCACCATCGGAAAGCTTGGTGCGAGGCACACCATCGCCGCCAACCAGGCCACCCAGTATGAGGCTGGAAAAAAACTCGTTGCCCGGACAGGGTATGCCGAATACAGGCGCGCATAACCTGTTTTGCGCGGCATAACGCTTGCGATCTTCGGTCCAGCGAACACCAGCAATCACAGTCCAGTTTTCGTAAATATCGTATTCACCCTGTCCGAAAAACGCGTAAGTGGTGGTCTCAAGCTGAGAATCGCCATCTCTGATCGGCCCGAAGGAATAACTGAAGTCAACTTTGCCGAAGACCTCGCTGTCAATATTTAGATAGTATGCCCCGGTAACCCAACGCGTGCGTTCAGTCTCACCGGCAATCCGTAGTTCCTGTGAAAACTGATTACTATCAAAGTTCTGGCTGCTGTTAAACAGCAATAGTGGCGTGCCGTCCGCATCCTCAGTTAATTCCTTTTGAAAATCGACCCAGTCGGTGATAGACGTTAATGTCCCCCATCCCAGGTCCCAATTAAGAGTACCGGTAAGTCCAACAGTATCGCGCTTGAAAAAGCCCTGCGTGTCTGTCTCAATGGTATAGGGATCATTATCGGGCTCGACGAAGCCCATGCAATTGACGGCACCCAGAACCGGAGCAACGAACAAGCCGAAAATGGGACCACCTTCGGCGTTACACCAGTCAACATGTTGTTGACCTGAGGAAATTAAAACTTCACCAGCGCCCGGCAGTCCGGAAACACCGGTAAGGTCGGTCACCAGCGGTCGTGAACTAACGGCATCACCATTGGTATCATCAGTAGAATAGCGCATCGAAACCAGGACCGACAGATCATCGTTTGGCTCGAATAATAATTGTCCGCGGGTACTGAAATTATTGATATCCAGGCCGGCATCGTTCGGCCCGAGGTCAGTCATATAACTGTCGTCATTTTCATAGGCGACTGATAAGCGACCTGCAAGTGACCCGGTAACCGGACCGCTGACCGCACCCTCGAAACGGATTTTTTCATTTTCCCCGGCGGTAAATTCGCCATACCCCTCAAATTCTCGTGTCGGCTTTGCCGTAATAAGCTGTACCAGGCCACCTGTGGCATTGCGTCCGAACAGCGTCCCCTGCGAGCCGCGCAGTACTTCAATACGTTCAAGGTCAAAAAAGTTAAAGCCGACACCGGCTATGTAACTGATGTAGGAGCCGTCCCTATAGATGGCTACCGGCGACTCCTGTTGATCACCGAAATCAAGCTGGCCGGATCCACGGACTGTGAACACGGTGGTGGCGCCACCACCATAACCGGTGACCATCAGCCCGGGCACATGCTCCTGAAGCTGTTGCGTGTTGGTCATACCCAGCTTCCTGAGCTGGTCTCCGGAAAGGGCAGTCACTGATATGCCGACATCCTGCAGCGACTGCTCGCGTTTCTGTGCGGTGACGACGATCTCTTCAAGTACCTGAGACAGGACGGTTGTCGGAAATACGGCAAGCCATGCCGCAGAGACAAGTGCGAAAACAAAGTTTGGATAGTATCGAGACATGAAATTACTCATTGATATCCTCCCGGCGTCTGTCCTTCCAAAATGTGACATGGAATATATTTTGGTATTAGAACAAAATTAAAGTTAATATACAAGCGAAATTTTTTATTTACCGCCGTTATTCAGGAAATATTTATGTTTTTGACCAATTTGTGGATTTTGCCTGATTGATGGGAATATGACGATGAAAATGTTGATTAGGCGGGGCATTGCCCTGATAAGACTGCTTCTCACCCCTGGCTGGCCTAATTCGGTCGTTCCCGACCTGTCCTCTCGACGACGTTTATTGAAAGGTCTGAGTTCAGTCTTTGCGATTTCTGGCTGTAGCACACTACTGGCGCCACTTCGGGCACTTGCCAAGCCAGAAAACCTGGCTGCCCTTGAGACATTGCGCGACAGTCTTGAAGGATCAGTTATCGCCGCTCATGATGATAAATATGAGAACTTCCGGCTGGCACTGGTATGGCAAATGCTCAAACCCAGTCGCTATCCTGCATTGATAGTGCAAGCCGCCTCGGTGGCAGACGTCATCCACGCCGTCAATTTCGCACGCCAGCACAATTACCGGATAAGCATACGCTGTGGCGGACACAATTACGTTTCATCATTTCTATATGACGGAGCTCTCGCGCTCGATATCAGCAGACTACAGGGTATTGAGGTCGACCCGCAACAACGGACCGTAAAAGTGGCACCGGGCGTTCATGGCAGGGCCCTCACAGAAGAACTCGCGAAACATGGTTTCGCGTTTCCCGTGTCTCACCCCGGCAGGATAGCCATGGGAGGCTATTTGCTTGGTGGTGGCCAGGGCTGGAATAGCCAGGCCTGGGGTGGGGCCGCTTGCCTGAATATTGAATCGGTCGACGTGGTTACCGCAGAAGGACAGTTAATCACCGCGCATAGACAAAAAAATGCAGATTTGTACTGGGCCGCCCGCGGCGCAGGTCCCTGCTTCTTTGGGGTGGTCACCGGTTTTACGCTCAAACTCTACGACAACCCGAGGGCAATCTTGCGCAGTACCTATGTCTGGCCCATCGATGCCGCCGCAGAAGTCAGCGCCTGGGTTTACAAAAAAACTATGGATATGCCGGATTTTGTCGAGACATGGTTTTTTCTCACCGCCGCGCCCTCATCCGATATGGACAATGAACAAACGGGACATTCAGAGAAAATTTGTGTGTTGCAGTCGAGCGCGTTTGCCAGTGATGAAGCATCCGCTCGGGCCGCATTGGCACCCCTGGCTGATATCGAAGAGGAGTTACAGGCCAGTTGCCTGGACAGGCATGAGTTCGAAAAAACCTCACTCCTGTCCTTACTTGATGAAACAGACGCCGTATCGTTGCCCTGGCACTATGCCGTCGACAACATGTGGACCGATCATCCACCAGAGGCATTGGCTGCAAGTCTAATCGATCATATGGCCACAATGCCATCAGCTAAGTCGACCGTCATTTTCCTCTTCAGACCCCATGCCGGGCAAACTCCGGGGGATGCCCTGCCTGTGCTTGGCAAGACCTACTTTCTCTGCTTTAACGTCTGGACGGATGCTGATCAAACCCGGGTAAATATTGAATGGCGCGACCGAACCATGGCCCTGGCGACGCCCTATAGCAAGGGGCATTACATCAATGAAGCTGACTTTCTTGCCAGACCGTCCCGGATAAAAAATTCGTTCCGAGAAAATGCCTGGAAAAAGTTAAAGGTAGTACGTGATAAATATGATCCAAACCATGTATTTCACACACAGTTGCATTAAATGTCTGGAGGATAATCTGATGCCCACGATTTGCAAAAATGGTTATATAAGAAAACAAGGTTTCTTTAGCCGGGTAGTGTCGTTAATTATAGTGATGTTTCTGGCATCGCAGACCGCCCTTGCGCAGCCTGATTGTAAAAAAGGCACTATTATGTCCGACTATGGCCTCTTTGAACTTGAACAAGCCCCCGCTGGTGAAGTTATTTACTACGGCAAGGATTCCTTGCAGTATGGAGAACTGCACTTACCGCCAGGCAAGGGACCGTTTCCAGTGGTAGTGATGGTGCATGGTGGATGCTGGCTGGCAGAGTATGACTTGAAACACATGCGGGCGCTTGCAGGGGCTATCAGTGACAAAGGTTATGCGGTGTGGAACATCGAATACCGGCGTGTGGGAAATCCGGGTGGCGGCTGGCCCGGGACATTTCTCGATGTCGCCGCAGGCGCCGATTACCTGAGAAAGCTTGCCAAGAAGTACCCACTGGATATGGAACAGGTAGTGGCAGTGGGTCACTCCGCCGGCGGCCACCTGGCGTTATGGTTGGCTATCAGGCATAAACTTACTTCCAAAAGTGAAATCTATACCAGGAGTCCGTTGTTATTGAAAGGCGTGCTCGCACTCGAACCTGGTACGGAACTAAAACTTATTCACCATAACCGGGTTTGCGGGCATGTCATCGACGCCCTTATAGGCGGCAGTCCAAAGGAAGAACCAGATCGTTACCGTGATGCATCACCCAATGCACAGATCCCACTAGGGATTCCCCACACAATTTTAATCGGCTACCTGAGTGGGTTCGGAATACTTGGGGCATCCTACTATTATTCTGCGAAAGAGGCTGGCGATAAGCAGATCACACTTGTTGAGGCGCCTGAATCCGGTCATTTTGAAATGATCAATCCGGACTCGAGCACTTGGCCTATTGTTTGGGATGCACTAGAAAAACACTTCAAATAGCGGATTTAGGAAAGTGTGTTTTTTCCACTTCCTTAATTCTTGTTTAGTCAGGGGTCCATAGCTATTCTTAGTGCCTGTTTTTTGAGTTGTATCTCAATACTTTGTTCATCCTCCTCCAGGTCCACGTCGGCATCATCCAGCATCAACATCATTCCCTCAATCATCGCCGCTATGATTGTTGATCGTTGCTGCAGGGCACCTTTTGACAAAAGAGGGTTTATATCCTGTACTACTTTTTTTATATTGGCTATGTCAGTCAGGTATATTTCACTCAAAAACTTGCCTCTGTCAGGATCGATCGCACCAATGAAAGCCCATAGTTGGATCCAGAAATACCGTGCCTCAGGATCCTTTACCATGTTAATCAGATAATCCATCATTATGAGAAATCTATTAATTGGCGTTTCATCTTGTGAGCCGTAAATTTTACTAGCCTCCTGAATGTAAAATTCCTCTATATCATCCCCTAATCCCTTGACCAGTTCTTCCTTGGTAGGAAAATAATACTGCACGTTACTCAGACTCAAACCCGCTTCGACCGCGACGTTTCGCAGTTGAAAACGCATACAGCCCTCTTTCGCAAGTACTCGTTTACAGGCTTCCAGGATCTGTTTCCTCCTCTCTTTGCCTTTCTTTGTCTTTGAATGGTTTAAACTCACAGCAGGACTTGATGTTGTTGTAGCTTGCTTCATAATTTCATTTTCAGTAAACAACTGATCAAAAACATGTCATTTGTAGCTAGTATCTCGGGTTCAAGCTGTATTATTCGGCTATTATACTGAATATTTTAGTATTTTTGACCAAATATAATTCGAACGGTTAGGGCGGGAGAGGGCCACTGAATTGTTCCGTGACTTGAACGACTTGTTGGTTGTTTAGTTGTTGTGTGGAGAACTGCGGTTATTTAGATTCATGGGGAGAGGTGGCCCCGTTTATCTGAACAACTTTTTTCATTTCTTAAGTGGATCCGCAGCCCCTGTTATGCCGCCTCCTGTGAAGGCAGCGAGTTAAAGTAAACCTGATCCGGTGTTTGCCGGTCAAGTGTTGAGTGTGGCCGGCGTTGATTGTAAAAGTTAAAGTAATGGGCGATCTTCGATTTTGCGTCACGGGTCGATTCATACGCATGCAGATACACGTGCTCGTATTTCACCGTGCGCCAGAGGCGCTCAACAAAGACATTGTCCCGCCAGGCCCCCTTGCCATCCATGCTGATCTGAATACCGTTGTCGGATAGATACCGGGTAAAGGCCAGGCTGGTAAACTGGCTGCCCTGGTCGGTATTCATGATCGCCGGTGTCCCGTGTTTCTCTATGGCCTGTTCAAGCGCATCCAGGCAAAACTGTGCATCCATGCTGATAGAGACCCGATGAGACAGCACACGACGGGAATACCAGTCCATCACCACCGTCAAATAGACGAACCCCCGGGCCATCGGGAGATACGTAATATCCATCGCCCATACCTGATTAGCCCGGGTAATCGGCAGCCCCCGGAGTAAATACGGATAAATCTTATGCTCCGGATGCCGTTTTGTGGTCTTAGGCTTGCGATACAGCGCCTCTACGCCCATTTTCCGCATCAACGTACCCAGTGCTTGCGGCCCACGTTGAAACCTGCCTGATTGAGCATATCCCGGAGCATACGGGCCCCGGCAAAGGGATAGTCCAGGTGTAACCGGTCAATACGGTTCATGAGCGCCTGGTCCCGTTCGCTCACAGGCTGCGGGAGATAGTAAATACTGCTGCGGCTGATACCCAGCGCCGCCGCCTGTTTCGTCAACGGTAATGAATGTGCCGGGTCGATCATTTTCTTGCGCTCAGCAGGCCGGCCTTGTTGAGCGCACCCTCTAAAAAATCGTTCTCCAATGTCAATGCGCCGATTTTGGCGTGCAGTGTTTTCACATCCACCGGCGGGGCCGATGGACCGCTCCCCTCAAAAGCCTCCGAGGCGCGTGCCAGCAACTGGCTCTTCCATTGTGTGATCTGGTGGCGTGTATATCGAAGTGTTCCGATAATTCCACGAGCGTTTTATCGCCCTGTACGGCGGCCAGGGCCACCTTGGCCTTGAAGGCCGGTGAATGGTTTCTGCGAGGTCGTTTTGCCATGATAAGCTCCTGTATTGGTTGCATCAGCATGCAGTAAATTCAGCTGCTTATCCACTTAAGTCAGTGTCCAGTTTTTCGGGGCCACCTCTACGGGGAGGGGGTCAATAAGATTGTACATCGCCGCGTGGATAGTCAGAAATCACGGAAAATTTGCGTGTATCTGATAGCTATACTAAAATGTATCGCATCAAGATATTCAAAGAGATTTATCATTATGTCCAAAACTGCCCCTATTAACATGCGCGTTGAACCTGGTCAGCGTGCGCTCTTGACCAAGGCTGCTGCGATGCTTAACAAGGACAGAAGCGCTTTTATCCTGGACGTTGCCTGTCGGGAAGCGGAAAATGTATTGCTTAATCAACGTCTGTTTCAACTTGATGACGATGCTTTTGCTGCCTTTACCGCCGCCCTGGAAGCGCCGGCGCCTGCTAACGAGAAGCTGAAATCCCTGTTGACTTCTCCCTCTCCATGGGAGTAGCTGAAGCCCCGGAGCCTCTGACTGACAGTCATCTGCTGGTGGAATTTGACTGTGGTAATGAAGCACTCAATGAGTGGCTTAAAAAGCATGCGCTGAAAAACCAGGACAGTGGCGCCAGCAGAACGTTTGTTATCAGCGAGGGTAAGCGGGTTGTCGGGTTCTATGCTCTCGCCAGCGGGAGTGTCGAGCGAATCAGCGCTCCGGCGGCGATAGCCCGCAACATGCCGGAAGCCGTTCCCGTGATGGTATTGGGTCGTTTAGGCGTTGAACATGCGATGCAGGGTCAAGGCCTGGGCGCAGCCTTGTTGAAAGATGCCTTGTTACGCACACTGGCTGTTGCACGGAATGCAGGCGTTCGGGCGGTGCTGGTACACGCCATTTCAGAAGATGCCAGGCGTTTTTACCTGAGATACGGTTTCCGGGTGTCGCATATTGACCCTATGACCCTGATGCTTCCCGTTCAACGCATCGAATCACTTCTTCAGGCATCTTGACAAAATAACGTAGAGATATCCGGAAAAACGGGGCCAGGTCGGAATTAAACAAGCATTGATCAGTTGTGCATCTTGCTTAATCCCAGTGTAATGCTGGCCTCGATGAACTTTATCGGTGGAGCGATGCCTCCGCCCACGTTTTATAGCCGCCTTTGTTCAATTCCAAAATCCGAGGAATTATTGTTCTTTCTTCAGTATCTTGATGAGACCGGGGCGGTTATGTCTTATGAGGAAACCGATTTGCCAACTATAATCATGAAGTGTGATTGGCTGGTCGTGTGATTGATGAAATAGTTTAGTTTTAGGCCCCGTTTTCTGGTTGGGGTATCATCGAAGGATATTCATATATGATTTTCATAAGCATACCGATAAAGGTAATCAGTTTTTCGGCGTCATCTTTCTCCATAATCTGGATTACGTGATTGGTCTCGTTACCTTTCTTGCGTATATAATCAACCCAGCCTTTACCATCGGGGGGTATGTAATTGTTCTCGTCTAACCAATTTACGTAATCAGAGAACGACAACTTTCCCTTAGCCCCCTTTTCAACTGCGATATGCATTAGCAGTTTGCGACACAACATAACGGTGGAACTGTATGCAGATACTGACATGCAGCGTCGTGCTTCCGCGTACAGTTTTTTTACGTCGTCAGGTAAATTAATAACGTTCTCGCCAAATGATGGGCTTGGGATATATTTGTCCTTACTGTGATGAGGAAAGTATGTGGGACTATCACAATCCGGACAGATAAGAATAATTTGACTAACGCCGGATTTATAACCGGTATCAGATGACACACGACAGTTACAATAGCTACATACGTATCTTTTAGATTTAATAGTGCCTGTGCCTGACCATGATGTATCCATTTTTCAATACCTGTATGAGTTAAAATGAGTTCAACGTTCCTCAAGAATCCCTGTCGAAATCGCACGAATTTGAGAACAGCGAATATATGGAGGACGTGCAGGAGTATAACCTGCCTTGCAACCCCTCGATGTTGCTGAAATTTACAAAACCAATAATATTCTTACCAACGAAAATACCAACAGAGCATTAAGGGCAGTCCAGTCTTTCAGCTGTTATTATAGGCGAATTATCCTCCATACGAGGTATCCAATTGTCCAATTCTGAGATGCAGTGTCTCTCTGGCAATATTGAGAGCTTCCCCACGAATTTCACTCTCTCTTTATTCTGCTAGTTGTGTTTTGGTGGATGTGCCAACCGTGGGCGATAAACGAATACTTCTTTACCAGGAGGTCATTATTGCTTTCAGAAATAGTTATAAACTTCAGATTATTCTATTGTTATCAACGGGTTGTAGACAATCACGTCAGAATATCCAGACCGAATCAATATTTTAGCAATTAGCCTAATACGCCATAGTGAGACATCAGACATACCATCGCTGACATGAGTAAAAACAACAGGGCACGGAGGAAGCAGAAGCTGGCACAGAAGGTTGCCCAGAAAAAGCGCCGACGGGAGAGGTCGAAGGCTCAAGGTCGGGGACAAACTCTGGCTCCCACCTTTCACATGTTGCGCAATCCCTTCGGGGAACTGAGCGACGATCAGCGACGGCTGATGATCGAGGAAATCGTCAATAAGAGCGACGAGAAATACCAGGAAGCATTATCCGATCTAAGGGCGATACTACGACGATGCCATCCCCTCCTCGTACTCTCTCACATGTCGTGCTACGCCCTCAGCGTTGGCGTCGAAGAGACCGCCGGCGTCACCAAACCCGACAGCGACTTCGAGATACTTCAGTTCCACGTTGAGATCCTGCAGGCGCTTTCGCTTCAGATCGAACCACGCGAGCTATCCTGCGAACCGTTCGGGCCGGATGTGCTGATGCAGGTCTGGAACAACGTGATGACTCTGTGCGAAGCGCACCACTTCCGTCGGCTCTCCCCCGCCGGCGTGGATCTGCCCGACGACGAGAAGACCGTCGCGCTCGCGCAAGATATGATACGCGGTTCTACCCTGGCCGTCCGGAACTGGGGATATTCCTCCCAAGTCAAGCGCATCGCACGCGAGCTCTACTGTCCGTTCGACGCGCAGCTCTTGGATGCCCGGGAATTTTCCACCTCGGACGTCTTCGGTGTCTTCGAGACGATGGTCACCGAGATCGAGTCTAGGCTTATGGCTCATGTCAAAGCGCTCGCGGGCGTATTTGGATCATCTGGCACAGACAGACGTCAGCTAATCGAGAACTACAATACGCTGATAGGTCTCGGCAAGGAGGAGGCCGAACGATTCCTTGAATTTGTCAACGTGGAGGAGACGCCTCTGGACGGCGTTCGCGCCATGGTCATCGCCCACTACGATCTGCGGCTGCCCCGCGTATACACGCTCGCCGCAGCCGAGCTCGCGGAGTCGCTCGGTCTCGACGAAGATCGGGTGAGTGCCATCCTCGACGAGTACGCACTCGGGTGGGGGGCATTGAGCGGGTACGAGACCGAGCATCTTCATCTATCCAATCCGGTATGGGAGAAACCACTCGTAAAGCTGGACGATG
This sequence comes from Gammaproteobacteria bacterium, assembly GCA_965205405.1. Classification (GTDB taxonomy): domain Bacteria; phylum Pseudomonadota; class Gammaproteobacteria; order Eutrophobiales; family Eutrophobiaceae; genus JAAXHV01. Next base: position 2,607,162 of record OZ242169.1, read on the forward strand.
GAGAGTACTTCTGTGTCTTGCCTGTAATCTTCTTCAGCTTTGTGATCCCCTGCATGGAAGCCGTCCTGTCTCCGTTCGCTGCCGCCGTAAGTGACCGGCGCGCGGAGTATCTCGAGTCAAAGGTGGCCGAGATCGTCGAGAGACGGTTCCCCGCCTCCAATACCAAAAGGAACTTCATGTGGGTCGAGAACGGAACGACCTACGAAACGGACCTGATTGCCTTCATCGATTCGTTTGCGTTGGTGATTGAATGCAAGTCCGGCAAGGTGACTTCTCCGGCGTTACGAGGCGCCCCGGACCGGTTGCGCAAGCACATCCAGGAACTGTTGATCGATCCCAACCTGCAATCGTCTCGACTAAAGACACGCATCGAATTCCTCAGTTCCAATCCGACAGCCGCTGATCCCATTCGCCAAGAGATCGGCTACGACCTGAGCAAAGTACGCAAGGTCGTGAGGGTCTCGGTCTGCCTCGAGGACTTTGGGACAATACAGTCACGCCTCAAGCAGTTGGAGGACACCGGCTGGCTGCCGACGGACTTTGTACCGTGCCCTACGATGAATCTCGCCGACTTCGAGACGGTCTTCGATGTTCTTGAGCATCCTGTTCAGCTCCTCCACTACTTGATGAAGCGCGAGGCGATCGAAACGTCCGTCGGCTACCTTGCCGACGAGATCGATCTGCTCGGTCTGTATCTCACGACGCTATTTGACATCGGCGATGTCAAACCCGAGGTTGAACTCATTTTGACCGGCATGTCGGCCCCTTTGGACACCTACTACAATTCCCTGGATGCCGGCGTGACGCTGGCCAAGCCTCAACCTGCAATTTCACCACTGTTCGCGTCTATCTTCTCTCAACTGGAACAGCGCAATCCCGCCCGGTGGACGGAGATCGGGGTAGCCCTCAACATGTTCTCGCCCGACGACCAGAACAGGTTCACGAAGATGCTGGCGAAGCTTGAGAAACAGGTTCACAGAAGTTGGATGACGCCAGGGCACGAGAACATGTTGATCCTCATTCCGGCCAAGGCCTCCAGCTACGCTCTGGCGTATGTAATGTTCAAGGATGGAAACGCCGGAGAGAGACGGCAATTCATGGAACATGCGGCCGCTACCGCTTTAGAGTCCGACCACGTCCAAACGGTGATCGTGATTGGAAAGAACATCGATAGAGAGGACGCTACTTATCACGCCATCGCTCTATTTGGGGCTCTGGTGGGCTAGTGGTTGGCTGGCTTTGGGGGACTTCAGTGCGCGTAGCGATGAATTGCTAAGCGCTGGATGGATCAGTTGCAGGGGGCAGGTCAATTGCTATTTTAAGGGAAATTCCTAAACGGCAGGTGGATCAGGTTACGGGGAGGGGGTCACAAGGTAGATTTAGAACTTGAACCGCCCCGGGTTTGCCGGATACTCCACTTCCTGAGAGGATAGAGGCCCCGGTAAACCCGGGGCGCTTCACAAGTCCGGATTACTTTGAAGACGTACAAGTTTCCCGTCAGCATAAGTCGGAATTAGGGTGATTGAATAAGAGAGATACTGACAAATTAACTCCCGAAAACGGATAATGGGGGAATATAGACCGCTATCGCAGATACTTGTCGATAATAGTTATTAAAGTAGTAAGGTCTCCGGTTATCCAAGCGTATCCGGAAAAGATCGAATTCTATGCCAGGATTGATGAGGAGCGGCTAAGGCGAGAATTGACACGGATGTTGCCCGGAGAAGCCAGTCGTGCGCTTGCCCAGCTACCAGACTGGTCCACTCGCGAAGAATAAAGAGCACTGTCATTGAATGAATTCATGGGGACGGAGTCACGGCAGAGTCTCCACGGATTTCTGCTGGAACCTCCATGGAGTTTGTTTCACCTAATATGTGTTCATTGAAATTGTTTTCCAATACCTTGATGTGTTCCATCAGTGACGAAAACGAGGGTTTCTCTCCGAACAACATGCCCTTCATCAGGTTGTAATCGGTCTCCAGATTTTTATGGAGTTCATCCTGAGGGATCAGTTTTATCCCTTCTGTTTTGATTTCATCCAGTTTCATCCAGCCCCTACGATAGAGCATTTGCGCATGGTCTATGACATTTTTAAACAACGCCATGTCATTGATTGCCCTGTTCGCAAAGGTTGTTGTTGCCATGGTGGCGACATCATAATAATGTCTTGACAGGCGCTGTCCTTCGCTAGGCAGGCGGTCTTGATCTCGGTAACCGCAATGCCAGCCATGGAGGATAAGCAGCTTATCCAGGAATGTACGTTCAGCGTCTATCGTGGTGATACCCGTTACGGACAGATCAAAATCCTCTAATTGAGATTGGATATATGGGGACACAGCCTGCAGGCTGTGCGGTTCAAGCGCTGAACGCGCGCCGCCTTCAATCTTAATATGGGGTTGAATGTACTCTTTTGGTGCGTTTTCATAAAGGCTGTCGTATTCAACGAGCAGGGTCATGCCTTCGTCATCATTTGGGTCCACCCGCAGGTGACAGTCGTGCAATTCTGCCAGCAGGGTATTACGCAAATCACCCTGAATGTATTCGGCGGTCTTGCCGACCAGCGCTTGAACGAGTTTCCTGCGCTGGTTGTTGCTCATTGCCGGATTTGCCGGATCGTTGTCCCCGGCAAACCCCATGTCCTCACGAAAGACGGTAATATCAATATCTTCGGAGAAACGCTGTATGACGTTATAGCCCTTGGACAGTGAGGTGCCACCCTTGAACAGCAAACGCGTCCGTTCAGTCGTCACTGTGTTGAATAGTGCATCCAGCACATGGCAGGTCCAGAGGTCTTTTTCTATATATTTGTCTGATGTATTCAACATGTCTGCAGCAGACTCATACGCTATTCGGCGTTCGGCTTCAGACAAACCAAGAAAGGTCTTAAAGTGTGGATTGATGCTCATGCCGTATCCGCTTGCAGTTGCTTGATAACAGGAACCGCCCAGGACGGCAGCAGTGCAATACCATCCATGAGATCCTGTTTGACGTAATCGGGCAATTGCCCGCGCAGATAGACAACTATCTTGTTCTCCGGATTCATTACGATCCTGCGACCAAGCCACAGTAGCGCGTTGACGACCAAACAGCCATTACGGCCGTGCCACTGCATTAACCTTATCCCCGCATGTTTGAACTCAATAGTGCGATTTCCAACCTTTACGTTACGGCTGGCACCGTCCGTCAGGTACATAGGGCTGACCTGCACTGCATTGGTTAATCCCAGCCGGTTGGCCGCATCGAGTCCAGTTGTTATCACGCGAACGCCATCCCGGCGAGCGATGGCATCTACAGCCTGATCCAGGGAAGGTGGCCCGTACCGCTTCAATATCCTGCTCATCCGTGGCAGGTGATACAGGCCTCGACCGACGCGGCGCAGGTGTCCCCGCTTTACCAGCCTGGACAGGGCCTGATCCACGGCGGGTCGTGACCCCAGGTCCAGGAAGTCCTTGGGCGTGCAGACCCACTTGCCGTGGCCACGGCCGCGGATCCGTTTCATAATCTTGTCGGATAAATAATTCATATGATCAGTACCGTAATTATAGCAGTCATCAATTTTTAATTGCGTTATAAATTATAGCTATATTATCTGACACATTGCAAGTAGTTAATTCATCCAATGTACGGAAAAAACTATCTTGTATAGAACCTGGTCGGTACAAAGAGAAACCGTTAGGTCACTGGTTGACCTCACAAGTCGGAAATCTTGAATTTACGGGTGTCTAGTTCCGGGATGAGGCTCAACCGTTTAGCCATGCTTCATCAACTGCTGAGGCCATTGCCGGCGTAATCACGAGGTACGCTCCAAGTCCGATATGAGTCGGTTTGCCGTTCATCCGGACTCGCTGTATCCAACATTTTGATACGCGTCCGTTTCGTGCTATCTTCACGTCCAAGGTTAGGTCATGCCCACCGAATCCGTCTCCGTAGCGGCCACGCTTACGGATGTTATTCACAAATGCAGCCGTTAATGGTTTGTTTCGCATGGTTTGATCTACGGTTTCAAGGAGTGCTTAATTTTTGAGTATCGTTTTGTTGTGACTTTGAATGTGACAGTTAAATAATTCTCTATGAAACAATTTGAAATGGCTGGGGGCAGAGGATTCGAACCTCTACTGGCGGAGTCAGAGGAATTACTCCTGTTTCAGTAAGTCACTGAAATAGTTAATTGATTACAAAATTCAATGATTTTGTTGTGACTTTGAATGTTACAAATTGTCACAACGGATTGATCAGTCGCGTGCCTTGCTCAGTCTGCGCGCAATGCTGGTCTTGGTGAGCTTTGTCGGTGGCGCGACCCCTGGTAAATTGTTACTGGAATAAGTAACACTTTTTTCGATATGGTTATCTAATAAGCTATAGATTTTTCAAATTTTGCGGTTAATTGAACCGATAATGTCACATACTTTCTAAATTACATGGTTGCATTACATCGATAGGCAATGTTAGCATCACGTCACACCTTGAGGGGGGATGGTTGTTAATCTCTGCAAATTAGCCCTTAATTCTTAATTGCCATGAGCAAATCCAGTCTACAAGTAAGTCGAGCGCGCAATAAGGTTCATTTCTCTTTACAAGTTGTCGTCAGTATCCGTAAAGAAAATGATGTTTATTATATCGGGAGCGATGCGTTTGATATTCATAGCCAAGGCTATACAGAGGATGAGGCAAAAGAAAATATTATTGAAGCAATCCAGCTTTTTATTGAATCCTGTTATGAGAGAGGAGTTCTTTCAGAGGCACTAAAAGAACTGGGATTCGAACCTGACAGAGAACATGCCAGTATAGGCTTTCAAGAGGCTTGCTCTGTACTACAGGTTCCTGAAGATTCTGGTTCTCTAATGATCGATGTCCCTCTGCCGTTGCTGGTTGCTGGTCATGTCCGACAGACTCAAGCCTACTGATTGGCGAACACAGGAAGCCATTTTTGTTAAATTCGGGTTTGTCTTCGAAAGAGAGAAGGGTTCTCATCGGTCTTATACAAAGGAGGGTGTTGTTCGGCCTGTAGTTATTCCAAAATACAGCGAAGTCGGGTTAGACATTATAAGAAGCAATATGAGAACAGCAGGGATGAGTAGAAAGGAATATATGAGATTGTTGAAAGAGGTAAGCTGATTATTTGCATCATTCGTCGTAACCTACAGCCACCCTCAGCTTGGCCAGTGCCGTGAACGAGACCTTTACGTTTTATGCGTATCCGCCGCAACACTGGCTCCGGATCAAGACTGGGGCTGGCGGGGTACACCCCACCATCATCAGTTTATAGGCACTTATAGCAGAACATTCCTATATAGGAATTCTGTGCTATAAATGCCTATATGAAAGAAAATACGTAGCATTATCCCCGTGAGACTTGGAACCGCTTGACGAACGTTTTGTCGATCACCAACTCAACGCCTTCGAAAGGGCAACTAAACAAAAATTAGGTCGTGACGCAGCGTTAAAAGCATTCGACGAGCTGCATAAAAGTCCCTATTTCTTCCGTGCATTGATTGAATTGTTGACTTTACGGGTTGACCTGACAATTGACGAAGGTCTTGTTCTTTTGCGTGAGCAGATGGCGGAAAAATTGGGATATACAGAACTATGGTTAAAGCTGACAGACATTCAACGCGCCACAGTAGTCCAACTTGCACATGGTGCTGACAAACCGTTTTCCAAAGCAACACGCAATGAAGTCGGGAAATCACTGGGTGCAGAACCGCCATCGATTGACAAAGTACAATCGGCACTGAGACGGCTCACAGGTTTAGGCGTCGTTGATCGATGGTCGGGTGACTGGATTATTGAAGATCCTGAATTCTCAATGTGGGTAAGGACACAAATTAAGGACAAACTCTGATAAAAAACTGAATGGCTCAAACTAACGGGTCTCCGGGCTTCCCGGGGCGGTTCAGATCAGCATACATTTAGTTAAGCGAATCCATAACGGTGGTGCATCTTGCTGCAGCGGGGTCAGGGTGATACGTGATGTTGTCCGGAACTCCTCGCGGAGCTCAGCCAGACGGGTCTCCGCTCCGGTGCAGCCGCTCGGTTACGAGAGTGGGCGGGTCTAATCGGTCCGGTCACGCCGGGCGAGGACACGGGCTAACCAGAGCATGGCCAGGCCGCCCAACACCGCCGCGAGCGCAGCAATAGCAAGGGCTGTATTCATGTTAATCCTCCAGGCAAGCGGCCCAGATCAAGGCCAGGCCGCCCAACGTGATTCCCAGGCTGAGCGGACCCTGGTCGGGGTTAAACACGCCAGTGACCAGGCCCGTGGCCGTCACGACAACACCGACTTGGCGTAAGGCCGCACTGAGGTGGTCAAGATCTGGTTTCATCGTCTTAAGTATAGCACAGGGCATTCATCAGGTTATTAGACACAGTCACGATTTCAGGACCCGGCCATGTCGCTACAACACCCAGGCGTGTACGGAATCGGGATCGGCAAAGGTATGGTTTTTTGGGACGCATCATTGTGACATCCTGGAAACAGGAAATGACTCCTACTGCTTCAAGGAGAGCCAGGGCAAGAAGAAAAAGCGCTCGAAATCTTCAGATTAGACTGGACAGTTTTGGGCACCAATTGCTGGATAGTTTTGGATGCCAATTGACAATTGCCGTTCATGCGGGCTCGCTGTATCCAGGATTTTGCCATGCGCCCGTTTCGTGCTATCTTCACGTCCAGGGTCAGGCCATGCCCGCCATGTCCGTCTCCGTCGCGGCCAGGCTTACGGATGTCGTTCACGAATGCAGCCGTTAATGGTTTGTTTCGCATGGTTTGATCTACGGTTTCAAGGAGTGCTTAATTTTTGAGTATCGTTTTGTTGTGACTTTGAATGTGACAGTTAAATAATTCTCTATGAAACAATTTGAAATGGCTGGGGGCAGAGGATTCGAACCTCTACTGGCGGAGTCAGAGTCCGCAGTCCTACCATTAGACGAGCCCCCAATACATCAGCGCTAATTGTATTATAAACAAAACAAAGGGGACAGATTTTAAATCTGTCCCCTCTTATGTTCCCATGATTAACAGGAAGAAAATAGCAATTCTCGGCGGGACCGGCAATCTCGGTTACGGCCTGGCCTGGCGTTGGGCCAGGGCAGGGCACGAGGTGGTCATCGGCTCCCGGGTTGCGGAGAAAGCACACAAGGCGGCGGCTGAACTCAACCGGAAACCCGGCGCAGAGGGGATTACCGGCGCTGACAATCTCACTGCGACAAAACAGGCGGAGGTCGTTGTCCTGACAGTCCCTTTCGCCGCTCATGAAGCGACCCTGGAGAGCATCAAACCGGGCCTGTCGGGGCAGATCCTGATTGATACCACGGTTCCGCTGATGCCGCCGAAAGTAGCCGTAGTCCAGCTACCGGAAGCAGGGAGCGCCGCGGTTATCACTCGCAATACCCTGGGAGACAGGGCGCGGGTGACGGCGGCGTATCACAACGTGGCCGCCAACCTGTTGGAACGAGATGTTGAAATCGATTGTGACATCCTGGTGACCGGAGACGACCTGGAAACCCGCAAGGAAGTCATGCAGTTGGTGGAAGACAGTGGTTGTCGCGCTATCAATGCCGGCAAACTGGCAAACACTGCGGCCGCCGAGGCCCTGACCAGTCTCCTTATTCATATCAACAAGACTTATAAGACGAGCCATTCCGGTATCCGTATCACCGGGATCGATGGATAATTGGGACATTTGGGACAATTGGGGTCAGAGTAAAAATATTGTCAATTTGGCAAGAAGTATTGGATTTATAGTTGAGTATTTTTACTCTGACCCCAATTGTCCTGGTGGATAGAGAGACATGTGGGCGTTACTCCCTGTAAAACGACTTGAGCGCGCCAAGTTGCGGCTTTCCGGTATGTTGACACATGCACAACGCAGGCAACTCAGTTTGTGTATGCTGGAAGATATTCTCAACACCTTGAATAAAACCGCCGTGATTAGCGGCGTCACGGTAATAAGCTGCGATGAAGCCGTTATCGCGCTGGCGCAAGACTACCAGGCGGGCGTGTTGAATACGGAGATCGACCACGGCTATGCCTCAGATGTACTGAAAGGCGTCGAATCCGTCAGCGATCAAGATATCGACAAGGTGATTATTGTCCCTGCCGACGTGCCTGAACTTGATGATGCGGATTTAACTTACCTGGACCATATTCATAAAGAAGGTGTCACCTTATGTCCTGCTGACAATGATGGGGGTACTAATGGTCTAATATTCACTCCACCGCTTGTCATCAGCTTGATGTTCGGGGAGAACAGCTTTGATGAATTCCGGAAAGAGGCAAAAAGACGGCAGGTTTCCTTCAATATTGCAAGGCCAGCCGGACTGGCCCGGGATATTGACCGTCCGGACGACCTGCTTGCATTACAAGGGCAGCCCCACGGAAACCTGACCTGGCGCTATATGAATTCACTTAAGATTCCGTTCCGGGTCTGAAGCTGGGGGGGTCCGTGTGAAAATACAACTCCGATTAGTCACTTAATATATAATACAGGCGAGTCCTAAGCGGAGGAGACAATGGCTGTTATCGATCTGACCTTACCCGTCAATCGCCAAATGCGGGGCATTCCGAACCTGCGTGAGTACGAAGAGAACCCCACCCGTTGCGTCGTTTTATCCTGCATGGGGGAAGTACAACAAGATCACCTTGAAAGCCGCGGCATTGAATTGGATGAAAACCTGGAGTTCACCCCGCACATGTTGTCCCGGCTGGAGATTCTCACTCATATAGGCACCCATATCGATGCGCCTTGTCATTTCCTGGAAGCCGGCGGCTGGTCGGTCGAGGAAATCCCCCTGGAGCATACCATCGGCAAAGGCAGGGTCGTCCCCCTGACCCATTTGCAGGAGCGGGAACGCGTTAGCGCGGATGAGATCATCAAAACCGGCGTGGAGATCGATGACAGCATTATTCCTGTCCTGTACACCGGCTGGACCGATCGGGCCTGGGACACTGACGAATTCTGGGGTAACACCATATTCCTGGACACGACCGCAGCGGAGTACATCGTTGAAAAAGGCTGCAAAGCGGTCGCTCTCGATTGCTTCCCCGAAGCGCCCTTCTGGCTCGGCATCGAGGCGGATAAACCGCCGGGGCGGAACCACAAGACACTGCTGGGGAACAAAACCATTATCATCCAGTTAGTCAGTAACGTCGGTAAACTGGCTGGAAAAGACTTCACCCTTTACGGCATACCATTGCCCTTGGAAGGCCTTGACGGTTCACCCGCCAGGGTGTTTGCCGTCACCCATTAACTTTGTAAGCCACAGAGGGCACAGAGGAAAATAATGTGAATAGCGGATACAGAATTTCCCCATATGGCGATGTGGTAGCAGGCGGCTTGAAAAACTGTCTGATACACTCTGTGATCTCTGTGTCCTCTGTGGCCAGACCGGTAAGCTGATGGCTGAACGCTCCTTCGCAAAAGAAGTCAAGATGCTGCGCCTGGGGGACGGTGACGAACTCCACGGGGAAGGCATTCTTGCCGTTACCAAAGCCTTGCTGCAATCGGGCGTTTCCTATATCGGCGGCTATCAGGGTTCCCCCATCAGCCATTTGATCGATGTCTTTGCCGATTCCCGGGAGATACTGGAAGAACTGGGCGTACACTTTGAACAATCCGCCAGTGAAGCGGCGGCAGCCGCCATGCTGGCCGCATCGATCAATTACCCGTTGCGCGGCGCGGTGGCCTGGAAATCCACCGTCGGCACCAATGTGGCATCGGATGCCCTGGCAAATGTGGCCTCTGCCGGCGTCAAGGGCGGTGCGCTCATCATCGTGGGGGAAGATTACGGCGAAGGGGCTTCCATCATGCAGGAACGTTCCCATGCCTTTGCCATGAAATCCCAGATGTGGCTGCTCGACCCCAAGCCCAATCTGAACGCCATCGCCGACATGGTCGAGAAAGGTTTTGAACTATCCGAGGCATCCAATACCCCGGTCATGCTGCAACTCCGGGTACGGGCCTGCCACGTACACGGTGTATTGAATACCAAAGACAATAAACGCCCGGCTTTTACCGTGACCGACGCCCTGGATGCCCCGGCCCGGGATATCGAGCGTATCGTCTTACCTCCTTATAACTATCAGCATGAGACGGAGAAAACCGAACAGCGCTGGCCCGCGGCAGTGAAATTCATAGAGGAAAACAGCCTGAATGAAGTGATCGACGGCCGCTATAACGATGTTGGCATCATCGTCGCCGGCGGCCTCTACAACACCTTGAACCGGGCCATGGAACACGTGGGCTGCTCCGACGTATTCGGCAACAATACAATTCCCATGTACATCATGAACGTGGCCTATCCTGTGGTCGATGCGGAAGTGATCCGTTTCTGCCGGGACAAGAAGGCGGTGCTCATGGTGGAGGAGGGCCAGCCGGACTACCTGGAACAGAACATCAATACCATCCTGAGACGGCATGATGTGCAGGCCAGGTTGCACGGCAAGGACGTCTTCACCATGGCAGGGGAATATACCTGCCAACTGATGGAGGAGGGATTGCGAAAATTTTTATTGCAATGGGAACCGGTTGCCGTCACTGTCCCGCCGTTGGAAAAGACCGATGGCCAGGGCCGGGAAGAACTGACCCAACTGGTACCGCAACGGCCGTCCGGCCTGTGTACCGGCTGCCCGGAACGCCCGTTCTTCTCCGCTGTTAAACTGTTGGAAAAGGAATACGGCAAGCTGCAAGTGAGCATGGATATTGGTTGCCATTCCTTCGCCACCGTGGCTCCATTCAACATCGGCAACACCATTACCGGCTATGGCCTGGGGCCTTCCAGCGCCTCGGCCCTGATGGTACCCCATGAGAAGCGCGCCCTCAGTATCATGGGTGACGGCGGCTTCTGGCATAACGGTCTGACCACGGGTATCGGTAATGCGGTAGAAAACGAACATGACGGCGTCATCATCGTTGTTGACAACGGTTATTCTGCGGCAACGGGCGGCCAGTGGATCCCCTCATCCAGGGCGGATGCAGATAAGCGCCAGTATCGGGTGCCCATCGTCGATGCGCTTAAAGGCGCCGGCGTGAAATGGATCAGGGAGGTCCATACCTATAATATCCAGGAATCCCTGCATGCCCTGAGAGAGGCCATGACCACCCGGTCGAAAGGCCCTAAACTCATCGTGGCGGAGGGAGAATGCCAGCTTAACCGGCAACGACGCATCAAACCGCAGATTAAAAACCTGCTTAAACAGAAAAAACGTTACGTGCGCGAACGTTTCGGTATCGATGAAGATACCTGTACCGGCGATCATTCCTGCATAAGGTTATCGGGTTGCCCGTCGCTGACCATCAAAGACAATCCCGACCCCCTGAGAAAGGATCCCGTGGCCAGCATCGTCAACAGTTGTGTCGGCTGCGGCGTTTGTGGCGAGGTAGCCCATGCCGCGGTCCTCTGTCCATCCTTTTACAAGGCCGATATCGTCTATAATCCCAACCTTGCCGACAGGGCAATGACGGCCCTCCGGTCGTTCGCCATCGGTAAACTCCAGGCCTGGTCGGATATGCGCCGCCGCAGACGGTCCATAGAATCTGTTAATCCGGCAGGGCTTACCGGGGACGGACCCGGGCCTGGCGGGGACGGACTTAAGTCCGTCCCCATAATAACAGGCAAACAAGCCGAGCCCATCGACGGACTTAAGTCCGTCCCCATGATAACAGGCAAACAGGCCGAGCCCATCAAGGTCGCCATCCTGGCTATGGGCGGACAGGGTGGGGGCGTCCTCAGCAACTGGCTTATCAAAGTGGCGGAGCAATCCGGTTACCTGGCGCAATCCACCTCCGTTCCCGGTGTCGCCCAGCGCACCGGAGCAACCGTCTACTACCTGGAGTTTTTCCCGCGGGAAGCCATCGGGGATGTGCCTGCCGTGCTGGCCTTGACGCCGGTGCCCGGGCGTGTAGATGTTGTCCTTGCCGGTGAACTGATCGAAGGCGGGCGCGCCATATTGAGGGGTTTGATCTCACCGGACAGAACCACCGCACTGGTATCCACCCACCGGGACTACGCCATCGGGGAAAAAACAGCAATGGGCGACGGCAGGGCGGACTCCGATAAGATCACCGGTGTCGTAATGGAGAACGCAAAGCACTTCATCGGTTTCGATATGAACGCACTGGCCGAGCAAACGGGTAGTGTCATCAGTTCCGTATTGCTTGGCGCTGCCGCCGGTTCCGGCGCCTTGCCGTTCCGCAAGGAAACCTTTACCGAAACCATCGGCGCGGGCGGTGTTGCTGTGGAAGCCAACTTGAAAGGGTTTAATGCCGGATATGAACACGCACAAAAACAACAGGATGAAAAGGTGAAGCCGGCGGCCGCAGGGGTCGGTAGCGCCGGCAAGGACGTGCAGAGGCTGCTGGACCGGGTTCAGCAGGAGTTCCCGGCACATACGCAGGAAATTATTCGGGCGGCCCTGGGGAAACTCACCGATTACCAGGATGTCGGGTATGCAGAGCAGTACCTGCAGAGATTACAACCGATTTTGCAAGCGGATCGTCCGGATAAGAATTACCTGCTCAGCGTTGAAACTGCGCGTTACCTGGCCCTGTGGATGACTTATGAAGACGCAATCCGGGTGGCAGACCTGAAAATCCGCTCCACACGCTTTGCCCGGGTGAGAAAAGACGTGCAGGCAGAGCAGGGACAGGTAGTGACCTGGCAGGAATTCATGCACCCCAGGGTGCAGGAAATCTGCGATATCATGCCGGCCTGGAAGGGTTCCCTGGTCATGAATACACCGCTATTGAGAAATTTTATCGGCCTGTTCTGCAAGCGCGGCAGGAAGATTAACACCACCAGCCTGTCGGGCTTCCTGTTGCTCTACCTGCTTGCCGGCCTGCGGGTCATGCGCCGTTCGACATTACGCTACGAGACGGAAACCGCCGCCATGGAAAAATGGCTGGCGACTGTGGAGGCTGTTGCCGCTACCGATTACGACCTGGCCGTGGAAATCGCCGAATGCCAGCGCCTGGTAAAGGGTTACGGTGAGACCCACGAAAGAGGCACAGCCAGTTTCAAGCGCATAATGGACACGCTTGACGACCTCCGCAACCAGCCCCACGCGGCAACCCGGGTCAGGGAGTTACGCGAAGCAGCGCTGGCGGATGAACAGGGCGAGGCCCTGGGAGCGACCCTGAAAAAAGTTGCCTGAAGTCCGGGGGCGTCAGGGGACGGACTTCAAGTCCGTCCCCTCTCATGTTTACTCTGACCTCTTAAATCTCGGTGGGGCAAGGTACCAGGCCAGGATCACCAGCGCGGCAAATGCGCTGTAGGTAAATGTAAACACCCAGGCTTCCGCCTGGTAAAAAATCAGCTTATGTAACCAGTGCCGGATAAACGAACCGGCATAAGTTACACCACCGGCTTTTTCGCGCAGAGTATTTTCCCAAATCGTCAAGGGGCAGATCACATTCAGCCAGGACTGTATGACTACGATGCCGATTGCGCCAAGATGGATAAAGCGAAACCAGGGATTCCGGGTCCAGCGCCAATTTCTGATAAGACCGGCAATAATGAGGATCAATCCGAAAACAACAAAGACGATAAATAAGGCATGTATGGTCAACAAACCGTCGGCGGCAAGCAATAACCAGACTGGTGACAGCGTCACCTTACCAGCTGTTTCTCAGTTCCCGCAGTTTCAGAAAGACAGTTTTATCATCAGGCTCGGCAGGTAGATCGGGAAATTCCTCGCGTAGCCTCTCTATAACTTCAGGGTTTCTCAAGCGGAAAAAGGTATTGACGTCCTTTTCCAACCCAAGGGTGGTGGCCAGGGCCTCATTCGGGTCCTGATCGATCAACCGGTCCTTTAACGATTGGGCTTCGGTATTGCCGGGTTCCCTGCTCAAAGTGAATTGCAGGTTGTTGATGATGTAATCGTGTCCGGGATAGACCAGGGTGTTGTCGGGCAGGGTCGCCAGTTGGCTGGAAAATGTCATATACAACTCGTTGGGATGCCCGCCATTATGGCAGTTGCCCGCTCCGGCATTGAACAGGGTATCCCCACAGAACAGGGCGGGGCGGTCCGTGCGTGACAGCAGGCAGACGTGGCTCATGGTATGTCCCGGCGTATCCAGTGCTTCCAGTTCGACGGATTTGCCGACTTTGATGATATCGCCGGCGGATAAAGGTCTGTCTATGCCGACTATCCTGTCCCTGGCATTTTTATGGGCAAGCAATGTCGCGCCCGTTGCGGCTATCAGCGCGGCATTCCCGCCGATGTGGTCATGATGCTCATGGGTGTTCAATACCTGGGTAATGTCCCAGCCCTGGTCCTGTGCATGGCGCAAACACTTGTTGTGGTCCAGGGGATCAATGGCCAGCGCCTCACCGGTATCCGGGCAGGCAATGAGGTAGTTGAAATTACGCCAGTCGTTGCCCGTCCAGATCTGTTCGACAATCATTTCCGTTCCTCATTGTGACGTTTGTATCGGTTCATGCCGATGCAAGTTTAACCCATAATGGTAAACGGCTGACAATTTTCTTCAGGCTACGTTCGTCATTCCTGTGCAGGCAGGAATAACGTCGCCGGGAATTCCAGGTAGCGCTTCAGGGCCTGTATCGCGCGGGCAGCATCATAGCCATCAACGACGCGATGATCGAAAGAAGAAGAGAGATTCATGATCAGGCGGGTAGTGACCCCGTTGTTTTCAAACACCTGGCGTTTTTGTGTCCTGTTTATCCCGATGATGGCGACTTCAGGATAATTAATGAGAGGAGTGGAAACGATTCCGCCCAATGCGCCTAAACTGGTAATGGTAATAGTTGAACCGGTGAGTTCTTCCCTGCCGGCATTACCGCTTCTCGCTTTGGCCGCGACCTGGCGGATTTCATGGGCGCATTGCCACAGGTCCAGGTCTTCGACGTGCCGGATAACGGGCACCATCAGGCCGTCTCCGGTTTGTACGGCAATACCGATGTTGACCGGTTCATATTGCGTGATGACCTGGCGTTCATCGTCAAAGTGCGCATTACACTGCGGGAATTCCTTCAGCACCTTCACCAGGGCCTGCATGAAAAAAGGCAGGTAAGTGAGTTCTGCCTGGCTTTCCCGGCGCGTTCCGTTCAGATGCCGGCGCAGTTGCTCCAGTTCGGTGACATCTACCTCTTCAACGTAGGTAAAGTGCGGGATACGGCCGGCGCTCAAGGTCATCCGTTCGGCTATCTTGCGGCGCAGGCCAATCACTTTTATTTCGCGTGTGCCGGCCGACTCGGTTGATGACTGATCTTCACTGAACTGATCGACTTGACTGATGAAAGAGTCAATATCCCTGCGAGTAATTCGTCCCTTTTGTCCTGTCGCAGGCACCTGTGTAAGATCGATATTTTTCTCCCTGGCCAAACGGCGGATCGCAGGGGAGGTTAACGGTTTACCGGCAGAGCCGGCAGATTGATGGGTTGTAACAGGTTCGGTTGCCATGGATTCCGGTATGACCGGCTTTTCAATTACGTCGTCTGTCATAGCCGGTTTATCCGGGCTTGCAGCAAAGACCACCAACTCGGAACCGACTGGTATGACGTCGCCCGGCTGACCTCCGAGAGAAATAACTTTACCACTGACCGGGGCAGTAATTTCTATGGTGGCCTTGTCAGTCATTATGTCGACCAGGGGTTGATCCACATTGACCATATCGCCGACCCTGACCCGCCACTCGACAATCTCCGACTCTACGGTACCTTCACCCAGGTCCGGTAATTTAAACGAATAGGAAGACATGGTTACATCGCCAAGGTCTGTTTCAGGGCCTCACTGACCCGCGCCTGACCGGGGAAGTATGCCCATTCCTGTGCATGGGGGTAGGGTGTATCCCAGCCGGTTACCCGTTCTATGGGGGCCTCCAGATTCCAGAAGCAGTGCTCCTGAACCTGCGCTGATAACTCGGCGCCATAACCGCAGTGGCGCGTCGCTTCATGAACGATCACACAACGGCCGGTTTTGCATACAGAGTTGGCGATCGTATCAATATCCAGGGGCATCAGCGTACGGACATCAATGATTTCAGCATTGATATTGATTTGTCTGGAAGCGGCAACCGCCACATGCACCATGGTGCCATAAGCAAGGATAGTCAGGTCGTTTCCGGTCTGGAGTATTTCTGCTTTGCCGAGCGGCACTGTGTAGTGGTCCTCCGGCACTTGCCCTTTGTCGTGATTATCCCAACTTGATGCAGGCTTGTCCGGGTCGCCGTCAAACGGGCCATTGTACAAACGTTTCGGTTCAAAGAAGATGACCGGGTCATCATCCTCGATGGCACTGATCAGCAGACCTTTTGCATCGTAGGGATTCGACGGCATCACCGTCTTCAAGCCGCAGACGTGAGCAAACAGGGCCTCCGGTGTCTGTGAATGCGTCTGGCCGCCGCGGATACCGCCGCCGCAAGGAGTTCGGATAGTCACCGGTGACCAGAACTGCCCGGCGCTGCGGTAGCGCAGCCGGGCGAGTTCGCTGGCTATTTGATCAAAGGCCGGATAAATGTAGTCGGCAAACTGGATCTCAACGACGGGGCGCAGGCCGTTTACACCCATGCCGATCGCCGTTGCCACAATCCCGCCTTCGGCAATCGGTGTATCGAACACGCGGTCTTCACCGTACTTTTGCTGCAAGCCTGCGGTACAGCGAAACACGCCGCCGAAGTAACCGATGTCCTCGCCGAAGATGATTACGGCAGGATCTTTTTCCAGCATCACGTCCATAGCGGAATTCAACGCCTGGACCATGGTCATTGCGCCCATTTCATTGCTCCATTTGCCGGCGCTGCCTGATGAGATGAGGCGGCATTTCCTTGTAAACATGTTCAAACATGGCCGAGACAGACGGGTTCGGACCTTCAGTTAACGTTCCCAGTGAAATAGCTTCATCCCAGGCACCGCTCACCGCTTCTTCCAGTTCCGTCCGCATCTGTACGTGCTCCGTCTCGGACCATTCATCCAGGGCGATTAAATGTTGCTTCAGTCTGTCTATGGGATCACCCAGGGGCCAGTGTTCCCACTCATCGGCCGGCCGATACTTGCCCGGATCATCGCTGGTTGAATGTGCGGCGGCGCGGTATGTATACAACTCTATCAGGGTAGGGCCGCCGCCTGCGCGGGCCCGGTTCACCGCCCAGCGGGTGGCGGCAAAGATGGCAAGAAAGTCATTACCGTCCACGCGCAGGCCGGGGATGCCGTAGCCGATGCCGCGCGCGGCAAAGGGGTTCTGATCGCCCCCGGCGACATTTTGATAAGTGGAGATGGCCCATTGATTGTTCACCACGTTCAGAATCACCGGCGCGCGGTAGACGGTACTGAAGGTAAGGGCATAATGGAAATCCGCCTCGGCGCTGGCGCCTTCACCGACCCAGGCAACTGCGATGTCTTTCGTTTTCCTGTATTCGGCCGCCATGGCCCAGCCGACGGCCTGGGAAAACTGGGTGCCCAGGTTGCCGGAAATGGTGAAGAAATTATGTGCTTTGGAACTGTACAGGACAGGCATCTGCCGGCCTTGCAATTTGTCCCCGGCGTTGGACAGGCATTGACACATCATGTCCGGCAAGGGATAGCCCCGCGTGATCAACAGACCCTGTTGCCGGTAAGTAGGGAACAACATGTCGCCGTCATTCAGCGCCATGCACTGGGCAACCGATACGGCTTCTTCACCGGTACACTTCAGGTAGAACGACATCTTGCCCTGACGCTGCATCCTGAACATGCGCTCGTCATAGAGACGCGTGAGTGACATGTATCTCAGTCCGTTACGCAACACGTCAGCCGGCAATTTCGGGTCCCAGGGTCCCACGGCCTCGTAGTTTTCATTCAATACGCGAATCATACTGAAGGACAGGTCCCTGGTTGTATTTGCCGGTACCAGCTCATCCGGACGCGCCAGTTCACCGGCCCGGGGTAAGGAGATGGCGCTGAAGTCAGGTTCCTCGCCCGGTCGGTAAGGTGCTGCCGGAATATGTAATTTGCTTGCCATGTCGATTAATGAAAGTGGATGAACAAATTATAGGCTGGTATAAAGGGATTTATTTTGCTATCTTTATCGATTATCTAAATATTCAGCAAAAATATTCTAATATTTACTATATTAAAGGTAAAAATGACCTTAAATCTCGATCACTTCGACAAGAAAATTTTGACCATTCTGCAGCAGGATGCCGGCCAGACTGTCAGCGAACTGGCAGCGAAAATCGGCTTGTCCACGTCACCTTGCTGGCGCCGGCTCAAGCGCCTGATGGATACAGGTGTACTGAAGAAACGGGTAGCGATACTGGACCACAACCAACTGGGCCTGGATGTCATCGTATTTGCGGAAGTCAAACTTGAGGCGCACGGGCGTGAAGCGCTGCCGAATTTTCAAAAAGCCGTAGAGAAACTGCCGGAAGTGCTTGAATGTTACACGGTACTGGGAGAGATGGATTTTTTATTAAAGGTTGTGGCAACGGATATCCATGCTTATGAACGGTTCCTGCATCACTTGCTGTCGCTGCCGGCCGTGCGCGAAGTAAACTCCAAAATGGTAGTTTCGGAAATTAAGTGCACCAATGAACTGCCGCTGAATTTACTTGAGTGAAGGGGACGGATTTAAATCCGTCCCCGGATGCATCTCCTCCGTTTTTAATTCCTGTATACGCCCCGCGTTTGGGGGACGGACTTCAAGTCCGTCCCCTTTTTCCGTCCGTCATTCCGGCGAATGCCGGAATCCAGCCTTATACTGTGTCGCCTCCGGTTTCCGCTGGAGACGAGGCTGGAAATACACCTCGCGCAAAACCAACCCACTCAAATTATCTTCCTCTCCCGCGCTGCAGATATCGCCAGCAAGCGGTTATGCACCTGGAGTTTGTGATAGATATTCTTCAGGTGGAACCGGATCGTATTTTCCGAGACACCGATATTTCTGGCGATCAGCTTGTTGGATAAGCCTTGTGCCAGGTGTTCCAGCACTTCGCTTTCTCTCTTACTCATAAATTGTTCGGCAGTGTCCGCTTCATCAGTACCCGTGAAGTACGCGGCTATTTTATCCGTTTGTTGTTTGTGGTCGGCTGGTGCAGCGTGATATTTCGACGATTGCTTATAAAGTAGCAGGGTCTCTTCCAATCCACTGCCGGCGTCAATAAATGGTCGGATAAAACCGGAGCTAACAGACAGTCTTATCGCCTGATTCAGGTGTTCAAATGCCGCCGGATAATCGTTTTTACCTCTAAAAGCCAAACTCGTTAATATTGCGTACCTGATATTCGGTTTCAGGTGTCCGTAGGTTTTCGCATGATGAGAAAAATAATCGAGAGCGGATAATGCTTCTTCGTACTTTTTTTCTCTGATCCGCAATAGAATAATTGCATGTACTGCTGCATGCCGTTCGCGCCAGGCAATGTCACTTTTGCCAGGGTTTCGATAGTTTTCCAACTGTAAACCTGACTCTTTCAATACAGAGCGGGCGGCCCCGTCCAAACCGGCGCGCAGCAGCAGATCCATGCGCTGAAATAACAGCAGGTTAATCAAACGTTCCAGCTTCTGCGCCCTGGCATAGGAAAGGGAACGATCCAGAATTGTGTCCGCTGCATCGATTCCATGTCGTGCAAACTCGACATTGCTTGTGGTTGTGTAGCCGGCCGCGTAGATATCAAACCAGGCTTCCCTTTCTTCCAGTTGCTTTGCTATGGAAGCAGTCATATTGGACAAGCCCTGCAGTTGATTCATCTCGTAATTCAACTCCGCCGTCAATACCCTGGCAACCAGTTTTATGCTCATATCATCGTTAAAATGCTGCCTGCCCAGCTTTAGTCCGGTTTGGTAATACGTTCTGGCCTGTTCGCTGTTTCCCTCCGCAAAGGAAATATCTCCCAAATGGAAGTTAATGTAGACCTCGCCATAGAATGAGCCAAGCAGCCTGTATTCCTTTACTGCCTCCCCGGCATGGTATCGGGCTTCCCGCAGCATCCCTCTTTGCGCGTAGGCAAAACAGAGCAGGTTATGATGATATCCAAGGGTTGCATGATCATTCCGACCAACCCGCGAAATGTTATGAGTGAGTTGGGAACAAAACTGCTCGGACAGCATCTTTCCCTCGTAACAGGCCAATAGCGATTCCACCAGCATGAGTTCATGGTCGATGCGTGCCTGTTCCTCTGCGGCGAGAGCATCTTTTACATCCCGGTAACGAGTAAGCATGGCATCGTAGCGCGCGCGGGCCTGGTAGACTCCGCCGTCCTTGATATCCAGGATACAGCGGATAGACGTAATCCGGGGTGATGCGGAAACGGTATTCTCATCCAGTAAATTCAGGGCAGTTCTCAAGCGGGTCAATCCCTCTCTCAGCCAGAGTATAACGCCGCCTTGCTGTTCGATAATTTCCACCGCCCGTTGTGGTTTACCCGCCTGTACCGCATGCCTGACCGCCCGGATAAGGTTTCCTTTCCCGGCAAACCAATCGGCGCAGCGCAGGTGCAACTTCAACACTCGGTCAGGGTGGGTAATTACCAGCCTGTGATGCAGGTATTCCCGAAAAAGAGGGTGGAGCCGATAGGTGCTCATTACCTTCTCCACAGGCAAAACCAGGGTGCTCAACATATTGCAGGCGTTAAACCGGATTTCACTGTCGTCAGCCTCACGGATATAATCCGCCTGGTCATAGGTGATAGCGTCAATCAGGGAAATATCCATCAGGAATGTTTGCAGACTGCTTTCAAGACCTTGGAATATCTGCTCGGAAAGATAAGTGGTAATGACGCTGGAAGAAGATGTGAGGCTGGACAGCACGCGGTATATGTCCCGATCGACCTTCAGGGAACTCCTGAGCATTTGTATGGCCACAGGCCAGCCCTCTGTCAGGTGGTAAATTTCCCCTATGGTTTCGGCCGGCAAATAATTCTCGAACAATATCTTCAGTTCGTCCGGCGTGAAGTTGAGACTCCTGGCCGGCAGGCGGATCGCCAGACCTTCCATTTCCAGCTTTGCCAACTTTAACCTGCGGTCATCCCTGCTTGCAACAGCAATGTGCAGGTTTGACGGTGCATGGTTTATCAACGGCTGGATTACCCTGTCAATCGTCTCTTCGTTAAGATTTTCAAAGTCATCGATGATAAGAACGATTTTTTGCTTATCAGCTTCGACAACCCGATGGATGATGCTCAGTAATGTACGCGCAGAGAGATCGCTGAAGTGTAATTTTTCTATTACACCGGCTTTGGAAAAATCCACACCACCCTCGTACAACGAGTAGGCGATGTAGGTCAGCAGCTGGAATGCGTCGTTATCCTCTTGTTCCAGCGACAACCAGCAGACTTTGATGTTGTCCTGTAACAGCTTGTTACGCCAGTCGGCATACAGTGTGCTCTTTCCGTAACCGGCCGGTGCACAAACAAGTGATAAGGTGGCATCCATGCAGGCATCAAGCTGTTTAATCAGGGACGGCCGCTGCAGTACATCCACTCGCTGATGGGTAGGGTACACCTTTGAACGCATAAGCCAGATTGGGAACAGGGAAATAATATCCGGCTCACGTAATTCCTTCATGGAACTTACATTAAGTTCATGTTTGCAACCTGTCAATAGGACTTGGTATTGACCTACCCGTTCGTGCAGGTAGCCAATTTACAAACAAAAAGCGGAACTACTCAACTAAATCAGCAAACCACACTTCAAACCAAGTGATTTCAGATGGAAATTGACTAATCTGGGTTAAAACTTCTCTTGAGGAATACCCTCGAACTATCGGAGTTGTTTTGGCGGGGAAAATAGAGAAGTCCCGGTATTCAGATCACTTGGAGGAAATTGCAATTATCAGAATTGGCGTAGATGTAGGTGGCACCAATACGGACGCCGTATTGATGCACGGGCAAAAGGTGAAGGCCGTGTATAAGGCGCCTACCGGCGGCAATGTCGATGAAGGAATCGTTGCGGCTGTCAGGAACGTGCTCAATATGTCACGGATTGCCGCGGAAGATATTCAGGCCGTCATGATGGGCACCACTCATTTCACCAACGCCTTTGTCGAGCGTAAGCATTTACAGGAAGTGGGAGTGATACGTCTTGCTTTGCCTGCCACGCGTGGCGTGCCTCCCATGGTCGACTGGCCCGATGATATAACTGCAGTGATAGGAAAGCATCACTATATGGTAGCGGGCGGATATGAGTTCGACGGGAGGCCGATTTCACAGCTGGATGAAAAAGCGATTGCTTCCGCAGCAATAGATATGCAGGCAAAAGGGATACGGACGGTCGCCGTCAGTGGTGTATTTTCGCCCGTAAACAGCGCTATGGAAGAGCGCGCCGGGGAAATCATATTGAATGAACTGCCGGACGCGTCAGTCACCTTATCATCACGTATCGGCCGAATAGGCTTACTGGAACGGGAAAATGCTGCGATCATCAATGCGAGTCTGGCCGGTTTAAGCGCCAGCTTCGTTGCTTCGTTTGAACGGGCTTTGGCTGAACTCAATATCAAGGCGCCGTTTTATATCAGCCAGAATGACGGGACCTTGATGAGCGCCGAATTCGTTGAGAAATACCCGGTGTTGACCTTCGCTTCCGGTCCGACCAACAGTATTCGCGGTGCGGCTTATCTATCCGGACTTAAGGATGCACTGGTTGTGGATATCGGCGGCACGACAACCGATATCGGTGTCCTGGTCAATGGTTTTCCGCGAGAATCCGGTGTTGCCATAGACGTGGGTAGCGTACGCACCAATTTTCGCATGCCGGATATCCTGTCCGTCGGATTAGGGGGTGGCAGCCTCGTCAGTCAAAATGGAAAAGTCAGGGTCGGTCCACGGTCAGTCGGTTATCGCCTGGTGGAAGAGGCGCAGGTATTCGGTGGAAAACAACTGACGGCTACCGATATTGCAGTTGGCGCAGGTTTTGTTGAGATCGGTGATCCTAATGCCGTCGCAAACCTGCCCAAGTCATTGATATGGGAAACGGCGGGCGTCATGCACAGGACAGTGGAAGAATGCGTGGACCGCATGAAAACGAGCGCCGAGCCGTTACCCTTGATCCTGGTCGGAGGCGGGTCAATTCTGATCCGGGAACATATTGCCGGTACGACTGAAGTTATAGTCCCGCAGCACGCCGAGGTGGCGAATGCGATTGGGGCCTCTATTGCCCAGGTCGGCGGGGAAATCAACAAAGTCTATTCCTATGAGCAAATCACGCGTGAGGAAGCCGTAAAAAATGCGCGAGCGGAAGCCGCCAACCAGGCCAGGAATGCCGGAGCTGATGAAAGCACCATTGAAATTATAGATTTTGAGGAGATGCCGCTTGCTTATATGCCGGCCAGCGCTGTGCGTATCCGCGCAAAAGCGGCAGGGGAGTTGTACCTGTGCTGAATGTCGCGGCAACAACCGCTCGGAGCCTGTTTATCACTGTGGACGACCTGGAGGATTTAGCCCAGGGTGCGGCGTTTCTCGGAACAGGTGGCGGCGGCGACCCTTATATCGGCCGGTTGATGGCAAAGCATGCCATTGAGGAATTCGGGGCGCCGGAAATTATCGAAGTTGATGAACTGGATGATGATGCGACTGTACTACCTGCGGCCATGCTGGGTGCGCCGACGGTCCTGGTGGAGAAAGCCGCGTCCGGTGAGGATATTGATTATTCCGTTGAACGGCTTGCACAAATTGTCGGTCGCCGGCCGGACGCGATCTGTCCGATCGAGATAGGCGGCATCAACTCCATGATCCCTGTTGTTGCCGCCGCGCGTTTGGGTCTGCCGCTGGTGAACTGTGATGGGATGGGGCGGGCTTTCCCGGAATTACAGATGGTCACGTTCAGTGTCTATGGGGTATCTGTTACACCCGCGGTTATTGTCGATGAACACCTGGAGACGGTCATTGTCGAAACGAATGACGGGAAGCGTGCAGAAGATTTAATTCGCGCCGTCGCAATCCAGATGGGACTGAGTGTCATGATTTCCTGTTACCCCATGACCGGGCGCCAGGTTAAGAACTATGGGGTAAAGGGGACGCTAACCCTTGCACTGGGTGTCGGCCGCGCTATCTCGCGGGGCAGGATGGAAGGCGAACCCATCGGGACCTTGCTTGCTTATTTGCGGTCTACTGAATACTACAACCACTGCAAGGTGTTGTTTGACGGAAAGATAACTGATCTGAGAAGGGAAACGGCGAAGGGTTTTTCCATGGGACACTGTGAGCTTGATGCCCTGGATGGTAGCGGACAACACATGAATATCCTGTTCCAGAACGAAAATCTGGTTGCGCGTGTTGATGGAAAAACAGTCGCCGTCGTCCCGGACCTGATTTGTATTGTGGACCGGGAAACAGGCCGGCCTGTAACGGTTGAGGCTATGAAATACGGTCAACGGGTCAAGGTCATTGGAACCAGCGCCGCACCTATCATGAGAAGGCCCGAATGCCTGGCTGTGTTCGGCCCGCAGGCATTTGGTCTGGAAGAAGATTTTATTCCGATTGAAAAATTAGAGGGCCTGGAATGATCCGCCGTTATCATTCGGCGCACGCGGGTGACCGGGGACGGATTTCAAATTCGTCCCCTATCGCCAGAAATGACAGCTTTATTTAATAGCAGGAGGTATGTGAAATGAAACTATCAGTTAATAAGGCAATAACACATATCATTACGTGGGTAATTGCATTTGCGTGGGCGACCAGTCTCACGGCACAGGATACAGCTTTGCAGATCGAGGAGATTATCGTTACCGCGCAAAAACGGGAACAAAACCTGAATGACGTGAGTGTGGCCGTCACGGTATTTACAGGCGATGATATCCGTGAACAGCGACTGGGCCAGCCGGTCGATCTTGCCGCACAGACGCCGAACCTCAACATCAATGAAACCTTCGGCAACAGCATAACGAACGTCAGCATTCGCGGTCTTGGATTGAATGACTATGCCGTCAACAACAACCCGGCAGCCGGTATCTACATTGACGAGGTCTACCTGGTATCACCGGCGATGCTTACGTTTCAGTTGTTTGATATGGAACGCGTCGAGGTGCTGAAAGGGCCGCAGGGAACCCTGTATGGCCGGAATACCACTGCCGGGGCCGTGAGATTTATCAGCAGGAAACCAACGGAAGAATTTGAGGGCTACCTGTCTGCTGATTATGGCCGGTATGATCATTTCATCCTGGAAGGCGCCATAGGTGGCCAGGTAGCGGAAGGGCTGACAGGCCGGGTCGCCGTACAGACTTCCCAGCGCAATGACGGTTTTCAGCTAAACCGGGCAACAGGAGGTAAGGTGGGTGAAATTGATCGCAGCGCCTGGCGCGGCCTGTTGAACTGGCAGCCGTCTGAAGACCTGGATGTTTTGCTCAATGTGCATGGCGGTTTTGATAAGTCAGATACCCTCTTGGTTAAAGTCGATAATGCACTCACGCCTGTTGATGACGGTGTTGCCGATCCGTTCAGTTCATCTGCCGGGAATGATACGGAACTGGATAATGAAAACTACGGCGTATCGTTAACCATCAACTGGGATCTGTCGGACGATTTGACATTGACATCCGTCACCGGATACGAGGATTATGAGCGCAGTCATGATGAGGACCGGGATGGTACGACCCTGGTCCAGTTGGATGGCCTGTTTCTCAATAATATCGAGCAGGTTTCGCAGGAATTACGTTTGACTTACGTAAGAGATGATTACGCATTAATCGGTGGCGTATTTTACGGCAATGATGATGTGTCAACGCGGGACATTTTTGATTCCAGCGATCTCCTGCCGTTGTTTGGTCCTGCTTTTGCCACCGCCAAAGCCATCGGTAATGAATATGCCCAGGAGGCGGATTCCTACGCTATATTTGGTCATGCTGAATGGCAACTTCATGAGGATTGGAAGTTTATTGCCGGGCTGCGCTATACGGAAGAAGACAAGGAGTTCAAGGAGGCCTTCACCTTCCTGCAGGTCGGCGAGGACAGGACGGAAATCCAGGTTTTTCCTCCTGTCAGCAATGATTACAGCGTATCAAACTTGTCGGGTAAAGCGGGTATTGATTATACCGGATTTGAAAACGCCTTATTGTATGCCAGTTTCAGCCGGGGCTTTAAATCAGGTAATTTTCAGGGGCAACTCACATTCAACCCCGCTGACCTTCAAGCTTTCGATAAAGAACTCGTTACCGCTTATGAAATTGGCGCCAAAACGCAACTGTTAAACAACAGTCTTCAATTTAACGTCTCCGCATTCTTTTATGACTATGAAGGCGTGCAAATTTATGGGCCTATTTTCCAAAGCGTAGTCGGTCCGTTATTCGGTATCACCAACGCCGGCGATGCGGAAGTCTATGGCGCGGAATTTGATTTATTATGGAAGGCGGCTGCAGGTCTGGATATACGTTTGGGCTTAGGTTTGCTTGACACCGAAATTACGGATTCATTTGTTCCCAATGTGACTGAAGGAAGTAAGCTGCCGAACTCGCCTGACGTGAATTTCAACGCCGGTGTCAAGTACCAATGGCAGCTTACCCCAGCTCTGGTAGCCGACATCATGTTGGATACGTCCTATAAGGATGATGTCTCCTACGATATTGTCAACCAGCCGATGGAGACCCTGGAAGATGGGTATTGGATAACGAACGCGCGGGCGGGCATCACTGCCGCCAATGGAAGGTGGGGCGTTCATTTGTGGGGTAGAAACATTACCGATGAGGTTTACCGTACCCAGGTATTGACGTCATCAGTTGGCTTTGGAGAAAACTATGGTCTGCCTGCAACCTATGGCATAAGTGTGGATTTGAACTGGTAGCGTCTCACTATGAAAAAAATTATTCAATTAATTACTCCCATAATAACAAAAGGTATTCGGCAACTGGACGATGTCAGGGAGCTGGAACGTCCTGATCTCGAAGTGCGGCATTCCATCCTGGATAAAGGCCCCGCGTCAATAGAATCCGAATTCGATGAGGCCCTGAGCATTCCCGATACCATTAATAAGGCCATAGAAGCGGAACGGGGTGGGGCACACGCCATCGTAATTGACTGCATGGGTGACCCGGGGTTGGACGCTTGCCGTGAGGTCGTGTCCATTCCCGTGCTCGGACCCTGCCAAACCTCGATGCATACGGCCAGTCTGCTCGCTCACCGGTTTGGTTTTATCACGGTATTGGAGCGACTGCGTCCCATGATTGACAACATGGCGTCAAAATACGGGCTTGATACCAATTATGTTTCCTTCCAGGCTGTTGACATACCCGTATTGGAAATCAGCCATGATCCGGCAAAACTCAACGAGGCCTTAACGGAAAAAGCAATATGTTCCGTACAGCAAGACGGTGCAGACGCGTTAATCCTCGGCTGTACCGGTTTTCTGGGTTGTGCCATAGCTATGCGCAGGGGGTTATTGGAAGCCGGATTAGACGTGCCTGTCATTGATCCCATTCCGTTGACGGTACATATGGCCGATACCCTGGTTAAAACCGGCCTCAGCCACAGTAAACGTACCTGGCCATCACCGGAGATTAAAGGACTGGCAGGTTACGACATACCGGGTTTCCACAAACCGGGATAAAGCCGCGAGACGGACCACGCGACGCCCGACAACGTGCTGATGGTGCATACAAGTTTGCCCTGGTAAAGAACTGGAGAAGGGGACGGATTTGAAATCCGTCCCCGGAATTCCTTATTTTATTTATGGTATTGATAAGATCATGGATATGCTGGCTACCCCTTTGCTACCGTTCCTACGTTAGTCCTTGACGAGATGGTTTTTAATAGATATGGTTACCCATATCTTACAATATGGGTTGACTGTATGAAAACAACTATCGATATATCAGATGCCCTGGCGCTGGAGGCCAAGGCCCTTGCTGCGAAGCGCGGCACTACTTTTCGAGCGATTGTTGAACAGGGTATCCGGTGTGCTCTGCAGGAGACTCAACAGGCCGAACCGTTCCAACTGGTTGATAAGAGCATAACCGGTAACGGGTTACGGACTGAGTTCAGGAACAAACCTTGGGCGGTTATCAGACATAGCGCCTATGAGGGGCGCGGCGGTTGATTGCAGTTGACACCAACATAATGGTTTATGCCCATCGGCAGGATTCTGAGTGGCATCGGCGCGCTGGAGAATTAGTCAAGAGACTTGCCGAAGATCAATATACTTGGGCAATACCATGGCCCTGTATTCACGAATTTCTGGCCATCACAACGCATCCCCGGATTTACGACCCGCCTTCATCCGTGCAACAGGCTCTTGAGCAGGTTGATGCCTGGCTCGTATCGCCGTCGCTGGCGCTGATAGGTGAAGCGACAGACCATTGGTCGCAATTGGAATCGCAGATTGCAGACGGGAGAGTTCGCGGCCCTGAAATACATGATGCACGTATAGCTGCTATCTGCCTGTCTCATGGAGTTCGAGAGTTTTTGACGGCGGACAGGGACTTCAGTCGTTTCCCGTCACTGGTGACTCGCAACCCCCTGTTTGACTGATAGAATTGGCATCAGGAACGCCTCTACAGTTTAGCCAAACCGCACTGATCCGAAACCCGGAATTCCTTATTTCAGTCATGCTTATCGTCGGTACCGCCTTCATCCAGGACAGGTTATTCGCGAGGGGAGTCATAAATTCCAGTCTCTCCTCCTGAAAGAGAACCTTGCACCGGTCACACCGGCCATCCCGGCTATCCCTGCCAACCCTGAAGGCCGTAAAAGGGGACGGATTTAAATCCGTCCCCGTTATCTCCAGCCGGGGACGGGCTTCAAGTCCGTCCCCTTTATGATCCCAGCGTTCTCTCTGCTCGTCGTTCCGGCGAAAGCCGGAATCCGGTGGGAGAATGCAAACGAAGACCAGGCAGGGACACAGGGAACCTATCATCGTCCCCAATTGTCCTAGTTGGTATACGCCGCTGTAGGAGGCAAACGGAATGATACATCCAGCCGGCAGTTTGAAAAATTTACCTGACGCGGGCCTGTATTCGGCTCGGCGCCATACTCGCTTCAGCCATCCAGCAGCAGGAGCATACGCTATGTTATTTCCACGAACTTTCTCATATCCCCTTAATATTTCTGATTTTTCAGCCTACCTGACCAGCGCTGCACATGCTTTCCTTTCAGCTTGCATGCATCTGGCGGCGCTTGTGCTGATCTGCGCTATCCCGACGCTGGGCGTCACAGCTCTTGCGCAGGGTCAGACCGAACAGACACTCGTGTCCAATATCGAACAGTCACGGGATGTAATGGTTCTCAGACAAAGTGGCGCCTACCAGGCGTTTACGACAGGCAGCAACGCGACTGGTTACGTGGTGAGCTCTGTGGAGGTGTATTTCACCTCCGGTTCCGCATCTGCAAACCATATCACGGCAAGCCTGTACGAAATGCGCTCAGGCAAACTTCATACCAAGGTCGCTGACCTTGGCAATCCCGACTCAATCACTTTCGGGAGCAATATTTTTACGGTGCCGGAAGGAACCGGTCTGAGCGCCGGAACAAGCTATGCTGTTGTATTTTCCATAACCGGAAACTGGAACCTGGGCGGGACCTATTCCGTATCTGAAGATCCGGATAGCCAGTCCGATTGGTCAATTGAGGACACGTATTATAATCTTGTCGGCTCTGAATATACCGCCCCACTCGGAAGATTTTCATTGATGATTCGGGTCAACGGCGTCATTACACTGCCGCCCAGCGATGACGCCACCTTGAGCGGGCTGACCCTGACGGATACCGGCGCCGGCAACGACATCGAATTAGACCCGACTTTTGCGAGTGACGAATTGGAATACACCACACTGGTGCCGACCGGTATAGAGACCATCACGCTGAACGCCAACGCCAACCACGTCGGCGCCATGCTGGAGTACATGAACGGGAAGGAAGGAATGCTCTCGGACATGGACCCGGACACCGAAGCTTTCCAGGTCGGCCTGATGGTGGGCGCGAACGCATTCAAGGTTCGAGTGGAGGCTGAAAACGGCATGAAGCAGATCTACACGGTAAGCGTGACCCGGCAGGGACCGCCGCTCACGCTGGCCCTGGATACGATCGCTGGTGACGACGTGGTGAACATCCACGAGAAGGCAGACGGATTTGCCATAAGCGGCAACGCCCGCAGCGACAAGATGGGCAGCATGGAAGGGACGTCGGTGACGGTTGACATCGGCAGCGGGACGCTGACGGCAACCACGGACAGTGCAGGAGACTGGTCGGTAGAGGTGCCGTCCGCTGCAGAGTACCTCAGCGAACCCGGTGTTACGGTAACGGTAAATGCGAGCGGGGTGTACTCGACGGAGGCTCCTGAGAAAACGCGTGAGTTAACGGTGGACCTCACACCGCCGGTGCTGGAATCGGCAACGGTGGAAGGGGACAGGCTGACGCTCACATTCGACGAGACGCTGGCCGAGAGGGCAGTGTCGCGGGGCGCCTTCTCGGTATCGGTGAACGGCGAGGTTCAGTCCGGGCTGATAGCTGTTGGGGTGGGCGGCGATACCGTAACCCTGGCCCTGGACCTGCCTGATACAGTGTCTGCAGGCGATACGGTGACGTTGAGCTACTCCAGTCCGGACGGCTCCGATCTCAGTCCCATTCGAGACGTGGCGGGTAATGAGGCCCTGGCACTGACGGACCATCCCGTGAATAACAACACCAAACCCGGCGAACAGTGCGCCGGTTCCGATGAGTCGTTGCGACTGGCAGACGGCGGCGAAGCGAAGGAAGGACGCCTGGAGGTCTGTGCAGACGACGACACGAGCGACAACACTCCCGCCCGTTGGGGCACGGTGTGCGACGACTACTGGACTAACGATGAAGCTGACGTGGCTTGCAGGGTACTCGGCTACGAACGCTCGGAGCCGCACGCGGGCCGGTTCCGGAGTTCATACTTCGGCGCCGGAACGGGTCCCATCTGGCTCGATGACCTGCTGTGCGATGGAGATGAGTCGAACCTGCTCGATTGCCCGCTTGCGAGCGGCCGGCGGGCGCGGGACGCCATCGGTGTGCACAACTGCAGGTCCGGGGAGATCGTAGGCGTGCGCTGCATAGCGGCGGGCGATCCCCTGCGACCACATGTCACTTTCCGGACGTACATCACGGGACCGGGAGCGGACGGGTACTATGTGCCGGGTGACGGGATTTGGGTAACGCTGACGTTTAACGAGCCGGTAACGGTGGACGTATCAGGCGGCACACCGATAATCGGCCTCACCCTGGGCAGCAACGTCGGGTCGGGTGGGCGCACGGCAACCTATGCAGGCGGGTCGGGAACGAAACAGATTGAGTTCGAGTACCGGGTTGTTGCAGGCGACGGAGAATTCGATCAGTTGAACGTGGTGCGCTACAGCATGGCGGCGAACGGAGGAACGATTCGCAATTCCCAGGGCGTGGATGCGCTGTTGGCGAACCCGTCTGCGTCCACTTCGTCTGCGCTGGAACCTCCATCACCGACGCTCAGCGTGGCGGACGCGACGGTGGAGGAGGGTGCCCGGCTGGAGTTTCAGGTATCGCTGAGTAAGGCGGTGGACGATCAGGTGTCGGTGACGTACCGGACAGTGGACGCTACGGCCAGGGCAGGGTCGGACTACGAGGCAGCCTCAGGCACATTGACCTTCGCGCCGGGACAGACACGCAAGACGGTGCAGGTAATCACGCTCGACGATGTCCACGACGAGGGTCAGGAGACTTTTACGCTACGGCTGTCCGCAGCCTCGGGGGCGCGCATAACGGACTATGAAGCCACGGGGACGATTGCAAACAGCGACCCGCTGCCCAAGGGCTGGCTGGCCCGTTTCGGGCGCACCAGCGCGGCGCAGGTGGTGGACATGCTGGATGACCGCTTCGACGAGGCGGCGGCCCGGGCCTCCCAATTTACCCTGGGTGGGCAGACCTGGCGTCCCGCCGAACTGCGCAATGATCCGCAGCGGGTCCACACCAGGGTGGCGCCGGCTGAGTCGAACGATGACCTGCCGGGTTACACTGCGGGCTGGTCCGACCCCTCCGGAGACCCTTCCGGCGTTACCGGATCGGCATCGACCGGTACGGCGACCGCCGGCACCGAGGCCACCCTCCTGGAACGCACGCTGTGGGGGTTGCTGACAAATAGCGGATGGCAGGCTGATAAACGCCGGTTCCTGTCCCGCAGCAGTTTCGACCTGTCCTTATCGGGCCGGGATGGAGAGGCAATCGAGACTGCAACGGCCGTCCCGGAAGCGCCCGGCCACTGGTCACTGTGGGGCCGGGGCGCGTTGACGCACTTCGCCGGTGTCGATGAGAGCGTGAACCTGAACGGTGACGTGCTGACGGGGCTCCTGGGCCTGGATTACGCCCGGAACCGCTGGCTGGCCGGCGTGGCGCTGTCCTACAGTGACGGAGACGGGAATTATCGTGCCGCCGGCAACGACGTTGCGGGTGACCTGGACAGCACCCTGGTGAGTGTGCACCCGTACCTGCGTTATGCGCTGACGGCGCGCCTGTCGGTGTGGGGTGCGCTGGGTTACGGTGCCGGGACGCTGCGCCTGCACCCGGGCCGGGACCAGGACGCTATTGAGACCGATATGCAGATGAGCATGGGCGCGCTGGGACTGCGCGGCATAGTGTATGCGACGCAGGGCACGGAACTGGCCCTGAAGTCGGATGCCTTGTGGGTGCGCACGGCCTCGGATGCGGCGCCGGGCCTGCAGGCTGTGGATGGCGCCGATGCAAGCCGGATACGCCTGCTGCTCAGCGGGCGCCATGAACGCGTCCTGGTAAATGGTGGCGTGCTCACGCCCAGTTTTGAACTGGGTTTACGCTATGATGATGGAGATGCGGAAACGGGACTGGGTGTCGAACTCGGCGGCGGGCTGCGCTATGCCGACCCGTTGCGCGGTTTGACGCTGGAGACCACGGCACGCACCTTGCTGGCCCACGAGGACGGCGGCTACGAGGAATGGGGTGTGGGCGGTACGCTGAAATTCGATCCCGGCGTCCCGGGGCGCGGACCGGCCTTCAGCCTGGCCTCGGCCTGGGGCGTGACCGGCAGCAGCGCGCAGGAGTTGTGGTTGCAGCAGGATATGACGGGACTGGCGCGGCGACACTACACGGCCCCGGAGGGACGCATCAAGGCAGAGTGGAGTTACGGGCTGGACGTCCCATGGACTTATGGGATACAGACGCCGTACAGCAGCATGGAACTGGCCGGCAGTGGCCGTACCATGCGCCTGGGCTGGCGTTTCGAACTGGGTCACAGCTTGAGCCTGAGCCTGGACGGCGAACGCCGCGAGACGAGCCATGAGGCCCCCGACCACACCCTGATGCTGCGCACCAGCCTGCCGTGGTAGGATAATAGCCGTCATGAGACTGTTCAAATTCATTGTCATTGCATTGAGTATTTCTTATCCATGCTTTGCCTTCGGGCAGCAGGAAATTACACAACCCAATATTCTTCTGATTTACGTCGACGATCTCGGTTATGGCGATCTTGCAAGTTTTGGTCATCCTGTCATTAAGACGCCGAATCTGGATGCGCTCGCTGCCAAGGGCTTGCGGCTGACGAACTACTATGCGCCATCAGCACTGTGCTCTCCGTCCAGGGCAGGATTACTGACCGGACGGCACCCGTATCGAACGGGCATAGAAACCTGGATACCGGAGGACTCGGGTATTTACCTGCATACTGAGGAAGTGACGCTTGCGGAGGTTCTGGCCTCGGTTGGGTACCAGACCGCGCTCATCGGCAAATGGCATCTCAATTCCGACCTGGGTAGTGCTGCCGAGCCGCAGCCGGGGGACCAGGGGTTTGATTATTTCTACGGCCATAACGCGTTTCAGATCCCTACGAATCGTAATCCAACCAATCTGTTTCGCAACGGTACGGCTTTGGAAATGCAGGAAGGATACACAGCCCAGCTTTACGCTGATGAGGCGATTGCCTGGCTGGAAGGTCGAGATGAGAGCAAGCCATTTTTTCTGTATCTGAGCATGGCAGAACCACACACGGTGATCGAGAACCCACCAGCATTCAATGAGCAATATTCGAATTTTACCAATGGCCCAATAATCCCCATAACATCCGCTGGCGGCGACATACCGAAGAACAAGCTTGTTGCACGCGGCCCCGGTGAATACTACGCAAACATCACTTACATGGATGCGCAACTGGGCCGGGTACTGCTGTTGCTGAAGGACCTGTCCATAGATGGGGAAACTGTTGTTGTATTTGCCAGTGACAACGGGCCGGTAACGTCCAATTGGATTAATTGGTGGGAGGTTAATGCCTACGGGGAAACCGGCGGCTTGCGAGGTCGTAAGCACTTTCTATACGAGGGCGGGATCAAGGTCCCGGCGATTGTCCGATACCCGGGAGTCACAACACCCGGAACAGAATCGAATGAGTTCATCGTCGGTACGGATTTCTTCGCGACACTGGCAAAGATTGGAGGTGGGGAGATACCAACCGACCGTCCAATCGATAGCCTGGACATCATGCCGGTTCTCTCCGGGGGGAATATGCCATCCCGTTCTGTCTTTTGGGCATTGCCATCTGGATCCGACCTGGAATTCGCGGTTCGGCAAGGCCAATGGAAACTACTGCTGGATAGTAACAAGGAAGCCAAAGAACTCTACAATTTAGACGAGGATCCTCTTGAGTTTTTTAATTTGCTGAAGGAAAACCCGCGCATGGCAGAGCAGTTGAATGATTTCTTTACACTTACACTGACATCAATAGAAGCGGATCCATTCAGACCGCAGCAAAAATCAAGTCCGCCTTTAAACTGAAAGCGAAAATGAACAGGTGCTGGTATAATCCGGAACTATGGAACATGAATTCTGGCATGAGAGGTGGGAAATCGGTGACCTCGGCTTCCATCAGGAAGATTACAACCCGCCGTTGCTCAGGCATTGGCACAGACTTGACCTTCCGGCTGCTGCCCGGGTGTTTGTACCGTTGTGCGGTAAATCAAAGGATATGTTGTGGCTGGCGCAACAGGGTTATGATGTTCTGGGAGTCGAGTTGAGTGAATTCGCGGTACAGTCATTTTTCAAAGAACACGATCTGGATGCCGCGCAGGATAGAGTCGGGCCGTTTGCCCGCTACAGGTCGGATCGCATTCAGATTTTGTGCGGGGATTTTTTTTCATTAACGCCCGCCTTGCTGCACGACGTTATGGCGGTTTTTGACCGCGCCTCTTTGATTGCGTTACCCCCCGCAATGCGTATCCGGTATGTGGGTGAGCTGAAAGCCCTGCTGCAACCGCCTGTCAAGACTCTGATGCTTATCCTGGCCCATGAAGAAGAGCTGTTCAGCCCGCCGCCCCATCCGGTCTATGACGATGAAGTCAGGTCCTTGTACCAACCGTGGTGTGAGGTGGAATTTCTGGAGACAACCGAAACGGTAGTAAAAGGCTATACCGTTCCGCAGTCCTCTTATCTGCTGCAGGTGAAGTGAACCGTCGCCATTGTCTATACATGGTTGACAGCAATGAGTGACAACAGCTCGAATACACGCCGCACCATCCGTACCATGTGTCCCATGAATTGCCACCCCACGCTGTGCGGGATGCTGGTCGACGTGGAAGGTGATCAGCTTATTGGCGTAACGAAGGGTGACAAGGAGAATCCCGGACAGCCGGGGTTTTCTCTGCGTGCGCGGCCAGGCCGCCGGCGAGATCATCGATAACCCCCAGCGTCTGTTATATCCCATGGTACGCGAGACGCGCGGCAGTGATGATTGGCGTAGAGTGAGCTGGGATGAAGCCCTGGACCGTATCGCTAATGGCTTTCAGGCCGTCGGACGCGAAGCCGTGGGCGTGTGGCCCGGTCATGGCGCACTGGCCAACGACTATGGTACTTTCGCCCATGCTGAACTGGCTTTGAGGTTCGGTAATATGTATGGCTGCCAGTGGTGGAACCCCGCCATGATCTGCTGGGGCCTGGGTGGTTTCGGCCTCGGTCTGACCGGGACATTGGAGGCCAATACCAAGGAAGATATGGGAAAGCACTCGGACCTGATCATCCTCTGGGGCGCAAACATTGCCAGTCAGCCGAATACGGGCAGGCATATCACTGCGGCGAAGCGGCGTGGAGCCAGGGTGATTGCCATTGACGTACGGGTCAGTGAAACGTGCCGCCTGGCGGATGAGTATTTCATTGTGAAACCCGGGACAGACGCCGCGTTTGCTCTGGCCATGATGCACGTGATCATTGCAGAGGATAAACATGATAAGGAATTTACTGAGAACCACACCCTCGGTTTTGCACAGTTACAGGAACATGTAAAGTCCTTCACACCAGGCTGGGCTGAAGCGATTACCGGTATCGATGCCGATCGTATCAGCAGCTTTGCCCGTGATTACGCCGCCACGGAGCGGGCGATGATCCTGCTGGGCGGCAGTTCCATATACAAGGACCAGAACGGCTGGCAGGCAAGCCGGGCCGTATCCTGTTTGCCGCCGCTCACCGGAAAATCCGGCAAACCCGGCAGCGGTCTGGGGCCCAGGCATGCCGCCCCGTCCCATGGATTTGCCACGCAACATATTCTGAATTTCGAGGCCCGCCCGCCGGGCGATTATATCCCCAACCAGATGTCAACCATCCTTGACGCCATAGTGGCAGGCCGCGTGCGCGCCTTCCTGATGCTGGGCACCAACATGTTGTCGTCCTACGCCGATGCGAAACGTCTGGAACAGGGGCTTAAGCAAATGGACATGATCGTTTGTCATGATCTTTTTATGAATGATATGAGCAGACAATATGCGGATATCATGTTGCCGGCAACGGCATGGCTGGAAGATACAGGCGTAAAAGGCACCCACACACACCTGTATCTAATGGAACAGGCCTTGACGCCTGCCGGGGAGACTCGCTCCATGACCGCGCTGCTTAAGGCCCTGGCGGAGCGACTGGAGATCGACGATTTTTATCCCTGGGAATACGATAACGGCCATATTGACGCGGTATTGGATCATCCTTCCACCGGTCATGCGAGCGTCGCCTCCTTACGCGCTCAAGGAGGTATCGGGGAGCTGAATATTTCCCACGTGGCGCATATCGACCATCGTTATGCAACACCGTCAGGGAAAGTCGAGTTTTATTCCGAACAAGCTGCAGAACACGGGTTGCCGGCGTTGCCGGATTACCAGGCGCGTCCCGCCTCCGGGTTTCCGCTGGAACTACGCAATGGCAGGATGCTGACGCATTTCCATGCATTCTACGATCATGGCCGCGCCTTGCCTTCCATTGACAAGCTGGAAGCCGGCCCGACCTTGTGGATATCAAATTCGGATGCGGCTGCGCGCGGGTTGGCAAGCGGCATGCCGATTAAAATACACAATGAACGCGGCGAATGTGATGCATTAGCCAGAGTGACTGACGACGTGCCGCCGGGTACGGTATGGATGCACGACGGCTGGCCCGGTTTCAATAACATTACCTCCGGCGGAAGGTGTATCCCTGACAGCGCCGTCAATATGTTTCCGTTCAGCACCGGGACAGGCCGCCTACGACGCCCGGGTAGAAGTATCGGCGGTATAACCCCACTTCACCGCGCCACCCGGGGTCCAAGCACACGCTGACGCTGATCAACGGGCGCCGCATACCGCCACCGGTCCGTCCATTGAAGGCAACAGCAATACCTTTCCCGGAATGTATGACGCGCTGGGGCGCTGCTGGTTTGCCAGCGTCAGTTTCGGGATATAAAAAACCTATTAGCGCCAGTAATTATTCGCTGCGGCTATCGTGGCAAATTCTATGGCGATGACCTCTGCAGCTTCGATTAATATTGCGCCATCTGTGGAGTAAACTGCACGCACCGCTTTTTTGACAGCTGAGTCCGATTGCATTTCGCCGATGGATTTTCTGGCCAGTTTAATGGCCAGTTGCCGGCCTTCATACGGCGTATCCGTGATCAGGGTGGGCACATAATCGTCAGCCGCAGCAGCGTATCCGGGCAGTAAAACAGACAGCAGCACTAAGAGTATTGGAAGTTTCTTGAGCATTTTTTATATCTCCAGTAAAGGTGAAATTTCAATTTCAGTGTGGATTAACACATAAATGTACCATAATAAGAGGACAATAAGGGGACGGAATTAAATTCCGTCCCCGGCTGTTCCGTCGGCAATAAGGGGACGGAATTAAATTCTGTCCCCGGCCGCCCTAACAGATGTTAGGCATGACTTTTTCAGCCAGGGTATTGATAACCTTATCAGGGTGCTTCGTGGCAATCGGCAGGACGAAATTTTCAATACCGAGGTCTGTCAGGCCCTGTAACCTGGGTATGACCTCGTCCGGTGTCCCCGTTATGGCCACCGCATCAAGTATCCGGTCGGTGATCAACCCGGCGTGTTCCGAGTCCATACTGCCGTGTTGCTGGTAATCATATTTTTCTTTCATGAGTTGCAAGTCGCTACGCAGGTCGGCAGGTATATCCTCTTCCGGTACGGCCCCATAGATTGTTCCCGCAGCTACCGATGCGTAACCGCGAGCTTCTGCGCGTACCTGTTCACGGTCTTCGGACACGGCAAAGGCCAGACGCTGATACAGCTTGATCTCGGACAGGTCGCGCCCGGCCTGCCGGGCGCCGATTCCGATATTCTTTTTGGCATAAAGCACCAGGTCCGGGTCAGCCCCCACCTGGAATAACACACCGTCGGCAATACGCCCGGCCAGTTGCAGAGACCTGGGGCCGCTACAGGCGATGACCACGGGCACTTTGCACGGTGGCCAGCTGACCTTGATATCCTGACCGTCAAAATTGACTTCTTCGCCGGCCATTAATTTCCTGAGCACGTTGATGACCTCTTCCATACGTTTGAGTCTGGCAGGTTTCTCTCCGATGGTATGGACTGCGCTATCCCCGACACCGATCCCGAGTACGGCGCGCCCGTTGGAATATTCGTTCAGCGTGGCAAAACTATGGGCCAGAACAGCAGGGTGCCGCGTAATTATGTTGGTCACGCCGGTTGCCAGTTCCATCCGTTTGGTGCGGTCGGCGAACAGGGTCAGGGCCATGAAGGCATCGCGGAATACGGACTGGGAATCAGCAACCCAGACACCGCCGAACCCCAGGGTTTCGGCGCGGGCCACCCAGTCGACAAAATCCGCTAAAGGCCGGTTGGGAAGAATGCCTATGTGAAATGACACGGCCATGATTACTTCAAATCCCGGAATAGTTGGGGTCAGAGTAAAAATTATCGCGTTTTTTTTGGTCGGTATAATTATTCACTGGAATTTTTACTCTGACCCCAACTATTCCCAACTATTCCCAACTATTCCCAACTATTCAACGGGTCTCAACGGTGACGCCTTTTTCTGCGCCATTTGCAAACCGCTTAAACATGGACATGGGCGAGTTATGGGAAGTTTCAATAATGATATCTTTCCCATGCAAGGCATCCTGCAGGGCAGCGCATATGGAATGTAGCGGTGCGCCGCCGCCTTCACCCATACCCTTGGCGCCGTGGAACGTAAAGGGGGAGGGCGATTGCTGGTTAGAACACTTGAGGTCCGGCATGCTGCTGATGGTGATTGGCGCGTAATCGGTAAACGAACCGGATATGGCGTTTCCGTCCGCATCGTAGGGTAAGTCTTCAATCAGGGCGGCGCCGATACCGTGAGCTGCCGCGCCGTGTACCTGACCTTCCACAATCATGGGATTAATCACCTTGCCGCAGTCATCGACAATGGCGTAATCCAGTATTTTGGTCTGAAACGTATCCGGATTGACTTCGACCACGGAAATATGCAGTTGTAATGCGTAGGTAAGGGTTAAATTCCCGAACTTTTTCTCCACGTCCGGCACCTGGAACGGCGGCATATAGACGTGGCGCGCGTTCAACGACAAGTCGCGCAGTTCTTCCGGCAGGGTCGCGCTGTTCGAGTTGATGAAGTTGGCAAGCATCCAGTAGTTGAGGGCCTTGTCGGTGCCTTTAACGCCGACCTGTGGCCCCATGTCGCCGACGCCGAATTCCAGTTCTTGTTCCGCTGCCTCCAGGGCAAAGCCGGCCAGTTTAATTATTTCCTCCTTGAGTTTGACCGCGGCGCCGTGGGCTGCCGACAGACCGGTCACTACGAACTGGCTGGCATAAGTGCCCGATTGACCGGTATGGCTATCGTTGAGTGAATCAAACCCCGTCTTAACATGGACCAGGTCAGGAGGGATGCCCAACACCTCGCCCACTACTTGTGCAGCAGTGGTTTCATGCCCCTGTCCCTGGGGGAAGGTGCCCAGGCTGACCACAACCGCGCCGTCCATGTCGAGTTTAACCGTGGCGGCGGTGGAATTGCCTGAGAACGGCGCGTCAGGGTTTACGTACCTGGCCTGTCCCCAGTTATTGGTGCCGGAATCCAGGGTGGTGCCGATACCGATGCCTATAAATCGACCTGCTTCCCGGGCTTCCCGTTGCTTCTCCTTCCAGTCATCCCAGCCGACCAGTTTCTTGGCTTCGGCCAGCATGGCGGGAAAATCACCGGAATCATAGACACAGCCGTTAGGTGTTTCGTACGGGAATTCTTCAATATAGTTTTTCAGGCGCATTTCGTCAGTGGGAATCCCCAGCTCGTGTCCGCAGATATCCAGCACTCGTTCCATAAACCAGATATGCGGCAGCCGTGAATAGCCGCGATTGGGCGCGGCCGGACCCTTGTTGGTATTGACCTGGTTGAAGTCGATCCTGATGTTGCGCAGCTTGTAGGCGGCCGGCAAAACCTGGGACCAGATGACGGAACCCAGTGGTTCGTAACGGGGATAGGCGCCGACATCGTCAATATGGCGTGAGCGGATTGCGGTAATGACTCCGTCACTGTCCAGGGCGACCTCGGTATCCAGGTAGGTTCGTTCGCTGCCGTGTCCCCCGGCCAGCAGGTTCCCGGCGCGGGTTTCTATCCACTTGACCGGCGCGCCGTTGGTTTTTTTCGAAGCAAGACAAGCCAGGGCCAGGTAGGGGTAATTGGTGATCTTGTTGCCGAAGCTGCCGCCGATGTCATAAGTGCGCAGTCGGATCTGGTTCATGCTGACGCGCAGCGCCGGCGCCAGGAATACCAGCGGGATAGTCATGATGGTGTTGGAAAATAAATCTATCTCGCCGCGCTGGTCCCAGGTGGCGACGCAGGCATTAGGCTCAAGGGCGGTACTGCCGAAGTGATGGAAATTCAATTTGTCTATCTTGACGACGTGGGCCGCTTCCTCAAAAGCTTTATCCACCTCGCCGTAGTCATACACACCCTGGTAAACCACATTGGTGGCCGCCTCATCGTGGAGAACAACCTGATCTTCCAGCGCCTTCTCACCATCCAGCACGATCTTTAGGGGCTCGTATTCCACCTCAACCAGTTGGACGGCATCCTCGGCGATGGCTATGGATTCGGCGACCACGGCGACCACCGGGTCCCCCTGGTACAGCGCCTTGTCCGTTGCCAGCGCATAATCGGTAATGTTCTGCGGCGCGCCGGCCCCGATCTGGATAAAAGGTTCGCTCATTTCCATGATGTCCTTGCCGGTCAGGGTGCAGACCACACCGGGCAACGCCTCCGCTTTGGAAACGTCAATGTCAACAATGCGGGCGTGGGCATAGGGTGAACGTACCAGGGACATGTGTAACAGGCCGGCCGGGCTGAAGTCATCAACAAAAAAGCCTTTGCCCTTGATTAACCGGTCATCTTCTCTCCGGGCCGGCTTAGCGTCGTAGTGCGGGGTATCGAGCATTGCGTTGACCCTCGCACGAGCTGCGTCGCGCGCCCCATGCAGTTCTTCCGAAAGCACTGCAGGGCTTTGTGTTTCGACCAGAGCCGGCGCATCGGTTTTGCTCCCGCCGGTCAGCCCGCGCAGGATACGACTGAGCCAGCCCCCCGGTTTGGCCGGGGTTGCCGGCGCGGCTTGCGGGGATAATGCCGCTTCCAGGCTGGAAATAAGTTTATTGATCTCTTTTTCCGCGTAGCCACGGATACCACCGCCTGCCAGGGACAGGATTTTACCGGTCAGTTGGGTTTCTCCCTGCCAACCGATCAAGGTGCCGGCGCCGGTGTCCGTCAGGTCAAAAGAGGTGCGTACCGTGTAGACGCCCTGCATGAGCTTGCCCCTGCCGACGTATTGGGCGTGGCGGGGCGGTTCGGATTGATTCAGGCTTAATTCCGTTGTCGCGATACCGCCGATTTTGCCGATCCCGACCCGGGCGCGTATAACGGCCGTTTTGGCGTCTTTCATTTCCATACTATGGAAACCCGGCAATAAGGGCGCAAATTTTTCCGGATCCGACAGCAGTGAAAAAACCTCTTGTTTAGGGAGGTCTACCTTGAATTCACCTGAAAATTTCATCTCCATGATTTATGCCTCTCGTAACACCGTAGCTGCTGCCTGTACGGATTTGATGATGTTCTGGTAGCCGGTGCAGCGGCAAAGATTTCCCGACAGGGCTTTGCGAATGTCCTGTACATCCGGTTCCGGGTTTTCAGCGAGCAGCGCCACCGAAGACATGAGCATCCCCGGTGTGCAATAGCCGCATTGCAGGCCGTGTTGTTCGGAAAATGCCTGTTGCAGGGGATGTAACTGCCCCTCTTTTTCCAGCGCCTCGACCGTGGTGATCTCTGCACCGTCAGCCTGTACGGCAAACAAGGTGCATGATTTGATGGCTGCCCCATCCAGCAGGACGGTGCAGGCGCCGCAGTAGCTGGTGTCACAACCGATATGCGTGCCGGTCAGACGCAGCTCCTCGCGGATGAATTCCACCAGCAATTGCCGGGGTTCGACATTACGTTGATGGGCCTTCCCGTTAACGGTGACGTTAATGGCTACGGTTTGTAGTGGCTCAGACATAATCATGGCTCCCCGTGATGTTTTTACCCATCGCCCTCTGTATAGCCGTATGCGCGGCGCGCATAAACAGCGAACGCAGAATGACGAGTTTGAACTCTGCAGAACCGCGTGCATCAGTAGGCGGGTCAGCCAACTCTATCAGCGCCCCGGCGGCCTCTTGCAGTTTTTTTTCCGTCAAGGGGTGGCCGATAAGCGACTGCTCAACCTCCCCGGAGGTGACCGGCGTTGGACCCGCCGCTCCCAATACCAGCCGGATATCATGACAAATGTTACCGGCCGCCAGGGTTAACTGTATGCCGACCGAGGCAGCCGGGTAGGCCGGGGCTGCCTTTTTGAAGCCGAGATAAGCGCCGCCACTGTGCGCCGGTGGTATGGGTATCCGGATTTCCGTGACCAGTTCAGCTTCAGCCAGGCTGTTGGTATAGGAGTCCGTAATGAAGTCCCTGATACCGACTTTACGGCTTCCTGCAGGTCCCTGGCAGATGATCTCGGCATCCAGGGTATGCAACAGCGCCGGCCAGTCGCTGCTGGGGTCGGCAATACTGACTGATCCGCCGATGGTTCCCAGGGCTCTTACCTGCGGGTCGCCTATGTGCCCGGCGCAGTCCCGGATAATGGGGATATCATCGGCTACGTCGGACGCGGCAATCCGGGCATGGGTCACCAGGGCGCCAATGCAAACCCGGTCTTTTTCCTTGCGGATGTGCATCAGTTCCGGGAGGCGTGAGATGTCCACCAGGTCAGCTGGTTCGTCCATGCGCATTTTAAGGATGGGAATAAGCGATTGCCCTCCGGCCAGCGGCCTGGCGCCTTCGCCAAGTTCTGATAAAAGCGTTATCGCACTGTCGAGCGAACCAGGGCGATGGTAACGGAATGGTGCAGGATACATGGTTTGGCGCTCCCCCTCCGGGTAGTGAATATGTCAGGCGACATTATAATCGGATATTAACATGGATGCACAGTATGAAATTTGGGACACCCATAAATTGTGGGTGAAATTTGGGACACCCATAAATTGTTAATTTGGTGAAATTTGGGACACCCACAAATTAACTCCCAATTTATGGGTGTCCCAAATTAACTCCCACAAATTAACTCCCAATTTATGGGTGTCCCAAATTAACTGTACTATTCTCGATCCACTCTGTGATCTCTGTGTCCTCTGTGGCAAAACCTAGGTTTCGGGATCGTATCCCAGGCTGGGTCCGAGCCAGCGCTCTGCCTGACGCACTTCCATGCCTTTTCTCAGGGCGTAGTCGGAAACCTGATCGCGGTTGATTTTCCCCAGGCCGAAATAGCGCGAGTCGGGGTGGGAGAAATACAGGCCGCATACGGCGGCGGTCGGGTACATGGCATAATTGTCGGTCAGCGTTATCCCGGTATTTGCCTCGACCTTGAGCAAATCCCAGATGAGCGGTTTTTCCGTGTGGTCCGGGCAGGCCGGGTAACCGGGGGCGGGGCGGATCCCCTGGTATTTCTCGGCGATTAGCGCGCTATTGTCCAGGGCTTCGTCCGCCTGGTATCCCCAGAATTCCTTCCTGACCCGCTGGTGCAGTCGTTCCGCCAGGGCCTCCGCCAGCCGGTCGGCCAGGCCTTTCAACATGATCGCGCGGTAATCGTCGTGGTCCTGCTCGAATTGGTGCAGCTTTTCCTCCATCCCAAATCCTGCGGCTACGGCAAAAGCCCCGATATAATCATTCTTCCCGGTCTGTTTCGGTGCGATAAAATCAGCCAGGGCAAAATTGGGCTGGCCCGGCGGTTTTTTTGTCTGCTGCCTTAAAGAATGGAACTCGGCCAGCAATCCCAAGCGACTGTCGTCCACGTAGACTTCGATATCGTCGTGACCGATGGAGTTGGCCGGGAACAGGCCGATAACAGCCCGGGCTGCCAGCCATTTTTCCCGGATGGCCGTATCCAGCATTTCCCTGGCGTCCCGGTATAGTTTCCGCGCTTCTTCCCCGACCGTCTCATCGTCCAGAATACGCGGGAACCGGCCGGCCAGCTCCCAGGCAACAAAGAAGGGGGTCCAGTCGATATAATCCTGAAGGTCAGCTAACGGGTAATCGTTGAATACCCGGATTCCCGTCATTTTCGGTTCAGGCGGCTGGTAGGTCTGCCAGTCAACGGCGGGCCGGTTCGTGCGCGCCCCGGCCAATGGCAGCCATTTGATCCCGGCTTGCCTGCCCTTATGCCTCTCCCTGACGGTCACATATTCTTCTTTTACCTGGTTGCAGAATCCGGTTTTTAAATCCTCACTGATC
Organism: Gammaproteobacteria bacterium; assembly: GCA_965205405.1. Lineage (GTDB taxonomy): Bacteria > Pseudomonadota > Gammaproteobacteria > Eutrophobiales > Eutrophobiaceae > JAAXHV01. The sequence goes on from OZ242169.1 coordinate 2,652,086, forward strand.
AAACTCTGCACCACGCCCACTGCGCGGGAGGCATCTTTAACGTGTATCACAGGTTGCGTGTAGCGCGGTTCAATTTTCACCGCGGTATGGGTGCGGGAAGTGGTGGCGCCGCCGATAAGCAGGGGGATATTGAATTCCCGGCGTTGCATCTCCTCCGCCACATGTACCATTTCATCCAGTGACGGGGTAATAAGACCACTCAGGCCGATAAAGTCGGCATTTGTTTCCAGCGCGGTTTTCAGGATGATTTCTGCCGGGACCATGACCCCGAGATCGATTACCTCAAAGTTATTACACTGCAGGACCACGCCGACGATATTCTTCCCGATATCGTGTACGTCACCTTTAACGGTGGCCATGACTATCCTGCCCTGGGGCCGGTAATCTCCACCGCCTTTTTTGTCTTCCTCGATAAAAGGGATGAGGTAGGCGACCGCTTTTTTCATGACGCGCGCGCTTTTCACCACCTGGGGCAGGAACATCCTGCCGGCGCCAAACAGGTCGCCGACGATATTCATGCCATGCATCAGCGGTCCTTCGATAACCTGCAGGGGCCTGTCAAATTGCTGCCGCGCTTCCTCCGTATCTGCTTCGATCCAGGTATCGATCCCCTTTACCAGGGCATGGGACAGGCGTTCCTGCGCACTGTCCCCGCGCCAGGCCTGTTCGTCTGCTTTCTTTTTATTATCCCCGACATCCTTGACGGTTTCGGCAAATTCAACCAGGCGATCGGTGGCATCGGGGCGTCTGTTGAACAACACGTCTTCCACCCGTTCCAGCAGGTCTGCGGGTATCTCATCATAAATACCCAGTTGACCGGCATTGACAATCGCCATATCCATACCAGCCTTGACCGCGTGATACAGGAAGGCCGAGTGCATAGCCTCCCGGACAGGGTTATTGCCCCGGAAAGAAAAAGAAACATTGCTCAAGCCCCCGCTGACCAGGGCTTCCGGCAGGTTTTCCTTAATCAGTCGGCTCGCTTCAAAAAACGACACCGCGTAATTATTATGCTCCTCCATGCCGGTGGCGACGGTGAGGATATTGGGATCAAAGATGATATCTTCCGGAGGGAAGCCGAGGTCATCCACCAGGATATGATATGAGCGCTTGGCCACCTCGAAACGGCGTTCGGTGGTGTCTGCCTGTCCCTGTTCATCAAAACACATCACCACGACCGCCGCACCGTAGCGCCTGATTACCCGGGCCTGTTCCCTGAATTTATCCGCTCCCTCTTTCAAGCTGATGGAATTCACGATGCATTTACCCTGGATACAACGTAATCCGGCCTCGATAACAGACCAGCGCGATGAATCGATCATCATGGGTACCCGGCTGATATCAGGTTCGCCGGCCACCAGCAGGAGGAATTCCTGCATTAACTGCTCGGAATCAAGCAGCCCCTCATCCATGCACACGTCGATGATCTGGGCGCCGTTTTCCACCTGCTGGCGGGCAATATCCAGGGCCTCATCCAGCTTGCCTTCCTTGATAAGCCGCAGGAACCTGGGGGAACCGGCCACGTTGGTGCGTTCACCGATGTTGATGAAATTAGCCGCGGGGGTAATGGTCAGCGCTTCCAGGCCGCTCAGCCGGCAATATGGCAGGATGTCGGGAATAGTCCGGGGTGGCCGGCTGCAAACCTGTTCGTGCAGCCGTTGTATATGCTCAGGGGTGGTGCCGCAACAGCCTCCCACGATATTAAGAAAACCGTTTTGGGCAAACTCTTCGAGTATGTCTGCCATATACTCGGGTGTTTCGTCGTATTCACCGAATTCATTGGGCAGTCCGGCGTTCGGATGGATGCTGACGTGAGTGCCGGCTATATTAGAAAGTTCTTGAATATGTTCTCGTAAGTCTTTGGCTCCTAAGGCACAATTAAGCCCAACCGCAAACGGGTTGACGTGGCGCACGGAATGCCAGAAGGCAGCATTGGTCTGGCCGGTAAGGGTTCGCCCCGAGGCATCGGTGATGGTGCCGGAAACGATAACGGGCAGGCGCGCGCCGCTTGTTTCAAAAAAGGACTCGATGGCAAACAGGGCGGCCTTGGCATTCAGGGTATCGAAGATGGTCTCCACCAGCAGGATATCTACGCCGCCTTCCACCAGCCCCCGTATGGCTGTCGTATAGGCTTCCGCCAGCTCCATAAAGGTGATATTCCTAAATCCGGGTTTGTTGACATCCGGTGATATGGAAGCGGTGCGGTTGGTAGGACCCAGGACACCGGTAACGAACCGGGGTTTATCCGGCGTGGATTTTTCGTCGGCAATCTCACGCGCCAGTCTCGCTCCCACCCGGTTCATCTCATACGCAACGTCCTGCAGCCCATAATCGGCCATGGCAATTGCCGTGGAATTGAAGGTATTGGTAGCGATAATGTCGGCGCCGGCGTCGAGAAACGCGGCATGTATATCCCTGATAATATCCGGTTGGGTGAGTGACAGCAGGTCGTTGTTTCCCTTCAAATCGCGGTCATGATCGGCAAAGCGCTCCCCGCGAAAATCACTTTCCTGCAGGCGATAAGACTGGATCATGGTGCCCATCGCCCCATCCAGCAGCAGGATACGCTCCTTTAACAGGCTGCGTAATTGTCGTTCAGTCGCATTAATCATGACTCATCCGGACAAGAAGCAGGGGGAGTGAACAAGCCGGGTCGCCTCACTTATCTTGTCATTCAACAATTTAAGTGAGCGCCGTTGGTCTATGGGGATACCGAATAAATCAGTGTTCCCTTATGAGGTTTACCTGAGCCTGGCAGGTGCGGTTGTATCCGCCGCCCGTCGCAACGCTCCTCAGGTAAAGGAGAAATATTTCATGAAAAAGAGTATCACAATTCACTCAATAATGCCACCGGAAGGAATTACAATCAGCAGTTCCCGCTAAGGCTTCATATTTGGGGTCAGAGTAAAAATACTCAAGAATAAACCGACGCTACTTGCCAAGTTGACTGTATTTTTACTCTGACCCCAAATATCTCAAACCCTCTTTCGGCAAAATTAGCGGGAGTTCCTGATTACAATTACTGGTTTATTGATATGGACAGGTTGGCTTGTTACCATGGCAGGCATGAGTGGGATACAGAACAAGGTCAACCGGCGTCAGTTCATAGGCCAGTGCGCCCATACGGTGGGCTCCATGAGTATTCTGGGGTTGTTGCTTGGGTCTTATTCGAAACAATCCGTTTCCACGCCGGCCTGGGCCATCCGGCCACCGGGGGCAATTGCGGAAGACGATTTTCTCGGCGCCTGTGTCAGGTGTGGATTGTGCGTCAGGGATTGTCCCTACGATACATTGAAACTGGCTGAATTCGGTTCGGAGGTGGCAACGGGAACGCCTTATTTCATCGCCAGGGAGGTCCCCTGTGAAATGTGTGAGGATATTCCCTGTGTCGCGGCCTGTCCGACGGACGCCCTGAGCAAAAAACTCACGGATATCAGGGACGCCGATATGGGGATTGCCGTATTGACGGGCCCGGACACCTGTTACAGCGTCACCGGCGTCGCCCACTGCCGGGCCTGTTATATTGCCTGCCCGATTAAGGACGAAGCCATTACCATGGAGCAGAAAAGGGTGGGCAATCGTATCTACTTTGAACCCACGGTGCATGCCGGAAGTTGTACGGGATGCGGCAAGTGTGAAGAGAACTGCGTAACACCGGAGGCCTCTATCAAGGTGCTGCCAAGACAGCTTGCCAAGCACGATTCCGGCAATCTCGTTTAACAGGCATGGCCGTGACAGCAGCAGCGGCTGAACGCGGTCCACTGGCAAGAAACAAGTGGTTGCTGTTACGCCGCAGCGTGCAATTCTCCATATTAGCGCTGTTCCTGCTCGGTCCCTGGTTCGGCATCTGGTGGCTGAAAGGCAACCTGGCCGCCAGCCTGTTTATGGATACGATCGCTCTGACCGATCCGTTTATGCTGGTACAGTCCATAGCTTCAGGTCACGCCATGGGACAGGCGGCAATCATCGGCGCCGTTACCCTCTTTCTGTTTTATTTCCTGGTCGGTGGCCGCGTTTACTGCTCCTGGGTATGTCCCATCAACGTCGTTACAGACGCCGCGTACTGGTTGAGGTGCAAGCTGAAGCTTAATTTAAGCTGGGCCATAAAAAAATCGACCCGAACCTGGATCATGATTATGACGCTGGTGACTTCCGCCATCACCGGCACTATTGCCTGGGAAGTGGTGAATCCGATTACCATGTTACAGCGTGGACTGGTGTTCGGACTGGGCATGGCCTGGGTTATCGTACTCGCGGTGTTCCTGTTTGACCTGCTGGTGACGCGCCGGGGCTGGTGCAGCCATCTTTGTCCGGTCGGCGTGTTTTATGGCCTGATCGGTAGATTTTCCCTGGTGAGAATGAATGCCGCCAGTCGCAGCGCCTGCACCGACTGTGGTAAGTGTTTCCGGGTGTGCCCGGAACCTCATGTGATCATGCCGGCCCTCAAGCCTGAAAAAGACACCGACACGACGGTAATCCTGCACAGCGATTGCACCAACTGTGGCCGCTGCATCGACGTATGCGATGACCGTGTATTCAAATTTTCCACGAGGTTTGGTCAACCGGGCCTGACTGTTTGATGTATCCATAACCCCTATAATTCTCTTTACATCAGTAAAATCCTAGCGTAGAGTTTGGAAATGGCTGATATAAAGCGAAATCTTGAAGGCCGGATTGATCGCCTGCTGAGCATATTTCCTGTAGTTATGCTGATTGGCGCCAGGCAAACGGGAAAGACTACCCTCAGCCGGGCCATACGGCCTGCCTGGCATTATTTTGACTTGGAAAATGCCGCCACTTATGACTTTATCACCCGTGATTATGACTTCTTCTTTCGGGAGTATCCAGGTCATGTCATTCTTGATGAGGCTCAGGAATGTCCGGACGTGTTTCGTCAACTCAGGGGGATAGTTGATCAGAACAGACGGGAAACCGGTCGCTTCATCCTGACAGGGTCCAGCTCCCCGGAACTGCTTAAACAAGCGAGTGATTCGCTGGCGGGCCGTATTGCCATCGTTGAACTGGGCACCTTGAAGATGAACGAAATTCGTCAGCAGCCACTTCCACCTTTCTACCGGATTTTCGAGGAGGGATTGAGCACAGATTCTCTTGATTTCATCAAATTCCTCAAGTGTTCTACTGAAGATGTCATGGCACTGTTTTTACGGGGTGGCTACCCGGAACCCGTACTGGCAGGGGACGACTATATCTATAGCAACTGGATGGAAAACTACTACCGCACTTATATCAATAGAGATATCAAAAAGTTATTTCCGCGCCTTGACGCCATTCGTTATCGACGTTTTGTTGCCATGCTGTCATCACTTTCCGGCACGATCATTAACAAGGCACAACTGGGACGCTCAGTCGACGTATCGGAAGTGACCATTCGGGATTACCTGGAGATTGCCGACAAAACGTTTTTCTGGCGCACCCTGCCTTCTTATGAAACCACTAAAAATAAATCCACCGTTAAGATGCCCAAAGGCATAATAAGGGACAGCGGGATCAATCATTACCTGGCCGGTATTGATACCAGGGACAAATTACTGCGCGCGCCGCAGGTCGGGCATAATTTTGAGTCTTTTGTTATCGAGGAACTGATCAAAGGAATACAGGCGACATCGGTAACCCGTTGGGATTATTTTTACTACCGTACCAAAAATCGTGTGGAGCTTGACTTGATCCTCGTGGGAAGCTTTGGAATCCTGCCTGTTGAAGTCAAATTTGGTCAGCAAACCACCAGGCAACAAATCAGGCCGTTACAACAATTTGTGCAACAGCACGATCTGCCCTTCGGAATTATTATTAACAACAGCAATCAGGTATGTATGCTCAGTGACAGGATCATTCAAATTCCTGCCGGTTGCGTATGAATCAATGGGGTCAAAATCAATGGGGTCAGACTCGATTGATTTTTCTGCCATTCCTGCGCGGGCCGGGGACAGCTGCCGGGGACAGCTGCCGGGGACGGAATTCAATTCCGTCCCCTTATAGTCGCATGGCGTTTCTGGTTATCGTTTTGGTGGCTTTCCCTGCCGCTGTTTCGGCAGACCTGACAGATATGAAAGTCTATTCGCCCATTATTGAGAAGGGGGACCTGCAATTCGAGCTCATCGGCAACGTGGTCATTGATGATGCTGACGAACACCACGGGTTTAAGCACCAGGAGTTCGAGATTGAATACGGAGTGAAGGATTTCTGGGCGACTTCCATCACGGCCAGCATAATTGAACCTGCCGGGGAAGCGCTCAAGTATGACATCCTGGGCTGGGAAAATACGTTTCAGTTTACCGAGGAAGGCAGGTACTGGCTGGATTTCGGCTTACACCTTGAATTGGAGGTGAACGATGAGGGTGATGAAGCCCATAATCTTGAAGGACGTTTCCTGTTCCGCCGGGTCTCAGGGGCTTTTGAGCATATCCTGAACCTGAATGTTGAACAACAGTTCGGCGGCGCCGCGGACGAGAGTACCGAGCTTGAGTATATCTGGCGCACCAGGTACAGCCTGGATGAAACCACGGCCATCGGTTTCGAGGCCTTTGGCGCCCCGGGTGAGATCAAGTATATACCGGATTTATCCGAGCAGGAGCACAGGCTGGGGCCGGGATTTTATCGTGACGTGAAGCTTGGAGACATTACGCTGGAGTTGAATCTGGTCTGGCTATTCGGCCTGACAGAAAGCAGCGCCGCGCATACCCCCCACTGGCAGATTGAGGTCGAATTCTAGCTTCTGCCACCGTCATGACGAGCGAAAGGGTCACTCCAGCGCGGGCCGGGGACGGAATTCAATTCCGTCCCATTTGGCATGCAAATGATATACTGCCCTTATTTTTCCCATGAGCGGAACTGATTTTTCAATTAACTATCCGTTAGAGGCCGTCCCTGAGCCGGGTGGTTATCTCGAAATCAGGCCGGGGCTGTTCTGGTTGCGGGTTCCCCTGCCGGGGACACTTAACCATATCAACCTCTGGTTACTGGATGATGGTGACAGTTGGACACTGGTTGATACGGGCATTGGCGCGTCAGTGACGCGGGCTGCATGGGAAACACTGTCAACCGGCTTGCTGAAGGATAAACCGGTCAGTCGCATTATCGTTACCCACTACCATCCCGACCACGTCGGTCTGGCCGGTTACCTGGGCGATAAATTTCAGGCGGACCTGTTTATGACCCGGGTCACGGCTGAAAGAACTCGCTTCCTGCTCAACAGCAGGGTAGAGGACTGGGAGGAGGCCACCCAACCCTTTTGTCGTATACATGGAATTCAATCTGTTGACCTGTATATGGATTTCATCACGGGCCAGCGCTATCGCCAGGCAGTCTCAAAACTCCCTGATAATATTACTTTTCTCAATCACAAGCAGCCGATTGTCATCGGGGTTTATGAATGGCATCCGATGGTGGTTCGCGGTCACGCGGAAGATCACATGTCGTTGTTTTGCCCGGCATTAAACCTGTTGATTTCCGGTGACCAGGTATTACCGACCATTACCAGTAATGTCGGCCTTCATTTCAATAATGCCGACGACGACGCCCTGGACGAATATCTCACTTCCATGACAAGGTTTGCGCAACTGCCGGAGGAGACACTCGTGTTGCCTTCCCATGGCCGTATATTCACCGGTCTGTATAATCGCATCGCCGCCATCAGGCATAGCCATGATAAGCAACTGGAGAAGACTTATACCCTGTGTGCAACCCCCTCCAGCGCCTGGGAGGTGACTCCCAGACTGTTCGAACGCCCGCTGGATGAGCTTAACCTGATGCTGGCCTTTGGTGAAACCCTGGCGCACCTGACGTATTTGCAGAATCGGGGGAAGTTGAAAAAACAGTTCAGCGAAGAAACCTGTTACTACGCCCAGGCGTGATGGGTGGTCACGCTATCCCGTGGAAAGCCCCTTCAGGTGCTCCTCGATACACAGCGGCAGCATCGCCAGGTTATAGCCGCCTTCCAGCACTGAGACAATGCGCCCTCCGGTGTGTTTGTCCGCTATTTCCATGACCCTGGCCGTCATCCATCCGTAAAACCCGGCGCTGAGGTTGATCTCACCCAGAGGATCGTCCCGGTGAGCATCGAACCCGGCAGAGATGATGATGAATTCCGGTTTGAATTGATCGATTGCGGGCAGGATTTTTTCCATGAATGCGGCTTCGTAGTCGTTATCGTCGCTCCCGGCACGCATGGGGCAGTTCAGGGTGGCGCCCCGGCCTTTGCCGATACCCGTTTCCGACCAGGCGCCGGTACCGGGATAAAAAGGGTACTGGTGGGTGCTGGCGAACAGCACTGACGGGTCTTCCTCGAACGTATGCTGCGTGCCGTTGCCGTGGTGTACGTCCCAATCAAGAATCAGGACCTTATCGAGGCCGTGTACGGTTTGCAGGTAGCGCGCCAGTATGGCCACGTTATTCAGGATGCAAAACCCCATGGCCTGGTCTTTCTCGGCATGGTGGCCGGGTGGGCGAACGAGGGCAAATCCATTGGATATTTCCTCGTTGATCACGCCCTCCGCCAGCGCAATAGTTGCCCCTACCGCCTTGAGGGCAACGTCATAGGATTCTTCGCTGACAGTGACATCCAGGCTGTCCAGGTACGTGCTCCCGCCGGCGCAGGTCTGCCGGGCGCGGGTCAGGTAAGCGGAGGAATGATTGGCCTCTATGAGTTTCTGCTCGACCGGCAGGGGTTCATAATGTTTCAGTTCGTCATACAAGGGCAGGGCGCTCAGGTGCTCCATCGTGACGCTGAGCCGTTCGGCGCATTCCGGATGCCCGGCGCCGGTATGGTGTGACATAAATGCCTCGTCAAAGATGAATCCAGTAGTCAATGTGGGTGTCCTGTGTTTTTCTTTCTGTAGTTTTTCTTGAGAGCGCAGTGGTTGACATTATATACGAGATTTGTTCGCAGGAGAGTTCTTCAAAGTTCTTGAAGTTGTGCCGGGGTTGGCAGACAATACGCCTTTACTGCCGGAATAGCTCAGACGGTAGAGCAACGCATTCGTAATGCGTAGGTCGGGAGTTCGAGTCTCCCTTCCGGCACCGTTTCCTCCCTTGGTTGATTCATTTTAAATCCACAAACACTTTCGGGTGTTGCTCGGCAATACGCAGGAGGGCAATAGCCGGACCTTGCGGTTGCCGCCTCCCTTGTTCCCAGTCCTGCAGGGTACGCAGGCTTACCCCGAGCATGCCGGCAAATGCCGATTGTGACAGTTCCAGCTTTGGGCGAATGGTTTTTGGTCCGGACGGCGCAGAGAGCCTGGTCGTCTTTAGTTTTATCTTACCCTTCTTGTATTCCTGAATTTCTTTAAGGCCTTCGAGTATTTCAGCCCCAATATCATGCTTTTTCATGTTTAACGGTCTCCAATATTCTCACTCCGCCGGAACCACGTACCGAGTTGCCGGCATCCGGTTTCATCATTAGTCAGATAGTCTGTGAGTAACCGAGTAAATAAGCTGGTTGATTGCTGTCCACTGTCTTAATAAATTGTATCCTCGTAAGATCCAATTCTTCCCAGGCAACGCCTACCATCTTTAGATTTATGGGAGTTTAATCTTGCATTCTGAGATTTTCTTTTAAATTTCTTATTACACATTGGACAACGGTATATATATGTCGGACCTTTGCTGGGATATGCAGATGTCCGTCTTCGTAAAGAGCTTTGTTTTGTCGCCATCTTAGCTACTTTTGAGCGTGATGGTAAACCAAGACGCGCTTCAGGTGCTCTTTGTGCAATCGGCACCGAGATCTCTGATGGACTGAGCTCGACCAGATACTTTGGTATAAATACTCTATTTGTAAGAGATGCATCATTAATTTGGTCAATCTTGTATGACCTGATCTCTCCGTCTTCAGCACGGACACCGTATAACAGCAAATTGCCATTTTGTGCCTGCCGTAGTGAGTAGGGCTCGATCACTCTGGAACTCCTGCGTCCATTATTATCAGTGTAATCTAAATTCACACATAGCCTGTTTCCTGCGGCAAATCGAATAATTTCCAGTGAATTACCATTCAATGTTCTCAAGCCAAGATGGCCATATGAACGCTGATAAACCTCTCCATCCCCAGAGATTGTTGTAAGTGGTGGTTTTTCCTGTGTATCAAGACCATCTAGCCAATTAAAAAAAGCAGGCAAACTATCCCAGTACGTATCCAGGTCAGGTAGTTTTGGAAGTTGGTGAGCCAACATAGGCGCCCAGTTCTGTGACATTTCATCTCGATATTTTTCTATCTCATCAAGATCAGGAATGCTTATTCCTTTATAGTCACATTTTTGCGAAAGGATATCCTGTATAACGGCAGATGCCGGCAAGTTATCATTTCGAAATAGATTGATGACATCATACAAATCTCTTGGTCTTCCCCTTTCACCAAGCGCCCTTACTTTTTCGCCAAATACTTCAGGGTAATCGTAGCTGTCAATAAAAATACCGTCTTGTGGCACATCTGAATAAGGGTGAAATACAGGCCGCCGTGTCGATGGCATGACCAACACTTCGTCTGCAGTCAGATCCAGTTTTATTTTAGGGAGACTGTGCTTACCCTTGGAGAAATAGCTTCTGTAATATACGCGCCCCTGACAGGATTGTCCGCCCCTGGGATTGGCATATTTGTCAAATACAAGCCTGTCGGTAGGAATCTCTATTCCTGTTTCTTCATATAGCCATTCAGAAATGGAGACGAATTGCTCCTTCAAAACTGTCTCTTTGATATGACTCTGATCTCGAAGAGTGAAATCTAAATCTTCTGAAAATCTGTAAGTTTCAAAGTAGCATTTCTTCAGACAAGTGCCTCCCTTGAATACCCAAGATTGAGATAAGACAGGGTTCGAATTAACTGCAGCGAGCAACCAACCGAGCACATAGTCTTTCTCTACAACGTTCGGCGTTAAACCCGTCTCATCGGCAAAAGCCAGTATTTCATCCTTGACAATCATTTCGCCTTATCTCCCGGTACCCATAAATTCCAGCGTGTAACCAGACGATTTTTTTCAGACTTTTTATCGAGAGTGGAATAACCCGATGTAATTCGTTGCCGGCATGCATTGATAAAAGAAGGCTTAAATTCAAGCGTTTCAGCCAGGTAACCCAGTTTTTTGAATAATGCGCCGTTATCTATTTGGATAGCATATTTCAACAATGTATTAAGATCACTCTGTTTATTGAACACTCGCGCAAATTCGAGCAAGCAGTCTGTTACATGTTGCAAGCCTGCGCCCAGGTCCGGGTCATCGATACAATCCAACAGTGTTTTGTATGGGTCTGAAATCAGTATCTTCGTATTTCCCAACCATATGGATTTTGTCCCGAATAAATGCTTTTCAGCAACATGTTTGATAAAGAAGTTGATACCTTGATGAGTGATTACACCATTGGCCACGCGCTTAGGAGTAAGTACACAGACTGACCTGAAAAGCTGTTCTGTCAACTCCCAGTGTTCCAAGGCGCTCCAGCCACCGACGTAACCTGGTGTGTATAACTCGGGAACCAGCACCCAGGGGTCTTCAAGTACCTGTTTTTGTCCCAGGGCAGACGGTTGTACAGGAACATACAAACCGTGTGCAACACGCCTGATAACCCCTTGTTTGTGCCATCCCGCCAGCAATCTGGATGCATGTTGCCGATCAACGCCAAGAACCCGCATGGCATCAGACCCACGGATTGTGCCGGACGTTGCGCGTATTAATGCAGCTAATCGCTGTTGTCTTTTTGAAGGTTGACTACTCATAGCGCTATACCATAGTACAAATTATTTACAATAATAGAGGATATCATGAAAAATAGTATAGTACTACTATAAACAACAATAAAAGGAAATAAAAACGGATTATATTGTAATATAATATAGCTACTATAAACAACTTCAGAATAAACAACGGGTTATCAAATCATTTATATTTCCCCTTCCGGCACCAGGTTCCTATCCTGGCTCCTTCATTTTAAATCCACAAACACGTTCGGATGTTGCTCGGCAATGCGCAAGAGGGCGATAGCCGGGCCTTGCGGCTGCCGCCTACCTTGCTCCCAGTCCTGCAGGGTACGCAGGCTTACCCCAAGCATGCCGGCAAACGCCGATTGTGACAGTTCTAATTTTGAACGAATGGCTTTTGGTTCTGATGGCGCAGAAAGCCGGGTCGTCATCCCGACCAGTCATCGACTTTCAATCCTGGCACACGGGAAAACTCACGTACATTTCTCGTGACCAGGGTACAGTCCAGCGCAAGGGCTTGTGCTGCGATAAACATATCATTCGGGCCTATGGGAGTGCCCCGTTTTTCAAGATCAACTCGAATCTTTCCGTAAAGACGGTCGGCAGGCGCCTCGAACGGCATGACTTGTATTGCCGAGAGGACCAGGTCAAGCTGCCGCGTCAACTGTTCGGAACCACGCTTGTGGGCGCCGAAACGTAATTCGGATGCCACAATGATACTGGTACAGACCTTGTCTTCGTCCTCAAGCGAAATCCTCCTTGTGATGACGCCATGCGGGCGACGTACCAGATCCGACAGCACATTGGTATCCAGGAGATAGGCCGGCTTCAAGATTAAAATTCCACGTTGTCGGGAGGCAGCAATGCTTCATCCATTTCCGGAAAAGTAGTCTCAACATCCTCAAGAGTGGCCAGCAAGGCAAGTAATCCGGCAGTCCTGACAGGCTCGATGATGAGTTTGTCACCATCCTTGCGGATAATAGCTTTCCCGGCCGGCAACTCAAACTCCCGGGGGATTCGCAAGGCCTGGTTGCGGCCGTTACGGAACAAACTCACATAGCGTTCAGGTAACATTTACTCCTCCTTCATTGTCATGGCATAGGCCTTAGCATAGGCTATAGAGGCGCTTTTGTCAATTTTAACGGTAGTTTGTCCGAAACAGTCCTGTTTTGGAGTTCCGGGGTCATTTCCAACGCTTCAAGTCTGGATTACTTTGAAGACGGATAATATGTATTGCCAAAAATTCGCAGAAACCTTGGCCTGGATTTTGGGGAAGGACCAGCATGAACGCATAATCGACAATGGCGCAGGTAAACGTGAGTATGTCCTCAGCATCTTGTGAGGAAATCTCTGTATCGTTAGCGTGAGCAGCGGCATTTCGTTGGTCTCGCAACTCTTCACTCCATTTATATAGACGAGCATCAATTATTCCCTTGTCTCTCAGCTCCTTTATCCCGGCACCCAAGTAGGTATCTTCTGTAGAGTAGTGTCGACAAACTGCCTCCAGGGCGCGACCTGCCATAGCCGCAGCCGCAATATGAGCCCCGATTTGTAAGCACTTATCAGCCTCTCGCAGAGATTTTGAACTGGTTCCGGCACATTTAGGGTAAGAGTCCTCGGCGGCTTGGGATAAACGCGAACTAGATCTGTCCAATGATATTCTTCATTCTGAAAAACATCATCGCATTCTCCTACTAATGGGCAATTACATGCGGGGCACTTAAGTAAGTACGTGCGCCGGCGCCAGAAAGGCATGTCAGCTTCAACATGACCGATCTCTTCTGCATCTACGCGCGCCTTACACTCATGGCATTCAATCAGCATGATTTATCCTATCAAGCACTATATTGAGATATCATTTTGGTCAGCGTTGAGAACTGGAAAAAACGAATATTTCAATAGTATTTCATACGCTTAAATAAAAAACACAATTTCGCTCATATTACATTTTCTATTTATGAGTCGATGATTTTCATTGATTGAAGCTCTTCGGTTATTTAGGAAGATTTCTGTTGTCAACAAATAGATTTGTCCGCTTCTGTAACAAATGAATTGTCCGCTTTTGTCTTAACACTGAAACAATCCAGAAGGACAGAGTCCGACAAGGATCGTCCAGTGCCGACTGTGCGGCGGACATTACGCCGCAGTCGATAACTCATCCTGTATGACCTGTCCTTCGGCATCGTATCTCGCCAAGCGCCGGGGGCCATGGAACAGGCTCAGGGTGCCATCCATATGACGACACACCTTCACCTTGGCTTTGATGTAGTGATACCGATGCCGGTCGGCCGGTATTTGTAACACCAGGCCGTCTACACTCACACAGTTGTCCTTACCCACCGTCCGACCCACCTGCTCACACAGGATGTCATCCAGTACCACCGACTGCGGGCAGGGCACGAATGCTGAGCCGGCCTCCCGTGACGGATGGGCAAACTCGGCATTAAACGCCGGCAAATACACATCCCGTACATACGCATTGGCGGCTGCCATCGTGGTAATACCGGCCGCAGCCAATTCCTGCGGCAAGCGCCCCTGGTGTGTACCGAAGGCCCGCTCCGAGCGCCCCCGGGCCTCCGGGGAATACGCCGGTATCATCTCAATGCCCAACTGCGTCATGGCTCGTCCGAACTGTGTCAGATTCACCTTGTCCACCTTGCCGCCGGCCTCGGGCGTCGTCCAGTAATGACTGCCCCGGTCCGTGTATAACGAGCAGAATAAGCCCTGCGCCTCAATCACCTCACCCACGCCCTTAACACTGCTCCGTGTCCCTTCCTCTTCACAAAAGAACATCGAATAGTGTTCATTGGTCGCATCATCCATGGTCACAATCAAATCCCAATGCTGACCCGGCACCCACTCGTGCGTGCTGCCGTCCTGGTGCAATAGCATCCCCGGCCAGGCCGCCGGGTCACGACGCTTCCGGTGTGCCCCGCGTTTGGCGGCTTTCTTCACCACCCCGCCAGCCTGCAACGTATTCTTCACCCAACTGTAGCTGCGCTGACCCCCATCCCGACGATACCAGGCATAATAATGCTTCACGTTCCAGCCGTCGTGACGCCGCCGGTAGCGGTCTACCAATCGCAACACTTCATCCACCGGCGCCCGCCGGTGTGATACCTGACTCAGGCGCTTGTCCCGTAACCCGTCCAGCCCGTCTTCCTCGTATCGATCGATATAACGCCGGAACGTCCGGGCACACACACCCAGTAACTGTGCCGCATCCTCCTGGGTTAACCGCCGCGCTGTCCAACCTTGAAAAGCTTCTTCGAATCGCATTCGCTTTGTCTCCTGTAACCACACTGTCCGCTTCATCATGACTCCCAAAAACCAACATGATAAAGCCTGCCCCGTACTTCGATACGGGACCGGACAGATTATGTGTTATAGATGCGGACAGTTTATCTACTCCTAACATTATTTAGGAAGATTTCTTGACGAGTTTATAGATAATATTCTATAATTCGTTATGACAATTTTAAAACCGGTAACATGGTTAGGTACTTCCAGGGAAGATGTGAAGTCTTTCCCGGGGAAGGTCAGGCAAATAGTCGGCGCTGAACTGATGGCCGTACAGTCAGGTTATGAGCCGTCCGACTGGAAGCCTATGAGCAGCATCGGCCCGGGCGTCAGGGAAATCCGCATCCAATATGAAGGACAATACCGGGTTATTTATATTGCCAAATTCAGTGAGTCAATTTACGTGATTCATGCTTTCCGAAAAAAGACACAGCGTACATCCAGACAGGACATAGACCTTGCCAGAATCAGGCTTAAACAGATAAAGAGATAACACGATGGAAAATATCACGACAGATAACATCTTTGAGGATATCGGTTTCGACAAACAGGAAGCCGCCAACATGAAAGTCCGTGCTGAATTACTTCTGGAAATCCGGGAATACATCCGCAAGAAAGGCCTAAAGCAGAAAGACTCAGCTACCTTGTTGGGGATCAACCAGCCTGAAGTCAGCGCACTGATGCATGGTCATATCTTCAAATTCAGCATTGATGCGCTGGTGAATATGCTGGACAGAGTAGGGCGGGAACTGAAAATTACTATACGGCCTAAGAAAGCAGCTTGAGTTTTGTCTTCCACCTAAACTGTATCACGCAGACTGGTAATGTTCGTCGCTTCAAGTTACCAATGTGGGCTCAGGATTCATCAAAGATTAGTATTCCCCTCGATATGTAGTAAATTTAATTAGGAGTGAATATGCCTTTACGTGTTTCTTCAGACCTACGTTTTCCAAAGGGTCCACCTACTGCTATTGGAAATAGCGCTGTAGATGAATTTCTGGCATTAGTTAGAAAGACCGCCAACGGTAGTCAGTTCGAGCTTGAGACATTTAAAGAATATCTCTGTCGTGCAGTAGGAAAGCCATACTATCGAAGTTCAGACGCGTCCTGGGCTGACACAGACCTTGAACGTGATGCAATTACAGCTGCAGAAGACGGCCCCGCATTTCTCGGCGCAATCTTTGATGCATGTGAGGCATTGAAAAAGAGAGGCTTTGCAGTACCAGATGAACTTCACATGAATAATATTCTGGGGCAATGTAATGAACCCTTTCAAATTAAGGATGGAGAACTAACTACGTCTGTGGTGGGTATCGAATACCCAGAGATACCTCCAGACGCGGCAGATAATGTTTCAAAAGCTTTAAAAGACGCAAAACAACTTGGTAGCCAAGCTGGTGCCGCTAATTCTATTGATCGTATTCATACAGCCCTTCATGCTTATCTGATGCAGATATGTAAAAATGCAGGAATTAACACTGAAACCAATATTTCTACAGCCCGGGCATTTAAACTTTTACGATCTCAACACCCGGATCTAAGACCAGAGGGCCCAAGAGCGAATGAAATCACTAGGATTCTTCGATCTCTTGCGACAGTAATTGACTCTATATCAACACTGCGAAATGAGGCAAGTCTTGCACATGATAATTTACTGCTGGAGGAACCAGAAGCTATCGTATGTATTAATGCTGCTAATACAGTATTTACATATATCCAAAACCGGATTACTAATGGGTCTTGATTATGACTTTAAGTAAATCGTTTACTTTAACTTATTCAGATATCACGAAGTACTATTGTGGTTTGATCTACAGCATAGGTGATTATAGGACAGGAAGAGCATAAATGGGTAAAGAATTAAGGCGACTTTCAAGAAGGAAAAGGGTTCTTGAGGAAATAGACCGAATACTCTAGTACCGTTTCAATTTAATTCTGATCGATTGGCAGCTGAAAATCAATCAAGCGCCGGGAGTTGACTGAGGGGGATTGCCAGTGACAGGCTGCGCGCCACGCCGGGTTGTTTCGTGATGAGTCCCTTATCTTCCAACTGGGTTACCATGCGATGCACAGAGGGTGGCGAGACCCGGAAATAGCGCTGTAAATCGGCCTGTGCGGGGGCGATGCCGTTGACCTTGGTGTAGTAATGGATAAAGGCCAGGTACTGGCCTTGCTTATAGGTGAAGGCCGGGGCAATTTTTTTCGCGTCAGGGATCGACATGGTAGGTATTTTATGATCCATTATCCCTTTTATGACAAGCGGGGTAAATGGCATGCATATCACCTACCGGGTTGAGTTGACGGCGGCAGAGCGGACGTATTTGGAGACGTTTACATCGCAGGGGAAACAGCGTGTACGGGCGCTGAAGCGGGCCCAGATTTTATTGCTGGCGGACGGACGGGGGATGACGGACCAGGCCATCACGGCGGCGTTATCGGTGAGCACCTCGACGGCCTACCGGGTGAAGCGAGATTTTGTGGAGTACGGGTTGGAAGCGGCGTTATCGGAAGGGGCTCGTTCGGGACAGCCGCGCAAGACGGGGGCGCATGAGGATGCGTTGCTGGTGTCGATTGCGTGCAGTACCCCGCCGTCGGGGCGGTGTCGCTGGACGCTGTCGTTGCTGGCGGAGCGGTGGGTGGCATTGACGGATATGGAAGAGGTATCGCTGGAGTGCATACGACAACGTTTGAAGGCGAACCAGTTAAAGCCCTGGCAGCAGAAGATGTGGTGTTTGGGGCAGATGGATGCAGCGTATATTGCGCAGATGGAGCATGTACTGGATGTGTATGCTGAGCCGTCCTGTCCTGAGCGACCACTGGTGAACGTGGATGAGGCGGGCAAGCAGTTGGTGGGGGAGGTACAGGCGGGCAGGCCGATGACGCCGGGTCAGGTGAGTAAGCTGGATTATGAATACGAGCGCAAGGGGGTGGCGAATATCTTTGTGTGTTTTGACCGGCATCGTGGCTGGCGTCATGCCAAGGTGACGCACACCAAAAAAGCGGCTGATTTTGCCGAGTTGATGCGGGAACTGGTGGACGTGCATTACCCGGAGGCCGAGTGCATCCGGATAGTGCTGGATAATTTGAACACGCACCAGCCTGCTTCGCTGTACCGGGCATTCCCGGCCCCGGAGGCGCGGCGGTTATTGCGCAAACTGGCGTTTCATTACACGCCCAAGCATGCCAGTTGGTTGAACATGGTGGAAATTGAGATTGGCAATATGAACCAGCAATGTTTGGACCGTCGTATTGACAGCATGGACTTGTTAGAATCGGAACTGGCGGCTTGGGAGACCCGACGCAATCGGGAGAGGGCCAGTATCAACTGGATGTTTGATGTCGACAAGGCCCGGACCAAACTGCACCGGGCCTATGACAAGTTAACCGGTCAGAATTAAATTGAAACGGTACTAGACTATAAAGTCTAGTTAAGCTACAGTATTGGGACAGTTCAGAATTGCTCAGTCTGCGAGGGGGGAAATCATGTCCAGAAGTTCTTTTTTCTCGAGTGTGGTCGGATCTGTTATCGCCATGTCACTCGTCTTTCCTGTCGTAGGTATGGCGCAGGGCACTGTACTCGACGAAATAGTCGTCACCGCTCAAAAGCGCGAGCAGAGTCTGCAGGATGTTTCCATTTCGGTCACTGCTCTGAGCGGCGACATGATCAGCGACTTTGGCTTCCAGGATACGCTCGAGATCTTCAATCAGATACCGAATGTGGATGCCGACCAGCAATCCTATTTCGGCACGCTGACGATCAGGGGGAATTCCACGCTGAACTCGATGCTCGCGGGAGAAGGGACCGTCGGCCTGTACTTTGATGAGGTGTACCGCGCGCAGGCCTATTACGGTGGCAACAACATGCTGGACCTGGAGCGCGTCGAGGTGCTGCGCGGGCCGCAGGGCACGCTGTTCGGGCGCAATTCTACCGGCGGCCTGGTGCACTTCATTTCGCGCAAGCCGACCGATGAGTTCGAAGCCTACGCCACCTTCGAGTACGGATCCTACGATACCCGTATCGTAGAGGCCGCGGTCAGTGGTCCCCTGACCGATCGGGTGAGGGGGCGTTTGGCGTTCCAGTACCACGAGGACGATGGTTTTCAGGACAACCTGGGACCGGCCGGCGGGAAACTCGGTAAAACTGACCACCTGACCGGCCGCGGCCAACTGGAATTCGACCTCGGGGAGCGGGCGAACCTGTTGCTCACCATCGAAGCCAGCGATCAGGACGATATCGGTAAGGGTTTTCACTACTGGGGGATTCTGGACCCGGTCACCCTGGCGCAGTGCGAACCGAAACGCGTGCGCGCAGGCGAATGTGTCGGGGGCGGTGCGCTTTTCGGTCTACCGACGTTCGGCGTTCCGAACCTCGATCCTGAAGAGGTCTATACTGAGCTCGATCCCAATAACGGGGGTAATCGTTACACACTCGAAACGCTGACCGCAATTGCCAAGCTGAATTTCAAGCTGACCGATACCATAGATTTCGTATCGATCACCGCCTACGACAGCTACAACCGGTATTTCAACCCCGATGAAGACGCCAGCGCTGTGGGTGCGTTCGGCGGCTTTTTCCAGTTCAACGACCACTACTCCCAAGATTTTGACCAGTTTACCCAGGAGATCAGATTATCCGGCGTGTACAAGGGCGCGGACTGGACCGCGGGATTCTTCTACCTCGACTCAGACCAAGAATCGACCAGCACGATAAGGGATTTCGAGAGTGTTCAATCACCCGATACCAGAGGAAAGCTGGATATGAAATCGTGGGCGGTGTTCGGGCAGGTGGGCATTCCGCTCGGGGATCAATTCCGGGTGATCGGCGGCCTGCGCTACACCGATGACGACAAGAAGACCGAGGTGCTTACCGCCGGCATTCCGGGTTCGGAGCAAGGGGCCTGGACCAACACTTCAGGCAAGATTGGTCTCGAATGGCGGCCGAGGGACGAGTGGATGATCTATGGATCCTTTTCCACCGGCTTCCGCTCAGGGAACTTCAACACGGATCTGTTGTTCGGGGACCTCAGCCTCCTGAACTCGGTCTCCCCCGAGAAGGTGAAATCCTACGAAGGCGGCTTCAAGGCAACGCTGTTCGACGGCCGGGCAAGGGTGAATGCCGCGGTGTTCTACCAAGACATCATTGACAAGCAAGGCTTCGCCGTCGACAGCGCTGATTTAAGACCGGTCGGTCGGCTCATAAGCCTCGGTGATGTCGATATCTACGGCGCCGAGCTGGAGTTGTTCGTGGTACCCGTGGAGCAACTGGAGATGAGTCTGGGCGTTGGTTGGCTGGATACGGAAATCCGTGCGCCCGCGACCCTTTTCGTTCGTGCGAATTTCGGTACCGGCGTCAATGCGGGTTTAGGTAATCCATTTTCCCTGGACGGCAGCGGGATTGGCACCGGCGCGCCGGAATGGACCGTCAACGGCCTCGTCCGTTATCACATCCCCCTCGCAGACAACGGCAATGTCACCGCGCAGGTGGATTTCAGTTACCGCGATGACTCTACCGGGCTCGGCGGCAACGAGATTGATTTCATCGAGGAACGCTGGGTAGTGAACCTGCGGATGTTCTGGCGTTCGCCATCAGAACGGTGGCAAGTCGAAGGCTACGTGGAGAACGTCTTCGACGAGGAATACATAAGCAACATGGTTGCATTTTCGGGTATGGACCACGCTTACGGCAACTTGGGCATGCCGCGCTGGTGGGGCGTCAAGATCGGCGTGGACTTCTAACAGGCTGTTGAAAATGTCGAACTTTCCTGATTCTTGGCGATCTGAGCTTTCATCGCAACGTCCGGGGGAGAGCGCTGATGCGGGCCGAAGTTTCAGCCGCAATACACGCCTATGTCATTGACAGGGCTTGGAAAGCTTATAGCAAACAAACTGTACAAAAAAACAGAACAATAACGATTTCAATTTTTGTTGATATCAGAAGGTAAAGAAAATGATCGGGCGCCATCTATCGAAATCTGTGTTTTGCAGTTTATCTATTCTTATGTGTTCGTCTTTATACGGGGCAGACTTGGGAGAGTCCGCATACGATGCAGACATTCTGAATACCAAGCAACTCGGCCATGTTCGACACATTATTGATTCTGCGCGCCAACTACCCGGAGACTGGCGTTATATGGAACCACGCACGCCGCTTTCTTTCGACGCCTACCAGTTCCAATTGGCGTTTATGTCCTACGCCCTGGCCGTTGTGCAAATGAACTACACGCCAGCCTATAAGGAGTTATACAAGGATGCACAGCTAAGACTGATTGAAAAAATAGTGCGTCGTGACGTCTGGGCTCCCACGTGGGTGGAAGTCGTTGAAATGCCTTATTACAGTAAATACCTGGAAGCAGGAAAGGAATGGCGCGATCCTGTTCGTGAAAAAAATATCATGTACAGCGGCCATCTCCTGCAGATGATCGGCCTGTATGAAGTGCTGTATCATGATTTACGTTTCGATAAACCTGATTCTATCGTGTTCGAATTGCCTGGCCTGGACGGTTTTAAGAACACCTACAATCATCATTCGCTTGCGCAGCTTATAACTGATCAGTTTGTGGAGAGTGATCACGTGGGTGTTGAATGTGAACCCAATCTCGTTTATGCAGAGTGTAATCAGCATCCCATACTTGGCCTTATTCACTATGATTGGATCCATGAGAGTATGCTTTCAAATGTGCGTCAGGCCTTTTGGGACAAGGCTGAAGAACTGAATTACATTTCGCCTCAAACATCCAGGACTATGTATCATTACCGTGTCAAGGAACAGGAACTTGTGGATAAGCCCTTTGCATGGAGCGATGGATGGAATGGCTTGATGATGCACGCATGGAATGCCGATCTGGTACGCAGGAACTATCCAGCCCAGCGTGATGCGGAAAAGGCGGCGTTAATGGACACACGCCCGGAGCACTGGAGTCGCAGGTGGTCAACGCCGTACGCGTCTTATGACTTTGGCTTTCTAGCCGCCTACGCTGCGGAAGTTGATGATCGTGAGACAGTATCCGCGATGCTTGACTATGCTGATCGTCACTTTAAGCCTCAATGGGCTGATAGCAGATACTTCTATCCCCGTCGTGATGTAACCGAGGCGACATTTGGCGCTGATACCGAGAAGGACTGGATCGTCCCGAAGGAGAAGTATGGCCAGCACGAAATGACGTTGCTGATTGCGAACGGAGTGCTGCCGCTTGCCAGACTCAATCCCGGGAACGGATTAAGGCGACTTTATGACAGAGACAGTATGAAAAAGCGGCTAACTGGTGATACGCCCGAGATTGTGAAGGTAAAATATCCCGAAGTTCTGATCAGTCATGCCGTATACAATCGTGAACATAATCGATTGAGTGTCCGTATCAAGCCCGGGACCGCTTATAGAGGCATGTCCGATATCGGCATCATAAATCTTGATACCGGGACGCGCTATATCGTCATGCTTGATGGCAAAGAGGTTTTCCAGCTTCATCAGGGTAAGGTGGTCTCCAGGGAAAGTGGCAAGGTGGAGGGCGCATGGGATGCCGGCGATTCCATGCTGACTATTTCTCTGCCAATAGATGATGGCCATGCACTAGACATTGTGTCTGTACACGAACTAGGCACTGTATCTGCGATGTGACAGTCACCGAAGATTCTGCGCAATCTTTCCGGATGCATACGCCTCATTTGCTTAACTTTGCGCGAAATATATTGATTCCGATATTGATGCTGCTTCCGTACGGCGCATTTGCCGTCACGGAAGATGAAGTCATTGATTTCTTGAAAGCGGATCCGTCGTTTCTAACACGGCACCCGGAGTTATTGGAGAACGCTTTCAAATATGAAAAATTGTCCCGCGAGAAATATGCAAGGATGGAGAGGGCGAAAATCCTATCAGAAGCTCAGGATATTATCCGTAAATTCAAAATAGAACGGGAAGAGTTCGACGGCAGGGAAAAAACAGTAATTGCATTTATCGATTACGATTGCCGGCCTTGCAGGCTCGACAGATTTGAACATCAAGCAAGTCGATTTGCGGAAAGAGTTGAGGTAATCGAGATCCCGCTGGGTATCATGTCTTCGACATCCGCGCAGGCTGTTCGTCTATTGCTGACGCTTCTGGCAAAAGATCGGAAGCGCGCCTGGTCATTCCACCAAGACATGCTCGGCGAAAGATTACCGCTTACCTATGCCGCGGTTACCAGAATAGCGGCAAAGAATGGAATCCAGGGTCTGGAACTAGAGAAATCGTTGAGAGACGATCTGGCTTTTGATGAGTTGAAACACATTCAGGACCTGGCGGGCGCCCTGGGTGTGGAAGGAACTCCCAACTACCTTGCCGGCTGTAAACTGATAAAAGGCACAGCCGGGTTGAAAATGCTGCTTGAATCATGGGTAGATTGTATTGGTGGCACTTCCGATTGAATAATTTTACACCCGCACAAATTGAGGATCGCTAGCATATATACAGCCAAGGGATTTAGTCGCTCTCATGATTTTTGGAGCGCGCTCGTGTTGGGTTGGCGTCGTTGCGCCTCCCTCTCCGAGAGATCGTCTGCGTCAGCGCTCGGACATCTGGTCGGCGTCGTGCTTATTGGGACTCTAACGAGCGCCGCGACGACTGCTGCGGAAAACGACTGGAGGTATCTGGGGGGCAATCCTCACAGCTATCAATACAGTGTGCTCGATCAGATTAACGAGAAAACCATTGGTTCGCTCGGGCTGCTTTGGTACTCGGACCTTCCCATCGGCGAGGGATTGGTGGGCAACCCGCTGGTGATGGACAACGTCGTCTATCAGGGCGGGCCCTATGGGTCAGCGGTAGCGACCGACATTAACACCGGGAAGACGCTCTGGAGTTTCGTTCCGAATCTTGGATTGGGTCGCTACAGCCGGTGGGCTGCGTATATAGCGACCATAAATCGCAGCGGCCTCGCGATAGACGACATCAAGGTCTATATCTCCGGCGGATGTTCGCTGTTCGGTCTCGATCGAAAAGCGGGCAAGCAGCAGTGGCGTGCGGAGATCTGCGATCCAACGGGGAACTATGGATCGAGCTCGGCGCCGCGCGTCGGCGCCGGCAAGGTCTTTGTCGGCATCAACAACGTACAGAGTGGAACAGGACGCGGCTATGCGCTCGCACTCGATGCGAACACGGGCAAAGAGATCTGGCGGTTCTACACCGTGCCTGGTGATCCTTTCAAGCCGTTCGAGAACAAACAGATGGAGATGGCCGCCAAGACTTGGGGTGATGAGTACTGGACCGATCTTCCAGGCGGCGGCAGCGGCAGCGTATGGTCAGGAATGATCTACGACTCGAAGACGGATCTACTTATCTTTGGTGCGGGGAATCCGGGTACGGACGGCTACGAAGAAAAATATGTGGACAAGAAAATGTTGTTTACTGGCTCCATTATCGCGGTGAACGCTTCGACCGGCGAATATGTTTGGCATCGTCAGTTGACGACAGGCGACATATATCACCCGGGAGATGCCGTAGCGCACCTGCAGCTCGCCGACCTGAAGATTAAGGGGCGCAATCGGCATGTCCTCTTGCAGGCGGCGAAGAACGGCTATTTCTATGTGATCGATGCCACGACCGGCAAAGTGATCTCCGCAAAGAACTACGTTCCGACCGTCAATTACAAACCGCTAGATCTCAAGACCGGAACGCTGTCCTTCAAGGATGAGCTTCGCTGGTGGAACTATCCCGGCAAGCCGATTGTACTGCAGCCTGGTGGCTACGGAGCTCACACGTGGGAGCTGACGTCGTACAGCCCCAAGACTGGCCTTGTCTACATCCCCGCTCACATCATGCCTTATGAGCTGGGCGGGCGTTACGCTGAGTACGGCTTTGCGGAAGATGCGGTATTCAAGAACAAGGGCCTGTTAATCGCCTGGGATCCGCTAGCACAGGAGAAACGTTGGGAAGTCGAGCACCCGGTAACAATGAACGGCGGCGTGCTTTCGACGGCGGGCAACATCGTCTTTCAAGGCACGCCGTCCGGCACGTTCGATGCCTACGAAGCAAAAACCGGTAAGAAGCTGTGGTCTTACGACACCCGCAGCGTGATCCACGGAGGTCCTTCGACGGTGATGGTGGGCGGCAAGCAGATAATACTCGTCCCATCAGGAGATGGAACAGCGACAGGCGCTGCGAGAGGCAGACTTGGGAGGACGCTCGAAACTTATGCGGCGTCATCGCGGCTTCTAGCGTTCTCGTTGGGCGGAAAGACGGAGTTGCCTCCGACACAAAAGGTGGTTCTGAAGCCCGTTCTCGATCGCCAGCCTGTCGAACTCGCGGAAAAAGGCAAGGCATATTATGACAATAACTGCGCGATCTGCCATGGCCAGAATGTGATTACTTCTGGCCACGGTCGAATCAAGGATCTAAGAAATATCCGCGGACCGAGGCTGCGCATTCTGCCGCAGATCCTGCGCGACGGAATCCTCAAGCCCTCGGGTATGCCGCAGTATGCGGATATCACAGATGAGGAGATCGCGGCGGTGCAGGCTTACATCATGAATGAAGCGTGGGTTGGCTACATGGGCAGAAAAGACGAGAGAGGGCGCGTAGATAAGCGTTAATGGGCAGCGTGGCGTGGGCGAATTTTTGAGCCGGCTCGTTGTCTATAGAAGAGAACGATCTTCCAAGCTATTTCTATCTCGATGCCGCGGTCGCCTATACGTTCGGCGTTAAGGACTTTGAACTCGAACTGTTCTTCAACGTCAGGAACGTGCTGAACGAATATCCAGGTATCGTTCCGCAAGACCCGACGGACTTTACGTAAGTCTCACTCCTGTCGAGGCCAGGTCGGTGCGTAAGCTTCCCCATTACGGCGACAGTTCAAAACTAGAGTTTTCCAGGTCCTGAGCCTCACCCCGGAACTAGACACCCGTAAATTCGAGATTCCCGGGTCCTGAGCTTCACCCCGGAACTAGACACCCGTAAATTCGAGATTCCCGGCTTGTTGATATCGTCGGTAGAACTCCTCCGGCGTCAGGTCATCCAGCGATGAATGGGGTCGATACTGATTATACTCCATTCGCCAGGTTTCTATTTTCTCTTTCGCATCGTCCAGGGACAGAAACCAGTTCGTGTTCAGACATTCGTCCCGGAAGCTGCCGTTGAACGATTCAATAAACGGGTTATCCGTGGGTTTTCCGGGTCTTGAGAAGTCGAGTGTGACCCGGTTCTCATAAGCCCATTTATCGAGCGCCTTGGAGATGAACTCGCTGCCGTTGTCCACCTGCACCCGTGAGGGAACTCGCTGCTCACCCAGTTTAAGCCGCTCCATGATGTCCACCACATGTTCGCCCCGGATGGACTGCTCCACGTGGATCGCCAGGCATTCCCGGGTAAATTTATCGACTACAGTTAAGGCCCGTATCCGGCGCCCGTTGAACAAATTGTCCGCCACAAAATCCATGCTCCAGCACTGGTTCACCGCACGGTTCTCGGGACGGGCCAGGCGATGCGCTGCCGCCCGGCGCCGACGCGGCCGTTTACTGCGTAAATTCAGCCCCTCCTCGCAATAAATGCGATACACCTTCTTGTGGTTAACCTGCCAGCCCTCACGCCGCAACAGGACGTGCAGCCGCAGATACCCGTAGCGGACCCGCACCGCCGCCAGTTCCTTGAGCCGGTGGCGCAAGGCCGCATCCGTGGGACGAGTGGATTGGTAGTACCAGGTCGCGCGCGGCAACCCGATGACCTCACAGACCCGCCGGGTACTCACCCGGTAAGCGTCTTGTAACGCACGCAATTGCCGGCGTTTTTGCGCCGGCTTTATAATTTTCTTGAGAGCACATCTTGTAACATCTGCTTGTCCAGACTCAAATCCGCCACCAGCTGCTTCAGCTTCCTGTTCTCCTCTTCCAGTTGCTTCAGGCGCCGCAGCTCCGGCACCCCCAGGCCGCCGTACTTCTTGCGCCAGTTATAGAACGTCGCATCGGATATGCCCAGCTTGCGGCATACCTCTGCGACGCGGGTCCCAGTCTCGGCCTGGCGCAGGACAAAGGCAATCTGCTCTTCGGTGAACTTGGTCTTCTTCATGGCAAAACCCTCCTCTCAGGATTGTGATTTTGCCAGAAATCTCTAGTTTAGAGTGGTCCAGTTTGGTGGGGGGAGGTCAGTTGCTCAAGACACAGTAGTGGTCGGAACAAACACAGATGAAACCAGTCTAACTTGATAGTTCAAATCTCGAAAGAGAAACCAAACCACGGGAGTTAGCGATGCAACAGAATTGGGCAAGGGTACTTCTGACGATCCTCATCCACATAGCAGTGCTGTTCGCACTCCTTATTGCTTTTTCCTTCGCTTTATTTCTGGGTCTGCAAGTTCATCCCATGCTCGGAAATCTCGGGGTCATTACGGTAGTGTTGCTGGCAGGGTTGTATGTCTATATTGGCTGGATCAAGCCGATAACACGCGCAAAAAATGCATCAAATGACGAGAATTAGACCCACAAAATAAAAACCTCAATGTCGAGTACTACGGGTCCGAAACAACATATACGAGGAATCGACCGCCGCGAATTCGATATTTACCGTATCAAGAGCGGTCACCGTCACAATTTACTATTCACTATTCATTTAACGGTGAATAACAGTCGCCATTCATAATAGCGATTTTGCGTACATTACCCTGCATTTCAAACGTACCGCAGAAACCTTTTTTAAGCACTAATGCCTGCCCTGGATAAAACTCTTCGGACGGTCCGTTTTCACCAGATATAACTATCTTTCCGCTTAGCAAATACATAAATTCATCTTGAGGGTAGTCTTTTAGCAGAAGTTTTACAGGCGCAGCCTGGTAGGCCGCAACAAGGAGCTCGCCGTGCTCAAAATGATGTGTTTGATGCTGTGATTTGCCGGATAATATTATTTCATCCGGGTAGGGTGCATAGTCGTCAAGGTCGATACCCGCCAACTTGTCAACATCCAATCGTACAAGTTTATTATTGTTACTCATTTAAATATTTTCTCCGGCCTGGAAATACAACTGTTGAAATGTCTGATTTGATGAACCTGGCAATCGTTCTATCATGCTTTCAATGATGCGAACACATCGCTTTTTTGTATAAACTTCGGGGTTGAGTAAGGACTGAATACATACCCCATCTACCACCGCTAAAATCAGGTCCAGTATTTCCTCTGCTTTCTTAACGTGAGGGATTTCTTCTTTGTTAATAGAGTTCGTAATATATTTTTTCAGCAAATCACGATATTCATTCTTATTCGCACTGTATTCCTCGGCCAACAGAGGGTCCTTACTGTTCCGGATCCCGAAACACATCGACACAAACGCAACGCTCTCCAGTTTTTCGGGGTCGGGCAGAAGTTCTACCATTGCGTTTCTGATGCACAATAAGTTATTTTCGACGGATTTATTGGCATTGAGAATTCTTTCAAAAGTTTTTCTATATGCAATTGTAAATGCAAACCTCAAGACGCTGTCCTTATCCCTGAAATAATGCGACAACACACCCGTGGTAAATCCCGCCTCCAATGTAATATCACGTAATGTAATATTATCGACACCAACGGATTGAACAGCGGCCCATGTTGCTTGCGCTATCTCAACCCTTCTTTCATCATGATTAACCACTTTTGGCATAACTAGATTGCTCCATAAATCCTATAGAAGATTGTGTCTTAGATGTTATTTCGGGGCCGCAACATTCAAATAATCCAGCCCATGGAATAAGGTCCTTAAACCTCGATAGAGAATTGACGGATTTCCAGAGTAAAATGGAAAATTCTGTATTGGCATATTATCAAATAATGTACTGGCATCGTCAGCTTCCAGTATTCGTTTAGCCATTTTTGATCCAAGATAGAGTGCCATTGAGAAGCTTGGCGTAGCACAAAAATGAATGCCATCGTGTGTGCCGATATGAGGCAAGTGATCAGATGGCAATGCCAAATTACCATGCCAGCAATATTCTGCCTGAACTTTCTCCAATTCCGGGAACAGTTTTCTATATGCGTTCAGAATCCTGTTTGCCTGGGTACAGTTATCACTGGTGCGTAAATAATGAGAAGCCAGTATCAGCCTGGTTTCTTTATCACAAGGTCTGAAATTAAAAAACATTTGTTTTGTATCGACGACGGCACGCAAAGTGGGTAGTAGTTCCTTTAGTAAATCCTGTGGCATTGGTTCAGTCGCAACAACATGCGCCAGGAATGGAAAAATTTTCTTTTGTAAAAAGCCTGTCTCTGCGCCGGAATATCCCTGAGTTGCAAGGATTGCATGTTCTGCAGAGATGCTGCCCCTGTTCGTCGATATCGTAAACGTTCCGTTTGCTTGACGTTGTACCGATTCAAGTTGGGTAGAGGAACAAATTGTCGTACCAGAATCAGTAAGGCGTTGAACCATACCGGCGGTTAATAGTCCAGGATTCAGATCATAAGCATCCGGCTGTACTTTAGCACCATAATAAATTTTGTTTGCCTGACTACCAATTTCCTTGTGTAGGTCTTGTTTTGGGACCATGTACGCATTTACCGATCCAGATTGTTTTTCTATACGCTCCAGGGTACTGGCCATGGCATCGTATGCTGACTTCGTCGTTGCCAGTACCAGCTTTCCATTTTGTCGCAATCCACAGCTGATGTTTTCGCGCTTGATTAATTCAACGACAAAATCGTGCGCAATTCGTCCTTGTTTAATGAGATCATGTTTATTGGCACCATGAATAAGCCCGTCCAGTTCTCCTGTTGTTGTACCATCAATGCGATCCATGACCAGTCCAAGGTTCCTTGAACAGGCTCCGTACCCTGGCCATTCTTTTTCAATGAGTGTTACCTCAACACCGCTGCGTTGCAATTCCAATGCGGCACTTAAACCTGCAAAACCAGCACCGACTATTGCAACATCGGTCCTTTGTGGCAGAGAAACATCCGGTATTGACACCGGCAAGGAGTTCTCCCACCACAGCGAACGCTCATTGATTACTTTCATCGTCACCTTACTTATATTCCATACCGGTCTTATATCTTCCAGTTCTTTTTCGTAATTTACAGCTTGATTATTTAATTATAACAATTATAATATAAAAAAGTAGTCATTATTTGCCATTTTTTCTTTGAGTAGGGGGAGGGTTGTATGTCTCATCAATTTAGTGTGAATTCCATCAATCAAACTATCCGAGTCATCCTGATTCTATTCCTTGCACAAAGTCTGACCGTCAATGCGCAGTCAGTTCTTGAAGAAGTGATTGTCACTGCACAAAAACGCGAAGAAAGCGTACAGGATGTGTCCATCTCCATAACCGCCCTGAGCGGCGACATGATCAGCGAATTCGGTTTTAAAGATACGCGCGAGATCTTTGATCAGATACCTAATGTGACTGCCGACCAGGGTTCCTATAGTGGGGCGTTGACAATCAGGGGGAATGCCACGTTGAACACCATGCTGGGGGGAGAAGGGAACGTGGCCTTGTACTTTGATGATGTGTACCGGCCGCAAGCCTATTACGGCGGCAACAACATGCTGGACCTGGAGCGTGTGGAGGTACTGCGCGGACCGCAGGGCACGCTATTCGGGCGCAATGCGACCGGCGGTCTTGTGCACTTCATTTCACGCAAGCCGACTGAACAGTTCGAAGCCTATGCCACCTTCGAGTACGGATCCTACGATACCCGCATCGTGGAGGCCGCGGTCAGTGTTCCCCTGACTGATCGGGTGAGGGGGCGTCTGGCGTTCCAGTACCACGAGGACGATGGCTTTCAGGACAACCTGGGGCCGGCCGGCGGGAAACTCGGTAAAACTGACCACCTGACCGGCCGCGGCCATCTTGAATTCGACCTCGGCGAGCGGGCGGGTCTGATGCTCACCATCGAAGCCAGCGACCGGGACGACATCGGTAAGGGCTTTCACTACTGGGGGCTTCTGGATCCGCTAACCCTTGCACAGTGTGAGCCGGAGCGGGTACGGGCCGGACAATGTGTCGGGGGCGGCGCCTTTTTCGGCCTACCGACGTTTGGCGATCCGAACCTCGATCCTGAAGAGGTCTATACCGAGCTCGATCCCGGGAATGGGGGTAACCGTTACACGCTCGGTACGATTACCGGGATTGCCAGGCTTAATTTCAAGCTGACCGAAACCATAGATGTCGTATCGATCACTGCCTACGACAGCTACAATCGGTATTTCAACCCCGATGAAGACGCCACCGCTGTGGGTGTGTTCGGCGGTTTTTTCCAGTTCAACGACCACTATACCGTTGATTCCGACCAGTTTACCCAGGAGATCAGATTATCCGGCGTGTTCATGCGTGCGGACTGGACCGCGGGCTTCTACTACTTCGACGAAGACCGCGATTCGACCAGTACGATAAGGGATTTCGAGTCTATTCAATCACCCGATACCAAGGCAGAGGGGGATACGGAGTCGTGGGCCGTGTTCGGGCAGGTGGGCATACCGCTCGGGGACCAGCTCCGGCTTATCGGCGGGGTACGCTACACCGATGACGACAAGAAGACCGAAGTGCTTACCTCCGGCGTTCCGGGTTCGCAGGCGCTGTCCAGCACCAACACTTCAGGCAAGGTAGGCCTGGAGTGGCGGCCGCGTGAGGAATGGATGCTCTACGGGTCCTTCTCTACCGGCTTCCGCTCCGGCAACTTCAATACGGATCTGCTGGGCGGTAATATCAGCCTCCTGAGCGCGGTGGCTCCGGAGAAAATCAAATCCTACGAAGGCGGCTTCAAGGCAACGCTGTTAGGCGGCCGGGCACGGGTGAATGCCGCGCTGTTCTACCAGGACGTCACGGACAAGCAGGGCCTCATCTACGACAATGTTGCGGTAGCGCCTGTTGGCCGGCTCATGAGCATTGGAGACGCCGATATCTACGGCGCCGAGCTGGAGCTACTCGTGGTACCCATAGAGCAACTGGAAATGAGCCTGGGTGTGGGCTGGCTGGATACCGAGGTCGATGCGTCCGCAAACTTTTTCGTCCCTGCGAATTTCGGTACCGGCGCCAGAGCCTTTGCGGGCGATCAATTTTTCGTGGACGGCAGTGAGCTCGGCACCAGCGCGCCGGAATGGACGATCAACGGTCTCGCCCGCTATCACATTCCTCTCGGAAACAACGGCAAGGTCAGCGCGCAGGTGGATTTCAATTACCGCGACGACACCAACGGGCTCGGCGGCAACGAGTATACCTACAACGAGGATCGCTGGCTGGTGAACCTGCGGTTGTTCTGGCGATCGCAATCAGAACGGTGGCAGGTCGAGGGCTACGTAGAGAATGTCTTCGACCATGAATACATTGATAACCATTATGCCTTGTCGGGTGTCGACTACGCCTATGGCAACATGGGCATGCCGCGCTGGTTCGGCGTCAAGGTTGGGGTGAATTACTAAACAGGTATTGCGCTGATGCCCAACGATCGCGATCTGGGGATGGATCGCAAGATCACCCGCCGCGATTTTATTGAGGGGGTGAGTGTCGCCATCGCCGGCAGCATGCTACCGGGCAATATTCTGGCTGCTACGCATAGTCCCAATACATATCCTGCATTGAAAAATTACCCGCCGGGCCAGGGCGGGATGCGTGGTAGCCACAACGGCTCCTTCGAAGTCGCACACCAACTTGCCCGTGAAGGGCGTAAGGATTGGGGGCCGGCGGAAGATCCCGACGGCATAGTCTATGACCTGGTTGTTGTCGGCGCCGGGGTCAGTGGTTTATCGGCAGCGTACTTTTATCAAAAAGAAAACCCCGACGCGACGATTCTCATCCTCGACAACCATGATGATTTCGGCGGTCACGCCAAGCGCAACGAATTCCTTCACAAGGGAAAGAAAACAATTGCCTACGGGGGCAGTCAATCCATCGACAGCCCGGGGGGATTCAGCAAGGTCGCGAAGAAGATGCTCGAAGATCTGCAGATTGATGTTAAACGCTTCGAGACCGCATACGACCAGGAATTTGCAAAACGCTGGGGCCTTGGTGCGTCCATTTATTTCGATCGGCCTACCTATGGCGTAGACCAGGTCGTGCCGGCGCCACTCCTGCCATGGAACACCCTGATGCCCATGGGTGAGTCGAAATTGTCAATGGAACAGGCGATTCCGACCATGCCTGTTCCCGACGAGGCCAAACGTCAACTACTTGGACTCTATACGCAGACAAAAGATCAGGTGCCTGACCACTCAATTTTTGGTGAGCCGTCCTACCTGGAAAGTATCAGCTACCTTGATTTCCTTACCAGGCACATGGGAGTAACAGACCCCGAAGTCCTGGGACTGTTTCAACATGTTCTGTCCGACCTGATCGGAGCAGACCTTGTCCCGGCGCTCTGGGCAATGGCCCTGGGTTTGCCAGGACTGGATGCGACCAGTCTTGGTATGTTCAAGGGACCGATCAACTGGGGCTTGAGAGTATCGAGAGAGCCTTACATCTATCATTTTCCCGACGGCAATGCATCTGTGGCCCGCCTGCTGGTTCGACGTCTGATTCCGGACGTTGCCCCGGGTAACACCATGGATGATATCGTCGGCGCAGCTTTTGATTACTCGCGTCTCGATCGCAAATCGTCGGCTGTACGTCTTCGACTCGGCAGCACGGTCGTGAATGTTCTCAATAGCGGTGACAATAACATGGCCAAACAAGCTGAGATTACCTATGTACAAGGTGGAAATACTTTTAAGGTAAGGGTTCGCAATTGTGTGCTCGCCTGTTACAACCGGGTTATACCCCACCTGTGCCCCGATTTGCCTTCCAGGCAAAAGGAGGCACTTGGCAAACTGGTGAAGCTTCCCCTTGTCTACACCAATGTCTTACTTCGTGACTGGCAACCCTGGCAGAAGCTCGGCATAGGTATAGCGAATTGCCCGGGCACCTACCACCATGTGGCGATGCTCGATTTTCCGGTAAGCCTCGGAGCTGTGGCGTTTTCCAGGAACCCGGAAGAGCCGATTATTGCCCACATGAATCGAATGCCTGCGAGTCCCGGTCTGTCGCCGGCTGAACAGAACAAGGCGGGGCGCATGGAATTACTGGCGACCTCGTTTGAGACCATCGAGAGAGAGACGCGCAGCCATCTGGCTGGGATGCTCGGCAGTGCGGGTTTCGACCCAGCCCTCGACATCGAGGGTATTACGGTCAACCGCTGGCCACACGGCTACGCGTGGGCGCCCAACCCGGTCTTTGACAACTACGAAGACGATGAATTGCCCAACGTGGTGGGCCGGCAGCGCTTTGGTCGAATAGCTATCGCCAACTCGGATGCAGGGGCTTTTCCAGCAATGCAAGAGGCTATCGATCAGGCTTACCGGGCCATTGAGGACCTCAAGAACTAATGGCCATGATTTCACACCGACTGTGAAGTCGCGGTAAAGTGATTAAATGGTGTCAACATGCCGGGAGTAAATAATATGAGATCGTTTCCTGTGGTCGTTTTCCTGCTGACAGCTATCTCCGGAATGCATGGATGTGGCGAAGATGAAGGAAGTAGTCCATTGACAGGCAATATTGAAAAAACAACATCTCAATCCACTGGCGTTGCGGATGCACAAGCAGATTTGCCCGGAGCGGTAAGCCATGAACGTGCATTGAATGCCTTCAACGATGTAGAAAACTGGCTGCTGCATGGACGTACCTATGACGAGCAGCGTTTTAGTCCGCTCGATCAAATTACCCGGCGTAATATCAATCGCCTGGGTGTGGCCTGGGCTCTTGATATACCAAGTAGTGACGGTCTTGTGGCGACGCCGATTGTCGTTGACGGGACCATATATTTAAGTGCCCCCTTCAGTGTCATTTATGCTGTTGATGCCGCATCCGGTGATCTTCTCTGGTCTTATGATCCGCAAGTGAAATTGAATCTGAGTGTATTCGGGTCCTGGCTTTCCCGTTGGAACCGGGGTGTGACTGTATGGAATGGAAAAGTGATTGTCGGTACCGGTGATTGCAGGTTGGTCGCTGTCGATGCAGGAAAGGGAACCCCCGTCTGGGAAGTTGAAACCTGCGACAGCAGTATCGGCTATGCCATTACCGGTGCACCAAGGGTGGGTGATGGGAAGGTTTTTATCGGTAACGCGGGAGCTGATTGGGGCTTGCGTGGCTATGTCACGGCCTATGACGCGGATTCCGGTGAGTTTGTATGGCGTTTTTATACAGTACCCCGTGATACTGTTCCTGGCCAGGAAGTACAAGCTCTTGAAACGACTGCGGAGGCCGGAAGTGGGGAAGCAGGGCGCCACTACGGCGGCGGCGGTTCGGTATGGGACTCCATGACCTATGATCAGGAATTGAACCGGTTATATCTGGGAACGGACAGTGTTTTTCCCGAGTATATCAACATCACGGATCCCGAAGAGTTCGATGACCTGCTGACCAATTCCATTGTTGCCCTGGATGCCGCGACAGGCGAATACCTGTGGCATTACCAGACAGTCCCGGCAGACAAGTTGGACTATAACGCGGCTGCACATATGATCCTTGCCGATATGGAGATTGAAGGTGAGAGCCGAAAAATCCTGATGCAGGCGCCTAAAAATGGATTTTTTTATGTCATCGATCGCAGCAATGGCGAGTTGCTGTCAGCGGACAACTATACAACAGTGACCTGGGCCACCCATATTGACCTGGAAACAGGTAAGCCTGTTCTCAATACTGCTGCAGCGTCCGTGGACCCCGAAAGTGGTAAGCCGCTTGTCTACCCTTATGGATGGGGTGGTCATAACTGGCACCCCATGAGTTACAGTCTTGACACCGGCCTGGTTTATATCCCGGTGCTGGATGTCGCAACGGTTGCTCAACAATCACCCGAATCGGGCGAAGAGGAAGAACCGCTGGGCCAGAGCGCCTACGGTGCAGGTGGAGGCAAGGTGGCGGAAGACGAAATGCTGGGCAGGCTTGTGGCCTGGGACCCGGTGACCCAGTCGGAACGATGGTCGCAGGAGCATAAATTACCGTGGAACGGGGGCGTGCTATCGACAGCAGGTGGTGTTGTATTCCAGGGAAATGCCGAAGGCAAGTTCAATGCCTATGCCGCCGACAGAGGTGAATTACTGTGGACCATTAAAACCGGTTCGGCGATCCAGGCAGCGCCTGTGACTGTTCGCATTAATGGGGAACAACTGGTCATCATCCCGGTGGGGTGGGGTGGCCCGCAACGATTATGGATTCCGCGTCACAATGCGCTGCGCGGATCAAAAGGCAACAGTCGTTTGATCGCATTCAAGCTGGATGGCGACGCAACCCTGCCGGCAGAGACTAGCCATTCCATGCCTGTTCCTGAGCCGCCACAACAAAGTGGCACAGCCGAGTTCATTGCCCGTGGTGAAAAATTGTATGGCAATACCGGTTGTGTCTGGTGTCATGGTGTCGATGTCGAGGGCGGCAGTGACTCGGTCCCGAATTTGCGTTATCTCACGGAGGAGAAACATGTGGCATGGGACGCCATCGTCCTGGGTGGCGCCTATCAGCATAAGGGAATGCTTTCCTACAAGGATGCGCTCAGCGCCGAAGATTCAGCCGCGATACACGCCTACGTGATTGACAGGGCCTGGAAGGCTTATAACGAACAATTTGCACAATGATCCTGGGGATAGAAGAAATGAATTTTAATATACGCTCTATAATACTGGATATAGTGAAAAACTGATTTATGGTTCAACCAAGGAGATACCCATGATGAACTTCCGTATTCGCAATATGTTATTTTTGATCACAGTGACGGTATTTACGCCTGCGGCTTCCTTCGGAAATTCTGCATATGAAGTAGATATTCTTGATACCAGGCAACTCGGTCATGTTCGACACATTGTTGATTCCGCGCGCCAACTACCGGGAGACTGGCGTTACATGGAACCACGCGCGATGCTAACTTATGACGCCTACCAGTTCCAGTTGGCGTTTATGTCCTATGCCCTGGCCATGGTGCAAATAAACTACACACCGGCCTATAAAGAGTTATACAGGGAGGCACAACTAAGTCTGATTGAAAAAATGATGCGCAGTGATGTCTGGGCTCCCACGTGGCTGGAAATCATTGAAATGGATCCTTACAAGGGCTACCTGGAAGCAGGTAAGGAATGGCGTGATCCTGTTCGTGAAAAAAATATCATGTACAGCGGCCATCTCCTGCAGATGATCAGTCTTTATGAAGTACTATATAAGGATCACCGTTTCGACAAACCCGATTGTATGGTGTTTGAATTACCTGGCCCAAACGGATTCAAAAACACCTATGATCATCACTCACTTGCAAAACTTATCTATGATCAGTTTGTGGATAGTGATTACGTAGGTGTTGATTGTGAACCCAATGATGTTTTTGCGGAGTGTAATCAGCACCCCATACTTGGCCTTATCCATTTTGACTGGATGCATGACAGTAAACTTTCGGATGTGCGTCATGCCTTTTGGGAGAAAGCTGAAGAACTGAATTATATAGCGCCCCATTCATCCAGAACTATGTATTTTTATCGTATGAAGGAACAGGAACGTGTGGACAGGCCATTTGCGTGGGCCGATGGCTGGAATGCACTGATGATGAACGCATGGAATGCTGATGCGGTACGTAAGATCTATCCAGCCCAGCGTGATGCGGAAAAGGTGGCGTTAATGGATACCAACCCCGAGCACTGGAGGCGCAGGTGGTCGACACCGATCGCCAGCTTTGACTTTGGCTTTCTGGCCGCCTACGCCGCGGAAATGGATGATCGTGACACGGTGTCTGCGATGCTTGACTATGCCGATCGTCACTTTAACCCTCAATGGGCTGATGGCAGGTACTTCTATCCCCGACGTGATATAACCGAGGCTGCATTTTTCGATGGCTTACGTTCTGAAAAGGACTGGATCGTCCCGGAAGAGAAGTATGGCCAGCACGAAATGACTGTGCTGATTGGGAATGTAATGCTGCCGATGGCCAGACTCAATCCCGGATACGGATTGTGGCGACTTTATGACAGGGACAGTGCGCAGAACTGGATAACTGGTGATACGCCGGAAGTTGTGAACGTAACATATCCCGAAGTCCTGATCAGTCATGCAGTTTACAGTCGTGAACATAATCGATTGAGTGTCCGCATCAAACCCGGGACCGCTTACAGGGGCATATCCGATATCGGTGTCATAAATCTTGATACGGGGGCGCACTATAGTGTGATGTTCGATGGTAAAGAAGTTTTCCGGCTTCATCAGGGTAAGGTGGTCTCCGGAGAAAGTGGCAAGGTGGCGGGCGCATGGGATGCAAGTAATTCCACCCTGACTATTTCCCTGCCAATCGATGAGGGGCACGCACTTGACATTGTATCTATGATGTGAGAGCAATCGTAGATTCTGTACCGGCTTTCCGGATGCATACTTATCATTTATTTGACTTCCAGTGTCACCGGCTGACAGGGATAAGTCTTTTTATTTCACGAAGTATATTGATTCCGGTATTGATACTGCTTCCGAACGGCGCTTTTGGCGTCACGGAAGATGAAGTCGTTGATTTCCTGAACGCTGATCCGTCGTTTCTATCACGGCACCCGGAATTATTGGAGAAGGCTTTCAGGTATGAACAATTGTCCCGCGAGAAAAATGCAAGGATGGAGAGGGCGAAAGTTCTATCGGAAGCTCAGGGTATCATCGAAAAATTCCAACTTAAACGGGAGCCATTGGATAACAGGAGAAAAACGGTAATTGCATTTATGGATTACGATTGCAGACCTTGCCGGCAAGACAGACTTGAACATCGACAACGCGCAACTCAATTGGCAGAAAAGGCTGAAATAATTCAGATCCCGCTGGGTATCATGTCCTCGGCATCCGCACAGGCTGTTCGCCTATTGCTGACCCTTCAGGCAGAAGACCGGCACCGCGCCAGGTCATTCCATCAGGACCTGCTCAACGTAAGATTACCGCTTACCTATGCAACAGTTACCGCAACAGCGGCAAAGAACGGGATCCAAGACCATGAACTGGAGAAAATGTTAAGAAACGAGCGGGCCTCTGATGAGCTGAAACACATTCAGGACCTGGCGGTAGCCCTGGGTGTGGAAGGAACTCCCGCCTACCTTGCCGGCTGTGAACTGGTCAAAGGCAGAGCCGGGTTGAATATGTTGATTGAATCATGGGCAGATTGTATCCCTGATCCTCTTGCACCATGAGAAGGATACAAAATCCAGGTAGTGGAACAGGTCCGGTCAGCGTGGACGCAGAATAAGGACGCTATCCCATGAATGAAACATCTTTTGAATAGTTATGAGGCAAGTTAAAGATTTACATTTTATTGATCTCCGACTTTCGCTCCCAACAGGCTGAATCATTGCTTTAGGGAGCATGGCAGCCGCGAATTTAGGCTATCCTTACTGTATCAAATAGATACGGGAGTTTTCACCACTTTTGCAAAGACTAAAAAAACCTAACAAAAAAATTCATGGTAAATATAAAAAGACGGAACGTAGTCAAAGGTATTACTGCTGTAACGGTTGCATCGGCTTTCAATCCAGTAACATTATTTGCCGATGAACGCGGACCAACAGCAGTTGTCATCGGTTCGGGTATTGCCGGTCTGAGTGCGGCCTGGGAATTAAAGCAAGCGGGTTTCCGCGTGACGGTATTTGAAAAGCAGCACAAGGCTGGTGGCCGCATGCGTCAGGACTGGATGGGGTCGATCTATGGTCCAGTGCACGCGACGGGGATCTGGTCCGGGAATACCGAAATGTGGGATCTTGGTGAACAAATTGGTCTGGCTAAGGAGTTGGCAAATCAGCCGAAATATCCAATCTACGGTTGGTTAGGATTTGGCGTAAAGCTCGATAATGGGTACGGTATATATAGAACCACTCCGACCTTTGACCTGGATAACCTGAGAAAAATTCCAGGAATGAGTGATGAAACCAAGCGCAAGTTACCCTCACTGGTTCCAGACCTTGAAGAAATGGCCCAGTCCGGTGCTGACCCCAGCCTGCTCCATACATGTACTGATTTCGATGATGAAGATACATGGGATTATTTTGTACGTAAATTAGGTAGAAAAGGCGCCCGGGAATTTATTGACTACTGGTATTACCACATGTGGCTGGAAGTCTGGAATTGGGATGCAGAAACCACCTCACGGGTGGCTACGCTGCCTTTCCTTGCCCAGTCCAACAAGCAGCGCTGGGTATTACCAAGTACCGGAATCGATCTAATTGTGCGCGAACTAGCAAAGCTAGTACACGTACAGGTGAATACAACGGTACGACGTATATCACCAGTGAATAATCAGGGCAGACACACGGTGCATTATTTATCACCAGTCGGGGAGCGTCTATCAGTCACCCCGGACGTCGTCATATCCGCTATTGAAGGGAACTATGTGCCTGCCATAGCAGAGGGTCTTTCAGATCAGGAGAAAGAATTTTTCAATCAACTTCATCTACACCAGTTTTATTTGGTCAATTACCTATTGAAAGAAGGTTCCGGCCCCATGTTTTTGCCTGCTGGTAATGATTACCTTTTTGGCGCAACTCCAACGCCAAATCATCCACGTGCCAGGGCGAAGCTGGGTGTCTGGACTGTGGTTCCGGAAAACCCCGAAGACTATAAGAAACGCCCCTCAATTTGGTACGCGATGGATAGATCCCGGGCAAATGATTTTCGTGCAAGTGGGAAAAACCTGGCGGACTACTGCTTACCGTTGGTACAGCAGCTCTATCCCGAGATGAATGCGGACATTGTAGATGACGCGGTGGTCAGGGGTGGCGATTATTTGATTCATGTTCCAACCGGTTTGGCGCGGTCAATATCCCGTTTTCATCAAATGCAGAATAAAGCACGAAGGGGTTTATATTTTACCGGGGAGTATATGGGGCACGCTCACACAGGTGGGGCTTGCGCAGCAGGTCGTGTAGTAGCCCGAAATGTCGTGCGTCATTGGAGTTAATGCAAGGCATCCGGATTTTACATTTATGTCCTTCAATAAACCATTCACGTTAACTATACAAGGTAATTCGGTAATGAACTTTTACAGAATCGTGCCAGCAGGTTTCATGCTTGGTGTTCAAATGACCGTATTCCTGTTGTTGTCTGCCTGTGAACAGACAAATACTGAGAAACAACTGGAAATTGCCTCGAAAGAGGGATCGCCAAAAATAGTGCGTGCCACCTTCCCGGATTCAGAAGGCAAGACCTTTTTTGATGAGCAGGTCCTGCCAAAGCTCGCGGCGAATGGTTGCACGGTTTGTCATATGCCCGGTGCAGGCTATGTGCGCCCAGAAATAAGTTATGACGGTCTCTTTCCCTTTCTGGCGATTGGGCAGGCTGCAGACAACAATATCATTATGTTCAAGATAGCCAACCAACGCAGCTTCTCCCCGGACAAACCGAATCATCCCGGTGGGAAACGTTGCGAAACCGAAGATACGGACCCCTGCAAAACCATCAAGGCCTGGTGGGAGGTGGAGTTTGGTAGCGATCCTTTATAACAAATAATCTCTTTGCCAGGAAAAATTGCAATAGATTGTCAAGGATCGCGCCAGAGATTTTTACAGAACATTAATCAGTGGAGATAATAATGAAAGATCTTTTTGGTTTATTTATGTGTTCTGCGATACTTTTTTTAAATACTGCAATTGCTGGAGATAATATGGACAAAGGAAAAATTGTTCACCTGGACCCAGGCCAGTTGGACAGCGTTGAATTATTTGCTGTGCAGGACTATCCCTTTATGAAGGTCATTGATGGCGACAACCCGAAAGCGGGCGGTTTGACCAGTTTTAAGTCCGCTGATGAGAAGCTTGATGTTGGATTTTCCCGTTACTCGCAGGTCACGCTGCGTTTAAGCGACTGGCCTGTGGACGAGTTCATGTACTTTCTTGAAGGCCAGGTAGAAATTACCAATGAAGATGGTTCGTCCAAAATCTATGGTCCCGGCGATGCGATTGTTATGCCAAAGGGTTTTAATGGCACCTGGCGACAGCTCAGTCCGATCAAAAA
Organism: Gammaproteobacteria bacterium; assembly: GCA_965205405.1. Taxonomy (GTDB): domain Bacteria; phylum Pseudomonadota; class Gammaproteobacteria; order Eutrophobiales; family Eutrophobiaceae; genus JAAXHV01. The sequence continues at coordinate 2,693,993 of OZ242169.1, forward strand.
GATCAATATTTCATATCCTATGGATAACGTATCTTTTGAGTAGTAAAACAGAAGATTAATTTATTTTTGGAGCATTCGGTTTGCTCGATACAAGCGAACAATAAATTTCCGGTTTTACAAACAGACAATATGAACAACAAAAAGTATCGCGCGTTCACTACCATTCAGGTATTAGTTGGCAGTTTAGCATTTGTCTTCATGACGAATTCACTTCATGCCGAAGATAAGGGCTATATTGACAATGCCGGTAATAATTTCGGAAAAGGCAGGGCGTTTTTTCACAGCAACGTGTTACCCAGGCTGGCTGAAAACGGTTGTCTCAAATGCCATGCACGGGGCTATGTTCGACCCGATGTGACTGTGTATGAGGAACTTATCCGGCGTCTGGCCATCGGGGATTCTGCCGTCAACAACGCGGTGATTTACAAGATCGCCAATATCCGCAGTATCTCCCCCATGATCCCCAACCATCCGGGTGGGCAACGTTGCAGCAGTATCGATGCGGAACCCTGCAAGAGTATCCGCCAGTGGTGGGAGATCGAATTTGGGCAGAAGGAGGTTGGCAAATGAGTAACGACAAACACACAGTTGACCCGCAGCGACGCCGGGTCATGAAAGGCATCGCCGCCACCGCAGCAGCGTCGGCCGTCATACCCCAGGCCCTGTTTGCCGCCGGGCGCGGGCCGACCGCGGTGGTCATAGGCGCAGGTATCGCCGGGTTGTCAGCTGCCTGGGATCTACGCAAGGCCGGGTTCCAGGTTGCAATATTCGAGAAGGAAAAGTTTACGGGCGGGCGCATGGTGCAGCTACAGATGGGGCCCTTGTATCAATTTACCCATGCTGCAGGAGTGTTTGAAGCCAATAAAGATATGTTTGCACTGGCAGCCGAATTGGGAATCGAACAGGATTTGCGTGGTGATCCATTCCCCCAATACGGCATAGACAACGGTCACGGACTTTATGACCCCGGTGGCTTAAGCCACTTTGATATTGAAAATGCCCTCAAAATTCCAGGGCTGAGTCCTGAGACGATTAGAAATTTACCCTCATTACAGCCTGATATGGATGAAATCGCGGCGACCGTTGACCCTTGCCTGCTGGAGACCGGCACGGCATATGATGATGAAAGTCTGGGGGATTACTACGAGCGCGTGTTGGGTAAGACGGCAGGTCGTGAGATTATTAAATACAAGATTGAGCCCATCTGCATTGCCTGGGGCTGGCCGCCTTACGAGACCTCAAAAATTGCCCTGTTGTCCTGGCTGGCCCAAAAAGAGCCGTTTGTCAGCCCCCGGGGTGGCATTGGCGTATTGACCCGCAAACTGGATTCCCTCCTGCCGGTGCAAAATAACACCACGGTGCGCTATGTCACCCCAGCGGATTCAAGTGGACGCCATACTGTTCATTATATAAACGCGAACCTGGAACGGCGCAGTGTCACTCCTGATGTCGTGGTCTGTGCGGTGGAAGGCAAGTACCTGGACAGACTGGTGCAGGGGATGACGGCGAAACAGGAGACCCTGGCCCGGAACTGCTTTTTTACCAAGGAGCCGATTGTCTGCTGGATAGTGGATGAGGAGCATGCGCCGAAGGAATACGCCGGTGGCGGCTACATCCCCGACCACACGGATCCCATGAAGGCAAAAACGACTTACTGGTTTGCCACACCGGGGAACCCGGAGCTCAATCATCCACCGCACGTGCGCTACGCTCTGTCAAGACGGCACACACCGGAATGGCAGCGAAGCGATATGGCCATCGAGGATTTCTGCTGGCCCATGATAAAGGCGCTCTATCCGCAGCTCGAAAAATCCCACGTCGTCGATATCGTCGACTATACCTGTGACGATCTGATCTACATGCCGGTAGGTTATGTCAGGCAGATGGCTGCGCTACTTCGAGAGCAGCGCAAGGAACGATGTGGGCTGTATTTTGCCGGTGAATACGTTGCCGGCGCCCATACCGGGGCGGCCTGCGCCAGCGGCCGGTCCATAGCACGTTTGATAAAGAAGCATTGGGCTTAAATACCTGGGTGATAGATAGAATCAGGGGGCGGATAAATGAATGTAATCAGTCGACGTGACACCCTTAAGGGGCTGGGTGTACTGGGCGCCGCGGCAATGATGCCCGGTTTAGCACGGGCTGTGAATCCCGGCCGTACTGCGGTTGTTGTGGGTTCGGGTATTGCCGGTTTGAGTGCAGCATGGGAACTGCAGGCCGCCGGTTTTAAGGTAACAGTTTTCGAAAGACGTCACATGGCCGGTGGACGTATGCGCCTGGATTGGATGGGACCATTGTACGGTGAGGTGCATGCCGAGGAAATCTGGGAAGGGAACCTGGAGATGCTTGATCTTGCCAACATGACAGGCATCGCTGAAGAATTTACCGTGAACCAGCCGGATGGTCCGATGACGGAGCTCATTCCGGTCGATAATGGTGATGGTCCTTACGGCGTGGCGACACGGTTTCACGCGACGGAGATCCTGGCTACCCCGGGATTCAGCGATAAATTGAAACAGGATCTGCTGAAATTATTGCCAGACCTTGCGGAGATTCGGTCAAGTGTTGATCCGTGCCTGTTGCATACGGGTGCAGCCTGGGACGACGAGAGTCTTTTCGACTACCTTGCAGGAAAACTGGGAAAAGAAGGCGCCCGCAGGTTTACTGATGACTGGGTTGTCCCAGGTTGGCTATGGGTGTGGGGTCAGAAGGCAGAGCAGACTTCGAAAATAGCAATGCTGGCCATCGTGGCGCAACAGAACAAACGCTGGATCAACCCCCCAGACATGGGACTGATGACGCGGACGCTCGCATCATTACTCGATGTCAAGGTCAACACCACAGTAATGCGGATAACGCCGCCCGATAATGCCGGGCGCCACACGGTTCACTACCTGACCGCTGACGGCCAGCGAACTTCTGTGACACCAGACGTGGTCGTGTGCGCCACCGAGGGCAACTACGTAATGCCCATGGTGCAGGGATTGAGCAAGCGGCAGCAGAGTTTCTTCAATCAGGTCCACCTGGTTCAGTTCGCTTTTGTTACTTACATCATAAAGAAAGGCCATGGGCCGAAGACCTATATGACCAACCAGTCAGGCATTACTGCGAGTCACCCAGGATACGCGAGGCAGGCAATTGAGCTAGGTTGGTGGGTTTTACCGGAAGGTACAGGCGGTGAATTTTATGGGGCCGACTACAAAGGTCGAGCAATGGCCGGCTCATTTCTGCGAGAGGAGGAGATGGCTGCGTGGCGAGAGAGTGGCCGCTCCCTCCCAGACTACTGTTTGCCACTTATCCAGGAAAGTTATCCGGATCTGACCTGGGATGTAATAGACGACGTGGTCGTGCGTGGCGGCGATGAATTGGTCATGTTTAATACCGGTCTTCCCAGCGCGATGGCCGAGTTCATCCGCGAGCAGGATAAAGAGAAACATGGCTTATATTTCTGCGGCGAGTATCTGAGTCATGCACACACAGGTGCTGCCTGCGCCAGCGGTCGAACAGCGGCGCGTACAATCGCCAAACATTGGAGCTAACGTAGACCCGCCATGGTGAAAAAGAGAGACACGACCAGCATGCTTAATACTCTGGGCCAGATCCTGCCGATTGCCGCAGAACGATTCGGTAACAAAACGGCGCTGATTATTGATGACATCACCTTGAGTTTTAATGAACTTGAAAAACGCTCGAACCAGTTGGCCAATGCGCTTGTTTCATTGGGCGTAGAGACAGGTGACAAGGTAACACTCTACAGTCCGAACAGCTGGGAATGGATTGTCGGTTATCACGCGGTTCTCAAACTGGGTGCTGTCATCAATCCCGTCAACGTGATGCTGACGCCGGGAGAAGTGGAGTTTGTCGCAAACGATTGTGGCGCCACTGTCATCATAGCATCGTATGAAAAAGCACTATCCATTCAGGGTGTTAAAGAGAAGTCCGGGGTGCGTGAAGTCATTGTGTTCGGTGATGGGCCCGTACCGGGAGGCATGCTTTCTTTTAACGAGTTGCTCAATGATAGCGATGATGAGTTTCAGGTGGCTGAGGTTGATACACATTCTTTATCAACAATAGGCTACACCTCCGGCACGACAGGCCACCCGAAAGGCGCCCGCCTGTCTCATTACAATGTCCTGCTGAATGTGGAGATGACGGCACTGATGCATCAAAGAAGCGAAAAGGATACGGTGGTCACGGCCTTGCCGTGTCCCCACGTGTACGGCAATGTCGTAATGAATGGTGCTTTTCAGTATGGCATGACCCTTGTGCTTCACCCCTTGTTCGAAGAACAGATCGTATTGCAGAGCATTCAGGACAACCGGGCGACCATGTTCGAAGGCGTGCCCACCATGTATATGTTTCTGCTGAATCATCCACAACTCGACGCTTACGATCTGTCGTCGCTGCGGTGTTGCACTGTGGGCGGTCAGACGATGCCTGTACCGAAAATGGAAGAGGTCGAAGAAAAATTTGGTTGTCCCTTGATCGAGCTTTGGGGGATGACCGAGTTAGGTGGTCTCGGGACCACATTTGCTGCGAACGGTCCGATAAAACACGGTTCCATCGGTGTGGCACTGCCTTACGTTGAGGCGAGAATTGCCGATACCGAAGATGCCCGCAAGACCCTGCCTGCAGGGGAAGTGGGCGAGCTGATGATCAAGGGCGGTATCGTTATGCAGGGCTATTACGGTAACGAGCAGGCAACCAGGGATACCATCGAGGCGGATGGGTGGCTGCATACGGGTGATGTGGCATCAATGGATGAGGACGGATGTGTTTTTATTGTCGATCGAAAGAAGGACATGATCCTCACCGCCGGTTACAACATCTATCCGGCCGAGCTGGAACGGGTGATAGCTGGTCATCCCGATGTCGCACTAGTGGCAGTGGGGAGTATTCCCGACGAGGAAAAAGGGGAACTGGCCAAGGCCTATATCATTCCCCGGGAAGGTGCTGAACCGGATGCCGAAATGATCATTAAGTACTGTCGTGAACACCTGGCGGCTTACAAGGTGCCCCGCGCTATCCAGTTTGTTGACGATTTCCCCAAAACCAGCACCGGCAAGATAATGCGGCGTAAATTACCTGAACTGGATAGCTGATTGAACTATCCGGGATGTTAAATTTTGTTGAAATAAGGAGATAAAGAAAATGTCCGGGCATCAATTATTTCAAATTGTGTTTTGCAGTTTAATTATCTTTACATCTTTGTCATTAAGGGCAGATAGTGAAGTAGCGGGAAAGTCAGCGCCAATACCGTTGAGACTTGAGCCCTCCACAATTCCTTATTCAGAAATGAATACTGATTTGCCCTTATGGCCACAGGAAGACATTCTTTCGGGCATTTCAGAACACCGGTACAAGACAATGTATTCAGGTGATATCGATGTGAGTATTTACGAAGCGAAACCAATGAAGTTACGATTAAGAGACTATCCCATTGATGAATATGTATTGGTAGTGAGTGGAAAACTGATACTGACGGCTGACGGAGGTTCTCCACAGCATTTTGAAGTCGGGGAGAGTGTGATGGTACCAAAAGGATTCACCGGGACCTGGGAAATGCAGGGAAATTTCCGGGAGTTGGTGGTGATAATTAATGATAAATTTCGTGAATGAAGAATTAACAATTTATTATCTGGTTTTGTAGACATTAACTACGTTCGAGATAGATAGAGATATGACCTGGGCAAATCGTGTATTAAGAGTAAACCTTGTTAGCTTTTATATAACTTAAATTTTGTTGGGATAATCGTTGGGTAAAGATCAGTGAAGTGATATAAATAATATTAAAAACAACAGGTTAATCACCCATTTATATTCCCCCTTCCGGCACCGTTTCTTACAGAGGTGGTCCCATTTATCGGAACAACTTTTTTCATTTCTTAAGTGGATCCACAGCCCCTATTATGCTGCCTCCTGTGAAGGCAGCGAGTTAAAGTAAACCTGAATGGGCTAACTAATCGGGTGGGTCAAAATTAAGTTGCAGAATAGTACCCAAGGTGGGTCAGTTTTTAGTTGCCGTTGACAGTACACCTGGATCGTCTATTCTATAGTCGTCTGTATGGTGTCTGACACTTTCTGAGAGTAATGAGGTATTAACATGAATTTCACGGCAGTTGTTGAGCATTGCAAGGAAACGGGGCTATATGTAGGCTACGTGCCAGGTTTTACGGGCGCCCATTCCCAGGGAGAAACCTTGGATGAGCTAAATAAAAACATGCAGGAAGTCATTACTTTGTTACTTGAAGATGGCATGCCTGAACTGGAAACTGAATTTATAGGCACGCAACAAATCGCAGTAGTCTAAGACGTGTCAAAAGTCCCTGTTCTTAAACCGCAGGAAGTGATGCGCTTACTGAACTCTGCAGGTTTCAAAGAAACAAGGCGCCGCGGCTCACATAGGCAGTTTCGTCATCCGGACGGCAGAGCAACAACTATTCCATTCCATAAAGGCCGTGATATTTCTCCAATTTTACTGCGGCAAATCGCAAAAGATGTTGGGCTTACCGTGGATGAGCTTCTGCGTGGGAACTCCGATTAATAATCTATCCCAATGCGTTTAAATGGAAAAACCACAAAATCTTCATGAATACAGCCCCAAAATAATGTTGGGAAAATGTTAGAATAGACAACATGCACAACAATTTACGTTAATAAAAACAGCAAGTTATATTACAGTTTCTACTCCGGCCATCGGTACTGATAACAACCCACTGGTTATCACGGGTTTTAAGCAGTCTATCTGGAAACTCAACGTCCTCTCTTGGGAGATTTCACTGCTGAGTTTGAAGCCAGGGGGGATTAGTTGTTAAAAAATATCAAAATACGCAGGTCAATCATTTTAAATCCACAAATACATTCGGATGTTGTTCGGCAATTCGCAGAAGGGCAATAGCCGGGCCTTGCGGCTGCCGCCTCCCTTGTTCCCAGTCCTGCAGAGTACGCAGGCTTACCCCGAGCATGCCGGCAAACGCCGATTGTGACAATTCTAACTTTGAGCGAATGGCTTTTGGTTCTGACGGCACAGAGAGCCTGGTCGTCTTAAGTTTTGTCTTACCCTTCTTGTACTCCTGAATTTCTTTAAGGCCTTCGAGGATTTCAGTTCCGATATCACGATTTGTCATGCTTAATGGCCTCCGCTATTTGTTTGAGTGTATGGCCGGGAATCGTTGAGCGTTCCGATTTGTCATAGAGCGTCAACATCCAGATTTCATGATCAGACGGTTTCCAGTAATAAATCACTCGAACCCCGCCACTTTTACCACGGCCACTTCGCGCCCAGCGTACTTTCCTTACTCCACCGGAGCCACGGACCAGGTTGCCGGTATCCGGTTTCATCATCAGATACGATTGCAACGCTCCGTATTCATCATCAGTCAGATAGTCTGGGAGTAACCGGGTAAATAAGCTGGTTTCCATAAAAACAGGACGTGGAAGTTCGCTCAAGGCCTGCAGCTTGTCAATCTACTAGAAGAAAATAAAATTACTTTGACATTAAACCAACAGTATATTAAAATTGTTTTTAATAACAGCTGCCACGCCTCTCACTGAAGCGCTACCTTGGCGGCTTTTTTTTGCCTGGTGATTATATATGGAATATACAAAACCTGCTTGTTCAGAAGAAGAACATTTAAGGATTTTGGAAGAACGAGGGCTTCTGATACCGGATCCTGATAAAGCTGTCCACTATCTCAAGTATATTGGTTATTATCGGCTAACAGGGTATTGCCTCCCTTTCCAGTGTGGTGAAAAAGGAGATCATGCTTTTTTAAATGGGACAGCATTTGATGATGTGCTCAGGCTATATCTCTTCGACAGAAAACTCAGGTTGCTTGTACTGGATGCGATTGAGGAAATTGAAGTTGCGTTTCGAGCAGTTCTTTCAAACACTATGAGTCTAGCACATGGCCCACATTGGTATCTGGATAAAAATCACTTTGGAAACAGATATGGGAATAAAGGAGGCCGGCCATATGACCACGAAAAATTACTTCAAGAAATAGATAACGCCGATAATGCCTCTCTTAGACATTATCGCAGCACATATTCTGGCCCTGAATATCCACCTAGCTGGATGGTGATAGAGGTTCTTTCTTTCGGTACCTGTTCTATATTATTTGCTCACATCAAAAAGCGTCAAATAGCATTAGTCAGCAATAAATTGGGATTGGAACCCAAGCTCTTGGTATCTTGGATGCAGGGCCTTGTTGTTTTGAGAAACATATGTGCTCATCATGGTCGTCTTTGGAACCGAAAATTTCCCCATACTTTATCTACCCGGGGGAAAGTTCCGGAAGATTTGTTTGGGAATTTTGCTCAAAGTAAAATGTTCTACGAGTATGCCTGTCTAATCATGTATTTTCTGAAACTCATTTCTCCAGAAACAACTTGGGCAAAAAAATTATCGAAGCTCATTACAGAACATACTAGCCTCAATATATCTGACATGGGATTTCCAGAGGACTGGAAAAATAGAATTATTTGGAAAAATTACCTATAGGAAACGAACAGAACAATATTTAATCATGAAAAAAATAACCACAGACAATATCTTTGAGGATATCGGTTTCGATAAACAGGAAGCCGCCAACATGAAATTCCGTGCGGAATTACTGCTGGAAATCCGGGAATACATCCGTAAGAAGGGCCTCAAGCAGAGGGATGCCGCTGCCTTACTAAGTATCAACCAGCCTGAAGTCAGCGCACTGATGAACGGTCATATCTTCAAATTCAGTATCGATGCTCTAGTGAATATGTTGGCCAGGGTGGGGAGGGAACTGAAAATTACCACACGGCCTAGGAAGGCGGCTTGAGGCGTGTTATTCACATGAATTGAATTACTTATTTTCGAAATTTTTGTGACCAGATAGATATTTCTTGAGTGGTGCGGCAACCTTTATCTAGAAGTTATCCTTGTAAACCATACCTTCCCGCATGACGAAAACGACTTTTTTCAACTCGTTAATATCAGCCAGGGGGTCAGCGGTAACGGCGATCAAATCGGCAGACAGGCCTGGCTGCAGACTGCCCACCTGATCTTCCATGCCGAGAGCGGCGGCGGCGTTAACAGTTGCAGTCTCAATCGCTTCCATTGGTTTCATCCCAATTTTGATCAATTCCTGGAATTCACCGGCATTATCACCGTGTTCAACCACGCCGATGTCCGAACCGAACGCGAGCGTAAAACCACGCTTATGTGCTTCCTGCGCAGAGTACGGTTGTTGCTTGATAGACAATAACCGGTTCAGAATCGGGTCAGGCAGCCAGCCTGTCGTGCCTGAACGTACTGCCGGAATTATAAAAATTGATTGCATCTGCCCCGCGCTTGACCTGCTCGCGTACGGCGCGCCGGCAATCATCCGCCCCATTACAGACCCCTTCCGGCCCAATTACTGCTTCTACCTCTGCGCGGTACAGCCCCGTACGTGATTTTCCTGTGTGTGAAATCGGGCTGCCGACGGCAATAATGCGCGGCCCCGGTAACCTGTGTTCACGGGTAGCGCGACGCAAGGAATATATCGCTTCCTCGTGGGCGCGCCGACCGGTGCCCAGGTCCAATACTGTGGTAAATCCGGCCTCAAGACTTAGCCGGGCGAACTCTGTCGCCCTTATAGCCAGATCTGCAGAAGTTTCCGTAACAACACGCAGGGATCCACCTGGTGTTAACCGGGAGGTAAGGTGGACATGTAAATCGATTAGTCCGGGCAGGACAAAGCAACAGGACAGATCAACCACCCTGCCATTGGAAGGGTTTGTAAATCCATCCTCAATCCTGCTGACTTTGCCATTTTCTACGATAATGGTCTGGTCCGTCTGCACGCCCTCGCCGGGCACGGCCAGCAAGCTTCCGGCATGGATTATCAATACCTCTGCCTGGCTTTGCGCTGGCTCAAACAGGAAAAGCCAACAACAAATGGCTATGATTAACTGCCGTTTCAAGTCAGAAACTCCAACTGATGGATGCGCCTATTGTCCTGTTTGTGGAAAAAGCTGCCATCCCTGTTGAACTGTGTCCGTGTTATCCGAACTGCTTAAACAAATTTATTGCCTATATCATGTAAACTGAACATAGAAATTTCACACGACAGTCAGACTACATTTACAGTATAGGAAACTCTACTTTCCCTCGGGGATTTATAATGATTACCGGTCCTACTTCCCATAGGTATATTTCCCAGCGCCTGCGCCTGCACTATGTTGACTGGGGCAATCCACCGCGCTACCGTTGTTGCTGGTACATGGAAGCAGGGACCATTGCCGTAGCTGGGACTGGGTCGCGCGCGAACTGGCACAGGACTGGCACGTCATTGCGCCCGACCTCAGGGGTCATGGCGATAGTGACTGGTCACCGGATGGCACTTATTCGATGTCGGCTTTTGTCTATGATCTGGCCCAGTTGATACACCAGCTTGAACTGCGGTCGGTCACAATTGTCGGACATTCTCTGGGTGGTTCCGTTTCATTGCGCTACACGGGTCTGTATCCGGAGGCCGTACGCAAACTCGTTGCTATTGAAGGATTGGGATTAGCGCCGGAAAAGCAGGTGAAACAGGAAACCATACCTATGGTGCAGCAACTGCGTACCTGGATAGAAGAAAGGCGGCAGTTGGCGGGAAGACAACCGAAACGCTACAAATCGTTGGCAGAGGCTTACCGGCGCATGAAGTCCGCAAACAGTTATTTGTCGGATGAGCAGGCGCGCCATCTCACCGATCACGGCATAAACCAGAACGAAGATGGTACTTACAGTTGGAAATTCGATAACTGCCTGCGCGTTATGCCGCCTGTGGACCTGGAGCCGGAGGTCGTCAAGGAGCTTTGGGGTTCGATTACCTGTCCCACCCGTTTGATCTACGGTAAGGACAGCTGGGCATCCAACCCGGCAGAAGACGGCAGACTGGATTATTTCCGCAATGCTGAGGTTTCCCTGTACGAAAAAGCCGGCCACTGGCCACACCATGATCAACTCGAGCAGTTTGTAGTAGAATTGCGTGAGTTTCTGTGATTACCTTAGTTGCCTGTTATATGCTACAGGTGTATTTCAACAGTATGGAAATGTCTGTGTTTGCCCTGTCATATGCAAAAAAGGCGTCAGGGTCAAGACGAGGATGTTGCGATGGATGTGGTTGGATCACTCGGGTCCCGCTCAGGCCCAGACGCTCCCTGACTACCGGACAGCGCTGCAACTGCCACACCGGTAATCCGTGCGGCTACCCGGGCCTCGCCATGCGTGAAAGCGGGTTCGTAATAGCTGATATCGCCGTCCGTCATACCCGCATTCCTGCACAGGCCGCGCCATTCCCTTTCGATGACATCAAGCATCGCCTTTAGCATTTTCACAGCCGTATCCTGTGCTACGCCGAAATACGGCGCCGCATCAACAGCCGCCTCTATGGAGGCCGCATTGCCGCTCAGTTCACTGATGCCGGTCTTGAGATGCGGGTGACGTAGCGGTTGCGGATTGATATCAAAGGCAGGCGACAACCGCCAGCGGTTGTTGCCGGCATAGAGAAATCCGTGGTTCTGCAGGTGATCATCATTGTTGGAGACCAGAATATTAAACAGGATCCGGCGGTACAACTCATGCAGTTGCTGTTCCGGCTCTGCGCAATGAGCAACCATCATGTCGGCAATATCAGTGTAGTAGACAGGACCCGGGACTTCCCGTCCGATGAAGGTTCTGGCAGAGATGTAGGGAATGCGCTGCCGGCCGTTCCGGTCGAAGCGGGCAATGATAGCGACCGGCTTATCGGTGTTTTCCAGTCCGATACGGGCGCGGGCCGCATTGATGCCGGTTCTGCCGGCCAGGTGCAACGTTGCGACCTCCGCCCGCTCAACCGGCGCCTTGTCATGCTGTGATGTGAACTTGATGATGGACAGTACCCCGTCATCATCCAGATTCGATTTAGGGCGCGCCCCGCCCAGTGAGCTGACGTAGCCCTGTAATTGGGCGATGACTTCTTTTTCGAGTGGCGAGTTCGTCTCCCAGGCATGCGCCAATCTGCGCAGTTCCGGCAGATCGGCAAGACGCAGCAGCGCCGGCGTTTTGTCTGACAGGAAGACACCGTCTTCATCACGGAAGCGTAATGCGCCCTGCCGGGTCAGGTCAGCCGCCATGATGAGGTAATCAATCTCATCCGCGCGCCGGCCCAGCGTCGCATTAATCAGTGTCCGCCCCCAGGCATCGGGGGACGCATCGGCAATCGGGTCGGGCAAAGCCAGCCCCGGCTTGTCCCTGACGCCTGTGCTGAAAAAGGGGGCATCGATTAACGGCATGGCAGGGGAGATGGCAAAGGCATCCTGCCGTTCCAGCCATGCAGACGCATAGCGGAACATGCTGAACTGGCGGTCTCCATCCTTTTCAAAAACCAGCTCACCCACCTTGACGGCATCACTGCCCAGGACGACTTCGGCGCGAACCCTCCGCTTGCTCACGATGTCGCCCCCGCTTCGCCTAAACCGGCTTTACTCCTGCTGTGACGAATCCGCTTGGGCAGCGATTCCATATCAAACAGAAGCCCGGTATCATCCGTTGCAATATCCAGCAAGTCATGCAGCCGCCTGATTTCACCCAGCGCCAGCAAGGCCATGGCCAGCGCCTGAAGCGAGACACCGGGTTCTCCTTTTTCCAGCCGGATTACCGTGCCTTGCGACATGCGCATCCGGGATGCGAAGTCGGCCAGCGACATGCGGCGTTTGCGACGAGCAATATTGATGTCTCGTCCCAGCCGCGCCAATGCCTTTTTAACTGCAATAGATTGAGTATTATTTCTCATATACTATAATATATAGCAACTTATGATGAAAATCAACTGGATCACGCGGAACTATGGACAACCCGGTACTGACAACTTAACTCCGTGCATCGTGAGCTGATCCCAGATACTATTGAAGGATCCCTACGAAATCGCAGTCCCGCCATTCCCGCGCAAGCGGGAATCCAGTAGACTAACCTCAAGGACAGACCCCCAATATGGCAAGGCTGGCAAGGATCGTTCTACCTGGGTATCCTCACCACGTGATGCAACGGGGGAACCGTCGTCAGGATATGTTCTTTTATGAAGGCGATTTTCAAGTTGAGGTCGAATGTCATTTATCAATAGTTTTACCAAAATTCAAGTAAAAACCAGTGGTGCTAAAATTAATTTAGCACATGGCGGGTCAGGCAGCCCATTACTGTTGCTGCATGAAATGGCAGGTGTATTGAGTTGATTGTTGCCACAGCAGGTCATGTCGACCATGGTAAAACGCTACTGGTCAAAAAGCTTACCGGTATGGATACGGATCGGCTGGAAGAAGAAAAGCGTCGCGGTTTGTCAATCAATCTCGGTTTTGCATATCGTAAATCCGGCAACAATAAAACTGTTGCCTTTGTTGATGTTCCCGGCCACATACGATTCATTAATAATATGATTGCAGGTATTAATGGTATCGATTTGGGCATGCTCGTAGTTGCAGCTGACGATGGCCCCATGCCGCAAACCCGGGAGCATATGGATGTATTAAAATTGTTGGGCGTCACAAAATTTGCGTTGATTATCAGTAAAATCGACCGGGTGGATAAAACACGGGTAGCTTTGGTGAAAGAACAGGCACTGAGTCTGTTTCCTGAGTCAGGTCAGGTGCCTGTGTTTGAAGTTGACACACCTGCAGAAAAGGGAATCTCCACACTCGGCTTATATCTTGAAAGCGAGGCGAGGCAACTGCCGGCAAAATCCACCTCGGGCCATTTCAGGCTTTCCATCGATCGCGCCTTCCTGATGAAAGGGAGCGGTCTGATAGTGACAGGGACAGTGGCATCCGGTACGGTCCAACGGGGAGATACACTGATACTGCTACCACAAAATGTATCAGTGCGTCTGCGTTCTCTACAGGCACAGGAAGAAAAAAAGTCACGGGCCTTTAGTGGTCAACGTTGTGCACTGAACATCAGTGGTGGTGTTGAAAAAGACGACATCGAAAGAGGTGACTGGCTGGTAGCGCCGGAAATTAATCACACAACAATGCGCTTTGATGCGCGCATCAGCCTTTTACAACATGCCCCCTTTGCTCTAAAACACATGAGTCCGATAAAACTCTATATTGGTGCAAAACGAATCTCGGCGCGCCTGGCTTTGTTGGAACAAAAGACAATATCACCCGGACAGACAGGCCTGGTGCAGTTGATTGTAAAACAGGCTATACACTGTTGTCACGGTGATCGATTTTTATTGCGTGATGACAGTGAAAACGAAATTCTGGGCGGGGGGGTTGTCTTGGATAGCAATGCCGTGGTCGGTAAACGTTCATCTTCTATACGCTTACATATGCTTGCTGCCATGGAGCAGTCAGCAGCGCGGCAGGTGTTGGCATCACTTCTTTTTGAACATAAGCAGGTTGTGGATATGTCCCAATTTTGTATGAATCGGAACATTCGCACCGATGAAGAAGCTGGCGTATTAGGTCTGGCAGAGCACAAAGACAGTGTTATGTTGATTGATATTGAAGGTTCCAGGAAAGCAGTCAGCCGTGCCCATTGGCAATCTACAGGCGCCATTACTCTTAATAAAGGCCGTGTCGCGCCGTATAAACAAGAGCAGGTTTTGTCGAATGAACAACAGCAACTATGGACAGCTATCGAAGGTTGCCTGCTTAGCTGTGGTCTGCAGGTTCCCGGCCTGGGTGATATAGGAAAAAAGCTGGGCTATGAACATCGCTCCGTTCTGACGCTTTGCAAAATCGCAAGTAAACAGAAATCGCTGATCATGGTTGCCGACAACCGTTATGTGTTGCCGGAACACATCAGGCAACTATCTAACGTGGTACAGTCATTGGCAAACGAAAAAGGGCATTTCTCGATTGTAGAATTCAGGAAAGAATGCGGTATTGGCCGTAATCTGGCCGTTGAGGTGTTAGAGTACTTTGATAAGATTGGTTTTACTCTACGTGCAGAAGCAGGCAGAGTGATTTTGCATAAAGATCGTGTTGATACAATGATTACGTAGTCGAATTTAGTATCAACCACGGAAGAGCGATGTCCCCGGTGGGACACCTGGTCTTCAAAACCAGTGAGGCGCCAACAAAGCGCCTGGTGGGTTCGACACCTACCTCTTCCGCCAAACAGTTCTGGAACAGTTTGGGGGACACAATACTTAATTTCGGGATACTGTCGGATTATTAAGTATTGTGTCCCCAAAATACCCACGTAGTCACGTAGTGATTAGATCAGGTTGATTTCAGTAATGAGAACAATTCTGCCCGAGTGCTGGGGTTGGAGCGGAAAATTCCCAGCATGGCCGATGTTTTCATAACAGAATTCTGTTTTTCCACCCCGCGCATCATCATGCACAGATGTTTGGATTCGATGATGACAGCGACATCTTCAACTTCTGTGGCCTTTTTCATTGCCCGGGCGATATCCATGGTGAGTTCCTCCTGGTTCTGCAACCGGCGCGCATACATATCGACGATTCTGGCGACCTTGGACAGACCGATGACAAACTTGTTCGGAATGTAAGCCACGTGACACTTGCCGACAAACGGCAACAAGTGATGTTCGCAAAGCGAATAGAGTTCGATATCCTGGACGACGACCATCTCGCTCCTTTCCGTCGGGAAGCGGGCATCGTTGATTATATCTTCCAGGTTTTGCGAGTAACCCTGGGTCAGAAAACGCATTGCCCGGGCCGCGCGTTGAGGCGTGTCTTTTAATCCCGGCCGGTCAAGGTCGTCGATTTCTTTGATAATGTCTGTGTATGCCTGTTCCATACTAATCACGTCGGGTTGAATATAAGGTGCGTAAGTTTACCTGTTTTATGCGATAGCTGCATATTTTATAAGCACAGGACTGAAAGAATGGATACCTGCATTCCCGGAAATAGAAGTACAATATTTGGGGTCAGAGTAAAAATAGCATCACTGACAGGTGGTCTGGCTTATTGGCGGGTATTTTTACTCTGACCCCAAGTATTAAATACTCAGCTTGATGCCGACAAAACCGGCGCGGGGTGCGCCGGGACCGACAAAACGCGGGTTTTCAAAGCCTTCAAACGCCGCAACCGGAACTTCATCGGGTTCCTCGCCCAGCAAGCCGAAGCTTTCATAGTCTTCGTCAAACAGGTTAGTGATACGGGCAAACAGTGCGATATTGTCATTAAACTTGTAGTTGGCGCGCAGGTTGACTACGGCATAACCGTCCAAGGGGTCTAACTGGTTGGATTCATCGCCTCGCAGTACCTGGTTGGAGTTGTAAAGCACGTCAAAACCGACATTTAAACGCTCAAACAGGAGGTAGTCGGCGCCCAACTTCAGGGAGTGCTCAGGCAGTCCGGGGATGCGGTCACCGGGGGAGACCCTGATCACGCGCTGGCCATCTTCATTCTCTGCGGAGAGGGGATGGTTGCTGCTGCTTACTGCTTCGAATTCATCCTCAAATGTAGATTCCAGGTAGGTGTAAGCGATAAACCAGTCGATCTTGTCGGTTGAGCCCTCCAGCATGCCTTCAAAGCCAAGACGCCGGGTTTCATCGATGTTGGCGAACAGGCCGGTGGCGCGACCGGTCGACTGGAACAGGATATCGTTGTTGTTGGTAGCGTGGAAAAAACCGAGGTGGTAATTAAGCAGCCCCATTGAACCGCGCAAGCCGGCCTCGAAACTCCTGGTGACCACGTCATCGAGAGGCGGGTCTGCCAGGAAGGCATTGGGCAGACGGCATTCGAATTCTATATCGTCTTCATCCGCGCCTTCTTCTCTGGCGGCAATGACGGCGCGGGTAAATACGCTGTCATTACAGGCAAGTTCGATGGGGGTCGGCGCCCGGGAAGATTCGCTGTAGCTGCCGTACAAGTTCATGTTGTCCGTTGCCTGCCAGGTGAGGCCGACGGCGGGATTGAAACGGAAGTAATCATGTTCGCCATTAAGTTCCGGACGTTCGCCTGACTGGTCTTCCAGATCAATCAAGGTGTTGTTAAGGCGGCCTGACAAGGTCAGGGTAAGCTGGTCTGAAATATCCATGACATTCATGAAATAAAAGCTGGCTGTCTCCGTTTCAGTTTTCAGTCTGGTCAGTGCATCTACCAGAAAGACACCCGATCCCAGTCCCTGGGTGCTCCGTGTCAAGCGATCCATATCGGCTATCTCTGTTTCGGAATTAAAGCGACTCTCTCCGTTGTAATAGGAAAATCCCATTATCAACTGGTTATTTCTGCCGAACAGGTCGTTCAGGAAGGATAACTGAATGTCGGTGCCGTAGCTTTCCTGCTTGCGCCGGCTGATGTTGTTGATGGCAACGATATCAATGCCGGACGGGTCGCCGTCGCCATAAGTTTCTACAAACTCCTCCTCATCGCCATTATCGCTGTCGTCATGACCGTTATCGTCATCATCATCGTCATCTTCTTCGACCAGCATCCAGGTCCCATGCTCATCAAATTCGACACCGAAATCACTTCCATCACCGTTAAATGAGTCAGTGTGATTCTCGCGGTAGAAGAAATTGAAATCGACCTTCATGTTATCGGTAACGTCGTGACTGCCGTCCAGACTGACCATAGTCAGGTTATTTTCAGTGATGTCCGGCCCGGTAAAAATGGCGTCCCGATCGACGGCCAGCAACTCTTCCGGAATTGCCCCGTTACCTATCAGGTAGCTGTCGCCATGCTGGGCATTCAGGTCCAGACTGGACATGGCGCCGCGCCAACTGAGGCCGCCATAAAAGTTGATGGCATCGGAGGCGGATTCATCACGCCAACCCTCTTCGTCGAAGTAATGAACGTTGACGTAGTAACCCAGGGAACCGTTGTTGCCACCGCTCTCGGCTGTGGTGACGATGCGCTCAAAGGAACCGCCGTAGACTTCCAGGTTATGACCTTCGCTGTTAAAACCGTCTTTCATCTCGACAGACAGGGCGCCGCCCAGGGTATTCAGTCCGAACAGGGGATTGGCGCCGCTGATCAGGTCAATACCGTATATTGCCGATTCCGGCAACAGGTCCCAGTTCACCGTATCACCCAGGGGTTCATTGATACGAACGCCATTCTGGTAAACCGCCATGCCTTGCGCCAGGCCCAGGAGCGGGGAGGAAGTATAGCCGCGGTATTGTATATCCGGCTGTAACGGGTTGTTCTGGGCATCGTTGAGGGTCACGCTGCCCAGGTTGTGTTTCAGGAAATCAGAAAGGCCCAGGCTCTGCGAGCGGTCAAGATCATCACTTGATGCGGATTGCACGTTATAGGGGATTTTTTCCACAGGCAGTCCCGCGCCCCGGGTGGGCGTGACACCGATAACGACGATTTCTTCATCGACTTCCCGCGCGTCGGTAACGGCAGGCAGATAGCTGCCAATGATCAAAGACGCACAAAACGCAATACCTGCTCTATTCATTTGCCAGACTTTCCCGGGAATTTATGGTGATACCAGGACAGCATGCTGGTAAACACCTGACAAATGTAATGTAGCTGTTTGATCTACAAGTGAATACGGGGAAAAGAGAATAAATGAGCGGGAATTTTTCCCATACGCGGGTTAATTTATCCGCAGATCACGCGGTAATCTGAAGGGGACGGACTTGAAGTCCGTCCCCGGGGAGTCACGTCATAGTCTTCGCCAGGGCAAAGATTTCCTCGGCATCGAATACCTGGTCATTACTTTCAAACAGCTTTGCGATACAGGCCCGGTGCAGGGCAAGTTTCAAGGTACCGAAACCGATGGCCCCCCAGCAGGTTTTGCCGTTGCGGTCTTTGCCCCGGTCCATCATATCGACCCCTTCAATTCCCAGGGGTGGTGTGGCATTGGCGTCGGCGAGCATTTCGATTGCGGGATTATTTTCCCAGTGTTCGCGGTTGAGTAGCTGCACCCCGGCAGCGCCCGTTGCAATCACGATCTGTGCGTCTTCCACGGCCCGGGCGCGGTCTTCGTTAGTGGCGGCCCCCAGGGCAGTGACGTCCACGCCGAAACGGTTCTTTAATGCGTCGCAGGCCGTTTGCGCGCGTTCCTGGCCGCGGGAGCATAATACGACCTCGGCGC
Source organism: Gammaproteobacteria bacterium (assembly GCA_965205405.1). GTDB lineage: Bacteria > Pseudomonadota > Gammaproteobacteria > Eutrophobiales > Eutrophobiaceae > JAAXHV01. The sequence continues at coordinate 2,712,998 of OZ242169.1, forward strand.
CTTCCCGGGTCAGCATGACGGCGGCGCGCTGGCCGACCGGGCCCGTTCCTCCCAGAATGACCACTTTCTTACCGCTAATCCCACCTGTGCTCATGAGTTTGGCGACAGCAGCCGCAGCCGTGGTATTACTGCCGTTACTATCGAGCATAACGGATACACGAAAATCGGCAAAGAAGACCTTTTGCACGGCATCCAGCAGTTTTTCTCCGGCGACCATATCGCTGCCGCCGACAAACAGGGCAGTGTTTTTCTTTTCTTTCGGGCTGCGGGTGAATATGGCGCCTTCTACCAGTGCGCGCACGTTCTCAGGCGTGCAACCGCCATGGCCGATGACGTGGTCGGCTCCGCCATCAAAGCCCACCACGGAATCGAATACGGCGGCATGTTGGTCGGTATCCAGTTGAAACAGAAGTTTTTTCATTTTGTATCCTCATAGTGTTTGAATGTTGATTAATATCGCTGAAAACGCATTGTCTTTTTACACCGACCTGATTGAATCGGCACTGAGCCCGGCCAATTTATTCCGATTCTGAGTGACAGGAAACAGAAGGAGCGGGGGACATATTCGTTGACGCCCATCTGCGTCAACTGCGGATAAATCCGTTATACTCTCCGGCGCAGTTTGCAATAATCGTCTATTACAATAAAAAAATCGGAAAGAGGCAAGATTTATGTTCAAGGAACAACAATTACAGACTTTTCTCGATCAACTCGCTTCCAGGGCATCCACTCCCGGGGGCGGCAGTGCGGCGGCGATCATGGGAGCAATGGGCGCGGCGCTGATCAGTATGGTGGCCAATCTCACCGTAGGCAAAAAGAAATATGAAGACGTCGAGGCGGAGATGCAGGGGTTCCTGGAGCAGTCCGAAGCGTTGCGCACCCGGCTGACCGGCATGATCCAGGCGGACGTCGACGTGTTCGATAAGGTAATGGCGGCCTACGGCATGGCCAGGGAGACAGAGGCGGACAAGGAGCAGCGGTCTCAGGCTATTCAGGCGGCGCTGAAAGAGGCCACCGACGTGCCCCTTGCCTGCGCACAACTCTGTGCGGATGTGATCGAGTTATGCCGCCCGGTGGCGGAAAAAGGCAATCTCAACGTGATCAGCGACGCCGGCGTTGCTGTACTGGCCGCCCATGCCGCGCTGCGTAGCGCGGCCTTGAACGTGTATATCAACATCGGCGGCATCAGGGATAATGATTTCGTGAATGACCGTCGCGAGAAACTGGAATTCGTGCTGTCCGGCGCGGGCATCGCCACGGAAACGGTGTATGAACTGGTGAAGAGTAAGCTGTAAGGATCGTAACAGGGGTAAGGGGACGGATTTCAAATCCGTCCCCGGTGTCCCAGCGTATCAGGCTTGCAGGATGTTGTGGCGGATTGCCAGTCGGGCCAGTTCGGCGGTGGTGTTGACTTGCAGCTTGTTTTTTATCTGCGAACTGTAGTTGGCTACCGTTTTATATCCTATGGAAAGGCGAGTAGCTATCTCATTGATGTTCAGACCCTCCGCGAGCAGGCAGAATATTTCAAATTCCCTGGTGGACAGGCCGGAAAACGGTCCGGTTTCACCACGCGCTTTCTGGAAAGCCAGGTGTTGCACCACCCGGTCATCGATATATATCCCACCCCGGGCAATTTCTTCAATGGCCTTGATCAGGGTTTTCGGGGCACTGCTTTTGGTCAGGTAACCGCGGGCGCCGGCGCGCAAGGCCTGGTCTACGAATACGGTATCTTCATGCATGCTGAACACCAGTATTTTGGCGTTTGCGTCTTTACGGATGATGCGTTGGATTGCCTCGAGGCCGCTCATGCCGGGTAGTGACAGATCCATGACCACCACGTCCGGGTTCAGGTCCGTAAACAGTTTACTGGCTTGTTCTCCGCTGGAAGCCTCAGCGATGATCTCGGTCTTGTCCGACTGTTTCAATAGCATTTGATAGCCGGCGCGCACCACGGCATGGTCATCAACCAGGAGGATCCTGATTTTTTTATTTTCGCGCTGCATATCCATTCAAGTCCGCGGTCATAGCATGTTTAAACCGACGGGACAGTTCATTCGGTAATATCATCTGTCGGGCTTTCAACCTGGGCATCGGTTGTTTCAATGGGTTGCACAGGTAGGATTATAGTGATATTTACGCCGTTATCCACGTCCGTCACCAGGTGAAATTCACCCCCCATGCTGTCCACTCTTTCCTGAATACCCGATAAACCCATGCCTTTGCGGGTCTTGTTCCTATCAAATCCCTTGCCGTCGTCATTGATGGCCAATACCAGTTTGTTATCGTGGCGTTGCGAATTTTCCAGTGAAATGTACACATTTTTTGCCGCGGCATGGCGGGCAACGTTGGTCAGGCTCTCCTGAATGATGCGGTAAATATTGATGGTTACGACAGCAGCAGGCGTGGAACAGCCTTCTTTGATATCCAGGTGGCAAAACGTATCGGAGTGGGTTGAATTCCAGTCATCCACCAGTTGTTGTAGCGCCGGCACCAGACCCAGTTCATCCAATACCGCCGGCCGCAACTGGTGAATCATGCCGCGCGCCACCCCATACATGTCATCGGCAATGGTCTTGATGATCCTGGTGCTTTCAATGACTGTTTGCTCGGTTTCGCCGTCGGTTTGCTCCATGGTCGTAGCAATCGCCTTTATTGCGGTCAGGGATTGGCCCAGTTCATCATGTAGTTCCTGCGCAAGACGTCTTCTCTCTTCTTCCTGGATTTCCAGGGAACGCCGGCTCAAACGCCTGTTTTCTTCCCTGTTTTGCAACAACACGGCCGCCAGGTGGTTAAAACGGGCGGATATCCGGGAAAACTCCACGGAAGTAAATTTCGGCAGGCGGAGTTGGTAATCGCCCCTTTCTATTCGCTCCAGCCCGGAGAGAATTGCTTCAATGGGAGCCAGGTCCCTGCCCAGGATGATATAAATCAACAGGTTTGCCAGCGCCGTGAACAACAGCAGCAGCAGTAGAAAGTTACGGGTCTCCAGCCACGCCTCGGTTATTTCAGCGGAGGGATCGGCGCGGATGATGATCTCCGTCCCCGATGCGCCAATACTGGTGATCACACGCTTGAATTCCATTACCGGTGGCTTCACCAGATTGATAAACCAGTTCGGCGCATCGGAATTAATGGGCAGGGTCGGCTGCAACGGGCGGGCTGTACCTATGCCGAGATCAAGCGAGATAATGATTTGCAGGTGGCGTGTTGTTTCCAGCTTGCCCAGTTCGGATAACAACTCATTATACAAGCCCGGGTCTCCGGAACTCTGTATGGTGGAAATGGATGCGGCAAGCATATTGGAGGTCAGAAGGGCCGCCGATTGTATTTCTTCCGTTACCGTTTTGCGGGCATTGACAATGGCGTAGATACTGCCGGCGCACAGGACTGCGATAAACAACAGGGTAATCAGCAGGCTGAGTCTGAAACGCAGACTCACGGGCGGTTCGCAGGCTGTTCTGACAGCAGCATGGAAAAATCGATAGCGCGCACGTTCTTGGTCAGTGCTCCGATTGAGATGAAGTCAACACCGGTAGCGGCCAGGGCCGGGAGTGTACTTTTATCCACGCCTCCGGAGACTTCCAGGCATGCCTGCCCGTTATTCAATTGGACGGCTCGTCTGATCTGGTCCAGGGTAAAATTGTCCAGCAGTACGGTGTCGGCGCCGGCCTTGAGCGCTTGTTCAAGTTCCACCTCGTTTTCCACCTCGATTTCTATGTGACGGTGTGTTGCTTTAGCCTGCTCAATCGCGGCCGTGATTGACCCGCTTGCCCTGATATGGTTTTCCTTGATCAGGATTGCATCGTACAGTCCCATACGATGGTTTGTTCCGCCGCCACATAACACCGCGTACTTTTGTGCTGAACGCAACCCCGGCAGAGTCTTGCGTGTGTCCAGCAATCTGGTCCTTGTCTGTTCAATAATAGCCGCATACTCCCGGGTGGTGGTTGCCGTGCCTGATAACAGTTGAAGAAAATTCAGCGCAGTCCGCTCGCCGCTCAGCAGTGACCGGGTGGAACCCCGGAGGGAACAGACAGTCTGGCCGGGGCTGATGGCGTCACCATCCCGGCATCGCCAGTCCAGGCGGACTTTGTCGTCCAGTTGTGTGAATACTTCGGTAAACCAGGGGACGCCGCAGAGAATTGCAGCTTCACGGCTGACCACAGTCGCCGCGCTTGCCGACCCCTGCGGGAGCAACTTTGCCGTCAGGTCTCCCGTTCCCAGGTCCTCATTCAGCGCGCGCCGCACCGTACTGGCAATATCGGCAGGCAGGGCAAGTATCGTCATTCTTCCGCTAAAATTAACTGAAACCGTTGCATTGTCACCCGGACAGTCTACTCGTAAATCCAGGACACCCATAAAAGTAAATTCAGGACACCCAGTAAATTCAGGACACCCGTAAATTCAGGACACCCGTAAATTCAGGACACCCATAAATTAGCGTAAATTCAGGACACCCATAAAAGTAAATTCAGGACACCCATAAATTAGCGTAAATCCAGGACACCCATAAATTCACTTTGCAGGAAGAAACAGGCTGGGCCCTAACCTGCCTAATTTTATGGGTGTCCTAAATTTGGGACAGTTTACTTAATTCCGCGGAATTAAGTAAACTGAATGCTGTTCCGGGGGCACAATGCTTAATTATCGTGTACTAAAATGGTAAAACTTGACGACAAGGCGCAATGGTTACAAAACGTGCGGTGTATCCCGTCGCCGAATTATGACGAGAGGCCGGAAGGGATTGATATTTGCCTGCTTGTCGTTCACGGTATCAGCCTGCCTCCGGGGGAGTTCGGCAGTTCCTGTATTGAGCAGTTGTTCTGCAATACGCTCGATCACGATGCGCATCCTTATTTTGAACAACTTAAAGACATGAGGGTATCAGCGCATCTTTTGATAGACCGTAAAGGGGAGATCATACAATTCGTTCCGTTTCACAAGCGCGCCTGGCATGCCGGCAACTCTGCATTCAACGGACGGCCAAACTGTAACGATTTTTCCATCGGTATCGAGCTGGAAGGCGCCGACGATATAGAATACGAAGCGCTACAGTATGAAGTACTGGCGCAGGTAATAACAGAACTGCAGCAGGTCTTGCCGCTGCTTGCCGGTGCAAATATCAGGGGACACTGCCATATCTCCCCGGGACGTAAAACCGATCCCGGCCCGGTGTTTGACTGGGACAGATTATACTCGTTACTCAATGAACGTTAGTATTTTACGGATGAATAGCAATACTTGTGTATTTCCCCCATAAATACATTATCATTTTGACATGAACCTGATTATGGTATTGATTGCGCTTGGCGTGGAAGCCCGATTGGGCAACTTTGACAGGTACCGGAACCTGGCGTGGTTTGAGCACTACGGAAACTGGCTGGAAGCCAGGATGGGTGGTCTCAATTTCTGGAACGGCGTCGGTGGCCTTCTGGCCACTCTGTTTATTCCGCTTGTATTGCTGGGCGTCCTGATTTACCTGGCGGGCGAGATCCATTTTGTGCTGGGGTTTTTACTTTCCTTACTGATACTGGTTTACAGCTTCGGTCCGGTGGTGAGTTCGCTGGTGAACAGGTACACAGATGCCCTGAGCGGCAACGATGCCGACACCTGCCGGGAAATCCTGGAGCAAATTCTGTATGGCGGTGTTACTGACGGCGAGACAGATCATGATCGGGTAATAAGTTCAATCATGTTCCGCGCCCATGAATACCTGTTTGCAGTCATTTTCTGGTTCCTGCTGTTGGGAGCGGTAGGCGCATTAATGTATTGCCTGGTGGTAAACCTGGCGCACAAGCATGAAAAGATCGATAGTGGATATGCTGCTGCGGTAAGGGACTTGCATAATATATTGATGTGGCCGTCCGCCCGCCTGCTTGCCCTGGGGTTTGCCCTGGGCGGCAGTCTGGTGAGCGCCCTGGAAAGCTGGCGCACGGTATCCGGTAACACCCTGGATGCGAGCAGAGAGGTGATTACGGTTTCAGGTTTCGGCGCACTTCACTATGACCCCGAAAACGGGGAGGCAACGGACGCGGATAACGAGGCTTTTATCGCCCGGCTCAGGGATACCCAGGCCTTGATCACTCGTACCCTGATCGTATGGCTGATCGTAATGGGCCTGATGACCATAGCCGGCTGGATAAATTGATTTATCCGCGCAAGTGTAATATCAATCTGCGGATTTGATGTATTCGTGTACGCGCAGGAGTTTCCTCTCTGTTCCCCGGCACACCAGCACCGAATCCTGTTCGTACCAGTCGCCAAGTACGATGCGGCGCGCCGTTTGTCCGTTCAGGTCAAAATGGTGAAAGCCGGGCTTGTGGGTATGGCCGTGTATCAGTTCGGTAGTATTGTGCCTGGTCATGGCCGCTGCCACACTGGCCTGGTCGACGTCAATTATCTCCGGCGGCTTTCCCGCGGCCGATTTTTTTATCAGCGGTTGCATGCCGCGGGATAACAAAATGCGTAACCGGTAGGGCAGGCTTAGATACAAGCGGCGAATAAACGGAGCATCCATGAACTTTCGATATAACTGGTATTTCCTATCCCTGGTACAAAGCAGGTCGCCGTGCATGATCAAAGTCGCCTGACCGCCGATATCGATGACGGTCTCGTCATCCAGCAGCGTGCATCCCGTCAGCGCACAGGTTCCGTGATCGAGCATCAGGTCGCGGTTGCCCCGCATCAGGTAAACATGCTTGTTGTGACGACAACAGTCCCGTAAGACGTTGATTACCTCTTCAGCCGGAGGAGTACTTTCGTCGTTACCTACCCAAAAGTTTTCGAACAGGTCGCCAAGTATGTACACTGCATCCGCGCTGCGCGCCGGGCCGTTGCAGAATTGCCTGAATAACTCGATCTTTTCAGGCCTTTCAGTTGATAAGTGCAGGTCAGAAACAAATAACGTGTCCATAGATCGCTTTCTTTTGATACCATGCCCGTTTTATTTTTAGCAATAGTTCATCTTTCAATGCTGAATATATATAACTCATTAACGCGACAAAAGGAAAAGTTCCAACCTATCGAACCCGGCAAGGTGCGCATGTACGTCTGCGGCATCACGGTATACGATTATTGCCATATTGGCCATGCACGCATGATCCTAGTCTTCGATATGGTCGTCCGGTATTTTCGATTTCGCGGTTATGAGGTGAACTACATACGCAATATAACCGACATAGACGACAAGATCATCAACCGGTCACTGGCAAACGGTGAACCGTTCTATGAATTGACCGAACGTTTTATCCAGGCAATGAATGAGGATTTTGCTGCGCTCAATGTGCTCATTCCCGACCGGGAGCCCAGGGCAACAGAGCATATTGAGCAGATCATTACCATGATAAGCCGATTACTGGAGAACGGTTTTGCCTACCAGGCGGATAATGGCGACGTGTTTTATCACGTCAGCGCTTTCAAGGGCTACGGCAAGTTGTCCGGCAAGAATATCGAGGAGTTGCGTGCGGGAATACGTGTGGACGTACAGGACGTGAAGGCGGACCCGGTCGATTTCGTTTTGTGGAAGATGGAAAAGCCCGGTGAGCCGGCCTGGGATTCTCCCTGGGGCAGGGGGCGACCCGGCTGGCATATCGAGTGTTCGGCCATGTCGACCCATTGCCTGGGCCCGGATTTTGACATTCACGGCGGTGGTCAGGACTTGCAATTTCCACATCATGAAAATGAAATTGCCCAGAGCTGCGGCGCCGGCAGCAAGACCTTCGTGAACCTGTGGATGCACAACGGGTTCGTGCGGGTTGATGACGAAAAAATGTCGAAATCATTGGGAAATTTTTTCACTGTCAAGGAAGTTATGGCGCGCTACCTGCCCGAGGTGATCCGTTTTTTCATACTCTCCAGCCATTATCGAAGCCCGTTGAATTATTCCAATGCACACCTTGACGAGGCCAGGGCCGGCCTGACCCGGCTGTATACGTCCATCCGTGACCTCGACCCCGGGGAGGGGGAGATAGCGGCTGACTACAGGCAGCGTTTTGAACAGGTCATGGACGATGATTTCAACACCCGTGAGGCGGTAACGGTGTTACATGAGGTCGCCGGTGAAATCAACCGCCTGGATGATAAGTCATCAGAGCATGCCGCCTGTCTTGCCAGGACCTTGATACGCCTTGGCGACGTATTGGGTATCATGCAGATGCCGCCCGCTGAGTTCCTTCACGCTACAACCGGAAATGCAGGTATCACAACGGAACAAATCACACAGCTGATCGAAAAAAGGGCGCAGGCGAAGACGGAAAAGAACTACGCCGCAGCAGATCAGATCCGCACCCAACTGTTCGAGCAAGGCATAATACTGGAGGATAGCCCCGGCGGTACCATCTGGCGCAGGAAGTAACTTGGCCCCGGTGGTACTTCCTGGCGCAGGAAGTAACCCGGCCCCGGTGGTACTTCCCGGCGCAGGAAGTAACCCGGCCCTGTCTGAATATCTGAGCTGAAGTCGGCAGACTCCACCGCCGTCATTCCGGGCTTGACCCGGAATCCAGTAAACACATGCTTCCTTATAAACCAGTGGGTGAGTTTTTAACTTTCCAAATGGACCCCCGCGTATGCAGGATTGGCGGTAGTGATATTCGCAAGCGGGTAACAACTTTGAGATGGTCCTGAGGACTAACACAATCGATTGACGTATATATGATCAAGACGTATCATGGCGTGTCACCCGGACGTGGATCGGGGCATGGCGCAGTCTGGTAGCGCATCTGCTTTGGGAGCAGAGGGTCGGGGGTTCAAATCCCTCTGCCCCGACCAAATTCTGTTACGTCGAAAAGTATCTGACACCTCGACCTGGCAAGGATCATCATTTACATCCAGAGTTGCGCTCGTAGCTCAACCGGATAGAGCATCGGCCTTCTAAGCCGAGGGTTAGAGGTTCGAGTCCTCTCGAGCGCGCCAATTAGAGTGAATATTGTGTCGCCGCAATCCGCCCCGGCATGTCGTTAGACGAGAGCGATGTATTATTCACTGGATTACTGCCCCTGCTCAACAGCATACAGGGGTAAACTTACGCATGAATGGTAATTATGGTGAGTGTAGCTCAGTCGGTAGAGCGCCGGATTGTGGTTCCGGTGGTCGTGGGTTCAATCCCCATCACTCACCCCAAACTATCATCGTCACCAATAGGGCCGTTAGCTTAGCTGGTAGAGCAGGGGACTCTTAATCCCAAGGTCCAGGGTTCGAATCCCTGACGGCCCACCAAATACCTCTGTTGCACTTTTCTAGAGTATTGTGTCCCAGAATTTCGTGAAATACTCGGATTAAGCATGAACTATCTCGCGATCACGAGACGGAATCTTGTTTAACTCATTCCCTATTTTCTTTTGTGCAAGACGCAGTTCATAGCTCTTTTGCAAATTCAGCCAGAATACAGCCGATGTGCCAAACCATTTGCCAAGGCGCAATGCAGTATCAGCAGTGACGTTTCTGCGGCCGGCAATAATCTGTGTGATGCGATTAGTCGGTATTTTAAGTTGACGCGCCAACTCTGCTGCGCTGATACCAATCTCGTCTAATTCTTCTCCTAATATAGTGCCCGGATGTATTGGAGTTCTACTCATAAGTGCTTACTTATCATCAGTGGTAATCGGTTATCTCAACATTTTCAGGCCCATTCTGGGACCATTCAAAACAAATTCGCCATTGTCTGTTGATGCGGATACTGTACTGGTCCAGCCTGTCACCAGTTAATGCTTCAAATCTGTTGCTTGGTAATACAGTAAGATCATTCAAACTATCCGCTGCATCGAGGATTTCAAGTCTCTTCTCTGCCTGCTTTTTAAATCCCTGAAAGGCCTTTACACGTTCACCTTCGGCAAAGGTTCGCGTCCTTTTATCGCGATAGCTTTTAATCATCTTTTTATTACTATACTAAAGATACGTGATACGTCAAGCATAATGCCCGCACTTCCCGCAGTATAGCAGTATAGGGTCAGACCAGCCCAGCCTGACAGAACCTACTGAATAATAAAGGGAAACTGTCATAAAAGACGTGCTATCCCAGGCTTAAACTGCGATTTTCATACGCCAAAACAGGATTTTAAGGAGGAAGTATCAGACGCTGCACAAGCAGACTACAGTGAATCAGCAGAGAAATGCCATCAAACAGGCATGGGGATGTTACAATCTCGATTTTGCTAACAAAAAGGGGGTTTAAGGAGAAATAACAGGCATATATGGCACATAAACTGAACTGGAACAAATAGTTAGGCAGGTCCGACCCTATCCTGCCAAAATCCATTTTATGGATGTTAGCAACGGCCCGGCAATTTTTTATATCCGGGATTCACGCAAGTAAATGAGAGGTGTGTTATGCAAGACGATATCATTGTTCATTACCTGACAGATGGGTATTGGCAACAACAAGGAGACACGCGGCGCAAATTCGACGTGCAGCTAGGCGGAACATTAACCGCAAACATCACAGCATTGACACAGGAAGGTCAGCAACTTGCTACTTGGGCGCTGGAAGCATGGTCTGATGTCTCCGGTATTAACTTCAGTTTCATCACTACAGCGGATGCTGATATTACCTTTGATGATGATGAGTCTGGGGCCTTTTCTACTTCCAGCGTCGTAGATGGCGTGATCAGCTCTTCCCATGTCAATGTGTCTACTACTTGGCTGGAAGACTCCGGGGTAGGGATAGACAGTTATTCATTCCAAGCATATATCCACGAAATTGGTCATGCCTTGGGGCTTGGTCATCCTGGTCCCTATAATGGTGATTTTCCTGAATTTCTAACAGAAACTGTCTCATTTCATGACTCTTGGCAAACATCTGTTATGTCGTATATAGACCAGTCCAAGAATTTATTTTCACCGGGCAGCTATGCGCATGTAGTAACACCCATGATTGCCGACATAATGGCGATCCATTCTCTCTACGGGGCGCCAACCGATGTAAACGCTGGCAATACACATACGGGTACAATTCCAATACGGGTACTTACCTGGATGAGTACTTCAGTTTGTGGACAGGAGAAGGCAACCCGTTTGTCTCTATCAACCTAGATGATATCCGCCAGCCGACGTTCCTCCATTACGACAGCGATGGCGATATTGATATGGTCACACTGAACCGTAGCAGGGACACGTTTTATGTATATGACAACACAGGGACATCCACTAGCCCGCTCTTTAGCTACAAGGAATCTTTCTATTGGGGGGATCCCATCCAGGATTACGCCTTCGTCGATTTGGATGGAGATAATGACCTAGATGGGATCGTTGCCGACAATACCGGTATCTATTTACTGGAAAACTCTCCTACCAATCCTGCGCCGGTCCTTTTGACAGCAGGCGCTTATTCTGGAAAATTTGAGTTCGCAGACATGGATGGTGACAGCGACTTTGATTTCATCGCAACGCTGGGAAACCAGGTTTTCTATACTGAAAATATCGGTACAGCAAGTGTCCCGGACCTTGCGGAAACACTTACTGTTTTCACACTTACCCATAATGTGCATGACTTCAAAATCGCCGATATTGATGCCGATGGGGACCGTGATTTTGTTGCGGTGGATTTGGTGGGTGGTATCTACCTATATGAAAACACTGGAACATCCAGCGTGCCGGTTTTTACAGGGGATTACTATTATTTCGGAAACCCACTTGACAGCGCGCGTTACGGCGATTTGCCACTTACAATAGTCAGAGATTTAACTTTCGTCGATCTGGATAATGACAATGACCTGGATTTCATTTCAATCGACAATTACAACACCGTTCAATACTTTGAAAACATTGGTACAGCCGCAGAATTTAATTATGTCCCCACCAGCTTTAATCGTTCCACCACCCTGACCATCTATGATACGGACGGCATTGATCTGTTGGATTTGAGAACGGACATCTACGATCAATGGATCGACTTGAACCCCGGTAGCGGTTCCAGCGTATACAATCTGGTTAACAACCTAATTATCGCCCATGATACGGTTATTGAAAAAGTCATTGCCGGGCGCGGTAACGATATTGTTTTTGGCAATACGGCAAACAACGTAATAAATGGCTTTTATGGTGATGATCTGTTGTTTGGCAACGACGGGAATGACACGCTGAATGGATCGGCAGGCAATGATTTGCTGAGAGGTGACAGGGGGAACGACCGATTAATAGGTGGCCTAGGTGCCGATATCATAGTTGGTGGCCTGGGAAACGATACGTTTGTCTTTAGCCCGGATGACGGAGTGTACGATGATAGAATTGTCGATTTCCGTAACGGGGACAACACCATTGATTTAAGCGCATTTGACACCATCGATTCGGTCGATGACTTTGGATACCTCTATTACGATGAGACGGAAGTTGACACCTATCTTGATTTAACCGAGCACGGAGGCGGTAAGATAATTCTGGCAGAATTCACAGACAGCATCACTGCGTCTGATATTATATTTTCAGACGATGTAATGGCGTAGCAACCGGCGGAATGGAAAGCCGCAATCATTACTAAGAAAAGAGCCTGAAAATCCTCCTGTCGTAACGTAACGATAGCTGTACGGCGTTTTCCGGGGAAAGGTATATCAATACATGGATGATCTGGGGGAATTGCTATAAGAGGCATTTACCCTACAGAAAACTCCTCAGTTAGCCTTATCATATCTAACTATGGGGGATATCATAAAATTACTAAAGATTACGAGTTATTATTAGCTTCAAGGTCGTGCTATGCTTTTGGGCTGTAAACACCATCTTATAATAATCGTTGAATTCAAAATAAAAGGGGAACTCTATGCTGCCTGAATATATGAAATTTTTACTGTTCACGCGTATTGTTGTATTCGGTTCACTTATCTACTGTGTTGTGTTAATCCAAGGTTGTGCACCAACCACAAACATCGCTAGAGGCTCCGCTGAGGATATCTTAGCTGAACAGCGCCAGCAACAGGCTTTGTACTTGGATACTATTTGGAATAGACAGGCACGACTGGCTGATCTTGCGTGGCCACTAATGAAAAACGGCACAGAGTTATGTGGTAATGATGTAAAAATTCAATTTGGCATTCTTCCCATCGCCATAGAGACTATTCATAAAGATTATCGGGACGTTGCAGAAGCTGAACACCAGATAAGTGATCGACCTAGCGTTCTTCATGTTATGCGTGACTCGCCCGCAATGTTAGCTGGAATACAAGCAGGTGACGAGTTTATCAGTGTAGCTGGTGACCCAGTAGATTCTGGTAAAAAGTCTTTAACCAGTCTCATGAAACAGCTTACTACGGCGTCAGAAGCAGGTACACCAGTAGTTTTTGAATTAGCCCGTGTAGGTGTAACTAAGTCATATACAGTTAGTCCTGTGCAGGCATGTAGCTATAACGTATTACTTTCATCTGACGATATTTTAAATGCATTTGCGGATGGCAATTCTGTATATATCACTCAAGGGATGATGCGTTTTGCTGAAAATGATGAAGAACTGCAATTAGTAATTGCCCATGAAATTGCCCATAATTCTGAAGGACACGTCGATAAAAGTTTGGGTAATAGATTATTAGGCGCACTTGTTGATCTTGCAGCCGCCGCCTATGGTGTTAATACGCAAGCGGCCTTTTCTAAAATGGGGGCTAGTATATTCAGTCAAGAGTTCGAGCGTGAGGCGGATTATGTCGGTATGTATCTTATGGCTCGTGCAGGTGTCAGCACGAAAGGAGTCAGTAATTTCTGGCGACTGATGGCAGCAGAACACCCGCAAAATATCAAGGGAACATATTCTAGCACTCATCCAGCAACGGCAGAACGATATACTAATATTGATGCTGCTCATGACGAGATTCAAGATAAACTATTGAAAAATTTTCCGTTGCTTCCTGAGAGGAAATAAGAGCAGGCAGATTGCCGCTATTTCCCGCTAACGTCCTGGCCGATTGTGGGATTGAATGTTGGATAGCCTGAAACACGCTTGTAAATACGTCAAGAGCACTTACGGACTGGATTAGAATCCCTGACGGCCCACCATTTTATGCAACTCTTAATATACTCGATAAACCAGGGTCAATAGCGGTGAGTAATTCATCAAATTTTTCTATTGTAGGAATACTTTTTCCATTTTCATAACGCCCATAAGAATTGGGAGATGACTGGCCCAACCTGCTGGCGACATCTCTGATGCTAAGTCCATTATCAATCCTTTTTTGCCGGAGGATCATGGCGAGTATCGGCCCTATATTATTGGTAATAATAAAAAAATTATTGTTTTGAGCAGGTTCAATTATGACCTTGAACTCTTCAAGATTAACAACGAGTTCAATGGCTTCTTTTGCCATATTACAGGCTTCTTTTTTAGTTCTTCCTTGAGTAAATATACCAATTTGAGGAATGTCAACTCCCCATATTTTTTCGCCTGCTTTTTTTTCCAGTTTTCCTTCAATCTTCATCAGAACTACTCTCGATTATTTTTTTGACCTGGTTAATAATAGCTCTTGCCGTACCTTGCCTGATTTCCCGGTGTCCGGGAATGGGAAATTTATAATCTCTTATACTCCATATTTCATGGTTCCTCCCTTCTCTTTCAAACTTGCATCCAAGCTTTCCAAGAGCTTTTTCTAAATCTTTTTTCTTCATAGGCTAGTGTACACAATATTGTGGTCAAAGTCACAAACATGATGCGGCTGACGCACATTCATTACTTATGCCATTTGTCGGAGTTTTGAGGACACAATTATTTCGGGACACCCATAAAATATTTTATGGGTGTCCCGAAATAATCAAGAAATTATATCTCGAATTTATCCTTAATTTATGGATGTCCCAAATTTGCCTTGTTTATTCAGTCCCAATCCACCTTTCCGACTGCGATTATTCACGATAACTACATTAAAATGCAATATGATCTGTCATTCTTTCCTTTTAATGCTTTTTGTAGTAGGGAAACAGGGGGGAAACAGGGGACAGGCCACGTTTTCTCTGAAGGCTAAAACGTGGTCTGTCCCCGTTTTTCTGTCCCCGTTTTTCGGGCAGGACAACACAGTATTCGTATCAATCAACAATGGCGGATATGTTTCCGCTGGAAAGACGATGGTCCCTATGACGTTGAGATAGTGGACTATCACTGATGAGGATGAAAACATGAGCAAGAATGGTATGCGGCCGGTACACCCTGGTGAGATTTTGCGTGAAGAGCTGGAGGAACTAGGCATGTCGGCTAAGGCAATCGCCTGTGAATTGGGTGTGCCTCAAAACCGTATTTCGGACATTTTGAGAGGACGACGGGGAATTACTGCCGACACAGCACTCCGGCTGGCTCGCTATCTCAATACCACCCCACAATTATGGCTGAACCTGCAAAAAGCCTATGAACTGCGGGTAGCTGAACTTGAAGCGGGAAGGGACATTGCCAAACGAGTGAAACCAAGACAGGAGGCTGCTTAGTTCTATGGCACACGAAACGCTTTTTGTGCCCAAACAATCTGGAAACAGGGGACAGACCCTGAGTTATCCCCACGAATTTCAAGAAAATAAGTCAAGCAAAACAAATCATTACGATCTATTTATACGCTCGGACCCCTGATACGGTCCGTATAGCCAATAATAAAACCCATACAGATGACGAAAATTGATTTAAACATATTCCGGTTAGTACAATAAAGATACTAGTTACAAGGTATTTCAATCCCAAAGAAAATATCCAGGGACTACCTTTCGTTTCGCCGCTGCGGCTTTTAAAATAATAAAAACAGCAGGTTACAAATATAGATTATAATCCCTGATGCCCATCAAACCTCTTTCTGTCCCATAGGTTACAGTTTCTGATTAAATGGATTTGGGGACTGCTTAATGCTGCCCCGACCACCAGTTGCCGTCGTTTTTATTCAGTCACTATCCGCCTTGCCAATCACCTGAAACGATTTAAAAATATCAATGGGTATGGGGAAGGCAATGGTGGAGCTTTTTTCGCCGGCAATTTCGGTCAGGGTTTGCAGGTAGCGCAACTGCATGCTGTTACTGTTCTTACTGAGCACATTGGCGGCTTCAAGCAGCTTCTCGGAGGCCTGCATTTCACCTTCCGCATGAATGATCTTGGCCCGCCGTTCGCGTTCTGCTTCTGCCTGCTTGGCGATAGCCCGAATCATGCTTTCATCCAGGTCAACGTGTTTTATCTCCACGTTGGCCACTTTAATCCCCCAGGCATCAGTCTGCTTGTCCAGGTCCGACTGGATATCATTATTGAGCCTGTCCCGTTGTGCGAGCATGTCGTCCAGTTCATGTTTGCCAAGCACCGCGCGCAGGGTGGTCTGCGCCAGTTGGCTGGTGGCTTCCTGAAAGTTTTCCACCTGGATAATGGCGCGTTCCGGATCGATCACCCGGTAGTAGAGCACCGCGTTGACCTTGACTGAAACGTTATCTCTGGAAATAACGTCCTGGCTGGGCACATCCATGGCGATGGTGCGCAGTTCCACTCTTTCAATTTGTTGCACAAACGGAATGATGATGATTAGTCCCGGCCCTTTTACCGCTGTAAAGCGGCCGAATGTAAAGACCACTGCGCGTTCATATTCCCGCAGGATCTTGATGAACATCGGCAGCAGGATGGCAAGACCGATGGTTATATATAGGTAAGTCATTGTGATGAGTCCTCCGCTACTGGTTCAACTGTTAAAATCAGGCCGTCCCTGCTGATGACGCGGGCACTGTCGCCACTCCGCATGGGTGTATCCGATCGTACATGCCATTGCTCTCCGTGGATATGAATATTTCCGTCGTCGCTGAAATCGGCTATGACCTGGCCCGTTGCGCCGATGAGTTCTTCGGCGCCTGCTACCACAGGACGGAGTCTGGCAGCGTATAGGGAGCGGATTACAATGAGGAAAAACCCCGCGGATAACGCGGACACAGCGACAATCAGTGGCATGGAGACGGCAAGGTTCCCGCTTTCCCGGTCGAACAGCAGAATGGAACCCATAACGAAGGAGATAACGCCACCAATCCCCAGGATGCCGAAACTCGGCATGAATAATTCTCCGACAATGAGTACGAGTCCCAGAATCATCAGCCCCAGCCCTGCATAATTGACCGGCAAAACCTGCAGCGCATACAGAGCAAGCAGCAATGAGATCCCGCCGATAACGCCGGGCAGGACGTAACCGGGATTGGCCAGTTCGAAAAACAGCCCGTAGATGCCCAGCAGCATCAGTATATAGGCGATATTCGGATTGGTAATGATGGCCAATAGTTCATTGCGCCAGTCAGGCTCAATGGTTTCCAGCACGAGGCTGTTTGTGTCCAGCACCCAATCCCTGTTCTGTACTGTTACCGTTCTGCCGTTAATCTGCTGCAACAGGTCGGCGGTATCCCGGGCAATAATGTCAATCACGTCGGCCTCCAGGGCCTGTTCGGATGACAGGCTGGCGGCTTCCCGTACGGCCTGTTCCGCCCATTCCGCATTGCGCCCGCGCATTTCGGCGAGGCTGCGGATGTAGGCTGCAGCATCGTTGACGATTTTTTTTGTCATGGCGTCGGCGTTGGCCGGCATGGTCTTCGTCGCCTCCTTGTCCGGTTTTGTTTCATCCGTATCGGCGTTATCGTCAGCCGCGCCGGGATCAGGTTTTTCCGGCGGGTCCATACCGGGCAGGCCACCCATTTGTACAGGGGTTGCAGCGCCCAGGTTGGTGCCCGGCGCCATTGCCGCGATATGTGCGGCATACATCATGTAAGTACCGGCGCTGGCGGCGCGAGCGCCCGACGGTGCGACATAAATGGCAACCGGTACGGGAGAGGCAATGATGGCGCGAATAATACTGCGCATTGAAAGGTCCAGGCCGCCTGGCGTATCCAGTTGTATTATGACGATATTCGCCCTATCGTCATTTGCCCGGTCCAGACCGCGTTCAATGTAATCGGCGATTGCAGGGCCGATGGCGTCATTGACGGTGAGCAGGATTGCCTTGTTACGCGACTCTCCATAGAGTATTCCAGCTACCACCATAAGAAGAAAAACTGCAAGAAACTGACGCATGTTTTCCGGTTAACTCAGCTCTCCGACATAGTGTTGATGTGTATTTACCTTAGTTTATTTAATGAAACTCAGACTTAATCAGAGTTTCCCTAATGGTTTTATTGCTTTTATCGTTTTGACAACATCAAGGAACAGGTTGTTCACCTCCGTGACTTCAAATCCGGCTGCCTTGACGTTGTTCACGGTTGTCCTGTTCATATCCGGACCGATCTTGCTGGTAATGAGTGTCATAAAGTCCAACATGTATTTGAAGGGGAAGTAATCGCTTCCCGTATGTTCGAACATATAGAGCGCGCCGCCCGGTCGTAAAACGCGGTTTAATGATCTTAACCCGGCAACGGGATCAGGTACGGAGCAGAACGTACAGGACGTGAATACCTGGTCAAAGTGGTTGTCCGAGTATGGCATATCATGGATATCCACGTTCTCGGCATTAATTTCTCCCTGATACTTATTAATACGGGGTTGTGCGCGGTTTAACATTTCCGGACTGATATCTATTGCGGTGATCGACATGCCGGGCGGGAATGCCGGGATATCGAGCCCGGTGCCCAGCGCGGCAAACAGGATTTTGCCGGGCTGCATGTGGCCGAACAGCCGGGTCTTGAACGGGAACCAGCGCTTTTCGCCGCCGCCGGACATAAAATCAAAAGTCGCTGCGGCGTTGTCCCATTTTTTTTGGGTTACCGGATTAGCCATCGTCAGCTAATCTCTGTAGTTCGGATACCGCGTAGTTGTGCATTGATACACCAGATGATGCAGGTCACGACAAGGCCGGTCGCCGCGCCCAGGTAGACCAGTTGCAAGACGGGTACCGGCGCCATTGCCAGCCACATGCCGCTGAACATGCCGCTGAACATGCCGCTGAACATGACCGGCACCATGACTTCATGGGCACCGAAAAAGCTGCCCAATAGCAGGGCAAGAAACAGGCACAATACCATTGAAAGAAGCATCATCACGGCCATGGCGATGAACATATTCCAACCGGTGCTGATCAAAAGTGCGGCAAAGGCAGCCATCAGGATGCCGACACTGATATTCGAAAGCAGATCGCCGATAATGAAATAAAGCCTGTGGTCCATGATGAGAGAAAAATTATGTATGCAGAGCACATATTAAGGCAAAACAGGCAATTTGGGTATTATAAGCGTATTAGCTGGGTAATAACTCAGGGGTGAACTTTTTTTTCTGTTGCCAGTCGAATATAAATATTGTCTAATTACCACATGAAAACATGGGTTGTATATATGCTCTTTCTACCTGCCCTGGTAATTGCCGCCTCGTTCGTTGACGCTACGTCTTTGATGCAACACCCCTCCTATGCGTCACCGGAGTTGCCGGCAGCTCCTGCTTCGTTGATACTCGCGCTGGATTATGACAACAGCGACCCTCAAACCCGACCTGAAACCGCCAGTCTGCAGCTTCCTGCCGCAATTGAAGAAAACCGCGATGATAGAAGATGTATGACCGTTTGTTCCAGGTGGGGAGAGGAATGCGTGATGCTCGGCCCCGGCGCCGACGCTGTGACCCGGAAATGTGTCCGGACATGTAAATCGTTCTCCGAGGAATGTCTCTGAATTAATCGTTCTGTTGTATAATATCCGGAGCGAAAGTGGCGGAATTGGCAGACGCGCTGGATTTAGGATCCAGTGGGGTAACCCGTGAGAGTTCGAGTCTCTCCTTTCGCACCATTTCATTTATAATTCAATTTGATATTTGGGGTCAGTGTAAAAATACAGTCGAATTGACAGGTGGCGCCAGTTTGTTATTGAGTATTTTTACTCTGACCCCAAATATCACAAATATCAACATATGGAAGATATTCAGGAAAAAGACATATGCAGGTTTCAGTAGAAACAACCGGCCCTCTTGAGAGAAGCGTCACTGTTGATGTGCCGGAGGAACGCATCTCAAGTGCAGTGGAAGAACGGCTTCAATCCATGACCAGGACGAGCAAGATACAAGGGTTCCGTCCGGGTAAGGCGCCCTTGCGCGTGATCAAGCAGAGATATGGCCCCCAGGTTCGCAGGGAAGTGGTCGAAAAGCTGGTCTCCTCATCTTTTTATGAGGCGGTGAGCAAGGAAGACCTGAAACCTGTGGGTGCGCCGTTGATTGATCCGTTGCGGGAGGAAGTCGGCGCGGGCTTGTCCTATACCGCTACGTTTGAGGTGATGCCGGAATTTGAACTCAATCCGGTGGAAGATATGGAAATAGAGAAACCCGCTTGCTCCATCACTGACGCCGACGTCGGTGAAATGATAGAAAGGCTGCGCCGGCAACGACGTAATTTCCAGGTAGTGGAACGGGCTGCGCAGGAGGGTGACAGGATTAACGTCAATTACCAGGGCCGGGTTGACGGCGAGGCGTCCGAGAATCTCGGATCGGAAAACACGGATATTGAAATTGGCGAGAAAATGTATATCGAGGGCCTGGAGGAGGGGTTGATTGGCGCATCAGCCGGCGAGTCACTCAAACTGAACCTGACATTTCCGGAAAATTATAATAATGAGGAATTGGCCGGCAAACCGGTGGTCTTTGAAATGCAGGTCAACCACGTAGCAGAAGCCGTTTTGCCGGAACTGGATGCGGAGTTCTTCAAAGCGTTTGGCGTACATGACGACGATGAGGAGAAGTTCAGGCAGGAAATTCGTCAGCACATGGAGCGGGAGGTCGAAGTCGCGGCCCGTACCCGCTTCCGGGACTCGATTATGCAGACGCTGTACGAAGCCAATGAAATTGATGTGCCCAATACCCTGGTGAACGCCGAATTCCAGCGCATGCAGGAGATGTTTGTTAACGATATGAAACAGCGCGGCATCTCCAGTGAGGTTTTCTCCAAAGTAGCGGATTCTGCTGAACTGAAAAGCACAGCCCGGCGACAGGTCGCGCTGCAACTGGTGACGGCACAGATTATCAGTTCACAAAATTTACGGGCGAATCCGGAAAAAGTCAGGGAAATCATAGAAAAAAGAGCGCAAAGTTATGAAGATTCTTCAGCTTTGGTCAATTGGTATTATAATGACAAGCAACGCCTGGCTGAAATAGAGTCCCTGGCGCTTGAGGATGAGGTGATTAATTGGATTTCCACACGCAGCAAGGTAAAGGAATTGGTTGTGCCGTTTGACGAACTGATGAATAAAGGGCAGACTAATCGATAATGCCGTTAAGTCGGGCAGGCTCATGACCGCCGGCTTACAACGCAAGTTTAATACATTGATGACTATGAAAAGCGTTGTGAATAGTTACTCAGAGAAACCTCGAGTGGATTGAGTTTCCCCTTATGCCACGAAATTATAAATCAGAACAAAATATGCATAACTCAGATATAAAGGCCCTCAATCTGGTCCCCATGGTTGTGGAGCAGACCCCGCGCGGCGAACGCGCCTATGACATTTATTCCCGCTTGTTGAAGGAACGAGTGATTTTTCTGGTGGGGCCTGTCGAGGACCATGTGGCTAACCTGATAGTCGCCCAGTTATTGTTTCTCGAGTCGGAGAACCCTGACAAGGACATCCATTTTTATGTTAATTCGCCGGGAGGGACGGTCTCTGCAGGTCTGGCTGTTTACGATACCATGCAGTTTATCAAACCGGATGTCAGCACCATGTGTGTTGGCCAGGCTGCCAGCATGGGAGCGCTGTTGCTGGCCGGGGGCGCCGCGGGCAAACGCTTTTGCCTGCCCCATTCGCGGGTTATGATCCATCAGCCCCTGGGAGGTTATCAAGGACAGGCGACTGATATAGACATTCATGCAAGAGAGATTTTAAAGGCGCGTGAGAGGCTGAATCAAATTCTGGTTACACATACAGGGCAATCTATTGATAAAATACAGCTAGACACGGAGCGTGATAAATTCATGAGTTCGGAAGAGGCAAAGGACTATGGGCTGGTTGACGCGGTTCTGTCGACCCGCTCGTCCACGCCGCTCCCCGAAGATGATGCGTCGAAATAGTTCCGTGACAGGGTATTAACAATAAACATCAATATTATCCAGGGTAAGATATGAGCGCTAACAAACAGGGTAAGGCCGGCGAAGGTGACAGACTTCTTTACTGCTCGTTCTGTGGCAAAAGCCAGCATGAAGTGCGTAAACTGATTGCGGGCCCCTCCGTATTTATCTGTGATGAATGCGTTGAGTTATGCAACGATATCATCTGGGAGGAAATACAGGAGAGAGCGATTTCCGGGGCTGCCAGCAGCTTGCCGACCCCGCGTGAAATCAATGAGATACTGAACGAGTACGTCATCGGACAGGATGTAGCGAAGAAAATTCTGTCTGTTGCGGTTTATAACCACTACAAACGCCTTGACCAGGGCGTGAAAAAGTCCGACGTGGAACTGGCGAAGAGTAACGTTCTGCTCATCGGCCCCACCGGCAGCGGCAAGACCTTGCTGGCTGAGACCCTGGCGCGGATGCTCAATGTGCCGTTTACCATTGCCGATGCCACTACACTTACCGAGGCAGGTTACGTGGGTGAGGACGTCGAAAATATTATCCAGAAGCTGCTGCAGAAATGTGATTACGACGTGGAAAAAGCGCAGACGGGTATCGTCTATATTGATGAAATAGACAAAATCTCCCGTAAGTCCGACAATCCGTCTATTACCCGCGATGTTTCCGGTGAAGGGGTTCAGCAGGCCTTGCTGAAGCTTATCGAGGGTACGGTGGCGTCAGTCCCTCCACAGGGTGGGCGCAAACATCCGCAACAGGAATTCCTGCAGGTGAATACGGCTGATATTCTGTTCATTTGTGGCGGCGCATTTGCCGGACTGGACAAAATTATCCGGGAACGCTCGGAAAAGGCAGGCATTGGGTTTTCCGCTGAAGTGAGGAGTCTGTCGGACAGGAAAAGCGCCAGCGCCTTGCTTCAGACTGTCGAGCCCGAAGATTTAATCAAGTATGGCCTGATACCTGAATTTGTCGGCCGTCTACCTGTGGTAGCAACCCTGGATGAACTGGATGAAGACCAGCTTATCACGATTCTGGTTGAGCCGAAGAATGCGCTTACCAAGCAATATGAACGTATGTTCGACATGGAAAACTGTGAAATTGAATTCCGGGATGATGCACTGCGCAGAGTTGCCAGAAAGGCCATGGAAAGAAAAACCGGCGCCCGCGGCTTGCGCTCGATCATGGAAAACGTATTACTGGATACCATGTATGATCTGCCTTCAATAGACGGTGTCGCAAAGGTTGTTATCGATGTAGGTGTCATTAACGGAGAGTCAAAGCCGTTAATGATTTATGAGGGCGGTGAATTGCCAAAGGTGGCTTCAGATGCGGATTAGTACATGATGCCAACGGGTGTGCAGGGAGCAGACCTTCCGGGCCTTGAAATCCGTTTCAATCGCCCCCATTAGAAGAGAATACTTATCGAATAACAGCTGATATGTCGACTGACTCTAAACCCGAGCTACACGTTTATCCTGTCCTGCCGTTACGCGACGTAGTGGTTTATCCCTATATGGTTATACCACTGTTCGTGGGGCGGGAGAAGTCCATCAAGGCGTTGGACACTGCCATGGGTGGTGACAAACAGATCCTGCTGGTTGCCCAGAAGAGTGCCGGTGAAGACGATCCGGGCACCGATCAGATTTATAACATCGGTTCAATGTCCAATATCCTGCAACTGTTAAAGTTGCCCGATGGTACTATCAAGGTGCTGGTGGAAGGCGCCCAGCGCGCTCGCGTAGCTGACTATATCGAAACGGATTCCATGTTTTTTGCCAATACGGAACTGCTTGAAGAGGAAACGCAGGATGAGCGGGCAATCGAGATACTGTTACGGCCCGCTTTGAACCAGTTCGAACAATACGTGAAGTTGAACAAGAAGGTGCCTCCTGAAATCCTCTCTTCACTCTCCAGTATTGACGATCCTTCTCGCCTGGCTGATACCATTGCCGCACACATGTCGATCAAGATTGAAGAAAAGCAGGCTGTGCTGGAAAAAGTGGACGTGCGTGAACGCCTGGAATTCCTGATCAGCCTGATGGAAACGGAAATTGATCTCCTTAACGTGGAAAAGCGCATTCGCGGACGGGTTAAATCTCAAATGGAAAAAAGCCAGCGCGAATACTACCTGAACGAACAGATGAAGGCGATCCAGAAGGAATTGGGAGAGATGGATGAAGCGCCCAACGAGATGGAAGAATTGAACACGAAAATTGCCAAGTCGGGCATGCCCAGGGACACCAGGAAAAAAGCGGACGCTGAACTGAACAAATTAAAGATGATGCCGCCCATGTCAGCCGAAGCGACGGTGGTAAGGAATTACATCGATTGGCTGGTAAATGTTCCCTGGAAGAAGCGCAGTAAGATATCGCGGGATATCAACAAGGCGGAGCATATCCTCGAAGAGGATCATTACGGCCTGAATAAGGTCAAACAACGTATTCTGGAATACCTGGCTGTCCAACAACGGGTAAAAAAACCCAAAGGCCCGATACTGTGCCTGGTCGGACCTCCGGGTGTGGGGAAAACCTCCCTGGGCCGCTCCCTTGCCCGGGCCACGAACCGGAAATTCATTCGTATGTCTCTTGGCGGAGTGCGCGATGAGGCCGAGATAAGAGGACATCGCCGCACCTATATCGGTTCCCTGCCGGGGAAAATATTGCAAAGCATGGCCAAGGTGGGAACTAAAAATCCCCTGATGCTGCTGGATGAGGTAGACAAGATGGCCATGGATTTTCGCGGCGATCCGGCATCGGCCCTGCTGGAGGTCCTTGACCCCGAACAAAACCACACATTTGTAGATCATTACCTGGAAGTGGATTACGACTTGTCCGAGGTAATGTTCGTGACTACGGCAAACAGCCTCAATATCCCGGCGCCGTTGCTGGATCGTATGGAGGTGATCCGTATCTCCGGTTACACGGAAGATGAGAAGATAAATATCGCCCGCAACTACTTGATTACCAAGCAATTGGAACGCAACGGTCTGAAGCAGGAGGAAATCAATCTCGGTGAAGCGACTATCAGGGAGATCATACGCTACTACACCCGTGAAGCAGGGGTGCGCAACCTGGAGCGGGAAATAGCCAATATCTGCCGCAAGGTGGTGACCCGATTATTGCAAAAAACGGACATGAAACGAATGTCCGTAACACCGGCAAGGCTGGAGAAATTGATCGGCGTCAAGAGATTTCGTTACGGCCGTGCCGAGGAAGAGGACCGGGTAGGGCAGGTAACCGGACTGGCCTGGACTGAAATAGGCGGTGATTTGCTGACTATTGAGGCAACGGTGGTACCAGGCAAGGGTGAATCAATCCGTACCGGCCACCTGGGTGATGTGATGAAGGAATCCATCGAGGCGGCGCGTACCGTCGTGCGGACTCGCTGTGATATCCTGGGGATCAACGCGGAATTTTATAAGGAGAGTGATTTTCATATTCACGTTCCTGAAGGCGCCACGCCTAAGGACGGACCCAGCGCCGGTGTGGCAATGTGCACTGCGCTCGTGTCGGCCCTGACCAATATCCCGGTGCGCGCAAGTGTGGCCATGACCGGTGAGATTACCCTGCGCGGAGAAGTATTGCCTATCGGCGGGTTGAAAGAAAAATTACTGGCGGCGCTGCGCGGCGGCATTAAGACAGTTCTAATTCCCTCCGAGAATGAGCGGGAACTGATCGAGATACCCAGGAATATCAAGCAGAACCTTGACATCAAACCGGTCCGCTGGATCGACGAGGTACTGGAAATTGCCTTACACCACATGCCCCGACCGCAGGCAGATAACGCCGCTATCGTAGAGCAGGATAAAGTCACTCCGGACAAGACCAAGGAAGTGATACTTCCGCATTAAGGAACAGTCGGAATAATTCAACCTGCTTTTTGTTATACTACGCTTGCCGGGTGCTTAGCTCAGTTGGGAGAGCGCCGCCCTTACAAGGCGGAGGTCGTGGGTTCAAGCCCCTCAGCACCCACCAGCTTATGGAGTGGTAGTTCAGTTGGTTAGAATACCGGCCTGTCACGCCGGGGGTCGCGGGTTCGAGTCCCGTCCACTCCGCCAGAATAGATACGGGCGCTCCCACGGGTGCGCCCTGCCACCGGAAGAAACGTGGTCTGTCCCCCATTTCACCCCCAGAGGGTTTATTTTTTAAGCAAAATAAGCTTTAATAGGCGGACAGCTATAATCATTTTTCTACTGAAGAATAATTAATGCGGAGAGTGTAAAGGTGAGTAGTACTAAGCAGAAGGGTCCTGCAGCGTCAAAAAGCAAGTCCCAGAAAAATAAACTGCCAGGTAATAAACAGCCAGGTAATAAACAGCAGGGTAATAAGCCTCAGAAGCCTGTAGACTATGGCGCATACCAAAAACGCGGGCTCTGAATCACAACCTCGGTGATTCAGATGATTTGGAAAAAACGTGGTCTGTCCCCATAATTCTCATTTGGAAAAAACGTGGTCTGTCCCCCATTTCACGTAACACTCCCGCCCAAGACCCGGGCCAACATTGACAGGTTTCCCGTTTATCAGTACCCTTTGACACCAGGTTTTTGACTGTCGGTTGTTTGTCATCGGTTTGACAGGCAGGGATGGGTCATGATTACCTCGCCCGTCACCATAATGGCCAGGTTGGTTGGAGGTCTTGTCGGATGATGCCGATAGAGTTTTCTGTCGTTTCATAACAAAATCTCGTTATTCATAAAAACAGAAAAAAATGTAGAACACATAGAATGTTACAAAATATTAGAGACCAGGTGAAAGGCTGGCTGGCCGTAGTCATCTTCACCATTATGATCATTCCGTTCGCGTTCTGGGGTATCAATTATTATTTTGATCAGTCAGGCGGAGTGATTGCCATTGAAGTTGAAGGTGAAGAAATAACTCTCGCGGACTTTCAGCGCGCCTACCAGGATATGCGCCAGCAGTGGCAGTCCATATCCGGCGCTCCGGTCAGTGAGGAAATGGAACCGCTGATAAAAAATCGGGTAACGGAAGACCTGATACAAACCGAGTTGCTGAAGCAGGCAGGGAACAAAGCCGGTTTATTCGTGGGCGAACAGGAAGTATGGCAGACTATCCGGCAGGTACCCGGATTCAACGACGACAGCGGGTTCAACTTGTCGCTGTTTGAAATTGCGGCAAACCGAAGCGGATTGACCCCTGCGGGCTTCCTGGCAAGGATACGACAGGATATGGCTGTCGAACAAATGCGTAATGCGCTTTTTACAACGGATTTTGTGACGCAACCTGAGGTTTCCAGCTATTCCGGCATTGTGCATCAAACTCGTGATTTCTCGTACGCCGTGTTGTCCTCCGATGATCTGAAAGAATCCATAGAGGTGACTGACGAGCAGCTTCAGTCATATTATGAAGATAATGACCGGTACATTGAACCGGAAAAAGTCAGAATTGCCTACCTGGTCTTGTCCCTGGCCAGGGTCGCTGAAGAGGTCTACCTGGAAAAGGGAGAGCTTGAAGCCTACTTCGATGAAAACAAACATAATTACGAGGTGGAGGAAACCCGCGAGGTAAAACAAATCCTGATCAAACTGCCTGAGGAACCCTCCGAAGCGCTCGTTGACCAGATGAAAGCGAAAGCCGATGAATTGCGCGCGCTGGTCAAGGAAGGCAAGGAACTACAGGACGTCTCGGTAAATTACACAGGAGAGTATGAGGGAGCTATTGAGTTCAGCGAATTCGGATTCCTCTCAAAAGGCGTATTAGAGGTGGAAGTTGATGAGGTTGTCTTTTCCATGGCGGCCGGAGAGATTAGTGAACCGGTGCAGTCCCGTTATGGTTTCCATATCATGGAAGTAGGTGAAATCAAGGGGGTAAGTGAGGCCACCCTGGAAGGTATGCGCACAGAAGTGGAACAGGACCTGAGGAAAGAGAAGGCAGCCAAGCAACTGTATGAACTGACGGACCGGCTGGCGGCGCTGACTTATGAAAATCCCGATACATTGGAAGTGGCGGCTGAAGAATTAGGACTGCAGTTGCAAAAGAGTGACTTTATCAGCAGGGAAGATCCTGGTGTTGGTATTGTTGCAGAGCCGAGTGTAACTTCAGCAGCGTTCAGCGATGAGGTGCTGCTGGAAGAAAATAACAGCGACCTCCTCGAGTTGGAGAACGATCGTTACATGGTATTACGTGTGTTGGAACATCGGTCTTCCATGAAAAAACCTTTTGAGGACGTTCGGAATGAAATTGTCACGAGGGTAAAATATGAACAGGCAAGGGATCGGATTAAGGAACAGGGCGAGACAATTCTGGAGCAGTTGAAACAGGGAAAGTCAAAAGAGGAGTTGGCCCTGGAATACTCTATTGATTGGAAAACTGCCACGGGTGTTATCCAGGATGATGAAAACACCAATCGGTCCGTATTACGCACCGCGTTCGGAGCGGGCAGACCGGAGGTTGACAAGCCTCTCTACGAAGGCGCTTCTCTGGGAACAGGGGACTACATAGTCGTGATCGTCTATTCCGTCAGCAAGGCAGACCCGGACACGATAGAAAAGGAAGAACTGGATGCCATTCGCGGTCAATTACTGCAAACTCACACTACATCGACCTGGGCGGAATTCAACAATATCCTGCGAGCAAATGCCGATGTCACAGTTTATGAGGAATCTCTGTAGCTGGAAAAAAACCGGGGGGTGTTAGATGGAGACAGTCGCTTTATTGGTTATAACGGCTAGCCAGGGATTTTATCCCCAGATTATGTTGTATTATTTTCAAGGTCCGTCTCAGGTGGTCGATATCCGCCTCATCAATATTTGCTAATGCATTGTCCCGGTGCAGCGTCGCAATAGGTAAAATAGATTCAAAAAGTTTATTACCTTTCCTGCTGAGCTTTACCTCAGTGATTCTAAGATCAGTTTTATTCTGGAATTTCTGCACAAGTCCATTTTCCTGCATCTCGGTAATAATACGGCTGATGACCGGTTGTTTTATTGTTGTACATACAGATAGTTCGCTGATTGTGCTGCGCCCACCGCGGGATTTCAGACTGGACAATACGCACCATTCCTGATTGGATATCTTTATAGGTCCCAGGTCACTACGAAAATTGTGGGTTAGCGCGTTATTTATTCTGAATATCAGGTAAGAAATTGTATCTTCGAGATATAAATCATCTTTAATAGGTTGACGGCCAGTTTTCTTCTGAAAATGCATAACTGATTTAAATTAGCTTTACAGCGTTTGCCGCGGTAAGTTGACGTAGCGGAGGTAATTTAACACCAGTTACCTCAGTATCATCAGATACCGAGATGATCACCGTTCTTGATTCAAATATCCGCATAAAACTCCAACAAATACGGTATATGACGCGGTACGCTACATCTCGCTAATACCACCACAACTACTACTTTGTAAAACAAAATCAGCCAATGCCTAATAAGGCGCGCAGGCTGCTGTCGGTCACAACTCACCCAGCCTTACCGAGGAGCCGTAGGGCTAAACCGCAAGTGACCTCGTAGCTGAACTGGCTTCATTTCACCATAAACGTGAAAATGTATAGAATCCAGTTCATCATACGCTTGTAACTAATCAGAAAAGAAGAAGTTATTTATCAACATCAACTATCTTTCGGTTAATAGCTACATATAAATATCATATAACAAAAAATAAAATAAATCTAATAATATAAAATTTTGTTATATATATTATAGAATATACTATATCAATGAGCCGGATGCAGTCAGAAATCCAGTATGATGGAACAACAAAATGGCCCGATTGAGCCCGGACATATTACGAGTAAGCAGCTCGGTGTGGAATTGGAGCGGTTATTTAAAACAGATTTTTTCAATTACCGTTGTGCCTACGCTGTCGCCCCAGACGTTTACGGTCGTTCTCAACCGATCCAGGAGCCAGTCCACGGCCAGTAACAGGCCGATGCCTTCTAGGGGCAGGCCCACGGCGGTAAGGACGATCACCATGGTGACCAGACCTGCCTCTGGGATGCCGGCCGCACCTATCGCGGCCAGGGTGGCGGTAATAAAAATCACGACCTGGTCCATCGGCGCCATGTGAATACCGTAAGCCTGGGCAATAAACATCACGGCCACGGCTTCGTACAGGGCGGTGCCGTCCATATTTACCGTGGCTCCCAGGGGCAGGACGAACTTGACGGCCCGTTTATCCACATTGGCTTCCAAAGCGCACTCCATCGTCAGGGGCAGGGTAGCCGAGGAACTGGCGGTACCGAATGCCGTTATCAGGGCTTTGGACATCGTAGTTATGAATTGACGCCCGCGCCGGCTGACGACAACCAGGATGGTCAACAGGATCATGAAATGCACGGTCAGCCCGATGATGACCGTCAACATGTATTTACCCACTCCCGCTATTTCACGCCAGAAATGTTCTCCACCTCCGCTATCGCCAAGTTTGGATGAAATCAGGGCAAAAATACCGATAGGGGCGAAATACATGATCCAGACGACGATTTTTATCATCACGTCGTTTAAACCATCGAAAAAGGCCAGCAAGGGTTTGCCCCGTTCCCCGACCGTAGTCAGGGCGACGGCGAACAGTATGGAAAAGACGATCACTTCCAGCAGCTTGGTTTCAGCTGCCGCGGCAATGATATTGTCGCCTATCAGCGAGCGGATGATCTCCACGAAGCCGGTCTCTTCCTTGCCGCTGACCCGGTCGGGAACCACCTGGCTCACTTCGGTTATGCCGACGCCGGGCTGGATGATATTAACGATAATCAGCCCCACCAGGACGGCGATAGCGGTGGTACAAAAATAGTACAGCACGGTGAACCCGCCTAGCCGCTGCAGTCCGCCTGAAGTCCCGCCAAGCGAAGCGATGCCGCTGATGACGGCGGCGACGATGAGAGGGATGATGGTCATTTTCAACGCGTCCAGGAATAATTCTCCCACCCATTCTATGGCGGTCATCGAGTGACCGAAGAACCAGCCGCAAAATATGCCGGCAACGGCGGAGAAAAGTATTGCCCATAGCAACCAGTTGTTTTTGTGCATAGTCGATGAATCCTTTATGTTCGGTTATGGAAGAACGATCTGTGACAGACTGGAATCAGTTATGAACTATTCCTTTCCCTCGCTGCCGGTCACATTGTAACCGCAATCGGCATAGGTAATCTCTCCGGTAACAGCGGATGCGTAATCGGAACACAGGAACGCAGCCACGTTGCCGACTTCTTCAATGGTGACGTTCCTGCGCAGAGGAGAGACCTGTTCGACGTGGTTGAGAAACCCCCTGAGCCCCTTGATGCCTGACGCTGCCAGGGTCCGGATAGGCCCCGCCGAGATGGCATTGACGCGAATGCCCTCCGGCCCGAGACTGGCAGCCATGTAACGCACGTTGGCCTCAAGACTTGCCTTGGCTATTCCCATCACGTTGTAATTCGGCATGGCCCTGACCGAGCCGATATAGGTGAGGGTCAGCATGGCGGCATCCCGCCCTTGCATCATCGGACGGGCCGCTTTACCCAGCGCGGCAAAACTATAGGCGCTGATATCGTGGGCTGTAAGAAAACCTTCCCGGGAGACACTGCTCAGGTAATCACCTTCAAGCAGTTCCCGATCTGCGTAAGCGACGGAATGTACCAGTATGTCCAGGTGCGGCCAGTGCTCATTCAGTCGTGTAAACACGTCCTGGATTGCCGCATCGTCGGCCACGTCACAGGGCAGGGTAATTTTCGATCCCGCTTCTGCGGCGAACTTCTCAACCCGCCCTTGCAGTTTTTCATTCTGGTAGGTAAACGCAAGCTCCGCCCCTTCCCGGTGCATCGCTTTGGCTATCCCCCAGGCAATCGAACGATTGCTGGCCACACCGATAATCAATGCGCGTTTACCGGTTAACAAACCCATGCTTGACTCCTGTTTATCTGTTTTCCCATGGAGATTATTTTGCCACGCATTGATTGATTTGTACAAACGAGTTTAGCCACAGAGGCCACAGAGATGATATTTGGGGTCAGAGTAAAAATACCCAATAAAAACCTGGAGCACATACCAAGCCAAGTGTATTTTTACTCTGACCCCAAATATCTTACCGGTCGCGGACATCAAGGGCGTCGCGCAGGCCGTCGCCGAGAAAGTTGAGTGAAAACAACGTCAGTGACAGTACCAGCGCGGGGAAGATCAGCAACCAGGGATATTCCTCCATGGTTTCCACCCCGTAGGAGATGAGCAAACCCCAGGAGCTTTGCGGCGGCTGAATGCCCAGGCCCAGGAAACTCAGGAAGGATTCCAGCAGGATCACATTGGGTACGGTCAAGGTGGCATATACGATCACCGGTCCCATCACGTTGGGTATAACGTGCTTGACGATGATCTGAAATCTGGACAGACCCAGACTGACAGCCGCTTCGACAAAGTCTTTCTGTTTCACGATCATTACCTGGCCACGCACGATACGCGCCATGGTCAACCACTCCACCGCACCGATGGCGAGGAACAGAAGGATAATATTTCTGCCGAATACCACCATCAGCAGGATTATAAAAATAGTGAACGGCAAAGCATAGAGAACGTCAACAAACCGCATCATCAGGGCGTCAATACGACCACCCAGATAGCCGGCCAGCGCGCCCCAGGACACACCAATGAGCAGCGCGACGGCAGTGGCGATAAAACCTACGGCGAGTGAGATGCGGCTGCCGTAGAGAATCCTGGTCAACAGGTCGCGCCCGAACAAGTCACTACCGAGCCAGTGCAGCGCTGAAGGCGAACTGGGACCCAACTCAAGGTTCTGTCCCGAATAGGAATAGGGTGTAATCCAGGGCGCCAGGACGGAGAGGACAATAAAAACCCCCAGGACGACTAATCCGAACATGGCCGGCTTGTTCTTCTTCAGCTTCCTCCAGGCATCCTGGCGTGGTGACGTGCTAACCATTAATGGTCTCCTGCCGTACCTTGGGATCGAGCCAGGCCAGCATCACGTCGGCGATCAGGTTGAACAGGATGATCAGTGAAGCAAATAACAGGGTCACACCCAGGATCAAAGTGTAGTCCCGGTTGAATGCGCCCTGGACGAAATAGCGGCCCAGACCGGGTATCTGGAATATGGTTTCCACTACAAAAGAACCGCTGAGCAAGCCTGCCAGCGCCGGTCCCATGAAAGACACCACGGGTAGTAATCCCACCCGCATGGCATGGCGGAATATGATGATCGATTCGGACATCCCCTTGGCCCGGGCCGTGCGGATAAAGTCCCGTGACAGTGTTTCCAGCATACCGCCCCGGCTCAGCCGGGCGATATAGGCGGCATAGACCGAGCCCAGGGTGACGGAGGGCAGTATCTTGTCTCCCGGGATCAATTCCCAGCCGGCAACCGGCAGCCACTCCAGCCAGATGCCGAAGACCAGGACCAGTAACGGACCGAGTACGTAGGCGGGCAGGCAAATACCCATGGTAGCAAACGTCATGGGGAGGTAGTCCCGCCAGGTATTCGGGCTTAAGGCGGCGCAGACGCCGCTGCCGACCCCGATGAGCAGGGCGAACAGCAGGGCGTAACAACCCAGTTCCAGCGTGACGGGGAAACCGGTGGCGATGATCTCATTCACCGATCTGCCGGGATATTTAAAGGACGGTCCCAGATCTCCCTGAATGGCATGCTTTAGGTAATCATAAAACTGGACGTGAATCGGCTGGTCCAGCTTGTAACGTTCGTTCAGGTGTTTCAGGATTTCCGCAGGCACCGCTTTCTCCGCAGCAAACGGACCACCCGGCGCCGCATGGATAAGCAGGAAGGTGATGACGCTGACAGCCAGCAGTACCGGAATAGCCTGGAGCAGACGTTTGAGTATGAATTTAACCATACTAGGGCATTATTTTAGCTGCATCATCAGCGGCTGGGAGTAGGGAAATATATTTGTACGGGTGGATGTCCAGGATATTCGGATACCAGCCGTTTACGTCCGGTGAGACCAGTGATTTGCTCACGTAAGTGTATATGGGCATGATGGGCAGTTCGGTCATTAAAATTGCTTCTGCCTCCTGTAACAGGGCATAGCGGCTTTCCTGCTCGATGGTACCGGCGGTTTGCGCCAGCAGTTCATCGTAGCGTTGGTTCGACCAGCCCGTGTCGTTATTGCCGCTGGATGAGGTATACATGTTCAGAAAAGTATTGGGGTCCAGGTAATCACCGATCCAGCCGGCCCGTGCTATTTGATAATCCTGGGCATCACGTTTATCCAGGTATACTTTCCAATCCTGGTTCAGCAGGGTGATGTTGACGTTCAGGTTGGTTTTCCACATTTGCTGCAAGGCTATGGCGATCCGGCGGTGCCCCTCGGAGGTGTTGTACATCAACTCGATGGTGGGTAAACCCTCACCGCCGGGGTAACCGGCTTCGGCCAGCAGGGCCCTGGCCCGTTCCACGTCGTAGTCCAGTTGCGCTCGTGCCGTGTAGCCGTTCGTATCAGGCGGGGTGTAACTGAAGGCGGGAAGCTCTCCCGCTTTGGTGATTTTATCCACGATCTGTTGCCGATCAATAGACATGGCCAGGGCCTGCCGCACTTTTTGCCGGTCCAGCGGTGGGGCGCCGGTGTTGAACATATAATAGTACGTGGAAAAATAAGGAAAGATTTTCAATGCCTCCGGTCTCTCTTTCAGGTAGTGCGCTACCTTATCCACCGGCGCGCTGCCGGTAATGTGTAACTGCCCGGCGCGGAACATGCGTTCTTCCGTAGTTACATTCTGGATCGGATAGAAAATAATCTGCTCCAGCTTCACGCTGTCTGCGTCCCAGTAATACTCGTTTTTTTCAACAACGATACTCCTGTTCAGCACCCATTCCTTCAGCTTGAAAGGACCGTTGCCCACGTGATTCCCCGGGCGGGTCCATAAGGTGCCGCGTTCGTCTGCCGCGCCAAATGCTTCGATGGTTGCGGGATGAACGGGGAAATAACTCATGTGTGTCAGTAATTGGAGAAAAAAAGGCGTCGGGTTCTCCAACTCAACCTTCAGGGTCCAATCATCCGGAGCTTTGACTCCCACTTCGGAAAAATCCGTTATCTCTCCCTGGTGAAATCTCTCCGCGTTCTTCAGGTAATACAGCATATATGCGTAGTTGTTTCCGAGAGCGGGCAGCAGCGCCCGGCGCCAGGAATAGACAAAATCAGCGGCTGTTACCGGGTCGCCGTTAGACCATTTTGCGTCTTCCCGCAGGTGGAAAATATAGGTTTTGCCGTCTTTGCTCTCCTGCCAGGAGCGGGCAACGCCGGGTATGATATGCAGGTCTTCAGGATGCTGGGCCAGCAGCCCTTCGAGCAGGGCCTGGCACAGCTTGGCCTCGATGTTTCCCGTGACAATATGCGGGTCAAGCTCCTGGGGTTCATCGCCATTCCCGATATGCAGTATGCCCTGGCGCGTTCCGCTGGAGACATTGGATTCATAATCGAAGCTGCAAGAGACGCTCAGGAACAATGCAGAAAGAAGACAGGCCGTCAAGCCGGTTCTACCCGTCTGCATCGTCATTTCCCACCCCGCATGCGCCGCCGGCGCTCCAGGTCGCCGGGGACAGGAACGGCATCCAGCAGT
Source organism: Gammaproteobacteria bacterium (assembly GCA_965205405.1). GTDB lineage: Bacteria > Pseudomonadota > Gammaproteobacteria > Eutrophobiales > Eutrophobiaceae > JAAXHV01. Next base: position 2,748,434 of record OZ242169.1, read on the forward strand.
GTCCGGGTATATTCGTGTTGCGGGTTGAAGATGACGTCCTCTGTTCTGCCGCGCTCAACCACTTTACCTGCGTGCATGACCAGTATCTGCTCGGACAGTTGCCTGACGACACTCAAGTCATGGGAGATGAACAGGTAGGCAATGCCGTATCTTGCCTGCAGTCGGCGCAATAAATCGATGATCTGTGCCTGTATGGTCACGTCCAGGGCGCTGACGGCCTCGTCGCAAACGATGAATTTCGGTTCAAGTGACAGTGCCCGGGCAATACTGATACGCTGGCGTTCGCCGCCGGAAAACTCAAACGGGTAGCGGTTGACCATATCCGCCCTCAGTTCAACCTCCTCAAGCAGTTGCACGGCTTTATCCTGTTTCGCCATGTCCAGCAAACCATGTTCCTTGAGCCCCTCCGTCAGTATGTCCACGACGGTCATGCGCGGGTTCAATGATGAGTAAGGGTCCTGGAAAATCATCTGCAGGTTGCGGCGCCAGGGTTTCATACGGTTTTTCTTCAGGCCGCCTATTTCCGTGTCATCAAAGACTATACTGCCGTCATTGATGGCTTGCAGGCCGATAATTGCCCGTCCCAGGGTGGTTTTCCCTGAGCCCGATTCCCCCACCAGGCCCACCGTTGAGCCCCTGGCAATGGCCAGGTCAATATCGTCAACGGCCTTGACATGGCCGGTCGTGCGTGCGAGCAAGCCTCTTTTAACCGGGAACCAGACGCGCAGGTTTTTTACCCGGATTAATCCATCCTTTCCATTCGCTGCTTTCGTTCCTCTGCCATTCGCTCTCACTGCGCCTTCCTTCGTATCGTACAGCCGCGGCACCGCTTGCAGCAACGAACGTGTATACTCATGGGCAGGCGCACTGAAAATGGGTTCGATCGCACCGCGTTCAACTACCCTGGAGTCTTTCATCACGTAGACCCGGTCGCATACCTCCCAGACTACTGCCAGGTCGTGGGTGATCAGCAGCATGGACGTGTCTTCATCCTTCATGCTCATCAACAACCTGAAAATCTGCGCCTGCACCGTCACGTCCAGAGCGGTGGAGGGTTCGTCAGCGATGATCAGCTGCGGTTTCAGCATCAGGGCCATGGCAATCATGACGCGCTGGCGCATACCGCCGGACAAATGATGGGGATAAAACGACATCCGCTGCTGCGCGTCGGGGAGGCCTACCTTCTCCAGCCATTCCGTACCGAGTTTCCAGGCCGCTTCCCGGTCCATGTCGGTATGAAAGCGCAACATCTCGCTGAGTTGTTGGCCGACCTTGTGCAGCGGCGACAGCGCAGTCATCGGTTCCTGGAATATCATACTGATTTCCGCCCCGCGGATTTGCCTGAGGCGCTCGATGGGCAGCGTCAGCAGATTTTCACCGTTGAAGACAGCCTTGCCCTTGACGAAGCGCGCCGGCGGGCGCGGGACAAGTCGCAGGATGCTCTGCGCGGTCACGGTCTTACCGGAGCCGGATTCTCCCACCAGTCCGACAATCTCGCCTCTCCGGATATCCAGGCTGACGTCGTTGACCGCCTCGACAATGCCTTCATCGGTGTCGAAATGCACCGTGAGATCGTTGACGGACAGCAGTTTTTTGGATGATTTCATGTTAATTCCCGTCACTCCAGCCGCGTAAATTTCCGGGGGTCGAAGGCATTGCGCACACCCTCGCCGATAAAAACACACAGGAGGATTACCAGGAACAAAGCCAGGCTCGGATACAAAATCAGCCACCAGTAGGCCTGTCCCTGCGCTTGCGCCAGTAACTGTCCCCAACTGGCGGTGGGTGGAGGCAGGCCGAAACCCAGGTAATCAAGCGCTGCCAGCGTGCCGATGGCGCCGACCAGGGAAAAGGGAAAGAATGTTGTCAGCGGCACCAGCGCATTGGGCAATATGTGTCGGAACAGGATTTTCCGGTCCGGCAACCCGAGACACTGGGCAGCTTCGACAAACTGCTGGTTGCGCAGGCGCAGGAATTCGGCGCGCATGTAATAGGAGATGCCTATCCAGTTGAACAAACCGTAGACAATGAGTAACAGTATGAAACTACTGCCGTACACCGAGCCCAGCAGTATCAGGACGTACAGGAACGGCAGCGCCTCCCAGATCTCGGTCAGACGCTGGCCGGTCAGGTCAAATTTCCCGCCGTAGTAGCCCTGGACTGCGCCGATGATCGTGCCGATAACCATGGAAGTAACGACCAGCAGCAGGCCGAAATTGAGCGATATTCGCAAGCCGTAGAAGATGCGCGCCAGCACGTCCCGGCCGGAATCGTCCAGTCCGAAAAGGTGGGGGCCGACCGGACGGAATGGAAAGCGCACGTCTTCCTTGATGAATTTTATCCGGTAGTTGATGCCGTCATGCTCCAGACGCAGGTCACCGACGGGAGCCGACAGGCGCGCCCTGGCCCTGTTGCGGATATCGTCTCTGCGTGCTGCCGTGAGTTCGTTCCACAAGCCGCTGCGGATGCTGGCAAGCCCGTCTTCCGGGGTATACAGCCAACTCTCTTCCAGGTTTTCTCCGACGGCTTCCCGCAGCAGTACCCGTACCGTGTCCGGACTCCTGCTGCGTGGTTTGTAGGGAGACAGGCTGAGATCAACCTGCGCCGCTTCCGGAACCGATGGGTACACCTGTGAATAGGGTCCGGCCGGCTGATTGGCAAATCTTTGTTTCAGCGCCTCGATAAAAGGCTCAGGGATGGTATAGAAGCTTTGAAAATATAATCCTTCAATGGGCCCTTCAATTGTCATATCACCCTGGCGGAAAAACCACTGCGCCCGCTGCTGACGGCGTATGATGAAATCGATGTCGATATTGACCGAGGCAACCCGGGGCTCCCGTTGCACATGTATTTCCACCTGGTTATCAACCGGGATGGAGGAGGCCTTGATAATCTCCTGGGGACCGAAAGGCACCAGTGGAAATATCATGAAATTATCGTCGTTTTCAGTAAACGCGGGAGTAGCATCGATCGACTTGTAGTCCGGACGGGTTAATAAACCGTTCCCCGTGAAGGTGTCCTCGGGATAAAAGAAAAAAACCGGGAAATAGGATTCATTTTCATACCGTACGTATAGCGGACGGTCGTTGCATAGCACCTCTGCGACCAGGCTCGTCAGGTACAGAATTAGGATTATCAGCAACGAATACCAGGCGCGCTTGTACTCGCGAAAGCGCTGCAGGCGCTTGCGAGTAATCGGATCAAACCAGCCGGCCATGCTCATGCGTCAAAAAAACCTGGGGTCAGAGTAAAAATTCGTCGTGCTCTTGGGGTCAGAGTAAGAAATTCGTCAGAATTTTTACTCTGACCCCATAAATCCATATATCTTTGCTCACGCGTCAAAATGTATCCTCGGATCAATGAACATGTAACAGATGTCGGAGAAGATCCTGCCTATCAGCCCGAGAATGGAGGTCAGGGCCAGTATGCCCATGAATACCATGTAATCCCGGCTGATGATGGCGTCCAGGCTCAACAGGCCCATGCCGGGGATTTCAAAGACCTTTTCTATCAGCACGGACCCGGCGAAAATCAGGGTGAAGATGCTACCGAAGCCGGTGGCTATGGGAATCAGAGAATTGCGGAAGGCATGGGCCCAGATGGCGCGGTTGAATGTAGCGCCTTTGGCCAGGACCGTGCGTACATAATCCTGGCTGATCTGCTCCAGCAGGCTGTTCTTCATCAGCAGGGTAAGCACTGCGAAGTTGCCTATCATGTAGCAGGTGACCGGTAAAAACATGTGCATGAACAAGTCTCTGGCCTTGTCTGTCGTGGACAGTTCAATGAAATTTTCCGAGGTAAAACCGCTCACCGGGAAAATATCCCATAACCCTTCTGTCGTACCTGACAGAAACATCTTCAACAACATGCCGAAGGCGAATGCGGGGATGGCATAGCCGATGAATACCAGGATACTGCTGGAGATATCAAACCAGGAGCCGTTTTTGACGGCCTTGGCTATTCCCAGAGGGATGCATATCAAGTAGGACAGGAAGAACCCGGTCAGTCCGAATATCAGCGATACCGGAAATCGCTCGACAATGAGTTGGATGACCGTTTTGTTCGGGTACTTATAGGAGTCCACCGCCATGCCGATCCGGTCGGTAACCAGCCACTTCCAGTAACGCTGCAGCAGGGGTTTGTCGAAGCCAAAATGCTGCTCCAGGGCCTTGCGCTGGTCCGGGGAGATGCCGCTGGGTCCTGCGGTCGCTGCCGCATCACCCGTCCCCTGGCCAACTCCGCGCATCTGCATAATCGCCTGCTCCACCGGCCCGCCTGGAATAAACTGACACAGGGCGAAACAGACGAAGGTGATGCCGATGAAAGTGGGGATGACCAGCAACAGGCGCCTGATGATATAGTGGGTTCGCTCCATTATTGCTGAAATACCTCATCAAAGCGGACGATTTCATCCCGTCCCGGCAAGGGTTCCCCCATTTCCCGGGCATATTCAAGATCTGCCGCGGAATCTTCGTCATACCACCAGAAAGTATAGGCTCCGGCCTCCCCGGAATATTTCGGCAGCACAGTCTTCGGGATGCCGAATTTATTCCAGTATAAAAGCCGTCGGTAATTCAGGTTCCACAACAGGATATAGGGAATGTCATGGGTCAGGATCGTGTCGATCTTTCTCACCATGGCGTGCCGTTTATTGATATCAAATTCAGTCCTGAGAGCGTCAATTATGGTGTCTACTTCGGGATTTTTATAACCGGTGATATTCTGTCCGCCGGCGCGATCCGCCTCCCTGGAATGCCACAGGGATTCCGGGTCCTTATACAGGGACGCGCCCCAGGCTGCCCAGGTCATGTCAAAGTTGAACTCGTCCATATCCTTTATCCAGGCTGCCCAGTCCTTCCTGATAATCTCCAGGCGTATCCCGACGTCGTTCAAATTTTCCCGGTAGATGGCCAGAAATTTATCTGAACTCTGGCTGCGGGTCAGGAATTGAATGGTGAATGGCTGCCCGTCTTTCTCCAGCAGGCCGGTGTTTTCATTCGCCTGCCAGCCCGACTCTGTTAGCAGACTCCTCGCCAATTCCTTGTCAAAGCGTATTTTTGGCCCCTGACAAGGTGTTTGCGCGTTATACAAATCCTCGAAATAACATTGGTGCAGGAAGTAGGACTCATGCATGATCGTCCGGTTCATCCTGGCACGATCCAACAGGTAGGCGAGGGCGAGCCGTACCCGCCGGTCGGCAAACTTGGGCCGCCGCAGGTTCATGGCAAATCCCTGAAAGCCGATAGGGTTATAATTATACACCTCCTGTTTGATAATCCAGTTGTTGTCATAAGCCTCGCCGCTGGTTTCCGTCGCCCAGCGCGAGGCCGTATATACCGGATAAAAATCCAGGTTGCCGGTCTTGAATTCGGCAAACGCATTTTCCCGTTCGTTGAAGAAGCGGAACTTGAGCCGGTCAAAATTTGCAGTACCGCGCACGCTTTCCCGTTCTCTTTGCCACCAGTCCATCCGGCGTTTGAGGGTAAGGGCAATCCCTTCTCTTAATGATTCCGCCTCGTAAGGACCGCCCGCGACCGGAAATTCAAAATTGATCTTATTAAAATCCCGGTCCTTGAAAATATGCGAAGGGAGTACGTGGAACGAACCCAGAGACAACAGGTTCTTCCAGTGAACTTCCTTGGCCTTGAAGCGTATTGTCTGCTCATCAAGCACTTCCGGACGATGAAACCGCTCAAACGCAATCTTGTGGGGTCCCGTCAGGTTTTTCGGGTCCATGATCGCATTAAATGTCCAGGCAACGTCACGGGCGCTGACGGGTACGCCATCGCTCCACGTGGCCCGCTCGTCCAGTCTGAATTCAAACGTGGTCCGGTCTCTGGAAACAGACCATGACCCGGCCAGGTTGGGCTCGAATTCAAGTGTTAACCCGTTGGTGCCGAGCAGGGTTTCAAATATCAGGTTGAACAGGTGACTGGATGTCACCGTCGTATCAAGATAGTAATTGAAACTTTTTGGGAAAGGCCCCGACCAGAACGACAACTCACCACCCGGATAGGCGTCAGGGCTGGCAAACGGCGACATTTCTTCCTGCCAGTCAGGTTGCGGAAATTGCTGGGCAACCGCCACGGGAAGCAGGCACACCCAGACACTCAGCAGCATGTATAACTTGCGAAGTTGTCGTGTTCCCTGATTTTTATCCATAGATAACGCAAAAAGATGTAAAGGCATGGATCAATATAGAAGACGTATCTTATCATCTGCGGATAAATAATTTTCAACTCAGCGGGGACGGACTTAAGTCCATCCCCATTTCCCCATTAGTCCCCATCACCGGGGACGGACTTAAGTCCGTCCCCATTAGTCCCATTATCTGCGATAATCTGCGTCATCTGCGGATAAATAATCACTATTCTCAATATGACAGCACTGCTGGACGTTAAAGACCTGAAAGTCAGGTTCGCCGCTGAAAACTACTCGGTCCAGGCCGTTGACGGGGTGGATTTCCGGATTCAACAGGGGGAAACCTTCGCACTGCTGGGGGAGTCGGGCAGCGGCAAATCCGTGACTGCACTGAGTATCACCAGGTTGTTGCCTAAGACGGCGAAAAGCACCGGCACCATACTGTTCAATGGTACGGATCTCCTTACGTTGTCAAACAAGAAGATGCGAGGTTTCAGGGGCAGGCGTATCGCCATGATATTCCAGGAACCGCAAACCTCGCTCAATCCGGCCCTGACGGTGGGAAAGCAGGTTGGAGAGACACTTGCGCAGCACAGGAATCTTTCCGGGAGGGCACAAAGGAAAAGAGTAATTGAGTTGCTGGAGGCGGTAGAAATTCCAGATCCTGCGCAACGCATGGATGAATATCCCCACCAGTTCTCCGGTGGCATGAAACAACGGGTCATGCTGGCGATGGCGTTGGCAGGGGAACCTGATTTGCTTATTGCCGACGAACCCACCACTGCGCTGGACGTCACGACCCAGGCCCGGATTCTGGCGCTGCTGAAAAAAATACAACGTGATACCGGCATGGCCATGCTGTTTATCACCCATGACCTGGCTGTAGCCTCCCAGGTGGCGGATCGGGTTGCCGTCATGAACAAGGGCAAGCTGGTTGAAACTGCCTCCACCCGACGATTTTTCAGTCAGCCACAACACCCGTATTCAAAAATATTATTTGATTCCCTGCCGGAGGCCTCGAAAAACCGAGTCCGGGATGCCGGGGAGATGCCGTTACAGGCTGAACCCATGCTCAGGGTGTCTGAATTGAAAGTCCATTTCCCCGTGCAGACGGGTTTTTTCGGTCGCCCGGCAGGCTACCTGCGGGCCGTGGATGGTGTATCCCTGGAGTTAGCACAGGGTCGGACCCTGGCTGTCGTGGGTGAATCAGGCTCCGGGAAAACGACCTTGGGTAAAGGTATCCTGCAACTGCTCAAACCTGCCGGGGGCGCAGTATTTCTTACGGGTGACAACCTGTCCGACCTGTCTGCGTCACAATTGCGTCAACGCCGTACCGACATGCAGGTGGTATTCCAGGATCCTTTCTCATCCATGAACCCGCAGATGATGGTCAAGGATATTATCGAAGAGGGTATGCTGTCTCTGGGAGCAGAAAAAAACAGCAGGGTCAGGCAGGCGCTTGTTGATGAACTACTTGACCAGGTCGGCCTGGAACCGGATTTTAAATATCGTTATCCCCATGAGTTTTCCGGCGGGCAGAGACAGCGCATCTGTATTGCCCGGGCGCTGGCCGTCAGGCCGAAACTGCTGATTTGTGATGAACCGACCAGCGCCCTGGATGTAACGGTACAGGCCCGGATACTGGAGTTGCTGGCAAGCTTGCAGGAGGAACTGGGGCTGGCATACCTGTTTATTACCCACAATATCAGCGTGGTTGCCAGTTTTGCCCATTACGTGGCGGTAATGTACCAGGGCAGGATAGTGGAGCAGGGCGTAACAGGATCGGTTTTAAGCGCTCCACGGCATGAATATACAAAAACCCTTTTATCAGCCGTGCCAACTATTAAATCTGCATAGGATGCAGGTTTGTTATGCCACAGAGGACACAGAGACCACAGAGTGGATCGAGAAGGCTGACAGATATTGTTTTCTCTGTGTTCTCTGTGGCTCTCCTGTTTTTATCTGCGCATCAGGTTTTACTCATCAGGTGAATGCTCTCGGCCAGCAGTGAGACGGCGATGTCGCCGCCTTGTTCGAGATGGTTGCGTCGGGCGACGTGGGTTGGCACTGATAAGTAGAGCATCTGGCCGTTATCAACCGCAATCGTGATGGAAGTTGTCTCTCCCAGGGGGATAAAATCATCGATTCGTCCTTTTACGGGGTTCTCTCGTTCACCTTGAGACGGCCTGTCGCGCCGGTGCAGGATAATGTTTTCGGAAGGGATGACCCAGTCTACTTCAGATTGAGGTTCAAACTCCGGGCGATAGCGGGTCGTCAGGGTGTGGTCATTCCATTTAATATGGGTTATTTTGCTATCGTGATCATGCCCTTCAATCTGGCCGCTGAATATATTATCGTGGCCGACCAGACCGGCGACGCCGGCATTATCGGGGTGGTTCATGACTTCCTCGGGAGTATTGATTTGCAGGGTTTTGCCGTGGTGGATGACGCAAATCCTGTCGGCAATCCGGCGCGCTTCGTTCAGGTCGTGGGTGACGTGAATCACCGGCAGGTTGAAGCGTAGTCTCAAGCCGACAAGTTCGCGTACCAGTTTTCTGCGGGTCTGTTGATCTACGGAAGAAAAGGGCTCATCCAGCAATAAAACCCGGGGATCACGGGCCAATGCCCGGGCCACGGCAATACGCTGTTGTTGCCCCCCTGATAACTGGTGGGGATAACGTTCTTCCAGACCGCTCATGTTCATGGTGTTCAGCAGGCTTTCAGCGATAATCCGTTTCTGTTTATTCCCGGTCCGGGTTAACGGTAGCATGATGTTCTGCAAGGCCGTCATGTGAGGAAACAGGGCATAGTGCTGGAATACCATGCCGATACGTCGCTGTTGTACGGGTAGATTAATACCTGTCCCGGTATCCAGCCATTGTTCCCCATTGCAGAAGACCTGGCCGGAATCCGGGGTGTACAGACCGCTGATGGCTCTTAATATAGTCGTTTTACCGCTCCCGGAAGGCCCCAGGATCACCAGGATTTCACCTGAATCGCAGGTCAGGGACACATCCAGCGGTATCGGCTGAGCCTGCTCCAACCGGACGCGAATGCGGTTAGCGTCGGTCATTTTTCCCCAGCCGGTCAGTCAGAAAGTAGATGAGGGTGATGGAGACAAGGGAAATCATGAGTAATACCGCGGACATGGTTGCTGCGCCGGTATTGTCAAAGGCCTGGACGCGGTCATAAATGGCGATAGCGATAGTACGCGTCTCACCGGCAAGGTTTCCGCCCACCATCAATACCACTCCGAACTCCCCCAGGGTATGGGCCATGGTCAGGATGGCTGCGGAGAAAATCCCGGGCCAGGCCAGGGGCATCTCAATTTTCCAGAAAGTCTGCCAGGCGGAAAGACCACTGCACCAGGCCGCCTCGCGAACGTTCAGAGGAATGGCTTCAAAACTGCGCTGTACTGGCTGCACGGCGAAGGGAATGTTAAATATGATCGACGCCACCAGGATTCCTTCAAACGAGAAAACCAGGGAATTGCCTGCTATTTCTTCATAGAACCTGCCTACTGGAGACAGATCTCCCAGACTTATCATCAGGTAAAAGCCTAATACGGTCGGCGGCAGTATCAACGGCAGGGCAATCAAGGCCTGAACGAAATTACGCCCCGGAAACTGCGACCAGGCCAGCTTACGCGCGGCTAAAATTCCGACCGGCGCCAGGATGAGCGCAGTCAGTCCGGCAAGGAGTAAGGAAACGTTAAGGGCCTGCCAATCCATATCATTCAGTCGCCGTCTTTCACTCGGCTAAGGTATAGCCATATTTTTCAAAAATGGCTGCACTGGGCCCGGATGAGAGATAATCAAAATACCGGACACCTTGTTCATCATGATCAGTAAGTAAAACCGCGTATTGGGTAATAGGCTGGTGCCAGCTTTGCGGGATTGGAAAGCTGCTTCCCTTGCCGGATAACAGCTCCAGCGCCAGGAAAGAATTGGGAATGATACACAGGTCGATGCTGCCGGACAGGCAGAATTGCAAGGTTTGGGCAGCGTTTTCCCCCAGCAGCAGCTTTTTGTGATTCACGACCCATATCCCGGCACTGGTCAACGCTTCCCTGGCGGCCTGACCATAAGGCGCGTGTTCCGGGTTGGCGATAGCCATTCTACGGAAGTCCCCGTATTGTAATGTCTTAAGCACATCGGCAAGTGTTGTCGGCTGTTTCAGTTTCGACGTTTCAGGAATATACAGACTGAGGCGGCCATGAACCAGTGTTTTGAAGTCGCTTATCTCCCGGCCATTAGCGTGGATAAAGTCCACGTACTTCTTCCCGGCAGAGATAAATACTCCGTAAGGCGCGCCCTGAACGATTTGCCTGGCAAAGTTACCGGATGAGCCAAACGTCAGGTTGACTTTTTTTCCCTCTTCCCGGAAAAAAGTCTCACTTATCTCGCTGACCGTATGAGCCAGGTTGGACGCAACCGCTATGTTCACCGTCTCCGGGTACGCGGATTGGGAACACAGCAGCGCTAACAGGCAGTATAATTTCCGCATAAGACAAACTATATCAGGGTATAATCTTCAGGTAAAAAACAGGTGGAATAATAAGTTGTCATTCTGGCGCCTGCCAGAATCCAGTAAGCCAACCTTCCTTATAAAGAATCGTTCTGTGACTGGATTCTGGCATTCGCCGGAATGACGGGTACGCTTCGAACACGCATACTAAAAGAGGGCGATGTTATGATTTTATTCACGGGATTGACCGGTGCGGTCGGGACGGAAATAGTAAAACTGTTGCCGGAGTTTGGTATTCAGGCCAGGGGGTTGGTCCGGGACCCGGCTAAAGCGGACCTGATTAAGGCAGCCGGTGTTGGGGTCATCACCGGTGACCTGGGTGATCCGGTCGCCATCAAAGAGGCGCTACAAGGATGTGGCAAGGCTTTCCTGCTCATGGCTAACTCCAGGGAGCAACTGGATCTGGAAATAAGTTTCGTCGATGCAGCCCGGGCAAGCGGAGTCCGGTATCTGGTGAAAATGTCGGCCAATGGGGCTAATTCCAATTCAACGTCTTTATTGAAGCGTTATCACGGCGATTCGGAGCAACACATCCGGGATTCAGGCCTGAGCTATACGCTGGTCCGGCCTAATTACTTCATGCAAAACATGTTTCACGTGGCTGCCGGCATTATCGATCAGGACAAGTATTTCATGCCCATGCGCGACGGGCAGGTGGGGATTATCGACGTGCGCGACGTGGCGCGCTTTATACTGACCGTCCTGACGAGCCCCGGACACGAAAACAAGACCTATGAAATCACCGGGCCGGAACTGGTGTCGTTCCATGACATCGCCGGCCAACTGTCCGAGGTGATGGGCCGGGAGATCCGCTACGTTGACGTCCCGGCGGAGGATTTCAAGGAATCATTATCGCAATGGGTCCCCGATGACTGGTACGTGGAGACCGTCTCAGACATGTTCAAACTGACAGCACAAGGCCGCGGGGCATTGCTTAATGATATTTACACCCAGGTGACAGGCAGGGCGCCGACGACCCTGCGCCAGTTTTTCCAGGATTACTCCTCATTTTTCGAGAAGAGCTAATATTTGTGATATTTGGGGTCAGTGTAAAAACTTTGTGAATTTTTACACTTCGATGAACTGCCGCTATTGCGATATGCAGGGCATCAGTTTCGGAGAGACACTGGTTACGTGTACAAGGGAAGGTGTCGATCAAAACGTAACGAAGGGATGCTGCTGGACGAAAAAGCTTTGCATACTGCTTATAAACAGGTAATATTTAACTCAAATTTGGTACCAAAAAACGTTAGTAGGCACTAACATAATTCGCGAGAATGCAGGGCCTTTGGCCGGAGGGAGGAACAACAATGAAAGTCTCGTTTTCAGTCAACGGCACGGAGGCCGGCGGGGACGTGGAACCGCGCACCCTGCTGGTTGATTTTCTCCGTAACGACCTCGGTCTGACCGGCACGCACGTGGGTTGTGACACCAGCCAGTGCGGCGCCTGCGTCGTTCACGTGGACGGCCGCTCGATCAAGAGCTGCACCCTGCTCGCAGTACAGGCCGAGGGCACGCAGGTCACGACTATCGAGGGCCTGGCCGACGGCGACACGCTGCATCCCATGCAGGCCGCATTTCGCGAAGAGCACGGCTTGCAATGCGGGTTCTGCACGTCCGGCATGATCATGAGCGCGATCGACCTGCTGCAGAACAATGCAGATCCGACGGAACAGGAGATCCGGGACTGGCTGGAAGGCAACTTGTGCCGGTGCACGGGCTATCACAACATCGTCAGTTCGATACAAACAGCCGCGAAATCGCGGTAAGCCCCGCCTTCGTACGCACGGCCAAGCAAGAGGAAACGAATCATGTACCAGTTCGATTATCAGGCACCCGACTCGATCGAAGCCGCGCTGGCGGCGTTGCGCGAGAATGGCGAGGCGAAGATCCTGGCCGGCGGTATGACGCTGTTGCCGACGATGAAGCTGCGTTTGGCACGTCCCGATGTGCTGATCGACATCAACCGCATCGGATCGCTCGCCGGGATCGGGAAGAAGGACGGGGCGATCGTAATCGGCGCTATGACGCGTCATGCCGACGTCGCCGCCTCGAAGCTCGTACGGGATCGCATCCCCGGTCTTGCGGACCTGGCGCAGGCAATCGGGGATCCCCAGGTGCGAAATCGCGGCACGATGGGTGGTTCCGTCGCCAACAACGACCCCACGGCAGACTATCCGGCCGGGCTCGTCGGTCTCGGCGCCACGGTCGTCACCGACCGCCGCGAGATCGCGGCCGACGATTTCTTCACCGACATGTTCGAAACCGCGCTCGGAGACGACGAGATCATCACCGCCGTGCGCTTCCCGATTCCCAAACGCGCCGCCTACATGAAGTTTCCCAATCCCGCCTCGCGCTACGCCATTGTCGGCGTCATGGTGGCGGAGGCCCCCGACGGAATCCGCGTCGCGGTCACCGGGGCCGCGCCCTGCGTGTTTCGGGTGGCGGCAATGGAGGATGCGCTCAAGAAGGATTTCACGCCGGACGCCATCGCGTCGATCGCGGTGGACGGCGCCGAATTCAACGAGGATATTCACACCAGCACCGGGTATCGCGCCCATCTCGTGAACGTGATGGCCAGGCGCGCGGTGGCTGCGCTGGGCTAGAGCAACACCGCATTAAAGGACGGCCCCCGCGGCGACGGCCTGCCGGCCTCAGTCGGCGGGTGCGTGCGCGATGAGCTGTATCTCTACCAGGCCCCTGTCCGGGAACAATTCACTGATGCCGATCGCCGTCCAGGCCGTGTACGGCGCCGGCAGGTATTCATCCTTTACCGCCATGAACGCGCCGATGTGCGCGCCCTTGTCGCCGTCGAAATGGGGGCTGTCGAAGACGTGGAAGGTCGTGAGCTTTACGACCTGATCGAATCTCGCTCCCGCCGCGGCCAGCGTCGCCTTGATCGCCGAGAACGCCTTATGGAGCTCTACCTGGTACTCTTCCGGCGTGGCGGGACTGTCCCCCGGGGCCTCGGCCACGACGCCGGAGAGGAACAGGAAGTCGCCCGCACGGTAGGCGGGAGAAAAATGGTATAGATCATAGAGCTCCATATCCTGGCTCGTGGCTATGATCGCCTCACCGGCCGCTCCGGTCTTGTTGAAATTGTCGTCCGCCGCGAGGGTTGTCGCGAACAGCATTGCAGTTGCCAATATCAGTACGAATCGGTTCATCAAACGCTCCCGTGAGATACTTTTCAGATGGTTCGAGCTCAGGCTTTGGCGGCGACGAGCTCGACCTCGACCAGCCATTCCTGCTTCGCCAGCGCCTTGACGACAATGCCCGTGGAAGCGGGCCGCGCATCACCAAAGAACCTGGCGCGAACCTGCGCCATCGGCCAGAAGTCGTCCACGTTCGTCACGTAGGTCGTTACCTTGACGACATCATCGATCCCCATACCGGCGGATTCCAGAATCGCCATGAGATTGGCCCAGGTGGCTTCAGTCTGGGCCTCGATTCCTTCGGGCGTGGTGCCGTCGGGCAATATGCCTACCTGCCCCGCGCTGTAGAGGACTCGCGCGTTCGGTGGGACCTCGATGCCGTGGCTGTAGGCCGCGACCGGCGCTGCGATCGTGTCGGGAACATGCTTTTTGTTCATAGGGCCTCCCTTGACTGTGACTGGTAAGATGATAATTTTTGGCTACTTCGTGGCGCGTTGCGGGCATCCGGCGCGGATTTTCGACCCGCGCTCAATCGAGCAGAGCGATGCACTCGATCTCAATCATCAGCTCCGGAAAGACCAGGCAGGCGCAACCGATCCAGGTCGCTGTGGGCGGCGCCGACGCCGCTTCCTGGTAGAACCGGATGCGAATGTCGTTGTTGGCTATCAGCGCCTCCATGTCGGTGGTGAAGACGGTTTCCTTGATCACGTTCCGGAAGGTCGCGCCGTTGGCTTCCAGCGTTTCCTTGAGATCGGTGTAGACCTGCGTAATCTGTGCCTTCATGTCGCCCGCGCCGATGATATTTCCCTCGGCGTCCCAGCTAACGCAGCCCGAGACGTACAACATGTTCCCGGCCTTGCAGGCCTGCGCATAGTAGATGCCTTTCTCGAGGTCGGGGCGCTTGTGGTAGATCTGGTCGGCTTTGGGCATGGTGGTTCCTCCGGATTATTGTTATTGCTGTGTAAGTTCCGGGGACAGAATTAATTCTGTCCCCGGCCTCAGTCGCATCGGGAATTTACACGCGCTGGCGGTTCGCACCGGGCTTCGCTAGAAGTTGATGCGCAGCGATCCCGCGTACCACCTCGGACGATTGAAGAAGCACTCGACGCTGTTGAAGTCCGCCCCGACGTCGTAGATCTGCGTGCAGTAGAACTGGTTACCGATATTGTGGACCGCAAACGCCGCCTCCCAGCGGCCGTCTTTGCTGGTATAGCTGGCGCGCGCGTTGCCGATCACGTAGGCGTCCTGCTCTCCGGCAGGTGCTTCCGACAAGAGCATGTTCTGGTCGCTACGCCAATTGAAATCCGCCTGCACGGCGAAGTGCCCCCCCATGCCGGTGTTTTCAAACGCGGCCGGCCACTGGTAGCGCACCAGGCCGTTGACGGACCACTCCGGCGCTCTCGGAAGTTCCCGATCAAGCGGCTGGGTAAACTCACGGCCGGTGTGTGGATCGGTGAACGGGAAAGTGACGTCATAAACTTCCCCCTGCAGGTACCCCACGCCGCCCTTGAAATTCAGGCCCTCCACCGGCGAGCCCTCGATCTCGAGTTCGGCGCCGTAGATTTCGGCGTCCTGGTTGGATATCAGGTTCGCCTGGCCCTCGAAAATGAAGGCCTGGAAATCATCGTAGTCGTAGTAGAACGCGGCTGCGTTCACGCGTAAGCGGTTATCCGCCAGGGTTTGCTTGAAGCCGATTTCGTAGGCCTTGAGCACCTCTTCCTTGAACGGAAACTGCTCGGGCCGCATCACTTCGCCCACCGCCGGCCCATTGAAGCCGCCGCCCTTGACGCCGCGGTTGAAAGTGAAGTACGTCAGCAGGTCATCATTGACCTGCCAGTCGAGTCCTACCTTGGCCGACCACAAGCCCTCGCCGTAATCGGCGAGGTTTCCGGCTGAATCCCTGTTAAATACGGTCACGAAGGCACCGGGTTCGGCAGGGGCCAGGAAACCTCTTGGCTCGCCCTTCGGCCAGATGTCGTACACGTTGATGTAGTCGATATCCTTATTCTCGTCGATCCAGCGGAAGCCGGTGGTCAGCGTCAACTGGGACGTCAGGTCGAACTCGGTCTGGGCGAACACCGAATACGAATCCGTATCCTGTTTCCAGAACCCGGACAGGACGAAGATGCCCGCATCATGCGACGTGGGCTGCAGGCCGCAGGTCTGGGGTAAATCTTCGGCCTCACCAAATAGAAAGCAAGGAATTTCGGTGCCGGCGGCGCCGATCAGCGAATCAGCCGGTGATATGGAACCCACGCCTTGAGGGCTGGGCTCGGCGCCGATCGTCTCCACGTCGGAACGTAACGTGAAACCCGTGCCGTAGTCGCCGCGGATACGCAGGTAGTAGCCTCCCGTCACCCAGCGAAAGCGCTCCGCCTCCCCGCTGAAACGGATCTCCTGCGAGAACTGTTCGACGTTGTTCGCCAGGAAGGTTTCCACGACGGGAAACGGCGTACCGTCGCTGTCCTCCATGTACTCTTTATCGACGTGGTACCAGTCGGTGATCGAGACGAAATCGAAGTTTCCGGCATCCCAGTCAAGGCGGGCGCCGCCGCCCCAGGTGTGCAGGTCGGAGAAGCCGATGAATTCGTGGCTTACAGTCCGCCTGCCGTCGTCCGGCTCCGCCCAACCGAAGAAATCGCAGCCGGGACAATTTATCGCATTGGCCACCCCAAGGTTAGTGGTGACCTCGTCTGGTCCTCGGAGATAACCGAATCCGGTGTCCGGGTCGAAGCTGGCTGGCTGAATTAACAGGGCACCGTCGATGAGCTCGCTGTAAGACCCGCGGCCGTTGACAAGCAGGGTCACGTCATCGCTGATCTCGAACAGGACCTGTCCGCGGAACGAAGCCGTGTTATCGTCGAACTGGTCCTCTCCGACGGTGTTGTTGGCATAGCCGTCGTGCCAGTTCCCTGTGCCGGAGAAGCGGACGGACACACGGTCGCTGATACCGCCGCCGATCGCGGCCTCGAAACCCACGTTATCGAACCTGCCGTATTTGGCTTCGGCGTACGCCTCGAATTCCTGTGACGGCTTGTTGGTGGTGAACGATATGGCGCCGCCGGTGGCGTTGCGGCCCCACAGCGTGCCCTGCGGCCCGCGCAGGATTTCGACCTGCTCCAGGTCGAAGAGCTGGAAACCTGAAGCGGAGGCCTGACTGATGTACGCCTCGTCGACATAGACCGCCGTCGGGTGCTCCTGGTGGTCGGCGAAATCGACCTGGAGGACGCCGCGCACGGAGAAACCGTATGACTGGCGGGAGTTGGGCTGCACGAGCTGCACGCCGGGCGCCATGTCGGGTATCTGCGTTGTATCCAGCATACCGAGTTGGCGAACCTGATCGCCCGTCAAGGCGGTGATGGCGATACCGACGTGCTGCAGGTTCTGCGAGCGTTTCTGCGCAGTGACGACGATCTCTTCCAACACCTGCGCGCCGGCGTTCATGCCGGTCAGCAATAAACTCGCTGCAAGGATTGAGATGAGCGTTACGGAATTCGGGCGCTTTTGCCCGGATGTCTGTTGATTCATAGTCAGCTACCCCCCTATGTTGATTCCGAACGGCAAAAAGTGATCTGGTCCCTGTCAACGTTTTTGGTACCAAATCGATAAAAATCGTACCATGTCGTCTGAATATAGCATACACGGCCGGAGGAATACAACATCATCGGGTAATTATTTATTCGATCCGGTACCAAAATTGTTATATGCTTACGGCACGACCCTGGAGGTCGGCATCCGAAAATACGCAACCGGGAGATCGAACCATGAGCAATCGGCACCTGTTACACCTGTTAACCCTGTTTGGGATTCTCTTCGCGGCGACGTCGGTGTCAGCCGATATGGAAGCGGCCCCGCCGCCGCCTCCCGGAACCAAATTTAACGTGCTCAACAGACCGTCAGGGGAACCGAACGCCGCCGTGATATATGCCCAACGTTGCGCCGAATGCCACGCGCGCGCCTTTTTTTCGCCGACCGTAGAACAGATGTCGAACCTGACCCCGGAAGAGGCGCACAAAGAGCTGACGTGGGGTGTCATGATGGAGTTCGCCAATGGCCTGGACGATTTTGAGCGATGGGAGTTGGCCAAGTTCGTCACCAGTTTCAAAAAAGACAGCGAAAGAGACCCACGCGGCCACGGCGCCAAAATGTGCACGGACAAAACGCCGCTGGTGGCCGATGCCGAGCATGACTGGCCCGGATGGTCTAAGGACAACCGCTTCCACGCGAATGCGACCAATTCGAAGGTCACCGCCGACAGCGTGAAAAACCTCAAGCTCAAGTGGGCCTTGGGGTTTCCGCAGGTCCATTCGTTCGTTAGTGGCGGGCACAAGGTCTCCGTCGTCGGTGACCGCGTGTTCGTGGGTAGTCTCAATCACTGGGTCTACTCGCTCGATGCGGACTCCGGATGCGCGCACTGGGCGTTCGAGGCTGATTTTCGGATTCGATCGAACGTCACCGTGCGCGACGGTATCGCAGTATTCGGCGATACCGGGGCAAACGCCTACGCAGTGAACGCGGAAACAGGCCAGCTGCTCTGGCGCCAAAAAGTCGATTGGACGCCGACCTCCCGCGTTTCGGGTAACATTACGGTGCACGATGGCGTCGTCTACGTGCCCATATCCAACTACCAGGAAGTGCTCAACATGGGTGGCAGGACCCTGGAATTCCCGTGCTGTACGGCGCGCGGCTCAATCTCCGCCTTTGACCTGCATACCGGTGAGCGCAAGTGGAAGACCTATACCATCGACCAGAGATCTGAGTTTATAGGCACGACGGAAAACGGCGTGAATCGCTACGGTCCCTCCGGCGTCACGGTGTTCTCGGCGATCACAGTCGACGACAAGCGCGGCCTCCTGTACGTGCCGACCGCGAACCAGCAGACCGAGCCGGTCATTCCCGAATCCGACTCCGTGATCGCGTTCGACATGAAAACGGGCGCCAAGGTTTGGGTCAAAGGACTGGCGCCCGAGCAATTTGGCGGCCAGGACGTCTACCACCTGGGCTGCGAAGCGTGGGTCGATGGCGAGCGGAAAACCTGCTCGCCCCTGAACCCGAAGGGACAGGGAGACCGGGATATCGTGGCGCCCGTGATACTGATGGAACGATCGGACGGTAAGGAGGTCCTCATGGCCGGTTCCAAAGACGGCATGCTTTACGCGTTGGATCCGGACGCCAAAGGTGAAATCCTGTGGCAGACCCGCCTCGGCAGAGGCGGGGAAGTCGGCGGCATCCAGTGGGGCTTTGCGAGCGATGGCAAGAATGCTTACGTTCCCGTCCAGGATATGGATGCGGACATGTTGGCGGATGGCTCGTTCACGGCGGTCGACCTCGTGACCGGAAAACAAGTATGGCGCGTCGAGAAAATGACGCCCGACTGTGAGGGTAAGCCGGCGCCGCCGTGCAGCAATGCCTTCGGCTTGCCCAGTACCGTGGCGAACGACGTCGTTTTCACGGGCTCCTCCGACGGCCTGTTGCGCGCCTATAAGAAGGCGTCCGGGGAGCTGGTGTGGAGCTTCGATACGGCGCGCGACTATGAAACCGTCAACGGTATCAAGGGCTACGGCGGGGGTCTGGGCTACGGCGGGGCGGTCATCGTGAAGAATAAGTTGTTCGTGACATCCGGCAACGACTATGCGCAGTTCGCGATGCCCGGGAACGTCCTGCTCATGTTCGAGCTCGACGAATAGCGCGACGTAACGGCGATTCGATGACTGAGATTGGAAAATCCGTACGGCGTAAGGAAGACCGGCGCTTTATCACGGGCGCGGGAACATACACGAGCGATGTCGAGTATTCCGGCCAGGCGTATCTCTATATCGTTCGTGCGCAAACTGCACATGCCCGGATACGTAACATCGACACATCGGCGGCACGGGCCGCGCAAGGTGTCCTCGCCGTCTACACTGCCGCGCATCTCGATGCCGGCGGGATAGGAGATATGCAGCCGGGCTGGATGATCTACAACCCTGATGGATCTCCAATGCATGAAGCCCCGCGTGAAGCATTGGCGCGTGAGCGCATCCGCTATGTCGGGCAACCGGTAGCGGCTGTGATCGCTGAATCCAGTCTTCTTGCGAAAGACGCAGCCGAACTAATCGAACTCGATCTTGAAGATTTACCTGCCGTTGCGAGCATAGCCGACGCGACCCGTGCGAATGCCCCGAAGGTTTGGGACCACATCTCTGCCAACCAATGCTTCGAGTGGATCATCGGCGATAGTGAAGCGGTAGACGAGGCATTCGCGTCGGCAGCTCGAATTGTGGAGGCCGACATCGTCCAGAATCGCCTGGTGCCCAATGCGCTCGAACCGCGCGCTGTTGTCGCCTTGCATGATGCGAGCAACGATGAATATACGCTTCATGCGTCGTGCCAGAATCCACATCTTCTACGCACCTGGACATGCGCAAATTCGTTGCCGGTTCCGGAATCCAGGCTCCGGATCATTTCGGCCGACGTTGGCGGTGGTTTCGGCTCCAAGATTTATCAGTACTCAGAGGATCTGGTTGCTTTGTTTGCAGCCAAGGCTTTGGGTCGACCGGTAAAATGGGTGGCTGAACGCAGCGAAGCCTTCGTTTCCGACGCCCACAGCCGCGATCATGTAACCCATGCAACCCTGGCGCTGGATTCCGATGGAACGTTTTTGGCGCTACGTGTCGATACCGATGCCAATCTGGGTGCTGCGCTGTCGCAATACGGCGCCGCCATTCCGACCGTTTTCTACGCCACCATGATTTCGGGTGTTTACAAGATCCCGGCTATCACAATAAGAGTGCGCGGCATAATGACGAATACGGTACCGGTGGACGCATACCGCGGGGCCGGACGCCCGGAAGCAACGTATTTGGTGGAACGTCTGGCCGATCTCGCTGCTGAAGCAACCGGCATCGACCGCATCGAGATCAGGCGACGAAATTTCATTCCGCTGTCGGACTTCCCGTACCAGACGCCCTTGGGACTCGTTTATACCGAAGGCGCGTACGATGAATGCGTCGACGGCGCATTGGAAAACGCAGACATGAAAGGGTACGACGCACGCAAGGCGGCATCACAGGCCGCCGGCAAGCTGCGTGGGTTAGGCGTAATCGCGTATACCGAGCAAGCCGGCGCGGCGCCTTCCCAGGCGGCGATTGCTTTCGGCTCGGGACACGCATTTTTCGAGGTTGCGACGGTCCGGGTAAATCCGGATGGATCGGTGCGCGTCCTTACCGGCTCACACAGCCACGGACAGAGTCACGAGACGACGTTTGCCCAAATCGTTTCGGATCAGCTTGGCCTGCCTCTGGACGAGATCGAAGTAATACACGGTGATACCAATCAACTGCCGTTCGGCATAGGAACATTCGCATCACGCTCAATCAGCGCAGGCGGCAGCGCGGTGCTTTTAGGCACCGGGAAAATCATCGCCAAGGGCAAAAAGATCGCGGCACATATGCTTGAAAGTAATGCCGACGACATCGAATTCATCGACGGGTTTTTCAAACACAAGGATGCGGTCCATAGCTTGTCATTCAAGGAGATTGCGCGCGCAGCGTATGTTCCGGGAAACTATCCAATGGAGCAGCTCGAGCCCGGGCTTGAAGAAACCACCTTCTTCGACCCACCGAACTTCACTTTTCCTGCCGGCTGTCACATTTGTGAAGTCGAAATCGATCCGGAGACCGGCGAGACCAGGGTCGATCGTTACACCGTCTTCGATGATTTCGGCTTGGTTATCAATCCGATGGTCGTACACGGTCAGGTTCATGGCGGCCTTGCTCAGGGCATTGGTCAGGCGCTTCTCGAAAACGCCGTATACGATGCCGATTCAGGCCAGCCGTTGAGCGCGTCCTTCCTCGATTACGCTATGCCACGTGCGGATGATCTACCGGCATTCGAAGTTTCGGAATTAAATACGATCTCGATATCAAATCCACTGGGCGCCAAGGGTGCCGGTGAGGCGGGAACCATTGGTGCACCGATTACCGTCATGAACGCCATTTTCGATGCGCTCAAACCCATCGGTGTCACCGACCTTTCAATGCCGGCAACACCCACAAAGATCTGGTCGGCTATTCAAGCGGCAAACACTGCCTAGGCAGGTAATTCAGAAGCCGCCACCGACAGGGATTTTTACTCTGACCCCAGGTATCCTGACCCCAGGTATCTTTTCCGACAACATGAGATTGAAAGGGTACTAGGACTGGATCGCAGGTAATTCAGAAACTGCCTCGCCAACGCCGACTCGCGGGGAGCCCAGCACGCGTCGCCGAAGCAGGTCTCAGCGTGGCAAGCGCGAGCCTGCTCCCCGATAAATGCGACGCCGCGCGGACCGCGACAAGTTGAACGTCTCCCTCTCAAGCCGCCCGCTGTGATGCATGAGCGAGTGCAGGAGCATTTCGTAGAGCTCGTGGAATGCCTCCGAGATCGTCAGGCCCGTGGAATCGCTGAAGTCAGGTTCGCGCAATCGGTTGATGCTGGCGAACACGATTTCGGCGACGAACGCCGGTAGCACCTCTCGGAAGACGCCGGCCTTGACGCCGTTGTCGATAATCCGGCACATGCCGTCGATGCGCAGGCTGATGTGCTCCCGCCAAAGCGTTCGCGCCGGCTCCCATTCGTGGATATCGGCGACCACAGCCTGGCTCAACCGCTCGGAGGCAAGCGCCCCAACCTGAAGATACTCGTAGACCTGACGTTCCGGATCCAAGGTGTTATCGGTCACATGATCGGCTTCTTGCCTGATGCGGCTGAAAAAGTTGTCCAGGGCCTTCAGCACCAGCGTCTTCTTGCTCGGGGCGAGCTCATAGAGGGTGCGCTTCGAGCACCTGAGACGCGCGGCAATCTCCGAGACGTTGAGCAGCGAGAACCCCTCGGCAAGGATGAGCGCTTCAAATGCTTCGAGAGTATCTGCTCTGCTCTTGTTGATCGGAGCGCTATGGGAGTTATGGGAGTCCGTGGTCGACATGCTCGAATTATACCCTAATGATTAACGCGGTCAAACCGCTACGCTGGGTCAGTTTGTCAGGAGCACGGGCAGACTGGCAGCCTTCACACGAACACAGCGAGCGTGTTGTCCTTATAGGCATAGCTTTTTAACAGAAACTGGCCAAGAGGCGTGGCTGACACGTTCGTTTGCTTCGCCTTCTGTTCATGTCTTGCGTTCATTAGATCAATTGCTTTCAAGCCGTGTGCATGCTGCGTGTTTCACATTCGGACCACTTCCTGGTCCTCGAACCAGCCAACACTGGACACATGGCTGGCGACCTTTTCCGGCTCTTTCGTGTACACAATCACAGCGAGGCTCCGCTGAGCCCTGCTGCAAGTAACGTAGAAGAGACGTCGGGTTCTGTCTACGGATGTGTCCTTCCCTTCACGCCGGTTCTTTTCATCTGTGTTCGTCGGAGCTTTCGCCCCAAGCAACTTCTCATAGCTGAACATGAAACCACGGGCTTCGTTGTCATCGAGAATGACCATGACTCGTGGGAACTGCAGCCCTTTGATGCCTTGATGTGTTCCGAAAGGCGACCTGTCAGAGATGTACTCTGCATAGGCTTCGAACTGACTGAACGGGACAGCAAGCGCTTCCCGCCAAGCATCGACCTCAGGATTCCTGTCGTCTTCCGCATCTGCGGGAACCGACTCCACCTCTTCTCCCTGCCCATCAGAGTCGGACAGCTAGGCGTTCAGAATTTGTTGAGAAATACATATCCTTCTTCTATTATACCATTATTGCGTACGATACCCGGTAGGATTTTTATATCTTATTGAAATTACTGGAATATTAATAAAACGATACAATCTCGCTGTCACTGTCAAGACAGCATTCACCACTTAACAAGTGCAAAATCAGGTTGTTTTTTTACAGAAAGGCTCTGATTCGGCGACCTAATTGTCATAAAAACGAAGATTTTCATAACTCATTGTTTTTAATCATGTATTGGCCAGATCATACCCGTGAAGATGACGAATACCTGCTCCGCGGGAAAATATTCCCTCCCGCAGTCAAAGTCCCTGATTTTAAATCAACTGATTGGAACCCTAAGGGAATTCAGATCGGTGGCTTCCCGACGAGCTGGACGTCAATTTCTGTTATAACTCGATGTGCGGCAACTTCGGGCTGTCCCATAGCCAAGCCGAAGAGCGAGAAAAACCCTACTCAATCCGCAGAAAAGGAAATCTGCTGTATCTGATGTGTCCGGAGTGCGGCCTGAACAGAAAGATATATAACAATGAGGCCGTGGATGCCATGTTCCTGCACGTGCTGAAAAATCATCTCCCGCACCAATACTGTAATAATTTTGAAGAATGCAACCACTATCGACATAACTTCTATGAGTACTACGGTGAATATTATGAGCCCGTCGCAGACATGCCTGAGGAACAGGAAGAAATAGATAGTCGACCCTGAAAAACCCAGTTTCAGGTTGCCATTATGGGTGCCGGTAGCGGAGCCAGACAAGCCAGCGTTGGTTCAACTGTGTGCCGGCGCCTGACAGACGCGCTGCGGGCATCAACAAGCGGAGCCTGCCAGTATAAGTATCCTTTTTTCGAGACAAAAAAACCTGAGCCGTCTCAGGATCAGGCGCAGGTTGTGACCGGCACAACTCAGCAGCACATTCAACTGGTCGCCTTGTGTCCCTTTCAGGTGATTGCGGTTCAACAGCCCATCAGATTTCAAATGGCCGTAACCGGTTCAATCGCCTGGCGGCGCAGCGACCGTTTCAATCGTTGGGTTTTGATGCCGCGCTTCTGCCCGGAGATGTACACCGTAGTTTCATCATGCCCCCGATAGCCCTTGTCCACAAACGCCCCTACTCGTCCCGGTCAAGCGCCGCACCTGTGCCAGGGCTTTCGTCAACGTAGGTCATACGGACTGCCCGGCAAGGCCATACCGCCCACCACGAAGTTGCTCTGGTGGTGGCAATGCTCGCCTTCACCCCGAATTCATAACGCTTCGCCACTTTCCCCTTGCTGTCGTGCAGAGAGTACAGCTTAT
The DNA here is from genome assembly GCA_965205405.1 of Gammaproteobacteria bacterium. Lineage (GTDB taxonomy): Bacteria > Pseudomonadota > Gammaproteobacteria > Eutrophobiales > Eutrophobiaceae > JAAXHV01. The sequence continues at coordinate 2,773,232 of OZ242169.1, forward strand.
TTTTATCCTGTTTTTGTTGAGTCGCTTGCCAAGGCCAACTCGTCCGCAAACACCGCCTGTCGGGCCGGGTTGTCCGCCGCTCAATGTCAACCACCCGGCCCAGGTACGTGCGTAACCGCTTACTTCGCGCCGCATGCCGCCGATACTGTTTGGCATGACCGTAGGCGTAGCTCTGGCGTAACACCACACCCTGTTTGCGACATAACCGCACTAGTCGCTCCCGGGACCGTGGCTTGCTGTCCGTCGGGTAACTCACCGCCTTCGTCTGTCCACACCCGTTTGAAGTCAGTGGCTTTGACGGCATTACTCTGACCGTCAAGTATCCGCTCACAGAGTCTCCCCAATGCGCCGGCGAAACCGCGTCAGACTGCTCGGGTCCACACGTCCCCGCAGAAATACTGCCAATATTCTCTACCCAACCCGAAGCCTCATGACAACCCGTAACTTGAGATACTGCAAGCCCACCATCAACCGGGTCGGTTTCCCCGGACAACCGTTATCCGGGCAATACAGTGACCCGAATCGTTATCAAACACCGACCACTCTATCAGGTCGGCCAGGCGATATAAGGCGTGGCGTTGATTGAGCTGTCCACGGAACAGGTCGGTTGCGGTGTAGCGGCGTCAGCTTGCCTGGGCGTCATCCGATATTGCAAGAAAATGAAGCCTTATGCGGCAATTTCAGTCCAGGAATATTTGCAACTTAAACAAATATAATCAACCTTAGAGTGGCTGTTAAGGGTTTTTCAGGGACGACTAGATAACTTCAAATACCTGGTCAGGTGTCTCTACTGCGGTCGACGATTTCCCGTCGGGACCCCTTGGCGGATTCATGACAAACGTGACCGCCAGACACAGAGCGGCAAGACGCCCGGTCGCCCTTTCCCGGTTTCCACACAGGTTTTCATGAAGCTGGTGTGCAACGGCATAGGCCCGTCCGCCATGATTGAGTTAACCGAATGCAACCCCGGCGATTATTACGCCATGCTGCATAATCTGGCGCAGGCCTGCAACGTGGTTTCCGGTCGCTACCTGACGGAATTGCAGAGTCCCGCTTATTCATCGCACGTAAATTACGCGGAAGATGACAATACCATGCGATTGTACTCCGACATGATGGAAATCTCGATCCTGACGGATGACAATGACAAGCGAATCCAGCAATTATCTGTTTTAATTACGGTCACTGATTATCGCGATTCATTCTTCACCCTGGCGGCTACCCCGATGTTCATGCCGGTTTCCCTCTCCAACAAGAAAATGAAGGAGTTAAGGACGCGACTCCGGAATGAATCCCTGTACCTGGAATCTCACCAGCCGCACGCCCACCTGCTGTCGGATGAGGCATTAAGGGATAGCGAGGAGCAGCCCGGCACAAGCAAGTACAGCTATCCGATACTGGGGTTAGGCGGGTATTTTGTCCGCAAAGGTTATGGCGCCCTGGCGCATTTTCTGACGCTGCGAAAGATGTTGTCCGGCATCGACCGGGTCGTTCATTACGTAGATAATGAAGACCCTCTGGAGATGGCCGCCCTGACGGCATTTGCCGACAGAATTCAGGCGGGACGATGTGACGTGGTGGCCGTGAAAATCGACCAGCAAAAAAAGCTGAAACGCCTTAAGAAAAGTCAGCCCAAATTTATAAAGGTCAACGGTCATGATCCCGAAGGCCGCGATGCAGCACTCAAAGGCGACAGCGAACCGGAAGGCGAGAAAAAGAAAGAGGACAGTACATTGTCTGACAATAGAAGTCGGCAAGCTGCCCGAAAAGAACAGATGAATGGATTAGTGTCCAAATTGCCGCAAAGCATGGCAGCAGCAGAGGCCCGCCAGACCGCAATCCGAGAAGCCGGAGAAACAGTCCGGGATGCCAGGGCAATTCTCCGCCAGATAATAAAAATGTATGGCCTTCCCCTGGATATCTTCATTGAGGACAGACATCTCAACTACCATGCCAGAAATCTGGCTGACCTTCCTGGGGAGATCTTCGACATGGCGGTAGCGCTGACCGGACGTGCCAAAGAAGTGGCTACCCTGGCCAAAGAAGTTGCCGCCTTGGCCGGCGACGTTGACAACCTGACTAACGAGACGCCTGGTCTCGCTGACGATGCAAACCGGTTGGCTGAGGGGTTGGCTGAGGGAGTCACCAAACATTCCGACAAAAAACTGGAGCGACCGGAGAGGCCGGAGAACCCCAACGATCTCGCGTATGTCTATCGACTGGCTGTGAATAAAGCAGTCAGGGAATCAGGGTTGGACCTTTGGATCTGGGATGAATATGCGCCGCCATTTGAACCGAACAGGCAATTCCAATGGCTCACGCGCCGGCTACCCCCCCCCCAAAAGGTCTTACTAAAGAGGAAGTCAAAGAACAGTCTGACAAAGAAGTGAATTTGTACCTGTACGGCAAGCACCAGCCGGTGGACACCTACATGAGCTCCCTGCGCCAGCTCGCGAGCACGGCCGAGCGTGCGCGCCTCATCGCGGCCGTCAGGCACGGCGCCGGTTACGTGTCCAGTCCGCGCCTGCCGACGCCGATTATTTCCGAGTTGGCGCTGCACCGGTTCCGGTGGAACTTCATGCGGCGGCGTCGAGAGAAAAAAGTGTTCCGAAATAACACCCGGGCGCGTAAGTTGGGCCTGTCCGTTCCCGGCGCGCTGACTGTGAATAATGCCTCCACTGTTCGCACCAAGGTATTTGAGTGGGCGCAGAAAATCTCCAATCAACTCAGGGGATTTGGGGATGGTGGGGCGCGCGATTAATGTGCTCATGAAGATGACCCGGGTGGCCGGCTTACGCAATGGCAAATAACGGAAAGACCGGCCGGCCCGCTCCGGTGATTTTCTGGGGACAGGATATCCAGCGGCCAAGAGCTATTCATCCACCGCCTGACATTGTCCCGTATCTTCGGGGACTGGCCACAGGATTGAACGGCTTTGCAGCGCAACGCCGACGGAGTATCGAATATTACATACAGGTATTTGAACTTGACAGGGAATCCTTTGTGAAACGGCGCGGCGACCGGGGCAAAATCAACTGGGAAGAAACCCTCCAAGAGACCCTGAATAACCAGAACAGGCAGCCTGGCGATGACGATTACATGAAACCGTACTATATCAATAAGGCGCTGACACTGGAATTGATGATGACCTGTGCCCTGTTCCGGTTGCTCTCGCCCACATATGCCAGGGCGAACTGTAAGCTGAAATACGGGTGGCCAATCAATTTTGCTCCCCCCCGCACTCCCGACATTACGGTGGTTTGCGAAGAGTTTGTTTTCCATGTGGAAGTCGGCGCCAAGCAAGATGTGGATGATGAGTACTTCACTCATGAATTGACAGGCACCTTGAATCACATGGTCAAGCAAGATGTCAATTACGCATTGCTGATCACGGGGTGGGATTATAAGACAGCCCGTAACTCACAGGCATATAAGGATTTCAAATCCAAGAGACAGGAAGATTTGGAGCATCATCATCTGATTATCATGTCATTACAGGAGATGGCCGAACTGAGCGCGACGCTGGCTTTCGATGCGGACTTTAATTCAGGTAAAAAACGCCTGAACCCTGCACAGACACGTGAATTGTTTGAAGCGTTGCATGCGGCACAGGAGCCGAAGGAGAAGGTAGAGAAAACGAAACAGAACAAGAAATCCAAAAAGCAGGATCAGCAGAAACAGGCAAAGAAGAAAAAGGTAGAAATAAATCTACGCGATACCTGGATAAAAGCAACCCAACGTCTGTTAAAAGAATAGCAGGCAGCAGTACCCGAAGCGACTGGCGAACCAGAAAATCCTCCGCGACCGGCAGAGTAGTCATATATGATGAGAGTATAAAGTGGTCATGCGAAGCAGCATGACTCACACTAACGGGTCTCCGGAATTCCCGGGGCGGTTCACTCTCAGTAATATATCGACTGGAGCAATGGAGAGTACGTATGAGATTCAAGAGCGCCATCATCAAGGACTTCAAACGATTCACACACCTAACCGTCCAAGGCATCCCAGAAACGGCGCGTCTTATCATGCTTGCTGGGCCGAATGGTAGTGGGAAATCATCCTTCTTCGATGCCTTGGGTAGTTGGCACAGAATGTTTGCACGCAGAAATCGGTGGGATGGTGATTACTATCAGAAAGTCTATTCACATAAAATTCATAAATGGGATAAGCAGCAACTCACAGTTACATTTCACCATCCCGTACCGAACGACGAGCAAGAGAAAAAGAAGCTTCTATATATGAGATCAGCATTTAGAAACGATCCGGAGTTTCAGGCGAATACACTTCAGCGAGCACCAGACCCACTTGATGAATCTCGCGTCGATCGCATGATTGACAATGATGTGGCGATTAGTAGGAATTACCAGCGTTTAGTGGGAAAGTTATTTGAGATTTTTAATTCGGAACCCATGACGACAACTGAATTCACGGAGTCGCTTATAAGTCCTATTCGTAATCCTATATCTCGGTTGTTTTCAAATCTTGTCCTCAATGGCCTTGTTAATCCTATAGAAGATGGCACCTTCCGATTCACTAAGGGAGCAAGCAAAGGATTCCATTATAAGAACCTCTCTGGCGGTGAAAAAGCGGTCTTTGACCTGGTTCTTGACCTAGTTATAGCCAAACGCGCCTACAACAATACATTATTCTGTATTGACGAACCTGAGGCACATATGAACCCACGTGTTCAGGCGGAGTTACTATCTGTATTTTACGACCTTATCCCCGAAAACTGCCAGTTAATGCTGGCGACGCACTCTATTGGCATGATGCGCCGGGCACGGGACATAGAGGCAGGGAATCCCGGAAGCGTCGTATTCCTTGATTTTGGTGGAAAGGACTTTGATGAGTCAGTAGTGATTGAACCAACTGTCCCCAATCGGGCATTTTGGAATGATATATATGAGGTTGCGCTCGACGATTTGGCAGCGCTGGTCGCTCCTGAGCGAGTCATCATCTGCGAGGGTGAACCGAAGAACAATAATTCTGGAAAGAATTACTCTCACGACGCGCGCTGTTACGATCGCATCTTCGAGACTTCTTTCCCCGAATCCCAGTTCATTCCAGGAGGCAATGCTTCAGAAGTTGCTAATGACAAGCGCGGTATCGCATATGCTCTTGGCGTAATAATCCAAGGATCTGAAATCGTCAGGCTCATCGACCGTGATTCCCTTTCTCCTGAGGAGGTCTCCGAGTTGAAGAACGACGGCGTTCGAGTACTGTCACGCCGCAATCTGGAATCCTACTTATTCGACGACGAGGTTCTACGGGCACTCGCCCTTTCAATTGGGAACTCTGATAAGGTTGATGAACTCTTAGCTGAAAAAAAACGCATCCTTGACAAGAGGACTGGAGATACTCCTGACGACCTAAAGCCAGCTAGTGGTGAGATTTACCTAGCATGCAAGAATATACTGGGACTTACTAATCCCGGAAATACCACGAAGACCTTTATGCGTGACACACTTGCCCCACTCATTAAGCCCGCAATGGCAGTGTACGACGACCTGAAACGGGACGTCTTTGGCTCGGAGACGGATTCCTGAGCCGTAGGGAAGGGTCTACGCCCATGATATTCGACCAAGTTGTGGTATTAGTCGAGTCCGGCAGTAGTCACAGGTTTCGCGCCAGCTTCTTTATTTTGCAATAGCGCAAGCAGTGCTTTTTGTTTCTGAGTTCTCGCCAACGGTCAAAGTGTCTAGTTTCTTTGGTCTTCCCCCCGTAATCCACCTGAGGAATTTCCCCTAAAATTCCCCCTAAAATTCTCTTGAATTTGTATCCTGCAGGAACTATAATATGTACAACACAGCCGTCACGCCTCTTAACAATGCGCAACCTTGGCGGCTTTTTTTTGCCTACGTTACGAGGATTCCCGGTGGCAGAAGTCTACACGAAAACTCCCCTCACGTTTGAACAACAACTGCAACAACTGAAAGATCGCGGCCTGATAATTGATGATGATGACCTGGCCTTATCTCACCTCAAATCCATCAGCTACTATCGTCTGAGCGCTTACTGGCACCCATTCCGCAAGATAGAACAGGATGATGTCTTGTCCGATGACTTTGAGGAAGGAACGCAATTCACCGAAGTCATAAGACTGTATGAGTTTGATCGTCGGTTACGCTTGCTGGTGATGGATGCTATTGAACGCATTGAAGTGTATGCGCGTACCCTCTTTACCTATCAGATAGGGCACAGGTACGGTACATTTGGACATACAAAGGCTGCAAATTTTCATCCTAATTTCAACCACGCCCCTTGGTTGGAAAAACTTGAGGAAGATGCCGCCAAATCTAAAGATGTGTTTATATCCCACTATAAAAACAAATACGCTGGTTTCCCTACACTGCCAATCTGGATGGTGACGGAAGTGATGTCTCTGGGCAGTTTATCCTTTGGTTACAGGGGATTGAAAAATGATGACAAGAAAATCATCTCAGATGAATTTGCGCTCTCTCATAAGTGCTTGGGTAACTGGTTTCACACACTCAATTATATTCGCAACGTCTGTTCGCACCATGGTCGTTTGTGGAACAGGGAGCTTGCCATACGCCCCAGTACGGTACGTGCCAGGGTTTGGAATCCACCCGCTACACCTCGTAACGACAGAATATTTTATGTCCTCTTGATCCTCCGATATCTGCTGCGAAATGGATACGGCAGCAAAGAATGGAAAGAACAATGCGACAATCTGCTTAAGCCCATTGCAGAATACAGGAAATGGCGAACGGCTATGGGGATACCCGGAAACTGGATGGAGCATCCGGTGTGGGAGTAATGGAATGAAACTTTCAGGGACCCAGCGCACCATCATAATTCCTGGCAGGTATTTGATGTTTTGATTGAATCTGTGTGAACATCTCCACCTATACTGCTCCAGACCTGAGATACATAAAATCATGCCGACAACCATTTTGCCATGGGATGAACTTCTCGAACGGGAAGACGTCCTCATCCTTGATACCGAAACGACGGGCCGCGGGCAGTACGCTGAGATTATAGAGATTGCCATGATTGATATGACCGGCAATGAGCGATATCGATCATTGTGTAAACCCGAAAGACCTATTCCCATCACAGCTATGCGGGTACACAAGATAACGGACAGGATGGTGGCGAATGCAGAGACGTGGGTGGATATTCACGAGATGGTAGAGAAACTGTTTGAACAAGCTGAATACGTGCTGGCCTGGAATGCGGATTTTGATGAAAGGATGCTGAGGCAAACAGCAGAACGATACGAGTTGGAGTGGAAATACAAAAATAAACTCCATGACCTGTTGCGTGATTACAGGAAACTGCGATCTGACAGGCTGGGATACAGTTTGCAGGAAGCCTGTGGCCATGAAGGCGTACCGCGGGATGAAAGCAAGGCACACCATGCACTGGCTGACTGTTATAGTGTCCTTGAGGTTATGCGGGCGTATGTGAGAAATGAAATGTAGCTATCCGGCAAGGGGTAGATTGTGCTTTGGCAAACAGAGAAAATATACTTTATAAATCAGTTTTACCGGAAAAATCGGGTACATGAAATATAACAAGGGTGACCGGGTGAAGCACCCCAAAAGAGACGACTGGGGTTTGGGTGAGGTTCTGGCCGACAGCGATGGCGGCTCTGTCAGAATTTTTTTTGTTGAAGCAGGTGAGAAGACACTATCGCTGGATATCATTCGGCCCGTGCCGGTCGCGGGTTCAGAGGCGGCTGATCCGGTCCTTGATAACCTGAAGATCGACAAATCGGCATCAGGAATAAAATATAAGAGCCTTACCGAATCAATACAGTTTTTTCTGATGGAATATCCGGAAGGATTCTATGGGGAAAAATACAAAGCGGACGAACGGGAGTATAAGCTTGATGCGCATGAATTGGCGTCGGAATTATTAAACAAGGAGACCTTTCATTCATTATTGGGGCAGGAAGATTACGCGGAAATCAGAAAGCGGGCTCTGAGAGTTATCAATAAAACGAACATCGTTTTCCAACACGAGACTATGGCATTGAACAATGGATTGGATGATGAGGCTGTGCGAAGAGATTTCTCTACCGCTCTGTATAACCTTCTGTACGGTGAAGGCACTGAGTTGAGGCAAAGGTTTGAAGCGTTCTCGGACGTACTGGGAAAAGCGGGCGCCGATAAATGGCCTGTGATATCGTATTTCCTGTTTATCCGGTTCCCCGACAAATATATGTTTGTCAAGCCTACCATCATGCAGCACTTATCCGATCTGTGCCGGTATGAAATCAACTACAAGCCACAACTGAATTGGCTTACCTATAAACGTATTTTGGAATTTTCAGAGCATTTATTTAAGAGACTATCAGATCTGAAACCAAGGGATATGATTGACATTCAGTCATTCATGTGGTGTATCACTCCAAAAAGTAACTGAGTTCAGGTTGCCTGCCCTGTAAAGCCAATATACTCAATTTGAGAAGTGATACATCACGGAGATCCTTCTTCCTATCTGTAGTCTGTTGATTGGCGTGCAAAACTGTCCAGGTACACGGGGTGATTGGCGTTGAAAACTGACCACCCTATTTTTGTTTATACTCGGGTTTTCCAACCCGAGGAGCCTGACAGGTGTTATGCATGGAAACAGTCCTAAAAATACGTCGCCTTTGCCTGGTCGAAGGTGAAAAAATCAGTGAAGTCGCCCGGCGCTTCCAGCTATCGAGAACCACGGTTGGTAAGTATCTGAACGATCCCAGTCCGCCAGCGTACAATCAGACCCATCCCCGTCCCAAACCCCAATTGGGTGATTTTGAAGCCCAGTTGACGACCTGGTTGGAACAGGATCTGAAACGACCAAAGCGAGCGCAACGCACGGCCATGCGTCTGTTTGAAGATTTACAACGTGAAGGTTATCAGGGTGCCTATGACAGCGTGGTTCGCCATGTTCGGGCCTTTCGGCAGTCGCCCACCCGTCCCTCGGATGCCTACGTCCCGCTGAGTTTCGACCCCGGGGAGGCGTACCCCGCAAAGTTATCATCGATAACCCGAAGACGATGGTGAATACCATTGGGGTGGGGAAGTCACGGCAGTTTAATGCCCGCTTTTTATCGATGATGAACCACTACCTGATTGAGCCTGTCGCCTGTACCCCCGCGGTTGGCTGGGAACAGGGACAGGTTGAGAATCAGGTGTCCACCATCCGCCAATGGCTGTTTACACCGAAACCCCGATGCAAGGACCTGGATGCCTTGAATGCGTGGTTGTTGATGCGCTGTCAAGCACTGGGGCAACGCCAACACCCGGTGTTCAAGGACAAGACCATTGATGAGGTTTACCAGGCGGCGTTAGCCCAGTGTCGACCACCCATGGCTCCCTTTGACGGCTATAGCGAGAAGATCCTGCGGGTCTCGAGTACCTGTCTTATCAGTTATGATCGCAATCGCTACAGTGTCCCGTCCCACTTTGCCGGCAAGCTCCTCACCCTGCGAGCCTACGCCGATAAACTCGTCCTGATTAGTGAGAATGAGGTGGTGGCGGAACATCCACGACGCTTCACCCGGGACCAGTCCTACTTCGAACCCTGGCATTATGTTCCCATCCTTGAGCGTAAGCCCGGAGCACTCAGGAATGGCGCACCCTTCAAGGACTGGGAACTGCCACGTGCCCTGCAGCGTCTTCGTTCCCGCTACCTCAAACGCCCCGGTGGTGACCGGGAGTTTGTTGAGTTATTGTTGATGGTACAACAGCATGGTCTTGACACCGTCAATACGGCCTGTGAACTGGCCCTGGCCCAGGGCACCGGTCATCTCTCTACGATTGTTAACATCGTCCATCGACTTGCTGAGCCGCAACAACTCGCTGCTTTGAACGTGGTGAACTATCCCCGCATTCAGGCCCAACCTGTAGCCAACTGCCAACGCTATGACGAATTGATGCGGGAGGTGCTTGATGCAAAACCTTGTTGAGGACTTACGGGCACTTAAATTGTATGGCATGGCGGAGACCTTACCCGAGGTCCTGGCCAGGCCCAGGACCCGCATCTCCCTGGATGCGTTACTAACCCAATTAATACAGGCGGAGCAATCTGATCGTCAGGTTCGCAGCCTTCAATATCAGATGAAAGTGGCGAAGTTTCCCCATCCCCGCGACCTGGCCGGCTTCTACTTCGAGGAGTCACCCCTACAGGCCGAGCCGTTGCAAACACTGGCGAGAGGCGAGTTTACTGAATCTGCACACAATCTGATCCTGATCGGTGGCACGGGGACGGGTAAAACCCATCTGAGTATCGCCCTGGGGACGACACTGGTGCATCAGAACAAGCGGGTACGCTTCTTCAATGTCGTGGACCTGGCGAACGTGCTTATCAAGGAGCAAACGGCAGGAAATCCTGGCCAGATGGCGCGGCGATTGAGTCAGGTGGATGCGGTCATCTTGGATGAATTGGGCTATATGCCCTTTCCCAAATCGGGTGGCGCCTTGCTGTTTCACCTGATCAGTCAGCTGTACGAGAAGACCAGTCTCATCATCACCACGAATTTAAACTTCGGGGAATGGGTGCAGGTGTTTGGTGATGCAAAAATGACGATGGCCTTACTCGACCGAGTGACGCATCATTGTGACATCCTGGAAACAGGAAATGACTCCTACCGCTTCAAGGAGAGCCAGGGCAAGAAGAAAAAGCGCTCGAAATCTTCACATTAGACTGGACAGTTTTGGGCGCCAATTGCTGGATAGTTTTGGATGCCAATTGACTCCTGTGGTTCGTAAGGGCCGTTTCCAGATCGCTTTCGAGCAATCGATGTGACTCAGGAAGCCCTAAGAACTCCAAGGCATAAGGATCTTTTATGATGTCGATAGGATGTTCGGTCGCCTGTCCTTCATTGGCGAGTTGCAGCATACCGTCCTTGTCGCGGCTCTTGAGCAGGCGTTCAAAGAACAAGGTGTTGATCTGTCGTTCCAGCTGCCGCTTGTTCCAGCGGTTGCGAACGGCTTCCTGTTCATAGAACTGCCGCGCCTCCTCGTTTTCGACGCGCATCAGGGCGCGATAGTGCGACCAGCTTAGATCGGGATGGAAACCGGTTGCGGATTCAACGCCCGTTGGGTGCTGTTTTGGTGTCAATTCTCCGCCCGGTGGGTGGAGATTTCCGCTCTTGCCCAATTCTCTACCCACTGGGGAGAGAATCTTTTGCTGCCTGAATTCTCTCCCCGACGGGGAAAGAATTGCCGCGGCGCGACCAATGTACGTTTGATAGAACTTCCGCATATTCCACAACGATACGGTGGAGTAGCCCTTACCATAGCGTCCTGTCAGCCGCCTCGACAGATCCTCAATTACGGCCTTGCCATAGTCAGCCCGTTTCTGCCCCTTCTGCTCCTCCTCAACGATTTCACGTCCGATCAGCCAATACGCGACCACCATCGCGCTGTTGACCGTTCGGGCGACATGACTGCGTGCTTCTTCGAGAATATCGACAATCCGGCCGAATAGCGCGGCATTGTCCGGAGCCGGCGTATTCCGGTCCTTCTTCTGAATCTTTTCAGACATGCATCACTCCCTTGGTACGAGACTTGAAAACGGAGTACTCCTTGACGGGCGCGTCGTAGTTGACATGCGCATCCACCCCCAGCGCATCGAAGTGCTTCATGGCGCACTTGATCTTGTATACCTCGCTCTCACGAAGCGCCTTCTTGTCGGCAAGCTTGTTCGTGCCCTTTGTTTCGACAACAAAGTAGAACTCGGACTCTTCGCCGTCCCGCAAGCGCTTTCGTCGAAGTACAACGCCGAAATCAGGATTGTAGGAGCCGATAGGGGTTGGAATCTGGTAGAAGGCCGGGAGTTTGAGAAAACATACAACTTCGTCATCGTTGTTGGCGAATCCGGCGAAGTCCCGTTCAAAACTGCTGTCGAACACAACACGGTCGTATAGGCCCCGATTCGGCGTTTCAATGGTGTCCGCGTAGGTCACGATACTCGGCTCAAGCCGTGAGATGCCGAACTCCTCGCCGCTGGGCGCATAGGTCAAGCCGCGAAGCAGTTCATCCAGTTCAATTTCCCTGATTCGCGATGATGCTTCGTGAATGAAACGGGCGGGGTTTGCGGCGATGGCCGAACGGTTAGTTACTTCGCGCAGGATTCGGATTACTGTCGGATAGGCGAGAGACGTTCCTTCGCTGATTTCCTCGACCAGGTCAACGGCCCCGAACTTGGCACGCAGGCGGCGGCGTTCGCTGCCCAGGTGCAGTGTCGTCACCCCTTCGGCTTCGAGCCGCTCAACACGGTTTAGGGCGACTTCAGCGGTGTAGTGTTCAATCTTCAGGACGTTCAGGGCCTCGGCGGCGCGGGTGACAACGGCTTCTTCATCTATGACAACCGTGTAGTCGGTGCGCAGACTCAGACGCCGCCAGAATTCACGAAAGGAATCGCTTTCATAGACCGCATCGTTCCTTCTCACGCGCCGCTTGCGTGGGTGTGCACCCTTCTTCTTGTGCCTTGTCTTCGCGCCGGAAGCAGTTGTTCCATATACCTCGTTAATTTCGCTCTGGTACTGACTCACGAAAGTTTCATAAGTCTCGTTCGGAACAATCGTCAGTAGGTTGATCTCATCGCCTTCCGGGCAGTCGTCGGCGTCATAGACGCGCTGGCCCTCTTGGTTGACGGAGATGCGAAGTCCGCGACCGATCTCTTGCCGCTTCTTTATCTCACTGTAGCTCTGGTTGAGCGCCGCGATATTGAACACGTTGGGATTGTCCCATCCCACGCCTAAGGCGGAATGCGAAAATATGAACTCAACCGGATTCCCAATGCGCAGCAATTCTTCCTTCTGTTTCAAGATGAGGTCGAAAAGCTCCTTGTTCGTGCGCATGGAATGCTCGTTGTCGGTGTACTCGCCCTTTCTGGTCTGCGCGAAGTAGTAGCCCTGCACGGCAGCTATTTCTTCCTCGCTAGACTCGCGCTTCAGTTTCTCCCGGCAAACCTGTCGATATTTCTCGGCGAAAATACGGCGAATGATGCCGTCCTGCCGGACGTAGTTGTCCACGCGATCAATGAAGATGAGAGACAAGCACTTGATCCCCTGGGGCGCAAGTCGGTCACGCTTCGTGAAATGGCTATCGATCAGCCAATAGAGCTGTTCCCCGAAGATGCCCTCCAGGTCGGCGGCTTTCTCTTTTTCGACCACGACGGCGCCGTTCTCGAATTCGCAGCGGTAGGTGCGCTCGCGAAGCGGCTTCGAGATGCGGCGAATGACATAGCCCCGATAGCCGACGTTGCCCGTCTTTTGTTCCAAATCGTCGCTGACCTTGAGAAACGGAGACTCGCGAGAGGCGAAAGAACCGTCTTTCTTTGCGTACCAGAGGCGCAGCTTCGCTCTCGGCGGCTTGCCATCCTGATACGTTTTCACTTCGACTAGCTCGACGCGCAACGTCGCTTCCTGGTTTTGCTCTGCAACGGTGAGAACCTCGATCTTTTTCACGAGGCCCTGCTGATAGCTGTCAAACGGTGTCAGTCTGTACACGAGATTCCGCATGACCTTGTGTGTCGCGGAATAGCGGAGCCTGCATAGCGGCTTGAGGGCATCGATACGAGCGACGGCGTTCTCTGTGTCCATGCCCTCCTGCGGCTCGTCCATGAAGATGATCGGGCGCGTGCGCGCAATCGCCTCGATGAAGGGCATATTGAAGAAGAGGTCTTCCCGCTGGGCTTGGTTTAGAATACGGTCCTCCGCATTAAAGGACTGGAGCGTCATCACCATGATTTGGGGATGCTGCTCCTCAACGAAGGCCGTCACGCGATTCAAGCGCTTGCTGTCGTACTCGAAGCATGCGGGCGTGAAGCCGTACACGTCGGCAAGCTGTTGTTTGAACACGTCGAAAGTGGACAGGACGCCCTCCTTGATGGCGACGGAGGGAACGAGGATGATGAACTTCGTGAAGGCGTATTGGCGGTAGAGTTGGTAGGCCGTCTTGAGGTAGACGAGAGTCTTGCCGGTGCCTGTCTCCATCTCGATACAGAAGTCCAGGGCTTCGTCGAGAGAAGCCGTTTCTTCGTCAATGCCGCTGTCTTCGATGGCTGCGAGGAGGTTCTCGCGGACCTGCCCGGTGGGGATGGTGAGGACGTTGCTTCGCACACCTTCGCGGCAAGCCATATCGAATGTGTTGCGCGGCTGTCCCTCAAACAGGCGCACGACGGCGTCTATAGCCTCGCGCTGATATGAGAGTTCCTCAAGTTTCAGTTCCATAGCCGTCTACTTGCCGTTTTCTTCCGATTTGTCCGCCTTGCCTGACTTCACCCTATCGTGTATTTCGTTCAAGCCGAGCGGAGAGAAGATACCACTATATCCGTGGGTGCGAAAGGGGAAGCCTTGTCCAATGTGAAATGATGGCGAAGCGGGAGGTCGGTTCCAACGCGAAGTGATAGTGAAACGGGTGTCCATTGCATCATTCGGGGATGATTGTGGACATTCAGACGTGGCGGTTACGCACAATGGAGCAGCTTCGCGCCTTTGTGGCGGGCAACGAGGCTGTGGACTTTCAACCGCAAGACCGCAAGCAGGCCTACCGCTTTGTGCGGGATACGCAGGGTAGCAAAATCAGCTTAACTGGTGATTAACCGGCCTTCGCTGCCTTGCGCTGTAACCACTAAGGAATAACCCACTCCTGGATTGTCGGCGACTGATTGTTTTGTTATTCATACTCCTGCTCCATTTCCCGTAGTTTTGTCTTCAGCACCTTGCCGTAGTTGCTCTTGGGTAGACTGTCCACCGTACGATAAAACCTGGGGCGCTTGAAGCGCGCGATATTTTCGATGCAGAAATTATCAAAGGACTTTTCATCAATCTTTTCGTCCGTCGATGTAACCACGTAGGCAATGACAACCTCACCCCATTCGCGATCGGATCGTCCGATAACCGCTACCTCCGACACGTCAGGATGCTTGATCAGGACTTCTTCCACTTCACGTGGGTAGATATTTGTTCCTCCGGAGATGATCAGGTCTTTTGAGCGATCCTTCAGGGTCAGGAATCCTTCCTCGTCAAAACATCCGTAATCGCCCGTGTGCAACCAGCCGTTGCGTAAGGTTTCCTCACTCGCTTCCGGATTACGCCAGTATCCGTTCATAACGCTTTCTCCTCGCACCAGCACCTCTCCCACTTCCCCTGTGGGAAGCCAGTCCCCTGCTGTGTTGGCGACATGTACCCGGACTGCACTCTGTGGCGTGCCCACCGATGAAAGCCTCTGGCGCCAGCGGGGATGATCTTTCTCTGCATGTATGCGCGAACTCAAGGCGGTGATGGTCATGGGGCTCTCCCCCTGACCGTATAGTTGCGCGAGCTTTGGTCCGTATCGTTCCAGTCCGGCAAGACAATCCTCCAGATACATGGGGCCGCCGCCATAGATAATGGTTTTCAGGTTGGTGGTGTCGGTATCGACCGGATGATCCAGTAGTCGTTTCACCATGGTCGGGGCTGCAAAAAAAACTGCGGCAGGCCAGGATTCGATCAAGTGATAAATCTCTTCAACATCAAATCCACCGGTTTCCGGGATCACGTGACAACTTGCCTGCATGACATGGGCGAGCGCATAAACACCTGAACCGTGGCTCATGGGTGCTGCATGCAGGATTGCCCGCCAGGGAGATTCCTGGTCGACATCTGCAAAATAACAAAACGACGTGGCAAGCAGATTGCGATGACTGAGTACCGCACCTTTTGGTTTGCCCGTAGTGCCGCTGGTATAAAACAACCAGGCGGGATCCTGTGGTTCGCGGGAAACCATGGGTAAAGGATCACATTCAAGTAACTGCTGATAATCCTGAGCGGAAACGTCAACGACAGCTTCGAGCGTTTCCCCCGCAAGTAGAGGAGCTACGGTCTCGACGAGATCGTGCGTGGCAAAACAGATCTTTGCCTGACTGTTTTCCAGGATATAAGCGAATTCGTTTTGGTGAAATTTGGCATTGACCGGTACAGTGACCAGTCCTGCATGCCAGCACGCATACAGGATCTCCAGATACTCCGGACAATTACTCATCGTCAAGGCGACACGATCTCCCTGCTCAAGTTTGAAATGCTCGGTCAATGCGAAGGCGAGACGGGATACGCGTTCCGCCACTTCATTGTATGTTCGCAAAACCGTGGAGCCTTTTGCGATAGCAGGATACTCCGAGAAAGCACTCCCGGATCGTTTCATGTGTATCGCTATGTTCATATCCTGCCAGTCAAAACGCTGGACCTCGATCTAACGATGAGTTCATTACCTTTAGGTGTTCGATCAATATTTCTTCTTGTCGGTCGTGCCAGCTTGTTGAAACTCGCTGCTCGCGAAGAGGAGTTCGGGCACAAGGCCGCCGAGCACAACAAACTCGGGAACGAGCGCCATAGTGGTGTACAACGCGGACCAGCGCACGCCCAGCCGCCTCTCGTGCTGCACGAGTCGGATGCCGACCTCTAGGGTCGTGCCGTAAGCATATAACGTTTTTGGTACCATATCGAGTAAAAAATTACCCGATGGTCAGAATCAAATTTGTTCTCCTGCAGGTTCGCGCATGGTGACGAATTCTTCGGCTGCCGTGGGATGGATACCAATGGTGGTGTCGAATACTGCCTTGGTTGCGCCGGCCTTGAGGGCGATGCCTATGCCCTGGATGATTTCGCCGGCGTCTGCGCCGACCATGTGCACGCCCAGGACCTTGTCGGTGTCCTTATCGACGATGATCTTCATCAGTGTCTTTTCACCGTTGCCTGTCAAGGTGTGCTTCAGGTTGGTAAAACGGGATTTGTATATCTCCACGTTTGCATATTCCTGGCGCGCCTGTTCCTCGGTCAGGCCGACCGTGCCCAGGTTGGGCTGACTGAAGATGCAGGTGGGGATGTCGCGGTAATCGACGCGCCTTGACTGGTTGTTGTAGAGGTTGTGGACCAGGGCCGTTCCTTCCGCAGTGGCGACGGGCGTCAGGTTCATCCGATCGGTCACGTCGCCTATGGCGTAAATGGAAGGGGTTGAACTGCGGTATTCGGCATCGACCACTATTGCGCCCTTATCGTTGAGTTTCACCCCGGCCGCGTCCAGCCCCAGTCCATTCGTGTTCGGTCGCCGTCCGGTGGCATACATGATTAAGTCTGTTGTCAGATCCGCAGTATCAGGGGAGTTGACCAGGTAACGGTTGCCCTGTTTGTCTATACTGTTTATCCGGGTATTGAACAGCAGTTTGATCCCTTTTTGGCGCATTTGTCCGGCGAGAAACTCCCGCATTTCCTGGTCGAAGCCGCGCAGGAACAGGTCGCCGCGATACACCAGGGTGGTGTCTACACCGAGACCATGAAATATACCGGCAAATTCGACTGCGATATAGCCGCCCCCCACGATCACCACACTGGCCGGCAGGGACTCGAGGAAAAAGGCTTCGTTGGATGAGATGATGTATTGCTTGCCGGGAATGTCCGGGATATGCGGCCAACCACCCGTGGCTACCAGTATCCGCTGTGCGGTTATTCTCTCGCCGTTGACCTGAACCGTATTCGGCCCGGCAATCTCGGCTCTACCGTTAAACAAGCTTACTCCATTACTCTCAAGTAAATTCTTATAAATACTGTTTAATCTACTGATTTCAATATTCTTATTTCGTAGAAGCTCATCCCATTTAAAAACAGGCTCGGCGACTTGCCAGCCGTAACCCGCCGCATCATTAAAATCTTCGGCAAAATGCGAGGCGTAAACAAACAGCTTTTTCGGAATACAGCCGACGTTGACACAGGTGCCGCCCAGGTACCGGTCCTCGGCGATGGCGACTCGTGCACCGAACCCGCCTGCCATACGCGCCGCGCGCACGCCGCCGGATCCGGCGCCGATAACAAACAGATCATAATCAAATTCGTTCATATTCACAGGTAACGCGCCCCTGATGAAAACATACAAGGGCATAGGTTAACGCAGCTAAAACCACGGGAAAGCCACAGAGTACACAGAGTACAGAGGATACAAAGAAAAACCATACTGTCAGCCTTTTCGGTTCACTCTGTGCTCTCTGTGTCCTCTGTGGCAATAAAAAATCAGTGTCAACTACGAATTTTACGTCTTTTCAGGTAATCGACCGTCTTTTTCGCAAGTAGTGGGAATATGCCGAGTAACGCAAACGACAGGATCAATCCGGGTGATAGAATATCCTTCAGTTGTTCTATTTTCGCAATCTGGGTGCCTGCATTGACAAAGACGATAGTACCGGCGAGCATTCCGACCTGGCTGACGAGAAAAAAGGTTAACGCCCTGATGGGGGTCAGACCCATTACCAGGTTGATAATGAAAAACGGGAAAATCGGCACCAGTCGCAATGTGAACAAATAGAATGCGCCTTCTTCTGCCATCCCCTTGTTGATGGCAGTCAGCTTATCGGCAAAGCGTCCCTGGATGGATTCCCTGAACAGGTAACGGGAGAACAGGAACGCGAGAGTCGCGCCGATGGTGGAAGCGAAGGAAGAAATGACCGTCCCCCACAGCAAGCCGAAAATAGCGCCGGCGGCCAGGGTGAGAATCGCCGCTCCCGGCAGGGACAGGCCGGTAATGATGATATACAGAAAAAAGAAGGAGACGACCGACGTAAACGGCTCCCGTTCATAATAGGCATCCATGACCGCTTGTTTTTCCTTCAGGTATCCGAGGTTGAAATACTGGCCCAGATCAAAAATGAAAAACAGGGCCACAAGTATGACGACGACTGTCAGCAATATTATTTTGGTTCTGTTCATCGGCTCATCCGGTTGTTGAAGATGGTTGCATGATGTTAAAATCGCCCTGTTATTGCATCCATGGCAATACTCGTATTCTCCCATATTAAACACAAATACGGAATTTGAAAAATGTATCCCGAAGCTGCCCAAAGCAATCAGAATATCCGCTACGAGCCTGATGAGCGTCTGCCGCTTGGCCTGTCCCTTGGCCTCGGTTTTGAGTACGCCGCACTGATTATCGGTGGTATCGTATTGACACCCGCCATCATCGTCCGGGCCGGCGGCGGGAGTGAAGCTTACCTGACCTGGGCCGTCTTTACCGCGTTGGCAGTCAGTGGATTAACCACAGTGATACAGGCTGTACGGGTCGGGCGTATCGGCGCCGGATATTCTCTTCTCATGGGCACGTCCGGCACGTTTATCGCGGTCTGCGTGGCCGCCCTGGTGGAGGGCGGGCCGGCCTTGCTGGCGACCCTGGTCGTCCTCTCATCGTTATTCCAGTTTACCCTGTCGACCCGGCTTGCCCTGTTCCGGCGGCTGATTACGCCGGCTGTGGCCGGCACCGTGATTATGCTGATCTCGGTGACCATCATGCCTATTGTATTTGATATGTTGAAACAGGTGCCTGCCGGAACACCGGCGCCGGCTGCACCTGCCTGCGCAATCACAACATTTATTGCTACCCTGGTAATGGCGCTGTGCGCCAGGGGTATATGGCGTCTCTGGGCGCCGATGATCGGGGTTATACTGGGCTGCCTGGTAGCCGCCGGCTTCGGCATCTATGATATCGATAGAGTGCTGGATGCCCCCTGGATCGGATTTCCCGATGCGGGCAGTTGGCCGGGTTTCGATTTTGAGTTCGGCCCCGCATTCTGGGCGCTCTTTCCGGCCTTCATATTCGTAACCCTGGTAGGCGCCGTTGAAACCATCGGCGATGCAATCGCCATTCAGAAAGTTTCGTGGCGCCGGCCCCGCGCCACGGATTTCCGCACCGTACAGGGCGCCGTCGCTGCCGATGGCCTGGGCAACCTGCTGTCCGGGTTGGCGGGTACGGTACCGAACACCACGTATTCATCCAGTATCGCCTTCACCGAGATCACCGGGATTGCGGCCCGCCGCGTCGGGGCCTGTGCCGGTGTATTGTTTCTGGTAATTGCATTTCTGCCCAAGGTGATGAGTCTGCTGCTGGCAATCCCGGACCCTGTCATAGCAGCTTACCTGCTTGTCATCCTGGGGATCCTGTTCGTCCTGGGCATGAAGATTGTGATACAGGACGGCGTAGATTATCGTAAGGCCATTGTGGTTGGAGTTTCGTTCTGGGTGGGGGCCGGTTTCCAGAACGATCTGATCTTCGCGGACTACCTGAGCGATTGGGTGAGAGGATTGCTCGGAAACGGCATGACTGCCGGCGGTCTCACGGCAATCCTGCTGACGGTTTTCCTGAACCTGACGGGCCCGCGCAGGTGGCGCATAGAGACGGCTATGGACATGAGCGCCCTGGACAGGATCAAGGAATTCCTGGGCGGATTTGCCTCAGGCAAGGGCTGGAGCGCGGAGGCAGCCGATCGCTTGTGCCTGGTTGCCGAGGAGACCCTGTTGATACTGTCCCGGTTGGATGATGATGTGGAAGCGGATAAAAAACGCCGCCTGCTGCTGGTGGCCTGGGAAGATAACGAGATGGCGGAACTGGAATTTATCGCTGCCGCAGACACGGGCAACATTGAGGACCGGATGGCGCTGCTCGGCAGGCAGGCTTCCGAAGATGTCGTCGAACACGAGATTTCACTCCGGTTATTGCGTCACTTCGCTTCATCGGTGCGCCACCAGCAGTACAGCGATGCGGATATCGTCACCGTCAGTGTCAAGGCGTAAGCTGTTTTACCCTGGCCGACTTTACTGCGTTATCCGTTACCTGGGTAATCTCCAGCGTAAAATTGTCAAGCTTCAAGGTAGTGCCCGGCTCCGGCATAGTCTCCAGTCGTTCAAGGATCAGGCCATTCAGGGTTTTCGGTCCTGTGGCCGGTAAATCCCAGCCCAGTTGCCGGTTAATCTCCCGCAGAGTGGCCCCGCCGTCGATGATGAATGAAGCATCATCCTGCTCGACTATGTCTACGTTATAGGTCTGGATATCCGTCGTGAACTCGCCGACAATCTCTTCCAGGATATCCTCCAGCGTGACCAGGCCCTGGATAGTCCCGTATTCATCTACCACAAAGCCCAGGCGCTTTTTTGTCCGTTGAAAATTCAGCAGTTGCGCGTTCAGGGATGTGCTGAGAGGCACGAAGTGGGGTTCTTCGGCGATCTCTTCCAGGTCTTCCCGGGTATTTTCATGGGGATCTTTCAGTAACCGCATGATGCGCCGTACGTGGATCACACCGATAATCTCATCCAGATTTTCCCGGTATAGCGGTACGCGGGTATGCGAGTTCTGGCTGAGGTAATTCAGGTTCTCGGTCAAATCATCATCGATATCCACGCCCGTAATTTCGTTGCGCGGCACCATGATATCTTCTACCGTTACCTGTTCAAGGTCGAGGATCCCTAGCAGCATTTCCAGGTGTCTGGTGGGGAGCAGCTTGCCGGCTTCCGAGAGCGTGGTTCTCAGTTCCTCCCGCGACAGGCTGGTATGTTCCACACCATCGAGTTTGAAGCGCAGCAGGGCCAGTAATTTATTGGCCGTCCGGTTGATTGCCCAGACGAAGGGATAACAGATCACGGATAAGGGCTTCAGGACGTATGAAGCAGGGAACGCAAAACGTTCCGGATAAAACGCGGCCACAGTCTTGGGAGCGGTTTCCGCAAATATCAGAAAGATAATGGTGAGTATTACCGGCCCGACCGCGTAGCCGATACCCCCCATAAACCTTACGGCTATCACCACACCCAGGGAGGCTGCGTAAAAATTGACGACATTATTGCACAACAGTATCAGGCCCAGCAGTCGGTCTGTACGATCCAGCAGGCCGGATGTGCGGATGGCGCCCATGTGTCCATCATTGGCGAGGTGGCGCAGGCGATAACGATTGAGCGCCATCATGCTGGTTTCGGAACCGGAAAAAAATGCAGATACGCCGATCAGCAGTATAAGAGAACCGGATAACAGGTAAATTGACACGTCATCCATAGATATTGCCTCAGTTTGAAGTTGATGGATATTAGCTACTTAATCAATGGCAGGACAAAAGTGAGAATCCTGCCGGTGTATCATTTCAGTCATGCACGCGTAAGCGGAATTCAATGATAAATATCTCTTATGATCCGTTAAACCCGGTGCAGAATGAGTTCCAGAACAAGTTTTGAACCGAAATACGCCAACACCAGGGAGATGAAGCCCCCGAGGGTCCAGTAAATCAGCGTTTTACCGCGCCAGCCCCGGGACCATCTTCCCCAAAGGACAACAGCAAAGATGAACCAGGCCAGTATGGATAAAACGACTTTATGGGACAGATGTTGTCCCAGCATGTCGTACATGAACATCAGTCCCGTAGCAAGACTGAGACTCAACAGGAAAAAGCCCATCGTCAGGACTTGAACCAGCAGTTCTTCCATGGTTTGCATGGGAGGCAGGATATTTATCACTGTTACGGGCTGTTTTTTTCGAAGCTGCGCTTCCTGAAACGCAAGCACTAACGCTTGCACCGCCCCGATAGCCAGCAGTCCATAGGCAGTCACCGATAGCAGGATGTGCATTTTCAGTCCGGCAGCGATACCGCCGGGGATAATGCTTGTGCTGGGCAGTGCAATTTCCAGCAGCAGCGCAAGTGCGGCAACGGGGAAAAAGATAACAACCAGGTTACCCATGGCTCTGAATAACCCGGTCAGGACGGCAAGGCATGCAATAACCCAGCTTATGAGCGAAAAGGCATGATAAAAGCCCAGGTTGAACCCTGCCTGGACCAGGATTTCCCGGTAAAGAATTAACCCGTGGCCCGACAGGGCCAGACCCGCAAGTATGGCAATAGAGTGGTTAAATGCTTCCGTCGTCAGGCGCTGATGAAATATTCTGCGCCCCAGCCAGCCTGAGGTCAGCAAATAGAGTAATATTACGGCGACGCTGATAATGGTATTGGTTTCCATATAATGTCCGGCTGCGGATGAGGCATCTAAATCTACCATAAATAGAGGGCATCATGTTTGAAAATTTAAGCGGACGGTTCAGTCGCATAGTTCAGCAATTGCGAGGTCATGCGCGCCTGACGGAAGATAATGTCGCGGCCACCATGCGGGACGTGCGCATGGCCTTGCTGGAGGCGGATGTTGCCTTGCCGGTTGTCAGGGCGTTTATCGAGCGGGTTGAAAGCAAGGCACTGGGCAGGGAAGTATCAGCCAGCCTCAACCCGGGACAAGTAGTTGTCAAAATTGTCCAGGATGAACTGATTCATCTGATGGGCGATCAGCAATCATCATTGAATTTAAATGTTCCGGCGCCGGCAGTTATCCTGGTGGCGGGATTACAGGGCGCCGGCAAGACCACCAGCGTTGCCAAGCTGGGTAAATGGTGCAGGGAAAAGCACGATAAATCCGTAGTGGTGACCAGTTGCGATGTCTATCGGCCGGCGGCCCTGGAACAGTTGCGAGTGCTGGCGGAGGAAAACCAGCTCGAATATTTTCCGGCCGATGAGCAGCAAAATCCCGTGGACATTGCCGCGGCAGCACTGAAACACACCCGCTCCCGGTTTGCCGACGTGCTGATTGTCGATACTGCCGGCAGGTTGCACATAGACGAGGAAATGATGCTGGAGATTCAACGCATTCATGGCGTGCTCAACCCGTCTGATACCCTGTTTCTGGTGGACAGCATGATGGGGCAGGACGCCGTTAACGTAGCCCAGAGGTTTAATGAGGCCCTGGACCTGACAGGTGTCATATTAACGAAAGTGGACGGTGATGCCCGGGGCGGGGCGGCGCTGTCGGTCCGGCATGTTACCGGTAAACCCATCCTGTTCCTGGGTACCGGCGAGAAAACCTCGGAGCTGTCCCTGTTTCACTCCGACAGGATTGCATCCCGGATACTGGGTATGGGCGACATGTTGAGCCTGATTGAGGAAGTGGAGCAGAAAACGGATCAGGAAAAGGCAAAAAAGATCGCCAGGAAGCTGAAAAAGGGAAAGGGATTTGACCTGAATGATTTTCGCGACCAGGTCCGGCAGATGCAAAGCATGGGAGGACTGAGTGGTCTGATGGACAAGCTGCCGGGGATGCAGCAGTTGCCAGCGGGTATTACAGGCCAGGAGCGGGAACTGGTCAAAATAGAGTCGATCATAAATTCCATGACGCCCGGTGAACGGCGCTTCCCCGCCGTTATCAACGGCTCCAGGAAAAAACGCATTGCCTCCGGCTCGGGGACTCAGATACAGGATATCAATCGCTTGTTGAAGCAGTTCAACCGTATGCTGAAGATGATGAAAAAACTGACCAGGAAAGGCGGCATGGAGAATATGATGCGCGGGTTAGGTGGTAACATGCAGCGTGGCATCCGCCACTGACAAGCTTATTTATGGCTAAGGGACGGACAGTTGGAACAGCAACAGGACTGAAAACGCGCCAAACCAGAACAGGCTCCACTCTGCAATACTCAGGGACAGGAAAGTCCAGACTGTTTCGGCACACTCCCCGGAGCCTGTAAAAATCAGTTTAAGCGCATCGAAAATCGGGAATGCCTGCAGGATGAAGTCCAGTCCCGGCCCGCATTCGGGCACCCTTTCCGGCGGCAGGTGTTGCAGCCATACCTGCCTTGTTGCAATAGCGGCGCCCGCCAGTGCGCAAACCAGCGCCAATGCGTTGTAGATACGGGTTGCCGAACCATGAAGAAAACCCACCAGGCAAACCAGCCCGACGCCCAGGTAAGCAACCCGTTGCAGAATACACAGCGGGCAGGGGTCCAGATCCTGGACGAATTGCAGGTAATAGCCGAAGCCCAGCAGCGACAGGCAAGCCAAAACAATAAACAGGTATAACCGCCGGTCGATATGTAACTGCAAGTTCATCAGATAGTCGGGAATATTTGGGGTCAGAGTAAAAATACGCACATTGTCATAGGTTGCTGGTCTAATCCATATATTTTTACTCTGACCCCAAATATCTTATAAATACCCATCAAAAAATTCGATTATCCGTTGTTCCAACCAATAGACAGGATACCCCGGCGCCTTGCCGCTGACAAATCCGATGTGCCCGCCGGTCTGCGCAAGCTCCAGTTGCACATATTCGGACAACTCATCTTCAGCAGGGATGACGTCCTCGGACATGAAGGGGTCGTCCCGGGCATGGACTAACAAGACAGGTACGTTGATGCTGCGCAAATACTGACGCGAACTGCTGCGCGTGTAATAGTCCTCCACCCCGGCAAAGCCGTGCAAGGGAGCCGTTATCTTATCGTCGAAGCTGAAAAAATCATTCAGTTTCAGGATTTCGCTGATGTCCAGGGGACAGTCCCTGTCACTGAATTTATCGATGATTTTACGTTTCAACAGGCCGATCAGCCGGCGTTGGTACAGCCTGGAAAATCCCGTATTCAGCCTTTTTGCACCTTCGGCAAGGACGTAGGGTACGGAAACAGCGGCCGCAGCATGAACTTGTCCGTTACGGTCTGCCTCTCCCAGGTACTTCAACAGTGCATTGCCGCCCAGCGAATAACCCAGGGCCGCTATGGGAACACCGGGAAAGCGCCGGTGCAGACAGTCGATCAAGAACCCGATATCGCCGGTATCTCCCGAATGATAAGTGCGCGCTAAGCGGTTATGTTCACCGCTGCAGCCACGAAAATGCATCAGTACACCCAGCCAGCCCCGCTTTTCAATCGCCGCCAGTACCGATTTGACGTAATGGGAGTCGACACACCCTTCAAGACCGTGAAAAACCGCCACGACCGGACTACCTGCATTCCCTGTCAGACACAGGTCGACGAAGTCACCGTCGGGCAACTCAAGCCGCTCACGGGTCAAGTCCACCTGCGCCGAGCGGCGAAAATAATACGGCCACAGTGTCTGTATATTCCCGCCCGGCAACCACCATGCAGGCTCAAACCCGCTTGTTACGATCTTTCCGTGTTTCATCAATATTTGGGGTCAGAGTAAAAATACTAACACTGTCAGATGTTGCCGGTTTAATCCATGTATTTTTACTCTGACCCCAAATGCCCGCGGCAAATCCAGGACACCCATAGATTGGCGGCAAATCCAGGACACCCATAGATTGGCGGCAAATCCAGGACACCCATAGATTGGGGATTTCATGAGTGTCCTGGATTTTTCTTCCTGTACTTTGCCCCTTCGAGACAAGTCTCTCCACGTTTGACTGTTCAAATTTGTGTGATCATCCAAGCAACTTTTTCGCGTCCTTCAGCAGTAGCAGGAGCTGCTTCTCTTTCAGGGGGGAGGGGATGAATCCAAAGCGTTCGTAGAAACCGGTCGCACCGGCAAGAGGATGCGTCAACATGGCCCGGACTCCTGCCTGCCCGGCAATTGACAAGGTTCGCCGAATCGCATCCTGTAGCATTCCTTTGCCAATCCCCCGACCATGATATTCCCGCGCCACCGCCAATCGGGCCAGAATAACCACGGGAACAGGGTATCGACCCATTCCCGTTCGCACGCGCTCAGGCGCTTCAAGCCTGTCAATTTGTCCCACAGTCAGACTGTAATAGCCAAGCACACGGTCATCATCCGTGACTACAAAGGTTTTTGCAGAACCGCTACCCTGTGCCTGGCGGGCATGGAAAATCAGCCAGTCATTCAGTATCGGTTCACCACAGTCAAACGCTTCCAGTCGATGTTTCGTATCAAGGGGAACGGGTCTGCGAATAGTCACTCGTTATCCCAGGGCGGGGAGGTGGAAAATAATCTTTGCAAGCCGGGGTTGTCCTGCGGAGGTCGGTCCAGCAGTTCAAGCAGGGTCCGGTACTGCGTATCCCCTACCATGAACAGGCGTTGGTCCAGCAGTGTTTCCTGCGCGGCCTGGCAGGCGC
This sequence comes from Gammaproteobacteria bacterium, assembly GCA_965205405.1. Lineage (GTDB taxonomy): Bacteria > Pseudomonadota > Gammaproteobacteria > Eutrophobiales > Eutrophobiaceae > JAAXHV01. The sequence continues at coordinate 2,799,877 of OZ242169.1, forward strand.
TGTCAAGAATAAACTCAGTCAACGACTTCTGTCTTACCTGCGCGGCCTGGCGAAGAATCATTTCCTGCTCGGGTGTCGCGCGCAGCCCCAGGCGGGATGAACGGGTTTGGGTATCCATGATCGGTGTAGATGTCATGATGCGCCTCTTATATGGTATCCACCGGCTATGTTATCACGTTGTTTGTACAATATCTACAGCAAATTCAGGACACCCATAGATTGCAAATTCAGGACACCCATAGATTCTAGCAAATTCAGGACACCCATAGATTGGGGAAGCAAATTCAGGACACCCATAGATTGGGGAAGCAAATTCAGGACACCCATAGATTGGGGAAGCAAATTCAGGACACCCATAGATTGGGGATGTTATGGGCAGCAAATCCAGGACACCCATAGATTGGGGATGTTATGGGTGTCCTGAATTATCTGGGTCTTGACATTTGGCTTGCCGGGCGGTGTAATAACGTGCGATAATGCACCGAAAACGACCAATTTGAAGGCCGAACTATGCCGAGACAAACGATCACGTTCAGCGAACCCAACCATGCCTGGATTCAATCTAAAGTCGATAGCAGGGAATTTCGCAATCATACCGAAGTGGTGAACGATGCCTTGCGTAAAGCCCGTGAAATGGAAAGCGGGATTGAAGCCATACGCCGCCGCTTGATTGCGGCTGAAAAAAGCGGCTTCACCGATATGACTATCGATGAAATATGGGAAGAAGCCAGACAGAGTGGCCAGCTATCGCCTGAATAACATAGCGAAAGAAGATTTACTTGCGATTGCCCGCTGGGGTGATGAACACCACGGCGTTGAACGATCAAATCAGTATCGTGACGACCTCAAGGCGCATTTTGTTTTTCTCGCTGAAAACCCGCTGCTCTATCCAGCGGTTGACCATATCCGGTCCGGATATCGTCGCAGTGTATGTGGTGTACATTCTGTCTATTACCGGATTTACGGGGACATTGTAGAAATTATGTCTATCTTGCGTGCGCAAGACCCTGACAAGCATCTACCTAATGATTAACAGTCGAAATCAGGAGTGTTTATGAAAATCAAGAAATTTGATGTAATTGACTTCCTGGACAGTGATGAGGCAATAATCGAATACCTCAATGCAGTGCTCGAAGAAGGTGATGCCGATTTTTTCGTCAAGGCTGTTGGGGATGTTACTCGCGCCAAGGGCATGATGAAAGTCGCCAAATCCACCGGGCTGGGCAGGCAAAACCTGCACCAGTCGCTGTCCAGTGGGGGCAACCCGCGCATTGGTACTTTATTTCGAGTGCTGGATGCTCTTGATATCAGGCTTTCAATTGCTCGTTGATAAACCGGAAGCGTGATTTGTGTTGTCTTTGGGGCGATATCAGGTGACGAATGAAATTCACGGCTTGAAATCGTAATGTATCTGGAGCGGGAAGTCAGGGGCGTCTTTGGCACTCACGCGTCCGGATTTAATATACGGTCGTTCCAGTACGATTAACAATTCCTGGCCTGGGTAATGGCCCTTGGTGAACACCGCTCTCCGCCAATCACAACAAGGGTCCATCTTATTGGTATAATCTGTTACCTATGTATCAGGAAGAACGCTTCCGTAGTAAACGTTGTGGACCGAGGTAGAGCACGAGGACTTCGAAATGCCCAGCTTGTTTGACGGCACTGATAAGCTGATATGCGATGCCTTGGGAATTCAATATCGTAAGCATTTGAATCAACGAAGTCTCCGAATCGAACCGTTCTCAGAAGAAAAAGCGTGTAGTTTGATACACGGACTATACGATCAGATGATGATCAACTTCTCCGGGGAACCGGTTTCGCAATCGGAGAAGCTATGGTCTTGCCGGCGTGCAACAAAAATTTGTGATGACAATGACAGTCAGGAGAAGATTCTCGAAAAAGCAGTGGCCATACTCGCCGAAGAAGGACATATGCCTGAATGGTTCAACCAGTGTCCCGTCGCGTCCGGGATTACTGATCCTGGCAAAGACCGAAGTCGCGACGTCGATCTAATCCACCTCACTGGTTTAAATGCGCGACTGATAGAATTGAAATGGGCAAGCGACACACCTGCACATGCCCTGTTCCAGATTCTCGAATACGGTATTGCCTATGTTTTCGCCCGGCTCCACATGCGTAAATTATATCTCGAAGAAAGACACTTGATGCGCGTTGAAAAGATAGGTCTCGAAGTGGTGGGTCCTCGTGAATTCTTTGTGAACGAGAAGCGGTTGGACATGTTCGATAGGATGGATAAGTCCGTAGGTAAGTTCGCCGCTGAAAAGACCGGCGGAACATTGTCGATGTCACTACATGCGCTCTCCTTTCCGGCTGAGTTTGACCGCATTCCGTTTAAGGACGGAAGAGAGGTCAAGAAAAGTTGCCGGAACAGTACGTTAAGCACAGAAGGGGCCAAGGTTCGCGATGCATTCTCCCGACTGGTTCCGGTAGGATAATGGCTCAAGACCGTTTTCTGCCTGGCGTACCGGGCGATGACATTGAGAAAATCCTCAATACTGCTCCTGGCAAAGAGATCGAGAGTGGCAAGTTCGACTCTCCCGAATCATCGGCCGCGCTGGCGGTCAACACCTTCGGGTTCTTTCTACACCGGGCTGCCGACTTGCCATTGCTGCCGGGATGCGAGCGCGAGTCGTGGCCCGCCCGATCGTTGATGTTGGAAGCCACAGTTCGTTTCCCTTGGGCCGGGGGGCGTCATCCGGTGCTCGATTGTATTGCCGTCACACGGTCAGTGCTCATAGGCATCGAATGTAAGCGCTTCGAACCGTTTCGCAACAAAGCTCCCGCCAGTTTCAGCGACGCTTATTGGAGGCGCGTCTGGGGCCGGCGCATGAGCGGCTACGAGCGCGTTCGTGATTCACTCCGCAAGAACGGACGCCTGTATTCTTTTCTTGATGCGACACAACTCGTAAAGCACGCCTTTGCCCTGCGCTCTCAGGTTTATCGCCCGAAGCCGCATTACGGATTGAATCCCATCCTGCTTTATGTCTATGCCGAACCGGAGTTCTGGCCCGGAACCGGACGCCGTGTCATCGATAGTGCAAAAAAACAGCATAGGGATGAAATCGCCCGATTTGCTGATTTTGTGGCAGGTGACGAAGTCACCTTCTTATCCTGCTCCTACCGGGATGTTCTGGAGTATTGGCTTAACGAATCCGACTACGGGATACGCGCCCATGCGGAGGCGGTCATCAAGCGATTCTCACCTTGAAAAAACGACCGCAGTTATATGAAGGTAGATTGTGAGACCAGTACCAAGGAAAGCAACTCAGGGGTCGGATCTCTGATGTTCCTTAGATATTGTCTCCTCGGAATTACCCTTTACGTTATACGATATTTTGTATAAAATAACCGGATGAAACTATTGAAGTTCGCAGGAAGCGCGCTTGCTGATATTCGGGATTTCCCGTTGGAAGCAAGGCAGGAAGCAGGTTACCAGCTCAGCCAGGTACAGTTCGGGTTTGAACCGTCTGATTGGAAACCGATGAGCAGTATAAGTCCCGGCGTTCGTGAAATACGTATTCATAAGAAAGGAGAATTTCGAGTGATATATATCAGCAGGTTTGATGAAGCCTTATATGTATTACATGCGTTTCAGAAGAAAACCAGGAAAATACCGAAAAAAGACAGGGAATTGATTAAGGCTCGTTTAAAAATGATTTCAGAGATATGATTATGAGCAAGAAAGACAGACAAATTATTGACTCCTCAGGTAATGTCTTTGCAGATTTAGGCTTTGAGCGATTCGAAGCTGAAAACCTGTTGGTGCGCTCCAGGCTAATGGCGGCGATAAAAGCCTATATCGAGTCTGAAAGCATTACTCAAAGTGAGGCAGCTGAACGTTTCGGCGTTGCCCAACCCCGTATCAGTGAAATTTACCAGGGTAAAATTGAATTATTTTCTGTGGACAAGTTGATAAATATGCTGGCCCGAGTTGGGCGGCATATAGAAATTTCAGTGCATAAGGCTGCCTGATCTCCTTTCAGCCGGGGGCGATACGATAATCGACTGGATACCGGGTCAAGCCCGGCATGGCGTTCTGGATGGTGATGAATGAAATTCAAGGCTTGGCACCAAATCCAGGACACCCATAGATTGGGGATAATTTATGGGTGTCCTGGATTTTTATTTGATTTATATATCGATATTCGATATATTTTGCCAATGATAAGGAATATCAAGGACAAGATAACAAAAGATATCTATGACGGAATAGATAGTCGTTATTCCAGGAAGATACCGAGCGAGTTACATCGGAAATCCCGTCGTATTCTGGATCAAATAAACGTTGCAAATAATATTGGAGTTTTGCGGGAACCGCCTGGCAATCAACTGGAGAAATTGGAAGGTTCTCTCCGTGACCGCTGGAGTATAGGGATCAATGATCAATGGAGAGTAATTTTTATCTGGGTGAATAATGGCGCGAATGATGTCCAGATAACTGACTACCATAAATAGATGTTTTGAGGTTATAAAATGTTACCCAAAAACAGGCCTCCGACACACCCCGGAGAAATGCTCCTGGAAGAGTTTTTGAAACCGCTTGGTGTTAGCCAGAAGGAATTTGCGGTTCACCTTGGTTGGACCTATGCACGGCTCAATGAGATCATTAACGGCAAGAGAGGCGTTTCGGCTGATTCTGCGCTGGCATTCGGCGAAGCGTTAAAAACCGGGGCTGATTTCTGGTTAAATCTGCAAAGAAACTGGGATTTGTGGCATTCCATGCAAACCCATAAAAAAATCGCACCCCTTAAAAAGGCCGGATAGCAGTGAAAAATGAATGTAGCTGACGTTAGAGATTTATTATAACGAGTAATGAAAGAATCAATAAAGAACGGTGGCGTTTTCTCACTGATGCGTCCGTCGTGGGCAGAGCGGGTGCCTTGGCTATCGCCATTCCTGTTATATCTTCTTCCTTAACGCACAGCGTAGAGGCAAGTAAGATGCGTGAAACGTTCATCGGTTTTGATTCGGCTTGGGCCGATAAAACACCGGGGAGCATCTGCTGGGTAACATTCGTCAATAAGCGTCTTGAGGAAATTTGTGAACCGCAACCCGCCACATTTGAGGAAGCCGCTCAAATTACTGAGGAAAGGTGGGATAGTAGTGACTACACACTTGTCGCGCTGGATCAACCCACACTGGTTTCCAACAAGACTGGAAGCCGGCCCGTTGAAAAAGTCGCCGCCTCGCTTATCTCCCGACTGCAGGGCGGCGTTCAACCCGCCAACCAGTCCAAGGAATCAATGTTCGGCCCAAAAGCGCCTGTCTGGGCATTCCTTGATCGGCTCAATGCCAGAGAAAACCCATCCGTTGCCCGTACTGCAGATGATGGGTTGTATCTGATTGAGGTTTTCCCAGCACTTGCCCTGCCTGCTCTTGAACCTTGTATTCTGAAGCGTAAACGAAAAGCGTCTTACAACCCGGACAAGAAAGCAAAGTTCTCACGCTCAGACTGGGATTTGGTCACTGAGGCTGTCCGACGCCATGCTGATACTTTCAACCTCGCGCCACTGTCCCGATGGGCAAACGAGAAAGCGAAGCTTGATACACCGACAAAGAGTGATCAGGACTGTCTTGATGCGGCAATCTGTCTGATCATTGCGTTATTGTGGAGACGTGAGAAGCGCGAACTTATGGCCGTAATCGGGGACGGACAGAATGGCTACATGGTAACGCCGGTCTCGTCAGAGGGAAAGAAAATTCTCAAACAAGCGGCAGATGTAAAGAATGTGCCAATGGACAAGCCTTGGTTTAGGGATGCGGAAAGAACGATTAATAAGCATGGGCCGGTTTGAGTCTGGTGTGCAATTGGGCTATATCCTCGAATTATGCCGCCTATCTGATGGACAAACACCGGCAAATTAAGCTGCAACAGAATAGCGGTTAATGACCCTCTTACAAAGCCTCCTCGCTCTCCGATTTTTCTCATGTTGTTAATGCGGCTATACTTGAAATCCTGCAATATTGCCACGGCAGATATAATACGCTTGACACTGTAACATAACTTGTTACAATTAGGGATGATGAATGATTAAGAGTTTCAGGCACAAAGGTCTGGCTGAGTTGTTTGAACGGGGTCGCAGTCGCCATATACAACGGAGCTTGGAGTCCAGGTGTTTACGACGGTTGGAAGTGTTGGATCAGGCCGAGTCTCTGGTTGACATAAATGTTCCAGGATTCAATTTCCACGGTCTTCGCGGAGTCCCGACGCGATACAGCATCCATGTTAATGGTCCTTGGTGTATTACATTTGCATGGCAAGCAGGTGATGTGTTGCGGGTCGATCTTGAGCAATATCATTAAGGAGGAGAAATGACTGAATACAGTGTCAAACGTCCGTTAAAGCGCCGGTCCATTCATCCGGGTGAAATCCTGCGCGAAGACGTTCTGCCGGCACTCGGTTTATCAATCAGTGAGATGGCCCGACGGCTGGGCGTTTCGCGCCAGCAGATTCACAGGATACTGGCTTGCACCCATCCCATCACGGTAGAAATGGCGTTGAGGATCGGCAAGTTGGTTGGCAATGGTCCGGGACTCTGGTTGAGACTGCAACAGAATTACGACCTGTGGTGTACTGAGCAGGGGTTGAGTAGAGAACTGGAAAAAATAACGCCGGTGGAGACGTCGCCAACGAATTTACCGCATCACTGATGTTGATCCAGAACTGGCCGGCGCTTAGGTTAATGACTAGAAGAGATATTGCGATCGAAATCGCTATGCACATGGATTGGGTAATCTGGCGTATCTTTAGCCACCACGTGCCCGGACTCTATATATGGCCGTTCCAGGACGATTAACAGCTCCTGGCCTTTATCTGTGACAATCAAGTTGACCACGGCGCCGATGTTTTTTTCTTTGCCGCTTGCTATCAGTGCGGTACCTGGCGCCAGGGGGGTCTTGCTGTCTGTCGTTGCATAACATAAGCGTCGTTTGACTGCGCCGCGGTAGTGCAGGCGGGCGATGATTTCCTGGCCGGGGTAACAACCCTTGGTGAATGACACGGCATCCAGGTGGTCCAGGTTGAGTTCCTGGGGCAGGAAGCGTCCGCTGGTTTCCGGGCGAAGCCAGGGTATGCCTTGTCTGATGGATGTCATTTCCAAGGCTTCACTGTCTATTCCGGATGGATAAGCTGGTAATTCCGGAATTTCTTCTGTCTCTATCCCCGTATCAACAATATTTACGTCAGCGCGCATTACGTACATTTTCAGACGCTTGCTAAATGCCTCTTTTAGTGCGCCCGGCAGCAACAACCAGAAAACCTCATCCAGCCGGGCCAGGATGAAACTGGCGACCACCCTGCCTTTGGGGTCGCACCAGGCGCTGAGGCCTGTCTGGCCTGGCGCGAGCCCGGTAACATCGGTAGTGAATTGTCCGTGCAGGAAGCCGGCGGCGTCAGCGCCGTCAATCCTGATTGGGGTGAGGAAGTTATTTGAAGCTGACGTCATTGGGTCATACGGTTTTGTTGACGTCCCTGTCTCTGGACACCGGACAATCCCTGTCCGGTACGACGGTGTGTTCATTATTTCCGCTCATGTGGGAATGGCTCGAGAAGGCGCTGATTTTTCCTATCAGGGGCAGGTAATCGGGGTTGGCCGGTTGCGCCTGACCGGTGATCCAGGCATACAGATCGGGATCGGCCTCATCCAGCAGGGAACCGAACAGGGACTGTTCCCTGGCATTCAAACGGGGATAGCCCTGTTCCAGGAACCGCAGCAACAGCAGGTCCATTTCCCGGGTACCGCGCCGGCAGCGCCAGCGTAACCGTGATGTGCTGTTGTCCGCATGTGTCATTACAGAATTTTCTTTGCCAGTTCCATCTTGATTTCAGCAATGGCCTTGGCGGGGTTCAGGCCTTTCGGGCAGGTGTTGGTGCAATTCATGATCGTATGGCAACGATACAGGCTGAACGGGTCTTCCAGTTCACCCAGTCGCTCCTCGGTGTTCTCGTCCCGGCTGTCTATAATCCAGCGGTAGGCCTGCAATAAAATCGCCGGTCCCAGGTAGCGGTCGCTGTTCCACCAGTAACTTGGGCAGGCCGTAGAGCAGCAGGCGCACAGGATGCATTCGTATAAACCATCGAGTTTTTCCCGGTCTTGCTTGGATTGCAGGCGCTCACTCCGGTCCGGAGCAGGGGAGCGGGTCTGCATCCAGGGTTTGATGGAGGTGTACTGTGCATAGAATTGGCTCAGGTCAGGGACCAGGTCCTTGACAACCGGAGTATGGGGCAGAGGATATATATTGATGTCGTGCTTAATATCGCTGATAGTTTTGGTGCAGGCCAGCGTGTTGACGCCGTCGATGTTCATGGCGCAGGAACCACAGATGCCCTCGCGGCAGGAGCGCCGGAAGGTCAGGGTCGAGTCGATCTCATTCTTGATATGGATAAGTGCATCCAGGACCATCTGGCCGCATTTATCCCGGTCTACCTCGTAGGTATCCATTCTGGGGTTATCTCCCGTATCCGGATCCCACCGGTATACCCGCAAGGTCTTTTTCCGTTTGGCGTCACCGCTCATTGGAAACGTTACTCCTGGTTTCACCTTCGAGTTTTTCGGTAGTGTGAATTTCGCCATAAAATGCCTTTTCCTGCTGTTGTCCGGTCAATATACCCGTTTTTTCGGGGGCACTGTTTCCACCTCGTCCGTCAGAGTGTACAGGTGTACCGGCCGGTAGTTAAAATCCACCCTGCCTGATTCGGGGTCCAGCCATGATAAGGTATGCTTCATCCAGTTTTCATCATCCCGTTCCGGGTAATCCTCCCGCGCATGGGCGCCGCGGCTCTCCTTGCGGTTTGCGGCAGAGCGGATGCTCACTTGTGCGCATTGCAACAGGTTTTCCAGTTCCAGGGTCTCGACCAGGTCGGTATTCCAGACCAGGGAACGATCCGCGCTGCTGACGTTATTGAATGACTGGTAAACAGTATCCATTTTTTCGACACCTTCCGCCAGTATTTCCCCGCTGCGGAAGACTGCGGCATTGGTTTGCATGGTACGCTGCATGCTGTTCCTGATTTCGGCAGTACGCATGTCGCCGTCGGCATAACGAAGGCGGTCAAACCGTGCTATGGCCTGCTCGGTCGCTGAGGCGCCAAGGGGTTTGTGGGGGGAGCCGGGTTTGATTTCCCGGGCGGCGCACAGGGCCGCTCCGCGGCCGAACACGATGAGGTCCAGCAGGCTGTTTGAGCCGAGGCGATTGGCGCCATGGACCGATACACAGGCAGCTTCACCGATGGCCATGAGGCCGGGAGCGATAGTGTCGGGATTGCCGTCCTTCAACGTCACCATCTGCCCGTGGTAATTGGTCGGGACCCCTCCCATGTTGTAATGCACCGTAGGCAGGACGGGAATGGGCGCCCTGGCGACGTCGACTCCGGCAAAGATGCGGGCCGACTCAGCGATCCCCGGCAGGCGTTCGTTGATCACATCCGGCCCCAGGTGTTCCAGGTGCAGGTTGAGGTGATCCCGCTCCGGTCCAATTCCGCGGCCCTCCCTGATTTCAATGGTCATGGAACGGCTGACAACATCCCGCGAAGCCAGGTCCTTGGCATTGGGTGCGTAACGTTCCATGAACCTTTCACCTTCCGAATTGGTCAGGTAGCCGCCTTCGCCGCGCACCCCTTCGGTAATCAACACCCCGGCGCCGTAAATGCCGGTAGGATGGAATTGAATGAACTCCATGTCCTGCAAGGGCAGGCCGGCGCGCAGTACCATGGCATTGCCGTCGCCGGTGCAGGTATGGGCAGAGGTGCAGGAGAAATAGGCGCGGCCGTAGCCGCCCGTAGCCAGGACCACGGTGTGGGCGCGGAAGCAGTGCAGGTCACCCTTCTCCAGGTCCCAGGCCAGGACCCCCCGGCATACGCCTGCGTCATCCATAATCAGGTCGATGGCAAAATATTCGATGAAAAACTCGGCGTCATGCTTCAAGGACTGCTGGTACAAAGTATGCAGGATGGCGTGGCCGGTGCGGTCCGCCGCGGCGCAGGTACGTTGCGCCGTGCCTTCACCGTAGTTGGTCGTCATCCCACCGAACGGGCGCTGATAAATTTTACCGTCTATGGTACGCGAGAAGGGTACGCCGTAATGCTCCAGTTCGATCACCGCAGCAGCGGCCTCCTTGCACATATACTCAATGGCGTCCTGGTCGCCCAGCCAGTCCGACCCCTTGATGGTATCGTACATATGCCAGCGCCAGTTATCCTCGCCCATGTTGCCCAGGGCCGCACTCATGCCCCCCTGGGCTGCAACGGTGTGACTGCGGGTGGGAAAGACCTTGGTGATACAAGCCGTTTTCAACCCTTTCTCGGCCATGCCGAAGGTGGCGCGCAACCCGGCCCCGCCGGCGCCTACGACGACGATATCGTATTCATGTTGAATAAGTTGATAGCTTGCGCTCATTGTTACAAGCCCAGGTGGATTTTCATTACCGCCAGGACGGCAGCGAGCGCGCACAGCATTGCCAGGAACCTTACCAGGATAATAGCCGCCGTCTTTTGCCGCTCATTTGCAACGTAGTCTTCGATTACCTCGTGCATACCGGACTGGGCGTGAAAAAACAAAGTGGGAATGAACAGAATGAACAGGATAACGCTGGACGGAGTTGCAAGCCAATCCCGCACCACGACATATTCCAGTGATGCCAGCGTGGATAAATCATAGATGAACCACAACGAGAGAGGCAGCAGGGCAACGGCGGAAAGCCGCTGGTACCACCAGCGCCGGACAGTTTCAGGGGCGCTTCCGGCCCTGGCAAACAAAAGTCGCCTGATCACCGGATACTCCCTGCACAGAAGGTCATGATTGTCAGCAAAATCGTGGCAATCACCACCGCATAACCGCTACGATACGTCGTAGTAATTTCCAGCCCCAGTCCCATATCCCAGAACAGGTGCCGGATGCCATTGCACAAGTGGTAGTACAGCGAAAACACAAAGCCGATAACGACAACCTGGCCGTACCAGGCAGTGACATGCTGATTGACTGCGGCGTATACCTCCGCCCCCGCGGCAACCGACACCAGCCAGCAGCACAGCAACACGGCGCCTGCACTCAAAAAGACGCCCGTGATGCGATGCGAGATGGACAATATCGATGTCAACTGCGGTCTGTACTGCAAAAAAGGCGAAAGCGGCGTTTGTGAGGTTGTCATTTGTTTCCCAATCGAAAAGAGGCGTATTATACAAGAAACCGGATTATTCTTTGTTAGCTGATATGTCAAAAGCGGTAAAAAGAGGCAGGTGGTCCGAGTATTTTCCCGCCCTGGTGTCAAAATAGGTTTCTGTCTCAAGTACCAGGCCATCCACGGCCTGGTTATAAATAATGTGATCGATGGCGTAGGGGTATTTCGGATTATAGGGACGGGGGTGGTTAATCCCGTGAAGCACTTTTTCCAGGTCAACGTAGCTTCCGCTTTTGCCGCCGGATTCCAGTCGTACCCACACCTCGTCGCCCAACTGGTCAAGCTGTCTGTTGAAATCACCGGCAATGATAAAATCCTGTCCCAAGCGGGCACGGGCATTGATCCAGTCGGATAACGCGCCAACCTGCTCATGGAGTAGCGCGCAATTCGGGTTGGCTTTTTTACCTGTCAGGCTCTGGTACGTACATCTCGATTTCAGGTGTATGGAAAGCAGGTGTAGCGGAGCTCGGGCAGGGATGGATCCGGCTTCAACCTGTTCCAGGATGAGATAGACGCCCCAGCGCCCGGAATCATGCGTTCCCTGCAATTCCCTGACGTCCGGTTGACGAACCGCCCTCATCCCCAGGCGTTCAGTAATATCCTTGCGAACGGCAAATCCCGTGCGCTGCATCAATCTCCTCTGGGGGACGTCATAGCAGTCCGGAAATTTCCGGGTCGGCCTTTCGGAAATATGAATATCATAGTCCGAAGCGGGGAACACCCTCTTTGCCGCGCTGCAGGTCTTCCACTTCCTGAAACGCAACCACGTCCGCATTGGCCCGGTTCAGGTATATCCTGATAGCGTCGTATTCAGCAGTATCCCTTGGACGGCAGCCACGCGCGTCATTTGCCGCCAGGTGTTCAATGTTCCAGGCAGCCAGGGTGACAGCCGGGTCTGCGGCAATACCCGGGACAGGCGCTAATACCAGCAGTATTGTGGTAATCAGCCGGCTTGTCATCAGCTTGCACATTCCATGTCGGCGCTGCACCAGCAAGACACAAAGTCAAAAATCCACACAACGACCCTTTTTCTCCCAGTCTCCGTAGCGGGTGGGTTCCGGACCTTTGGGTCCGCCGATTTCTTCAGCATTTTTCTCTTCACTGTTTTCCAGCGGACGGTCTTGTTGGGGCTGGATTTGCTGTTTTGTGATTTCTTTTTTGGTCATTGACTTATGCTATCAAAATCTACAGTATCCTGATGTCTTGGGAATTTCCATGTGCGGGTGCGTCTTTCCCGACAGGGAAAAACACAGTATGTAAACAATCAAAATGGAATGCAAGCGAAAGGACCACCAGACATGATCGGCACGGAAGCCCCACTGGAACTGCCGATTTTCATTCATTACCGGCCCTCAATGAGGGTTGCCGTATTCAATACCCTGGTGCATATCGGGGCGATTCTCTGCCTGTTCCTGGCGGATATCCCAGCCACTGCCATGGGATTAATCGGCGCCTGCGTGCTGATCCATTACAGGGTTTACATAAAGCGATTTCTCTCTCCGGAAAACATCTGTTTCAAGCTGGACAAACATGATCAGTGGCAGTTATTGAGGGACAACGACGAAGCCGGCGACCTGAGATTACTGCCCGGTCCGCTGGTCCATCCACAGCTCCTGGTTCTCCGCTTCAAAGACACAACGGGCCGGACTTATTCCTGTGTGCTGACCCACGACAACCTGGACAAACAGACCTTGAGACGATTACGCGTCAGACTGCGCTGGCAGCATTAAGCCGGATGGACGTCAATTGAAATTCTAGGATATGCCGGGTTCGTGGATTGAATCCGGACGCTGCCGATGCAAATGCAGCCTGAGCCAAGCAGTTAATTCTTCCTCACTGAGACAGCCCTCGGCAAGAGCCGGGAATACACTGAGCATCTCCTGATCATTCGCCTCAAGGCTCATACTTCATTTGGCCAACTCACGGAGGAGATTACGGCGCTTGCGCATAATATCTTCCGCAGTCTCCATCTGTCGTTCGAATTCTTCATCGTACGGAGTGAGTTTGATACCGTCCGGCAATTCGGTCGCGTAAAGAGAGTCTCCCTTGCCGACGCGCAGTTTCGCAAGTAAGTCTTTGGGTAAAACGACACCGATTGAGTTACCGACTGTGGTGATTTTCAGGCGCATGGGTAAATCATAAATATGATGATTTATTCGATTTCTATATTAAATTGTATGATGATGAAATCGCACGTTTTAGGGCATTAGATGGAAAAATAGCACGATATTTGTCGGCGTACTCAATTCTCATTGCCCTTACGGGAATTGTCGGCCTAAATCTCAGGTTTCTTTTACAAGGAGTGGATACAACTCTTCTGGTAATTGTAAACTATGTTGGTCTGGCATCTGTTTTGTTATTACTAATTCCGGGATGGTACTACCTGTTTGGTGCCCTTAAACTGGAAAATCTTCAACGGTTTGCGTATGACGACTCTGTAATAAAATTCTTTTCTGATAATGATCCCATTAACATAAAATATGCACTGTCACAAAGAGCTAAAGACGCTATTATATATAATGTAAGTGCGGGTGATAAAAAATCAGAAAAGATAGCCAAGGCTTTCAAATGGTCTTTCCCGGCAATGGGACTGTTTGTTTTAAGCTTGTTGCTCGCAATGTTTAATATATATGAGGCAACTACAGTTAACTCAAGCTGTGTCGGGTAAATTCAGAATTTAACAGTCAATTGCAGCCAATTCAGCATCGAGGGTCTTACACATGACAGAGCAAACCGGGAATAACACTCCTCCTCAAAATCAACCGCAGACAACAAACAAGCCTCTCTCGCCTGATCCAAATGTCCAAGCTCCACAGAACGTTTTGATCACAGAGGGTTATGAGCCTCCTAAAACACAGCACTCTGATTCAGATGGTTCTTAACACGGTAGACTTTCTGAACTGTACAAAAAAACTGGGGTTAGTTTGTTGAATATTATCACGACTGAGCAAGACCAGACTTTCGGCCAGGATTGGTTATCTCCACCTGGTGAGACGATCCTGGATCTGATGGAAGAACGAGATTGTGATCCGATAGAACTTGCACGGTAACTCGGGTTCAGTGATAAACAGTTCAACCAGCTTATCAAAGGCAAAATATCGTTGACGAACGATACAGCCTTGCTGCTGGAGCATGTGTTGGGTCCAACCGCGAATTTTTGGTTGAATAGAGAAATGAAATACCGTGACCGCTTAGCGCGACAAGACGCGCAACAAGGAGTTAACCCGATACAAGGCGAAAGCCCATTGAGAGGCGATCATTATTACCAGTCATAATCAAGATAATCGGGCACTCATTTCTGCAGATGAGTATAAACGGCTACGCCAACTGGACCAAAAAGCGGTTTACGTACATGAATTGCCTGAAGCGGTCATTAATGAACTGGGTACAGTACCCATTCCGGAAGGAACCCACAAGTTTGATGACGAATATCATCATACATAATCACTAATTGCGACAGAGACAGTGACACCGGAAGTCGGCTTGGTCATTCGCCATATATACCTGTGGCGGGATGAATAAAAAACGAGGACAAATAGAAGGGCAATGGGAAAAACCTTTGATCCAGACAATTTCATTCGGTGGATCGGTAAACGTCTGGTCGAAGAATTCGAGAATGCAAAGACCGCTACGACACCTTCAACGGTGGGGTCGGCAGCAGAGCAACCAGTACGGAACCAACTAGAGCAAATCCTGCCCAGAGGCATAGCCGTTGGGGAGGGATTCGTGATCGATAGCTATGGAGGAACCAGCCGTCAGCAGGATGTAATTCTCTATGAAAGGGATATCTGCCCCAAATTTTCGGTAAACGATACGCCGGAGACAACCTATTATCCGTGTGAGGGAGTAATCGCCGTTGGCGAAATCAAGAGTTCACTAGACGGGAGGGCATTAGAAGATTCGTTCTGCAAAATAGAATCGGTGAAAAAGCTCCAGCGTCATGATGTACCTCATTTTATGCCACATCCGACGACGGGGCATGCAATGCCTATCAGGAGAAACTACCTGACGCCTAGCGGCGATTCAGTAGTTGACGTGAACGAGGGGATGGAACAGGAGGAAACGGCGCAGACATTCGGTTTCATTTTGGCAGGCGAATCGCAACTGAGGCTCAAAACTCTGGTGGAGAAATTCAATTCACTTTCGGTGGGAGTGGACTGGAGCTTGCTACCGAATGCCTTGGTGACGTTGGACGGTTATTTCGTACGCTGGGGGAAAATCGCCAAAGCTGAGCGCAAGGAAATAAGGAAGTCCGATGATGGTACATTCGGTTTGAAGGTCTACGAAGACGGTCCGAAAGGATGGCATCACTTATTGTCCGCCAAAAATGCGACACATGCCGGTGGGGCCCAATACCCGGATCCGTTTCGTATCCTGATACACTGTGGTCCCCGTACCCACCGTGCAACCAGTCTTTGGGATGATGCACTTTACCTGCCCTGACCCTATTCAGGTCAATGTAGGTAAGACATTGAAAGAAGCGTATATCCGCGGCGATGACCGTGGCATGATATTTTTTCCTTAAAGTCCTGTTTCACATACGAAAAGCGCAGTCTAAGCGTAGGACAGCACGTTTTTGAGACAGTTTCTCTTTATTATCAGTAGCTTCTGTAAGGTTGGACTGGTCCGACCCCCACATCTTTATAATTACCGGCCCTCAATGAGGGTTGCCGTATTCAATACCCTGGTGCATATCGGGGCGATTCTCTGCCTGTTCCTGGCGGATATCCCAGCCACTGCCATGGGATTAATCGGCGCCTGCGTGCTGATCCATTACAGGGTTTACATAAAGCGATTTCTCTCTCCGGAAAACATCTGTTTCAAGCTGGACAAACATGATCAGTGGCAGTTATTGAGGGACAACGACGAAGCCGGCGAGCTGAGATTACTGCCCGGTCCGCTGGTCCATCCACAGCTCCTGGTTCTCCGCTTCAAAGACACAACGGGCCGGACTTATTCCTGTGTGCTGACCCACGACAACCTGGACAAACAGACCTTGAGACGATTACGCGTCAGACTGCGCTGGCAGCATTAAGCCGGATGGACGTCAATTGAAATTCTAGGATATGCCGGGTTCGTGGATTGAATCCGGACGCTGCCGATGCAAATGCAGCCTGAGCCAAGCAGTTAATTCTTCCTCACTGAGACAGCCCTCGGCAAGAGCCGGGAATACACTGAGCATCTCCTGATCATTCGCCTCAAGGCTCATACTTCATTTGGCCAACTCACGGAGGAGATTACGGCGCTTGCGCATAATATCTTCCGCAGTCTCCATCTGTCGTTCGAATTCTTCATCGTACGGAGTGAGTTTGATACCGTCCGGCAATTCGGTCGCGTAAAGAGAGTCTCCCTTGCCGACGCGCAGTTTCGCAAGTAAGTCTTTGGGTAAAACGACACCGATTGAGTTACCGACTGTGGTGATTTTCAGGCGCATGAGTAAAACATAAATATGAATTTATATTATTAATGATATATAATAATAGCTAATATTAACATAAGTATGATTTTATATTATTTATGATATATAATAATAGCAAATATTGCTGAATAAAAAATTAGGCTGCCAGTTTTGCCAAGATTTTCAACATACATAATCAGCATTTTTCACTACCTTGAAATATAACTTTTACCATTACGTGGAGTGCAACACATGACTACTAAACAGACATCGGACACATTCAAGACTGGGGACGCCCGCTACGGGTTGATGGCTCGCCTGACCGGCGCCATCATCATTGGTCTTGTGTTCTTGGCCGCAGTGGCGCCGGCGCAGGCGATCAAACTTGTCAGCAACTTCGAACAGAACGGAGGCAGACTGACAACGAGGGGTCTATCATTATTCAGGCAAGGGTGTGGCGCAAAAGTTCAGAACAGGCTCCAATACGCTCGGGTACACCCTGAAGGAATCAGAGTCGGCACGTACGGCGGTGGCATCTTCAACGTGAGAATTTGCACAAGCGTGAATCTCGGTTCTGGAGGTAGTAGCGGACCGCGGAGCTGCACAGCGCTCAATCGCCCTGGGAATCAAGACTTCGATCCGCGAGATACCCCTAAATTTACGCCCTCCCGCCGGCGGCACCTACACGCTGTCTGCCAACAAAGACTACTGGGTGGTGATGCAAACCAATGACGACAGGGAGTTGGATCACTATCCCTATACATGGACCCATACGAACTATCAGGCTACGCGCTCTGATGGGCAAACGTCTGATGCAACGCAGGGGGACATGGAGCATTGGAGATAAACTACGTCACGTGGTTCTCAGGACAGAGTTTTCGAACTGCCCAGGTCCACGTTGTCGTCAAAGCGAGGAATTTGAAGATTGGAGGGAGGACAGGAATGGGCAAGCAGTTCGCATCCAGATTGAAGGCACGAGAACGTTGACCCCAACGCCCAGACGGAAGCGCCCAGGGTCACGGGAGCGCCGGCGTTAAGCGAGGCCGGCACGGACGGGACCTGGACGCCGGACGAGACCGTGGAGGTAACACTGACCTGGAGCGAAGCGGTGAACGTCGACACGACCGGCGGCACGCCCTCTATCGGACTCACGCTGGGGGGCACCGAGGAGCAAAGCGCACCCTATCTCCGGGGTCACGGGACGACCGATCTGGTGTTCGGCTACACGCTGACAGACACCGACGGCTCGCACAACTCGATGCTGGTGCCGGGTGACAGCCTGGCGCTCAACGGCGGCACGATACAGAGCGTATCATCGGGTGGCGATGCCGCCCTCGGGCACACGGGCGCGGCCAGGACCGAGACGCCGCCGCCGCCGCCGCTGACCAAGGCGGTCCCCGCCCAGGTTATCCCGGTGCCGGACGGCCCCACCGCGCAGTTCAGCGATCTGCCTGATACCCATAACGGCGTCAAAGCGTTCAAGGTGACGCTCACCTTCAGCGAAGAGCCGGAACTCAGCTATAAGACGGTACGCGACTCGCTGCTTGAAGTGAGCTGCGCGACGGTGAGCTGCGCGACGGTAACCGGAGCGCAACGCGTCACGCCAGGCAGCGACCTCGAGTGGAAAGTAACCGTCAAGCCCTCGCAGGCCGGCGACATCACGCTCACGCTGCCGGTACGGGAGTGCAACGAGACAGGCGCGGTGTGCATCGCCAGCAAGACGCTTGCACGCCCAGCCACGGCAACAATACCGGGTGAGACGGTCACGGTAACGCCACCTGTTACACCACCTGTTACACCAGTTACGGTAACGCCACCGGTAACGCCAGTTACACCAGTAACTCCACCGGTAACGCCACCGGCTGTGCCGCTTACCGCATCCCTCTCCGGTGTGCCGAGCGATCACAACGGGAGCAAGAGCTTTGAGGTGCGGCTCACGTTCAGCGAAGAGCCGGATATCAGCTACAAGACGGTGCGCGACACGATGTTCACCGTGACCGGCGGCAACATCACGGGCGCGCGCCGGGTCAAACCGCCGCACGATCTGGAATACGACATCGTCGTGAGACCGAGCGGCAACAACCCGGTGAGCTTGTCGCTCGCCCCGCGGCTGCCGGCCTGCAACGAGTCGGGTGCGGTGTGCACCGCGGGCGGACAGGCGATTGAAGGGACGGTGAGCGCGACGGTCCAAGGACCAGCGGCGCTCTCGGTAGCGGACGCGACGGTGCAGGAGGGACCCGGGGCGACACTCGCCTTCGCGGTGACCCTGGACAGAGCGCGGGATGCGGCGGTGACGGTGGACTATGCCACCTCAGACGGCACGGCGGAGGCAACGGACTATACAGCCACGTCGGGAGAGCTCAACTTCGCTCCGGGCGATACCGAGAAGACCATCTCGGTGCCGGTGCTTGACGATGTCCATGACGAGGGGTCGGAGACGCTGACGCTCAGGCTCTCGAACCCAATGGGGGCGCGCATTGCCGATGCCGAAGCGACGGGAACGATATCCAACTCCGATCCGCTGCCCAAGGGCTGGCTGTCCCGCTTCGGGCGCACCAGCGCAACCCAGGTAGTGGGCTTGCTGGATGCCCGCTTTGATGAAGCAGTGGCGCCGGCCTCCCAACTCACCCTGGGCGGGCACACCCTGGACGGACCGGCTGCGCTGCACGCCGATCCATCCGCTGATCCGGACCTGGCCGCGGACAGTCGAGGCCACCTTGCTGGAGCGGCTGGCCTGGGAACTGTTGACCCGGGACAGCTTGTCGGTGGACCGCCGTCAATTCCTGTCCGACAGCAGTTTTGACCTGTCCTTGTCGGGGCAGGAGGAGGAGACGATTGAGACCGCCAGGGCATTGCATACCCCCGGCCACTGGTCCATGTGGGGCCGCGGCGCGCTGACGCACCTTGCCGGCCAGGACAACGACCTGTCGCTGGACGGCGACGTGCTGACGGGCCTGCTCGGTCTGGACTACAGCCGGGGCCGCTGGCTGGCAGGACTGGGACTGGCCTACAACGACGGTGACGGCGCCTACCGGGCGCCCGACAGCGGGACTGTGGGCAAACTGGACAGCACGCTGGTGAGCGTACACCCGTACCTGCATTATGCGCTGACGGACAGGTTGTCGGCGTGGGGCGCGCTGGGTTACGGCGTGGGCGGACTAAGCCTGCGCCCGGTCCGTGACGACACGCCTGAGCAAGAGATCCTTGAGACAGATATACAGATGCGCATGGGCGCCCTGGGGCTGCGCGGGATGGTGTTTGCCAATGCGACCACGGAGCTGGCGCTGAAGTCGGACCTGATGTGGGTGCGCACGACCTCGTCTGCAACAGAGGGGCTGGCAGGGGTGGACGCGGCCGATGCGAGCCGGGTACGGTTGTTGCTGACGGGCCGTCACCGGCATGCGCTGGCGACCGGGGCTGTGCTGACGCCGAACGTCGAGCTGGGACTGCGCTATGATGGCGGCGATGCAGAGACCGGCGCCGGTGTTGAACTGGGCGGCGGACTGCGTTATGCCGATCCGGTGCTGGGACTGACCATGGAGGCCAGGGCGCGTTCACTGCTGGCGCACGAGGACGGCGGTTATCAGGAATGGGGGTTAAGCGGCAGCCTGGCTCTGGATCCGGGCCGGCTCGGACGCGGACTGTCATTGCGATTGCTATCGGGCTGGGGTCTGACGGACAGCGGTACCGACACATTATGGCAGCAGCAGGACGCTTCAAGGCTGACGCGGGGACCGGGACAGACCGCCCAGGGCCGGGTCAAAGCTGAATGGGCCTATGGCCTGGACGTGCCTTGGACCTACGCCCTGCTCACCCCCTACGGCAGTGTAGAGATGGCCTCCGACCAGCGCCGCACCCTGGCTCTGGGCTGGCGCTTCGAGTTGGGTCAATCGTTAAGCCTGCGCTTGTCCGGCGAACGCCGCGAGGCGCTGCATACCACGCCGGAACATGCGCTGATGCTGCAAACCGCCTTGCCGTGGTAGCTGGAGGTAATAATTATGTCAAAATGGACTGGGCGGGGAGACCCCCCATCCTCCCTGTTCAGTCAAGTCGACGTGTCCTCTCAGGAAAAGGACGCGTCGGCACCTTTATGGAAGCACATTCAATCCGGAATAAGGCATAATTGGATCAGGGTGTTGTATGCGACGTGGTGTTTCACTGGATTCCGGCTTGCGCCGGAATGACGAACAGAAGTTTACGTCGGAATGGCGAGTTTACGGGCCGTTCTCCAGGCTATCCAGAGTTTTCTGATGGGGGTTAAAGATATGCGCGTGTGGGTGATTTGCCGGGTAGTGGTTTGGTATTCCCGGCATAGAGCGCTCAGGATTTTCAGCAGGGTGATGGAGAATAAGAGATTGCCGGCATCTTTCCCTTGCAGCTTGGTCAGGCAGGTCTGTATATCTTTGTGCAATTGCTCAAACAGTTCGGTGAAGAACATAGTTCCGGCGTTGCCGGACTTGGGTTGGATAATTGTTTCCAGGTTGAGATTATGCCTGGACAGTAATTCGGCGGGGAGTATGTTGAGGCCGAGTTTGGCGAAGTGTCTGACGTGGTGCAACAGTTCAAATGCGCCGTAACAGCAGCCTGCGCCGGCAAGGGTGGCCAGCTTATCCTGGTTTGTGTAGCCACAGGCCTGGCCTGCTGCTTTCCAGATGTTGCCGGAGGCGGCGCTGTGTCGTTCCAGCCAGTCGCGGTAAGTTCCGGTATCCGGCGCGTCAAGAAACTGCGCCATTGCTGCAACACAGCCCATCATTTCCTGTTGAGACAGATAGTCGGCGCTATCGAGTTGAGACAATTCCCGGGTGACAGGATGTCTTGCCTCGCCGGAAAACAGCCTGCCGATCTCTTCGAACCACCAGTAAAGGGTGACTCTTGCTGCGCCGGGGTCTGATGACGAGTAGACCACCTCGCTGAGTTCATGGTAAAAAGCAAACAGGGCGTGCAGTTTGCGCTTGCCTGGCGGATCTTGATACAAGGTGGAGTAATACAGGTTGGAACCGGCGGGAGCGGCTTTATTGCGGCAATACTGTTCCGGTGTCATCAGCCGTCAGCCTGAACCCAGGACAGAATTTCTTCCGGGCTGTTTACCAGACCGTCGGCCCCCCAGTTTTCCGGGTTCTCGGTTGAATCGATATATCCGTATGCGGCAACCAGGGTCGTCATCCCGGCGTTTGCCCCTGCTTCGATGTCGCGCCGCGCATCACCCACGTACAAGGTCTCTTCCGGCTTGCACTGCAGCAGTTCACAGGCATGGAGCAATGGTGCAGGGTGTGGTTTGCGGAATTCCAGCGTATCACCGGAAACGATACAATCGGTACGAGTGTCCAGTTGCAACGTCTGCATGAGCGGGTTGGTAAGCCAGCCGGGTTTATTGGTGACGATGCCCCAGGAGGCATTTATCTCTTCCAGTCTGGTCAGCACCCGCTCCATTCCGGGAAACAGGCGGCTGTGCTGAGAGAGGTTGTCCCGGTATATTGTCAGGAACTCATTTCGCAACGGGTTAAAACCCGGATCGGTTTCATCCAGGTCGAACCCCAGCTTTATCATTGCCACACCCCCCAGGGAAACACTGGGACGGATCGCCTCAAACGTTAACGGTTGCCTGCCGTGGTTGACAAGGGTCCGGTTCAGCGCATTGGCCAGGTCGGGGGCGGTGTCCACCAGGGTACCGTCCAGATCAAACAGGACGTGTTTGACGATATTGTTCATGTGCCTGGTGGCGAATACAGGTAATCAATCTGTGAGTTGTGCATGAAGCAGGTAGTTAATACCGGGATCATTGGTCAATGTACAGTACCTGAGGCCGGGGATGTAAAGCATTCCCCTGATATCCATCACTCTGAAATTCGCCTTGCGCAACCAGCGCTCCAGTTCCGACGGGCGGATGAAGCCGGCGTAGTCATGGGTGCCCTTGGCAAGCAGGCCGAACAAGCGTTCGGCGCCTATAACTGCGCCGAGATAGGATTTCAGGTTACGATTGATGGTTGCCAGGATCAGGTGGCCGCCGGGCCGTAATAAACGGGCGCAGGTAAGCAGGAGCGCTTCCGGGTCAGGCACATGCTCGAGTAATTCCATGCAGGTCAGAATGTCAAAATGGTCGGAATTTTCCGCGGCGAAATCCTCCACTGTGGCAGCGCTATATTCGATCTTCAGGCTGTTTTCCTGCGCATGTTGTCTGGCGACCCGGATTACGGCTTCGCCGGCGTCAAGGCCCCGAACCTGCGCACCCGCGCGCGCCAGCGCCTCCGTCAGGATGCCTCCTCCACAGCCAATGTCGAGCACGCGTCTGCTGTCGAGCAGCACATTGTCAGTGATATAGCTTAATCGAATCGGATTTATGTCGTGCAAGGTGCGCAACGGGCCGCCAATATCCCACCAATCGTGGGCCAGTTGGCTGAATTTATCTACCTCATCCGGGTTGATATTGTCCTGATGCTTATTCATGAAGAAAGGATAACGTGAATCTTGTAGAATCCGATGGTCTTATTCCTTTGCCTGTTTGATTAATAAGTGATAATTTACTACAGAGCAACTGAGGTGTGATGAATTATGGCGTCTATTCTAGATGATCGTGCAAGCGGGTCACAAGAGGTTCCGGCAGATACGCACACGACAGATGAAAATGTAAAAATATCACAGCTGCGCAAAGAAGAGCGGTTGCTGGAGTTTTTCTCCCGGCGTTTCAGAGAAAGCGCAGTCGGTTTTGAAGTGATACTACGGGATGGAAGTAAACACAGCATAGGTGCGGGTTCGCCGCGCTTCAAAATCAAGATAACCCACCCCAAAGGTATCCGGGCCCTTGCTACTTTTGATGAAGGGATTATCGCGAACGCCTATATCAACGGCTTGTTCGACATCCAGGGCGATATCATTGCAATGTATGACTTGCGCGGGTATTTTCAGGATAGACACCTGTTCAGATGGCTTTGGCGTTTTATAGCGCCGGTGCTGCTGGGGCAGGTCGCAGTCAACAAATCGGCAATAAGCCGTCACTACGAACGGGATCATTCATTTTACCTTTCATTCCTGGACGAAGACTTCCGCTGTTACACCCAGGGAGTGTTCGAGTCGCCGGATGAGCCGCTCACGGTAGCGATACGCCGGAAAATGGATTTTATTCTCAAACAATGCAAGTTGACACCCGGTAGTGAAGTACTGGATATCGGTGTCGGTTGGGGTTCGTTCGCGGAATACGCAGCACGCAGAGGTATAAAGGTGACCGGTCTTACCATTGCCGAGCAGTCATTTAAGTTCATGCAGCAACTGACTGCCGGGCAGGATCTGCCGATAACCACCAAGTTGATGGACGTCCTGGAGTACAAACCTAAAAAACAATTCGATGCCATTGCCATATTGGGTGTGATGGAACACCTGCCCAACTATAGTGAGGTGCTTAAGTGTTTTGACCGTTTGCTCAAACCAGGCGGCCATATATTTCTTGATGCCAGCGCAATCCCCCGGAAATACGAGATTTCATCTTTTATTACACAACATATATATCCCGGCAACCATTCCTTCTTCGTGCTTCACGACTTCCTGAAATCACTGGCATCCATGCCGTTTGAATTGAAAGGAGTATGGGATGACCGGTACAGCTACTACCTGACTTTTGATCATTGGGCGCAGCGTTTCGATAACAACCGGGAATTCATCATCAAAAAGTTCGGTGAGGCAGATTACCGGCGTTTCCGGTTATACCTGTGGGGGTCGGCAAACTGCTTCCTGCGCAACCGCCTGCAATGCTACCGCCTGGTGCTGCAAAAGCATACCGCGGCGTAGAGTACAGATATTCAGCAGTTTTGCAGCAGGATACCGCCTCGTTTTTTGAATCTTTCCGTCGCCAACCCGGTGAAACGGTCGATGATACTACCCTGTACCGATGGCCGGGCCAGGATGGCGTCACTCCAGGCCAGCACCCGGCCGCACCCCGGCGGGATCACATCATCGATCACCTGCTTCAACAGGTATTCTATACGGATAAAAACGGGCGCATAGGCAGCGTCGATCAATGAGAAAGCCGCGCCGTTGAAAAATGGAGTGGCTGAGAGGTTTTTGTCCAGAAACTCAAATTTATCCTTCAAGGCCTGCAAGGATTGCTCCAGGATGTCCTCGTCGTCCGTAATCACCATCTTGAATGACAGGTTGGATAATTCCGAACCGAACTCTATCCATGCCCGGTTTACGGCCTTTTGCAACGGGTCTTTCGGGTGCATGGACGGGGGGGTGATTTCATCCAGATATTCGTTTATGACTGCCGATTCAAACAGGATGTTGCCGTCTATTCTCAGTACGGGCACTTTCCCCAGGGGCGAGATCCGTAAAAACCAATCAGGCTTGTTGGCCAGGTCTATATTGGTGCGCTTATACGGAATATCCTTTTCCAGCAAGGTAATGACCGAGCGTTGCACAAACGGACACAGATCGAAACTGATCAACTCAATTTCCATAGGAAAAACCAGCGATCAACTCCCCGAATACGAATTCGGGGTGATGTGCTCTTCAGCCTCTGAACCTATCATTGTTTGCGGCAGTGACCAACAAGGGTGAGTTAGCGGCGTTTTTTTACTCTCTTTCCCCGGGGTTCCTGGAAGTTGACGCGCAGGTACTTACCCTGATACATCTTGCCGTTCAACCCTTCAATCGCTGCCCTGGCTTCGTGTCCTTCCATATCGATAAAACCAAATCCCTTGCATTTACCGGAAAAAACATCAGTAGCAAGCTGAATGCCCCTGACTTTTCCGTACTCCGAGAATAGTTCAGTCAGGGCGGCTTCAGTCGTTTCCATAGGCAGACTTCCAACAAACATTCTTTTCAAGGCAATATCCTTAATCCAGAGGTCTGGACCGTTGTTGTTGTGAAATAAGAATTACCTGATAACAGGCAATTCGACTAATTAAGTTGAACGTTAACGGCTTGATCGCCTTTAGCGCCTGCCTTTTTGTCAAACGAAACTTTCTGGCCTTCGCCTAAAGTCCTGAAGCCTTCTGCCTGTATAGCAGAAAAGTGGACAAAAACGTCGGCAGTCCCATCGTCGGGCGTGATAAATCCATATCCTTTAGTTTCATTAAACCATTTAACAGTACCAGTTGCCATATATCACCTCGTGCAAATATTAAAAAATCCCTGAATAATTCCAACCCGGAATTTCCAGAATATGAAAATCGAAAACTCGGGTTTTTGATTTTCTCGCATGTTCAATCATATTATGAATGAACACGATGGCGCGTCCTTATGCCGCAGTAAACTCTGAATAAATAAGAGTTCACAAGTGTCCCATGTGTTGCAAATTCAATAAGGTAATACAGGAAAAACCAACCGGAATTACTGAATTGACCAGAGAATATATGCAAACTACGTGTATAGTGTGTACGAAAATAGCGAAAATGGCAATAATAATCAAGTCTTTTCAACTAACAGACCTGAAAACGCACCGTTGAACGCATTTGCCGACCAAAAAAATCAGGACGCACACCATGAGTATCGAAAAACCCGGTGAGAAAGATATGCTGAAACGCATCTTCAGGATGCAGGCCGAACTGAACGATTACGTATTCAAAAAGAATAACATCAAGGATGCTTCGGGGAATCTCCTGGTCATGGATACCATCTACGCAGAAATCAGCCATGGCGCCCTCAAGGTGAATGACCTGCCCAATACCTGGCTGTCAAACTATTCCAGGGCAATGCGCGAGGAGATACTGGAGCTTGATGAAGAGTTATTATGGAAATGGTGGAGCAAGGATGAGATTGACATACAGAATATCCGGGTTGAATTAATCGATATATTACATTTTCTTGTCTCCGCGCTGCTATGCTCAGGTCTTACGCCGGAAAAAGTGTACGATATTTATTGCCAGAAACACGCGGTCAACCTGAGCAGGCAGGACAGTGGTTATAATAAGGCAACGAAAAGTGAAGAAGACAATAAGAATATAGGCTAGTGGCCCAATAATTGGCATTGTTTTCTTTATAATTTATAATTAATTATCAATCCGGGAAATGCGTTGGAACGGGGATTGCGGGCGAAGCGGCTGTTTTGTATTGTTGCTTTTCTCAGCTGCGATATGTATCGGTCAGACCCAATTCAAGTCAGGTTCACTGACACTCATTACGAAATATAAAAACTTGAATTACCGGATTGAGGTTGCCGATAACGCACGGTCAAAAAGCATCGGCCTGATGTACCGGTCAACGTTACCGGCAAACCAGGGGATGTTGTTGCTTAACGAAAAACCGCAACGGTTGAATATCTGGATGAAGAATACCTTTATCCCGCTTGATATAATTTATATCGATGCGAAAGGGTATATAGTCAAGATCGTTGAGAATGCGCAGCCGGAATCCACTAACGTGATGCCGTCTGACGGCAGGGTCAAGGCCGTCCTGGAGTTGAATGCCGGGCAGGTGCTAAAACAGGATATCGCCGTTGGTGATCGCGTGACCTACCAGGTACAGATTGACTTACCCCACTAATACACAAATCGCAATATGAAGATAATCCTGGCGCCAGACTCGTTTAAGGGTAGCCTGACCTCCATGGAGGTTGCCGAGGCTATGGAAAGAGGCATCAAAAGGGTGCTTCCGGGCGCTGACTGTATAAAGATTCCCATGGCCGATGGTGGGGAGGGAACGGTACAGTCCCTGCTTGATGCGGTCGGTGGGGATTTGATCAGCTGTCAGGTCAAAGGACCTGCGGGACAAAGCGTCACGGCCGGCTATGGGATGCTGGCGGATAACAGCACAGCGGTCATTGAAATGGCGGCGGCTTCCGGTTTATCGCTGGTCAGCGGCAAGACCATGAACCCGTTAAAGACTACCTCGTTCGGGACGGGAGAACTGATCTGTCACGCCCTTGACAGGGGCGCGCAGAAAATTATTCTGGGTATTGGAGGCTCAGCCACCAACGATGCCGGCGTAGGTATGGCCCAGGCATTGGGAGTGGTGTTTCGCAGCGGGGACGGCCGCATTATCAGACAAAACGGGTCCGGTGGGATGCTGCAACAAATAGAGTCCGTGGACCTGGAAGACATACATCCGAAACTGCGCCAGGCTCAAATTCTGGTCGCCTGCGACGTCGACAATCCTCTGTCCGGGGAAAACGGGGCGGCCTGCGTATTTGCTCCGCAGAAAGGCGCCGATGCGGATATGGTGAAGCTGCTTGATGACAATTTAAAACATCTGGCAAAGGTCATTAAGCGTGAAATAGGTGTTGACGTAGATGCAATACCGGGAGCCGGTGCGGCCGGCGGACTGGGCGCCGGGTTGCTTGTGTTTGCCGGAGCGGAGCTCAAGAGCGGTATAGAGATCATCAGCAAGGCAACGTCCATTGAGACCCATCTGCGCTCTGCTGACCTGGTTTTTACCGGCGAGGGCAGGGTGGATTTTCAGACGGCATTCGGCAAGACACCGGCGGGGATCGCCCGTCTTGCCGGCGCATACGGCGTACCCGTTATTGCCATCGGCGGCGCTTTGGCGGACGACGCCGGAGAGGTGTTTACGCACGGGATCAATGGCCTGGAAGCTGCCATTACAAGAGACATGCCCCTGGATGAGGCGTTGGCAAACTCAAGGGAATATATCGCCAATGCTGCAGAGCGGGTTATCCGGCTTATAAAAATCGGACAGGGAATGAAAAAAGATCCCGCCACAGAGAACACAGAGGACACATAGAAAAAACAAAAAAAATGAAACTTTCCAGATTTGCACAACGATTCTCAGAGCATTCCGGCATTATCCTGCTGATGGATGATTTGGGAGCAGCAATGGCCGGTGAGCAGGAGGTATTGATGCTGGGCGGCGGCAATCCCGCGCATATTGCCGAAGTGCAAGCATTTTTCCGGGCTCGAATGCAGCGCTTGCTGGACAAACCGGCCGAGTTTGCCCGTGTCGTCGGTGATTATGACCCGCCCCAGGGGAACAAGGCGTTTTTAACTGCTTTGGCGGACCTGTTAAATCGCGAATATGGCTGGGGGCTTAGTGCCGACAACGTGGCGCTTACAGCAGGAAGCCAGTCGGCTTTTTTCCTGTTGTTCAACATGCTGGCCGGTGAGTTCACCGGTGGCGGCAGGAAGAAAATCCTGTTGCCCATGGCGCCCGAGTATATCGGTTACGGAGACGTGGGTCTGGTGGACGATATTTTTATGACGAACAGGCCGACAATCGAAAAGATGGCGGATCGTACCTTCAAATATCATGTTGATTTTGACCGCCTGACCGTGGATGAATCGATCGGCGCAATTTGCGTGTCGCGCCCGACCAACCCGACGGGCAATGTGCTGACGGACACTGAGGTGGCAAAGCTGATCGAGATTGCCGCGGATAACGCCATACCCCTGATAATCGACAACGCTTACGGGATGCCGTTCCCCAATATCATATTCACCGGCGCGGAACTGGTCTGGACGGATAACATCATTCTTTCCATGAGCCTGTCAAAACTGGGCCTGCCCGGTACCCGCACGGGCATCATCGTTGCACGCCCGGACATCATCAAGACCCTCAGTAATATCAACGGTATCCTGAATCTGGCGCCGGAAAGCGTCGGTCCGGCCCTGGCCCTGGACCTGGTCCAAACCGGAGAAGTGACTGAAATAAGCAGAACCCTTATACGGCCTTATTATGAAGAAAAAGCGAAACGGGCGATCACCCTGCTACATGAGCAATTGGCGGGGGTAGATTACTTTATACACAAGGCAGAGGGCGCAATTTTTCTGTGGCTGTGGTTTCCCGGCCTGCCTGTCTCCAGCCTGGAACTGTACCATCGTTTGAAGCAGCGGGGCGTCCTGATCATCCCCGGGGAGTATTTTTTCCCTGGGTTGGACGATGATCCCTGGCCCCACAAACAGGAATGTATACGCATGACCTATTCGATGAATGACGACGTGGTGCGGGAAGGTATCAAAATCATTGCGGAGGAGGTAAAAGCTTTATGATAAATCTCGATAATAAAGTTGCTGTCATTCCCGGCGGCGCGACCCTGATCGGCAGAAAGGTTGCCCATGAATTTATCAGGGCCGGCGCCAGGGTGACGGTATGTGATATCGACGAAGCCGGCGGCCGTGAACTGGAACAGGAAGTAGGAGACGGTTTGAAGTTTATCCATGCCGACATCACCGATGATGCGCAGATCGACGCGGTCATACAACGGACGGTCGATCACTGGGGCGGTATTGATTGCCTGGTAAATGTCGCCTGTACCTACCTGGACAACGGTATTGCTTCGACTCGTGAAGAATGGCAGCAGGCACTGGACGTGAACCTGGTCAGCGGCGCCATTTTCGTGCAGAAAGTGACTCCTCACATGCGTCGGCGCGGTGGCGGCGCCATCGTCAACTTCGCCAGCATCAGCGGTAAACGGGCGCAACCGGGGCGTTTACTCTATGCCGCGTCGAAAGCGGCGATCATCGGAACTACCCGGAACGAAGCACTGTTGCTGGCCGAAGATAATATACGTGTCAATTGCGTGTCCCCCGGCTGGGTCTGGTCGAATGTGATACGAGACATGACCGGAGACGACCGGGCAAAAGCGGACCGGGTAGCCGGGGAATTTCACCTGTCCGGGCGTACCGTTGATCCGGAAGAAGTCGCCAGGAGCGTGGTATTTTTATGCTCCGATGCCGCGTCCGGTATCAGCGGCACTGACCTTGCGGTTGATAGCGGCTATACGGCAATCGGCGCCGAACAGAAAACGGATAAAGTGGCGCAGTTGACGGAGTAAAAGGATATATGGGGTCAGACCCCTGTTTTCTATCGGGATTTACTTAATTCCGGCAGCCACAAGGCAATCTCGGGGTAAAGGATTAATAATATCAGCAGGATTGCGGCACAGGCCATGAAGGGTATGGCAGCAAGCCAGATATCCTGCAACCGGGTGCCGGGCGGCGCCACACCTTTCATCACGAACAGCAGCAGTCCCATGGGTGGCATGGTCAGGCTCATCTCCAGCGCCAATAACACAATCACGCCAAACCAGATGAGGTCAAAGCCGTAATAATGAGCCAGAGGCACAAATATCGGCAGTGTTAACATCATCATGGATAACTGCTCCATAAATGCGCCCAGCATAAGCATGATGACGAACATGATGAGCAAGGCCGCTATAGGGGTGAGGGTCAGAGTGCCGACCCATTCCAGCAGACCTGTTGTTGCGCCTGAAAAAGCAAGCACCTTGCTGAAAGTGGAAGCGCCAAGAATAATCATGAACATCATCACTGTCACCCGGGTGGCGCCGAGAAACGATTTGATGATGACGTCCGTTGTCAGGCAACGAAAACAGGCGGCAAGAATGATCACGCCGGCAACGCCGCAGGCTGCTGACTCGGTTGGCGTTGCCCATCCCAGTATGATCATGCCGACCACTAAAAAGACAATGAAACTCATCGGCAACACGTCCCTGACAACCAGCAGAACTTTTTGTCCGGATGATATTTCAGACACGTCATAGGCCGGAGCCGAATCGGGGTCCATGCGAATGCTGATGATGATGTAGATTCCGTATAACGTCGCCAGTAACAGTCCGGGGACGATCCCGGCAATGAGTAACAAACCGATATCGATATAGGCCAGACTACCCAGTAATACGGCAAGAGCAGAGGGCGGGATAAGTATGGCGAGACCGCCCACACCCAGTATCGGCCCAATGGACAAACGATTTTTATAACCGCGTTTTTTCATTTCCGGCACCATTAAGGTACCCAACAGGGCAGTGGACGCCATACTGGATCCGGATAGTGCAGCAAACATGGTGCCGCCGCCGATGGTGACAAAGGATAATCGTCCGGGCAGGCGGCCAAACAATTTATCCAATGCGTTAAAGGCGCGAAACCCCAACCCGGAATGAAAAAACAGCTCACCCATGATCAGGAACAAGGGAACGGGAACCAGGGAGAAGCGGGTCAACGCATTCGCCGCGTTCCTGACCAGTTGTGCCAGCCCGGCATCACCCCCCATGAACAACATGACCCCGATAACATCGGCGCCGAGAAAGGCAAACGCGACCGGTAAACCCAATGCAATCAGGAAAATCGTGATGCCGAGCATCAGGGCAAACGCGACAAACCAGATCAGGTACATTATTCAGTCTTCCGGACCGCCATGGTCTGCGTTATTCATGGATCCCGATTTCGCCGTCATACATGTTGTCAAACCCCATCAGGTATCGGCTGAACTCAATCGTCAACAAGGAAAACGAGACAGGCATGATGACGAATATCAGCCAGCGCGGCATATCAAATGAGCGGACTTCCTGATCGCCCCGGAGCCATGTTTCGATTGTCACCAGGCCGGCGTAATAACAAATCAGTGCACAGGTAATTATACAAAGCAGGTAGCTCAGTCTGGAAATAAATGGCCGTATCGGTGCAGGCACGATGGCAGTAATCAATTGCATGTAGACATGGCGCTTTTTTCTGACCAGCCAGGGCGCACCGAGCAGGGTGACGTAGTACAGGCCGTATTCCGTCAAGGCCAGTGTATGGGTGAATGGCGGCAAACCGGTATTTCGGGCGATAACGCCATACAGTATGAACAGTGTAACCAGGGCGAGAATCCCCGCGCCCAGCGAGAAAAGGCCGAATAACAGCTTTTCGTAAACCCCCACCGGTTTATCATTCATTCCTGTGCCCCTCCTCGGCCAGATAAAATTTGTCCAGCAGTTCCGAATAATATTCCGGCGAGCGTTTTCTCAAACGCTGCCAGATAACGTCATTTGCGAGTTTGCGATAATTTTTTTCACCGTTCTCATCCAGCGCAACTATTTTCATACCAAGTTGACGCATGCGCTCATCCAGCGTCCGGGTTAATTTTTGGAAACGGTGATAACTGCTTGTTTCATACTCTACGGCAGCATCGCGCAGAATGTCCCGAACATCTGCAGGGAGTTGTTCCCACCTGTCCTGGTTAAAAATAAGGCCCATATCGCTGGAAAACACGCCGGGGTCGATACGGTATTGAAGGTGTTGGCGCCAGGATGCATCTTCAAGACCGATAATCGGCCAACCCAGCCCTTGTATCATATTACGCTCCAGGGCCATATAGATATCCGGCGCAGCCACATTGACAAATTGAGCGCCGAGATTGCTGATAAAGTCACGCCAGACCGGCCCGCCGCGAATCAGGTTTGAACGCAGGTCGGGCAGGCCGTCAGCATCTAATAAGGGTTGTTCACGGGTAAACACATGAAATTCAATAAACATGGCGCGGGCCAGGTAACGTACGCCTAACTTTTGCTGGTGAATTCTATCCATTAATTCGATACCGCCATTGCTGCGCGTCTCCCAGGGTGGCAGATTACTGGCGAACAACGCTTCAACCTCCGGCAATAAACCGATGTAATAGGTCGCCGGGCCAAATACGAGGTGCACGACGCCGGTCCTTACCGCATCAGCCTGTTCAAATGTCGGTATTGCCTCCGGTCCACCGACGAAAATAATCTTGAATTTACCTTCTCCCAGCTTATTGACCTGTTTGATCCACTGTTCAAAATCCCGGGTATAGTCGGTTTGTCTGGGCAGCATGCTGACAGCCCGAATGATTTCGACATTTGATTGCTGGCTGCACGCGATCAGCGACAGCATGGAAAATAACAGTATCGATTTGATAAGATGGGCAGGAATCATACAATACACCTTAATATAACATACGCTGTGAATAATAACGCCGCATCGACAGACACTATGAATTTACCTGCAAGACTGGATGGCCACAGCAAGCCGCAACTGCCGGCAACGCACTATCTGGATAACCGCATATATACCGACACGGCCGTATTCGAACGTGAACAACAGCATATTCTGGCGCCTTGCTGGCGTTTTGTCTGCCATGCCTCCGAGATACCGCAGCCGTTTGATTATCGCCTGGTTCGGGTTGCCGGCCACGAACTGGTCCTGGTCAGGGGAAAAGACCGGCGGCTTCGAGCCTTCTATAACAGTTGCGCCCATCGTGGCGCACGGGTAGTCAGGCGATCAGCCGGCAAACTGGAACAGGGGCGCATGACCTGTTTCTATCACCTGTGGAGCTATGATGATAGCGGGCGTTGTACCGGTATTTCCCGACCTTCAGGCTATCGGAATTCATCAGTACGAAAAGAAGATGTCAGCCTGAAATCAGTCCGCGTCGAAACGCTGTTCGATCTTGTTTTTGTGTGTCTGGATGAAGATACAGGATCATTACAGGATTTTCTCGGAGAATCTGTTATTGACGCCATACGTACGCCGTTTGGCATGGCCGACCTCGAAGTATTCCATATTCATCGTACGGAAATTCAGGCCAACTGGAAATTGTTCGTTGAAACAAATTACGAGGGATACCACGAATTATTGCACCTATTAAACCGCACCACAGGCGTTGCGCAGCAGGACTACCAAAAGCGCCAATGGAGGATTCATCCCCGGGGACACGTCAGTTTTGATCATGCCAGGATCAGTTACCGGAATTTAAACTACGAGCAACGTGAAGACGACAGGGTGCCGGGTATGGAACCTAATGGACATGTGGTAATAAACCTGTTTCCTGATATGTTGTTGAACTGTCGCTCAACCGTGGTTCGCATTGATTCATTAATACCGTTATCACCCGATCGCACGTTATTGGAATGTCGCGGTTTAGGTCTGGCTAATGACACAGAAGCAGTGCGGGCGATGCGAGTCCGGCACCATAACCAGGTATGGGGGCCGACCGGGATTAACCTGGCTGAAGATGTCTGGGCAGTGCAGGCGCAAATGCGCAATATGAAAAATGGCAGCAGCCACTACAGCGTCATCGCACGGGAGGAAGACGGTCCCATGAGTGATTCTTCATTACGTGGTTTTTACGCGGAATGGAGTCGCCTGACCGGTTACAGGCCACACGATCTCAATACTGTATAGCATGTCATATGAGATCAATACGCAATTTGAATTGAATCGGTTGATTCATGCTTCTGCGCGTTACCTGGACGACCATGATTTCCAGGCATACCTGGAACTGTACAGGGAAGAGGGCGTCTATACGGTTATTACCAAAGCGCCTGAACTAGCGGAGCCTATGGTATGGATGCAGCATTCGTGCAGTGAATTACGGGAACGTATTGCTGCCATGACTGAACAGGAATGGGAGATTGCCGATGTGGAACAGACCCGTGTATTGTCTGTCGACCTGGTTGAAGTTAGCGGAGATACGGCAAGCACATCCAGTAGTTTTGTGTTGTACCATACCGACCAGGAGGGTATTACGTCGTGTTATGCTGTAGGTCGTTATGATGATTGTTGGGAGAAAGATACGAACTCATGGATGTTGCGCAGTCGCCGAGTCGGACTAAAAACCCGGCAACTGAGCATGCCTTCACCATTGCCGATATAAAGCTGCTCCCCGGAAAAAAGGGATACATCAGCAACTGCCCTTTTCTTTTTTCGTAATAACTCTTAATATTCACCAGGATAAATTTAGGAAAACTCTGAACAAGTCCATCCTGGACTTGTTCAGAGTGCCCAAAACAAAAAGTGTGAAACAGGCATCGAAAAAAAGTAAAATCGACGCAGAGTCAGGAAGCCAATTCGTACGCTATATCAAGGAAATCAGCGTTATTGTCCTGGGAGCCATCGCGTTATTTATCGCACTGGCATTAATCACCTACCACCCATCGGACCCGGGCTGGTCCCAGGCAGTCAACGACACTGAAATCCACAACGGCGGAGGGATTGTCGGTGCATATATCGCTAACTTACTGCTTTATATTTTCGGCTACCCGGGCTATTTGTTCCCCCTTGTATTTGTCTTTGACGGCTGGCGCATATTTAAATCACGCAAGGTTGAGGTATCGGTAACCCGTCTCATAAGAGCAATCAGGATTTTCGGGTTTATCATGCTGATTTCCGGTTGCTGTGCGTTGGCGTGGTTGCACCTGGAAGCAGGCGCGCACCTGCCCGAGCATTTACCTGATCAAAGCAGCAGCGCAGGCGGGATTCTGGGGATTGCCTTTGGTTCAATTCTATTTGATATCTTCAGTTATTCGGGCAGTACCCTGCTGATGCTTACTGTTTTGTTGGTAGGAATCACCTTGTACATAGATCTATCGTGGTTGTGGCTGATTGATAAAACCGGTTATATTACGATAAGAATATTCACAATAACATACATTTACGCAAATAAATTAAAGCAATATATACGTTCTGTGGAAGTCAGGAAGGAAAGGGAAAACCTGGTCCGGAAACAACAGAAAAAAATCAGGGACAGGACGCCGCCGCGCATTGAACCGGTCATGGCTCAAGTGGAAACCAGTGGTCGCGCTGAGGCGGAAAAACAGGAACCTCTGTTTGAGATTCCGGCTGATTCGGCATTACCGCCCCTGGGTTTGCTGGATATGCCCAAGCCGTCCACGGGCAGGTATTCTGAGGCGACCCTTGAGGCCATGTCGCGTCAGGTGGAACTGAAGCTGCTTGATTTCAACATACAAGTGGATGTGGTAGCGGTCAATCCCGGGCCTGTGATCACCCGGTTTGAACTGCAGCCGGCGCCGGGAGTGAAGGGCAGCCAGATCAGCAACCTCTCCAAAGATCTGGCCCGTTCGCTCTCAGTAGTCAGTGTTCGCGTCGTTGACGTGATCCCGGGAAAATCCGTCATCGGACTGGAAATACCCAACGCTACCCGTGAACTGGTCACCCTGAGCGAGATATTGAGTTCCAAGGAATATGAAGAACTCAATTCGACTACGGTACTGGGGCTGGGAAAAGATATCAGCGGCCATCCCATTGTCATGGACCTGAGCCGGATGCCGCATCTGCTGGTTGCCGGCACTACCGGAGCGGGTAAATCCGTTGCCGTTAACGCGATGGTCCTGAGTCTGCTTTATAAGTCTCCTCCGCGTAAAATCCGCTTGATTATGATCGACCCGAAGATGCTCGAATTATCCGTATACGAGGGCATCCCCCATTTATTGACACCGGTTGTCACGGATATGAAAGAAGCGGCAAATGCATTGCGCTGGTGTGTGGCTGAAATGGAACGCCGTTATCAATTAATGGCGACTCTGGGCGTGAGAAATATCAACGGATACAACAAGAAGGTCAATGAAGCCGCCAGCCGGGGCCAGCCGCTACAGGATCCTTTTCATACGCCCATCGATGAAGAGGAAGAAGTGCCGGTATTGGAAGAGCTTCCGTATATCGTCATCCTCATTGATGAACTGGCGGACATGATGATGACCGTGGGCAAAAAAGTGGAGGAATTGATTGCCAGGCTGGCGCAGAAGGCCCGGGCCTCCGGCATTCACCTGATCCTGGCGACGCAGCGCCCGTCCGTAGACGTTATCACGGGCCTGATCAAGGCCAATATTCCCTGCCGGATTGCATTCCAGGTCTCTTCAAAGGTGGACTCCCGAACCATTCTGGACCAGATGGGAGCGGAAAATCTCCTCGGAAATGGAGATATGCTGTTCCTGCCGCCCGGCACCAGTCTGCCGATAAGGGTGCATGGCGCCTTTGTTGATGATCATGAAGTGCATAGGGTTGTTGAAAATATCAAGAAACGCGGCGGTCCGAACTACCTGAATGACATTACCAGGGATCCGGGCGCCGGCGGGGCAGCGCCCATCCCGGGCCTGGAAACCGCTTCTGACGATATGGACCCGCTCTATGATGAGGCCGTGCGGATTGTCACGGAAACCCGCAAGACGTCCATTTCCTATATCCAGCGCAGGCTCAAGATAGGTTATAACCGCGCCGCCAGGATAGTCGAAGAAATGGAAGCCGGCGGACTGGTAGGCCCACTGGAAGCCAACGGCAGCCGGGAGATACTCGCAGGGCCTCCGCCACCTATCGATTAAACCAGGCCTCGTATTCCATCAATTAGCTGATGTACAAAATAAAATGTTTTATCTGCCTGCTTGCATGGTATTTATTTGCTTCCGCCATTCAGGTCCAGGCTGCTTCCCCGGATAAAAACCCGCTTGATGTCTTTCTTGAGGGACTGAACACGTTTTCAGCCGATTTTGAACAAAGTTTGCTCGACTCATCGGGTGAGGTGCTGGAAACGACCAAAGGCACTGTGCGCCTGCACCGTCCCGGCATGTTCTCCTGGTTATACAGCGAACCATACATACAGAAAATCATAAGCGACGGCAAGACGTTATGGGTTTATGAAGAAGACCTGGAACAGGTAACCATCAGCGACGTGACTGATGCCATTGAGGACACGCCTGCGCTGATATTCAGTGGAAACTACCGCCTTGCTGAACACTACGTGATTAATGAGCTTGAAAATGACGATGAACACGCCTGGTTGGAGCTGACACCCAGGGATATCGAATCCCACTACCGATCGCTGCGCCTGGCATTCTCCGATAATGAACTGACAGCCATGATACTGTTTGACAGCCTGGGGCAGACGCTGTTTATCACGTTTATGAATACCAGCAGGAATCCTGACTTGAATAGAGAGCTTTTCCGGTTTGCTCCTGCAGACGATATTGACGTCATCGATGCCAGACGGGCTGATTAACGAGCTTTCCCGTGACCCCTGAGACCAGCGAATACCGGCCACTGGCGGACCGGATGCGGCCTGAAACCCTGAGCGATTTTGTCGGGCAGGAACACCTGATTGGGCCGGGCAAGCCGCTACGTCTTGCCATCGAAACGGGTCAATTGCATTCCATGGTGTTCTGGGGAGCGCCGGGCACGGGCAAGACGACCCTGGCCCGGATCATATCCGCGTCATGCAATGCGCAATTCCTGACCTTGTCGGCGGTACTGGGCGGCGTTAAGGAGATCAGGGCGGCCATTGACAAGGCGCGCCAGTATCGGGAGGTGTATGACAAGGATACCGTATTATTCATTGATGAGGCGCACCGGTTCAACAAGTCACAGCAGGATGCTTTCCTGCCGCACGTGGAAAATGGCACGATCACGTTTGTCGGCGCTACCACGGAGAACCCGTCTTTTGAACTGAATAACGCCTTGTTGTCGAGGGTGCGCGTCTACGTTTTAAAACCACTTACAGCGGATGCCGTTGAGAGAATTGTCAGAAACGGCCTGCAGGATCGCGCGCGGGGGCTGGGCAATAAACCCCTGCATATTACCGACGAAGCGCTGGAACTACTGGCAGGCAGTGCAGACGGCGATGCCAGGCGCGCCCTGAACCTGCTGGAGATTGCTGCTGATTTGGCCACCTCGGACGGTATAACCGACACGCTGGTGCGGGAAGTGATCAGCGGTTCGAGTTACCGCCGCTTCGACAAGGGAGGCGACGTCTTTTACGAACAGATCTCCGCATTGCATAAATCCGTGCGCGGCTCGGCGCCCGATGCGGCCCTGTACTGGTTTGCGCGTATGCTTGATGGAGGGTGCGACCCCCTGTATATTGCCCGGAGAGTGGTGCGCATGGCTTCCGAAGACATAGGGAACGCCGACCCGAGGGGATTGCGCCTGGCCCTGGATGCCTGGGAGACGCAGGAGCGTCTGGGCACGCCGGAGGGTGAGCTGGCCATTGCCCAGGCTGTTGTCTTCCTGGCCTGCGCCCCTAAGAGCAACGCTGTTTACAAGGCGTATAATGCCGCTATGAAGGACGTCAAGTCCACTGCCTCGGCAGAAGTGCCGTTACACCTGCGCAATGCACCATCCGGACTGATGAAGAAACTGGATTACGGCAAGGAGTACCGGTATGCTCACGACGAACCTGATGCCTATGCAGCCGGGGAGAAGTATTTTCCCGACGGCATGACAGCCCGCCAATATTATCACCCCGTAAACCGGGGACTTGAGATACAGATTGCGGAAAAATTGGCGCGCCTGCGGGGACTGGATAAAAAACAGGCTAAAAACTGAACAATACCATGCTGGACCCACATCTATTACGCAGAAATATGGAGGCCGTCAGCCAGGCGCTGGCCAAGCGCGGCTTTGAATTGGATATCGACCGGTTGCAGGCCCTGGAGCAGCGCCGCAAGGAGATTCAGGTCGCTACCGAGAAGTTACAGTCTGATAGAAACCGCCAGTCGAAGCGCATCGGCCAGGCGAAAGCCGCAGGAGAAGACATTGAACCGTTGCTGGCCCAGGTAGCGTCCCTGGGTGATGAGCTGAAATCCCGCCAGACTCAATTGGAGGCAATCCAGGAGGAACTATACGAGATTTTGCACGGCGTGCCCAATATCCCTCACTCAAGCGTGCCTGCCGGTACGATGGAAACGGACAATGTGGAAATCCGCTGCTGGGGAGAAATAAGCGATATGGGTTTTATCCCAAAAGACCATGCGGAGTTGGGAGAGACCCTGGGAATGCTCGATTTTGAAACCGCCAGCCGCATTGCCGGGTCACGTTTCGTCCTGATGCTGGGGGCAATTGCAAGGCTGCACCGGGCTTTGATCCAGTTCATGCTTGATGTACACACCCGTGTACATGGTTACACAGAGATTAATGTTCCCTACCTGGTCAACCCTGACAGTTTATTCGGTACCGGCCAGTTGCCCAAGTTCGCCGAA
This sequence comes from Gammaproteobacteria bacterium, assembly GCA_965205405.1. Taxonomy (GTDB): domain Bacteria; phylum Pseudomonadota; class Gammaproteobacteria; order Eutrophobiales; family Eutrophobiaceae; genus JAAXHV01. The sequence continues at coordinate 2,839,917 of OZ242169.1, forward strand.
GATCAGTTCCACATCGAAAAACAGGACCTGTACCTGATTCCCACCGCGGAGGTGCCTGTCACCAACGTAGCCCGGGGAGCGATCATCAATAACGAGGAGATGCCCTTGAAATACGTCTGCCATTCACCGTGTTTTCGCAGTGAGGCAGGTTCCTACGGGCAGGATACCAAGGGCATGATACGCCAGCACCAGTTTGAGAAGGTGGAACTGGTACAGCTTGTCCGCCCTGATGACTCCTACCGGGTTTTGGAAGAACTGACCGATCATGCCGAAAGCATACTGCAACGTCTGGAACTGCCGTACCGCGTGGTCACACTGTGCGGTGGCGATCTCGGGTTTTCAGCTGCAAAAACGTATGATCTGGAGGTATGGCTGCCCAGCCAGCGCAGGTACCGGGAAATATCCTCATGCAGCAATTTTGAAGACTTTCAGGCAAGACGCATGCAGGCCCGCTGGCGCAACCCCGCCACAGGCAAGCCGGAACTGGTGCATACCCTGAACGGCTCCGGACTGGCGGTAGGCCGCTCCCTGATCGCCATCCTGGAAAACTGCCAGGACGAAGCCGGCCATATCCATATACCGGAAGTGCTGCATCCCTACATGGACGGGATCACTGTTATTCAGTAGCCACAGAGGACACAGAGATCACAGAGGGAAGAAAAAAACAGATAGAAGCTGTTCAGGAATAACTTGCTGGAGAATCGATAAACAAAAGGTTGCCCTTGCATTAAAATGATTCCCGATTTTACTCTGTAATCTCTGTGCTCTCTGTGGCAAAAAATCCTTACGAACTGAACTCCCTTACCAGTGCGCCGATGGATTGCTTGGCGTCCCCGAACAGCATACGGGTATTTTCCCCGAAGAATAACGGATTATCGACACCGGCAAAACCGGCTGCCATGGAACGCTTCAATACGAATACCGTCCTGGCGTAGTCCACATTGATGATCGGCATGCCGTAGATTGGGCTGTCTTCCATCTCCCGGGCCGCCGGGTTGACCACGTCATTGGCGCCGATGACGATGGCCACGTCCATCATCTCCATGCGCGGGTTGATATCATCCATCTCGATGAGCAGGTCATAAGGCACGTCCGCTTCCGCCAGCAGGACGTTCATGTGCCCGGGCATACGGCCGGCCACCGGGTGAATGGCATAACTGACTTCCGCATCATTTTTTTCCAGCAGTTCCTGCAACTCCTTGACGACGTGTTGGGCCTGGGCTACGGCCATGCCGTAACCGGGCACGACAACGACGTTACTGGCCGCCTCAAGGATGTAGTAAGCGTCCTCAGGGGTAATGGGCTTAACTTCGCCTTCCACCTTGGCCAGGGCCGTTTTGACTGCGCCGAAACCACTGAACAGCACGTTGGCCAGAGAGCGGTTCATGGCTTTACACATGATGTTGGTCAGGATGATGCCGGTGGCGCCCACCAGGGAGCCGGCGACGATCAGGATATTGTTGTTGATCGCAAAACCGGCGGCACAGGCTGCCAGACCCGAATAACTGTTCAATAATGAGATCACCACAGGCATATCGGCGCCGCCGATGGGGATCACCGCCATAACACCGAACAGGAAAGACAGGGCGATCAGGATATAGAGGTAGTTGGCATTCGACGGTTCCTGGCAGAACATCACGCCAACGGTAATAATGGCAATCAGCAACAGGCTGTTGGCGATACGCTGTCCGGTGAAGATATAGGGACGCCCTGAGATAACCTCGCTTAATTTTCCATAGGCGATCAGGCTGCCGGTAAACGTCAGACCGCCGATCAGGATCGACAGGAAGATGGTTACGATGGTAAAGGTGGCGCCAGAGCCGGAATGCAGTGCGGCCCAGCCTACGAACAGGCTGGCTATGCCACCAAAGCCGTTGAATATTGCCACCATCTCCGGCATAGCGGTCATGGCGACCAGGCGTGCGGCGAACGCGCCGATGGTGCCGCCGACCACCAGGCCGAGAGCGATCCAGCGGAAATCGACGATGGATTGATCCAGCAGGGTGACGACGATGGCAAGCAACATACCCAGTGCAGACACCAGGTTGCCGTTACGGGCGGTAGCCGGCGAACTCAGCATCTTCAGGCCGTATATGAATAATACGGCCGCTGCCACGTAAGACAGGTTGATCAGTAATTCATTGCTCATTAGTCATCACCTTCTTTCTTCTTGAACATGGACAGCATGCGGTTGGTCACCATGTAACCCCCGACCACGTTGATCGATGCGAAGGTGACGCCCAGGGTGCCGAGCAGCGTAGCCATTCCGGCGCTGCCGGCGCCGGCCGAAACCAGGGCGCCGACCAGGGTGATACCGGAAATGGCGTTGGCCCCGGACATAAGCGGGGTATGCAGGGTGGCAGGTACTTTACTGATCAACTCAAAGCCCAGAAATATGGACAGGACCAGGATGAATGTCAGGAATACGGCTTCCATTGTTGGCTCCTCAGCGTTGCAGGTTCTTGATGGTTTCGTTGACGATGGCGCCGCCGTGGGTAATCAGGCAGCCCTTGATGATGTCGTTCTCGGCGTTGAGTACAAAGGACTTGTTTTCTTCGTCCCAGTACTCGTTCAACATGTTATACAGGTTGGACGAATACATCTGGCTGGCATTCCGGCACACATAATTGGGCCAGTTGCCCTGGCCGATGATGGCGACGCCGTTGACGAGGACTTCCTGTCCGGCCACCGAGCCTTCCACGTTGCCGCCGGTTTCCGCCGCCATATCGACGATTACGCTGCCGGGTTGCATCACTTCCACCATGTCGCGGGTCACCAGGAGCGGCGCCTTGCGTCCGAATACCTGGGCGGTGGTAATGACGATATCGGATTCGGCAATAGCTGCTTTCTGGCCCTGGCGTTGTATTTCAATCTGTTCCGGGGTCAGTTCCCGGGCATAACCGTCCTTGGTTTCGCCCGTTTCACCCAGGTCAATCTCAAGGAACTTTGCGCCGACGGAGCGCACCTGCTCGGCGACGACGGGACGGGTATCGAAAGCCGTCACCTTGGCGCCCAGCCGTTTGGCCGTGGCGATGGCCTGCAATCCGGCCACCCCGGCGCCGATGACGAATACCTTGGCCGGTTTGATGGTGCCGGCGGGAGTCATCATCATAGGCAGGAGACGGTCCAACCTGTTGGCGGCCATCATCACGGCAACATAGCCGGCCAGGTTGGCCTGGGAGCTGAGCGCATCCATCTTTTGCGACAAGGTGGTGCGTGGGATCATTTCCATGCTGACGGCGCTGATACCCTGTTTTGCCAGGGCATCCACCAGTTCCCCTTCGTTGAACGGGTCCAGGTAGCTGATATGAATGCAGCCCTGTTTTATCTGGCCGACTTCGTCTGACTCCGGCTTGCGGATGCGCAGCAGGATATCGGATTTTGCCAGTATATCGTTCCGGTTGGAAGCAATCGTGGCGCCGGCATCGGCATAGGCCTCATCGGCAAAGCCGGCGCCTTGCCCCAGTGCGGTCTCAACCGTTAATTCCGCACCAAGCTTGACCAGTTTTTTTACCGTATCAGGGATAACGGCAACCCGGTTCTCACCCGGATGAGTCTCCTTAAGAACACCAATTTGCATAAAAAAGCCCCTCTGGCAGGTTTGTAAGTGTCAGGTATCAGTGCACCGGGCCTCGCCCCCTCGGCATCCGCTATCCGGTGCATATATGGTGTGTGTCAGCCGATTACAGCCGACATTGCTAAAGCGGCGTGCATACTAACACAAAGAAAGATGAATTACCAAACAACCAGCAGTTCCCGCCAAGCGGAAAGTGTCAGGGGACGGATTTCAAATCCGTCCCCTTTTCTGACTTACCCGGCAATCAAGGAGGACAACATGACCTGCATCAATATACCGGTCCCGGCGATGATGGCGCCGGCAAACAGGAAGCCGCAGCCAACCATCCATTTCAGCAACCGGGTCTCCAGGTTGGCAATATCAGCCTTGGTAGCAAGTTGGGGAAGCTGTGAAACCTGCATTACGTCATCCGCCGCCGTGGTCGCGGCCTCATCCGGGGCGCCGGCTTCGATAAAAGCTTTATAAAGTGCGGTACTGCTCATACGGGTAGTCTCCTTACAAAAGATATGATGATTACGTTCCAGTTCCGGAAGATTTTTCTCCTCCGCCCAATGAGGACAGCATCCGATATTACCCTGGCATTGTCAAGCCTTGCCCAGAACATCTTTTACCGCAGAGGCATAGATGATTCCGTCGAATTGAAAACTTTCGACCAGAGTTCCATCAATATCAAATATCACGGCAATCATTTTTCATCATCATTTATCATTTTGCTACTTGATAGAATACACTGATGAAACCTGGCGCACAGACGGCTGTGGATATTTTCTGTAATATAGATAAATAAAATTGGGCGTGTTAGAAATTTTATGGCAGTAAAGAATTACCCTGAGCCAGGACTACACTGAACAATGTCTTCAGCCCACGGGTCCCGCAAAGTCATCTTCGCCGCCCTGGCCGGCAACGGCCTGATCGCGATTACCAAGTTCATCGCCGCAGGCATCACCGGCAGTTCCGCCATGTTCAGCGAGGCCATCCATTCGGTGGTGGACACCGGCAACCAATGCCTCATGCTGTACGGCATGAAGCGCGCCAAAAAGCCGGCGGACGCGGGCCACCCGTTCGGTTACAGCATGGAACTCTATTTCTGGACATTCGTGGTGGCCATCCTGATCTTCTCCCTGGGAGCGGGCTTGTCCATCTATGAAGGCGCCAGCAAATTGCAGCATCCTCACACGCTCCAGAAACCCCTGGTGAACTACGCCGTACTGGGCATCGCCATACTGTTCGAGGGAGCGGCCTGGTGGGTGGCCTTGCACGAATTTCGCAAGACCAAGGGGGCGTTGGGCTACTTCAAGGCGGTACAACGCAGCAAGGACCCCACGGTGTTCACTGTCTTGTTCGAGGACAGCGCAGCGATGCTGGGTCTCTGCGCGGCGCTGATCGGCATCGGCCTGGCCCAGATCACCGGCAACCCGATTTTCGACGCCATCGCCTCCATAGTCATCGGCATCATACTCGCCTGTACCGCAGCGGTGCTTTCCTATGAGTGCAAGGGTCTGCTCATCGGTGAGGCAGCGCGTCCCAGTGTAATCGGCAATGTCCGCAAGATCGTCAACGGCCACAAAGGCATCATCAGCATCAACGAACTGCTGACCATGCATTTCGGACCACGCGACATCCTGCTCTGCCTAAGCGTCGATTTCGTTGACGGCATTTCAGCAAGCGAGGTGGAGTCCACCATTTCGGGTATGGAAGCGGACATCAAGTCGGCCCACCCGGAAATCACCCGGGTATTCATTGAGGCCCAGAGTTGGCGCGGTCACGACGACAACCTGCGCATGAAATACCAAACCGAGGAATAGATCGCCACGGCGATGCCCTGACAAGAGGGGGGAGAACTACATTGAACAATCAAGATAACTGGAAAGAACTGTGCTAAGCCGCTGGTTGATCGTGCGTCCATAACGGATGTAACAGGCTTCTTCAGCTTTCTCGGCATTGCCACACTGCTGATGGGACTGCTTTAAAGACAGGGCAAACCTATGAAACTTGGTATCGTCATCGGCTACTCACAGAATGAAGTCAAACTGCCCATGGATGAACCCGGACAGATATGACTTGTTTGCCCCGGCAATCGAAACCGGGCTGGCTGCAGCAGGCAAGGGAAAGAGCAAAGAAGATTTTGACGTGGCGCCGTTTGTCCGAGTCTGTATGGGCGATGACCTGGAAAAATGCCGTAGCGTAGCAAAACGGGAACTGGCCCTGTACATCGGCGGCATGGGCGCCAGGAATAAAAACTTCTATAACAACTATGCCCGGCAGTTGGGGTATGAAGAAGCTGCGATAAATATCCAGGAACTGTTCCTGTCCGGCAAAAAGCCGGAGGCTGTTGCGGCAGTGCCCGATGAACTGGTAGACGACGTGGCGCTGGTAGGCCCGCCCGACAGAATTAAGGACAACCTGACTCGCTGGAAAGAAGCAGGGAAAAAGGGGCATATCGGTTCATTCCTTGCATCCGGCGCATCCATCGAAGCACTACGTTTGCTTGCGGGGGAACTGCTTTAAAAGCCGTCAGCGACTCTTCCTGTCTCTAGCGACCAGCAGAAGCGTCATGGCTGTCACAAACGGTACGCTGCGCTCGGCAAGGTCTCCGGGCGTGTCCGGCGCGAGATACAGTATCAAGGTCAGCCCGAACCCGGTGGCTACGGCCCAGGTAACGGCCGCCGGTGGTAGTGTCCAACGCAACAGGCGGGCGATGACAACCGGTCCGAAGGCCGCCCCCAGCGCATTCCAGGCAAACAGCACCCGCGAGAAAATCGCATCCGGGAGCAAGTATGCAATCATGACCGCAAGTACGCCGATGGCTAGCACGACCAGCCTGGAAATCGCCAGGGAAGCGTTGTGCATGAGGTCATGGCTGATAGCCGATGCAGCGACAAGCAACTGGCTGTCCGCGGTCGACATGATTGCCGACAGGACGACGGCGATAAACACGCCGGCCAGCACCGGCGGCAGTAAACGATCGGTCAACTGGAAGAATATCTGTTCCGCATCCGTCACTAACACTTTGTCCAGCAAAATATGGCCGCACAACCCCAGCAGGAACATGCCTCCCAGTACAACGACAAACCACATTAATGCAATTACCCGCGCCGCGCGCAGATGTTTCATATCCCTGATCGCCATAATCCGGTTCAGCAGGTGCGGTTGACCAAGCGGCCCAAAGCCGATGCTCAACATGCCGAGCAGAAATCCCGCCGCCAACATGCCCTGGTGCTCGCCGGTCAGCGATAATTGTTCGGGTGCGGCCACCGCTGCAAGTCCCTGACTGAGTCCGTTCAGCCCGCCTGTTGCCTCCAATGCAAACCAGGGCAACAACACAGCGGCCACAAGCATCAATACGGCCTGCATCGCATCGGTAATACTGACGGCCCAGAAGCCGCCGACCAGGGTATAGATAAGCAGGATGCCGGAACCGAGCAGCAATGCCGTCAGTTCACTCACTTCCATGATATTGGAAAAGGCGACAGCTGCGCCCTGAAACTGCGCAGCCACATAAAACATGAAGGAAACTGAGACAACCAAGGCGGCGAGACTGAGCAAACGCACCCGCTGGCGTCCTTCGACGCCTTCGGCAACGAGATCGTTCAAAGTAACCCATCGGTTACCATGAGCCGCCTCGTTCAGCCGCCGGCCCAGCCAGAACCAGACAAGCACATGGCCGGTCAAGGTGCCCGGCAACAGCCAGATGGCCGATATGCCCTGGCTGAAAGCAATACCGCTGACCCCGAGGATGCTCCAGGCTGATGAGGCGCTCGCCGCATAGCTCAACGAGGCCACGAGCGCGCCAAGACGCCGCCCGCCTATGAAATAACTGTCATCGTCATGAGTCCGGCGCTTCGCCCAGGCGCCAATTGCAAACAGGGCGGCAAAATAGACAAGAAGGGTCGTCCAAACAATTCGCAACGATGAGTGGTCAATTTCCATGGTGATTTAATCGGTCATTATACGACTACGCCCTGACAATACGGCTGAGGTGAGGTAACATACTAATCCAGTTGACAGGTATACATATATGTGTACAATGGCCGAGTGAAAAAAAGGGATTTGGAAAAGGCGCTTATCAAACTGGACTGGTACTTTCTGAGGCATGGAAATAATCATGACGTCTGGACAGATGGAGAGCGGCAAGAAGCAATTCCGAGACACAGAGAAATTAATGAAATACTAGCAAAAGCTATCATAAGAAGGGCAAAAAATGAAATTTCAAGGCAAAGCATTTAAAGATGGCAACTTCTGGTTAGCGGATATCCCATTCTTTGAGTTAATGACCCAAGGACGAACAAAAAAAGAATTACTCCTGATGGTTGAAGATCTGTTCATTTCATTAGCCGATAAAAAAAGTTTTGAGGTAAATGTCAAATGCACCAAAGACGGGATTCTTGAAATTGGCTCGAATGATAATAAAGTGATGATAAGCTTGCTGCTTAAACGCAAAAGGCAACTAAACAACCTAACCATTCAACAAGTAGCTGAGCGCCTGGGTTCAACATCAAAAAACGCTTACGCCCGTTATGAACAAGGCAAAACTCTGCCTAGCATTGATAAGCTTCAGGACCTATTAAATGCGACTGGCCCATTTTCCGATTTGGTAATCTCGCAAGCACGCCTTGCATAACTAAAGAGGCGAACCAGGTCGGCAGCACACTTAAATTCAACCGACGCGAAACCACGTGCCGGTTGATCTGACCGCTAACGTTTTTCAGTCTCTGCCTGCAAATGCGCCGAGCAGGTGCAGCAGACTGGTGAACAGGTTAAAGATGGCGACGTACAGGGTTATCGTGGCCATGATGTAGTTGGTTTCACCGCCGTGAATCATCTCACTGGTCTGGTAGAGGATCAGGCCGGACATCAACAGGATAAATATGGCTGATACGGCCAGCGCCAGGGCCGGTATGCTGAATAACACGGCAGACAGTCCCGCCAGGAAGGCAACCAGTATGCCCACCATGATAAATCCGCCCATGAAACTGAAATCCTTACGGCTGCTCAAGGCATAGCCGGACAAGCCGAGAAAAATGACGCCGGTGCCGCCCAAAGCCAGCATAACCAGTTGGCCGCCATTGGAGAAATGCTGTAGATATGCATTCAGGAATGGCCCTAATGTCAGCCCCATGAAACCGGTCAGGGCAAACACCGCAGCCAACCCCCAGATGCTGTTCCTCAGTGCGGAAGTCAAATACAACAGTCCGAAATAGCCTCCCAGGGTGATAAGAAGACCCATGCTGGGGAGATTTAATGCCATGGAGATACCCGCCGTCATCGCGCTGAACAGTAAGGTAAGGGATAGCAGAATATAGGTATTACGTATCAACTTGTTCGTGGCCAGCACCGACGGCGCCGGTCGCGCTACTGCATAACGTTGATTCATTTGAAACCTCCGATGATTATCATGATACTTGACATACTATGGACTATGACATTGCATTTCAAGTAATTGAGCTTAATATATTGTACCTTCTATCCCCAATACTAGCGCGGAAATTTGAAATTTCAATGACAATTACTCAGTTTGGAGAGGTGGCAGAGCGGTTGACAAATTTGCCGGGAGCAAATTTGGACAGCGCAGCGTCAGCGGAGCTGGCCCCGCAGGGGTGACCTACAGGGAAGTAGGTCACAGTGCACCGGTCTGCGGTGCGTAGTAACCTGAACTACAGTGAAAGTATCGATTACCCAGTTTGGAGAGGTGGCAGAGCGGTTGACAAATTTGCCGGGAGCAAATTTGGACAGCGCAGCGTCAGCGGAGCTGGCCCCGCAGGGGTGACCTACAGGGAAGTAGGTCACAGTGCACCGGTCTGCGGTGCGTAGTAACCTGAACTACAGCGATAGTATCGATTACTCAGTTTGGAGAGGTGGCAGAGCGGTTGAATGCACCGGTCTTGAAAACCGGCAAGGGTTAGTAGCCCTTCGTGGGTTCGAATCCCACCCTCTCCGCCATAGGTGTTCAAAATTTTCGGGAAAAACTGTAAATAGCCCGTCATATCAAGGGGTTATGCCATGAATGGGCGGCCCAGAGTACCCGTTTCCGTAACAAACCCGTTAGCCGGGTCAGGGAGCGGGATTCAGGTCAACTTTTGCCGTATGCCTGTCTGTGATAATTTTGGAATTCATGCCGTTACCTCACGTATAAAACCCGGGCCATCAGCGGGTCGTGATCCGCATTACAAGCTCGCGACTACCAACAAGGGACGAGTTTCTGCGCTGGTGTGCAAGTGCTGTAACGAGAAACCGCCCCTTAAGTCCAATCAGGGTATTGCCGAGGAACTGGCTCGGATAAGCGACCCGTTATTGGGACCCGACAAAGGCTGTCCTTGCGAGGACTGTGAAAATCACGGTAAAAGTACAGAGGAGCATCCCGGGCGTTACTATAAGCGTGGGAATGACGGGCATACCAATCGACCGCAACGGAGTTGCAGGGCCTGCGGGAAAAAGTTTGCTATCGGCATGGAACCCCCGCGCATTCACCCGCAATACCATCACTTGGCTTCAACCGTTTTCAGCCGGGTGGTGAACAAGGCGCCGGTACGCCGTACTCTTGAAGGCGCTGGTATGGTCGGTAAGCCCCAAATATATTACGACCTCATCCGGTTCATTAGGCGGCGCTGCAATCACTTAATCGGCGGCCTGGAGCGGGGCATGCTGCGCGGGAAAGTGCCGTTACCGGCAAAGCTGCACTTGGTCACCGACCTGCAACAATACCAGTTGAACTGGACTGACCGGCTGGACAAGCGCAACCCGATGTTCTCGGCTGTCTGTACCGTAGACAAGAGCAGCCATTATATCTTCGGTCTGCATGCCAATTACGACCCCAATGTTGATTCCTTTGCCATTGCCAAGGAATCGGCGGACAGGGGTGACCTGGAACGAGCTGAAGCGTTTCGTCGCCATGCCCGGCTCTGGTTGCCGGGCGATGAATTGAAGGGCGGGCGCGCCGCCGGCGAACGTATCGGGCTGGACAGGGTGCGGGAAATACAGAGGCAATTGACTGAGATCTATACCTCTGCGGTGAACCGGGAGGATGTAGAAGATCGGGAATTCCAGGAAATGCACCCGGGTCTGCACAACCCGCAGGCCGGTACAGGCATGCAGGTACATGTGCCTTATACGGTGTATGCCCACTTCTTCCTGGTGCGCGAGGTGCTGCGAGGTGCCGGGGTTAAGCAGGTGGAATACTCCATGGATTGTGAATCCCTCCTGCGCGGTGCGTTCTTGAGCGCCTGGTGTGACGAGGTGAAACAGGGGACTGCGCACGGTTTTTATGTGAGGCATGCGAAGTATCGGACTATGACGGAGCGGGAGACTGCAAAAAAGGAAGCCAGGATGCGGTTGAAAGTGTTTCAGGACAGTCTGCCGGAAGACCGGCGGCACGAGGCCGCGTTGCTGATGATGATGCACAACTTTGAGGCGGCCACGGCGTACGGCAAATGGCAGGACCGCTGGTTTCATCACCCGGTTCCCACCATGAATGAGCCGGAGAAAGCTGTGTGTTGGCTGACGCGGCGGGATGATGAGTTCGACAGCCGGACGGTGGCCGGGATGGCCATGCGGGCCGGTCTGGGGCCGGTGGATAACGTGTTCCAATTGACACGCCGTTTCATGAACGCCCTGGAACGTCCCATCGGCACCTCTAGCGGGTACAACACCGTCTGGCACGGCTATGCGCCGTACAACCCGGCAATGTTACAGCAGTATCTGGATTTGTTTCGTACGGCACACAATTTCTGCCACACGGGCGATGACAAAAAGACGCCGGCCATGCGTCTGGGACTGGCGGAGCAGCCCCTCAGTTATGACGATGTGCTGTGGCCGGGGCAAGTCCCGCCGGCGCCGCCGGTCGAAGCGCACACAGTTGGTGTGGACCTGGTGTCCCGTTGGGACGGGGAAAATGATACTCAAGATCAACACCTGCCCACGCCGGGTTTTTAATTTTCACGAAAGGAAAATACTGCCATGACAACTGAAAATCATCACGGTCAACCCAAGTCCGATGACAGTAGTATTGTCACGTTCGCCGGTAAACCGGCGAATTCCATTCCGGGTGACATAACGGAAATCGAATATGAAAGTGCACTGGAGGCCACCCAGGCCGAGCGTGCCCGGCAAGAACGGGAGGCGGCCTGGGAGGCAGACCTGGACTGGCAGGCTTTCCGGAGACTGTGTTACCCGGATACCGGGACGCCCGATGCAGCGGCTATCCGAAAAGGCATCAACCACCTGATTGCGGCTGCCCAACGCGGCCATGCGCCGGCACAATGCCGCCTGGCGACGGAATTGCATCTGGGAGAAGGCCGGCTAGGAATCAAGCCGGACGTTCACAAAGCAGTTGCTTGGTACCGGTTGGCAGCAAAGAACAATGACCCGATAGCACTTCAGTCTTTGGTTGTGTTGGAGTTCACGCATCCACAGATTGTGGAGCAGTAAATGTCGATATATGCCTTGACAACAGTGTAGATCCTGATAGGAGTGCGCCGTCCGCCTCAAGCTTGGGGTGTAGCAGGCGGCATTACGCTGGAACGGCTTGTGAAATTATGTAATCTCGCCCGCTTTACACTGTGACATTGTTGTTTTATCCTGGAAAGATAACGATGAAATTGAGAACTTATTCAACCAATTGATAAAGGGATAAATCTATGAAAAATCTGGTTTGGTTATCTTTCGATCTGGGAGTATCTGGTGACTATGAAAATTTGTATGCTTGGCTTGACGAAAAAGACGCGAAAGAATGTGGCGATAGTATCGCGTGTTTCCTGTTAGAACATGACGGAGACATAGCAGAAACTCTCAATACGGAAATACGGGAAAGAATCACACTGAATAAGCGTTCTCGCATATATATCGTTTTCCAGGACGAAAACCGATACAAAGGCCGCTTCATAATCGGTAGAAGAAAAAGCGCACCATGGAACGGATATGGAATAAAGGAAGAAATCTCCGATGACCTGGAATTCTAAAGAGGTGTTGTTGGTAGATACAGGCTTCTTTTTTGCACTGTTCAACCCCAAAGACGACCACCATATCGATGCCTGCGAAAAGCAGGAATGGCTGGAGAACCTTTCTATCGTCATACCATGGCCGATCCTGTATGAAACTATAAATACACGATTTGTGAAGCAGCCACACAATATTGCGCGGTTTGAGAGCATCGTGCGTAATACGGAAACAGAGTTCCTTGACGACCAGAAATATCGACATGAAGCGTTAAAAAGCACTTTAGAAATTGCTAGAGTTCGCCGCCATAATTTGAGTCTTGTGGATTCGGTACTTTGTGCAATACTCAATGATATAAATGTCCGTATTGATGCTATGCTGACATTTAATTCTCGTGATTTCAGCCACATCTGTCTCGTCAATAAGGTTGAGATGTTGTAAATCTAGAATACGTGATGTTGATGGCTATTATCTTCAAGATAGAAACTTCAATGCCCCTTACATCCTAATCGCCATCGCACGTTAAATTTGTTTACGCGGAACCTTTATTGAGTTTCTGGTATGGAATGGGCAGATCAGATGGTTTCGTTCTCGGCATCTCAGTCATAGGGTTTTCTCTCCCACAACATGATGAATATATCCGCATTGGTCTGTATCAACTGATTACTAATTATCAATAATCTTGGTAGGACGAAGAGCTTCTCGACGTTTTGAGGAACAATGTTAAATTTGTTGACTATCGATGCAGTGAAGATTTAATAGCCGAATACAAAAGTCGCTACTCTTTTGTTGAACCAACAAGATCTTTATATAGGTCTGATGGTTTCAACAACAAAGCAATCGAGTTTCTTTTTGATCAACCTGGACAGGTGCAATCCTGGTGACACTAAAATTGCGTTACAAACAAATGAAATTAACTCCGATCATTGAAGACTGCTAACCGTTGATGACTTCACCCCACTAAACTGCTTTTAGTACAAGACAGAGGAAAGGGTCAATGACTATGCAGAGTACTGGACAACCCTTAAGTGACGCCACCGGGAGCACAAAGTGTTTGAGAACACTCATGACACGCCCACCTCAACGGTCCTCATAACCGAAAATCTGAGCCTGGGGTCGTTGCGGGGATAGCCCCGGGTATTGCCTACGACTCGCGTGCGTCCCATCCGGTAATCGAACAGGGAATGCGTGTGCCCCGACACCCAGATTTTCGCTCCCACGCAGCTCACCAGCGGTTCGTCGTCGTTGATGAAATACGGATTGACGTGCAATTCTCTTATAATGTTAAACGTATGGCTGACACAATATCTAAAGAGCGCCGCAGTGCGAACATGTCCAAAATCCGCGCAAAGGGCATGCAGCCAGAAATGGCTGTTCGCCGTCTTGTGCATTCACTGGGATATAGATACCGGCTACATCGCAAAGATCTTCCTGGCAAACCTGATCTTGTGTTTCCTTCCAGGAGAAAAGTAATTTTTGTCAACGGCTGCTTTTGGCATCAACACTCAGACCCTTCATGCAAAATTTCAAATCGCCCGAAATCAAACCAGGAGTATTGGCTTCCCAAACTCGAAAAGAATATCCTGCGAGACGTCCAGCACCATGCCAGGCTTCATGAATTAGGATGGGATGTACTTGTAATCTGGGAATGTGAGGTAATCGGTGATACTGGGCTCGTTGAGCGTGTGCTAGACTATCTTTCTTAAATTGTTGTGAAGTTATATAGCAAAATCCGGAAAGCTCATATCTTCTAACATCCGCGTATCAACCGGTACCGGTGATTCAGTTTTTTATCATTAGTGTGATTTTGCTAGAAATTTCTGGTTTAGATTGATTAGGTTTGTTGAGGGAGGCCGCTTACAGAACTTAATACCAAGCAAGACAAATCTCTCACACCAATGTAAGATAAAAAACGTAAAATTTAACGTGTAGAGAGAACACAGGGATACTGTTTTGAGTACCACAGAAAATGTGAATCCCATATCCGACCTCGCCATCGACGTGAAGAATAAAGTGGATACGGGCGAAGAGGTCAAGACTAAGCTTGCGACAAGCCAGCGCATTATCGCACGCGTGACCGATGGAATTTATCGCGAACCATGGGCAGCATTTCGCGAAATGATTGTGAATTCATACGATGCTGATGCCACGCGTGTTATTGTTGAAACAGGTGCGCCAGATTTTAAACAAGTCATCGTCCGTGATAATGGCAATGGGATGACGCCTGAAGTTATGGCTCATGTCTTGAAATCAATAGGCGGGAGTTCAAAGCGGACAAAGATTGGAACCAAATTAAACACAGTCGCTAAGGATAGTTTTAATGAAAGTCCCAAAGGCCGTCTGCTAATTGGGAAAATCGGTATTGGTTTGTTTGCCGTTGCTCAGTTGACCCAGCATTTTCAAATTATCACTAAAGCTGCTGAAAGTCCCGTTCGAATTTCAGCTACCATTAAACTAAAAACTCATGATGAGGAAAGCAGCACAGGAGACGAAGAAGAATTTGTAGCTGGAGATGTGTCAATTACCAGCGAAACAGTAAATGAAAATGATACCGATACGCACGGGACGACAGTTGTCTTGTACTCACTTCGACCTGAAATCCGTAGATCTTTACAAAGCAATGATCGTTGGCGTTTTTCTCAAACTCCTGGTCCGGATAATAAACCTGTCAGAGATGCTCCCATATATCACATTGGCGCATTACCCAGCCAAATATCAGATGGTTACATGGACGGCATCGACGCTAATTTACCTTGGAATGATGGCGACGAACCGTTGGAAAAATTTAAGGCTCTTGTCAAAGCAGCAGCAGATGTCACAGGACGTTCAAAGGCTCCCGCAAACCTGGAACATTTCGATGACTACCTGAAACTCGTTTGGCAGTTGAGTTTGGCTCTGCCGTTACATTACGCAACTCATCACCCGTTCGATTTTAAAGGGGACAGTGATATCCTGTTTTTAACGGCCCCAGTTGGGGAAAAAGGCGTAACATCGTTGGATTTTGGATCGGATAAATCCTTACGAATGGAGTTGGAACTCAAATCTACGGAAGTATCGGCTGATTTACCATTTCAAGTATTCGTAGATGGAGTCGAACTACGTCGGCCCATTGATCTCCCTTCGGAATTAAGGCGTAGATCAAGAGTTCCAAAGCCTATGATGCTAATAGACAAAGTGGAGAGCGCATTTAAGGATGAGGAACTGGACCGTGCAGGCGGTCAATTATCATTTGAGGCATATTTGTATTGGAACAGTCAAATCATCCCCAAGGAGACTTCGGGTGTATTGATCAGAGTTCGTGAGGCGAGCGGAACATTATTTGATAGAAATTTTCTCAACTACCAAATATCCGAGCAAAACCGGCTATCACAAATTACGGCAGAAGTATTTGTTCACACCGGATTGGATAGTGCAATTAACATCGACAGGGAGTCGTTTAACTATAGCCATCCTCATTTTCTATTTATACAAAAATGGCTTCACCGCGCCCTGCGCCTTCTCATCAACCGAAACAAAGTTCTTGCAAAAGAACATCTCGACGCAGAGAGGCAAAAGAAGAAAGCTAAAGCTGAGAGCAGCCTCTTGAGTAACGCGTTGAGGGTATGGGAAGAGAAAAGGGGGGAGGATGCTGATATCCCAATACAAACGGAGAATTTGACCGGTCCGCCTCCTGAAGTTGGTGGTGTCGAGATTGATTGGGCTTCTTCGAGTTCTTCGAGTGATGATTATGATAGTACAAAGTCTTCGGCGACCGCTATTGTTCTGGAAGCTTATGGAGTGTTGGGGCAACTCAAATCAGATGATCGGGCAGCGCTTATACGAGATTTGCTCAAGGTTCTGGAAGAAGTGTAAAGGGAATGTCAAAGGATGAATTAAATGAGGATTTCGCAGAGGCAATTCTTCCAGTTGATGTAGAAGAACGTGCAGTTCCAATCGCTTTAGACACGTTGAGTCCTTGGCATAAACCTCGGAAACAATTTATACGTGAACGTCAATGGAGACGCTGCGCTGATATACTAATTACACGACTTCTGAATAGAGTGGCACCATCCATCCAGTCTGGAACTCTAAATTACCTTACACTCCCTGGTATCGATTATTTCGATGTTGAAATTCTTGGTGAGTTGGCTAAAAGCCGGGGGCTTAGATTAAAGGCAACAGGTTTTCTTTCAGAGGCATCACGGCACCCTGTTAAAGCACGCTCACAATTTCGTGAAGAAACGCTCATCAATACCGGATTGATTGAAGATACATCCATAACTTATCCGTATCGACTTGAAGATATTGCCAGCCTCAAAAGCCAAGCATATCGCAAAACAAAATCAAGAGCCCCATTTCACATCATCAATATTGATGCATGTGGATCAATTGCTGCACCTTCAGCTCAACACTCTGCCAGAATTATTGATGCATTGCACAGGATAGTCGAGTTGCAATTTAGATGTATGCGGGACCCATGGGTACTTTATCTGACGACAGACATCGGAGACGCTAGCCTTTCTGATGATGTAATTAATGCTCTTGAAAACTCGATTAGAAAGAATGCAACATCATCAGATGAATTTTATAAGGGGACAATTGCATGTTTTGGTATGAATGATGGCGATCTGGAATCAGCACTTGCTGGAGCTTCCGTCGATTCAGCGAAATTTGTATCTAAGTTCAGTCTCGGGTTTGCGAAATGGCTTCTCCACAATGCCGACCATCAAGATTGGGACCTAAAATGTCTTCCCTTCTTTTGTTATTCCACAACACCGAAAGGTGACAATAAAGTTTCTATGCCTTGCTTAGCGTTTGAGTTCCGTCCGCGTCTTGTTGTCTTTGAAGACCGGTTTGGTGCAGTTAAACTACATAATCCTGACCCGCCTGAATCTCCCGATTACTCAAAAATGGCACTCGATATGACAATAAATATGCAAAACGTAGACACCTTGTTATCGGAGGATGAAGAACTAAGGATTAAATTCGCGAAAAAACAGCGCGCTCTTTTACAAAAGGCAGGGTATCAGCAAATTGCACTGTCGGATTATGATCAGCAGCACCTGGTATAGATAGCGGATGTGATAGATTGTGCTATTGCTTTTGCCAGAGGAGGAGGAACAGCCTCGCTTACTTGAGAAATTTGATCAGACAACGTTCCCTTTAGCACAAATGTTTTTGGAAATCCCTGTAGTAACATAGCTTCATAAACACTTAACCTGCGTTTGCAATTCGGGTGAATATGGACCTCCCGGTTTCCATACGAAACCGTGTAGCTGGCCTTATCCCAATGTAGAGTCTTGAAACTGCGCCCGTTAAGACGTACAGAAGACAAGGTACCGTCTGTAAATTTTTTAGATCTTGGTGTCATGCACCAGTGATTAGGGTGTTCTGGAAAATCATCAACAGTTTTTGATTGATTAAAATAAACAGGCTCAGGCAAATCCGCAATCAAGTCTCTGACTGTAAGAGCCTCTGTTTGTTCAGCAGGCTTGAGCCAGGGATTTTGAGGAACAGATTTATTGATCGCAATTAGTATAAGCCGATGGCGCGTTTGAGCAACGCCATACTTGGATGCATCATATCTATGTGAATGAACAGTAAAATCTTTCTTTTCAAGCCGCTCTATTTCTTTCTCCAGAAGGCGGCCGCCGTCAGCTCGTGAGACCTCAGGGACATTTTCCATAACGATAAAGTCTAAACCACCGCGACTATCGTGAATTTTTAATGCCATATCGAAAAAAACCTCTACCATTTTGGTCCTTGGATCCTTTTCTTTTTTTGATGAATTTGCGCGGCTGAAGCTTTGGCAGGGAGGGGCTCCGATGACACCGTTTGGACAGAATTTAGCGCCGTAGTCTTTATCAATATGCTCTAGTTCTATTGTTAAAACATCACGTACTAAAGCAGATTTATTTTTGAGACAATGATTGTGCGATTCAATGGCAGGTGCTCTAATATCGTAAGCTAGGCCTACTTCATACCCCGCCTGTTCAAAACCAAGATCAAGGCCGCCACAGCCTGAGAAGAGGCTGAGGACAATCGGGTTCACTTTGTGTAGCTGTATTATGTCAGAGGTCACAAGTTTCCGATATGTTATGACGACTAACTAAAAATTCCTGTAGAGTAAATAAAATTGTTTATACATACGATAATTTTCTTGTCCTAAACTCAGGCAATCTAGTCTTTGCGAAATAAAATTTTTAATTTAAGCTTCCTTTCTGGTTGGCCCTCATGATTAAGAACAGAACTCAATGAAATTTGCTATATTCCGCTACGATGAGGATATTACAATATAGTTGGCAACTCATCCAGCAAAACCTATTGAGCCTCACCTCGGAACTAGACACCCGTAAATTCAAGTTTTCCGGCTCTCCCTGATATTGCTGGAAAAACGCCTCCGGTGTCAGGTCATTCAGCGATGTTGAAAGTACATCCATAAATTCACTTCAGGGACCAGATAGCGACGTACTTTCGATAACCCACGTAAAGACTTGTCATGAAGCAGGTCAAATTAAGCGAGAAATTAACAGTGACAACTAAACTGCCTGGCGCAAAACTGTATTTACATGAAGTCTTGTGGAGTGTGCCTTGGGATGACGTCATTTCTGAGAGAGACGGGGAAAGCAAACGACTTTTGGAAGTTATGAAAGAAATGACGCACGTTCTGAAATCATGTCAAAACTGGGACGCTACACCTGGCGCTATGGCATGGCTGTTATTGTGGTCGAGAAATTTCGGCATTGCCCAGTCCGCGCTCGCACTTCTTGAATGCAGGCTTTTATTTACCGGTGGTGGACAACTTCGGATGCTGGAGGTGCTTTGGCGGCAAGCTATGGAACTACAACTTGACTTGATGGTGATTGCAAACCCGACTGAGTCTTCTTTCGGAAATACCGACCCAAAGAAAATGGGCGAGGTCTATGATCGTCTCTGTGCTTACCTGGCTTTCTGTGCGAATAACGAGAGCAGGTATTACATAAAGCTTGCCCAGAATTACGCTCTTGATGCCGTGGACAGTCAGAAACGCTTTGAGCGGGAATATCTGGATATAACATCGCAAAACAGCGGTTCGCTCAAGGAACTACTACAAGTCCTCTGGGGTGACGATGTCGAAAACGATGGCGCTACTCAACCGCCAGGACGCGCAAAACGGCGTAAATTTGCTTTTGAACAAAAGAATCGATTGAGGCGTTGGCTTGAGCACAATGATTTGGCTAAGTGGGATGATGAACTGCGAAAACGCTTTGATCAAAAACGCTATGTAATGAATTTTCCTGACTTGGTCACCAGTGGCTCCGTAAGAAATGTGCTGAGGAATTATGAAATGGAATTCGGCTATTTGTCTTACCAGCGAGCGTCGGCCACAGTTCACGGGTCGCACATCGGCCCATTTCTGGATGATCTTGCATCTGGCTTTATTCCTTCCGTAATCAAAGACAGTGACGACTTGGAACGTGAAGCAACTCATGTTCGCCGGTTTACGCACAATAATGCTTTCCGGTTGCATGGGTTACAGGAAGGCATAGTTGAATTTTGTGTTGCAGGGTAGCAAACGCACTGGGCACTTCAATGACACTACACCTAATGGGATAATGTATTAATTTGTGACCTGAATATAATCACACTGAACCCCTTCCTACAAGTTTACTGACCCACAGCTTATGGCGGACCGCACTATTGGGAAGAGGTCAACATATTAGAATAGTAGAAAGCATATTCGATGACCACGCCTTTAAAAGGTCCCGCTCAGCGTCAACTCGTACATAAGCTAATTAATTGGGATTGGATTAAAGGTCGCCTTGAACGCTATCCAGCTATAGAGCGGGCATTTCCTATAGAGACGCTCACGGAGTACTGCGAAAGTCCGCCTTATTATTGCCATTACATGTCTTGGCGACTTGGTACTTATTGCAACGAATCCATATTCCAGCGTTTAGAAGAATTGCTATGTTGTGCTGAGGTTCTCCATAATTGGGAGTCCGAACGAAGCTTGCTGACTACAGGGGAATTTGCCGATTTCTGGTCGCTGGTCTGGCAGCTACAGGTTGCTGAACATCTCTGTGCAGTGGGAACCGATGTTCGCTGGAATAAGTCTGGGCCAGACTTATCAATACAGACTGGTGACAAACGCTGGTATGTGGAGTGTTACACGCCACGCAAATCGTTCGGATTACTGGAGTTTATTAAAGAACTCTTGCTGAAACTCGACTCGGCTATTGAGACCGAATATGACCTGTGCTTGCCTTTCAGCTTGCCACAGAACACATGTCGAGATAAATTTCTCGATAAAATACTAAGCCCATTCCTCGATCCCAGCTACCTAGCTAAAGCCAAAGAAAGTGCAAAGGCGAGATATCCTGTAATCCTCTACGAGGGATCAAAAAATGACCCTGAGAATCCGCTGTACATATATGCCGAGGGTGATGATATGGACGCTTACGCTACTGGAATTGTATCTAATCAAGTAGGTAATACTAAAACCTACATGGAACACGTTTTGAGAGAGGTTGTCACCAATAAGAAGGATTCAAATGCTTTAAAGGAACATCGTCCAAATCTCCTGGCTGTCAACTTATTGCTTAGCATAGACTATCAGGTAGCATGTATGCTGCAGGAAAGAGCGCAATCTTTAGATCTACCCGACATTGGCTCCAATATCGATGTTCTAGCAGTTTATGTAGTTGGTATAGATGAACATTTGACCAAGGAGAAGCTCAAGGTAAGTATGCGAGCTGAAATGTTAGAGGACGATTTCTTAAAGATTGAATAAGGCCCATCACTAATCTGTTGATTCTTCTCAATGAGAGAAAAGGTCGATTGCCTCCTCAGTACGGTCGCAGGCGATGAGTTGTGCATCTAACATACGTATGTAATGGTTGCCTTTTTGAAGTGCTAATTCGTTAGTTGGGTCAATATGACGTTCCACTTGTTCCTTCATCGTATATATCCAGCCGCGAACGTTATTTAATGATTTGCGTTCATTCTCGGGGTCGAACGTTACGCTGGCCCCGGCAATGGCAAAGCTGTGTTTCAGTCTTTGGAACGGGAATATAGCGGTGAGGTCATCTTCCGATTTAGTCATGCGTGAAAACATTTCTTTCACACAGTGATCAGGTTGCTGTTCAATATATTGGACAACCTCAGTATCAACTTCAATAAAAGGAGTACTTCTCTCGTCAGCATCATTCTTGAAAATAGAAACTTGTTTTTCTTGCTTTACGACTTCGCTGAGGCCAGTGCCAATTTGCCGTTCAGGGGTATGGTAAATCTGGCCGCGCTTGATGTAACCGCGACACATGATCCCTTTTGATAGCAATTTGAAACAAGCGGTCCAACAATGGGAAATGAGACTAATGATGCCTGCAGATGAGATTTCAGTAGAGATTAGGGCGCTGTCAGAAGCACAAGAAATGCAAAAGCCCACATCCTTATTGATGTGCGGTGCCTCGGGGCATATTGTGGGACCATATTTTTCGTATTGTTTCTGGTCGTCATTCGTTCCCAACTTCGTCAAGATTTCGGAAAGTTCTGATAGCGATAACCCGCTCCCTTCCTCGGAAGCGCGAACGAGAGACTTCCATCCGAGTATATCTATGAAGGCGATGAATTTTTCAGAGTACTGGAGGTTGGTCAAATTAGAATCTTCGCAATTGATGCAATTTGGCAACCACGACAATTAGGCATATCTGGTCTGGTTGACTTTCTGGCATTTGAACAATGAAGTAAGTATCTCAGAGCCGTTCCAATCTCATTGGGAATATCAGGGCAAAGCGTTATAGTCCCTCATGTTATGGATCAACTCAAGGTAATCGAATCGAGTGTTTCCCGTCAAAGCATATGTGAACTGCCCCGGGAATCCCGGAGACCCGTTGGTTTGAGTCATGCCGCTTTGCATGACCGGTTATTTACATCATCATAGTACATCTGTTCATACTCAGCCGGAGGCACGTTGCCGATGGGTGCCAGCAAACGGCGATTATTGAACCAGTCCACCCATTCCAGCGTGGCATATTCCACGTCATCGATGGTCTTCCACGGCCCCCGCGTCCGGATCACTTCCGTCTTGTACAGACCGATGATCGTCTCTGCCAGCGCATTGTCATAGGAATCCCCTACACTGCCTGCGGAGGCCTCAATCCCGGCCGCCGCCAAGCGCTCGGTGTACCGGATCGAGAGATACTGGCTGCCGTGGTCACTGTGATGAATCAACCCTTTGGTGCCATGCCGTGACCACAGGGCCTGTTCCAATGCGTCCAGCACCAGGTCGGTACGCAGTGAACCACTGACCCGCCAGCCCACAATCCGCCGGGCAAACACATCCACGACAAACGCCACATAGACAAAGCCGGACCAGGTGGCTACAAAGCTGATATCCGCCACCCATAACCGGTTTGGCCTGTTGGCGGTAAACTGCCGGTTTACCCGGTCTGCCGGCTGCGGCAAGGTCTCATCACACACCGTCGTCCAATGCTTTGCGCCGCGCCTCACGCCCTGTATTTCAAGCTGTTTCATCAACCGCTCTACCGTGCAACGGGCCACTGTATGACCTTCTCGCTTGAGTTGCCGCCACACCTTCCTGGCGCCGTACACCTGGTAGTTCTCTTTCCATACGCGATAGACGTCCTCAGATAGCGCCCGGTCCCGCTTCACCCGGGCCGGTACGCGTGCCGGGTCCGCGTCCCTGGCCTTGTGCTCGTAGTACGTCGACGGGGCGATCGGCAATTGCTTGCATATCGGCTCGACCCCTGGCGCAGCCCGGTGTTGGTCGATGAATGACACCAGCTCTTCGGTTAGCGGTCGAGCTCCGCTTGGGTGAAAAAAGCCGACGCCTTACGTAATATCTCATTGGCTCGCTTCAGTTCCCGATTCTCGCGTTCCAACTCACGTAGTCGCTCACGCTCCGAACTGTTGACACCGGGGCGGCTACCTTGGTCAACCTCTGCGCGTCTCACCCATTTACGCAAGGTTTCCGCGGTACAGCCAATCTTATCGGCGATGGAAGTTAGTGCAGCCCATTGGGAGTTATAGTTCTCCTGGTGCTCCAGCACCAGCCGCACGGCCCGTTCCCGGACTTCCGGGGGATAACGTTTGTGTCTGTTCATTGCTCCATCCTCTCAAGAAATGGAGTCTCCGGCAAATCCGGGGCGGTTCAGATAATCTGCGATGTGCTTGATGTCCTCGGTTTGATACTCAACGACCCCTGGACGTTTCTACTAATGTCGGAAGAAGACAGGAATGCCCTGGATTCAAAATTTAAGGAAATTAATCAACTCATCTCCCGGGGCTGAGCCGGCAGGGTTTCAGCCGTTTGTCGACCACTGCCAACGGGGGTATACACGGTAACTCCCGGCCTTCAGGCAGGCTGTCCTGATGCGGTATTTAATCCTTCCTGGTCGTTCATGTCAAAATCACCCGCGACAGCAGTCGGCCTTGATTTCGGACTGGTGAAGTGCAGATGCGGTTTACTGCCCGGTAATCTTTGTTTTTTCCATGATAAAATTCTCCTGTCGGATACATGATTTTGGCGGAAATCGCTAGTTTGGATTAGTCCGATATTTTTTAGGGTGGTCACATGTATCCACACATGATTGGTAGGGTTTGCTATGGCTAAGAAAGAAAAAAAGTACCGGTGGGGGGAATGTCCTAAACGGTGTAGCGAAAGAAGTGCATCACGGCAGCGCAGCTTGAATCGCAGTGAGGTAGAACAACTTAAGGAAGTAGGTGTAAGTGATGCCAGTGAACATTTAAAAAGATGTATGTACTGCGGCTGTGTTTACACAACAAGAGGAAAAACCTTGGGCTGGCTTGATGGGATGGATCATGGCTGGAAGCCCGCGAAGGGTGGTTCCGACCAAGTATCTACATATGAGTAGAAGGAGAAGACCGGAGCGTTAGTCAAAGCAGGATCAGATGTTATTTCTGATAGCTTCGTCGGCAGCCTTGTGGAAGGAGCTTTCATCGAAGATACTTTCTTTGACACTACCATTTTCAAGGTCATCCCTGAGTACAACCTTAGCGATATCTTTAAGGCTCCCCAATCGCAGGTTTACATGAAGATCTTCGCTGTAGCAGGGATACCAAACGATTCGATATTCTTTTTGATGTTTATATTTTGCCGGTTTTGTAAAACAGGGGCTAGTCACGAGTATCGATCTTCCATAGAATCTAAGTTCACCCAAATATTGCACAGGCTGACACCGTATTTCCATCATAGATTCAGGCGAGGACTCCAAACAGGCCATATTCTCATGGATCTTTTTGAACAATTTCTCAGGATGCCGAACGACTACGACCGCATCGCTGTTAAATTCGTCGAATAGGTCTAGTCTCAAGTCGACCGAAAGACAGAGAACCCAGTACGGATCATTCAGCGTTGTACCTATTTTGTATTGGTTATCATTGGTGTTTAATTTTTCAATTTCGGAATCAACTCGCGGGTCCAAGCGGTCATGTTCCCTCATCCAAACATCGCTTGCATTGATAATCACGGATTTATAGTGTTCATCGTCCTGTTGCCCTGCTGTCATACCTGCACCGTCCTTGTACTTTGATGATCTGGAGATCCTGACTTCACCGTCATTAACCATTTGTTCGCAGAATATTTTCGGCATGTAGCGGTACAGAATAAAATTTTCCAATTTCTTCTCCTTAGAATTTCACATCATTATATTATCTCCAGTGAATTGCGCAGAGTCGCGGCCAATTGCTGACGAAAATCCTTATTGCCGTCTTTATCCCATAGAACGGTGGTACAATGATTTGTATCGAAGTGCGTTCCTCCACCTTCTTCTTTACTACGTTCAAACTTCCCTTTTTCACAGATATACACAACGGGTTTGTCCAAGCCTTCAGCATAACCTGCCTCCCAGTACGCGCCGTTGTTGTCATGGGTAAGATCAACAATGACAAACTTTGCGTCTCTGATGGACATACGCAGGATATTGTCTATAACACCTGCCTGAGAAATGTCGCGTATATCACGGAGCTCGCAATCAAGGGCCTCTTTAACCGCTGGTTTCAGCACCTCTCCGACAAAAACCTCCAATTCCGAATCGTTGAATTCCATGGCGAGGAAACCGTATTCCCCGGAGAACTTACCTGCTTTCTCATCCATATACTGCTTCCATCCGTCAAGTGTCAGGTTGATGTCTGTCGGGAAACTGACCGGGTGGGGGTCATCACCGATACGTCCGGCGCCTCCTTGCGGGGTGAGTCTGAGCCATCCCTTAATATGCAACTCCTTTGCCAGATCAATGGCGGCTTTCAGGCGAACGGTGCCGATGATTGCATGGATATGCTCAGGCAGGGTCTGGAGGTTCTCACCCGTTCGTGATACCTCATCGCCGATATACCTGACCAGATTATTAGCTTGCTCTATCGGGTTCGGCAATATGCCATCCCGGATAATGTGGTCAAGCCAAATCCATGTGATCATGACAGGGGTGTCGTTCTCCCGGGTTGCACATACTCTGTGAGAAATGAGTGCGCGTTGTACTGTAGTTATTTTCGTATCTTTCATTATTCGATTAGAAGCCTCGTGGTCAATATCATAACGGCCGCAAGTGCTGCAATCGAAGGATGTGAAGAAATTGAAGGACGCGGTAACATCCGTAAGCGATACCAGTTCGCATCTCCCGCCGTCAACATTACCGCAAATCAGGCATTCAGCATTATTCGTATTCGTCATCTTGCAATCAAAGGGTTATCAGGCGATTGTTCAACAAGCCGCGAGGTACTGACAAATTAACTCTTTTGGCCCAGTAGAAACTTGTTGTCAGGAATCAAGCAACGGCCATTGTCCATCGGCCAAACGCATCTGTCCTGAGTTTTCTATAATGCTCAGCGCATACAAGATGCCGTCCAAGGTTGAAAAGAGTGTACACGGCCGCGTGGATAGTCAGAAATCGCTGCGCCTGTGCTCTTGACTTGAATCGTCTCATCCCGCGTTCTCTGACCCTGGTCGGCTGATGAGATAATTCCGCCTTGTTATTGGCATAACGTGTCGTGTTATGGATAGTCTCCGGGACCAGCGCACGCTGCGCAACGCCATAGCTTCGCAGTTTATCCGTCACAATTTCTCTGGGTTCGCCGCCATGTCCTCTGAGCAGGCGTTTAAAGAATCGTTTAGCCGCTGCCCCATCACGGCGCGACTGTAGAAATACATCAATCACTTCACCCTCCTGGTCAACAGCTCGCCATAGATATTGCTGCTTGCCGTTTATCTTCACGAAGACTTCATCTATGTAGAATGTGTCTCCATAACCTCTGTGTCGGCGCTTCAACCGTTTGGCATAAATCCGGCCAAACTTGATGCACCATAACCGGATGGATTCATAGCTGACGATTATGCCACGCTGTGCCAGCAGGTCTTCAATATCCCGGTGGCTGAGATTGAAGCGAAAGTAAAGCCAGACTGCATAGCTGATGATAGCGGGTGGAAACCGGTGACGTTTGTATATATTCATACCGGCATTATCCATTTTCGGGAGTTAATTTGTCATTACCAAACAATGACCTCTAATTTCATGTCTACAGCAGGGCGGGGAGCAGTCACTGATTGCAAAGTTGTTCCCCCGCATCGTATACCAATTTCATTTTCTGATATTGAGTCATAAAATCGGCGTCAGCCACCTCGTTTTTTAACAGGACCTCTACGTGCTGATCAGCCTGTGTGCAATCAAACCGGCAGACCCCCTTGTAAGCATGTTCCAGCACCGGCCCCGGATACAGGGGCGGACAACGTAACAGTTCGCCCCAATCGGCACAGGTGGCCGATGCCAGATCACCGTAATAGATATTTCCCTGATGCTCATAGTTTAGTACGGTGCCGCTAAAGGTTGCTGATTTCGAGAATTCCGCCATTTTGCGATTTTCCGGCACAGGAAACAGCACATCCTCCGGGATACCGGTCTCCATTTCAAAAATTCCGCTGTCCGGTATCAGAGGAATTGTGACACAGTGCAGGGTAATCTCATCTACGGCAAAGGGCCAGTCCGGGCCGAATTCACCTGCCGTAATTTCCCGGGTTTCAGGTTCGTACCATGAGGGCCAATCAGAATTGAGGACGTCCCATACACTCAGTTTCGGGACCTGCTGGGAAAATGCGGCCGGCGCCGCCAGAAACAAAATTGGAAGTAGGTATCTCATAAAACTCTCACTGGATACGGGGTCAGGCCTGTAACGCTGGTCCGCCCGGCGGCGTGTACAGTCTGCCGTCCTCGTCCGGCCCAACCAGGATGCTGTTCTTGGCTGCCAGCGTCACCATCGCGTGCATGGCCTCCAGCGCGTCCCTGGCATTCTCTATCTCGTGTGCGCTCATTTCCATGCTGAGATCGCCGGCGGCATAGTGGACGCGGAAAAACACCTCACCCGACCGCATGCAGATATTGCCGATGTAATTCCCGTCGGCAAGGCATTCCTCACGGACCCCGGAATCTTCGTGTTCCAGGATTTCTCGGTATTCAATGCTCATACTCTTTCCCCCTCAGTGCATCTCTGCCCGGGCATCTTGGTCGGTGCAGCCGCATCTGCGGCACACGCCTTCAGTATGCTGCGGGGCCGGCCCCGTCCGTTCCAATGTGTATTCCATAGGATTGCCTCTTTCAGTTGTTAATCGGAAACCTGATTTTTGTCAGTCATTTCAGCACCTCCTCCAATTGGTACTGACAACTTAACTCCTGTGGCCCAGTAGAAATTTGTTACTCAGAATCAAGCAACAGCTATCGTCTAGTGTCCAAAGGCATCTATCCTGCGTTTTCTGTAATTCTCAGCGCTTACAAGATGCCGTCCAAGGTTAAATAGATTGTACACTGCCGCGTGGATAGTCAGAAATCGCTGCGCCTGCGCTGTTGACTTGAATCGCCTCATCCCGCGCTCTCTGACCCTGGTCGGCTGATGCGATAACTCCGCCCTGTTGTTGGCATACTGTGCCGTGTTATGGATAGCCTCCGGGATCAGCGCACACTGCACGACGCCATAGCTTCGCAGTTTATCAATTACAATTTCTCTGGGTGCCCCGCCATGTCCTCTGAGCAGGCGTTTGAAGAATCGCTTTGCTGCTGACCCATCACGGCGCGACTGCAGAAACACATCAACAATTTCACCATCCTGATCAACAGCCCGCCACAGATAGTGTTGCTTGCCATTAATCTTCACAAAGACTTCATCTATGTAGAATGTGTCGCCGTAGCCTTTGTGTCGGCGCTTCAATCGTCTGGCATAGTTCCGGCCAAACTTGATGCACCATAACCTGTCGGTAGTTAGTTTATCAGTACCTTATCGCCATCTGCTGGCGCCCATCGACAATGTGCCACCGGCTGAATATGAACAGATGTACAATGATGAGATTAACCGGTCATGCAAAGCGGCATGACTCACACTAACGGGTCTCCGGAGTTCCCGGGGCGGTTCACAATAAATATGGTGTACGAATAACCGCACTACCAACAAGCGATATCATTTTCGATAACATACACAGCCGCACAGATGTAAAGTCAACAATACTTACATTTACCGGTACCCATGATGGACAAACATATAAATTAAAATTCCCCTTTTCCGATAATCGTTGGAGGCCTATTTTACGAGGCATATATTCAGAAAGCACCAATCCCAAAAACACCCTCTTTAGTACGGAATTACAAAATAGCGGCTTAGTCGAACTGGTATTTGTATATATGGAAAATAAGGATGGCTTCATAATCCATCCCCATTGGTTTATGGGGATGTTTTGTAACACGTTAAATTACTTGCATAAGCTACGCAAAGCTGCTCACTCACAAAGTGTAGAATATGCATTAGAAATTCAGATCATGAAACTAGGCGGCCCATTAAATGTGTATGGATATGGAGATCAATACGATTTAACGAAATTTGGAAAAGTCATAGAACGTAATGTAGTGTTTCCTCGTTACAGTGTTGGGCCAGTAGATTCATTTCAACAGTTATCTAATGTCATAGAAACTGATTTCTGGAATCATTCCGGAGTAGATACTTCTGGTAGTAATATTCAAATTAATTTTGATAAATTAATTCGCTAGGGTGGGCGAACATACAGGAAGGTAGAGATCAATAACTCTTTGAATAAACTAGATATTATCTGTTATCTAAAGCATTCAATAATTAGCACAAGTGGTTTCCTGAAATCGGAAACGCCTAGCTCTCCGCCATAGGTGTTCAAAACTTCCGGGCAAAGTGATCAGCATGACAGAATATTACATTAATGTAAAAATATAACACTAAACAGCTGCGCTTACGGAATATTTTACTGTAATGTAAAATATTTTTTGATTATCGGAGTGAATCGGCGTATATTACATTTCGGTAAAAAATATACTGTATAGCACAATGAACAGCCTACACAACACAAAACGGCCTAAGCCGCCTTATGGACTGGTGCGCACCACTGAAGAGTTGGGGTCTGTGGCCAGAGAGGAAAGAAAACGGCAGGCCCTGACATTGGACCAAATCTACAGTCTGTCAGGATTATCCACCCGGTTCCAGTCGCAGTTTGAGCGGGGCAAGCCCAATGCTTCATTATGCCGTGTTATGGATGCGCTGCAGATTCTGGGTTTGGATATGGTGATTCTGCCTCGCAGTGAGTCGGCGCGTCTTCTAGGGATCATGCGCAGAAGTGAGTCGGGATAATGGTTGGACGACGCGGACATGTTTGGTCCGGCGACAGGCTTGTAGGTCACCTGCGGGAGAACGAGGAGAGCCACATATGTTTCTCCTATGACCCAGACTGGCTTGACGGTGACGGGTTTCCGATTTCCATCAGCCTGCCCCTGTCATACGGTGATGAAGAGGTCAAGGCCCATGCATGGTTCACCGGCTTGTTGCCGGAGGGTGATGCGCGCACGCATGCCTGCGATATAAACGGGGTTGGTGAGTCGGACAATATGGGCTTGTTGCTGGCCATCGGCGCTGATTGTGCAGGTGCGCTAAGTGTTCTTCCGACAAACACACCCTCCATTAATAAAGCGTTAGAACCGTCAAGGGTCCTGACAGTTGAGGAACTCATCAGTCTGGTTAATTCATCTGGAATAGACATGCCGGCATTCCCCGACGGTGGAACGCGGTTTTCGTTGTCAGGCGCGCAGCGGAAACTGGCAGTAAGATATGATAACGGGACATATTCTCTATCTACGCGTACAAAACCATCCAGCCATATCCTGAAGTTTGAGACCCGCCCAAGGGTTTGCTTTGCGGAATATATCAGTAACGCCATCGCAAGAGAGGCAGGGTTGCCGGTAGTGAATACTGAATATCTGCAAACTAATGATAGTGACGGACAGACTCCTTGGTTGCGAATTTCCCGTTATGACCGCGCCCGGGATAAAGACGATACTTTGTTCCGGTTGCATCAGGAAGATATGCTGCAAGCGCTCAGACTGAATCCCATCCATAAATACCAATCTGATTACGGGCCGACTGTCGGCGCTATTGCCCAACTGTTGCAGTCCCACGCGGTGCAACCTGCCGTTGCACTGTCAACATTATTGGACTGGCAGATCCTAAATTACCTGCTGGGCAACTGGGACGGCCATGCCAAAAACCTGTCATTATTGTATCAGCCTGGACAAGCGGCGCCAATGTTGGCGCCATGCTATGACATGGTGTCCATTGAATACTTGAATCAGTTTCTACTCAATCCTTGGAACCGGGATATGGCGCTCTTCATCGGAGAGAATACCAAGCCAGAACGTATCACGCGTACGGACTGGGAGATAATGGCTGAGGAACTGGGGATGCCGCCGAAAAGAGTGCTGGAACGTCTTGAGGAGAAGGCAACTAACTTGCCTGGCCTGGCGGAGCAGGCCATAATTGAATTTACGGAACAACATGGCGGCAGAGATGATTACTACAAGTTGCAAGCAGTGGTCGACACGCGTTGCCGCCATGTTTTGAATTCGGTATCCCAGCGCAACGTTAAAATGGCTGATCAAGACACGGTAACAGAGAATAATCCAGATACGGAGTCACGCAGGTCCAGCCCCTGATAATTTTTGCCCGGATATTTTGAACGCCTGGCTCTCTGACCCTGCCCCCTTTTTTGATCCACGAGCCGTTTAGGAAAATTAATCATATCAGGACTACGCAGCCTGCTCCAGTTGTTGCCGAGGTATTGACAAGTTAACGGAAAATTCACCGTTTTGGCTAAGGTTCGTGTTCTCGCATAAAATTCAATTTGTTGATTATCATAGTAATTTATTTTTCAATAGAGTATGAAAAATCAAGAAATCCTTGATTTTTTAGTTAACTTGTCAGTACCCTTTGGCTGGTTCGTATACAGTTTTACGCGACGTAGTAGCTTCCGGCCAATGCCAGGATGACACTGACAATCAGACCTGCTAAAGCCTTGAACGCATCAAGGCCGATCAGTTTAGCCGCATCTTTGAGACTGCGGTTCCCCAGTTGCATCGTCATGGCAATCTCCCGTCCCGCAAGCAGGCCGAGGAACACCCACGTCGTGCTCATCGGCATGTGGCTCCATTCCTTGAAGACCAGGAGTATCAAGCCGTAGACGAAGTCAACGATGGTGGCCGAACGAACATCGCCGGTCATCGTTTTTCTGGTAACAATTTGCTGGATGTGGCCGCCGCGTTGATAAAAAATGTAGCCCTGCATCAACAACAGCAACACGATTGAAGCGACCAGCCAGCTAAAATCGATCTGGCGCGGTGCGAAAACGTATATATTTGCCAAATCCTGGATTAACCACTGGCTCCAAAGAAAGGCTGTAGACGTCCATTGCAACACGACCCAGTGGAATGCGGTTGCTTCCCTGGATGTCGCGGTGCCATTCAGGTAAATGGTCAGTTTCCGTATGGCCCAATAGAGGAGGATCGCAACGATGAAGGCGACGAAGTAGCCGGATAGCGACTTGACCAGCATAGCTTGAATGTTGCCCGGCGCAAAAACGCTCAGAATCAGGAAAGTCGTACTGACCGGGACCCCGAAACGGGTCAGCATGAGGAGTGTTAATGGCGCCAGGACATGCAGCCAGTTCACGCCTCCTTCCGGTGTGGGAAAAGCTGTCAGACGACCGTAAGCTACATCACCGTTATTGACAACCCATCCGTACACCAGGACCGCAACGAGGATACTGCTGGAGAAGAGCCAGAGGACCCACCAGGGGCGTTGGCTATTGGAGGCAAGGAAAGTACCCAGCGTCTGGATCGAATCGTTGGACACTACTGAAAAAGCTGCCAGGGCAAAGCCCAGAATCATCAGTATTTCTGCAAGTGGCATCGTATCGTCCCAGGGTTAGCCCGGATATTGCATCGGATTGTTTGTCATAAATGGAAAGTTACTTAGTTACTCAGGCATCCTGCCGTCAAAAATTTTTGAGTATAATATCAATAAAAACACTCACGCGTATGGCAAAGTGATTTCTGAGGTATAAGTATGGCAGGAACGCGCGAAACGGGGGACAGACCACGTTTTCTTTGCACGGGGCATTTTGTCTGGTCGGACTTTTGTGCTTAATTATGTTCCGTCAACCCAAGTTGGACAGATTAGCCTGAATGCTCAAGAGACGGTTTTGGTTCATCGTTAACTCCTGAAGGAGAAAATGATGCAGCAAAAACCTGATGTTTAAAAGGTCGAGACAAGTGAATTGCGATGCCCGGAATGACGGGTAACATGCTTAGAACTGGGCATCCATGTAGGTTTGAAGGAAACGTTTGATCCCTTTGACATAGATATCTTTGCTGAATAAAAACCCGCTGTTATGATCCCCGGAAATAGAGAGAAACATTTTCGGTTCCCGTGCGTATTTAAACAAGCGCTGTCCGAATTTGACCGGGATCAACTCATCTTGATGGCTATGGATAATCAAGACCGGGCAGTTGAACGAGGTAATATGTTTATCCACAGGATAATGTATCCGTGAAATCCAGGAAACCGGCAAGTAGGGATAATAATATTTCCCCAGCTCTTTAATGGATGTAAATGTGGATTCCAGTATCACCGCTGCGGGCATGATCTTTGCGGCTAATGAAGCGGCTACCGCACCGCCCAGGGAACGACCGAATACGATAATCTCATCCGGGCGTAATTTGCGTTCATCAACCAGATAATCCCAGGCGGCCATTGCATCCTGGTATGTCCCGTACTCGGAAGGCCGCCCATCACTATTACCGTATCCGCGGTAATCGATAATGAAAACTGATAAACCGATGTCATAAAATATGGAAATTGATTCAATACGATGAGAAATATTCCCGGCATTACCATGAAAAAACAGCAGGGTTGCTTCCGCATCCGGATTATGTACATACCAACCGTGGATTTTTATTTTATCATCCGTGACCAGGTAAACGTCCTCATAATCCAAACCGATGGTTGCGGGCGTGTCGCCAATCCCTTTGCTGGGAAAAAATATTAATTTTCCTTGAAATACAAAGAGCAGGGACATAAAGCTCAGACAAAGAATTAAGAAGATAAGAACAAGGGAACTCAGCATACGATTTAAAGTCGGCATCAAGAAAATAAAAAACTGGGATGTCCGGATATGGTACGTTAATCAGGGAGTATAAAAAAGGGTAGGGGGTAAAAGCCTCTATCTTCCGGTAAGATCTTCCAACCTTGCGAAATCGTTATCCGCGGTTTCCAGGCCCACCTTGTGATATTGTGCACAAGCCGCGATGACCAAATCACTTGCAGGTACCGTGATACCTCGCTCCCGGGCTTGGCGGGCGAGGTTATATGCCGTTTGCCAGACACCATCAGTTATTGGAAGTTCCGGGAGTACCAGGGCAAAATCCCGCAGAACCTTTTTCTCCTGATTGCCGCCTGCGCCATTCCATAGTTCCAATTGAATAAACGGACACCAGCAAGCCTCACCTGATTGCAAGGCATTCTCCACCCTGGACCGAACCGCCGGGTCGCCCTGGGGCCGAAGTAAATGAATCCAGGAGGAGCTATCGATAAGGATCAACGGACTCAGCCGCTCCGGCGCTGCTCTTGCAACATATCGACAGTTATCAGCGCCTCACAGGTGCCGGCATATTTTATGAGGTTCGCCATGCGTTTACGCCGATTGAAATCAGTAATGGCTGTCACCACAGCCTCACGTTTGGTTTTTGCATTGGTAAAACGCATCGTATCCGCCAGTTCCTTATCAGGAATATCAATAGTAGTTTTCATGATGCTATCATAGGGATATATAGATGCTATATCAACAAATAATATAATATTAATTCAGATAAATAATAATCTCATCAGGCAAGCATAGAAGCTAACTTGATCTGTTGGGGGTAATTCCATTCCCGCGCAAGTGTGAATCCGCAAAGTGTCAAGTAGCTGACATTGACCTGATATGTAATAATTAATAACATCGTTTAAATTTTCTGACTCTTGAGGTTTTTTTGAAAGCGCCTGTGACTACAAGCGGTGAGGAAACAAGATCAACTGAGCGTAGTAAAACACATACGCCGGTTTTGCCGCGGGAAGAGATCAAATCAAATATTCAGGCATTGTCGCTGTTTATTCCTGTCGCAATAAAATACATCATAGGTGTAGTGTGCATAAAATGTCGAGCTTGCACCAAGGCATGCCCACCCAAGGCCATAGCCGATTCTACGGTGTAGACAAATAAACAGCAGGCGCTACCGGTCGCCGCGGGCGTAAACCCGGCGCCGCTGCATGGCATGGTGGGGACTCCTGATTTGAATAGTTTCGATCATTTCTGGCAACAGGCAGTGGATTTTATGTGGGGACTGCCACTGGTTTTCCTGATTGCCGCCACGGCATTGTATTTCGCTTTTCTCTGCCGTTTACTGCCGTTCCTGCGCTTACGTCATACTTTCGATCTGCTACGGGGCAAGTTCAGTAACCCCAATGATCCCGGAGAAATCCCGCATTTCCAGGCGTTGTCGTCGGCATTATCCGGCACTATCGGTATGGGTAATATTGCGGGAGTAGCTATCGCCATCAGTATGGGTGGCCCAGGCGCAATTTTCTGGATGTGGGTGGCAGGTTTGCTGGGTATGTGTACAAAGTTCTTCACCTGCACCCTTGCCTGTATGTACCGGCAACAGGATGAAGACGGCATTGCCCAGGGCGGCCCCATGTATTTTATTGAAATGGGATTAGGCCCAAAATTCAGACCCCTTGCCTTTATGTTCGCTATTTGCGGCATGGTGGGCTGTTTACCCTTATTCCAGGCCAACCAACTGGCCGGCCTGTTACAGGCTGAATGGGATGTTGATCGAACGATTACCGGCCTTATCGCAACAGTTTTTGTGGGGACAGTGATCCTGGGTGGCATCAGGCGGGTGGGTATGGCTACATCCCGACTGGTGCCGATCATGTTCATCCTTTATTTCATCTCAAGCATGCTGGTGATTGTCTACCATTACGAGATTATCCCCGATTTGTTTGCAGATATTTTTCGGGCAGCATTTGGTGGGCAGGCAATACTGGGTGGAGCAGTAGGGCTCACTTTCAAGGAGGTGCTGGTGACCGGGGTCAAGCGTGCCGTTTTCTCCAATGAGGCGGGGATCGGAACCGAAGCCCTGGCCCATGGCGCTGCACAGACCAGGGAGCCGATCCGTGAAGGACTGGTCGCTATGATAGGCCCTTTTATCGATACGATGATTGTTTGCACCCTCACTGCATTGGTGATACTCAGTGCCGGCGTCACACCGTCCGGCAATGGCGTTGCGATGACGGCCGATGCCTTTGAACAAACCATGCCTTATTTAGGCAGTGTTGTTCTGTTATTCACGTTTTCCCTGTTCGCCGTTTCCACCATGATCAGTTATTCCTATTACAGTGTGAAATGTGCGCGCTACCTGTTGGGTAAACGGATCGGGAGCCAGTACGTATATATTTATTTGTTGCTGATCCCCGTTGCAGCGAACTGGAACCAGGCTACCGCGGTAAATATTATCGATACGACTTTTGCACTGATGGTTATTCCGACACTCACTGCGACAACATTACTTGCACCAAAGGTTGTGGAAGAAATGCGGCGTTATTTTAAGGAGTTAGGGTGATGTTACGATATAGTGAAGGAAACTCCGGATTTGTACCTTTTTCTTGTGTTTCTGTTTGTGGTGAAAACTGGAAACATTGTCATTCCTTGAATGCTGGGAGTAATATGACAGGTACACTCGACTATTGTAGGTGAATTATGGGAAAGCATCAGTCAGCCAAACTTTTTGGCTTCTACCTCCTGTTTATTCTTTTCTGCAGTAATCTTGCCGGAAATGAAGCGGAACAGCCGGTATCCCTTGAACAACAGGTTGAGGGCCTCTGGTTGTACACCGGTTTGATTACCTCTGGTGGTGAAGACTTGCCACTGGATGGAATTTTCCTGTTCAGGAATGGCATTTTTGTACAATACGCCCAGATCAAAGGCGAGTCGGCTCAGGTTCAGGGAGCGATGGCCCATGCAGGCCCTTACTCAGCAGGTGACGATTTCATCCATCTGGTTGCTGAACAAACCATCAGCACAGCGCCATCAGAATCTCCGCCACTCACGTACCAGGGTCTTACGGAACATGACGTTGATGTCAGACGCGTGAATGATGAACTGACTTTAACCTTCAGGGGGAGTGGAACGGTACAAATCTTTGAGCTGGCCGGACCAGGTGAAGGTAAAGTGTATAAGCTGGAAAACGGTGCACTGGCCCTCGTTGACGGCTATTTTATTCTTGTTGACGGTGATGAAAATGGCGTCGATAGCGGTTATGGCAGGTATGAATCGAAAAATGATGCCATCAGGCTCGATATAACCTACTGGACGTCAGCGAATAAATCTTCAGCTTCCAATACTAACCATACCAGTATGAACGCGACGTTTGATGGTCAGGACTTGACTCTGGAAGATGGTCGAAGCTTTCAGGTCCTTCCCTGAGTAATTCCCTGAGACGCGAAAAAAAATTGCCGGGTAGTTTTCATGAATCAGGCTGAATTGGATAAAGCCTATCAACAAAGCAACTATGCTTCCAATCTTGAAGAAGTCATAGCCAGATATAAATCCGGTAGCGAAGCAGCGCGTCAACGGTTGGGCGAGCCAAGGACCTATAACTACGGGAACAAGGCGATTGAGACACTGGATGTTTTCCCGGCATCAGGAACAAAAGCGCCAATCATTTTTTTCATTCACGGTGGCGCCTGGCGTCTTGGCCGCGCCGGTGATTATGCTTTTCCTGCACCTTTATTTACCGCAGCGGGGGCACATTGGATTACTCCTGATTTCGATTCAGTTCTCGATGTAGACGGAAATCTGATGGTGTTGGCTTCACAAGTCAGGAATGCGGTTGCCTGGGTGTATGAAAATGCAGAACACTTTAACGGTGATAAAAACAGAATATATGTTTGCGGTCATTCCTCCGGCGCTCATCTGGCGGCTGTGTGTATGACAACTGACTGGAAATCCGAATTTAACCTGCCACAGAGCTTTCTGAAAGGCGGTCTTTGTTGTAGCGGCATGTATGATTTGAAACCGGTGCGTTTATCATCGCGTAGTGAATATCTGAATATTACTGACGAGATAGAACAACAATTAAGCCCACAACGCCAGTTACATCACCTCCATGCCCCGGTGTTTATCAGTCACGGTACCGATGAATCACCGGAATTCATTCGACAGTCTCATGATTTTGCCATGGCAATTGATGCGCTGGGAAAACCGCTGCACTATACGATAGGTATTGACTTGAATCACTTTGAAATACTTGAAACACTGGCCAATAAAACAGGACTTCTGGGCAGTGCACTCTTGTCATTTATGCAGTTACGGTAAATAGTTGGGGTCAGTGTAAAATACGTTAGAATTGGCGGATAATGAACGGGAGCAGAAACGGGCTTGAGACAGCCTTGGACTTCGATCCCAAAGTCAGGACGCCGCTTTCCTCCGACCGGCAATGGCGGACTGCGCTTGGCAGTTCCCTTCGGGTAGAACATGACTACGCAGGAGATCTCGCCGCCGGTCCGGTCGCGCAGGTCCAACTGCGTCACCACGTGCCGCTCGCTTTCACGGATACTGGGACGCCGGCGCTTAATCACGCCTGTCCGTTTGGTCAATTAATCGGTCTTGTATGATCCTGATTTAAGAAAATTTCGCCTTCACAATTTTTCGGCATACATTATTGAATCAGGGGTGCGGTCCGGGGCCAGGGCGCCGCCTCTTCAAGCTGTGCGGCTAGTTGCAGCAGGGTAGCCTCATCCCCGAGACGGCCGGCAAATTGCATACCTAACGGCAGGTCAGCCGCCGTCCGCTGTAACGGCAAGGATAGCGCCGGTTGCGAATAAGCTCCGCCAACCCCAAACCGTCATATTTTACGTATTCGTTTAATTTCATCGGTATCCACACTGTATAACGCAACAAGGTTGCAAAGATGTATTCTGGAAAATAAACCGCCCGGATGCAACTATCCATCGAGTTGAGACCGTGCTATGCATGCTTCCCGGACGCGGGCGCCATGGCGTAGGTTTCCTGTTTGACGATTGCCAGGCATAGCGCCAGTAGCAGCGCCGCGGGAAATAACAGCGCGGCTGCGCTGAGCGGGACGTTGAAGTGTTCCACGAGCCTGGCCGGGATGGGCATCAGCAGCGCGCCGATGACAAATGATACACAGGTCAGCAGACCGAATGCGGTGCCGGCCATTGCTTTTTCACAGAACCGGGTCGTCATCGTGTAACACATGGGGCTGACGCCGGCAAAAAAACCAACGGACAGGAACAGAGAAAAGGCCATGGCAGTGGAGAGTTCGCTCATCAGGGTAAACAGCAGTAACGCGATGACATCGCACACTAAAAATATGATGCAGGTAAGCTTGAAACTGCGCACATAATCCGAAAATACGTGGACCAGGAAAGCGCCGATCCCGAAACCGAACCAGATGGTGGAATTGATGTTGCTTGCAGTCGTCGGGTCAAACCCCTTGAAGATAAGCAGTTTGATCCCCCAGATTATCCCCACCCCCAGCATCATGCCGAATGTCAGTCCGCTGATCAGCGTAACCTGCCAGAACAGGGGCTGGACGGACAGGACCCTCAGATCCCGGAACAGGCCGCCCCAGAAAGACGGGTGCGTACCCGATTTTACCGGTTCACCCTGACCATCATCAGGTTCACGCACCAGCATGGCGAAGGCAATCAGCAACAGAAACCCTATGAACGCCTCCAGCAGCATGATGTCCTGCCAGGCCAGCACCAGTATCAGGTAACCCACCGCGGCCTGACCCAGGGTATTCGCCGTAGCCGCCACGGTCTGCGCAATGCCGAAAACCAGGCCGAAATGTTTGATGTCGAACCAGTATCTCGTCAGGTAGGCGAGGCCCGGGTAGCCGAAAGCGCCGCCTATTCCCATTAACGCCTGGCCGATGACGATGACCGTTGCATTGCCGGCAAGTCCGAAAATCAACGCCCCTGAGGCAACGGTTGCAATACCGGCGCTTAACATCGTACGGGCGCCATAGCGGTCGAGCAGTCCACCGGCCGGAATTGTCATGACCGCATAGGTGATCGCGTACACCGCCCCCAGTTCTCCGACTTGTGAGAGAGTCAGCGACAGCGATTCGGCGATACTGGCATTCAGTACCGCGTAACTGCTTTGGGTCTGGAACTTGTAGACGACGTAGGTGACGCCAAACCCCCAGATGATCCAGGCCAACGGGCGCCTGAGGCTGTGTTGTCCGATGACTTGTTCGGTGGTTGCGCTCATGTTTGATCCTGGCGTTCGGCCGGCAACGACGTTACATGATACAGGTGATAGAAAGTGACTCAACCCCGGTTTGTGAATACTATGGCGGTACACCAGGCGGCATGAATTACCTGAGGGAGCAATTATGTTAAAAGATAAAGTTGTATTTATCACGGGCAGTGCCAGGGGTATCGGTTATGGCATAGCCCGCGCCGCACTCGACGCCGGCGCGCGGGTCGCCATCGGCGACCTGGATGAACAAACGGTGTTTGCCGCGCGCGATACTCTGCTCATTGAATCAGCCGCCGTCGATGAGTCAGTATTTGCTACGGTCGTTGATGTGACGGATGAACCATCGGTCGAAACAGCATTGACTGCGACACGAGCGTATTTTGGTTTCCTCAATGGATTGGTCAATAACGCAGGAGTCATTCGTCTGGGAGAAAATCTCGGAGCGAGTGTAAACGACTGGCAGGTACAAATGGAGGTTAATGTCATCGGCACGCACAACTGCTGCCGGGCGTTCGCAAAGATGCTTATCGACGCGGCACAACCCGGGGCAATCGTTAATATTGCCTCCAATTGCGGCAAAGTCGGCTATCCGAACATGGCCGGCTACAATGCCAGCAAGGCCGCCGTCATTAATCTGACCCGCTCGTTGTCGGCGGAACTGAGTGGGCATAACATCAACGTCAACGCGATTTGTCCCGGTGGCGTCTATACGCCCATGCTGATGGAGGTCGCTGAAGTTATCGGCGAACGCATCGATGAGCAGGCGGAGGAACTGATCAAGACCATGGTCCCGGCACAGTTAGGCCGGCATATCAAACCCATGGAGATCGGGCGGGTAGCCGCATTTCTTTTGTCCGATCATGCCACCATCATTCGCGGGCAATCGATCAATGCCGATGGGGGGGATACGCCTTACTAGCGATGCGTAAACATCCATTAATCTTTCTGGCTCTATCGTCCCTGGCATTACTCAATTCCTGCACATCATCAGAGGAAGGGGGGCAGGCAGAAAAACAGGTATCGCCAAAACCGAATTTCATTGTGGTGCTGACCGACGATCAGGGCTATAACGACGTTGGCGTATACGGCTCTCCGGATATCAGGACTCCCGTACTGGACCGGATGGCAGAGGAGGGCATCAGGTTCACCAGCTTTTATGCGCAGCCGGTCTGCGGTCCGGCCAGGGCCGCGCTTCTTACCGGTTCCTACCCGATAAGGGTGGCGGAACCGGGCAACAGGAAAAATCCGAATACTGTTTTACATGCGCGTGAAGTTACGATTGCCGAGGCCTTGAAGACAGCCGGCTATGCGACCGCGGTGATAGGCAAATGGCATATGGCAGGGGATGGCGATGAACCCTGGGATTATGCTCCGCCCCCCCAACCACCGGGTCGACCGGGGGGGAAGGGGCCGTTCAAGGCCGAACTCATGCCCAATGCTCAGGGCTTTGACTACTTTTACGGTACGCCTATGTTCCACGGCTACACCCGGGACGTTGACCTGGCGCGCTTTATCCCTGAGATGATGCGCAACGGCGAGGTCATAGAAAGCCCTGCAGACGTTGATCTTATGACCCA
The DNA here is from genome assembly GCA_965205405.1 of Gammaproteobacteria bacterium. Classification (GTDB taxonomy): domain Bacteria; phylum Pseudomonadota; class Gammaproteobacteria; order Eutrophobiales; family Eutrophobiaceae; genus JAAXHV01. Next base: position 2,881,657 of record OZ242169.1, read on the forward strand.
AAATTACACGGATGAAACCATCGGGTTTATCCGTAACAATCGCGACAAGCCGTTTTTTATTTATCTTGCCCACCACATGCCCCATTTGCCGTTGGGCGCATCGTCCGTCTTTAAAGGTAAATCTGAACGCGGTCCTTACGGGGATGCCGTCGAGGAACTGGACTGGAGTATGGGAGAAATATTCAAGGAACTGGAACGCCTGCGCCTCGATGATAACACGCTGGTAATTTATCTCTCCGACAACGGCCCCGAGATCGGACACAGTGAAAAATACAAGGGCAGTGCCGCACCCCTCAGAGGCGAAAAATACTCAAATTGGGAAGGAGGTGTGCGGGTGCCTGCCATCATGCGCTGGCCCGGCAAAATTCCCGCATCGGTGGTCCGTGACGACCTGGTCACGATAATGGATTTATATCCTACCCTGGTCGCGCTGGCGGGGTCGCACACCAGCGGGATGGAACTCGACGGCGCGGATATCAGCCCGATACTGTTTAACCGTCCGGGGGCGGAAAGCCCGCATGCCCGCTACTTCTACTATTCCCTGACACAGTTGCAGGCGGTTCGGGCCGGGCGCTGGAAGCTCGTCTTCCCCAGGCAGGCCAATTCGCCTTACACAATGTGGCTTGGTCGCTATACAGATACGGTCGAAAAGCCCATGTTGTTTGATCTTCAGCAAGACCCGGGTGAGCAGGTTGATCTGGCCGGTGAACATCCGGATATTGTCAGAAAACTGATGCAGGATGCGGATGAAGCCAGGGCGGAACTGGGTGATTACAACCGGATTGGAACCGCCGCACGATTTTATGATGAAGGAGAAAAAAGACCTGTTACATTCTTTCCGGATGCCGGGTAATAAGTTTACGGACTCTTTATGACTGGGTTTGACTATAAGACCGCCCTCAAGAAAATGACCCACCATCCGGGCGTTTATCAGATGTTCGATGCTGACGGCGCCCTGATTTACGTGGGCAAGGCAAAGGATTTGAAAAAGCGGGTCGGCAGTTATTTCGGCAGAAAACCGGATTCAGCCAAAACCAGGGCGCTCGTCAAGCAAATCCAGCTCATCAATATTACGGTGACGCGTACTGAAGCGGAGGCCTTGCTGCTGGAAAGCAACCTTATCAAACAGCACAAACCCCGCTACAACGTGGTCCTGCGGGACGACAAGAGCTATCCGTATTTATACCTGTCCGCTGAGGACAAATACCCCAGGCTGAGTTTTTATCGCGGGGCAAAGTCGGGAGGAGGGCAGTATTTCGGGCCTTACCCCAGCGCCAAATCCGCCCGGCGCACCCTGAACCTCACCCAGAAATTATTCAGGATCAGGCAGTGCGACGATACCTTCTTTAAAAATCGTTCCAGACCCTGCCTGCAGTACCAGATTAAGCGCTGCACTGCGCCCTGTGTGGGACTGGTCGAAGATGAGACTTACCGGGAAGACGTGAAACACACGGTCATGTTCCTGGAAGGCCGTAATGAGGAGGTGATCAAGGAATTGACCTCGCCCATGCAAAAGGCCGCCGATGCGCTGGATTACGAGCGCGCCGCCCAGTACCGGGACCAGATAGTCAGCCTGAGAAAGATACAGGAAAGCCAGTATATTACCGCGCCAAGGGGGGAACTGGACATTGTTGCCTGTTATATGGAGGGCGGGTTTGCCTGTGTACAGGTTTTCTTTGTTCGCGGCGGGCTCAATTTAGGCAACAAGGCGTTTTTCCCGGTACATACCGGGGAGTTGGACGAAGCCCAGGTTCTCAATGCGTTTATGGCCCAGTATTACCTGAGTGATTCCCGTAACAGGCAGGTCCCCGTGGAAATCCTGGTCAGTCACCGGATAGCCGATGCGGAAACGCTGATGGGCTTACTCAGTGAACGACGAGAAAAATCCGTAAGGATAAAATACCGCCACAGGAGTGAGCGAAAAAAATGGATAGAAATGGGATTGAACAATGCTGAAATAGCATTAAAATCCCGGCTTTCCTCGAAAGAAAAATACGCATCCCGGTTTGAAAATTTACAGGCAGTATTACAATTGAATGAGCCTGTCGAACGAATTGAGTGTTTTGATGTCAGTCATATGAGTGGCGAGGCGACGGTTGCCTCGTGTGTCGTATTTAACCATGAGGGCGCAGTAAAGGCCGATTACCGGAAATTCAATATCAAAGACGTGCCGGCGGGAGATGATTATGCGGCAATGGCCCAGGCCTTTGAACGGCGCTATACCCGGGTGAAAAAAAACGAGGGTAAACTGCCTGAACTGATACTGATAGATGGTGGAAAAGGCCAGGTTGGCAGTATCAAAGCCCTGGTTGAGGAACTGCAACTGGATGAAGTTGTCATACTGGGTGTAGCCAAGGGCAGGGCGCGTAAGCCGGGCCTGGAGAAACTGGTCTTTTCCGACGGGAAAAGTGAACTAAGCCTGGCGGCAAATTCGCCCGCTTTGCACTTGATCCAGGAAGTGCGGGACGAGGCGCATCGTTTTGCCGTTACCGGACATCGACGGCAAAGAAATCAAAAGAGAAATAAATCGATCCTGGAACAGGTAGAGGGCATCGGAGCAAAACGTCGGCGGGAGTTGATCAGATTCTTCGGCGGTCTGCAGGGCATCACAAGAGCAGGTGTGGAAGAACTTGCCAGAGTGCCCGGAATCAATAACAATCTGGCAAAAAAAATATACAATTCGTTACATGATGAATATACCAAATAGCTTGACCTTTTTTCGCATGGCGTTGATACCTGTTTTTGTACTGGTGTTCTACCTGCCGTTCGGTTGGAGTAACCAGGTGGCCTGTATTATCTTTGTGATTGCGGCGATCACTGATTTGCTTGACGGTTATTTCGCCCGAAAATTGCAACAGACGTCCAAATTGGGCGCGTTTCTTGATCCGGTGGCGGACAAACTGATGGTGGCAGTCGCACTGGTCCTGCTGGTTGAACGCAATCCCGGCCCGCTTTTATCATTGCCGGCGGCCGTGATCATCTGTCGCGAGATTACCGTATCGGCCCTGCGTGAGTGGATGGCGGAACTCGGCGCCCGCAGCAGGGTTGCCGTATCCATCTACGGCAAGATAAAAACCATCGCCCAGATGGTTGCCCTGCCGATGCTGATCTATGCTGCCCCGATATACGCCATACCTGTCTATGGGTTGGGCCTGGTGCTGTTGTACCTTGCCGCGGGACTGACCTTGATTTCCATGTATCAGTACCTTGTCAGCGCCTGGCCAAAACTAAAGGAAAATATTGAAAAACAATGAGATACGATGTGTTCTAAGCAGGTTAGCCTTGACATCATATGAAATATGATTACAATGCGGTACTCGTTTTAAGGAATGGTTACTGCGGGAATAGCTCAGTTGGTAGAGCATCACGTTGCCAACGTGAATGTCGCGAGTTCGAGTCTCGTTTCCCGCTCCAGATATATACCCCTGAGTAGGGGTAACCCCGGGATCAAGTCCGGGGCAGGCCCTTGTGGTTGCCTATTAATCCCGAGTTCAGCCTCGGGGTTTTCATTTTATAAGGGTATAACTCTGGCTGGGTGGCAGAGTGGTTATGCAGCGGCCTGCAAAGCCGTCGACGCCGGTTCGATTCCGACTCCAGCCTCCATATTTTTTACTTTCCCGCCCGGGTGGTGGAATTGGTAGACACAAGGGACTTAAAATCCCTCGGGGGAAACTCCGTGCCGGTTCGAGTCCGGCCCCGGGCACCATTTACTTCCTCTTTACACGCCCATCCTCTCGTGTTATTCTAGCGTAAGTCGTTAATATAAAAGAAAAACTATATCTCATACGCTATTTTTCATTATCAACCGTTATCAAACACTCTCATCATTATCGTGGGAAAAAACGTGGGAAATACTGCAGGTGAGCCATGAAAAAAGTACTGAGCGCCGCTGAGGCGAAATCGTCCGCGCTTCCGGGGTTCCACTACGCCGGCGAGACGCTGTACCTGTTTGTCGCGCCGGGCGGCTCGAAGTCCTGGGTCCAGCGTCTCACCATACACGGCCGGCGCTGCGACATCGGCCTGGGCGGGTTCCCCGTGGTCAGCCTGGCCGAAGCGCGGGACAAAGCCTTCCAGAACCGGAAACTGGCGCGGGCCGGCGGCGATCCGCTCGCTGAGAAACGCAAGGCCAAAATTCCGACGTTCCGGGAGGCGGCCGAGAAGACGTTCGAGGCGAACCGGGCGCGCTGGCGTAGCGAGAAAACCGCCAGAAACTGGGAACAGGGTATGAAAAAGCATGTCCTGCCGGTGCTGGGTGTCAATTGGCATCCAAAACTATCCAGCAATTGGCGCCCAAAACTGTACAGTCTAATGTGAAGATTTCGAACGCTTTTTCTTCTTGTGATCTGCCCTCTAAATTTGGTACCAGTTGCAAAGTTAGACTATTGTAAAGCATAGCAACTGGAGGAGACCATGAAGAAACGTTTTAGCGAGGAGCAGATTGTGCGGATATTGAAAGAGGCGGACAGTGCAGGGACTGCCCGGGAAGTAGTCCGCAAGCATAACATCAGCGAACAGACCTTTTACCGCTGGAAGCAAAAGTACGGTGGGATGGACGTGCCGGACGTGATGCGCATGAAGGAACTGGCGCGTGAGAACACGGAGTTGAAGCAGGTGGTGGCAGAGCTGACACTGGACAACCGGATGTTGCGAGACGTGAATGCAAAAAAATGGTGAGCCTGGCGGAGAAGAGACAGGCCGCGGGATACCTGCAGGAAAGCTACCCGGTGAGTGAACGACGTGCTTGCCGGGTATTGCAGTTATCACGCAGTTCTCGGCGGCGCCGGCCAGGCTCACCCTCACAGGCCGCTCTGGTGCGCTGTATTCATGACTTGTCGACCCGTTATCCGCGCTTTGGTTACCGGAAGATTGCGGTGTTGTTGAAGCAGGCGGGTTGGCGGGTGGGACGCGAGCGGGTGCGTCTTATCCGGCGCCAGGAAGGCTTACAAGTCATTGTGAAACAAAAGAAGAAGCGGCGTGTTGGCCGCAGCACCCTGGCCCTCAAACAGGCCACGTATCCGCATCAGCTATGGAGTTATGATTTTGTGTATGACCGGACGGCGGATGGCCGAACTCTGAAGTGTCTGACTGTCGAGGATGAATTTACCCGGCAGGGCTTGGCGATCCATGCCGCCCGTTCCATCACGGCCGGCGATGTCATCCGGGTATTACAGGTATTATTTCTTGAATATGGTGTACCGGCCTGTATCAAGAGTGACAATGGTCCGGAACTGGTCGCCAGGGCCTTGCAGGACTGGCTGGCTGACCAGCAGGTGGGCACCCATTACATTGACCCGGGTAGTCCCTGGCAGAACGGGACCAATGAAAGTTTCAATGCGGTATTTCGGGACGGCTGTTTGAATCGATGGTTGTTCTATTCCGTGGCGGAAGCAAGGCGTGTCATACAACTCTGGTTGGAAGAGTACAACCGGATTCGCCCGCATGGCGCACTGAATTATTTAACCCCTGCAGCGTTTGCTGACAGGTATCGAAAAGAAAGAAAAGAGGCGGCATAATGCCGATCCCTCACTTTACATCTGGTACCGTTTCTTTGGGCTGGTCAATACATTACGGTGTACTTTGATAACGAGGGGGAGTGGGCTCAATCCTCCGGCAAAACCAATGAATCCCCAGGCAACCGCCCCTCATCGTCAATCAGCACAACTTGGCTTGGTCTACGATTGCCCCAACGCCAGAGCACCAGGTTGATATCATCCATTCCGGTTCCCGGTGCGAAACTTTGAACGCGTATTCCCGCGTAACCGGCCGCGATCAGCCGGTCGGCGAGGCGCTGCGATGCCGGGATAATGCCCGCCAGCATTTCCTGTTCCCAGTCCGGGCAATGTAATTCGGCCCCGGTTACTCCTTGGGCTTCTTGCTGTGAGGGGTCAAGCGCATCGAAGACAGGTTCGGCATCGACCTCGTAGGCGCATAATGTAATCGGTTGCAATGGCCGCCCCATCGGACTGGCTTCTCTCATGGCCGTGACCGGCGACAGGGACGTATACAGCGCCGGGACTCCGACCCGGTTGAAGCGTCCCCCATAGCGACGCGCGCCTTCTCCCGAAATAGGTGTCCAAGTCCACCGCGGATTATGCGCGCGGTAGACGAGACCCTGGAAGCGCATCAGGAAAATAGTATATCAGGCATAACCACCAGCCATAACACGGCTGAGATGGGCATGGACATCATCTGCCTTGCCGTCACGCACCAGTTGGTCGGGAGTCATCCCACCGAAGCCCGCTAACGGCTCTGCGCGAAACCAGGCATATGCCGCCAGGTCGGAACCGGTATGGGCTGAAACCCGGTGGAGGATTTCCAGCATTTGCCGCAGTCGGGTCTGTGTCTTCCTTGCCTGGATGCGGGAGGTTCGCGAGAAGGCATCCTGACCCAGCCCCAACGTGTCGGCAATCTCAGATTTGGTTGTACGTAATGCAGTTGCGACAAGTGCGGGAGAAAAGACCTGATTTTCAACGAATTCCTGGAATTCCATAATACACCTCAATATTAATAACAGTATATAGTGTGATTATACTTGATAAAATCCGAATATCAACTGTTTTTGAAGTCATACCTGTTGATTGGCGTGCAAAACTGTCCAGGTACACGGGGTGATTGGCGTTGAAAACTGACCACCCTATTTTTGGTATTGACAAGTTAACGGAAAAATCACCATTTTGGCTAAGTTTCGTGTTCGCGCAGAAAATTCAACTTGTTGATTACCATAGCTATTTATTTTTCAATAGAGTATGAAAAATCAAGTAATCCTTGATTTTTTAGTTAACTTGTCAATACCGTAATTTACCCTGGAAAAATAACAAATATGGATAGTTTCAGAATTGGGTGTATTGGTCGTATTAATGCAGAGCAGATGCAAAACGTAGTTTTTGCGATTAGAGATGTTTTAGGTCATTTAGGCATAGAGAAATTAAATTAAAATAAATAAGTTTTCCCTTTTCACATTTGTTTATTCTGATTTTTTTTGAATCATTTTTAAAAGTGAAATTGCAAGCAACCCACTTTGATCAGCTAGTGTTTCTAATATCTCGAAGTGGTTTAAATCAATCCCGATTACATAGTCCACAGTCTTATTGATCTTTTCAATAGCCTGTGCAAATTCGTTAGATTGACGAATAAACTCCGGTGATTCATTGGTGCCATGACTGATAATGACTGGTGCAATTAACTTATCTAAATGTCGCTGCGGACTTAATTTGTTTTCCGTTTCCTCCGTGATATTTAGATATTCACTGCGTGAAGACAACCTTACTGGTTCGAGGTCATACATGCCACTACAACACAATCCGCCTTTGATTATGTTAGAAGGTAAATTAAACTCGGATTGCCAGTCTGTTGTCAGGCAAACAGCAGTAAGGTGTGCGCCGGAAGAATGACCACAAAGGTAGATATTGTCTTTATTCCCGCTAAATTTTTTTGCGTTATTATAGACCCAGGCAATAGAACGTCTTACTTGTCTGGCTAATACCATTAAGTCTCCCTCAACATCTAACACGGAATCAAAGTCTATTGCTATCCAATGTATCCCGGCTTTTGTGAACAGGGGAGCGGGAAAGGCGTATTCTTTGGCAAAGCCAATGCGCCAGGCACCTCCATGAATATATATGATAATCGGAGCATTGCTTTTTGAAGTGGTATATACATCCAGCTTTTCTATGTCTTTTTGACCATATTGAAATAGCTTTGGCTCACCTATCTCATGTCTGGCTTTTTCACTGTTCGATTGATAGCGATCAATCACTTCTTGCATATTAGATGCATAGTTACTTTGTTCATAGGCAGCATCTAGCGATTCCTGATCCATATCTCGCCAGACAAAAGTACTGTTGTTATTATTTACTTTCATTTACGTGGTCAATTGAAATATGAAGATTCTTTGGTTTCTATACAAATGATCTGAAACATATGAATGAGTATTTTAGTTTATTTTATCACTTAAAATCGTAATTTAAGTTTTCGTTTTCTGAAACGTCTATTATAATTATCACGCTATTGTTAATAATTTATATATTGATAGCACAGGGATAGGAAATTCAATCTATAGAGCAGAGGAATTGCCATTGTATTTTGATGGATTTTCATTTTTCATTCGCGATTAGACTGAACAATCTCCGAGGGGAAGGGCAAAGACAGGTCGAAATTCTCATATTGACACCTGCACTTGGGAAACTGGTGTCGTGAGCGTGTAATTAGGAGAATACGAGATGACGGTATCATCGATAACAGCGATAATGTGCATGGTGTGTTCACACCGGGGACACTGCAGCGGGTCAACCTCGTAGACTTTCAGGATGAGCCGTGCCCAGTTGGCCCTGGATTAAGAACGTATTCCTTAGGGGGAGCACTTGGTGGCGAAATCACCAGAATCGTTTACGATTACACAATTCACGGCAATTGCCGTGTGTTTCGTGCTACAAATCATCGATGGCATGGACGTGCTGGTGGTGGCTTACGCCGGTCCGCAGATAATCGAAGAATGGGGCATCACCAAGGGCACCTATGGCTATATTTTCAGCGCGGGCGTCGCTGGCATGACCATGGGTTCGTTTTTCCTCACGCCATTTGCCGACATCATCGGCCGGCGCCCGGCGGTGCTTGCGGCGGTCACAATCATTGCCTCGAGCATGTTGCTCACGGCCTTCGTCACCTCGATTGCGCAGTTGCTGACCTTGCGATTCATCGTCGGACTTGGGATCGGCCTGGCAGGACCGACTCTGTGGACCATTGCTGCGGAATACTCGCCACCACGCTACCGGGATTTCGTCGTGTCGATGATCGGCGCCGGCTATGCCGTGGGCGCTATGCTCACCGGCATCGTAGCCGCGTACATCGTGCCCGAGTACGGCTGGCGGGCGATGTTCATCACTGCAGCGGCGGTTACCGGCATCATGCTGCCGGTCGCATTCGTGATGTTACCGGAGTCACTGGAATTCCTGCTGAAAAAACAGCCCCCCGGCGCTTTGGCGCAGGCAAACCAACTGCTCGGCCGACTCGGTCGCCCGCAGCTGGACGAACTCCCCGCCACCACCGCCGAAAAACGTAGCGGCCTGGGCGTCAGCAATCTGCTCGTCGAAAACCGCCGCCGCTCCACCTTGGGACTCTGGGTGGGCTTTTTCATGGTTTATGCCACCGTGTATTTTCTGCTGGGCTTCGTCCCAACAATTGTCAAGGACATGGGTCACCCAGAGGGGCATTACATACTGGCGGGCACGGTTTACAACCTCGGCGGTCTGGTTGGCATCATCGTCCTTGGATCGCTGTTCACCCGCTATCGCTTAGCCGCGGTCATTATTGGTTTTCAAGTGGCTTCAGCTGTTTTCATGGTGGCATTCGGTGTGTTGACGCCGCCGCTAGCGACATTGTTGACGTTGATCAGCGTGTTGGGGTTTTTCAGTCAGGCCAGCCTCATCGGCATGGTGGCGGTGGGCGTGCGCCTTTACCCGACTGAATTGCGCGCCACGGGTGTCGGTTGGGGTCAGGGTATGGGCCGTGCAGGCGCCATCGTCGGCCCCATTATAGGCGGGCTGCTGATGGTGCCCGGGTATTCGCGCGCCCTGAATTTCAGCCTGTTTGCCATACCGTTCGTTCTGGCCGCGCTAGCGGTGATGTTCATCCGCTTTCCGAAGGAGCCTGCTGAAACCTGACCCCGGGCGTGCTAGTGTGATCGTGAATACGGTCACGGCAGAGATCATGATGTCTAAAAGGCGTATCAGCCTGTTGCTGCTGTTGTGGGCTTCTAGTGCGTTCGGCGAAATCGAAACGGCTGGCTGTACGCTGGTTTATCCATTCGGAGAACGTGAATTTTTCACAATCTGCGGTGACGGTTCGCTTCTGTCGCTGCAACTCGATGATCGGGGTCGCGAGCTGAACCGTTCTCTCACGAAACCGGTTTTCGTCCCTGTTGGTGATGCAATCGAGGAAGATGGTGTCCGCGTCGGCGACCAATGGCTGTTCGTGTCCCGCCGGGGCCACATTCATACCTTTACACCTGCGAACGGCACCATGCAGGCTGATGAGCCGTGGTCAAGGGATAGGAGAATCAATCTGTAGAGCAGAGGAATTTCTATTGTATTTGATGGATTTTCATTGGATTTTATTGAATGTCAGCGAAAACGGCATTAATATAGAGCAGTTAAACGAACTAGGGGGAGGTCTTCGTAATGACTCAACGCACAATCCGCTCACGCGTTATCAGCATGTTTGTCGCCACAATAATCGCCGCGGTCACGTATTCTGCCGGCGCCCAGGTGCTGGAAGAAATCATCGTCACGGCGCAGAAGCGCGAGCAGAACGTGCAGGACGTTGGCATCGCCATGACCGCGTTCACTGGCGCGCAGCTCAAAGAACTGCGGATAACCGAGAGTACCGACGTCGCCTACATGAGCGCCGGCGTATTTGTATCCGGTAGTAGCGGCGGACAGACCCGCGAGTTCACGATTCGCGGTGTCACCCAGAACGACTTCTCCGATGTTGCCGAGAACCCGAATGCTACCTACGTCGATGAAGGCTATATCGGATTTCGCCAAGGTAATGTGTTCGCGGCTTTCGACCTCGAACGCGTCGAGATCCTGAAGGGTCCGCAAGGGACGCTGTTCGGACGTAACGCTACTGGTGGTGCGGTCGCTTACCACACCAAGAAGCCCACAGAGGAGACCGAAGGTTTTCTCGATCTAACCTACGGTCGCGAGAATACTTTCAACGTCGAAGGCGCGATCAGTGGTAGTCTCAACGATCGAGTTCGCGCACGGCTGTCGGGCATGTATAAGCGTCACGATCCCATCCTTAACAATGTCTTCCCATTGGATGCGGCAGCTAATCCGGCTGGCCCCGGCAGTCCGCCGTGGTTTGGCTCGGCGACTAGCGATGCAGACGACGTTTGGAACGACAATCAATGGGCGATTCGCGGCCAGTTGGAATTCGACGCTACCGATAACGTCCAGTTTCTGGTTTCCGGTTTCGCCGGGCGCGCGAAGATCGGTACCTCCCCCAAGCAGCACGTTGCGACCACGGGGGTGCGCATCGACAGTGATGGCGATGGCGCTATGGATGACACCATCAACAGTATCTTCGCTGCGGACGATCCGCTCGGCTGTGAAGTGATAAACGGCGACACTGGCGGTTGCCTGCCCATCAGCCTGACCGACGGCGAGTTCTTTCCGGGTCCCCCGCTCTACGGGCCGTCTGATAGCGTGCGTCCCGTAGTGGGCGGTGACTTCTGGGGACACATCGATCCCGATGGGACTGAAGGTTTCGATATTTCCAGCGACATGACGTCCGATGATTTCAATCGGAATGAAACCGAAGGCGTCACCGCGAAGATTACGTGGGATATCAATGAAGATATGACCCTGACATCGGTTTCGCATTACATGCATTTTCTGATGCGCGAATCGATCGACGTTGAGAGTTCTCCGGTCGCGCAAGGGGCCATCTCACGTGATACCACTGCTGACAACTTCGCCCAGGAGTTGCGCCTGCACGGTCAGTTCGGTCGCGTCGATTACGTCGCCGGTTTGTACTATCTATGGATGGAAACCAACGACCGGAACGGATTCGACTTCTCCGAGGGCGGGCCGCTTACCACCGCCTTGATGCCGTTTCTCCTCTCGTATTTCAACCCGTTCGGCGTGGCCCCTTTTCAGCCGGGTGGCGCCCAATACCCCGGGGCGCTCGCCTCCAACAACATCGTCGATCTGGAGACGAACTCCTACTCGATTTTCGGCCAGATGGACATCGAACTCACGAACGAGTTTGAACTTATTCTCGGCGCCCGAGTGGTGTTCGAAGACAAGGACTACGACTACGTGAACGAGTTTTACGGAAACCTGGACGATTTCCTCGTCGAGTTCGACAACCGCGTTCCGGTGGTGATCGAGTTCGCGCCGTTTTCGGACAGCACCAGCGAGACATTGTGGACGGGCAAGGCCCAGCTCAATTACCGACCCAATGATGACTGGCTGCTGTATTTCGGCGTGAATCGCGGCGTCAAGGCCGGCAGTTTCAACGGTCCGGTGAACGCCGGCCAGGCACGGCTCTCCGACGATCAGTTCCCCTACGATTCTGAGGTGCTGCTCGCCTACGAGGGCGGATTCAAGGCCACGCTATTCGGCGGCAGTACCCGGCTGAACGCCAGCGCGTACTATTATGATTATTCCGATTATCAGGCCTTTCTATTCATTGGTGCGTCGGGCGCCATTTTCAATAACGACGCGACTTACAAGGGCGTGGAACTCGAGCTGCTCTCAAGCCCTATCGACAACTTCACGTTCATGTTCAACGCGTCCTACGTCGATGCTGAAGTCGAGGGCCTTGCGATCGCGCCGAACGTGGAGCGAGATGTCGAGCCGGCTTTCACTCCGGACGTGCAACTTAGCGGTCTGGCACGCTACGAGTGGCCAGACTCATTTGCCGGTGGCACTGTCGCCATACAGGCGGAATTTGACTATGCGGCACATCGTTACCAGAATATCCGCAACTTCGATGCGCAGAGGATGCCGTCGTACGTGATCGGCGATGTGCGGGCATACTGGACCAGCGCCGATGAGCGTTGGGAACTCTCGGCGTTCGTCGAGAACGTTGCCGATGAGCGTGCCGTGTTCTCCGGTTTCGACTTATCGACGCTATGCGGGTGCACGACGGTGGGTTTCTATAAGCCGCGCTGGTGGGGGATCCGGGCACGCTATAACTATTTCTAATCTAGGTAAGGGGCCCGCCTCACCTTCCAACACTGTCATCCCCGCGAAAACGGGGATGTCGTCGGTAATTAGCGCCGCTTGTTAGCGGCGCTCTTTATTTAGCTGCTAGTGCTTAACGTTTCTCGTGGGAGTGATAGGAAATTCAATCTATAGAGCAGAGGAATTGCCATTGTATTTTGATGGATTTTCATTTTTCATTCGCGATTAGACTGAACAATCTCCGAGGGGAAGGGCAAAGACAGGTCGAAATTCTCATATTGACACCTGCACTTGGGAAACTGGTGTCGTGAGCGTGTAATTAGGAGAATACGAGATGACGGTATCATCGATAACAGCGATAATGTGCATGGTGTGTTCACATCGGGGACACTGGGTCAACCTCGTAGACTTTCAGGATGAGCCGTGCCCAGTTGGCCCTGGATTTGTCAGTATCTGTAACGACCCCTGGTCAAACGGTGGCAAACCGACGGCCATGCGGTTCGAGTTGTATGATGCAGCGTAGCGTGGAGGATTGAGGCGATGGGTATTCTTGTAGACGGTGTTTGGCATTCGGGCGATCATCACAAAACGGAAGAGCACGGTGGAAAATTTGTCCGCAAGGACAGTACGTTTCGAAGCTGGGTGACGCCAGATGGAGCGGCTGGACCGAGGGGTGAGGACGGGTTTCCGGCCGAACCCGGGCGTTACCACCTTTATGTGGTTGCTGCTTGCCCGTGGGCCCACCGCACGTTGATTGTGCGGCGCTTGAAAGGATTGGAAGACGCGATCTCGGTGACGCGCATGGTTCCCGAGATGACTGAGAACGGATGGTGCTTTGCCGAACCCGGCGCCGAGCCACTGGCAGAGCCGGATCCGCTCTACGGTGCGAAACATCTCTACCAGATTTATTTGCGCGCGGATCTAAAATGCAGTGCGCGCCCGACCGTTCCGGTGCTTTGGGACAAGCAGCGGGAGACGATCGTCAACAACGAATCTTCCGAAATTCTGCGCATGTTCAACAGCGCCTTTAATGACTTTGCCGGTAATCCCGATCTTGACCTGTATCCAGAAGAACTACGGAAAGACATCGACGAACTAAACGCTGAAATATACACAAACGTAAACAATGGCGTTTATCAGTGCGGATTCGCAACGACCCAGGATGCATACGACGACGCTGTATCAGCCTTGTTTGCAACCCTGGATAAGGTGGAGGCGCGTCTCGACGGCCAGCGCTATTTGATCGGCGATCGCCTGACAGAGGCCGATTGGCGACTCTACACCACACTGCTGCGCTTCGATGCTGCATATTTCAGTTTCTTCAAATGTAACTTGCGGCGTATCGTGGATTATCCGAATTTGAGCAACTACCTGCGGGAGCTTTATCAAATCGACGGGATCGCAGAACTTCTGGATATCGAAGACGCGAAACGCCAGTACTACTCGCTGGAAAAAGCCTGGTACGGTCGTCCCGCGATCGTGCCGCGCGGACCGGTGCAGGACCTTACCGCTCCTCACAACAGGCAACGCCTGCCGGCCGCGGCTTAAGCTCGACCGCCAGGGACGGCGGAAGTGCGGGCACTGCAGGAGCAAGCAACTGCCGACCACCACGGACGGTGGAAGTGCAGGTGTACTGCGCTCGCGAAGGCGCACGCCTGGAAAGTGTGTATACGTTAAAAGCGTATCGAGGGTTCGAATCCCTCTCTCTCTCCGCGCCAAACAGTCTGGTCTCTGTAGAGTGTCTCTACAGAGACCAGTAATTCTTTAAAGTTCTTAGCTTGTTACACCACTTGTCCATTAAAGTTACCGAACTGCATTGCAGTCAATCTTGGAGTTTATCCGTATTTTCTCCAGCGGGGAAATTGCGGGTTCGGTTTTTAGTTGCCGTTGACAATTAATGGATTTTGATTTAACATTTACCGGTAAAGCTATGTAAAAACAGGTGAAAAACATGAGCGAAGCACAATGTGCACAAAATGGTCCCTATGGGGTCGAAATTGAAGCGGGGATTTATTTCTGGTGTAGCTGTGGTCGTTCTGACAACCAACCTTTTTGCGATGGTTCCCATAAAGGTACCGATTTTACGCCAGTAAAATTTGAACTTAAGCAAACCGAATCCCTCTGGTTATGCGGTTGTAAACGAAGCGGTAAGGGCTACCTCTGCGACGGTAGTCACAAAAACAGTTGAGTTAAAGCATCATGGATACCACTGTCAAAGATCAGGAAGAATTAGCCAATACACTTATCGATCGGGCCAGGGGCGTCGGCGTCGACTTGCGAGAGCGGGCAGGGGAGGCAGAGCAGCAACGCCATATCCATGCGGAGTCTTTCCGGGCAATGAAACAAGCAGACCTGTTCCGTGCCTATGTACCGGTGCGCTATGGTGGTTATGAATTGCATCCGCGTTATTTTTGGCGCATTGCGGCTGAAATTTCCAAGGCTTGTCCCTCATCCAGTTGGGTGTATAGCGTGATGTCCTGTCATTCCTATTTGATGTCGCTTTTTCCGGAGCAGACCCAGGAAGAAGTGTTTGGCGCTGATCCCAATGCTGGGATATCGGGTATTCTTCCGGATCGCACTACGGCAACGAAAGTCGATGGTGGTTTTGTATTAAAGAACAGTGTCTGGCCATTTGGCTCCGGTTGCCATAACGCGGACTGGTTTTTGTTGGGTGCGCAATTACCCGGTTTACCGCCGGGACACGACAAGGCGTTTTTCCTGGTACCACCGGCGGACATTGAAATTAATGATGATTGGTATGTGGCCGGTCTTAAAGCGACAGGCAGTAACAGTGTCAAGTTGAAGCAGGACGAGTACTTTGTGCCTGGTCACAGGATGATGAAGGCGGAAACTGCCCTGGTGCACAAATGCGGTAGCTCAAGACCATTGTTGTACCGCGCACCATTTGGTGCGATTATGCCAGTCTCATTGGGGGCAGGGACTACCGTTGGCGCCGCAGTCGCAGCACTGGAATTTCATGAAGACCTGATTCAAAACCGATCGGCGAAACCCATGGTGTATACCGCTGACATTCCAAAAAAAGATTTACCCTCAACCCACCGAATCCTGGGTGATGTTACGGCTAAACTGGAATCCGCAATCTTGTTGACAGATCATGCCTGTGATCTATGTTTTGATGGGGCTGTGCATAATGAAAAGGTAATGAGTGCACAGGACCGGGCGCGGATCAGATTGTTCGGTGTCCATGCCATGCATCTATGCCGGGAAGTCGTCAACATCCTGTTCCAGGACTCCGGTGGCTCATCATTGCATGAACGCTCCCATATGCAACGGCTCTATCGTGATATTAATGCCATGACCATGCATGAGGCCAATCATGAAGAGATTATTAAAGAAGTGTATGGTCGACTCCGTTTGAATCAACCCACCACCCATTGGTTGTTGTAGACGGAGGTGTAGTTAAGTTAACTGTCAGCTTAATACATCTTGATACGGGGGACAGACGCCTTTCTATTTTTATTTTTTGCGGGCCTGAAGGCGGGAACCATCACGCTTGATCTCAAAGATATCGATACATTGTGGTCCGGCATTTACGCCTTTGCCGGAATCAAGATTGAATATGAAGCCGTGGAGTTCGCAGCGGAGCATTTTGCCATTACCCATGATTTTGCCACGGCGGACAAAATCGCCTTCTTTATGCGGACACAAACGCTGGGCACCACGGAAATCATCACCGATTCGGAAAATGACAATGTCTTCACCGTCAACCGTGGTTGCTATTGGGAATTCCGACTCCTCTGCGTCGATCTCCTGTAGATCATGCCATTCTCCTTCACCCATACAAGACGCTCCGCCTAGGCTGCCTTCTGGAATCCGCCTCCCACCTGCTGGATTCGGTCTAGGGCAAAGCCGCGTTCAATGCGCGTAAGAAATAATCCAATCTGGTAAGTGAACGGTTCTTCCAGGAAACATTTATAGGTGGCGGTCAAGGCGTCCGCAAGTGGCAAACCGACTTTGTCGCGTGTCCCGTGGAAACATTCCTGGACCCGGGTGGCGACGTCGAGATCAACCTTTGTATCGTCCCAATTTAACCGGCCAAGATCAGCGGCCAGCGTGTCCAGGAAGGCCTTTTGACCAGGTACCAGAGTGGCGGCTCGTTGCGGAATAACGTCTTTATCCATCATCGGTAGCCAGTTGCGTTCGTTGCGGGCCAGGGTTACATCGCAGTCGTAGCGCACACCACGTTTGAATGCCATCACCGGCAGGATCTGGCGGTCGATCTTGCGAGTTTGTTGCTCACAATCTTCCACTTCAAAATCGCCGTCTTCGATTTTCATCACACTGACATCCGCCGGCATCCCAACAGCCAGGCTGCCTGCATGATCATCAATGCTAATGGCACGAGCTGGCGCGATGGTGATGTATTCGATGATTTGTTCAAGCTCGATTCCCAGTGCCAAAATGCAGGTCAGCACATTAGCGAAAGATTTCACCGGGTGCATTACGTTGAATTGTTGTAAGTCTGAGCTAATGGTGTGAGGTAGCAAGTCCTGGGCGATGGCTTTTTCAGCAATATCAAAAGAAAAATTTGTTGAGCCCATGCCGACATCGAATAAGACCCCGCGCTTTTCAGCGGCCAGAACTTCAGGCCGAATTTTACCGTCCTCGTCCAATATTGTGCCGGGATTGCCATGATATATATGCGTAATCATGTCACCACGCTCAGCGACCTCAAAGGCAGGCCCGGTAGTGTCGCGCCTGGGTGCAACCTGGAAGTCACCGATATGGGTATAGGTAGGCAACTCGAGAATCTCAGCCGCGCCTTTGCCCATTCGTAGCGGCCCCCAATCATGGTCGCCAAAGGCGCCGAGCTTCAAATAAGCAAATACGTCACGATTCTCACTGACGATGTCGAGCCAGGCCGCAATATCCCATGCGCCTAAAGTGCGGACATCACCTTCAATATAGGCCGAGGTGATGATACCCATCGGCCGCACATACGGGCCACAATATAGATCGGTAACGGTGGCATCGGTCATCAAGGCTTTGTATTCCGGGAAGGTGCCGAAACCAGGTCCACCGGCATCAACAAACGTTGTGGCACCCCCATAGATCCCGATGTAATCGGGATAGGCGAAGCCGAGGTCGCCATAGGCATGGACGTGCAGGTCTACCCAACCAGGGGTGACGATCAGACCGGAGACATCAACAACGTCGGCATCTGCGCTTAACTCTGAATCACCAATGGCGGCGATCTTGCCATCAGTAATAGTGAGATCGGTAAACTTGTTCAGACCCTGGGCCGGATCGATTATCTGACCCCCGCGTAATATGGTGGATTGAGACATGGAGCAACTCCCAATTAAATGGACCTGTTAACCAGTATAGAAGTTGTTTGCAACGAAGTCGAGCACTTGACCGGCAGAGGGATTAGAAAATCAATCTATATTGCAAAGTTAAATATCCAGTCCAAGATGTGAGGCATCGCAGAACGGTGGCGTGCCGGTTTTTTTTGCATCCACATAAGCCAACGAAATCGCACTCTTTTTCAAATCGATGGAATACTAGGTCTTTGCTAACAAGCCCACATCGTGCACGATGCGACCGTCAACCATCGTCAATACCGGTGCCAGTTGAGGCAAAAGGTCTATGTCACAGGTCAGCGGATTGGCATCGAAGACCATAAACTCCGCCGCCATGCCCGGTGCAATGACTCCCCGATTGTCTTCTTCCCAGTTAATGTAATGGGGACTTTGACAGCAAATGCGCAATACTTCCTCACGATCCAGACGAGAATTACCCAGATGTTGTTGTCCGGTTTCATCCCAGCGTACCAGTGCTTCCCAGGCGGTGAAAAACATCGAGGGGGGTACATTGTCCGAACCCAGTGTTAGAGGGATACCTGCATCGAGTACCTCGCGAATGGGGCAGGCGTCCTGACCCAGCTTATCCAGATGGAGTTCAGCCGCATGTGAATAAATGAATGACGGCGTCATGGTAATGATCAATCCGAGATCCCGAACCCTGCGAAGTTGTTGTGCGCTTGCGTTAATCATGTGAAAGCCAACGCAGCGTAAATCTCTAATCGGCGCCTGTTTATCAATTTGCTCGAGCATGTCAAGGGTGCCATCAACACTGTGATAGGGTGTTGTAGCAATTAAGAAATTCAATCGTAGCTTCCGTTTCGCGGCTTCAATGCCGATTTCAACAAATTCTGAATTTGTAATACCCTGCTCGAAATTTCCAGCCCATTGGACATAGGGATAATCCCTCGCGATGATTGCAGCTATCTTTGGATCGGTATGATCGAGGGTAACGCCGAAGACACGAAAGTTGTCGCTCGCCATACCGCGGCCACCTGCCGAAGGTGCCCATTGATCCAGAAGGTCAATAAGCCGGCTGCGATTCATAGAAGAGGAAGGGAGGCTCACTGCTGCAGACATGCGAACCGAGAGTTCACCACGCTCATCAATTTCTCGATAGGCGCGTAATAACTCGGGTGTAAGACCATGTGCCTCGTATGCTGATGTTGTACCTAAACTGCTGTAAATTTTAGAGCTGCGACGCACCGATTCCAGTCGATCTTCATAGGTAAAGCGGGGAACATTACGAAACAATGTGTACTCGAGTAAGGAAGTTCGGTTGGTTTCAAGGAAGAGACCGGTTGGTAAACCACTGCGGTCACGAACAATTTTTATATTATAGGGATCAACTGAAGCAGCGGTAATATCACAGCGGCGCAAGGCTTCACTGTTCGCAACTGCTGGAAAGGGAGGACGGGTCCACCAACCCCAGACGCCGCGAATGAAAACCGGATTATCGGGTGCGACTTCATCCAGATCATAACGATCAGGAAAACGTCCTTCTTTAAGCATTGAGGGATTGCTTACATAGTCGAAAGGCGGTCCACCCACGGGCATGAAGACGAGCCACTCACCCGGTTTTGCCTTAGTTGCCGCTTTTGCAACACGCTCGACAATTGCTGCAACCGAATTGGCACCAATTAGTGACTCACCACCCAAGGTCTTTAATCCTTCCCGATCCATGTGAGGGTGGGTGTCAAAGAACCCGGGCAGGAGTGTTTGACCCTGCAAATTTATCCGGCGGGTGTCCGGGGCAACGCGTGCTTCCAGATCTGCAGTTTTACCCACCGCCACTATCTTTGAACCACGTATTGCCACCGCTTCGCTTGTGCTGGAAACACTGTCGAGGGTGATAATATTTCCATTAGACAGGAGCAGATCAGCACGTAAGGTTGAACCTATCTCAGAAGAGACACAGACGCTTGATACTTTTTTTTCTCGTGCACCAAGGCCTAAGCGTGGTAATAGCGCGGTGACACCGGAAGCGGCCAGTATATCTTTTAAAACGTGTCGCCGCGAAGCTGTGCTCGTATTCCACCTTACGAGTCTACCCAGTCGCCTGAGTAATTTATTCACTTGCATAGTTTCTCCAGGTCTTGATGAGGTATTTCAATTCATCATGCCTGCTTATTTATTAACTACCCGAATATGTTTATTATAAAGCCTTCCCTCGTTCTAGCTGGATTTTCGCAGTTTAATCAGATACTTTGTGAATTAAACTCCAACAAAGGGCCAAAAATAATGATATTAGGAGCCATCATAATCATCTTATTTTTATCTATAACTACTATTACGGCAAAGGGATAGGAAAATCAATCTGTAGAGCAGAGGAATTGCCATTGTATTTTGATGGATTTTCATTTTTCATTCGCGATTAGACTGAACAATCTCCGAGGGGAAGGGCAAAGACAGGTCGAAATTCTCATATTGACACCTGCACTTGGGAAACTGGTGTCGTGGAAGCCACTGGCGAGACGGCTTTGGCTGACGGCTGGAGATTTCAGTTTTTTCATAGACTAAGTTGCCGGGGTCATACATCCGTCTCATCGATTGCGCCTACACAGACGCTACGGTACATTTGCCTTAAACCGAAGAGTCCCTGGAGATCTGACAATGGCCGAATTAGAGAATCGACCTGCCAACGGTGAGCACGCTTTCGATGTCGTCGTTGTTGGCGCTGGCCTGGCCGGTGTCTGCATGCTGCATCAATTGCGCAGCAGGGGTTTTTCGGTGCGGGTATTCGAAGCCGGCAGCGGCATCGGCGGCACCTGGTACTGGAACCGCTATCCCGGTGCGCGCTGCGACGCGCCGAGCATGGAATACTCCTATCAGTTCGACGAACAACTCCAGCAGGACTGGGATTGGAGTGAGAAATACGCGACACAGCCTGAGATCCTGAGCTACATCAATCATGTTGCGGATCGTTTCCATCTGCGGCCCGACATCCAACTCAACACCCGGGTCATCTCGGTGACCTTCGACGCCGCCGCGCGCTGGTTGATCGAAACCGACGATGGCGGCCTCGTCTCGGCACGCTTCTGCATTATGGCGACTGGTGTGCTGTCTACGCCGATCACGCCGGACATCAAGGGGCTTAATACCTTTTCCGGCCAGATTCATTACACGGGTCGGTGGCCGCACGAGGGCGTCGACTTCAAGGGTCTGCGCGTTGGGTTCGTCGGCACCGGATCCTCCGCGGTGCAGTCGATCCCGCTCATCGCCCAGGATGCAGCGCATCTCTACGTCTTCCAGCGCACCCCCAACTATTCGGTACCGGCGCACAACGCGCCGATTCCGCAGGATGTCCGCGAGCAAATCAAGGCGGACTACCCTGGCTTTCGCGAGCAGGCCAAACAAATGTTTTTCGGCATGAATCTGCCCATCAGTGAAGCCTCCGCGCTGGAGGCGACACCCGAGGAGCGGGTGCGCCAGTACGAGGATCGCTGGGCGCAAGGCGGGTTCACGTTTCTCGGCGCATTCGGGGACCTGCTTCTCGATCAGAAGGCCAATGACACGGCCGCGGAATTCGTCCGCAATAAGATCCGGGAGACGGTGCACGACCCGGCGGTCGCGGAGAAGCTCATGCCGTATTCAGTGCTCGGCTGCAAACGACTCTGTATCGACACGGACTACTACGAGACGTACAACCGCTCGAATGTGACGTTGGTCGACATCAGCGAGACCGCGATCGACGCGATTACATCGGAGGGCATAAGTGCAGACGGTGAGGATTACGGTCTCGACATGATCATCTTGGCAACAGGTTTCGATGCCATTACCGGTGCGCTCCTCAAGATCGATATCCGCGGTAGAAACGGCGTGACTTTGAAAGATAAATGGGAGGCGGGTCCGCGCGCCTATTTAGGGCTCGCCATCGCCGGTTTCCCCAATCTCTTCACGATCAATGGACCGGGCAGTCCTTCTGTGTTGGGCAATAACCTCGCCGCGATCGAGCAGCACGTCAATTGGATTACAGATTCGATCGACCACTTGCGCGAACGTGATATCGCGTGCATGGAAGCCACTGAAGACGCGGAGAACGCATGGGCCGAACACGTCAACGAAGTCGCCGACAGGACGTTGTACAATGCCTGCAATTCCTGGTATCGCGGCGCCAACGTCCCGGGTAAGCCGAAGTTGTTCATGCCCTACATCGGAGTCCCGCCCTATGCGCAGAAGTGCGAAGCGGTGGTCGCCTCGGACTACGAGGGCTTCGTGTTGAGCGACGGCCCCGGGCACCATTTACCTGTTTTATCAATTCATTTAAAATTGCGCCGCTCACGGCGTCCTCATTGGTCAATAGTCCGGTCGATGCTTGGTCACGGTGGGGCGAAAGGCCCTGGCCCCCAGACTGCTAGTCTGGACATTTCGAGCTTTTTTACTCATAATGTCTTATATAATACGCAATTAAGCAATGTATTGTTCAAAACATAAGACAGATTATGAAAACGCAAGCAACCAATACACTGCCCCGGGCAGCCAGACAAGCCCTCGTCAAACTTGGCGAGGACATTACTGTTGCGCGCAAAAAACGCCGAATCTCGACAGTCTCGATGGCCGAACGCGCGTTTATCAGTCGTGGCACGCTATCCAAACTCGAAAAGGGTGACCCATCGGTCTCTATAGGTATCTATGCGACTGTGCTCTCTATCCTGGGACTAATTGAAGACCTCGGACAAGCAGCTGACCGTAGTAGCGATACCCTGGGCTTGGATCTTGAAGAGGACCGCCTACCCAAAAAGGTGCAGCCACGAAACCGTAAGAGGATGGGGTCATGACGGACACAACGGAAAACCCTACAGAGGCCGGTAGAAAGTTTGGACAGTAAAAATCAGCTAGTCAGGTAGGCATCTATAAATGGTCGCGGCTTCAGTATCTCGATATCCTGATAACCGTTTACATCCAACAAATGTTTGTCGCCGGAAACGATAAATTTTGTATTGCTGGCCAGTGCGCAGGCGATAAACATTTCATTGTCGGAGTCGGCAGATACAGATTCAGCTAATGGTGGCGCTTCTACGCGCTTGTTTGACGGCGTTTCTAATATCCGATTTCTTCAACCCGGCGATTTTTGCTTGTGAGCGGGCTTGCTTGATTAACCCATCAAATTCACTGAGTGTCGGCGCTGATATTCGTTTCAGAATCACCACATCCTTATCACCCACCACGACAAACTGGGAACCGGCTTCAAGGTCCAGTTGCGCGCGAATCTGCTCAGGAATTACTACCTGGCCTTTAGAAGACATCTTGGTTGTTGATATCGTTGTTTCCCGATTTGTTGAGAAAATAGTCATAGTACACTACCTGATGTATAAATCTTACCAGTAAGAATAATTCAAAATAACGAACCCTGCAATGAAAACCAATGTCAACCCAAGGAAAGTTTTTTTACGACTTTGATCGGGCGACTAGTTTTAGGGTGCGTAACTACCTGTAGTGACTACAGACTTAACAATACCATGCACAGTACTCAACGAGCAGGGGAAAGAGAACATTGCCCGCGATCCGGATTCGGTTCGACTTCAGGCAGGTTCAGGATGCGCTTCAATTCATCGGCGCCGCCTATGTAGCGGCCGTCCAGCCATATCTGCGGTACGGTTACCGGGGTTTTGGGACCGATGATCGGTTTTACTCTTCCCAGCATTTCATAGAGTGGTCGGGGGTCTTTGACGACGTCGTGATACTGGTACTCAACTCCCGCCTGGTCCAGGTACCCCTTGGCGCGGACACAGTGGGGGCAGGTGGCCTTGCCGAAAACGTGATTGCCTTGTATCGGAATTGCACTGACTGCTTCCTCAATGACTGACTGGGTCAGTACGCCCCGATTCAATGCGGCGCCTTGAGAAACAATTTTACCGTTTACGAGCACTATCGGGGCATGCCAGCCGCCCTTGGGCAGGGGTTTCCACCATTCAGTGAGCCAGTCGCGCATGTCAAGCTCGACTTGTATACCGGCCAGGTCCGTATCAATACAGTCCTGGATGATATCTTTGGTTAACGCACACTCCCCACAGGGGATACTGACCTTGAACGGCCCCCAGGCGCCGGCCCAGCGGAACACAGTAATATTTACCGGGTTGTGCATAAATTACTCCTGATCGTTATTTTGATTATATCTTAAAACGGTTTGGGGCCGCCTGTCGCCCAATCTATCAGTTCTGCCGTGTGGACAAACGGGACATCGGTGAATTGCCGGAGGTGCATCATGCAGCCCAGGTTGCCGCTGGCGATGACGTTGACATTTGCCTGCTCTATATGGGCTGCTTTTCTGTTGCCCAGTTCGCCTGCAATTTCCGGTTGCAGGAGATTATAGGTGCCGGCCGAGCCGCAACACATATACTTTTCCGGTAATTCCTGTACGGTGAACCCGGCTTGTTTTAATAAATCCAGCGGTTGTGCGTCTATCTTCTGCCCGTGTTGCATGGAACAGGGACTCTGGTAGGCAACGCGGATATGTTTTAGTTCAGGATTCCCGGTTACGGGTTGTTGGTCGGATAGAAATTCGGCAATATCCCGGCTCATTCCGCTGATTCTCTCCGCGTCAGCCGCCAGGGTCTCACCATGGCGGAACAGGTGGCCGTAGTCTTTCAGCATGGTGCCGCAGCCGGAAGCGTTGACGATCAGTGCCTCCAGCCCGAGTTCGTCAACTTGTTTTATCCAGTCGATGATATTTTGCCGGAAGCGTTTTTGCGCCAGGGCTGTTTTACCCAGATGGTGTTCGATTGCGCCGCAGCAGGCCGGTTCCGACAGCAGGTGGACGCGCCAGCCCAGCCGTTCAAGCAGGCGGATACTAGCCGAATTGATGGCGCCTCCGATTACCTGCTGGACACAACCGGCTACAAGGCCGACGGCTTTGCCGGTCTTGTCCTGGTTTAGTGCCTGTGGTTTTATCCTTGTTCGTGCGGCCGGGGAACGAAGCTTCAGGGCGCTGCGGAACCGCGCAGGCAACAGTTGCCGGACAGGTGACAGTAACCCTGCCAGGATTAACAGCAAACGGAGCCGGCCCGGGTGGGGCAGGGTGAATGCGAGCAGCCGGCGAAAAAGCCTGTCCGGGAGCGGGCGTTTGAATTTTTTTTCTATATAGCTGCGTCCCTCATCCACCAGGTGCATATAATTAACGCTGGAGGGACAGGTGGTCATACAGGACAGGCAGGACAGACACCTGTCGATATGTTTGACTACTTTTTTCGTGGGAGTCAACTCATGCTCAAACAGGTTTTTCAGCAGGTAGATACGCCCGCGCGGCCCGTCCAGTTCATCGCCGATCAATTTGAACGTCGGGCAGGTGGAGTTGCAAAAACCGCAATGCACACACTTGCGCAGGATGTTATTTGCCTCCTGCAACCCAGGGTCCGCTAACTGAGCTGTGGTGAATTCAGTGCGCATGGTTAATTTGCATAGAGCCTGCCCGGGTTGAAGATGTTGCCGGGATCGAAGCTGTTTTTTATCTTCTCATTAAAGCGTTTGATCGACTCGTCGGGGAAAGAATGAATACCGCCATGCGTTTTCATGGCAGCGGGGGCGCGATACAGGGTTGTGGTACCGTCGATAACACCGACTTCCCGCCTTATGGCATTCAGTTTGTCTTCTCCCGCGGTCTGGCAGATACCCACCCATAACCAGCCGCCTGCGGCGTCCAGGTACCAGATACATCCCTGAAGTTGGTCAAGGTAACCGGCCAGTGCCGGTGTAGACGCCGGAGGGATGGATATTCTCAAGATGGCGGGGGTGCGCTGATTATCATGCAATGGCGTCACATCGCGGATCCAGGACCAGGTAGTAACCGACTCTGCCTGGTCCAGTATGCTGTTTTTATACCCCTCCGGCAGCCTTCCCTGTATTGATCGCAGGCGTTCGCTCACTGACAGTTTTGTTCCTTCCAGTCTCATCAAAGCCAGGGATTCGCCTGGGAACGACATTTCACTTTGTTCGATTGCGGCTAATGCCGGTTCAGGCAGGTAAGCCAGGCCTGAAGTCTCGAAGGGTGTGGAGATGATGTCCGTTAATAATGCCATGCCTTGTTCGGTCGGCAGTCCCCAAACGGCAAGACTCATCGAGGTGGCCGGCGCCGGCAGAACCTTGAATATCACCTCAGTAACAACTGACAAAGTGCCCCAGGAACCGGCAATCAGCTTACTCATGTCATAACCGCTGACGTTTTTTATTACCTTGCCGCCGGATTTCCAGATATCAGCGCGCCCGTTGATCGCCCTGAGGCCCAGGATATGGTCCCGGGCGCTGCCGGCCTTGAAGCGGCGCGGACCTGCCAGGTTGCCCGAGAAAACCCCGCCTATGGTGCCTTCATCTTTTACCTGGTACATCCTGTTCAGCGCCATGGGTTCAAAGGCGAGATGTTGGTGATGTTGTTCTAATTCCTGCCGTACCTGTTCCAGCGGCGTTCCGGGCAAGGCGCTCATAACCAGTTCTTCAGGGTGATACTCCAGGATCCCGGCCAGTTTCTCCATGGACACGCTACAGTCTGCTTCGACCTGGAAACCGAAGCCCTGTTTTGTGTTTCCCCCCCGGATGGCAATTGTCCTGTTTTCAGCGACAGCCCATTGTATGAGTTCCAGCGCCTGCTGTTCCGTTTCCGGTGAAAACCGCTCGTTCATCAAAACCTGGGGATGTCGGGGAAGGGAATATTGCCTTTATGCACGTGCAATTTGCCCAGTTCCGCACAGCGACGCAGGACAGGGAACATCTTGCCGGGGTTCAGCCGGCCATGCGGGTCAAAGGTACATTTGATCCGCTGTTGTTGCTGCAAGTCCTGTTCATTGAACATGGTGTGCATGAGGTCTCTTTTTTCAACACCGATACCGTGTTCACCGGACAGGACGCCACCGACTTCGACACACAGCCGCAGAATATCAGCGCCGAATTCTTCAGCTTTTTCCAGTTCCTCGGGTTCATTGGCGTCAAACAGGATCAATGGGTGTAAATTACCGTCGCCGGCATGAAACACATTGGCCACACGCAAGCCGTATTGTTCGGACATCTCCTGCATCCTTGATAACACATGGGAGAGTTCGCGGCGAGGTATTGTGCCATCCATGCAATAATAATCAGGCGAAATATCCCCCAGGGCCGGAAAGGCCGCTTTTCTGCCGGCCCAGATACGCGTTCGTTCTTCTTCCGACTCGCTGACTCTGATGAAGCTGGCATGACAATCCCCGGCAATACCCCGGACTTGTTCGATTAACTCAGTCACTTCTCCTTCAGGCCCGTCCAACTCCGTAAGCACCAGGGCAGGGCAGTCTACGGGATAACCGGCATGACAAAAGTCCTCTGCCGCCTTGATGGCAAACTCATCCATCATTTCCATGCCTGCGGGGATGATGCCGCTGCTGATAATCCCGGCGACACACTCTCCCGCGGTTTCATTACTCGGAAATCCGAGCAGCATTGCCCTGGCCGTTTGCGGTTCTTGTATAATCCGCACCGTCACTTCCGTGATTACCCCGAGCAATCCCTCCGAACCGGTAATAATGCCCAGCAGGTCATAACCGGCGGGGTCGAGATATTTGCCTCCGATGCGCAGTATCTCTCCCGCCATGGTGACCATCTCAAGCCCCATCACGTTATTCGTGGTCAAACCATATTTAAGGCAATGCACACCGCCCGAATTTTCGCTGACGTTCCCGCCTATGGTGCAGACAATCTGGCTGGATGGGTCAGGGGCATAGTAGAATCCCTTATGTTTGACGGCTTCGGTGATCGCCAGGTTGGTTACCCCCGATTGCGCGACCACGCAACGGTTGGCGAAATCGATATCGAGAATTTTATTGAATTTACCCAGTCCGAGTACGATCCCGTCGGCCAGGGGCAGGGCGCCGCCGGATAAAGAGGTGCCGGCGCCCCTCGGTACGACTTTTATGTTCAACCGGCTGCACAGTTTCAACACGGCCGCGACTTGTGCCGTCGTTTCGGGTAACACAACCAGCATGGGAACTTGCCGATACGCTGTCAGGGCATCGGTTTCATAGACGCGCAATGACGCATCATCGTCGATCACGCACTCCTCCGGAACTATTTCCAGGAGTTGTTTGATCAGCGCAGGTCTGTTAGCCAGGGCAGCTTTATCGATGGGAGATAGTTGTTGCATTTAACGCCATTCACTCTCACGCAGTTCCACTCTGCGTATCTTGCCGCTCACGGTCTTGGGCAAGTTGTCCATGAATTCAACCCTGCGCGGGTACTTGTAGGGTGCCGTTACCCGTTTTACGTGCTCCTGCAGCGTCAGTTTCAATTCCTCGGACGTACTGAACCCCGGCGCCAGGACCACGAAGGCCTTGACCACCTCGCCACGGGTTTTATCCGGACTGGATACCACGGCTGACTCGGCAACGGCCGGATGCTCAATCAGGGCGCTTTCCACCTCAAAGGGGCCGATCCGGTAACCGGCGGAGAGGATCACATCATCGGCGCGGCTGACGAACCAGAAATAACCGTCTTCATCCCTGTATGCGCGATCGCCGGTCACGTACCAGACGCCCCGCCTCGTGGCAGCCGTACGTTCGGGGTCATTGCGATACTCACGGAAAAACCCCTGGGGTGGTTGCGGCTCGATACGCACGGCAATATCCCCCTCCGTGTTCGTTGCAACAATATTTCCTTCATCGTCAATG
Source organism: Gammaproteobacteria bacterium (assembly GCA_965205405.1). GTDB lineage: Bacteria > Pseudomonadota > Gammaproteobacteria > Eutrophobiales > Eutrophobiaceae > JAAXHV01. Next base: position 2,910,295 of record OZ242169.1, read on the forward strand.
ATCTGCAGGTCAATGCCCGGCGCCGGCTTGCCCATGGAGCCGGCCTTGGGCTCTATACAGGGAAAACTGGCGCAGAGTATCACTGACTCGGTTTGCCCGTATCCGTCCCGGATTGTCAGGCCTGTTGCCTTCTTCCAGGTTTCAATGATCTCGGGATTGAGCGGCTCACCTGCTCCGGTGCAATGCCGGAGCGCATTGAACTCGTAGTGGTTGAGATCCTCCAGTACCAGCATGCGATAGATGGTCGGCGCTCCGCAAAAAGTGGTAATCGGGTACTTCGCCAGAAGTTCCAGGGTCTGTTGCGGACTGAAACCGGCCGTGTGATGGATGAATAATGTGGTCCCGCACAACCACGGGCCGAAGTAACTGCTGTAGGCGGCCTTGCCCCAGCCGGTATCGCTGACGTTCCAGTGCAGGTCGTCCGGCTTCAGGTCCAGCCACAGTTCGCCGGTTATCCGATGGCCGATGGCATAGCTGTGGGTATGGATACACATCTTGGGGTAGCCTGTCGTGCCGGAGGTGAAATAACAGATTGCCTCATCATCCGCGCGCGTATCCGCGCTTTCGAACTCAGGCGCTGCTGCGGCCACGGCCTGCCGGTAATTGATCCAGCCGTCGCGCCGGCCATCCGTGACAATACGCGCCGTCAGGGTAGGGCAGTTTTCCATCACAGCATCCACCTTGGCCGCATTGGCGATGTCGGTGACTACACAAGTGGCTGCAGATGCGTTTATCCTGTATTCCAGATCTTTTTCTGAAAGTTGTACGGTACCCGGTGATATTACCGCGCCCATACGCAAAGTAGCGGTAAATGTCTCCCACCAGGGGATAACCCTGGGCAGCATGACGATGATCGTATCGCCCGCCTCGACACCGGCCCCTGTCAGGACATTACATAACCGCCTTGAAGCATCGCTGATCTCAGCAAATGTCCTGCTGATCTCGGTACCTTTGTCATCGACCCAGAACAGGGCAGGCTTGTGGGGTTCCCAGCGGTCGATTACATCACGGGCAAAATTATATTTATCCGGGCGTTCCCATTGGAACGAGGAGTATGTCTCCTGATAGTCCTTCATATTGTATTCGATGCCATTCATAAGATGATCAACGTATAAAATTTAAGGTCAAAGGTCAATGGAAATAGTCAGCTAACAGCAACTCCCGCTAATTTCCGGCAACCGGGCTTTAGTGGCTGTTTTTCCGTCCTTAGGTTCGTTTACGGCACATCCGTGTGCCACTACTCCGCTCCATGGGCCATCCCTGGCCCGGTCCCGCGCTCATCCCTGGCGCTAGTCGCGGAAAAACAGCCACTAAAGCCCTTATCCGACATAGTTAGCGGTAGCTGCTGGTTAGCTAATTCAATTCTTCATCTGTTCAAGTCGTTTACGGCATTGATTTCTGAATTCCTGTAATTCCTGCATAACGCTATCTATATCTTCAAGCTGTCTTTCAAGCAGACAGATTTTTTCGGCGATCTTGTCGAGTATATGGTCCAACTGTGCTGCTTCTCCCGGTTCGGAATCATACAGGCTGAACATTTCGCCGATTTCGTTCAGGGAGAACCCTAATCGTTTTCCGCGCAGAATCAACTTAAGTCGGGTACGATCACGAATAGTATAAAGGCGGCTTCTGCCCTGTCTGACAGGGGTTAATAGACCGGCATCCTCATAGAATCTGATCGTACGGGTAGTCACATCAAATTCTTTTGACAAATTTGATATTGAATATAGTTTTCTTTTATAACTATTTGAAATATCACTATTAGAATGTTTTTCATTCATAATATTTATGATGGTTAGAGTATTTAAAACATATTGACGTTTACGTTAACGTAAATATAATACATTTGTATGTCTGCGACAAATGAGAATGGGAAATACATTGCCTGAAAGTAAACAACGTACCTCCGCTCCACGCTTGGTAACGGCTGCCAGCCTGTTTGATGGCCATGATGTGTCTATCAATGTTATCCGGCGGATATTGCAGCAGTCCGGCGCTGAGGTAATACACCTGGGGCATAACCGTTCCGTATATGAGATTGTCACTACGGCATTGCAGGAAGACGTACATGGAATAGCAGTCAGTTCATACCAGGGAGGACATCTGGAATATTTTAAATACATGATCGACATGCTGCGGTCCCATGATGCCGGGCATATCCGGGTGTTTGGCGGGGGTGGTGGTGTAATCATACCGGATGAGGTACGGGAGTTGCACGATTATGGTGTACAGCGCATCTATTCTCCGGAAGACGGTCATCATCTGGGATTACAGGGGATGATCGATGACATGCTTGAATCCTGCAGTAGTGACACCGGTTGTTTAACTTCCGTTACATTGGATAAGTTCAAGGATGGAGACAGAAATTCCCTGTCCAGGGTAATCAGCGCCATTGAAAATAATAATCTCACACCGGATCAAAAAGCTGACCTGAAGCAACAGGCGCTCATCCGGGGCGCAGGCACGCCTGTCCTGGGCATTACCGGTACGGGAGGCGCAGGTAAATCCTCACTTACGGATGAAATAATTCGCAGGATTCGACTTGATAGCCGGGATACCCTCAAAATCGCCATCCTCGCTATAGATCCTACCCGTAAGAAAACAGGCGGGGCTTTGCTGGGAGACAGGATCCGGATGAATGCGATATATCATGAGACGATATTTATGCGTTCCCTGGCTACGCGATCTGCTACAACTGAAATCCCCGATTACCTGCCGGATATCATAAATGCGGTGAAAATGTCAGGATTTGACTTGATCATCGTCGAAACACCAGGTATCGGCCAGGGGGATGCAGGGATCGTACCCTTGGTGGATATTGCCGTATACGTTATGACGCCTGAGTTCGGCGCTGCCAGCCAACTGGAAAAAATTGATATGCTGGATTTTGCCGATGCCGTGGCAATTAACAAGTTTGATCGCAAGGGCGCAGAGGATGCACGCAGGGACGTGGCAAAACAGATGCAACGCAACCGCCAGTTGTTTTCAGAAGATCTTTACGACATGCCGGTATACGGCACTATCGCCGCCAAATACAACGATGCCGGCATTACTGCACTTTACCAGGGCTTGTTACCTGCCTTAAAGGAAAGAGGACTACCTGAATATAAAAGTGTCCTGCCTGCCGTCAAAGTCAAAACACCTGTCGAACGTTCCGTAATTATCCCATCGCAACGGCAGCGTTACCTGGGAGAGGTAGCCGCTGTCGTTCGAGAGTACCACCAACACACACAAGAACAGGCAGACATAGCGAGACAGCGGCAGCAATTACAAGCCAGTATGGCCATGTTACAGGCTGCCGGTAATGGAATTGACCCGGCTTCCAGCGCTGCGTTGGAGGTGCTGGCTGCACAAAAACAGGAATTACTGGACCCCTACTGCAAGGAATTACTGGAGCAATGGCCAGAGCTCCGTAATAGATACCAGGGAGACGAGTTTGTCATGCAGGTACGGGATAAGGATATCAGGACAAAAACCACGTTCACAACGCTCTCCGGCACGGTGGTTCCCAGAATCACATTGCCCCGGTATGCCGAACACGGTGAACTGTTAAGCTGGCTGATGCGGGAAAACCTGCCGGGCTATTTTCCCTTTACCGCAGGCGTATTTCCGTTCAAGCGTGAAAATGAGGATCCGACCCGCATGTTTGCCGGTGAAGGAGACCCGTTCAGGACCAACCGGCGTTTTAAGAACCTATCGGAACATTCCGAGGCCAAACGCCTGTCAACGGCGTTCGATTCGGTGACCCTGTATGGTTTTAACCCGGACGAGCGGCCGGATATCTATGGCAAGGTCGGTAATTCCGGTGTTTCCATCGCCACCCTGGACGATATGAAGGTCTTGCATGACGGCTTTGACCTGTGTGACCCCGATACCTCCGTTTCCATGACCATCAACGGCCCGGCGCCGGCGATTCTGGCCTTATTCCTGAACACGGCGATTGACCAGCAGATAGAGAAATTCAAACAGGCGCATAAAAGGGAGCCTAATGCCGGGGAATCCGCTCGCATCCGGTCACACACCCTGGAAAACGTGCGCGGCACGGTACAGGCCGATATCCTGAAAGAGGATCAGGGTCAGAATACCTGTATTTTCTCTACGGAATTCAGCCTGCGCATGATGGGAGACATACAGCAGTACTTCATTGATAACAAAATCCGTAATTTTTATTCGGTTTCCATATCCGGTTACCACATAGCCGAAGCTGGCGCCAACCCCATCTCTCAGCTTGCCTTCACCCTGGCGAACGGTTTTACGTTTGTTGAGGCTTACCTCGCCCGGGGCATGCACATTGATGACTTTGCTCCAAACCTGTCGTTTTTCTTTTCTAACGGCATGGAACCCGAGTACACGGTGCTGGGCAGGGTGGCGCGCCGTATCTGGGCCGTTGCCATGCGGGATAAATACGGCGCCGCTGAACGCAGCCAGAAGCTGAAATACCATATCCAGACATCCGGGCGCTCACTGCACGCCCGGGAGATGGCGTTTAATGATATCCGTACCACCTTGCAGGCCTTGATCGCCATTTATGACAACTGCAACAGTCTGCATACCAATGCGTTCGATGAGGCCGTTACCACGCCCACGGAGGCTTCCGTGCGGCGCGCCCTGGCTATTCAGTTGATCATCAACAAGGAATGGGGACTGGCCATGAATGAGAACCCCAGCCAGGGCTCGTTTATCATTGAAGAGTTGACTGACCTGGTGGAGGAGGCGGTATTACAGGAATTTGAACGTATCTCCGAACGGGGCGGCGTCCTCGGCGCCATGGAAACCGGTTACCAGCGCGGCAGGATACAGGATGAATCGCTGTATTACGAGCACAGGAAACATGACGGAAGTTACCCCATCATCGGTGTCAACACGTTCCTCAACCCTGTTGAGGAAGAGAGTTCCGGCACCTTGCTGAGTCGCTCGACAGAGAAGGAAAAGCAGAGTCAGCTAAGGCGCTTGAGGGAGTTCGAAGACAGGAACAGGGCTAAGGCGGAGAAGGCTCTGGAACGTATCCGCAACGCGGTGATCAACAACGAAAACGTATTTGCCGAACTCATGCACGCAGTACGGTATTGCTCCCTGGGACAACTGACGGATGCTTTTTTTGCCACCGGAGGGCAGTACCGGCGCAGTATGTGAATCAAATGGAACTTAATACTACCCTAATAAAGAATTAATCGAGATTTTCTTCGTATATTTTTGGGATATACCATTGTCATATCCCAGATTGGCATTATCATTTCTGGTATTCAAGGGAGCCTTGGAGCAATTGGGGAACGTACTATGGAATTAACCTATCGCCAGAAGAAGGAACAGGAAAATGGGAGGCTAATGTCGAATTCAAATATGGGCGGGACGATATAAAAAAATCTTGCGTGAAAAAAAACTTGTCGAGGACCAGTATTTTCACGAAGAAGGTTATATTTTAATACCAGTGGGAAATAATACTCTCAACGAACGTTTCAGCAACGAAATAACTGTGATTTTGAAGTCTTATATAGAGAAAATCACGCCTATTGTGAATGATCTCGATAATGAGGAGAGTGCGGGAGGGGAGTAAGCGCGAGACTGAGGCAATTATATTCAGCAGATATAGATTTCGGTCATTAGAAAATCTTACAAAATGTCTCTGCTTCGGTCGGCAATTGATAAACAAGCGGAGCAGACAACCTTTCATGTTACGCAGTCAAATAAACTTGTTACCGAATTCTGGCAAGATTACTGGAACTTTATTTTGGACCATGCACCAGAATTCCAAATGAGAAAACCAGGTATAGGGGGCACGAGTGTTCAACGCGGTAAGGAATTGTTGAAATTTATTGGTAATAAGCAGAAGTAGCCTGAAAATTGTAGACAATAATGAATTATAAGTGGTGGTATTTAATATTTACCAGAGGATTAAAATCTCAATATCTTTATATTGACATACTGACAAGCAGGTACTATATTGACGGTTGACGTAACACGTCAATCTGTATCAGGATGAACCATGATAAAGGGCTTTAGATGTAAGAAAACAAAGCGACTGTTCGAGGGTGAACGAGTGCCGGCATTTTCTGGTTTTACCAGGCAGGCTGATAAACGGTTAAGAATACTGGATGCCTCAGAGACGCTTCAGGCAATAAAGGCTTTACCGAGCAATCGTTTCGAAGCGCTTTCAGGTAATAGAGCAGGACAATACAGTATCCGTATAAATAGGCAATGGCGTATATGTTTCACGTGGGATGAAGGGGCAAATGATGTGGAAATCATAGACTATCACTAGCCGGATCAAATGAAAGACAAGACGACGAGGTGAGCAACGTGGGTAGAGAACCAATCCACCCTGGTGAGTTTCTGGCGGATGAGTTGGTAGAAATTCAAATTACGGCAACCGAATTGGCGCGCCGGATTAAAGTACCTGCTAATCGTATTTCGCAGATAGTTCGGGGCAAGCGTGATATTTCCGCAGATACTGCATTACGCCTGGGTCAGTTTTTTGGAACCGGACCGGAACTGTGGTTAAACCTGCAAAAGGCTTATGATCTAGACAAAGCTAAAGCGGTGCTGGAGAAAGACATCGGTGAGATACAGCGCTGGCAACACGAAGTACATACAATCGGGTAATATTAGAACAGTCTAATAACAAAGAACTATCGGTATGTTGGTATGAATTATCGTCAGATTTTACCTTTTCAAGACTCTGGACCATGTTCGGGGTTTCCCTGGTCGTGATGTTCGGGATACTGCTGCTGGTCGGTGGCAGGGCGTTCCAGGAAGCGCCGCCTATGCCGGAGGCGGTTGTCGCAGTTAATGGGGATGCGGCCAGCGTGGTTTTTACCAGTGATGATATTCGAGAGGGTCGTGACGTATGGCGCCGCCTCGGTGGCATGGAACTGGGTTCCGTCTGGGGTCACGGCAGTTACCTGGCGCCGGACTGCCTGGTCAGCTGCCACCTTGCGACCGGACGATACCGTTACCTACACGAATAACTGGCCCCACGAACCATTAATCGGGAACAAACCCAACAGTTCCATTTTCATCTGGACGTTTGTTTCCATCGTGCTGCTTATCGCCGGCATTGGAGTGTTGTGTTGGTTCTTCCTGCGCGAACGGGAAGAATGGCAAAAGGACACCGAACCGCCGGCAGGTTATCCGGACAAAAGCCCGATTACGGCAGTCCGGCCCACGGCCTCCATGAGAGGCGTCGTGAAGTATATATGGATAGTCGGGGCGCTGGTGGGTCGTACATCGCCGACCCGAACCATATCCGCGCTCTCCTTGCCGAACACCATGACATTGACAAGGAATATCTGCTGGTAGGAACTGGATCAAGTGAACTCCTCAAACTTGCCCCGCTCGCTTTTGCGCGCGAGGGTAACGTGGTCTCCACGCTTGAGTCCTACCGTCAAACCCCCGGATTTGCCGAAAGACTTGGTACCCAGGTGAAATGGGTACGTCTTCAGAAAGACAATAATTACGTCTATGATATAAACGGGCTTCTCAGTGCGGTAGATGCCAATACAAAACTGTTATTCACTGTCACGCCGAATAACCCCACCGGTACGACATTAAGCTACGATGATATGCAAAAATTGGCTGATGGGCTGCCTAAGCATGTGCTACTTTTTATCGACGAAGCCTATGTCCACTTTCAGACTGAAGGGAAAACCGGCATCGACCTGGTGAAAGAGGGTTACAGGAATGTCCTCACAACACGTACTTTCTCCAAGGCCTATGCACTGGCAGGGTTGCGCTGCGGCTATGGTATTGGACATCCCGATATTATGAACAAAATTGCTGAATTCGGCTGCGGTCCCACCAGTACAAACATGGCGGGATTTGGCGCGGTTATCGCTTCGCTCAAGGATACGGCCCACCTGGAACGTTCAAGAAATTTTGTAACTGAAGCACGTACATTTTATGAGAAGAATTTTCGGGAACTGGGAATTTCTTATATGTCGGGCCCACCGAACTTTATCCTGGCTGAATTAGGTGATAGAAAGACCGCTATCAGGGATGGACTACGGAAAAAGAAAATATTCGTGCGTGACGGAGTCGAGTGGGCATTGCCTGATCATATACGTATTTCCTACGGGTACGAAAAGGACAACCAGGTTTTTTTCAGGGAACTGAAAAAAATAATTTAACCTTGCGCAACATCGAATACGGTATAAAATTAAGCATGCAATCTTCTCTGAACTGCAGTTTGTACAACCTGTTTTGTTGTCTGTTTCTATTAGTCTCGGCAACCGCCTGTGAAAAAAGCAATGAAGTCGATATATCAGCAAAAAAACCTGTAGAAAATATAAATTCGGCAAAGCTCATACTGGTTTCCGGCATCACCGGCAGGCAGGGGGGCGCAGTGGCAAAGGAATTATTGTCCCGTGGCTATCGTGTGCGCGGTTTAACCCGTAATCCTGAAAGTGAGCGTGCGCAACAGTTTGCCGGGCTCGGCGTTGAAATGGTCAAGGGTGATTTCAATGATATAAATTCATTAAATCAGGCAACTCAAGGCGTCTATGGCGTTTTTTCCGTTCAGAATTTCTGGGAACATGGAAAGCAGGCAGAAATTACCCAGGGGAATAATTTCGCCGACGCCGCCAAACAGGTCGGGGTGAGACATTTTGTCTATTCATCAGTCGCCAACGCCGATAAAAACACCGGCATTCCACATTTTGACAGCAAGTATGAGATTGAAAAATACATACAATCCATTCAATTACCTTACACAATAATAAGACCCGTCTCGTTCATGGAAAATTGGGAATATTCCCGCGCTGATATTGAAAACGGGGTCATTTATGGGCCGTTGTCAGCGGAAACGCTCCATCAACATATTGCCGTTAAGGATATTGGCCGTTTTGCTGCCGAGGCATTTGATAACCCTGATGAATGGCTTGGGAAATCTTTAGACATAGCCGGCGATGAATATACGCAACGGAAAATCGCCGGACTTTTCTCACAAGTGACAGGAAAAGACGTTAAATATGTCCGGACGCCATGGGATGAGTTTGAAGAGCAGCAAGGCCCGGAGATGACCATCATGGAAAAATGGTTTGAAGACGTGGGCTACAGCGTAGACGTGGATACTCTGCGCAGCCAATACCCCTGGCTTGGTTCTTTGGAGCAATATCTAAAGGAAAATGGCTGGTAGAGTAAAGTCGCGAAAAGCGCTTGTCCTCAAGCTGGCTCTGTTTCATTTCGCGTTAGTTCTCCTGTTCGACGTGCTGGCGGTTTATGCCCCTGGCATAATGACAAGTTCGATCGGAGGAGATAGCGTCTTTACTATCGGTATTGTATTTGCTTTGGGCATCGTCCTGTCCGTTATAGGCTCCGCTTTTTATTATTCCGGGCGCATCAGTCAGGAAGACAGGAGCCGTACAGGTGTTACTGATTAAGAGCAACGGAAGGCAAATGATATGAATCGCTTGAATTTTGTTTATGCAGGCCTGACTTTCTGTTCGCCCTCCGTGTTTGCTATCGTGGAGGAGCAAGTTCATCGACCCGTGAATATTGCTGCCCTGGTAACCTTTGTAATGTTCATGATATTAACCCTGTGGATCACGACCTGGGCTGCGCGTCGAACCCGTTCCCGCAAGGATTATTATGCTGCGGGCGGGAACATCAGCGGGTTGCAAAACGGTTTTGCTATTGCCGGCGACACAATGTCGGCAGCGTCATTTCTGGGTCTGGTGGGGCTTGTCTTTGTGGTAGGCTTTGACGCGCTTTATTTTATTGTCAGTCTGGTGGTCAGCTGGCTGGTTGTCCTGATTGTTATTGCGGAACGACTGAGGAACCTGGGCTCCTATACCTTCGCTGATGCAATATCCTATCGGCTGTCCCGGAAACCTGTGCGTATTTTATCCGCCACCTGTGCGCTGGCGATTATGATCCCTTATCTACTCGCACAGCTTGTCGCAGCGGGCACCCTGGTCGAAGGATTGTTTGGATTAAGCTATAACCAGGGTGTGATTATTGTCGGCGTGTTGATGATAATATATGTGACATTCGGTGGAATGATGGCCACGACCTGGGTGCAGATTGTCAAGGCAGTACTGCTGGTCGGCGGAGGCACCATACTGGCCCTTTGCGTTTTATATGTCTTCAGTTTTAATGCCGGAGATCTACTCAGATCAGCTCTTGAGGCACATCCGTCGGGTAAAGACCTGATAGCGCCAGGCGGTTTGTATAAGGATATTATTTCCACGGTGTCCCTGAGTTTAGCCTTCATCGGCGGTACCGCGGCCATGCCGCATGTGTTAATGCGCTTTTTTACGGTATCTGATGCGGCTCAGGCGCGCCGTTCTGCCGCCATTGCAGTCGGCCTGATTGCCTATTTTCAGATTATTGTGCTTATAATTGGCTTCGGTGCGGTAGCGATTTTAATAAATAATGCCGATTATTCTACCGGTGGCACCGGTATTGTCGGCGGCAGTAACATGGTCGCGATCCATCTTGCAGAGTATCTTGGCGGTGATATATTTATGGGGTTTATTTCCGCTGTCGCCTTTGCCACTATTCTCGCGGTGGTTTCCGGCATTACCCTGTCCGCCGGCGCCACCGTATCCCACGATCTGTTTTCCAATGTCATACGCCACCAAAAATGCAGTGAATCGGAAGAGTTATTCATATCAAGAATTACGGTAGTGGTATTAGGGATACTGGGTATGTCCCTCGCCATATTCTTCGAAGGTCAGAACGTGGCTATTCTCGCTACCTTTCCCCTGGCAATCGGCGCCAGCACCAACTTTCCTGTCCTGTTTTTATCCATGTACTGGGGCGGCTTGACAACCCGCGGCGCGCTCTATGGGGGTTACACAGGTCTGTTACTGGCAGTGTTTCTTATTATTCTCGGGCCTAATATCTGGGTGGAAGTGATAGGTTTTGAAAAGGCCGTTTTCCCTTACGCCTATCCGACGATCATCTCCATGGGGGCCAGCTTTTTGTTTTGCTGGTATTTTTCCGTCACGGATAAAAGTGAGCGGGCCCGGCAGGAACAGGAGGCGTTCCCCGCGCAACTGCTACGCTCCCAAACCGGGAAATAAACTCGGGCAGCACCTGTTCTTCGGCGTCGAAAACAACGCCATGCGCCGGCATGAAATCTTTGCCATTTGTGACGGACTCAATAAAATGACTAAAAAGGCGTTAGTTCTTCCTATACTCGCTATTCTATGTCAAAGTAAAACCCTGGAAAACGCAAGGTAATTGCTTTATGAGCGCCTCCGCTGAGATTCATGACTTTATAGAAAAGGCCGAACCGGAACAACTCGCTGACAGGATAAAAGAGTTCGCCCTGGGTGCCGGCGCTGACGTGGTGGGTATAGCGCCCGTTGAGCGCTGGGACAAAGACGTGCCTGAAGGTCACAGGCCGGTTGATGTGCTGCCCGGAGCGCGCAGTGTCATCGTTGTGGGCGCCCGTGGACCCACTGCCGGCGCCTGGCAATCACCCAATCACCGTCTTATTGAAGTGAACGGCTATGATTTTCGTAATGATCGGGTTGTTCACATGTTGGCAGATTATATCGAAGCAAAACTGGATCACTATGCTATCCAGGCGCCGGCCCTATCCGTAAGCGGTCATAACCCGGTCATCAGCATGATGCATGCCGCGGTCCTGGCCGGACTGGGGACCCGGTCACTGGCTGCCAACATCATTCTCAATCCTAAATACGGTCTGCTTTATTACTCCGCTTGTATCACTACCCTGGAGTTAGCAGGCGATGCCATGCTGGAACAAAACGTCTGCCCCCATCCCATGTGTGTCGCAACCTACCGGAAAATCGGCAAGACCCCTTGTACCGCTTCCTGTCCATCCGATGACGGCGGCTGTCTGGATGGAGAGATTGACGATGAGGGTGAAATTTCCTACTCCTGGTACGACCGGGAACGTTGTACAACGCGGGCGATGAATTTCGGCATCAACAGTTTTCAGAAGGCAATGGCAGAAATTGTCACGGAAGATGACCCGGAGACACAGACAAACATGGTCAATTCCGATTTTTTTAATCGCTCCTGCTCAGCCGTCAGCTTTTTCAGGGAAAGTGTCGCGCAATGTTTCGAGTGTATGCGAGTCTGCCCGATAACGCGCCCGGAGAGAAAACTGAAATGAGTGCGGTTGCAGGCGAACTTGATTTCAACGCATGCAGGAAAGAACTGGATGCGCTGTCACGAAAGGGCGGTGCGGTGATTACCGGTGTTGCCGATGCGACCGCGTTTACAGAGGTGCCTGAGGGGCAGCGCCCAACGGATTTATTGCCGAAAGCCAGGAGCGTTTACGTGGTCGGTGGCGCCCAGCCCCGGGCAGGTGACTGGCAAAGCCCCATCTACCAGCACATGGAGACCACGTCGTTCGGAGACCGCATCCATAACCTGGCCCAACGGCTTTCCAGATATATAGAAGATGAGTACGGTTATTACGCAATCTGTGTTCCTCCTGGCACGGACAGTGGTAACCGACCCTTCGTGAGCTTTGCCAAAGCGGCCGTACTGGCGGGTTGCGGCACGCCCAGCCTGGCCGGACCGGTGCTGAATCCTGAGTATGGCTTTATGTATTACTCTGTTCTAATCAGTACATTACCTTTAGTAGCAGATAGACCACTTGTGGAACCTGTCTGCCCGGCACCGGAATGTATGGATATGTGGGAAGAGTCTGGGACCACCCCCTGTATGGCAACCTGTCCTATTGATGAGGGGGGTTGCCTGGGTGGGCGACTGGAAAATGGTCGAATAGCGGAAAGACGCTATGACGTTGCCCGTTGCAGTTCACGGGTAGAGACCAGTTGGGTGCCTGGTTTTCAGAAGGTGCTGGATAAAACTCTAAAAGAAAAAGATAAAGAACAACAAAAGCTTATGCTTTATTCTTCACTATTTACTAGAACATTGTGGTCAATGACTTACGCCAACGTAAGCCAGGGCCAGTGTTTTGAATGCATGCGTGTTTGCCCGGTAGGCAGCAAACACCGGCTTAAACAATAACCACCGATACGGGAGACGGCCATGGGTTTTTATTTTGTTGACCCGGACACATATAAAAAATACAAGGATGAGGTACTGTCCTATTCCCAGTCGGTGCAGGTGAATACCCAGGAGTTCCTGCCCGAAGAGAAACGCAAAAGACCCTTAACCGACAAGGAAATCGCAACAAAAATGGGTCTGGAAGAACGGGTCGTACGGGAAATACGCGTAGTGGCGGAACGGGATGAATACCCTATCGATGAATGGGAAAAAGCCTTGGAATTCAAGGACAAGGCCTGCCGTGAATACGCCAGGACCGGCCTGTCTTCGGTTACAAAAAAATATCTGAGGAAATAATGCGGTAAAATACCTGCAGGATACTTGAATCCTGTCAAAACCAAGCGGGGTAACCATGCAACAAGCAGACAAACTGAAAAATTTGACCATTGCGCTCTATGCCATCGGGGTAATTTACCTGATCGGGGTCCCTATCCTGATGATGGGGTTCAATGCGTCAGGCTGGACCTGGCTGCCCAGGCAACCGGAATACGAACAGATGATCATGGGTGTGTACGCCACACTGGGGGTTTTCCTCATTATGGCGGCGAAAAATCCCCTGGAACATGCCAGCCTGATCTGGTTCACCGTCTGGTCTAACATCGTCCATGGGGGAATCATGATGGTTCAGGCCATCGTTGATGAGACCGAGCGGGCCAATCTTGCCGGTGACGTGCCGGCCTTGTTTCTCGTTGCGTTGGTCCTCTGGTACCTGATGCCGCGCCAGGCAAGCAAGCAGGAATAACAGACCTGACCTGAATCTGTTGTTTAGCTATTCGCCTGGCATCAGGTGATAGGTGTAACGCGCTTGAAAGAGGCCGTGTACCGGGCCGGAAACCCTGGATGTATAGAAAAAACATGATTGTAGTGCATCGATCATTTTTCTGCCGGCATTATAGGTGAGAACTGAGGTTTAACCACGCCGATTTCGGGGTTATAGTTTAAAAAGGAATCTTCAAATACCTTGTAGGCATGGCTGCGGATCATTTCTGACTGGGCGACATGCTTCCATTCCGGATAAACCTTGCGCGCCATGATTTCGGCGGATTGATCGACGTAGTTGCCCCAGAACACGCCTGCAGTAAGACCGGTGCCGTGTTTACCAACAGCGTCTCCAATGGCTGATCCGGTTGCCCACGTGGGGGCAATCTCCGTGTTATAGGCATCGTACAGGTCGCCCAGGTACCTGAAAGTCTTCTCTATATCCTGTTTGTAGCCGATATTGGCATGTCCCAGGTTGGCAAACTGCCAGTTCTCTCCGAGAACGTGTCGTAAAAAATCGATCCAGCCGGTGATGTTGTATGAGGAACTGACATAAGCAAGCGGCACGCGTCCCGGATAGTTAAAGTCTGCATACATTATGACGCCATCCGGGGTCAGGATATAGCTGTCAGCAGCGCTGTGCGCGGCAACAATGGGTGTGCCCATTATAAATTCGAACTTCTCGAACATGAAGGCGGAACGGCCATCCGGGATAATCTCGGTAGGTGGTGCAGCGTTGTTCTGGTGCGCCTTAATCTCGCGTGCCGCACTCGCACTGGTGATAATGCGAAGATTCATACCGCTTTCTTTTAACGCCTGCTGCAGGCGGATTGACCCGCCTACATGATCTGTGTGCATATGCGTGTATACAAGTGTTTTTACCGGTAATTCGGTAAAGCGTCTGATTGCTGAAAACATGTCCTCAGGCACTACGGTATTGGAAGCGTCAATAATCAGCACACCTTCATCGCCAACAAAAACGGTACTGGCAAAGGCATTGCAGAGCATCCAGTAGGTCCTGTCAGTCAGGCGCTGTACATACCAGCGTCCCGGTTCGCCAAAATCCGGAACAGCAACGCGTTGACCGGGTTTCAGCATACGGACAATGCTTGCTTCGACGTAGTCCTCGTCGGGAGAATTCCAGGAGTTAACCAGGGCTGCCGGTTCAATATGCTGATGTGTAAATTCTTCTGCATACAAAGCTTGTGTTGACAGGACATACATAGCAGCAATCTGTATCCAGATCATTGATGCGTGTATTCTCATTTTAGATAATATGAAAAGTAAGGAGGAAAAGTTGCCTTCATCTGGTTATTATCGCCAAATTGACATAAATCAGTGACGGATATTGCGTTAAAGAGTTGTCCGATTTTGAATTTTTTTTCTAACCGTTCAATAATCGCATTAGAATAATCAACGGTTAACAATTAATTATCAGTCAGCAGGAGTAGTTTACCATGACAGTAAATCTCACATTTTGGGTAATGATGATTATTGCCCAAACAGGCGCTTTCTTCCTCTTCAAAGACCTGGCGGATATCAGTCAGTGGGTCGTGCAGTCCACGCGCCAGTTCACGATGCGTATCTGGTACAGCCGGTACGTGATCACCGGGATATCTTTGGGAGCATTACTGATCGCAGTCATCATCTGGACTATCGAACCGGATGTATGCCCCGGCGCATTATTGGTATTCCTGGTTTTTGTATGTATCTTTAACGCTTACTCGGGCCTGATTAATCCGAAATGGATGTTCAGGTCGCAACAGCACGAAGCCAGGTTTGTTTCCGTAGAGCAAGCGCCGGAATATATGCAACGCAGCTTGCACCTTGCACATTTCGGCCCGGATTCCTATGACTCTGTCGATGATATCAATGTCCTGGTGCTGGAAACCGATAACGGCGCCTATGCTTATTCAGATTATTACCTGCTGCAACCCCACGTGGTAAAGGGCGATACCATAGGCGGTGAAGACGTCATCATGACTTATTGTGGCCTCACGAACCTGGGTATTGCCTACAGTCCGAAAATAAATCAGCGGGAACTGGACCTGACTGTTATGACCCAGTTAAAAAACAACCTGGTCCTGTTTGATAAAAACAGCGGTGAGCCAATCCAGCAGCTATGGGGCAGCATGGAGCGGGATGAAAACAAAAATAAAATGACGGAATGGCCGACCATACGCATGCCGTTCAGTTCATTCAGAAAGCTTTACCCGGACGGCAAAGTCTTCATTAATGAAATTCCCCGTTTCAGCGAGAACCCGGTCATGTCATTGTGGGACAGACTGGTTCGGCACGTAATGATGCTCTGGGGGGTTGGCCTGAACTGGGTGAAAAATGATAAGCCGGCCTTTCCCACCGTCAATTTCAAGGATAAACGCCTGCCGATGAAGGAACTGGTTTATACCATCAGTATTGATGACGATCACGTTGCCTATTCGAAAGATTTTCTCATCGAAAAGGGTGACGTTATCAACGTGGTAATAGGCGGCAAGAATATAATTGTCAACTATAACCGGGAATATGATGCGGTTACGGCTTATTATAATCCGGCAGGTCATACGGTGAGCATTATTGATGTCCTTGGCAACACAGGTGACGGAAACAAGCTGGAAAGAGTGAATACATTAAAGAGTCGCATAATCTGGTTTATCTTCGTCGAGTTCTTCCCGCAAACAGACGTCAACCGCATTATGTGAAAACTTTAGTAGACGTTCTCCTGGATAACGCCGGGACACACAGCGATGCGACTGCTGTTATCGATAGCGGGATCAGTCTTACCTGGAGTGAATTTGTACGGCGGATTTCAAAACTGGGGAGAGTTTTAAACCGGTCAGGGATCAACCAGGGTGACAGATTCGGGATCCTGGCCTTGAATTCCTGGCGCCAGGCTGAGGTTACTCATGCAGGACAGTGGATCGGCGCAACGCCGGTTCCGATTAATTTCCGTCTTGCGCCGGTTGAGATTCGCACCATCATCGACGCTGCGGATTGTAAGCTGATTATCGTAGACGAGATGTTCAGCCGGTTACTTGAGGAACCTGTATTAGCCGACTGGAAAAGCAGGCATATTTTAATCTGCGCAGATAAAAACGGCTCTTATGAACGTAACGTCAGTTCCGCGGAGCCGATGGAACCGGTAACTGGTTCGGCAGACACGGAAGCACTGCTGCTTTTTACCGGCGGCACTTCGGGCCGCGCAAAAGGGGTGCCGTTAACCCATGGCAATATCCTGGCCAATGCAAGACAAATCGGCAGCAAGTGGTCTGCGCAGCCGGATGATGTCGTTTTGCATGTTCCACCCATGTTCCATTCGGCTGAACTGGTAAAGACTGTTTACTTTATGCAGGGCGCAGCCAACGCCTATTTGCCTAAATTTGATCCCGATGCCTTATTAACTACGATTGAACAATTTCGTGTGACCTTCGCCTTATTAGTGCCGACCATGTTGATGGTAACCTTACAGTCGGGGAAAGTAGCGCATTATGACGTCAGCTCACTGAAACAGATCATCTATGGGGCATCGCCCATGTCGGCAGACTGGATTAAATCGGCATTCAAGGCGTTTCCAAACGTGGAAATAGCGCAAGGTTACGGTCTTACTGAAACTGCACCGCTGCTGACCATGTTGGACCACCAGTCCCATGTGGACGCCCTGGCGACAGGAAATCCAACCCGGCTGTCCTCATGTGGCCGTAAACTGGATGGCGTGGAACTGAAAATAATGGATAACGATGGAGGAGAGTGCATAGCGGGACAGGTGGGCGAAATTTACACCCGTGGCGACAACGTGTTCAGGGGTTATCTCAACCAGGAAAAACTCACAAAAGAGGTCCTGGCGGATGGATGGTTCCGCACCGGCGACCTGGGTTACCTGGATGAGGAGGGATATCTATACCTGAAGGACAGGAAACAGGACCTGATTGTCACAGGCGGTGAAAACGTCTATTCCAGCGAAGTGGAGGCCGTATTGAACCGGCATCCGGGTGTACTGGAAGTCGCCGTTATCGGCATTCCCGATGAAATCTACGGAGAAAAAGTGATCGCCGTTGTAACGGCCCTGTCCGAACCGGTCTTGACCCAGGATGATCTTATCGATTTTTGCCGTGGCAAGATCGGTGGTTATAAAATCCCAAAGGAAATTCACTTTGTTGAAAACATTCCCAAGAGTGCGCTGGGAAAAATCCTGAAAACTGAACTAAGGAGAAAATATTCGAAGAATTTGAATTGATTTTTCTATCTCATAGGGTATATGGTATAATAGACCATATGGAAGCTGTATTACTTTATCGGGATAAGTATATCTACCGGGATGGAGCTATCCGTGAGATGGTCATTTGGCGGTTGGCGGAAGCAGATTCTGAGTATCCCCATAGATTAAAATATCGACTGTTCTACGGCTATCCTGGCAAGTCTTTAGTGCGGTATGACAATGAGCGAGGCAAAGGTGATCATCGCCATTATCAAGATCGGGAAGAAGCTTACAATTGGGTGTCAATTACGCAACTGGTGACTGATTTTAAGGCCGATATCGAAAAGTTTCGAGGTGAACAAGATGAATAAACAGCATATCCATGTTGGTGTAGAAGATACCAGTCGAGGTTTTGAGAGGTTTGTAGAAACGTGGGCACGCGCTGAAAAGGGTCAAATCACGGAAGCGGAAGTTCACTTGAATTTTCAAGATTTGCGCATGCTGCTATCCATACTGACACCTCGCCGGCTTGAAGTTCTGCAAACCTTGCGACAACAAAGTCTGTCCAGTGTGAGGGCCTTATCCAAAAACCTGAAAAGGGACTACAAAAATGTTCATGCCGATGTCCAGGCACTTGAAGGCGTTGGCTTATTGGAGAGAACGGAGAAAGGAGCTTTGCAGGTGCCCTGGGATATTATCGATGCCCATCTGAGATTAGTTGCGTAAATATATATCAGATTGCCCTTGAACTGAAGGATAAAAGGATATATTATTTCCTTACATCCTTACTGGAAAACTACCATGCTAGCCAAATTAACGTCCAAAAACCAGTTGACTCTACCGAAAAAGGTGATGGCCGGTTTAGAGGACGCGGAGTATTTCGAGGTAACAAAAGAAAACGATCGTATCGTGCTGACGCCTATGCGTCTTGCCCGCGCGGGAGCTGTACGCGCTAAACTAGCCGAGATGGGTTTGTCTGAAGTTGACATTGCTGAGGCAATAACTTGGGCGCGTCGCGCTGAATGAGTTCTCCGCGAGTTGTCCTCGACACCAATGTGCTGCTCTCGGCCCTTCTGTTCAACGCGGGGGCGCTCTTCTGGCTGCGCAATGCCTGGCAAACGGATGATATTCATCCACTATCAAGCCGCGAGACTATGGGCGAGTTAATCCGGGGTTTGTCCTATCCCAAGTTTGATCTGACCGGTGAAGAGCAAGAAGATATGCTGGCTGATTATCTGCCTTGGTGCGAGACTGTTGTCGTGCCAAAGCCACCCCCTATACCCCGGTGCCGGGATCCCTTTGATCGTCCCTTCCTCGAACTAGCGCTTGTGGCACAAGCTGATGCCTTAATAACTGGCGACAACGACCTTCTTGATTTGGCACAAGTCTTTCCAGTTGCGATTCTCACTCCACGCGCGTTCCGTGATACCTGCCTCCTGCCGGACGACCGGGTAAAAAGAAAGAGTATTTAAAGAGTTATTTGATGGTCAAAACGGAGATGACTTTCTCACTGCAACAGATAATAAAGACGCTGGCAACCAATGCCTTGTTGGTTCCGGAGCGCTGGCAGAGCGGGATAGCCTACAACCCTCTGTCCGATGAGATGGCCCGGGACCCGTATCCGGTTTATGCGAAACTGCGCGAACGGTCGCCGGTACATTACAGCCGGTTGGCGGGTGCTCTGGTGCTCTCGCGCTATGCGGATGTGGACAGGATTTTGCGTGATCATGTGCGGTTCTCCAGTGATCCTGATAGGCGTAAGTCTCCAAGAGCAGGATACAAACAACCGCTGGAGGAGCGCTCCATGCTGTTTATGGATCCGTCGGATCACACCCGCTTGCGTTCTCTAGTCAACAAAGCCTTCACGCGCCCGGCCATCAACGCCCTGGAACCGCGCATCCGCGCCATCATGACGGTGTTGCTGGACGATATCGAGGATCCGTCGGGTTTCGACCTCATGGAAGCTGTCGCCATTCCCCTGCCGGTAATAGTTATTGCCGAGATGCTGGGGATTCCACAACAGGATCGTGCCCAATTCCGGCTCTGGTCGGATCAGCGCGCCCGTTTGCTGGAGCCGATGCTGACAAATTCCGAACGCAAAATAGCTGATGAGGCGTCGAAACAGCTCAGTGATTATTTCCTTTCTATTATCAAGAGCCGTCAGGGTGAGCCCAAGGATGACATCATGAGCCGGCTGGTGCATGCCGAAGAGCAGGGCGATACCCTTACTGAAACAGAAATGCTGAACATGCTGAGGTTATTGCTGATCGCCGGGAATGAAACCACCACCAACCTGATCGGCAACGGCATGCTGGCCTTGTTGCGTCACCCTGACCAACTCCAGGCCCTGCGCGACAACCCGGGCCTCATCCCCGCAGCGGTGGACGAAGTGTTGCGCTATGATTCGCCGGTACAGATGACCCTGCGTTGTGCCGTGGAGGATTGTGACATCAACGGGACGCCCGTACGCGCCGGCCAGGATATTATCCTGCTGGGCGGGTCAGCTAATCGCGACCCCAATGCATTCGAAAATCCGGACCAACTCGATTTCAATCGAACGAAACAGGACCATATATCATTCGGACGTGGTATTCATTACTGTCTCGGTGCGGCCCTGGCGCGTCTGGAAGGACGCATTGCCATTGAGATGTTGCTTGAACGGTTTGGCTCCCTGCACCTGCACTCTGACCGTCCGGCATTTCGCTACAGCATCGTGTTGCGCGGTCTTACGGCACTGCCGGTCAGTGCACGAAAGTAGTAAGGGGAGCTGGTCAACTAAGATATTTGGGGTCAGAGTAAAAATACTCAACAACAAGCTGCTGCCGCTTGCCAAACTGGCTGTATTTTTACTCTGACCCCACAAATCCGCCAGGAGCGGATTTGGACGTCCGGAGGACGCCCGTAGGGTGTGCGCCAAGGAAGACGCACATCAAATATCCATCAAATATCTACGGACTTTTAGCAAGGGGACCGGTAATCAATCCTAAATAAATACCTGCAAGGGTTCGAAGGAAGCGTCACAGTTTATTAAATTTACCTGTTTGAGGCTGATTTTAAAACCCTCGCTATCCCAGCGCAGGTGGTAGCGGTAGGCGCCGGCAAACAGGCGCTGTTCCCCCCGCTGGTGTTCAATCATCTGGAACCGCGTAGTGATGATGATCTCACCGGTATCGGCATTGATACCCTCGATCACTTTAACTCCGGTAACATGATTCGTGGTAATCGGCTGGTCCAAAGAATGTGCTCGCGGATGTTGAATTCTCGCGCTGCGCATTTCCATCAGGTCACGGTCTTCATAAAACAGGGAAATATCATTCACGGGGTCCGTCTGTTCTTTCTTTGCCGGCACCCAATACCTGCAATCGTCGGTAAATAATACCAGCCAGTCCTCATAACGGGCCTGGTCCAGAAATTCCGTTTCCCGGTAAAGCAATAATTCAATCGCTTCCAGGTCTTCATCCGTGAACTCGTCCCGCATTTTACTTTCGGCGAAGATAATCACGATACGTCACACATATATGCCAACCAGGCACGATACTGGTTGCGTATATATTGCTCACTTAACGCGGATTGCGGCGTGGTGTCATCCGAGTCCGGGTCAAATAAGCTATGCTGGCTTATCCATTCCCGGCCGGAAGAGTGCAATCCCTCCTGAACGCGACGGTAGGCCTCAAGATCGTCGGGTTTAATCAGCGAGGATGGGGAGTGGACGGTGTTGGCATAAGTGATATTTCTCCGGTTGATTTCATCGGGCGCGCCTTTCCAGCGGAATATGCTGATTTCAATAGCCGTTCTATCCACTGAAACCGGTCTGATCACTCGCATTTGCAGGAAACGCGGGTGGGCTGAGGCATTTGGATAGAAATTCACATTATGCAGGTTCGTGTTCAGTATCTCTGCGGATTTTTCCATACCATACATTTGTTGATGCCGGTTGACGTATTCCCGGTAGGCCGGATCTGCGTCATTATCGGGATTACGAAATCCGCGCATGTCACTATGGCCATATTCATAACAGGTGACTTCCAGTTCTTCCATTTGCCGGTAACTCTGTGCATTTGCCTGCACCAGTTGCAGGGCGAGCGGAGGTGTCTTACCTGATATTTGTTCAATTTTGTTGATTTGTTCCCGGCTTGCTGCAATGGAGGATTGATGCACGGTCAACGGATGCACGCCGTCATGGAGGTTTTCCAGGTAAATCTTCCAGTTGTTACGATAGATCGCGCGGAAAGAACTCCCGACCGCTTCCAGCTCTCCCTCCGGTGAACGGTCAACCATATTATCCAGGGCGCGCCTGGAGCCCCCCAGGCAGTCAGTCAACTCAGGAGCGGTGCCGGACAGGTTTGCAAAAATGAAACCACGATAACTTCCCGTCCTGATTGCCGAGAGTCCGTAATCAACCCGGTTGTTTTCAACCTCAGTATTTTGATAATTGTCCTGGCAGGGGATGGACAGCAACCTGCCATCCGTCTTATAGCGCCAGCCGTGATAACTGCAGCTTATAGCTGTTGCATTACCTTGCTTGTTTTCCAGCAACTTTGCGCCGCGATGGGCGCAACGGTTGTGCAGCACCCTGATGGTATTATCTTCGTCGCGAATAACAATAACAGGATTGCCGGCGATTTCGCTGGTCAGGTAATCACCGGGATGCGCTATCTGGCTCTCATGGCACAGGTAGTTCCAGGAACGGGCAAAGATATGTTTTACTTCCAGGGTGAAAATTTCCGGGTCAAGATAAACATCTTTATGTACGCAATCCGGCCGCACCAGGGAGCAGATATGATCTGTATCGTAGTTATACTTCATGTTTTTATCCGATAACCTGTTAGAGTAAGCATAGACCGTAAAGCCATCTAATCTCACTATATTTATCCCAGTATAAGACCAATGAGAAATATCGCCACACATCGGCAGGGATTGGCCGGAGAAAATCGTATTACTTATCGTGGCTGGTGGATTGTGGCGATTTCCGCCGTTGCCATGTCAACCGGGCCGGGGCAGTTTGCATTCGGCGCGCTGGGTCTGTTCATCAAGCCGCTGGGGGAAGAGTTTGGCTGGGACCGCGCCCAGGTGAGTCTTGCCGCGACTTACTTTACCATCGCTCTTGCATTCAGCATACCTGTCATTGGCCAGTTGGCCGATCGTTTCGGCAGCAGACGGGTGTTATTGCCCTCCATCCTGGTCTTTGCCGCGTTACTGGCGTTACCTGCCCTGTTCGTCGATACCCTGTGGAAACTGTATCTCATCTATATTCTGATGGGCTGCCTGGGCGCCGGAGCGAATGCGCTGCCTTATTTACGCACCATAGCGACCTGGTTTGATGCCCGGCGCGGGCTGGCAATCGGGTTCGCTATGGGCGGCAGCGGGATGGGGTTTGCCTATGTGCCGCCCCTGGTCCAGTATGTCATTGATACGTACGATTGGCGCGCCGGTTATATCTGCCTGGCGATTTTCACCGTGGTTGTGACAATTCCCCTGGTGTATTTTTTTCTGCGTGACGCGCCGCCCGCACAGGGCAGGGCAGATGACCGCCAGGGAGACTCCGAGAAATCTTCTCTGGAGCTGCTGCCATTGCTTAAATCACGGCTGTTGTGGCAGTTATTCCTGATCTTCTGCCTGTTGTCGTTTGGCCTTTACGGTGTATTGTCGCACCTGGCGCCGATGATGTCCGATCGCGGCATGACGACGGCCGATGCCGCCCTGGTCCAGTCGACCCTGGGTATCGCGATCGTGTGTTCGCGTATTTTTGTCGGGTATTTGATAGACCGGTTTGTCGCCACCCGGGTCGCTTTCGTTTGCTTTTTGATCAGCGCCGGTGGGGTAGGCGTCCTCGCCGCCGGTGCAGTCGATGCGCCGGCTTTTTTTGCCGCTCTTTGCATCGGTCTGAGTCTGGGAGCGGAGATAGACATGCTGGCCTATCTCACCAGCCGCTACTTCGGCGTAGATAATTTCGGCAAGATCTACGGTATCCTGTTTGCCTCCTTCCTTATCGGCACGTCACTCGGTCCTTACGCATTCGGTCTTGCTTATGAGACATATGGTTCATATCGGGAGGTATTAATTTCAGCCGTCATTGTCATCATTATCTCGGCTGTCACAACCCTGTTGCTGCCGGCTTATAAAAAGACAGATTATTAAGCACCAGCGCTGAAAGACGCTAAGCCGGCAGGATGTTGGCGTTCAACCGGAACAGGTTGCCGGGATCGTATTGCCGCTTGACCTCGCGCAGGCGCTGGTAATTTACACCGTAGGTTTCCTTAACCAGACCTTCGCCGTGTTCGTTGTAGGAGGTCATGTTAAGGTAGCCGCTATTGCCGGACGAGAAACGGGCCGCCATGTCATTCCATACTTTGCGGGTCCAGGCGATGTTGGCATCCGTGTCCCCAGGCTCTGTCCACGATGAGTTGAACTCCATGAGATAAGGCATTGCGCGACTGCCGAACGCGGTTGTTTCGGCGCCGATGCGGGAACTGGCGCCGCGCAGGTCATGCAGTACGAACGGCGTACGTTTGGCCGGGCGTTCATTAAAGACCGTGATCAATGCATCGAACACATCGTCCGTCATACGATCAAGGTACAGGGATTTCCAGTAATTCAGCAGCTCACCTTTCGGCAGGTACACGTCGAACATTCGCTGCACGGTCGTGAAAGGTCGTTGGGCACTGAGATCAATGAGCGGCGTCGCGAGTTCCCGCAATGGCTGTACGTATCGCTCACCTTCATCGGCTGGTCCGGCGTAGACACCGGCCGGGATGACGACTTCCTCGCCACGCAGGTCCGGCGGGAAGGTGTCGTGATCCGGGATCGTCCAGAAAAAGAATTCGGTCGTGAACTCATCGGGCGCCGTCTGCATGAATTCCCGCCAACCCTGCAGAATGGCGCGCGCCTGCGTCCCGGCGTACACCGGCGCACAATGCATGACGACGGGTCCCAATGGGTGCAAGCGGAACTCGAAGGTCGTGACGATACCAAAATTACCGCCACCGCCGCGTACCGCCCAAAAGAGATCAGGATTCTCCGATGCGTTTGCGTGGCGCAACTCGCCGTCGGCAGTGACGATATCGACACCGAGAATGTTATCGACACTCATCCCGTACTTGCCACGCACCCAGCCGAATCCACCACCGAGTGCCAGACCCGCAATGCCCGTTTCCGACACTACGCCGGCCGGTACGACCAGGCCAAATGGCTGAGTTTCGTGATCAATATCGCCCAGCGTCGCACCACCGCTGACCCAGGCAATTCGCTGCCCGGCATCGACTCGAACGCCGCGCATCAACGACAGGTCGATCATCAAACCGCCATCACAACTGGCATTACCCGCCACCCCATGACCGCCGCCGCGTATGGCCGGCAGCAGATCGTTCTCACGCGCCGTATTAACGCAATAACACACGTCTGCGACACCCGTGCAGCGCACGATTGCCGCCGGACGCTTGTCGATCATGCCGTTGTGCAGGACCCGTGCTTCGTCGTAACCCGCGTCACCCGGACATAACACCGCGCCGCGTACGTTGTCCCGTAGTGATTGAATGATGGATTCGTGCATGTGTCGGATATTTACGCGCAAAGTCAGCCTAATAACAACCCGCGACACGCGCCCGTTGTTGTACAAGCGCCAATACCAGGTCGATTACCGGTGTTGCCACGCCGACTAATTGTCCCAGTTCCTTTACCGCACCCAGTAGAGCATCGATTTCCATGGTCCTGCCGGCTTCAAGATCCTGCAGCATGGATGTTCTGTGTGCGCCGACAGCCGCGGCCCCATTAATCCTCTTTTCGACATCAATGCCAAACCGTACCCCCAGCTTTTCGCCGATAGCCTGTGCTTCCAGCATCATGAATTTTGCTATATTGCGCGTACCCGCTTCTGTGGCAATCACGTCCAGGGTTGCGTGTGTCAGGGCACTGATAGGATTAAAGCAGAGGTTGCCCCATAACTTCACCCACATTTCATTGCGTATTTCCGATCTCACCGGTGATTTGAAACCTGCACTGATAAGCGCTTTGCTCAGTTGGATACAACGTTCCGATTTTTCACCATCGGGTTCGCCCAGGGTAAATCTGTTTCCCTCTATATGTTTAATCACGCCCGGTTCACTGATTTCACAGGCAGGGTAGACAACACAACCGATAACACGCTGCGGACCGATCTCATTCCATTGGCGGTTACCAGGATCAACACTTTTCAGGCGGTGGTTTTCCCAGGGCCCCTTGAGCCCGTAAAAATACCACCAGGGGATACCATTGGCTGTAGTTACTACACTGGTTCGCTCTCCCAGCAACGGCTGCATCATATCCAGGACATTCGGCACCGATGGGGCTTTCAGTGTGATAATCACATAATCCTGGGGACCCGCTTCAGCGGGATCATCCGAACATCGTGGATAAGCGGTTATTTCCTGCCCGTCAGAGATGATTTTTAAGCCGTTTTTATTCATCGCCTGCAGGTGCGGTCCGCGGGCAACCAGAGTGACGTCAACCCCCGATAAAGATAACCGGGCGCCCATATACCCCCCGATTGCGCCGGCGCCATAAATACAAATCCGCATCAAACCAACCCCAGTTTACCGGCCAGGCCTATTCGTTGTACTTTTCCGGTCGCGCCCTTAGGAATATCATCAAGCAGCAGGATTTTCTTTGGTACCTTAAAACCGGCCAGATATGTTGCGGCAAAGGAGCGAAGTTCACTCTCGCTTACTGTCTTACCGTCTTTTAACACAACAGCAGCAGCCACTTCTTCTCCCAGTTTAGAGTGGGGGACGGCGAATGTGACAGCCTGGTTCACCGCAGGGTGATCCAGCAAAATTTCATCCACTTCCCTTGGTGAAATTTTTTCTCCCCCCCTGTTTATGATTTCCTTTAATCGGCCGGTGATGGTCAGGTATCCGTCCTCATCCATAACTCCCTGATCACCGGTTCGGAACCAGCCGTTTACAAAATTTTCCTGGTTTGCGGTCGGATTATTTTCATACCCGGCTGTGATGTTTTCCCCTTGAATCACTACCTCGCCGATGGAACCTGCCCGGAGCAGGTTGCCGGCGTCGTCCATTATCGCCACCTCCGGCCCGGCGGCGACACCTACGGTACCGGGCTTTCTTGTTCCCGGGGGTAACGGATTGCTGGTCATCTGGTGGGAAGCTTCCGTCATCGCATAAGCCTCGATAACCGGTGATTTAAACGTCTGCTCCAACTCACTCATCACCTGGGGGGGTAATGACGACGAAGAAGAGCGAATAAATCGCAAGGAGGAATTCATTACTATCTGTTTATTTTTACCGGCCCTGGACAGAATTGCCTGGTGCATGGTCGGAACCGCGGTATACCAGCTTGGCCGCGCGTCCTCCAACCAGGCGAAAAATTTCAGTGCATTAAACCCGGGCGTACAAATTATACTCGCACCGGCGCTGATACTCGAGAGAACGGCTGCAATCAGGCCGTGAATATGAAACAGGGGCATCACGTTCAAGCAGCGATCCCCGGAGGTGAGATTCAGGGTAGTACGGATATTTTCTGCACTGGCACAAATGTTCCTCTGCGATAACGGAACAATCTTGGGCCGGGATGTGGTCCCGGACGTGTGTAAAACCAGGGCAATATCGTCTCCACCGGCAAATTCAGGGGTGATGACTGCCTGTTCCTGCTGCAGATTATCGGCAGGTTCCAGTTCAAATTCACCCGCTGTCAAAGAGTCCCCCTTTTTCAATGCCAATATGGGGATATGCAGTTCCCGCGCAGCTTCGATTGACGGGGACTGACTGTTTTCTTCCACGATCAGCACACCGGCCTTGAGATCTGAAAGATAAAAATCAAATTCCGCCTTTTGATATGCCGGATTAAGTGGAGCGGCAGTAGCGGCGCAGGAAGTTGCAATAAAACATGCCGCCATCTCGGGGCCGTTAGGCAATACGATCGCTACCCGGTCATTCCTGTATATGCCGTTTTGGTTTAATGTTAATACCGTGGTTTCAACCAGATTCAGTAAATCGCCGTAACTGAGCGCTTCCTGTCCGGGGGCGTTTATTGCAGTGGATTCACTGTTTGCCGCTTTTATTAATTCCAAAACAGGCGTAATTTCAGTCATCTCACCATCCTGCCGTTCGTAAGGTCAATTCATGCAAGTTATAACATTATGCTGAATGGAAGGCTACCTGGCTAATACCACATCAGTGAAAGTCACGGCATGCAAAACTTGACAAACTTCGTAGAAGAAGGTGCCATTGTCTACAATTATCAATCAGCAGTTTGCAGAGAATGGCGAGGAAAGCACTCATGAATCTGAAACGTCATCATACATTGCCCGTAAACAGCGAGACCGTGCATTGGGGTTATTTCAGTAAAGATATTGAGCCCAGGCTGACCGCGGAATCGGGTGATTTTATTACCATCGAAACACTGACCCATCACGCCAATGACGACGCTTCACTGATGGTTGATGGCGATCCGGGAGCGGAGGACGTATTCCGCTGGACCAGGGATCACAAAAGCGTCGACCGGCGTGGAGCGGGGCCTATGGATGCGTCGCTGTTTGGTCGCGGTGCGGGTGAAGGTCTTGGGGTGCATCTGTTAACCGGCCCGATTTATATCGAGGGGGCCGAGCCGGGCGACATCCTGGAGGTTCGTATACTTGACGCCAGACTCCGTCCCAGCGCCAATCCCAATCACCCGGGCAAAGCCTTTGGCAGCAATGCCGCCGCCT
This sequence comes from Gammaproteobacteria bacterium, assembly GCA_965205405.1. Classification (GTDB taxonomy): domain Bacteria; phylum Pseudomonadota; class Gammaproteobacteria; order Eutrophobiales; family Eutrophobiaceae; genus JAAXHV01. Next base: position 2,938,935 of record OZ242169.1, read on the forward strand.
GGTGGGGCTATCAGTACAACGATTTGATCACCGAACCCAAGCCACGCGAAGTAATCACAATCTATGAGATCGACGCAACCGGACAACGACCCTGGGCCAGGGCATTGTATAACTTCCGCTGGATGCCGCAGACCGACCCGTTCGGCGTCAAGCATGCCACTATCGATTACCCCGGAGTGCCGGTAGACCATGATAGGATCAGGAAAAACAGTTCGATTTTATCCGGTGTACGGATACCTACCCGCCTGCATTTCGGCGCCATAGGGTTGGCGCCGGCGGAAGCAGATATTGTAGACTCCATCCCGCCAAGCTATTTCGGCGGCAACATCGACAACTGGCGTATCGGCAAGGGCACTAGCATGTATTACCCTGTAGCAGTCCCAGGCGGCCTTCTCAGCGTCGGCGACCCACACGCCGCCCAGGGCGACTCCGAGTTGGCGGGCACGGCAATCGAAACCTCACTGACCGGCGATTTTCAGATCGTCCTGCACAAAAAAAATCTACTTACCGGGACCTTGTTGCAGGGATTGGACTATCCGCTGTTGGAGACGGGCACCGAGTACGTCGTTCACGGCTTCAGTTATGCCAACTACCTGGCCGAGCTTGGCGACACGGCGCAGAGCGAGATATTTAACAAATCCTCAGTTGACAATGCCATGCGCGATGCGTTTCGCAAGATGCGTAAATTCCTGATGGATACAAAAGGCTTGAGCGAAGACGAAGCAATTACCCTGATGTCAGTGGCAGCCGATTTTGGCGTGACTCAGGTGGTTGATGGCAACTGGGGCGTGCATGGCATCATTCAGAAAGAGATTTTTCCTTATGATTAATATCAACCGCCTCCTGCTGGTATCAGTAATATGCCTCCTGTCCCAGGTAGCGCAGGCGCAGGGTGGTGCCGGACAGAGCACGGCAATGCAGTTGCGAGAGGGGGGAATGGCATCCAACCTGGCCTGGGAGATCGTCGAGGGGCTGACGACGGAAGTGGGTCCCCGTCTTGCCGGCACGGAAGCGGACCATCGCGCAATCGAATGGGCGAAACAAAAACTGGAGTCGCTCTCGTTTGACAAGGTATGGCTGGAACGCATCGAATTTCCCGTCTGGACCCGTCATCACGAAACCGCAAGGATAGTGTCTCCTTTTCCGCAGCACCTGCATATCACAGCGCTGGGTTACAGTGGGTCTACCGATGGCGAGATCACTGCAGATGTGGCTGGTTTCGCAAGCCTGGATGCTATGGAGGCTGCACCCCTGGAACAGACAAAAGGCAAGATTGTTTTTATCAATTATTTTACCGAACGTACCCGTACCGGAGAAGGTTACAGCAATTCAGTCAAGGTTCGCTATGAAGCGGGTCTGCTTGCCAAGGAAAAAGGAGCTGTCGCAGTTTTGATCCGTTCTATCGGCACTGACAGCCATCGCTTTCCCCATACCGGCGTATCGACGCTGAACAAAAACCCCTTGCCCGCGGCAGCTCTGTCTGCACCGGATGCCGATCAACTGGCGCGTATTATGGGGCGTACTGAAATCGTCAGGATCTCTCTGGATATTAAAGTCGCCTACCGGGAAACCGGGTATTCCTGGAATGTGATCGCCCAGGTCAATGGCCGTGAAACACCCGAAAAAGTTGTCTTGATCGGCGCCCACCTGGATTCCTGGGACCTGGGAACAGGCGCGCTGGACGATGGGGCAGGTGTTGCCATCACCAGTGCCGCTGCGCACCTGATAGGTGAACTGCCGCGTAAACCGCGCAGCAGTATCCGTCTGGTGCTGTTCGGGAATGAGGAAGCCGGTTTATGGGGAGCGAAGCAGTATGTGGCGGCCAATACCGGCATTCTGGATGATCACCTCTATGCCTCCGAATCCGATTTTGGCGCAGGACCGGTCTGGCGATTCGATACCGACAATCCTGTATTGATGGAAACCGCTATGCCCGTGCTGGAAGTACTGGGTATTGAAAAAGGGGAAGCTGCCAGCTCCGGTGGGCCCGATATCGGACCATTACAAGAAGTGGGCGTACGAATATTTCGATTGCGGCAGGACGGGTCCGACTATTTTGATTACCATCATACGGCAGACGACACCCTGGACAAGATCTACCCCGAACGATTGAGACAAAACGTCGCGGCCTGGGCAGTAGTTACCTATCTTGCAGCAGAAATAGAGGAATAATATTTCAGGCCATGACTTCAGATCACCAACTACGCCTCGATTATGTTGCTGTCTTACCGCAACGCAATCCTGATCTGCCCAACTGGTTCACCATAATCCTTTTTTAACACTTTGGGGTCAGAGCACTCACTTTTAGCCTGGAGGAAGGATATCAAACTTCGGTATTCCTGCAGGGAAAGTGGCCCAACCAGGGGCAACCGAAGTGTAGATAAGCATTTTTGGTAATAACTTATCTCCACCGGCAATTGTGCTTGCTGCCAACGAATATAAGTCAAAACCATCACACTTTAGACCTAAGACTGTGGAGCAATTACCACAAAACAGGCGATGTGTCTCACTTCCCGAGTCGCCTAGCGCAGTGAAGCTTGACGGTGTGCCTTTTACAAATTTGAACTTATCAAACGGCACCCAGACCCCGAACCACTTATCAGAATTTGTGTGTAATTGGCAGGTTCTGCAATAACAAAAAACGGCATTTAGGGGTTCATCTTGAAATTCATACTGGATGTCTCCGCAATCACAACTTCCATGACTTGTACTCATCGATTTAATCCCCCATAAAAATATTGTTTGTTGATACGGGGAGTATAGCGTAATTTAAATTATGATTAGTACCTTCTTCGAGCACGAAGCAGACAAAAACGAGCCCTCAGGCCAATTAATTTGATAATATTCTTATCGTTATTAATTTATAAGAATATTGACTACATAGCGTGGATTATGTGTGGAATAGTCGGTTTATTCAGTAAAACCCGGTCTATTGAAAACCAGTTGGGTGAGTTGTTGTCGCGCATGCTGATCGAGATGGCGGAGCGGGGTCCTGATAGTACCGGTATTGCCGTTTACCGTGACCGCGTACCCGAGGCAATGACAAAGATAACCCTGCTCAGTCTGGTAACGGAATTTGACTGGGAGCAGATGCTCGGTGAAATGTGCCGGGTTTTTCCGGGACACAACAGCATCAAGTCAATGGGAAATCATGCCGTAGTGACAACCACGGCAACGGTGGACCTGTTTCGGGAGTGGCTCGCCGGAGTACACCCGGAGTTGCTAGTGAACAGCACAGGGGCTGCTATTGAGATCTACAAGGAAAAAGGCCTGCCGTCTGATGTTATAGATCGCTTCGGGGTTGCCCGGATGCAGGGCACGCACGCCCTGGGGCATACGCGCATGGCTACGGAAAGTGCGGTGACCACCGAACATTCACATCCTTTTTCGACGGGCGCGGACTTGTGTCTGGTCCATAACGGTTCCCTCTCCAACCATAATCGTTTGCGTGAGCTTCTCAAAAAACAGGGGATTGAATTCAGTACGGATAACGACAGTGAGGTGGCGGCGGGTTACCTGACCTGGCGAATGCGGGAAGGCGCATCATTGGATGAGGCATTGCAACTGGCGCTGCGTGACCTGGATGGTTTTTATACCTTTGCCATTGGCACAGGGGATGGTTTTGCCGTATTGCGCGACCCGATTGCCTGTAAACCTGCGGTGATGGCAGAAACGGCCGACTGGGTGGCAATGGCGTCCGAATACCGGGCTATTGCCGTTTTGCCAGGCGCTGAACAGGCCGAGTGCTGGGAACCTGAGCCGGCAAGGATATACAGCTGGAGTCACTGACGCCCATGCACCGGTTTGACCTGGATGAGGTGAGTATAAGAGAGCTGAATCAGGCATTGCACGAATACAACGGCAGTGAGGACAGCTCTGCCTGGACGGTGACAAACTCAAAGGGAAAACATGCTGTTGCCGTTGGCATCGATGCGCCGCTGGAGGTAACGATAAACGGACACGTGGGTTATTACTGCGCCGGCATGAATAAACGGGCAGCGGTAACAATCCGCGGCAATACCGGGCCGGGCGTGGCGGAAAACATGATGTCAGGAACGGTGCGGATAACCGGCAATGCTTCCCAGTATGCAGGCGCTACCGCGCATGGCGGATTGCTGGTGATCGAAGGCAATGCAAGTTCCCGTTGCGGCATATCCATGAAGGGGGTGGATATTGTCGTCAGGGGTTGCGTTGGACACATGAGCGCATTCATGGCCCAGAAAGGGCGTCTGGTCATCTGTGGCGACGCCGGAATTGCCCTGGGTGATTCGTTGTATGAGGCGCGTATCTATGTAAAGGGAAAGGTTGCAGGTCTGGGAGCGGACTGTATTGAGAAACCGATGACAACAGAGCATGAACGGGAGCTAAAAGATCTACTGGAAAGGGCCGGTGTCAGCGGTATGGCTGCCGTTGATTTTCGTCGTTACGGTTCCGCCCGTAAACTGTATCACTTCGATATTGACAATGTGGACGCTTATTGATGGCTAAAAAAAATATAACAGAATGGCTGCGCGAATCTGCGACTTTTCCGCGACCGGTCATTGCCGATATCCAGCATGCCGCCCGCACCGGCATATATGATATACGCGGTTTCGGCGCGAAACGCCGGTTGCCTACTTTTGATGACCTGGTATTTCTCGGCGCCAGCATGTCGCGTTATCCCCTCGAAGGTTACCGGGAACGTTGTGATACAAACGTGACGCTGGGCACACGCTATGCGAAAAAACCCATCGAGTTAAAGATACCCGTCACGATAGCCGGGATGAGTTTCGGGGCCTTGTCGGCGCCGGCAAAAGAGGCGCTGGGACGGGGCGCCTCTGAAGTGGGTACCAGCACCACCACAGGAGACGGCGGTATGACGCCGGAAGAGCGGGAACATTCCGAACTGCTGGTTTATCAGTTACTGCCTTCCCGCTATGGGATGAACCCGGATGATTTACGCAAGGCGGACGCCATTGAAGTAGTGGTGGGGCAGGGCGCCAAGCCCGGTGGAGGGGGTATGTTACTGGGCCAGAAGATCAGCACCCGGGTTGCGGAAATGCGCGACCTGCCGGAAGGAATTGACCAGCGCAGCGCCTGTCGCCACCCGGACTGGACCGGACCGGATGATCTGGAGATTAAAATTCGGGAACTACGCGAAATCACCGACTGGGAAATACCTGTTTATATCAAAATAGGGGCTGCCCGAACCTATTACGACACCATGCTGGCAGTTAAGGCAGGGGCCGACGTTATCGTTGTTGACGGCATGCAGGGAGGCACCGCGGCAACCCAGGAGGTATTTATTGAACACGTCGGCATACCCACCCTGCCGGCGGTAAGACAGGCCGTAGAAGCCCTGAAAGAAATGGATATGCACCGGAAAGTCCAATTGATCGTATCCGGAGGGATACGCAGTGGTGCGGATGTGGCCAAGGCCCTGGCCCTGGGCGCCGATGCGGTTTCCATAGGGGTTGCAGCCTTGATCGCCCTGGGCGACAACAGTCCGGAGCATGAAGAGGAATATCGCAAGCTGGGCACGTCATCGGGTTATTACGATGACTACCAGGATGGCAAGGATCCGGCAGGTATTTCCACACAAAGCGATGAGCTTGCTGAAAAATTCGACCCGGTCAAAGGGGGACGGCGGCTCGCCAATTATCTCCGGGTATTGACCCTGGAAACCCAGACCCTGGCGCGCGCCTGCGGCAAGAGCCACGTGCATAATATGGAACCTGAGGATCTGGCGGCGTTAACCATAGAAGCCGCTGCTATGGCCAAAGTACCGCTTGCCGGCACTGACTGGATCCCCGGAGACAACAAATTTTGATTCGGACATATTAAAATCAAGGCATCGAAGTTAACCGTGAGGAAATCAACATGACAACCGATCTGGCACAAGTTGCAAAACAAAACGGCATAAAATATTTTCTTATCAGTTTTGTCGACCTGTTTGGCACATTGAGATCAAAACTTGTCCCGGCGCGGGCAATTGGGGATATGCAGAGAGAAGGCGCCGGGTTTGCCGGGTTCGCCGCCTGGCTGGATATGACTCCAGCCGATCCTGACATGTTCGGCATACCGGATCCGGACAGCCTGATCCAGTTGCCCTGGAACAGGGAAGTCGGCTGGCTGGCCTCAGACCTGTGGATGAATGGCAAAGAAGTGGAAGCCTCACCGCGCATCGTCCTGAAACGGCAACTGGCCAAAGCAGAACAGGCGGGATACCGGATGAAAACAGGTGTTGAATGTGAATATTTCCTGATTAACCAGGAGGGCACGGCCATCTCCGACCCGGCCGACACCCAGAGCAAACCCTGTTACGACCAACAGGCACTGATGCGCCGTTATCCCGTCATCAAAGCCATATGTGACTGTATGCTGGAACTGGGCTGGGGGCCGTATCAAAACGACCACGAGGATGCAAACGGTCAATTTGAGATGAACTGGGATTATGCCGATGCCCTGACGACGGCAGACCGGCACGTCTTTTTCAAGTACATGGCCAAGACTATTGCGGAACAGCATGGTTACCGGGCGACGTTTATGCCGAAACCGTTCGCTGATTTAACCGGCAACGGCTGTCATACTCACGTTTCCGTATGGGATGAAACAGGCGAAACAAACCTGTTCCTGGAAAACAGCGATGAACTGGGCTTGTCCGGGCTCGCTTATCATTTTCTTGGCGGCGTCATGCACAATGCCACTGCGCTTTGTGCGCTGTTCAATCCGACCGTCAACAGCTACAAGCGTATTGACGCGCCGCGGACTTTATCCGGGGCAACCTGGTCACCCAGTTCGGTCACTTATACCGGCAATAATCGCACCCACATGATCCGAGTCCCGGATACAGGCCGGTTTGAACTACGCCTCATGGATGGCTCCACCAATCCTTACCTGTCCCAGGCCGGCATCCTGGCCGCCGGGTTGGACGGGATAAACAACGCGCGTGACCCGGGTAAACCGCTGCATATCAATATGTATGAAGAAGGCCATAAGGTGAAATCCGCACGCAAATTACCGGCCACCCTCCTGGATGCCTTGCGTCTGCTGGAAAAGAACAGGGAGTTACGCACTGGCCTTGGGGATGAATTTATCGATTCCTATATCAAATTAAAAATGCAGGAATGGGGGGAGTACACCTCACACCTCAGTGACTGGGAGCGGAAGAATACGCTGGATTGCTGAAACGGGTCGGGCTTCATACGTCATCGTGCCCTGATCGTTGGCTGATTCCTAACGGGATTGGAACATTGCCCGGCTGGTAATGCCATTGATACTGCCGGCCTTGTTCCAGAGCCAACAAACCTGGCCTGCTGTCCGTTCCAGCAATAACCCTGCCGTATGACACCTCCGGCTGTTGTGCTCCATGATGACCGGCTGTAATCACCAGGGAGCTTCGAATCAAGTCTACGGCGTGGGCCACCTGCCACCAGCCCGTCTCCCGGTACCATTGTCCACGCTCTTGTCGAGTGACAACACTATTCATATCTCTATGATCATCAATTATCTATAAAATTAACTAATTATAATCAACTTATACTATATTACTTGAATTTCTAACCTTTACTTGCTTTACATCCCATAAGCAGGGGAGATAGAAAAAACCCCAGTAAATGTAAACACCCGTACTGGAATAATATTCTATTTAACATAATATATATTATGCGCACTCATGAAAGGTGTTTGATTTAGTATCCTAAGGACTGTCAGCCTTCCGCCTGAAAACCAGGATAATTATTTATGATGTAAGTTGGTGCTTTTTTTCCTTCCATGATAAAGTTGTCATAGCACATAAGCTGACAAGGAAACTACGGATATCGTTATGGAGGGACACAGGTGATCATCACTGATACACTCAAGGCTGTACGTCGACTGGAGGCCAGCGGTTTCAGTCAGGATCAGGCAGAGGCAATGATTGATATTCTCAATGAACAAGGCACGGAATTAGTCACTACTACCGGGTTAAATCACGCCTTATCGCTTCTGAAGCGTGAATTGATAATTACTCTGGGCGGTTTGATGATAACGCTGACCGGCATCATTCTGGCAGCCATGCGCTATATCTGAGATAAGTATTTCTACGTTTTCTCAAAAAACTGAAGTTCATTCCTGTCTGGGCAATGAGAATTAATACCCTCTTACTTATTCTCCTGTTTCACCTGACACCGGGCGTTCAGGCAGATATGGCATTGCAGACAGCGATTCAGGAAGATTATGACTATCTTGAATCCCTTTACCTGCATCTGCACAGGAATCCTGAATTATCTTTTCACGAAGCAAAAACCAGTGAAAGGATGGCAAATGAACTGCGCGAACTGGGTTTTTCCGTAACCGAAAATGTCGGCGGTTATGGTGTTGTAGGCGTATTGCAGAATGGTGACGGTCCCACGGTATTGTTGAGGACTGATATGGATGCCCTGCCCATCCTTGAGAAAACCGGCAAACCCTACGCCAGCACTGCGACGACAGTTGATGAGCATGGAAATACGGTCAGTGTCATGCATGCCTGTGCGCATGATGTGAATATGACCGTTTTTGTCGGTACGGCCAGGCGTCTCACGGCCATGACCGACACATGGCAAGGCACACTGGTGATGATTGCCCAGCCTGCTGAAGAACGCGGCGCCGGCGCCCGGGCCATGCTGAAAGACGGTTTGTTCGAGCGTTTTCCACGACCCGATTACAACCTGGGCATGCATGTGAGCGCATCAGTGCCGGTCGGGACAGTAATCCATACAAAAGGCTATGTCATGGCCAGTGTTGATTCCGTAGATATCACGGTATATGGCATCGGTGGACATGGCGCTTACCCACAGCGGACAAAAGATCCTATCGTGTTATCCGCCCAGATCATCAATGCATTGCAGACCCTGGTTTCGCGTGAATTAAAGCCCATCGACGCCGGTGTTGTCACGGTCGGTTCCATACATGGCGGGACTAAACACAACATCATCCCGGATGAGGTGAAACTGCAACTGACAGTTCGCTCATATACGGATGAAGCGCGCAGCAAGCTGCTCGAGGGTATTAAAAGAATAGCCAGAGGCCAGGCCATTGCCATGGGACTGCCGGACGACAAATTACCCGACGTTAAAATTGCGGACGAATCCACCCCTTCCACGTACAACAACCCGGAACTGACTGATCGCATAGCTAATGTGTTACAGGCAAAACTGAAAGATGTACAGATAATACCCGGTGAGCCGGTCATGGGTGGAGAAGATTTCTCCCAGTACGGCCGTGTTGAACCCAAAATACCCAGCCTGTTCCTGTTTGTAGGGGGTGTATATGCTGATAAATACGCAACGGCCAAGGAAAACGGTGAAATCCTGCCCTCCCTGCACTCCCCTTTCTTCGCCCCTGACCCGGAACCGACTATCCTGACCGGTGTCGAAGTAATGACGACCAGCGCCCTGGAATTACTGGAAAAAGTTGACAATTAATTGGGCTAAATCAGCCGGTTTATTGGCTGACTCTGCTCGGCTCAACCCGGAAGTAAACGGTCCAGCGCTACCAGTACGCCTACCGCTACTGCGGCGGTGCTATACATTTTGTTAATAATTTGGGTTTCTAACGTTTGGATGGCTGAAGCCAGATCCGTTTTGGTGACAAGATGTTCAAATTGAGTTTGTGTGTGATTATGAATTGCCGCGGCTATCGCCTCAGCGGCAGTGTGTTCCATACCCTTCGCTTCCAATTCCTTCGCGGTTGTCAGTGTATCAGGATTCATTCAAGTCTCCTTATGATAATGAAACTCCCTCAATAATTTTGCCGATGGTCGCCCGGAATCCCACATGCTCAGACAATGAGCTTTGAGATCGGTATCGACAAACTGATAGTAATTAATTCGTGTTGATATTGTCAAATCATGTTGGAAATTCTTTACCCACGACGCCAAAGCCTCCTGCTTCAATCTCTCTCTTGCCTCTTCACACAGAACGTACCCTCGGAAAGAATCATACAAGCCATACATGTTGCAAAAACAATAAATCATAGTAATATAACAACATTAAAACATTGTGATATTACACCAACAAATACGGGTGACGATGTAGTGGCCACATTTGAAACTTTACTGGCAAGTTCCCTGGAGCAGGCCAGACAAGCGGCACAGGATAATATCGTACAATCCGGTGAGCTGTCACGCTCTCACCGGGAACGCCTGCTCAAAGCGGGCTGGTTGACTCCTGTCATCCGAGGTTGGTATATCCTTGGTCATCCCGGTGAGCAAGGGAAGACGACACACTGGTTTGCCTCGTACTGGGACTTCATAAGCCAATACTTGAATAAACGATTTGGCGCCGATTATTGCCTGGCGGCGGAATCTTCTCTTGATTTTCATCTGGACCAGAATGCAGTGCCATCTCAATTGGTTGTGATGACCGGGAAAGGCGGCAGTAACCAACTTGAGCTGTTACACCAGACCTCTCTGTTCATGTATGAAACGGCAGCGTTACCCAGCGACAGGGAAACCCGACTTGGAATACAGACACTGCCTATAGCGCCCGCCTTATGTCGGAGTTCACCTGCCCTGTTCAGCCATGAACCCGTTAAGGCAGAAATTGCGCTTCGCATGGTTGAACCGACAGACCTTGTCAGGATATTACTTATGGGTGGACACACCAGCATTGCCGGCCGACTGATTGGGGCCTACCGTTTTTTAGGCGATACTGACGCAGCACGATTTATAGAAAGCAGCATGGTCAGTGCCGGACACCAGGTAAGATCTGAGCATCCTTTCGCAGCAAATCAGCCGGTTTTTGGAAAGACGGCGGTACGTATTACCTCACCTTATGCGGCTCGCATTCGCGCACAATGGCAAGCCATGCGAGAACCCGTTATTAACCGGTTTCCGGGACCTTCCCGATTGACGACAGGTTCGATTGCTACCATGAAGGAAATCGAAGAGTTATATCAACATGATGCCTACCACTCTTTATCCATTGAAGGCTATGAAGTTACACCGGAGTTGATTGGGCGCGTTCGAACCGGCGGATGGTATCCTGACGCCGTTCAATCCGACGCAGAGCAACGTAATGCAATGGCAGCAAAAGGCTATTTTGACGCATTCAGGGTTGTCTGTGAGAGTGTGCAAAAAGTATTCGACGGCAAACACACGGGAGAAACCGTAAAACAGGATTTACCAGACTGGTACCAGGCCTTATTCTCACCAGGCGTTCAGGCGGGCATCATTAAACCTGCTGAACTGGCGGGGTATAGAAACGCTCAAGTCTATATTCGCAACTCTGCTCATGTTCCCTTGCCGAAAGAGGCCTTGCTTGATGGCCTGGATGCTTATTTTGAATGCTTAATCAATGAACCCGCGCCCATTGTCAGTGCGATACTTGGGCATTTCTTTTTTGTATTTATTCACCCATACATGGACGGCAATGGCCGGATTGCTCGTTTTCTGATGAACGTAATGCTGGTGTCAGGTGGTTATCGCTGGACAATTATTAGATCTGATAGGTCACGCCGAGAGCAATACATGCAAGCGTTAGAACAAGCTTCCGTGCATAGTAATATTATTCCGTTTGCCGAATTCATCGGAGAAGAAATGGCGGTGGAATGGGAGAACTGATAAGAAATATTATTACTGCCAGTAGATGCCTGGCGGTCTCTCAGGGAATCAGGATCGGAGAACCGACGAGGGAGCGGTCCTCAAGGTGCATGTGCGCCTGAGCAACGTCTTCCAGAGGAAAAGGTACGCCTGTTTCAACGCTTAGCAGGCCGCTGGTTATTGCCGCGAAATAGCGCTCGGCAGACAACAGCAAGTCATCCCTGTTCCGGGTATACCCATACAACGTCGGCCGGGTCAGGAACAGGCAGCCGCGTTTTGCCAGTTCCAGCACGTCCAGTGAGTCCGGTTTCCCTGAAGCATTGCCGAAGCTGACCATCATGCCTCTGGGCCTGATACAATCCAGCGATTTCATAAATGTGGCCTTGCCTATGGAGTCATAGGCGACATCGACCCCCTTCCCTGCCGTCAGGTCTTTTACCTGCGGGACAAAATCATCCTGGTGCAACAGCACCTCCGTACAACCATTTTCCCGGGCGATTTCCACTTTCTCTTCGGACCCGACCGTGCCGATCACTCTTGTGCCGATGTTGTCAGCCCACTGGCATAAAATTCTTCCCGCTCCGCCGGCCGCAGCATGGACCAGTACCGTCTCCCCCGCCTTTAACTCATACAGCCGATGAGTCAGGTATTCTGCGGTCAGGCCGCGGGTCAACGTAGCCCCGACTATCTCATCGGAAATACCGTCCGGCAAAGGCACGAGCACGTCCGCATCTATCACCCGTTCATCCACGTAAGCGCCTAGTGGTTTTGAGGCATACGCAACCCGGTCACCGGGTTTGAATTCGCTGACGCCGACGCCGACAGCTTCAATAATTCCCGAAGCCTGGTCGCCGAGTATGAGCGGTAATTCAGCCGGATATAGCCCGGAGCGGTAATACGTATCAATGTAATTCACGCCGATGGCCGTATTGCGCAACAATACCTCACCCGGGCCGGGTTGGCTGACGTGGTTATCCTGGTAGGACAGAACCTCAGGTCCGCCACATTCATTTACAAATACCGCCTTACTCATGATTATTCCGTCCGCCTCATCGAATTTTTGTTCTATTATGCGTCACTAGAAAAATATGACAACCGGGAATAATTTACCATGAGTACTCCAAATCAATCCACGACATCGTTGAAAATTACGCACTGGACGCTGGCGTCATGGCGAGAATATATGGTTTCGGAATAAAGGGTTCGGTCATCGTTTCTTTGTTGCTGTGTCCGCTGTTGAGAATGTTACACTTCATTAGGTAACACAGAGCGAAAACAAATGAAACTGGCAAGCATAAAGCACAAAGATGAAGACATGGTTGTTATTCGTCTTGATGGTGAACAATTAGTTAATATTAAAACGTTGCTTAAATTAAACCGTTCTCCATACGGCGTTGGTAATTTAATCGATATGGCGGACGTTATACGGACCGGGCAAGGATTGCTCAATGAGATTAGCGCCGCTCTTGAAATTGCTCGAACGGATACAAGTTCAGTGCAGACGATTCCCGTGCAGGAAGTGACCTGGCGTCCTCCCGTCCCGTCTCCAGGTAAAATCTGCGGCATCGCCATGAATAACTCGGCAAGCAATGAGAGGAAAATCAGCGCGCCGGCGCACCCGGCATTTTTCCTGAAGCCTGCCTCCTGTCTGATTGGGCATAATCAACCCATACGCATTCGTCCCTATTACGGCAGCGTCCATCCTGAGCCGGAATTGTCAGTCATCATAGGTGAAGAGACCCGGGATATCCCCGCCTCTAAGGCGCTGGATGCCGTATTTGGCTACAGTATCTTTAATGATATTACCGGCAACGGTATGCGCGCTGAAGATATGTTTGAATACTGGGCAATATATGCAAAGAAGGATAAACCGGATGAGACGGAACGCGTCAAGCAACACTTATCCTATGCAGGACGTTATAAGGGTTGTGATAGCTTCGGTTGTTCAGGACCATGGTTGGTCACGAAAGATGAGATAGACAATCCGGATGAACTGAACGTCTACTGCAAAGCAGGCGGCGAGTCGATCGCCGAAGACAACACAAAATACTATAATTACAAGGTGGCGGAAATCATCAGTTTCATCAGCCAGTTTCATACGCTTTATCCGGGCGACATCATTTCCTGCGGTACCGCCTTCAAGCCTTCGGCTAATCGAAAATCCATTCATCATGCCAATTTTCAGACTGTTGAAGGCCCGGTGGAAGTCAGTATTGATGGTTTGGGCACACTGGTAAATCCGGTTATTCTTGAACAGAAAGAGCTAGGCCTATGGCGACTGAAACAGACCGATTAAAACGGACTGAGACCCACATAGCTAGTACTCTTTCCAGTTAATATTGACATGTTCAGAGCTAAACAGCGCCGCCAAGACAAGGCGCAGTCCGCAGAGAATGGCGCGCCCTTGTCAAGGACTGCAACGCCGTATTGGTGGCGCTGTTTAGCAGGATAAAAATAAGCCCTGCGGGCGGGCCGGGAAGCGGTCGCCCGCAGTGTTGCGCCTCTTGGCAAGGGCGCACCATTACCTGCGAGGCGCGCCGTGCGCTCAACCGCTTCCCGACCCGCTGAATATGTCAATATTAACTGGAAAGAGTACTAGGGACTGGTCGGGCATAAATTACGTGCTCCACGAGGATAAGCTGCCATGACAACATCACTGATCTGTGCCTCACACTCTCCCCTGTTGTATTGTTATGCCAGGGAGCCGGAGGATTGGGACGGATTGCAACGCGCTTTTGCCGAAAGAGCGCAAGCCGTATCAGAATTTGATCCCGAACTGGTAGTTGCCTTTGGTTCGGACCATTTCAATGGTTTTTTTCTGAAAACCATGCCGGCCTTTTGCGTTGGCTTCAGGGCTGAGGCAGCCGGCGATATAGGCGGGTTTGCCGGACCTGTAAACGTGCCGGAGGAAACAGCTGTTGCCTGCGTCGAGTATTTGCGTAACAGCGATATTGATAGCGCCGTATCCTACCGGATGACTATTGACCACGCTTTTTCCCAAACCATCAGCGTTATGCTTGGTGGTCTGACAGCGCGCCCGATCATCCCTGTCTTTATCAACTGTATTACTACACCATTCGTCCCCTTCAGGCGCACCCGCATGTTGGGGGAGGCAATCGGCCGGTTTGCCATTACATTAAACAAGAGAGTGTTGTTTCTTGCCTCAGGAGGCATGTCTCACCACCCTACCCGGTATTATCCGGAGCATGGCACGGGCGAAGAGGAGGTTGAAGCCTGGAAATTGTCGGGTGGCGCTGATCCCAAATCCCTGACGCCTGCTCAATGGCTGGAACGGCTGGAGGTGATGCACCATGAAGGCGCCGAGATGATTGCACGAGGTGAACGCACTGCCGAAGATATGCGATTAAATGAGGAATCGGATCGGCGTTTCCTGGATGTGTTCACCCGAAACAGACTCGAAGAATACGATGATTGGGACCAATATGAACTGGTTGAGCAAGGCGGTATCGGCTCCATGGAATTACAGACCTGGATTGCAGCCGCTGCTGCACACAAGGCAGCCGGCGGCAGTATGCCGGTCCGGGATTTCTATACCGTTGCGCCGGAGATCGGCATCGCCGCGGGGATTGTCCATGCGGATTGACAAGATACAGGGTGTATGTCCAATCGGTCCCTTGTCCTTTCTTTTTTTGCCACAGAGGACACAGAGATCACAGAGTTAATAAAACAGTGATGCTTTACCTGCAGATGAAAGTTACCTTGGCCTCTTTCTGCCAGCAAATGAGGCTGGCCAGCATAGACAAAAAATATTTTTCTCTGTGATCTCTGTGTCCTCTGTGGCTCATCAAATATATCTGGTTATTTCTTCAATGCCTCCGCCGCCCTCCTGTGGCTGGCAAGCAAGCCGGGGACCCGTTTCGGATCGGTACGCCCCCAACCACATTCAGTACCAACCCCGAAATCTTTGATAAATTCCCGGGCTACCCGTATGCGTTGTCGATCACCATCTTCGTCATCGTGATGCACCAATCCGAAATACAGTTTCGCATCCCCCTTGTAATTCTTTAACGGCATGAAATAAGCAGGATCGGTCCGATCTTTGGGTACCGGGATATGCAGAAAATCCACCTGACGCTTAACTCCTCCAACAATACCGTTCATCAGTTCCACCAGTATGCCCGCATCTTTCGGCATCACCAGGTGTTCATCGTATGGCGTGCCGTAACACAGGTGGTAGCCCATTGTTACGGCTTCCGGCACCGCGTCACCCAAAGCGGCTAATTCAGAAAATATTTGCTCTTGATAGTCCGGTGGCCGATGAGGGAAGTAATTTTCAAAGATCAGGACTTCCTGGCAGACATCGAATTGAACACATAAATCCTCATGGGGAATAAGATTGGTTATCCTGTTCAACGCCTGCAGCAGTGATTTCAGATAGCTACGATGGTAATCATCATGGGCCTTATGGCTGATATACATGTAACCACTGGCCATCGGCGTGGGAAGACAGACCTGAAAGCGGACATGGGCAGGTATCACGCCCTCAGCGCGCATTTTTTTAAATATACCGTAGGAATATTTCGCCGCTTTGTCATAACCTGTTGCAAACTCCACCTCATCAGGATTTATCCCTTGCTTGAACCGTAACAGGGGTAAAGAGCGCAACAATTTTCCATCCCATTGGTGCAATTCCAGTTCCGGCACCGTCGGGTCAATTTCCATGGCGGGGTGTTCCATCAGCATGGTTCTTTGAAAATAAATCCAGCGCGCCCGTTCACCGGTCTCACCATCAGGGATCTTGTCAAGGTATGGACCCAACTCGGCGCTGATTTCACGAAAAACCTGTTCACAGTTATCCATGGCAATACTGCCGACAAGATGGATGGTATCGGACCCGGATGCTCGATTCATATTATTTCCACTTATTTGCCGGTAAGTTGTTTGTTATAACGCTGCTCAGGAACACACCAGTAAATCACGCCGGCTGTTCAAGGCATCAAATAACACGTCCACATCGTCAAGATTATTATAAAAATGAGGCGAAACTCTGAGATTGTCGTCTCGACAGGATGTAACGATGCCCTTATCCGCGAGAGCGGCCACCAGCCGGTACATATCCGTAGACCTGATGGTAACCAAGGGGCCATGACCACTGTCTTCCGTCGGCATCGCAAGTTGGAAACCATTTTCCAGAGTTTTTTGCTTGATTGTCCTGTTAAGGGTTCTGATATGCTGTTCTATTGCGTCCAAACCAATTTCGCTAACGAGTTGCAGGCCGGCGATAGATGCATACAGACTTGAAACATTGGGCGTACCTGTTTCAAAGCGGCGGGCATTATCCGCCGGATCATTTTTATAGATATCCATTGCATTGATATTTGCCTGACTGAACCAGCCGCTCGTTGCCGGTTCAAGATCGTTAACCAGGCCCTGCTTTACATATAAAAAAGCCGTTCCCGTTGCCGAGACCAGGTATTTCAACGTGCCACCGGCGGCAAAATCCACGTCCAGGGCCTTGACATCAATGGGCATGGCGCCACCAGTCTGGTAGAAATCCAGGAAAACCATAGCGCCTTTTTCATGGGCCATGTCGATGATAGGTTTAATATCCAGGCGTGCGCCATTGCGATAGCAGACATGAGGGAGAGACACAACCAGTGTTGATTCATCTATATATTCATGAAACCGGTCGGGAGGTATCATCACTTCACCCGGAAGGCAAGGGACGCAGTCGATAACCGCCCCTCTTTTCTCCTGGGCGCGCCAAATCTGTGCCGTCGTGGGAAAATCGAAATCCGTGAGCAGGATCTTGTTGCGTTTACCGGTAAAATCAAAGGCGCTGGCCACTGAATTCAGGCAATCACTCAGGCAAGAGGCAGTGGCAATTTCATCGGAGGAAGCATTCACCAATTGCGCCAGCATGGCCCTCAAAGTTTCCAGTTTGCCCACCCAGACTTCCCAGTGAGAACCGAACCGGTCCCTGTCATCCAGGTAGGACAGGTAGGCCTGCCTGACTTCATTCGACAGGGCGCCGTGGGAACAACTGTTGATATAGGTTGTGGATTGAAAAATCGGAAAGCGTTCGCGTAATGGCATAGGTCGGATCAAATATGAGGTATTATAATTGGGGTCAGTGTAAAAACTCGCTATCCTTGAAAATAGTTACAAAGCTGTCAGTATAATTTAAGCCTTACAATTAGAAAAACTGAGTTTTTACACTGACCCCAAATATAAATTTCAAAGATGTTGGACAATAACATAATACGCGATGAATTTCCCCAGGCGGAAGAGTTAAAATACCTGAATCACGCAGCGGTGGCGCCCTGGCCCAGACGAACCAGGGAAGCCGTGGTTGCTTTTGCCCACGAGAACGTCACTTACGGCGCAAGCCGTTACCATTTATTCAACGAAAAAGAAAACTATTTGCGCCTGCAGATCCGCAAACTTATTAACGCCCCTTCGATCGATGACATCGCATTGTTAAAGAACACATCTGAAGCCTTGTCCGTAGTTGCGGCGGGGATAAGATGGAACCGTGGTGACAACGTCGTGACCTCCGCCGAGGAGTTCCCTTCAAACTGGATTCCCTGGGACGCACAGAAGATTCACGGCGTTTCCTTAAAGAAAGTGGATATCAGGGTTCAGCGCCCGGAGCAGGCACTGATTGAGGCCTGTGATAACCGTACCCGGGTATTGACAATCAGCTCCGTGCAATTCAGCAGCGGTATCAGGCTGGATTTGGAGTCATTAGGTGATTATTGCAAGGCAAACGATATCCTGTTCTGCGTCGATGCAATCCAGAGTATCGGCGCCCATGAATTAGACGTGCAGAAAATACGGGCCGATTTTGTCATGGCTGATGGTCACAAGTGGATGCTTGGACCGGAAGGGATAGCCCTGTTTTACTCCGATGCAGCGGTTCGGGATGAGTTGAACCTGTACCAGTATGGCTGGCACATGACGGCAACCCCGGATGACTACGATATCAAGTCCTGGCAACCGGCAAAGAGCGCCAGGCGTTTTGAGCCGGGTTCCAATAACCTGCTGGGCATACATGCCCTGTCCGCCAGCCTGAGCCTGATTGAGGATTTGGGCATGAAAGGCATTGAGACGGAATTGGGAGCCAGGGTTTCGTATCTTATGAGCAGATTGGCAGAATTTGATGGGGTCAGGTTGCTAACCCCAACCAATCCCAGACAAAGGGCCGGTATTGTTGCCTTTCAAATCGCTGGGCTTGACCAGCAAGCGCTACATAAACATCTATTACAAAACAGGGTTATATGCGCCTATCGCGGCTCTGCTATCCGTTTTTCTCCTCATTACTACACAGCTATGCAAGATCTTGATGGTGCACTTGATATTATGAGTGCAACTATATGATATATATAAGATAGGGCAGTATCTTAGTTCACTCAGCAAAATAGATTTTCATAATTCCGCGTGGTCATCGAAATTACGTCTGACAGCTCAGCCTGGTGTAGTTCAGCAATTTTCTCCGCGACAAAGCGCACATAAGCCGGTTGATTCTGTTTGCCGCGGTAGGGAACCGGCGTCAGATACGGCGAGTCGGTTTCTACCAGTATCCTGTCCAGCGGCACCTGTCTGGCTACGTCCTGGAGAGCCTGTGCATTGCGGAATGTGACAATCCCGGAAAATGAGATATAAAAATTCAGGTCGATGGCCAGCCTTGCCGTTTCCAGGTCATCGACAAAGCAATGCATTATTCCTCCTACTGCATCCGCTCCCTCTTCGGCCAGGATTTTGATGACATCTCCCCTGGCCTCGCGACTGTGAATGATAAGAGGCTTATTGATCTCCCTGGCTGCCCTGATGTGGATGCGAAACCGATGCCTTTGCCAATCGAGGTCTCCCTGGCTTCTGAAATAATCCAGTCCCGTTTCGCCGATGGCAACCACCGATGGATCATCTGCCAATTCCAGCAGTATTTCTTCAGATAATTCGATTTCCAGGGGAGTATTCGGGTGTACACCCACTGAGGCGGATATGCAGGGGTAGGAATCTGCCAGTTGTTTAATATCGGGAAAAGAATCAAGGTCGACTGAAACGCATAACATATGTCCTACTCCGGCCTCTTGCGCCGCACGGATCACGGCGTCCGGACCACCATCCATTTCTATCAAAGGGATATGGCAATGTGAATCGACCAGGTACGGGTTTAGCATGGCTTGTCTATTTCCATGTTATCCAGGGTGGATTGACTGCCAGTGTACGATGACTTCCTCCAGCAGGCTTTGTTTATTCAGGTTGATATCACTGGTGAGCAGATGGTAGTTCCTCAGCGTCAAATCATAACAGGCGATAGTCTGTGCGAGATCCAACCCGTTTGCCAGGCGGCCCAGTTCGTCATTAATAGAGGATCTGCCGGCGTGCTTCGTGCTTCCTGAGCAGCGCATGGCGGCTATTTTGCTGAATACAAAAAGCAACCAGTTCAATACTGTGACCACGTCATGCTTCTGCCATTTTTCAGCAATTTTCACGGGGTCAGTGTTCGCTCTGCGGGCTTCCTGCAAATCCGCCAGTATCTCCTGCCGTTCTTGCACGGCATCTCCTTCGTTCAGTTCCAGTGCCTTAAGCGGCGCGCCCTCGGCCAGATCAAGCAACGCAGCAGTCCGTTCGGGGTCACTTATCTGACCAGTCAGCCAGTCAGAAGCCAGTTGCGGGTCTATCTGGTTGAAACTGATTTTCTGGCAGCGGCTACGTATGGTGACAGGTAATTTGGTCGGTTGATAAGAAACCAGAATCAAAACCGTTGAGGCCGATGGTTCCTCCAGCGTTTTAAGCAGACTGTTGGCCGAGTGCCGGTTCATCCCCTCAGCCGGCTCTATGATGGCAATTTTGTGCCTGCCGTACTGGTTGCTGAGTTGCAGATAAGATATCAGGTCGCGCACGGCATCCACCTTGATTTGCGTACCCTTGTCTTCCGGGTTAAGCAGTTTGATATCAGGATGGTTGCCGGTGTTGAACAGCAGGCAGGAACGGCATTTTCCACAAGCCGTCGCTTGAACAATTGCTTCACATAACAGATATTGGCTGAACTCCAGTGCAAATTGTCTGATACCGGACCCTTCGGCTCCATTCAGCAAAATGGCATGTGGCAGCCGGTCCTGTTCTACGGCAAGTCTGACCTGGCGCCATTGTTTTATCTGCCAGGGATAAGGCATATCAGGAACGGTCTCCGCACGCGAATGCGCTTACAGGGAGTATCAACATAGACCTTTTGCCTCAAGAATTGCCTGTATTTTCCATGCGACTTCATCGGCTTCTCCGGTAGCGTCAATAACGTGGATTCTATCGGGGTACTGTTCGGCAAGGTCCAGGTATTTATACCGGACTCGCTCAAAAAACTTCATTGTCTCCATCTCGAAGCGATCCGGTTCGCTACGTTCCTTGATGCGCTCCAGGCCGACCTCCGGCGGTGCGTCAAGCAACAGCGTCAGGTCCGGCCTGAGCGTGCCCTGGACCATATCCTGCAGCCGGGCAATAGGTTTTTCATCCACACCGCGGCCACCTCCCTGGTAAGCAAACGTCGCATCGGTAAATCGGTCGCATAATATTATCCTGCCGGCGTCCAGGGCCGGTTCGATTACGTCCCGGATATGTTGACGGCGGGCGGCGAATATCAGCAGCATTTCCGTTATCCCATCAATCTTGTCAGCGTCGGCCTGCAATATGACATTCCTGATGGTCTCACCCGTACGGGTACCGCCGGGTTCCCTGGTCTGAATGACGTTCCCGGGATGTTTTGTTGACAGCAGGTCACAGGCTTTTTGTACCTGTGTGGTTTTACCCACTCCCTCTATGCCTTCAAATGTGATGAAAATGCCGGTCATTATTTTTTAGCCACAGAGGTCACAGAGTGCACGGAGTAATTAAAATCAGGAATCAGGTTGAATTCGTAAGTAATCCGCATGGTTATCGACCAATTCAGATTCATCGGTTTATTTCTCTGTGTCCTCTGTGCTCTCTGTGGCTTCATTCAAGTTGATATTTCTTCACTGCCCTGTTGTGCTCTGCAAGAGTTTGGGAAAAGTAGTGTCGACCATTCTCTCCGGTTGCGACAAAATATAAGGCCGTTCCGGGCTCCGGCTGCAACGCGGCGCGGATGGATGCTCTGCCGGCTGCCGCAATAGGCGTTGGCGGCAACCCCTTATAGCGATAGGTATTGAAAGGTGAGTCGTACTCCAAATCCTTATACCGTATATCCCCGTCATAGCTTTCTCCAAGGGCATAAATTACCGTGGGGTCGGTTTGCAGACGCATATTTTTTTTCAGTCGGCGAATAAATACTCCGGCAATTTTTTCTCTTTCATCGGCAACCGCTGTCTCCTTTTCAATCAGCGATGCCATTATCAAGGCCTCATAAGGCGATTTATACGGCAGCCCGCTTATTCGCTTATGCCACTCCTCGTTTAATACTGTTTCCATATGCCTGAATGCCCGGCGCAGAAAATCCACGTCTGTGGTAGCGGCAGGAAAATAGTAAGTGTCGGGGGAAAAACGCCCTTCGGCGTAATAGCCCGGATAACCTATTTCTATCATAACGCGCCTGGGTTGGGTTGACGTCAATACCCTTTTGATATACCGGTTTTCGTGTACTGCCGTCATGATCTGTTTGAACGTCCATCCCTCCAGTATCGTCAGCGTGTGTTGAGTTACCCTGCCGGCTACTATCATCTCCAGCAATGACAAGGCGGTTGTGCCGGGCTCCACCTGATACTGGCCGGCTTTGATCAAACCGTCAACACCCTGGAGTTTGCCTTCAAGCTGCAGATAGAAAGGATAATTGAACCAGTTCCGTTGCGCCAGACCTTCGGCAACGTCAAGGAGGGACATGCCTGGTTCTATAGAGAAATACCCGGAAACATCGATCTTCAACGGCACGTTCAATTGCTGTTGCATATCCTGGTACAGCCACCATCCGGCCAGCGCGACAAGAACCCCGGGGATGAGCAGCAATTTAGTCATTGCGCCCATCCCTGGTCACAACCCTCCGGGCGGCTTGCGCCGTGCACAAATCTGCCTGGAGCAGATTTGAACAGTTGAGCCACGCGAAACTGGCCCCGAAGGGGCAAAGTACAGGATGTACTTTGTAATTCGTCTGTCCTGACGATTTGTCATCAGGCGCCTGCAATAAGGTTATCAGTCATTAATTTCCTCATGATTTCCAGAGTAATATCGATGCTGCTGAACACTTTAGTACCAATGCTCCTTACCGGCCAGATACCGATCAGGCTGTTGCAATAGAATACTTCATCCGCCTTATATAATTCGTCGAGTTTTATTTCCCTGATGTCGGGTTTACCACCAGCGTCCTCATTCAGTTCAATAATTGACTTTCTTATCACCCCTGCAATGCCGCACCGGGACAGGTCAGGGGTAATTAATTTACCCTTTTTTACCATGAAAAGGTTGCTCATGGAACCTTCAATCACGTTGTCGTACGGATCCAATACTACCCCCTCCGGGTATGGCGTAGCGGCAACCTCATGGCGCAGCAGGACCTGTTCCAACCGGTTCAGGTGTTTGATGCCGGCCAAATCGGGATGATGGGTCATGCGGCGGCTGCATATATATGAATTGATGCCGTCACGATAATATGCTGCAGGATAAACCGGCCGATTGTGGACTGTGAGTATCCTGTTGCTCGAAATATGTTCCGGAGGTTGGTAACCGCGCCCTCCCGTTCCCCGGGTAATGACGATCTTCAGTGCTGCTGAGGCAAGCGAACCACAAAGCCGGGTTGCTTCATGTTCGAGCAGACTCCTGTCCGGGCAGACAATAGACAAATGCCGGCAACCTGCTTCAAGCCGGGCAAAATGTGCCTCTCGACAAAGCAGTTCACCGGACTTGACGGCAATGGTTTCGAATACGCCGTCACCGAACTGAAGGCCGCGATCATGGATGGAAATGACGTCGCCAGGCTGACCGTTGACCAGTACGTCAATCACGTTTTCCAGTTTTTAGTTTTATTGCCACACAAGCTATCAGATATGCTTCAAAATAATACACCCGTTAGTGCCGCCAAAACCAAATGAATTGGACATAACATAGTTCAATCCCATGTCTCGCGCCTCATGGGGTACATAATCCAGATCACAGTCCGGATCGGGATTATCCAGATTAATGGTGGGTGGCGCTACCTGATTGCGTAGTGCCAGGGCGCAGAATACGGCTTCCACGCTGCCGGCAGCTCCAAGCATGTGGCCACACATGGATTTCGTGGAACTGAGAGCCAATTGCTTTGCATGTTCGCCAAAAGCGCGTTTGACTGCATTACTTTCGATAGCATCACCGGCCAGTGTCGAAGTGCCGTGGGCATTGATATAGTCAATTCTTGTTTTGTCGATGCCTGCGTTATTGAGTGCATTCTCCATACATCGCACCGCACCTTCGCCATCTTCTGAGGGGGCAGTCATATGATAGGCATCTCCACTCATACCGTATCCGATGATTTCAGCATACACATTGGCGCCCCTGGACCTGGCATGTTCGTATTCCTCAAGCACTATCGCTCCTGCGCCGTCACTTAAAACAAATCCATCCCGGTCTCTGTCCCAGGGTCGACTGGCCTTCTCCGGCTCGTCATTACGTGTGGATAATGCTTTTGCGTTGGCAAACCCGGCCAGGGAGGTGGGCGACGATGCATTCTCAGCCCCGCCGGCAACCATTACATCAGCATCGCCGTATTCTATGACTCGGGCGGCATCGCCAATATTATGAGTACCGGTTGCGCATGCCGTAACAATGCAGAAGTTAGGCCCCTTAAAACCGTAACGGATTGACAGGTTCCCGGAAATCATATTGATGATATTACTGGGCACGTAGAAAGGCGATATTTTTCTGGGACCGCTATTCAGAATACTCTCAGTCCCTTTTTCTATACCGGAGATACCGCCTATACCTGAACCGATAGCGGCGCCGACCCGATGCGGGTTGATATCATTCACATCTATCCCGGCATCTTCCACCGCCTGGATTCCGGCCGCCATACCGTAATGTATGAAGGCGCTCATTTTTTTTTGTTCTTTTTTTGGGATATAGGAATCCAGTTCAAAATTTTTTATCGAACCGGAGACCCTGACTGGAAAGGTGCTTGCATCAAAGTTCGTAATCGTAGAAATCCCGCTTTTGCCCGCTAAAATATTATTCCAGGATTCCTCTACGCTATTTCCCAGAGGAGTAACCAGACCGAGCCCGGTAATGACAACCCTTCGCCTGTTCACTGTTTGGGAGATATTTATAGAATGTATGAAAAAAGGCCGCTTAAGGTCAATCCGTCAAGCGGCCTTATCAAGGACTTACTTACGGCAGTTATTCAAGATGTGTATCAATATAGTCGATTGCCTGTTGTACAGTTGTTATCTTTTCTGCATCCTCATCAGGTATTTCAATCTTAAATTCCTCTTCCAGGGCCATTACCAATTCAACTGTATCGAGCGAATCCGCCCCAAGGTCATCAACAAATGATGCTTCACTGGTAACTTCTTCCTCTTTAACCCCCAGTTGCTCTACGATGATTTTCATCACTCGATCTTCAACATTGCTCATGTGATATATCCTCCTTCCGCGGTACTAAGACCAAAAGCGGGTGTACGATAAGCTAAATATTCCCTGCTTTCAAGTTATTTTTCTTAATTAAAAAAACAGCTCTCGATGAATAACGCATTATATTATAGCCCCATTACATTAGAAAAATCCACCAAATTACTACTTCACCAGTTCTATCCGGCAATAGATATTTGGGGTCAGAGTAAAAACTCCCATGTATGGATTCCTGCGTCCGCAGGAATGGTCCGGAGTTTTTACTCTGACCCCGAATATTGCCGGAACAGCCAGCGCGGGCTGCCGCTCAGGCCATATACATTCCGCCATTTACGTTCAGGACTTCGCCGGTAATATAGCCGGAAACCGGGGAAGCGATAAACTCAACGGCATGTGCGATGTCTTCAGCAAGTCCGAGCCGCCCCAGCGGAATTTGGGCAAGCAATTTTTCCCGTTGCTCGGCAGCAAGACCCGCCGTCATGTCCGTTTCTATAAAACCCGGAGCTATACAGTTGACTGTGATGTTCCGACTGCCAATTTCTTTGGCCAGTGCACGGGTAAAACCAATTACTCCCGACTTAGCCGCAACATAATTGGCTTGTCCGGGGTTTCCCGACAGGGCTACGACAGAAGTGATATTGATAATCCGACCGTAGCGCGCTTTTAACATATTGCGCAGGCATAATTTGCATAAACGATAAACCGAGTTCAGATTGGTATTGATAACTTCATCCCATTCCTGCTGTTTCATTCTCATTATTAAATTATCCCGGGTAATACCTGCATTATTAACCAGGATAGAAGGCGTTATATCAGCTGCATTCAAAGACTCGTTCAGCCGGGCTACTGATTCATTTGCGCTTATGTCCAATACGAAGCCCCTGCCGTTTATTTCAGCCTCTAAGAAGGACTCCTCAATCCTGGCTGCGCCTTCTTCCGTTGTTGCCGTGCCCGCGATATAAGCGCCCGACCGGCCCAGTCGTTCAGCGATTGCCTTTCCAATTCCCCTGCTCGCTCCCGTTACAAGAGCGACTTGATCTTTGAGATGAATATTCATAATAAACTTATCCACAGGTGGCGCGGATTATTCCGAATTATATTGACAATGCGGCATTCAGAGATTCCGTATCGGAAATAGCGCTGCAAGTTATATTTTTATCTATACGCCGGGTCAGACCGCTGAGCACCTTGCCGGGGCCACATTCTATCATCCTGGTGATGCCATGTTGTTGCATTGCAGCTACGCACTTCGACCACATGACGGCCTGATGTAACTGTAAAACCAAGGCTTGCTTTATCTCATCAGGATCTGTACGAGCCTGAGCATCTATATTTTGCACAACCGGAATAGCCGCAGGTGAAAAATAAATCTCATTGACGCGCAGTTGCAGCTTGTCAGCAGCAGGGGCCATTAATCGGCAATGGGACGGCACGCTGACCGTTAACGGTGTAATCCGCCTCGCTCCTGTTGCTTTTGCCAATTCACAGGCACGCTCTACCGCCCCGGCAGTACCGGCAATGACTACCTGTCCCGGAAAATTAAAATTAGCCGCCGATACGACTTCATCTTGTGCTGTCCTGGAGCATATATCAATCACTGCATCATCATTCAGCCCGGAAATAGCCGCCATTGACCCCGCACCGCGAGGTACGGCTTGCTGCATAAATCGTCCTCGCTCCGCTACCAGTCCGACTGCATCGGTAAAATCCAGAACCCCGGCACAAACCAGGGCCGTATACTCTCCCAGGCTATGACCGGCCAGGAACGCGGGACGTACCCCTCCCCGTTCCTGCCAGATACGCCAGACGGCATAACTCGCAGTCAATAGTGCAGGCTGGGTGTATTCCGTTTGATTTAATCGATCTTCCGGGCCATTGAGACACAAAGACAACAGGTCATGGCCCAGCTTGGCAGATGCTTCGGCAAATATATCGGAAACAACCGGGTAGTTTTCCGCCAGGTCAGATAGCATTCCCACGGATTGGGAACCCTGTCCGGGAAATATGAATGCCAGACCGCTGCTCATGATTTCATCGGTCAAGACCGCTAGTACTTAACCAGCGCCGAGCCCCAGGTAAATCCTCCACCAACAGCTTCCATGAATAGAATATCTCCCTGCTTGATGCGGCCGTCACGGATACCGACATTCAATGCCAGCGGGATGGATGCGGCTGAGGTATTGCCGTGTTCCGTTACAGTCAATATCACTTCATCCATACTCATACCCAGTTTTTTCACAGTAGCGGCTATTATTCTCTGGTTTGCCTGATGCGGCACGAGCCAGTCTATATCGTTTTTTGTAAAATCGGTATATGCAAGCGTTTCATCCACGATCTCATCCATTGCCTTGACTGCAAACTTAAAAACTTCGTTGCCCTGCATACGGATGAAGGGTTCAGCGCTTGGGGAGGAAATCCCGGAAGGCACCTGCAAGTAGTCACTATAGCTGCCATCGGCATGTAATAATGTCTTATAGACGCCAGGTGTATCACTTCTGTCCAGGATGACGGCGCCGGCGCCGTCTCCGAATAACACACAAGTCGTTCGGTCTGTCCAATCCAGTATCCTTGAGTTCATGTCGGCGCCGACGATAAGGGCGCGCCGGAATGCTCCGGACCTGATATATTGATCTGCGATACTCAAAGCGTAAATAAAACCGGAACACACGGCCTGGACATCAAATGCTGCAGCGCCGTTACGCAAACCGAGTCTTTTCTGAACCAGGCAAGCCGTACTGGGGTAGATAAGATCGGGAGTTGAAGTGGCAATGATAATCAGATTGATGCTGTCAGGTTCAATGCGGGCCATTTCAATGGCCTGTAGCGACGCATTACAGGCCATTTCCGATGTGGTTTCATCCTCCCGGGCAATGTGCCGCTGTTTTATGCCCGTGCGCGAGCGGATCCATTCATCCGATGTGTCTACCAGGCTTTCCAATTCTGCATTGAGCATAACCCGTTCCGGAAGATAGCCACCACAGCCAATGACTTGAGAGTAGTACAATGGTCAATTCCTGGTTAATAATGCTTCCAGCCGGGATGTGATTCGTGCCGGGATGTTTTTCTCTATCTCAAGAATAGCCTCTTCGATAGCGTTGGCAAAGGATACTCTGTCTGCACTGCCGTGGCTTTTGATAACGATCCCGCGTAAACCAAGCAGGCTCGCACCGTTATAACGCCGGGGGTCGGTCTTTCTGCGGATGGTTTTTAATACCGGTCTTGAGAGTATTGCAGCCAGTCTGCCATACAGGTTTTTGTTAAATCCGCTAATTACGTGGTGGTAGAAATATTCGGCTACCCCCTCACTGGCTTTCAGCGCTATATTACCGACAAACCCGTCACACACGATAACGTCCGCCTCTCCGGAATATATGTGGTTGCCCTCAACAAATCCGATGTAATTGATGTGACTCTTGGACAGTAATGAGGCGGCCTGCTTCACCCGATCATTCCCTTTATTCTCCTCAGTCCCAACGTTCAATAACCCTACCCTAGGCAATATAATATTTTTAATGGCGCCGGTCAGTTCTGCCCCCATAACGGCGAACTGGAACAATTGCCCCGCGCTGGAGTCAATATTGGCGCCGAGATCAAGTATATGCGTGTGACCATTGATGCCTGGTATGGTCGCGCAAATAGCCGGTCTGTCAATTCCCGGCAACATCTTCAGGATGTAACGCGAAATAGCCATTAATGCGCCGGTATTGCCGGCGCTTACACAGGCCTGCGCCTGCCCTTGCTTCACAAGTTCAATAGCCACCCGCATAGATGATTTCTTCTTGTTGCGTAACGCAGAGGATGGCGCTTCGTCCATTGCGACGACTTCCGGCGCATGAATTACCTGAATCCTGACGGATAAGTCATGATTCAGGTGCGCCAGTCTTGGTTTGATTACGTCTTCCAGTCCTACCAGCAGAAGCTCAAGATTATGATGTTTTTTCAGCGCATAAATTGCCGCGGGGACAATCTCACCGGGTCCATGGTCTCCCCCCATGGTATCGAGCGCAAGACGGAATGCCATTTCAGTTCAAAGACAAGCTCAAACGGTAAGACCCCGTTTGCACTATAGGACTATCCTGACCACGGAGAATCTGACGTTGAATATCCTCTATATGTATTTTCTCCATATTTTTCCCGTGGCAACATTAAACTGTTATTCTTTCAATACTGTCCATATCGAGCAGGGTTTGACCGGTCGGACTTATTCACTTTCTTCTTCGGAATTCAGCACTTTAGCTCCCCGGTAATAGCCATCAGGACTGATATGATGGCGTCTGTGCACTTCACCGGTTGTTGGTTCCACCGATAGACAAGGAGATTTCAGCGAGTCATGAGCGCGCCGGGAATCCCGTTTTGAACTTGATTTCTTTCGTTGTTGTACAGCCATGGTAACAGCCTCCCGATTATCCTGATTTCAGTTCTTTTAATATATGAAACGGGTTTGACCCGACGTGAGCGTGTTCCATTGCCGACTCTACTGCACCACACTCCTGCGGCACATGCATCGGTGAAATCGGCAAGCCCAGTAAAATTTCATCTTCAACAAAATCTGCCAGTGCAATAGTTTCATGTTTCAATATCAATGGTTCCAGTGTCGCCGGCAGTTTTTTCAATGCTGCCCCTTCAAAAGTAATGCCCACATTGATTGTGTGGGCAAGGTTTACCGTAATAGGTTCCAGGCACCGCTGGCAAACCAGTTGCAGGGTTGCATCATATCTGCCGGTGATAAAAATGAACCCATCCTCAGAACGGTGAAAATCAAGTTTCAGGTCAACCATTCCCCGACTGTCCATCAGCAACTCAGCAAGACGGGTCATCTTGTGCAACCCAAGCCGGCCTTCAATGCGAGCTCCGTTTTCCGCCAGACGCTCGGGCGCTATGAATTGGGGCATATCCGACGACATCAGGACCAGAAGTTTAACGACCGGAGAACTGACTGTCAAACTATTGACTTGACAGCAGGTTACGGATCATCATGTACAAATGGCCAGCCCGTATTTCTCACCAGTTAATGCGATGATCGCGCCGGATTTTTGCCGCTAGCGGGTGCCTGCGACCGAAAGCATAGCCGTAGCTATGGTTGAGGAAGCATGTGCCCGCTGGCGGCAAAAAGACAAGCGAGGGCGCATTAAGCGCAGTCTGTTGTGTTGATATAGTGAGCAGATTATCATAACGTATTGACAGCAAACAACTATCCGATGACGAAAAGCGAACTGGTGAGAAATGCGGGCTGAGGACACAAAACTGATACTGGCATCTTCGTCATTCCATCGCAAGACCTTGCTGGAACGGTTGCGACTTCCTTTCAGCTGTCAATTCCCGAATATAGATGAGAGCATCATGACCGGTGAATCAGCGACCGCTTTGGTTGAACGACTGGCCCGGGCAAAGGCCTTGAAGATAGCACGGCAGCACCCCGGCGCACTGGTAATAGGTTCAGACGAAGTTGCTGTCGTAGATGAACAAATCCTGACGAAACCCGAGGGGCATGCAGACGCAGTACGTCAGCTTAAACTTATGTCCGGACAGATTGTAAAATTTCTGACATGCGTTTGCCTTGTCAACAGTCTCTCAGGACGACAGCAACTTGATACGGTCACGGTAGAAATTGAGTTCAGGGAATTAACTGATGCTGAGATTGACAGTTATCTGGATTGGGATAAACCTTACGATTGTGCGGGCAGCTTCAAGTCAGAGGCCGCAGGCATTACTCTGGTTCAACGAATCAGTAGTGATGATAATACTGCCTTACTGGGGCTACCTTTGATATCTTTGCAGAGAATGTTGCGAAACGAAGGTTATAAAATACCTTAATATTATTTATTAACCCATTATATTAATTGAATATATTTGGATTATAAGTCTGTTTTATCCGGTTTGAGAACAACGCGCCGATTTCGCGTGAGAATTGCTCCAGCAAAGTATCCTGATAAGTAAAATCGACTATCTCTTCAGCGCCGATCACCTCACGGGCAACATAGTCGGCATTGCCCAGGCCGTCAACCAGACCTAACTCTACAGACTGTTCACCTGTCCATACCAATCCGGAAAAAATTCTCTCATCCTCAACCAGACGGTCCCCTCGCCCTTCTCTTACAATCTGCACAAACTGCTGATAAATTCCGTCCAAAAGTTGATCAAGATGATTAAGTTCTTCATCCCGCTCGGGTGCAAACGGATCAAGGAATGCCTTGTGTTTGCCTGCATGATATACGCGCCTCTGAATCCCCAGCTTTTCGATGGCATCTACAAAACCAAAACTGGCCATTATCACTCCAATTGAGCCAACCAGACTGGCCTTGTCGGCATATATACTGTCTGCTGCCACGGCTATATAATAGCCTCCGGAGGCGCACAGGTCACCGATTACCGCGACGACCGGAATGTCAGGATGATTATTTTTCAGCCGATTTATCTCATCATTGACATAACCTGCCTGAACAGGACTGCCTCCCGGGCTGTTAATGCGGATAATGATGCCTGCCGTATTGCTATCCTCATAAGCCGCACGCAAACTTGCTGTTACATAATCAGCCCTGGCTTGTTCACTACTGGCAATAACACCCTGAATATCTATCAGTGCCGTGTGTTTGCCATCTGATAGCTTGCCGGGTGACAGGTCGGTTTTACCAAACAGGTAAATTAACAGGAAAAGCAGCATGAACGAAACGATAACCAGCCTGAATGCTATATTCCAGCGCCTGGCGCGGCGTTGCTCGGCCAGAAACTCCCTGGCAATCTGATTCACCAGGGTCTGTTCAAACTCTGTATCGGTCTCACCGGTATCCTGTTGCCAGGCGTCACTCATATTCCAGACCGCGCTATTTCCCGCTAACCCGCATTTCTCACCAGTTGATGCGATAATCGCGCAGGATTTTTGCCGCTAGCGGGTGCCTGCGACCGAAAGCATAGCCGTAGCTATGGTTGAGGGAGCACGTGCCCGCTAGCGGCAAAAAGACAAGCGAGGGCGCATCAAGCGCAGTTCGTAATGGCAACACAGTGAATAGTATATTTTAACTCATTGGCAGCAAAAAAATATCCGATAGCGATAAGCGAACTGGTGAGAAATGCGGGTTAACTGTTATTCTTCCGGCGTTACGCTGGCGACGGGTTCCTTTTTTTCTACTCCGTTATCAGGTTTGATGTTGCTCTCAGCAGTATCACTCTCTTGTTTCTTTTCACGGGTATTCCTGGTCCTGGAGGCGGAGCGAGATTGCCTGTTTTCATTATTGCCCTGGTCTCTGTTTCCCTGTCGGCGCTGGCTGTTCCCCGATGAGTTATCGCTTCTACGGGAACCTCTGCGTTGTTGTTGCCTGTTCGCATTATTACCGGCATATCTGCCTCTGCTTCTAGGGCGGGGCGACTGGGGTTTCTTAGGCGTCGATGTGCTATCCTGCTGCTGCTGCTGATCATCAGTGCTGCTGAACAGTTTGGCAAACAGTCTGCTCATCAGCCCTTTTTCCTTATTCTTTTTTGCTACGGGAACCGGTCTTTCCGGAATAACCTGAGTTAACGCAGGTTTTTCAGGCGTTTTCCGGTTTTCATTGGTAATAGCGCCTGCAGCATTGTCCTGTTTTACTTCCGCAAATTTGTAACTCTCTTTCTGGAATGAATCCGCCGCAGACTCTGACAGGTTTATGCGCTGTACTTGATATTGTGGAGTCTCCATCATCGGGTTGGGACTGATAATAATTTCCACGTCAAGACGTTGTTCTATTTCTCGTATGGCCTGACGCTTTTCATTCAACAAAAAGGTAGCGGCATCTACCGGTAACAGGGCTACTACTTTAGCCGTCAATTCCTTCATGGCCTCCTCCTGGATAATTCTCAGGACCGCCAGTGACAGCGACTTGATCCCGCGGATAGTTCCTTGTCCGTCACAGCGCGGGCACGGTATATGGCTTGATTCTCCCAGCGACGGCCTTAATCTCTGGCGCGACATTTCAAGCAGGCCAAAGCGCGAGATACGTCCCGTTTGTACTCTGGCGCGGTCTACCTTGAGGCCATCCCTCAGGCGGTTTTCCACCTCGCGCTGGTTCCTGTTGTTTGCCATATCGATAAAGTCGATGACAAACAGGCCGCCCATATCACGCAGGCGTAATTGGCGTGCGATTTCATCAGCTGCTTCCAGGTTGGTATTAAATGCCGTTTCTTCTATATCTTCACCCTTGGTGGCGCGCGCTGAATTGATATCAACAGACGTCAGGGCCTCGGTGTGGTCGATGATCAGCACTCCTCCGGAGGGAAGCTGAACCTCGCGGGCAAAAGCAGTTTCTATCTGCCCTTCAATCTGGTAGCGGCTGAATAAGGGATCGCTCCCTGAATAAAGTTTCAGTTTGTTCAGGTTATGGGGCATAACCTGTTGCATAAAGTCCCGCGCCCTGTGGAAGATGTCATTATCATCGACCCATATCTCGGCAATATCGTTCCTCAGGTAATCCCGGATTGCCCTGATAATTACTTCACTCTCCTGGTAAATGAGGAAGGGTCCGGATTTTTCCTTGGCTGTTGTCTCAATGGAATCCCAGAGTACCTTCAGGTAGTCCAGATCCCATTGCAATTCTTCGGCACTTTTACCTACGCCGGCCGTGCGTAGTATCAAACCCATTCCCTGAGGTATTTCCAGTGTGCTCATCGCCTCACGGGCATCACTACGGTCATTGCCTTCAATTTGTCTGGAAACTCCCCCGGCCCTGGGATTATTCGGCATAAGCACCAGGTAGCGCCCGGCAAGACTGATAAATGTGGTCAGGGCCGCTCCTTTGTTCCCGCGTTCTTCCTTTTCCACCTGGACTATATATTCCTGTCCAACCTCTAACGCGTCCTTGATGATTACGCGGCTGCGGTTATCCTCATTATTCTTGGTTTTGAGAAGGGAGTGAGCAATTTCCTTAAACGGCAGGAACCCGTGCCTTTCGGCGCCGAAATCAACAAATGCAGCTTCAAGACTGGGTTCAATCCTGACTATCCTGCATTTATAGATGTTTGATTTCTTCTGTTCCCGCCCTGTTGCTTCAATATCAAGATCATACAGACGTTGGCCATCCACTAGTGCCACCCGCAACTCTTCCGGTTGAGTTGCGTTAATCAACATTCTTTTCATTGTAAATGTCCTTCACTTATCAGCTCAACCATGCTCTGACTGACTGTCAGCAACCGGTTAAACCGGCTGACGGATGGGAGCCTTGTTAATCTTTTATCGTGCTGCTGTTTTGCAGCTACGAATTTAATTCCAGGTATGCCAATATGGATACATTTTCATATCCGGCACAATCGTGCGCCCGGGCTGTCATAAATTACAATATCCGTGTGACAATAACTTACAGTCGGTTATCATCTGTATTCATGTTTTCCTGCAAAACACTTGTTTAGCCACGTTCAATCGTCGTCAGGTTCGGAGCGCCGTTAGTCAAAACTAATCCGGTTCATTCAGGCTCCGTTTTGCAAGTTCTGTTCCCGTTAAAGACATCTGTCCTGATATGGCTTATCCTTGCAGGATATCTGATAATCTGCATCGACTCGGCAACTATAACAAATTTAAAGCGTTACGGCAATGTCATTATTCATTAATGATTTATAAAACGCGTAAAACCGAAAGCGTTGTCATTGACAATGAACATGCCGATCGACGCATCGATAATTTTCTGCTCGCTTTTCTGAAACCCATACCCAAAAGTCGCATATACCAGATGCTGAGACGTGGCGAGGTCAGGGTAAACAAGGGTCGCATCAGGCCCGACTACCGCCTTCAACCGGGAGATGTTATCCGCATCCCCCCGGTATTTGAGCAACCGGCCGGAATTCCCGACAAACCGCCGGCGCGCCTGGTTGAAATGATAAAAACCTGCATTATGTATGAAGATAAGCGGCTTATAGTCATAAATAAACCCGCCGGCCTGGTTGTACATGCAGGTACGGGAAGCGCTTTTGGCGTTATCGAACTCCTGCGCGAGTTATATAGGCAAAAGCAGGACCTGCATTTGATTCATCGACTGGATAAAGAGACTTCCGGCTGTCTGTTGATAGCAAAAAATATGATGATCCTGCGCCAGGTCAACCAGGCTCTGAAAAGCGGCGACGTTCATAAAGAATATCAGGCCCTGCTGCAAGGCCGGTTACACGAAAAAAAAATTACGGTGAATACCCCGTTGCAACGTCATAGAAATGATTACGGCGAAGGACAGGTCAGGGTTGACGGCGCCGGCAAGACTGCCATATCCAAGTTTGTAACAGTAAAACTCTACCGGGATGCAACCCATGTCAAAGTCAGGATTGCCACCGGCCGAACCCATCAAATCAGGGTCCACGCCGGTTCCATCGGCCATCCCCTTGCCGGTGACAAAAAATACGGAGACAGGGAATTTAACAAAAAAATGCGCACACTCGGCCTGAAACGTATGTTTTTACACGCCAACAAACTCTCTGTACCCGAATTGAAAAAAACCGGAGAACATCAATTTATCGCGCCACTGCCGGCGGACCTGGAGGCGGTATTGACCGGCATGATATGAGTGGAAGCGTAATATTTACCGGCTTGCCAGGTCCTATGGGGGCGACAGACTGTTACTTGGAGTTACAAGGTGCCCCTTGGTTTGATTTTCAATATTACGCTCAATTATCCTGGCATTTTTAACCATGGAAGCGGTTGAAGAATGGAAGCTTAGTTTCCTAAAGATAAATAAAGATTGAACTTTAACTTATTCTGCCCCAGTGAGCTGTTTACTAACAGCGGTCTCCAACTTTTGTTTTAGCACGTCGAAAACTGGGTTGGTGGTAACCTGGGGCGCAGATGATAGCACTTTACGTGCTTGAGATACAAAGGGAATACAATCTTGTTCAGAGTGCTTAACTTCCTCAATTGCATGATATGCCAATACCGCGGCAAGTACTTGTTTGTTTTGCCCTTCCCGCGCCATCTTACCTGCTTCTAAATACAACTGCCGACCTCTTATGATATCTCCTGTTCTAAACGCAAAGAGACCCAGCGTTGCTTTTAGGGTTACTTGTTTTTCCTTGGAAAGCTTTGGAATCTCTATGAAGTGTTCTAGCTTCGATAAAGTTTTTTCTGCTTCGTCTATATTACCGCTGCTAATATCCGCGAATGCTGAGTTGTTCATGAGCGTAAAATCCAAGCGGTTTGCTGCAAGACCCTCCTCAGCAAATTTTTTACCCTCTTCATAATTATCAAGCATAGTCAAGAGTACATACGAGCCATGTGTGTAGGGGTCACTAGAGAATGGTTGATCATCCCTCCATGAACGACACGCGTCAACGGCCTGTTCCCATTGCTGTTGTTGGTAATATTCCAAATAACGTGCTTCGAATGCATTAAATACACCAATAAACCTGTTAAAGTCGAACGAAAGCGTTTGATAGTGTTTGGAAGCCCAAGTGGCTTGAGCGATACTGTTTTCATTTGGTTTTTCTAGGGACTTCTTAAAAAGTGAACCTTCAACTGACGTCTCGAGAATGCTTTATGTTGCCGTGACTGATCTCCAGCGTTGCCAAAGCCGAGGCAAGTTCACTCATGTGTGCGACTGAAACATGTCCATCAGAGAGGAGCCGGCGTCCTGACTTAACGTATCGCGGTTTTTTTCCGGCTAGGTCGGCTATAGCAACCTCCGCCGCCAATAACCAAGGATCATAACGGGTACTGTTCGCTTTAATAATTATGTCGTGTGCTTTCTCTGTGTCACCAAGATGAATCCAAAGGCGACCTGCAGAACGAAGAATAAAGCGATTATCTTTAGCTAGTTGCAATGCGACCGTCATACATCGTTCAGCTTGGTCATTCAGCCCTAAAATTGCATAAGTCCTCGAAAGGTCAGCCCATATAATAGCATCCAGGGGTTCGACTCGTAGCAGTTGGCGGAGTATCCTAATTTGGGATTGTAAACCTGATTGCTCTTGTTTGTTAGGGAAGACTTGATGCTCATCCGCACTGCCTGGTGTTCGTAACGCCCGACGGGCGAGCCTTCTCATCCACAATGATGAACTTATATCATCTTGCAATAAAAACCGAGCAGCTTCGATACACTCCACCTCCCTTCCAAGCGTTATCGCAGCGCCTACAAATCCGTTGCGTGAAATTTTGTCGGTATTTATGCCAATCGATGACTTTAGAAATTAAGAAATCGGTAGTGACCTCCTGATGTGCTTTATAAGGCGTGTGTGAACCAAGTTCCCCAAGGCTAAGAGTTGTTTTAAAAGTTCGCCATCGGGGGATTACTTTTCGGCTTTTGTCCGGGTTGAATCCAGCCATTACTTAACATTAAAGTGAAAGCGGGGTTTTCCTTTTCAACGAATACTCTGCTTTACTAGCGAGGTTCCCAAAGATCGATACGTATCGTTCAAGAGAGTATTGACTATCACTGAACATAATGTTCCTCGGATGTCCACGCTGGGCAGGGTCAGGATTACAAAGTTGTTTTACAGATTCGGCAATTTTGCCAGCGAATTCAGGTTGAATTTTCGCATGAAGCTCTCGAATGACACTCAAAAAAATAGTCTGAAGGTAAGGCAATACTTCCTCAAAAGTTTTATCCCATTTGTCGGGGTGAAACTCCTCATCAAGCTCGGAAATGAGTAAGTGCGTCATAGAAACCCCCGTACAGAAGAATACTATGAGACTTCCCAAAAGATACATATCACATCCTAACCGCCGTGTTGACCACTCACTAGGAACAAATCCGTAAAGGAGTTCTGGAGGTGCATAGGTTCTATCACCTGCAATAGCATGATCATCATTTGGTGAGCCATTGTCGCGGGATACTGCCCGTCCTAAGTCTGCCAACTTGGAGTTATTGTCATCAAAAAGCAACACATTGGAGGGTTTTACATCTTGATGTGCAATACGTCCCCAATGTAATTGCCGTAGCGCTGCTGCCATCTGATGGATTACCCGCAATGCCCAAGCTGTCTCAAAAGCACTGTCAATCTCGATAAATGACCGAATATCGCCTTGCGCTAACTCAAAAATCAGGTATTGAACAACACTGCTAGAGTCTCCATCCTCTGCATCTATCTTACCATCATCAAGAAGATTAACTATGCGAGATAATCGACTTGTTTTAATGTCTCTAGTAAGTCTCTCTCAAAGTTATATGCTTTTGTCATCGCTTCGAGAGCTTTGGCCGGATCTGGGGATTCAAGAGCTTTCTTATAGTCCATCGCTTTGAGGAAAGCCCTTGTCCCATTACTAGAACTGACGATGTATGAAGTTGAAAAATGCCCTCCTGTCGCTTTATCTGTTCGGTTGACCAACTCCTCAACAATCCAGCCATTAGGTAGTTGTAAGAGGCGCTGGGCAGGCGTTATGGTTATCATAATGTTACGAATATAAGGTCAATTAGTGAAAATTCAAGTTTAATCTTCAATGTCTAAATCAGGATTAGGGAATTTCTCCTTGAAAAAAGCTCTACTGCCTACTATAGTTTGCACAATAATTATTATGATATATGGACATGTCAAGGACTTCAGGAACAAAAGCGCTTCTTATTTACAAGGACCATATTGGGAAGGAACCATTTTTGATTTGGTTTAATAAATTAAAAGATGCCGGAACCCGTCGTCGGATTCTCATGCGACTTAGACGCTTAGAACAAGGAAACTTCGGGGATAGTAAACATATCAGGGAGCGTTTGTATGAGTTACGTTTGTTTTTTGGTCCCGGCTATCGTATCTATTTCGGCAAAGATGATGATGCAATTATCGTGTTACTAACTGGTGGTGACAAGCGCAGTCAGGATAATGATATCAATACTGCACTACAGTACTGGAAAGATTATAAAACCAATGACTGACTTAAGAACACTCAATAATTTGGAAGAAGATTATTTCCGTCAACATTCACATGAGGTGGATGCTTACCTGTCTGAAATTTTTGATGAATATGCGAGGGATGGCGATTCTGCCTCATTGCTTGCTTCCCTGCGTGTCATAGCCAAGGTAAAAGGTATTTCAGCGCTAGCGATGGAAACAGGCATGACCAGGCAGGGATTGCAAAAAGCGCTTTCCAGAAAAGGAAACCCGCGTCTGGATAACATTAACGCTGTCATACATGCCTTGGGCTATCGTCTGACACCGGTGAAAATATAAAGCCAGAACTCGCTAGAACTCTATTGTCTCGCCTCATCCATCAGCGCTTTCATGTCCTTGACAGCCTGATATAGGCCGGTAAACACAGCCCTGGCTATGATGGAATGGCCGATGTTCAGTTCGGCAACCTGTTCGAGCGCAGCTATGGGATTGACGTTGTGGTAATGCAGTCCGTGTCCGGCGTTGATTTGCAGTGGTGTTTTCGCTGCATGTTCCACTGCCCGGACGATCTTGTTGTATTCAACAGCGAGCGCTTCAGTACCGTCGCAATCCGCATAATGCCCGGTGTGAATTTCTATCATGTCGGCGCCGGCATTGACCGACGCGTCTATCTGGCCGGCATCCGCATCGATAAACAAAGATACTTTGGAACCGCTTGCCTGCAGCCTGGCGCAGGCAGCGCTGATTTTTAACTGTTGGCCGGCCACTTCCAGGCCTCCCTCCGTGGTCAACTCTTCCCGCCGCTCAGGGACAAAACAGCAATAATCCGGCTGGAAATTTTCCGCTAGCGCCAACATTTCATCAGTGACCGCCATTTCCAGGTTGATCGGTATCGTCAGCACGTCTTTCAACATCTCCACGTCCCTTTCCTGGATATGCCGGCGATCCTCGCGCAGGTGTATCGTGATTGAGTCAGCGCCGGCCTGTTCAGCTATCAGGGCAGCCTGGACCGGTTCGGGATATCGGGTCAGCCTCGCCTGCCGCAGCGTCGCCACATGGTCGATGTTAACCCCCAGTTTTATCGGGTTCATTGATTATTTCAGCGTTGCATAGTTAATGAAGCTCTGATCAAGTCCGTCCAGGCCTTGTCAGAGCACGGGAAACAAAAATGCGATTTTTGTTTCCCTCGCAAAATCAATGACATACTGCCATTGATTTTGACGGTACATCCATGTACCGTAGGAACCTCTGACTTAATCAGAGGTTCCTTAAGTTGTAGTTGTACAGTTCCCGGCTGACCAGCGGTTTGTCGCCCAATAAATTACCCAGCGCCATTCTCATCAACTGCTTGGCCTCTGCCAGCACATGGGCATCACCTAACTTCTCTTCCGCCAAGGCCGTTAATGTTCGCCCGGAGATTTTCATGCCGCTCCGGTCAGGTGAATCATGTAGAACCGGACCTTGTTCCAACAGGTAATTGTACTTCTGATCCGCTTTGATGGCATTGCCTTCTGCATCGGAATTCAGCACCAACCCATAACCCAGCGCTTCAAGTAGCCGCTTTTCAAAAATCCTGAGTGTGATTTGTTCGGTCGACGTGTTACTTAATTTGCCGATTGCTTCCTCATAGGCATCGAAAAGTTCCGGATGCGGTTCATGCCGATGCAGCAATTTTACCAGTAGTTCATTAATGTAAAAAACAGTCATCAGCGCGCCGGTTTCATACGCTTGTCTGCCTTGACAGGGTTCTACCTGGGTCAAGGTGCCCAATTCCCGGCGCATTGTCCAGGCAATACTGATTTTACGACCCGACTGTAACAATGCCCGTTTATCATTTTTCTGTTTTCTGGCCCCTTTGGCCACCAGGCCAATCCTGCCGTGCCCGCGCGAAAACACGTCCAGTAACAAACTCGTTTCACGATAGGGACGATTGTGCAGGATGTAGCAGGGGTTCAGTTCGACTCTCATCGATCAGTTCTCGGTTGGCCGGGATCACGCAAGCGTGACCCTCAACGCTTCAGGATATGCCTAATTATACCCCAACGCCTTTAATGCCCTGACGTCTTCAGTCCAGCTCTGTTTAGTTTTCACCCAGGTTTGCAGATACACTTTTTTTGTAAAGAATTTCTCCAAGTCAATACGCGCCTCAGTGCCGATTGACTTTAACATTTTTCCATTTCCACCAATAATGATGGAACGGTGTGAGCGGCGTTCCACCCAGATAGTGGCAAATATGGACAATAATGTTGCCTCATCATTATATTCATCAATAGTGACGGATATCCTGTAGGGCAGTTCTTCTCCCAGGCGCGCCATAACTTTCTCCCTGATATACTCAGCCGCTATGAAACGCGAGCTTTTATCACTTATCTGATCGGCCGGAAACAAGGCTTCGCCTGCAGGCAGCATTGAAACCACTTTACGTTCCAACGACACAACGTCTCGTTGGCGTCTGGCGCTGAGTGGAATAATTTCCGTGAATGACAGCTTTTCTTTCATTTCATTTATGTATGGCAGTAATGCCGTGTGGTCCTTCAGCAGATCCAGTTTATTGATCACCAATACCAACGGTGCGTTTACTTCATTTAACAACCCTGCGACCAAGTCATCTTTATGGGTCCACTTTACCGCCTCGACAACGAACAGCACCAGGTCGATGTGCGCCAATGAGTTTGTCACTTCCCTGTTCATATAGCGGTAGATCGCACTTTTGTGGGTGTTTTGGTACCCCGGGGTATCAGTGAAGATTATCTGGTATTCAGGAGTCGATTTAATCCCTTTAATCTGCCAGCGTGTCGTTTGCGGCTTCCTGGAAACGATACTGATTTTATGATCAATCAAATGGTTTAACAGTGTCGACTTGCCGACGTTGGGTCGACCAATAATGGAAACGTAACCGGCCTTGAAATCGGAATAATTGGGGTCAGTGTAAAAACTCATGTTTAGCCTGTCAGGGGTCAACATCCAGAGCTATCATCTCCAGCGCCGTCCTGGCCGCCGTTTGTTCCGCATTTCTTTTACTCCTGCCTTTTGCCACTATCGGTTTGGTAATGCCATCGATACTACATTCTATGGTAAACAGTTTGTCGTGCGCTTCCCCTTCTTCTGCAACCACATTATAGGCGGGCAAAGACTTCTTATTGGCCTGCAAGTATTCCTGTAATTCGGATTTCGGGTCTTTCGGTATATTCTCGGCGGTCAATTCGTCAAGCAAGGAAGCATATAATTTCAAGATAAAACGACGACAGTTTTCCAGGTCTGAATCCAGGTAAATCGCTCCTATCAATGCCTCCAAAGTGTTTGCCAGAAGTGATTCTTTCTGCCTTCCTCCGCTTTTATTCTCACCTATGCCGAACCTGATATGACTTCCCAGGTCCAGTTGTTTTGCGAGTTGTGCGAGCGCTTCCTTTTTTACCAGGGATGAGCGCAATCGTGTCAGATCGCTCTCCGCAGCCTCCGGGAACTTTATATACAGCTCATCGGCAATAAACATGCCCAGCAGCGCATCCCCAAGGAATTCAAGTCTTTCATTGTGGTTCCTGCTGAAACTCCGGTGAGTCAAGGCCATGGTTAATAATTCGGTATTACTGAAATCATGACCCAGGACATTTTTCATGTGCAGGTGTAACTCATTCATATCTGCAGATTAATTTATCCCGGACCCAATCCTGTCCCAGTCCATATCCCAACTCTGAAAATCAAGAATACTGTCGTTGCTCCAGTTCATCCATATATAAAATGCCCTGCCTACGAGATTTTCATCCGGTACCAGTCCCCAGTAACGACTATCCCTGCTGTTGTCACGGTTATCACCCAGGACAAAGTAATATCCTTCAGGAATTTTCCGATCTATTTCCACAGACGATGGCTGTAATGGATTGATTAGAATATCGTGATCTGTTTCATCCAGTCGTTCCCTTAATCGATAAGAACCGTTCTGCCTCCTACCTACACCACCACTTTGATAAATACCTTTAAGTTTGAGTTCGACATCAACACCGTTTATTGTCAGGCTCTTGTCCTTATATTGCAGGTGATCTCCGGGCACACCAACTACCCTCTTGATAAAAGGAATGGCGGGATCTTCAGGGTAACGAAACACGACGACGTCGCCCCGTTGCGGTTCCCCGCTACCGAACACCTTGGCATTCAGAACCGGCAGCCGAATGCCGTAATTGTACTTGTTTACCAGGATGAAATCGCCTCTTAACAGGGTCGGCATCATTGAAGCAGACGGAATGCGGAACGGCTCAATGATGAATGAGCGCAGGACCATTACAATCAAAAATACAGGAAACAACGACCTGGCATAATCCACGATTAATGGTTCTGTACGATCGCCGCCGTCAGTGGCGGAAGTTCTTCTGCCCGCTGCAAAAAACAAGGCATCGACTCCCCAGATTATGCCGCTGAGAAAGGTAAGCAATACCAGCAGGGCAGCGAAATCAAAGGTCATTGCTCGCCCCCTACATGCAGAATAGCCATAAATGCCGATTGCGGAATTTCAACCGAACCCAGTTGTTTCATTCTTTTTTTCCCTGCTTTTTGTTTCTCAAGTAATTTTTTCTTACGCGTTACGTCACCGCCGTAGCACTTGGCCGTGACGTTTTTGCGTAGCGCCTTAACGGATTCCCGGGCGATAATTTTCGAGCCGATCGCCGCTTGAATCGCTACTTCATACATCTGACGCGGGACGAGTTGTTTCATCTTTGCCGTCAATTCTCGTCCGCGTCGTTGTGCCAGTTCCCGATGGACGATGCTCGACAATGCATCCACCCGGGTACCGTTAATCATCACATCCAGTTTAACCAGCGGCGCCTCATTATAGCGTTCAAAATGATAATCAAAAGACGCATACCCTTTGCTGACCGATTTCAACCTGTCAAAAAAATCCAGCACAATTTCACTGAGGGGGATCTCAAAAGCAATCGATACCTGCCGCCCGGCATAGTGCAATTTCTTCTGCGCGCCTCTTTTCTCGATACACAAAGAGATAACATTACCCAGATACTCTTGCGGTGTCAGTATATCAGTACGTACGATGGGTTCTCGAATTGCCACAACCTTATCCGTCCCGGGGAGGTCGGCAGGATTATCAATATACAACCTGGAACCGGATGTGGTTTCAATTTCATACACTACGGTGGGCGCCGTTATTATCAGGTTTATGTCGTACTCTCGCTCCAGGCGCTCCTGAACTATTTCCATGTGCAACATGCCTAAAAATCCACAACGAAACCCGAATC
This sequence comes from Gammaproteobacteria bacterium, assembly GCA_965205405.1. Lineage (GTDB taxonomy): Bacteria > Pseudomonadota > Gammaproteobacteria > Eutrophobiales > Eutrophobiaceae > JAAXHV01. The sequence continues at coordinate 2,983,005 of OZ242169.1, forward strand.
CCAGGGCCTGGGAGGTTTCAGGTTCATAATACAGCGCCGCGTCATTTAATTTCAGCTTTGACAGGGCTTCCCGGAAGTCCTCGAAATCACTGGAATCGATAGGAAACATGCCGGCAAAAACACGGGGTTTTACAGGTTGGAAACCGGGTACCGGACGCTCTACCGGATGCTTGCTTGAAGTAATGGTATCACCCACCGGCGCGCCGAGGATTTCCTTGATTCCGGCAACAACGTAACCAACCTCCCCGGTAGCAAGACAGGAGCCGGGTGTTCTCTTGGGAGTGAATGAACCGACCTCATCAACAATATAGCTCTGTCCGGTTGAAAATATTTTGATCTTGTCGCCGATGCTCAACCTGCCCTCATTTACCCGTACCAGGGAAACGACGCCAAGGTAATTATCAAACCAGGAATCGATAATCAATGCCGTCAGTGGTGCGTCGATATTGCCTTCAGGCGGGGGAATACGTTCAATAATAGCACTGAGCAGTTGCTCCAGCCCCTCCCCGGTTTTGGCGCTGACCAGCAGGGCATTCCTTGCATCAACCCCGATCAGTTCCTCAATATCCAGTATCACCTTCTCAGGGTCTGCTGCAGGCAAGTCAATCTTGTTTAATACCGGAATTACTTCCAGGCCGTTGTCAATGGCCGCAAAGCAGTTGGCTACGGTCTGCGCCTCTACGCTCTGGGAACAATCCACAACCAGCAAGGCGCCTTCGCATGCAGATAACGAGCGGGACACTTCATAACTGAAATCAACGTGACCGGGTGTGTCAATTATATTGAACTGGTATGTATTGCCGTCATGGTGGGGGTAATCCAGGCGCACACTCTGGGATTTGATCGTAATACCACGTTCTTTTTCCAACTCCATCGAATCCAACACCTGCGCGGACATTTCCCGTTCACTCAAACCGCCGCAAGTCTGTATAAAACGATCCGCGAGGGTAGACTTGCCATGGTCTATGTGCGCGATGATGGAAAAATTTCTGATCCGCTCCATATAAACAGGACTGGAAAACTAATGTTTGCCCGGATCAGCCGGACAAAACTTATTCGTCTTCTTCTCCGGTCAGTTTAAATGCCAGGAACGTCGGTGCACCGCGTCTTTGAATCAGGATTGGAACAGGACGGTCGCGCGGCAGTTCCGCAAGTACCTGCCCAAACTGTGAAACGCTTTCCATCCTTATATTATTCACTATCAAAATTACATCACCTCTGCGGATTCCCGCTTCGCCGCCGGGGCCGGGCATCACTTTTTCCACCATTATACCGTCTTTCGGCAGGTCCAGCTTTTTTCTCTGCTCTTCCGTCAGATCACGTACCACAAGATTCATTTCATTGGGAGGCTCAACCTCCGGGGCAGCGTTTTCCGTACGCGCCATTTTATCTTCTTCGGGTAGTGTTGCAATCAATACCTTGAGATGTTTGCGCTTCCCCTCCCGGATGATTTCCACCGGCACTTTAGTATTGATTTTACTGTTCCCGACCAGCGGCGGCAGGTCCGATGAAAATGCGATTTCGGTACCGTCATAGCTGACAATGATATCGCCCACTTCAACGCCCGCGACTTGTGCGGGGCTGTCAGTCAATACTTTTGCGACCAGGGCGCCATGGGGTTTGTCCATATTAAAAGATTCGGCCAGTTCCCGAGTCACGTCCTGTATAAGTACGCCGAGCCAGCCCCGGGTAACAGAACCTGTTTCCCGCATCTGTGAATACACATTGACGACGACGTCTACAGGCACGGCGAAAGACAGTCCCATAAATCCACCGGTGCGGCTGTATATCTGCGAATTCACCCCGATTACTTCGCCATCCAGGTTAAATAAAGGACCGCCCGAATTACCAGGGTTAATAGCCACATCTGTCTGGATGAAGGGAATATAATTTTCATTGGGCAGACTTCTCCCTATGGCGCTCACTATCCCTTGAGTGACCGAGTAGTCAAAACCGAAAGGCGAACCTATTGCCAGCACCCATTCCCCTACCTTCAAATCGGAGGATCTGCCCAACTTGACTACAGGCAGGTCATTTCCATCAACCTTAAGCAGCGCTATATCACTGCGCTTGTCGGTGCCCACTATTTCAGCAATAAACTCCCTGCGATCACTCAGTCTTACAATGATTTCATCCGCATCAGCGACCACGTGACTGTTGGTAATAACAAAACCATCCGCTGAAATAATGAAGCCTGACCCAAGCGAGGCCGCCTGTCTGGGTGCTCCTCGGTCTTCCGGTATCTGTTCTTCAAAAAACTTCTGGAAAAAGTCATAAAACGGGCTATCTTCAGGCACGTCGGGGATATACGATCTCCCGGACGATTCAGGATTATCTTTTTTGGCAGTCGTACTGATGTTTACGACAGCTGCAGAGTTCTCCCGGACCAGCGCAGTAAAATCAGGCAAGAGCGCCGCACCGGCCAGTTCCGCATACCACAATAACAACAGGGGCAGGATATACCTGTAACAACCAATACCAGTCAGTTGATTTTTCACCCTATGAAAAACAATAGCGACTCTACCCGAGTGTGCGTGACTGGTAAAACTGCGGGTCAGCGCCGGATAGTCCGCCGACATCATCGACAATTCACCTCTTTTACCGCTGCTGCCGTATCCTCCATACTGTCTCCCATCGCCTGTTTCCCTTTGCCCGTTTCCGATTGACTGTTCCCCGCCGGCAGATCAATGCATTCGGTGACTATTTCACTGTTTACCGAACTTACCTGCCGCACCGGAGCATAAACCGTTCCAGCGCCGCTGACGCCGGGTACGGTTTGGACCAGTGCATCCTGTGGTGTTTCATGAGGTCCGCCCAATTGCTGTTGTTGTATGCCCAAAATAGCAAGCGCAGTAACAGAAGCGGCTAAGGCAAAGCCGGTAACGGGTTTGAGGAGAGGATGAGACAGGCGGACGGGAGCGACAATGGCGGGTTCTTTCTGCAGGGATTTTGAAATATTTCCTGCCAGGCCCCTGTCAATGCTATCGGGTAAACATTGTTTGAGACAGTCGGAAACCAAATGGTAACGGGACCAGGTGTCCAACAGTTCCGGGTCCTTCAGAAGTTGATCGACCAGGTTTTTGTCCCGCCCATCAAGCTCACCATCCATGAAGGCAGATAACTGTTCTTTTTTTGCATCGTTCATAGTATTAATCGACAAGTAAAGGTTTTATTCGTTTATCCACTGCTTCTCTGGCGCGAAATATGCGCGATCTCACCGTGCCGACCGGACACTCCATAACTGTCGCGATCTCTTCATAGCTCAATCCGTCTAATTCCCGCAAGGTGATCGCCGAACGCAAATCCACCGGCAATTCTTCAATAGCCGTAATTATAGTCTCTTGTAATTCCTGTGTTAGCAGCAAGTGTTCAGGCGTCGTCTGCTCTCTTAGACTATCACTTTGCTCAATTTGTTCCATTTCATCAAAATCCACGGCTGTATCAAAAGGTTGACGCAACCCTGAAGACAGGAAATTTTTTGCCGTATTCACAGCAATTCGATAGAGCCAGGTATAAAATGCACTGTCGCCACGAAATTTAGGCAAGGCTCGATAAGCCTTGATAAAGGCTTCCTGAGCCACGTCACTGGCATCATGGGGATTGTGAACAAAACGGGATATCAAGTTTATAATTCTGCTCTGGTACTTTATCACCAGCGCATCAAACGCTTTCTTGTCCCCGTTTTTAACCCTTTCTACGAGTATTTTATCGGATATATTATATTCCATGGTAAATTCCTGCCATGAGAATAGCACTCAGACAAGACAAATAGTTATTAATGTATTCAAATAACCAATTATATTAGCTTGCTCCATATATTGCACCTGTATGACAAACAACCAGCACCGATCTGATGTACTGATTATCGGCAGCGGCGCATCCGGCTTAAGCCTGGCCTTGCAACTGGCCCGATATGCGCATATTGCCGTAATCTCCAAGGCTGACCTGAAAGAGGGAGCAACGTTCTACGCCCAGGGAGGTGTGTCGGCAGTTCTGGACGCAGAAGACTCGATTGAATCCCACATCAGTGACACTATCGAGACAGGAGGTGGTTTATGCGATTCGGACGTAGTTAAATTTGTTGTAGAAAACGGTAGAAAAAGCACCGGCTGGTTAGTTGATCTCGGCGTGAATTTCACTCGTTTACCGGAGTCCCGGGGCCAGGAGTTTCACCTTCACCAGGAAGGCGGACATAGTCACCGGCGGGTCTTGCACGCTGCTGATTCCACAGGCAAGGCAATTGAAAGCACCCTCGAGAATCGCACCCGAGATCACAGCAATATCGAACTGTTTGAATTTCATACCAGTCTTGATCTTATCATCAAGGACGGCAGTTGCGTCGGCGCCTATGTCTATGACCAGAAAAAAGACCGGGTCAGGGTGTTCCGTTCCAGGTACACGGTGCTGGCTACCGGTGGAGCCGGCAAGGTTTACCTGTACACAAGCAACCCGGATATATGTACCGGAGACGGTATAGCCATGGCCTGGCGCGCGGGTTGTAACATTGCCAACATGGAATTTGTACAGTTTCACCCAACCTGCCTGTATCACCGGGAGGCGAAATCATTTTTAATTTCTGAGGCCTTACGCGGTGAAGGGGCGAAGTTGTTGCTTCCCGACGGCTCTCGTTTCATGGATAAATTTGACTCACGTGGAGAGTTGGCCCCCCGGGACATTGTCGCACGGGCTATTGACCATGAAATGAAGCGTCTGGGCAGCGAGTGTGTATACCTCGATATCAGTCACCGGGGAAAAGATTTCATCATAGACCACTTCCCCACCATATATGCCCGTTGTATTCAGTATGGATTTGACCTGACCAGACAAGCTGTCCCCGTAGTGCCTGCCGCCCATTACACTTGTGGCGGTGTGGTTATCGATAAAAACGGGCGGACTGATATTAACGCGCTTTATGCAATCGGCGAGGTATCCTGTTCCGGACTCCATGGCGCAAACCGTATGGCGAGTAATTCCCTGTTGGAATGTGTAGTATTCGCCCATGCCGCCTACAAAGATATCCGGCATAATCTTGACCGGACGTCTCCCCTTGCCCCTTTGCCTGAATGGGATGAAAGCCAGGTTGCGGACTCTGATGAAGAAGTCGTAGTCTCCCATAACTGGGATGAAATCCGCCGCTTCATGTGGGACTACGTCGGTATTGTTCGCACCGACAAACGCCTGCAACGGGCCAAGCACCGTATCAAGCTACTGCAGGATGAGATATACGAATACTACGGCAATTTTCGCATCAACAATGACCTGATAGAACTGCGCAACTTATCCCTGGTAGCCGACCTGATTATCGAGTCGGCCTTACGCCGTAAAGAAAGCCGGGGGTTGCACTACACACTTGATTACCCGGCAGCAAGTCCGGCGATGCCGGCCCGGGATACGATCCTGCGTCCCTAATATTTGGGGTCAGAGTAAAAACCCATTAATGCAGGGGTCAGAGTAAAATCACCACCGACCGTGCCGCTGCTAATGTCCTTGGCGATTTTACTCTGACCCCAGGTTTCCTGAAAATTTCCGGTGGGTTTTTAACCTGACCCCAAATATTCCTTGCCCAGCATCTCAAACAATCCTGCTTCATCGAGGATGCAGATGCCCAGGCTGCGCGCTTTGTCAAGCTTACTGCCGGGATTTTCACCTGCTATCAGGTAATCCGTCTTGCCCGATACACTCCCGCTCACTTTTGCCCCCCTGGATACCAGTCTTTCCTTTGCTTCATTACGGCTCAGCGACAACAGTGTACCCGTGATGACAAAGGTTTTTCCCTGCAAGTCCGCAGTCTGTTCTTCCTGCGCGTTCTCCCACACGATTCCGGCGCTGCGCAGCGCGTCGACGATGGAGGTATTCTGTTTATCCTGGAAGAACCGGACAATATTTCTTGCCACTACCGGGCCAACATCCTGAATCTCACAGAGTTTCTCTTCCGTCGCGCTCTTGAGCGCATCAAGCGTAAAATGCCGGGCCAGGTTACTTGCGGTGGTCTCTCCCACTTCCCTGATCCCCAAGGCATACAGGAACTTGTTCAGTTGGGTGTGCTTGCTTGCTGAGATGGCCCGGTCCAGGTTCTCTGAAGACTTCTCACCCATTCTATCCAGCGCCGCCACTTTTTCACGCTCCAGCTTATACAGATCGGTGACGTTTCGGAGCAGACCCGTATCAAACAGTTGTTCAACCAGCTTATCGCCCAGACCTTCTATATCCATGGCCCGGCGTGAAGCGAAGTGGATAATGGATTGAATACTCTGGGCGCGACAATGTAGGCCGCCGGTGCATCTGACAACTGCCTCACCCTCGATTCTTTCAGCCGGTGAACCACATACAGGACAGTTATCAGGCATACTGAACTTGTGCGTCTCCTGCGGACGACTCTCCAACGACACCCGGGCAACCTCGGGGATCACGTCTCCCGCCCTCCTGACGATCACCGTGTCGCCGACTCGCACGTCTTTGCGCTCCACCTCATCCATATTATGCAAGGTCGCGTTGGTCACCGTTACACCACCGACGCGTACCGGTTTGAGACGCGCAACAGGCGTCAAGGCGCCGGTACGGCCAACCTGCACTTCAATATCCAGCACTTCGGTCACAGCTTCTTCAGGCGGAAACTTGCAGGCGATGGCCCACCGGGGGGCCCTGGAGACGAAGCCCAGTTCAGCCTGGTGTCTCAGGTCATCGACCTTGAATACTATGCCGTCTATTTCATAGGGTAATTGTAACCGTATCTCCCCTATCTTCCGGTAAAAGCCGATGCATTTCTCAATTCCGGTAATTCGTTCGGTTTCACCGGATACCGGCAGGCCCCACGTTTTCAGGGACTGCAGGATATCGAAATGGGATGACGGTATTTCTCCGTCATCGACAATCCCGATACCATGGGCGATAAATTGCAGGGGACGCGCGGCAGTGAGCCTGGGATCCAGTTGCCGCAGACTGCCTGCAGCAGCATTCCTGGGGTTGGCGAATAGTTTTTCCTCCCGGGTCCGTTGCGTGTTATTCAGCTCCTCAAACCCTGATTTGGTCATGAATACTTCTCCCCTGACCTCCAGCCTGGCAGGAAATACTGTCTCGCGTAATGCCAGTGGGATACTTTTTATTGTCCGGATATTGGAAGTGACGTCTTCACCGGTTGTGCCGTCCCCTCGGGTGGCCGCGCGGACCAGTTTGCCATCGTTATACAGCAAGCTGATTGCCAGGCCGTCAAGTTTTACCTCCGCGGTATATTGAATTTCTGCCAGTTCCAGCCTGTCTCTTATCCGTTTATCAAAGGCAAACAATTCTTCATTGTTGAACGCGTTGTCCAGGGACAACATCGGGATTTCATGGGTAACTTCTGAAAATTCACTGAGCGGGCGTTCACCAACGCGCTGCGTAGGAGAGTCCTGTGTAACCAGTTCCGGGTATTTGTGTTCCAGTTCGGCCAGCTCCTGTAACAGCCGGTCATACTCTGCATCGGGAACTATCGGATCATCGAGCACATGATAACGGTAGCTGTAGTCATTTAACTGCCGTCTGAGTTCTCCTATCCTGGTTTCAGCCGATCCCATGGTTAGTGTACTTAACGAGAATTACGCGGAAGCAGCCATTTCCACCGCTTCATCAATATCAACCGATACCAGCCTGGACACGCCTGCTTCATGCATGGTTACCCCGAGTAATTGCCGGGTAATTTCCATGGTAATTTTATTGTGGGTAATGATGATGAACTGCACGTCTTTGGACATGGTTCTGACCATTTCACAGAACCTTCTGACATTATTGTCATCAAGCGGGGCATCCACCTCATCAAGAATACAAAACGGCGCCGGGTTCAATTTGAAAATGGAGAAAACCAGCGCTACGGCAGTCAGGGCTTTTTCCCCGCCGGATAAAAGGTGGATATTACTGTTTTTCTTTCCCGGGGGTCTGGCCATGACCGTGACGCCGGTTTCCAGCAGGTCCTGAGCAGTCATTTCCAGGTAGGCATGACCGCCTCCAAATAACAGTGGGAAGCTTTCTTTCAGGTTGGTATTCAGCCGGTCAAAGGTTTCCTTGAAACGGGAACGGGTTTCCTTGTCGATCCTATGTATGGCTTGTTCCAGGGTCTCCAACGCAGCAGATAAATCACCGTACTGGCTGTCCAGATAGTTTTTTCGTTCGCTGAGCTGTTCGTATTCATCAATAGCGGCCAGGTTAATGGCGCCCAGGCGTTGAATTCTGCTCTCTGCGGTATTGATTTTTTCCTGCCATGACGCCTTGTCGGCAGACTCTTCCAATCCGCCGAGGAGCGCCTGTGGAGTGCGTTCCATGGCTTCCAGTCGCTCTTCAAGCGTCTGCACTCTCACCTTGATTTCCTGGTGTTGTATCCTGGCCTGCTCCAGTTCGGTACGCATATCCTGAAGCTCCAACTCGCATTCGCCGCGTTCCTGCTCCTTGTTTCTGAATTGTTTTTCCTGCTCCAGGACTGACTCCCTGGCTGCCGACAATGCAGCTTCGGAATTTACCTTTTCGGATAGTTTAAATTCAAGCGATTCACATAATTCCTGTAACGGCTGGTGTTGCGCATGTATGGTGGCTTCCAGTTCCTGAATGCGCTCCCCGGTGGCCGAAATCTGCATTTGGCAGCGTTTTATCGACTGCTCTATCGATACCCTCTGTGATCTTGTTGACTCCAGCTGTAATGCGATCGAGTGGCTGTCATCATTGGTCTTTTGCCAGCGTGAGCGGGCATCGCCCAGGAGCTGATTATGCTCCGACCTTAACTCTGCCAGGCGGTTATGCCGCACCTGTAATGGTTGCCTGGATTCCCTGTCCTGTTCCAGAAGTTTTTCGATGTTTTTTGTTTCTGCTCGATTATTTTCTTCCTGCTGTTTCAGAGTCCCCAGTTCTATCTCCATCTGACTTCCCCTGGCAGACGCCTGCTCGAGACGTGTTTTTAGTTGCGTATATTCCGCCATGGCCGTGGTGGCAGTCTCCTGTTGATTGCCCAGTTGCGCCGTTAAATGTTTTACTTTTTGCTCGCCCTCATCAATCAGTCCATTCTTCTCTGTCCCTGCCTGTTCCAGTAATCTGAGCTCCTTTTCCAGTTCAAGGCGAATATTTTTCAGTCGGGATAAATCCTGTTCCCGCGATAGCATGCCGGGGGTATTACCTGCAGTACGATGAATTCTCACCCAGTAGTTATTCATCCAGACACCATCTTTTGTAACCACCGACTCGGTCTCATCCAGTTCCCGGCTGATTTCTCTCGCTTGTTCCAACTCTTCAGCCAGGTATATCCTGTTCAGAATGGCATCCAGGGGAACACGGGCGGATACCTTATCGATAAGTCTGGGATAGGATTTGGGCAGATAGCTGATGTGATTAACATTATCGAGCAGCAAACCGGTCTTGCCGGCTTCCAGGACGGGTGCGGCGCTTCCCACGCGGTGCAGATCAGTTACACTGAGATCCTGCAATCGCCGGCCGGCTACGGCTTCCAGTGCGGTCTCCCAGCCTTCCTCCACCCTGAGGTCATCGATCAGGCGGGGAGCGTCTGATAGTCCCAGAGCGGCTAACCAGCGTTCCAGGGTTTCCTTATACTCAAGGGAATCATCGTATTGCAATGCCTCCAGGGAGGCAATTTTACTTTCATTCTTCTGATAATCAGTTCTTAATTCCAAAACCCGTGAATTGATCTGCGTTAATTCGCTCCGATAACGTTGCAGGTCAGCGGAAGTCTCACTCAAATCATTTTTTTGTCGCACCAATAAGCTTTCACTCTCTGAATTTGCTTCAGATAATTTCGCCACGTCTTGTTCGAGAGCGCCTGGCGCAAGCTTATGAGCTTCATTATTCAAGTTGTTCCGACGCTGATCCAGATCATGCAATCCTGACAGAAGCAGTTCCTTGCGCGTCGTATTCACCTCTATCCGTTTATCTATCTCAGATAGGGAGCGGTTCAGCAAATCCCACTCACCTTGCAGGTTTTGCCAGCTTTCCTCGGCCTGACGAAGCGCGTTATTCGCTTCATTGCTTCCCGTTTCGGCCCGTTCAAGCTGTGGTTCCAGCAACAGCGTTTTTTCCATAACCGCATTCAGATCCTTTCTATCATCCGCCAGTTGCCGTTGCAGGGCCTTTTCGTCCTCTCTTGCCTTGTCAGCGTCAGCCTTTAATGCTTCTATACGCTCCCGGGTATGCTTAATCTGTTGTTCCAGTTGTGAAATATTACTGCCGATTTGATAAAAGTCCGCCTGAACCCTGTTTAATGCCTCATTTTTTTCAGTGTAATTCTCCCTTTGTATTTCAATATTTGCTTCCACTTCACGAAGTTTGGCCAGCCCTTCCTCTACCCTGGTTTCGTGGAAACTGACAAATTTGATTTTTTCCTGGGCCGCACTCGATAGTTCCTTCCAGTCCAGAGCCAATAATTCCGCTTTTAACCGGCGTTCTTCCTGCTTCAACACATTGAAGCGCTCTGCCGCCTTTGCCTGGCGTTGCAAGTGTTCCAGTTGCTTTTCCAGTTCTTCCATTATATCCGTCAACCTGCTGATGTTATCCCGCGTATGCCTGATCCGATTCTCCGTCTCGCGACGCCGTTCCCTGAATTTGGATATGCCCGCGGCTTCTTCAAGAAAGATGCGCAACTCTTCCGGCCTGGCTTCTATCAGTCTGGATATTACGCCTTGTTCAATAATCGAATAACTACGCGGGCCAATGCCGGTTCCGAGGAAAATATTCTGGATATCCTTACGTCGGCAACGGGTACCGTTCAGATAATAGGTGGAAATTGTATCCCGGTTCAACAGCCGTTTTATGGAAATCTCGGAATAGCCGGCATAGGGCCCGCCTAATTTGCCGTCCGAGTTATCAAAGATCAGTTCCACTGAAGCCTGACCAACCGGTTGTCTGACGCTGGATCCGTTAAAAATGACGTCAGTCAGCGCTTCTCCGCGCAGGTGTTTGGCCGAACTCTCCCCCATTACCCAGGTAACGGCGTCTATTATATTGGACTTGCCGCATCCGTTCGGGCCTACGATCCCGACAAGATTATCGGAGACCAGCAGGGTTGTAGGATCAACAAAGGATTTGAAACCTGCGAGTTTAATTTTGCGTAACCGCATGAGATATAACCATACCGTTTTGAACCGCAAGATACAAGCTAAGTAAATGGAATATGAACCCGTATTTATTTATAATATAAACTGATATAGTTATATATCCATTTGTTATATATGATATTTTTTATAATTAATAAAGTGCTCTGTTAGACACGAGTCTGTAAGAATTGCTATAATAACCTGTTTAGATTAGATGGTTTAAGAGAAGCATGACAACAACTGCATCCAAAAGACTGGATACTTTTATTAATCCGGAGCCCGGGCGTGATTATACAATCAGTATCAAGCTGCCTGAGTTTACCTGTTTGTGCCCCGTTACGAGACAGCCCGACTTTGCTACGCTGCATATCCGGTACATTCCGGATCAGTTGTGCGTTGAGTTGAAGTCACTCAAACTCTATATATGGTCCTATCGCGATGAGGGCGCGTTTCATGAGGCAGTAACCAACCAAATTCTGTCTGACCTGGTAACGGCGGTTTCTCCCAGGTATATGAAACTAACCGCAGACTTTAACGTGCGCGGCGGGGTGTATACGTCAGTAACCGCAGAACATAAAAAGGAGAACTGGCATAGCTCTGAAACAGTGACGCTGTCCTGAAACAAACCGGACCTGCTGACCTGACTGTATTTTTACTCTGACCCCAAATGTTACAAATGTTACAAATATTATGGAAAGTTATCGGAAATGCGTGACAAACGCACCCAAATCAGTATTATGCGCTTTTGCTTATTCATTGACACGACGTATTGATATGGTTTCAAATAGACACATAATCATTTAAAAGAACGCCCAGGCTATATGTAACAGATATGCGGTTCGGTAAAAATTGAAATGAAAAAGGCCAGCACGGGGGAGCACACCCGCAAAATCAGTCCAATCAGCAGCAAAGCAGCGGCAGGAGACTATATGAATCCGGCCCAGGTTGAGCATTTTTGTAAGATGTTAATTGAATGGAAGCAGGCTTTGATGGAGGAAGTAGAGCGAACCGTGCATCACATGCAGGATGAAGCATCCAATTTTCCCGACCCCAATGATCGCGCTACCCAGGAAGAAGAATTTGCTCTTGAGTTAAGAACGCGGGATCGTGAGCGAAAACTGATTAAAAAAATCAATGAATCGTTAATGATGCTGGATTCGGGCGATTACGGTTATTGTGAAATCTGCGGTGGAGAGATAGGGATTCAACGACTTGAAGCCAGGCCGACTGCAACCTTATGCATCGACTGTAAAACCCTGGCTGAGATCAAAGAACGCCAACAAGGGTGAGCCGGAAACAGAAAAAGACACTTAACGTGTCTTTTTCCCGGCGAACGCCGGTTGGGCGCCTAAATCTGCTCCAGGCAGGTTTGTCCACTCCGGTGCAACCAGCCGGCGCCGGCCATCAATAGATAATTTTACGCCCTGTTCATCCAGTTGCAGCCGGTCCCACAACTGGCAGGTTACCTGTTTGTGTTTCTGGTCCAGCCCCTCACAGTAATTGGTGTATTCACATACCCTGACCTGGTCCCCCTTTCCCAGCCTGAGTTTCAAAAACCAGTCCGGATCCGCAAGACTCTGGCGCGCGGCGCCTATTATATCTGCCTTGCCTTCCTGCAGCAGGTCTTCTGCCTGCCGAAATCCGTGAATACCGCCGATGACAACCACCGGTGTGGCATGTCCTGCCTCATTAATCGCCGCTTTAATTTGCGCAACAGGCTCGATATTTCGACCGAAGGGGCCGAATTCATCGGAGATATAGCCGGGCATACATTCATAACCGCTGCGCCCCGTATAGGGATAAACGGCCCAACCGACCAGCGGCTTTTTGGCGTCATCGAATTTACCGCCGCGGGACAGCGAAATAAAATCCATGCCGGCCCGGGCAAATTCAACCGCAAAATATCGTGCATCGTCCAGCGTATTGCCGCCTTCTATGCACTCGTCACTGAGGAAACGGCATCCGACACAATAATCATCGCCGACTACACTGCGCACATGATGGAATACCTCCAGGGGCAAGCGAACCCTGTTTACCCGGGAACCGCCATAGCCGTCAGGACGGCAGTTTGTCTTGGATAGAAATGAAGCCATCGTATACGCGTGGGCGTAATGTAACTCTACCCCATCGATACCCGCCTCCCGGGCGCGCCGGGCGGCCTGTGCAAACAGGTCCGGCAATACCTGCGGCAGATTTTTTACGTGAGGCAGGTGCATGTCAGTGACCCGTTCCCGGTATCCCATACGCAAGGCTTCCAGTTCAGCATCAGTCAATACTTCATCCAACTCCTCATCTGGCAAGCCGGCGAGATGCGTCCTGATGCGTTCCTCCGGCCAGTCATAGGCTGCCAGTCTCTCCCTGTGGTTATCTGTGACAGTCAGAAAACGGGAAAAGTATTTGGCCGACTCCGGACGGCGCCGGATAGCGAGAAAATCGATCACCTGGATAAGCAAGCGGGTATTTCCGTTACTGGCGGCTTTCACCACCTGTGCCAGTTCTTTCAAACCCGGAATAAACCGATCATCGCCGATGCGCAGTAAAGGCCCGCTGGGGATATCCCGGATACCCGTGGCTTCAATGACAATAGCGCCCGGTTGTCCCCTGGCAAACCGTTCATACCAGTCCAGCACGTCATCGGTGGCGAAGCCGTCTTCGTTGGAACGCCAGGGCACCATCGCCGGCACCCAGGTGCGCTGCTCCAGGGTAAGGGGACCGAGATTCACAGGAGTGAACATCAGGGCAGAAGCGGCCTCATCCGCACCGGGGCTTGCTCCGGGCTGCGGTTTATATTTGATCCTTTCCGGGGGTTTCCACATGCTATTTTTGTTCGCTGATGACGCAGATTTGTTATGCCACAGAGGACACAGAGATCACAGAGTGAAATGAGTATCTTTTTAATGCCTCAGTAGCCTGCATGGTTACCAATTCATCTTGCCTGTTATTCATTTTTTCTCTGTGTCCTCTGTGGCTATAGTGAACCGGTCATATAATTTTTCCAGGCTTCGAACTCGTGCCGGAAGACGATATCGCTGGTCCCCAGCGCCTGGGTGGTGCCGTCAGCGTTGGCCTGGTCACGGCCGTAGTGACGGTGCTGACTCACCCACTCGGACGCTTCCGTCTGCAAGCCGTGCTGTATACGGTGGTAGGCCTCATAATCATCATGACCCGCTATGGAAAACGGGGAAAAAATCAATTGGTTATACAATACCGAGGTATGCAGCATGTCATCCGACACGCCGCCGAGTTTGAATGTCCAGGTTTCCTGGATAGTCTTGTCCACGGCGATGGGACGATAAACCCGAATCGTTTGCAACGCGCTCTTGAAGGCGATACTTGGGTATATGACCGTGTTCTGCCGCTGCATGGACAAGATCCGGTTGGTCTCCTCCTCGCCATATACTGCAACCATATCCTGTACGTACTTTGATTCACGCGGATAACCGATATGAATAGTAGCATTGCCGCCGGACCAGGTATGGCCGTTGCCGCAGGTTGTCATGGCTATGGTATCGAAAAACTCATAACTTGATCCGAACGGCTCCAGCATGGCCAGAGGCAGGGGTTTTTCATCTTCCGGAAATTGCCGGGCCATTTGTTTTGCCGGTTGCCAGGCGGACTGGTGAGTGACGGCCGGGTGCAGGTTGTCGGACACGTTTTCCAGCAGGATTTTCCAGTTGGCATCGTGCATATAACGCAATACGCCGCCGGTCATTTCAATCTCACCTGTGGGTGATCTGTCAACAGCGTTGTCAAATGAGGTAATGGCCGGGCCCAGCCAGCTTGTCAGGTCGGGCCCTTGTAGCGACTGGTTAGCAAAAATAAAACCGCGATATATCTCGAACCTGGCGACCTTGCGTATATTGGTCAGGTGATTATCACGGGCAAAGGTCGAGTCTTGATATCCTTCTTCCCTGGGAATATGAACCAGGTTACCGGCAGTATCATACACATAACCATGGTATGCGCAGCGTAATTGTTGGGCGTGGCCGCAGGGTTCGACGGCCAGTTGCGCGCCTTTATGGGCACAGCGGTTATACAGGAGGTGGATCTGGTTATCGTCGTGCCGGGTAACAATGATCGGTTGCCTGCCGAGGGTGGTGGTAAAGTAATCTCCGGGAGATTTTACCTGGCTTTCGTGTCCGATATAAATCCAGGCATTACCCCAGATGCGTTCCATTTCCAGTTCAAAGATGGCCGGGTCCGTATAAACACGTTTATGTACCCGCGCCGGTTCCACCAGCGCGGTGATCTCCTGATTACTGATTGCTGCGCTCATGAGTGAAGCATACGGTCCGGCTACTTGACCGCCAGTCCCAGTAGTATGGTAGTGGTACAATGATAGACGTTATTGCTTGCACCCATGCACCAGTTGATATCATTGCTCTTGGACGGAAAATAATTCGGCATGTCGCCCTCGTCGCGATTGCACATGCAGCGGTTACAGGTACTTTTACCGCAGCAGTCATTATAGGCAATGATGTAATCACGCCCGTCCGCGGGGTTTTGGCATGTGCCTACCCAGGTCATCGGCGCCATTTCTGTCCCCGGAGGGCAACTGGTATGACTGCCGCCACAGCAGGTGCACAGGAAACCGTCCATGCCGCAGTTGCGCCAGTATTCGCATTTCCCCGGATCGCCCTCGGGTCCTGATATCGAACCGTCGTCCGGTCCGGTGTTCGCCCTGGCAACGGGCAGTAAGGGAATCGCACCGGCGCCGACCAGTAACGTCCCGGCTTTTTGTAAAAAGCTCCTGCGTGAGGTATGGCGCGCCAGGGAGCGGGTTCTCTGTTGAAACCAGCGATCAAAAAGCTTCATTATTGTCTCTCATTATCATTGGTCATTGATATCTTGCAGTGGAAGCAATCAAGCCTTGTCTAAGGTAACCGCACCGGCTGAATCAATGACGGCACTATTCCAAGTTCATCAGCTGAGCGCAGGTACTTACCGGAAGTTGCATCATAGATATCCAGACTGCTCAAATCCTCGGTGATGGTGTAAAGCAGAGGATTGTCATCCTGACTCACGGCAATTGCGGAACTGGCATGGTTGGTTTTGATCCTGCTGATCCGCTTATGTGTTGTCGGATCGTAGACCCAGATTTCTGTCCCCGGCGCCTCGTAGGAAAAAAAGTCTCCCTGGTGCAACAAAATGTAGAGGCGTTGCCCGGCATTATTCAGGGCGACCGGCTGCATCCCGCCAATACGCCAGTTTGCCTCTCTTTGTTTCTCATCCAGGTACCACCAGGTATCGGCAAAGACCGGCCCTGCGGTGGAAAATTCCACCGGGTATACCTTTCCCAGCACCGACATGAAATACCAGGTATCGCCATGGCGCACACCCGTCTCCAGGATCGGGTCCTTATGCACGTCAAAAAATGGCTCGCTTTTTTCAACGGTGGCTGCCGTCCCATCATCGGTAAGATTAATCAACAGCAAAGAACCATCACTGCACAGGGAAAATAAACGCCTGTCACCCGCAGAATAAGCCATCGCGCATCCCGGGATCATAATTTCTCCGGCAAAGCGCCGCTGCTCCACGTCCACGATACTCAGTGACGAAGCCGGTGTCAGGTTGAATACGGCCATGAACCGATCATTGTCGGTGAGCGCTGAATCCCCCAGTCTCGGTATCGTGGATACACGCTTTGGCGGGATTTCTATTTCAGCTACGGGCACCAGCTTGAATGGATCATAAATGCTGACGACGTCGGTTCGTTTGCCCCGCGTGGTCCTGGCATAGTAGGTTTCAGCCGAGTAGATCTCACGGTAGTGGCCGGGTATATTCAGCGCATTAAAGGAATAGCCCGTATTCAGTGCTCCCAACAACCGGGCCGTATCTCCGTCATATATATACGCCCGTCCGTCCGGCATTGAACTTGCTGCAAAATCAGCAATCCAGACCCAATGTGGGTGCGCCGTCTCCGGCAATTCTGCAACCTTGCCGAACAGGTCTTTTGATAAGGGTTCCTTGCTGGCGTCCACATATGCACTGCTAGCGACGGACGCAATGGCAACCGGGGTGGATTCTCCTGCCGGTTGATCCGAGTCACACCCGGTCAGAAGGAGGAGGAGAGTAAATAACCGTACCTTGCTCCAAGAAACAGAGATTTTATCCATAGGAAGCGTAATCGTTTATAGTGCCGTATAACCATCATCCATGAAACCCTGATAACTTTCAATAGCTTTTCCTTAAAGGGAAGATACGATTAATGGCGCTGCATTGTTAAGATGTCCGTATGAAACGAAATTACAGGTTTTTTACTATTCTCGGTCCCGGGTTGTTGATGGCTGCCGCTTCCATCGGCGTGTCACACCTGGTGCAGGCCACCCGCGCCGGCGCTATGTACGGGATGGATTTGTTGCTGTTCGTCCTGCTGGCTTTTGTCATCAAGTACCCTACTTTCCGTTTCGGACATGAGTACGCTCATGCGACCGGGCAACACCTGTTGACCGGGTTCCGCAAACAGGGGACATGGGCAATACTGCTGTGTACCGTGGTTATATTCTGCGTCATGTTTACCGGGTTTGCGGCAGTCCTGCTGGTGACGTCCGGGTTGGCAGTTATCAGTTTTGACCTGGACCTGCCCGTCGCCTTTGTCGCTGCCTGCATATGCGTGTTTTCCGGCGCCTGCCTGGTAGTTGGTCAGTATCGGTGGATGGACAGTGTCGTGAAGATATTGCTCATCGTCCTGTTTATCTCAACCCTGACTGCAACGGCATTATCCGTCCCCTTATTCGAATGGAAGCAAACCGACATCCTAACCCCGGATATATTGAACAGGTCATCACTGCTGTTCCTGGCTGCATTGATCGGCTTTATGCCGGCGCCTTTTGAAACCTGTATATGGCAGTCGTTATGGATCCTGGAAAAGGACAAACAGGAGAACCTGTCAAGTGCGGAAGTAAAACTGGATTATCACGTCGGGTATTTCTCCACGCTGGTGACTGCAGTCTGTTTCCTGCTGCTCGGAGCAGCCGTGATGCACGGGTCCGGACAGCAGTTCTCATCCGCTGCGGCCGAGTTTTCGGCCCAACTGATCAGCATCTATACGTCGCTTCTGGGCCAGTGGGCCAGGCCGCTCATTGCCATAGCAGCGTTCGCAGTCATGTTGTCAACGGTGCTGGTGATACATGACGGGTATCCGCGTACGGTCTGCGCTCTCATAGACTGTTTTCGTGACACGGAATTATCGGAAAAACAGCGCTTCAGAATCTACCTTGGCGCAATCCTGATGATGATCCTGGTTTCCCTGTCCATCATGCTGTTTTTTATCCAGTCCTTTAAAGCCCTGATCGATATCGCGACCACCCTGGCGTTTCTCACTGCGCCGGTACTGGCCTGGTTAATTCACCGATCCATGCACTCGGAGGACGTGCCGGCAGCAATGAAACCCAGCCCGGGCCTGACCCGCTACAGCATGGTCTGTGTCTGGGTGCTGACATTGTTTGCGGTTTTCTATCTGGGCCTGCACCTGGTTAAAATATAAGTGTGAGTTTTGGGGACACAATACTTAATATCCCGCTCTGTATCACATGGATGATATCGCCCTTTCGTCAAAGGGCCAATGAGCCGAGACTGGCGCCGCCGCAGATGTACCAGGTCTGTCCCGTAATAAAACCGCTGTCTTCCGCGCATAAAAATTTAACCACGCGGCCGATGTCCTCGGCTGTGCCCAGGCGTTTGACCGGGACACTGGCTGCAATCTTTGACTTTTGTTCACTTTCTTCCGGGACCAGTTCGTGAAACATGTCCGTCACGATGGGGCCGGGAGCGACGCAGTTCACGGTGATCCCGTCTTTTGCCAGTTCCAGCGCCCAGGTGCGCACCATACCGATTTGACCGGCCTTGGTAGCGGCGTAATTCGTCCTGGTAACCAGGCCGAGCACTCCCCGGGATGAAATCAGGATAATCCGCCCGAACTGCGCGGCGCGCATGGCAGGAAGAAATTGCTGCGCCAGCGTGATGGCGCTGCCCAGATGTAACTCGGTCAGGTAGTCAAGGTCCTCGATCTTTACATCTTCGAGTAAATTCGGTCTGATAACTCCGGCATTATGGATGAAGTTTGTCACTGCGTAATTTGTTGCGATGTCAATACCGACCTCTTTGGTGGCGTCCCGGTCCGCCAGGTCTGCCGTATAATTAATCAGGCGCTCATGGGATAAAGCGGGGGTTTGTCGGGAAATATTGACCACCTGGTAACCACCGTCCAAAAAACGCCGGGTGATATCAGCCCCGATACCTCGGTTGCCACCTGTAACGACTACCACTTTATTATTATCTGTCATCTATTATCTCTCTAAGTTATCCATCATTCCGGCGCAAGCCGGAATCCAGCCAGTACCGTCACGTTTTACTCCTCCAGGAGCTCGCTGAATTCAACTGCCGGATCAGTATCCGGCGACGTAGCAAAAAAAACGACCTGACCGGATTTATCCGGCTTGTTGGTGATCCGCACCCTACTCCCCGTGTGCAAGGAATCCGCAGCCAGGTATGCAATCAGAACAGGGCCACAATCCAGTTTTATCATCCCTGTGTGTAAAGGGAACATATCCTTGAAAAACCGGTTGGTGCCGGCATGGATTGTGGTCCAGGAAAGCACCGCGCCCAATGGGCTGACTTGCCGCCATAATAACGTACCGGTTAAGCAGTGATGACAGAACTCCTGCGGAGGATACTGAACCACACCACAGCTGCTACAGACCTGTAGCTTGAATAGCCCCTCCCCGGCTGCCTGATTGACCTGTTGCCACAAGGAGGAGCGTTCAGCGGGGGGTCCAGATTGATTGTTCATTCAGATCCCCTCCCCAGGATCACGGCGCTGGTACATAAACATCGATCATAATTTACCATGCCATAACCGCTGGCCATACCGGTCTTTGCCGCAGCGACCTGGTTGGGCAAACCGGTTGAGGTCAACTGGCGGATCG
Source organism: Gammaproteobacteria bacterium (assembly GCA_965205405.1). Taxonomy (GTDB): domain Bacteria; phylum Pseudomonadota; class Gammaproteobacteria; order Eutrophobiales; family Eutrophobiaceae; genus JAAXHV01. The sequence goes on from OZ242169.1 coordinate 3,002,995, forward strand.
TCTCAACCGTTCCCAGGAAACCACCCGCGGCGCCGGCCTGACCGGCAGACAGTTGCCCGCCTCTGGTATTGTGAGGCAGACCCCCGCCGTTCCAGGTTAACGGTTGGGTGCGTACAAATTCCGCTGCTGCGCCCTTATTACAAAACCCCAGGTCTTCCATCTGGATCATGGAAATGACCGGGTAGTCATCGTAAGTCTGCAAAAAATCAATGTCATCGGGGCCAATGCCGGCCTGTTCATACATTTCATCACGATATAATAGCCAACCACCGCGAAAATGTACGTCATCTTCAAACCAGGCATTGTGTCTCTCCCCTGCTGCCAGCATCCTGGCATAGGGAAGACTCAGGGACTCTGCCCGGTCAACCGTCATGACCAGGAAACCGTCCGCGCCGGCAACGGGCATGACACAGTCGAACAGGTGTAAAGGCTCACTGATGGGGCGAGCGTTCAGGTAGTCATCCATCGATAGCGCAGTATTGAATATAGCAGTGCCCGCAGCCAGCGAGTTTTCTCTCTGGGAGATACAGATACGACCGAAATCTTCCCGTTCTGCTCCATATTTCTCCATATAGTTGCGGGTGATCATGGAGAAAATGGTGTTCGGTCCGCCGGCGCAATAGGGATAGACGGCGTCTGTTGAAAACCGGCTGAAATTCTTGACCAGGTCCACAAACGTGTCTGCAGTAGCCGTATCAGCCCCGATACAGGCCACGATATTCGCATCGCCGGCCTGTACTGCCCGGGCCGCGCGCCGGGCGATCACCGGGCCGCCGGCGCCTCCCATAGGCGCCTGTTCCAGCCATCCCGGCGAGATATCAAGATATTCGGTCATGCTGACAACGCTGTCTGGCGCCAGGGTGAAGCTGGCTATGGCCAGTCCGTCGATATCGTGTTTTTGCAAACCCGTCGCCTCAAGCATCCTTGCAAATGCAGTACCGATAAACCAGGCAGCGCTTCGCTCACTGCGTCGCTCATAGGGCAAACTGGTTGCAGCAACCAGCGCAACATCATTATAGGACAGCATGTTTTTTCCTGCGTTTGCGCTCTCTCAGATCGATACATTGACCTTGTTCAACGAGTCTGGTGGCAAGAGTCTTGATTTCGCCGCGTTGTAATTTCTGTGACACAGTCATAGGCAACTCGTTCAGAAACAGGTAATAGGCCGGTATCTTGTAATAAATCAGGTGGTCAACACAGAACGTGAACAAGGCTTCTGCCATAGCTTCCCCGGAAGCAAGCTCTTCCCCTACCTTTTCATTCAGGATAATGCAAACGCCAACTTCTTCGCCGCGGATTTCATCATAAACAGGGGTCGCCGCACAATTTGCGATTGCCGGATGCTGGAACAGGACGTTTTCCACTTCCACTGCGGCGATATTTTCACCGCTGCGCCGGATGATATTTTTGCGCCGATCAACAAAATGAAAGGAACCGTCCTCACTGATACGCACGACGTCGCCGGTATGGAAATATCCCCCTTCCCACACCCTGGCCGTTTCTTCCGGGTTTTTATAGTAGCCGGAAAAGAAACCCTTGCTCGGGTTTCCCCCCCTGGCGCGGATCAACAACTCGCCCGGTTCGCCCGGTCCGACATCTTCTCCCTGTTCATCCACCAGGCGGTACTCAATGACCTCCGGCGCCCTGCCGATGCTGCGTGTTCCGATATGGCGGGGCTCCTTATTGGCGGTGATACAAACGTAAGTGCCGGTTTCCGTCATGGCCCAACCCTCCACCAGGGGAAAACCGAAGCGCTCTTCAAAACGTTGCAGGTGTTTCGGATCAACCCCGGCACCGAAACCGAATTTGACCTGTTGTCCCAGGTCGTCATCCGCTGTTTCAGACTGGTTCAATAAAATTGCCGGGATCACGCCCAGGTAATGCAGACATGTGGCCCTGGTTGCGCGTACTGTTTCCCACCAGTTGGAAGCATGAAACCGATCCAACTGGATTATACAACCGGCGCTCATGATCATGGCCATCATGGAGCATAGTGCATTCATGTGCACCAGCGGCAGAGGAGTCAGCATCCGCTCCTCCCCGTAACTCAACTCGCAGTAGCCGTCGATATTCGCGTACCACTCCCCCATGCAAGTGAAATACTCGTTGTTCAACATGCAACCCTTGGGCGTGCCTGTTGTGCCGGAGGTATAAAGTACGGCAACTTCAGTATGCCTGTCGGGTGTTCCTCCCGCTGTCTCCAGGTTGCACGGCGGCAAATCCACCATTGAAGAGATATCCGTTATCGGAACGCCGGCGCCTTTGGTAGACAGCGCTGTCTGTATTTTCTCACGATAATGAGGCAGGCACTGGACGAGACAGGCATCACTGTGGCTGATCACGTAGGCGATTTCTCCGGGCAGGAAGCCGGAATTGACCGGTACGACGCTGACTCCAAGTTTATTCAAAGCCAGAAAGTGCAGAAAAAAGTCGGCGCGATTGTCCAGCATGAGCGCAATTCGATGACCATGCCCGTACCCGGCGGCGGCATAGCGCTCGCTCAATGAATTTATTTCCTGAAGCGCCCGGGCGTAGCTATAGTCAACCGGGCTGTGATGATACGCGCGGGTAGCATGGTACGGAATATGCAGGAATGCCTGTGTTGGGACGTTCCCCTCGGTTTTCAGAAACTCGCTGAATACAGTAGTCACGTTTGCACGGCATTTACAGATAGATAAGAATGTTTTCCAGCGGCGCATCGCAGTTGAGCAGGTCTACACGCTTGGATGCAATTATGAATTCATTTCCCTCAACGCGTAGCCGGTGGTGATAGGAACCTGCAAAAACATCCTGTTTTTCACGCCGATACTGTAGCATGATAAAGCGCGAGTTAACGCTGCACTCGCCGCTGTCTGCGTCAAAGCTGTCAACGATGACATTACTGATCAAATGCACACTACGCGGTTTGGGCTGCAGGGAAAAGGCGTTGGGGTGCTTATAACGCTTGATGCGCACGGCCCTGAGCAACCCGGTCTCATAGATCAGGGACACATGGTTGTGCGGATCCGGCTGCCCCGGCGTTGCCGGTACCCAGTATTCGGCATCCTCCAGGTACAAAGCGTTCCATTCCTCCCAGCGCTGTTCATCCAGCAGGCGCGCTTCATGGTACAGGAACTGTTCAATCGATTTGATATCGGGCGGGTTGCCCGGTTGTTCATTCTGCATACCGGGTATTAACCATATAGTTTTTCCAGGTCTGGAACTGGTGGCGAAAGACCATATCAGACGTGCCTACAGCGTGCTTTGTCCCACCCTCCTCTATCTCCTCCTTGCCCAGGTGTCGGTGTTGACTTACCCACTCATTGCTATCCTGCGTCTGCAGGCCATATTGCAATCGGTGATAGGCTTCATAGTCATCGGGGCCAACGATATTGGCATGGGAATTGATCAGGTTGCAATAAGTGATGGAGCGCTGAAACAGTTCTTCCGGAGCCCCTACCTGCCTGAACACCCATGATTCGATAACGGTTTTATTTACGGCCACAGGTTTGACAACGCGAATCGAGGTGATTGCGCCCTTCAGGGTAAAACTGGGGTAAACCACGGTATTGTGGCGGTTTACCGCGAGGATTTCCCGCGCCTTCTGTTCTCCATATTTTTCGATCAAAGAGTCCATATAGCCGGGAATGGGTGAATAGGCTGAATGGATACTGAACTTACCTCCGGTGACACTGTGCCCGTAGTTCCAGGCAGTGAGGCCCATCTTTTCAAAGAACTCGTAGTTGTTGGTGAACGGCGCCAGCATCTCAAGTTCGAACGGTACCGGGTCCCCCTCTTTCAGGCGTTCATCAAATACCCGTTTGGCTGTGCCGCTGGATGACTGATGTACGACCATCGGATGCATGGCATCGTTCAGGTTTTCCACAAACAACTTCCAGTTGGAATCATGCAGGTAACGGAAACAGCCCCCGGCAATTTCGATGCGCCCTTCCGGCGAGCGTTCCACCAGGTTGTCAATCGATACTGCGGCGCCACTCAACCAGGTTTTCAAATCAGGACCCTGTGCAGCCAGGCTGGCGAATACCAGGCCGTGGTAACTGTCCACCCGCGGCGCTCGCTGCATATTGGATTCCGGATTGCCCTTGCCGAATCCAACGCCGCTATAGGCCTCTTCCCTGGGGATATGGATTAATGTACCGTCAGTGTCGAATACGTAACCGTGGTAGCTGCAGCGCAACTGCTGCATGTGGCCGCAAGTCTCACCAACCACCTGGGCTCCCTTGTGACCGCAGCGGTTGAACAACACGTAAACCTTACCGTCACTGTGCCGGGTCATGATGACCGATTGCCTGCCGATGCTGGTGGCGAAATAATCACCCTGCTGTTTTACCTGGCTGTCATGGCCTACATAAATCCAGGCCTTGTTCCAGATGCGCTCCATCTCCAGGTCAAAAATATCAGGATCGGTATAGACATTTCTGTGGACGGAATCCTCCCTGATCAAGCCGGCCAGCTGCTCATTGGTGTAATGTGTCATCTTCGATTCTCCCACCTTACCTTTCTATTCGTTGCGAAACCTGGCAAATTATAACGCAACAATTTCCGTTTTATTATTCCGGCACTACCGCCGTCGTTTCTATTTCCACCTTGGCCCGGTCCTCAATCAAGGCAGAGACTTGCACCATGGCCATCGCCGGGTAGTTCCTGCCCATGATTTCCCGGTAGACACGCCCGATGTCCTTTACCGAGGACAGATATTCCTGTTTATCCAGGATATACCAGGTCATCCTGGTTACATGCTCAGGTCCCGCATTCGCTTCGCCCAATACTGCGACAGTATTTGTCAGAGCCTGGCGGACCTGTTCAACGAGACTGTCGTTATGAATGATATTGTTCTTATCCCAGCCAATCTGTCCGGCAATAAAAACCATCCTGCCTTGTGCGGCGATGCCGTTTGAATAGCCTTCAGGCCGGGGCCAATCCGGTGGTTGTAATATCTGCATGAGTGATAGTTTATCTGATTAATGATTTTTTCAGGCCGTCAGTTCTGCGATTGCATTATAGCCGCAATAGTATTCACATGTCTGCTGATATGATATAGTTCCCGCCTGTAATCCACCTACAAGGGTGAAGCCTTCACCCGGCATTTGACATCATTCGTTTCATATTGAGGAAAGCACCTTATGAAGCCTTATTTTGAGAACATGCAACAATTCGGCAAAGAACTTAAACAAGGCCGGATCAAGCGTGCGACTCCAAGCATGGAACAGTTGAAGCAGGTTCAAGCGGGAATTGAAGAGCGTAAGAAAGACGTCGAAAACGCGGGTTTTTCCACGGAGCAAATCAACAAGCGCGGCGCCATGACCGTCTGGCAACGCCTGGAATATTTGATCGACCCGGGGACCTGGCGTCCATTGCACAGCCTTTACAACCCGATGGACAACGCAAACGGAGCAACCAACGTGGTCGACGGCCTTGCCAAAGTCGCCGGCCGCTGGGCGGTAGTGATCGGTTTTGATAACAAGGTGCTGGCCGGAGCCTGGCTCCCCGGCCAGTCGGATAATATACTGCGTGTTACCGACCTCGCAAAACGGCTCCATATCCCGCTGATCTGGCTGGTCAACTGCAGCGGAGTAAAGTTGGATGAACAGGAAAAGTTCTATGCCAACCGGCGTGGGTCCGGCACACCTTTTTATCGCAACGCAGAATTGAATCAACTGGGTATTCCGGTTCTCGCCGGCATTTACGGCACAAATCCTGCCGGTGGCGGTTATCACGGCATCAGCCCCACCATACTCCTTGCCCATAAAGATGCGAACATGGCCATAGGCGGTGTCGGCATCGTCTCGGGCATGTCGCCAAGAGGAGGATTCAGCGCGGAGATTCTGGAAGAACTGGTGGAAAAAATCCGCACGTTCAGCGCCAAACCTCCAGGCCGGGTTGAGACTCATTACCACGAAACCGGATTTTTTACGGAAGTCTACGAGGAAGAAACTGAAGTGCTTGACGGCATCAGGGAATATATGGAAGCCATACCTGCATACAAACCTCATTTTTTCCAGGTTGCCGAACCCGCCGCGCCGGCCTATCCGGCTGACGACCTGTATTACCTGTTACCCCATAACCAGAAAGAAGTGTATTCCTTTGACGATATACTGTCCCGATTGACGGACGCCAGTGAACACATGGAATTCCGCCCGGACTACGGGCCCGAGGTGTATACAGGACTGTGCAGATTTGACGGACTTGTGATTGGCTGTATAGGAAATCGTTCCGGTTACCTGGGTAAAGGATATCCGGAATATGCCGACTATCCCGGTATGGGAGGGAAACTGTATCGTCAGGGCCTGATTAAAATGAACGAATTCGTCATTCATTGCGGGCGCGACCGCATCCCCGTCATCTGGTTTCAGGATACCTCCGGTATCGACGTCGGCGACCTGGCGGAAAAAGCCGAGTTGCTTGGGCTGGGTCAAGGCTTGATTTATTCCATACAGCAAACCGACCTGCCTATGATGCTTGTCGTCCTGCGCAAGGGGACAGCCGCAGCTCACTACCTGATGGGTGGGCCGACCGCAAACCAGCACAACGCGTTTACGCTGGGCACGCCGGCTACGGAGATTGCGGTCATGCATGGCGAGACTGCAGCAGTAGCCATGTACTCCAGGCGTGCGGTCAAGGAAAAGGATGCCGGCAGGCCGCTGGATGAGGTCGCCGATAAAATGAACAACCTGGCAGAGCAGTATCGACAACATTCCAGCCCTGAGTACTGTGCGCGTTATGGGCTGGTCGATGAGGTCGTTGACCTGGCGGAATTAAGAAATTATCTTACGGCTTTTGCAGGCGCAGCTTATCAGAACCCGCGTTCCATCTGCCCCAAACACCAGTTACTGCTGCCAAGAATTATTAAGGGATAAGAAAGGTCCCGCTAGATATTTGGGGTCAGAGTAAAAATACGGGCAATCCGGTAGATTGTGTTGCTGTACTATTAAGTATTTTTACTCTGACCCCAAATATCAGGGATAAGGAACCTCTGACAGGTCCCGGGTGGACTTGTTCAGTGCTTACACGACATTACTGGTAAAATCAGGTTTATGGAACAGGTTCTGGAAGTTTTCTTCAATGGTATCGGCGGCGTATTCGCCGGTATGGCAATGTTGTATCTTGCCATCAGGCTACTCGCCCTGATGGGCGATAAGCAGACCGGAGACAAGGAAGAATAATGGCGTTTATCCAGAACATGGGAGTTTTTTCCATTACGCCCGAAATGCTGGTGATGTGGCTGATAGGTCTGACGCTGATCTACCTGGCTGTTACCAGGCAGTATGAACCACTGTTGTTGCTGCCGATAGGATTTGGCATTCTTCTGGCCAATCTGCCGCAGACCCAACTGATGGAACCCGGCGCTGGTTTGCTTTGGCGCTTCTATCACTATGGGATCGAATGGCGCATCATTCCACCCCTGATCTTCCTGGGCCTTGGCGCACTGACCGATTTCGGCCCGTTGCTGTCGCGGCCATTGCTTATCTTTCTGGGCGCCGGCGCCCAAGTGGGAGTTTACCTTACTTTTTTTCTGGCTTACGGGATGGGCTTCAACCTGGAAGACGCTGCCACCATCAGCATTATCGGCGGTGCGGACGGACCGACGACTATCTTTCTTGCGGCCGAACTGGCGCCGCACCTGCTTGGCGCCTGCGCCGTTGCCGCCTATTCCTATATGGCCCTGGTGCCTATTATTCAACCTCCTATCATGCGCCTGTTGACAACAGAGGATGAACGGAAAATCCATATGCATAAGGGTCGCAAGGTCAGTCCCAGGGAGAAACTGTTGTTTCCTATAACAGCTGCCCTGGTGATTATATTGATGGTGCCGGCTTCGGCGCCCCTGATATCCATGTTCATGTTGGGCAACCTGTTTCGCGAATCCAAGGTAGTCGAACGTCTGACCGACGTCGCCCAGAATTCCCTGATGAATATTGCCACCATATTCCTCGGCATCAGCGTAGGCGCCACCATGAGCGCAGACAGTTTTTTACGCGCCGACGTTATTCTTATTTTCTTCCTGGGCCTGTTCGCGTTCATGATCAGTACGGCAAGCGGCATACTGCTGGCTAAGCTGCTGAATATTTTTATCGCGAATAAAATCAATCCCCTGGTCGGCGCCGCCGGCGTATCTGCCGTGCCTATGGCAGCCCGGGTTGTTCAGAAAATCGGGGCTGAGGCCGATAAAAAGAATTATTTACTTATGTTTGCCATGGGCCCCAATATTGCCGGTGTAATCGGCACCGTCATTGCGGCCGGTATATTTTTAACGATGTTGCAATAAACTCAGGAGAAAAGTTATGGCGGAAGACGTGTTGGCGCCCTTGTCAGGCACCATCTGGAAGATCACGGCAGCGCTGGGTGAAGTCGTAGAAGAAGATGACGAGGTATTGATCATTGAGGCATTGAAGATGGAAACACCGATATTTACACCCTGTGACGGTAAGGTAAAAGAGATTTACGTGAAGGAAGGCGATACGGTGGATGAAGATCAACCCCTGATGTCTATTGAGCCCGAATAATTGAGAGGTAACCATGTTTTTTGAATTAACCGAAGAGCAGCGTCTGGTACAGGACACTGCGCGGCGATTTGCCCTGGAAGATATCGCGCCTACGCTTGAACAAGAAGAAAAAAACCATGAGTTCAAACTGGAACGCGTGGCAAAAATGGGCGAGCTGGGGTTTTTTTCGTGTGTGCTGCCGGAACAACTGGATGGAAACGGCATGGGTTTTCTGGAATCCGTGCTCATGGCAGAACAGATTGGCCAGGTATCGGCCTCCTGGCGCCTGCCCTTCAACATGCAGAATCTTGGCGCCCCGTTATCGGTGGCCAAATTCGGTACGGACGAGCAGAAAGAGAAATACATTCCCGGCTGGATCAACGGCACGAAAATGGGATTCTTCGCCATGACCGAACCGGATACCGGTTCCGACGTCTCCAGTATGAAGACCCATGCCATCGACAAGGGCGATCATTATGAACTGCATGGCAGTAAAATATGGATATCCAACGCCCATGTGGGCGATGCCGGCCTGTTGTATGCCTATACGGACAGGGATAAAGGTAATAAAGGCATCAGTTGCTTTATCATCGAACCCAAGACCCTGGAAGGCTGTACTGCCCGGCCCATCGAAACCAAACTGGGACTGCATTGTTCTCCGACCGGTGAGTTTGTCTTCGAAAGCGCGCAGATTCCCGGGAGCGCCCTGCTCGGAGAACTCAATAACGGTTTCAAGATGTGCATGTGGCAATTGAACAATACCCGCATCGGTTGTGCAGCCGGCGCGCTTGGCGTTGCCGGCGGCGCATTGCAACTGGCCATCGACTATGCAAACGAGCGTAAACAATTCGGCAAGTCTATTTCACGTCACCAGATGATCCAGTCCCAGATAGCCGACATGGTATTGGAACATCAGGCCGCGCAACTACTGGTATACAAGGCTGCCTGGTTAAAGGATCAGGGGAAACCCAACCAGTATGAAACATCCGTCGCCAAACTGGCCGCGTCCGAAGCTGCCGTACACGCGGCAAACGAGTGTATGAAAATCTTCGGTTCCTACGGCTATTCCACGGAATATCCGGCTGAGCGGTTCTATCGCGACGCCAAGTCCCTGCAGATAGTGGAAGGGACTTCAAATATACAGAAAATGATCATAGCCGGCATGGCCTGTGGTCATACCTCCAACCGCTGACTACGGAACAATGGCTGAACTCAGTAATAAACACGTGGTGGTTACCGGCGGTGGCCGGGGTATAGGTGCGGCGATAGCCGTACAAATGAATCGGCTGGGAGCCAGGATTACCCTGATGGGCCGGACGGAAAGCTCGTTACGTTCCCGGGCCGAACAGCTGGACCATGCATACGGTGTGCGGGTGGACGTGACCGATGAAAATGACGTACAAGCAGGGTTTGCTGAAGCCGTAGCCCGGTTTGGCCCTGTTGACATCCTGGTGAATAACGCCGGCACGGCCCACAGTAGTCCATTCAAGCGCATCGATAGCGATAGCTGGGAACAAGCGATGGCAGTTAACCTGAACGGTGTGTTTTATTGCAGCAAGCAGGTGCTGGACGGAATGCTGGAGGCTGACTGGGGCCGTATCATCAATATAGCCAGCACTGCCGGGCTTACCGGCTATGCTTATGTTACGGCTTATTGCGCGGCCAAACATGGTGTTATCGGCTTGACACGCTCCCTGGCTCTGGAACTGTCCAGGACCGGCATAACCGTCAATGCGATCTGCCCGGGCTATACTAAAACGGACTTGATTACTGAAGCAATAACCAGGATTATGGATAAAACGGGCATGTCGCTGGAAGATGCCGAAGCGCGCCTCAAGTCGGCGAATCCGCAACATCGGTTTATCAAACCGGAAGAAGTGGCAACGGCGGTAGCCTGGTTGTGTCAGCCCGGCAGCGAATCTATCACCGGCCAATCCATCCCCATCGCCGGTGGAGAAGTCATGTGACAAAATAAGGGAATTAAATCAATGAATATGCAAGGATTTAACCCGAAACATTTTGACTGGTCTTGTTCCGGAGGCATAGCCACGTTGACCTTGAACAGGCCGGAGAGAAAAAACCCGCTGACTTTCGCTTCCTATGCGGAACTGCGTGATACATTCCGTCATTTAACCGGCGCTGATGATGTCAAGGTCGTTATCATCACCGGGGCCGGAGGGAACTTCTGTTCCGGTGGCGACATTCGCGACATCATAGGCCCGTTGACGCAAATGGACATGAAGAGCCTGCTTGAATTTACCCGCATGACCGGAGACCTCATCAAGGCCATGATCCACTGCCCGCAACCCGTTATTGCTGCGGTAGACGGCATTTGTGTGGGCGCCGGCGCCGCTATCGCCATGGCGAGCGATATCCGCATCGCTACCCCGGAAGCAAAAACCGCTTTTTTGTTTACCCGCGTCGGCCTGGCCGGCTGCGACATGGGAGCTTGCGCCTTACTGCCCCGGATTATCGGCCAGGGTCGCGCTGCCGAATTACTGTATACCGGCCGCTCCATGTCGGCGGAAGAAGGGATGCGCTGGGGATTTTATAACACCCTCTCATCCGCAGATTCGTTACTCGCTGATGCAGACAAGCTGGCTGCGCAGTTGCTCAAAGGGCCGACTTTTGCCCACGGCATCACCAAGAACATGCTGCGTCAGGAATGGAACATGTCCCTTGAACAGGCTATTGAGGCAGAAGCCCAGGCCCAGGCAATCTGCATGCAAACCGAAGATTTTCGCCGTGCGTATACTGCTTTTATCAACAAGGAAAAGCCTGTGTTCGAAGGTGACTGATGGCGGACCGCAGCTATCTGGACTGGCCTTTTTTTACCCCGGAACACAGGCAGTTGGCCGGGGAACTGGATGAATGGGCCGGACGGCAATTAAATCATCCACTGCCGGATGATGTCGATAACGCCTGCAAAGAGTTGCTTGCCCGATTAGCCGAGGCCGGCTGGCTCAATTATTCAGCGCCTGCTCCCGGAGATGCTTCTACCCTCCCCCTGGATGTGAGATCCTTGTGCCTCATTCGTGATATCCTGGCGCGCCATTCCGGTCTGGCGGATTTTGTTTTCGCGATGCAGGGTCTGGGCAGCGGAGCGATCACTTTATTTGGCAACCATACACAAAAAGATGATTATCTGCCCGCGGTCCGCAGCGGTAAAAAAATTGCCGCTTTTGCCCTATCCGAGTCGGAAGCCGGTTCCGACGTTGTGGCCCTCACCACTAACGCCGTTTGCGCTGGGGATGAATACATAATCAATGGCGAGAAAACCTGGATTTCAAACGGAGGCATCGCTGACTATTATACCTTGTTCGTCAGGACCGGGGAGCAACCCGGCGCCCGCGGACTGAGCGCCTTCATTGTCGATGCCGACAGTGAGGGACTGGAAATAACCGAACGTATCGATGTGATTGCGCCCCATCCACTGGCGCGTATCAGGTTCAAGGACTGCAGGGTACCGAAAACAAAACTGCTGGGCATGCCGGGGGAAGGTTTTAAAATTGCCATGACCACGCTGGATATCTTTCGTTCAACCGTCGGCGCAGCCGCCCTGGGGTTTGCCCGACGCGCGCTGGATGAAACAGTGAACCATGCCGCTACGCGGCAACTGTTCGGCATGGCGCTGGCTGATATGCAAATGACCCAGGCCAAGATCGCCGACATGGCTGTGGCCATTGATGCGAGCGCTCTGTTGGTTTACCGGGCCGCCTGGACTAAGGACAGCGGCGCTGACCGGGTGACGCGGGAAGCGGCAATGGCTAAATTGTACGCGACCGAATCCGCCCAGGAGGTTATCGACCAGGCCGTGCAATTGTTTGGAGGGCGCGGCGTAACCCGCGGCGAAAAAGTGGAAGAACTGTACAGGGAAATCCGCGCGTTACGCATCTACGAAGGCGCATCCGAGATACAAAAACTGATTATAGCCCGCCAGACCCTGGATAATGCAGGTTGATATGATCATTTCCGTCTTCCTATGCGGGTTGCATTGACTTCACTGGGGTGCCGCCTGAATGAAGCCGAGTTGGAGCACTGGGCAACCGGTTTCCAGGCGGCCGGGTACCGGTTATCCAACTCCGTTGACGATGCCGACCTGGTGGTTGTCAATACCTGTGCCGTTACCGGGGAGGCAGTAAAAAAATCCAGGCAACTGATTCGGCGCACCCAGCGGCGCAATGCAAAAGCCAAACTTGTGGTCAGTGGGTGCTATGCAAGCCTGCAACCCGGTATCATAAATGAGCTGCCGGGTGTCGACCTGGTTGTCAGTAATCCGGAAAAAGATCACCTGGTTGACATTGTAAAACAGAGGCTCTCTGCTGAAGCTATGCCGGAAACGGCTACTGAGCCGGGAGAAGCAGCCTTGTTTGCCCGGGGGCGCAACCGGGCTTTTATCAAGATACAGGATGGTTGCCGGCATAAATGTACATTCTGCATAGTCACGGTTGCCCGGGGTGCGGAACGCAGCCGGGTAATTAAGGACATCATCGAGGAGATCAATGGATTACACTCACGCCAAATCCTGGAAGTTACCCTGACAGGCGTACACATCGGTGGTTACGGGCATGATCTCGGTACGGATTTATCGTCCCTGATTAAAACGATACTCAGTGAAACCGATGTGCCCCGGCTGCGTCTGGGTTCGCTGGAGCCCTGGAATCTCGATGAGGATTTTTTTATGCTTTTCGACAACCCCAGGTTCATGCCGCATTTACATCTGCCCCTGCAAAGCGGCAGTGATAGCGTACTCCGGCGCATGGGCCGGCGCTGTATGTCCAAGGAATTTTTGGGCCTGGTACAAGCTGCAAGGGAGTGTGTTCCTGAAATAAACGTAACAACAGACGTTATCACCGGATTTCCGGGTGAAACTGACACGGAATGGCAACAAACCCTGGATTACTGCCAGGCAATCGGGTTTCCCCATATCCACGTATTTCCTTATTCACCGCGCACCGGCACCAGGGCTGCAACCTTACCGGGACAAATACCTGTAGAAGTGAAAAAACAGCGCTGCCGGCAACTGCATTTACTGGCGCAACAATCGCGCCATGACTTCATGGGGCGTTACATCGGCCATTCTTTCCCTGTATTGGTGGAAAACGACGTTGGTGTTATAAATGAACTACCGGTCCGCTTCGGTTATTCTCCAAATTACCTGCGCACTGCAATACCTGTTTCCGGTAACTCCACCGACGCCAACAACATTGTGACCGCACATGTCAAACACTACGATACGGCTACTGCTACCTTGATGGCGGATGCAAAATAGCCGTACACGGTTCCTGAAACAGATGGTTTGCCAGTTGGATATCACCGAATAACGCGCCATCAAGTCAACAGACAGGTAATCAGCGCGTCTCCTGGGCGGCAATATACTCCTGCACGGTAATTTCCAGGGTTTTGAGTTTATTATCGATCACTTTTACTCTTGCCATGTTCTTACGGATATCGTCTACACTGGAAAAAGCGCCCAGCAAGGGTGGGTTTTTCAGGGCCGCATAACCCTGCTGCATCTGTTCCCTGATAGTTCGGGCCTGATCAGGGGAGACTTGAAGTTTCCAGACCCGGGACCTGAGTTTTCCAAGCCGGCGCCGTATGGCATCACGGGCCAGTTCCAGTTCGGCATACTCAGCACGCATCTTTGCCCTGCGTTTTTCATCTTCTGATAAATCCTGCTCCTGCGCCTGTTGGATGGGGGACGCCTGCCGTGACGGAGCGACAGACGCTTGTCCAGGATCTTCTTTATGAGTTCCGGCGAAATCAAGGAATGCGTACCCAACTCCTCCTGCAATCAGGATAAGAGTAATAATAACTATTTTTCTATTCATATTACGAAGTCGTCCGATCCCTAAGGCGCTTATTCAGGTTAAATATCATGTAGATCATTTAACTTTATGTTTTTCTGTAAATTCTGCTTGATTTATTCTCATCAATAGTGTACAAGTCATAACCTGGTTTAATGCGACATGGTGAGAACTGATGCTATTCAATAAAGTTAACAGCATAAAGAAAAAACGTTTTCAGGCCCAACACAGCGTATGTCACAATACTATTGGTCATGCACCCATCACTGACGCACAAACGGGCTTTATCCACCACCGACAAGACTTTCCTTTACATTTTAAACAGGTTCAATTTGACCTCGATAGCAATCATGGCGATGGCAAACAGAGCAATTTTGGCTTATTGTTTCAATCAGATCAATACTTGAAACCAGGCACGACTATCGAAGCCGAAATATTCTCACATGATAGATCAGAAAAAGTTCGCGGTAAGGTAGTCATGGTACGGGACCGGGGGGGTCATTTTGAGATAGGTTTATGGTTAAGACACCTTGAGGACGCCAGTCGGGCGCGGATAATGGAACAAGCCTGCCATATAGAGGCGTATATCAAGGAAAAGAAATTTCGCGATGGGCCTTATATTCTCAACCGGGACGGGGCAGCGCAAGAGTGGATCAATAAAAATGCCGCGGCCGTACCCGGACTGTAATACTCACCGGCAGCCGTTTCCGGCTTGAGGAAAGCTTACCCCGGTTCCTCCCAGACCACAGTAACCACCGGGATTTTTTGCCAGGTATTGCTGGTGGTAGTCTTCTGCGTAGTAGAACGGTGGAGCATCCAGTATCTCGGTGGTGATGCTGCCATAGCCTCTTTCCGTCAGGCTCAACTGGTATTTGTCCCTTGATTCCAGGGCCAACCTCTTTTGTTCATCTGTAAAGGTATAAATACCGGAACGATATTGCGTTCCCATATCATTTCCCTGGCGCATCCCCTGAGTCGGGTCGTGTAACTCCCAGAACACCTGCAGTAATTCCGGGTAGCTGATTGTATCAGGTTCATACACCACCAGCGTTACCTCGTTGTGCCCGGTCATTCCGCTGCACACCTCGCGATAAGTAGGATTGGGCGTATAACCTGCGGCATAGCCGACCGCGGTAGTGTAGACTCCGGAAAGTTGCCAGAATTTCCGCTCCGCTCCCCAGAAACAACCCAAGCCGAACACAGCCTGCATCACCCCCTCAGGAAAAGGTGGTTTCAGCGTATGGCCGTTAACGAAATGCCTGTCGGTTACGGGAAGCGCCGTCGCACGGCCTGGTAAGGCATCGCTCTTGCCGGGTATTTTCTGTTTAGTCGTATTGAATAACACTGTTTTATATCCGGATGGATATTTGGGGTCAGAGTAAAAATACTCAAGAATAAACCGACGCTACTTGCCAAGTTGACTGTATTTTTACTCTGACCCCAAATATCCATTTTAATATTAGTATTGTTAAATTGAAAGAGCCGATCGTGGTATCAGCACGATTTGGTTTTCATGGTCGAAATATTCTGCTATGATATCATTTGGAAGTTAATAAGAAATAACCCGCTGGGCCAGAAAACATAAAATAAAGGCCCTAAAAGATATAGGGAGAGTCTCATTGAATCATGCTGCCTTAGCAAGAAAGCCTGAACTTGTACCCAGTTCAAAATTTAAGGTTTATACAGAAAAGCACCTGGATCAGATAAGTCATCTGAATTCCCTTTCCAAACGGTTGCGGCATGACATCCGGGTCGTTGCCAAAATATTGCCTTTCCGGGTTAACCGGTACGTACTTGATCAGCTTATCGACTGGGAAAATGCCGAGACGGATCCCATATTCCTCCTCACTTTTCCACAAAGGGAGATGCTGGAGCCTGGTTCATTCGACAGAATGGCCAAGCTGATGAGTACAAGCGCCGACCCTAAATCCATTCATGCACTGGCAACTCAGATTCGCCGGCAACTCAACCCTCACCCAGCCGGGCAAATGGAACTGAATGTGCCGGTTTTGGAAAACGAGCAGTTGACCGGCATGCAACATAAATACCATGAGACCGTCCTGTTTTTTCCATCACAGGGTCAGGTTTGCCATTCCTACTGCACCTTCTGTTTTCGCTGGGCACAATTTATCGGTGATAAATCATTACGCTTTTCATCCGGCGAGGCGGACAGTCTCTACAATTATTTAAAAAAGCACAAGGAAGTCTCTGACCTGCTCATTACCGGCGGGGACCCCATGGTGATGAAAACCCACCACCTGAAGTATTATCTGGAACCCCTGCTTGACCGATCTGTTCAACACGTGCAGACCTTGCGCATAGGCAGCAAGTCCCTGACTTACTGGCCCCATCGTTTTGTTACTGATGAAGACGCTGATGACCTCCTGCGTTTGCTGGAGAGACTGGTGAGAGCGGGCAAACACGTAGCGTTCATGGCCCATTTCAATCATTGGCGGGAAATGGAATCAAACATGACCAAGCGCGCTATCCAGCGAATTCGCGGCACCGGTGCGGAAATTCGTTGTCAGGGGCCGTTACTGGCTAATATCAATGATGATCCCGCTGTCTGGTCAAGAATGTGGCGCGAACAAGTACGATTGGGTTTAATACCTTATTATATGTTCGTGGAACGGGATACCGGCGCCCGGAGGTATTTTGAAGTGCCGCTGGCGCGGGCCCTGCAGGTATATCAGCAGGCATATCAGTCCGTATCAGGCCTTGCCCGTACGGTGCGGGGACCTTCAATGAGCGCTTCTCCAGGCAAAATACAAGTTCAGGGAGTGACGGAAATCAACAATGAGAAGGTCTTTTTACTGCGGTTCCTGCAAGGTCGTAATGAAAGCTGGACACAGCAACCTTTCTTCGCCAGGTTTGATGAGAACGCGACCTGGCTGGACGATCTCACACCGGCATTCGGTCAAAAACAATTCTTTTTTGAAGAAGAGTATCAGCACATCTTACACGATCACCTGACGGATAACCGGCTGCCGAACTGAGAACAGATCCGACCGACCCTGACTCAACAACATCCCCAGGGTCAGTTCTAAGGATGTTGTAAGCCATGGACGGATCAGTTAACCATCAAATGATACTGCCCCGGGCGACTAACCCGCTAGGCTCCGGGGATGGTGGCCAGGGCCTCCTGCCAGGCAGCGGAGCCGAGGATTTCTCCTGACCAGCGCGTAATTTCCGCATAATCCTCCAGCGGCAATCCCGCGCCTCCCGCATGCACCAGCCATGACGCCACGGTATGGTCTGCAAGGGTTACCGAACTGCCCACCAGCGTATCACGGCCTTTAAGATGATTATTCAATACTTTGCCGAAGCGGGCAAACTCTTCCTGCCCTCTTGCCAGTTGTGCCGGATCCGGCTCACCAATATTCAGGATTTTCTTAACCATGCTTTCAAAGATAAAGATACCGCAGGCGGGTCCCCAATGAGCCGTATTCCACGACATCCATTGCACCGCCTGGGAGCGTTCCCGAATATCTTCGGGAATTAAACCGCTTCCCGGATTTTTGTGGCACAGGTATATCATAATAGCGGTGGACTCCCACAGTACAAAATCGCCGTCCACCAGGGTGGGAATCTTATGGTTTGGGTTCAGCGCTATGAACTCGTCACTCATCTGCGCGCCACCGGCCAGATCCAGTGGAATTAACTCCAGTTCAATACCCAACTGGTTGGCGACTACCTGGCAGCGCAATGAGTTGGGGGATGGGGGGAAAACATATAATTGCATCTCGTTATAGCTCCTTATGAAATTAAATTTTAGTTATTTATGTGATCGCCCACGAAAGGATTGGTTTTTCTTTCGTGGCCGAAGGTAGAAACGGGACCATGCCCGGGAACGAATTGTACATCATCCCCCAGGGTCCGGAGACGATTTTTTATGCGTTGCATATCTGCATATTTGGGGTCAGAGTAAAAATACAGTCAACGTGGTAGTCTGCACTGGTTTACTGTTGAGTATTTTTACTCTGACCCCACAAATCCGCCAGGAGCGGATTTGGACGTCCGAAGGATGCCCGCAGGGTGTGTGCCAGGGAAGGCGCACATCAAATATCCACAGAGTATTCAACATCCTATTCGTAAATTGACAATGCATGGGTAGATGAAATTCAAACAAGCTTTAATCACCGGAACGTTACTTAAGCGTTATAAGCGTTTTCTGGCCGACGTTGAACTGGACGACGGGCGGATAGTTACTGCTCATACTCCTAATACCGGCTCCATGCTGGGCTGCTGTGAACCCGGCTCACGAGTCTGGTTGTCGGATTCCGGGAACCCGGAGCGAAAATACCCCTTGAGCTGGGAACTGGTGGAAACTGCTCCCGGTATCCTGGTAGGCATCAATACAGGCTTGCCGAACAAACTGGTGGTCGAAGGAATACAGGACGGCGCCATAAGCCAATTACAAGGATACGCAGGTATCCGCCGTGAAATACGTTATGGCAAGGAGAAAAGCCGCATCGACCTGTTGCTGGAAGCGCCCGGGAGACCAGCCTGTTACGTCGAGGTAAAAAACGTAACCATGGCCCGAGACGGTATCGGCTATTTCCCTGATGCAGTGAGCGAGCGCGCCACTAAACACCTGCGTGAGTTGGCGGGGGTTATAGCTCAGGGAAAGCGTGGCGTAATCTGTTTTTGTGTGCAAAGAAAAGACGTGGATGAAGTCAGGCCCGCCGATACCATAGACAGGAAATACGGCGCTACGCTGAGACAAGTAATCGCTGACGGCGTGGAAGCCATAGCCTGGCGCGCTCATGTCTCCCCGGATGAAATCAGGATAAATAAAAAACTGCCGGTACGGATACTTGCTTAGGATTGAATATTTGGGGTCAGAGTAAAAATACAGTCAACTTGGCAGGCAGCACTAGTTTACTGTTGAGTATTTTTACTCTGACCCCACAAATCCGCCAGGAGCGGATTTGGACGTCCGAAGGATGCCCGCAGGGTGTGTGCCAGGGAAGGCGCACATCAAATATCTCAGGGCTCGATAACGTAACTGCCCGGGGCATCCTCGATAATGGCTTGGGCGTTGGCGCCGGGTTGGCGCGCAGGGATTTTCTCTCCGGCGTATTGTTCAAGCCACGCCTGCCAGTCTGTCCACCAGGAACCGGGATGGAGTTCGGCATTGTCATACCATTCCCGGGATGAGACATTAACATCTGGCCCGGTATAATACCCGTACTTGTTTGCAGCAGGCGGGTTGATGATTCCGGCAATATGTCCGGACTTTCCCAGGACGAACCTCACCGGGCCTGCCATGAGTTGTGCGCCCAGGTAGGCGCCCTCCCAGGGAGCGATATGATCCTCTTCCGTGGAAATGAAGTATGCCGGTGTTTGAATAGTGCTTACGTCGATGGGGCTACCGGCGATACTCAAGCCTCCAGGCTCCTTGAATTTGTTATTCAGGTACATGGTGCGCAGGTACGTGCTGTGCATCCTGGCGGGAAGGCGGGTTGAATCAGCATTCCAATAAAGCAAATCAAACGGAAACGGCTCTTTGCCCAACAGGTAATTACGCACGTAGAAAGACCAGATCAAGTCATTGGACCGCAACATGTTGAACGTGGCAGCCATTTCCTTACCGTCATGGTAGCCTCTCTCATCCATGGTTTTTTCCAGGCTCTCAAGTTGCTGCTCATCAATGAACACGCCCAGGTCTCCTGGAATGGAAAAATCGATGAGCGAAACAAAATAGGTAGCCGAGGCCGCGCCGCGCGTATCGTCTTTTGTCCGCATATAAGCCAGCGTTGCAGCCAGAAGTGTTCCTCCGATACAATAACCGACCAGGTTGATAGCGGATTCACCGGTGATTTTTTCCACCGCGTCAATAGCCGCTAATGCTCCTTCCGTCACATAGTCTTCAAAATCCTTATGTCCCAGTTTCTCATCCGGATTTACCCAGGAAATGACAAATACAGTATGTCCCTGGTCAACCAGCCATTTAATTAAGGAATTCTGTGGTTGAAGATCAAGCACGTAATATTTATTGATCCAGGGCGGAATGATCAAGAGGGGCTGACGAAAGGCCTGCTCGGTCGACGGATTGTATTGAAGCAACTGGAACAGGTCATTCTGAAAAACCACTTTGCCGGGAGTAAGCGCAACATTCCTGCCCAGTTCAAATGCCTGATCGTCCGTCATTTTAATCCGTAAACGGCCCGAATCGGAATCAAAATCATCGATAAAATTTTGCATCCCTTTGACCAGGTTCTCCCCTTTTGACTCCAGAGTAGCCTCCAACACCTCCGGATTGGTAACAAGGAAATTTGTCGGCGACATGGCATCAACAAACTGCTTGGTATAGAACTGCGCCTTTTTGGCGCTATTCTCATCCAGGTCGTCCGCGTCAGCGACCGCAGAGTGAATGGCGTCGGCTGTAACCAGGTAGGACTGCTTGATAAAACTGAACAAAGGATTTTCATCCCAGGCCGAGTGTTTAAAACGACGGTCGCCCTGTTCAGGTTTTCTAACCTCGCTGCTTTGCTCTCCCAAAAACGCCCTGGTGCTGTTAATCCAGAGGTCCGTATAAGCAGTCCAGGCTTGTGCCTGCGCCTCGATCAGCTTATCGGGATTTTTCATAAGTGACGCAGACAGTTCAAGAAATGCCTGCCCCGCTCCAGTCGGGTCGGCGTTTCCACTGACGGCCTGTCCCTGGTGTGACAGGAAGTTCTGTAATAAATCCTGATATTGGCCGCTAATATCAGCCATGATTCCGGCCAGTTTTTCCGTATTGAAATCAGGCTGCTCGCCTTGTTCTGTTTTACTCAAGCTATGACTCCGGTTCTGAAACAATACATGTTTGTGCACCGCATCATAGTGCCAACAAGTTGATTTGTCAATGTTTATACCTGGAATTCAGGGGGAATTCCAGAAATGCGGGCTACGACCAGTTTCTGACTTGTAACCCTTTAAACGCCCGGAAATCGGCCGGGTTTGAGGTAGCGAGGATCATCTTATTGACGTATGCAATCGCTGCGATCTGGCCAACAATGAATGAGGGTGTCTGGCCCATGGTTGCTAATCTTGCTCGTTCAGCGGCGTGCCAGTCCGCAGCTTTATAATCATATTCAAGGATGGGGAAACTGGCTAATACCACGTCTTCGATGTAACGCGCTATCACTTCCCTTTGGCGCAAATGCGTAAGCCGAGAACAACTAAATCGTAACTCATGCCATACCAGCACCGGAATTGCCACTTCACCTTCGTGTTCGTGCAGCCTGCGCATGATACCTTCGGATGGTCTTGATTTCAGCGGCTCCGATACCACGCCGGTATCAAGTAAATACTTTGCAATCACAGCCTAACCTTACGTTCTTGTATGTCTCTGCGTGATATCGGGAACAAGAGTAAAAATACTCAAGAATATACCGACGCTACTTGCCAAGTTGACTGTATTTTACTCCGACCCCAAATATCCCAAATATCCTTAGTCAGGCGACTTCGAACAGACCTGCGGCGCCCATCCCACCACCGACACACATAGTGCAAACCACGTATTTTGCTGAGCGGCGCCTGCCTTCTATCAGGGCATGCGCCACCATACGGTTGCCGGACATGCCGTATGGGTGACCGATGGAAATAGCGCCACCATTTACGTTGAGCAGGTCGTTGGGAATACCGAGCTTGTCGCGACAATAGACTACCTGCACGGCAAAAGCTTCGTTTAATTCCCATAAGCCAACGTCATCCATGGTCAAACCGTTTTGTTTCAGCAACCTGGGGACGGCATATACCGGACCGATACCCATTTCATCCGGCTCCAGACCGGTAACGGCAAGGCCGCGATATACTCCCAGTGGCTCCAGATTCTTTTTTTCGGCCAGGCGGCTGTCCATCAATACACAGGCTGAGGCGCCATCAGACAGTTGACTGGCATTCCCGGCTGTAATACATCCGCCATCAATTACCGGAGCCAGCCCGTGCAGGCCCTCAAGGGTGGTTTCAGGGCGGTTGCCTTCATCTTTTTTTAACACCACCTCCTGGTAGCTTACTTCCCTGGTTTGTTTGTCTATCACGGCTTTAGTTGAATTCAGGGGCGCCAGTTCTTCGTCGAATTTTCCTGCTTGCTGGGCAGCAGCCGTGCGTTGCTGGCTTTGCAGGGCGTATTCGTCCTGGGTTTCCCGGTTGATCCGGTAACGTCGGGCCACTATTTCCGCGGTTTGCAGCATTGGGATATAGGCATGGGCGTTTTGCCGGGTTACGGTCTCATCGGCGCTCTTGCCGACAAGTTCAAAGGCGTCATTTTGAACCAGGCTGATGGAGTCCAGACCTGCCGCCACAACCACAGGTACGTTATCCAGCATGACTTGTTTTGCTGCATTTGCAATTGCGATCATGCCTGACGCACATTGCCGGTCCACCGACATCGCGCTTGTCGCCGCGGGTAGTCCGGCCGCCAGGGCGCTCGTTCTGCCTATATTCCAGCCGCTTGTCCCGAGTTGCATGGCGCAACCCATTATGACGTCATCGACCTCGCCCGCCTCTATCCCGGCGCGTCGAACGGCTGCGCGAATTACGTGACCCCCCAAAGTCGGGGCTTTGGTGTAGTTGAAAGCGCCGCGCCAGGCCTTGCCGATGGGTGTACGCGCAGCCGCGACGATTACAGCTTCTTTCATGGTAGTGCCTCAATGATTGATTAAACTCTCCGGGGACGGACTTAAGTCCGTCCCCTGTATATCTCAGATCATGTTCGGAAACAACCAGGGCCTTTCTTTTGCTCGTTGCTGTTCATATTCCCTTATCAGGTCGCCGTTCTCCAGCGTGATACCGATATCATCCAGGCCCAGCAGCAGCCTTTCCTTGAGCGCCGGTTCAATATCGAACACGAGTATCTCGCCGGATGGAGTCGTGATCGATTGTTCGCGTAAATCAACCTTTAGACGGTATCCCTCCGTTGTTTCGACTTCCCGAAATAACCGGTTAATCTGATGCGCGGCAAGCACGATGGTCAATAAGCCATTCTTGCCCGAGTTAGTAAAAAAGATGTCACCGAAACTCGGCGCTATCACACAGCGGAAACCATACTCATATAAGGCCCAGACAGCATGTTCCCTGGATGAACCGCAACCGAAGTTTTCCCGGGCCAGGAGGATTTCCGCGCCCTGGTAACGCGGCAGGTTAAGCACAAAGTCTGCCCGTAACGGGCGTTGGCTGCAATCCTGTTCCGGTTCTCCCACATCAAGATAGCGCCAGGGATCAAACAGGTTTGGACCAAAGCCGGTGCGGAGAATGGATTTCAGGAATTGCTTGGGAATCATGGCGTCAGTATCGACATTGGATCTGTCGAGGGGCGCAACCAGGCCATCGATTGTCGTAAATGCTTGCATAATTATTATTGTCACATATTTAAGGCAAGGGTACATCACCTGCGGATAATAACTCGCGCACGTCAACAAAATGACCGGCTATACCCGCAGCCGCCGCCATGGCCGGGCTGACCAGGTGAGTGCGGCCTCCCGCGCCCTGGCGCCCTTCAAAATTGCGGTTGGAGGTTGATGCGCAACGTTCACCCGCACCCAATTTGTCTTCGTTCATACCCAGGCACATGGAGCAACCCGGCTCGCGCCATTCAAAACCGGCATCAACGAAAATCCTGTTCAGTCCTTCCGTCTCCGCCTGGCGCTTGACCAATCCGGAACCCGGCACCACCAGGGCCTGTTTGACGCTTTTTGCGATTCGTTTGCCGGCAACCACACGGGCGGCTTCTCTCAAGTCCTCGATACGTGAATTTGTGCAGGAACCGATAAATATCTTGTCCGGTCTTATCCCGCGAATCGGCGTACCCGGAAGCAGGTCCATATAAACCAGGGCGTTCTGCATGCCCTCCCGCTTTACAGGGTCAGGTTCGCCGTCCGGGTCCGGGACCCGGTCATCAATTGACGCTACCATCTCCGGTGAGGTGCCCCAGGTTACACAGGGCTGTACCCGGGCGGCATCGATTTCAACGGTATGATCAAACTGCGCGTCCGGGTCACTGCGCAGGTTGTTCCAGATACTCACGGCATTGTCCCAGTCAGTTCCGGTCGGTGCAAACGGACGACCTCTTACATAATCAATAGTCTTATCATCCACGCCAACCAGTCCTGAGCGGGCGCCGGCTTCTATGGCCATATTGCACAGGGTCATGCGCCCTTCCATGGACAAGGCAGTAATACCCTCGCCGGCAAACTCAATAACGTAACCTACTCCGCCGGCTGTGCCTATCATGCCGATGATGTGCAGGATCAGGTCTTTGGCGGTGACCCCCGGCGCCAGCCTGTTCACTACGTTTATGTGCATGTTTTTCGATTTTCTGGCCACCAGTGTCTGGGTAGCCAGCACATGCTCCACCTCGGAAGTGCCGATGCCAATTGCCAAAGCGGCCAAAGCGCCATTGGTGGTGGTGTGGGAATCACCGCAAACAACAGTCATGCCCGGCAGGCAGGCGCCCTGCTCCGGACCGATGACATGTACTATGCCCTGGCGCTCGTCAAACAGTTCGAAATAGGGTATGCGCCATTCCCTGACGTTTCTGTCCAGCGCATCAAGTTGTTTCTTTGAAACCGGATCATTAATGCTGTCCCTGTCTTTTGTGGGCACATTGTGATCAGGCACTGCAAGACTGGCTGAGCGGCGCCAGGGCTTACGTCCCGCCATCCTGAGCCCTTCAAATGCCTGTGGCGACGTCACCTCATGAACCAACTGCCGGTCAATGTAAAGCAGGCAGGCGCCATTACCGTAGTCCTTTACCACGTGCTCTTCCCATAGGTTGTCGTACAGTGTTTTAGCCGTCATGGTGGTTATTCAAAGCGTAAATTCCAGAATCATGGTTACAGTTTATGGCATTTTTGACTACAATGTGCAACATACTGAAATAGTACATGTGTGTCACTCATGATTCGATATTCCCATTTTACCGGTATTCTCATTACCCTCGCCCTTGCAGGCAGCCTTGTCGGCGGCGCTGAGGACGACGACTATGAGATCATCGACATTGAACTGCTGCAGGAAGAGGATGAGGAACCAATTGCTGAGGAACCGGGTGAAAAGGAAAATCCGGAAACGGCCGGGTCTGACGAAAATATCGGTGCAGTGACGGAAACCGGACAAACCGATGCAGCAGCCGAGACCATAAATGCCGCTTATACTGCACTGCAAAACCAGGAGTACGACATTGCCTATGACCTATTTTATTCCCTTGCCTCACAGGACAATGCGCTTGGCCAATATGAACTGGGCGCACTGTACCATCGTGGCGTCGGCGTTGAAACCGATGTAATACGAGCGTCGCGCTGGTATGCCCGCGCTGCGGATCAAGGCTATGCTGAGGCTCAATATCGCCTTGGCAACATGTACCTGATGGGAGAAGGGGTAAGGCAGAGTGATACTGAAGCGGCGCACTGGTACGAAAAAGCGGCACAACAAGGTCACGAGGATGCAAAAAACAACCTCTCCAGTCTCCGGCGTATCAGCGCGGCAAAAACCAGCGAGGTATTGGAGCGGGAAGCCGCCTCTCTTCCTCCGCTCAAGGTCGTAGATAGAACTGCAGCCAAGGAAAAGACAAAAAAGCGCGGTTTTTTCAAACGCATATTCGGCAAGGACGATAAAACCAGGCCACAGCCCGACAGCCCTGCACAGGAGCCGATTACACAGGAAGATAATTCCGCTGTGCAGGTCCGGGCTGACAGCAGCAAGACCGATATCGCTTCGGTCAAAACCGATGATGCGTCCGACTCATCCGCCGCCAAAACCAAAAAAAAGGGATTTTTTTCCCGTCTGCTGGGTAAGAACAAACAGGGAGACGAGAAAACCGCCGGGGATATGAAGACAGCCGCAGCAGACGACACTAAACCGGACCCGGCAACACGGAACGATGCACCTGCAGCGCAGCGCCCCGCCCCTCTGGCCGGCTCGGGCGCCGTGTCCAATTATGAACTGGGCATGGCCTACACCCTGGGTGATATCCTTGAACAGGATAGTGTAAAAGCCTTTGAACACTTTACCAGGTCGGCGCAACAGGGGTATGCGCCGGCCCGGTATCGTCTGGGCGTGGCTTATGCCAACGGTGACGGGACCGAAAAAGATCTGGCTAAAGCCGTTGAGTGGTATGATAAATCAGCCCGGCAGGGCCATACCATTGCCCAGCGCAGCCTGGCAATCATATATCTGAACGGTCAGGAAAATATTATACAAGACAAACCCCTGGCCCTGGCCTGGTACAACCTGCTGGCGGAAGACGGTAACCGGATGGATATCCATAGACGGGATTCCTTACTGCAGGAGTTGTCGGACGCAGAAATCCGCACGTCAATAGAAATAAAAACTGAGATACTAAGCCACTTGACAGCGGAAACGGAATAGGAACCTCTGACTAAATCAGGGTTTCGATTAACGTCCTTTATTATTCGATCGATTTAAGCGCCTCGATGGCTTCACTGAGTTTCCTGGCCGGAAATATCTCGATTTGGCCGGTCTTTTTTTTCGGGGCATTGGCGGCGGGAACGACGGCCCTGGTAAACCCGTGTTTGCTTGCTTCTTTCAATCTTTCCTGACCTTCCTGTACGGGCCTAATTTCGCCTGTCAGGCCGACTTCGCCGAAGATAATCAGGTCATCAGCCAGAGGGCGGTCACGCAGACTCGACAGAACCGCCATGAGGATAGCCAGGTCCGCGGCGGTCTCGGTGAGCTTGACGCCGCCCACGACATTGACGAAGACGTCCTGGTCGTAAGTAACAATACCCGCGTGCCTGTGTAACACTGCCAACAGCATGGATAAACGGTTCTGCTCCAGGCCCACGGTTACCCGGCGCGGTTGATTGCCGTGGGATTGATCTACAAGAGCCTGGACTTCCACCAGCAAGGGTCGACTTCCTTCGCGGGTAACAAGTACGGCAGTACCCGGCGCCGGATCACTATGGGCGCTAAGGAAGATGGCTGACGGGTTGTTGATCTCGCGCAGACCTTTATCAGTCATGGCGAATACGCCAAGTTCGTTGACCGCTCCATAACGGTTCTTGACTGAACGAATCATCCGATAACGGCTGTTACCGTCGCCCTCGAAATACAATACCGTATCGACTACGTGCTCCAGCACCCGCGGCCCTGCCAGGGCGCCCTCTTTCGTCACGTGCCCTACCAGGAAAACCGTCGTTTGGGTCTGTTTGGCAAATCGCACCAGCCTGGCGGCGCACTCGCGCACCTGGGCAACTGAACCGGGGGCGGATTGCAGCGCCTCGGAAAATACGGTCTGGATAGAATCAACCACGAGCACCTGCGGCAGGTGCCGACTTGCAACCGCAAAGATATTTTCCAACTGGATTTCAGCCAATACATGCAGGCCGGCTGCCGGCAATCCCAACCTGGCTGCGCGCAGGCTGATCTGTTCGATGGATTCTTCACCGCTGACGTACAGGGTATTAAGCTTTACATTCTCGGCCAGCGAAGACAGCACCTGGAGCAGTAGCGTGGATTTGCCTATACCGGGATCGCCGCCCAGCAGAACTACGGAACCGCTGACCAGTCCTCCGCCAAGGGAACGATCAAATTCTGCCGACCCGGTAGTCATACGCGGCTGTTTCACCAGGTCTACTTCATCCAGCCTGCGAACCATTGCCTGGCTGGATAGATGGGATTGAAAGCGCTCGGCGGCCGGAGTTTTTTCTTCAACCGTAACCTCGCTCAGGGTATTCCAGGCACTGCAATCTGCGCATTGTCCGGTCCACTTGGGCGTAACGGCGCCGCATTCGTTACACTGGTATTGGGTTTTAACCTTGCCGGTCATGCTCGATAAATTCCAGGCGTTTGTGCACCCCACAGAGTAATTCATAGGGGATCGTATCCGCACAGGCCGCGGTTTCTTCAATGGGAAGTCCCTTGCCCCACAACAATACAGGGTCCCCGGTACGGGCTTCAGCACAGCCACGCAAGTCAAGAGTAATCATATCCATGGACGGTTTGCCGATTAACGCGCACGGCTTTCCGTTGACCAGTATCGGTGTGCCGGTTCTGGCGTGGCGCGGATAACCATCCCCGTAGCCTGCGGCGACTACCCCTACGGGCATGTCCTGCGGGCAGCGCCAGCTTGCCCCGTAGCCGACAGGCTCGCCGCGTTTCAGGTATTTTACGGAAATAAGCGCAGATTCAAGTGTCATCACGGGTTTAAGGTCAAATGCAGTCCCGATTTGTCCGTCTATCGGTGATACTCCGTACAGCATCAGACCGGGTCTGACCCAGTCCAGACAGTATTTCTGTCCCGCGATAACCGCGGCTGAATTAGCCAGGGACTTTTCCGCCTGGTAGGGTCTTGTCAGCTTTAAAAAAACCTCAGCCTGCTGCGTAGTCATGGCGTTGTCCCGTTCATTCGCGCAGGCCAGGTGGGTAATAAAGCGGATATCACCAGCCACGCCCTCGATTTGGCGCAACTTTCTCCAGACCTTGTCAACCTCTGACGGAGCAAAGCCCAGGCGGTGCATACCACTGTCCACCTTTAACCAGACGATGACGGGAGAATTGATGGTCGCAGAATCCAGCAAGTCGACTTGAAACCGGTGGTGAATGACCATATCCAGGCGGAGATGCTGGATATCATCTATTTCTTCAATACTGTAAGGTCCTTCAAGCAAAAGAATTTGTTTATCGATCCCTGCTTCCCGCAACTGCCGGGCCTCTTCCAGGCAGGCAACACCAAAGCTGTCGGCATTCGCCAGCGTACGGGCTACCCGGCTGATGCCGTGGCCATAGGCATCCGCCTTGACGATAGCCATGATTTTGCTGTTCGGGGCGTAATGTCTGACCCTTGACAAATTATGGCGTAAGGCATCAAGGTCGATGATTACCCTGGCAGGCCGGGTCATTCACCTCTGCCCGACATATAGGACGGCTCTTCACTGTAATTTTCGAACCGGGTGAATTGTCCGAGGAATGCCAGTTTCACGGTACCGATGGGGCCGTTACGCTGTTTGCTTAGAATAATCTCCGCAACACCCTTGTCCGCAGTATCGTCGTTGTATACTTCATCCCGGTAGATAAACACAATGACGTCAGCGTCCTGTTCAATGGCGCCGGATTCACGCAAATCGGACATGACCGGCCGTTTGTTAGGACGCTGTTCGAGACTGCGGTTCAACTGGGATAAAGCGACCACGGGGACTTTAAGTTCCTTGGCCATGGCTTTCAAGGAACGGGATATCTCGGATATTTCCGTGGCCCGGTTCTCCGATGTCCCCGGAATCTGCATCAACTGCAGATAGTCAATTATGATCAGGTCCAGTTTATGTTCCCTGGCAATTCGCCGGCATCTTGAGCGCAGTTCTACCGGCGTCAACGCCGGCGTATCATCTATAAACAGATTTTTATCCTTTAACAGTGTCACTGCGGATGTGAGGCGCGGCCAGTCCTGATCGTCCAGCTTCCCGGTACGCACCTTATGCTGATCCACCCGGCCCAATGACGACATCATCCGCATAGCCAATTGTTCTCCCGGCATTTCCATGCTGAAGACAACAACCGACAATTCCTGCTTTATGACGGCATGTTCGGCAATGTTGATGGCAAATGCCGTTTTGCCCATGGAGGGTCTCCCGGCGATGATGACCAGATCAGAATTCTGTAATCCGGCAGTACGTTCATCGAAATCGTCAAATCCGGTTGCGATTCCGGTGATAGGGGTTTTCTTGCGATATATTTCGTCAACCCTGTCCAGGGCGCTGACCAGCAGGTCTTTGATGTTTTGATAAGCGCGCCTTCCCCGGTTTTCCTGCTCGGCTATTTCAAATACGGCCTGTTCGGCAAAATCGAGAATCTGTTCACTGCTGAACCCCATGGGGTTAAAAACGGTTTCATTGATTTTTACGGTGGCGGATATCAGTTGCCTGAGTACCGAACGTTTACGCACGATGTCTGCATAAACGCCGACGTTGCTGGCGCTGGGGGTATTCTCGGCCAGTGCGGCCAGATAGGACAAACCGCCGACTTCATCGAGTTGCTGATGGGATTCCAGCCACTCGGCAACCGTTACCAGATCAAACGGTTTTCCATCATTATCCAGGTCAATGATGGCTTTATAAATTATCCTGTGATCCTGACGGTAAAAATCATCCGCCTGCACCCGTTCTACGACCTTGATGAGCGAGTCCTTATCCAGGAAAAGTCCGCCAAGTACCGATTGTTCGGCTTCAATGGAATGCGGCGGAATTTTCAACGCCCTCATTTCCGGATCTGCCTTGGTATATGCGGGTTCTATCATCGCAGTAAGGAATTATTCCTGTTTAGGAACCTAGTACTCTTTCCAGTTAATATTGACATATTCAGCGGGTCGGGAAGCGGTTGAGCGCACGGCGCGCCGCGCAGGTAATGGTGCGCCCTTGCCAAGAGGCGCAACACTGCGGGCGACCGCTTCCCGGCCCGCCCGCAGGGAGCTAAACAGCGACGCCAATACGGCGTTGCAGTCCTTGACAAGGGCGCGCCATTCTCTGCGGACTGCGCCTTGTCTTGGCGGCGCTGTTTAGCTCTGAACATGTCAATATTAACTGGAAAGAGTACTAGTCCAGATTCAGCATATTTCGAGAATATCAGGCGGGGTCAGCTTCCGTCTGAGCCTTGTTCTGCAGCAATGATCAGCGTAATGCGGGTATTGATGTCCGCGTGCAAATGCAGTTCTACCTCATATTCCCCCAAAGTCCTGAATGGTCCGTCCGGTAACCTGATTTCATGTTTCGTGACTTCCAAACCGGCTTCAGCAACCGCAGTTACGATATCGTTTACGCCTACCGAACCGAATAACCTGTCTTCAGAAACAGTCTTTCTATGCAGGGTTACACTAAGGGCATTAAGTTTTTCCACCCTGGTTTGCGCGGCGGCCATAACTTTTTCCTGTGCTTTTTCCAGTTCGGCCCTTTGCGTTTCAAATTTTTCTACATTCCCGAGGGTAGCCGGCACCGCCTTTCCGTTGGGGATAAGGAAATTCCTTCCATACCCCGGTTTGACGTGGACCTGTTGCCCCAATTCACCCAGTTTCGCGATCTTTTCCAGTAATATTACCTGCATTGGTCTACTCCATAGTTACGATTAATCATAGCATAATCACACATTCTTATCCGTGACCTGTTCCGGTTCTTTTCCCCGGCAGGCATTCACAATCCCGACACAGCTTACAAATAACAGGATGACATGAGGCAACAGAAAAAAAGTCCCATACATGCCTATCAGCCAGACCCTGGAAAATGCCCTGGTATGAAAAAACCCGTGTATGACTGACAGCCCCTGATACAGGTACAGAATCAGCATCAATATCACCACGTCCCGGGTCAGTATCGATACATTATCAGGTGCAAGCAGTAATACAAACAGACCCGCCAGTGTCGGAAATACCAGGACACGCGGCAATCTTAATGAATAAAATTCTTTCCTGAAACCACCGGGATTATACAACGCCGACTGCCACCAACGCGCCAGCAGCAAGGTGGTAATAAGGCTGATGACAAACCCGGTTGTGATAAATGCGGATAGCAGCGGGCTGATGAACTGGTAGACCTGCTCAAGCTGTTGTGCGGTCTGATCAGATGTCGCATATTCTTTCCAACTCTCGAACCACTCCTGCCACCATCCCTGGATATCTTCGAGCATAAAATAAATATAGGCATTAAACAAACCGCCTGTCGCACCGGCGCACAGAAGCATCAGGCCCTGAGATTGCGTTCTTCTTAATATGCTTGCACACAGGATCACAGGCAGCCAGACAGAAACCATGAAGGCTATCGGTATTCCCGTCTGCACACTCAGTGTTAGCGCTATCAATGCAATCAGCAACAAGCTGCCGCAAGCAACCTGCAAGCTGACAAGGGTCCCTCTGCGCAAGGCAACAAGTCCCATTGGCGCGCCACTGATAAAATAAGACAAAGGTGAGATAAATACCGACAGTATGGTCAACGCACTGATAGTAAAAACCGCATGAATGCGTGTTTTTAATAGATAATTACCAAGTGCTATCATAACGCGATTACCCAATAAACCACGTCCTTCCGGCGAACAGGTAACCTGTTAATGGGCGTCGCTGTAGGGCAGTAAAGACAGATATCTCGCGCGCTTGATCGCTGTAGCCAACTGACGCTGATACTTTGCTTTGGTGCCTGATATCCTGCTGGGCACAATTTTACCTGTTTCAGTAATATATGCTTTTAAGGTATTGATATCTTTATAATCAATTTCTTCAATGCCTTCTGCAGAAAACTTGCAGAAGCGCTTTCTTCTAAAATATCTCGCCATGGGTCTCCTGGGGTGTTATATGTTTTCTTCAACTTCCGGCTCATCCTCAACCACAGCCTCATCCTCAACCACAGCCTCATCCTCAACCACGGCCTCATCCTCAACCACAGCCCCGACTGAAACGGATTCCTGCTCACCTTCATCATCTCCGGGGTAATCCACGTCTGCTTCTACAACGCCAAGTGGTTCCGTGCTGTCGGTAAATTCCCCTTCTTGTTCCAGCTCTCTGCCTTTCACCAGGGGTGACGGATCTGTGACGGCCTTCTCCTTCCGGAAAACAAGATCACGAATAACGGCGTCATTGAACCTGAACGCGTTATTCAACTGGTCAAGGGTGGTCTGATCACACTCAATGTTCATTAACACATAGTGTGCCTTGTGGATCTTGTTGATTGGATAAGCCAGCTGCCGGCGTCCCCAGTCTTCCAGTCGATGGATTACACCCTGGTTCGACTCGATCATGGAACGGTACCGTTCAATCGTGGCAGGAACCTGTTCGCTCTGGTCCGGATGGACCAGAAACACAATTTCATAATGTCTCATTGTTATATCCTCATGGATTTAGCCTCCCGTCAATGCGGTGAGGCAAGGATTCTGGAGGGCGCAGTATAGTGTATTGACGTTGAGGTTGCAAATAGATGAATCAACTAACAACGGCACCCGTTAATTTCACCCAGGGGGTTTTGGGGGCTGTTTGGCCGTGACTAGCGCCAGGGACGAGCGTGGGACGGGCCAGGGATGGCCCTCGGAACGGACAAATAGCCCCCAAAACCCGGTTAGCGGTAACTACTTCTCAATGATAGGAATAGCCGAATTCCTGTTTGAATAAATCCGAGAATTCCTGCACGGTAAACTGGTGATTCTGCGTGCCTGGTACTTCGATCTTGATTTTTCCCATAAGGGAGGCAATCCTGCCGGTTGTATCCCAATCCATATCATGCATCAGTCCATATAACAAACCGGCCCGGTAGGCATCTCCGCAGCCGGTTGGATCAACCAGGCGAGCGGCCCTGGCCGGCGGGATGTCAAAGCGTTCGCCACGGGTATGAATGAGTGAGCCGGCCGCCCCGCGGGTAACAACCAGTGTATCCACCAGGTCCATGACACTGGTCGTAGTCAATCCTGTCTTATCTTCAACCAGTTGCCATTCATAATCATTGAAAACCAGCCAGGTCGCATACTCGAAACTGCTCAGCAATTCATCCCTGGAAAGCACCGTTACGTTCTGGCCGGGGTCAAAGATAAACGGGATATCCGCCTCGGCAAATTGCCGGGCGTGTTGCAACATCCCCTCCTTGCCGTCCGGCGCCACGATACCGATACTGATTCCCCGGGCCATGGCTACCTTGTTTTCATGAGAATGAGCCATGGCGCCCACCTGAAGTGACGATATCTGGTTATCATCCAGGTCCGTGGTGATAAAACATTGCGCGGTATACGAATCGTCTATAACTCGCAGATGACGCAGGTCGATGTCGTTCTTTTCCAGCCATTTCCTGTAGGCGGCAAAGTCAATCCCTACCGTACCCATTGGCAGACAGTCCGCGTCCAGCAACTTCATATTATAGATAATATTTCCGCCACAACCGCCGAACTCGCGCCGCATGTCGGGCACCACGAAGCAAACATTCAGCATGTGTATTTTTTCCGGCAATATGTGTTCTTTAAAACGGCCCGGAAACACCATGATATGGTCATAGGCGAAGGAACCGCAGATGAGTGCTGTCATAAGGTTGGGACTTTATGATAACCGGGATTTATCGAACATGTCTGATTTCAGTATAATGGACCTACTTTACAACTCTATTATACAACCAATGAAGAATAACAAGGTATGTGTATTTGCCGGTTCCAATAACGGCGCAGGCTCTGAATATGCAGACGCGGCTTCAGTTCTCGGCAGAGAATTGGCAAAACGCGGCCTGGGTCTTGTCTTTGGCGGCGGCGGGACCGGCCTGATGGGCGCTACAGCAGATGCGGTTTTGCACCAGGGTGGTGAGGTGATCGGGGTCATCCCGACGTTTCTGATAAATGAGGAGGATAGAATAGCACATGATCAGGTAACCGAACTTCATGTGGTCGGTTCAATGCATGAACGAAAAGCGTTGATGTTCGAGTTGTCTGACTGCTTTATCGCGCTCCCCGGCGGTCTTGGGACATTTGAGGAAATTCTCGAAGTGTTAACCTGGAGACAACTGGGTCTGCATGACAAACCCTGCGCCGTATTAAACGTTGACGGTTATTTCGACCGGCTCCTTGACTTTCTTGACCACGCCGTGGCAGAACGGTTTATCCAACCCGAGGAACGCAACAGGTTGATCGCAGAAACAACCCCGGAATCCGTTCTGAATTCGATAAAAAAACAGAATATTTCATAAATAATATATTGTTATAGAATATAATTAACAATATACTTTAACTTAGTTTGTCAATAGCTCCGCCTGTCTCACAATTTTTTCAGGTTTAGCCGCACTGAATTTTCTGATAATCGGCGCCAGGTAGCGGCCGGTATAAGACCGCACTTGTCTTGCCAGGTCTTCAGGTGTGCCGGCACCGATGATCTCACCTCCGCCGTCTCCGCCTTCGGGCCCCAGGTCGATAATCCAGTCCGCGGTTTTAATGACATCCAGGTTATGTTCGATAACGACTACGGTATTGCCGTGATCGCGCAACTGGTGCAGTACGCCGAGCAACTGTTTTATATCATGGAAATGCAGGCCTGTTGTCGGTTCATCCAGTATGTACAGGGTCTTGCCTGTATCCCGTTTGGATAACTCCCTGGACAGCTTTACCCTCTGCGCTTCACCCCCTGAGAGGGTTGTCGCATTCTGTCCGAGACGGATATAGGCCAGCCCGACTTCCATCAAGGTTTGCAGTTTGCGGGCGATGACCGGCACTGCAGTGAAGAACTCCCGGGCATCTTCCACCGTCATTTCCAGTATTTCATTGATGTTATTACCCTTATATCTGACTTGCAGGGTCTCCCTGTTATAGCGCTTGCCTTTACAGACATCGCACATTACGTAGATATCCGGTAAAAAGTGCATTTCAACCTTGATGAGTCCATCGCCCCGGCAGGCTTCACAGCGCCCCCCCTTGACGTTGAAGCTGAAACGACCAGGCTTGTATCCCCGGGAACGCGCTTCCTGGGTGGCTGCAAACAATTCTCGAATAGGAGTAAACA
This sequence comes from Gammaproteobacteria bacterium, assembly GCA_965205405.1. GTDB lineage: Bacteria > Pseudomonadota > Gammaproteobacteria > Eutrophobiales > Eutrophobiaceae > JAAXHV01. The sequence goes on from OZ242169.1 coordinate 3,038,721, forward strand.
AACCGGTATACGTAGCCGGGTTCGACCGCGGGGTGCGCCCGATAGGGCTTTGATTGATATCCACCACCTTATCAATATATTCCAGACCGGATATGGACTGGTAGGGGGCCGGCTTGGCTGCGGCGTGATTCAGTTCGCCCGCAGCAATACGGTACAAAGTATCATTGATCAAAGTCGACTTGCCCGAGCCGGAAACGCCGGTGACACAGGTCATCAGTCCAAGCGGCAGTTCAAGTTGAATTGATTTCAGGTTGTTCCCGGTAGCGCCGGTCAGCACCACCACCTGTTCCGGGTCAGGCTTGACCCGCAATAGCGGCATGTTAATACACTCCCGTCCCGATAGGTATGCCCCGGTCAACGAATCTTCGCACTGCGCGATTTGTTCCGGCCTGCCCTGCACTACAACCCTGCCGCCGTGAACGCCGGCGCCCGGCCCCATATCAATCACATGGTCAGCCGCATTGATTGCCTCTTCATCATGCTCAACAACAATAACCGTATTACCCATGTCCCGCAGTTGCCGTAACGTCTCCAGCAGTCGTTTATTATCCCGTTGATGCAGGCCTATTGAAGGTTCATCCAGGACATACATGACGCCGACCAGCCCCGCACCTATCTGGCTTGCCAGACGGATACGCTGGGCCTCCCCGCCGGACAGGGTTTCCGCGCTCCGGTCCAGGGTCAGGTAGTCAAGACCTACATTGATAAGAAAGCGCAGCCGGTCCTCCACTTCCTTCAATATGCGTGCGGCAATTTCTCCACGCTGTCCGGGGATTACCATACGTTGAAAAAATGCCTGTGCCTGCATTACGGGCATGGCAGTGATTGTCGGCAGATTGATATTATTCACAAACACATGCCGGGCAGCTTCGTTAAGGCGTTGTCCGCTACAGGACGGACAGGGCTGAGTACTCTGGTATTTGTTCAAGTCTTCCCTGATCATGACCGATTCGGTTTCACGATAACGTCGCTGCATATTAGGGATGACGCCCTCAAAGGTATGAGTGCGACGAACGATGCCGCGCTTGCTGTGCAGGTATTCAAATGCAATTTCCTCGCTGCCGCTACCGTACAGGATCACCTGTCGGATTTGTTCATCCAACTTGGCATAAGGCGTTTCGATAGCAAACCCATAGTGCCTTGCGAGCGATTTTATCAACTGAAAATAATAGGCATTACGACTGTCCCAGCCGCGTATGGCGCCGTCCGGCAAACTTAGTAAACGATCCTGGATGATCTTGTCGGCATCAAAATACTGGATGACACCCAGGCCGTCGCAACGGGAACAGGCGCCGACGGGGTTATTAAATGAAAATAATCTTGGTTCCAACTCACTCAGACTGTAGCCGCATTGCGAACAGGCAAACCGGGTTGAGAACACCATATCATCCGTATCGCTGTCATCCATTGACGCAACAATGGCCAGGCCGTCTGACAGGCGCACCGTGGTTTCCAGGGATTCAGCCAGCCGTAAATCGATGTCCGGACGTACCCGAAAGCGGTCCACTACTACCTCGATCGTATGTTTTCTGCGCAGGTCCAATGCAGGCGTACTATCCAGTTCAACCACTTTCCCATCTATGCGGGCGCGCACGAAACCCTCCGCCCTGATTCTTTCAATCTGTTGTATGTGTTCGCCTTTTCTGCCTTGTACCACTGGCGCCAGCAGCATCAATCGACGCCCATGAGGTTGTTCAATTATAATATCCACCATCTGCGTGATGGTCTGAGCGGCCAGTAGTGTCTGGTGTTCCGGACAGCGTGGTTCCCCCACCCTGGCAAATAACAGGCGCAGGTAATCATAGATCTCGGTAATAGTGCCTACGGTGGATCGCGGGTTATGAGATGTTGACTTCTGTTCTATGCTGATAGCCGGGGACAGTCCTTCTATATGATCCACGTCAGGCTTTTCCATTATGGACAGGAACTGCCTGGCATAAGCGGACAAGGATTCCACGTAGCGGCGCTGGCCGTCGGCATAGATGGTATCAAACGCCAGAGATGACTTGCCCGACCCCGATAAACCGGTGATCACAATCATCCGGTCCCTGGGAATATCCAGGTTGATGTTCTTCAGGTTATGGGTCCTGGCGCCCCTGATTCGTATGGTGTCCATGTTAGCTGCATTTGTTTGGCTGAATTTAATTCAACCTGCTAATATAAGGGATGATTCGCATGAGTCCAACCGGGTTTTATACTCGGCTGAAAAAACAGCGGTGCAAGCGTTGTTTTATTAGCACTTAAATTAAATCGAAAAGGAGTGGAATAATGGCCAGAGGAATTAATAAAGTCATCCTTATTGGAAACTTAGGAAACGATCCGGATGTAAGGTATACGTCCGGCGGCTCGCCCATCGCCAATGTCAGTGTGGCGACGTCTGAATCGTGGCGGGATAAGGAAACAGGTGACATGCAGGAGCGAACGGAATGGCATCGGGTCGTATTTTTCAGTCGGCTGGCGGAGATAGTGGCTGAATATTTGCGCAAGGGCTCAAAGATCTACGTGGAAGGACGGCTGCAAACGCGCAAATGGCAGGATCGCGATGGCAATGACCGGTATACGACTGAAGTCGTGGCCAATGAAATGCAAATGCTGGATAGCAAGGGCGCTTCGGGGGGGAGCGCCGGGACATCTGCGCCGACGCGCAAACCGGCCGCTACAAATGCTCCCGTGCAACAGGAGAGCAGTCCCGCTGACGGCGGTGAATTCGTGGATGATGATATCCCGTTCTAGTAAAGCATCTCTATAAGTAACGTTACAGTGAGAGCAGCGACGCCTTTTTCTGCGGGATACCTGGTTATCAAGGAAACTCTGAACAAGTCCATCCTGGACTTGTCAGAGGTTCCTTAAACAGAAAATGATGAACCCCCAAGGGTTTCAGAAGCTATGGACTTACAAAAAAACTTCCTGATTATTTTTGCGTCCATCGTGACGCTGATGCTGCTGTCACTGTTCCTTTACATGAAAGTACTGGAAAATGAAGCAAACATTGTAGAAGCGGCTGATAAAAGATACAACTCGTACCTGCTGGCTGATGAATTGCGCCAAAGTTCGGATGACCTTACCCGCATGGCGAGGACCTATACGGTCACCGCCGATGCAAAATACAAAGAGTACTTCGAAAGAATTCTGGCCATAAGGGGCGGAGATGCGCCGCGTCCTGTAGATTATCACAATATCTACTGGGACTTCGTTGCCGCCACAGGCGCTCCACCCCGGATAGAAACGCCTCCCAAGCCTTTGAAAAAATTGATGAAAGAAGCGGACTTCACAGAAACCGAGTTTGCTCTCCTACAGGAAACGGAGACTGAATCCAACGAGCTTGTCAACCTGGAAAACCGGGCAATGAATGCCATGGTGGGAATCTTTGAAGACGGCACGGGTCGTTATACCAGAAGTGAACCCGATAGAGAACTGGCTCGTAATCTGGTGCACGGTGACGCGTATCATAAGGCAAAGGAAAAAATTATGACGCCCCTGGAGAAATTTTTCGACGCTATCGATCACAGAACTTCGGGGGAAATCGCAGTTTACCGTGATAAACAACGCAGGGTTAACCTTGTATTGATGCTCACCCTTGGTTTGTCAGCCTGTCTCGCCTTTATTTCCCTGCTCCTGGGGGCGGTCTCTATGAAAAGGAAAGGTGCGGACACGGGGAAGTCAAGGCTGGCGCAACGTCTCGCCGCCAGTGGTTACCCTTCTCCCTCTTCAGAAAACAAGTTATCGGCCCGAGACAGGCTGGCCCAGCGCCTGTCGAGTTCTGCTTCTCCCGCCGCCGCTGAAGAAGGTACGGGAGCAAAAAAAGAAGATTCACCCCTGTCATTTTTTGTCAGGAACTTCTGGAATAACTGGCCTATTATCGTGGCGGTTGTCGTCATTACCTTTATGACCCTGGGCCTGTCATGGTGGTTTCTGAGTGAGAACAGAATTCAGTCATATACCAAGGTCAGGGATGAGTTGAAATTTACCCTGGATGCCACCCAGGGTGCGGTCCTGGACTGGTTAAATCAAACCAGCCGGGACGCTGCCAACTTTGCCGAAGCGGTCGGCCGCCAGGTGCCCGAAGAAACCCTGCAACTGATAAAAGATTATCCGGACCATGTATTGCATCGTGAACTGGCAGCTTCAATGATTGCAGATCCGGATACCCTGGAAAACACCTCAGTCGAACAGGAACTGAAATTGTTCGCAGTGGATGCGAGTATTGCCGACCCCGACCTGTTTGAAAACTACATGATCGTCGATCATAAAGGCATCGTACTTTCCAGCAATCGGGCGGATCTTATCGGGAAATATTTTGCATTTCCAAGCGACACCATGGAACGATTGTTAACCCAAAAATCGATTATCAGTTTTCCTGATCGGCAGGCCAGCGATAATTTACTATCCAGAAATATAGTTTTTGGTTCCTTGATAGATGAAAATAAGGGCGCAGTGTTCATCATGGCATCACCCAGGCGAATGTTGTCTACAATCTTGAGGAGGGGATATTCCGGCAATTACGGTGAGATTTATATGGTTGACGCTGAGGGTCGTTTTATCAGCGAACCCCGCTGGAAAGAGGAAATGATTGATAAGGGCTGGGTCAGCCCGGATACCCTCTCCGTTGTGGGGATGAATGTCAGCCAATACGAAAGCGCTACCCGGCAAGCCGGCTTCCCGCTCTCAGTAGAGCGCGTCATATCGGGTGAAAGCGGCGGGGAATTGGATGACTATGAAAATTACCTGGGGGACGAGGTAGTGGGCTACTGGGCCTGGAACAACACTTACGGTTTTGGCATTATCAATGAGTACAAAAGTCAAGATGCCTTTGCCACATTCAAAGCCTATCAAAATCAGGCTCTGGCAGGCAGTTTGTTCACTGTATTGCTCTTCCTGATCCTGACCCTGATGTCCATCTGGAGCCGAACCAAGGTTTCCAAAGCCAACGAGGAACTGAAAGGCGCCTTCAAAACGATCAAGTCACATAACGACAAACTGGCCCAGGATCTCAGGATTGGCCAGAAGGTGCAGTTGGACATGTTGCCCGATCCGATAGAAGGTGACGGATTTAACCTGGAGGCGTTTTTGAAACCGGCGCAAAGTGTTTCGGGGGACTTTTATGATTTCTCACTCATGCAGGATGGAAAATTGTACTTTTGCGTGGGTGACGTTTCCGGTAAAGGCATACCGGCATCTCTTTTCATGTCTGTCAGCAAGTCCCTGCTCAATAAGATACTGGACCAGACTGACCAGACAAAAGACATCATAACCAGGGTTAACCGGGAATTGTCCTTGAATAATGACAGCAACATGTTTGTAACTCTGATTCTGGGGATTATGGATCTGAAAACAGGGAAACTGCTCATTACCAATGCAGGACATAACCTGCCATTTATTAAAAAGCAGTCTGGCGAGCTTATATGTCTCGATAAGATACAAGGACCCCTGGTGGGCACCTTTGAAGACATAGAATTTGAACAACAAATAATTGAACTGGCCAAGGGTGATATGGTGCTGCTTTATACCGATGGCGTGACTGAGGCTCAGAACATACGGGATGAGTTCTATGAGGATGACCGGTTAGAGGAATTGTTGAATCAAAACAAGTTTGAAACTGCCAGCGATATGACAAATACCGTCATCAGAAGCGTTCTCAGGTTTATCGGGCGGGCTGATCAATTTGACGACATCACCATCCTGTCTTTTCAATATACCGGCCTGTAACAACCCGCTGTGGATATTTGGTATATTTGGGGTCAGAGTAAAAATTCATCGGGATTTATACTCTGACCCCAAATATCAAGAATTTTTACTCTGACCCCAAATATTGGGACTGCTGCTATTTTCAAAGTGCCGTAGTTACAGTTTAGACTTGATAATGACTACTTCGTTTCCATCCTTTGAACCATAGTATTCGACTCGATCATTAAGGCTTTTTACCAGGTGGATCCCCAATCCTCCCACTTTCTCCTCCTTTTTTAGTTCAGGGTCTTTGCCTCCAAGCCGCGGCTCCGGCGCATCTCTGAATAAATCAAATGGAGGGGCCTGATCTCGCATGCAGATCCTGATATCCGAACCAATTTCTTCGGCTTCCACAACTACAGTGCCTTCTTTCCCTTCAGGGTAACCATGGGTGAAGGAGTTCACGATAAGTTCTTCCAGGGAAAGTTCCAGTTCAAATATTTTGCCGTCGTCCAGGCCCAATTCTTCACAATATGACCTGAAATCGTCAGAAAACCTGGGTAGATCAGCAGTAAGGTCAGATAAAATCCATTCGAAAGCTTGGTCTTTTGCTCCCATAATTGTGCCTCACAGAGAAGTTATGATGTATTATTAAATATAGATTGGTATCTTATACGAATTGATATATATTTGGCGCCCGGAATTTAGAAAATAGTTTGTCACCTCCTTGCAGTATAAAAGACTGGACAGCCAAATTCAAAATTAGTTACAATATCGGCCAATTACGGTCGACTACTAATGACGACAAGAGAAAAATAATGAGTGAGATTCAAACAGTAAATCAGGACGGTATAGTTATACTTAATCTGAAGGGGCGGGTTGATGCAACAAATTCAGGAACGGTTCATGATAAGGTCATGGATGAAATAAAAAGCGGTTGCAACAAGATGATCATTAATTTTTCAGACGTTAATTATATCTCCAGTGCAGGCTTGCGAGTCCTGATTTTTGCAACAAAGAGTTTTGCCAAGAGTTCCGGATCATTTTCTGTTTGTTCCCTGAATGAAAATATCATGAAGATATTTGAAATAAGTGGTCTGGTGAACCTGTTTACCATCCATGATGACCTGGAGAAAGGCATCGCTTCACTCAAGGATTAAACGGGTATCACAAGCCTCGCTATCTGTGTTTATAGACAGGTAGTGCCCCATCCGCAGCCGTCTGGTATTTGACGGTAAAATCAGACAATCCCTTCAAAGCATCTTCCGGATTCTTGTCTTCCCGAAGATGGAATGAATCAATGCCGCAACGTTGCATAAAAAACAACTGATCCCTGAGCACATCTCCCAGCGCGCGTATCTCACCCCGGTAACCGAATCGATCACGCAATAATCGGGCATGGGAATAACTCCGCCCATCCGTGAATTTTGGAAACTCCAGGGCAATGAGTTCAAATAATCCCAGTGAGTCAGATAAATCCTCCAGGCTGTCATCACCATTTAAGCATACGGCAATCTTACCTTTATGCCGAGACAGCCGATCCCGGTTATCGCGCCAGTATTCCAGTGGGATAATCCAGTCGCCATCAGGTAATGACTGCTGTTGCTCCAATGCAGGGAGCCGTTGCCAACTGTCTTCCAGAACCTTGCCTGCCTTAATAACCCGCAACGGCTCTCATCTCCGGCTTTTCCTCCGTCCCGGAGGCATAAACTTTTTCCTTGAAGGGCTCCATACCCACACGCAGGTAGGTTTCCTGGAACTGCTCAGATCCTTCGCGCTGGTCCAGATAGACTTGCAATATAGTATCTATCGTCTCTGCTACATTTTCCTTTTCGATCGCGGGTCCCAGGCGATCTCCAAGCCGGGCGTTATTTCCGGCCGCGCCACCCAGTGTTAATTGATAGAACTCCTTACCCTTTTTATCCACGCCGAGAATGCCGATATTTCCCACATGATGATGTCCGCAAGCATTCATACAACCGGACATCTTTATCTGGAAATCACCGATATCATGCAGATAATCCAGTTCGGCAAACCTGTCGTTGATTTGCTTGGCAATGTCTATGGAACCGGCATTGGCCAGATTACAGAAATCCAGCCCGGGACAGCAGATCATATCCGTCAACAGACCTATATTCGGCGTGGCCAGCCGCTCCACTTTCAATGCATTCCAAAGTGGATACAGGTCTACCTGTCTGACATGTGGAAGGATCAGGTTCTGATCATGGGTCACTCTTATTTCAGAGTGACTGTACTTGTCTGCCATGGCCGCGATAAAATTCATCTGCCCGGCTGTTGCATCTCCCGGAGCGGAAGCGGGATGTTTGAGTGACAGGTAAACGGAACGATAACCCGGCGCCTTATGGGCTTTGACATTGCGCTGCACCCATAGGTTAAAGTCTTTTTGCAATACCAGGCGCTTGGCGAACGTTGCATCAGCGGCTGCATTATTATCATAATCGGGTTCAGTGAAAAAGCCTTTGACTCGATCGATCTCAACTTGATCCAACAATAATACCGAGTCTTTGATACGGCGCCATTCCGTTTCGACCATGTCGGTAAACTTTTCCGGACCCACCGTGTTGACCAGGATTTTTATCCTTGCCTTGTGCATGTTATCGCGTCGGCCCAGCTGGTTGTATACCCGCAGAATGGCCTCCAGGTAAGAAAGCAGGTGCCGCTTCTCCAGAAACTCACGTATACGTACGCCTATATACGGCGTGCGCCCCAAACCTCCGCCAACCAGTATTTTACAACCGATTTCTCCCTCATCGTTCCTGACCAGATATATACCGATGTCATGGATCTGTACGGCGGCCCGATCATTCTTTGCGCCGCACACGGCAATCTTGAACTTGCGCGGCAGGAAAGAAAATTCCGGATGAAACGTGGACCACTGGCGTATGATTTCACAATAAGGCCGCGGGTCCTCCAATTCATCCTCAGCGACTCCGGCAAAATGATCGGAGGAGATATTGCGGATGCAGTTGCCACTGGTTTGAATAGCGTGCATCTGTACACTGGCCAGGTCAGCCAGGATATCCGGCACGGTTTCCAGCTTTGGCCAGTTAAACTGAATATTCTGCCGGGTACTGAAGTGGCCGTAACCCTTGTCATACTTCTCTGCGATATGCCCCAACATACGTAGCTGTGTGGCAGACAGCAATCCGTAGGGAATCGCCACGCGCAACATCGGCGCATGTCTCTGGATATACAGGCCATTCATCAGACGCAACGGTCGATACTCATCTTCACTGAGTTCGCCGGCGAGGAAACGCCGGGTCTGGTCGCGAAAGGTGGCTACACGCTCGTCTACGATTTGCTGATCGTACTGATCGTACTGGTACATGGAAACTATAAACAACTTATCAGTTATGGATAGGCCGGATAGGATAACAAGTAAGCCTTATGCAGAAAAGTGCTTAATTTGACTATATATATGACATGCGGGTATAAGGATACCTGAGATAAGGCAACATCACAGGATAACCGCTCTACGGGTCAGGCCCAGCCAATCCGGGGAAATTCCGCTATGGCGCGGGCTTTAATCTTTCGAGCATTTGGGGTCAGAGTAAAAATACACTCAGCTTGGCGAGTGGTACTGGTTTATGATTCAGTATTTTTACTCTGACCCCAAATATCAATAGCGCAGGCTTTAATGGTTGGTTAATCCTCGTCCTCGGTCGGTTTGTATGCAGCGATCAGTTCTTTCTGTGTTTTCGCCGGCACCGGGTCATAATGACTGAAGCTCAGGGAATAGGAGCCTATCCCGCCGGTCATGGACTTCAGTTGTGATTGATAATTGTCCAACTCACTCAGCGGAACACTGGCTGTTATCGTCGTCATGCCTCCGGACAGTGCCAGGGTATTGCTGATACGTCCCCGTTTGACGGATATATCTGCGTTAATATCACCCATGGCTTCATTCGGCGCAGTAACATTGATATTAACGATAGGTTCAAGCACCACCGGTCTGGACTTGCTGAATGCGTCAAGAAAGGCCTTCTTGCCGGCAGCGACAAACGCCACTTCCTTGGAATCAACAGGGTGGTGTTTACCGTCATAGACTGTCACTCTTATATCCTGCATGGGGTTGCCGGACAAAGAGCCACTGTCCAGCGCCTGCCTGATGCCTTTCTCCACCGCAGGAATCAAGGGCTTGGGGATAACCCCGCCGACTACGGCATCGACAAACTCAAAACCCGAGCCTCGCTTCAGCGGTTCAACTCTTAAGAAGACCTCACCGAACTGGCCTGCTCCTCCAGTTTGTTTCTTATGCCTGTGATGACCCTCAGCGTTAGCGCTGATGGTTTCTTTATAGGCTATCTTCGGGGGCTGTGTGGTCACATCCACGTTGTGACGGTCCTTCAGTTTTTCCAGCATAATACGCAGGTGGAGTTCTCCAAGACCGCGAATGACCGTTTCATTCGTGGCCGCATTGTGCTCTACGAGAAAACTTTGATCTTCCGCCTCAAGTTTGTGCAAAGCATCGGATATCTTTTGCTCATCTCCCCTGCTTTTTGTCTGTATGGCCAAGCCGTACATGGGAGCAGGAATATCGATTGACTGCAGGTGGACATCATCCTCATCATGGGAAGCATGCAAAACCGCGTCAAAATGAATCTCATCGACTTTTGCGACGGCACAGATATCACCGGGCACACCCCGGTCAATTTCAATGTGCTCACTGCCCTGCAGTTTTAACAGATGCCCTACCTTGAATGGTTTACGTCCCTCACCGATAAATAACTGGCTATCCTTGGTTATTGCCCCCTGGTGTATCCTGAAAACACCCAGCCTGCCGACAAATGGATCAATATAGACTTTAAACACGTGGGCGATCACATTCTTGTCGGGATCCGGTTGAATATCGACCTGCTGCGCGGCATCACCCTCACCTCTGAAAACCGGAGGAGGATTGCCCTCGCCGGGGTTTGGCATCAATTTAGCAAAAATGTCCAGTAACTCCTTCACACCCGCACCCGTTTCTGCCGAAACAAAGCATACAGGGATAAAATGACCTTCTCGTAATGCCTGCTCAAACGGCTCATGCAGTTGCTCGGGACTGATGTCTTCCCCCTGCTCAAGGTATTGCTCCATGAGTTCTTCGTCAAGTTCAACCACCTGGTCAACAATATTGACATGCGCCTCAGCAATAGAGAGGAAATCGGTTTCCTTGCCGTCTGACTGAAAGAAACAATCCACCACTTCGGCGCCACCTTCAGCCGGTAAATTCAGAGGCAGGCATTCGCTTCCGTAAGCTTCCCTGAGTTGTTGCAGGATGGTCTCGAGATCAACGTCTTCGGCATCTATTTTATTTACGATCAACAGGCGGTCCATGCCCCTGTCTCCGGCCTGTTCCATCATCGTGCGGGTTACCATTTCGACACCCGATTGAGCATTAACAACCACTGCGCAGGTTTCCACGGCGGGTAGAATAGCCAAAGCACGGCCAAGAAAGTCAGGGTATCCCGGCGTATCGACGAGATTGACGTGACTGCCGTGATAATCCAGGCTTGAAATGGCGCTATCCAGTGAATGCTGGTGTGTTTTTTCCTGAGGATCAAAATCACATACCGTTGTTCCCCGTTTCACCGAACCTTTCTGGTTGATCGCACCGGCGTCGTGCAACAGGGACTCAACCAATGTCGTCTTACCTGAGCTGCTGTGGCCTGTTATGGCGATATTTCGAATGTTTTCAGTAGTATAGGACACCTATTGACACCTCCTCTATCTTGTTATTGCTTCCCCTGGATGCCTGAATAATAACATAACCTGAAGTGCATTTTCGACAATGACATCAGGAAGGCAAGTGGGCCTTCCCCAGATAATCGTGAGATTGCATTTCGATAAGCCTGCTGGCAGTGCGTTCAAAAGATTTTGCGTGGCGCTTGCCGGTATATAACTCTGTTACTCCAACTGCCGCGCTGATAATCAGCTTAACATAACGGTCATAATACTCGTCCACCATTATGATAAATCGCTTGACGCGATCATTGTCCAAGTCATCCATTTTCGGCACGTTTTCGATGAATACCGTTTGAAACTGTCTGGCAATTTCAATGTAGTCAGCCACTCCCCTGGGACCACCACAGATATCCTGGAAATCAAACCAGACAACGCCGGAAGCCAGTCGTTTCACCTTTATATTACGACCTTCAATTTCTATGCCGGAGTCGGTCCTGCCGGCATCCGGTGCAATATTAGTAAAACTTACCGCCAATTTTTCCCGCGCCTCAGCGCTCAGGGGATAATGGTAAATTTCGGCCTGATCCAGGTAACGCAAGCGGTAATCAACTGTACCATCCAGGTTAACAACCCTTGTATGTTGTTTGATTAACTCGATTGCGGGCAAAAACCGTTCACGCTGCAGTCCATCCCGGTAGAGCTTGTCGGGATGTACATTGGAGGTTGCCACCAGGGTCACTCCCCGTTCAAACAGGGCATGGAACAAACCGCTCAACAGCATCGCATCGGTGATGTCGGATACGTGGAATTCATCGAAGCAGATTACGCTGATATCTTGAGCCAGCTTGTCCGCAACCAGACGCAATGGCTCTTCGACATCTTTCAGTTGTTTTAATTCGGCATGTACCCATTGCATATATCGGTGAAAATGGACCCGCAGTTTATGAGTAAATGGAAGACAGTCATAAAACGTGTCAACGAGATAAGTCTTGCCACTACCGACGCTTCCCCACAGGTATAATCCTGTAACGGGTCGTATCTGCTGCGTTGAAAACCGGGCAAAAAACCGTCTGGCCGGGTTTTTCTTGCCGGCAACGCTCGCAGACACCAACTCGTCATACAACGATTGTATGTGGTTAATCACCGATAATTGGAGCGGGTCAGGTATTATCCTGTCTTTATCAATATCGGATTGGTATCGTTGTAAAGGAGTCATAATTTAATATCGACCACCAGGAATAAATGACTATGTTGATAGGCATTGCAGGTTTTTGTTTGTTATTGGTATTAATCCTGGGTCCTCAACTCTGGACAAAATACATATTCAAACGCTATCACTCGTCAGTAGACAAATTGCCCGGCACGGGTGGAGAGCTTGCCCGACACTTAATCACACAGTTGCAGCTGACTGGTTATAATGTCGAAGCGCTGGAAACAGACGGCGACCATTATGACCCTGAAAGCAAGACCGTCTGTCTGTCACCCGATGTTTATGAGCGAAAATCATTAACCGCCGTGGTCATTGCCGCCCATGAAATCGGTCATGCCTTACAGCATCATACCGGCTTTAAACCCCTTTACCTGCGCTGGAAACTCGCCAAGTATATCGCCTTTACCGAAAAAACAGCATCTATCATCCTTGTCAGCTTTCCATTTGTCAGTTTGCTGGTTAAATCACCCGTGGTGGGAATCCTGATGCTTGCATCCGGCATCCTGATACTGCTCCTGCCCGTGATATTTCACCTGGTGACGCTGCCGGTCGAATGGGACGCCAGTTTTAACCGGGCATTGCCTTTATTGATACAAGGTCATTACCTACCCAAAAGTGCGGAACCCGTAGCCCGTCGGATCCTGACGGCAGCCGCACTGACCTACGTCTCGGCTTCCCTGTCCAGCCTGCTTAATTTCTACCGCTGGGTCGCATTCCTGCGCAGGTAACCCGCATAAATAGTATTATCCGGACACTCATGATGAATAACAATGACGAGATAAAGAGCGCCGGCGTCCCTGCGTCCGGCAAATCAAACCCGGATTCCAGCTTCCGGGATAGGACCGGATTTTTCAACTACAACAACCAGTGGGGGGTTGGCAGGTTCAGCCGCAACCGGCCGTAGACCTCTTTGATGATTTCTTCGTGCATCGCCTCGTGCATGGACATGGCGTTGATGTCGCGATGAAACCGTTGCATCTGGCTGCGTTCATGGAGCGCTGATCCCCCGGAATCCTGGAACAGGATATTCACCACTTCCCGACAGAGATGCATGGCATGTACGCCGTATAGCCTTATGCGAGCCCGGTGTTCCGCACTCAATACCTTAGCATTGTCTATTGCTGCCTCAAAACACAGGTCACAGGCATGATCCGTCAGTAGCCTGGCCGTTTCCAGTTTAGCCGTGACTTCGCCCAGGATATGATGGGTTGAGGACAAGCGTTTTTTGGGAATATCTTCGGTATAGACCATCGGCCTGGCTGAGCGGCTTTGCAGCAGGTTTTCGTAGAATTCCAGCGCGCCTGCCGCGGCGCCCATGGTGGTGCCGGCGCTTAATGAAAGCACCAGTAACGCACCGAATGGCGCCCGGTAGAGTAACGGTCTTGCCGTCCCGCACTTGTGCGCCAGGGCGGTTTCCGCCTTCAGCATCCGGTGTTCGGGAACAAAGTATTCATCCGCCTTTAGACGGATGCTGTTGCTGCCCGTGGCCTTGAGACCGGCCACATACCAATCGTCGTTAATCGCGATATCATCATGTGGGGCCAGGAAAAACGCTTTGTCATGCCCCGGTGGCAAGCCGGGCAGCTGTGCGCCCAGCAGGAACCAATCAGCATGGTGACAACCGGAGCCAAAGGGCCAGACACTGTTCTTCAGCAGGTAGCCGCCATCAACCTTGGTTGCGGTAGTTCGATCCGGCAGAATGCCGCTGACCCCCGCATTGGGGTTGGCGCCGAACACCTCTTCCTGTGCCTGTTCAGGAAACAAGGCCACTACGAAGCTGTGACAGGACATGACGCTGTAAACCCAACTGGAAGAGGGACAGCCCTTGGCAATTTCAGCCGCAATGCGCCAGAAATAACGGGGGTGCAACTCATACCCGCCGAAACGCACCGGCGCATAGGCGCGAAACAGGTCCGCCTGTTTCATGGCGCGGAAAGACTCCGCGTGAATATGCCGCTGTTGCTCTGCCGCGCCGGCGCGTTCGCGCAAATCAGAGGCCACGACTCTGGCTCGATCAGTAAGGGTTGCGGCCAATTCCCGCTGATCGCTGAGAGTCGTATTCATCCTGCCGGCTCAGAGGTTTTTATGGCTACCGTCACACAAATATGAATTGCCACTGCGTTTACAGCCACACAACCACACAGACTTTGTCTCCGTCAACTCAAATCTGACCGGGCTAAACTCACTGCCGGCATGGGATCCATCACAAAAAGGCTGATTGGCGGAATGACCACATCTGCACCAGAAATAAACACCCGCCTCAAGCTCCAGCCCGTATGGACTGCTTTGTGGGCATCCAGGTTCACTCATAATATTTCCCCCATTTTTCTTACCCGATAAATGCTCTCACAACCACAAAGCTTCGACAAGTTAAATCTGTCAGCAGTTCCCGCTAACAGAGGGTTTGGGGGCTGTTTTGGAGTGACTAGCGCCAGGGACGAGCGCGGGACGGGCCAAGGATGGCCCATGGAACGGAAAAACAGCCCCCAAACCCTCTTTCGGCAAAATTAGCGGGAGATACTGTAAATCTGTCTCCTGCCTTCAATAATCCGTCTTCTCAACTCATATAGACAAACGCCGGCCGCCACTGACATATTCAGGCTCTCGACGGAACCATACATGGGAATTTTTACCAGTTGGTCGCAGTGGTTACGGGTGTTTTGACGCATACCACCTTCCTCCGAACCCATAACCAGCACGACCGGAAACATCAACTCAATGTCGTAAAGGGTTTTATCCGCATCACCTGACGCCCCGATTATTTGACAACCCGTCTCGCGCAACAGTCTCAGGCTGCGCGCAATGTTCGTGACCGTGATGATGTTGATGGTCTCCGCCGCCCCACTGGCCACTTTTTTGACAGTCGCATTAAGCGGAGCCGAGTGGTCCTTTGGCAGGACCAGCGCGTCCACGCCGGCTGCGTCAGCCGTCCTGATACACGCACCCAGATTATGTGGGTCCATCACCCTGTCAAGGGCCAGTATGATGCCGGCCTCACCCAGTCCTTCGGCACATAAACTGGCTATTGTCAGTTGTTTTTGTGTGTTGTCCGTGCGGCATCTTGCCGCGATGCCCTGGTGATTGTTTACCCCGGTTAACTTATCCAATTTCAGGGGAGAAATAGACTGGATAGAGACCAAGGCTTCATCACAGGTACGCCGCAAGGCATCCAGTTTTGTCGAGCGCGTCTTATTCTGCGCTATATAGATCTCCAGCACGTCATGGGAACGCCGGGACAGGACATGCCGGACCGCGTGATAACCATAAATGATTTCAACGTTTCTGGCGGGCATTTATTATCGCCACAAAGAAAGTAGGGTTAAGACAGGTTTGCCCTGATATTACTCAACATAATCGAAGTCGATCTTTCTCTCGTCCACGTTGACGCTGAGCAGCTTTATTTTGATCCGGTCACCAAGAAAATATTTCCGCCCCGTTCTTTCCCCGGACAGGGAATGGGCAATGGAATCAAAATGATAATAATCTACCGGCAAGGCGGAAATGTGTATCAACCCCTCAACGTAAATATCATCCAGTTCGACAAACAGGCCAAACCCGGTAACGCCGGAAATAATCCCCTCGAATACCCTGTCGATTTTATCCAGCATGAACTCACACTTCATCCTGGCCATGACGGCCCGGGTGGCATCTTCCGCCCGGCGCTCCGTCATGGAACAATGTGTGCCGAAATTATGCATGTCATTTTTAGCGTAATCATAATCGGCATTTTCTACTATGTGCCGTATGGCGCGATGCACCAGCAAGTCGGTATAGCGTCGTATCGGTGAAGTAAAATGCGTGTAATGGTCGAAAGCCAGGCCGAAATGTCCATTATTCTTTCCTTCGTACACGGCCATGGGCATGCTGCGCAACAGTACGGTCTCGATTAAGTGCCTGTCATCCCTGGTTTCGATCAATTGCAGGATCTTTGCATAGTTTTTGGTTTTGGGGACCACTCCCCCCCCCAACTGCAGGCCAAAGTCACCCAGGAATTGATTCAAGTCGTTGATCTTTTCCTCGTTCGGGACTGCATGGTTGCGAAAGATAGCCGGTATTTCATTAGTGAGCAGAAACTCCGCAACCGCAACGTTTGCCGCCAGCATGAATTCTTCGATGATTCTGTGAGAGTCATGGCGCTCGACCGAGTTGATATCGGCCACCTTGCCCTGATCATCAATACTTAGCTTAATTTCATTCGATGAAAATTCCAGCACCCCCTGCTGTTGCCTATGCCGGCGCATGATGGAATACAGTTCATGTAACTCCCTGATATGGGGAATAATCGGTTGATATTTTTTCCGCGCGCCGGCGCCGGCCAGTATGGTGTCGACAAGTTTATACGTCAGTCTGGCCTTGGAACGGATGACGGCCGGATACAAGGAATATTGCTTGACCCGTCCGACCCGGTTGATGAGCAAGTCACACACCATGGCCGGTCGGTCTTCGTCCGGTTTGAGCGAGCACAGGTCATTGGAAAGCAGTTCAGGCAACATCGGCACAACCCGGTTGGGAAAGTAGACCGAATTGCCTCGTTCCTGCGCGACCTTATCCAGCGCCGTGCCGGGACTGACGTAGTGTGACACGTCAGCAATGGCAACCACCAGACGCCATTCAGTTCCTCGTTTCTCGCAATACACTGCGTCATCAAAATCCCTGGCATCTTCTCCATCTATCGTCACCAGTGACAGTTCGCGCAGGTCTCGGCGGTTTTTATCCTTCTGTTTTCGCTCCAACCCGACCAGTTCCTTCTCGACTCCGGTGGGCCATTGATGGGGAATATCGTAGGCGCGGATAGCTATTTCCGTTGCCATTTCAATGGAATTGGAACGGCCCAGGACCTCGATGATTTTACCCAGCGGCTGGGTATGCCCATCAGGCTGCCTGGTGATTTCGGTAACCACGTAATCACCTGTTTCCGCCTTTTTTCTCTGCCGTGACGGAACCAGAATATCCTGGCTGATACGTTTATTATCCGGTACGACAAACGCGACGTTACCCTCCTGGAAGAAGCGCCCCACAACCGACCGGTTAACCCGTTCCAGCACTTCGACGATCACCGCCTCCCTGCGGCCGCGTCGGTCAAATCCTCCATAACGCACCACGACGTGATCATCATGCAGGATGGTTCGCATCTGTTTCGTTGATAAATACAGATCATCACCGCCTTGGTCGGGCCTGAAAAAACCATAACCTTCTGAGTGACCAATCACCTTTCCCGCCACCAGGTCCATCTTGTCCAACAGGCCGTAGCCTTCTCGACGGTTGCGGATAAGCTCGCCATCCCGCAACATGGCTCTAAGGCGCTTATTCAGCGCGTTGCGTTCCTCAGAACTGTTAAGCCCCAGGGAGCCGGCTATTTCGCTCAACTGGCGTGGAACCTTGGAACGTTTTAAAAATTCGATGATTTCATCCCGTCCGGGGATTGTTATCTGATATTGTTTGTTACTTGTTTTTTTTGACATACATACACATTGACAGCGCCTGTCGCTACCGGTAAAGTCCGCCCACTAAAATAATTCCTGTTATATAATCCAAGACATGCCGAGGTGGCGGAATTGGTAGACGCGCTAGCTTCAGGTGCTAGTGGGGGTAACCCCGTGAAGGTTCAAGTCCTTTCCTCGGCACCATAATTGCGGATAAGGTTATTGTAACCGCGTTGCGCCGCAGACGCCAATTTATATGATAACGGAAGAGTTCAAGATAACGGTGGGCGCCTGCTATGGAAAAGGATGCTCAAGGATGATCGTCTCAGCGCGTTCCGGACCTGTCGATATGATGGAGATCGGGGCTTCGCACAGCTCTTCAATCCGTCTCAGATAGGCCTTGGCATTATCCGGGAGCGCGCCATAGCTCTTTATTCCGGCCGTTGTATCCTGCCACCCGGGCGCCTCTTCATAAACCGGTTCACATTGTGATAGCGCCTCTGCCCCGGCCGGGGGCGTACTACGGAGCTCACCATTGAATTTATAACCATGGCATATCTTAACCGTATCCAGCCCATCCAGTACGTCCAGCTTGGTAATACAAAGCCCTGACAGGCCGTTCAACCGGACAGACCGCTTCAGCGCAACTGCGTCAAACCAGCCACAACGCCTGGGGCGTCCCGTCGTTGCGCCAAATTCACTACCTTTTTCCCGTAGACGCTCACCTGTTTTATCTGACAGTTCCGTAGGAAACGGCCCGAAACCTACCCGGGTGGTATAGGCCTTGGTGATCCCCAGAATATAGTCGAAACTGACAGGGCTAACCCCGGAGCCGGTGGCAGCGCTGCCTGAGGTCGTATTTGAAGATGTTACAAACGGATAAGTACCGTGGTCTATGTCAAGCAGCGTGCCCTGGGCGCCTTCAAACAGGATATTGCCGCCCTGTTGTCTTATTTCATGCAACATCCCGCTCACGTCGGCAATCATCGGAACAATTTCTTCGGCAAAACCCAGGGTTTCTTCCAACACCTCCCCATAATCGACGGTTTCTGTCCGGAAGTAATTTTTCAGGACAAAATTATGGAATTCAAGCGCTTCCTTCAATTTGTCCTGAAACCGACTCCGATCCTCCAGGTCGCTGACACGCAAGGCGCGTCTGGCCGCCTTGTCTTCGTAGGCAGGACCTATGCCGCGGCCGGTTGTGCCTATGGCCGTCTTACCCCTGGCCTGTTCCCGCGCCTGGTCAATCAGAATATGGTAAGGCAGTATCAGGGCGCAGGCTTCACTGATATGGAGTTTGTCCCGTACTATCGCCCCCCTGTCTTCAAGCATGGTGATTTCTTCGAGCAGAGCCCGCGCTGACAATACCACCCCATTACCGATAAAACACCTGACTCCGTCATGGAGAATGCCGGATGGAATCAGGTGCAGTATCGTCTGCTCCCCGTCGATAACCAGGGTATGTCCGGCATTGTGACCGCCTTGAAACCTGACCACAGCCTGGACTCGTTGCGCCAGCAAATCGACGATCTTACCCTTGCCTTCGTCTCCCCACTGGGAGCCGATAACGACTATGTTTTTACCCATTTATATTTTCTTGACCTTCCATTGCCCGCGTTCAAGCTTTATTTCCCGATCACAGCCGATTTCCTTTGGGCCACCCGACTGGCCGGGCAGTTCACAAATGACGATTTCACCTTGTTGCCTTAATTTTTCAATCAATTCATACAAACCGGGGACTTCGGAGTTCGGGGCATAAATCCTTTTTTTCGGTTTGTATGAGTGAGGGGTCAACTGAAACAGTTTGTTTATATCGGTGCTGAAGCCGGTTGCCGGTCGTGGTTGACCGAAGGACTGTCCGATTTCATCGTAGCGACCGCCGAAGGCTACCCCCTCGCTCTCTCCCGGTATGTATGCCACGAATGTCATGCCCGTATGATAGTGGTAACCCTGAAATTCAGTGACGTCAAAATATAGCGGCGCGTTCCTTACCTGGCGGCTAGCCAGTTCCGCAATTTTTTTCAAATCATCCACATAGTTACATAACCTGTCATCACAGGATCCCAGGATAGCCCTGAACTCGTCCAATATTGCTGCGTCACCCTCCATATCCATGAGCTTGAGCAAAGCCACGCTGTGATCGGAAACAATTGACCACTGCGCCAGTAATTTTGTCAGTTCATCAATTGCTTTTCTTTGCACGCAACTGAAAACCCGGTTTTTCTGCTCAGGGGAGAGCTTCAGCGGTTCAATTAAACCCTGCAGAATACCTACATGACCTATGTCTACGTGGATATCTTTCAAACCCGCCAGTTGCAACGTTTTCAACATAAGTGCAAGGATTTCCGCGTCACTTTGACATCCCGTGTGACCATAAAGCTCAGCGCCTGTCTGCAAGGGTGCGCGCGTGCCCCCGGGCTCACCCGGCAATGTGTGCAGTACTGTGCCGATGTAGCAGAGCCGGTTCGGCCTGTTACGTTTGAGATTATGTGCGTCAATACGCGCCACCTGTGGTGTGGTATCTGCTCGTATACCCATCAATTTGCCATTCAATTGATCGGTAATCTTGAAGGTCTGTAGCTCCAGGTCCTGGTCGGTGCCCGTCAATAATGTATCCAGGTATTCAATTAACGGGGGCATCACCAACTCATATCCCCAGGTGGAAAATTGATCCATTATCCGGCGACACAGACTGTCGAGCTGCTCGGCCTGAGGAGGCAGCGTCTCTTCAATCCCTTCAGGCAACAGCCATTTGTTCCTGATTACCATATTAGCGCACGATATATAATAGAAGTACACCGAACAACATACTGCTCACACCGATAAACCGCAGGCTGCTGTTGTCCATCTGTGATGCAGCGAGAAACACTCGTTTTATCCACTCAGGGTTCACGAAGGGTAAAATTCCTTCCAGGATGAAAACCAGTGCGAGGGCGCTCAGTAATTCCGTCCACATATATTCAATGACAGGTTACGAGATACAAAACCAGACGAAAACAGGACGTTACCAGTATCGCTCCTGTCTCTACGAGTCGTCCTGTTGTAAAAAAAACCGGATACTCCAGGGCGACAATAGCAATCCTGGCGCTCTATTCACCGAGGGAATTACTGAAGTATTTAAAAAAGTCGGAGTCCGGTTCAAGTATCAGTATATCGCTGCCGCCAAAACTGCTCCGGTAAGCGCTCAAGCTACGATAAAGCGTATAAAATTCCTGATTTTTACCGAATGCCCCTGCATAAATTTCAGTCGCCCGGGCATCACCCTCACCCCGGACTGTTTCCGCATCGCGATACGCGTTGGCCAGGATAATCTCCCGTTCACGATCCGCATTCGCCCTGATCCGCTCTGCCGCCTCTCCGCCGCGCGCTCGAAAATCTTTCGCTACCCGGGTCCTCTCGGCCCGCATCCTGGCATAGACCGAATTGCTGACTTCCGCCGGCAGGTCAATTCGCTTGGTCCTGACGTCAACCACGGTAATCCCCAATTCATCTTGTAACTGATCCGTCGTTGTCTCAACAACGTCCAGTATTTCACCGCGCTCACCGGCAACTACTTCCTGGACTGTGCGTTTGCCGAATTCGTCACGCAGGGCGCGGTTGATTCTTTGCCCAAGCAGTCCGGTTGCATATTGGACGTCGCCCCCGCGTGTTGCCACGTAGAACTTTTCAACGTCCGAGATAATCCATTTTGCGTAATAGTCAACAATCACGTCCTTTTTTTCCAACGTTAAAAACCGCTGTGGCTCCTGATCCAGGTTCAGCAACCGGGTTTCAAATTTCTGTGCGGTATTGACGACGGGAATCATGAAATGCAGGCCGGGCTCATAATCGGAGCGCTGGATCTCCTTAAACTGGAAAACTATCGCCTGTTCGTATTCCTGCACCCTGAAAAGCGAAAAATAAGCAACGACTGATGCAATGATGAATAGAAATAATATTCGCAAGAACATGATTATCTTTCTCCTCTTATTCTGCTATCCATACGCTCCGTCAAGTTGCTTCCCGGCTGGGAAGCGGAGGCGTCAGGGTCCAGGGCCCGGGACAAGTTCTGTGAGGACGAGTTGCGGGGTTGTATCAACTTGTCCAGTGGCAGGTACATCAGGCTGTTGCCACTCTCTGCGTCAAGCAATACCTTATTTGTACTGGACAGGACTGACTCCATCGATTCCAGGTACAGGCGTTTACGGGTAATTTCCGGCGCCAGTTCATACTCCGTCAGCAACTGATCAAACCGCGCCGCGTCGCCTTCTGATTTCGCGATGACTGAAGCCTTATAGCCATTGGACTCTTCCCTGACCCGCGCGGCGCCGCCGCGAGCTCGGGGCAGGATATCATTCCGATAGGCCTCCGCCTCATTGACCAGGCGTTGTTCGTCTTCCCTTGCCTTGATGGCGTCATCAAACGCTGCCTTGACGTCCTCGGGGGGTTTTGCCGGTTGCATTTCAACGGTAACAATAAGTATCCCCGACTTGTAATCATCAGCCAGTATATCCTGCATAAGCTGTTGCTGCTCTTGCGCAATCTCACTCCGCCCCTCAGTGAGGACGTAATCCAGCTCACTCTGTCCTATCACCGCGCGCACGGCGCTTTCCGTTACCTGCCTCAGTGTCAACGCCGGGTCTTTCACGTTAAAAATAAAATCCGCCGGCTCGTTAATTCGCCACTGCACGGCAACCTCAACGTCGACAATGTTTTCATCCTGGGTCAACATCGATGCTTTATGGGTGATGGAACGCACCTGGCCGACGTTAACGGTTACGACCTTGTCGATAAGACTTGGAAAGACAAAATTCAAGCCCGGCTGCAAGGTCTTCTCATAGCGCCCAAAGCGCATGACGACGCCGCGCTCCTGCTGGTCAATCAGATAGGTGATGTCTACCAGCAACAACAGGACCAGGACTACGACTACAATCAGCCAGGAAAAAGGAAACCCTTTCCTTTCATTTTTGGGGCCGGACGGTTTCTTGCCGAATATCCCGCCAAAGCCCTCCTGCATTTTGCGGACGATGTCATCCAAATCAGGCGGACCTTCTCCCCTGCCCCGGTTGCCCCAGGGGTCCTGCCCTTTATTTTCCGGTGGTTCATTCCAAGCCATTTGCTTTACCTCGTGTCGCCATTGCTATTTCAATCGTTATTGATTCTACCACAACCTGAGTCTGCCTGTCTGCTCCCGGACCAGCACATGATTTGAGTTTCTGATCTGACTTCAAATATGATTTTTCAATTCCTGGTGGATAAGCAGTTTCAGTTCCGGCAGACCTTCTCCGGTCAAGGCTGACACCCAGACACGCGGAGCGCTGCCGTGGATCCCGTTTTCGCTTCCTGTCCGCTGCCCGCCGTTCTCCGGCACGGCCACTGCCTGATCAGTTTTGTTGAATACCAGAATCTGCGGAATGAAGGTTGCACCCAATTCGTCTATTACCTTATTCACCTCCCCAATGCGGATCTGGTGCTCATCATTGATATCGACGACATGCAACAATAGATCTGCGCCTTTTATTTCATCCAGGGTGGCATGAAAAGACTCCACCAGATCGTGGGGAATATGCCGGATAAAACCCACCGTATCACTGAGCAATATGGAAAAATCAGCGGTCAGTCGAACCTTCCTGATAGTCGGGTCCAAGGTGGCGAATAATTTATCGGCACAATATACGTCGGCGCCGGTCAGCCGGTTAAAGAGGGTGGACTTGCCTGCATTGGTATACCCCACCAGCGAGATTACGGCAACATTATTGCGCTTGCGCAACCTCCTTCCCTGCTCTCTGCGTTTTTTTACCTTCTCAAGCTGGGCGCGTATGACTTTAATCCGTTTACCAATCAAGCGCCTGTCAGTTTCCAGCTGGGTTTCACCAGGCCCTCTTAAACCAATTCCGCCTTTTTGTCTTTCCAGGTGAGACCATCCCCTGACCAAACGCGTAGATAAGTGCTGTAACTGCGCCAGTTCAACCTGGAGCTTGCCTTCGTAGGTCCTGGCCCGTTGGGAAAAAATATCGAGTATCAAACCGACCCGATCAAGAACCCGACAATTTATCTCCCGCTCCAGGTTGCGTTCCTGCGCCGGCGATAAATCATGATTGAATATCACCACATCGGCGTCATGATCTCCAACTGATTGTTTTATCTGTTCCACCTTGCCGGAGCCGATAAAAAATTTTGCGCCGGGTTTAGCGCGGTTGCCGACAATCGTTTCAGACGGGACGAGACCGGAAGATTCAGTCAGTTGGACAAATTCGTGCAACTCTTCGTTGTAGCGCGGGTTACGGAAATTGATATGGACGAGGACGGCCCGCTGCTTGTCCGGGGAAACTGTGTTCAGAATATTAATTCGGATTTACCTTCAACTTATCCTCCGGCGCGCACCTGATCCCTGATCTCAGCCACTCGCGGCCATGCCTCTGTGCCTGCCTTATCCATTAACGGCAGGTATTTTTGATTAAACCAGCTTGCCACACCCTCCCGGTATCCGCTGGTCTGCATTAATCGATCATACCAGTCGGCAAAGTGGGGCTTGTCATCCCACAACCCCTGAAGCCGGAGATGATCCAGGCGGGTAACATAAGGAGAATAAGCAATATCAGCCAATGACAGGTTATCCCCAACCATCCACGGATGTGCTGCCAGCGCCTCATTCATATCGGACAACAACTTCTCGAATTGCCGAATGGATTGGACAAAGCGCGGCGCTTCAATCCCTTGCGGCACCACCTGGCGTTGTACCTCCCGGATATACGGGTCCCGGATACCGGCAAAATGTTTTTCCAATGCTTCATCCGAACCGCAGGCCTTGATTAACTGGTGGCGAAACGCGATGGCAAAACTCAATACGACAACTTCCAGGTGAATACCGTCATCCAGTTTTTTCATCCACCAGCGGATTTTGGCGCGACCGGCAGGGTCCGCCGGCAACGACGGTGGTTCCGGATAAACCTCATTGAGGTATTCAATGATGATATTCGATTCCGGCACGACATTGCCGTCATGGATCAACACCGGCACCAATCCCTTCGGGTTGATTTTGAGGAACTCAGGTTGTAATTGATCTCCACGGCGCAGGTCCAACTCCATGCCCTCCCATTCAATTCCTTTTTCCGCCAGCAGAAAGCGCACTTTCTGGGAGCAGGTCGACATGTCGTTATGGTAGAGTTTCAGCATATATCATCATCAGGTTCGGTCTATCTTAACACCCACAGTTCCACTGGTTCATATTATCGGCGAGTTTGAGTCTTTACCCAACAAAATCCGCCCATATATCTCGGCGCTTGCATCATACATCAGCAGGGCGTGCATATTGGTCGCATGTAAATCCCGTGACGCCCGTTGCAATGTGCTTTTAACTGAAAGCGCGGACGCACCGGCGTACAGGTATAACTTATCCACCGCGTCCAGCAGCATCTTCACCGACAGGCAGCAATCCATACGGATGCGCCCGCGCATCTCCATAGGCATTGCCTCATTCAGCTGCGCGTAGTGATCGATGTCATCCGCCATTTTATACATGACCAGTTCTGCCGCGTGTATTTCCGCCGCTGCCGATCCCAGCGCGACTTGTACGGGAATCCAATCGTCAGCTATATGGGCTGTATACGCTACTCGTTTTCCGGGTACTGTTCTTCTGAATTCCTTCAGCGCGGCTCGCGCAACCCCCAGGGCGCCGCCTACAAGGCAAATGGCCAGAACCGGCACAGCTTGTGACAGGGTAACCCAACCGGTGTCTTCGGCTTTGTAAGCCGGCGCTTCACGCTCTATTAACTGCGGCAGAGAAAGGTACCGATGTCCCGGGACCTTAACGTCTCTGGCGACCAGCGAATTACTACCGGTTCCCTGTAGTCCCGCGACGTACCAATCATCCTGAATTTCGATATCGGTGGTGGGCATTAACAGGTCGCCTTCGTCAATTTTTTCCCCCGGCCGGTCAAATACCTCAGCGCCCAGGATCAACCATTGTGAATGTTCACAGCCTGATCCGAACGGCCAGAAGCCATTCAATATATATGAACCGTCATCCTGTTTTACCGCCTTGCCGCGGGGTGCTATAACGGCAGAGACAAATGTATCGGGATTACCGGCATAAACATCCTGGCGCGCCTGTTCGGGAAAATGGCCCATCAGCCAACTGTGCGCGTGCCAGACGCCCAACACCCAGGCGGTTGCGCCACAGCCCTCACCTACTGCCGACAGCACATCGATATAGGAACGAAATGGTAATTCATGGCCACCACAGGATCTGGGTTGAACCGTGCGCAATAAACCATTATTTTTTATTAACTCGACGCTTTCTTTGCATAACCGCCGGTCTGCTTCAGCCTGGTCTGCGTATTTTTTCAGGTCCTCTATGATCGACTCGGCCCTGGCCTTTATTTCTTCCGGATTTAGCGTTTCGAACGAATCAATAAATTGTGTCGGCATAGCCTCTCCCTGTTAAGGTCAGACGAAATCAGATGATATACGGGATCAGTCCTCATATGCTACAGTAAGCACACGAAATACGGGGATTTTTAAATGAGAATAAAGCACTGCGCCAATGTAATTGGAATGTTTCTGCTGTGGCTGTCCACCTGCACACTTGCAGCTCAGCCGGACATAATGACGGTTGATGACCTGTTGGCCGAGCTATCCTCCGGCGCCGCGGGAACAAAAATCGCTTACGGAACCGATCCCCTGCAATTCGGCGAACTCCACGTTCCTGCCGGTGAGGGGCCTTTCCCGGTCGTAGTCTTCATCCATGGCGGCTGCTGGCTGGCCGAATACGATATCACCACGACGCGGCCCCTGGCTTGGGCGCTCCGGGATCAGGGTATTGCCGTGTGGAACCTGGAGTATCGTCGTGTCGGTGACCCGGGAGGCAATTATCCCGGCCTCCTGCTTGACATCAGCTCAGGTACCGACTACTTGAAGCATTTGGCCGCCGACTATCCGTTGGACATCTCACGGGTCGTCGTCATGGGCCACTCAGCCGGCGGACACCTGGCGCTCTGGACCGGTGCACGCAAGGGAATCCCCGCCGACCATGAACTGCATCAACCCGACCCGCTCCCGCTGGCCGGCGTTGTCGCGCTGGCGCCTGCCGCGGCGCTCACGCAACTCCACCAGCAAGGGACCTGCGACAAAGTGATCGACAGGCTCATGGGCGGGTCGCCGGCAACATATCCCAACCGTTATCACTACGTCGAACCCGCGCGCATGGCGCCTATCGGCATTCAGCAAATCGTAATAATGGGTGTGCACGACACGGTCTGGACGCCCTTCGGCGAAGCCTACGTCACGGCTGCACGGGCGCTGGGCGACACCATGATAGAACGCGTAATGGCGCCCGACTCGGGACACTTTGAGATGATCACACCGGGCACATCCACCTGGAAACTGGTGCTTGAGGCAGTACACTCGTTCCTGCCATGACTACAGGCCCGTTCCAACCGGGTGCAGGTGAGAATAATTATATAGTCATGGATTACCAGGGGTAATCCGAACAATGAAAAAACAGACATTAAATTTCACCGTCAACGACCAGCCGGAAGCAGTTGAAATCACCCCGCGCACCCGCCTGCTCGATGCCTTGCGCGTCGACCTGGGCCTGATCGGCACGAAAGAAGGCTGCGGCACCGGGGACTGCGGCAGTTGCACGGTGCTGTTGGATGGACAGGCCGTGAACTCGTGTATGGTGCTGGCTCTACAGGCCAAAGGACGAGAAGTGACCACCATTGAGGGGTTAGGCAAAACGGGAGAACTGCATCCGGTGCAACAGGCCATGGTCCAAAGCGGCGGTATCCAATGTGGATTTTGCACGCCGGGCATGGTGCTTTCACTGAAAAGCCTGTTCGACCAAAACCCCCATCCGGACGAGGAAGCAGTGCGGGTCGCCATCTCCAGCAACCTGTGCCGCTGCACCGGCTACAGCAAGATTTTTGACGCTGCAAAAGCGTTAGGCAATGGGAGTATCCATCCGGTAACCGCCAACGCTGATGACGACGCAATCGGTGCGCGCATGGTGCGCACCGATGCCGTGGAGAAAGTAACCGGACACGCCGTCTATGCCGAAGACATCCAGCTGCCGCGCATGATCTATGGCGC
The DNA here is from genome assembly GCA_965205405.1 of Gammaproteobacteria bacterium. Lineage (GTDB taxonomy): Bacteria > Pseudomonadota > Gammaproteobacteria > Eutrophobiales > Eutrophobiaceae > JAAXHV01. The sequence goes on from OZ242169.1 coordinate 3,066,777, forward strand.
GCTTGTGCGCAGCACGCATGCACACGCGAAGATCCTGTCTATTGATACCTCTGAAGCGATGAGTCTGCCTGGGGTCAGGGCGGTGGTTACAGGAAGTGACATTGAGATGGGTTACTACGGTTATGAACTTCACGACCACCGGGTGTTCGCCCTGGAAAAAGTGCGTTACCTGGGAGAGCCTGTTGCCGCGGTCGCGGCCGTAACGCCCGATATCGCGCGGGAAGCGGCAATGAAAGTGAAGGTCGAGTACGAGGAACTGCCGGGGGTCTTCGACCCCGAGGAGGCAATCACTCCGGGCGCTCCCCTGGTACATGACGACCCGAACGCTTACCAGTTCGACTGGGAATCGGAGCGGACGGGCAACCTGTGTTACAAGCTCGAATTCGCAGTAGGTGACGTGGAACGGGGATTTGCCGAATCGGACCAGGTGATCGAAGGGACCTACCACACGCCGGAAGCCCATGCCGGCGCTATCGAACCGCACAGTGCAACGGCCATGACGGATCCCTCCGGCCGTATCACGGTATGGACCACGACACAAAAGCCCTTCGGCGTGCGCAGTTACCTGGCTCGTGCCTTGAAACGGCAGATCAGTTCGTTCAGGATTGTACCTACTCACATCGGCGGCGGCTTCGGCGGCAAGCTGTATCCCGTTCTTGAACCTTACACGGTATTGCTTGCGGAGCGATCCGGACTGCCGGTGCAGATGACCCTGACCCGGGAAGAAGAGATGGCGTCGGCGGAACTGTTGCGCCATCCGTCAAAGATAAAGATCAAGACCGGCGTCAGGAATGACGGCACCCTGGTTTCCCAACAGGTGCGCATGCTGTTCAACACCGGTGCTTATGGGCCATACGGACCTAATACGGCAGCCCTGGGGAGCCTCATGGCCGGCGGTCCCTACCGCATCCCGAACCTGGACATTACCGGCCTGGTTACGTATACCAACAACGTGCCGAATGGCTCCATCCGTTGCCCGTCGGGACCGCAGATGGCGTTTGCGGTGGAGACCCAAATGGAGAAGGTCGCACGCGCAGTCGGGATGGATGGCCTGGCGTTCCGACTGAAGAATGCGTGGGAAAACGGTGACACGACCTGTACCGGACAGCCGTTGGAAGCGGTCAGTATCAAGGAATGTCTGCAAAAAGCAGCAGACGCGGTGGAATGGGATAAACCACGCCCTCCCGGCACCGGCAAAGGTCTGGCCTGTAACTGGTGGGTCAGCGGTACCTGGGGTACCCAGACGCTGATTGAAACCAATGAAGATGCTACTTTCCGACTTATTTCAGGCTGTGTCGACATGGGCACCGGAGGGTTAACCTCCAGTGTGCTGCAGATGGCGGCCTCAGGCCTGGGCGTCCCGGTCAAATCAATCCAACTGGTGCGCGGCGATACCGATACCCTGCCCTGGGACCACGGTCATGGTGGCAGTCGCATGACGTTCACCATCGGACGTTCGGCCTATGAAGCAGCGCATGACCTCAAGCAGCAATTGCTTGAAGAAGCTGCACAACATCTTGAAGCCTCGGTGGACGATATGGTGCTCGAAGACGGACTGGTCTTTGTCCGTGGCGACCGAACGAACTCAATAGCCTTATCCAGTATCTGCTACAACCGTCACAAAAAACACGGTGGGCCGATGATCGGTGTCTCGTCCGTCCTGGATGATGCGCCGCCAACGACGAGGCCGCATCCCATTGGCGCTTTTCCCGCGCCGAGTTTCTGCGCCCACGCGCTGGAATTGAACGTAGACGACGCTACCGGCGAAATTGCCGTGACGCGTTATGCTGCAGCCCATGACGTCGGCAAAGCGGTCAACCCCACGGGCTGTGAAGGACAGATCGAAGGCGGTGTTGCCATGGGTCTCGGTCTGGCCATGATGGAAGAACTGCGCGAAGTCAACGGAAAGGTCTTGAACCCCAGCTTCGCCGACTACCTGTTGCTTACCGCCGAAGACATGCCGCCGATGCAGACAATACTGGTGGAACAACCCGCAATTGAGGGTCCGATTGGTGTCAAAGGTGTTGGCGAACCGCCCATTGCGCCTCCCACGGGCGCATTGGCCAACGCACTGGCCGATGCCCTGAACGTCGACGTACAGCGCCTGCCCCTGACCCCGGAACAGGTGTCGGCACTCATTGCAGCCAGAAAATCATGATCAACGATTTCGAGTTCTCACAACCTCGTGACATTCCGGATGCCCTCAAAGCGCTTACGGAATCTGGCCGAGTCCTGCCGGTAGCCGGCTGCACCAACGTTCTGGTGAATATGAAGCGTACACCGCTGCAAGCCGACCTGGTCGTTGACCTGACCCGACTTGAAGCCCTCACGCCCATCTCGAACAGCAATGGCTCCATCCACCTGGGGGCAGGCGTCACCTTTGCCCGTCTGCTCGAGTGGCAACCGGGAGGTGCGGTTCAAGGTCTCATGCAGCCCATGTGCGGTGCCTTTGCCGGCCCGCTCATCCGCAACCTGGCCACTGTTGGCGGAAATATCTGCGATGCATCTGCGGCCGCCGATGTGTCGCCTCCCCTGCTCGCGCTTGATGCCGTCGTTAAGCTGGAAAGCGCTTCGGACGGCCCCCGATCCATACCGCTGCCGGAGTTCTTCAAGGGTGTCCGCAAAACCGCCCGGCACTCCAATGAACTGGTTACGGGCATCGAATTCGCCAGGCCGGATGACGATGAACACTGGTTCTACTACAAGCTCGGCAAGCGCAAAGCGGATGCAATTTCCATCGTCAGCGTTGCCATGACGGTCAAGCTCAACCGGGGCAAAGTGGAACGGGCCCGTATCGCCCTGGGCGCAGTAGCGCCGGTAGCCATGCGCACCCCCGAGGCGGAAACCCTGCTCCACGGGGAATCCCTGAACGAGGTCACGATTGCCGCCGCTGCCGCAACGGCAGCCGGGGAAGCCCGGCCTATTGACGATTTCCGCGCTAGCGGCGCCTACCGCCGGCAGATGGTGGAAGTGCTGGTCAAGCGGGGCCTGAATACCATCGCACAAGGGAACTGATGAGCCTCAAGACCAAACTTGAAGCCGGCCAAGCCGTTGTCGGGGCCTTCCTCGGCCTGAGGTCGCCCGATGCCGCAGAATTGATGTCACAGGCCGGGTACGACTTCCTGCTGGTGGATGCCGAGCATTCAAACATCGGTCCGGACGGCGTGCTGGAAATGCTCCGCGCCATTGACCGGGGCCGCGCGGCTCCCCTGGTACGACTCTCCGAGACCAGTGCGTCCCACGTACAGTGGGCACTGGACGGCGGCGCAGAAACAGAGAAAGACGATGTTATGACGCTTTTGCATATATCAGGGGCAAGGCGACACAGACTCCTGGGGGACACCCTCAAGGGCTGCATTCAGGGCATTGTGCGCGGCAAACTTCGCATTGACGTAGCCCGCAAGCAGTTCCAGTTCAGCAGAAGCTGTTTCAATCCTGGCGAGGCGCAGCCTGGGGTTATCGAAGAAGTTCTGGATGAACCCGGTTCGCGTAAGCCGCAGATCGGTCAACTCGCCGTCACCCGGGACGCGTCTGACTTCCTTGACCATGTACTCCCGACCGCGCAGAAAAATGTATTCATCATTACTCATCAGGTAGCTCTTGGGCGTCACTGAGCGCCAGTCCGGTTTCAGAGAATGCGCATCATCCCAGCCACCATGGATAAGCACCAGGCCGGCGCCGGATCCCGGGCGGTACATCCGGTTAAAGACATCTTCTATATCACACCTGTGCTGCCGGGAGGTAAGCAGCGCATCGGTCAGACGCCTGAGGCGATCCGTCTGCACTTGACGCTCCGTAGACGGAAAGAATATCAGTGCTATCACCTTTTCCCCACCCGGACCGGTAACCGGTGTTGCCCAGAGTGTCATTTCCACTTTCTTAACAGTTCCGCGGTACTCACCTTCGATCCCGGAGTAATAGCTTTCATTATCAGTAGCCGGAACCCCGTTGCTGAAAATAAAGATGAATAATAAATATACGGTTGGTTGTACTTTCATATTGGACTCAGGACCTGATTATAAGCAGGCTTATCATAACAAATGCATGCAATTTAATACGATTGCCTGAAACAGGCCCCGTTATTCAATCACGCATTCAATCAGTTTTGCAGGAAAAGTATTGCATATCTGTTATCATTGACTTTGCTGCCTTACTTATATAAGATTTATGTAAGGAGAATTATCATGCTTATTAAGATTACATCTAAACGACAGGCCACATTTCCGGCTCGAGTGTTAGACGCACTTGGTGTGGGCCCGGGCGATCAAATCGAACTGAAAGAAAGTCCTGAAGGGTTTATTCTGCAGCCCAGGCGCATTGATTATTCCAAACTGGGCTTTCTCAAAGACAAGCTCGATCCCAATATCGAACCATTTGATCTAGAGAAGTTCCGGAGTGAGCCTTATGACCCGTCGCTACGGGATTGATACTTCTGTCCTCCTGCGGTTGATTACCGCACAGCCTCCTGCTGCATCAGCGCATTGTATTGAGCAACTATCCGAATTAATCGGCACTGGAGCGGAAATCTTTGCATCGAATCAGGTCATCGGTGAGACATACATCGCCGCTCAGCACCATTACAGGGTATCTAAAGCCGACGCCTCTCAAGCTCTCCTGCGCGCGCTCAGTAGTGGATTGGTTGCTCCATTGAACGGGAGTACCGTCATTGAAGCCCTTATAGCGGTCGGCGGACCGGGACTATTTGACCGCCTCATAACCGACGACTATACGCGCGCCGACCTCGAAGTTCTGACACTGGACAGGAAGATGGCAACCCTGTCGAACGTGCAGTCTTTATAGATCCGGGCTGCTCACAACTCACTGTGCTAATTGAAAATCCGGTTTTCAATTAGCACATGTCAATAATACGGGAAATCAGACGAACCGTACCAGCGCGCTCTATTACCTGTGGTTAAAGCGCCGCTGCATCCGTTCGTGCCGCTTGCTGCTCAATTCATCGTACTTTTGTAACTGCTCCTCAGTGAGGACATCGGCGAGACGCTGCCTGGTTTCTTCGTGCAGGGCATCCATCTGCGGTATGACCTGTTCAATAACAGATTGCATGATCTCCCTGCCCTGCTCCTTTTGTTCCTTCAGAATGTCGGCAACGGGTTGCCGTTGATCATCCGTCAGTTGCAGTTTACTGATAAACCTGTCCTTGTGTTTGCCCCCACCCTCACCACCTGCCGGATGGTCGGCCAGCGCCATGGAGGTCAGTAACAGCATGCTGAATATGACCATGAATAGTTTGTTCATCATTTTCTCCTGTATAGGTGGATTGAAAACTACAACGATGAATAGTGTAATAGCACACTTGGCAAATATTATGGAAAAAATGTGGATTTATACATCTCCCTGATTGATGTTACACACGGCCTCAAGGATACTGGCGCATCATGATTAAAGCGATGCGGTTCGGAATTACCTGGAAAATCCTGTCAGCGGTGTTTATTTCGGCGCTGGTGGTCGTGTGCGGCATGTTGTTTCTGGTGCAGTGGAGTTTTGACCGGGGATTTCTTGAATACGTCAACCGCATCGAGCAGGAAACCCAAAAGACCTTGTATTTGCCGATGAAAGCCGGCTACAACAGTTAATCACCAACCTAGGGAGAAAACCCTGGACACTACGGTGGTGGAATTTCAGTTGTTCCGAATTCTGGCAAGCGCTCCCGGTCAGGTCTGGTCACGCGGACAATTAATAGATAAAATCTACCCGGACCACCGTATTGTCAGCGATCGAACCATTGACAGTCACGTCAAGAAACTGAGAAAAAAAATTACCGGCGTACTGCCGCATCAGGCTATTATTCATTCGGTATATGGCGCGGGTTACAAGTTTGAAATTGAGTGATATATATTAACTCTTTACTATTTATATAGTTAAACAATACATTTAAAGTATTATGCAAGGATTAAACGACTTTTTTATTTTTCTTGACGGACTGCTGGGCGCCGCCTGGTACTTCCCCTGGCTATTACTGGGTGTCGGTGTATTCTTTACCTTCTACCTGGGCTTCCCGCAGATACGCTACTTCAAGCGCGCCTGGGGTACTCTGGCGGGTCATTACACCAGCCATGATGCCGAAGGTGATACGTCACATTTTCAGGCTTTATCCACAGCCCTGTCCGGCACCGTAGGCACGGGTAACATCGGCGGTGTTGCCCTCGCCCTCCATTTGGGTGGTCCTGCCGCATTGTTCTGGATGTGGGCTACGGCTTTCGTCGGCATGACAACAAAGTTCGTCGAGGTCACAATTTCACACAAATACCGCGTCAAGGATGAAAAAGGCGAGATGGCCGGCGGCCCGATGTATTACATGGAACGCGCCTTGAACATGAAGTGGCTGGCGGTATTCTTTGCTGTCGCTACCGTATTAAGTACGCTGGGCTCCGGCAATATGCCTCAGAGTAACAACATGGCGGCCGGTCTGCATACCTCATTCGGCATACCGACCTGGATAACCGGCGCGCTGTTCGCACTGCTGCTCGCCCTGGTCATACTCGGCGGCATTCGGCGCATCGCCAAGGTGACTTCAGCTATTGTACCGATCATGGGTTTTATTTATTTCGTCGGAGCGATGGCAGTCATTATTGCCAATATCGATGCTGTAGTCCCGGCTTTCATCTCGGTATTCAGCAGCGCGTTCACCAATGCCGCAGCCACCGGCGGCTTCCTCGGCGCTACGTTTGCTTACGCCTTCAACCGCGGAGTGAACCGGGGCCTGTTCTCCAATGAGGCAGGACAAGGATCCGCGCCCATCGCCCATGCCTCGGCACGGGGAGATGAGCCGGTTTCAGAGGGCATGGTCTCACTCCTTGAACCCTTTCTTGATACCCTGGTAATCTGTACATTGACGGGCATGGTGATACTGTCTTCGGGTGTTTGGAAGGAAAAGTTTGAAAACGACTTCCAGACATTTGATACACAATTCATCAGCGGGGTCTATACGGATTCCGATCCGGAGCATGTCGAAGCATTATTCCGCCACCTGAATAGCAGTAGTTCCACATCCCAGCCGGTCACCCCGGCAAACGGCAGTTTCGACATCATGAACGGGCGTCTGACAGATGCCGGGATTACCATCCTGCACAACCGCTCCATTGCCGAGGACGTTTACTTCCATACCGATGGAGAACCGTATAACGGCGCCATCGTAATAAACAACGGCTCACTTGCCGGTGATATATCGTTACGGGGGAAATCCCTGCTGCACTCCGTCCCACTGACGGTTGAGGCATTCAAGCGCAGCTTCCTCGGCGACTACGGCCAATACGCGGTCACCCTGGGTCTGGTTTTGTTTGCCTTCAGTACGGCCGTCGCCTGGTCCTACTACGGTGATCGCGCAATGACTTACCTGTTTGGCTCCTGGACCGTATTGCCCTATCGCATTGTCTACAGCATCGTGTTCTTCATAGCCGCTATCGCCGATACCTCCCTGGTATGGCTGTTATCCGCCGTCACCCTGGCACTGATGGCCTTACCCAACCTGTTCGGCATCATGCTGTTGCGCCGGGACATGAAGCAAACCGTGAGCGACTACTGGCGGCGTTTTGAACAAAAATAACAATACTGCTTTTTGCAATTAGGAGAGCGGAACGCTATGCGGAAACTCCCGGGATACTTTAAAAAGATTGCCGGTCCTGCTGCCGTGATGGCAGCGGCGTCCATGGGAGCCGGTTCCGCTTCGTCGTTGATACTTACCGGCGCCTGGTTCCGTTACGAACTGCTCTGGGTAGTCCTGTTAATCCTGCCCTGCTGGTGATAACGGTCGATACCGCATCCCGCATTGGCTTGCTCAATAAAAACAAGGGAATGTTTTCACTCATCTGTGAACACATTCATCCGGGCGTAGGCTGGGTGCTCCTGGCGATTAATATTCCTGTCCACCTGCTCATCGGTATGGGTCAGATGTCGGTCATGACCTCTGCAACTCTGTCCCTGTTCGAATATAATCCTCCCGCCACCGCAGCGGGTTTCGCCGACAGCAACTACCAGGTCGTTGAACTCATTGTGTCCCTGGTATTTGCGGCCGGCATTGTCTGGCTGCTTACTTCGGAAGGTTATCAGCGCATGCAGAGGTACATGACGGCATTCATGCTGCTGATGTTTATGTGTTTTCTTATCGTCGCGCTGCGCGGCTTTCAGGAGATGTCTGCCATTCTGGCCGGTTTAGTCCCCGGCGTACCTGCCGACTTGCCGGTTCCGGGCCAGGGCATGGTCCGCAGCAGCGGTATTGCCATACTCGGCATTGTCGGTAGCGCCCTGGCGCCGGCGGCCATGCTGGGCACGCCATACATGAGTGCCGATAACCGACGAACGGGCGCAGTCGACTTAAAGCATGAATTTCGCAACTCCGTCATCAACCTGGGCTTCTTTTACGGCGGCTGTGCGTTATTCATCATCATTGCCGGCGGATTTGCCCTGTACCCACTTGCCCATCATGCTGAGATAGATTCAGTCCATGAAGCCGGAAGAATATTGCTGCGGGCCTTTCCCCAGGGATTTGAATTTCTTGGCCCGGTAATATTTTCTGCCGGAATGGTTATAGCAGGCATCACCACGTTTGTCGTCACGGTAGAAGTCATCAGCTATTTCGTTCTCGATATGTTCGGCCATGCCTGGCACCATACCAGGGAAAACAAGCGCTTCAAGAAAACGGTCACAGTCTGTATTATCCTGCCCGCGCTGCTGGCGCCTCTATGGACCTTCCCTGCCCTGTTCAAGCTGCTGCTGCTGATGTGTATCAATGCAATAGTAGTGCCTCTGGTTTACCTGGCAGTGCTCATAATGGTGAACAAGAAATCCGTCATGGGAGAATATACCAGTAGTTTGCCGAGGAATATTATTCTGCTGGCGGCGCTCATACTGTCGCTTACCTTATCGGTGATCAAGATGCCTGAGTTCGTGCAGGCATTGCTTGGGTAGTACTCCAATCACACCGGATGAGGTGTCTTTGCAAAATACCGCCATATCATTTACCTGTGTGGAGGTGTTATTAGCAGAAAGTGAAAGTGCTGGTAATATAAGACAAATCGACAATAATTGGTTGTGTAATTCAAAATGACGCTGAATTTGAGTAAAAACGTAGAGTTATTCGATAACTGGATACGTACTTCATTCGTTGAAATGAATACCGAGCTGGAAGAAATTTATTTTGACCAGGAAGATCGTCAGGCTGTTATCGGTGTCGGTGACCACATCAAGGATAACCTTGTTGAAGAAGGCCGCAGATATATCATCCCCCTGCTAAAAGAAGGCAATACGGATGAAGGGTTTGACAAGCAATACATCCTGCTCGGTAGTATCGGTTTTTATATGGCGGCCTGCCGCCGGCATGAAATTACCGAGCCATCACGCGAAACAACCTCACCCCTGGTTGAGGCCTCAGCGCTCGCCTTGCAGCTTTCAACCACCCTGGGCGTTACGCCGCGCTTTGCTACCAGTCACATGGCAACCGCAAATCCGGCAGTAGGTGGCGTTTACAGGACGTTTACTTCATTAAAAGATGAATACCTGTTTCTGGATTACAACACGCTGGGGATTTTTGCTTATCAACGTGGGGCAGATGCGCTGAAGCGTATATTACCTCTGGGCATCTCACACCCGTTGGTCAGTTATTTGTTTAATGACGCCAAATCGGCGTTGGAAGATGTGATCAAGTTTAATGATATGTTGTATTCCGATTTGGATACTGATCGTTTTTTTAATTGTGTACGCCCTTACTACAAACCTTATCGAGTCGGCCCCAATGTGTATCGAGGCGCAAACGCGGGAGACTTTGCCGGTATTAACGTTATTGATTTGCTGCTGGGTGTGTGTAGTGCAGACAATCCGTCCTATGCACAGGTACTGGTCGACAAGTTTCTGTTTATGCTGCCTGAAGAGCAGACGTTATTACGGGATTGCATGCGGCGCAAGAGCTTTATGGACCAGTTCCTGGAAGAACCGGATGGTAACCGTGAAAAGGACTGGTTTCAAACCAATGTGAAAGCGTACCTGGAGGTTGTCGACCTGCACGGTAAAGGCGCGGCTTCTCATCATGACAAGCTGGTAAAGAAGTTTATCGAGAAACCCGCTACCCTGTTACCTGAGGAAGGATTGACCAATATTACCGCCAGCGGGCCGCCCTTGCCTGTCCTGCTGAATGCGCTGGAAAAATTACGCGATCTCAGACTGGCGGCAAACCGTGATGACATTCCAAGCCGTTACCGGGACCTGCAGAAACTGAAGTCCTGTCTGGCATAAAATAGCTGTTCATGCCGTGATTCCGGCACTGGCCGGGTAAGCTATAGCGCAGGGCTCTCGTTTTCGGTCCTGTGTAACAACAGGGAACCGCCAACTGCAATGCCGAGGTTAATCGCCAATCCGTAGAGTCCGGGATGAAACCCCCATACCTTGCCGGCGCGGACAAATTCAAACGGTCCGAATGCGAGCGCCAGTGAAATTGAAAGTCCTGCAACAAGACCGATGACTACCGGTCCTGCCCGTAAATTACTCCAGCGGATACTTAACATGAATGCAGGCGCCAACTGGACAAGCAGGTCAAATTTCCTGTCGATCAGGCTGATTAGCGAGGCTTTGTCTTTCAACATGATGGCCAGCCAGGTCAGGAACACAATCAGCGCCCACGAACAAAGTTTTCCGATCCTGGTCAATTCAGCCTGGGATGCGTTGCTGCGAAAATACCCGGCATAAATATCCTTGGTTATCATGGATGAGATGGTGAGCAGGGCTGAATCGGCCGTGGACATCATGGCGGAAATGATTGCCGCGAACAGTATGACCACCAGCCAGTAACCGAAGACCGTGTCTTCCTGAAGCAGGCGGAAAATACGCGTCAGGACTTGATCAGTCTGGACCCCTTCCAACCCCGGTACGTGGGCGATAGCATAAATACCTGCTATCAAGGCAATCAGGGTTGCAAAAACCTGCAGGATAGCCATGCTGGCCAGGCTGTGTCGTAATACCTTGCCTGACCTGGATGCATAGATCCGTTGTATCGCCTGTGGATATAACGCGCCTCCCATGCCGACAAGCAGGGTATAACTCAACCATTCCCTCATCCTGTTGGCATCGGGCAGGATCACTTTATTGGCATCAGGCGAGTTCAATATGCTGTTTGTGACAACTGACAGGGGACCGAACATAATCAGCAAAGACGCTATCAACAATAAAAAACCGATGAATAACACGATTCCCTGTACCACGTCCGTCCAGGCCACGGCGCGCAGTCCGCCCAGGGTCCCGTATACCACCATGATCAGGGCCAGTACGATTACGCCGCTCGTGTATGCAATATCAGGATTTCCTCCTGCCATCCCCTGCAATGCCCGTCCCATGGCCATTAACTGCGCCAGGAGAAAATTGCTGAGGGATACGATCATGACGAGTGCGGCCAGAAGATTTAGTGTGTTTGAGCGGAATCTGTGAGCGAGATAATCCACCGGTGTAATAAATCCATGCTGTTTGGACAATGTGCGCAAGCGCAAGGCATAAACGAGATAAAATACAACGATGGCCAGCATGAAATAAGTGGACATGATCCAGGAAAAACCAATCCGGTAGGTCATTCCGGTGAAGGCAAAGAACACATTGCCGCTGTATTGTGTCGCATACAGCGTTAATAGCAGGACAACAAACCCAAATCCCGGTCCGGCCAGGTAAAAGTCATTGAGTGTATTCTCTGTACGGGAACGGTATCCATACCAGCCGAACAACAACAGTGACCCGATATAGAGAAAGATAACCGTCCAGGCGCCGGCGCCGAACGGAAGGAGTTCAAACATCAGGGATCATCATCCGAAAATTCAAACAGGTACAGCCACGCGGTAAACAATGCCCCAATGAGTGCTGCAAGAAGGGAGATGAACGCCCACAGCGGAAATCCATAGATTATCATTGTGATATCCGGGGGGAGATACCAGGGAATGCCGACAGCAGTCAGTAGCACATAAACAGCCGGGATCAGGTACGGGTTGTTTTTCAATGGACTACTGTTTTCAACTCAGAGAAAACCGGACTGATTTGTCATATACGCGGTCTTAATTTAAGTTATTTCCTGGTAGAGATAAATGTCGGCAAACGGAATTTTTTACCTCAACTGATTGGTATAAAAGACATGGTTCAATACTTCCTGCGTCAAATCAACCAGTTTTTCGGCCAGTGTTATGGGCTAGTACTCTTTCCAGTTAATATTGACATGTTCAGAGCTAAACAGCGACGCCAAACGCCGTATTGGCGTCGCTGTTTAGCTCCCTGCGGGCGGGCCGGGAAGCGGTCGCCCGCAGTGTTGCGCCTCTTGGCAAGGCACCATTACCTGCGAGGCGCGCCGTGCGCTCAACCGCTTCCCGACCCGCTGAATATGTCAATATTAACTGGAAAGAGTACTAGCTATCCGGGGTAAGAGTTACCAGGGTGCTGTGAACGCTGGTGCTCCCTGCCATGTCCGCTTTTTGCCCGACGTGCAGCACATTCACATTCTTTTGTCCCTCTTCCTTCTTTGGCCAGCGGCCCTTGTAAGACACCAGTACGCCGGGGACTGAAATCTCGCCTATGGTTGCGGTCAGGTTCAGATCGCCGCAGTCGTTGCTTAAATTAACCATGGCGCCGTTCCCGACATTCAACCGTTCGGCATCCTCGGGATGAATATACACCCCGGCATCACCGGCATTGCGGGCGAGTTTGGGGTCATTGGCATAGGAATCGTTCAGCCTGTAGTCCGACGCCGGCGTGATCAGACGCAACTGTCCTCCATTTTGACCCTTGTCCGCTATTGCCTGGGGGATCCGGGGCAACCCCTGACTTTCCGCGGCGTCAGAGGCCAGTTCAATTTTGCCGCTCGCCGTCGGAAACTGCAGATCAGTCCAGGGAATGATCGGTTCGGCGCTGATCGACTGCCAGCCTCTCTGTTGAAATTCCTTGAAACCGTCACTCACTCCCATTTGCGCCAGCATGTCGGCGATCAACTCCTCGTCCGTTTCAAACAATTCTTTTTCCGTGTAACCCATGCCTTTTGCCAGACGCCGGAAGATTTCCTGGTTGGGCAATGATTCACCCATGGGCTCCCTGGCCTTGGACTGTACGCCGATATTCAGATTGAAATAACTGAACGTCAGGTCGTCAAATTCCAGAAAACCGGCGGCCGGCAACACGATATCGGCATAATCCGCCGAATCTGTCTGGAAGCAGTCAATCACCACCGTAAACAGGTCTGCTCTCTCCAGGGCCTTGCGCAACCTGGTCTGGTTGGGTGCTGATGCAACCGGATTGGTATTCCAGACCAGCAGGGATTTAAAACAATCCGGGTCCGACAGTTGCTCCGCAAAATCCATGTGACTGATCGATACGGGCTCGGCTGCGGCAAGTTGAGCGCCCGCCATGGCATCAAAATCCAGGCCGGCAATGGCCGGGGTGTGGGTGACGTAGCTGAAGCCCGCACCGGCTTTACCAATATTTCCCGTAAATGCCGGCAACAAACCTACCGCTCGCATGCAGTTGCCGCCGTTCAACTGGCGTTGAAATCCCTGCCCCAGCCATAACAGGGAAGGACCCGCGGCGTAACACCTGGCAGCCTCTTCTATCAGGGCAGCCGGTACACCCGTCTCACGCTCCCCCCATTCCGGTGTGCAGCTGTTGATTATGGGTAATAATTCATCACTTCCAACAGTATGCAGGCTGATAAAATTATCATTGAACAGTCCCTCTCTTTGCATTACGTGCAGCAGGCTGTAAGCCAGGGCGGCGTCCGTTCCGGGATAAAGCTGTAAATGAATATCAGCAGCCAGGGCTGTATTCGTGCGTAACGGGTCCACCACAATCTTTTTGGCTTTGGATGCGGCAAACCAGTGTTTGTGGCTATGGGGACCCGAATGGGACGGGTTGGCGCCCCAGATGAGAACACAGTTTGAATCCTGAATCGTTCGGGGGTCAAAACCCACGTGTGATTCACCGTACAACAGCGACAATGCGGCATGGCCTGCGGCGTTACAGATGCTGTCCGGGTCTACTTCTGATGCGCCCAGTTTCAGAAAAAACCGCATGGGGAACAACAGTGCGATCAGTGACAAGGTCCCGGAATAATGCGTATGCAGGATCGATTCGCTACCGTGATTGGCAATATCGTATTTTAGCCTGGCGCTAATGGTATCGATTGCCTCTTCCCAACTGATGCGTTCAAACTGTCCCCTACCCTTTTTATCAATACGCCTCAGCGGGCACAGCAGCCGTTCAGTTTCATCCTGCCAGACACCGTTATAGGCAATAGCGCATTTGTTGCATAGCCGGCCGCGGGAGACCGGGTGCGCTTCATCTCCCATTACCCTGCTGATCCGTCCGTTTATCTTCTCAATACTGATCCCGCAACCGTCATAACAATCACGGGGACAATTGCTTTTTATGATTTCTATAGTTTCAGACATGGGTTTTCCTGTATTTCTTCACATTATTGTACCAGCCTCAGTCCCAGCGCCCCCGGTAAACAGAAATAATCATGTCGATGCTGTGGATGCCGCGCCAATCGCCAGGCAACGTTTGACGTTGAAGCGCATGTCAAGCAGGTGTTTTCGCAAGGATGGATGCAGACTTTCCGCACGCTCGATGGCTTGCTCCAGTTGCTCGAGATAGCGCTCATCGCAAATCATGCCGAGCAGCCCCCGAGTAATCGGCCTGAAGTATGCCGGATCGATGTTGTCGCTTACGACTTGCAGCTTGTCGAAGACTTCATCGACAATCTCCAGTTGTAGAGCGTATTGGTGAACAGGAAACAGCCCACCAGCAAGGGCGCGCGCATCGGCCACGCTGAGTCCCGATTCAGGGTCAAGAAGCTGCTGCATCAGGCGGCGCTGTTGCTCGGGGTCGGGCCGCGCGGCAACCACGGATAGTGCATGGCGTCTACCCTGGTCGGACGGGTCGCGCTGCCGCTCCGTACCGAGCAACGCGTCGACGTGCGGATGCTCGAAACTGTTGAGTCTATGCATAACTTTCCAACGACGGTCCTGATCGAACACGAAACCTTCAGGCAGTACGGCTGCGCCGAACAATCCGGCCAACCGCTCAAGACCTGGCTTACTCGTCACGGCGTACACGTAGTTGTCGAACATCAGGAGTTGGCGGTCGCTACCCGGGTTGCTGTCGTGAAAGGCCTGCCACAAGTACCCCTCAATCCGTGCAGCCACTATTTCGCGTGAGGTATTATATTGCGCGAGATGCTGCAGGTAGGACCATGCACCCTGCATAGCGCCCAGGGCCAGTCGCACTACTTCATCGACGCTTTCATCACCGACATTGGCCAGTGCGAAGTCGATGAACTCCGTCGGGGTCAGACGTTGGTAGAGGACCATCTCGTAAGCCCCCTGCCAGAGCATCGATCGGATCAAGGGATCGTCGAAGTCGTTGAGATGCTCGCGCAACGTAGCCAGAACCTCAGCATCAAAGTCTACCCGCACGAAGTCCCAGTCACCATGATTCGCGTAGATGAAATCCGGACAGTGCCCGCCAAGCGCCGCCGCAACTTCGGTGCGCACTCCTGAGTATGTGACCGGCAGGAGTCTCGTGGCGACATTCCCATTCTCAAAGTCGTATAACCCCAACTGAGTACGATGAGTGCGCAAGGTCGGCCAGGACTGCGGCGCTGTTTGAATGACTTCCAGCATGGCAATGACTCCGTCCTCACAGTTGAATTCGACCTCAACACCGTTAGTACCGGGCTCGTTCAGCCAATCGGCCGCCCACTCACCCAGATCCTGCCCCGCCGCTTTTGAAATGGACCCCAGGAAATCATCGATTGTCGTATTGCCGTAGGCATGAGACAACAGGTACTCGCTGACCCCGCGCCGGAAAGCTTCCGGTCCCACCAGGTGGTTGAGTTGGAACAGAGTCGCCGAACCCTTGCTGTAGGTTATGGCGTCGAAGTTTGCGAACGCAGCATCGGTATCCGCTATCGGCATCTCGATGGGATGTGTCGTATCGCGTTCGTCAGCCCGATAGGCGCTGATAGTTCTACGGTATGCAACCTGCCGGGCCTCCGTGTACTCGGTGGCCTCCATCATGGCCAGCGTCGCCATGAAAGTGGCGAACGATTCGTTCAGCCAAAGCCCGTTCCACCAGTCCATGGTAACCAGGTTGCCGAACCACATATGCGCCAGTTCATGCAGAATTACGCTCGCCAGAGCGCGCCGGTCCGCCCGGGTGACAGTGCCCCGCCGGAGATAGCGTTCACTGAACGTGACGGCGCCGACATTCTCCATGGCGCCCGCGTTGAAATGCGGCACAATAACCTGATCATACTTACCGAACGGATAGGGGATATCAAAGTAACGCTGGAAGAACTCGAATCCCTGCCTGGTCGGATTGAACCAGTCTTCCGGATACACGTACTCCGCCATGGACGCCCGTGCGAAGAGCCGTAATGGAATATCCCCGGCTGCCGCTTCCCAGCGCTGATATTCGCCGGCATGCAACGCATAGATATACGTGCTGATCGGTGCAGACGGCGGGAAGGTCCAGAGTTTCCTGTCGCCTTGCTCCACGATGCTCGATTCGGCAACAACGGATATAACCTGCCAATTTGCCGGCACGCTCACCTGCGTCGAATAGCGGGCTTTCAAATCGGGTTGGTCGAACGAGGGGAACAGCCGGTTTTGGTCGTAGGGTTCGAAATCGGTGTAGAGGTAGTCACGATCATCTACAGGGTCCCTGAAGCGATACATTCCGCTACTGTCACTGCTGTAAGGATGGGTAAATCCGATATCAACGACATTCATACCTGTATGCAGTGCCTGTGCAGGCAAGCTAAGGTAGAAACCATTGTAGGGCGCGATCAGCCGGTCAGAGGCATCAACATCGCCGGCGTCTTGTTCGGTATGGGACGTAGCAAGCATGCGGTCGTTGATTTGAACGCCTGAGACGGCGCCACCGAAGAAATCGACGCTCAGATCTTTCTGCACGTCGCCGAGCTTGAACGTAATCGTCACTTGGCCGGCGTACTCCGGCGCTTCACCATCAAGCTCGAACTCGAGGGCGTATGTCACCTCGCTGATGCGCGCAGATCGCGCTTGCGCATGCTCTTTGGTGAGCATTGACGCCTCGGCACGCGGCTCCGGGGTACGACCATCCATGCACCCGCAGACAAGTCCTGCAGCGAGAACCGCTATCAAACAGATAAAAAACCGGTTCATGGTTCCATAGAGCGTACTCTATCAGCCAAGTATACTGTCCGGCCCTCGAACACCGTTCTCAATACCTGCGTTTCGCTTATCGCAGAAACCGGGATATCGAACAGGTTGCGATCCAGCACCACGAAATTCGCGTATTTACCTGCTTGCAGAGTACCGCTTGACGCCTCCAATTGCGTTGCGAAAGCACCGTTGATAGTCATGGCCTGCAGCGCCGTTGCCAGATCGATAGATTCGTCGCCCCGGTCCAGCATGCCCTCCAGGGCCGGGAACAGGTTCGGCGTCGGCGTAACCACCCAATCAGTACCGATCGTCAGGCGCGCGCCGTGCTCGTGCAACGTCCTGAATTCCCATGCATCGCGGGGCGGATCGCCGAGCAGTCGACCATATATGTGCCATACGGACGGCGACATCTCCGCAATGGTATTGAGTGCGGCAAATCTCGGCATATCAGCCGGTGTAACGAGATTAGTATGGCCTAATTCGTGCCTGATGTTCGAATCCGGATTGGCTTTACGAGCCGCCTCAATGGCATCGAGCGCAGCCCGGGCTGCACCGTCACCAGCGACATGCAGTTTTACCTTCAACCCCATACGGTCAAAGCGCATGACCGCATCGTTCAAATCGGCAGACGGAAAAAGCAGACGTTCAACCTCGATGCCGCCGTTGCCTGCCAGCACGTCCGACTGTGTAAAGTACGGTGGTGTCGGTGAACCATCCACCCAGATTTTTATGAAATCCACATCCACGTGCGTTGATTCATAACGCTTGCGATCTTCGATGAGTTGCTCCAGACCCCCATTGGTCATCCCGCCGAATTTTGGGCTGCCCCAAATCAGGTGGGCTGCAACGCGCAACGTTAATCCACCTTCGGTTTCCAGGGCGGCAAGCGTCTCCAGGGTGGGCAGGTGCGCGGACGCCTCCTGGACCGACGTGATGCCGTATTGATTGTTGACTGCGACCGCCCACCGTAATGCGGCCAGATTCCGTCCTTCCGACGCTACGGGGAGATAACTGTCAACCAGTACCGTCGCCGTTTCGACCAGTTCCCCGGTGAGGTTACCTGCCGCATTTTTGCGAATCTCCCCGCCGTATGGCGCTACCGTATTCTCATCAATGCCGGCCAATTCCAGCGCCCTGGAGTTCAGAAGACCATGATGAAATGAACCCTCGCGCAGGTAGACCGGAGTATTTGGGAAGACTTTGTCGAGATGTGATTTATGCGGCCTGTTGTCCGGGAACTGCCCAAATTGAAACAGGCCGGCGACCAGCCACTCGTCTTCCGGACGGCCTGCCGCACAGTCCTGCAGCGTCGCCAGCATCTCATCCAGTGTTGCATCAGAAGGAAAATTGCAGCCGTAATTAAGGTGCTGACCGGCCCATAGCAGGTGAGTGTGAGCATCATGAATGCCCGGCATAACCATTCTGCCCTGCAGGTCCACGACTTGCGTCTTATCACCGATATAATCCTTGACGGTTTTATCGTCACCGACGTAAATCAGTCGACTGCCCTTGATGGCCAGGGACTGCGCCCAGGGCTTGCTGTCGTCCACGGTATATACCCGACCATTGTGAAACACGCTATCGGCTGTTTCCGCTGAAACCTGGATGAACGGTAGTAACAAGACCGCTGCAATTGTGAAATTCAATATTCTATTCATCGATAGTCTCCCGTGCTATCCGAACGTGACAGTTTCGGATTTCCTGACTGTCATTTATGGGTTTTTTATACAATGCTGCACCAACAAGCCTGTTCTTTCGGGCCATCGACCGCTACAGTATAGTATCAGGGTTGTAAATATAGAGTATCACTCGTAAATTTAACAGGTGGTAGAAGATGTCCAAATGTTTTTCAGGGGTTGCTCCCGAGTTTTGCCTAGGCTGATGCATCCGGATAAACTGGGGCATTTCACGGGAAGCATAAAAAACGGCTTCCACCTGATGCCGGGCTATGGTCCGAGGCTGTCGGAAATAGTACTGGCCAGGCGAGAGAAAATCCGCTAAGTGTGTACGACAGGCGCGTGGGCGATTTCCTGACCAAATACGGTCCCTGGGCACTGGTTGCGGGCGCTTCGGAGGGATTGGGTGAAGCGTTTGCCGACCGTCTCGCGTTTCGAGGTATGAACCTGGTACTGGTCGCTCGACGTAAAAGCAACCTGGATGCAGTTGCAGAGCGCGTCAACCAGGCATACCAGGTCGATGTCCGTCCTGTTGTTGCCGACCTGTCTGATCCCAATCTGGCAACTCTTATAACTAAAGCCACACAAGACCTGGAAATCGGCACACTCATATACAACGCAGCCCATGTTCCCGTCGGTCGTTTCGTGGATACGGATCCGGATTCACTCACTCAGGCGATTGATGTCAATATTCGGGGCCCTGTGATCCTCGTGAGAAGCCTGCTGCCGGCGATGTGCGAACGTAAGCGCGGCGCTATTGTATTGATGTCTTCTGTTTCGGGGATGCAAGGAATGGCGCGCCTCACAACCTATGCGGCGAGTAAATCGTTTAACACTATTCTGGCAGAAGGCCTGTGGCATGAATTGCGTAACGATGACAACGTCGATGTTGTTGTGTGCTGTGCCGGAGCGATACCGACACCCGGTTATCGCCGGGCATTCCGTCGTGATGCGCCGGGCATGCTTGACCCTTTAGTCGTTGCGGATAAGACACTGGATTCTCTCGGCAAGGGACCGCGTTGCATTCCCGGGTTTACGAACAAGCTGGTGTCGCAATTTTTCACGCGGTTTCTTCCCAGAAGAACTGCAATCAATATTATGTCGAAATCTTCTGAGGATCTGATGTGATCAGCCAAATCCCTGGCTTTTTTGCACCATGGGTAGTTGCTGTTGTTGTGTTGATATTGCACTTGGTACTGCCCGCCAGATTGGTTACGGGTTATGCACGCGATGAGCATAGCGACGCACCGTTGACCTACAGGCTCAACGGTATCATGGTGTTCAGCGCCTCGATTGCAATCTGGCTGGTGCTCGGATACCTCAAACTGATCTCGTTCGACTGGCTGTGGGAACAGCGCTGGAGCTCAGCCCTGGGCGCGTGTACTTTGGGGTTGATTGCATCGCTGCTCGCCGTGTTGTATGGGCCGCGTTGGCACCCATCAATCCTGGCGGAGTTCTGGTTGGGGCGCCTGCTAAATCCACAATTTTTCGGTAACCGCGTTGATGTAAAAATGCTTCTCTACCTCATCGGCGCCGTCATGCTTGAACTCAATCTGCTTGCTTTTGCCATGTATCACGTCACCCATTTCGCCGGCAGTCCAGCGCCGGGCATCATTCTGTACGTCGTACTGTTCAGTTGGTTCATCGTGGACTACCTGTTGTTTGAACGCGTACATTTGTATACATATGATCTGTTTGCAGAAAGGCTCGGCTTCAAACTGGTCTGGGGTTGTCTGGTTTTCTACCCGTATTTTTATATTATCGGCCTGTGGGCCGTGGCGGACCTGCCAAATCCGCAAAGTGAAACCGGGTTACTCATGCTGGCAGCAGTGGTGTTCTACGCTGGATGGGTACTCTCACGCGGCGCCAATATGCAAAAACACTGTTTCAAGATGACGCCTGACAAAAAATTCCTCGGCTGGATCGAGCCGAAAACGGTAATGGACGGCAACCGGAGGGTGCTATACAGCGGCTTCTGGGGTGTTTCAAGGCATATCAACTACCTGGGTGAAGTGCTGATGGCTGTTGGCCTGACTCTGGCCCTGGGTTATCCGTGGCTGATCCTGCCCTGGTTATACCCGCTCTACTATATTATTTTCCTGGCAACACGCGAGCGGGATGATGACAGGAGGTGTGCTGAAAAATACGGCGACTTGTGGGACGAGTATCGAAAGCTGGTGCCCTGGCGCATCATTCCGCGTGTGTATTGAATGGATTTAATCCGCGTTGCACATCCACCCTCAACCAGACAACCTCGATCACTTTGAGGACTATTCAGGGAGCTGACTTCTGCTGGAAGCGCTCATCTTGAAATGAGCATCCAACATGGATGCTTTAATCTTCGCCCACCAGCTCACTCAGTACAGCATTCCACGCCTGCGCCAGGTTAGACCGATCGTAGCCGCCGCCTCCGAACGCCATGATACGTCCCTGGGCGAACTTATCCGCCAGCCTCACCATGCGTTGCCCCGCATGTGCGTGCACGGCGGGAGAGTATTCAAGTTGCGCCAGCGGATCGCCCTTGAGGCCGTCTGCGCCGCACTGAAAGATGAAGAACTCGGGTTGGAATGCTGTGAAATGCGCCTCTATCCGCGGCCAGGCTTCCATGAACTCGGCATCGCCCGAAAACGGCGCAAGCTCAATGTTGAGTTTGGTGCCTTCAGCGCTGCCCTTGCCGGTTTCGTGCGCCCGGCCCGTGCCGGGATAAAGTGTGCGTCCATCCTGGTGGATATCCGCAAAGATCAGATCGGGATCGTCTTCGAACGCGTAGAACACCCCATCGCCGTGATGCACGTCGATATCGAGATAGCCGACGCGTCGGACACCATATACGCGGCGCAGCGTTTCGATCACTACGCCAAGGTCGTTGAATACGCAGAACCCGGCAGCATGGCCGCGCGCCGCATGATGCAGTCCGCCGATCGGTTGCAGACTGCGCAGGCAATTCCCTGCCATTACCTGTTCAAGCCCATTGAGGGCTGCACCGACGACGTGCGCAGAGGTGCGGTACACACCGGGGAAAACCGGTGTATCACCACCGTCGAGCAGGCGCATACCATTCTCCTCGGCTGTAAACACCAGTTCGACGTATTCGTCGCTATGAAAACGGACTAACTCCTCCCGTAACGCCTCTCGTGATACGTCCCGGGTTGTACGGGCGATTAATCCCCGCTCAACTGCTTCACGCAGGAACGCCCCCTGGCGGTCGATACCCAGTGGATGATCATCAGGGAAACCGTAGGCGCCCAGATCGTCATCGACATACAAATTCACGTCCGTATTACCCGCCTGTACAGTTCTGAATATCCGCGGGAGTGTAACAAGCAACGTAGCCGCAACCGATGCCTGTATGATCGAGCGGCGGGTACAGTTCATTATATCCATCCATTTCAATCAGGGGTCAGGGATAACAATGAGTTAAGCGTGGAGATAAAATACCTTATTCATGATTTTCCATTCACCATCCACCTTCAGCAGGGTAAATAGATCAGTAAATTTATGACCGGTCCAGTTATCGATCTCAAGACGAACGGTTGCAATCGAACCGATTATATCTATGTCGGCTATTTTTGCTTCCAGTCCGGTTGCCGGGCCATTCCCATCATTCCAGTCGAATAGTCCCTGTATTGGTCCGGCAAACAAGTCATCCCCAATATATCCAAAGATAGTCGCGTCTGCGTGGAACGCCGGTCTCATATCATCGCCCTTCCCGGATTTTGCTCCATCAATATAGTACTGGACAGTCTTTTCAATCTGTTCATTGTCACTCGTGTTTGTGGTTGTGTTATTCATAAATCTAACTCCTGATGTGGAATAAAAGTTAATCAACGCCCGTGGTGGCGGGCTGTCGCGCTATCTGCATCCAGAAGGGTCCTGACTCCTCCCATTTATTGTGCGTCAATCGAAGACGCAGTCCGTCGCTCAAACGATAGGCGAAGATTTCGCCGTACATCTGCGGACCGAATACGACCTCCTGTACCAGCGGTTCTTCATCGCTCAGGCCGGCCCGCTCCGAGGTGTAAACGATCCATTTGCCATCCGGGGAGAAATTCGGATGGGCGTCGTGCCCGGGGTCGTCCGTGATGCGGACAAGCTCCCCGGGTGTGCCATCCGGATTGAGTTTTATTATGTAGTTGTCGAAACTTTTATAGCCCAGCGGATCGGGTTTACTGTCGCGGTCGGAAGAGAAGACAACGGCATCGCCGGATGGTGCGAAAACCGGGAAATTGTCTTTCGCTGCGTCATCGGTCAGTTGTATCAGGTTTCCACCATCGGCGTCCATCAGGTACAGATCGAAGTTACCCGTTCGGGCGCTTCGGAACACGATTCTGTTTGCGTCGGGGGAGAACGCCGGCATCCCGTTGTTGGTATCTGAACCTGCCGTAAGGTTTACCCGCCCGTTGCCGCCGCTGCGGATTTTCCACACGTCAGCTTTTTTTGTCTGATCGCCGAAAAACCAGCCTTGTGTATAGGTGATCCAGTCGGCGTCGGCAGACCATTTCAATCCGAAGATCCGGTTCAACGTGCCACTGACGATCCCGATCCCGTTCACCGCGAACAACTCGTTCTGGTTTTCACCGTCATAATCCTCGACGACGAAGCGCGTGCCGGCGTTGTTTTCAATTGTAACAGCGAGTTTGCGTTGGTAAGGGTGCGCAGCGAGCCCGCTCGTGTGCCGCATTGCATACAGGGTGACGGTTTTATCCAGAAACTCTATCTCGGCCGGATAGTCTGTCGCCAGTATGCCGCCGGGTCCGAGGATGTCCTGCACGGCAACCTTGTTCGTGGTGAGCGGCCCAACGCCATGGCATACCATTGCGCCGCTGGTGTGATGATAATCCGGGTTCCAATACTCGCCGGCTTCATCACTTTCCAACCGTGGATCGGTACCGTCCAATCGGGTCGATTGCAGATACCAGCCGACGAACGAGCGCCGGGTCTGATAGGCGATACGCCCGTCGTGTGTCAGTGCCGGCGCCAGCGCTTCGACCCCCACAGGAGTAACCGCCCTCTGATGCGAGCCATCGCTATCCATAGCCCAGATGCGGAAACCGCCTTCCTGTCCGAGGATATGGCTTTTGGGCGGACCGGGGAGTTCGCGCGGCCTGCCCGAGTAGAAATAGATAGTTTTTCCATCACCTGACCATTCCGGCGACCCGTCCCAGCTACGGACACCAGTGAGCCGCTTCGTGTTTGTGCCATCTGCATCCATGACGTAGATCTCACCCTCCCGCTGCCGCATAAAGCTCAGCCCCGGGTGCCCATAGACTTCGGTGTCGCGATCCGTTGAGAAAGCGATACGCCGGCCGTCAGGAGAAAAGGCAGGACGGAAATCGCCGCCCGGGTGCCGGGTCAGGTTGACCGCCTTGTCCATACTCCGGGTTTTCTCCGGTTCGAAAGGCATTGAGTATATGTCCGCGTTGCCGCTCTCCGTGCTGACAAATGCGATTGTCCTGCCGTCCGGAGAGATGACGGCCTGGTCCTCCATGGCATTGTTATCGATCAATAATCTTGGTTCTGTGTTGTTTTTGAGATTGATGATGTAAAGATCCGGGTGGCCGCGGCGCTCGGAGGTGAACACCACCCATCTGCCGTCGGGTGAAAAGACGGCTTCATAGTCGAGGCCAGGGTGATCGGTAAGCCGTTTCGGGCTTGTGCCGGGTTGAGCAAAATAGAAGATGTCCCAGTTGCCCGGACGTAGCGAGGAGAAGACAATCTGGCCGGGGTCGGTTGCCATATCGACGGCCGGCACATCGCTGAACACCCCTGTCCCCAAGCCCATTGATATCAGGACGGCGAAGAGCCGGTTTATGATTTTCATATCTGTCTCGATGGAACCCGCGACGTTACCTGCATGCAATATAACAGGTTGTATGTATAATACCATTCATCTCTCTCAAAAGACGCCCCGACTGAAGGAGGCAACTTCAATAACAACTGGAAGACATCATGAAAAATCATTTATTTTCAACACTGTTAACGGTATTTCTTGTCAGCATTTCTATTCTGCCCTACCCCGCCCTGAGCACGGAAGTAGCTGTGCTGTTTAAACAGGATTTACCGGATGTTCCGGGCAAGACAGGCCTGATGCTGACCGTGGAATATGAACCGGGGGAATCATCCGCCGCGCATCGCCACAATGCTAATACGTTCGTCTATGTACTGGAAGGCACTGTCGTAATGCAGGTGCAAGGGGGTGAGGAAAAAACCCTGACGGCAGGACAAACCTTTTATGAAACCCCGAACGATATCCATAGCGTATCGAAAAACGCCAGTGCAACGGAACCGGCAAAGATCCTGGTTTTCTTTATCAAGGAAAGCGGCGCGCCGGTCACCATGCCGGTTGAGTAGGGGGAGACCGGATGGCGCCATCTCCCGGCCATCATCATATTTTTGCTTCCAGGACAATAACGCCCACCAACCAACTACAGATGTTATGGGGTCATGACTTCAAATGAAGCAAAATGCTCCGGGGGGTTACGCGAGATCATTTGACAAACCATGAATATGATCGCCCCCGCCGACGCAGAGGCAATCGCAAACAGTATCAGTGAAACATCATAATCGCCCGTATTTGTCAGCAGATATCCACCCAGATAGGTCGCCAGGATAGCCCCCGCGTAGCCCAGGGTAAAAACAATCCCTATCGCTTTCCCGGCGCTGTGCTTCGGCACAATAATTGATGCCATACTCGTAACGGTTACAATAGCCTGTGTCTGCCCCCATGTTAATATGCTGATGACCAGGGCCGTTTCCCACGGTGACAACTGCGCCATAACTAATACTAATATCCCGATGCTTGCAACAACGCCGCCTGTTAACGTAAACCAGAGTATTCTTACCGTATTTGTAGCGAAATATCCCGTTACAATCGCTGCTGGTATCATAACTATCCCGAGCATCATGGAAGACAAGCCAACTTCCGATGGAGAAAACTGATATATCTCAGCCAGGTATGGAGGTATCCAGCTGATCACCCCATATACTTCGATAAACAGGCTGCCCATCGAAATTGCTACCAACATGAGCATCGGATTGGATAATAGTTTTCCGAATGAATAAGACGCATCGGAGTCAGGCAGGTTCTCAACACCGATTGGTCGTATTGCCTTTTCCTGTTTTATCAGCAACAGGGAATATAAAAAGAGCGCACCACATGCCAGGGACGTGAATAGGAAAGTAATACGCCATTCAATTATATCTGAAATGATCGGTGTTGCCAGCAATGCGATAGTGATCCCAATGCCGATAGTGGCATTAATCAACCCCATACCAAATCCTACTTTTTCGGGAGGCAAATTTTTCGAAACAGCATCAGTCCCGGCTATAAAAATGATTGCAAGAAATACCGAACTCAAAAATCTCCATAACAGTAGTAATTCGAAATTGCTGCCTATTGTTCCCAGGATCCCAAAAATACATATCCCCAAAAGACTCACCGACATAATTGGCACAGCCCCCCATTTATCAGAAATAACCCCTGCAGGAGAACTGGCCAGACATTTCATTACGGCATAGACAGACATAAAAAGGCCGGCTTGTGCGTAGCTGATGTTAAGATCTGATACCAGCGTCGGTATCACAGGGGGGATTTCAAAAATTTTGATAAAGGAAATTAGTATCGAGAGGATAACTAACCAGATTACTTTGTTTTTCGAGGCCGATGGCATAATTTATACTCAATCAGGATTTATCATGCGAATATCCAAGAAATCAAAGGGGTCAGACTCGATTGATTTTCCAGACACCTTTGCATTGTTATA
The DNA here is from genome assembly GCA_965205405.1 of Gammaproteobacteria bacterium. Taxonomy (GTDB): domain Bacteria; phylum Pseudomonadota; class Gammaproteobacteria; order Eutrophobiales; family Eutrophobiaceae; genus JAAXHV01. Next base: position 3,093,390 of record OZ242169.1, read on the forward strand.
ATATCAATCGAGTCTGACCCCTTTGATTATGAACGTATCAGGAGACTACTATGGATTCAACAGAGTTAAAACAGTTACAGGCGCCATTAAAAGAAAAATACACCCACAATCCCGATACGGCTGTAGTTACAATGCGGGCAGAAAGTCACGTCAGCGAAGGTATAGCCTGTAAAGTTGAAACCGGAAGAAAACTTGCGGAAGCAGGTCTGCATCCTGCTGCCGGCGGTGACGGTTCGCAACTATGTTCGGGAGATATGCTGCTTGAAGCGTTGGTCGCCTGTGCCGGGGTGACTCTGAAAGCAGTCGCCACAGCTATGGGTATTAATTTAACCGACGCAAGTATTATTGCTGAAGGAGACCTGGATTTTCGTGGCACCCTGGCAGTAGATCGCGAAGCAAAGGTTGGTTTCAGGGACATTCGCCTGCAGTTTTCTTTGCAATCTGATGCACAAGCCGATGTCCTGGACAAATTGGTTCAATTAACTGAACGCTATTGTGTTGTATTACAAACCCTGAAAGACAGCCCTGATTTTCAAGTGACAGTTGGAAATACTTGATTGTTGAGCAGGTCATACTGCTATAACTTAAATAAAAAAGGCCAGTCTAATGACTGGCCTTTATCATTTAAGCCCTGGCGGTGACCTACGTTCATTGCACACATCCATGTGCGCAACCCTGCGGGCGGCCTGCGGCCGTGCAAATCGTCTATCCTGACGATTTGTCGCTCTCCGTGCTCGCGTAGGTCATACTGCTATAACTTAAATAAAAAAGGCCAGTCTGATGACTGGCCTTTATCATTTAAGCCCTGGCGGTGACCTACGCTCGCACGGGAAAACCCGCACTACTATCGGCGCTGCGTCGTTTCACTTCCGAGTTCGATATGGGATCGGGTGGTACCAACGCGCTATGGCCGCCAGGAAATCGGTGTAAGGAGCACAGCGACGAACGCCGTCCCGGACTTGATCCGGGACCCACTCCTTATAAATTGAATTACCTGCAAATATTTTGCAGGCAACTCAATCGTCCATTCGGTTAACTGAAAAGGGGAACGCACTACTACATCATCACATATAACAAACCATTTGAGTGTTATATGGTCAAGCCGCACGGGTAATTAGTACTGGTTAGCTTCATACATTACTGTACTTCCACACCCAGCCTATCAACCTCGTAGTCTACGAGGACCCTTCAGTGAGCTTAAAGCTCAAGGGAGAACTCATCTTGAGGGGGGCTTCCCGCTTAGATGCTTTCAGCGGTTATCCCGTCCGTACGTAGCTACCCGGCAATGCCACTGGCGTGACAACCGGAACACCAGAGGTACGTCCACTCCGGTCCTCTCGTACTAGGAGCAGCTCCTCTCAATTCTCCAACGCCCACGGCAGATAGGGACCGAACTGTCTCACGACGTTCTAAACCCAGCTCGCGTACCTCTTTAAATGGCGAACAGCCATACCCTTGGGACCTGCTTCAGCCCCAGGATGAGATGAGCCGACATCGAGGTGCCAAACACCACCGTCGATATGAACTCTTGGGTGGTATCAGCCTGTTATCCCCGGAGTACCTTTTATCCGTTGAGCGATGGCCCTTCCATTCAGAACCACCGGATCACTAAGACCTACTTTCGTATCTGCTCGACGTGTCTGTCTCGCAGTTAAGCACCCTTTTACCTTTGCGCTCATAGCACGATTTCCGACCGTGCCGAGGGTACCTTCGTGCTCCTCCGTTACTCTTTAGGAGGAGACCGCCCCAGTCAAACTACCCACCATACACTGTTCCCGATCCGGATAACGGACCTAGGTTAGAACTCCAAACACACCAGGCTGGTATTTCAAGGTTGGCTCCACGACAACTGGCGTCATCGCTTCAAAGCCTCCCAGCTATCCTACACAAGTATATTCAAAGTCCAGTGCAAAGCTGTAGTAAAGGTTCACGGGGTCTTTCCGTCTAGCCGCGGGTACACTGCATCTTAACAGCGAGTTCAATTTCGCTGAGTCTCGGGTGGAGACAGTGTGGCCATCGTTACGCCATTCGTGCAGGTCGGAACTTACCCGACAAGGAATTTCGCTACCTTAGGACCGTTATAGTTACGGCCGCCGTTTACCGGGGCTTCGATCAAGAGCTTCGCCTAAGCTAACCCCATCAATTAACCTTCCGGCACCGGGCAGGCGTCACACCCTATACGTCCTCTTACGAGTTTGCAGAGTGCTGTGTTTTTAGTAAACAGTCGCAGCCACCTGGTCACTGCAACCCCTTTCTGCTCCGGCCGCAGGGCCTTCACATACCGGGGGCACACCTTCTCCCGAAGTTACGGTGCTATTTTGCCGAGTTCCTTCACCCGAGTTCTCTCAAGCGCCTTAGGATTCTCTCCTCGCCCACCTGTGTTGGTTTGGGGTACGGTCCATTATGATCTGAAGCTTAGAGGTTTTTCCAGGAAGCATGGCATCAATCACTTCTCTCACCACCGAAATGGTGAAATCGTCATCACGCCTTGAGATTATGCGCCCGGATTTGCCTGAGCACACTCTCTACACGCTTAAACCGGGACGTCCAACACCCGGCTGACCTAGCCTTCTCCGTCACCCCATCGCAATCATAACGGGTACAGGAATATTAACCTGTTGTCCATCGACTACGCCTTTCGGCCTCGCCTTAGGAACCGACTCACCCTGCGCCGATTAGCGTTGCGCAGGAACCCTTGGGCTTTCGGCGTGCGGGTTTTTCACCCGCATTATCGCTACTCATGTCAGCATTCGCACTTCCGATACCTCCAGCATGCCTCACGGCACACCTTCACAGGCGTACGGAACGCTCCTCTACCCTCAGCCACTTACAAGTAAGTAGCTGAGCCGTAGCTTCGGTACACAGCTTGAGCCCCGGTATATCTTCCGCGCAGGCCGACTCGACCAGTGAGCTGTTACGCTTTCTTTAAAGGATGGCTGCTTCTAAGCCAACCTCCTGGCTGTCTGGGCCTTCCCACTTCGTTTCCCACTGAGCTGTGATTTGGGGACCTTAGCTGACGGTCTGGGCTGTTTCCCTTTCCACGACGGACCTTATCACCCGCCGTGTGTCTCCCGCGATTACACTTCCTGGTATTCGGAGTTTGCAATGGGTTGGTAAGTCGGGATGACCCCCTAGCCATAACAGTGCTCTACCCCCAGGAGTGATTCACGAGGCACTACCTAAATAGTTTTCGAGGAGAACCAGCTATCTCCGGGCTTGATTAGCCTTTCACTCCTATCCACAGCTCATCCGAAGATTTTTCAACATCTCCCGGTTCGGTCCTCCAGTGGGTGTTACCCCACCTTCAACCTGGCCATGGATAGATCGCCCGGTTTCGGGTCTACTCCCAGCGACTGGCCGCCCTATTAAGACTCGGTTTCCCTACGCCTCCGCTAAACGCTTAAGCTTGCCACTGAAAGTAAGTCGCTGACCCATTATACAAAAGGTACGCCATCACCCCGCACCTGAATTACTCTAGGTTTTACTCAATTCAAGAATTGATATTCAGATCTGTCATTATGTCTCGCAGGACATAACTTTCTCTATAAAGTAATTCAGGTGCAGGGCTCTGACTGCTTGTACGCAAACGGTTTCAGGTTCTATTTCACTCCCCTCTCCGGGGTTCTTTTCGCCTTTCCCTCACGGTACTGGTTCACTATCGGTCAGCAAGGAGTATTTAGCCTTGGGGGATGGGCCCCCCATATTCAGTCAAGATAACACGTGTCCCGACCTACTCGATTTCACCCAGTTACTTATTTCATATACAAGACTATCACTTTCTATGGTTGAACTTTCCAGAACATTCTATTACAAGTAATTGGGCTTAAGGGCTAGTCCCCGTTCGCTCGCCGCTACTGAGGGAATCTCTAATTGATTTCTTTTCCTCCGGATACTTAGATGTTTCAGTTCTCCGGGTTTGCTTCGTCCGCCTATATATTCAACGAACGATGCCCTGCACCTAAATTATTCTAGGTTCGTGATTAATAAAACACTTTAAAATATAACTCTATGTATTTAATTAATAAAAATAATTTAGGTGCAGAGCGGGTTTCCCCATTCGGACATCCCCGGATCAAAGCTAGTTTGCCAGCTCCCCGAAGCTTTTCGCAGG
>OZ242169.1:3102500-3468874 GCA_965205405.1 Gammaproteobacteria bacterium
ACGAAACTTGATTCACGGGTTAAACAGACAGAAGGCATTATAAACGAATCCCTGTTCCTGGCGGGACAGGCCGCAGGCTTGTCGGATAAACTGATTATGCAACTGATTGATATATATGGCTGGGATATAGATTTCATCCTGGACATTCGCAAAGGCGACAGTTTCAAGGTTATCTATGAGGAGAAATATAAAAACCGGGAAAAGGTGGGGAACGGTCCCGTCCTCGCGGCCGAGTTCAATAATCAGGACAGGAATATCCGCGCAGTCAGGTACGAACGAGACAACGGCCAGGTTGATTATTACTCTGGAACCGGTACTAATATGCGTAAGGCATTCCTGCGTAATCCCCTTAAATTCAGCAGGGTAAGCTCTCATTTTAATCTAAGGCGGAAACATCCGGTGTTAAACAGGATCAGGGCGCACAAAGGAGTGGATTATGCCGCGCCTACAGGAACGCCGATAAAAGTAACCGGCGACGGCACAATTCAATTCTTGGGTAAAAAGGGAGGGTATGGCAAGACAATTATCGTGCAGCACGGCGGCAAGTACAGCACTCTTTACGCCCACCTGTCCCGTTACAAGAGGGGCATGAAGCGAGCGCAACCGGTCAAGCAGGGACAGGTCATCGGTTACGTGGGGAAAACAGGCCTGGCGACCGGACCCCACCTGCATTATGAGTTTCGCGTGAATAACCGGCATCACAACCCGTTAACGGTGAAGCTGCCGGGTGCAGAGAACATACCCCCTGCTGAGATGGATAAATTCAGGATTCGCTCATCGTACCTGTTTGCCCTGTTGGATACCTTCGATTCGGAGCTGCTGGCGCGGTACGGTTCGAACAACATGTTATAACCAGAATTCTCCCACAGACATGTATTACATAGGTCTTATGTCGGGCACCAGTGCGGACGCAATCGACGCGGCTTTAGTCGATATCAGCGGGGACGACCTGGAGATTATCGACTACCGGCAATATTCCCTGGCCGCAGACGTACAACAGGCCCTGAGAAGTATAACCCCGTCATCATCCATCGAAGAAATAACCAGGCTGGACGCCCTGACGGGACAACACTTCGGCCATGCTGTTTTGTCATTGCTCGAAGTTAACGAAATAACAGCGCAGCAGGTTCGGGCAATCGGCAGTCATGGACAGACCATCATGCACTTGCCCGGAGCAACGCCGGCGCGCACCTTGCAAATCGGCGATCCCAACCGGATCTCCGGCCTGACGGGGATCACCACCGTGGCGGATTTCCGTCGGGCAGACATGGCTGCCGGTGGCCAGGGCGCACCGCTGGCGCCGGCTTTCCATGCCTGGAAATTTCGCCGCGACCGGACAGACCGCATCGTATTAAACATCGGCGGTATCGCCAATATCACGCTATTACCCGGCGCTCACGCAGCTGAGGTGCGCGGCTTTGATACCGGCCCGGGAAACACCCTCATGGACGCGTGGATACAGCAGTGTCGGGGCAGTGATTATGATGAACTTGGCGGCTGGGCTGCCTCCGGCAATATCCGGCAGGATTTAATCAAACTCATGCTGGCTGATCCCTATTTTTCAGCGGCGTATCCGAAGAGCACCGGAAAAGATGACTTTAACCTGGCGTGGCTGGAATCGTTAACGGGAAAAACAGGCAGGAGTTACCGGAAAGAGGACATTCAAGCCACCCTGCTGGAGCTCACCGCTGCCAGCATAGCCTACGCAATTTCAGCTTGTGCGCCCGCAACCGATGAAGTGCTGACCTGCGGCGGGGGGATTCACAATCCAGTCCTGATGAAACGGCTGCAATCCTTACTACCCGGCATCGCGGTAAAATCCACCGGTGATTATGGGGTCAACCCCGACGCTGTGGAAGCACTGACTTTCGCGTGGCTGGCGAAACAACGATTGGAAAATACCCCGGCAAACCTGCCATCCGTTACCGGAGCTAAAAGACCCGCCGTCCTTGGAGCAATATATGGTAATATTTGGGGTCAGAGTAAAAATACCGAATGACGAACCAATAACATCTACCAGTCCAACTGTATTTTTACTCTGACCCCAAATATTTGTCAGCCGATTTATACGGAAAATGAAGAACCGCAGCCACAGGTTGTCTGGGCATTCGGGTTGCGGATGACGAATTGCGCCCCTTCCAGTCCTTCGGAAAAATCAATCTCAGCGCCAGTCAGGTACTGGATACTCATAGGATCAATCAGCAGCCTGACGCCTTCTTTTTCGACAACGGTATCACCATCCGAAACAGTCTCATCAAAGGTGAAACCATACTGGAATCCGGAGCATCCTCCTCCTGATATAAACACTCTCAACATCAACGCCTCATTTTCTTCATCAGTAATCAACTGTTTCACCTTGAATGCAGCAGAATCGGTAAAAACAAGCGGATCCGGCAGTTTATCTGTTGTTTGCAACATAGTTTTAACTATCTCCGAAGCTGTTTGTGCGCCCATGTATTCCAAGAATTACAACCAAACATAGTATATGGGGTAAATCTACTCCTATTTCAAGGAAAAGCCAAGTACAAATGGAAAATAGGGAGTTCTGGGGACACATTACCAGACTGGATACCGGCTCAAGCCCGGTATGACGGGCGGGGGGTCAAGCCCGAAATGGTATGGGCCCGGAATGGTGCAGATACAGCCCCGTTTACTTATTCGGAATTATAATGATCTGATACCGGAAGTATCTCATCCCGCGGTTTTCCATTACCGGTGTCCGGTGTGTGGACCAGCCTGCCGCTTACCTGGGCGCCGGCAGACATTTCCAGTAAGTTGTAATAGACGTCACCGGTAATGCGTGACTTGGATTCAAGTTCAATATGCTCGCTACTGTATAGGTTACCGATAATGGTCCCGTCAATAATGTTATAGGGCGCGTGAATTTCACCTTCTATGGTTCCCTGTTCACTGAGTGATAATACGGAACTGCTGTCAGCTTCCGCTATGATGTTTCCCCTGACGATACCGTCCACATGCAGTCCGCCGGAGAATTTAACGTCACCAGCCAGTTCCGTATGCTCACCAATCAAGGTATCAATTTTTGCGGTTTTTTTCTTTTGAGTGTTACCCCACATCTGCTGTCTCCCGACCGTCTGTTACAGGCCAATCAAATACCTTCTCAAACCCGGACTCGTCCTGGTCGTCAATAGATAAAGTTACAAATACTCGTTGTGGTTCAAAATTCTCCGGCAAGATAAAATTGTTTTCAAAGCGCTGGAAATTCCTGAACCTGATAGTGTAAGTCTGATTTTCATCAAGACTGATCTCATTCAGAGACAGTCGTTTTACCGCACTATCCAGAATGCCCTCCAAAACAACGCCTATCACCCCATCAACCATCTTATCCGTATTGGCAATATAGAGTAATATCAACTCAAGTCGATAGCCGCGGGCATGGGTAAGCGGTTTAATTCGAATCCCATGCACCCCCGGTGAGTTCTCTTCATCTGAGGCATTAATGATCCCCTGGTAAAATTCCAGGTCTTTACTCAACTGAAATATTTCCTCTTGTGAATCGATTAATCTCTCCTGTAACAAGGCAGCCGCCTGCGTATCCAGGCGGGTATTCTGCTGCAAAATGAGGAGACTCTCCCGAAGTTCCGCGTTTTCATCGAGTAGCGCTTCAGGGGACAAACCTTGAATGGAAGTCCATGGCAATATGAAAGTCCAGCCACCGTTATGATTACTGCGCACACCCAGGAAATAATCACTGCTAATAAACACAGCCAGCAGCAAAACAAACAGGATCAGGAAGACAACCCGGCGGCGCCAGGACCGGCGCATTGTTATCACGAAATTATCCATTAGCGGTTTACCTGACGAGCGCTACTGTTATCCGATCAAGGCCAGAGCGCAATATGGTCCAGCCCGGTCGGTTCATCAAGGCCATACATTATATTCATATTCTGCAGCGCCTGACCTGCCGCGCCTTTTACCAGGTTATCCTCCACGGCCAGGATGACGACTGTCGCTCCGTTTTGCGGTTGAAAAACAGCCATTCTACACATATTCGAACCATTGACAGAGGCCGTGTCGGGATGGGCGCCGCGCGGCAACACGTCGACAAAGTGTTCACGGGCATAACGACTCGTGAATATTTCGTGAATATCAGCGCCGGGTTGTTTTAACCGGGCATACAAGGTGGCATGTATGCCGCGGATAATCGGCAACAGGTGAGGGACAAAAACCAGCTCTATTTCACCCCGTGACAATGCGGACAGTCCTTGTTTAATCTCCGGCAAATGACGATGTCCGTCTGCGGAATAAGCGGAAAAAGACTCACCGGCTTCACAAAACTGTGTGGCTGATGTCGACTTGCGTCCGGCCCCGCTGACGCCTGATTTGGCATCGGCTATCAGGCTTCCCGTTTCCACCAGGTCATTTTCCAGCAACGGCAGAAAGCCAAGCTGTATCACGGTCGGATAACAGCCCGGGTTGGCTATCAATTGCGCCTTACTGATTTCAGCCCTGTTGACTTCCGGCAAGCCGTATACCGCCTTACTCAAATAATCGGGACAGGCATGTTTCCGGCCATACCAGCGTTCCCACTCATGCTGGTCCTTCAAGCGAAAATCAGCCGACAGGTCGATGACTTTTACCCCGGCCTCAAGTAAATCGGGGGCCTGGTGCATGGCGGTCCCACTGGGCGTGGCAAAAAACACCACGTCACAACTTGACAGCGCTGCCGTTTCCGGATCGGAAAATGTCAGGTCGATCACGCCGCGCAACGACGGAAAAATGCCGGAAACCGTCTTGCCCTGCTCTGTGCGCGACGTAACGGCTGCCAGTTCCACTTCGGGATGACCGGACAGGCAACGAATCAATTCGACGCCCGTATAACCCGTTCCACCGACAATACCTGCCCTGATCATTGAAGTGATTACCCGAAATAAATGTTTATAAGTTCGGAAATAATACCCTATTTTTAGCCACAGAGGGCACACAGATCACAGAGGATGCAGGGCCTTGACAGGTCGGGATGCTGTTTTCTGGTATGATTGGGGACAGATTTTAAATCTGTCCCCAAAGTGTAATATTCAAATGCCGCACCTTTTGATCGTTGCTCACATACCTTCCGCCAATACCAGGGCGATGACGGATGCCGTAGTCTCCGGCGCATCCCATGCCGATATCCGGGGGGTTGAATTACGGGTGCTGACTCCGTCCGGCGCCGCTGCGGATGACGTGCTATGGGCAAACGGTATTATCCTGGGCACAACTGAAAATTTCGGTTACATGAGCGGCGCAATTAAGGATTTTTTTGAGCGAATCTACTATCCTTGTCTCGACAAAACCGCCGGGCTGCCCTACGCCTTGTTCATCAGGGCCGGAAATGACGGGTCCGGCGCCAGAACCAGTATGGAGCGCATCATTACCGGCCTGGCCTGGCGGGTTGTTCAGGAACCGTTGATTTGCCAGGGCGAATACCAGGATAATTTTCTTGGGCAATGTGAAGAACTGGGAATGACCATGGCGGCGGGACTTGAAGCAGGAATATTTTAATCAGATATAATCAAAGATCATATCTGCCACAGAGGACACAGAGATCACAGAGTGGAAGGAGTAGACTGACAAAGTAGTTTTGCTCTGTGTACTCTGTGCTCTCTGTGGCTTAAGAAGACAATGAAAGTAACCGAAACTGTAGCAATCATGTTTATTCTGGCCGTCATCGGGATAACATCCTGGTTATGGACCAGTCCGTCCGGATTGAAATGGGCGCCGGACGTGACGTTTGCCACCTTGAAAGGTGAGAAAATCAACATGCGGGAGTTGCGCGGCCGGCCGGTACTGGTGACGTTCTGGGCAACCACTTGCCCGGGATGTTTAAAGGAGATGCCGCACCTGGTCGAGTTATACGAGGAATTCGGGAACGGCGGGTTTGAATTGATCGGCGTCGCGATGTCCTATGACCCCCCCAACCGGGTACTGGAACTGACCACTGAACGGCAATTGCCTTATCCCATTGCGCTGGACCTTGACGGCGCCCTCGCCGCCGCGTTCGGCAGCGTCATGCTGACCCCAACGACTTTTCTGATCGCTCCGGATGGCAGGATAATCAAGCACAAGATCGGTGAGATGGACATAGTCAAACTCAGGAGAGAAGTTGAAGACCTGCTGACCGCGCAAGCCGGGGTGAACAAAGTATAAGATGGCAAGTCTTTCATGTTGCTGCTGAAATCCCTGCACCTGATCTTTATGGTTACCTGGTTTGCCGGCCTGTTTTACCTGCCGAGATTATTTGTCTATCACGCCATGAGCAACGATTCCATCAGCACGGACCGGTTCAAAATAATGGAGCGAAAACTCTATTACGGCATCATGACGCCCGGCGCAGCGCTGACCCTGCTGTTCGGCGTCTGGCTTGCCGCGCTGAACGGTTGGGGCGCCTATATGGTACAGACGTGGTTCCAGCTCAAGCTGCTGTTGCTGCTGGTGCTCGTCGTTTATCATATTTATTGTGGCAAATTGCTGAAAGATTTCAAAAATGAGCGCAACACGCATTCACACCTGTGGTATCGCTGGTTTAATGAAGCGCCGGTAATCTTCCTGATTGCAATCATCCTGCTGGCCGTTTATAAACCCCTGTAATGCTCGCAAAACCCGTGGTGCTGGCTTTTTCCGGCCATGATCCGTCAGGCGCAGCGGGCATACAGGCGGATATCGAAGCGCTTGCGAGATGCGGCTGTCACTGTGTTTCCGTTATCACCTCACTGACTGCGCAAAACACCTCGGAATTCAGGGGCCTGGAAGCGCAATCTCCTGCCGGGTTCAGGGAACAACTGGACCTGTTGACAGAGGATATAGCTGTGGATGCCTGTAAAATCGGCTTGATCGGCAGCGTTCAACTGATTGAAATTATTGCGGATTACCTGAAAACCGCAAAGCTTCCGGTGGTCCTGGACCCGGTCCTGGGTAGCGGCGCCGGGGTTAAACTGGCGGATCAGCGCCTGATCCGGACTATGACCGAATACCTGTTACCTCATGCCAGCGTGATCACACCTAACCTGGAGGAAGCCGTGGCGCTGACCGGCTGTAACGAGACGGCGCAGGCGCTCCAGACCTTACTGGACCTTGGCTGCGACACGGCTTTGATCACCGCAGCAGATAACGGACGCGATCAGGTGATTAATACCTGGATGAGCGAAGCCCGTGAAATATACAGCTACCGCTGGGAAAAGCTGCCCGGGGTTTATCACGGCTCAGGTTGTACCCTGTCGGCCTATCTCGCAGGACGCCTCGCACTGGGAGATACTATCCGGACTGCGGTTGAAAAAGCCCAGGAATATACCTGGCAGACGCTGAAAAATGCAAGCCGGATAGGGAAGTCACAGCTACATCCCGGGCGTTTATTTTAAGGCTTGCCTGAATCCTCTGTGATCTCTGTTTCCCCCATGACTATATGAAAGAAAAGATGAACACCGGCAGAGGACTTTATGCCGTCACTGACTGTGAAAACCTGTCCACGGACAGGCTTTTGTCGGTTACGGAAGACGTCGTCAGGGCGGGAGTGGCCGCCCTGCAGTATCGGGATAAATCAGGGGATCACGCTAAAAGGAAATACGAGGCAACGGAATTACAACGACTATGCCGGGAACATGACTGCCTGTTTATCATCAATGACGATGTACGGTTGGCCAAATCGGTAACCAGCGACGGGGTCCATTTGGGTAGAGGGGATTGTGACTGTAAATCGGCAAGAAATGAGTTGGGACCCAAAGCTGTGATCGGTGTTTCCTGTTATAACAGTATCGAAATGGCGCTGGCTGCGGCATCAGATGGCGCTGATTACGTTGCGTTCGGGTCGTTTTACCCGAGTCCTTCAAAACCGGATACGGTTAGCGCCGAGCCTGATATCATAAAACAGGCAAAGGCGAAAATTACATTACCGATTGTCGCAATCGGGGGAATTACACCATCCAACTGTAAGATATTAATCGAATGTGGCGCCGATTTGCTTGCTGTCATCAGTAGTATTTACCAGGCTGAAGACCCATGCTCGACGGTAAAGGAATTCAACCGGCTGATCGGCGCGTTTACATAGGGGCGCACTCTGAAATCGAAGTTTTGTCATGCCGGCGCAGGCCGGCATGATGGTTTCGACTGGATTCCGGCCTGCGCCAGAATGACGAATTGTGGGTAGAAAAAATTATGAGTGACAGTCATTTCAAAGAAGCCAGAGAAGTTATCGCCGGGGGAGTAAACTCGCCGGTGCGCGCGTTCAAGGCCGTGGGCGGCGTCCCGGTATTTTTTGAACGCGGCAGCGGGGCCTACCTGTATGACGTTGACGGCCGCTCTTATATTGACTACGTAGGCTCCTGGGGGCCGATGATCCTGGGTCATGCACATCCTGAAGTGATTGCCCGGGTACGGGAAGTTATGGCGAATGGTTTGAGTTTCGGCGCGCCGACAACAATAGAGACGGCCCTGGCAAAAAAAATATGTGAACTCATACCAGCCATCGATAAAGTGCGTATGGTAAATTCCGGAACGGAAGCGGCGATGAGCGCCATCAGGCTGGCGCGGGGTTGCACCGGCAGGGATAAAATAATCAAGTTTGAAGGCTGTTATCACGGTCATACCGATGCATTGCTGGTCAAGGCCGGCTCCGGCGCGCTTACCCTGGGCATCCCTACCTCGCCGGGTGTGCCGGCGGATACGGCAAAACATACCATCACGCTGGATTTTAACGACACTGACCAGGTGTTGGCCGTCTTTGAGGACGCGGGTGAAGAAATTGCCGCAGTCATCGTAGAGCCGGTTGCCGGCAACATGAACTGTATCCCCGGTTCACAAAACTTCCTTGACACGTTACGCCAGGTCTGTGATCGCTACGGCAGCATCCTGATCTTCGATGAAGTGATGACAGGTTTTCGTGTGGCCCTGGGCGGAGCACAGGCCCTGTATGACATCACCCCCGACCTCACCCTGCTGGGCAAGGTCATCGGCGGCGGCATGCCGGTAGGCGCTTTCGGTGGGCGCCGGCAGATTATGGACCAGCTGGCGCCGGACGGCCCCGTGTACCAGGCCGGGACTTTATCGGGCAACCCGGTGGCAATGGCTGCAGGCCTGACGACGCTGAACCTCATCTCTGCTCCCGGCTTCTTTACCGGCCTGTCGAACAATCTGGCCGCTTTACTGGACGGGCTGAAACAAGCGGCGGCAGCAAACGACGTGTCCGTTTCCACCAGTCAGGTCGGGGGCATGTTCGGGCTGTTTTTTACGGAAGACGCTCCGGTTACCTCATTCAAACAGGCAACGGAATGTAACCAGGGGCTATTCAACCGTTTCTTTCACGGCATGTTGGAGAACGGGGTCTACCTGGCTCCGTCAAGTTATGAAGCAGGATTTATTTCCGCCGCCCACGGCGCCCGGGAGATAGACAGGACTATAGAAGCCGCCACAACCGTATATAAAAATCTGCATTAACAACAGCCACAGAGGAATGCTGGGGCTGTTTATTCCTTATGTCGTATTTACATGTAACAGTGTCGTTTAGTCATATACAAGAAATACCGCGCTATTCCAAAATCCGCAGTGTGACAATGACTTGGCATTACTTGCTTAGATGACTATGAACGAACAACCACGGCGGAGACGCAGCGGAAGTCGAAGCGCCAAAATAGCAGCACGGCAAAAATCCCAGGTGCGGCAGGCTGCTTTCATCGAACGCAAAATTCCATACTACGAACTGCTGGATGAGGCCGGCCTTGCACTGATCGAAGAGAATGCCGACGTAGTGCTTGAGGAAGTCGGCATTGAGTTTCGTGATGACCCTGAAGCGCTGGCATTGTTACGTGAAGCCGGCGCAGATATACAGGGAGAAAGGGTGCGCTTTCCCAAAGACTTATGCCGCACCATCATCCGTTCTTCGGCCCCGGCGGAATATATCCAGCACGCACGCAACCCACAACGCAACACCATCATAGGCGGCAGGCGCAGCGTGCTGGCTCCTGCTTATGGCCCACCTTTTATTCGCAACCTGGATGAAGGCAGGCGTTATGCAACCATTGAGGACTTCCGTAATTTCGTCAAACTGGCTTACATGAGTCCCGGCCTGCACCACTCCGGCGGCACAGTTTGTGAACCGGTGGACCTGCCGGTAAACAAACGCCATTTTGATATGATCTACAGTCATATCAAGTACAGCGATAAGCCATTTATGGGATCGGTAACCCACCCGGAACGGGCGCAGGATACCGTTGACATGGCGAAAATCGTCTTTGGCGCTGAGTTCGTGGAACAAAACACGGTAATCACCAGCCTGATCAATGCAAATTCACCCCTGACTTATGACGCTACCATGCTGGGGGCGGCAAAAACCTATGCGCGCCATAACCAGGCTACGGTGATCTCGCCCTTCATCCTGGCCGGCGCCATGTCTCCGGTTACCATTGCCGGCACCGTTACCCAGATACTGGCGGAGGCCCTGGCAGGCATGGCCTTTATCCAACTGGTCAGGCCCGGCGCGCCGGTTGTTTTCGGTACGTTTTCCTCCTCTATCTCAATGCAGTCCGGGGCGCCGACTTTCGGCACACCGGAACCCAGCCTGGTGCTCTATATCGCCGCTGCGCTGGCGCGCCGGCTGGGTGTTCCGTTTCGTAGCGGAGGGGGTTTGTGTGCGGCGAAGATCACCGATGCGCAGGCGGCTTATGAATCAGCCAACACCCTGCAGACGGCCGCTCTGGCAGGCGTCAATTTCATGCTGCACACCAGCGGCTGGCTGGAAGGCGGGCTGGTGATGAGTTACGAAAAATTCATCACCGACGTAGACCAGGCCAACATGATTGCGATACTGCTGCAAGGCGTGGACTTCTCGGAAAACGGCCAGGCCATGGATGCGATACGGGAAGTGGGACCGGGCAATCATTATCTTGGCGCATCCCATACCCAGGCAAACTTCGAAGCGGCATTTTATCGTTCCATCGTCGCCGACAACAACAGCTTTGAACAATGGCAGGAGGACGGTGCGCTGGATACCGCACAACGGGCTAACAGGATTTGGAAAAAGATGCTGGATGATTACACGCCGCCGCCGCTCGATGAAGCCGTAGACGAGGCCCTGCTGGCATTTATCCAACAGCGAAAATCACAGTTTCCGGACAAGGATTACTGATTAACCCTTTAAACCCCTCACCCCGGGATTATGCCGATGACACAAGCAGCCGTTGCAGAAAACTTGAGTGCCTGAAATGGAAAAGATCATAGTTTACTGGCGCGACATTCCGTCACAGGTGGTCGTGAAAAAAGGACGGATAAAAGGGAAAGTTTTACTGAACCCGCGGTTTCAGGATGCCATAGATCGGTCCGCCATGCGGGCGCGTAAACATGATGCCGATTCCTACATGGATGAGTGGAAACGGATAAAGTCCGCCGTGGAAAATAGCGGCGACCCACAGACGGTTGCCCGGCAGGAAGCGCTACAAATCGAAGCGTCCTATTCTGACGAGAGACTGTTACAACTGATAAAGAATCACGGGCTGGCCCGTAAATAAATTACAGGTAAATCATGTACAGAATGCGCCTTTGGTCTGCGCGTAACGCCGGCTGGTTAAGCGCGCTTTACCTTGCCTGGGAGAGAATTCTCATCCTGCTTCATCCTGTGTTTGCACGAATCGGTTATGGGCGTCTGGACAAGTTCTTTCTCAGTATTGAAAAGCCGATAAAGGGCTTCCTGTTTGATTCCCGCTCCTGCGGTCAATGCACGCTGGGTGATACCGGCATGTCATGTCCGATGAACTGCCCAAAGACCATGAGGAACGGCCCCTGTGGCGGCGTCCGCGCTGATGGCAATTGTGAAGTCAAGCCGGATATGCCCTGCGTCTGGGTGGTCGCTTGGGAAGGCAAACAGCGAATGAAAAGCAGCGCACAGGTTATCGATTTTGTGTTGCCGCCTGTCGATATGCGTCTCCGGAACACATCGGCATGGCTAAGAAAAGTCAGGGAACATCATGGTCATCCGGAATTGGAATCCCTGAAATGAGTCAGTGGTTCTCTTTAACTGGATTGAGTGTCAGTTTGGGGGCTGTTGTTCCGTTCCGTGTGCCATCCCTGGCCCATCCCGCGCTCGTCCCTGGCGCTAGTCACTCCACAACAGCCCCCAAACTCTCTGTTAGCGGGAACAATCATGCTATTTGAAGATGAACCCGTAGCAGGTGAAAACCTGCCTATCCTTGCCGGACACGTGTCGCCCGGCCGCCTGGAACGTATCCTGCGGGCAGGCGGGTTTGCGGTTACCACTGAAATTGCGCCTCCTGATTCCGCTGATCCCGCCGAAGTATATGAACTCGCCGCCATGTTCAACGGTTATGTTGATGCCATCAATGCCACCGACGGCTCAGGCGCAAATTGCCACATGTCCAGTGTCGGTATCTGTTCTCTGTTGACGCGGCGCGGCTATGCCATGGTCATGCAGGTTTCCTGTCGGGACAGGAATCGCATCGCCATACAAGGGGACGTGTTGGGAGCGGCGGCCATGGGTGTGGCAAATATACTGTGTCTTACCGGAGACGGGGTGCAGGCGGGGGATCATCCTCAGGCAAAACCGGTCTTTGATCTGGATTCCATGACCACATTGGAGATGCTGCGCGGGATGCGTGATGACAGCCGTTTTCTCAGCGGTCGCAGGATTACCAGTGCACCGCGGGTTTTTCTGGGCGCTGCGGCCAATCCGTTTGCCAAACCATATGATTTTCGCCCTTTGCGTCTCGCCCTGAAAATCAAGGCCGGCGCCCAGTTTATTCAAACCCAGTATTGCTTTGACATTGATATGTTCAGGCAATATATGGAACGGGTGCGTGATCTCGGGTTGCACGAAAAAGTCTATATCCTGGCCGGCATTGGGCCCCTGGCATCCGCCCGGTCGGCGGAATGGATACGGACTCATGTTGCCGGGGTATCTATCCCGGATGCCGTGATAAAACGACTCAGGGGCGCCGGAGACCAGGCCCGGGAAGGCGTCAATGTATGCAAAGACATGATTTACCGGTTACGCGAAATCGAAGGCGTGCATGGCGTCCACATCATGGCCTATCGGCAGGAACACCGGGTTGCCGAAATCGTGGACTCAACAGGTATCCTGCAAGGCAGAACGCCCTGGTATCCCGGTGTGACAGAAAAAGATATTTGGGGTCAGAGTAAAAATGCTCGACAATAAATCAACACCACCTGCCAACCTGACTGTATTTTTACTCTGACCCCAAATATCATGACAGAGACACTAATCAGTTCAGCGAACAAAGAAGTCGTTATCGGTTTTGATCGACCCTTCGTGATCATCGGCGAACGGATTAATCCGACCGGACGTAAAATCCTGGCTGAGGAAATGAAAATGGGCGATTACAGTCGTGTAGAAGCGGATGCTATCGCCCAGGTTGAGGCCGGGGCGCACATGCTGGACGTAAACGCCGGCATTCCACTGGCGGATGAGCCGGCGATCCTGGCACAGGCAATCAGGCTGGTACAGTCGATTACCGATGTGCCTTTATCCATCGATTCCTCCATTGTGGCGGCCCTGGAATCCGGTCTGGCCGTATATCAGGGCAAGGCGCTGGTAAATTCCGTTACCGGCGAAGAAGAACGGCTGGAATCGGTATTGCCCCTGGTTGCCAGGCATAATGCAGCCGTGGTGGCTATTTCCAATGATGAAACCGGCATATCGGAGGACCCGGACGTACGCTTTGAAGTGGCCAGAAAAATCGTGGAGCGCGCGGCGGACTACGGCATCCATTACAGCAACGTGGTCGTCGACCCGCTGGTGATGCCGATCGGGGCGATCAATTCAGCCGGCAGACAGGTCATGCATATCGTCAGGCGGCTGCGTGAGGAACTAAAAGTCAATACGACCTGCGGCGCATCCAACGTCAGTTTCGGGCTGCCGAATCGAAACGGCATCAACAGCGCGTTTCTTACCATGGCTATCAGCGCCGGTATGACTTCGGCAATTACCAACCCCCTGCACGGCGAAGTGATGCAGGCGGTACTGGGAGCCGATGTCATGATGGGGCATGATCCGGATTGCAGACGCTGGATAAAAAATTACCGCGAACCCGGTGCGACAGCAGAGTCCGGTAGCGGACGAAGAGACAGACCCCGTCGCCGCCGCACCTGACAGAAGAATCAATCCGCAGATGACGCAGATTAGCGCAGATAAAAAACATGAAAATATCATATCTGTGTCCTCTGTGGCATAACTAATCTGCGTCATCTGCGGATATAATAAAATACCTGCATACTATGGTGGACAAGTCAGGCAAAACAGCAAAAGTTGTATTCACCCCATCGGGGCGAAGAGGCGTGTTCCGGTTAGGCACGCCGTTGCTGGAAGCGGCCCGGGAACTTGGGGTTGACATTGATTCCGTCTGCGGCGGCCGCGGTTTGTGCGGTCGTTGCCAGATTTTATGCAATGAGGGTAATTTTCCCAAACTTGGCATTACCTCAAAAAAGGAACATCTTTCCCCATTCAGCGCAACTGAACAGAAATACGGCGACCGAAAGCAGCCATTGGAACCGGGCCGGCGCCTGAGTTGCCATACCACTGTGCAGGGAGACCTGCTCATCGATGTCCCGCCGGAGAGTCAGATCCATCGCCAGCTGGTACGTAAGGAAGCCGAACAAAGGGATATTACGCTGGACCCTGTCGTCCACCTGCACTTTGTGGAAGTACAGGAAGCGGATATGTATGAACCCAAGAGTGATATGACGAGGCTGATAGAGGCACTGAGTCACCAATGGGGTTTCACGGACTTGACCTGGCGCCCCACTGTTCTGAACAACATCCAGCCCGCATTAAGAGAAGGCAAATGGTCGGTCACGGCTGCGATACATCAGAACAAGGAAATAATCGCCTTATGGCCGGGATATAAGGATGCCGTTTATGGTCTGGCCATAGACGTCGGTTCAACCACGATCGCCGCACACCTGTGCGATTTAAACATCGGCGAGGTAATCGGTTCAAGCGGCATGATGAACCCGCAAATCCGCTTCGGTGAAGACCTTATGAGCAGGGTGTCTTACGCCATGATGCGCCCGGAAGGCGTTGATGAAATGATTCAAGTAGTGCGCGAAGGGATAAATAAACTCATTTTGCAGATCAGTAGTGAGGCTGGTATCTCTCCCAACGATATCGTCAGTATTACCCTGGTAGGCAACCCCATCATGCACCATCTGTTGCTGGGCATCAGTCCCGTTGAGCTTGGTGGGGCGCCATTCACCCTGGCGGTCGATAGCGCCGTTTATCTGGGCGCAAAAGAACTTGCGCTCAATATCAATCCGGGGGGAGTCGCCTACCTTCTTCCCTGTATCGCCGGGCATGTCGGGGCTGATACGGCCGGCGTTATTCTATCCGAACAACCCCACGTTCACGATGATATCAGCCTGCTCATAGACATAGGCACCAACGCGGAAATCGTGCTGGGGAACAGGGAACGTTTACTGGCCTGTTCCAGTCCGACCGGACCGGCATTTGAAGGGGCGCAAATCAGTTGCGGACAACGGGCGGCCCCCGGGGCCATAGAGCGAGTGCGGATTGACCGGGAAACCCTGGAAGCAAGAGTGAAAATAATCGGCTCGGAGCTCTGGTCCGATGACCCGGCATTCGAGCATTCAATTACCGGCGCCGGCGTTACCGGCCTATGCGGATCGGGCATTATAGAGGCCGTAGCGGAAATGTACCTGTCCGGCATCCTGAGCAGCGACGGGGTTATCGACGGTAGTCTGGCAAGCAGGACGGACGGTATCTTTAAGGATGGCCGCACCTTCTCTTTTACTCTCTATAAAGGCAATTCCACGATTTTCCTCACTCAAAACGACATAAGACAAATTCAACTCGCCAAAGCCGCATTGTATGCCGGCGTCAAACTGCTGATGGACAGGATGGCGATCAAGTCGGTGGACAGGATAAGACTGGCCGGCGCATTCGGCAGTCATATAGACGTTAAACTGGCCATGGCGCTGGGCATGATACCGGATTGCCCGCTGCAACAGGTTGCTTCCGTCGGCAATGCCGCAAGCACCGGCGCCAGGATCGCCTTATTGAATAATGAATCCAGAACCGAGATTGAAACGACGGTCAGGCAAATAGAAAAAATCGAAACGGCAGTCGAACCGAAATTTCAGGAATACTTCGTGGACGCCATGGCAATACCGCATAAAACGGATCCTTTTCCCAACCTGTCGGCAACGATAACCATGCCGGACCGGCAACTCCCGGCGTCTGAGCAAGAAACAGGCAACCCCGATAAACGTCGGCGGCGAAAGAAGCAAAAAGGGGGACAGACCACGTTTTCTCTGACTTAATCAGAGGTTCCTTAAGTACTCAATCCAATACCCTGCCCCGCAGCGATTTTATCCGGCCGTGTCGGGTCTTACTATCCAGTCTTTTTTGCTGCGAACTCCCGGTGGGCCTGGTTGGCCGCCTCTCCTTCCTGACGATAGCGACGCATCTGATTAATTCCTGCAATCGCTCAAGCGCATCAGCTCGATTCTTTTCCTGTGTTCTGTATTTTCCGGCTTTAATGACTATCACGCCGTCCTTGCTGATGCGCCGATCTTTCAGGTTTAAAAGGCGTTGCTTATACCATTCCGGTAGTGAGGATGCGCGAATATTGAAACGGAGATGTATCGCGGATGAGACTTTGTTGACATTCTGGCCGCCTGCACCCCGCGCGCGGATGGCTGAAAGTTCTATTTCATCATCCGGAAGCGTTACCTTTGAAGATATATTCAGCACTGATGACCTGTTTCACCCTGCTACCATCCAAGTATGGCTTTTTCAATGGTGACACCCATCATAAGCCACAGAGGGCACAGAGGGCACAGAGGACACAGAGAAACAACCGTTCACCCTGTGATTTCTGCGTCCTCTGTGGCAGAAAAATAAATGAATTTTGCCTCTATTCCTTCAGGTAACTACCGTGAGGAAATTCTCGTTCAGTTTCCTGTCGTGGTAGAAGATGGCCTTGCCGAGTTCGTCCGCGGTCCAGGTAATAGGCTCACGATCGGGGTACCAGGTGTAATCGCCGCAGAACACTTCGTTGCGATTGCCTGAGGGGTCGAAGAAGTAAATGGTGCGGCCCCGGGTAATGCCGTGACGGGTCGGGCCAATGTCAATGGGAATTTCATACATGCCCATGATATCGGCAGCCCGTAACACCTCCTCCCAGGTCATCAGCATGAATGACACGTGGTGCAGTTTGTTCGGTTCCGGGTATTCGAGAATGGCCAGGTCATGGGCCTTATTGGAACAGGAGACGAAGGCCGCAGCCATTTCGCCTTCCGGGTTCAAGACCTTTTCGGTCAGGTCAAACCCCAGGACGTCCGTGAATATCTTCGTGGTCCCGGCGGCGTTGGGCCCGTATAACAGCACGTGGTCAAACCGGTATACCTGCATGCCTTTCAAGCCTTCCGGCCAGGGGTTAGGATTAAGTCGACCCAGTCCGTCGCCTATATGCTTTTTCTCCGCATACAGTTCAAACAGGTGGCCGGACGGAGCCTCAAAACGCGCCCGTTCGCCGCAATTATTGAGTTCGCCTTCCGGGATCCATTCAATGTCAAGACCATAATCCTCCAACTTCCCCACAAGCTCATCCATGTCGGCTCTCGAGTAAGTCTTGTAGCCGGTATAATCTATTCCCGGCGAATCAGCTTCCCTGAGCACTATGGAAAAATAATCCAATTCATCCCATGCCTTGAGATAAACCCTGCCTTGATCGTCCTCATCAGTTTTTATCAGACCTAATCGCTCCGTATAGTAATTCAATGATTCTTCCATATCCAGTACACGGATTGCCGCATGGCCGGGACGCATCACACCTGTAAATGACATTATCTTCTCCTCCTGCTATTAAATTTACAAAGCTCTACTCAGTATATTTATATTTGGGGTCAGAGTAAAAACCTATTCACCCTCCCTGTCCGACAATGATCATATACAGGTTTTTACTCTGACCCCAAATATGTACCAGTTAAAAAGATTTATTGCCATTTCCCCAGGACTTTCAAGCGTAAATTGCCTTCGGGAAACAGTTTGCACGCCAGACAGATACCCTGCTCTTCATCCTTGACCGGCACCTGTTCACGGCTCATCCTACCGGTCCGATAATGACCGTCACCCAACACCTGTACGCGACACACACCACAGCCTCCGCCCCGGCAACCTACCGGAATACCCTTCCTGCCGAGCTGCTCCATGGCCTTGAGGACGTTACGTTCAGATGAACAGACAAATTCCTCACCGTTATCTTCAATGGCAATTATAAATTTATTCCTGTCCATTTAAAGTCAAAACTTTTTAAACAGGGCGCTGCGTCTGGCCGGTTTCTCGCTGTCTGCCGCCGTGAAGAAGTTTTCCATGAAGATGTGCTCTTCGAACAAGCGCCCCTGCATCAGGCTGGTGATGCAACTGTCGACCATAGGGGGAGGACCGCAGAGGTAGGCTTTATTCCCCTCAAAGCGCTTGTCAAAATGTTTTTCAGCCAGTTCATGCACAAAACACTGGGGCCCGTCCCAGTCATCTGCTTCGGCCGGTTCCGATAACGCGGTAAGGTAGTGAAAATTATCGTGTTGCCGGGCAAGTTCGGTAAACAGGTCAAAATAATACAGTTCGGACTGGTTGCGGGCGCCGTATACAAGCGTGATAGTGCGATCGTCAGCATTTTCCAGCAGGTCCAGGATCATGGATTTCGGACTGGACAACCCGGACCCGCCGGCCAGGAAAATCACCGGTTCAGGCGCCGATTTACGTACAAAAAAGCGGCCCAACGGCGCGGCAAACGTCAACTCGTCACCAATATCGAGGCGTTGGTGCAGGTATGTAGTAGCCTGGCCGTCGGCAACGTAGCGGACGTTCAATTCGATGATATTCTTCTCTGAGGGCGGGTTGGCAAGGGAGAAAGCCCTGGGTATTTCCACTCCGGGTACGTTCAGGTTGAGATATTGACCGGCCTGAAATTCAATACCGTCAGCCGCTACCTCCAGCCATATTCCTTTAACCGTAGGGGTTAAATCTTCCATCCGGACAACCGTGCCGGCAAAATCCCCGACCGGCAAGTTCTGTGCGTCTTCCTCTTCCTCTATGTCCGCTTCTATGACGATATCCGACGCCAGGGTCGCACAACAGGCCAGGGTCTTGCCTTCGTCACGCTCAATATCCATCAGCGCAAACGCGGAGGCTTCATTATGCTCAACCTCGCCTTTCAGCACGTCTACTTTGCAGGTGCCGCACACCCCATGATTGCAGGCATAAGGCAACCAGATCCCGGCGCGCAAAGCCGCATCCAGCAGCT
This sequence comes from Gammaproteobacteria bacterium, assembly GCA_965205405.1. Classification (GTDB taxonomy): domain Bacteria; phylum Pseudomonadota; class Gammaproteobacteria; order Eutrophobiales; family Eutrophobiaceae; genus JAAXHV01. Next base: position 3,121,784 of record OZ242169.1, read on the forward strand.
TCTGACCTTCTTCGACCTCTATCGACTCGCCCAGAGGTTCAATGGTGGCCTGGAAAGACACGTGCGTATTCCAGCGCCAATCCTGCGTTAATTACCTACCCCGTGCAAACCTTCCAGGCCAGGTGTGGTCACCCGGATGAACGAGTGATGCGCAATACCATTCTCGGTAAAGGATTTATCCAAATCAGGCTGCCAGTTTTGATTCTCCAACTGCCAGACACCCTCTTCCCAGTTGACCTTGTCAGTATCGGGGTGCAGGAGATAATCAGGGGCAAATACCTGCTCCAGGAAATCCCTGAATTTCATGTCCGGCGGCAGCCGATAGGCGTTGGGTGCGCAATAAATCAGGTGATGATCCCAGACCACGTATACGTTTATATCACTGCCATAATTCTCCCGCCGGTTGGTACAGGGAAAATCGTATGAATCACCGATAAATTTTACTGCCATCTTACTTGACCCGTTTATCAGGCGTCAGCGCCGGTCATCTTGCCGGCCTGGGCTTGCCACTCCTCCCACATCTTGTGATCTTCCGACCCGTAATACTCACCGGTTTCCTCCTCCTTGATATGCAACCACTCTTTATAGTCTTCAAGGGTGGCGCCGCCGCAATTCCCCTGGTAAATCTGTTGCGGTGGAATATAGGCCTGGCAATATTTCTCCGGTTCATGGTCGAAAATATCCTTGCAACCCTGCGAACACATCTGGTGCTTGGTGCCCTTGTACTCGGTAACCAGGCAACAATTCATCAACGGATCATCCGGCATGGTGTGGAAGATGGGTATCTGGCAGACGTTACAGACCACAGGCAAGCGTTTTTGAAAGAAGCGTTCGCCCTTCTTGTGCAACTCATCCCAGAATTCATAACGCGGGCGATACACGGTATCGAACAGCTCACCGTATTCTGCCGACAACCAGTCCAGTTCTTCCGTGGTGGGTATCCAGGTGTACAGGGCCGTTGCATGGGAAAACTGGTAAATGGTGGACCAGAATTCATGGGTAATACGATATTTTTCCTTGGTTGCCACTTCATGATATTTGGGGGGCCGTAAACCATAACGGGCCAGATCATTGAACAAGGCCATGCCGCTTTCTTCCCAGTATATCTCCCAGGCCTGACGCCAGGACATTACCTTCTTGGGCAGCATGTAGTCCATCATGGTGCCTACCAGTCCGAGCAGACGGTAGCCGCGCCAGAACCATTTATCCAGCCATCTCTGGACAATGGGCAGGTTGTCTTCGTGCTGTTCCAGCATGAACTTGATGACTTCGAGTCCCAGCGTCATGTGGCGCGACTCATCGGACTGGGCGGAGAAACCAAAGGTCGTCGTGGCCATATCACCGTTATAGGCCGCACCGGAGACGAACGGCATGAACAACAGGTTGGTCAACACGTATTCAAAAGAAAATGAAATGGCGGTGATCAACTCAAACGGGCCGGCGGTAACCGCATCCTCAAAATAACTCTTGGGAATGGACAGGTACCAGGCCCGGTCGCGTATCCTTGCGTATTGCCTGAAGCCGTTGAAATATTTATTGTAATGGCTGAAGGCATGCATCTGGGTCTGGTAATGACGCATTTCGTCAATGGACTGGAATTGACAGGCAACCCGGGCGCCGGCCCCGCGGAAACCGCGTCCCAGCATGGCGATAACCCCGGAAATGCCGCATACTCCAGCGGGGTAATGCCCTGCATCCAGATTTTGACGGCATTCATATACCGGGCATCGGATATGTTGAGCTGGCTGTTATTCTGGGCGACGCTGTCGAGGATTGCATACAGCTTTCGTTCCTTTTCAGCCTGGTATTTCCAGTAGGCGTCCATGGTCAGACGGAACGGGTCCTGCCATTTGTCCCAATCTTTTATCTTTATCCCTTCATATTTATCGTACGGGAAGACGTCGTCCATGGATTGGTAAGTGGTCTCCCAGTCCAACCCCCGTGTCATAAGTTGATATTTTTGATTCAAGTTAAGACGTCTGGGTTTATCTACCATGCTGCGACTCCTCTCGTTGAAATTCTATTAGTCACTATTGCCTGTCCCGCCCTGACAAGGATACAGCAGGTTAAAAATTCCACTGTAAAACAAACTCGTCATCATCTTCCTCGATGTTGCCGGCCAGGGAAATCAGCGTCAGGTGAATATCCTGCAAGTTGAATTCCCTGCCGATTTTTTCTTCTACGGTCTCGCGTCTTATCACCAGGCGCTTCGGGCAATCAATTTTCACCATCCCCGGCGAATCATTCACCACCGCGGCAGGATTATCATCGACGATAGCCTCTATAATCGGCTGTGCGTCCGAGTTGTTCTGTAGTGCAATAAATACGTTTTCCGCCATGACCTTAGCCTGAGATTTTTTTGGACCTGGCATCCAGCCGGGTAATTATTTGCTCCATCACATCCCCGCTGCGCGCCGCAAAGATATATTCCGCCAACGGTTCTGCGGCCTTCCTGACTTCCGGCTGCCACCTGGCCAGCCAGCCTTCAATCAAAGCCCTGTTCCCGGCAGATTCCCCGGCAGCAGTTTTAATCGTATGATCAGTCCAGCGCGTCGCCTCGGCAAACCACTCCACGAAAAATTCCGTGACCATGGCGAAAGCCGCACCGCCTTCATTGACGATTTCATTTTCCAAATGCTGGAATAACAGGGGTTGCAATACCCCATCGAGGAGGTAATTCTGTAATACGTGCAACTCGAACCAGTCTTTAATCACAAAACTGTCTTCGACCAGTTTGCGCAACGGTTGCCACATGGGTTCATTCAGCCAGTCTGATTTGGCCTGGTCCAGAACCACTGCATCATTACCCGATAAAATTAAACCTATACGCGTAATGTATTGGGCGTTCCCAAGCCGGTCCATGCCCTGAAAATCCGCGGCAATGGGCATGGGCGTGCCGAAACCGTAGGCCGCGATAAACAGGTTATTATTATTCGCCCCCCACTCCGCGTGGCGAAACGGTATAACGACCTTCTTGATCTTCTCAATCAAGCCCGCGTCCAGGGCTGTCAGCAATCCCCTTTTTTCAACCATGGAGAAGTTTTTTTCCAGGGATTCCTGCTGTTTTGAACGTTGGATGACGTAAGTGCCGTAGTAATACTGGCGCGGGTCCACCAGGTCATCGAAATCTTTCATGTTTATGGCGGTGCGGTCAGCATCAAAGATGTCATGTTCCGGGTCCCAGGTGGGACGATAGTGAAATATCTCTTCCTGCTGTACCCCGATCATCACTTCCTGGTAACGGTTGGGAACCTTGCCTTCACCCAGCTTTTCCGCAACGTTGTCAAACGTGACCCTTCTCGGTTCTATTTTCGTCGTTTTAATATCGATGGACATCTGACTGATCCCAAGAGATTTCTAATTATCGCCTGTCATGTACACGTTATCATCTTCTCCATAACGCCATTTTTCCTGCTGCTTCGCAACCGCTTCAGCCTGCTCATCCGTGAGAAACGTCACCTGGTTCGACCGGCAAAAATCTTCAAAAGCCAGCACCGGCAGAATCATTTCCAGGTAAAGAGTCGGGTCGTTGATTGAAAAATTAAACTCGACCAAACCAGGCCTGTCCCTGCTGGTGACGCGCACATAACGTGTTAGTGTCTTCATCATATCCGATTTTTGCTATTTGTCATCCTTCTATGCCCAACAACTTTGCATAAACCCGGTGCGGTTCAGGCTCTGTCTCCCCCTCCAGGTTGATACTGATATTGACGGAATCAAAGTATTCATACCAGCGGGATTGTTGAATGTTCTTATCAAGCTCGTGGATATCCTGCGCCGATGTCATGGCAAACACCCCAACGTAGCCCTGTGCCGGCGCCTTGTTCAGGGTACGGTCCACCTTGCTCCAACCCAGTGTCATCACGCCATGGCTACGGGCCGCGTTTATGGCTTCATCAAGAGAATGCAGGTAGTCAGCCTGCTCGTCCCGGGCCAGGGCAGACCATTTTTTATTGGGTTCCCAGAGTATCAGTAAAATCTGCATTGATTTATCTCCTTATAACCTGACCAGGCAATCAACCAGGTCACTTGGGCAGGAATAAAACGGCGAGTGGTCCGTTTCCAGGGTCAACAATGCATCCAGTCTTGCCTTTTTCTGCATCTTTTGCTGCATGGGCCAGGTCAAGGCCTGATCCCTGGTGCATTCAATATAACAACGGCGCACCCGGCCGTAGTTTTCGGCGCTGATATTGACAGGTTGCACCAACGGCGCCAACGGTTGTGGCCGCAGCCGTTCGATGGCATTGCGGGTATCTTCTTCAGTGCATAATCCGTAGAAGCATTCAGGCAGTTTATCATGTGGAATGGTAAAATATCCCCCTGCTTCATTCACCCGATTAAAACGTGTGACATGAGATTCAGTGTCGGCCATGGCATGCTGAAACAAGGTTTCGCCATCTGCCGGCGAAAACGCCGCCAGGTAACCCAGAGCCTGCACCCTGTCAGGCGCCAGTTCCGCGGTCTGGGTAATGATCAGGCCGCCCATGCTGTGGCCGACCAGCACGACAGGATCATTTATCGAAAGGATTAACTCCATGACGGCATTCACGTACGAATCCAGGGTGATCTCGGCAATAGGCGTAGGGTCATTGCCCAGCCCCGGCAAATCAAGCGTATGTGCTTCATGTCCCATTTCGGCGAGCAGCGGTGTCACTTTCTCCCAACACCAGGCGCCATGCCAGGCGCCGTGAACCAGGACAAAATGTTTTTTATCTAAATCATTCATTGCAAGTAACCTCTTTCACTTCCCAGTTTACATGGTAAACCTCACTATTTTCCAGCATATCACCGGTCAAATAAATCAGCCCTAACAAAATATCGATTTTCTATGTAATAATCGACAAAAATAAAGTCTTTAACAAGAATATACCCATGAATACCTCACCGGAAATCGGCCTCTCAATCAATGCAGGCGGGATTGCAACGAACTACCATGACCAGGGCGCAGGCGACCCTGTGCTGCTGCTGCACGGGTCCGGTCCCGGCGTCAGCGCCTGGGCGAACTGGCGTCTGGTTATTCCCCACCTGGCGGAAAACTTTCGCACCATTGCACCCGACATCGTTGGCTTCGGGTTTACCGAGCGACCTGAAGGCATCCGTTATGACATGGAAACCTGGCTCAAACACGCGCTTGATTTTCTTGACTCCATGGGGATCGAAAAAGCCCACGTAGTCGGCAACTCCTTTGGCGGGGCATTATCTGTCGCACTGGCAATTCATGCGCCGGAACGGGTCTCCCGCCTGGTGCTGATGGGCAGCGTCGCGCTTGAATTTGAACTCACCGAAGGTCTGGACCTTACCTGGGGATATACGCCGTCGTTAGACAATATGCGGCGGTTGCTGGACCTGTTTGCCTACAACCGTTCACTGGTGAATGACGAACTGGCCCAACTCAGGTATGAGGCGAGTATGCGGCCGGGGGTACAGGAATCCTACGCGGTGATGTTTCCCGCACCCAGGCAGGATGGCATCAGGAAAATATGCAGTCAGGAAGCCGACGTTAAAACCATCCGGCATGAAACCCTTATCATTCACGGCAGGGACGACCAGGTCATCCCCATGTCCTGTTCTGAAGACCTGTTCAGGTGTATCAAGAACTCACAGCTGCATATTTTCGGCAACTGCGGTCACTGGACCCAGATAGAACACAATCGGCGTTTCAATAAACTGGTGACCGACTTTTTACTTGAAAGCGGGTAATCAATTCTTGTTCGGTAGACTGCCCGGCGTTCTTCTGTTTATCATGGCGCTGCTGGCGGTTGTTGCTGCAACCTCATCGTTAATTTCTCCGGTCTGGCCCGGTCTGGCCGGGTGGTCGGCGGCCTTGCTGCTGTTTCGCCGGTTGCCCCGAGCGATGGTTTATCAGATCTCCGGGATGCTGCTCATCGGATCAGGCTGCATCGTCTGGGTCATGCTGAATGGCCACTCGGTAGATTTTGTCCGGATGGTTTCAGCGAATATTCACCTTATTGCACTGATCGCGTCGGTCACGTTCCTGCGCCTGATCAGCCTGCCGGGCAACCAGGCTGACGCAGCGCTCCCCAGAGGCAAAATAGCCCTGGTGAAAACCGCCTGGGGACTGCACATGTTTGCGTCGGTAATCAACCTGTCCGCCGTCATGATATTCGGAAGCCGGATGGAGCAGGCAGGGAAAATCAATCGTTTGCAGGCCATATTATTCTCCCGGGCGTTCTGCAGCGGCAGTTACTGGTCACCGTTTTACGTCTCCATCGCCACCGCCCTGGTTTATGCTCCCGGCTCAGACTTCATCACCCTGGTTTTGGCGGGCCTGCCCATTGGCCTGACAGGCTTGTTCCTGACCACCTGGCAACTGTTGCGGGACGAGGATAGTCGCGAGACCTGCGGCTACCCGTTGCGGTTCGATGCGCTATTCATTCCCGCCCTGCTGTCAATAGCAGTGATTGTGCTAAATAACTTATTTCCCGGCTTCCCGATCCTGACCCTGATAACCGTGTTGTGTTTCCTGTTGGCGCTGCTGGCGCTCGTCATTCATAACCCGTTCACGGCTATCAATCAACTGAGTTCCCACGTATGCGACGGTCTGCCGGAAATACATAAGGAATTGATGTTGTTTTCGGCCGCCGGAGTCATGTCCGTCGGTATCTCGGCCGTGCTGCTCAGCAGTGATATATCTCTGGGCATAGCGGAAGTAACACCATTGATTGCCGGCGGTTTTATACTGATCGCAATGCTGCTCTCGATAATGGGAATACACCCTATTGTTACAGTCTCAATCCTGGGAAGCCTGCTCAGCAGTACCGCATATAACGCCAACCTGCTTGGCGTATGTATGATGATGATGTGGGGTAACGGCCTCGTAGCCTCACCTTTTTCCGGGATCAATCTTTCGATACAGGGCAGGTTTGGGGTATCCTCCTTTTCATTAATGCGCTGGAATGCCGGTTATGCGCTCACCATGCTGGTTGTCTGTATCATGGCGCTGTATATTTATCATTACCTGATTATGATCTAGCCCGCATAATGCAAAAGACTGCTATCCGGAAAAATAATCCTTCAGGTTGACGTCAAACAGTCCGGGCACGCGTTTTCTCTCGAAATCGTCGCGCATGTCAAAGGGTTTGGTCGCATCGATTCCCAACCGTCCCGAATAGACACCGGCAGGATCGCGGAAAAAACCGGGAACCCCCGGCAGGGTCATGATATCTTTATCTATGCGTCCCCGGGTCATTACCGCCCACCATACGTCTTCAAAATTATGGATATCCACGTCCTCATCCACAACAATACAGACCTTGTTGTACTGCAGATGGGAGCTGAACACCTTGAGCATGACGTGTTTTGCGTGTCCCTCGTATTCCGGCTTAAGCTGAACGATGGTATGCATGGGATTCGGATAACAACTTACATCCAGGATGCCGGATAATCCTGCTGAAATATGTTTATATACGCGGGTTGCAAACGAGACCTCCAGGGCGCGCAAATCCTCCATATAACCGCATAATAAACCGTGAAAACAGGCCCCCTCACGCCAGCTTACGTTCAGTACCTCGAACACGTGATTATCTGTCTGTTTGACATAGTATCCCTGAAACTCGCCAAACGGACCTTCCGGCGCGCGCCGATCGGGTAGGATACGACCCTCGATCACGATCTCCGTCTCAGCCGGAACCTGCAGATCGATGTGACTGCACTGGCGCATTGTGACAGACCCTCCCATCAGGCGGGCGGCTATCGCCATTTCATCCTTTTCAATGGGAACCGATGCACAGGCTGCCATGAATACTTCCGGCGGCGGCCCAATCAATATTGCAACCTCCAGGGGTTGGCCTCTTGCTTCGGCTTTCTTCTGGTATTGGGTTATGTCGTGGGGTGGCGCCAGTCGTATCCGCAATTCATCGTCACTGACCATCATGGTGCGACAGAAAGACAGGTTAGGCACGCCCGTATCCGGTTCTTTTGCCAGGAACACACCCGCAGTGATATAAGGACCTGCATCGTGTTCAAAATAAGTAATATGGGGCAGATCGCTGATATTTCCTGCAACGCGATCTCCCTCCTCAGTGCTCACGTGCGCGTATTCACCGCCTGGCGCCGGATCGTCATTCACAAGCGCATGCCAATGGCGGCAAAAATTGCCTTTGGCCGTACCGATAATCTCACACAGCCTTGCGTGACTTCCGTATATATTGGAGATGACCGGTAACCGGGTACCCTTCACGTGCTTGAACAGAACCGGATAATCGCTTTCCTGTTGCGAACGACCTACGACCGCGGCAAGTTCAAACCGTGGGTCCACCTCACGTTCAACTACGTGCAGCTCACCCCGATTCAAAAGTTTTTCAATATAGTCACGCATTTGGGTAACTCTATGTAGTTCCTGATGAACGTCGCATTCTATACAGGATTATTTACGAACTTATTGATATTAATACCAATCTATGCGCATCATACCAAATGGACAAATCAATTTCTCGATTGTAGCTGTTTATCTTGCCTGCAAACCCGGAACAATGAAATTCGGTCGCCTGCCGGTTACAAGGGCGGAAGGGGGAATCCTTGCTCATTCCGTTAAATTTCAGGGCATTAGCCTGAAGAAAGGTGCTGTCTTATCCGCAGAACATGTGCGTGCATTGAATCAGGCCGGCTGCGAGACAGTAGTCATTGCGCGACTTGAAGCTACCGACCTGGACGAAAATGAAACGGCGCGGCGCATTGCCCGTTTCATATCGGGGGACAATATCAGTTTCAAGCGTCCCGGCGCAGGAAGAAGCAATATCGTCTCAGACACCTTCGGTATGCTGGTATACGAACCAGAACACCTGGACAGGATCAATCTGGTAGACGAGGCGATCACGATTGCCGTCATGCCGCCTTATACGGTTGTTGAAGCAGGTCAGGTAGTAGCAACCGTAAAAATTATCCCCTACAGTGTGGACGAAAACACGCTGACAGGTATTGAAAAAATGCGCCCCTCTCTACCTGCATTACTCCACGTCGCCGTATTTAACAGACTTAAGATCGGCTTCGTACAAACGTTTTATCCGGGCATGAAAGAGACAATCCTGAACAAAACCCGGAAGACCCTTGACAGCAGATTGCAGCGTCTGGGAAATAAAGTGTCGTCGGAACAGCGCTGTGAGCATGAAGAAAGCGCCATTGCCTGCGCATTTGAGAAACTGTTAGGAGGAGATTGCCAGATGATTTTAATTGCCGGCGCCAGCGCGACAGCGGACCGTCGCGATGTCATCCCCCTTGCCATCGAAGCTGCCGGTGGCAGGATCACACACCTTGGCATGCCGGTCGAACCGGGTAACTTACTAGCGTTGGGAGAATTTGCTGCCGCCCTTCCGGTGGTATGCATGCCGGGTTGCGCACGCTCGCCCGCCGTCAACGGATTTGACTGGGTGCTGGAGCGGCTGTTAGCGGGTATCCCCGTCAAGCGCACTGATATCATGCGGATGGGTGCGGGTGGTTATATTAAAGGAAGCTCTCTATAATCCCGAACTGACCGTCATACCATTAAACACAAGACAACCGGTCCAATATTACAGGTTCAAGCAAATGTTTCATTCAATCGAAGAGATAGAGCAAAAATTCGCAACGCAAGGCTATATCACCGATCGTCACCTGGCGACCACCATTTACCTGGCCACTACCCTGGGCAAACCGCTTTACCTGGAGGGAGAGCCGGGCGTCGGCAAGACCGAGGTGGCCAAAGTCCTGGCGAAAAGCCTGGATACCGATTTAATCCGGCTACAGTGTTATGAAGGGCTGGATACGAACCTGGCGTTATATGAGTGGAACTACCTGAGACAGATGCTTGAAGTCCGTCTGCAGGAAGCCCGCGGCGTTGACAAAGACAGGATCGGAAGCAATATCTTCGACGAGAAATTCCTGTTGAAAAGGCCGCTGCTCCAGGCCATCCAGCCTTCCGGCAAACGTCCTGTTTTGCTTATTGACGAAATTGACCGTTCGGATGATGAGTTTGAAGCTTTCCTGCTGGAGGTGTTGTCGGATTTTCAGATCACTATTCCCGAAGTGGGCACCATCAAGGCGGAGCAGCCGCCGCTTGTGGTATTGACTTCGAACCGGACCAGGGAGATGCACGACGCACTCAAACGCCGTTGCCTGTATCACTGGATTGATTACCCTACCCTGGAAAAAGAACTCAACATCGTCCTGGCAAAGGTGCCGAATATCAAGGAAACGCTGTCAGTTCAGGTGTGCAAATTTATGGAACTGTTGCGCCAGGAGGATTTCTACAAGCGGCCCGGTATAGCAGAGACCCTTGACTGGGCCAATGCCTTACTTTCACTGGGAATTGATGAACTGAACGAGGAAGTCATTGAAAACACCCTGAGTTGCATACTGAAATATCGCCAGGACCAGGAAAAACTGACGGGAGATAACCTGCAGAAGGCCCTGGCTGTCACCAAGAATTTCAAAGGCGGCCCGACGGTCAGCGCGCAAGGCAGTATCAACTGAGGGATATTTGGGGTGATATTTGGATATTTGGGGTCAGAGTAAAAATACCGGCTACTGGCAGGCGTAGCTGGTTTTTTCTTGAGTATTTTTACTCTGACCCCAAATATCTTGACCCCAAATAAGCAAGCGGGACATGAACCAGGAATCACTGCCGTTTATCACCCATATTATCCGGTTCGGCAGAACACTGCATGACGCGGGGATAGACGTGAACCCGGCCAACCTGATCGATATGGGCCGGAGTCTCTTGTATATCGATATTGCCAACTACGAAGATTTTTACGCCGCGGCCATGGCGACCTTGATTATCAACAGAGAGGATATGGACCTGTTTACCCGCCTGTTCCGCGAGTTCTGGGAAAGCGGGGATATCACACCACAGGACGAACAGCCCGACACTGAAGAAAAAAGCGGCGCCGGCGACGACCAATCCCAGGAGGTTCAGCGGCAACTGCAACAGGCAGACGGTGACGCACCGGAGGATGCAGAGGAGGAAGACGCGGAACCCGAAACGACCGGTTATTCGAGCCATGAACTGCTGGCGAAGAAAGACATGGAAGGTATGAGCGAGGCGGAGCTGGAGCGAGCCCGTAAAATCATCGCAGAGCTGATCGCCATCCTGGCTAATCGCAAGAGCCGGCGCTTCAGCCCGGCAAAATCCGGCAGGCAACTGGATTTCAGAAAAATTTTCCGGCGCAGCATGCCTTACGGAGAGTACTGTTGAGACTGTCCTATAAAACCCACAGGCTGAAAAAGAACAAGCTCATCCTGTTTTGTGACGTGAGCGGTTCCATGGAGCGCTACAGCCAATTCCTGATTCAATTGATATGCGCCATGGGCGCCAGGATTTCCAATATCGAGGTGGCCGTGTTCTCAACCCGTATGACCAGCATTACGCCTTACCTGAACCGCAAGGATATAGACGAGGTTGTGAAGCAGATGTCGGCCCAGGTGCATGACTGGGCCGGTGGTACGAATATCGGCGGCTGCCTGCGTGAGTTGAATGAGCAACAAGCCCACCAGATGTTGAGCTCCCATACCATTGCCGTGATCCTGAGCGATGGCTGGGATCAGGGTGATCCCGATTTAATGCGAAATGAGATGGAACAATTGCGACGGTGCGTCAACAAGATCATCTGGCTGAATCCGTTGCTGGGCAACACAAACTACCAGCCCCTGTGCAAGGGTATGCAAACCGCCCTGCCCTTTCTTGATTACTTTCTTCCCGTGCACAACCTGGAGAGCCTGGCCGAGGTAACGAAGCTCCTGCGCACACTATGGCATTGATGCATCGTTAATAAGTTTTGGGTCTGGGCACAGTATAAATATTGAACTCAAAACAGGTGTTCCAGTACAACATCTTCAGGTGGCAGACAGATCTCATCATTACAGGCTTGCAGCCGTATTTTGATGTCCAGCCTCCTGTCAGCGTAACTTTCCTTACCTGGCGCTGGGGTCAACTTTAATACTATGTCAACACTGCCCTCATAAAGAGCCAGTTTCTCATTTTCAAAAGACAATTTTTTTAGTCTTGGCTCAGGATAGAAGACCCTTGCCAATTGCCATTGGCTGCGCTCGCCGGCTATGTGTATATCCAGTGGAATGAGGTTTTTTTGTGCAGGTTTGTAAGAGTTGATATGCCAACCATCCGAGATATCAACACCAAGTTTCACATCGTGTTTTTCATCCATATTCTGTACTGTTAATTTTATCTCCCCACCAGCCGCATATTCACTTGAGCCTGCGGCATTATTTAATAACTCATCGATGGCAATCATAAAATACGGATAGATTTCGGGGTGTTCGTGCACGACTGTAGAAAAGGACTGAATTAATTGAGTAGCGAGTTTGTTATATTGCCAGTCCCTCACACGGTTCGACAAACTTACCAGGACGTGTAGTGCTACGGCATTCCCGGAAGGAATACCACTATCGCTTATTTGTTTTGGCGCGACAAAAAGTGTGGCCTTATCTTCACTCATCAAAAAACCACCGGAATCAGGATCCCAGAATTTATTAATCATGACTTTGCTTATTTCCCGAGCCCGATCAAGCCATAGCCGTTTTCCGGTGGCATCAAATAGCGCAATCAATCCCTCAGCGAAATTAGCATAGTCATCCTGTGTCGCTATGATGGAAGATCGGCCGTCATAATTTACCCGCAATAATGTACCATCCTCCATACGTTGATGATTCCAGAGAAAGTCGGCAGTTTGTATTGCCGCTTCCAGATAATCCTGGCGGCTGAGTATTTGTGCCGACATCGCCAATGAGGTAATCATCATGCCGTTCCAGGCCAGCAGGATTTTTTTATCTATAAGCGGGGGTGTACGTTTAACTCTTTCCTGAAGAAGTTTTCCCCGAATGCCGTCCAGCCTCAAAGTTAAATCCTGCTCCTTGATATCCAGGGTTTTTGCGAGATTAGACAATTTATCAGGTAAATGGAGAATGTTTCTCCCTTTAAAGTTACCGTTTTCCGTAATGCCAAAAATTGATTGCGCCAGCACTGCATCTTCGCCAGGGAGATAATCCTGTATTTGGTTAACAGTCCATACGTAATAGGCCCCCTCTTCTTCATCACTTTCCGCATCGCTTGCCGAATAAAAGCCTCCTGAGGAAGACGTCATATCGCGTAAAATATAATTCAACGTCTGCTCTGCGATACGGGCATAGAACTTGTTCCCCGTATACTGATAAGCCATCAGGTAGACTCTGGCCATATAAGCCTGGTGGTATAACATTTTTTCGAAATGCGGTACCAGCCAATATGGGTCGGTTGAATAGCGATGAAAACCGCCGCCTATCTGGTCATATACCCCACCATGCGCCATCATCATTAAGGTATGTTCTGCCGCGGCAATGGTTTCCGAATTAATGTTCCGGTAAGCTTCTTGTAACAAAAACATCAGGGAAGCCTCATTCGTAAACTTGGGTGCGTTACCGAAACCACCCCATTGTTTGTCATAGTGCAATAACATCCGGGAAACAGTATCCCGTACGAGTTCGGGACCGATAGCTGCAACTTTACCCCGGGTCTGAACGGAATTTTTTACGGCATCGGCAATCTTTGAAGCTAACAGGTTCAATTCATCCTGCTGTGATTCCCACATCTCTCTAACCTGTGCAAGCAATTCAAAGAATTCTTCCGGCGGGTAATATGTACCGGAATAAAAGGGTTTTCCATCGTGCGTCAAGAAACTCGACATAGGCCAACCTCCCTGTCCTTTCGTCAACATTAATGCCGACATATAAATTTCATCGATATCCGGCCGTCTTTCCCGGTCTACTTTTATGGGAATAAAATGTTTATTCAGATGCCGGGCAATCTCACTATTTTCAAAACTCTCTCTTTCCATGACGTGGCACCAGTGACAGGTGGAATAACCGATCGACAAAAACACAGGTTTGTTTTCTTTTTTGGCCTGCTTAAACGGTTCAGTTCCCCAAGCATGCCAGTTCACCGGGTTATGTGCATGTTGCAACAGATAGGGCGAGTCCTCCAGGATTAACCGGTTGGTGTACAATGGCTGACCAGCTTTATCCAGATGCCTGGTCCTGGGCAGGTAGTCCTTGCCTTTAGTTATGAGTGCGTGTTTCAGTTCTGACTGCAACTGTGCGGAATTGGCTGTGCTTCCGGGTAAATTGTCAGCCGTCACTGCATGGCTTAAACAAACTGCCAGCACATAGACAATTGATAGATAAATGCCATTCACACGCGGCTAAGGATTGTCAGATGATAAAGCTTGAGGTTCGGGATAAAGTGAAGTGATATTCACTGCCTTTGGTTCAACAATACACACTTCTCTGCACAAGCCACAGCCTGTACAAAGTTCAGGATTGATACTGGGCTTTTCCATATCCCAAGTCATCGCCCCGGCGACAGGGCAGGCCGATTTGCAGACGCCACACTCAGGCCCCAGGTAAGGCAAACAGCTAGACGTATTTATCTCTGCATATGCGAGTTTTGGTAATGGTAGCCCGGTATCTTCATCGGGGACAGGAAGCTGGAGTGCTTTTGGTTCACAGGCATTGACACAAGGCCAGTCATCACAGAGATGGCAACCCTTATTCAGTATATCCAGCGCAGGTGTATCCACAACCTGTGCGCCAAGTCTTGCCGGCAATTTAAAGATGACATCATGGGGACAGGATTCAATACACTTATCACATCTGGTGCAGGCTAGAAGGAATTCCAACTCGGCACGGGCAAAAGGAGGCCGAATCCAGCGTCTGGCGCGTTGCGCAACGGTTTCATCTGCAAGCTGAACAGCCAGTTTTGCAGCTTTTTGCATGCCTGTTCTAAAAAAATCACGCCTGTCCATTACATTCAAAATCTCATCAGCATCGGTTGCATTAATAACCACAAATGCAAGACTGTTATAAAAATTGCAAACAAGACCATTGGTGATAAACGCCAGTTTGCATCTGCCATCATCGTATTTCCACGGTGTTGTATTACCTTTAGACTTATCCAGAATCCGAAGGCTATCAGCCCTGCCTGTAACGAGAATAAAATATCATGCGAGAGTAACAGTTCCTGATGTCTGCCGTGTTTCTCCATCATGCTTAAAGGCTGAGTGTTCAGTCCCAGAGGATTGAGCAACAGTGTACCGATACCTGAACTTTCTCGAAACAGATGATTCAGGTTGTGTGCTATGTGATAGCTGAAGGCAAGCGGTAGTGTTGCAAATACGAAACCGGAAAATATTTTTTTAAAATCCTGCTTTTTTTGACAGGCTATTTGCGTGAGCCAGGTAAAGAAAGTATAGATAAATACCACAACCGCTAAACTCAAGAGCAGTAAAATTGAAAAACTCCACAATAATTTCCCGGAGTCATTCAGCAGGGAAGCAAATTGTAGTAGCCACGTTTCATAAAATGAAATCATGGTTATGCCGTGAAACTCCGTTAACGCCAGCAAGCCAAGCATAAACCACGCTTCGTCCCAATGTGGCCGGGCATCTTCAATGGCTTCCTTGCTGGGCGCGCGCAAACGCCAGGCAACATTATTGTCCGGGCAACTCCTGCTGCAATTACCGCAGGAGGTACAATAGGTATTTTGTTTTAATCGCCCCATTACCAGATGGGTAGGACACGGTTCAACGGTTTCCGAACCGTAATAACATTCCAGTGTCTTGCAATTTGCACATATATCCGTATTAATGGGTCTGAGTTCGACGGGCGCTAACTGTGAATAAAACCCTATGGTTCTACCCACCGGGCAAAAATATCTGCAAAAGGCTTTCCCCTCGTAAATTGCCAGTGAAACTGTTGCCATCAAGACCATGGCCAGGGCCAGTAAAGCCGTCATATATGGGCTTGATGTGACACCGACACCCAGTTCCAGCCAGGTCAGGGCGACAAATAAAATTAAAGCCGGCCAGACACTGCGAAGCTTTCGTGATACTTTCAGGTTAAGGCTGTTATTAGGCTCGGCCCGTCTCCATAATCGGCGTCGCACCAACCAGGTAGATATGGCATCCCAGGGACAGATTGCACACCAGGCAGAGCCTAGAAAAAAAATGGAAATAATGAGACCTGCCCACCAGATATTCCAGGTTAACACTGTTGCAATATTTCTTTCAGGAATTTGAGAACCGGTTAATCCGGCGCTAATAACCAGTAGGAACAGACATACCACAATAATTTTTAACAACAATAATATGACGGGCTTTTCGACAAGATGACGTATAAATGTGCCCAGAACAGGTATGCCTGCCAGATTGATCGATTTTGACCGGCGGTTCGGAATATAGTTTGTCAGTAACATGTGCCCGCTCAGTACAAGCATAAAGAGACAGACGACCAGGCTCCATGAGGGAGGAAGTCCGGGATGTGTCATCGTCATCTTGGGCTGCTCTGATGACTACTTCTTATTTTGTCGCTGGTAAGGCGCTTGCGTTGAATAAGATTTACCGCAATCAGGACAAACATAATGACAGCGACCGTTATTCCGATTGGTCCCCAGCGGGCCGGCTCACCAATTTGTAATGGAAAATCCACCTGGTAGGGTTCTCCATCTGATTCAAACTCGGCACGGACAATAAAATCACCGGATTCACGAAATTCAAATCCCTGTCGAAACACATTATCATCCGGGATTTGTACACCCAGGAGTTCTTCCTCTTCATTGAACAGGCTGTCATTACGGACCTTGAATGCCACTTCTCCCGCAAAAGGTTTGCCATTATCGATACGCGAGGCGTATAAATTCACTCTGCCCGGCTCATTTGGGTCGGGAAAGGCAGGGAACACCATATAAGTAATGTAATAATCACCTATCTGTGTCTCTACCTGCATACTTGGAGGTGTAGTTGAATCTTCATTGAGGCTATAAGATGGCCTGCCAAGTACATGATGCGCCTGAACGGGAAAAGATAAAATAATAATGGCTAGAAACAAGGTTAAACCATAGGACGAGAGCGACATCGTCGACTAATCCCCCTGGTAATGCCTGCCAAGATGGCCCGGACCCTGATAGGTGACGTCTTTTACATTTATTTTGAAGACTAATGCATCCGTAGGACAGACAGCGATGCAGGCTGTGCAGTTATTACATTCCTGGCCGAAACCATCGCGCATAGGGTCAAGTTCAAACTCACACATTGCCGTACATTTCGCGCAATCATTGCAACTGTCTGCCTTTCGTTGAATTCGAAATAACCGATAGCGTCCCAATAATGAATACAAGGCGCCCCCCGGACAAACGTAACGACAAAAGCCACGACGCGCCACCATCAAATCAAACAGCAATGTCAGGACGAAAAATACCGCTCCTGCGCCAAATCCTCCCAAAGCTATGGCGTAGTAAATTTCACGACCGATGATGGCAGGCGGGTAAATAGCCGCGAACAGTACTGAACCGGTTACCATTGATAATATGACTCCGATAACCAGCACCAGGTATTTCAGGCGTCGGTCAAAATGACGATTACCTGTTGGTAATCCTGCTCTATGTAACCAGGCAGCCATATTGGTATTGAGTTCATACAGCAGGGTTGCCGGACAGATCCAGCCACAGAATATCCGTCCGAATATCAGTGTGATAATAATGGGGATAAGCGCCGTAATTAAAAATGGTGAATAAATGTCCAGACCGGCTGAAATCTGGCCGACAACAGACAACGGATCACTCAGTTTCAATCCAAATATCGTAGCGGACCAGGTTGTGCCTTTGACGGCGTCAAGGTCGTGTTCCGGGTCATCGACAAAAGGAGTTGTCAACATCTCCATAACATCATAGAGATTTCGTTCCGGCGCAGTTAACAGGTCGTAAGCATGCGCTGCGACATAGGTTTGATATACGCTGATATACGGCAGCAAAATCAGTATTAAAAATACACTGATCAGGCTGACCCAGCGTAATTTGTTCAGGTGCCGAATGTAGTGCTTCATGTCACCAGGACTTACACGCTGTGATTCGGAATAACGCGGATCGCCTGTGGTATTTGAATACAGGAACGTTCACACAGGCCACAACCAACACAGGCGTCTTGTACATGGGGTTGTTCCATCCAACCCACTTTGATGGCAATATCGGGTAACGGGCAGGCCCGATAACAAACACCGCATGATTTTCCCTGGTATGACAGGCAAAGGCTTTCGTCTACGCGGGCTTTACCCATGTTGACGAGATTCAGGATTGCATCCGCTTCACGTTCAATAGATTCAATGGCGCCGGTCGGACAGGCCTCACCACATTTCATGCACAGAATACAGGCTTGTTCCCGCGGTGTTATGTAAGGAGTGCCGTAAGAGCGAAAACCATTTTCAGTGCCAAAAAATTTTATACATCTGTTGGGACAAGCTTCACCACACTTGCCACAACGGATACAACGACTGACGAAATCAGCTTCTGACAGCGAACCGGGTGGGCGTAGATAACGTATCCCTGTTTTTTGACTGTTCAGCGCATTCACTACCGGCGCAGCGGCTAAAGTAGACGCTGTTGTAATCAAATCCTGCAAAAATTGTCTACGTTTCATATCTGTCACCTGGACAGAAAAAGAAAACCGTAATCCCGCATACTCCCTATGTCAGGCTTCATGGCTACACTTTTTCAATCCTGCAAGCGAGTTTTTTGAAATCTACCTGGCCCGACACCAGATCCCAGACGCGGCTGGATGTATTATTAACCAGCCATTTGTTCTTTTTCGGGTCCGCACTGTCGGCTACTGACAGGTTCCAGGGACTGAACATGTATCCTCGCGGCACCGAATTACGCGCAGGTTTTACCAGACTGTTTGTCCCTACCTGTGCTTTGGCCTCGTAATGGCCGCGCCGTGTAATGAGCCGGACTTTATCTCCGTCTTTTATCCCCAATGTATCTGCATCATCCGGATGCATTTCAACATACTGCTCCGGAACCAAACGACGGGTGGTCGGCGTACGAATGGATTTGGCTGTATGAAAATGTTCATAGACCACACCAAGGCCAAGCCAATAAGGGTATTTATCTTTTGGAACAGTCTCCCAATTTTTGTCGCGAAATTCGTCATCAGGCAGGTCTGGGGTCAAGCCCTTATCGCGGGCTTCTTCAAGCAGAGCAAGATTATCGATGGTATATACCCCTTCCTTACTGCCGAACTCCATCAATTTTTTTGTGATTTCCTTACGATTGCTATAATCCTGTTGGCATAACTTGAAGTGCACCTTGCCGTCTTTTGTTCTGAAATAACCATATGGCCTGTTCTCCCAATCACCCTCCTGTAACATGTAACGGCGTTTGGTACCGCCTTCTTTGGCTATGGCGTAAGTTGGAGCAGGCCATTGAATGCCGCGCAGTTTACGCAGTTGATCATAGGGGCTGACATTATCCACTTTTTCCACTTCAAGAATGCCCGTGAGGTTGGTATCCGTCCCGGCAGATGCCCGAACCACCTCCCGAAAAATTTCCTCAGCATCATAGGCGCCATCTTCACCTCTCCGGTAGGGAAATATTTCATCTGCATTGAGGCCTAACAGGTGCGCCACTTCCTTGCCTTTGTCGATGACCATATCCATATCGGGACGACACCCTGGTGGCGGTTCAGCAGCTTTGTCGCAAATATTAATGCGGCGTTCCGAACTGATATAGACTCCTCGTACTTCACCCCAGGTTGCCGCAGGAAAGATTACATCCGCATAGAGATTATTGGGGGCATGGCGATAGATTTCCTGCACCACATTGAATGTCTTCAATAACGCCGGACGGATGAGGTTTTGTTGATCAGGCAAATCGATATGCGTTGCATAGACCAGGAACAACGCTTTAACCTCGCCTTTCAAGGCCCGTTCCATCATACCGATCGCATATCCCGGGTTCTCTGACTTAAGTGCATTCTTGAGATTCTTTTCCGGAACACGCCAGTGTCTGGCCATGTGGGCAAGGTGTTTTAAATTAGATAATGGTTCATTAAATGGCAGTCGTCCGGTCAAACCTCCGGTAAAGCGTTCCCCCATCGCATTCGGTTGTCCCGTCATCGAAAACGGACCACAACCCGGTTTGGCCAGGTTCCCTGTTAATGCCAGCAGATTGATGATGGAGATAACATTGTTTTGACCATGGATATGCTGGTTATACCCGATACCCCACATTATGATCACGCCACCATAACCATCCTTTGATTGACCTGATTTACTTCTTTGCAGACGTTTGCGCGTCGCCTCCGCAAACATACCGGCTACACGGCGTATCAATGCAGGTGTAACCTCATCTGAACCCATGCGGTCCTGCACCTGTTCCTCCGTCAATACACCGGCAGAATATTCCTGCCAACCGGTAGCATGCTCTTTTACAAACTCCCAATCGATAATATCGCCATGCTCTTTCAGCAGGACATGGGCAATTGCATTCAAGAAACTGATGTCACCATTGAGAACGGGAGCATGTACATGGTTTTCCGGATTGATGTCTTCATAACCTTTGCTCGTGCCGGTCAGGCGAGGATCAACCACAACTGTCGGGATATCCTTTTTCTTTTTGTGGTCTGCGGCACGCCAGTAGACAATCGGATGTGATTCACGGGCATTATGCCCGAAGTGCATGATCATATCGCAGAGTTCGATGTCCTCGTAAGCCAGTGGTGGTGTGTCGGACCCCAGAGATGCATTGTATCCCGTCACTGCCGATGTCATACACATCCTGGCATTTGCTTCGATGGTATTGGAACCCAAGACACCTTTCATAAACAGGTTTTCAAGATACTGGCCTTCCATTGTCAATTGGCCTGAACCGTATAAGGCAATGGAATTCCCTGTGTATTTTTTTACATAATTCACAAGTTTATGCGACACCATTGCCGATGCCTGTTCATAAGGCACCCGCACAAAATGCTCTTCATCAAAGGAACCCTTACTCTTGCTGATATAATCCAGGTCTCCATGGTTCGGTTTATTCCATTCTTCCCATACATCCTTACGCACGTATGAGTCACCTTCCATGCGGTCGACATACATGGGTTCTGCTGCCGTCAGTCCCTTGATGCACTGCAAACCGTAATTGGTTGGGTGGTCCTTGTCCGGACGCACGGAAACAATTTTGCCATTTTCCGTCTGTATGATAGTGCCGCAGCCAACACCGCAATAAGGGCATTGGGCCAGGGCGGTACCGCGGGAGACGGAACCGGCAGGGGCAGGCGCTGCTTCCAGTTCAGGGTTATTGCCGACAAATAAACTCGCACCCGCAGCTGAGCCGGTTATAAATGCGCTGCCTTTCAGAAAATCTCTTCTATTGGCCTTGAAACGTTTCATAACCTTCTCCTAATGATTTTGTTTTGCTAATTCGCGCATATAAACAATTATGTCGTCGATTTCCTCATCGGTAAGGTTCGCCAATCCTGCTGCACCGGAGAAACTTCGCATGCGAGTATAGGAACGGCCATGCTTTATCGTAGTGCGGATAAATCCATCGGAGGCCTTGTTGAGAAAACCGGCTTTGCCGATTGCGGTACCAGTGCCACCAGCGATGTAGCCATCACCGTGGGAACCATGACAGGTAGCGCAAACCCGGTCGAACCAGAGTTTCCCTCTCTTGGGGTCTCCCCGGGCTGCAGGTTGATTATCAATTTCTGCGGATATGTCAGGTAATTCCGAATGGGATTTTAGGTATAAGCCTATAGCTTCGATGCCTTCCTGCCCCAAATGAGTAAACGGCGGCATTCCTGTGCCCGGGCGTCCATCACGAATTGTTCCCAGTAGAAATTCGTCTGAAACGGCAGATAGAAATTCAGCGTTGGTGAGTGATGGTGCAAATCCCACTTTTCCTATGGCATCTGCTTGATGACAGAATATGCAGTTCCTCTCAGTTCAAGACTAAGTTTCCGTACCAGGGCCAGACAGCAATATCGGCGATGCTGTACTCACCTCCGCAGAAGTATTGATTATCAGCCAGATGACGGTCGAGCACGTCCATCTGGCGTTTCACTTCCATGGCGTAGCGGTTGATGGGGTATTCCAATTTTTCCGGCGCATAGGCATAGAAGTGCCCGAAACCGCCACCAAGATAAGGCGCGCTGCCCATTTGCCAGAACAACCAGGACAGGCATTTAGCTCGCAGGTCCGGTTCTTCAGGGATCAACGCGCCGAATTTGTCCGCCAGGTAAAGCAGGATGGTTCCTGATTCAAACAGGCCTACAGGCTGCTTGCCGCCGCGATCAACGAGGGCGGGAATCTTGGAATTCGGGTTAAGCTCGACAAAGCCGCTGCCGAACTGGTCACTTTCTCCAATATCAATCAGCCAGGCATCATATTCAGCCCCTGCAAACCCCAGGGCCAGGAGTTCTTCCAGCATCACGGTAACTTTCACACCGTTAGGTGTGGCAAGTGAATAAAGCTGCAAGGGATGTTTGCCGGCGGGCAATTCCTTTTCATGGGTCGCGCCCGCAATCGGTCGGTTAATGTTTTCAAATTTACCACCACTCGGCGCATCCCAGGTCCAGATCCTGGGCGGACTGTATGAGGGTTTAGCGCCCATTGGCGGCCCTGCTCTCGGCGACCAGGCACAGGATTTCAAACAGCATCTGTTTGCCGACCTGCGGTGTATTGGTCGTAGTATCGTACTGGGGGGCGACCTCAACCAGGTCGCCCCCCACGAATTTCAGTCCGCGCAATCCCCTGAGAAGCTGGATTGCCTCAGCGGTAGTTATGCCGCCGATCTCCGGCGTACCGGTGCCGGGGGCATAGACAGGATCCAGGCCGTCCACGTCGAAACTGATATAAGCGGGCCCGTCTCCCAACACTGCGCGAGTTTTCTCGATGACTGCCTCAACACCCATTGCGTGAAAATCCTGGATGGGTATCACCGTCATGCCTGAATCATAGGAGAATTCCCAGAACACCTCGGCTGCGCCCCTGATACCGACCTGCACGCAACGGTCCGGATCCAATACCCCGTCCAGCACGGCATGGCGAAACGGGCCGCCGTGATGGAATTTGTGGTCCTCCAATGCTCCCATGGTGTCACAATGGGCGTCTATATGGATCATGCCCAACGGTTCGTCCCGGCCCACCGCCTTCATGATCGGATAGGTCACGGAGTGATCGCCCCCTGCCGATACCGGGATCGCTCCTGCATCCATGACCTTGTGGTAATACTGCTCTATGGTCCGTATGCCCTCATCCAGGCTGAAACCGTGTAAGGGTACATCACCGATATCAGCGATTGTGCAGAGATCAAACGGGTTGACCCTGGTCTGGTGGTTAAAAGGCCCTACTGCCATGGATATGTTCCTTATTGAGCGCGGACCGAAACGTGCTCCGGTCCTGTGTACTACTCCGGCATCAAAGGGCACGCCGATCAAGGCAATATCCAGCCCGTCCGGCGCTTCCTTGTAAGGAGCATCACATAAGGTGGCAATACCAGTCAACATATCGGTGCCGCCGATCATGGCTTTTGCGTGTTCCGGATCGTCTACCTGATGATGAGGCTGATCCCGATACTTAGTGCGCAGCGCTGCAAGTTTTTCTTGATCCATATTACTCTCCCGGAAAAGACGTTTACCCTGTAATGACACATCTGATTATGTCAGTGGCGCCTTGATACTCAGCTATCCTGATGTAATCAGCACTTCCTGGTGCTGCCGGGGTTTACCCGGATAAAGATACTGACAGCCAACACTACCGCCAGCCACTGTATCCATGCAATTGCTTCATACCCCGTCTCCTCTATGAGCAATGCGCCAATAACAGGACCCAGTGCGGTACTGAGAACAAACACGCCACCGGCAATGGCTGCCCAGCGACCCTTATCATCAATGCCGGCAGCCAGGGTAATCGTCACGGCATGCAGGATCGAGGCCGCGCATAGTCCCGCCACCAGACCGAACCTGCCGGCTACCGGCGCGGCAAGCAGTCCGCCGATAATACCGGCAACCTGGGCCGCAGCAACAATTCGACCGGTTTCGGCCGGACTGGCGCCGATATGTACAGCCATACGTTCCAGAAAAGCGTAATACGCCATCATGCTGATACCGATGACCATGATACCAGCCATCAGGATACAACCGGCGCGGATACTGTCCGCGGGTAGTGAGAGCGAGGCTGACGCATTGCCATGCTCCGGCACGAACCAGACTAAAGGCAGGAACATCAGCAGCGTTACTGCCAGGTATCCATATAAGATATCATACGTAACCAGGTCGTTGCTCTCGGTAATCACGATGGCCATGATGGAGGTGAAAATGTAGGCTGCAGCCCAGGCCAGACCGTATAACATGTCCGGAGCACGCGCCTGCGCAATCGCGGCATTGACCGTCGCCATCAGGCAACCGCAGCCCGCCCCTGCCAATATCCGCCATGGATACAGTTCATTGAGGTTAGCGGCGGTTGCAGCGCCTGCATGTCCCGCCAACAGCAGGATACCTCCTGCAAGTGCCAGGAGACGATACGGTATCCTGACGCTGACGGGCGCCACCAGGATGCTGGCGATACCCATGACCAGCAGTTCGACTGTTATCAGGGCGCCTGCTTCAACTTCACCGATATTCAGTCCGATAATCAGACCGCCGACAGCCAGTGGAGACAGAATGACCGACGCGATGGCCAATATCTGTGCGGCACAAGTACCGACAATGTGTCGAACGGGATCGCGGGTTTGATCAGACAATTTGAATACGGAGCGGGGTGGATTTGCCGCCTATGGGATCAATTCCTTCAATCGACAGGTCCGCTGAACACGCGGTTACCACGATAATAACGTCCATTTCAGCCCTGAACTCAACATAGTCACCTGCCTTACTGAGTGTTTGCCCAACCGCGAAATCACCATCGGACTTCGGCACCGTATTCTGAAACAGGTTAAAGGGGTCCGGTGGGGGTTCTATCCTGATGTCCAGTTCCCTGATGACCCGGTAGAAATTATCCCTGCAGTTGGGATGTGACGCATCCGCCCCAAGATCGATATAAAAGCCCGGATCACAGGGCGCAAACGCCATATCGTGCCGACCCGGAGACGTATCATCCAGGAAGGTGAGCATGGATCGGCGGCGGTTGCTGTACAAGAGGTCGCCGGGCCTGGGTGTCAGCCTGAAGATGACCTGGCGCGTCAGTGCCGGGCTGAAGTATTCGTGTGGGTTGTCATTGGATAGAATGAACATATCGGCAATCTGGCAACCCTCCACGTCAACCACCCGGAAAACAGAACCTTGATCAAGTCGGACGGCACGGCCTTCATAGCCCGGAATTTCAATACTGGTATTCACCATAGTCATCCCCTGTTATGCTCAATTCAAATATACATGATTCAATTCCTCATTCCATTTTCAATTGTTACCAGGTCCGTGGAGCGGAGGTTGTGCCGTAGCCGGTAAGTTCCACGTAGCCACGGCCGCTTACGTCGATTGCACCGAAACTACCTTCAAATTCCACCGCGCCCTCCCAGTAACGGAACGAGAGATCCAGTTCCTGATCGGCCAGCGCCGGCCGGATCCTTAGGTCGAGTTCATGTTCCGGTACCCGCAGGCGCCATTCGGACGGATAGATTACGCCGCTCCCGGGGCTGGTCCAGGTATCCAGCATATCAAGTTCTACCTGGTCGAAACCCAGTGTGTGCACCCGTCCGTCCGGCAGCACAACAGCGCCATAGCTGAATGGGTCAAGCGCGTTATCCGCGCGGCGGAAACGGTAGTACATCAGTTCGTGATCATTGGACAGTTGCAGTGCAAACCAGTCCCAGCCAAGCTGTTCCCTGCCCAGGGCACTGCTACTCCACTCCCTGTCCATCCAGCTGTTACCGCGTACCACATAGGTCTTACCGCCAACGGTGACACGGCCCCCGGTGGGCATGCGGGTGTAAGAGTAATAATAGGAGGCGTTACCCGGTTCGCCGTTCTTCACACTGACGCCGTCTTCACCATGGAGGACAACGGCCTTGCCCTGCTGCAGGGTGAGGTCCAGGGCGATCCGGTTTTCCCGGGCGCGGATATGCAGGGGAAATGTCTCCCGTGAGGTTGTTCCTGCAGACCAGTCTTCCAGCCAGACATGCAATCTATCCGAATTGGCACCGGCGAGACCCGCGGCGCCACGACTGAAGCGCTCAAAGGTATGGATCTTTTCATTGTTGATATCGGTCAGGGCGAGGTGGGCCATGTAGAAATGTTCACCTCGCCACCGGGAAGGACCGCTTGTTTCCCCGACCTTCGGTCTGAAACGAAAAAAGGTGAGCTGGTAACCGAAGTGATATCCCTTTCCATCGTTGATGTTACCGGTGAAGTACCACCATTCGGTGCGATAGTCATCGTGAGGGCCGTGGTCGGCGGGAAACAGGAATTCCCGCGGCTTGTCTACCCGGGCAAAGGCCTGGGCAGCGTCGCCGCGCAATACGCTGCCGACAGGAATCGGTTCGTTGCTTTTTTCCGTACTCCTTTCATCGCAGCCGGACAATACAAGGACAACCAGGATGACTGATATGAGTTTCAGGCATTTCATGAATTCCTGGCGGATCATCCGTTATTCCTTCCTCAGGGCCCCGGCCGGTTCCGAACGGGATATCTTCCAGGCGGGGTAAATACCGGCCAGCAGGGCCGCTGCAAGTCCCAGGGCCAGGCCCTGAAGCACGATATTCGCGCTGAACTGCAGTTCCATAGTCCAGCCGAAGGAGCGCCGGTTGATTACCAGGATCAACAGGGCGGTGATGAGACAGCCCACCGGTATCGCCAGCAAACCGGCAGCAAGACCCAGGAGACCGGTTTCTGAAATAATCAGCAGACGTATCTGGCGGGGCAGAAAACCAATTGCCCTCAGCAGGGCATGTTCATGGCTGCGTTCCAGCTGTAATGCCATGAGCGCGCTGAATACGCCGATAAAGGCAATGACGGCCGCCAGCACCCGCAGGATTTCAGTGACAACGAAGGTATTGTCGAACACTTCCAGCGATGTCTGTAGTATTTTATTTCTGTCCTGCAGCCACAGGTCCCGCTCCGGCGCCAGTTGTTGTACCTGCCTGCGCAATACTTCCATGTCCGTACCGGGTAGCGTGTATATACCAAAGCCCGAATAGTGATCATCCTGCCAGTGGCGTTCGTAAGTGCGCCGGCTCAGGCTGACGACACCCTGGTCGGAGCTATAATCCTTGTATATACCCAGCACCTGGAATGACCGGTACCCGTTATCGGTGCGAAGTTCCAGCACGTCGTCCTGTTTCAGCCCGTGACGCCAGGCATAGGGTTCGGAAACGATGACCGCATCCTCCTGCTGAAAGGCCGGCCGGATCTCGTTCGCGTCACCCTGCTTGAACTGAAATCCTTCCCAGGCAATCTCATTCAGCCCGTAGGCGGCAAGGTCCGTCCGTCCCCGGGAGGATTCAATTTTTATGCGTCGTACGGTGCTGACAGCTTTCACCTGTGGCAACGCAAGGATGCTAGCCGCCAGCCCGGCATCCAGGGCGTGAGCCGAAGCCGTTGTACCCGTCGACGGCAGCGACACATACATCTCCGCCCGCAGCAACTGTTGTAACCAGCGGTCCACCGAAAGACGGAAATTATTGACCATCAGGCCTATGCCGATGACGGTGGCGATGGCGATCATCAGGGCGGCGATGGCCGCCGTGGTACGACTCAGGGACGCCGTCACCGACTGGCAGGCATAACGGCCCGAGATACCAAAGCTCCTACCCAGAAGGGGTTTTAAACATGCCATCAGGGCAACGGTCACCAGGGGTATCAACAGGGTAACGCCGAGTATAATAATAAAGATACCGCTGAATCCCAGTTCAATACTGGGGCTGGAAAGATGGATGACCGTAAAGCCGGCGCCGAGCGCAAGCACACCCGCAAGGGAAGCGGGTACCACCAGGCGCTGTGCCGATGTTTCAAGATGGGAACGTAACAGTGCCTGTCCAGGGGTGACCCTTGTTGCTTCCAGCGCCGCGGGGAAGGTTGCCAGCAGCGTCCCTGCCATACCCAGTAACGCACCTTTAAACAATGAAAGATTCGATAGAGTGAGATTTGCATCCGCAAGCTGGTTGTAAACCTCATTGATGGTGCGGTTCACGACCTGTAACAGGCCATGTGCCAGCGCGATGCCGAACAGTAAACCGGCAACAGTGGCTACCAGACTCACCAGAAATGCCTCCATGGTGATGATTGCGCCCAGCTGCCGGCGGGTTGCCCCCAGGGCCCGCAGCCTGCCAAGGAGAGGACGCCGCTGCATAACCATGAAGGTCATAGTGTTATAGATAAGAAACATGCCCACCAGCAGAGCCAGCAGACTCAGGGCGGTGAGGTTCGTATGAAATGCCCCGGTCATCTGCTTGATGGAACGGATCCTTGTCGTTGCCGGCAGCAAAGCCGCGCCCGGAGGCAGCAGGGATTGCAGCCTGCTTTTCGTGCCGTTGTCCCCGTCTCCGAGTACCACGTCGATCCGGTTGATCCGTCCCGGCATATCGAGTATTTCCTGGGCAGTGGCAATGTCCGCGAGCAGGAGGCTGTCAGGACTGTGGGAAGAGCCCGATATGGAGCCCGCGAGGATCCCGATCACACGAACGGGTATGCTCCTGCCACCGCTAACCAGGGTAGCGTCATCGTTCGCCCGGAGTCCCAGGCGGGTTGCCGTAGTGGCGTCGAGGAGGACGCTATTTCTCTCCGTCAG
This sequence comes from Gammaproteobacteria bacterium, assembly GCA_965205405.1. GTDB lineage: Bacteria > Pseudomonadota > Gammaproteobacteria > Eutrophobiales > Eutrophobiaceae > JAAXHV01. The sequence continues at coordinate 3,150,314 of OZ242169.1, forward strand.
CAGCGGGATGAGTACGCCCTCACCTGCTGAATTCTGCAGGGTGTTGAACCCGGCATAATCGCGAAACGTCCTTTCCGCAAAGGGATCGATGCCAAGGAGGATCAGGGTCTCCCGTTTTTCATTTTTTTCCAGGGTGACGTGGGCCTCGATCACGGGTGCGATATCACGCACACCGTGGCCGACACGTATTCGTGTGTACAGCTTTTCATCAAGACCGGCAGGTCCGCCAACGATGCGATAGTCGGCCCTGCCGACGATGGTTTCAGTGGATCGTTCGAAGGCACGCTCGGCGCTTTGTTTTACCAGGTCGACGGACACCACCACGGCCACGGCCAGCGCGATGCCGGTTACGGCCAGGCCCAGTTGCCAGGGATGGCGCAGGAAAAAATGCCGGCTTGAACGTAACAGGATGCTGTTCACGGTTAACTGTTAGTCTCTTCCAGCCGGCAATCCCGTATTGTCATCAACCGGTCGGCCAGCCCGATGACTTCCCGGCTGTGAGTGACCATGATCATGGTCCTGCCCGCCTGGCGTACCAGTCGGTCGAGCAGGTTCAATACATCTTGCCCGGTGTCGTGGTCGAGGTTTCCCGTGGGCTCGTCTGCAAGAATGATTGATGGATTGTGGATCAATGCCCTCACAATTGCGATCCGTTGCTGTTCACCGCTGGATAACCTGTCGGGATAATAGTCCATCCTGTGGGCCATGCCCAGTTCCTCCAGCATGTCCACCAGTTTTGTCCGGTTGCCGTTGTCAAGCTGGCCGGACAACTCCAGTGGCAACAACAGGTTGTCCTTTACCGTCAGTGTAGGGATCAGGTTGAAACTCTGAAACACGAAGCCGATATAACGGCGCCGGAACAGGGTGCGTTCATCCTCGCTCATCCCTGTCAGGGATTGTCCGTTGACAAGTATGTCACCCCGGCTTGGGGCATCGATACCACTGATGAGATTCAGTAGGGTGGATTTTCCGGATCCGCTCTTGCCGAGCAATACGATAAATTCCCCTGCGTAAATCTCCTCCATTACGTCATTCAGAACGATATGTTCCTCATCGGCCTCCCGGTAGGATTTGGACAGGTGGCGGAATTCTATAAGAGGTGCAGCCATGGTTCGGAATGATAGCAAGTGCCGCCAGTATCAATACCAATTATGATTCCTTCACCAGACATGGAATACCTTATTTATTCCGGAACCACTCCCAGTACCACTGCCAGTGAACAATGTGGCGTGAAGTGATTTTCCAGGCCGACACACCAATTGTAGTCTCCGCTTTTTGATGGGACGTAAGTGGGTTTTTCATCTTCAGTGTTGTTACAGAAACAGCGGCCACAACTGCCTTTTCCACAGCAGTCCCGATAGGAAATGATATACGCCCTGCCATCATCAGGATTGTGACAGGTACCAAGCCAGGAAAGTGTTGACGGGACTGAGCCCGGAGGACAAGTGTCGTAGGACCCACCACAACAATCACACAGGTATCCATCAATCGCGCAGTACCGCCAATAATCACAGGAACGCGCCTCTCCTCCCCGGTTGGCTGCTCCTCTCGCTACCGGCAACATTGGCAGAACCGAAGCGCCAACAAGTAATGCACCCAGTTTAGCTAAAAAGCTCCGCCGTGAAGTATGGCGCACAAAATACCTGACTATGGTTTCTGTTTGGCGTTCAAGTTTCGGCATAGTAGTTGTGAAAATTTTAATGAGATTGCAGTACCATAGGTGAATATCCCAGGTTACTTACCGTACGTAAATACTCGCCACTTATTGCATCATAGATATCCAGTGACGGACTCACGGGAAATGCGGTAAATAACAGCGGCTTTGAATCTTTACTGACGTGTATTGATGCGACAAGATTTTTTGTATTGATGCGCTGAACACGCATTTTTGTATTCAAATCAAAAACCCATATCTCCTTTCCGGGATCATCATGGCTGTCTTTTTTTCCCTGGTGCATAACGATATAGAGTCTTTTCGTTTTTTCGTGCACGGCAAGGGGTTGCACGCCACCCGGCCGCCAGGATTCTTCCCTGTCCAATTCAGTCAATAATGACCATCTATCAGGGAAAGCAGGCTCCTCTTGCGATACATCAACCGGGTATATGTAAGCCTCATTTGAGAAATACAGCCATTCATTTGCGTAACGAACACCTTCTTCCTGAACGCTATCCTCCATTGGGTCAAAAAATGATTTACTCCTGCCTTTCTTCAATACTTTACCCGTTTCATCCAGATATACACTGAACAAACTTCCATCACCACACAACATATTGAAACGCCGCGGCCCGCTTGGATAGATCAGAACGCAACCCGGCGATTCTATTTCACCGATAAATTTACGTGATTTAACATCGACTACGCTGACCGACATACTGGGTGTAAAATTATTGATCAACATGAACTGATCATTATCCGTTAATGCTGCGTGGTACAGAGTAGGGGTTGTAATCGCTCGCTTGGGCGGTATGGGAATTTCGTCAACAGGATTGAGGCTGCCGGCATCATACACGGCGACAAAATCACTGCGTTTGCCTCGATGCGCCCTGGAGTAGTATGTCTGTGCGGCATAGATCTCCCGTTGATGAGAGGGAATAGTCAGGGCGAGAAACATTAATCCCGTGCTTAACATACCGAGATACTCGCCCGTGTCACCATCGATCAAAGTTGAACGACCATCAGCGATGAAATCAAAGACCATATCATTGACCCACACCCGATGCGGATTGGATATATCAGTCAGTTCATGCACTGTCACCTGCTCAGGTTTTACCTCAGCGAAACAATTTGAAACAACTAATAAAGTAATAATCAGAAATAACGACTTATTCACATTGTGCCCCGATAATGACGACAACGGTTAAGTTACACAAAAATTGGCGTCAGGTCACATCTTAACACTCCATTATTGTTCTAAAACTTTACTCAAGGTACTATTACCGTTTCGCACATTATGTACGAAACGGTAATAGTACCTGAGCAAACTCTGACTTCCCCACGTTCATTGCGACTTTTTATGAATAAGAAGAAAGACTCAAATACGCAAATCCCCGTAGATTTAAATGAAATCTTATTACAGGCGAATGAAATGGAATGGCGTCCAAAATCTCTCAAGGGTGTCCACGAAAAAATGTTATGGCGCAATGAAGAGACGGCCACTGTTGAAGAGACGGAAGCCACTGTTGCGCTGATCAAATTTGAAAAAGGTGTAGGCATCCCCAAGCCTCATGCACACGATTCAAACCAGATGATGTATTGTTTACAGGGTAAGTATGAATACCTCCCCACCGGCCTGATACTCACTGCAGGCAGTTTTTACTGTAATCCAAAAGGTATGGTGCACGGACCCACCATAGCCCATGAAGAAACAATAGTTGTAGAAATCTATGATGGCCCGCATTATCCGACCATGCCTTCCTGGTATACCGACGAGCGGGATGCGCACTAAGCGCCTCGCAGTTTCGTGATCCCCACGTATGAATAAGGTCGTTATAGATGCAGCACGACTCCGCTACGTTATACGGCAAATTTTCGTCACCGCGGGGGTTTCACAACGGTCTGCTGATACCGTAGCTGAGGCATTAGTTGATGCAGAATGCGAAGGCCTGCCCTCTCATGGCGTCATGCTCATCCCGATGTATGTTGAACGCATCCGACAAGGCTCGGTTTCACTACGGGACCAGGCCACAATCGTGCATGACAACGGCGCCATCACGGTACTGGATGCCGGAAATTGCCTGGGTCAAGTCAGTGCTGATCAAGCCATGACACTGGCGCTTGAAAAGGCTCAAAAATTTGGGCTGGGTGCGGTGGCCACCCGGAATGCTTTTCATTTTGGTGCAACTCGCCGTTACACACTGGCAGCAGCGGCCAGGGGTTGCATCGGTATTGCCATGTGTAACACCCGGCCGTTGATGCCTGCACCCGGCGGGGCAGAAAGTATTGTGGGTAATAACCCTTTATCCATTGCGTTACCTGGTTCTGAAGAAGAACCTCCCGTGGTCCTGGATATGGCGTTAAGTGAGGTCGCCATGGGTAAAATTCGTATGGCCGAGGCTGAAGGAAAAACAATACCTGCCAACTGGGCAACGGATGCCAGTGGCACACCCACAACGAGTCCGGCTGAAGCCATTAAAGGGATGTTGTTACCTGCCGCAGGCCCCAAGGGGTTTGGTTTGGCATTTGTGATCGATCTACTCTGTGGCGCTTTGTCATCAGGTGGCTGGGGAGCCCGGGTTAAGCCTTTATTTGGCGATCCTGCAGAAGCCTATAACTCCGCACATTTCTTTATGGCTATCAGCGTTGAACATTTTCGTCCGCCGGCAGACTTTAAAGAAGAAATCTCTGCGGCTGCACAAAGAATTCGCCAGGCGAAAAAAGCGAACGGCATTGAACGTCTCTATAGCCCGGGAGAAATCGAATGGCAGAGACGCCAGGACAAACAGGACAGGGTTACTATTCCACAGGGAGTTGCAACATCACTAAAGGAACTTATTGAAAAGCTGGAATTAGAGATCCCCGAATTTAGTTAGCTTAAGTTACTAACCCGGATTTCTCACCAGGTGATGCGATGATCGCGCAGGATTTTTGCCGCCAGCGGGTGCCTGCGACCGAAAGCATAGCTGTAGCTACGGTTGAGGGAGCATGTGCCCGCTGGCGGCAAAAAGACAAGTGAGGGCGCATCAAGCGCAGTCTGTAATGACTGAATATTGAGAATATTACCATAACTTATTGACAGCAAATATGTTTCCGATAGCAACAAGCGACCTGGTGAGAAATCCGGGCTAAGGTACCACTATGAGTAAACATGAAATTAAAACGGATAAATTACGTGTGCCCAACGGACATTTTTCTCAGGCAACTGCGATTGAAGCCAAAGGCAAGCTGGTATTTATTTCCGGTATGACAGCACGTAAATCCGATGGCAGCATTGCCGGCATCGGTGATATTGAAGTGCAGACCCGACAGGTTTGTGAGAACGTCAAGTCTGCTGTCGAAAGCGCAGGTGGAACGCTTGCGAACGTTTGCCGGGTTGACGTTTATGTCCGTAACATTGAGGACTTCGATAAAATTCACAAGGTAAGACGCGAATACTTTCAGGCGCCTTTACCCGCCTCTACCATGGTAGAGGTCAGTAAAATGGTCTTCCCTGAATACCTGATTGAAATCAATGCGATTGCGGTCATTCCTGAAGAATAAAAAAGAATTACACTATGCGTCTTGCTACTTGTAAATTCGATGGCAAAGTATCGATCCGGGAAAAAGATGATGAATGAAACACAAAATCAGCGGGCGCGGGTGTTGGGCATGCATGGTTTCGGTTTGGAAGTGCCCGATCTGGATGAGGCGGAAAAGTATTACACAGCCTTCGGTCTGGTACTTCGTCACAAAGGGGAATGTCTGGCGTTTGCTTGCCCGGGTCGCGATCAAGACGAAGTGGTAATCGCAAAAGGCGTCAAAAAACGTCTGCACCATGTGGCATTTTCCATCAATCCCAACCAGGTCGAAGGATTTAAAACCGCGTTACGGGACAGGAACATTCGTTTCCGGGAACAACCACCACGAGGCGGCTATAGTGAAGGACTTTGGTTTCTCGATCCCTGGGGCACCTGGTTAAACCTGGTGCCGCGCCTGCCAGCACCACCACGTGATGTGCAGCGGGATTTTGCATCGAATGAGTTCGGAGAAAAAAAACGTATAAGTATTGCCGGCTTCCAGCACCTCGATACGAGTGGCTTGCCGCGCAAACTGGGACATATCGTTATGTTCACACCGGATTGGGCCAAAGCGGAAGCCTATTACACTGACGTACTGGGGCTGGAAGTAACTGAACGCGCAATTGGTAAAGTAAGCTTTTTCAATGCACCCCTGGGAGATAGTTGGGACCATCATTGCTTTGCCATACTGGCTAACCGAGGGCGCGGTATTCAACACAGCAGTTTTGAGGTTGCCAGTATTGACCAGGTGGGTTTTTGTGATCAACGCATGCGGCAGCATGGTTATACAGACGGGTTTGGTCCGGGAAGGCAGGCATTGGGTTCTAATTTTTTCAGTTACATCAGTGACCCGTGGGGAAGTTACACTGAGATTTATTCAGACCTGGACCAACTTGACAGTAATTGGCAAACCGTAGACTGGCAGGAATTACCCAAAGTGTGGGGGCCGGAATGGGATCCGAAATTCTGGATACAAAACCTGGAAGCCGAATAAATCATTTGCTATGTCGGCAGCAGTTCCCGCCAACCGGGTTTTGGGGGCCGTTTGTCCGTTACGAGGGCCATCCCTGGCCCGTCCCGCGCTCGTCCATGGCGCTGGTCACGGCCAAACGGCCCCCAAAACCCCCCAGCTGAAATTAGAGGAAGCCGCTGCCATGTTTGCAAATCCAGCCAATTTCAGTTCGACCGTTGACGTCCATGCCCATTTAATTCATGTCGATGAAACAAAATTAAAAGCCATTGCGGATGTGGAGTGTGTGGAAGACGGCACCCTGATGGTTGACGGGCATGGGATTAAATTAAAAGCCCTGTATGAACCGCTCAGCCTGATAAACTGGATGGATCAGCATGGGGTAAAGCTTGCACTGATCTCTGCGCCGCCTCCTTTTTACAGACAACATTTAAATGAGCAACAAGCCGGAAATTGGGTCAGCTATCTCAATGATGGTTTACAAACCATTGCAGGCCAACACCCGCAAAGAATTAAAGTGCTTGCACATTTGCCCCTGGAACACCCACAACTGGCGCTGGCCGAAGCCGGCAAACGACTGGGTGACGTTTATGCCGGATTTTCTCTGGCAACCGGCGGGAGCCCTGAAATTAATTACACAAACCCGGACCTGCGCCCGCTGTGGCAACAATTACATGATACAAACAGTTTTACTTTTATACACCCGGGCCATTGTTGTGATACCCGATTAAAAAATTTCTATGCTGAAAATCTGTTAGGCAACCCTTATGAAACCGCGGTTGCCGTCTCACATCTGGTGTTTGGTGGAATTGCCGAAAAATTTTCTGATATTAACTTTTGCCTGGCCCATTGCGGTGGCGTGGTGCCTGCGGTGGCGGGTCGTTGGCAACGCGGTTATGAAACACAACGCCCGGGGGTCAATACACAACTGCGTTCTCCCGCGGCAACCCTTAAACAATTTTATGTAGATTGTATTGCCCATGACCCCGGTTTAATTGAACTGGCAAAACAAGTATTCGGCAAGGATAAAATCCTGTTTGGTTCGGATTGGCCGTTCCCTATGGGAATTACTGATCCCCGTAAAAACCATGACCGACGATAACCCGCATATCTCACCAATGGATGCGATGATCGCGCAGGATTTTTGCCGTTGGCGGGCGCCTGCGACCGAAAGCATAGCCATAGCTCTGGTTGAGGAAGCATGTGCCCGCCAGCGGCAAAAAGACCAGCGAGGGCGCATCCAGCGCAGTGTGTGATGGCAACAAAGTCATATAATCCTGATAACTTGTTTACGGCAAAGAGTTTTCCGCTAATGACAAGCGAATTGGTGAGATATGCGGGTTAATATTCAAGACGGCATTGGCCAACCGGTGCAACGAATTGAAGACCGCCGGCTTGTTACCGGTAAGGGCTGCTATGCCGATGACAATAAGCCCGTCAACATGGCATGGTTAAGCACCGTTCGATCCCTGTATTCGCATGCAATCATAGAGGGAATCGACTGTAGTATTGCCATCGATATGCCGGGAGTACTGACTGTTCTAACGGGTGAAGATTATCAAAACGACAGACTGGGCGATCTTCCTTGTATGAGCATTCCACCGGGTGTCATGAATGGCAACTGGTTCCGCACTCCTTTCCCGGCTCTGACAAAAGACCGGGTTCGATGCGCAGGTCAAGCGATTGCAGTCGTGGTTGCAGAAACACGGGAACAGGCAATGGATGCTGCAGAGAGTATTATTATCCATTACGAAAGCCTGCCTTCGGTAACAAGTATCGCAGATGCGATGGCAAACGATGCCGTGCAAGTGTGGCCTGATTGTAAAAACAATATAAGTTTTGTTCATGAACTTGGTGATAAAGAGAGTACCGATAAGCTATTTGAACAAGCCGGACATGTGCTCAGCAAACGAATAGTCAATCAGCGCATAGCCGGCAACCCGTTGGAACCTCGAAGCTATATCGGTTATTTTGATGAAGGCGAACAACGCTATCATTTAACGACAGGTAATCAATCTCCGCACCGAATACAAACCCTGTTGGCCGAGCATATTTTTAAAATCCCGGCGCATCAGATACACGTGCAATGTAAAGATGTAGGCGGGGGGTTTGGTACTAAAGGCAATCTCTATCCTGAAGAAGCCCTGGTGTTATGGGCCGCAAAACGTGTGGGCAGGCCGGTTAAATGGTTAAGCGACCGCAGTGAAAGTTTTTTATCCGACTTTAATGGCCGTGACCAAATTGCCGATGCGGAACTGGCATTAGACAAAGATGGCAATATATTGGCATTGCGAGCAACCACGTATACCAATATGGGTTGTCAGCAAGGCCCTTCCGGAGCACACCCTCCCTTGATTGGCGCACGTATGTTATCCGGCACCTATGCAATTCCTGCCATACATGTACGCGCCCATGGTGTGCTTACTCATACAATGACACTGACCACGTACCGGGGCGCCGGACGACCTGAAGCGACATTTTTACTGGAACGTATGATCGATATGGCGGCGCGGGAACTTGGTTTTGATCCGGTTGAAATCCGCCGTAAAAACATGATTGGTCCTGAACGGATGCCCTATCAAACCGCCGTGGGTGAAACATACGACTGTGGTGAATTTACCGAAGTCCTGGATAAAACAGTCAACCTGGCAGATTGGCACGGCTTCACTGCACGGCAAAATCAATCTCTGAAAAAAGGATTGTTACGCGGCAGGGGTATTTCAATGTATATCGAAGTGTGCGGCGTATTAGGTGAACGTATGGAAATACGTTTTGATGCTTCAGGCAATGCCACCATAGTTGCCGGCACCTGCGCCACCGGCCAGGGACATGAAACGGTATATCGACAAATGCTGGCGCAATGGTTAGGGCTGCCCTTAAGCTGTATTCGTGTTGTTCAAGGCGATACCGATTCAGTTTCGTATGGGCGCGGCAGTTATGCTTCACGCTCCATGTCTATAGGCGGTTCGGCATTAAAGCTGGCAGCAGATGAAATCATCAACAAGGGGAAAAAGATTGCTGCGCATTTATTGGAATTCAACACAGACAGGATCGAGTTTTGTCATGGCGACTTTTGTATAAAAGATTCGGATCAGACCATATCATTGGCGGAAATAGCCAAAGCAACCTATAAGCCCGGCGCCGTCAGAACATTACCCATAGAATTTGGCAGTGGCCTGGAAGGAGTTGGATACTTTTCAGCAAAGCAACAAAATTACCCTAATGGCTGCCATATTGCGGAAGTGGAAATCGACCCGCAAACCGGCGCAGTTCGCCTGGACAGGTATACCGCCATAGATGAGTCCGGCGTCGTTATCAATCCATTATTGTTCCACGGCCAAACCCAGGGCGGTATCGCACAAGGCGTTGGACAGGCCTTGATGGAAGCCGTCGTCTTTAACGACGATGGGCAGCTCGTTACCGGTGGTTTTACGGATTATGCCATGCCGCGGGCAATACATTTTCCTGAGTTCAATCTTGGCGAACACCGTGTGCCCACTGCAACCAATCCCCTTGGGGTTAAAGGTGGCGGTGAAGGGGGAACGGTAGGCGCTGCTTCGACTGTAATTAATGCCGTGGTTGATGCTTTGAGTGGGTACGGGATCACTGATATAGAGATGCCGGCGACTTCATTAAAAGTATGGCAAGCCATTCAATCGGCACAAAAATAAATATTCATGGTAACTATATATTTAACAGTAAACAGCCCTTCAGTAGAAAAAGAAATTGAAGAACGAACGCTGTTGGTGCAACTACTGAATACCGTGCGCATCTGGCCAGGGTGCTAGTACAAAGTATCAGCGGCTAGCATTGGCAGTGCGCCAGCCCGCGGCATATTCTTCACGTGCTACACGGGAATAAGGAACCGGGCTGACACTGGTTGTACGCATTGGTCGTTTAAAAAATTATATTAAATTGTCCGATTCTGAATTATATTGTGTGGAGTTCTCTTCCTGGTGTAACCGCGGTGATAAAGAAAGCATGATTAAGCTCAACGTTAATAACAACCATTATGAACTGGAGGTCGAAGCGGACACGCCTCTTTTGTGGGCGCTCCGGGATGAAATCGGGTTAACCGGCACCAAGTTCGGTTGCGGGATAGCCCAATGCGGCGCCTGCACCGTTCATATAGACGGAATGCCACAACGTTCCTGTGTGCTCCCTGTGGGCAGTATGAGCAATAAAAAAATTACCACTATCGAACACCTTGCCAGAGATGGCTATCATCCGGTGCAGCAAGCCTGGCTGGAGTTGCAGGTGCCTCAATGCGGTTATTGTCAATCGGGACAACTGATGTCCGCCGCCGCCTTGCTGGACGATAATCCCTCCCCTTCCGATGCAGATATCGATCAGGCCATGTCAGGTAATATTTGCCGTTGTGGGACCTATCAGCGCATCCGCGCAGCCATTCACCGCGCGGCCGAATTACAACGGGAGATTAATTGATTTGAAGTTATCCGGCCGAGTGGTTACCGGAACAGGCCGGGCTGCGGGTTTTACCGAACTCGGACATGCAAAGAAGCAATTTCTCGACAAACTGGGTATCGATACATGGCCCGGCACACTTAATGTAAAACTGGACGACACAGAGTCACTCGTCGACTGGCAATCACTCAGGGATGGAGACGGCATTGGTATCAGCGACCCTGACGGCAACAGTTGTTATGCCCGCAGTTATCCGGTACAAATCAACAATCAGCTAACCGGGGCCATCATCTTTCCCGAGATCAGTGATTACCCGACGGACCAGTTAGAGATTATCGCCCCGATTTCACTGCGCCAACATCTCTCACTGAACGACGGCGACCTGCTCATATTAAACGTTATCAGACCTGTCAGGGCCAGCGCCGTCCTGTTTGACCTGGACGGTACCCTGGTCGATACAGTGGGTGCATTTTACCTGCTTGCCAAACTGACTGGAGCGGAGTTCGGCCTGGAAATATCCAAAGATCGCATGTATGAGACCCTGAATCACGGCATTTCCTATTGGGAGCATGTCGTGCCGAATTCAGTGGAAGATCGCCCGGCCATGATTGATAAGCTGAACAACAGGGCCATGCAACTCTGGCCCGATGTTATCAAAGACAAAGCCGGGGTTTTCTCTGGTGTGTACGAAACCCTGTCAGCCCTTAAAACAGCGGGTTATACGCTTGGTATAGTTACGGGATCAGGGGAGCGGTCCCTGGGATTACTTTATGAACTGGGCGTGGCCGGGCTTTTCGACGCGGTCATTACCGGCCCCGACGTCAAAAAACGAAAACCGGATCCGGAAGGCCTGTATAAATGCCTGAAACGCATGGACGTTGCCCCGGGCGATGCGGTTTACGTCGGAGACAGCGTGATCGACATGCAGGCGAGCCATGCCGCGGGCGTACTGCCCATAGGGGTACTCACCGGCGCAGGCACGTCCCCCACCTTATGTAAAGCCGGGGCCTACAGGATCGTCAGCAGCCATGAGCAGGTGATGGATTTACTGGCGATATCATAATGATTATGGTAACGGTTCAGGCAGGATTTTACATCGTCCGATTGCAGCCGGGCAACAATGCAGTTCAGCCTTCTCTCCTGGGAGAAACCAATACATAACCACGCTGTTCGTAGTCAAAACCACCCAACTCCAGGCGCTTGAGATCAGTTGCCTGTGGCGCTGCATAATAAGCCCGGATTTCCTGTATCAAGCCCGTACCCGTATCGAACACAACCCACTCGGCGCCACGCAGGACCGTACCCTGACGGGTTTTGAAATGGGTCCATTCAATCACCGCCTCTCCCTTTTGCGCGTCGATAAGCAGGGCATCAATGGTCCAGTACGAACCAACCTTCCACACTGCAGCGCACCAGCGTTCAGCAATCTTATCCGCACCCCGGAACGGCCCTTCATACATACCCGGCGGAAAATAATGGACGGCATCGGGCGTGAAGCAACGTATTATTTTCTCCCGGTTAGCCTCATTACAACCGTCGTAGTATTCACGCATCAGGGCTTCCATTTTTGCAGTGCTCAATTGTTCTATTGCCATGATTATTACCTTATTCTGTAAAATTCGTATTAATGATCTGTTTTTTTCGTATTAACAGTCTGTAAAATTCGTATTAACCTGTGGAAAAGTTCAAGTTGATAGTATATATTCTACGACGTCAAGCAAAATTAAATGGACGCAATACGACCCATGTACCCTAGAAGCATACAACCTTTCCTAGAGGAATTACTCACGGAATTCCGTGTGCTTTACCTGACGGGACCTCGGCAGGCGGGCAAAACCACACTTGCGCGTGCCGTTGCCGTAAATCTGGGTATGGACTACATCACCTTGGATGATCAAACGATTTTGGCATCCGTTAAAACGGACCCACACGGGTTTATACGTTCCCTGGGCGTCAGGAAAGTAGTATTGGATGAGTTTCAATATGCCCCAGACCTGATTCCTGCTATTAAAGAGATTTCTGATCGATTGGCGCCCAATGAAAAAGGTAAATTTTTATTGACAGGATCGGCGGATATATTTCGCTCTGCCCGCGCCCAGGAAGCTTTGCCGGGACACTTGGCGCGACTGGAGCTTTACCCTCTTTCCATTACTGAAATGACAGGACAATCCCTGAATATTATTGACTATCTGCTGGACGGGAAATTTCAGTCGAAGCCAATTGCTTTCTTCAGCCGGGAGCAGCTTGCCGCGATACTGTTAAATGGTGGTTACCCGGAGATACAGGATAAAAGTGTCCGAGGGAGACAGATATGGTTTAAATCTTACATGGAAGGGAGACTGTTTAAAGATTTTGAAACCCTGTATGCGGCGCGCGGTGACTATCACTCCAAACTGCACGCCTTGGCGCCTTATCTGGCCGGATTGAGCGGCAACCTGCTGAAATACTCGAATATTGCCAATGATCTGGAACTGAACGATAAACTGGTAAAAAACTATATTGAAATCCTCGAATTGATGTTTATCGTTCGCCGACTTCCCGCCTGGTTAAAAAACCCTGCAAAGAGAATGGCGACACGAATGCCGAAAATACACTTTATCGATACCGGCCTTGCCTGTTATCTGCTGGGGCTACGTAATGATGAACAATTGTTGCAAAGTCAACATTATGGTGGGTTGCTGGAGAATCTGATATACATGGAGTGTTGTAAGCAGGCATCCTGGGCGCAGGAAGACATAAATTTATATCACTTCCGAGACAATCGGAAGCATGAAGTCGATATTGTCCTGGAAAGAAACAATGCAAAGCTCATCGGCATTGAAATAAAGGCTTCAGCAAGCGTGAAAACTCAGGATTTCAAGGGTCTGGCAACGTTGGCAGAATTTGCCGGCAATCAGTTTGAACGGGGTATCCTGTTTTATACGGGACAGGAAATACTGCCATTCCAGTACGAAAACCGGACTTTTTATGCGTTGCCGATTGGCTTGATCCTATCGGGCTAGAACCTGCATCATGTATCTATTTAAAACGCTAATTACTACGATAACGCTATGAACAGGCGGGATTTCATAATCGGGACGGCTCTTGGTTTGACTTCCGCCCAGGTCCCGGGGTCTCTTGTTGCTGCAACGAAGTTCTCCAGGAATCCGTTTACGCTGGGTGTTGCCTCCGGTGATGTGACGGAAGACTCGATAGTGTTGTGGACCCGGCTTGCGCCGGAGCCGCTGGCAGCGGACGGTGGTATCAGCCAGGGCGTCATACCGGTGCGCTGGGAATTATTTCAGGATGAAACCATGCAAACGCCCATCAGGCAAGGCGAGGAATTAGCTATTCCCCAGCTTGCCCACTCTGTACATGTTGATGTACAAGGGCTGGGCTCCTCACAGGAGTACCGGTACCGGTTTTCTGTGGGCACACACACCTCGGAAACGGGCCGTACAAGAACCCTGCCCGCCGTAAATGGCCAACCTGAATCCATACGTTTCGTCACGGCATCCTGCCAGAACTACACTCACGGTTATTTTATCGCTTACGACCATATCGTTGCAGATGACCCGGATTTTGTGGTTCATCTGGGTGACTATATCTATGACACCTCCTACGATGAAACCTTCAGGAAGCACGAGACCGAAGCCATGCCGGTGACATTGACCGATTTTCGCCGCCGGCATGCACTGTATAAAACCGATGAACAGCTCAAGCGGGCCCATGCCAGGCTGCCTTTTTTTTCCACACTCGATAACCATGATGCCGTTATTGACGTTGACCCCGCCGGGATGGCGAGGAGAGCCGCGGCATACCAGGCCTGGTACGAACACATGCCGACCCGCGGCTATGGCAAGCCCGGTGACAACCGGTTTCAACTCAGCAGGACTATCCGTCTCGGGAAACTGGCACAAATCAACCTGCTGGATACCCGCCAATTCCGCGCCGAACAGTCCCTCTGTGGTGACAGCGATCCCGCTTACGGCTTCGGCAACTATCGGCCACGCTGTCCTGAAATGTTCGCTGAAGAACGCAGCATGCTGGGACAGGAGCAGGAACACCGGTTGATGCAAAGCATACTGAACAACACAGCGACGTGGAACGTGATTGCTTCCTCAAGCGTCTTTTCTCCTTTTCGTCTGAACATCGATAAAAAGACCTTCCGCTATGTGGGTTCCTGGGACGCCTTCCCGGCGAACAGGGACAGGGTCGTTAGCGCAATCAACCGTAGTAAAACCGGCCAGGCCATTATTTTGAGTGGTGACATGCACTCCTTCTGGGCTATTGACGGCGCCCAATCCACAGAAGCTGCCGAACGGATACCAGTCGTGGAGTTCGTGGCCTCTTCCATTTCGGCTAATTGGCCCGAAACAATGGCAAAACCCATAACCGATAACCTGGTTCGTAACCCCCAGATAAAATTCTACGAGCCGGATAAACGCGGATACCTGTTACATGGGGTTAGCGCGACGGAGTGGCAGACAACGGCCCGCGCTGTGCATAACGTCAGGGATGCACAATCAAATGTTTTCGACCTGGCGCGTTTTGTTGTTGAGAACGGCAAACCCGGTTTCAGGCAGGTGTGACTGACAAACTCGTTTCAAACGGATCTTTTGACAAAAAAATATAGAGACTACATTCATGCCTGATTTCACTTATGAAATAGAAGACATCAAACTGGCGCAGCAAGGGTTGGAGCGCATAAACTGGGTACGCGAGCGTATGCCGGTATTATGCCGGATAAAACAGGACTTCAGCAGAACCAGGCCTTTTGCAGGCATGCGTATTGGTATCTGTCTGCACGTGGAAGCGAAGACCGGCGTCTGGCTGGACGCACTGATCAGCGGCGGCGCGGAGATTGCCATCACCGGCTGGCCCGGAACCACCCAGGACGAGGTGGCTGCCGCGCTGGTGGCAGAATACAACGTCCGGGTATTTGCCAAAAGAAGTGAAACCTTCAACCAGCACCTTGATTACGCTGCGAAGGTGTTATCCACCGAACCCGACCTGATTGCCGATAATGGCGCAGATTTGCATGTATTGGCGCTTACCAATCCGGACTTTTCCAGTACAAAAGCGAAGATTATCGGCGCTACCGAAGAAACTACCACTGGCGGTTTCCGTTTACGCGAGGACATTGATGAACATATCTTCCCCACCCTCATAATTAATGACACCCGGGCAAAACGCATTGTCGAAAATCGCTACGGCGTCGGTCAGAGCGTGGTCGACGGTATCATGCGCTGTTCCAACCTGCTTATCGGCGGCAAGCGGGTAACTGTCATCGGTTATGGTTATTGCGGCCAGGGTATCGCCCGTGCCTTGCGCGGCCTGGGCGCGCGCGCGACCATAGTCGATATCGATCCCCTGACGCGATTGGAAGCGCATCTGGAGGGTTATCATACGACTGAACTGGAACAGGCCCTACCGGTCAGCGATATCGTCATTACCGTCACCGGCAGACCGGGGGCACTCAAACGAGAACATCTTACACTGATGAAGGATGGCGCCGTATTATGCAACGCCGGTGCTTTTGAAAACGAGATCGACCTGCCCGCCCTGCGCGAACTGTCCTCTGAACCACGCCAAATCATGCCGGATATCCAGAAATTCAAGCTGAGCAACGGTAATATCATTTACCTGTTTGGCAAAGGTAATAGTGTTAACCTGACCGCCGGTGACGGTAACCCCATCGAAGTTATGGATCTGGGTCTGGCTCTGCAATCCCTGTCCCTGGCATACCTCGCGGCTGATAGCCAATCCTTACCCGCAGGACCACAGACAGTGCCGAAGGAAATCGAAAATGAAGTGGCCGTCAGGACCTTGCAGGCCTGGTCATAGTACCCGCATCAATCTTGATGCGGAAAAAGGGATAGGTTATTGGGAATTTCTACAACTTTTACTGGTCCGACCCTATCTAAGGCGGGTGGTTCAACACAATTATTGGTGATTTTCTCGATCGCTATGCAAGCAGGGCAGACGGGCTTTAAGCGGCGCGGTCACTACCTGTTCCACTCGTTTTTTCCTACTTCAAGACAGGGCAGCGTATGCCGGCTTCTCGCGCTCTGCGCCATACTGGTATTCACGCTACCGGCACCGGCGGTGATACTGAAGTCGGCTTCATCGGCGGTATGGATTTCGCAGGCGGCAGAGGGCATATCACGACCTCCGCAAGCGGTATTCGGCGCAGTGAACTCGAGATATACCGGCGCGACTGAGCTATCCTGCCCTACGGGGAAAACCCGAAAGGAGGCTGGTCATCAACGGGGCGACCTGCCACATTCATACTCGGCAATAGCGTGAACGTCAACACGGACGGCATTATCGATCCCAATTGCGCGGCCCTGGGCGGTGCGCCGACCGGCAGTAATAAACGCTGCCGCTTCCAATATACCCCGTTCGATAACCTGGTCGAGAAGACCCGGCGCTGGCAGAGTTTTACCGAAGCCTCCTGGGAACTGAGTGATGCTATGACGCTCAGCACTGAATTCCTGTACAGCGAAAGCCGTGTGCCGGACTGGAATACCTCTCCCTCGTATCCGCCCAACCGAGTTATCGACCCGGAGCGTTCGCTGCGGGCCGACAACCCGGCCCTGGTTGATATGGCCATGAAATACCCGGGAATTTACGGCCCTTATGCCTTCTGTGACGACAAAACAAGCTGCAGGTGGTCCGGGGATGCGTGGGACAGCGTGGGCTGGGTACTCGGCCGCTCCTTCGGCCAGGACGGGCCATTGCGCGCCGAACCGGTAAAATCCAGGCTCACCCGCTGGGCAATCGGTCTTGACGGACAGCTTGGGAACCTGGATTTCACCACGTCAGCGGAAATTCCATACATTCACTCCGTTACGTAGCCGCGGCAGGAGCATTCAAAAGCCTCATTATCAAGGGCAACCCGGACCTGGATCCGGAAGCGGCCGTTACCTTCAACGTCGGACTGTTACTTGACCGCGATGACCTGCTGGCCGACAACGACGGCCTCAGCCTGTCACTGGATTACTGGTCGTACCGGTTCTCCGATCCCCTGGTAGTAGAACCATTCCCCCAGGTGCTGGCACTGGCCTGTCCGTCCGGGAATTGCGCTGCGGGTAACCCTGCTTACCTGAATCGCATCCGTTTCGGCAAGGCCACCAGCCTGGCAGACCTGCAGGCCATCGAAGTCAACATCGTCAACGGCCCCGACATTGAAACGGACGGTGTCGATTTCAGTGGTCGTTACCGTTTCCCCGCAGGGTCCGGCGCTATGGAGTTCAAGCTTTCCGGTACCCGAATCCTGTCATTCGACATCGATTCATGGGAGCTTGGCGCCTCCTACAATGCACTGGGCCGGCTTAACTATGAAACCCCCCTGGCTCGAACACTGACCGAATGGAAAATTCTGTGGCACGTCAACTATGCCTGGCGGGATTTTAACCTGCGTTACGCGGCAAAATTCGTCAACAGTTATGACAACCTAGAGGACAATATCAAGATCGACTCGCACCTGACCCATGATTTGCATCTTCACTGGGCCATGATGGGAGGCAAACTGAACCTGTGGGCAACGCTGCTCAACTTCACCGATGAAGACCCGCCCTATGCCGGTGAAGACCTGAATTACGATGCTTTTACCCACAACCCCCTGGGCCGCATCTTGAAGCTGGGTTTTACCTATGCTTTTTAGCGGTACCCTGATACGTATTATTTCTTTCCGGCAATTACTTCATTCAGCGTTTTTTCCGCATCTTTGAACATCTTTTCCAGCAACAGCTTGCGGTGCTGTTTCAACCGCTCAATCTCCTGCCACAACTCTGTTTTTATCCTGGTGGTTGCATCATCACGTATCTCGGCAGGGAGGACCGTATCATTTGTGAATTCATACTTCTCGATGGTGAAATTGGTAATGTCCTCTATGTTGTCCCCCACGATCATATAATCCACTGCTTCTTTAACCTCGATTTTATGTTTCTCCCTATGCTGTTCCTGCGCATCGTCCTGCTGGAACCCGGCTATCGCTTCAGTGCGAGTTCCATGAACCGCCATGGCTCGATCCAACCCGCTCATTGTGAAAAGCTTAAGGATCGGTTCAGGAAGCGCACAAACGCCAAATTTCTTATACGGCCCCTTGAATTTCTTGGCCATTATCACTACTACTCGAAGGCCCGCACTACTGATGTAGGAAACTTGCTCAAAGTCCATGATTAACACCTTGTGTTTTGGCGCAATTTCACCTTCCATCATCTTTTCAAATTGATCTGCATTGCTGCTGTCCACGCGGCCGACGAGTGCTGCCACCAGAATCTCGTCCTTTCGTTGCCAGTCAATACTTATTCTCATTTGAATTCACTCCCATTGAGTTACGGTCAAAAGATAGTGATAACTAAACGAGGCCTGTTTGGATAGCCCTGTTATATATTATAGAGGACAAGTATCCAAGTGTAATTCATTATCAGTTTATCTCTATGAGGAAAGAAATAAGCTTTTCCCCCCTCAAACAAACTCTTCCGCTTCTCTCAGAAACGTGTCCACAGGAACAATCTCTATTCCTTCTTCATGGAAACGTCGCTCTCCAGAATAGACAAAGATCAATTCCGCTTCCGGGTACTCTTCCTTGAACTGCTTGAGTCCCTTGAAATCCTCACGTCGGATGCGATCTGAGTGTTTCACCTCAATCGCCCTGAAGCCGCGCTGTCCATAAAGCACAAAGTCAACTTCCACACCCTGCCGGGTACGCCAGTAATATATGCCGTATTTACCGCTCCTGTAATCATTCAGAGCGATAATTTCCTGCAGGACAAGCGTTTCCAGGGCAGCGCCTTCCGCTTCAGAGTCCGAGTCATAGGGACCCGCAGGCCGCAATGCACGGAAAACACCAGCGTCGAAGAAATAGAACTTGATGCTCCGTATCACGTCGCGTTTGGCTCTTTTGGTGAACACCGGGATTTCGTACGACACCAGGGTGTCTCTCAGGATTGAGAAATAGTTTTCCACCACTTTGCGGTTAACCGCGCAATCCCTGGCTATAGCCGACACGTTCAGCGGGGAGCCCTGAGAAAAAGAGGCCGCTTCCAGAAACCGACTGAATGCAGGCAGGTTTCGCGTCAGCCCCTCCTGTTGTATTTCTTCCTGCAGGTAAGTTCTGACATAGCTTTGCAAGAACATTTCCGGGTTATCGGATGTACAAGCCATGGGTAACTGCCCGTATCTCAGCGCTCGCACCAGGTTGAAATCAGTACCCAACTCTGCCGCAGTCAGTGGGTGCATACGGCACGTCAAGGCCCGCCCCGCAAGCAAGTTGACATTACCCCTTCTCAAACGACGAGCGCTTGAGCCTGTAAGCACGAAACGAAGACGCCGCCTTTCAATCAGGCGATGAACCTCATTCAAAAGTGCGGGAACCTTCTGCACCTCGTCAACAATAACCCAGTCGCTGAACCCTTCCGGTATTCTGCCGGCTAACCGTCCAGGGTCTGCCATTAGTTCGTTATATGTGCGTGAGTCAAGGAGGTCGAAAAACAGGCCATGCTTGTAGAAATTCTCTACAAACATGCTCTTACCGGTGCCTCTTGGCCCGAAAAGAAAGTAGCTCTGTTGCCCCGGAGGAACGAAAACTCTTGGAAACATGTTTGTATTATACTACCTATAATGCCATTTTTTCAACAAAATTGGCATTTGTAATTCCAAATTTAAATTAATAATAGAGTTTCATGGAACAGATTTCTCTCGGACGGCACCTGGAAAACCATCATCGATAATCCGTTTCACGCGCACCACATCGGCCTTATGGAATAGTAAAACTGGTCAGATATTTCCAAAACCGCCTCCTCCCGGGGTTTTCATCACGAACAGGTCGCCGGCGTTCATATCTACCTCGTCGTTGCCTTTAAGTTGCACGGCTTCGCCGTCGGCACGCACTACATGGTTATTGCCGCATTTACCCGGTTCTCCGCCTGCCAGGCCAAACGGCGGCACCACCCGGTGCGAACTCAGCATGGTTGCGGTCATAGCCTCCAGGAAGCGTAATTTTCGCACCACGCCGTTGCCGCCGCGGTGTCTGCCGGCGCCTCCGGAGCCCTGGCGTATGGAAAATTCCTCCACCCGCACCGGATAACGTAATTCCAGCACTTCGGGGTCGGTCATGCGGGTGTTGGTCATGTGACTGTGTACGGCGCTGGTTCCCGGATGATCCGGACCGGCGCCGGTGCCGCCGCAGACGGTGTCGTAGTTCTGGTAACGGTCGTTTCCGTAGAAGACATTGTTCATGGTGCCTTGCGAGGCAGCCAGTACGCCGAGTGCACCGTAGAGCGCGTTGGTAATAGCCTGGGACACTTCAATATTGCCCGCCATCACTGCCGCCGGATATTCCGGCGTGATCATCGAGCGCTTCGGCAAGATCAGTTTGATGGGCTTGAGGCAACCCTCGTTCAACGGGATATCATCGTTGACCAGGGTCCGGAATACGTAGAGTACTGCCGCTTTACAGACCGCTGTCGGGGCGTTGTAGTTGGTCGGATTCTGTATTGATGTGCCGCTGAAATCGATGCTTGCCTCACGGTTTTCACGATCCACCGAAATCCTGACCTTAATCACACTGCCCTCATCCATGGGATATTCGAATTCGCCGTCTTTCAACACTTCCATTACCCTGCGCACCGACTCCTCGGCATTGTCTTGAACGTGTTTCATATAGGCATTGACCACTTCGATGCCGTAGTGTCCGACCATTTTCCGCAGTTCAATCAGGCCGGTTTCGTTGGCGGCTATCTGCGCTGACAGGTCAGCCAGGTTCTGGTCGATATTGCGGCAGGGATATTTGCCGGAACCCAGCAATTCCCTGATTTCTTTCTCGCGCAGCCGGCCGTTCTCGACCAGCAGGAAGTTATCAATCAGTATGCCTTCCTCGTCAATATGGGTACTATCCGGGGGAGCCGAACCCGGCGTGCGGCCGCCAATATCGGCATGGTGGCCCCGTGAAGCCAGGTAGAAGAGGATATTTTCACCTTTTTCGTCAAAAGCCGGTGTAATCAGGGTAACGTCGGGGAGATGGGTGCCGCCGGCGTAAGGGGCATTGAGCGCATAGGCGTCGCCGGGCCTGATATTGCCCTTGTCGGCATTGATAACGGACTTCACCGATTCGCCCATGGAGCCCAGGTGAACGGGGATATGGGGCGCGTTGGCAACCAGGTTGCCTTCGGCGTTGAACAGCGCGCAGGAAAAGTCCAGGCGTTCCTTGATGTTCACGGAATAAGCGGTATTCTGCAGGGTAACGCCCATCTGTTCGGCAATCGACATGAACAGGTTATTGAATACCTCAAGCATAACCGGGTCGGCAGCAGCACCGGCCGCTTCACTTTTGTCCCGTTCGATGTAACGATTCAGCACCAGGTGAGCGCGTCTGTTGAGCACACCGCGCCAGCCCTGCTCCACTACGATCGTGCTTGTAGCCTCAATGATAATCGCCGGCCCGCTGACGGACTGGCCGGCTTGCAGTTCAGCACGGTGGTATAAAGTTCTGTCGCGCCATTTCCCGGCACCGTACATCCGCACCAGATTCTGTGCGATCGGGTCTTCCCGGGAAGCGGGCAAGTCAGACTCCGGATCAGCCACGGATTCAGTCATGCCGATGGCCTCTACGGATAGCGCTTCTACGACCAGGCCACGTTCGCGGGCAATAAACCCGAAACGCCGATAGTGTGCTTCTTCAAAATCTGACATCATCTGCGCCGCGCTGCCCGCATCAACCAGCAGGCTGGTATCGGTGCCTTCATAACGTATATGAACCTTGGTGACAATGGCAATGTGGCGAGCTTCCACACCCTGCACCAGCACCTCTTCACGGGCGGCATCCACCAGCGGCAGACAGTGTGCTTCAATCTCTTCTTCTACTGAAGCCATAACAAAGCCAAAGCCCAGCTGCACTTCGCACAACACTCTTATCTCTGCCAGGCCCATGCCATAAGCGGACAACACCCCGGCGAAGGGGTGCAGGAAAATAGTTTCCATGCCCAGTGCGTCCGCAACCAGACAGGCGTGCTGGCCTGCGGCGCTACCGAAACAGTTAAGCGTATATTCCGTAATATCGTAACCGCGTTGTAGCGAGATTTTCTTGATCGCATTGGCCATATTTTCAACGGCGATACGCAGGAAACCTTCTGCAACCTGTTCGGCGCTGACGGGTTTGCCTTGGGCGGCAGTGACCCGCTCGGCCATGTCAGAGAATTTCTGCACAACCGTTTCCCGGTCGAGCTTTTCGTTGCCGCCGGCCCCGAATATAGCAGGGAAACAGTCCGGCTGAATTTTTCCCAGCATGACATTACAATCGGTCACCGTCAGCGGGCCGCCGCGTCGATAACAGGCCGGTCCGGGGTTGGCGCCGGCGGATTCCGGCCCTACCCTGAAGCGGGAGCCGTCAAATTCAAGTACCGAACCACCGCCTGCCGCCACGGTATGGATGTGCATCATCGGCGCACGCATGCGCACACCGGCTACCAATGTCTCGAAACTGCGCTCATATTCGCCATCGTAGTGAGTCACGTCTGTGGAGGTGCCGCCCATATCAAAACCGATCAACTTGTGAAACCCACTCATCGCTGCAGTGCGCGTCATTCCCACTACGCCGCCGGCCGGACCGGAAAGGATGGCGTCCTTACCCTGAAACAGGCGAGCGTTGATGAGACCGCCATTGGATTGCATGAACATAAGCCGCGGGCCGCCCTCACCTTCTGAACCCAGTTCAGCGGCAACTTGCTGCACGTAGCGGCGCAGGATAGGAGACAGATAGGCGTCAACAACAGTCGTGTCGCCGCGGGAAACAAGCTTGACCAGCGGGCTCACCTCGTGACTCAGGGATACCTGGGTAAAACCGACCTGCTTGCAGATTTCACCCACTCTAAGCTCGTGGTCGCGATATCGATAGCCGTGCATAAAGGCAACAGCTACCGCCCTGATACCGGTATCAAATACTGTCCGAAGATCGGCCCTGACCCGATCCTCGTTAAGCGGGGATAACACTTCACCGCAGGCGCCGACCCGCTCGTCTACTTCGATCACTTGTTCATAAAGCAGACTCGGTAACACGATATTGAGATCAAACAGACGCGGCCGGTTCTGGTAACCGATGCGCAGGGCGTCACCGAAACCCCTGGTGGTGACAAACAGGGTGCGTTCGCCTTTACGTTCAAGTAGAGCATTGGTGGCTACCGTAGTGCCCATCTTGACATGTCTGATGGTGTCGCGAGGGATACCGGCGCCGGGTTCAAGGCCGAGCAGATCGCGAATGCCCTGAACTGCCGCGTCCTTGTAGCGTTCGGGATTGTCCGAAAGCAGCTTATGGCTGACTAATCGGCTGTCGGGGGATTTTGCGACAATATCCGTAAAGGTGCCACCGCGATCAATCCAGATCTTCCACATGATTGAATGTTCTTTTTACTGCACGGTGGGGGGTTTAGGGTCTGAGGAGGTGACAAATGGGGATTAGCGGACCGGTGCCTGATAGGCAAAATCCCAGCGCGGGTAGGCCTTACCTTTGTAGACAACCGTCTCGATCTTGCGAACGTTCTCAATGTCGTCAAGCGGGTTGGCCGCCAGAATCAGGAGATCGGCCAGTTTGCCGGCTTCCACCGTACCCAGTTGGTCTTGAACTCCGATCACCATGGCGCCGTTGCGGGTGGCCGCGACCAAGGCATCCATAGGGCTTAATCCTGCTTGAACGAAAAGCTTGACTTCCCAGGGCGTATTGTAGCCCTGGAAGTTGAAACCGACCGGTCCCCCCGCGTCGGTTCCCGTGGCGAGTAACACCCCTGCCTGGTGCGCCTTGAGAATATTCTCGCGAAAAACAGGGATTTTCTCCTCGGCCCACTGGTAAACCGACATGCCAGCCACTTTCAGGAAGCGGCGGGTCTCCTCGGCCCGGTAGCCCGGGTCCTGCATGTAATCCAGGAGAAAATGGGGAACGCTGGCGCGCAACAGCGGATCGTCCAGATCAACCGCCGCCTCGTCGTGTCGCAGGAACGCCTCCCAGAGGCTATGGGTGGGTACGAGAGCCACGTTATTCTCGACCATGTCCTGAAGTATGGTATCTCCTGGCGGGATTGGGTCTTCCAGCCCATGAACAATTGCCCGGGAGGACATCTTCACGGCTGAATGGAATTCATCCAGGTTGATGGCATGAGTATAGATGGGGACATTGTTCTCCTGGGCTATCCGGGAGATGGCCATCTGCATCTCATCACTCATTCTGTTATAGGTCGCCGAAGCGCCCAGACCATCCTCAATTATCACCTTGAAACCATCCGTACCCCGGCTGATGTAATCCCGGGCGCGTGTCAGGGCATCCTCAGCATCGGCCACCGCCGCGCCACCGTGCCTGCTGCCCCAACCGCCTTCCGGTGTGAAAGAACGGCCCATGGCATAGATCCTGGGGGACATGAGCCGGCCCTCCCGCTCGGCCTGCCGTTGCTCGAATATCCAGTCCACTTTCGAGGAAACGTTCAGGACAGTAGTGACGCCGTTATAGAGAAAAGCCTTGGGAGTATGCTCAATTATTTGAGCTTTCTCCTCGGGAGTAAGCTGAAAGACAATGGGAGCGTCCAAGTGAACATGAGCATCGATCAGGCCGGGGATTACATATTTCCCGCTTCCGTTGACGGTTTCTGTTTCCGGAGAAGCTGACAAGCCGGAACCAATTTCAACTATCCGGCCCCCGGATATGCGAATATCAACCCCTTCCTGTGGTTGGGCACCGGTTCCATCGATCAAGGTGACACTCTTGATAAGAAGTTCGCTACCGGATTCAGTCTGCTCACCTGAACACCCGGACAGCCACAGCAGTAACAAAAATATAACCCAGGCGACCTTTTTCATCTTACCATTCCCCCAAAGTAATCATGAACCAGTGCTTCCCGTCTTTCGCCGGAATGACGGGCGGTCCCTTATTACTTCAGCAAATTACGATAAACCTTGCCGCCCTTCATCACCAGCAGGATATTGCGCAATGCCTTGATGTCTTTGGTCGGGTCCTTGTCCAGCGCAACGATATCGGCATACTTGCCCGTTTCCAGCGAACCGATCTCATCCTCTGCTTCGAGCAGCCTGGCGGTTTCGATGGTTGCCGATCTTAATGCCTGTAGCGGCGTCATACCAGCTTCTACGTAGTATTGCGCCTCGCGGGCGGTTGCCGTGGTCCCGTCATTGGGTTCGGAAGGTAATTGGTCCGTACCCAGAGCAATATTGACCCCTTCTTCAATGGCCATCTCCAAGGCCTGCCAGTGAGCCTTACCGGCGGAATCACGCCGCTCCAGGTACCACGGAGGGGAGCCGATCTTTTCAAAAAACGGCTGTGTCGCCGGTTGGCTGACGACGATAGTCGGCACCAGCCAGGTGCCGTGCTGTTTCATTTTCTTGAGGGTCTTTCGATCGAGAAAATAGCCGTGCTCGACGCAATCAAGCCCGGCGTCTATGGCAATGTCTGTTGCCAACGGGGAACCGGAATGAGCCGTCACCTTTGCGCCGAACCGGTGGGCAGCGTCAATCACCGCATGAATTTCCTCGGGGGTCATCAGGGCATTAGTAATACCACCACCCTCGGTAGCTATGCCCCCCGATATGAGAATCTTGATCCACTTCGCCCCGGCGCTGATTTGCGTGCGTGCGGCTTTTATCAATTCGTACGGGCCGTCATAATTAACCTTTCCCTCTCCTTTCGAGCCGTGACCCGCGGTAATAGTCAGCGCTTCGCCGGAGCTGAATATTCGAGGGCCATCGGCCTGCCCCTTGTTTATAGCCCTCATCAAGGCCAGGTCGGCATGACCCCGATCGCCCGGTAAACGAATGGTGGTGACGCCGGCCTGTAAGCTCTCGCGCGCTGACGCAGCCATCCGCAGGGCCAGCGCGGCTTCGGATTCGTTTGCTAATTCCGCCTTCATCTTGCCGGGAAGGACGAGGCCGAGATGAACGTGCATATTCATCAGACCAGGGATCAACCAGGCGCCCTTAGCGTCAATGAGTTCGGCGCCGTCAGGGATTTTTACATCGCCCGCTTTGCCAAGCGCCGCGATTCTATCTCCTTCCACGAGAATAACGGCATTTTGTATTGGTGATTTGCCGTCCAGGTCTACGACCGTCCCGCCGACAATAGCTCTGGTCCCAGCCGCATTCGCTGCCTGTGCAAACACCGTCAGGAGCATCAGGAAACCAAGGTTTAACCGCATCCGGTTTTTATTCATTTCAGTTACCTCCCCAGCATGACAGGACCGCTGAGTTTGTTATCCGGTTTTATCGTGGTAATGGTGATACCCAAACCTGTAGCTACAAGTCGGGTAACACTGTTTGAATTATTATGAATATTTCTACTGCTCATTTTTCTCCCAGCTCTGACTTGAAATTATCTATTGGCGCCCGCTGGTTGCAGTTGCCGCTTCAGCGGCAACCGGTTGGTTATATCTCAGAAAATCGAGCAATGCGATCTTACCGTCTTCTACGACGGCATAACCCATTAAATGAGAAAGTCTGTCCGCGTCTTCCTCACGAAAACGAATCAAGTGATAGGTAAATATGCGATCGCCGGTCGCGGACTCAAACTCCTGTTCGAAAGGCAATACAATTTCTACTGATTCGGTGTTTATCTGGGCGCTTCTGAAATGCTCGACCATGGGTTTGATCCCCCGTACCAGTTCATTGCCATTGATGATAATGGCCGCATCCTCGGTATAATAAAGACGGAACGCTTCTTCCGTAAACCCGTCAGGATCTTTTATAGCGTCGTTCCACCAGGCAAACATCCTTACCAGCACGCTGGCATTGTCTGTATCGGCAAAAACCGGGGTTCCCAGTTGGCACAGCAATGTTATAAGTATTATTTTTATAAGATGATTCACCGGCAGGCATCCCTTGATCAATAAGACACGGAGACTCGTCTGGCGGGGGCGCTGACATGGCTGCCCCTGTCCCCCTCAAAATTTAGATTACGTCCAAGTTTAACCCACACCTGTTGTCGTTCCAATAACAATTTTTAAATTTAGTTGAAAGTATGCGTTTGCCCTGGTGCAACAAGTGGTTTCGTTGTTAAAAAGCTGGACAATGCAGGTAAAAGATCAGATATTGCCAAGTCCGGTCGGAAGACAAAAGAGACTTCAGGATTTGTAATGTAATGGTGTTGCACGGAAGTAAAACGATGCGAAGAAATTTACTGGCTTTAACAAGCTACCTGCTACTTCTTGGCGGGACAGCTTGCCTGGCGGCCCAGGACAAGCAGGGGTTAACCCTGGACAGCATTTTTGCCGGTGATGAATTTGAAAATAGATTGTGGCAAAACATTCAATGGGGTGAAAACGAAAAGCGTTTCACCTTCACAAAAAAGAATCTGGTAAGCGGCCTCCTGGAAATCCATGAGTACAGCGTAGCCGATAGCGCTGTACGTTTGATTATTCCCGGGGACGCCCTCAAATATCAAGATGGACCCGTCAGGATGAGTCGATACCAGTGGGCAGCCGAGCGTAACCATATTTTGCTGGCTGGGCCGGTTAATCTGACCTGGGACGGCAGACAGGAAGCGCCTTACTATATCTATGAGCCTGTTGCGAAAAAACTCTGGGCGCTCGCAGACAATAACCTCGGCTTACGTAACGTCTACCTCTCACCGGACGGTAAGCACGTGGGTTACGTATTGGAAAATAACATCTATGTCACTGAATTAAAGACCAGGGCGACCCGGGCAGTTACAACCGATGGCGACTCGAATATCTTCAACGGTTTTTTTGACTACGGTAGCACAGAATTCTTTTCTGAAGATGCCTGGTTCTGGTCAGCGGACGGAAAAAAGATCGCCTTCTGGCGCTTGGATGCCACAGACGTAAAAGTATTCTACATGGTGGATGAACTGGGCAAATACAATACCGTCCGTCCCATGAAATACCCGAATACCGGCGAGCGCCATGCAGTCAACAGGATAGGTGTGTTTGACCTGGAAAGTAATCAAACGCGTTGGATGGAGATCGGTGACAACCCGGATGACTACATCCCTAGAATAAACTGGTCGAATTCCTCAGATACCCTTGCCATTCAACACCTCACCAGGGACCATAAAAAACTCACCCTGTTGCTTGCGGATACCGACAGCGGAAAATCAAAGGCTATTGTAAAGGATGCTGACCCTGCCTGGGTGGAAATTACTGATGATTTAATATTTTTCGAGGAACAGGAACGCTTCGTGTGGACATCCGAGAAAAGCGGTTATCGTCATGCTTACTTGTACGACTATCAGGGAAATGAAGTTCAACTGACACAAGGCGCATGGGAAATCTCTTCACTTATTGGTCTGGATGAAACAGCAGGATGGCTTTATTTCTATGCAAAGAAGGATTCCTTCATCGACCAGCATGTATACAGGGTGAACCTTAATAACTCAACTATTGAAAAGCTGACTATAAAACCGGGTTGGTATGAATGGCAGCTATCCCCTGATCACCAACTGGTTATCGAAACCTGGTCGAATGCCAGAACGCCGCATAGCATGACGTTACGCAAGGTGAATGGAGAACAGGTGCGCATTCTGGAACCAAACAAGCTTGAGGCAATGGATAAATACGCTATGCCTCATACGGAATTTATCAAGGTAAAGACCAGTGACGGCATATTGATTGATGCTTTTATGATCAAGCCGCTGGATTTTGATCCCAATCAAAAATATCCTGTTATCGGTTATGGCTATGGCAATGCCGGCTCACAGGTGGTCGTCAACAGGTGGGGCACCCAGAGGGGTCCGAAACAGGACCTCTGGCACCGTTATATGGCCGAGCAGGGTTATATCATTTTCGCCATGGACAACCGCACTACCGCGGGTAGAGGAAAGGCAGCTAAGAACCTGACGTATGGACACTATGCCAAATATGCCATCCTTGATTACCTGGAAGGCGTCAATTATTTAAAATCACTGCCCTACGTTGATGCCGGGAGACTCGGGTTCTGGGGCTGGAGCGGTGGTGGTTACCTGGCGGCCGCACTGATGACTAAGGGTGCACCGCACTTCAAGACCGCCGTCAGTGTCGCTCCGGTCATTGATTTGACCCGCTACCAGGCAGTGGGGGTGGAACGTTGGATGGATTCGATTGAAAATAATCCGACAGGCTATTATGAAGTCAACCCGATGAACTATGCCGACAAGTTGGAAGGAGATTTATTACTCATCCACGGCACGGGAGATGAAAACGTTAAATACGCATTCACACTACAGTTCGCCGACTCCTTGATCGCCCATAACAAACAATTCGACATGATGATCTATCCGAATCAACATCATGGTATCCGCGATGCACAATTGCATGTATTTACCAAAATCTCCAATTATTTTCTTGAGAAACTATAAACAGCCATTGTTTGGTTCCCTACCCCATGAGGCACGCAACTTCCCTGTTGGTCAGTAACTGACCATAATGTCATCGAAAGGTCGAAGCCAGGGCATCAATGGGTATTGGTCCTGCCTGCAAAACGCCATCGACGAATTCACGAGTTCTGAAATTGTCGCCAAGTCTGGCCTTTTCGTCATGCCACAATTTTCTGAAACCATGGAATCCAAGAAAATAACTGGTGATCTGCAGGGGATTGTGCATTACCCGGGTCCATAGATTAATGGCAAATTGCGGCGCCAGCAGTCCGCGACCCGTAGCAAATTCCATGAGTTGGTCTTTGTCCCAGCCCCGAATATGCACCATGACGCTCACATACGCGCGGGTAGCATTTTCGAGGCGTTTTCTCAGGTGTGCAAGGCGCGTCAATCTTTGGTAATCACCCCAGCCGGCATCCAGCATCAACTCCTCGCTGAATGTACCCCAACCTTCAACATAAGCTCCATTGGCAAAAAGAGAATGCGCGGCAGGCGCCGCGTTAACCGCTACCTTGTACTGCATGTAATGCCCCGGATATATTTCATGGGCAATAATCATCGTGTTGAAGTGACTGTTGAATGAACGGTAAAAACCTGTTTTTTGTTCAGCCGGTGAATCATCGGGGATAGTGGGCAGATAAAAAAGTGTATCGGCACCGGCATTAAACGGGCCTGTCGGGTAGACGCCGCCATAGGCTGCGCCGGAAAAGTGATCGGGTGACAGTCCAATAAACAAAGTACGCGGTTCAGGTACCGTAGCCAGATCTTTTTCAATGAGAAATGATTCTGCTTTTATTGTTAACTCCGTGAAGAAATTCAGGAAGTCCAGGCGATTGTCTGACCTGTTTTCTTCCATTACCGCCATGACTGATTGCAGCAATTCATTCTCATCCATCGGTATTTCCACTTGTGGATTTTGTTCTTTCCACCAGGCCGTAGCTTCTATGACCATCAATCTCCGTACTTCTTCAATCTCCGCAAAAGCCCTATCCCTGAGTTGTGCCGGCATCAAATCGCTATCCACATAAATCTTTAACTTGCGGGCGTAATCCTCATCGTCAAATTTGTCCGGAATGGATGCATGGAGCAGGACATTCTCGCTAATATGACGTGCCAGTCCACTCACAGAGTCGGCAGTGTCATGAATAGCCTGCTCTATTTGCTCATGCTGTTTTCCTTCTGACCAGTCGCGGCTCAGTTCGAGCAGGCTACCTTCATAAAACGCTGTTGTGCGTTCGAGGATTTCCAAAGATCGTTGAGTTCTTTCCCGGCTTCCATTTTGTAATCTGGTTATTCCCAGATCACACAATAACCGCA
This sequence comes from Gammaproteobacteria bacterium, assembly GCA_965205405.1. Lineage (GTDB taxonomy): Bacteria > Pseudomonadota > Gammaproteobacteria > Eutrophobiales > Eutrophobiaceae > JAAXHV01. Next base: position 3,181,582 of record OZ242169.1, read on the forward strand.
CGCCATGAAGTCGTTGCACGATAGCGCGTAGTTTTTCTTCAGGGGTAAACTGATCGCGTACCAGAACATAGGTCAAGGCCTGGGAAATCAATTCAGCGTACCAGCCGGATTGATTAACCAGTACCTTGTCATGTTGCCAGCGCTCCAGCTCCAGGTTTATCTGACGGCGTAAGACCCGCGCGTCAATACGCTCGTTTACCGGCAGGTCTGAGAATGAATCGATTATTTTCAGGATATCGTGATTATAGGCAATCCATTCCGCCACACGACCGGTGGAAAAATTTTCAAATTCCCAGGCCGCCGATTTGAGTCCGTTACTGAGAGCCTCGCTGGGATAAAACGCGGCCCACTTTTTTATATAGGATTCAGATAAGACTTCCAGTTGAGAGCTTGCCTGTACCACCCCGGCGAATAAACAGACAGCTAATGTCAGTGAGCATGAGAAAATACTTGATCTGAACATTAACCGGGACTGTTGCAAAGCCGACATTTATTGCTATTAAAGAAAACTCAGCCCTCTTCCGTCCCATAGCCAGTGGTTGTACCGAGAGAGAAGAGGGCTCCAGATGATGTTATTCTTTGTCAAATCTGTAGTTTACGCGTACGCCATAACTCCTGAAGGACGGTTCGGCGAAAAGACCACCGGCAAAGGCTTTCTGATAAGCGTTTGTATAATAAGTGCTATCAAAAAGGTTCTCCGCATAACCGGTAATTGTAAAGTCCTCATGTTCTATACCAGCGCGTAAATTGAAATAGTCGTAACTGGGTACTTCCCAGGGAAACCCCTCCTGTATCATGCCGGCAATCAGGGTTCTTGTTGAATCCCTGTAACTCCATTCCAGACGGGCAAACCCTTCATACTTTTCCGCAATAGGGTGCCGGTATTCCGCATCCGCTGATAAGGTCCAGCTGGGAGATAAGGGCACTGCACGACCATCCAGGTTGCGGTTGGAGCCATCAATATAGGTAGTGAATTTATCAAACTTTGCCTTCAGGTAACCGACATTGAAATTAACTATGAGGTTCTCGCTAAGCAAAGCAGTGGCAGACAGTTCCACCCCTTTTGATGACGCCGATTCTGCATTATCGGTGCCGGAAAATAAAATGAATTCACCATCCTCATTGACCTCGGATTGTTGAAAGTTGGTCTGCAGATTAGACCAGTCCATGTAAAACAGGGCGGCATTCAGCCGCAACCTGTTGTCAAAGAAATCGCTTTTCATGCCGATCTCATAATTCCACATTTCTTCTGCCTTATAGGTTTCGCCGCTTGGAAAGGGGCTGATCTGCACACCACCTGATTTAAAGCCTTTGGCAATAGTGGCGTAAACAGTGACGTCATCGTTGAAATCAAAGTTAGCAGCAAAACGGGGAGAAAAATCTTTAAATGTATCTTTGGCCGTCACGGTCTGTACAAAGCCACCGGAAAATCCCTGAATATTTGCATCAATGGTTTCTTCGCTATAGCGGCCACCAGCAGAAACATTGAATCTATCTGTCAGGGCATAATCTACCTGGCCGAATACCGCCCAACTTTCAGCACCTCCGGTGTCGTTCTGGCTGTCAATGAGGAAGCGATTTGGAAATCCAAAACGCATTTCCGCGCCAACATAGGTACGGTTCCAGATTTTACCCTCATTATCGGAATAGATTCCGCCAATATTCCACTCCCAACGACTGTCATTGGTATTTTGTATACGGACCTCCTGGCTGAAGCTGGTACGTTCAATATTACGAAATTCATTAAACCAGTCCCGGCTGCTGCCATCAATGTCACCGGCCAGGGTAAAGTCAGAACTTATACTGCCTGTAATGCTGGTAAGCAACAAGTTTGCAATTTCGTAGTCTACTCGACCCACAATATTACGGAAAGCCGTACCAACTTCTTGAGGATTATTAAAGTTCGTCCGATATCTATTGTCCGGGAAAAAACCGACACCATCTATTGTCGGGTCGGAGCGGCCATCACCATCCCGATCCGGGAACTGACCGGCATAAAGCGTCGCACCTGAGAAGGTCGAGAAAACACCTGTTGGTACGCCTTCACGCATACCGACCTCCTCATCCATAATACTGGCCGTTACATCGACGGTTAAATTATCTATTGGTGTAAAACGTGCGGCTATCTTGGCATATTTATATTCCGAGTCATTACCGCCACCGATGGCATTGATATTCTTTATATTACCATCGCTTTCCGAGTATTTTATGTTCGCACGCAGGGCTAATACGTCCTTAACCACCGGCACATTCAACATCGCTTCAACATCTTTGGTGTCAAAACGGGAATAATCGAGCATCACCGAACCACCCAGTTTATTATTTGGTTTTTTCGAGGTAACACTGATACCGCCGCCCAGTGCGTTTTTACCAAAATAAGTTGCCTGCGGACCACGTAATATTTCGATGCGCTCAATATCCAGGATAGGTGGGTTGGAGGTGCTGGCAGCTACACTGAAATCATCCACATAGAATCCAAAAGTGGATGACTTGAGCGTATTGTTGATAGCCAAAAAATTTGTCACTCCACGGATACTGAGGCGTCGACGTGATTTTGCCCCGTCCGTACTAAAACTTGCGTTGGGAGTACGGATAAGATAGTCACCCACGTCATTGAACATGAACTTATTAATGGCATCGCTGGTAAACGCGTTAATGCTGATCGGCACATCCTGCAGGTTTTGCTCCCGTCGTTGCGCAGTCACTACAACCTCTTCAATCCCGACACTGTCCTGTGCAACAATTGCACTGGAGAATCCCATCATGCCCAGTAACAGACCCGCGGTTAGACTTTGTGCAATACTCCCTGAATCATTTTTGTTATGAATACTTTTTTGTTTCATATCTCGTTCCTCTCTGGACCGACTTATTTATTGAAAATGTGTGCCCGGGGCTGCTTATTCACTGACAACAGGCTGTTCGTGGCTCTGGGAATCAACTAATGCAATTTTTCCGTCTTCATCAACGGATAAGTCTAATTGAATTTAATTTTTATTTCAATGACTTGTTCGGATTCTGTCAGCCCAATTAACGGGCTTTGTCACCAATAAACTTCTTGATGGGTTGTGCTACCGCTAACAGTAATAGTCCCGATCCCACTGCGATGGCAATGATTTGCAGGTACAAACCCGGCATATCGTTCAGTGATTCGGGATCGAACCGCCCTGCCAGCAGGCTTGCAATCAGGTTACCCAGTGCGGAACCCAGAAACCAGATACCCATCATCTGGCTCAAAAACCGCTTTGGCGAAAGTTTACTGATGGCGCTCAGACCTACGGGACTCAAACATAATTCCCCGGTGGTGTGTAGCAGGTAGGTGAAAAACAGCCATGTGGGCAGTACGATCTCTCCACCGGCAACGAAGCGTGATGCCAGGAATATGACAAAAAATCCCAGACCAAGCTGTATCAGACCCAGCGCAAATTTGGTCGGTATGGACGGATCCAGATTTCGTCTTCCCAGATTTACCCACAGGCTCGCCATAAACGGAGCAAGGATCAGGATGAACATGGGGTTAAGACTCTGGAACCAGCCTGCCGGTATGCTGAAACCGAGCATTTCCCGCTCCGTATAACGATGTGCAAACAGGTTCAGGGACGAGCCGGCCTGTTCGAAACCTGACCAGAATATAGCCTCAGCGATCACCAGGATAACAATGACTACCACACAATTTCTCTCTACCCCGGTTAATTTGCCGAACACAAAGATATAGGTGAAATACAATGCCGCTATGGCAGTGATCAGGTAGGTGGAATTTTGCGCCAGGCGCACCGGTTCGAAGCTGATGACACCGGACAAGCCCAGCAATACGGTAAAAATCGTCAAGCCCAGGCCAATGCCGATTATCAACCAGCCAAAACGCGGCGCAGTTCCGGTCTCGGTATCGCCGCGTAAATGGGCGGGATATATGCCGGCGCCATGGAGGCGATAACGGGTAAAACGGAACTGGATTAACCCCAGAAACATGCCTATTCCGGCAGCAGCAAACCCATAATGCCAACCGAAGCTGTCATTTTCACCCAGGGTACTGCATACCAGTGGACCAAGCATCGCGCCCAGATTGATACCCATATAAAAAATGGTAAAACCGGCATCCGTGTTGGACCCGCCCTGTGGATACAATTCACCGACGATGGCGCTGATATTCGGTTTCAGTAAGCCGGTACCCAGAACTACCAGCATCAGGCCGATATAAAAGGTCGGTTGCGCCGGGATTGCCAGGGTAAAATGCCCCAGCATGATGACAATCCCCCCGTACCAGACAGCATTCTGGGCGCCGATCATGCGATCTGCGATCCAGCCGCCCGGCAGGGCCGCCACATAGACGGCTGCCGTGTACAAGCCGTAAATCGCAGTAGCAGTCACATCATCCAGACCGAGGCCACCTTCAGTGATAGTGGCGGTCATGAAAAGCACCAGCAAAGCGCGCATACCGTAATAACTGAAGCGTTCCCACATCTCCGTGAAGAACAAGGTACGTAGCCCCGGTGGATGAACTCGAGCTATCATCGAAAGGTCAGAGCCGGAACATCAAAGGGTATTGGTCCTGCCCGGACAATCCCGCGGAACAACCAAAAAGCAAATGTCAGTGCACATGAGAATTCAATACCCCAATCATTAAATCCAACTGAATCCATTTATTGTTTCAATGACCGTGTTTAGCATACTTTTGGGCTTACGGACAATAATTACGCTGTAGTTATTGACGCTACTGACAAATTCAGGGAGAATTCCGGCCTGTGAAAGAGATAAGCTACGACAACGCTCCCTGGCCGGTGCGCGGAGATTTTGCCGCAGGTCATAACCGCTACTGGCAACGTCTGGCCGCGCCGGGAAACTGGTTGACGGGCGCCGAACGGGTCAACGTGGCCCGGGAAATCCGCCAGGCGCAGCAATGCGACCTGTGCCGGCGGCGAAAAGAGGCATTATCTCCTTATCAGGTTAACGGGCCTCATGACGTTGTCAGTGATCTTTCCGAGGTCATGATTGAAGTCATCCACCGTGTTGTCACCGACTCGGCCCGGCTCACCAAAAGCTGGTTTGACGGCATCATGCAACAGGGTCTCAGTGAGGAACAATACGTTGAGATCATCGGTACCCTGGTCTCGGTGTTTTCAATCGACGAGTTTTGTCGCGGTCTTGGCTTGCCGCCGAACGAACTGCCGGAACCGCAACCTGGTGACCCCAGTCATTACCGCCCTGCCAATGTTATCCGGGACCGCTCCTGGGTTTCAGTGCTGCCGCCAAGCGTAGACAGCGGTCCTGACGCCGATTTGTGGGAAGGACGCATCGGCTATGTCATCCGGGCCCTCAGCCTGGTCCCTGACGAGGTGCGTACCCTGATGGATACCCTGAAAGCGCATTATCTCAATAGCGCGGAAATCTGGAATGTCACAAAGTCCCCCCAGGGAACGCTAACCCGTACCCAGACAGAGGTGGTAGCCGCGCGAGTGTCCGCACTCAACGGCTGTTTCTACTGAACTGCCTCACATGCGGTGATGCTCCGTGAGAGCGTCAAGCTATCAGGTGGATCTATCGACTTCGACGGTCTCACTGATCCTTCCTGTACCGAGATCAGGGGGGTGCCAAATTCCCATGAGCTGTTGCAGTTCACTAACGCCTGCCTGGGTGATGATGGCGCCGCGCTGGCCGCGACGCGTCAGGCCCTGGTGGATAAAATGGGCAGTGGAGCGCTGGTTGATACAGTTGGGGTAATATCAAATTTTCAGCGCATGGTGCGGATTGCCGATGCAACCGGCATCCCGTCCGACGACGCCATGCTGGTAATGTCCGCAGACCTGCGGGAGCAACTGGGAATCAACCGGTATGTCTCCGCCGCCAACTCCGAGCAGCCTCCCTTTTTTCAGCGGTTATTGCTCAAATTCGTAGCGGTCCGTCAGTTCCGCAAGATGATAAGGGAAGCCAGCAAAGCGGCATAACGGAACGTTAGTACTCTTTCCAGGTGATATTGACATATTCAGCGGGCCGGGAAACGGTTGAGCGCAAGGCGCGCCGCGCAGGGAATGGCGAGTCCTTGCCAAGCGGCGCAACGCCGCGGGCGACCGCTTCCCGGCCCGCCCGCAGGGAGCGACACAGCGGCGCCAATACGGCGTTGCAGCCCTTGACAAGGACTCGCCATTCTCTGCGGGCTGCGCCTTGTCTTGGCGCCGCTGTGTCGCTCTGAATATGTCAATATCACCTGGAAAGAGTACTAGTATTTCCACAGATCAAGCTGGGCAATAAAATCATATTCCCGGTCGAGACAGCGGAAATCCAGAAAATACGCGCCGCTATTGATCCGACCGATAACAGGTACGGGTAACCCGCGCAGTGACGCGGCCAGTTCCCTGATAGCCTGGTCTGAATCATCTGCCGAGTTGATCCTGACGCCGACACTGGGCAGCGTCTCAACCGGTAAGGCGCCACTGCCGATCTGGCTGTGACATTCTGTTATCGCTACTTCATAACGCGGCGCCAATACTTCCGCAATCCTTGGCGCAACCCGCTCAGCCTGGGCGCGAATTTCGGCAAGTGGCCGGGTTAACACGGCAAGAGTCGGCAGTTTTTTCGCCAACCGGGACGGGTCCTGATAGAGCTTGAGCACTCCCGCCAGGGCGGCCAGGGTCATCTTGTCGGTACGCAGAGCGCGTTTCAGCGGGTTACTCTTTATCCGGGTTATCAATTCCCGTTTGCCGGCGATAATGCCGCACTGGGGACCGCCCAGCAGCTTATCCCCACTGAAAGTGACAATATCAGCGCCATTCTTCACTGCCTGCGCCACGGTGGGTTCATCGGGCAAGTTGAAGGCGGAAAAGTCGATCAAATTACCGCTGCCTAAATCGATAACAAAAGCTAACCCGTGGCGCTGGGCCAATTCCGCCAGATCCGTTTCGGCAACGCTATGGGTGAACCCCCGGATTTGATAATTGCTCGCATGTACCTTCAGCAATATCGCAGTATTGGTGTTTATAGCGTTTTCGTAGTCTTTCAGGTGGGTGCGATTGGTTGTTCCGATCTCGACCAGGGCGCACCCCGAACTCTGCATGATTTCGGGGATGCGAAAGGAGCCGCCAATTTCGACCAACTCGCCCCGGGATACGGGTACTTCGGCATGATTCGCCAGCGTGTTCAACACCAGTAATACCGCTGCGGCGTTGTTGTTTACCACTGTCGCCGCCTCTACCCCGCCAAGCTCACAGATCAGGCGCTCCACGTGAACGTCACGATCACCGCGTTTACCGGTTGGTAAATCGTATTCCAGGTTAGCCGGTGTTTGTGCTATGGCCAGCACTGCATCCAGTGCTTCACGGGGGAGCGATGCGCGGCCCAGGTTAGTATGTAAAACAGTACCCGTGAGATTGAATACACTGATTAAACTGCTATTAGCGGCATTTTCCAACTCAGTTTCAACGGAGGCGACGACATGGCCGAGAATTGAAGTCTTATCAACAGAATTGATCAATTCCATATTATTGCGAATGTGCTCAAGCTCGTTACGAACTGCGGTAGTCACACGCCCATGCCCCCAACGCTCGGTAAGATGAGGCGTCTCTCGCAGTACACGGTCTACTGACGGCAAGTCTCTCAAATGCTGCTTGTCACTGTTCATTACTGAATTAATGCGCAAATGCGTCTATATTAGCAGAGTGGGCGATGTGGGTTAAACGACACAGGTCCTGAAACCCGCCATTACATCGCGCCGGTCCGGAGTGAAAAAATTACGGTATCGGCCTGTTACCATACGACTTCGGGTTGCCCAGGCTCCGCCTTTTAATACTTTGGTGTCATAAAACAGCGGCTCTGAATATTCCTTATAGGCATCCGCTGAAAATCCGGGAAACGGGGCAAACGTATCCGATGTCCATTCCCATACGTTGCCAAGCATCTGCCGGCAGGCAAAAGCGCTATCTCCCTCAGGCAACGCGGCCACATCAATACATCCCAGCGCGCAGCCATCAAGATTCGCCTGCCGTATCTCCGGCGCTTGTTCCCCCCAGGGGTAGTTACGCTTTTTCAAGGCAAGCATGCCGTTGTCTTTTCCAGGTTCACCCAATGCGGCGGCTTCCCACTCCACTTCCGTCGGCAGGCGCCTGCCTGCCCAACGGCAATAAGCGTTGGCTTCGTACCAGTTCACGTGAATGACAGGTTGATAGAGTGGCATGTCCCCGATATCATTAAATCGCCTCAGCCGCCATTCTCCCCGGTCACCGGCAAGCCAATACACCGGATGTCCGGCATTTGCCTGTTCGCGCCAGGACCAGCCTTCATCACTCCAGAACTCCCGGCGTCGATAGCCCCCCGCGTTAACAAAATCCATGAACTCGGCATTGGTTACCGGCGCTTTTGCCATGTGAAACGGTTCGCCGGTTACTCCGTGTGCCCATTTTTCGTTATCGAAGACAAACTGCGTTGTTTTAGAGGCCCCTGGAAAAAACACCCCTCCCGGAATGGCTGCATCCCCCGGCCAGACCCCGGCATCCGCATCTTCCGGTCTGAGAGCATTAGCGAATGATGGCTTTGGATAGGCCAATGTCTGACGCGACCAGGAATAAGCCTCAGTATGCATGTCTTCATGATAGGTGGAAAACTGATACAGATAACTTTGCGCCTGATCGGCCGTACCCTCCGGTAACAGTGACAGGCAGTCATCCAGGACATTCTCCGTATAATCCAGCGTATCCTGCATACTCAACAGCGGCAGGTCCCAACGTTGTTCGTGATGGATGGCAATGGAGTCATAGATAGCGTCACCGTTTGCCAGCAGCGGGGGCCGATCATACAGGTCACGCAGGATGAACTTCTCATGAAACCAGGCAACATGGCCGATTTCCCAGCGTAATGGATTGACGATGGGCAACTTCGGCCCCATCAGTTGCTCTTCATCCAGACCGGTGACCAGTTCCAGGGTCCTTTTATGGGCATCCGTCATGATCTCTTTCAAATAATTACAACTTACCGGTTGCATCGTGATTATTGTCACCTAAAGTAATGGTATGAAGATTATCCTAATTACGCCCGGAAAAATACAATCGAAAACAGGAAACAGTATTACAGCGATACGCTGGGCGCGGCTGTTGCGGGGTCTCGGCCACGGGGTGACGCTTCAAACTGACTGGGAGGGGACGCCGGCCGATATGATGGTGGCATTACATGCGTGGCGCAGCGCCTCATCGATAGAAAGATTTCGCCGGCGATTTCCCGGACACCCCCTGGTGGTCGCCTTGACCGGCACGGATATTTACCGCTACCGGCACAGCCATCCGCAGCAAACCCTGCACTCCATGGAAATGGCCGACGCGCTGGTATGTCTGCATGATCTTGTGTACCGGGCGATCCCGGATACTTACCGGAAAAAACTGCATGTAATCCATCAATCGGCAGTGCCGCTGAAACGCGCTCGCAGGCCGTCAATACGCACATTCGATGTCTGTGTAGTAGGCCATTTACGCGAGGAGAAAGACCCGTTCAGAACCGCCTACGCGGCCCGGACCCTGTCGGAGGAGTCCCGTCTTCGAGTGTTCCATCTCGGTAAGGCACATAACAATGAATGGGCTGAACAGGCGCGCGCCGAGACGGAAATAAACCCCCGTTATCACTGGCTTGGCGAGGTCGGCGCATGGCAGGTACGACAGGAATTTGTAAAGACACATGTGCTGGTGCACAGCTCGATCATGGAAGGCGGCGCTAACGTTATTTCGGAGGCCGTGGTCGCGGATGTGCCTGTCATTGCCTCTGATATTGACGGCAATGTCGGTCTGCTCGGCGAGGATTATCCCGGTTATTATCCGGTAACAGACACTGGAGCACTTTGCGCCTTGTTACAGCGGGCGGAAACAGAGCAAAGCTTCCTGCGACGTTTGCATGAGCTTGGAAATGAACGCAAACAACTGTTTACCCCGGAACTGGAGAGCAGGCATTGGAAAGCCCTGCTGGATAGCCTCGGAACGGACAAACGGCCCCCAAAACCCGGCTAGCCGGACTGCTGCTTCATACTAGCAATCTTACAGGCTCCAACCGGTCACTCTCAGGTAGCACCCTGCCGATAATTGCCGTGTGGCTATAGCCCAGATTACGCAGTTCGTCGAGACACGCATGGGCCTGCTCTTCCGGGACGCCGGCAAGTAACCCACCGGAGGTCTGCGGATCGAATATCAATGGGTAGCGCAGATCTTTTGACACGCTTTCAACATCACGTATGGCCCGGCGCAAACGCAGGTTCTCCGGTTGTAACGAACTGAATATGCCGGCTGCAACCGTCTCCTCAGCGCCGGCCAGAAACGGGATGGCGCCCAGATCGATCTCAACATCAATGTGAGAAGGCTTTATCATTTCCACCAGATGTCCCAGCAGGCCGAAGCCGGTTACATCCGTGCACGCAGTTGCCCCGTGTGCGAACAGACACTCGGCGGCTTCACGGTTTGATTGCAACATGCTTGCCAGTGCGGCTGCGATCCAGGGTCCTTTTGCCTTGTGACGCATATCAGCCGCAAACAGGGTCCCGGTACCGATAGGCTTGGTCAACAGGATTCGATCACCTGCACCCAGGCCGCTTTTATGCATGATATTCTCCCGGTCAATCAGGCCGTTCACGGAAAAACCCAAAGACAACTCCTCACCTTCGCTTGTATGCCCGCCGACCAGCGCCGTGCCTGTCTCATTCAATACCTTGAGGGCGCCCTGCAGCATTTGCGAAAGCAATTCTTCAACCTTCTTTTCATGCGCGTAGGGGACGGTCACGATAGCCAATGCCGTTTGCGGCTCCGCGCCCATCGCGTATAAATCACTCAGTGCATGATTTGCGGCCACCTGCCCGAAGAGATAAGGATCATCGATAAACGATCGAAAAGAATCGACCGTGTGCACCATCACTTTACCTGCAGGAACACTCGCTACGGCAGCATCATCAGGTTCGTGTAAACCGATCAGCACATCATCCCGGGAAACCGGTTCAAGTCCTGCCAGTGCGTTTTCAAGCACCGTAGCGCCCACCTTGGAACCGCAACCGCCACAGCGCATGGCAATGGCGGATATCTCCTTGATCGCGTCCTTATCGACTAACCCGCGGGGAATATCCTGCCGCACCTCCCCCTCCATATCGGGAAGCCGGTTGAACTTGTGCATGAAGCGGCGATCAATCCAGTCTTTCCAGTTCCACACCCAGCGTCCTTCCAGCGCCCACCAGGAACGTGAGGCGATGGCATATTTATCTCCCGTGGAAATCAGGCTGAGAAATTCTCTTTGCGGAAAAAAGGGTTTAAGCGGCCGGCCCAGCAACTTGCGCCGGACATTCAATGACAAAGGCGGTCCCTGGCGCACGGCGAATACACCGGATTTAGGCCGGGGATGGTTAACCACATGAGCGATATCACCGGCCGCGAAGATATCCGGATGTGACACGGACTCAAGCGTATTATTGACTTTGATAAATCCCTGTTCATCAACGTCAAGCCCGGCCTTTGCCGGCCAGGCCTGGGCGCGGGCCATGGTCACCCACAGGATCTCATCCAGCTCAAAGGTTGCGCCGTTGGCGCATTGCAGACCGCCGGGCCGGACTTCGATCACCTTGTGTCGCGTATGGACGTTGATCTTCCGCTCAGTAAGTACGCGCCGGAATTTGGCGCGTACGAAGCGATTGTGGGTGATCAGGATGTCATCGGCATCGGCAAACAGGTGAAATTCAGGGCTGGCATTATCCGGCCATTTCCCGGCCAGTAACTTTTTTAACCGATATTGAACCGCAAGCGTCAGTTCAACGCCACCTGCTCCCGCGCCAACGATGCCGACCCGCAAGCCACCCTGGCGCAGTAAAATCCGCTCACACAGGCTGTTCCAGTTATCGACAAAACCATCGATGGGTTTGACCGGCGTTACATTGGCGGCAGCGCCGGGGACAGCAGAGATATCAGGGGCAGAGCCAACGTTAATTGACAGTACGTCGTAACTCACGTCCGGCCTGTCACTACAGATCAGCCTTTTATTATCCGTATCCAGACCGACGACTTCATCATGAAAAAACCGGGCGCCGGCAAATCGGGATAAGGGAGCCAGGTCGATATGGGCTTCGTCAAACGTATAGTGCCCGGCAATATAACCCGGTAACATACCGGAATAAGGCGCCTGCAAATCCCGGCATATCAGGGTTATGCGTACGCCCGGTACGGGTCGCATGGCAAACTTTTTCAACACTGTGACGTGGGCATGCCCGCCACCCACCAGCACCAGATCTTTTAAAACCGGGATATGATTCCTGTTCATCACACTACAAATCCGCCAGGGATGGCGCACATCAACCAATCCCGGAGAAAGCGCGCTACGCTACGGTCCACCAGGATGCGAAAGCGCGGGGTATCATCCAGGCGATGGATAATGACTGACAGGTGTTGCAAACGGGTCAATGCATAGCGGCCGGAGGGAAATGCCTTGCCATCGAGGTCAACCGAACATCCCTCCGCCAGCCTTGCTACGGCATCTTCACCGGATATGTCAATGATACTGTAAGCATCGGTCAAATCAGTGACGACATACGTGACCTCATTGGATGAATCCTGTAACGCGCTGACGATACTGTCGATATCTGACTCCGGATTAACCAGCAACCAGTCATTTGGCGCCAACCAGTAAGCTGAGAACTCATTATCCACCTTTTCCTGCGGACCTGGCGGTAGCAGGATTCCGGTCAGGCTTTCAAGAGAAGTGCTATTCAATTCAGCACCCGGCCGCGCCTGCAGGCGCAATTTACGTATATTATCAACCGCTTGCAGCTTCAGCCGCGCAGTCTGCAGCAACCATGACTGTCCGTCATTTCCTTGCAACGCAAAAGAAGAATTGATATCAAACATGCAATCGTTCCCCTTTCGGATCCCAGGCTGCCGGCACACTGATCACTGCGGCATTAACCTTACCATCGTCATACATGTTCACTGTCTCACCCAGCCGCTTGGCGCCGTCCCGCACCAGGCCGAGACCGACGTAACGTTGCAGGTTGGGACTGTAACAGGCAGATGTGACATACCCCTGAGTCGGCGCCGGCGCCCCCGAATGTCCTGCATCGATAACATGGGAGCCGGCAGCAAGCACCCCTCCGTCCTGCGCTGGAGTCAACCCCACAAATTCCAGGCGTCCGTCGCTGATATTGAAGGGACGGCTTAAGGATCGTTTACCGAGAAACTCACCCTGCTTCCCATCTGCCACGTGGCCCCAGCCGATATCCCCGGGCGTGGTATAACCGTCGGTATCACTACCCACGTGCAGGTAGCCCTTCTCGGTCCGCAATACCGTCAGTGCCTCGATACCGATCGGCATCACCTGCAAGTCTTCCCCGAGCTGCAGTAAGGTGTTCCATAAGGCTGCTCCCCGGTCCGCGGGAACGTTGAGTTCATAACAAAGTTCACCGGTGAAGCTGGCTCTTAACGCGCGTGCCGGCAGGTTATCAATGGTACCGGTCGCGATAGCCATATGAGGCACACCCTTGGCGCTGAAATCAATGCCGATATTCAGTTGCTCGAGCAGATCTCTGGAACGCGGGCCGGATACGGCCACGTTTGCCCACTGGCTGGTGACAGGCGTCAGCAAGACATCCAGATCAGGCCAGTCACCCTGCAGCAAAGCCTCCATCCAGGCATGAATTCGATGCGCCCCACCACTGGTGGTATGTACCAGATAGTGGTCCTCGGCAAGCCGGGCAAAAATGCCGTCGTCGATGATAATACCATTTTCATTCAGCATCAGACCATAACGGGCCCGGCCTGTTTTCAGCGAAGTGACGTTATTGATGTAGACCCGGTTCAAAAACTCGGCGGCATCAGGTCCATATACTTCAAATTTACCCAATGGCGACCCGTCAAAGAGAACCACAGAGGCACGCGCAGCCACAGCCTCCCGAGCAATAGCCTGTTGCTCGTTTTCACCATTGCGCAGGTAAACCCGGGGCCTGCGCCAGGTACCATAATCATCGAATTGAGCGTTTAATTGTTCGTGACAACCAACCAACGGACTACGCTGGACCGGCGCGTAGAACTCACCCCTGTTACGTCCGGCTAAAGCGCCCAGGGTTACCGGCAAGTAGAACGGGCGAAAGGTGGTAGTACCCACCTCGCCGGGCGCTCGGCCGGTACGCTCCGCCAGGGCAAGCAGCGCATTCACATTAGCGGTTTTGCCCTGATCTATGGACATGCCGGAGGTAGTGTAGCGTTTCATATGCTCTACGGAGGTGTAGTTCTCGGTCACTGCGATGTCTATATCCTGCAGGGTTACGTCATATTGGAAATCAATCCATTGACGATCACTGCGCCCTTCACTACGGTCCCGTTCAATTCGCAACGCGCCGTCGCCCCCGGAACGCGCCTGTGGACGACCGTTATTTGATTGACTGCCGCCGGACTTGACGCCGGCGTTCCAGCCTTGCTCCAGCGCACTATCCAGGGTCAGGGCGCCGGCCACCATCCCGGCCACATGCACATGGGGAGGAATTACGTCCGGCAGGAATGCGCCGAGCGAGGAACCGTAGCGCAGCCTGCCGCGGGCCTGAGTGAAAAGATGCACCGTCGGCTGCCAGCCTCCGGCCATGGCGACACAGTCACATTGCAGAGTCGCTATAGTTTCAAGGTTGTCCCGTTTGGCGACGGCCACGCTATGTACGCCTTTATCTCCCCGACAATCCAGGGGGATGGCATTCTGAAAAACCGTCATGCCATGATCACGCATTACCCGGGCGCTCTCACCTGTCAGGTTTGGCCGTGAATCGATCATGGCCACAACGTCGACACTTGCGTTCATAAGCGCACCGGCGACATTATATGCACTGTCGTTATTCGTTGCAATCACGATGCGCATTCCCGGCGCCACCGCGTATCGATTAATGTACTGTTGTACGGCACTCGCCAGCATGATGCCCGGACGATCGTTGTTGGCGAATATCAGGGGCTGCTCAATGGCGCCGGTGGCGAGGACAATCTCCTTCGCGTGAACCTTCCATAACCGTTGGCGCGGCCCTTCATCTTCCCCTGTGACCCGCCGGTCACTCAGCATCTCACCGGCAATTACCATACGGTGGTCAAAGCAGGCCGTAGCCGTGGTGTTGGTCAACAGTGTAACGTTATCCCGTTGCTGTAAAACACGAACGGTATTTTCCAGCCACACGCTCCCCTGTTCACCATCAATGCTCGCTTCACTCCAAAGCAGGCTGCCGCCCAATAAGGTGTCCTGCTCAATCACGATAACCCGCAGGGCCTGGTAACCGGCGGCCAGCGCCGCACTCAGCCCGGCTGGTCCCCCACCCACAATCAGTACATCACAATGCACGTTGTGGTGAATATATTGATCGGGATCATCAGCCGGCGGCAGTTTACCCAGGCCTGACATGCGTCGGATAAATCCTTCGTACCAGCTCCACCCGGGCCAGATAAAGGTCTTATTGTAAAAACCGGCGGGCCACAGGAAATGCAAGTAATCAAGGCTGCGCCCGATATCGAATTTTACGCCGGGCCAACAGTTTTGGCTGCGCGCTTCCAAGCCATCGTACAATGGTTGTAATGTAGCCCGTATATTGGGTTCTTCCAGGGCGCCCCGCCCCACAGTCACCAGCGCATTACACTCTTCAGCGCCGGCGGCGAGAACGCCCCGGGGACGATGATACTTGAAGCTGCGTCCCACCACGCGCACCCCATTGGCCAATAAAGCCGATGCCAGGGTATCACCCGTAAATCCACCGTACTGCGAGCCGTTGAATGTAAACGTCAATGGCTTTTCACGATCGATCCGGCCACCTGATTCAAGCCGCAAGGACTGCGCTTCACTCATAGCATTTCTTCCGGTTCTATATCCGGGGGCGCTTCATCCATACGATACACAGCCAGAATCTCATGACTTACAGTATGGCGAACCACATAGAACCATTGCCGGCAACCATAACGGTGTTGCCAGCGTTCGAAATGAACCCCCTTGGGATTGTCGCGAAAAAAAAGATAGTCAGCCCATTCCCTGTCCGAAACCTGTTCTGCCGGTTCCGGCCGGGTAATGTAAGCTTGCCCACCGAAAATGAATTCATTTTCGTCACGCTCACCACAAAAAGGACATGAAATACGGAGCATGGCTAGTGGGAGACACCTGCAGCCGCGGATTCATCCACCAGGGCGCCGCTTTCAAAACGCTCCAGGGAAAATGGTTGAATCAGTTCATGGGGGCGGTCGTTAACGATGGTGTGGGACATGGTATCACCGCTCGCTGGGATGGCCTTGAAACCGCCGGTCCCCCAGCCGCAATCGATATACAGGTTTTGTATCGGTGTCTTACCCATAATGGGACTGGTGTCCGGCGAGATATCGACGATGCCGGCCCACTGGCGCATGAGTTTTAAACGGCTGAAACGAGGATACAACGCCAGGAACGCCTCTACATTGGCCTCGATTGTATTAACGCCGCCACGCTGGGCATATGAGTTGTATACGTCGGCGCCCCCACCCAGGACGATTTCACCGCGATCCGACTGACTCACATACATATGTATGGCGCCGGACAAGGCCGCTATATTAAGTACCGGCTTAACAGGCTCGGATACCATGGCCTGCAAGGCCATACTGGTGAGCGGTAAGCGAATATCGGCCATTTTCGCCAGCACACTGGTGTGGCCGGCCACCGCAATATGCACTTTTTCGGCTGCAATATCGCCCAGGGAGGTGCGCACTCCGGCAACCTTGCAGTTGCTGATATCGAAGCCGCTGACGCCACAGTTCTGAATAATATCCACGCCCAGGTCATCGGCAGCACGGGCAAAGCCCCAGTTGACCGCGTCGTGGCGGGCGATGCCGGCGCGTTTTTGAATAAAACCACCGACTACGGGAAAACGCGCATTGATATCTATAAGCGGTTCAATCTCATTGATCTGTTCCGGCGTCAGGATTTCGGAATCGATACCGTTGAGCTGAATGGCATTGGCCCAGCGCCTGAGCATTTCCATTTCATGGTCGCTATGGGCCAGGACCAGCAGACCGCGCTGGCTGAACATCACATTGATATTGAGATCGCGGCTTATGCGTTCATATAACTTCAGGGAATGCTCAAAAAAAGCGGCGCTCTCCGGATAAAAATAATTTGAACGAATAGCCTGGGTATTCCGGCCGCTGTTGCCGCCGCCTATCCAACCACGTTCCAGCACCGCAACATTGCGGACACCATGCTTTTTTGCCAGGTAATACGCGGTGGCAAGACCATGACCACCTCCACCGATGATGACTACGTCATAGGATTTTTTCAACTCCGGCGAGCGCCAGGCCGGCTGCCAACGCTTATGCCCGGTAAGCGCGTGGTAGATAATCTTCGGAAAAGAATACTTCTCCATGATAGGTTCCCGAAATTTGTATCGTTATTTAAATATTCCGTTCGGAGGGGTCTATACTTGTGGCCAACTGAAGGCCTTTACCGCTCCTTCTGAGACAGGTAGTTCGCACTTGACCATTTCACCCTTACGTATAATGGCTGAAAGCGCCGCGCCATTCTGCTCCATTAAGGAATTATCCTCCAGGGGATTGCCATTGACAACCAGGAAGTCATATCAGTTACCCGTTTTCATTCTTTGGATAGCTTTATTTCCCGGTAAGGTGGAAATCATAAAGCTCATCGGCATTGATTGGAACATCCGCGCCCTGTTCCGCGCTCAGGGTATTCAGCGCCGTCTGTAGCGTCTCCAGCTCTATACACCCGTCCGGCGTATAACAAGGTACAATCAATTCGTAGGTTTTTTCGGCAATCTCATTCGAGACACCCATTACATCTGCCATAATCGGATAGATTTCAGCGGGTGAATGGTGGATGACAAACAGGCTCTGCCGGTAAGCGCTTACCAATCCTTCCACCAGTGTCGGATCTTCCCGTGCAATCTTTTCGGTGGTGGCTATCCCGGTGGTAACAAACGTGATCTCGTCACCCAACAGGGTCAGGGTATTGAGACCCAGCCGTTGTATCGTCACCGGAGAGATGGCTGAACTGATCAGCGCCGCATCCACGGCGCCCTCCCGCAGCAAACCAAGGCGGGCAATATCATCCCGAACCGGCCTCATGTCAACGTCACTATCCGGATCGAGGCCGTGATTGCGCAGGGCGATGCGGTTGAACCAGTATGGCGGAGCCATCGACGGGTAGGTTGCAATGCGATTCCCGGCAAGTTGTTCAACGGTCTCTATTCCTGCTGCTGCATGTAACCAGAACATGGGTCTGGTCGTGCCGGCGAGAAAAATCTTGAAGGCAATACTGCGAGATAGAAAAGCGGAGCCGCAGGCAACCTGAAAATAATTCGTATCCGGAAGCTTGTCATCAGGCGTAAAGGTCGTATCGACAAGCGTTACATCCAGGCCCGCAGCCGCATAAAAACCACGGCGTTTGGCGACAAAATGGCAGAGCAGTTCGTGTATATCAAACGCCTTAATGCCACATTCCACAGTTTTCATTGCCGACACCACGAAATACAGCGATCCGGACTCCAAAGCTGCTGTGGCAGCATTGGAGTCCGGCTCAAGACCCGCGTTTCAGGTAATTACCCGCGCTACCTGCTCAGGCTACGCGCTCTACCTGCACCAGGCTGTCGAACACACTGGGAGCATGACCCATGTCGGCAAACTCCGCGGACGATACGACGTTGGCGGTGCCATTGTTCAGTTGCCGCCAGTAACCCAACGAAGATACCACAAGGCCTGAATTTACGTCTTCACTCACTTTGGCCACTACCTCAAAGGCGCCGCGATCATTAAAGACACGGACCTGATCGCCCTCCTGGATGCCGCGTGCTTCGGCGTCGTCTTCGCTGACCATGACGAATTGAGCCCCCTGCCCCTTAATCTTGTTATCCATGTTGGCGTAACAGGAATTCAGGAAACCATGGCTCTTGGGAGCGATAATATTCAAGGGGTACTTCTTTGCGAGTTCCGGGTTGCTGTCCGGCGCTTCCCTGGATGGTACATAATCGGGCAGGCTATCCAACGGTTCGCTGTTGCCGGGCTGCATATCCTCGTACATCTGCCGGAACGGCGCCACTACAAAATTACCGTTGGCCGCGGTTTCCGAGAAGA
Source organism: Gammaproteobacteria bacterium (assembly GCA_965205405.1). Classification (GTDB taxonomy): domain Bacteria; phylum Pseudomonadota; class Gammaproteobacteria; order Eutrophobiales; family Eutrophobiaceae; genus JAAXHV01. The sequence goes on from OZ242169.1 coordinate 3,200,640, forward strand.
ATTCACATTTGCCCGATGGTGTGGGGAAGTTGCCTTCCTTATGCGGGGCGCGATCATCCGGGGTGCCGATGTTGAGGCGGGCAAAACCGTTCTCACGCATATAATCCAGGTCAATGCCCTCACAGGCCGGCGAATCCCAATCAACGAAACGTTCCAGGCACTCAGAATCGGACCACTTAAAGCGGTCTTCCTCAAAGCCCATGCGCTCGGCCAGCCGATTGAAGATATCGTTATTGGATAACACCTCGCCGGGCAGGTCGGTGCACTTGGTGTTATAGGTTAGATAGTTATGGCCCCAGGACAGAATGATATCTTCCATTTCCGCACCCATGGCCGCAGGCAGGACGATATCCGCATAAGCGGCCGTATCCGAAATAAAATGCTCGGCCGAGACCATGAACAGGTCTTCCCGTTCCAGTCCCCTGACGATCTTGTCCGCTTCAGGCGCCTGGGTGACCGGGTTGGAGTTCCAGCACATCAAGGACTTGATGGGCGGATCCAGGTCCATCTCACCGGTCAGCGCCCGACCGATCTGCAGGTTATTGATGACCCGCGTACCCTGGGGAATCAACTGAGGCTGTGATACCACATCCAGCTTGTAGGGATGTTCCCAGAAGGTCATCTGGTAAATACCACCACCCACTTCGCGCCAGGCGCCGGTCAATGACGGCAGGCAACTGATGGCGCGTATGGCCTGACCGCCACCCCAGTTTCTTTCCACTGCAACGCCAATACGAATAGCGGCCGGGTTGGTTCTGGCATATTCACGGGCCAGGGTACGTATATCATCCACCCTGACGCCGGTGATCTCTGCCGCCCATTCCGGCGTACGGGTTTTGGCTCGCTCGGCCAACTCTTTAAAACCCACTGTGTAATTATCGACATAATCCTGGTCAATCAGGCCCTCTTCAATGATAGTATGGATCATGGCCATGGCCAGGGCGCCGTCGGTGCCGGGGCGAACCGCGATATGCCAGTCAGCCTGTTTGGCAGTGCGGGACCGGTAGGGATCAATCACCACCAGCTTGGCGCCTCTCTTCCTGGCATCTTTGACAAAACGCCAGGCATGCAGGTTGGTGCTGACACTGTTACAACCCCATAGAATAATGTATTTGGCATGGACAAAACTTTCCGGGTCAACGCCACTGGTGGGGCCGTTGGTCAATACCCAGGCCGTTGCCGACCCTTCGCCACAAAAAGTGCGCTCACAAACCGTCGCTCCCAGCTTGTTGAAAAAGGCGTCGCCACCGTTCAAACCATGTATCAGTCCCTGGTGTCCCAGGTAACTGTACGGGACGATTGCCTGAGTACCATACTCATCAATGATTTCTTTCCAGCGGGAAACAACTTCGTTCAGCGCCTCATCCCAGGAGATGCGTTCGAATTGTTTACTGCCCTTGGGTCCCGTTCGACGCATGGGATGGAGAATACGATCAGGATGGTAATGGCGTTTTTCATAATCATCGAGCTTCACGCACAAACCGCCCCGCGTCATGGGATGATCCTTGTTACCATGTACCCCGGTGAGTTTGCCGTCCTCAACTTCGAAGATCATGGAACAGGTATCGGGACAATCATGCGGGCAACCGCCGTAATAAGTTTCTTTCAATTGTGCAGCCATGGTACCACCTCCCCTTGCGGTGTATTAAGTACGGATATAAGCATTATAGTATAAGGATTAAACAAATACATCCAGCTATAAATTAAATTAGCATAATTTTATGGTTTTACAGGCCTGGTCCAACTATATTTGATTTTACCCGGGTTTTATGAGTACTCTAAGCAGCCCTGACAGGAGATATATCAGCCCCTATGAAACGAATTATTGTCGGCATGTCCGGCGCCAGCGGCTTGCCTTACGGTATCCGGTTGGTGGAAGTGCTGGCTGAGTTGCCGGATATTGAAACGCACCTGGTCATGACCAATGCGGCCAAGCTCAATGTTGATATTGAAACGGAACACAGCGTCACCGACATAGAGGCGTTGGCGGACGTGATCCATAGCGTAAAAGACGTTGCAGCCAGCATCTCCAGCGGTTCTTTCAGGACCGACGGCATGATTGTCGCCCCGTGCTCCATGCGGACACTGTCTGCGATCGCCAACTCCTATGCCGACAACCTGCTGGTGCGGGCCGCGGACGTGGTCCTCAAGGAACGCCGGCGCCTGGTGATCATGCCCCGTGAGACCCCGCTACACACAGGGCACTGTAAGCTATTCTACGAAGCCTCAGTCCTGGGGGCGATCATCGCCCCACCCATCCCGGCGTTTTATAATCGGCCCCAGAGTATCGACGATATAGTCAACGCGAGTATCGGCCGGGTGCTGGACCTGTTCGACATCGAGCCCGGTATCGTGAAGCGCTGGGCGGGCGTGAAAAACTGATCCCACGAATCAGGCGAACAGGTTGCCGGGGTCCAGCGCCTGTTTAAGCCTGCTGCGTAGTTCGGCCATGCCGGCGTTGTCATAACTTGCCAATGCCCGGTTCAGGTGGCCGGTACTGATATGGCTCACGCCGAAACCCCTGCCGGTCATCCCCTCAATCAACGCGTCAAGACAGGCAATAGCTCTGTCTTGATCCGTGCGTTGATAAGTCAGATAAACTCGTTGAATAATGGAACGCCAACCAACCGCATATTCCGTCAGGTAATCAAATCCTCTTTTATGGACCGTATCGGTAACCAGTTTATTCATCTTCAACACCTGGCGGCCGTCAACGGGGGCGACAAAACCGGCGTACAGGTGCGCCTGGCCGTGCCAGCTTTCCAGGTCATTGAACTCCGTTGATGGTTGACCGCGCATCATCTTCTCCCTGTTGGACAACACCGGATTAGCGCCCTGCGTCTTTAAATTGATCACTTTGGCCCCTTCTATGCCTGCAAACGCGCCCTGCACCATGGGCCATAACACCTCGACGTTGGGGGGAGTGTTATACAGTGCACCGTACAGAGTCCATTGTCCAAGACCATAGTCAGTCTTCAGCCTTTCCATATCGATAGCATTGCCGTCCGCATAATCCTGCCGGGACTTGAAAGGACTCACGTCGAGCAGTGGATTACTGATGACAACCGTATTCGGGATGATCACGTTAACTTTAAATGAACGTAATATCCCAACCGCCTGGGCCAGGCCGCTGTTGCTCTCCAGGGTCACCGCAAAAGGTTGATAGGCAGGCGGAGCCGGCATCAACCACAACCCCATTTTGGTCACGACACCCAGGTTGGATTGCGTAAACAGGCCATCCAGGTAGGGACCGTAAGCATATTTCGCCAATTGCCAGGTATTGCTGTTCGGCATGGCGCCCATACCCAGACGTACCAACTCGCCATCTGCCAGCATGACTTCCATACCACACTGCATCATTGTGTGATCGCCGTAGGCGGTATAACCGAACTCCCGTGCGCTGATGCTGCCGGCGACCGAGTTCAAGCCGTTCTTGTCGCAATCCACCCACAGACCGGTCTTGTTTTCCTGCAGGTAGTCATTCAATTGTGAATAACTTACGCCTGGTTCCACCAGTGCATAGGCTCCCTTGACGTTTACCTCCACGATTTTATTCATCCGGGATTGATCGATAACCAGAACATCCTTATCCCCTGTGGGACTGACCATACCCCCGTTAGCAGCAATGTTGGGCAAAACCCATAGCGAAACGCCTCTTTCGGCAGCGGCCGACAGCACCGTTCTTAACTGTTCAAGGTCTTCAGGCAGAACTACTCCAACGGGCGTTTTACCAAACTGTCCATAACGCTCCTTGACAACGGCGCCGGACAGGACGGCTGTGTTACCCAGTTTCTTCTTGAGTTCAGTGATTATCTTCTTGGACATTTGCCATCATCCTATCGCGCTTTTTTGCCACAGAGGACACAGAGATCACAGAGTGGACCGGGGACAGAATTAAATTCTGTCCCCTTTTGGCGCTGCTCTCTGTGATCTCTGTGTCCTCTGTGGCTTAAATGTTTTACTTTCAAGGTATCTCGTCCGCTTTCGCGGGAGGAATATTGTGTTTGTATTTTTCCGGATGGTCAGGATCAGCCCGGAACCAGGCTTCCCGTTCTGCGTAGTCTATCGATTCAGCCGGCTCGCTGTCGCGCCAGGTGAACGAACAACGATTACAGTGACGGACTGTCCAGAGCACCACATCCCCTTCCCTGCCCTGGTATTCGGTGCGCAGGTGTTCTTCGGCTGATTGGCAACGGGGGCAGTTCATCGGCTTTCCACCTCTTTTTGCAACTGTTGTATATATCTTGCAAGTTCATCAATTTCGGATCCCTTGGGCGGCGCTACGATTTTTGCGTCACCACCGATGAGATCAGGCGGCATGAAGCTGGTTGCGTCAATGATCAGATGATGTCCCTTGCCCGGAATTTCCGCAGCCGGATCAATGTGTACCATTGGCATGTTAGGTATGACGATGATATCGCCGGCGCGGGTGCGCGTGGATAAGGCCCACATCACCTGGTTGAGATCAAAGGGATCGACGTCGTCGTCCACCATGATAAGATTTTTCAGGTACAACAGGCCGTGGGGTGTCCCCAGGGCGCGCATGGCAACGGATTTGGCAAAACCGGCAAATCGGTTCTTCACTGAAATAATCCCGGTCAAACCGTGCTGGTACAAAGCGTTAACCGCAACGACTTCAGGGAAGTTTTCCTTTAACTGAGAGTAAATCGGTGCAGAGGTATTCAGCCCGATCAAAGTATCATGCTCGGTCCAGCCCTTGCCGATATAAATACTTTCAAAGATGGGATTGGTACGGTGGGATACGGCAGTCACCTGGAACAGGGGGACTCGACCAATACCACTGTAACTACCCGGAAATTCTCCGAACGGCCCCTCCAGGCAACGCTGGTTATTCAATAATTGAGCCTCTATCACCATTTCCGAGCCGGCGAGGATATCAAGACCGTTGCCGGACACGGTCAAATCTATGGGACTGCCCATCATCTGCGAGGCGTAGGCAAATTCCGATTCGTCGTAATTGACGGGGGTGGCTGCAAACATGGCCATGGCCGGGTGATTGCCGATCATCACGGCGATCTTCAGCGGGACATCATCCTGTTCCGCCATGCGGATCTGCTGCGCCATATCGTGGGATGGGACAGCCAACAGGGTAAACCTGTCCGGCCCTTGCACCTGGATACGATAAATTCCTACGTTCTGTTTGGCAAAATTATCCGGGTCGCGCGGATCACGGCTGACGATATTGGCCTTGGCGATATAAAAACCACCATCCAGGGCATTGATACGATACAACGGCAACAGGTCATACAGGTTGATATCAGCCTCGATCCTGTTCTCATGCACCGCCGCATTTTCCGGTTTTACCCTGTTGATCAGCGGTCTGTCGGAGCCCCAACGACCTATAAGTTCGTAGAACAATTCCTTGATACTGGTCCCTTTCGGCCTGCCCAGCAACAGGGCCGTATTGGAAAAACTGCCATGTACTCCTACCACGAGTCGTTTTCCGGGGTAACCGCGGATGTTATCGAACATGATGGCAGGCCCAGCCATTGCGTCGCGCCCTGCAGCGACCACGACCTTACGGATATCGGGCTCGGGCATGACCGCTTCCGGCCAGGTAATACACTGGCCATGCTCGGTCAATAATTCGAGATAATCCCGTAAATTCCGGACCCGTTCCGCTATGGCCCGGGCCTCGGCCGATAAAGTATTAGGACTGGTTTCCATATCCATCAGTTTTCTTCTCCAGTAATATAGCCTGCCAGCAGGTCCAACTGTTTGTCGGTGATTTCAGTGGGGCGAAACGGCGGCATCAGTTTGAAACCTTCCCGTACCACCAGCTTTACATACTCGGGATCCAGGTTATCCCGGTTGAGCAGGGGCGCCTGATCTTCACTCAGCCTTTCCTGCAGGCGCATGGTCCCCGGATGACCGGGTCCTGCGCCATGACAGGCAATACAATACAGATCGAACAATACCTTGCCATCAGTAATGGCTTCGATTTGCGCGTCTGCGGGCTCACCTGCTCCTGTAGTTTCACCCTCACCGCAACCTGTCGCTAACAACAACATAACTACCACAGATATTTTAGCCACAGAGAACACAGAGTGGATCGAGACTCTTTTTAATACACGGGTAGCTTGCATATTTATCATTTTATCTTATTCGCTCGACCCGTCATTCCGGCGAATGCCGGAATCCAGTGAACCAATCATCCTTATAATATAAGGATTTATTTTTTCGACTGGATTTCTGCTTGCGCAGGAATGACGAGTACGCTGATAACTTTATACTTTCTCTGTGTCCTCTGTGGCTTTAATCAATCCTGGGGAGACCGGCCAGATGCCGCTTTTGCCCGGTGATAAAATGCCATCCGGGTCAAGCGCCTGTTTCAGTCTATGGTGTAATTTCCATAGCGCCCCGTCGTTCCAGTTGTAGGTGCCGGCAATCTCGTCCATGAAATTAAGATGGGTACGATACTCACCATAACCCTGTTCGGCAAAATCATTAACCAGATGGCCGAAACACTCATGGGCGCGGCGCCGTTCATCGTCATTCAGGCGATCAAAAACCAGTTGAAATATATTCAGGAGCTCCCGCCATCCCACCAGGAACTCACCGATATAATCGAACCCGTATTCATTTGCCCGATCCCTTATCAGCGTGAACTGTTTCATGGAATCTTCGCCGGTAACCGGTGACCGCGGCGAGAAATCGATATGCGCCCCACTGCCTACCCAGTTCATTAAACTGAATTCAGTCATATTCGGTACGCCGCGCATAAGCTTGACCCGATAGCGCCAGGCAGGATCATTCGGCCGGTCCCCCTCAAAGAAAAATTTAGCGCCGGGGATGCTGCGAAAGGCCTCTTCCAGGACTTTCCAGTTGTTATCCATGATCGGCTCCGGTCCATACAGGGCGCCGTAGAAATTCCACATGCCGATGTCCAGGTCCTGCGCCATTTTCTGACGCTGGCGCATGGGCATGGGGCCTTTACCGCTGTAGTATTGCTTTCTGGTCGCCCTGGGGGCGGCTTCCCAGATCAGACCCACTGTCGTCGCTGCATTGGGTATCAGCATATTAAGGCGCAAGGGACCGACAACCTCAGTAATCTGGTAAAGATCTTCTTCGCGCGGGAAAGTCACCAGGTATGGCCGGTATCCCGGCGGCTCGGGCATCAGCCAGATACCTACTTTGGTAATAATGCCGAAATTTGACTGGGTAAACATGCCTTCCACCCAGGGTCCGCAACCGTACTTGTACAGGCTGGACGTAGCGGCGCCGGACAAGGCTCCCATACCGGTATCGACGACGGTGCCGTCGGCCAGCACCACCTGCATGCCGCAGTTCATCAGCAGGTGGTCGCCATAGGGCGTATAACCGGCGCCGTGCTCCGACAGGTTACCCAGGACGCTGCCCCAGCCCGGGGCCGCTGGGTCTATCCATAATTTGCTGCCGCGCCGCTGCAGGTAATTATACAATTCAAAATAGCTGACCCCTGGTTCAACCACTGCGTAACCGTGTTCCTCATTGACTTCGATAATGCGCTTCATGCGGTTCAAATCGAGAACGAAAAAACCGGGCTTCCTCGGCGCCGGACCGCCATAGGCATAATTCTTGCCGGTGGAAATAGTCCAGAGGGGTATTTTATAATTGCGGGCAATGCTGAGGATGGCTTGAATCTCTTCAACGGTCCTGGGCGCAACCGCGGCGGACGGCATGTTTGCCTCGTCGGGTAGCGTCGAATAGACATCCCGATATGTTCTCAGTTCCTGTTGTTCATCAGTAACCACCCACTCCGCGCCGACAACCTGGCGCAATTCCTCAACGGCCTGGTTATACTCGGCAGGCGTCAAGGTCTCCGGCAGAGGGGTTGCTTGTGCCGTCATCCCGGCATGGGCAGCCAGGGGCGTACCGGCAGCCGCGAATGATGATTTCAGGAAATTCCTTCTCGTTACCATGAATATCGGCCTGATGAGGATGCCACAGAGGACACAGAGATCACAGAGTTAATCGAGAAACTTTTTAATATAAGGGTAACCTGCATGTTGTTCTGATTATCTTGCTCATTATTCATGTTACTTTTTCTCTGTGACCTCTGTGGCTTTAATAAATGGACCAATGAAAAATTCAAGGACTCTAACTCTGGTTGAGTTTCAAATGTGAGCCGTCACACCAGGGCTTGGTTTGCGAGTATTTACAACCGCACAGCGCCACATGCTGAAAGTCGTCCAGTTTGAATTGCAGCGGTTCGCGCTTCGTTTTCTTGTGGGAACCGTCGCAGAACGGCTGATTTTGAGAGCGGCCGCAGGCGCACCAGTAATACTCACCCTTCTCCAGGTCTATCAGGTAGGGTGAATTACGACTGCCATCAAGGAATTTGGCCTTTACCCAACCCTCGTTGTACGGACTCACCATGTTCAGCTTCAATTCCATGGATTGGAACAACCAGCGTCCGTCCTGCTTTATGCACTGACAGTCATAGGTGCCGCCTATCCAGTGGGATTCCGCCTCGTCGGTATGCGGGTTGGGTACGGTTGCCGATTCCCACAGGTACCAGAAGACCGTGGCACTGAGGCCGTCGGGAGCAATATCGATTAGTGGGGAAATCATATAATGCAATGACCACCAGATTTTCTCGCCGGCAATCCCGTGCAACCCTTTTGCCAGTTTTTCCCTGCCATGGTATTTGCCGAACCCCTTACATTCCCAGGTAGCGTCTTCGGCAAAACAGGGACCGATGATTTCAGGATCATTACCGCGATCGCATCCCCGGGCATAAGTTACGATGAGACGCTGTATCGCCTCTACGTCTTCGAGGTGACTCAGCTTGGCATCCAGTCTTTCCAGTAGTCCCTTTATTTCCTGAAGTTCATTGCTCATACTGTTACCTTTGTAAGTCAGCCACAGAGGACACAGAGATCACAGAGTGGATCGAGAACTTTTTTTAATGCAGGGGTAACCTTCATATTTATCGTCATTTTACCTGTTACTTAAAAACAGCCGAATAACAGGGGATTTAAATCTGTCCCCTTATACTTGTTAATCCTTTACCTCTGTGATCTCTGTGTCCTCTGTGGCACAACCGATTGTCAGGCTACCCGTTTCGATTTTTGTTTGCGCCCTTCAAGCTCTGCCGCATAAGCCTTGTAGCGGGTTATCAACCAGCGGTTAAATTGCGGCAGGGTCGCCTCTTTCGGGGCATAACGCCCGCGCGGCGCAAATCGTGAACGCAACCCTTTGTGTACGTTGGTGTTAGCGCCGGTATCCTGGTCGTTCAAGGTTTCCAGGCCCAGCACAACTGCTTTGAAAATGACATCGAAATTATCCATCCGCAGGGTGGATTTGGGATACACAAAACCGACCCGGATGGTCATGGCATTAGCGCCCTGAGGCAGGATGCAGTAATAAAAACAGCCGTCGGGCACACAGCCGAAGAACAGGTTGGGCAGGATACAGGCAAACATCACCCGTTTGCGTTCATTTTCGGTCAGCCCCTCGATCACGGGAAACAGGCAACTGAAAGCAGCGGTAAAATTGCCGTCCAGCTCCAGGAACCCGGTGGGATGAAATATGGCGCCATCATCGAAATCGTCCCATTCGGCGAACGTGGCCAGCTTGGAAGGGGCAAAATCATGAGGCCCTTTGTGCAGATACCAGGTGTGATGAGGTTCGATGGCATTCTCGTGCATGAACTTCCAGTTCCACGGACTTGGCCCCCAGTCAACCGTAGGCACGCCTCCCATCTCTGCAAGGTGGTGGTTTTCAATTTCCTTACCGAGCCGTTTCAGGCGCGGGGCAAGGGGTTTTGCCTTGCCGTCCATGTTGATAAAGATAAAACCATTCCACACCTCCGTACGCAATGTGGGGAGGCAATACTTTTCCTGTAATTGACCCAGGCCGGCATGGGCGTCCATTTCCGGGGCGCTTATCAGTTTGCCTGTTTCATCGTAGGACCAGCCATGAAAGGGGCAGGTGAAAACCCGGGTATTGCCTTTTTCCCCGCCCAGTATGTGACCGCGGTGCCGGCAGACGGCAGACATGACGCGCACGCCGCCGTCATCTGTTCGCTGTACCAGGAGCGGGTCTTCATTGATCGTAACGGATACATAATCACCCGCCTTGGGTATCGTACCCTGGTGCCCCACACAGACCCATTCCCTGTCCCATACTGCCCGTTTCTCGAATTCAAACCACTCCTCCGAGGTATATACCGCCGGCGGCATGCTAATGCAGTCCTTTAATTCAACGCTGGATTCGTCGAGTTGTCCCAGTGTTTCACGCAGATGATCCGTCAACCTCACATCAGGTAAGGTATGTGTGACATAATCGGTCATGGCAATCCCCAAGCAGAAATGAGCCTATATCTGATTTATTATACAGTTGGTTTTATTCCTAATAATATACATCAAATCAGTGATTATGGAAAAGATTGGTGATATTTCTTTCAGTAATCAGGCGGGAGAAAATTATGCACGGCATTACGGAAAAGAAAAAATTAATCAGTGAATTCATCAACCGGTGTAATGACTATGCCGACGGTCAAATCAGGAAATACCAGGCCCGACTGGAACAGGCCGGAGATATGGAAACTCTGGATATCGAGTCAAAAATTTATCACTGGAAGGTCTACCAGACATTCAATGCCTACACCATTGAAGAACTGAAAACCGGCGAACTGGATCCCTGGTTTGATTAGCCACAGAGGGTGAAATACCCCCTCTGTGACTGGATATACTGGACTCAGAGAGGTTCTGACAGGAAATCCCAGAAGACCAGGAAAAAGATTGTCGACAGTACCAGGGTCAGCAACATGGCCGGCGAGCCTTTCCTGAACCAGAGTCCGGGAGTGATACGCAGGCTGGGATCGTTCTCGTCTCTTGCCAGGCGTTCCGAAATCGTCACAATGTACACGTTTGCGGTCGAACCGATATGGGTCCCGTTGCCGCCCATGCCCACGCCTATGGCCAGTCCCCACCATAGCGGTGTCACGTTAATGCCCACCGTCTCCATACTTAAAATAATCGGGATCATGGCTGCCGTGAAAGGAATGTTATCAATGGCTGCAGACAGGACCGCGCCAACCCACATCAGGATAATGGTCGCCATCAGCAGGTCCTGTTGTACAAAGGGTGTAATAAACTGGCCAACGTACATGAGGAACTGGCTGTGCTCCACACCTCCCACCAGCATGAACAGTGAAATAAAGAACACCAGCAGGGTAATTTCGACGTGTTCAAACGTATGGTCCATGGTGATCTTGCGGGAGACGTACATCAGCGTCACCATGCCTACTGCCGCGACAAACCATGGGTCCCAGTGCAGTGCAGTGTGGAGCATGAAGAGAATGACCATGAGCCCGAGGATGACGATAGAAGCGTTCCATACCCTCTTGTTTTTCACCTCTACCAAATAATCGGACACGTCTTCAGGTATCTGCTTCAGTTCCTCTTTGAACAGGTATTTCAGCAGGATCAGCACGCCTATCCAGGCAATGAGAACCGGCGGGAACATGTGGATAGCAAAATCGTTGAATGAGATATTTGCCGCGGAACCAATCATCAGGTTCGGGGGGTCGCCCACCAGGGTAGCAACGCCGCCTGTATCAGATAACAAGGCGGCCGCCAGCAGGAAGGGGATCGGGGTAACCTTTTGCGCCCGGGCAATCAGGATGATAAGCGGACCAAATATAACCACCGTGGTCACGTTATCCAGCAACAGGGATAAAACGGTAACACAGGTACCGGTCAATGCCAGTAATAGATACAAACGACCCTTACTGTAATTTGCGATCCGGTAGGCCAGCATATTGAAGCCGCCGGTCGGTATCATGATGGCAACCACCGTCATCATGGCGCCCAGCAGGAAGACAACGTTCCAGTCCACGGACTCAACTGCCAGCCCAGGCGAGTAAAATCCATAGAGTTGCCCGACAATCACCATAACCACGGCGCCGCCTGCCGCCACTTTCATGCGTTCCAGACCATGTATCATTTCGGTGAATATGCCGACAAAAGTCAGCGCCAGCACGAGTGCCGACACCAGCATCGCCTCATTGAATACCAATGGGCCATCAAGGGTGACAGCCTGCCCATGACCGGATTCGGCAAAGGCCAGAATTGGAAACAATGCAACCGCCAAGACACTGAAAATGGTTCTTTTTATCATTATAACTTCCTGATTATTAATATTATCAAGCCAACTCTTACAGTTGCGGCTGAGTAGGCCACGGCCTGAACGAAGAGATTATAGTATCTGAAATTTATATAATCAATGTTACGCAATTTTTACGTCGATCTCGCCAACGATTATTTGATGTGTGCCTTCCCTGGCACACACCCTGCGGGCGTCCTTCGGACGTCCAAAAATCTGTATGGAACAGATTTGGATTTGTGGGGTCAGAGTAAAAATACAATCACTGACAGGCGTTGCTGGTTTATTCCATGGTATTTTTACTCTGACCCCAAATATGGCGCAATTTCCGGGTTAAGATATAATATGTTGCCATGATCACAGGGCAATCTCTAAAAACAGGACTTATGGTAACAGGCCTGATTGTATTGGCAACCATCTTCGGCGTACTTACGGCAAAGTACCAGCAGCAGCAACAGAACGCACGACCCGATATTGAAGGGATGCTTTGGCCTGAACCGAAAATTTTGCCTCCGTTCACAGTTGTTGATCATCAAAGCAATATCTTTACCCTGGCAGATCTGCATGGGAAATGGTCGTTCCTGTTCTTCGGTTACACTAACTGCCCCGATATATGCCCGATTACGCTTGCAGTAATGGACAGGGTGCATAAGCAACTTGACCAGGCACAGAATGTACAAACCGTTTTCATCTCAGTTGACCCGGAACGGGATACTCCCGCGCGTCTGGGTCAATACGTTACTTTTTTCAACCCGGAGTTTGTCGGTCTTGGCGGGTCTGTTGAGCAGATCGCAAATTTAACAGGCCGGATTGGTGTTCCTTATTTTTTGAACAAAACGGATGCCAGTGAAAACTATCTCGTGGACCACAGTGCGTCATTATTTCTGATAGATCCACAGGGCCGGCTGGTGGCGATATTTTCTGCTCCCCACGATAACGGGAATATCACGGACAGATTTAACCGGATCCGTCAATTCATTGATGGTTAGCTATCGACCTCTCCTTGTTTTTTTGCTGTTTCTGTTATCCACCCCCGAGGGATATGCCAGGGATAGTATTATCATATCCAATGCCTGGATAGCGGAAGCACCGCCTGGAAGTCCGGTATCCGCCGCTTACCTGGATTTCGAAAATCCGCGGGCCGGCCCCGTCAAACTCGTCAGTATTGCCAGCGAAGCATTCGACCGCATAGAGATCCACCGGGCTCAGACAATTGACGGTGTCGCTTCCATGAAACGGCTGGACACCCTGGCTATTCCGGCCGGAGGTACGGTTTCTTTATGCCCCGGCAACAGGCACCTGATGCTGTTTGAGCCTGTACGACCGTTAAAGAGGGGTGACCGGGTGAGGCTGGCATTTACCTTTACGGACGGTTCCGTAGTACATGATGATATCCCGGTTACTCCCAGACAGGCCCGGACATGTGGAAACTGATTAACGTCTTCCTGCAATATATAGTACCGCACCACCTGCTCTCCAGGTTGATGTACAGAGCAACCCGTTGTACATGGCGTCCCTGGAAAAATGCCCTGATTCGGCTATTCATCCATAAATATAACGTTGATATGAGCCTGGCAGAGAAATCTTCTGCCCATGAGTTTGAGACCTTCAACGATTTTTTCACTCGCAGCCTGAAACCTGGACTGCGACCCATATCCATGACAGACAACGGCCTGATCTCGCCCGTTGACGCCGGCATCAGCGCAACAGGGACCCTTGAAGACAAGCAGATTTTCCAGGCTAAGGGCAAGGATTACTCACTTGCAGAACTGGTCAACGGGGACGAGGAACACGTCAGATATTATCAAAATGGCAACTTCATTACACTTTACCTGTCCCCTCGGGATTACCATCGGGTACATATCCCCAGCGACGGAGAATTGCGCTATATGGCTTACATCCCCGGCCGGCTGTTTTCCGTCAACCCGACGAGCACGAATTACATTGATAAATTGTTTGCCCGGAATGAGCGTGTAATTACCACCTTTCAGTCAGCGGCCGGCATGTTTTCCATTATTTTTGTAGGTGCAATTTTCGTAGGTTCCGTGGAGACGGTATGGCATGGGCAAGTCACCCCTGCTGAAAATCGGGAATACTCCTGTTGGCATTATGATCCAGGCATGGTTTTCACACAGGGCGATGAAATCGGGCGCTTTAATATGGGTTCAACGGTGATCCTGCTGACGGAACCGAACAAAATCAACTGGACCGTGCCCGACAAATGGGTGGCCATGGGTCAGCAAATAGCGGTGAGAAATGCGGGTTAGTTCTAATTCGGTCTGTTGCTTCCCGATTTCTGCCCCTTGTAGATAAAGCCGGGGAAAGCAAAGACCACGAATAAAAAGAACGTGACTGCGTAGAACTCCCAATCCTGCCCATGGGTTTCTCCCTGCATTTTTTTCTCAACTCCCAGAGCCAGAAACCCCGCAAGAAAATACAGCATCAACCACTCAAGCAGACACATCCATACCTTTTTTCTCTCCGGTCTGATAAACAGCAGGAAACGTCCATAAAACCAGGGGACGTTAGCCAGAAAAACAGTAACGATAATAAGCAACCAGGTAAGATTACCCGCGGACATCAGCAGGGGTTAAAATCCCAGTACCGTCGTACAGATTCGTATGAGTTCCCCCGGGGCAAAACCCAGTACCAGCACGGCCAGGCCGTTGAGGCTCACCATCACTCTCACTTGCCTGCTCGCTCCGATCTCCGGCCTGGTCTCCGGTTTATCAAAAAACATCAGCTTAACTATTCGTAAATAATAATAGGCGCCTACCACTGAAAAGATAACCGCCAGAAGCGCCAGCCAGATATAACCGATTGCGATGACTTCCTTGATAACGAACCATTTGGCCCAGAACCCCAGGAACGGGGGAACACCGGCCAGGGAGAACATGAACAATAACATGATGAAAGCAAACCAGGGACTGGCCTCGGCAAGCCCCTTGAAATCGTCCAGTTGATCGGCTTCATGGCCCTTTCGACCTGATAATATGATGAAACCGAAGGCGCCCATACTCATGATCACATAGGCGATAACGTAGAATAATGCACCGGCATAACTGGCGCCCAGACTTATCTGCAGGCCCGGCAGGATACCCAGAAGCAAGAACCCGGCGTGAGCGATGGCGGAATATGCCAGCATACGTTTTATATTGGTCTGGGAGATGGCGATAATATTCCCAACTGCCATGGACAGCAGGGACAGAATGATCAGCATTCCCTGCCAGTCGACGTGCAGGGGCAGCATACCGTCAATCAGCAAGCGGATTGCCATGGCGAATGCGGCTACTTTCGGCGCGCCGGCCAGGAACAGGGTAACTGCCGTCGGCGAGCCCTCATATACATCCGGCAGCCAACTGTGAAAAGGTACTGCGCCCAGCTTGAAAGCGATTCCGACAACGACAAATACCAGTCCGAAGATGAATGCAATCCTGTTATCAGCCTGAGAGCTGATATACGTGGCAAGCTCCGGCAACACCAGCGTACCCGAGGCGCCGTATAAAATCGAAATGCCGTATAACAGCAAGCCGGACGCCAGGGCCCCGAGGACAAAATATTTCATGGCTGCCTCGGAGGCTGTCCCTGATTCCTTATTCATGGCGACCATGGCATATAAGGATAGCGACATGAGCTCCAGACCCAGGTAGACAGTCAACATGCTGTACGCCGATATCATGACCAGCATCCCCAACACGGCAAATAGTCCAAGTACGAAATATTCGCCCTGCAACAGCCCGCGCTCATTGAAGTAATGGTATGAGTACAGGAACACAACGATGGTTGCGGCACAAACAGTTACTTTGAGCAAAGCGCTCAACGGATCGAGAATGAAGTGATGGTGAAATACTGAGACGCTATCACCCGGGCTCAGGTAAATCACAAGAAATATCACCACTGCCAGGGAAATCTGGGCAAGCCAGTAGGTCAGTAGCTTGTTCGGACTTGTTGAAAACGCATCACATACCAGGACCAGGCAAGCAAGGCCCAACAATGCAAGCTCCGGGATAACAAACATGATTTCAGCAGTAATCGGCATCATTATGTGATCTTGGATTGTGAGATATGCTCCACCAGGTGGTTGAGGGTGGCATCCATAAGTTCGAATAACGGCGCCGGCCACAGTCCCAGGAACAGCACGGCGACGGCAAGCAGGAGCAGAATCAGGGTCTCGCGCCTGGAAATATCCTGTAGCCCGGCCACGCTCTCATTGGCCACATCACCGAAAATCACACGTTTATACATCCATAATGTGTAGGCGGCGCCCAGGATCAATACGGTTGCAGCAATAACAGCAATCCAGACATTGGCCCGGAAACTGCTCATGATGACCAGGAATTCGCCGACAAACCCGGAGGTGCCGGGCAAACCGGCATTCGCCATGGCAAACAACATCATAAATGCGGCAAACACCGGCATGGTATTCGCCACGCCGCCATAATCGGAAATCTGCCGGCTATGCATCCGGTCATACATAACCCCGACACACAGGAACAAGGCAGCCGAGATAAGCCCGTGCGATATCATTTGCATCATAGCGCCGGCCAATCCCATTACCGCGCCAGTGTTTGGCTGGGCCGGGTTAATGATGGAAAACACGATAAATAATCCCAGGGTCACAAACCCCATGTGGGAAACGGATGAATAGGCAATCAGTTTTTTCATGTCCTGCTGTACCAGGGCGACAAACCCGATATAGACAATGGCAATCAGTGACAAAATGATCATAAGGTCCGCCAGCGCCGCGCTGGCATCCGGTACGATGGGCAGACTGAAACGAATAAAACCGTATCCACCCATTTTCAACATGATCGCCGCCAGGATCACGGACCCGCCTGTGGGCGCCTCAACGTGTGCGTCCGGTAACCAGGTATGCACCGGCCACATGGGTATTTTCACGGCAAAGGCGAGCAGAAATGCAATAAATATCCATTTCTGTGCAGCCAGTGACAACGGCAACCTGTACAAGTCAGGGATATAGAAACTTCCCATCTTCGAATACAGGTAGAGCAAGGCTACCAGCATGAATACCGAGCCCAGGAAGGTATACAGAAAAAACTTGATGGTGGCATAGACGCGCCTCGGACCGCCCCACACGCCGATGATTAAAAACATGGGAATCAACATGGCTTCCCAGAAAAAATAAAACAAAATTGCATCCTGAGACACAAACACCCCATTCATCAGCCCTTCCAGGATAAGAAAGGATGCCATGTATTGGGATAGCCTGGTCTTGATAACCTCCCAGCCGGCGATAACCACCAGTACTGTCGTAAACGTCGTCAACAGGATCAAGGGTACGGAAATACCGTCAACCCCAAGGTGATAATTTATGTTGAAGGTATCTATCCACTCGGAGTATTCAACAAACTGCATCAGGGCGGTTGATGTGTCGAAGCGCAGGTATAGCAAGGCCGACAACGAAAATACGATTATGGATACGAGTAATGAAAATAATTTAATCGACTCCCGCTGCCGGTCTCCGGCATACAGGATCAATAAGCCACCCAGTATGGGTACCCAAATCAATAAACTCAGAAGAGGCAGGGCTGAAACCATGGGGGCTTATATCACTTGATGTACAAAAACAGCCAGCAGCAATAACAGGCCGATAATCATGGCAAAGGCATAGTGGTACAGGTAACCGGATTGCGCCTTTCTGATTAAAGCCGAAAACCTGCGTACCATATGAGCTGTTCCATTAACCAGGAAGCCGTCAATCATGCGTACGTCGCCCCATTGCCAGAGCGTATTGCCGGTGTTGCGGGCGCCGCCGACAAAAACAGCCTGGTATATTTCATCAAAATAATATTTCCTGACAAACAGCCGGTACGGTATGGCGAACAGGCCGGCAATCTTACCCGGCCAGTGTGGAAACCTGATATAAAACAACCAGGCAACAAAGATCCCTGCCAGAGCCAGCCAGACGGGAGCGTGCTTATACGAGTTCGCGACAAAATCGAAGGCGCCGGAATAATGTAAAGCCATTTCATGGAGCCCGGCGGCATGGTCGGCAGACACGTGGATTGAATCCATGTAGTAATCGCCCAACACCATGGGTCCAACCAGAAAAGCACCGATGACAAGGGAAGGAATTGCCAGGATGAACAGCGGTACGGTAACGACTCCCGGTGATTCTTTCAGATGTTCCCAGGTATGCCGGTCCATCCGCTCCTCGCCGTGGAACGTCAGAAAAAATAACCGGAAAGTATACAGCGCCGTTATAAAAACGCCGGACAACACGGCCAGGTAGGCGATACCCGCACCCGGAAGTTGTGAATAATGCACCGCTTCGATAATGGCATCCTTCGAGAAAAACCCGGAAGTCAGCGGGAAACCGGCCAGTGCGAGAGAACCAATCAACGCGGTAAACCACGTTATCGGCATGTAACGGTACAAGCCTCCCATCTTGCGCATGTCCTGCTCATGGTGTAGCGCAATGATCACGGAACCTGCAGCCAGGAACAGCAAGGCCTTGAAAAAGGCGTGTGTCACCAGGTGAAAGATCGCGACGGAGTAGGCGGACGCACCAAGCGCAACTGTCATGTACCCTAACTGGGACAAGGTCGAATAAGCAACTACCCGTTTGATGTCATGCTGAACCAGACCCAGTAGACCCATAAAGAATGCCGTTATCGCGCCAACCAGTAAAATCATACTGAGGGCAACCTCAGACAACTCATACAGGGGTGACATACGCGCCACCATGAAAATGCCCGCCGTTACCATCGTGGCCGCGTGAATTAACGCTGAAATAGGCGTCGGGCCCTCCATGGAATCAGGCAGCCAGACGTGCAGGGGAACCTGTGCTGATTTTCCCATGGCGCCGATAAACAGGCAGATGCAGATAAACGTCAGTGCCGACCATTCTTGTCCGGGGATGAGGGAAATTGTCGAATCCGCGTGCGCCCCCGCCTGGTTGAACACCTGCACATAATCCAGTGAATTAAAATACAACAGGACCGCAGCAATACCGATCAGGAAGCCAAAATCGCCCACCCGATTAACAATAAAAGCTTTCAGGCCGGCAAAATTGGCTGATTCGCGTTTAAACCAGAAGCCGATCAGCAAGTAGGATACCAAGCCGACCGCTTCCCACCCGAAAAATAACTGAACAAAATTATTTGACATCACCAACATCAGCATGGCGAAGGTAAACAACGAGATGTAACTGAAAAATCGCTGGTAACCCGGGTCATCACGCATATAGCCGATGGTATAGATATGGATCATCCAGGAAACGAAACTGACGACCACCATCATGGTCACGGATAACTGGTCCACCAGGAAACCCACCGTAAATTTCAGTTCCCCGAGCGTAAGCCAGGTGTAAATCTCGGCGTTATAGACTGCACCACCGTCAAACATTAGATGCTTGTATACAACCAGGGATAAAACCGTAGAAATGCCTACCCCGATTATGGTCACCCAGTGTGCGCCACTCCTGCCGATGAGGCGTCCTGACAGGCCGGCGATTATCGCTCCGACAAGTGGCGCAAGCACGATAGCAAGATAAATATGTTCCATATTGCCCGTCATTTATCCGCTCAGGCTATCAAGATCCACCACATTTATGGTATTCCGATTGCGGAATAACACTACAAGGATCGCCAATCCGATGGCGGCTTCAGCCGCGGCAACCGTCAGGATAAAAAAGACAAAAACCTGGCCGTGAATATCACCGAGAAAATGGGAAAACGCTATGAAGTTCAAATTCACGGACAGCAGCATCAATTCAATGCACATCAATAAAATAATGACATTCTTCCTGTTGATAAAGATGCCAGCCACACTGATGCAGAACAGTAATGCGGCTAATATCAGTACTTCGCTGAGTTCAATCATTATTATTCATTTTAGTTTTGCCACAGAGGGCACAGAGATCACAGAGTGGAGCGATATTCTTTTTAAGACATGGGTATCCTGTATGTTTATCATTTCATCCTACCCATTATTCATCTTGTTTTTTCTCTGTGTACTCTGTGTTCTCTGTGGCTGAATCTGTGGCTGAATCCATATTGACGAGTCGCACCCGTTCATCACGTTTTATATTAATCTGGTTATCCGGTTTTGGCGTACGCTGTGCGCGCGGTTTACGCATGGTCAGACTGATAGCCGCGACAATGGCGGTCAACAGGATCGCTCCGGCGACCTCAAAGGGATAGATATATTCGGTAAACAGCACTTTGCCGAGTAATCGGGTGTTATCGATATCCAGCGCAAGCCGGTCCGCAGTTGACACTGAGTCAGGCAACATGCGACTTGCGCCTACAATCAGTCCCATGGCAATCAGCATCAGGACGGCTACCGATAAACCGACGGGTAAAAACCGGGAAAAACCCTCCCGCAGTGTTGAAATATTAATATCCAGCATCATTACCACAAACAGGAATAACACCATCACCGCACCGACGTAAACCAATACCAATGCAATAGCCAGGAACTCCGCTTCCAATAACAACCATATCGCCGCGCTGCAAAAAAAAGACAGGATCAGAAAAAGCGCTGCATGTACGGGGTTACGCACGGTAATCACCATGCAGGCCGACATCACCAGCAAGACCGCAAAAATATAAAATATGGATTGTTCCAACATGTAGCTTTTATTTTTTTGCCACAGAGGGCACAGAGATCACAGAGTGGATCGAAAGGCTATCTAATACAATGATAATCTTCATGTTTATTGTTTTCTTACTGCTTGCTTAAAAATGACAATATTGAAACGAGGCATATTGTACCCGGTATCACCAGACAATACGGACGTATTAAACCCATCTTAACTCTGTGTTCTCTGTGGCTATATTTTTTCCTCTGTGCCCTCCGTGGCTGTTTATTTATTTCACCTGTACAAAGCTTCCGTTGCGCGATCCTCGGCAATCTGCTGTTCCGCCAGGTCTCCGACTTCCAGTAACCTATGCTTCGTCATCAGCAGGTCTGAACGCTGCTCACCGTGGTATTCGTAGATGCGCGTCTCAACAATGGCGTCCACCGGACATGATTCTTCACAGAAACCGCAAAAAATGCACTTCGCCAAATCTATATCGTATTGGGTCGTCCTGCGGGTACCATCATCCCGCTGTTCAGATTCGATAGTTATGGCTACCGCGGGACAAACCGCTTCACACAACTTGCAGGCTATACAGCGCTCTTCACCATTCGGATATCGGCGTAACGCATGAAGCCCCCTGAATCGAGGTGACTGGGGGGTCTTCTCCTCCGGATATTGCACCGTGATTTTACGCCTGAACAGGTAACGCCCCGTCAAACGCAGGCCTTTAAGCAATTCCCATAATAAAAAGCTTCGCAAATAATGTTTAACTTTAATCATTTGATTTTGTTACCACGTTCAAACTGCTTTTTTTTGCCACAGAGGGCACAGAGATCACAGAGTGGATCGATATTCTTTTTAAGACATGGGTATCCTGTATGTTTATCATTTCATCCTACCCATTATTCATCTTGTTTTTTCTCTGTGTACTCTGTGTTCTCTGTGGCTTAAATCATAACCTATCAAACCAGGGCGGCGCTTCCGTAACGACCATGACGGAAACAACAACAATCCAGATGATGGTAATAGGCAGGAGTACTTTCCAGCCAAGACGCATAATCTGGTCGTAACGATAACGGGGAAAAGTTGCCCTGAACCACAGAAACAGGAACAAAAACACCGATGTTTTCAACAATAGCCATATTATATTCGGCTCACTGATGTAAGGTATATCTCCGAGCAGCGGCAAACCCTGGAAGGGGGACAGCCAACCGCCACAGAACAGGACAGCCGTCAGTACGGCAATAAGTATCATATTGGCATATTCCGCCATGAAGAAAATGGAAAACGCCATGCCGCTGTACTCAACGTGGAAACCGGCCACAAGTTCGGATTCTCCCTCGGCCACATCAAACGGCGCCCTGTTGGTCTCGGCTATACCGGAAATAAAATAAACCAGAAAAATAGGCAACAGCGGCAGCCAGTACCAATGCAGGATACTGCCGCTTTGTGCCGCGGTAATCTGACCCAGGTTTAAACTGCCGGCCGCAATAAGTACACATACCAGCGCAAAACCCATGGCAATCTCGTAGGAAACGATCTGGGCGACTGAACGCATGGCGCCCAGGAACGCGTACTTGGAGTTTGATGCCCAACCGGCAATTATGATGCCGTAAACGGCTAAGGACGTCAGAGCCAGGATGTATAACAACCCTGCATTGATATCAGCCAGTACCAGCGTGTCGGCAAACGGTATCACGGCCCAGGCGGCCAGGGACGGGGCAATGGCCAGCACCGGCGCCATCACGAACAAGCGCTTGTTGGCCCCCGTCGGAATGATAATTTCCTTGAAGAGAAGCTTGACGGCATCAGCGATGGGTTGTCCCAGCCCCCACAGGCGAAAACCGAAAAAACCGACTCTGTTCGGCCCCAGCCTGCATTGGATATAGCCGATGATCTTACGTTCCGCGTAAGTCATATAAGCGATACAGAACAGTAAGGGAAGCACTATGGCGAGGATTTTCACCAACACTTCCAAGGTGTAAAGCGTATAATCGGCATAGTTGTCAGGGATAAGCCAGGCAACCACGGGGGCGAGGATATAGTCGCTGATGATATTGAATATGTTTTCGAGCATGGGCGTCAGCAACCCGGATTAAACCCTGGACACCGAAACCGGGCCTGATAGCGCGCCCAAGCTACTGTTTTTGACGTGCCCGCCGTGAATCAACACACAGTTATCCGCCACAGAGTCATCAAGTTGCAAGGGCAACTCTAAAGCGGCGGCTTGACTAATCACCCTGACAAACTCCGCTCCGGCCACTCCCAGCCTGCCCGCCGTGCCTCTGTTGATATGGACAAACCCGTCTGCAATGTCCGGGGTCTGCTGTAGTGCCGGAGCATGGCGCACCAGCGCATCAACGGAATTCATGGGTATATAACCGATAAGCTGCGTATCTTCGCTACTTAGCTGAATTGTTTCGGGTGTATTCCAGGCGCCCATATTATCCGGCTGGACGTTCCCCATCTTTTCAGCCGCTTCCGTCCGGACTTCCTCTAACCCGTTATAACTGAAGCCGGGAAGTTGCAAATTACTTGCCAGGGAGCAGAATATTTTCCAGGCCGGGTGCGCGTCCCCGGGAGGTGATACCGCTGCGTTAAAACTTTGGCGCCGACCCTCCATATTCAGGTATGAACCTGCATTTTCCGCGTACAACGCCATCGGCAACAACACGTCGGCATACTCCGGTGCAGTTTTATACCCTGTTACGGCAACCACACAACTTGCCTCAGCCAGCGTCTCTCGCGCCAGCTTTCCATCAAAGAAATCGAACCCCGGTTCCACATCCAGCAACAGGTAGGCCGCCATTTGTTCAGACAGCATGGCGCCGGCATCCAGACCGCCGGCAGGGGCACTGACCATAGCCGGCATCCTGTGGGGTATCGCTCCGGCCAACCAGGCACCGGCACTGTTCGCCCCATTCTCCAGGTAACCGAATGTGCCCGATACCCGTTGCGCCAGAGTCCCGGACAAGTATCGCAGCAAGGACAGTTGCGGATGGGAAACACCCAGACTGCCGATGAATACGGCTGCCCTGTCTGCCTTGACCAGTGCTGCTGCGATGTTTTTATGACGCTGCTTCGGTCTGATTGCCTTCAGCAACGCACCGAGTGCGGAATCTCTGTTCGTCATACTAACCGCTGCCTTCAGTACGGCCGCCAATTCCCCCACAAATTTTGCCGGTGATTCAATACATTTATCGGCAAGCTCATAATTAAAACTGAAGTCCACCGGGTTTATCACCATCACTTTGGCGCCGGCCAGGACAGCCTTACGCAAGCGGTGATTGAAAATTGGCTGGTCCTTACGCGGAAAGCCGCCGATGATCAGGATCGCATCAAGTCGTTCGACGTCAGAGAGGGACAGTCCCAGGCCCGGGTACGCCGGCGCTGCCGCCTGATCGCTGAAGTCCGTTTGCCGTAATCGATGATCAATATTGTTGGAGCCTAATCCCCGCATGAATTTCTGTGCCAGGTATAATTCCTCAGAAGTAGCCGATGAAGAAACCAGCGCGCCAACCTTATCTGCCCCATGCCGGTCAATCACGCCTTTCAGCTTATCCGCTATATGGTTGATTGCCGTATCCCAATCAATCTCCTGCCAGCCCTGCCCATCCCTGACCATGGGAGCGGTAAGGCGTTCAACACTATTCAGCCCTTCATAACTGAAACGATCCCGGTCTGACAGCCAGACCTCATTGATGTCTTCGTTTTCTGCAGGAACCACACGTTGCACCCGATCATTTTTTACATGAAAGTGGAGGTTTGATCCTACCGCATCGTGAGCCGCGATACCGCTATGCTGGGTCATCTCCCAGGTGCGGGCAGTATACCGGAACGGTTTGGAGGTAAGGGCGCCGACCGGACACAGGTCAATCACGTTGCCGGACAATTCGGAGACCATACCCTTCTCAATGTAGGTGCCGATCTCCATGAACTCACTGCGACCGGTAGCGCCCAACTCGCGCAGTCCGGCAATTTCCTCGCCGAAACGGACACATCGGGTACAGTGAATACAACGGGTCATGTCAGTCTGTACCAGGGGGCCAATGTTTTTGTCCCGCACGACCCGTTTCTTTTCCTGGTAACGGGATACGTCTCTGCCGTAACCCATTGCCAGATCCTGTAATTCGCATTCCCCACCCTGGTCGCAGATAGGGCAATCCAGGGGATGGTTGATCAGCAAAAATTCCATGACTGATTTTTGCGCTTCCAGAGCCAACTCTGATCTGGTATGAACTTTCATCCCGTTCATAACCGGCGTAGCGCAGGCAGGCAAAGGCTTGGGCGCCTTTTCCACTTCCACCAGGCACATCCGGCAATTTGCCGCAACGGTCAGCTTATCGTGGTAACAGAAACGCGGCACATAATTCCCTATCCGGTCAGTGACTTCAATCAGCATCTGACCCGGCCTGGCCTCGACTTCCTGGCCGTCAATTTCAATGGTAATGGGGTTATTATCAGACATATATTTGTTTTGCCACAGAGGACACAGAGATCACAGAGTGGATCGAGTATCTTTTTAAGACATGGATAACCTGCATGGCTATAAATTTGTCTTGCCTGTTATTCATTTTGTTTTTCTCTGTGTCCTCTGTGTTCTCTGTGGCTTTAATCAATAGTTCAAGCTGCTTTACTTTCTATTCCTTCGACAATACTACGGCCCTGGTACTCTTTCCAGGTGATATTGACATATTCAGCGGGCCGGGAAGCGGTTGAGCGCAAGGCGCGCCGCGCAGGGAATGGCGAGTCCTTGCCAAGCGGCGCAACGCCGCGGGCGACCGCTTCCCGGCCCGCCCGCAGGGAGCGACACAGCGGCGCCAATACGGCGTTGCAGCCCTTGACAAGGACTCGCCATTCTCTGCGGGCTGCGCCTTGTCTTGGCGCCGCTGTGTCGCTCTGAATATGTCAATATCACCTGGAAAGAGTACTAGTTTTCTATCATGTACTCGAATTCGTGGCGGTAGTGTTTCATGAAACTCTGTACCGGCCACGCCGCGGCTTCGCCCAGGGCGCAGATAGTCCGGCCTTCTATCTTGTTGGCCACGTCAACCAATTTGTCCAGGTCTTCCATCCGGCCCTGGCCATCGATAATTCGGGTCAGCATGCGGTACAGCCAGCCGGTCCCCTCGCGGCACGGGGTACACTGGCCGCATGACTCGACGAAATAAAACCGGGAGATACGCCGCAACATCCTGACCATACAGGTGGTCTCGTCCATTACCACCACCGCGCCGGAACCGATGGATGAACCCGCAGCGCTTAGAGAATCATAATCCATATTGGTTTCCAGCATGATCTCGCCCGGCACTACCTGCACCGATGAACCGCCGGGAATTACCGCTTTCAATTGCCGCCCTTGCCATACGCCGCCGGCCATTTCCAGCAACTCTCTGAACGGCATACCCAGGGGCACCTCAAAATTGCCCGGCTTTGCCACGTGACCGCTCACGGACAAACACTTGGTGCCGCCGCTGTTCTCGACCCCCAGGTCGGCAAACCAGCGCGCGCCTTTCAGTATGATTGACGGCGCCGAGCAGAAACTTTCCGTATTATTGATTGTTGTAGGTTTGCCGTATAAACCGTATTGCGCAGGAAACGGCGGTTTGAACCTGGGCTTGCCGGGCTTACCCTCCAGGGATTCCAGCAGTGCTGTTTCCTCCCCACATATATAGGCGCCGGCGCCCAGTACCGAATAAATATCGATGTCTATGCCCGTACCAAGGATATCCTTACCCAGAAAACCCGCGTCGTATGCTTCCTTCAAGGCATCCTCAAAGCGCTCGTACGGCTCATCCATGAACTCACCGCGAATATAATTATAAGCCACTGAAGCGCCCATGGCATAACAGGCAATAGCAAGGCCCTCAACCAGGGAATGGGGATTGAACCGGAGTATATCCCGGTCCTTGCAAGTGCCCGGTTCACTTTCATCGGAATTGCAGACAACATATTTCGGGTTCGGTGCGTCAGGATTCATGAAACTCCATTTCAGGCCTGTGGGGAACCCTGCGCCGCCACGACCGCGCAGGCCCGAGCCCTTAATTTCTTCCGTCACGTCACGGGGGGAAATTTTATCGTTAAGTATTTTTTTCCAGGCCATATAGCCATCAACCCGGTAGTAATTCTCCAGGGTCCAGGGCTGGTCGTATTTGAGGGTAGCGTAACAGACCGAGTTGATTGCGTTCCTGTCCATTATTCCAGCCCGTCCAGCACTTCATCCACGCTATCAGGAGTCAGGTTTTCATAGTATTTATGATCAACCATCATCATGGGCGCCCCGCAACAGGCGGCCAGACATTCCTCTTCCTGCTTCAGGTAAATACGATTGTCGCCGGTGGTCTCCCCGACTTTCACCCCCAGTTTATTTTCAATATGAGCCACGATTTCATCCGCGCCACGCAGCATACATGAGATATTAGTGCATACGGACACACTGTGGCGCCCGCAGGGCGTGGTTTCCAGCATGGAATAAAAACTGGCCACTTCGTAAACTGCGATACGCGGCATGTGCAGGTAGTCAGCCACCGCATCCATCAACTCCACCGTCAGGTAACCCCCGTTCTCATGCTGTACCTCGCGCAAAGCCGCCAGCACCGCAGACTGTTTCTGATCCGCCGGGAAAATCGCTGTCCAGCGATCAACTTCCGTACGTATATTCCTGGATAACCTGTTATTCATTCTCCACCATCCTGAAAAACATAAAAACGAGCAGCAGATCCGGCTAACTGAGGTTTTGGGGACTGTTTTGGAGTGACTAGCGCCAGGGACGAGCGCGGGACGGGCCAGGGATGGCCCTCGGAACGGAAAAGCAGTCCCCAAAACCGCCTTACTGTGAAACCGGTCATTTGTACGAATATGAGGCTCATTTTCATCTATCGACCTCGCCGAAGACAATATCCTGGGTACCTATCACCGCGACTACGTCTGCGAGCATGTGCCCCTGCACCATTTCATTCAGGGACGACAGGTGGATAAAACCGGGGGGCCGTATTTTCAGCCGATAAGGCTTATTGGCGCCGTCCGACACCAGGTAAATCCCAAACTCCCCTTTCGGATGTTCTATGGCCGCATACACCTCCCCTTCCGGCACACAATAGCCTTCGGTAAACAACTTGAAGTGGTGAATCAACGACTCCATGTCATCTTTCATCGTTTCTCTACTGGGCGGCACCAGTTTATGATCGTCGATAACCACCGGCCCGGGATTATTTCGCAGCCAGTCCACACACTGTTTAATAATGGTATTTGACTGGCGCATCTCCTCAACGCGCACCAGGTAACGATCATAACAGTCCCCATTGACGCCGACGGGAATGGCAAATTCCATTTGATCATATACTTCATAAGGCTGTTTTCTGCGCAAGTCCCACTCTACGCCCGAACCGCGCAACATGGGGCCGGTAAAGCCGAGTTGTATCGCCCTCTCCGCTGAGACAACGCCTATTCCTACCGTGCGCTGCTTCCAGATTCGATTATCAGTCAACAGGGTTTCATACTCGTCGATACAGCCCGGGAAACGTTCCGTAAACGCCGCAATAAAATCGAGCAGGGAACCCTGGCGCGCCTCATTTAATTTGTTTACCTCTGCCTTTGAACGGTTCACCGTCACCTGGTAGCGCGGCATTTCCGCCGGCAGATCCCGATAAACACCCCCCGGCCGGTAATAGGTCGCGTGCATTCTCGTGCCCGATACCGCCTCATAGCAGTCCATCAGGTCTTCCCGTTCCCGGAAGCAATACAGGAACATGCTCATGGCGCCGATATCCAGGGCATGGGCGCCCAACCACATGAGGTGATTAAGCACGCGGGTAATCTCATCGAACATAACCCGGATGTAACGGGCTCGTATGGGTGGCGTCACGCCCAGTAATTTTTCAATGGCCAGTACGTAAGCATGTTCATTGCACATCATGGACACGTAATCGAGGCGGTCCATGTAACCGATACTCTGGTTATAAGGTTTACTCTCGGCCAGCTTTTCGGTGGCGCGATGCAGTAACCCGATATGTGGGTCGGCACTCTCAATCACCTCTCCGTCCATCTCCAGAACCAGGCGCAACACTCCGTGAGCCGCCGGGTGCTGCGGACCGAAGTTCATCGTCATGTTCCTGATTTCAGGCATAAATGAAAAAACTATTCAAGGATGCCACAGAGGGCACAGAGATCACAGAGTGGATCGAGAACCTTTTCAATATATGAGTAACCTTCATATTTATCAATTCATCTTACCTGTTACTGGACTGGCCATACTAAAACAAAGCCTGTTAATCACCTGAAGTCACCAGGCTGCATAAAGGCACTAAACCCTTAACTCTGTGCCCTCCGTGTCCTATGTGGCTCATATTTTTTTCTCGGGTGAGACATTGCGGTTGTCGCGCCTGATGGTCTTGGGCACCAGTACGCGGTTCTTGATCGTGACCGGCTGGTATACGACTCTGCCCTGCTCCGGGTCATAGCGCACTTCCACGTTGCCCTCCAGCGGAAAGTCCTTGCGGAAAGGATGCCCGATAAAACCATAGTCGGTCAGGATGCGTCTCAGGTCGGGATGTCCGTCGAAAATGATGCCGAACAGGTCAAACGCCTCCCGTTCCAGCCAGTTGGCGCCGGCCCAGATAGGGGTTACCGAAGCGATCCTGGATGGTTGACCGGAGATAAAACTGCGCAGTCTCAGGCGCCGGTTATGTTTTAATGACAACAGGTGATAGACCACTGCGAAGCGATCTTCAAGATCCTGGGTATCGATATATACACCCTGGCTGACCCCGCGGCTGAAGCCGGTCCGGGTCGTATCCTCGGTTTCCCAATCCGCCTTGCCGTAGGACAGGTAATCGACCCCGCACAGGTCGGATAACTGATTGAATGCCAGTGTCTCATCGTCCCTCAGGACAAGACATACTTCAGCCAGGTCAGTGGCGCTGACCTCTATGGTCACCTGGCCCGTTTCGAGCTTGTCATTGATAATTCTGGCGCCCAGACGCTCGCGCAGGTCGTTGATAAGCGTATCCATAGCCAATTTAACGTGAAATAAAGCTATCCTATCTTCTGATGGTATTGGTGCTGGTACGCTTTATCTTTTTCTGCAGTTGCAGCACGCCGAACAACAGGGCTTCCGCGGTAGGGGGGCAACCCGGCACATAGATATCCACCGGGACGATTCGGTCGCAACCACGTACAACGGAGTAGGAATAATGATAATACCCTCCGCCGTTGGCACAGGACCCCATGGAGATGACCCACTTGGGATCCGGCATCTGGTCATAGACCCTGCGCAGCGCCGGCGCCATCTTGTTAACCAGCGTTCCCGCAACGATCATGACGTCGGACTGCCTGGGGCTGGGACGAAAAATCACGCCGAACCGGTCAAGATCATAGCGCGAAGCGCCGGCATGCATCATTTCCACCGCACAACAGGCAAGGCCGAACGTCATCGGCCATAAGGAGCCGGTCCGCGCCCAGTTCACCAGGTTATCCACCGTGGTGGTAACGATACCCTGATGGTGAATTTTTTCTTCTTCGGGATTCATTTCAGCTTATTCCCATTCCAGTGCGCCTTTACGCCACTCGTAGACAAAGCCGACGACCAGGACTGCAAGGAACAGCATCATGGCCCAGAAACCGACCATTCCTATCTCACGCAGGGCAACCGCCCAGGGAAAGAAAAAAGCGATTTCCAGGTCAAAAATGATAAACAGGATGGCAATGAGATAATAGCGCACGTCGAATTGCATCCTGGCATCTTCAAATGCATCAAAGCCGCATTCGTAAGGGGATTGTTTGGCGCTGTCAGGACGATTCGGCCCCAGGAAATAACCGAGGACAAACAATACGCCGCCGAATCCGAGTCCGACAACCAAAAAGATTAATATTGGCAGATAATTTTCTAACATGAGGGAATTATACCTGTATCACACAGATAAAACACGGTAAACGCATACTTTTAATCGGAGACTCTTGTCATTCCTGCGAAAGCAGGAATCCAGTGGACAAAGAGTCGCCTTCGGCGACACATTGTTCTTTTATTGTTGTTTAACCCAGCAAAGAAGACGATTATTCGCCGGCATGGCATAGTCGTGTCGTATATACAGGTCTGCCGCATTTGCCTGTTGCTCAACGTCTTCAAAGTTCCTGATACCACTTTCCGGATCCCGTTGTTTCAGCCAAATATCAAACCTGGCATTGCTGTCGCTGGTATAGGCATTGTTGTAATTAAACGGGCCGTATAGCACCAATAACCCATTGTTTGGCAACAGCTTCCCTGCTCCGGCCATCATGGCTTTGACTGAGTCCCACCCTATAATATGTATTGTATTTGCACAAAACACAGCCTCTACATTCAACTCGGGCCAGTGCGCCCAGGTCACGTCCAGCTTCAGTGGCGGAGGCGTATTGGGCAGCTTTGCCTCACTCAACCATAATTCTATTCCGGCATGATTCTCCTGCAGATCGCTGCTGTGCCAGATCAGGTGCGACAGTTTCTCTGCGAAATAGACGGCATGCTGACCGGTACCGCTGCCAATCTCCAGAATTTCCTTACAGTTGGCAAACAATACCTCAATAATCTCAAGAATCGGTTGCCGATTGTTATCACATGCAACGGAATACGGTTTGATCATTAGATTCCCTCAATATGTCCGATAGAGCATCAACAATTCTTGAATAGTTTGTTCAAGAAGTTGTGTCGCCATTATTTCTGCCAAATACACTACTTTGGTATTTTATATGTCGTAGGATATTATTGATATACATGATATATGAGATATCATTTACTATAAACTGTTCCAGGTGATTTCCGGGGGTGGCTTGTGACCGATATTCTAATTCGAGACATTGATAATAAATTAGACAAGGCGTTAAAGATAAGGGCGATTCAACATGGTCGAACCCGCGAAGCTGAAATCAAGTCTATCTTGAAGTCCGTGGTTTCCCGTAGACCTGAAAAACGCTCACTGGCTGAGGTCTTAATGGATATTCCCAAGCTGGATACCAATACGGACGCTTTGTTTGACCGGCCCGCCGGCTCTGCCCGTAATTTGGAATAGTCATGCCGTGTATTTATTGGATACCAATGTAATATCGCAACTTACCAAACGACAGCCTGATCCCGGCGTCACGGCATTTATACAGGAAGCTGATGATGCCGAATCTTCTCTCTATTTATCCGTTATAACCATCGGCGAGATTAACAAGGGCATTATCAGGCTGACTCGTTATAACGACATGCAACAAGCAGACAGGCTGACTCAATGGCTTGAGCAGCTAAAGATTGATTTTGCTGATTTTTTATTGCCGATAGACGTGGACACAACGACGATATGGGGAGAGCTTCTGGCTGCAACAGACGATACCAATGCCATAGACAAGCTTATTGCGGCAACAGCCTTGCAATACGGTTTGACATTGGTTACACGCAATATTGATCACCTGGTTGGTACGGGCGCCAGGTGTTTCAATCCATTTACACCGGTATCAGACAGGTTATTGTAATTCTATGCCAGGAACCTTACACATCAAAAGTGCGGCTGTTTCCGCACTGCTAATTTGCGCCATCCTGTGTATTCCTCCAGGCTTATCTGCAAGTAGCACAAAGCTCAACGAGGAAGATATCAAATCCGTAGAGAAATCGACGGTTGATTCGGAAAAGGAGAAAAAGCAACGCCAGGCCATCGCGGTGATGCTGGCCGAATACGAGATCGAGGGAAGGAAATTGCTGGACGGGCTTGACGATAATGCCGACAGGAACGAGGTGGACCAACAGGCAAGTTCCCTGCTCATTACAGGTGAAAAGATTATGGGCTGGGCCCGTTTCCGTTTAAAGCAGTGTGATGAATACCTGGAGAAATCATTGGAACTCAAGGAAAAGATAACTGACATCACAAGGGAAGTTTTGGAGCGGGACTATCACCACGATGGCGCCCTGCCGAAAGCGCCGGCAGAGTGTTACCACATAAAAGACACTTTCGTGCATCCCGCCACGGTTCTGATCCTTACCCGCGATGATCCCGCACTTGGAGAGGAAACCATTACCGGTATCAGGGCGGAGATCATGGAAGTGCTCGGACATACGGAGGTTGTCCGGCAATTGATTGTTTATTGATCAATTAGGCAGCTTCGCCAGCCTGACCAGTTCACTGCGCATGTCCGACATCGTTAAAACAGGCTCGGCAAATCCGAAACGATAAATACGTTTGCCCAGCAGCAGGTTGAAGCCCTCACCGTCGATCCCCACCATCACGGGAGGCTCATCACCTGTTACCGGAATATTTCCCAAGCTGCAATAATGTCTTATAGCATCGGTATGGTCCCGGTTCATATGATCAATCGCCCTGGTTTCTTCATCAGGGCTGAACGGGCTTTCTTTCAGAAAGGCATTACGTTCGACCCAGTATATTTTCCCGAAACCGCCGATGAACCGGACCCGGTAAAATTCCAGGTGATAAAAATCAAAATCATGGGTCTTGTGGTAATCCCGCGCGTCAGGAAAGAAACGGTAATAACGTTCCATCGTATCCGTATCATCCGGTGAAATCTGCTTTGCCTCACCCAGATAGGTCACCCGGCCGTTTGCCTGGATATCATCCACGTCCCGTTCCATGACAATCAGCGACACCTTCGGGTCGGCCAGGATATTTTTTGTATGCTGCGCAATACGGCTGATCAGGATGACCGGCCTGCCTTGCCTGTCGAAACAATAAGGTGTCACCGAGCCGAACGGATAACCCTGCGCCTCAACCGAAAGGGTGGACAGGATTCCCTGGTATTCGCTCATCATCAGGCTGCGCGCAGCTTTTCCGGATCGTTCTTTATTTTTCATCATCATTCACCTGTTAATGGATATGCGGGCTGGAGGTGACGGTATCACCACGCTGCAACCCCAGGTCGGGTGCTGCTGCAGCATGACATCCAGGCCGAATACCTCTTTTATCAGCGATTCCGTCAATACCTGCTCCGGTTTCCCGTATTGATGTAAATTCCCACCATTGAATACCGCTATTCTGTCTGCATACATGGCAGCCAGGTTGATGTCATGCAACACCACCAGGACGCCGACCTGACGCCGGCTGAAATCACGGGCAATCTTCAGCGCCTCATGCTGGTGCGCAGGGTCCATGCCGGCAACAGGTTCGTCCAGGAACAGATAACGGGATAGAATGCGCTCATCATCCCAGATCTGGGTCAACACACGGGCAAACTGTACCCGCTGTTTTTCACCTCCCGAGAGCGTATCGTAATAGCGTAAGGCCAACCCCTTCACCTCGGTCATCTGCATGGCGGCCGTTGCAATGGCCTGGTCACGTTCGTCCTCAATGCCGCGGATATGCGGACTGCGTCCCAACAACACCACTTCAAACACGGTGAATGGAAAGGCGATGACTGTACTCTGCGGCATCACTGCGCGTTTGCGGGCATAGTCCAGTTTACTCCATTTTTGTAACTCTTCACCCTCCAGTGAGATACTGCCCGCGGACGGATTGAGTTCACCGCTCAGCAGTTTCAGGAACGTGGATTTGCCTGCGCCGTTCGGCCCGATAATCGCCAGGACTTCACCCGGATTGACCGTTAGGGAGATGCCCCTGATCAACTGAGTACCGGCAATGGTGTAACTGATCTTTTCTGCCGTCAGCATCTGTTTAAAATGCGCGAATCATGCGCTTGTTCATCAACAGCCAGAGGAAGAACGGACCGCCTATACAGCTTGTTACAACACCGATAGGCAGTTCCGCTGGTGCAACGATCGTCCTGGAAACAATATCGGCAGCCAGTATCAGTGTTGCGCCCAGCAGAATTGAACCCGGAAACAGGTAACGATGATCCGCTCCCATCAATAAGCGCACCAGGTGGGGCACGACCAGCCCAACAAAAGCGATAATGCCAGTCAAGGCCACCGCCGCTCCGATGGCCAGGGTTGTCAGGAGGATCGCGACTTTTTTCATGCGCTCGATGTCGTAACCAAGATGGCCCGCCTCACTTTCGCCAAGTACGTAAGCATTCATGGCCCTGGCCAGAAACGGCAGGCCGATTAACGGGATCAACAGGAAAGGCAACAGCGGCAGCACCAGTCTCCAGGTGTTACGCGACAGGCTGCCCATGGTCCAGAAAGTCAGATCCCGTAACTGCTGGTCATCGCTGACAAAGATCAACAAACCCATCAGGGCATTGCATATCGCATTGATAGCAATTCCTGCCAGTAACATCGTCAGCACCATGGAGCGTCCGTTAACGGTGCCGATGCGGTATACCAGCAGAACCGCTGTCAACCCTCCGAAAAAGGCAAAAACAGGCAACAGGTAAGACCTCAACGGCATGGGAATTGCCGTCGCCAACTCCTGACCCAGCACGATAAAGCCGACGGCAGCCAGCGCGGCGCCGCTTGAGACTCCGATCAAGGCGGGGTCTGCCAGAGGGTTACGGAACAGACCCTGTAACGTGGCGCCGGCAACTGCAAGCGCGGCTCCGGTAAAGATACCCAGGACAATCCTTGGCAAACGTAAACTTATAACCACTGTCTGTTGTTGTGCCTCGAACTCCCAGGGCACATGGACTCCCAGGTATTGCAGCAATATGGCTGTAACCTGTGCCGGAGCAATCGGGACGGCGCCGGAACAGACTGCCATGACGGTAACAATGAGCAACAGGGCCGTCAATCCGGACAAGGTGATTTTGGCGCGCCTTTTCCGGCCGGCAAGAAACGGTATAGTTGTATATTGAGCCACTGCGGTCATGAAAATCCGTTACCGTGCCGACGTGAAAGTACTTAAGCCGAATAAGTCCGGATGAAACTCGGCCGCCAGATCACGAACAGCGCTTACCGTGCGCGGGCCGAAGCCGATTAAATACAGACCGTCGAAGATTGACAGCCTGCCCTGCTTTGCCGCAGGTGTCGTGGCCAGTTCCGGCAAGGCAAAGAGTTTCTCCTTGTCGCCGTAGAGAGCAAAAGTACGCTGCAATACCACGACGATCTCCGGCTCTGCGGCAATAATTGCCTCGGGGGTGATCGCCTTGTAACCACTTACCTGAGCCATTACGTTATTGCCGCCGGCCAGTGAAATCATGCTGTGGGCAGACGTATCCCTGCCTGCCGCCAAAGGGGCGCCCCGGCCGAACGATAGCAGAAACAACACCTCAGGCCTGGTTTCAGCTTCGCTTAATACAATTGCCACGTCCCGGTATTCCTGCTCTATGTCGCTGATTAGCTGTTCTCCTCTCTGTTCCTGTTCCTGTCCCAGGACCCCGGCAACACTGCGAATCTTCCGGTATACGCCTTCAATCGACGGTTCATCGGGGATAGTCAGGACATTGACGCCGGCAGCCTGTAATTGTTCCAGGACCTCCGGCGGTCCGGCATCATCGATGGCGAGAATGACATCCGGATTAACGGATAAAACAGGTTCCGCGGAAAGTGCACGCATATAACCGACATCGGGGTGACGTTCCAGTGCCGATGCCGGATACATGCTGGTGCTGTCCACTGCAACCAGCTTATCCTCTGCGCCCAGTGCATAGATAATCTCGGTAATCGACCCGCCGATGGCAATGATCCTGTCCGCTCTGTCCGCCATCGTCTCTCTACCGGCTTCCTTTGCCGACGCGAAGTGAGGGAGCGTCGCGCAGTAAACAATCAGCAATATCCTGTGGAAAACATTCATACGGTGAGCATCAGAAAACATACCTGAACGAAGTGGAAACGTTGATCCCGGAACGGCTGAAGCGGTCGATATTGTCC
Organism: Gammaproteobacteria bacterium; assembly: GCA_965205405.1. GTDB lineage: Bacteria > Pseudomonadota > Gammaproteobacteria > Eutrophobiales > Eutrophobiaceae > JAAXHV01. The sequence continues at coordinate 3,237,026 of OZ242169.1, forward strand.
CTGGGTATGCTCCCGGGCGGACCTTCCTGGCCGATGCCGCCGATGGCAAATACGTCGCTCCACTGCCAGTATTTCTTATCGGTGATATTGAAAATACCCACGTTGATGTAGGCGCGTTTGTTGAAGCGGTATTCGCCAAGCAGGTCAAGCGTAACAAAACCCGGCGTGGCAAAATACAGGAAATCCTCTCCTTCACTGCCGGCAGAGTCAATGCGGGTTTTACGTTTTACCGCGGTCAATACCAGTTCCGCGTTCCATGTATCGGTTGGCTGCCAGGACAGACCGAATACCCCTTTCATGGGGTCGATGCTGTTCAGTGGTTGATCCCTGTCTTTATCGTTGCCTCTCGCATAGGCCACACTGGCATAAGCCTGAAACCCGCTCAACCGCGGAAAAGTCGCTCCAATATCCCAGTTGCTGCTAAATTCAACCCCTTTGATCTCGGCCTCATCCAGGTTGGTCGGTTGAAACTCGAGCAACCCGGTTCGGAAATTGAATCCCCTGACGAAACTCGTTTCAATGAAATTCTTGTATTCGTTCAGGAAACCCGTCAGGCTGAATCTGCCGTGCTTACCCTGACCCCTGATGCCAAACTCGTAACTGTGACTGCTTTCCGATTTCAGATCTGCGTTGGGCAGCGTAGTGTAACCGCCGATGAAATTAGTGAAGGCCCGATTCACGTCGTCATAAGGCGGCGCCCGGAACCCTTCGGCAAACTGCCCATACAGCGAATACACGTCATTGAGACGGAGCACCGCACCAAGCTTGAACGATACCTGCTCGTCCTGGTATTTCTCCGGAAGCGGCGTGCCGCGGTTACCACTCAGGAATACCTCGTCCGGTTTCGGTTCCATTTCATAACGGTCATAACGCAATCCGGGAGTCAGCAATAACCTCTCGCCGAACAGGGCTATTTCATCCTGCAGGAAAAAGGCATATTCCGTCGTCCCGGAGACCGGGAATCCCCGGGTCGGGAAGGTAAGGAAAAAATTCGGTACGGGTGCGCCGTTCAGCGCATTAACCGTTCCGCCGTCACGCAGGGTCCTGCTGTCGGTTTCCTCGTACTCGAAACCATAAATAACATGGTGCTCCATCCCACCGGCATTGAGCGTCCTGTCCAGTTGTAATTCCGCGCCGAAGACGTCCTGGTCGAACGATGAAAAACGCTCGCGATTTTCCAGACTCCTGAAACGAAAATTGAAGCGCTCCTGGCTGGTTCGCTGTTCCGATTTGGAATCCTGGAAGTAGAGATGCCACTTGGCGCGGGTAAACAGCCAGGTATCACCGCTGTATTCATGACCTATCGTTAAACGATAACGTTCGCTACCATCATCACCCCTGCTGGTCAGGTTCTCATGGCTGCATCCTCGCGAAGTGCAGGTGAAGGTATTGTAGTCAGACAGGATATCGGTGTTGGTATCACTTTTATAATATTCCGCGATAATGCGAAAACGGTTTGATTCATTCAAATCGTAGACCAGTTTCGCCAGGACGTTTCGGCTGTCAAAATTTTGCGGGTCCGCTTTGCCGCGAGCCGGGCCGTGCACGCCATTACTGCCGTTGCTTTCCGTCTCTTCACCATCGCGCCAGGTATAGATCAACAAGCCTTTAATAATGTCCCCACCCCCAACTGCTGTGGCAGTAGTCAGAAAGCTGTTATCTTCTGATGAATAACCGCCTTTGGCTGACAGGTACCAGGGGCGTTCAACAGCTTCCAGGTAATCCTCCGGGTCCTTGGTCAGGAAGGACACGACGCCGCCCAAGGCATCGCTGCCATACAGGGACGAGGCCGGGCCGCGCACGATTTCAACAGTTTTCAATGCATCGACATCGACAAAATCGCGCCGCGCCGTCATAAACGCGCCGAAATTATATTCATCGATCGTCGGTACGCCGTCCACCTGGGTCAGCACCCGATCATCACCGATGCCGCGAATGGTAAAACCGTTCAGGCCGAAACGGTTTGAACCGCCGACGGATACGCCGGGTTCATAACGGATTAAATCGCGTATGTCCCGACTCAGGTTTTTCTCCACTTCATCGGCGCTGATGATGGAAACCGTGGCGGGAACATCTTCGAGCGAACGCTCCACCCGGGTAGCCGTTACAGTAATATATTCAATCTCTGCAGCGTGACTCACCACATTGGCGGCAGTCAGGCCAACTAAAATAACCGCAGCAAATAATCCAGGCTCTGTGCCAAATCTCATCTCATCACCTCGTTATCTTAGAGAGTCTGGCTTGCTGACTAGTTCCGCAATTCCGGTCCGGCCGGCGGTATGGGTGGCTGGCGTGACCCTGATGGGTTTCTGTTTACTTGGTTAAAATCAACTTGTTATTTGCGGTAATGCGCAGAACATAACGTTCATTGTTATGCAGGATATATATCTCCCTGTCCCGGCCGAGCAGTTGACGACTATCCATCTGTTTCGGCGCCGGTGGTTTTTGTTTGTCACCAGCATTCGGCATTTAGTGACTATGCACACTCATCTTGGTGTGCTCCTTGTGTCCATAGTGTTCCCTGTAAATGGAGCTTAACGCTCCGCAGATATTTTCGAACACCTCTTCCCGCAGACGCAAACTCAGCGGACCGATATGCAGGTGATACATCCGGCAATCAGGGCATTGGGTTATCGAGCAGTATTCTGACTGGCCTACTGTCAATGTTTGACACGTGGTATGTTGGCTCATCATCTCACCTCAAGGACTAACAATCTTATTATTGTAAATACGAATTATTATCATTTAGTTTATTGCTACTATACGCAAATGTCAAATAAATTTTTGATATTAACGCATTGTCTTTGGCTGGTGACCGCAAATAGATGATAATCTATTGATTATATTGAAGAAACAGGTGAAGCAGGAAGCTGGATTTGTTTCAGGAGATGATAGACTCCATCCCGATAGCCAGCTTACCATCTGAAAGCATGTCGGCTCTTAACCCTCCCTTATGTATAATTGCCCTGACCACCCTGCCAGTACCCATCATGCATTCAGGGCATAACTCCAGGTAATCATCCATGAGGGTTCGTCAGCGCCGGCAACAAAGTCCGCATCGATCCAGAAACCTGCGACCATGGCAAGCCTGTTGTCAACATAGATGAGTGGCACGCGTGCGCGCAGCCAGGGCGGCGTCCCGGTTTCCTGAAACAGCTTCTTTAATTTATGCCGGCAATGCCTGCCAGGCAGGCGGATCACCTCACCACCGGTACGATGACGCACTTCTACCATTGCATCAACGCATAATTCTTTTTTTATTCCGTTGCCGTATCCTTCAACCGCGCTCAATTCACCGAATTGCAAGCGACAGGGTCCGGTAAAATCCCATACCCGTGTAACGGACTTGTCAAACTCTTCCAGCGGAGCGGCAAGGTACATGTAATTCCCGTGCCGTTGCAGTTCCGCGCCTTTCCACCTGACCCGGGCGCTGGAGTCATGTCTTGCCGCTATTACGTCCGAAACGATGTGGGATACATGCCGGCTGTCCGGAGACGGCAAATTCAGGGCGCGACTCCAGTAACGCATCATATTTTTCTGCCTTGGTATTGATAACCGCTTTACCCGGTCGACAACCACCACTTCAGGTTTTTCCGTGGCGCAGTTGAGCAAATCCTGCCGCGCCATTTCGTCCAGTAACTCCTGTGTATCGGAAAAGGCCTGAATAGCCCGGCTAACCGGCTGGTCTACCGAGGGCCACCTGTTTTTTATTACCGGGATCACTTCATGCCGGACAAAATTTCTGTCAAACCGTTTATCCGCGTTCGAGGGGTCGTCAATCCAGTCCAGGTTGTTACGTCCGGCATAATCGGACAACTGTGCACGGGAATGGTGCAGCAGCGGTCGCGCATGCAAACCTCTGCCGAACTCTCGAACGGCGCGCATTGATGCCAGTCCCATCACCCCTGAGCCGCGAAATAAACGCAACAGCAAGGTCTCAAGCTGATCATCCTGATGATGCGCGGTCAACAGGATTTCCCCCTCAGTCAGAATATTCTCGATAGCTGCGTAACGTTTGTGCCTGGCCCAGCTTTCCGGACTTTCCTTTCCAGGGTCATTTGCATCAATGTCAATCACTTCAAGTTCAACACCCAGGGCGCGACAGGTATCCCGGCAATGCCCGGCCCAGGTCCGGCTTTCCGGCTGTATATTGTGGTTTACATGTAGCGCCTTGATGCGGTAGTCGGATTCCTCATTCAGGGCGGTCATCAGATGCAGCAATACATGGGAATCCAAACCGCCACTATAGGCTATAAGAAATCGTTTACGACCTGGAAGGGTCTCGAGGAAGGCTGCGAGGTTCTCAGTGCTGACACGCATAAGTCACCCTGAAAAAAGAGATAAAAATACGTTTATCCCGCAAAAATGAAAACTCCTCCCCTGCTTTACTCATTGATAATATCCATAAGAACGAATCCGTGTTTGACGGGTATCCAAAAGTTCGTCGACGCTTACCAGATTAAGTTCGGATAACTGTCTTTTTATCTCTGTACTGACGCTGGAAGCCACCTGATCATAGTTCCTGTGCGCCCCACCCAGGGGCTCATCAATTATGCTGTCAATTACATCCAGTTTTTGCAGTCTTTGCGCGGTTATCCCCAGGGCTTCAGCGGCGTCTTCAGCCCTGCCCGCATCTTTCCACAGAATGGACGCACAACCCTCGGGAGAAATAACCGAGTAAGTGCTGTATTGCAGCATATTCAACCTGTCCCCTACACCGATTGCCAGAGCGCCGCCGGAGCCTCCCTCACCGATGACGATTGCGATAATGGGGGTGCGTAATTCTGACATCACCATTAAATTTCTCGCAATGGCCTCGCTTTGCCCGCGCTCTTCGGCGCCGATCCCCGGATAAGCTCCGGGTGTATCGATAAAAGTCACTACCGGTAATTTGAACCTTTCCGCCAGTTGCATGATGCGCAGCGCCTTGCGATAACCTTCGGGTTTCGGCATCCCGTAATTGCGGTAGATTCTTTCCTTTATGTCCCGTCCCTTCTGGTGTCCAATCAGCGCAACGGGCTCGCCTTCAAACCGGGCAATACCGGCCAGTATAGCCGGGTCATCGGCAAAATTACGATCGCCGTGCAGCTCATTAAAATCAGTAAAAATCCTGTCCACATAGTCCAGGGTATAAGGTCTGAGCGGATGTCTGGCTATCTGGGAAATCTGCCAGGCGCTGAGCGAGGTAAAAATAGCCTGGGTCAGATCTTTACTGCGTTTCTGCAACCGGGTAATTTCATCGTGGATATTCAACTCACCGTCGTCACTGACATGACGCAACTCCTCAATCTTTGCCTCAAGTTCAGCAATAGGCTGTTCAAAATCGAGAAAATTAACCGATTGATTCTGTTGTTCCATTGTACGGATCGTTTAACCCGGATATTGCACCAGTCGATGCGATGATCGCGCAGGATTTTTTGTGCTGACGGGTGCCTGCGACCGAAAGCATAGCCGGCACTCTGGTTGAGGGAGCACGTGCCCGTCAGCGCAAAAAAGACAAGCGAGGGCGTATCGAGCGCAGTTTGTGACAGCAAGAAAGTTAGAATTAGCCATATAACTATTTGATTATACGATACTGTTAGTGTGCTTCCAAGCGGACTGGTGCAATATCCGGGTTAGAGGTTTACCTTGTCTGGAAAATCCAGATTTACATTCGCTGTGCCAACCATATTGGTGAGTTCGGCCAGTAATTCGTCACTGATTTTTACGGTCCAGTCGCTGCCTAAACTCAAAATAGTTGAGATACAGCCGTTATTATATTCCATACAAACCCGGTTTGTCCCGGTTCCATGCCGTGATAATACCTCTTTCAGACCGGGAATGAACCTGTTGTCCAGCATGTTTTTGTTTATCTTCAACCGCACTGCGGCAAATCGCTCACGCAGTTGTGCAAGCGAATAAACCTCTTTGGCAACGATAGCAACACCTGATTCGTAATAGTCATCCTCCACCGCTTCACCCTTGAGGATGACCAGTTGGTCTTTCAGTAATAAATCACGGTAGTGTTGGTAATTTTCGCTGTAAACAGTGATTTGGATACGGGCGGTTTTATCATCCAGCATGATCTCGGCCATCCGCCCCCTGACCCCGGACCGGACGCGGACATTTTCAATGTAGCCCGCTACCGTCAGGTTCACGCCGGGTCTGACCTTGCTCAGATTGGATGTAGTGAATGTTGACAGTTCGCTTTCGTAACGCGTGATGGGATGACCTTCCAGGTAGAATCCCAGAGTCTGCTTCTCTCCCATCAGGCGTTCGTGCTCTTCCCAGTCAGGCGCACCGACATAGGGTATTTCAGACTTGTGACTGCTGTCTGCGGATACAGTCAACAGTACCGTTCCAAACATGTCGTCCTGTCCTGAATCCGTGTTCCCCACGTATTGCTCAGCAAACTTCATCGCCTTCTCCAGGCTTGCCGCCAGCACACTCCTGGGCCGGCCGAAGTCATCCAGCGCGCCGGATCGGATCAGGGCTTCAATAACACGCTTGTTTACCCTGCGCGGATCAATACGCCGGCAGAATTCAAACAAGTCAGAGAACTCCCCATGCTCCTGCCTTTCTTCGCACAGTCTGATGATTGCAGACCGGCCCACCCCTTTTATGGCGCCCAATCCGAATAAAATCGTTCCCTCGTCCATCACCCTGAACTTGAAATCACTGCTATTTACCGACGGTGGCTTCAGGATCAACTTCATCCTTCTCAATTCTTCGATAAGCCTGACAATCTTGTCCGTGTTGTTCATATCCGCAGATAGCACGGCCGCCATAAATGCCGCAGGATAATGTGTTTTCAGCCAGGCTGTCTGGTAAGCCAGCAAGGCATAAGCAACGGAGTGAGATTTATTGAAACCGTAACCGGCAAATTTTTCCATCAGGTCGAATATGGATGTTGCAATCTTATAGCTAACCTGATTTTTTATCGCACCGTCGACGAAAATGTCTCTCTGCAGGGACATTTCTTCGCGCTTTTTCTTCCCCATGGCGCGTCTCAGCAAATCTGCCGCCCCCAGGGTGTAGCCTCCCAACATCCGGGCAATCTGCATCACTTGTTCCTGGTACAGGATGACTCCGTAAGTCGGCTTCAATACAGATTCCAGCGCGGGGTGAAGATAGCGCACCTGCGCCTTGCCTTTTTTTCTGTCGATAAAATCATCAACCATCCCCGAATCCAACGGGCCAGGGCGAAACAACGCCACCAGGGCCACCAGGTCATCGAATTTATCCGGCCCAAGCCGTTTTATCAGTTTTCTCATCCCGTCTGATTCCAACTGGAATACGGCAGTGGTATCCATGCGCCGGATCGTTGCATAAGTACCCGTATCATCGAGAGCAATGGTCCTTACATCCAGTTTTGCAGCTGTCTTGTCAAGCAGTTTGTCATTGATATCCTTCAGCGCCCAATCGATGATGGTCAGGGTTCGCAAGCCGAGAAAATCGAACTTGACCAGGCCGATGGTTTCCACGTCGCCCATATCAAACTGGGTTGACGTGACCGTAGTGTTTTTTTCGCAGTACAAAGGCATGAACTCAGTCAATGCCCGGGGTGAGATGACGATACCGCCGGCGTGTTTTCCTGCGTTACGGACCAATCCTTCGAGTTTTTTAGCCAGGTCTATAAGTATCCTGACTTCCTCTTCATCAGCATATCGCTGTTTCAACGTATCCTCTTCTTTCAGCGCGCGGTCCAGTGTCATATCCAGTTCAAACGGAATTAATTTAGCTATCTGGTCGACGAAACCGTAAGGGTGTCCGAGAACCCTGCCAACGTCCCGCACTACTGCTTTTGCAGCCATGCTTCCAAAAGTTATTATCTGGGAGACACGCTCACGGCCGTATCGGGTGGATACGTATTCAATCACTTCATCCCGTCTGTCCATGCAAAAGTCCACGTCAAAATCCGGTAACGATACTCTTTCGGGATTCAGGAACCGCTCGAACAACAACTCGTGATAAATAGGGTCCAAATCGGTAATGCCCAGGACATAAGCAACCAGGGACCCTCCCCCGGAACCGCGCCCGGGACCCACCGGTATCCCCTGCTGTTTTGCCCAACGGATGAAATCAGCGACGATGAGAAAATAACCGGGGAAACCCATGTTGGCAATGACTTCAAGCTCCAGCTCCAGACGCTGCCTGTATTGTTCCAGGCTAATATCACTGCCGGATGCTTTCCTGTCATCGACCAGTCTCTCCAACCCGGTATGCGCCTCCCGCTGCAACAAGCCGGCCTGATCAAGGCCTTCAGGAACAGGAAACTCCGGCAGGTGGTACTCATCAAATTGCAACTCAAGGTTACAGCGTTTGGCAATATTTACGCTATTCTGCAAGGCTTCCGGCAGGTCATGAAATAACTCAGCCATTTGTTCCGAGGTCTTCAGGTATTGTTCGTTGCTGTACAGGCGCGGTCGTTTGGGATCGTTAAGCGTATATCCGTTATGGATACACACCCGAGCTTCGTGGGCAGCAAAGTCATCAGGCGTTAAAAACCGTACATCATTGGTTGCAACCACCGGCATGTCGAACTCGGCCGCAAGCTCCATGGTTTCATCTATATGGATGTCTTCTCCCTGACGACCGGTTCGTTGTAACTCCAGGTAAAACCGGTTCGGGAATAAATTCCTGAAATATGCAAGTTGTTCCCTGGCATTATCGATTTGATTGTGCAGCAGAGATTGGCCGACCACACCGTTCCCTGCACCGGACAAGGCAATCAAGTCTGCTGCGTGACGATTGAGCCAGTCTCTTTGGATAACAGGCGCGCCACGCGTCTGACCATGGGTGAAACTACGGGTAATCAATTCCGCCAGGTTTCTAAATCCATCGTTATTCTGACACAGCAGTACCAGTCTGTGACCTTTGTCGTCGCCATTGTTATCCGCCAGGTTGATTTCGGCGCCGATGATGGGTTTGACACCTCGATCCAGGCATTTTCGATAGAATTTAACCATTGAAAATACGTTATACAATTCAGTGACAGCTGCACTCCACATGCCTTTATCTACCAGGGCGTCAACGTAATCGCCCACTCGCAACAGGCCGTCTACCAGGGAATATTCCGTGTGAACGTGTAAATGAACGAATTTATTTTCTGCTGTTTCCATCTTCGCTTAGGAGTTTTTCTGCCACAGAAGAGTTTATTGCCACAGAGGGCACAGAGATCACAGAGTGGACTGGGAATCTTTTTTGTGCATAGGTGACTTGCATGTTTATCAGTTTATCTTCGCGCTATTCATGTTGTTTTTTCTATATGTATCCTGTGCTGATAATCATGCAACACTTGCCTGAAATCATCTGAGGCACTATATCGACTCTGTGTTCTCTGTGCCCTCTGTGGCAAAAAATATCGACTGCTTTACCGGGGCAAAACTGCGTCGGTGGATCGGACAAGGGCCGATTTCAGACAATGCCCGGACATGCTCCCGGGTCGGATAACCCTTGTGCCGTGCGAAACCATAGCCTGGATATTTTCGGTCCATTTCCAGCATCTCCTGATCCCTGCTCACCTTCGCCAGAATTGAGGCGGCGCTTATACAAGCCTCGGTTTGGTCACCTTTAATTATGGCAGTTACCGGATAGTCTGTATGCGGGCATCGATTGCCGTCAACCAGGACCCGGGCAGGCGCTATACTCAACCCGTTAATTGCACGTTGCATGGCCAGCAGGCTTGCATTCAATATATTCAACCGGTCAATCTCCATATGGTCCGCTCGGCCAATGGAGCAGGCCAGCGCCTTTTCCCGGATAACCTGCGCCAGTTTTTCCCTGTGCTGTTCCGATAATGTCTTGGAATCGGCCAAGCCTGTAATCTTCTCTGTTTCATCGAGGATAACCGCAGCCGCGATAACCGGTCCGGCAAGCGGCCCCCTCCCGGCCTCATCAACACCGGCTACCAGTTGTAGACCGGACATTATCAATTTACCGAACTCACAGGACACAGCATAAAATCTTTGCCACAGAGGGCACAGAGATCACAGAGTGAATCGATTGCCTTTATCAATATCCGGGTAAACCCCATGTTTATTACATCTTCCAAACCATTATTCATATTGTTTTTCTCTGTGTCCTCTGTGGCTGTTAAGGATCGACCAGCGTTAGGACAGCTTGCGCCGCAGTTTCATCCACTTTCTGTAATGATACGTGTAACTCTTTATATTTATTGGATAACATAAGTACGCTATCCGGGTTATCCAACCAGTATCGCAGTGCAGGACCCAGGATTTCCGCCCGGCAATCCGATTGAAAGTACTCGGGAACCAGTCTGCGGTTCGCCAGCAAATTGGGCAGGGATACAAATTTTACCTTGATCAATCCCCGTACTATCCAAAACGTGAGACGATGCATCTTGTAAGCCACCACCATGGGAACTTTGTGCAGCATCGCTTCCAGGGTAACAGTGCCTGAAGCGACTAATGCAACGTTCGCGGCAGCCAGTGTGTCTCCAATCCTGTTTTTCGCAATTTTCAACTGTAACCCACTGCGTTTTGCGGCCGCCTCCAGATGTTTTTCTGCAGCATCATTCACTACGTTAGTCACAAACTGGATCTTGTCATAGTGCGCGTTCAGCCAGACTGCCGTTTCGATAAAAGGACCTGTCATCCTGTCCAGTTCCGAACTTCTGCTGCCGGGCAGAACGGCAACCGTCAAGACCTGCTGAGACAGGCCTAAACGCCGTCGCGCACTTTCTGCATCAGGCTGCAAATCCACCTGTCCGGCCAGCGGATGGCCGACAAAGCTTATCGGAACGCTGTGTCTGCGGAAAAATTCCACTTCAAAAGGAAATATAGATAACACGAGATTTGCGGCTTTTCTGATTTTCCGCACTCGCCAGGTACGCCATGCCCAAATCGTCGGACAGACGTAATGAATAGTCTTTATACCTTTATTCCTTAACCTCTTTTCCAGGCCAAGATTAAAGTCAGGTGCGTCAACACCGATAAACACATCAGGCGGATTAGTTATGAAATGGTCAGCCAGTTGCGCCCGTATCTTGCTCAGTTCCCATACTTTTCCCAGTACTTCCACCAATCCCATAACCGCGAGTTTTTCCATCGGAAACAGAATGTCACAGCCCGCCTCGCGCAACCTTTCCCCCCCTATGCCTTCCACCCTGACGTCCGGCAGCTTTTTTCTGATGGACTTGATTAGTTCAGCGGCTAAAAAATCTCCGGAAGGTTCTCCTGCTACGATTCCGATCCTCACCTCTACTCACCTGCATGAGTCGCTCGTCATCCCGACGCTAACGAATAATCCCACGTTCGGATCCCTCGATGAACCGGGTGAAATTGGCGACTTCTTTGTTGACGTTCGCCAGTGTCTCGAGTTTTTTTATGGCATCTTTAACAAGCAGGCCTTCTCGATAGACGATGCGGTATGCCTTTCTCATTGCCTCAACCGAGTCGTCCGAAAACCCGTTACGCCTGAGTCCCACCCTGTTCAACCCGTTCGGTTTAGCGGTATTTCCGGATACCATCAAGTACGGTGGAACATCTTTTACGATAATGGAAGCAATGGCAGAAATACTATGGCAACCAATCCGGCAAAACTGGTGCACGCCGGTAAATCCGCCCAGGATGGCAAAATCATCAATAAGCACATGGCCTGCCAGGGTGGCGTTATTGGCGAAGATGGTGTTATTACCCACTTGACAATCATGCGCTATATGAACGTAAGCCATGATCCAGTTATTATTACCGACCCGGGTTATCCCTCCACCTTGCGCCGTTCCGCGGTTGATACTGCAAAACTCCCTTATGACGTTATTGGAGCCAATCTCAAGATGAGATGCTGCTTCACCCTGATACTTTTTATCCTGGGGGTCATCTCCGATTGATGCGAATTGTGAGATACGGGTTGATTCACCTATACGGGTGGGGCCTTTGATAACTACGTGCGGCCCTATTTCACAGTTATCTGCAATTTGAACTTGCTCCCCGATAATGGAATAGGCTCCGATCCTGACCCCTGTTCCAATATCAGCATCGGGATGCACTATCGCGGTGGGTTCGATCAAGTCTCCCGGTCCGCAATAGTAGTCAATAAACCCGCATCAGCCACAGTCGTATCGTTAACTTTGGCAACACAGGAAAAGCGCCAGATATTTCTCCGTAATTCAACGAATTTTACCTCGATCACCAGTTGATCGCCCGGCCCTACAGTTTTTCTGAACCTGGCCTTATCGACGCCAACCAGGTAATACAGCTTATTCCAGTGCCGCTCCCCCTCATTTGACAACAACCCCAATACCGCGGATGCCTGTGCCATTGCTTCAATGATGAACACACCGGGCATGATCGGCTGTTCGGGGAAATGCCCCTGGAAAAAAGGTTCATTTACCGTAACGTTCTTGATAGCGGTCAGGAAAACCCCAGGTTCGTAATCTGTCACTTTATCCAGTAACAGCATAGGATACCGGTGCGGCAGCGCCTTTTTGATCTGCTCGATATTCAGTTCAGGCATAACAGGGCAAACCTGTATTCATCGGCCACAGAGGACACAGAGAGCACAGAGCGGATCGAGATACTCTTTAACACATGGGCAGCCTGCATAATTATTGTCATCTTACTCGTTATTCATGTTGCTTGCTGTGGCTTATAGTCTTAAAACGCTTACCTGAACCCGTCGAAAGCAAACCCTGTGATCTCTGTGCCCTCTGTGGCTTATTGCTTGATCTGTTTTTCCATTCGGGCTATTTTCCTTGCAATTTCATCAAGATGCCTGAACCTCACCATATTTTTACGCCAGGTCTTATTATCCGTTACGGGTACTCCCGAAGAATAGACACCGGCTTGCTTGATGCTGTTTGATACACCGGACATCCCGGTGATCACTACGTCGTCCGCAATCTCAATATGGCCGGTAATGGCGCTTGCTCCGCCAATCATACATCTCCTGCCTATTGTTACACTACCGGCAACTACCGCTGCGCCGGCAATGGCCGTATGCTCCCCGACACGGGTGTTATGTCCGATCTGCACCTGATTATCGATTTTGACCCCGGTTTCTATTACCGTATTTCCCAGGGACCCTCTGTCAATAGTTGTGTTGGCGCCGATTTCAACATCATCGTGAATGACAACATTACCCAGTTGAGGAATTTTCAACCAACGGCCGGCGTCATTGGCGATCCCGTAACCATCTGCCCCTAGCACAACCCCAGGATGGATCAATACCCGCATACCGATTTCGACACGCTCCATCAGGCACACATTAGCATAGAAACGACAATGATCACCGATTACTACGTTTGCTTCAATCACACAACCCGGACCGATATAAGTCCCGGAACCAACTGCAGCGTTTTCACCAATGACGCAATTGGCGCCAATAAAACAATCAGACGCGATATCCGCAGTTGCGTCTACCAGCGCCGATGGATGAATGCCCGGAGTGAATTCTGCTACCGGGTTAAGAAACCTGGCAGCTTTCGCATAAGCAAGGTAGGGGTCACTTGAGATTAATTTCGCTGTCGGACACGCCGACGCATCCTTTGCAGTCAATACTACCGCGCTGGCGCGGGTCGTTTCCAGGTCAGCATAATAATGTTTGTTGACAAAGAAAGACAGGGCGCCCGGTGTCGAATTATGGAGACTGGCAACATTGATAATCTCGCTGGCAGGGTCGCCTTGTAGTTCTGCATCAATTTCAGCAGCAATTTCTGCCAATGTTGCGGTCATGGATATACCAGGCCGTACTATTCCGCTCCATCAATATCTTTCCCCGAGTCATTTTCCGTCTTCAACTGATCTATGACAAGCTGGGATATATCCACTTTCGGGCTGGCGTAAATTACGCCTTCATTCAATATCATGTCAAATCCGTTTTCCTGGGCGATCGTATTGATGGCATCGACGATATCTTTTTGAATCTTTGCAATTTCCTCATTCCTGCGAAAGGTGAGATCTTCGCGGAACTCATCCTGGTTGCGTTTCAAATCACGCCGTTCATTGATGATATCTCTCTCCAGTTTGCTCCTTTCCGCCTCACTCATGATGGGGGCGTCTTTTGTCAGGCGATCTTCCATTTCTTTTAATCCTTTTTGCGCGGCGACCAGTTCCCGGTCTCGCGGAGCAAACTCCTGCTCAAGCGAATTACGCATCTTATCAGCCTGGGGGGATTGTTCCAGGATGCGTATCGCGTTAACAGCACCGATCTTATAATCCTCGGCAATCACATCCTGGATAAAACCGATTGCAAAAAAACATATCAGGAAATGGGTAAGCCTCATAGCACTCATAGACTCCAATTTGTTATTAATAAACCTCAGTATGCGTCATTTCCCGGCTCAAATCCGGGATTTGCTCTGAAAATACCAGAATTCTGAAATACAGATTTCAATTTTCTCATAAAAACGGCAGAAGCTCCCGATAAATCAGGTTTTCTAAAATGTTGATCCAAAGGTAAACTGAAACGGCTGTGTCTCATCTCCTGCCTTGTCTCCAATGGGTCTGGCTATACTAACACTTACCAGACCAAAAGGTGATATCCAGATACCACTTAAGCCCGTAGAATACCTGAGTTCACTAAACTCAAACGATTCATCACTGGAGTAAACGTTACCACCATCAAAAAACGCAGCGAACCGAACCTGCTTGAAATCCTTGAGAAATGGTATAGGAAATATCATTTCCGCCCCACCTACCACCTTGATATTGCCACCTAACGGCCGACGCCTGGTCCCTCCATGGACCGGCGTGTCCTTGGGCCCCAGGGTATTTTCCTCATAACCGCGTACGGAACGGGGTCCACCGGCATAGAAATTTTCAAAAAACGGGAGTTCATCTGTTCCAAACAGGCCATTGCCATAGCCAAAATCACCCTTGACGGTAAAAATGAAACTGCGCAGGACCGGGTGGTACCACTGGGTGCGGTATCCGACTTTAAAAAACTCCAGGGAATTTCCGAATGAGGGAACCGCCACCTCTGTACTGAACCGGTGCTGTACCCCCCGGGTCGGTAATATCGCGCGGTTGCGCGTGTCGTAGGAAAAGGCGGCAGAGAGCCTGAGAATATCGAAATTGTTTCCCTCCCGCTCGATAAAATCCGCCACTTGCTGTGCAAAGAAGCGATCTTCGGATAACGTGGTGTTTTCGTAACCGAATGCGGTACTGATAAAATTATATTCCGTTACCGGAACACCAAAACTGACGCCGGCGCCGATGACCCGGCTGTCGAATGCGGTAATGTTTGCGTCATAAGCCTCGGTTTGCTGGTAATTCAGGTTAAATCCCCGGCTTATTCCGTCAACGGTATAGTAAGGATTCACATAACCCAGGGCAAACCTGCGATTGATATCACTGTTATTAAACGCAAACTGGATACGTTTCCCAGTACCCAGGAAATTGTCCTGGGTGATACTGGTCTGGAATATCAATCCCTGGTTCTGGGAAAAGCCCAGGCCGGCCAGAAAGTTCCCAAACGGCTTTTCAGTCACGGTGTAATTTACATCAACCTGGTCCGCGGAACCGGCTATGGCCGGCGTCTCGACATTCACCTCTTCAAAGTAGCCCAGTCGTTGCAGCCTGATCTTACCCCGCTCAACCTTGGGGGTTGAAATCCAGCCTCCTTCATGCTGGCGCATTTCCCGCCTTAAAACATCATCTTTGGTCCTGGTATTACCCGAAAAATTGATCCTTCTCACGTAAACCCGTTTCCCCGGGTCCACAAAAAAAGTAACTTCTACCGTGTTCTCTTCTTCATTGATATCCGGAATGGAATTGATATTGGCAAAAGCATATCCGGTACCGCCCAGGCGTTCAGTCATCCGTTCACTGCTGTCAGTCACTTGTTTGCGGGAGAACAGGCTTCCCTGGGTTACACTGATCAGGTTGTACAACTGCTGCTCCGGAATAATGAACTCACCTGCCAGCTTCACCCCTGACACGGTATATCGCCCGCCTTCAGTGATATTGATAGTGATATATATATCTTTCTTGTCAGGAGTAATCGATACCTGTGTGGAGTCAATACTGAAGTTCACGTAACCCCGGTCGAGGTAATACGAGCGCAGGGTTTCCAGATCACCCGATAATTTTTGGCGCGAATACTGGTCGTCCTTGGTAAAAAAGGAAAACAACGTGGGTCTGGACAATTCAAAATCGTCCAGTAAATCATCCTCCTTGAAGGACTGGTTACCAACGATATTAATCTGTTTGATCCGAGCCGCTTTCCCTTCCGAGATATCGATAGACACCGCAACCCGGTTGTTGGATAACGGCGTAACATCCGAATTGATGGTCACGGCGTATTTGCCGGCAGAAAAATATTGCCTGCGCAGTTCACGCTCCAGTCCATCCAGTTGCGACTGGTCGAACACCCGTCCCTCGGCAAAGCCTATCTGGTTCAGGCCATCCAGCAAATCCTCGGTTTTTATATCTTTGTTGCCACTGATTTCAATACTGCCTATTGCCGCCCTTTCCTTCAATACAATAACCAGGATGTTGCCATCCCGCTGCAGTTGGACATCATCAAAAAATCCCGTCTTGAACAGGGCGCTGACAGCTTCTGCGGAAATGCCTGGATTAAACGTGTCGCCCACTTCCAGAGGCAGGTAGTTGAATACGGTTCCCGGAGTCAGGCGTTGCAGTCCCTCGACCCGAATATCCTCAATCACAAATTCCTGTGCACATACCTGGGGAACGAAGCCGGTGAACAACAACGTCATTAGAATTGATGTACAGAAACAGGCTTTTAATCTTGCGGGCAACATGATTACCTATATTAAAACACTCTGCCCGACAAATCCATCATTCACCCTGCAAGTCTGATAATGTCATTATAAATGGCCAGGGTCATAAGACCGAATAGCAGTACAATGCCGATACGCTGACCAAGCAGTTGTATGGATTCGGATACCGGGCTGCCCTTGAAAAATTCTATGAAGTAATAGAACAGGTGACCTCCGTCCAGTAACGGAACAGGCAACAGATTCAACACCCCCAGACTGACACTGACGATGGCCAGAAACCCCAGAAAGGCGACGATACCCAGTTGTGCGGTCTGCCCTGCATATTGGGCAATGCTGACCGGACCACTCAGGTTTTTCAGCGAAGCCTCACCGGTTATCATCCTGGCCAGGATCTGCAGGGTGATAAGGGTCATATCAAGCGTTTTGACAATCCCTTTTACCAGGGCGGTATGCAGCGGATAGGCTTCAACCGCAAACAGGGATTGATCAGCATTGAAGTCCGGGTCCAGCCCTACCCCTATAAAACCGATTGTCCCTCCCTTCTCAGAGACCTTTTCCCCAGGTGTTAATACTATCTCCATGTCATCACCGCCCCTGGATAGCCTGACGGACAGGGGAATACCCGGTGCAGCCCTGATAAGTTCCACCCAGTGTTGCCAATCCCTGACAGCCGCGCCGTCAACGGCCACTATTCTGTCAC
The DNA here is from genome assembly GCA_965205405.1 of Gammaproteobacteria bacterium. Classification (GTDB taxonomy): domain Bacteria; phylum Pseudomonadota; class Gammaproteobacteria; order Eutrophobiales; family Eutrophobiaceae; genus JAAXHV01. Next base: position 3,254,410 of record OZ242169.1, read on the forward strand.
CGGCTACCAGGCCGGCCTCCCGGGCCGCGCCCTGGTTTGCAACCTCACCGATAATTGCAGGTATTGCCGGGCGTACGGGTTCGATACCCAGCAGACGCAACAAATTTCCTTCGGCCATGGCATCAATCGGTATTGACGCGAGGTCGACTTCCAGCCAACGTTCATATCCCCGAGTATCCTTTACGCTGACAGTCGCTACGCTGCCATCGATCACTCCGGCAACCAGTTTTTCCAGGGCCGTATTCCAGGTAGGTGTTCCCCGCCCGTTAATTTCCGTAATTTCATCACCTGCCCGAAAACCGGCCTGCATAGCGACGGAACTCTCATCTACTGAACCGACCATGGGCTTCAATCCGGTTACGCCAAGTCCGTAGATAGCCCAATAAGCCAGAACAGCAAATATAAAATTGAATAACGGCCCCGCTACGACAATGGCAAAACGCTCACCGAGTGACTTGTTATTAAACGCCCTGGTACGTTCCGGTTCGGGCACGGAGCCCTCCCGTTCGTCCAGCATTTTCACGTACCCCCCCAGAGGAATTGCGCCAATGACAAATTCAGTATTGTCTATGCCGGACACTTTACGCCACAGGGGACGCCCGAAACCAACTGAAAATCGCAGAATTTTTACATCGCATTTCCTGGCGACCCAGTAATGCCCGAATTCATGAAAGGTGATCAAAATCCCCAGGGCGAAAATAAACGCGAAAATCATCTGCACCATGTCGATCATGTATACAGCCTCCGGCATTGATCAGTTGCGTAAGACCGGGCTTTCCCGTCCGCGTCCAGGATCTGTTCCAGCGTATCGGCAGCCTGGTTCTCAAAGCCGTCCAGGGTTTGTTTCACGACCTCCGCTATTTCCGTATACCTGATATGGTTTCCCAGGAATTCCGCAACTGCAACTTCATTGGCGGCATTCAATATAGTCGTAGCAGTTCCGCCCTCAGCCAGCGCCTGCCTTGCCAACCCCAGGCATGGGAACCTGTCCGGGTCGGGTTTTTCAAAGTTCAATTGCGATACGTCGAACAGGCTCAGTTTTTCCACTCCGGAATCGATTCGCCGCGGCCAGGCCAGGCCATGGGCTATGGGTGTGCGCATATCAGGATTTCCCAACTGCGCCAAAACCGAGCCGTCGGAATACTCGACCAGAGAATGAATAACACTCTCCGGATGGATTACGACTTCAATATTCTCAGCGGTAGTATCGAACAGCCAGCAGGCTTCAATCACCTCCAACCCCTTGTTCATCATGGTGGCGGAATCCACCGATATCTTTCTTCCCATATCCCAGTTGGGATGTGCGCAGGCCTCAGCGGGCGTCACATTTCTCAACTCCTGTAACGCTTTTGTCCGGAACGGCCCACCCGATGCGGTAAGCAGGACCCGCGTTACACCAGCCTGCTCCAACCCGGCGTTGAAGTTCCGTGGCATACATTGGAATATGGCATTGTGCTCACTGTCGATGGGCAGTAATTGAGCGCCGTTTTCCCTTATTGCATCCATAAACAGTTTTCCCGACATCACCAATGCCTCCTTATTGGCAAGCAATACCCGTTTGCCGCTGCGTGCAGCCGCCAGTGTGGGCAGCAAACCCGCGGCGCCGACGATTGCCGCCATAACATAATCTGTCTCGCTGCACCCGGCGATCTCCTGCAATCCTTCCTGCCCTGATAACACCTTGATGTCCGGCGCTTCCTGTTGCAGTGCATCTTTCAAATGGCCGGCTGCTTCAATATCTGCCATGGCTGCATAGCGCGGCCTCCACGCGAGGCATTGCTCAAGCATCCCCCCGACGTTGGTGTTACCCGTGAGCCCAATCAATTCAAACATATCCCTGTGCCTGGCCATCACATCCAGCGTACTTAACCCGATACTTCCGGTTGACCCCAGGATAGTTACGCCGATCAATTTACTCCCTCCAATAACAGGACTCCGGTGTAAAATACCGGCGCCGCCGCAGTGAGACTGTCTATCCTGTCCAAAGCACCCCCGTGACCGGGTAACAATTCTCCGCTGTCCTTAACTCCTCTACTTCTCTTCAACATACTCTCCATGAGATCTCCGACAACAGATATGGCAATAGTGACCAGGCAAACCAACAGGAACAGTATGGACTTATATAGCGTCATTTGCAGTAACAGGGAACATAGGACTGCGGCAGACAGGCCAAACCCAAGGGCGCCGTATAAACCCTCCCAGGTTTTACCCGGACTGACATGACCGGCAAGTTTTTTCCTGCCCCATCTTTGACCTACGTAAAAAGCTCCTGTGTCCGCCACCCAGATCAATATAAATAAACAAGTTACCAGCACCGGGCCACGCAATTCAGGATCAGCGTGCAGTGCGACCACTGATACCCAGGCGGGAACCAACACGATGATACCGATGCCGGTCTGTAATATCGGTCCGGGATTGAATATTTCGCCGTCTTGCCGGCGCAAGATCAATATCAGGGCCACCAACCACCAGACAAGTGAAAAGCCCACGATAAACAACGTCATAATGCTGTCGATTTTGCAGTAACAGGCTATCAAAAGCAATGCGGTCAATACCGGTACAAATGCTTTCCAGCGTGTTTGCCGTGGTCCTGCCAAACCTGCCCATTCCCAGATGCCTGCCAGAACAACAACGGCGCATAACCCGGCAAACAGTTTGTGTGTGCCGTAAACTGTTACGCCAAGAACCAGAGGTATCAGCACCAGAGCAGTACTTATCCTGGAATTAACCCGCAGTTTCATTCTGCTTGAGTTGTTCTGAAGTGCGACCGAAGCGACGCTGTCTGCCTATATAGGATTCCAATGCCTTATCAAATTCGACCCCGTCAAAATCCGGCCAGTACACATCGGTAAAATACATTTCCGTATACGCCAGTTGCCACAACAGGAAATTACTGATACGCACTTCTCCTCCCGTTCGAATGAACAGATCAGGGTAATCCGGCAGGTCCAGGTGGCGCCTCAAGGTTTCTTCAGAGATATATTCTCCGCCCCTGTTTTGCGCTGACAACGCGGCGAAGAGTTTTTTGCAGGCGGAGACGATTTCCCGACGCCCACCATAATTTATCGCTATGACCAGATTTAGCCCGTTATTTGCCGAAGTTTTACATCCGGCATTATGAATAGATACCTGTAGCTCGCCGGGAAAAACAGAAATGTCGCCGATAAAAGACAGCCTGACATTATTTTTATGCAGTTCGTCGATCTCGTCATCCAACGCAGTTATGAAAAGCTCGATCAATAGCGCCACTTCGGCATCCGGCCGCTGCCAGTTTTCAATGCTGAAAACATATACGGTGAGCGTCTTTATCTCACGGCGAATACTGTGTTCAACCGTATCGCGCAACGCATCTATACCGGCTTTGTGGCCGGCCGCCCGTGGTAGCCCCCTGCTCTTTGCCCACCTGCCGTTGCCATCCATCACGATGGCGACGTGCCCCGGCATGCCTTCCACCAGGTTATATCTCCATCAACTCCATCTCTTTTTCCTTGAGGGTATTATCAATGTCCTCGATATGCACATCAGTAATCTTCTGTATTTTGTCTTCCTGCCGGCGGTCTTCATCTTCAGTTATGAGCTTTTCCTTCAACATTTCTTTCAGGTGATGGTTCGCATCGCGGCGGATATTACGGATGGCAACCCGGGCTCTCTCCGCTTCCGACCTGACTACACGGGTCAATTCCTTTCTGCGCTCCTCTGTCAGTATCGGCAGAGGAACCCGCATCACGGTACCGGCAGTAACCGGGTTCAGTCCCAGATCCGAATTCATTATTGCCTTCTCAATATCGGCAACCATGTTCTTATCCCACGGCGCCACACCCAGCGTGCGAGCGTCCAGAACGTTGATATTAGCCGCCTGGTTTAAAGGGACCTGACTTCCATAGTAATTAACGCTGATATGTTCCAACAGACTTGGATGAGCCCGTCCGGTGCGAATTTTTGCAAGCTCACTGGCTAATGCCTTGAGCGTTTTATTCATGCGATCATCAGCATCTTTGAGAATTTCTTCAATCATGACGATTCTCCAACTTGATCATCAGCCGCAGAGTTTAGCCACAGAGGACACAGAGATCACAGAGTGGACCGAAAACCATTTTAATTCATGGACAACATGAATGTTTATTGTCATCTTACCCGTTACTTAAAACGACCGGACTAAAACGAAGCCTGTTAATCACTTGGTGTAACCAGAACTACACGAAGACATTCAACCCTTATCTCTGTGATCTCTGTGTCCTCTGTGGCTAACAAATATCGGTCACAAGCGTGCCTTCCCGCATTCCCCTGGCGGTGCGCAACAAAGCGCCGGGTTGCATCATATTCAACACTCGCAGCGGCATGTTATTTTCCCGGCACAATACGATGGCAGTCGTATCCATAACTGCCAGTTTACGTTCGATCACCTCATCATAACTCAAAACGTCAAACCTTTTTGCCGATTTATCGCGTACCGGATCGGCCGAATAAATCCCGTCCACCTTGGTTGCCTTGATTAACAGGTCGGCATCGATCTCGACGGCCCTCAGGCTTGCGGCTGAATCCGTGGTAAAAAAGGGGTTTCCGGTACCGGCCGCAAAAATCACCACCCGGCCTTTTTCCAGGTGACGTACTGCCCGTCGCCTGATGTAATCTTCACAGACTTCGTTGATTTTAATCGCCGACATAACCCTGGCAAATGAACCAAGTTGCTCCAGGGCATCCTGTAAAGCAAGCGAATTCGTAATTGTAGCCAGCATACCCATATGGTCGGCTGTTACCCGGTCAATCCCTGCGGCGGCAAGCCCCGACCCCCGGAAAAAATTTCCCGCACCCAAAACCAGCGCAATCTCGGCGCCGTTCAGACTCAACTCGCGAATCTCATTCGCCAATCGCTTTATCGTTGCCGGATCGAGCCCGTACGCGGCTTCGCCCATTAATGCTTCGCCGCTCAGCTTTATTAAAATTCTTCGATAATGCAGTTCCGGGGCTTCAGGCAAGGTACACCTACTTGGTCAATCCAGCCTGTTGCATGACTTCTGCTGCAAAATTATCTGCTTTCTTCTCGATCCCCTCACCTACCTCATACCTGATAAAACCGTTCACTACAGTATTATTTGCTTTTAACAAGGCTGCGACGGAGATATCGGGGTCCTTGACAAAGGCCTGCCCCGACAAGGTATTTTCCCGCAGGAACTTCTTTATCCTGCCGCTCACCATCTTCTCGATAATCTCATCAGGTTTTTCCGATTGTCTTGCCTGGGCAAGCTGGATTTCCCTTTCCTTTTCCAACACCTCTGGCGGGACATCCTGCTCATCAACGCACAATGGATTGGCAGCTGCGATATGCATGGCTATATCCTTGGCCAACACGGGATTGTCCGTTGACAAATCCACTATAACACCGATCCTGATACCGTGCAGGTAGATACCCAAAGCGCCACCAGCGGATTTATTGATCCGGGCATAACGGCGAATACTGATGTTCTCTCCCAGCTTTGTCACCAGTTGTTGCCTGGCTTCTTCCAGCGATTGTGGGTCCGTATTGTTTAACGGCATGTTGCCCAACATATCCATAGTTCCGTTGCCCCGGTCCAGGAGTACAGTTGCAAGCTGCCCGGAAAAAGCCTGAAAGTTCTCATCCCTGGCGACAAAGTCTGTTTCACAATTGACTTCCAGAATCACAGCCTGATTGCCTGCCTGGTTCGGTTTAATCACTATTGAGCCTTCAGCTGCGATACGCCCTGCTTTTTTTGCTGCTTTGGCTACGCCGGATTTTCGCATCGCATCAATCGCAGCTTCAATGTCGCCGGCGGTTTCCTGCAATGCTTTTTTACAATCCATCATCCCGGCTCCGGTCCTGTCCCTCAATTCTTTTACCATTGATGCAGAAATTTGCATAAAGCTATCCTCAGTCCTGTTTGGCTTCAGTTGCGTCTTCAACAGGCGCGTCGGCCTGTTTGGCTGCAACTGCGTCTTCAGCGGGCGCGTCGGCCTGTTTGGCTACAACTGCGTCTTCAGCGGGCGCGTCGGCCTGTTTGGCTGCAACTGCGTCTTCAGCGGGCGCGTCGGCCTGTTTGGCTGCAACTGCGTCTTCAGCGGGCGCGTCGGCCTGTTTGGCTGCAACTGCGTCTTCAGCGGGCGCGTCGGCCTGTTTGGCTGCAACTGCGTCTTCAGCGGGCGCGTCGGCCTGTTTGGCTGCAACTGCGTCTTCAGCGGGCGCGTCGGCCTGTTTGGCTGCAACTGCGTCTTCAGCGGGCGCGTCGGCCTGTTTGGCTGTAACTGCGTCTTCAGCGGGCGCGTCGGCCTGTTTGGCTGCAACTGCGTCTTCAGCGGGCGCGTCGGCCTGTTTGGCTGTAACCTTCTTTTTTGTTGCCGGTTTGGCCGGGGGTTTCTTCACGGCTTTTTTTGTCGTGCTTTTCGCGGTCGGGGATTTCGCTGCAGCAGTCTTTTTCTCTGTGGTCTCCGCAGCAACCGTCTCTTCCACTGACGGTTCATCTACCCGTTGTTCTGATTGCGTTTCAGTATTTGATGCGTCCTGGTTATCACTGCCGGCCTCGACCTTCGGCGCCGTGGTTTTACTGATCTTTTTCTTGACAACCTTCTTTTTGACCTGAACTTTTTCCCGCTTGACCTCGACAATCGGCGCGCCCTCGGCGTCAAGCTCCACAAATTCATCCTTATCCCCACTCTCACCCAGGTGCGCAACGGAATCTTTCCCCGTCAAAATGGCATCGGCCACAGCTTTTGTGTATAACCTGATAGACCGTATGGCATCATCATTACCTGGTATAACGTAGTCAACGCCAAGGGGACTGTTGTTGCTGTCGACTATGCCGACTACAGGTATCTTGAGTTTGACCGCCTCACTGATGGCAATATCCTCGTAGCCTACGTCAATTACAAATAATGCATCAGGCCAGCCGTTCATGTCTTTGATGCCCGACAGGTTCCGGTCCAGTTTTTCCAACTCCCTGTCAAAATGCAGTATTTCTTTTTTGCTCATGCGTTCCATGCTGCCGTCGGTTTTCATCTCCTCCAGTTCCCGCAGGCGGTTAATAGACTGTCTGACCGTTTTATAGTTGGTCAGCAAGCCACCTAACCAGCGCAGGTTTATATAAGGCATACTGCAACGCAATGCTTCTTCCTTGATAATCTGTTGCGCTGCGCGTTTTGTTCCCACGAACAGGATCGTCCCTTTACTGGCCGACAACTTACTGACAAAATTCAGGGCTTCCTGGAGCAGAACCTTGGTCTTTTCCAGGTCAATAATATGTATTTTATTACGGTGGCCGAACAGGTAAGTAGCCATTTTGGGATTCCAATAGCGGGTCTGGTGACCAAAATGGACACCGGCCTCCAGCATTTCACGCATGCTGATTTCAGACATAATCATACTCCTGACAGGGTTAAGCTTCCGCACATCCCGCATTTCACCCGGCGACTTTAACAAGAAGTGGCCAGGACCCCGATATGCGCTCTACAATGTGCGTGTGTATTTAATGAAATATCCTAAAGCAGTTTTCTTGCCATAACGGCAGACGCTTTATAACATAGAAGCCTTGGAGCGACAAATATTTCCATACAATTTATGACAATTTCACTAAAAACCGCAGATGAGATAGAGAAAATGCGCGTTGCCGGCGCCTTGGCCTCCTCCGTCCTGACCATGATAGAACCTTACGTTGAGGCAGGCATTACCACTGCGGAGCTCGATCGGATCTGCCATGAATACATCACCGAAGAATTGGATGCAATACCTGCCCCATTAAATTACCGTGGTTTTCCCAAGTCTATCTGCACCTCGATTAACCACGTTGTCTGCCATGGCATCCCCGGAAACAAACGATTAAGAAACGGCGATATTATCAACATAGACATCACCGTGATAAAAAACGAATTTCATGGCGACACAAGCAAAATGTTCTGTGTCGGCGAGCCCTCAGTACGCGCCCGGCGGCTGATTGACACAACTTATGAGTGCCTGCTGCTTGGGATCGGCATGGTCAAACCCGGAACGCGTTTAGGTGATATAGGGCACGCTATTCAATCCTTTGCGGAAGCGAAACAGTTCTCAGTCGTGCAGGAATATTGCGGCCACGGTATCGGCAGGCAATTTCACGAGGACCCGCAGGTCCTGCATTACGGCATACCAGGCACCGGGCTGGCGCTTGAGGCCGGTATGACATTTACCATTGAACCCATGATTAATGCCGGCAGGCGTCATGTCAAACTGCTGCCCGACAACTGGACCGTCGTAACCAAAGACCATTCTCTTTCAGCGCAATGGGAACATACCATCCTGGTCACCGGCGACGGCTTTGATGTATTGACCCGGCGTCCCGAAGAGAATTTTTTAGTCCAATGATATGGCCACAGAGGACACAGAGATCAGGGTTTGACGCCTTTATGTAGTCTGGTTACACCAAGTGATTAACAAACTTCGTTTCAGTCCGGTCTTTTTAGTCAACTGGGGACAGAATTCAATTCTGTCCCCGCTGGTCCACGGTTAGAAACATGCAGACTACCCATGCACTGAATACGTTCTCGATCCACTCTGTGATCTCTGTGTCCTCTGTGGCAAAATAAATCATGTCTATAGAAGACTCGCTGCTGTTCGACAAAACCAGTCTGGCCGGCCCCCCCCCCGACATGACCTGCTATAAGCACGCCCTGAGCCGGGGAGACCGCCACCTGACTGAACAGTTTGAAGCCGGCACACCGATCCGTGAGATTATTTACAAACGCGCCTGGTTAATCGACCAGTTACTCATAAGCGCGTGGCAGCATCATATGGATAGTGACGCCATGGCGTTGATTGCGGTGGGCGGTTACGGCCGGGGGGGATTATTGCCGGCCTCCGACGTGGATCTGATGCTGCTCATCAAACCGCGCGGCCGAAGATACCTGAAATCCAAAATTGAAACCTTTCTCGCTTTCCTCTGGGACATAGGCCTGGAAGTGGGGCACAGCGTCAGGACAGTCAAGGACTGTGTCCAGGAGGCGAAGTCAGATATTACGGTAGCCACAAACCTCATGGAATCCAGACTGCTTGTAGGTAATGCGGCGCTGTTTGAAGCCATGGCTAAAAAGACAGGACCTAAAAAAATCTGGCCTTCGAGGAAATTCTTTGCTGCTAAATGGGAAGAACAGGTTGCCCGCCATCATAAATTTTACGATAGCGAGAACAACCTGGAACCCAATGTAAAGGAAGGCCCGGGGGGACTGCGCGATATTCAGATGATCGGCTGGGTTGCAAAAAGACATTTCGACGCGGAGCGGCTCAGGGACCTGGTTAAACACAAATTCCTGTCTCAAAAAGAATACGACAGCCTGGATAAGGGACACAATTTTTTATGGCGCGTACGCTATGCACTCCACATTATTTCCGGAAGAAGAGAGGATCGGCTGTTATTTGATTACCAGAAAAACGTAGCCGGCAAATTTGGCTTCACTACCGAAGGTAATTCAGGCGTTGAACAGTTTATGAAAATCTACTACCAGACGGTAAAGGAAACCAGCCGCTTGAATGAAATGCTGCTGCAGCATTTCCAGGAGGAGATTATTTACGCACGCAGGCGGGAAACGATTCGGCCAATTAACAACCGCTTTCAGATAAGAAATGATTTTATTGAAGTAAAGAACCGGCAAGTCTTCAAAAAATACCCTATCGCCCTGCTTGAGATATTCCTGCTGTTGCAGCAGAACCAGAATATCAAAGGAGTCAGGGCCAGCACTATCAGACTGATCAGGGAGTCATTGAACATGATTGACGACAGCTTCAGGGAAGATATAAAAAGTCAGAGCCTGTTTCTGGAAATTATCCGCCAGCCACATCGGGTCGGGCATGAATTAAGACGCATGCACAAGTACGGAGTGCTGGGCGCGTATATGCCCGAATTTGCCAAGATTGAAGGACTGATGCAATTCGATTTATTCCATATCTATACGGTTGACGAACATATCCTGTTTGTAATCAGGTATATGCGGCGCTTTGGCCTGGATGAATACAGGGAAAATTTTCCGTTATGCCGGAAGGTCCTGGAACAAATACCCAAACAGGAATTACTTTATTTTGCCGGCATGTTCCATGATATGGCGAAGGGAAGGCGCGGTGATCATTCCTCCCTGGGCGCTACCGACGCCCTGGCATTCTGCAAAAGACACCACCTGAGCGATTATGACTCGAAACTGGTCGCCTGGCTGGTGGAACATCACCTGTTAATGTCAAAAACGGCGCAAAGAGACGATATCGAAGATCCGGAAGTCATTAACAATTTTGCCAAAAAAGTGGGGGATACCATTCACCTGAATTACCTCTACCTGTTGACCGTCGCTGATATTAACGGGACAAACCCAAGACTGTGGAACGGCTGGAAAGACGCATTGATCGCTGACCTGTACAATAAATCCCTGTCTGCGCTGCGCCGTGGCCTGGAGAACCCGGTAAATAAGAACGAACTCATTGCAGACAGGAAAAGCCGCTCCCTGACAATCATTAATGATGGTAACCAGGCTGATGCCGGCGCCGAAGCGATATGGTCATACCTCAGTGATGATTATTTCCTGCGCCACTCAGCTACGGAAATTGCCTGGCACACACGGGCGATCATGAGAAGCAGCGCTGATCGACTGCCCCTGATTCTGATGCGGGAAGAGACAGAGCGCGGCGCGGCGGCACTGTTTATTCACATGCACGACCATGACAACATATTCTCGCGGGTCTCCCGCACCCTGGACCTGCTGGACCTTAACGTTGTTGATGCCCGTATCATGAATTCCAATCACGGTTATACCCTGGATACTTTCAGCGTACTGGAAAAATCCGGGGCTAATGTAAAAGGGCGGGAGCGGAAAAAGGAAATTATCACTACCTTGAAACAAAACCTGTCATCATTGGATAAGCCCATAAGACGCGCCGAACGTCTCAGGTCAAGAAGATTACAGCACTTTTCCATTCCCACGAGAGTCATGTTCAGTATCGACGAAAACAACAAACGCAATGTCATGGAGGTCAGCGCTGCGGACCGACCCGGGTTTCTCTCATCAGTCGGGATGGCTTTGGAGCTTTGTGGAACGCGCCTGCAGGCAGCGAAAATTGCAACCTACGGTGAACGGGTCGAAGACATCTTCTATATCACCGACAGGGATAACCGGATCATCACCGACGCCGCCAAACTGAAGTGCCTGACTGACACGATTACAATGTCACTGAGTTTGAATTAATCGCAAATGACTTTTGCCACAGAGGACACAGAGAAAAACAATATGAATAATGGTTTGGAAGAATTAATAAACATGAGGTTTACCCGGATATTAATAAAACACCCGGTTCACTCTGTGAACTCTGTGCCCTCTGTGGCAAAAAATTCTCTGTTTCGTCTACGAACAATTAAATGATCACAGCCAGAAAACCTCCCGGGTCGGAAGCTGAACTGATCGGGCGTTGCCGGGCACTGGCCGGGAAGTCTCTCGGTCAGGTCGCCGATGAATTGAATATCGCCGTCCCCGCATCCCGGTCCAGGGCAAAAGGATGGGCCGGTCAACTGATTGAACACTATCTGGGCGCCAGCGCAGCTTCAAAGCCCGAACCGGACTTCCAGGCCCTCGGCATAGAATTAAAAACCATACCCGTTAACCGACGCGGCCGAGCTAAAGAATCGACTTTCGTATGCATGGCGCCGATGGCGGCCTCATCCGGCTTGCGCTGGTATGATTCCAGGGTCAGGCATAAGCTTAACCGGGTACTCTGGGTCCCGATCGAAGCCGATCCCGGCATACTCCCGGCCAACAGCAGGGTTGGAAACGCCTTTCTGTGGAGCCCGTCACCGAAACAGGTCCGGGTGCTTGAACAGGATTGGCATGAATTGATTGAAATGATATGTTTCGGCGAATTTGACAAGGTCAGCGCAAAACACGGTGAATATTTGCAGATAAGACCCAAGGCCGCCAACTCCGCCAGCCTGGTACGAATAACATTGGCCAACGGTGAACCCGGGTTGACCCTGCCCAGGGGATTTTACCTCCGCACCCACTTTACCAACATGCTGCTTGATGAGCATTTAGCCCAATTTAGGCCACAGAGTACACAGAGAACACAGAGTTGAAGGTTTTATTACAGTTGTGGAGTCTGGTAGCGCCGGACAAATAACAGGTTTTGTCCCAATTTGAGCATTATTATATAACAGGTAGTATATCGATAATCATGAAGATTACTCGTATATCAAAAAGATTCTCGACCCACTCTGTGATCTCTGTGCCCTCTGTGGCTAAAACGATTTGCGGCAAAATTACATGAAATTAAGTCACAAATTAAGCGTAGCGCCGATGATGTCTCATACAGACAGGCATTTTCGTTACCTCCTGCGCCTTCTGTCCAAACATTCCATGCTATACACTGAAATGCTGACTACCGGCGCCTTGCTGCATGGAGATACGGACAGGTATGCCAGGTTCAATGCTGCAGAACACCCTGTCGGCATGCAGATAGGCGGCAGTGACCCCAATGAATTGGCAAGCTGTGTAAAAATCGCCGCAGATTATGGTTACGATGAAATAAACCTGAACGTAGGTTGCCCCAGCGAGCGGGTCAGATCCGGCCGTTTTGGCGCCTGCCTCATGGCTGAGCCTGAACTGGTTGCCGAATGTGTCCGGGCCATGGCAGCAGCAGCCGAATTGCCGGTTACGGTAAAAACGCGTGTCGGTATCGATGACCATGACGGTTATGATCACCTGGCGCGGTTTATTTCGACTGTCGCACAGGCCGGCTGTCGCACATTTATCATACATGCCCGCAAGGCCTGGCTGCAGGGTCTGAGTCCTCGGGAAAACAGGTCTGTTCCGCCTTTGCAATATGAACTGGTTTATCGGTTGAAACAGGATTTCCCGTTGCTGGAAATCATTATTAACGGCGCTATTACCTGCCTTGCCGAGGTACGGAACCATATGCGCCACGTTGATGGAGTCATGCTCGGCAGAGCAGTCTGCAATGACCCCTACATGCTGGCGGGGGCGGACAAAGAACTGTTTGGCGTGAACAATATGCCAATTTCACGCACACAAATACTGCAAAACTACATGCATTACATGAAGGCGGAAATGGCAAATGGTGAAAATCTGTACGCCATGGCGCGCCATATACTGGGTTTGTTTCACGGACAGTATGGCGCTCGCGCTTTCCGGCGTCATTTGTCTACAAAGGCCCATAAAATGGATGCCGGAGTGGAAATTGTCAGTGAAGCACTGGCTTTGATGAGAAATAAATATCAGAATACAGGGAACAATTAACCGCAGACAGGAATCATATTGCTAAAGTGCAATAGCCTGGTGAAGCCATTATCTAATTCGAGAATCTAAATGAATATATATCTATTACCTATTGTTTTTACAATGTTTATTATTGTTAATCCGCCTGTTTTCGGGGAAGAATCAAGCATGACCGAAAAACAAAAACTGAGTTATGCCCTGGGCGTATTTTTTGCCCAGAGCGTATCGCAGCAGGATATCGACATGGATGTGGAACATTTCCTGGCGGCGGTAGCTGACGTCTTGAATAATGATGAGCCAAAACTGTCCGTTGAAGAAATACAATCTATTTTTACAAAGTTCCAACAACAGGAACAGGAAAAAAGAACCAGGCAAGCGACTGCCAACAATCAGGCCGGGAAAACGTTTCTGGAACAAAACAGGACGAAGGAAGGTGTGGTTGAGCTGGATAACGGCCTGCAATATAAAATCCTGCGGCCCGGAACCGGCGTAAACCCGAAACCCGACAGCGAAGTGACCGTTCATTACCGGGGAACGCTTATTAACGGTAATGAGTTCGATAGCTCATATAAGCGTAACCAGCCGGCGACACTGACCCTGAACCGCGTCATTCAGGGCTGGCAACAGGCGTTACCCCTGATGAAAACGGGCGCTAAATGGCAACTGTACATACCATCGGATTTTGCCTACGGCGCTGTCGGACAGGGGGCTATCGGACCGGATGAAACTTTGATCTTTGAGGTCGAATTAATTGAGGTCCATTAGCGAGTAATGGGGTCAGGTCGCACAATGCACACGGGGAGTAATGGGGTCAGGTCGCACAATGCACACGCAAACAAAGATAAGCTTAAAGTTCAACAATACCTCTGCGTGTGCATTGTGCGACCTGACCCCATTACTCCATTACTCCTATGCGGGCTGGCAGCCTTGCTTCTGGCCTTCAGCAGCGCCGACGTCATGGCGGTTCAAAATACTGCCAACCCTGTCAAGGCGGGAATTGCCGCTTATGAAATGGGCCACTATAAAGAGGCTGCCGGGAAATTTAAGCGCGCCATTCAGTCGACCCCGGACAGTTCATTCCTGCATCATTGGCTGGGTAAATGTTATGGACGTATCGCCGAAAACGGCAACTGGTTCAAAGCCATGTCTTATGCGAAAAAGACTCTGAAACAATTCCGCAAAGCCGTCAAACTGGACGCAAATAACCGTGAGGCCCTGGGTGACCTGGTAGATTACCTTGATTCGGCGCCCGCATTCATGGGTGGGAATAAGCGCGAGGCGAAACATCTGAAGCAACGCCTGGAACAGTTACAAATCGTGCGCGAGGAAAGCAATGAATAGAGTAGTCCTGCTGTTGTTCATGGTGCTGGCTGCAACTGCCAGGGCGAACCCGCCGCTTGTCATTGATGAAGAACTGCACGCCGAGGAACGCCACAAGCGCGCTACGGTAATCATCACTCATATCATGGATAAATACCATTACCGGAAAAAGCCGCTGGATAATGCTTTATCCGGCCGGATACTGGATTCTTACCTGGACAACCTGGATGGGAATCACAGTTTTTTTCTTGAACAAGATATAGCGGGCTTTGAGCGGTATCGCTTCCTGCTCGACGATGCGCTTGAGGGCGCGGACCTTGAACCCGCCTATGCTATCTTCAAGGTTTACCGGCAGCGGGTTGCTGAACGCTCCGCCTATGCCCGAGGACTGCTTGAAACCGGATTTGATTTCAGCATCGATGAGGACTACATGTTTGACCGACTGGAAAGTGACTGGGCGCAGACAGAGGATGAATTGAACGAAATCTGGAGAAAGAAGGTAAAGAATGATTATTTGATGTTGCGACTTGCGGACAAGGATACCGACGAGATAAAGGAAATATTGCACAAACGCTATACACGCTTCAAAACCGGTACTTTCCAGCTTAACTCCAATGACGTGTTCCAGTCGTTCATCAATGCTTATACCGTAGTCATCGAACCCCACACTTCTTATTTTACCCCGCGTTCATCGGAAAACTTCGATATCACCATGCGCCTTTCCCTGGAAGGAATCGGCGCAGTATTACGCGCGGAGCAGGATTACACGGTGGTGCAGAAAATAATCCCCGGGGGCCCGGCTGAACTCGGCGGTCAACTGCATGCAGAAGATAAGGTCATCGGCGTTGGACAAGGCATCCAGGGCGAGATAACGGACGTGGTAGGTTGGCGTCTTGATGATGTGGTCGACATGATTCGAGGCCCGAAAGGCTCTGTAGTCAGGTTGGAAATTTTGTCTGATAGAACCGGCTTTGAGGGCGCCGGTAAAATCATCTCCATCACCCGGGATGAAATCAGGTTGGAAGATCAGGCTGCCAAGTCGGAGATTATCCATTTGGAAAACGGCGGGGAAATCGGCGTCATAGATGTGCCCACTTTTTACAGTGACTTTCCGGCCCAGGCGAAAGGAGAAAAGGACTATCGCAGCACGACCCGGGACGTAAGGCGTTTACTTTCCGAGTTAAAGGATAAAAACCTGGATGGCCTGATAATTGACCTGCGTGGTAACGGCGGCGGTTCGTTGAGCGAATCCCTGGAATTGACCGGCTTATTCATAGAATCCGGACCTATCATTCAGACCAGGGACTACGCCGGCAATATCGAGATCAACAACGATCCTGACCCGGATATTTCTTATGGGGGCCCGTTAGCCGTACTGGTCAATCGCAACAGCGCATCGGCTTCCGAGATTTTTGCCGGCGCAATCCAGGACTACCGACGCGGGATCATTATCGGCGAACCTACTTTCGGCAAAGGCACGGTACAGAATATTATTGATTTAAATAATTTTACCGAATCCTCGGATGAGGACCACGGCCGGCTGAAGGCTACGATTGCGCAGTTTTTCCGCATCAGCGGCGGCAGTAATCAACACCGGGGGGTAACTCCTGACATCATATTTCCCACTGCCCTCTACGATAAGGAGTACGGCGAACGGATTCTGGACAATGCCCTGCCCTGGGATAAAGTCAAACCGGTTCGTTTCATACCGACCAACGCACCGGTGGAAAGTTTTGCCCGGGCCAGGATACTTCATGAGAAGCGTATAAAAAACAACCGCTTAATCCGGTTTCTGCTGAAGGAAATTGAAGCAGTACAAGTGACGAATAATATGACAACCGTCAGTCTGCAGGAAAGCAAACGCCGGGCGGAGCGCGAACAGCGCCAACTCGCATCAACGGAGTTACACAACGAATTTCGCGTTGCAGCAGGATTGGAACCCATGCCTGTCGATACCACTGACTTTGAGGATAATGACGAACTGGAAGATATCGACCCGTTGCTCGATGAAACTGCCAGAATTTTGTTTGACCTTGTCATTCCGGCCCGGCAGGTAGCAGACAGGTATCCCGGAACGGCAAAAACCGCCGGGGTAGCAAAACGCACTGGAGGAATCATGCAATGACCCTGAAAACCTTATCCATCTTGTATCTGTCAGCACTATTTTGTGTATTGTCACAGGCGGCATCAGCTGTAGACGTAAAAGGGACAATTCAATACCGCCAGAACTATATGAATGCCATCAGCGGTCACACCGGCGCGATCCGGCGGCTTAAAGATGGTCGTTTCAGCGCGGCAGGACACCTGCAGATGCACACAGACGCCCTGGCAAAGCTGACCAGGGATATCGCCCTGTTATTTCCGGAGGGAACAGCGGCGGGGAAAACCGATGCAAAACCTGAGATCTGGGAAAACTGGTCAGACTTTGAAGCCCGCGCAAAGGAAAGTCAACAGGCGGCACAAGCCCTCCTTGATGCAGTTCAATCCGGGGATGCAGGGGCAATCGATACCAGGTTCGGCGAGTTGACGCAGACCTGTAAAGCCTGTCACCGCCCATTCAGGAAGTGATATTTTCAGATACTAGCCACAGAGGACACAGAGATCACAGAGATAAGGGTTTAGTGCCCTAATTTAGTCTGGTTAGTCTATAAGATCAATAGATCTCGTTTAAGTCCGGTCGGTCCAGTAGAAGGGGACAGAATAAAGTCTGTCCCCGGTTACTGTTGAATAGTGGGTAAGACAAATTGATAATTATGCAGGCCACCCATGAATTAAAAAGATTCTCGATCCACTCTGTGATCTCTGTGTCCTCTGTGGCTAATATCCTCTGTGGCTAATATCCTCTGTGGCTAAAATCAACTGGTTCCGGTTGGCGCTTTGGGGTCTGGTTTTCCTGCTTGCCTCCCTCTGGTGGTTGTCACGACCGGAACCGCTCCCTGCTTTTGCCGTCCCGGAGAACAGTCTTACTGAAACTGATATCAGTCGGGGCGAATACCTGGTAAATATTGCCGGCTGCGTCAGTTGTCACACGGATGCTGACAACGGCGGCGCCCACCTGGCCGGGGGAGTGAAGCTGGATACCCCGTTCGGCAGTTTTTTCGCCCCCAATATTACATCGGACAGGGAAACCGGCATCGGCGGCTGGAGCTTCGCGGATTTTGCCGGGGCAATGCACCTGGGCATTACGCCTACGGGAGCACGCTATTACCCTGCATTTCCCTATACATCCTACACACAAACCCACTTTTCCGACTTGCGCGCCATGTATGACTACCTGCAGGCGACGCCGCCGATCAAGCGCCGCAACAAGCCACATGAAATACCCTGGTATATCAACCGTTTAATGTTACCGGCCTGGCAGGCATTATTTTTCAGACCCGGTATTTTCCAGGCCGGCGCCGTTCATGATGAAAGCCTCAACCGCGGGGCGTATATCGTCAATGCCCTGACCCATTGCAGTGAGTGCCACACACCCAGGAACCTGTTCGGCGCCACTCGCCCGGAACTGTTCCTGTCCGGCTCCGATAGCGGGCCTGACGGAGACCCGGTCCCCAACATTACATCATCGGAATCAGATGGTATCGGTGACTGGGATGAGGATGAGTTATTACTCTACCTGGAAGAAGGCGAATTGCCCGATGGCGATTATGCCGGCGGCGCCATGGTTAACGTGATTGATAATTCCACCAGCATGATGAACCCGGCAGACCTTCAAGGAGTGATCCGGTACCTGCTCTCTGTTCCTGCAGTGGATCATTCTTCCCCATGACGGGATCACAGCCAGGCCGGATGTTCTGGGAGTAGCGTTACCAGAGGTAGGCATAACTAATTATCATCGCTTGTAAACAATAATTATGATTTGAAGCCTCAATATCCTGCTAATATAGCTATCGATTAAACGGGCTTAAGCCGAAGAATCAATAAGAGTCTCATGACACTCACCATTGACCAACTCCCCACTATTGATGTCACCGCGGCCTTTGCCTCCAGTGACGATATTGATGCTATTGTTATGTCGGCCCATGAACAGGGGCCTTTCGCCCGTAGTGCGCGCGGGTTGGAAGTGCTGGGACATAAGGAATGTGTCGCCTTATTAAGGGATCGGCGCTTACATTCAGATCATATGGGCCTGGTGGAGGCCATGGGCTTTCCTGAAGGACCGGCAAAGGAATTCAAGAGATGCATGTTATTAAGCCACGGCCGGGATGCATACCGCACGCGTATCCGCCAGGCACTGATACGGGCAATCGGGGCCTCGGTCATAGAAGAACAACGCCCCATGATCCGGCAACTTGTCAAGGACCTCCTGCAGAAAATCGATCCGGACAAAGAATCCGATCTGCTGCACGATTTCGCTTTTTCGGTCCCGGCCAGCCTGTTTTGTCTATGGTTTGGCGCACCGCTGAGTGATGCCCCCTGGATCGCCGACCTGTCTGATCGGATTCTAAAGATTTTCAGCAATAATCCTGAATATACCCCCGGGATCATCGCTGCCTACGATGAATTGTTTCCCTACGTCCAGAACCTCATAGACAATGCAATGGAAGCACCGAAGGAAAATCTCATTGCCAATTTCATTGCCGAACATCAGGCTGGTCATTTCAGTGAACAGGAGTTGTTCCACATTGTCTCCATGTTTAATGAGGCCAGTACCGACAACACCGCCCATGGTATCGCCACGGTCATCGGCCGGCTTACGAGTAATCGGCAACGTTGGCAACAGGTCATTGACCATCCTGAATTGATTCCTGCTGCTGTTAACGAAAGTATCCGTTTGTCTGCCCGTATCAATACACTAATCCGCTATGCTTCAGAAGACCTGGAATATGGTGGAGTCTTGATCCCCGGGGGCACACGGGTCCATCACCTGATACCCGCGGCCCACCGGGACCCGAGGGTCTATGCCGATCCCTTACGCTACGATCCGACTCGGAAAGTTGTCCACCATCTGCTGGACTTTGGCGGCGGTATATACTCCTGTCTCGGTCAGTATGTAGCATTAATTGAAATCCAGGAAGCCGTTGCAGAACTGGTAAGCAGCTACTCCAATGCCCGATTAAAAAGCTTTAAGATAAACACCAATAGCTTTGTCAGCGAAGTAAGCGAACTCAGAGTCGAGTTAAATGGGAACGGGTCATATAGAATGGGGTCAGGTCGCACAATGCACACTTGAGGCTCATTCTTTCAACGTTCGGCCCACTGCAGTTCTGCTGATTCCAAAATACACTGTCACTTCACCTATAGTGTGCATTGTGCGACCTGACCCCATTCTATGATTATTTACACACCTGCAAAGGCCGCTGACAGGATACCGGTTATTGATCTTGCCCCTTATTTTTCTGATGATATGGAGGCGAAGAAAGCCGTGGCATGGGAGGTGCATAAAGC
This sequence comes from Gammaproteobacteria bacterium, assembly GCA_965205405.1. Classification (GTDB taxonomy): domain Bacteria; phylum Pseudomonadota; class Gammaproteobacteria; order Eutrophobiales; family Eutrophobiaceae; genus JAAXHV01. The sequence goes on from OZ242169.1 coordinate 3,274,360, forward strand.
CTCCAGAGAAACAGGATTCTTTTATATCAATAACCACGGCATTTCTCTTGAGCGAATGAAGCTACATCTTGAGCTGGCAAGAATGTTCTTCGAATTGCCTGCAGAGGAAAAGAATAGAGTTCATATTAACAACTCATCCTGTACTCGTGGCTATGAACCTATCGCGGCACAGACGTTAGACGAAGGCTCGCCACCCGATTTAAAAGAAGGTTTTCTTATCGGTAATGACTTGGATGAAAACCATCCTTATGTGAAACAAGGAGTGCCCAACACGGGTTCAAATCAATGGCCGGAACAACCTGAGGGGTTTAAAAATTCATTTAATGAATATGTTGATTTGATGCGAGGCCTGGGCAGAACGCTTTCAAAGTTACTTGCCTTATCATTGGGTCTAACCGAGGCTTATTTCGACGAGGGCTTAGCTGAACCTGTGATGGTTGGACGTCTGCTGCATTATCCATCCCAGGATACCGAAATTGTTGCCAATCAACTCGGGGCGGGGGCACACACGGACTGGGGTATGTTAACCATGCTTTTGCAGGACGATATTGGTGGATTGGAAGTGCAAAACTCCGAAGGTGACTGGATCAGTGCTCCTCCAATAGAAAGCACGATTGTTGTCAATTTAGGCGAGATGATGCGTGTGTTTACCAATGGTATATATCGCTCCAATATGCACCGTGTTGTTAATAATCAGAGTGGCAAAAGCCGCTATTCTTGCCCCACTTTTTTTGATCCTGATTATTTTTACACGGTCAAATGTGTCCCTACCTGCATGCCTGAATCCGGAGAGCTGGATTTTCCGGAGACGACTGCCGGGGAACATGTTGCTTATATGTATGAGAAAACGTACGGAAAATCAGCCTGAGTCCTTTAAGGAAATAAAATGAATAAATATCCATTATTCTATGTCAATGTATTTGCAAAGAACATGGTTGCTCTTGCTGAGTATTATCAAACACTATTTAATCTTGAAGAAATAACGGCAAGTCGTTCAGATTATTTCAGAGGTTTTGAAACAGGCGGATGCTGTATTGGCATAAGTAGCCTGGATGCATACGAGCTTTTGTCACTAACTGAACCAGATACCCAAACAGACACGATCTTAATGACCTTTGGTGCAACAAGCCGGGAAGATGTTGATGCCCGTTGCAATTATGCAGTTGAGCTGGGTGGAACACTGCTTAAAGCGCCGTTTGAAACCTACTATGGTTGGTATCAAGCGGTATTAAGAGACCCGGAGGGAAACCCCTTCAGAATAAATTACATGCCATAACAGGGAAAGTCCGGATTACCGGCACCTATCCTGAGGAATGCTGAGCGTCCGGGTATTTGCCAAGTAACAGGAACAATATGATCGACAGGATCAATAATCCGATCGAGCCGTTCAGTACCATGCCGTACCCCTGCCAGGCCGCCGCGCCTGCGCCGAATAGCGGTGGTGCAATACCGGCGCCAACCGTAAAAAAAGCGAAAATGCCGCCGAATATTGCCGTGTAATGTGCAGGGCCAAAGTAACGACCGGTAAGATAGGCAAGCATGTCCAATTCAGCGCCTGCGGCGAGCCCAATAGCGATACCGATTGCTATTTCGGTCCCCATCGACGGGGCGCCATATTTCATCAGCAACATTGCGATGATGGGCATCACAATAAACACCGATGCGACGGCCGGTGCCCAGAATTTATCAACTAATACGCCAACCAGCAGTCGACCAACAATTATGGTCAATCCCATTATCGCCGCGATACTCGCAATATCCGCGCGTGCTAATCCGCGAGCTCCCATGATTCTCTCGAAATTCGAAAGCAAGCCGACAATGACGAAAACAGTAATGAACAAGACACTCCCAAGTACCCAAAAACGGTAGTCGCGTAGTGCCTCCGCCCGCGTCATTCCCCAGCTCGTATCCGGCGCCGTCGAATTTGCTTTGCCGGATCCTGCCTCCGGGTTTTCATTGAACAACAAAACGACTATTGGCAAGGACAACGCTAATGCGCCGATACCGATACCCTGATATGCCGTACGCCAGCCATAGTTGGAAATAAAAAACTCAACGATCGGCGGCAACAGGAACGCGCCAAATCCGGTGCCCGCCATTGTAATTCCGATTGCCTTGCCTCGATTCTTCTCAAACCAGCCATTGAGTACAGCCGTCCAGATGATCGGTAGCGAACCCGCACCGAGAACTGCGAGAGCAGCGAATGTCAGGTACCACAGCATCAACGACCCATTGTTCAGCGACAACAATACGTACGCCAGCGCGTGCCCGATGAGCCCCAGAATCCCAAGCCGCTTGATGCCGTATTTCAATGCAAGCGAACCGATAAGTGGCGCAGTAAAAAGCCCCAGACAGGCCGTGATCGTGAACGCAAAGAAAAACTCTTGCGGCGACCAGCCAAGGTCGGCCGTAACAGGACCAACGAAGAATCCCTGTGAGTAATTGGTTATAGTGAGCAAGCCGCACATCATACCTACCGTAGCGGCCAGCAAGGGTCCCCAGCCTTTCTTGAATTCGTTCATGCTATGTCTCTAACCTGGCCAAGCCGAGAAAGAATAGGGGACAGACAAAGAATAGGGGACAGACCACGTTTTCTCTCTCTGAGAAAACGTGGTCTGTCCCCTATTCTTTTAGGATATTAATTGTATCGGTAATTGAAGGACAAACCGATTGTCCGTGGACGCAAGGAGAAAAAGTATTGGTGCACACCTCCGGCGGCGGCTGCGGTATTTCCGGCAGATATATTTTGTTCATTCCCTATATTGCGCACAAACAGTGATGCAGTCCAGTTCTCATTGGATTCCAATGCTATTGACGCATTAAACACTGCATAGGAATCAATTTCGAAGAAATCTCGTCCAAAATTTATATTTTGATTGAATGTCGATTGTGTGTCGCTGGCGTATTTTCCGTCCACATGGTAGGCAAGCGACAAGTTATTCATTTTAAGTGGTTGCAGATAATCAAGAGAGAATGTAAAGGTATGGTCGGGCACACTCGGCAATGGATCGCCATCTGAAACTGTGATAAGGGGGAGTACTGTGAAAGGTGGTATAAAAAAGGACCCCGTCGTTCCGGCGACATAGTCTGATATGACAAAATCCTTTGTGACCTCCGCATCGACGTATGAATAGCCAATATTATATGTCAGGCCTTCACCCAGGTTTCCATTCAGTTCCAGCTCAATACCTTTTGTTTCGGCTTCTTCTCCATTTAGCACAACCTTAAATCCCGCTATTACCAAAGATTCAAACTGAAATTGATCCCATTCAACAAGATAAGCCGCTATTGAATAGTTTATATTCTCCGAGAGAGATCCTTTCAAACCTATTTCCCAATTGGTAGTCGTATCCGGTTGAAACTGGAGCAATGATGGCAAAGAGGCCTGGCGACCACCTTGTGGAAGCGCATTGGCGCCGCCATGGCGGAACCCTTCGGCCCAGGTAAAATAAGCCATCATATCGTCGTTGATATCATATGACGTGTTGACCTTGAAAATCTGATCTTCAAATTCTCGCTTTGCATCATTAACGGTCGTACCACCTTCGAAAAACCGGGGCTGCTCGGCGCTTGAACAAAAAAGACCGCAAAAGGGTATTAATGTTTCAAAGTCGTGGGAAAATTCCTGCCAAAATGCTCGTATACCACCGGTAATCTGCCATTGGTCGCTTACGTGCCAGGTTAACTCGCCAAAGACAGCAATATCTTCAAATTTAAAAAGTCTGTCTTCCGTAAAGGTGACGTCCGGGTGATTAGCGTTGTTCCTGCCGCGGGGGAATCCGACGTTTGCTACATTGATGGTCGTATCAAATTCACTTAAACCCGGTTGCGTGGTAGTAGTCAGGCCGACCGATTCCCTGTCTTCATAATAAGCACCGATAACGTAGTCAATCTTGTTATTTCCATCAGACGTGAGTCGAATTTCCTGGGTAAACCGCTCGGTTTCGTCAAAGGAAGATGTGACACCGGCAGCTCGTGGATAAAATGAATTAAATGTTGCCACACTTGAACCCCCCGGTGCCCTGGTAGGTAAATCAAAGCCGGTAAAATCAGGGGTATTAAAATAGCTGACTTCTGAATAGGAAGTCGAAGATGAAATTGAAGCAATACCAACATCGATGTTCACTTCAGCACTAAAAATGTCAGCCTTGCTTTCACCGGCTGATTTGAGGAACATGGTGTGATCATAGTCACCGGCATCAGGAATCGTTACGCCACTGTTCGCGTAAAGCGTATTCCCACCTGCTCCAAGACAAGTCTGATTTGGGGTAAAAAAATCCCTGGAGAATGCGACGCCTCCATTACAGGCATTTGCGTTGGAAAAGAATGACCCGGGAAAATTAGCGAGACTGGCGTCAACCAGACCCCCGTCAAAGCCGGGGTTAACCCCGGAAAAATCATCTACTTCACTCTTCTGGTTGAGGTAAGTCAACTGGACATCGACCGTATCTGACGGCGCCCAATGCAGGTTGGCGCGAATCATATGTGATTGAAGATCATTGGTATCCTCTTCCGGAGCCAGTACATATCCGCTCGCAAGGTCTCCAGCTACACTTGGAACAGGCTCGCCGCTACTATCACGTTGTACAAGACCGATTCCATCCACAAAGCCACCTAAATCATCCCAGCTCCCGACAATCCTTAAGGCCAGGGTATCTTCCACCAGGGGAACATTGACCGCGATGTCACCGCCATAACCAACCTCATCAGATTCCCACATCGAATCAAGATGGGTATTGACGTCCAGCGAAAACCCTTCAAAGTCGGCTGCTTTCGGTATGAAGCGGATTGTCCCACCTAGCGAACCGGAACCGTATAATGTTCCCTGTGGGCCACGCAAAACTTCCACCCGTTCAATATCCTTCATAACCAAAGGAAAAAATAATGGAGTTTCGCCGAAATACATTGAAACTGCACCGGAACTGACATCGGTGCCAAAGATGAGCCTGGAATCATTGGCATTAATGCCACGGAGAATAAAAGTATTTCGACTTGAACGTAATGATCCACCTTGATCCTTAAAATTGAGTCCTGGTACGAGGCGAGCGACGTCACCTATATCGAACGCCCGTGCGGTTTTCATATACTCATCTGAATATGCTGAAATATTATAGGGAATATCCTGAATACTCTGCTCTCTGCGCTGTGCAGTGACTGTTATTTCTTCAAGTGGTGCTTGCGCCAACGCCGGAGATGAAAAAACACTGACCGTACATGCAACCATTACAGCAGCAGCGAAAGACTTTATTGGCGCGTTCTGAGAGGAGTTTATATTCCTGGTCCCCCGTTTCAGTTTCTTATTCACGATATTTTCCCCAATTCGAAATCAATTATTTTGACAATATAACAAGCTATATTGGATATAGTTTATTTACGTCTTGGACACCAATAGCTTTTGCTTTGATTGTCATGGGAAATAGTTGCGCAACTGACTGTAGATGTTAAGTTTTTGACTTTAAAAGGTAAAAGCGGCTCACAGGTTAAATGATTTCAATACACTGCCGTTGATGATGCGACAAGGTCACACCGGTCTGATCAGAATGAGTTTTACCAGTTACTTTCTTACAAGGATGACCAGGATTTGCATACCAAATAGGTTGAATGAGAGCTTTTTTACAATTTCTCCAGGCTACATGGTGCTCATCCAGGAAAAACACCTTACGAAGCAATGAGAGAAAAGTTATTATAATCGTACCCGCCATCACAGTTATCCTGGCGGCATCAGTCCTGAGGCTTTTGAACGTGCCTCACGTCGGAACTACTGCCGGAAGCGAGGTTAATAAATGACGGATCCCGATTGGTTGCCATTTCACCCTGTACCCCGTTCGCCTGAATTTGTGCTGCCTGATGGAGCTGTGGATGCACACTGCCACGTATTTGGCCCCGTAGCAGAGTATCCTTTTGCACCAGAGAGAAAATACACCCCCTGCGATGCGGGCAAAGGCAAACTATGGCAACTGCGTGATCACCTTGGTTTCTCACGCAATGTGATAGTGCAGGCCACTTGCCACGGCGCCGACAATCGTGCACTGGCGGATGCCTTGCAATCCTCCCGCGGCAAGGCTAGAGGTATCGCCACGGTGCGATCGACTGTGTCTGGTAACGAATTGGCACAATTGCATGCAGCCGGCGTACGCGGTGTACGCTTCAATTTTGTTCAGCGCCTGGTGGATAGCTTGCCCTTTGACGAACTGGCCGGTATTGCAGAGCGAATCGTACCTTTGGGTTGGCACATCGTCATCTATTTTGAGGCAGCAGACCTGGCAGAGTATTACGATTTCTTCACATCCTTGCCTACCACGGTGGTGGTAGATCATATGGGACGCCCCGATGTCAGCCAACCGGTCAACGGTACAGGGTTTAATCTCTTTATCAAACTGATGACCGAGAATGAGAATTTCTGGTCGAAGGTCAGTTGTCCGGAGCGGATTTCAGAAGTTGGTCCACCGGGATATGAAGATGTAATCCCCTTCGCCCGGCGTGTGATCGACACTTTTCCGGATCGCGTGTTATGGGGAACCGACTGGCCTCACCCCAATATGAAGTCTCACATGCCGGACGATGGTAAATTGGTAGACTTCATACCCCATATTGCCCTCACGGAAGAACTGCAACAAAAACTGCTGGTAGATAACCCCATGCGCCTGTATTGGCCGGAAGAAATCAGCTGACGAAGAATAGGGGACAGACCACGTTTTCTTTCTCAAGTGATGGGGTCAGGTCGCACATTGCACACATTGTGCAATGTGCGACCTGACCCCATCACTCTGTCCCCTATTCTTGAGAAAACGTGGTCTGTCCCCTATTCTTCCAAGGCGCTTTTGGCATTAACCCGCATTTCTCGCCTGTTACGCTGTGCCCTGTTTGTGAATTTCCTCCGAGACTTCCCTGAGGTACTCCAGGAACAATTCAGCCGCAGGCGAGGGTTGGGTATGGGCTCGTAGTGTCAGACCGATGGGTCGATAAGTGTCCTCCAGTACGACCGGCAAAACGTCCAGTATGCCGAACTGCATGTCATAATAAATCTGGTGTTCCGACAACAAGGCTACCCGGTCACTGTCCAACAGGAGGCCTCTTACCATGGATAGGGAACTGGTCTCCACCGCATGTTCCGGCACGAGCATTTCGTGACGCGACAGCGTCTCATCGAACAATTGCCGGCTGGGGCTTCCCCTTGCGGGCAACACCCATTGCGCCTCCTGCATGTCCTTGAAATTGATTCTTGACCTGCCGGCCAGCGGGTGGTCTTTGCGTGCAATCACCGACAGTCGATCTTCAAAGAGTTTTTCGGTAACGATATCAGCACGGTTTTCTACGTTGCGAATGGCGCCCACTATGAAGTCGATATCACCACTTCGTAAGGACGACTCCAGCACATCGTAGGGACCCTCCCGGGTGACCACATCAATCTGGGGATATTTTTCCAGCAACCTGTTGATGGCAACAGGTGTTAGATAGGTTCGAGTATAAGGCAGTGTTCCGATGACGACACGTCCCTGGGTCACTCCATCCAGGCTGGCGATATCGTCGATGGCTTGATGGATTTGTGAAAATGCCAGTTTGGTGTGTCGAGCGAGAATCGTGGCCAGTCCGGTCGGTGTTACCCCATTGGGTTCGCTCCGGAAAAGAGGTAATTCCAGTAACTCCTCCAGATATCGCATGGAGTTATATACTGCTGTTTTGCTTATCCCCAGGGTCTGCGCAGCGGCAGTGACGTTACGCTTCTCATACAGTGCTACAAAGGCTGCCAACCGCTTGTAACTGATATCCAATGAGAAAACCGGTATTGAGTGGTAGTGTCGTCCGCCGGGTTTGAATTCCTGGTACGATTTGCCAGCCTTGTCAAATTCATCTACCACCAGTCTTACCCTGCGAGCCAGGGCAGCGCCATACACAGTGGGCATCATGCCCGTTGCGGCCCGGTCAAACAGCCGTGTACCCAGGGTTAATTCCAGTTCACTGATTGCTTTAGTGATGGTGGTCTGGGAACGATTCAGCTTGTTGGCAGCGCGAGTCACATTTTTATATTCTGCTACGTACAGGGCAGATTTAAGGTGGCGGAGACTGACTCCCGGAATACGGAAATTATCGTTACTCACTCTGTTCCAACATGACATTTTTCAGTACGATAACAGTTTTTTTACAATTATTCAGGACGGGAAACAGGCATGTTGCTTTGGGGACGGACTTAAGTCCGTCCCCGGATAGACTAGGGCCATGGTTTGGATGGACGGATTACTTTTTCGCATGGTTGGGAAATTATTTCCCATTGGTTAGCTGAACGGATTATAAATACGCTGATATCACATAAATCAGAAGCGCTAACATGAAACAATTTGCGATACCGTATATGCAGATGCGTGGCGGGAGTTCGAAAGGATTGTATTTCCTTTCTGAAGATTTACCTGCGGACCCGGCACAACGTAACGAAGTGCTGCTTGATGCCATGGGTCGAGGTGAGCGACAGATAGACGGTCTGGGCGGCGCCGATCCCTTGACCAGCAAGGTGGCTATTGTAAGCCTTTCTTCTCGGCCGGACGCAGATATCGACTTCTTATTCGTACAAGTAGTGGTAGGTCAGGACAAAGTCGATACTACACCAAACTGTGGGAACATCCTGGCGGGCGTTGGACCCTTTGCCATAGAGACCGGCCTGGTGCCGGCAGATGAACAGACAACCCGACTTACTGTGCATATGGTCAACAGCGGAAAATTGAGCGAGTTAAAACTGTCTACTCCCGGCGGCAAAATGGAGTACGAGGGCGAGGCTCAAATTGATGGCGTGCCAGGTAGTGCGGCGCCGGTGCTTTGCTCCTATAAGGATTTGGCCGGCTCAATCTGTGGAAACCTCCTGCCCACCGGCCGGGTACTGGACGTTGTAGATGATGTGGAAATAACCTGCGTTGACAATGGCATGCCTGTAGTGGTTTTGCGGGCAAAAGATTTCGGCATCAGTGGCTATGAGTCACCCCATGAACTGAACGCGGATGAGAATTTAAAGGCGAGATTGGAGTCGATTCGACTTCAAATTGGCCCCGGTATGAACCTGGATGACGTGAAAAACAAGACCATTCCGAAGATGTGTCTTGTATCGCCGGCTGTAAACGAAGGACTGGTCAACACACGAACGTTCATTCCTCATAAATGTCATGCGGCTGTCGGGGCGTTGGGGGCGGTGTCGGCAGCTACCGCTTGCATATTGCCTGGATCAGTCGTAGAGGGAATGGTCGAACGGCCGGGAGGCGAAATCAAAACCATATCAGTGGAACACCCCATTGGAGAGTTTTCTGTAACTCTGCAAGTGGATGAAACCGGAGAATTTCCGCTAATCAAAAAAGCGGGTTTGCTGCGCACTGCGCGCCTGCTGAGCAGGGGTGTAGTGTATGTTCCCGCTAGAGGGGAAAGTAAGTTATGAGAACGGTAGCAGTTCGAAACATTGAACGAGCAGATGCAGCGGTCGTGGAGGTACTGGGAACTTTGGGCGTTGCCACGGTGCATGAAGCGCTGGGACGGGTGGGATTGTTAAAACCCTATATGCGTCCGATATACCGGCACGCCCGGATCGCAGGCAGTGCCATTACGATTTTGGCCCAGCCTGGTGATAACTGGATGTTACATGTGGCTATCGAGCTTTGCCGGCCCGGGGATGTCCTCGTGGTAGCTTGCACCACGGACAATACTGACGGAATGTTTGGTGATTTATTGGCCACTTCGGCCCGGGCTCGAGGTGTAAAAGGCCTTGTGATAGATGCCGGCGTACGCGATGTGGCAATACTGGAAGATATGAGTTTCCCCGTTTGGTCCAAAGCGGTATCTGCTCAGGGTACGGTTAAAAACACGCCTGGTTCGGTAAACGTACCCATTGTCTGTGCCGGCCAGTCAGTCAATCCCGGTGATGTAGTAGTTGCGGATGACGACGGTGTGGTAGTGATCCCGAGACACCGGGCCGAATCTGCCATGGCTGCTGCCCGGACTCGGGAACAAAATGAGGCGAGCAAGCGTGAAAAACTGGCAAACGGCATTTTAGGTCTGGATATGTATGACATGCGCCCGCGTCTGGAAAAAGCGGGCCTGATTTACCTGGATTCACTGGAAGATTTGAAAGACTGAACATGATTATTGATTGCCACGGGCACTACACCACGGCACCGAATGCGCTGGGCGAATACCGTGAGCAACAAAAAGCGGAACTGGCTGAAGATCCACACTTTCAACATGAAAAAGGTATCATTGATATCAGCGACGACCAGTTGCGGGAAAGTCTTGAAGGGGCACAGTTAAAACTGCAACGGGAACGCGCTACCGATCTCACCATATTTTCACCGCGCGCCAGTTGGATGGGACATCATATTGGTAATGAGAGCACCAGTAAATTCTGGTCTGAGCACTGTAATGAGTTAATCTATCGCATCACACGGTTATATCCGGATAACTTCGCCGGAGGTTGCCAGTTGCCCCAGACACCCGGAGCGGGATTACGTAATGCCGTTCTGGAACTGGAGCGTTGTGTAATTGAGCTCGGCTTTGTCGGGTTTAACCTGAATCCGGATCCATCGGGCGGCCACTGGGACTCCCCTCCCCTGGGAGATCGCTATTGGTATCCTGTATACGAAAAAATGTGTGAGCTGGATGTCCCCGCCATGATTCACGTGAGTGGGGCTTGTAATCATGCCTTTCAAACCACCGGATCCTATTACCTGAGTGCCGACACTACTGCCTTCATGCAGTTGATGACATCGACTGTGTGCCGGGATTTTCCGGACATCAGGTTCATTATCCCCCATGGCGGCGGTGCAGTACCCTATCACTGGGGGCGTTTCCGTGGCCTGGCTGACATGATGAAGCTGCCGCTGCTCGATGAATTACTGTTGAACAATGTCTACTTTGACACCTGTGTTTATCATCAGCCCGGGATTGATCTGTTGGTGGATGTGATTCCCTCCAAAAATATTTTGTTTGCATCAGAAATGATAGGGGCAGTACGCGGCATAGACCCCGAAACCGGGCATTATTTCGATGATACCAAACGTTACATCGATAACAACATTGCACTGGGCAAAGACGAAAAAAAGGCCATCTTCGAGGGCAATGCCCGCAGGGTATTTACCCGCTTGAACAAATCAAATTCGAACACTGCACGCATCGTGAAGGCGGATAACTCACCAGGATTACAAATGACTTTTCCCATAGCTTTAAAAATAAAATTCATTAGTATCAATATTAAGGTGCTTTTATGTTAGCTTGAGTCTACAACCGGATACTTGGGGTCAGAGTAAAAATACAATCCCCGGCATTCCGGGGACGGATTTTAAATCCGTCCCCATTGTCTCCGTGAATTTTTACTCTGACCCCAAGTATCGAGGGTTTGTCAATTCAGGAGACAATACAATGCATGTACCAGTCGTGATAGTTGGTGCGGGCCCGTCCGGTTCGCTCTTGGCCTGGATTTTACGCCAGCGCGGGATCGAAAGTATCGTCCTTGAAAGGAAAAATCGTGAATACGTCGAAAGTCGCATTCGCGCCGGTGTCATGGAGCAAAACGCTGTAGACTTGATGATTAAAGCAGGTGTCGGCGAACGCCTGAAAAAGGAATGCATGTATCACCCAGGTGTGGTCATCGGCCTTCACAATGAGCATCATTTTCTCGATTTCGATAGGCTGATAGGGGTTGGTGTCACCATATACGGCCAGTCGGAGCTTACCAAGGATCTATTGGGCGCGCTTGCAGCGGAAAATCACAAGGTTTTCTATGAGGCGCCCGCCACGGCAATCGAAGGCATTGAGGGCGATTCCCCGACGGTGAAGTACACTCACGAGGGCGTGGATAAGGAAATAAGCTGCGATTTCGTTATCGGGGCCGATGGTTTTCATGGTCCTTCGCGTCATTCGATCCCGGCCGGCGTCCTCAAGACTTACGAGAATGTTTATCCTTACGGCTGGCTCGGCGTGCTGGCCAAGGCGCCGCCGTCGAAAGAGGTAGCGCTGTTTTCCCATCATAAACGCGGCTTTGCACTGTTGAGCATGCGTTCACCGAAAATTTCGCGGCTCTATCTCCAGTGCGCGCCGGATGAAGATCTCAACGAATGGCCCGATGAGCGGGTCTGGGAAGAACTCGATACGCGCCTGGGTGCACCCGGTTGGGAGCTTGAGCGAGGGGAGATCTTTCAGAAGGATGTGACCCCACTGCGGAGTTTTTTCTCCCAACCCATGTCCCATGGCCGTTTGTTCCTGTGTGGTGATGCCGCGCACATCGTCCCGCCTACAGGCGCCAAGGGCCTTAATGCGGCATTTGCCGATGTGAGTGTTCTGTCTGCCGGATTGATCGAATACTTCACAAGAGACGACGCTACGATTTTAGATCGTTATGCCCACGTCGCCCTGGCCCGCAACCTCCAGTGTCAGCGTTTTTCCTCGGGCAACACGGCCAAGTATCATATCCACCCCGACAGCAATGCATTCGAACGCCGTATGCAAGTGGCGGAACTGGAATATCTGGTGTCTGACGAGACCTCCCAGATATCCTATGCCAGGCAACATACCGGGCTTCCGTTCGATTACTGGCCGGAACTCTGAATGCGAACCCCCTCCCCGATTGATCACCTGTACCGATATGCGCATACTGCACAGTATGACGGGGTCCGCGTCCCTTCAACTTTTCACGAATCAGGTAGAGAATAATGAGTAGAGAAACCGGTCACAGTGATCATATTCCAGGCACATGTGTGTTCACCGGGCAAAGGTCGCAGAAGGGGCTGAAGCTGAATAGTTTTGCCTTTTCTCTTCACAAAGCCGAAAACCGTGAGGCTTATGGTAAAGATCAGGAAGCCTACATGAACAGCTACGGTCTTTCAGCCTGGGAGAAACAAAAGGTTAAAGAGAAAGACTGGAAGGCACTGATTGAAGAAGGCGGCGGCAACATCTATATGCTGTTGAAAGTCGGCGCTATGACCGGTGATGGTCTCGTCCCCATCGGTGCGCAGCAGCGTGGCGAATCGGTGGAAGAATTCATGAAAACCCGCAACGTGCCATTGCGGCAAAATATGTAACAGCAAAACAATTAGTGGAGCAAAAAAATGGGTAGACTAGTTGCCGGTATAGGTTCGTCTCACGTTCCTTCGATTGGTGTGGCTTTCGATCAAAACCAGCAGGAGGCGCCGGGGTGGAAGCCCCTGTTTGATGGTTACAAGCCTGCAAAAGCCTGGTTAAAGGATGTCGGTATAACTCACGCCATCGTTCTGTATAACGATCATGGCACCGATTTTTTCTTCGATAAGTATCCGACGTTCGCGATGGGTGTCGCCGACGAATACCCTATCGGTGATGAAGGCTGGGGCGCACGTCCGCTGCCGGCGGTAAAGGGTGATGCCGTATTTTCCTGGCACCTGGCTAACTCCCTGGTGATAGAGAGTGAATTCGATCTTACCATTTGCCAGGACATGGTGATGGACCATGGCATCCTGGTGCCATTGCCGTTATTGTTTGATCATGAGCCTGACTGGAGCGTCAAGACAGTGCCCTTCCAGGTCAATGTGCTGCAGCATCCGTTACCGACACCGCACCGGTTATGGAAACTTGGACAGGCACTGCGAACAGCCGTTGAGTCCTATCCCGATGATGTGCGTGTTGTTGTTGTTGGCACTGGTGGACTTTCTCACCAGTTGCATGGCGATCGTTTCGGCCATATGAACTCGGACTGGGACAAGGAATTTCTTGACCGGATCGAAGATGATCCGGAAAGCCTCGTCGATATCTCTCATGATGAATGGATGGAACGAGGTGGTGCGGAAGCGGTGGAGATGATGGTGTGGCTTGGGATGCGTGGCGCATTAACCCCGAAGGTCAACAAGATCCACCGGAATTACTACCTGCCGATGTTATCAGGGATGGGATTGACCGTTCTGGAGGACACGCTGACAGGCGATGCAACCTGAATCCGGAAATGAATCCGGAAATGGGGTCAGGTCGCACAATGCACACTTGAGGTTCACCCTTTCAACGTTCGGTCCACTGTACTGTCACTTCAGCTATAGTGTGCATTGTGCGACCTGACCCCGCATACAGGGGAATTACATGACCACAGAGAAAACAAATGGTAGGTTTATCAAAGAAGAGACCTGGCGTCACTTTTGGCATCCTGTCTGTACACTGGAGGAATTGTATTCGGCGGACCCCTCCGGTAATGGTCCGCTCCAGGTGCAGTTGCTGGGTGAGGCCCTGGTTATAGCAAAACTGGACGGGAGCATTTCCGCTTTCGCCGATCGATGTGCGCATCGTTCAACATCTTTGTCCAGGGGATTCATAGAAGATGGCAGAATACGCTGCCGTTACCATGGCTGGGCCTACGACAGTAGCGGAAAATGTGTCGACATTCCTGCGTGCCGGGATTTAAAAATCCCTAATCGAGCGAAGATCCAAAAATACGACGCTGAAGTAAAATACGATCTCGTATGGGTTCGGCTTGAATCTGATGCGGACACACAGATACCCCCCTGCCCGGGTTTCGATGATGAAGAGTTTAAAGCCGTCATTGGGAAACCGTATACCTGGATGACATCAGCGGCCAGGCGGTTGGAAAATTTTGTCGATTTGGCTCATTTCCCCTACGTTCATCCAAATACACTGTTTGATCCGAATATGACGGAAGTCACACCCCCATCAATGGATCGTAAAGACGGTCAATTGATTTTTCACTTTAATCCACAAACAGATGATATGCCTATCCCGGATGTGTCTTTAATGGGAAAAACGGATTATCAGATTACTATGCCGTTTACCGTTAATCTGGAATTTGAACTCATCAGCAAAGCCGGGAAAGGTAATCGGGCCATATTATGGATGAGTGCATCACCCCTTGACGAGGGCCATTGCCGTAGTTTCTGGTTTACCTGCCGTGATCACAACAAAGATGAACCTGATTATCCTCATCTTGCATTTCAGGAACGTGTACTGGAAGAAGATATTGTGGTGATAGAAGCACAGAATCCGCCCCAGATTCCTTATGGCATAGATGAAATTTCAGTGCCGACAGATATGGTATCCATCCAGTACCGAAGGTGGCTGCGTGAAATCGAAGGAGCTGTTGATAACGATAGCTTGTTGAAAAATCTTACTACCAATGAAAGATGTGCATAGGGTGGGATATTTGGGGTCAGAGTAAAAATACAGCCAGTCAGGAGTTGGTGTTGGCCAATTGTCGGGTATTTTTACTCTGACCCCAAATATCCAGGTTTACACGGTTATTCAGAAGTTGTAGCTCAGGCCCAGTTCGATGAAGCTGTCGCGGCGCGCATAGTAGTGGATGTCCTCCCTGTCGATGCCGAGCAGGACAACCGCCTCCAGGTGCAGCGACCAGCGGTCTGAGAGACGCCGGTCCAATCCGACAGCCAGCGAATGGGTGGCCCGTCCCAGGTCCCCGATAAAACTGGCCGTCATTTCGGTACTCTGAATATCATTGAACGCCAGGCGCGCGGCCACAAAGAGATCGTTTTCAAACGTGCCGGGCGAACGGCTCGGCGGCGCATCCCGGTCCCGGTCATCATAGTGCCATTCACCGAACAGGGTAAGATCCGCAACAGAATCAAATACGGAATAGAGCGTGTATTCGCTACCGATGACGGACGCCATGTAATCCTCTTCCCTGCCCCGCAGGTTCAGGGCGCCGGACCGTTGAATCGCCTCCAGCTTGAACAACCAGGGACCCAGAATCAACTGGGCGTCCAGACCGAACTGGCGTATCTGGGTATAATACTGAACCAGATTCAGTTCGCCGGCGGGCGTGAAGTCCAATTGCGCAGACGGCTCCCGGCTGGTGCCGTCGAACACGCTCAGCCCCATATCCAGGGGACCGAAACTGTTGCTGTAGCGCGCGGCAAAATCCAGGTGCCACTCTTCGGCCGCACTCTCATAGCGGATGTTGTCGTCGTCTATGACGAGCGGCAGGCGCAGACGGCCGCGCCGGCCCGAAAAGGTCCGGGCGCGATGATAAGGCAATCCAAACAACTCCAGAACGCCCCAATCACCGGACAAGGTTGCGTGGGCCATGGGTTGGCCCAGCTTGGCCGTTCCGTCCGGATGTTCAACGAAATCGACCTGGTTGATGATATCGACCAGGCGTTGCGATTCGACCACGCCCCAGAACACCTGGTCCACACCCAGGCGCAGTTCCCATTCATTATCACCGATGCCGCCGAACAGCAGCAGGTAGGCTTCACGCAGGTCCACGTGGGTACGGCGCGGGTCCGCAGCATCGTAACGAAAAAAAGGCGCCAGGGTGAAGCTTCTGCCCTCGACGTCCTCAATGTAGAACTCCGGCTCCAGGACAAAGCCGCTTGCGTGGGAACGCTGGCCGGGATACAGGGCGGATTCCGGATACCAGCGGCCATCGATACCTATGCGGCCGGAAAATTCGTAGTCGGCAATTTCAATCCCTGCGCTTGTCCCTGACGCAACGATTGAAATCAGCAGCCAGACTACCCCGAAAACCGCTCGGCAAGGGGCGGCACCGCGCGGCATCAACGTACCCGCTTCAAACCGGTTTGCGTGAAGTCTCGGTCATCCAGGTCGGTGCGGAACTGATATTCCGTCCAGGTCAGGTCAGTACTCTTCCCGGTGAGATGATTGATCATGGTCATCTCGCCGGCATACCAGTAATTATCCAGGTACTGCTCGTAGTTGGTCAAAGTCAGCGTCTTCAGGTGCGCATCCTTGCGGTCATAGTACTCGACTCTCCAGGTGCGCAACTCGTCCCGGTCCTGCCAGACCAGTTGGCGGCTGTAACCCGATTTCCTGTCAGTGGGGACGCGTTCGGAAACTGTGCAGGTTAACTCGCCGCATGGATCGTCGCGCAGGTAACGGTAAGTATATTTCTCCACCTCCTGGGCGCCCATGTCTTCATAGGAAAATTCACTGCCCATGAAGGAACCGGAACGATTCGACGAACTGATGCGTTTGACCCGTTTCAGGGCGGGCAAATAAAGCCATTAATCATCCGCGTCCACCTTGTGAGAATGGATAAGAAAAGCGGTCCTTCTACGTCGCGTGGTTCATCGAACACAAACAGACTCTTGTCACCATCGTCCTCCACCTCAAGTACCTTTACCCTGATAGAACGCCGGCTTTCCTGTCCCTGCTTATTGCGCAATACCATGGTCTGGCGCGCCGTAAAATTGCCGAAACCCTGTGCCCGCAGGTCGGCTTCACCGGCAATTTTTAACCCGGCTTCTTCGGTTGTGGCGTCATCTGCAGCTGAATGGGTTGAAATACACAAACAAATCAATAAAGATAAGCAGGATGTAAACGACACAATCGTCGATCGAACAGGATATACACGAACCATAATTTTCTCCTGTGGACGTAATACCAAGGGTAATCTGTTTAAATCATATCATGTCCCGGCTGCCGCTGACCGGCAACAGGGCCATGCTCTATGTGCCTTTCATAATTTCTTCCTGTCGATAGCTAACAACAGCGGCGGGAGAAGCAGGAAATCGGCGAGGATCGCAAAGATAATCGTGCTCGTTACCAGCAGGCCGAGTGACCAACTGACCTCGAATCCCGATAGAGCGAATACCAGGAAGCCTGCCGCCAATACCAGGGTGGTGGTCCATAGCGCCTGTCCCACGGTGCGAAAGGTATGGCGCACGGCCTCAGGCGCCGGGAGACCCTCGCGCCTGGCTTTCAAATATTTGCTCAGGAAATGGGTGATGTCGTCCACGATGATGCCGAACGCGATTGCAGTCGTTACCGAACCGGCAAGCCCCACCTGTCCGACCAGGTAGCCCCACAGGCCGAAGCTCATGGCCGCGGGAACGAAGTTAGGCACGAAACTGATGAGACCGAGGCGCGCGCTTTTGAAAACCCAGATAAAAATGAGTGAAATAAGACCCATGGCGATAATCGTGGCGCGCAACATGCTGTTGATGTTGCTTTGGGAGAGGTGAGCAAAGGTCATACTGACGCCCGTTGCCGGGGCCGCCAGGTCGGGGGCATTTGCCTCGAGCCAGACGAGTGCGCGCGTATCGAGTTCGCGCTGTTGCTTGGACGTCAGGCTACGCAGCACGACGGTCATGCGCGTCGCCGATTTGGCAATGTCAATACGGTCATTGAGATCTTTGCCGAACGGCAGTGAAAACTCGTACAGCAACAGGTATTGCGCGGCGAGCGCCGGGTCGGCGGGTATTCGGTAGAAGGCCGGATCGTCGCCGTGCATGTTCTTGTTCAGGCGATTCATGATGTCCGGAAAAGCCCTGACGTGGGTCACTTCGGGCTGGCCCCGATACCATTCGGCGAATGTATTGACCGTGAGCATGTAATCGGGATCGGTGATGCCGCCTTCGCTCCCCGCCTCAAGCGAATACTCCAGCGTTTCCATGCCGGTCAGGTTTTCAAGGACGAAGTCCGTAGCGCGCCGGAACTCGTAACGCTCATCGAAATACTGAGTCCAATTGTCGGTCAACTCATTGCGGGGAATGCCCATGATCAGGGCAACTGTCAGAAGGGAGAAGAACCAAAGCAGAAATTTGCTGCGTGCGACGACAAAGGCGCCAAACCGGTCGAAAAAGCCAAGCTGGTCGGCGCGGACGGGACGCGCGCGCAAGGGCAGGATCGAAAGCAGCGCCGGCAAAAGTGTCATGGAGTAAACAAAGGCGCACAGCACGCCAAACGCCACCATATTGCCCAGGACGTGAAAAGGCGGCGAATCCGAGGCATTCAGGGTGAGGAACCCGCCCGCGGTCGTGACCGACGTGAGAAAAACGGGCCAGGCATTGCTGCGCAGCGATTCGATAATCGCCTCATTTCTACTCAGACCCCGGCTCACACCCGCCAAAGCGGCCGTGATGATGTGGATGGAATCCGCCACGGCAATCGTCATGATGATGATCGGTACCCCGGAATTGGCGGGATTGAACACCGTACCGGTCCAACCGGCGAACCCCATGGCCGTGTTGACGGTGAACACAACCACGATAATGGTGACCAGGGTGCCGAATATGGATCGCAGAAGAACGCCGGTCAACAGCGCGATGACAAGGAATACGAGTGGTACGAGTTTTTCCAAATCGTCCTTTGTGACGTCGGCGAAGGCGCGATTCATGACAACGTCGCCGGTGAGGTAATAGGCGATGTCCGTATGGCTCGAGCGGGCCTGGTCCAGGAGCGCGTTGAGATAATCAGTTATCTCAACCACGGCGGCATCCGGGTTTTCGGGCAGGACGAAATTGATCGCCATCCCGGCAACGCGTCCGTCATGGGCGACCAGGCGCCCGGCGATAGCGACCGCGTTCAGTGCGATCTCTTCGACTCTCTTCAGGTCGGCGTCACTCAACGACTGCGCGTCATCGACGAGCGGTTCGACAATCAGGTCGTCGCCGAACGCCTCGCTATGGGAATAATTGGTAAGGGAGTCGACGCGATTGGAATAAGGCGTACGCCACGCGGCTTCGGTCAACTCCTCCAGCGCACCAAGCGTCTCCCGGGTGAACACCGAGCCCTCCCTGGGAGCGACGGCAATCAGCGCCGTATGGGACACGGAGTAGGTGTTCTCCAGGTCGTCGAAAGCCGCGAGTTGCGGATTGCCTTCGTCGAACAGGCTGCGGTAATCGTTCGTGACGCCGATGAAGCGAGCGCCCCCGGCCACAAGCCAGCATCAACAATGTTGCGACCGCTACGACCAGCCAGCGGCGGCGCAGAATGACGGCGCTACAGCGGTCCAATAATACAGGACTCATCGCCTCAACTATCACTGGCTGGAAGCGGTAGCGAACTCATACGACGCGCATGCACGGCGTTATCGATGCCGCCGACTGCAGGTGGCTTCGTTCCCTACCATTCGATTGATTTTGACGTATGGACGTGGTCGGGCATCCTGTAACTCAGCCCACCCTCGTCATACACTGAAATTTGGAGAAGCTGGGTAAAATTTCCCGCCCTGATCAACGGTGTACCCTTCAGTAATCGCTTAAGACATTCTTTCGTCCGGAAAGCAAACAGTGTACCTATGGTAGGGTGCTTGGGAAACTGGAACCCGTCAGCGAGTCGGTTTCCTATCAGCGCGCGTGAGAGGCGGTAAGCCAATACCAGCAACTCTTCCTTTTCAACCGGATCTGTTATGCCCGCAACTAACGGAATGGCCTGGATCAGCGTGTTCGCTACGGCTACCGAATCGGCGTCTGCCGGCGGCTCGCAGATGAAGCCGACCTTGTAAAGATTTTCCGCCTCCGCGGTGTTGCTATAGAGGATGGTATCAGGGATCCCCATGAGATGGCCGGCGTAGCGCCAGACACTCATAATACTCTCTCGTTCTTCTTTGTTGTAACTCGTTCCCAACAATCTCGAATAATCCAACAGGCGCTTGGAAAAGACGGATATGGCATAACCCAGGTGCGCCGTGCTTACCGGCACGCCCCAGGCTTCGTGATCCCAATCATCGGAGTTCGCCAGCAGGGCCCTTATTCGACTATGAACGAAGCGAATGCGCGTGGATAACTTCCAGCCGTCACCGTCTCTGTCCAGGCCACCGGGAAAAAATATTTCCAGCATGTGGCGATTATTCTGCTGGAGACGTCTTTTGGTCGCCGCCACGCGTCCGGTAATCCTGAAAGACTTGGCGATACGCGTCGAAAAGCCTTCCACCAGCACCCCGGTAACGAATGCGGCCAGCATGAGGTCTACGTTTGCGTGGAAGGAGCGAATGCCAGGCTCGAAGGCCCTGCGGTTGAGCCAGGGAGGCGGCTCTTCAAGATTTTTGAAAAAATCGCGCAGGGACCTGCGGCGCCTTGCGCGCAACCTCATCATGTTGCTCTACGGCGGCCCCGATGAACCGGTGCAGGTCGTCCGGGGGCATTGAGGAGAGTTCCTGCATTATCGGGTCCAACTCAGGGTCGCCAATCAAGGTATGTTTGACGTAGTTGTCGGCAACCGCCTGGTCGAGGCGGCGGGCTTGCTGGTGGCTCTCGACGTAATCTGATGGTATTTGCGCCATCTTTCCCCCCCGCCAATCAACTTAAAGGAGTATCTATAATAATAAAGCGTTGTATTGTCAAGTGTTTTGTCAGGCCTGCTCACTCCTTGACGTTCCGGAATAAAGTTCCCGCGGCAGTGAAAACACCACGCTTTCCTGTATCCCCGGCGCTTCCACCACGCTGTCAACGCCCCACATCTTCAACTTTTCAATGACTTCTTCAACCAGGACTTCCGGCGCGGATGCGCCCGCGGTCAGGCCAATATTGGACTTGCCCTCCAACCATTCCCGCTGAATTTCAGAGACGTTATCTATCAGGTAGGCAGGCACGCCTTTTTTTTGGGACAATTCCATCAGACGGGTCGAATTGGAACTGTTTGGCGAACCGACGACCAGGATCAGGTCACAGTCACCCGTCAGTTTCTTTACCGCGTCCTGGCGGTTTTGCGTGGCATAGCAGATATCCTCTTTTTTGGGGCCGACTATTTCCGGAAATCGCCGGCGCAATACATCGATCACCTCCGCGGTATCATCCACAGACAGGGTGGTTTGGGTCACAAACGCGAGAAATTCAGGCTTTTTTACTTCCAGTCTTTCAACGTCTTCCACCGACTCCACCAGGTACATGGCGCCGGCGCCGTTTATGGAACGATATTGACCCAGGGTTCCTTCCACCTCGGGATGGCCCGCGTGGCCGATAAGGATACATTCCCTGCCCTCAGCCTGGTAACGGTCCACCTCCATGTGTACTTTTGTCACCAACGGACAGATCGCATCATAAACCCGCAGTTTCCTTTTTGCAGCCACCTCCCTCACGGCTTTGGAAACCCCGTGGGCACTGAAAATAACCACCGAATCATCCGGCACTTCATCCAGTTCATTAACGAATACCGCGCCTTTATTCCGCAATGTGTCTACCACGTATTTATTATGGACTACCTCGTGGCGCACATAGACGGGCATGCCGAATAAATTCAACGCCCGCTCAACAATCTCAATCGCCCGATCCACCCCCGCACAAAAGCCGCGCGGGTTAGCCAATGTTATCTGCATCTGTATATCCACCTTGTTTTCAAGCATGTTTACATTATATACCGTATCTTTCCCTTTATCCCACGAATGCGTTAAGCGGGGACAGGTTTAAACCTGTAGGGATATTTGGGGTCAGAGTAAAAATACTCAAGAATAACCCGACGCTACTTGCCAAGTTGACTGTATTTTTACTCTGACCCCAAATATGCTACGGTTTTTTGAACGCGTCCAGGATCAACAGAAAGGCGCCGACTGTGATGGCAGAATCGGCGATGTTGAATACCGGCCATGACCACTTGTCATAATATACTTCAATAAAATCAATCACGTAACCGTATTGTAGCCGATCCCACAGGTTCCCGACGGCGCCCCCGATAATCAAGGCCAGGGCGCAGGCCAGTGAAGCGCGCCTGGCGGGTAAACGCACCAGCCAGATCAACAGAACGGCACTGATGCCCGTTGTCAAAATAATAAAAAAATAACGCTGCCAGCCACCCGCATCCCGAAGAAAACTGAACGCAGCGCCGGTATTGTGAACCAGGGTCAGGTTAAATCCCGGGAATACCGGCTGGGCCTGATTAAAAGCGAGCCACTGGCTTGCCGCAGACTTGCTCAACTGGTCGAGGATGACGACTATCAGGGTAATCCAGAGCCAGTTTAAATTTGAAGTTTTCATTATTTAGCCACAGAGGACACAGAGATCACAGAGGAAAAAACATTAGCCACAGAGGACACAGAGTTCACAGAGTGAATCGAGCGCCTTTATCAATATCCGGGTAAACACCATGTTTATTAATTCTTCCAAACCATTATTCATATTGTTTTTCTCTGTGCCCTCTGTGCCCTCTGTGCCCTCTGTGTCCTCTGTGTCCTCTGTGTCCTCTGTGGCTAATTGATTTTCTGTGCCCTCTGTGTCCTCTGTGGCAAATTACCTGCCCCCACACTATCAGGAAAAACAGCGGACCTCTCCTTCCCCAGTGAGATTAACAACACAGCGCCCGCACAACTCCGGGTGAGCCGGGTCAATACCGATATCCTCACAGCGATGCCAGCAACGCACACATTTACTATGAGACGAGGCCGTCACATTAATCCAGAGGTCATCCAGTTCGCTTTGCCTGGCGTTTTTCGGCCTGTCTTCGTGCGCGTACACATCCGCTCGGGAAGTAATGAATATAAACCGCAACTCATCTCCCAGGTACTCCAAGGCGCTCCGGACAGCGCCGTTACAATATATCTGTACCTCCGCGTCCAGGGATGAACCTATGCTGCCCGCGGCGCGCAACCGCTCCAGTTCTTTACTGACCTCCTCGCGCACTCTGATCACCCTGGGCCAGTGATCGGCAACTGCAACGGCGGGAAAACCGTCATACCAGTCCTCCAGGAAAACTGAGCCGCTGCGTTGCCCCGGCAGGTGTTGCCAGATTTCATCGGCAGTAAAGCTCAGGATGGGCGCCAGCCAGCGGACAAAAGCCTCGGTAATGTGAAACATGGTCGTCTGGGCGGAACGACGCGCCAAACTGTGTTCCTGCAACGTATAAATACGGTCCTTGATAATGTCAAGATAGAAGCCGCCCAGTGTCACCACACAGTAATGATGCAATTTCTGGTAGATTAGATGGAACTGGAATTCAGCGTAAGCCCGGATGATCTCTTCCTGTAACCTGAGCGTTTCAGCCAATACCCATTTGTCCAGTTCCAGCATGTCGTGCGCGGGAACACAGTGTTCGGCCGGATCAAATTGATACAGGTTAGCCAGCAAGTAGCGGACGGTATTCCGAATCCTGCGATAGGCATCTGACATACGTTTGAGTATCTCATCGGATACGTTCATCTCGCCGCGGTAATCGGTGGCCGCAACCCATAGCCGCAGTATGTCCGCTCCAAGGGTCTGCATGACTCTTTGCGGCGCTATCACGTTGCCCAGTGACTTGGACATTTTCATGCCTTTGGCGTCTACAGTGAACCCATGGGTAAGCACGCCGCGATAAGGCGCCTGCTTTCTTATCCCGACTGAGGTCAACAATGATGACTGAAACCATCCCCGGTGCTGATCCGATCCTTCCAGGTACAAATCTGCCGGGAAGCCCAGTCTCTCATCGAGTTCCAGCACGGAGGCATGGGTAACGCCGGAATCAAACCACACGTCCAGCGTATCCGTCACCTTGGTATAGCGTTGCGCGTCCTCACCCAGTAATTCCCCGGCCTCAAGCTCGAACCAGCCGTCGATCCCCGTCTGTTCAATCTTCTGCGCGGCCGCCTCAATCAAATGGGGCGTATCCGGGTGTAACTCTCCTGATTGTTTATCAATAAATACCGCAATCGGCACACCCCATGTCCGTTGCCGGGATATACACCAGTCGGTGCGCTCATCCACCATACCGTGAATCCTCTGATGGCCCCATTCCGGAGTCCAACACACCTTGTCGATTTCCTTCAATGCCCTGGCCCGCAACCCATGTTTATCCATGCTGAAAAACCATTGCGGCGTTGCCCGGAAGATAACGGGGGATTTATGCCGCCAACAGTGAGGGTAACTATGCCGAACCGTCGTTTCGACCAGTAAATGATTCCTGTCGATGAGGACTTCAATGATATGGGAATTAGCCTTGAAAACGTGCTCACCGGCAAACAGTCCGGTATCGTCATGAAAACAGCCATTATCAGCAACGGGATTGCTGATAGGCAGGTCATATTTCACGCCCACATTGTAATCATCGACGCCGTGCCCCGGTGAAGTGTGTACCGCACCGGTGCCGGTTTCCAGGGTCACGTGCTCCCCCAATATCACTGGAACCTGGTAAGCATAAAATGGATGTTGCAGCTCCACACCTTCAAGCGCCGCCCCTTTCAATGAAGCCAGGACCTGATAATCCTCAATCCCGTAGCGATGTAATGCTGAGGAGGCCAGTTTTTCCGCCAGGACCAACCTTTCCCTGCCACGCGCTGAATCACACTGCACGACAAGGTAGTCAAACCCCGGATTAAGCGCTACCGCCTGGTTTGCCGGCAAGGTCCACGGCGTAGTAGTCCAGATAACAAAAAACAGTTCGCCTGCTCCCCTGTCGCCAGGTTTACCCGCTATCCTGCTGAAAACAGCATCCTCATCGACAACGGGGAAACATACGTCTATCGCAGGGGATTGTTTGTCAATATATTCAACTTCCGCTTCCGCCAGGGCCGAGCCGCAATCGATGCACCAGTACACGGGTTTGAACCCACGAGCCAGGTGTCCGGCATTGATCATCTTTCCCAGCGATCGAACGATATCGGCTTCGGTTTTGTAATTCATCGTCAGGTAAGGCCTGTCCCAATCACCCAGCACGCCCAATCGTTGGAAATCAATTTTCTGTTTGTCTATCTGTTTTTGCGCGTACTCGCGACAGGCATTGCGAAAGGTGCGCGCGTCAACCCTGACGCCGGCCTTACCGATTTTCTTTTCCACCTGATGCTCAATAGGCAACCCATGGCAGTCCCAGCCGGGCACGTAGGGACAATCCAACCCATCCAGTCCGTGTGATTTGATGATAATGTCCTTCAGAATTTTATTGACCGCATGCCCCAAATGGATATCGCCGTTTGCATAAGGAGGGCCGTCATGCAGGATATATTTCTTTCTGCCGGCCTTGCGCTGCCTGATTTGAGCGTAAATATCCTGTTCCTGCCAGCGTTGCAACATTTCCGGTTCACGCCGGGCCAGGTTGCCTTTCATGGGAAAATCCGTTTTGGGTAAATTCAGGCTGTCTTTATAATCAGGCATCAGGGCAACCATAAATTTTTGCTTTTTTTGCCACAGAGGGCACAGAGGGCACAGAGTTCACAGAGTGAACCGAGTGTTTTATTAATATCCGGGTAAACCTCATGTTTATTAATTCTTCCAAACCATTATTCATATTGTTTTTTTCTGTGTTCTCTGTGTTCTCTGTGTTCTCTGTGGCTAATTCATTTTCTGTGTCATCCGTGGTCTGAATCAATCATGGCCTTCCAGGTCGATTTCAGTGAAAAATTCCCTGGCTGTCTTTATATCCGTCGCGATCTGCGCTACCAGTTCATCAATCGAGGAAAATTTTCTTTCATCGCGCAGGCGTTTGAAAAACTCGACACTGATATGTTTGCCGTAAATCATCTTATCGAAATCAAACAAATGCGCCTCCAGCAATAATTTTTTTTCATCGAATACCGGACGCGTACCCAGGTTGGCAACTCCCAGGTGCGTCGCTTCATCAGCGCCCTTGACACTTACGGCAAACACACCCCGGAGTGGGACGAAGCGCTTGCTGAGATTGATGTTGGCGGTGGGAAACCCCAGCTGGCGTCCCCGTTTTGCGCCATGAACGACGCGCCCGCTGATACTGAAATAACGGCCCAATAATAACTGCGCCTCCTCAAACCGGCTTTCCTGCAACATCTCACGGATGATGCTGCTGCTGACCCTGTCACCGTCGAGTTTATGGGTCTCCGTTAGAATAACGTCGAAATCCAGTCGTTTTCCTGCCTCCTGCAACATTCGGAAATCCCCGCGCCGGTTTTTACCGAACCTGAAATCATCACCGATTATAAGACGTTTCACCGATAGATCATTAACCAGAATCTGATCGATAAATTGTTCCGCCGACAGGTCGGCGATACCCTGCTGAAACCGCAGACACAGTACCCGATCGATATTTTGTTGTTTGAGCATCTCCAGTTTTTCCCTGAAACTCGTTATCCTGGTAGGCGCCTCTCCTGACTGGAAAAACTCCTGGGGATGGGGCTCAAAGGTAATCACCAGGGCCGGCAAACCCATTACCTCCGCATGCCGCTTAAGCTGCCTGAGCACAGCCTGGTGTCCGAGATGAATCCCGTCATAGTTGCCGATAGTGGCAACGCAGCCGCGATGTCGTGACTTGAGATTGTATGAATATCTGATCAGTTCCATTTTTGTTTGCCACAGAGGACACAGAGTTCACAGAGATAAACGTTTAATGCCCTGATGTAGTCTGACTGCTCCGAAATTAATTAACAGTCCTCTTTTTAATCCTGTTGCTTTCAAGTATGAAAGTGTTTGTGCAATCGCAACATCAGGAAGTTTGCTTAATGACTTAATCTCGATAATAACTTCATTTTCCACCAGAAGATCAATTCTTTGTCCACTGATTATATGGCCTTTGTAAGTTACATCAATCTTGAACTGTCTTTTATATGAAATATCCTGAAATTCAAATTCTTTACACAAGGCTTCTTCATATATTAGTTCCAGCAGTCCGGGGCCAAGTATTTTATGTACTTCAATTGCCGCCCCGATAATCCTATGAGTTATTTCATCCATGCATTCCTCTGTGATCTCTGTGTCCTCTGTGGCTAACGTACCGCCATTTTATGCAGTCTGATACCGGTCAGCCGCAGAGTGGCGAAATAGACCAGGGCGCCGGCAAGCGTGCATAATACTACATTTATTACGCGCTCATACATATCCCATTGAAACCAGGAGACTTGATCAGGAACGAAGTAAGCCAGTCCCAGCGCCATTACCCCCAGCCCCAGGATAACTCTGGCCAGATAACCGGACCATCCCGGACCCGTATCAAATCCCTTTTGTTTACGTAAAATCCAGTAAAGCAACGCACCGTTGATACAGGCTGATAAGGACGTCGCCAGGGCCAACCCCGCATGAGCCAAAGGAATAACCAGCAGCAGGTTCAGGACGATATTGGCCAGCATTGCAATCACCGCAATTTTTACCGGTGTCCTGGTATCCTGTTTGGAAAAAAATCCGGAGGACAGCACTTTTATCAGGATAAAGGCCGGCAACCCGATTGCGTACGCCATCAGGCTGCGCGCCGCCATCTGGACGTCATATTGGGAAAATTCATTATACTGAAACAGCGTGGTTAACAGTGGCGCCCCCAGCAGTATAAGTCCTGCAGCGGCCGGGAGAGAGACCAGGAACACCCAGCGCAATGCCCAGTCCAGGGTTTTGTTGAACGCAACGTTATCACTACCGGTATGTTCGGCCGCCAGGTTGGGAAGAATGACCGTGGCCAACGCGATACCGAATACACCCAGCGGAAATTCTACCAATCTATCGGAAAAATACAGCCAGGAGATACTGCCTGTCTCCAGGAATGAGGCGATAACGGTATCGATGAGCAGGTTAATCTGGGTAACGGATGCAGCGAACAGGGTCGGCACCATCAAGGTAATAATTCTGCCGACGCCTTCCCTGTCCCGGTTGAACCTGGGAAGCGGCAATAACCGGAGTTTCAGAAGAAACGGGAATTGAAACAGCAATTGCGCCACGCCCGCTATCAATACCCCCCAGGCCAATGCGACAATCCTTTGCTCCGGAGGAAAATAAGGCGTCAGCCATAATGCGCAACCGATTAATGACAGATTGAGTAATACCGGAGTAAACGCAGGCACTGCGAAACGCCGGTGGGTATTGAGGATACCGCCTGCCATCGCGGTAAGCGAAATAAACAGGATGTAAGGAAAGGTAATGCGTAACATCTGGGTAGCCAGGGCCTGCTTTTCCAGATCCCCACTGAAACCGGGGGCGAAGACCCATATAAACAAAGGCGCAGCGAGTACGCCGACGATCGTGGTCACGCACAGCCAAACACCCAGAACCGCGGCAGTATGTTCAACCAGGGCATTGACTTCAGCCTGGCCGCGGCGTTCCCGATATTCGGATAAGACCGGCACAAACGCCTGGGAGAATCCACCTTCAGCGAATATGCGGCGTAAAAAGTTCGGTATACGAAAAGCAACAATAAACGCGTCGACACCTGCCCCCGGACCAAACATGGCAGCAATAATAATATCCCGAAGCAATCCGAAAACACGGGACAGTGTCGTCATCAAGCTGACTACCAGTGTCGATTTCAGTAACTTTTGTTGCATTATCCGCAGCGTTGTCGAAGATAAAGATAACGGAGGAAAGTTGTTCTACCCATCCTGCAATGACAGGGCTATCGCGACCGCAAGCATAACACAGGGTCAATAAATATTGACAAAATGCCGGCATATCCGCATAGTACCGTGCCCTTGAAATAATCTGACAATCAGGAGTTACATTTGGCTAATATCGCATCAGCGAAGAAACGCGCACGACAAGCGGCTAAGCGCCGTCTACACAACAACTCACGCCGGTCCATGTTACGGTCTTCTATCAGGAAAGTGCTGGACTCCATAGCAGAAGGCGATAAAACAGCGGCGACTGCTGCCTTCCAGGCAGCCGTTCCCATCATCGACAGGATGGCGAATAAAGGCTTGATACACAAGAACAAGGCCGCCCGGCACAAGAGCCACCTGAATACCAGAATCCGCGCGCTTCAAGACTAAATATTTGGGGTCAGTGTAAAAATACTGAAAAGTAAACCAGTGCAACTTGCCGTCCTGGCGGTATTTTTACACTGACCCCAAATATTCTCTGTGTCCTCTGTGCCCTCTGTGGCAAAAAAAATCAATTTTATAACAATACCATGTTGTCCCGGTGGATCAGTTCCGCGTCATCAACGTAGCCCAATAATTGTTCAATCTTCCTGCTCGGCTGGCCCATGATCTTGCGCGTCTCGCCGGCATTGTAGTTGACCAGGCCCCGGGCAACCTCCCTGCCATCGCGGGTCACGCAACTGACAATCTCTCCCCGATTGAACTCGCCGCGGACGGCAACAACCCCGACAGCCAGCAGACTTTTGCCCTGTTCAGCCAGCACGCGGCAGGCGCCGTCATCCAGTACCAGGGTACCGTCCGTGCGCTTGTGCCCTGCCAGCCATTGTTTGCGCGCGGCCAGGGGCGAGCGTTGCACGCTGAGCAAGGTACCAGTCTGCTCATTTGCCGCAATTTTTAACAAGACGTCCGCTTCCATACCTGAGCAGATGATCGTGTCGGTACCGGATTTTGCGGCAGTCTCGGCTGCCTTGAGTTTGGTCAGCATGCCGCCCCGCCCCAGCGCCCCCCCCGGGCCGGCATAATCCAGCAATGATACATCACCGGCTCTCCCCGTCCTGATTAACCCGGCATCCGGATACTGGCGCGGATCACGATCATATAAGCCCGCCTGATCAGTCAGGATGATTAACCGGTCCGCTTCTGCCAGATTTGCCACCAGGCCCGCCAACGAGTCATTATCTCCGAAACGTATCTCATCCGTAGCGACGCTATCATTCTCGTTTATTATGGGCACGACATCCAGTTCCAGCAAGGTGCGCAAGGCGGACCGGGCATTCAGGTAACGTCCCCGGTCGGCTATGTCGTCGTGAGTCAGAAGTATCTGGGCGGTGTGTATGTCATAAACCTGGAACGCGGACTCGTAGGCCTGGATCAATCCCATCTGGCCGACGGCCGCCGCAGCCTGCTGCTCGTGCAGACTGACAGGCTTCATATCCCAGCCCAGGCGCGCCCTGCCTTCCGCTATAGCGCCGGATGAGACGATGATAAAGCGGAACCCGCGGCGGCGTAATTGCGCCATCTGCGCCACCCAGCCGGCGATGGCCTCCGCACGCAAACCGCAACCGTCATTGGTCAATAAGGCGCTGCCTATCTTGACCACCCAGCACTGTTTCCCGTTGTCTTTTGACTCTGATATGGGCATGGGCTAAGCTTCCGCCTCCCGTTCTGAAAGCCACTGGAATATGGCCTTTATCAATGCGTCGCAGTGTTTCCCGGTTGCCGCAGAAATACAGAAAACCGGACGTTGCCAGCTCATTTCCTTTGTTATCGCAGCCTGGATTTCCGCTATTTTTTCAGCAGCAACTATATCAATCTTATTAAGTACCAGCCACCTCGCCTTATCCATCAACTTATTATCCCAGGCTGCAAGTTCAGCTTCAATTCCCCGGATTGCCGCTACGATTTCCAGGGGATCGTCATGCAAACCAATATCAACCAGGTGCAATAACAAGTGCGTTCTGGACAGGTGACGTAGAAATTGAGCGCCCAGGCCGGCCCCGGCGGCAGCGCCCTCTATCAGCCCGGGTATGTCCGCAATAACGACGTCCCGGCTCACACCCAGCCGGACTACACCCAGTTGCGGATACAATGTGGTAAACGGATAAGCAGCCACCTTGGGGCGTGCGGCGGAAACCTGGCGGATGAAAGTGGATTTGCCGGCATTGGGCAGGCCAAGCAGACCGACGTCAGCCAGCACCTGTAATTCCAGCCGTAAATTCCGGCTCTCTCCCTGGTTACCTTTGGTGGTTTTTCTCGGCGCTCGATTGACGCTGCTCTTGAAACGGGCATTGCCCAGGCCATGCTCTCCACCACGGGCTACCAGGAGAGTATCGTTGCCGGCAACCAGGTCACCGATCAACTCATCGGTGTCGTCATCGTAAACCAAAGTACCCAACGGGACCCTGATTCTGATATCTTCGGCGCTTTTCCCGGCCTGGTCCCGGCCACTGCCCGAATCCCCGTTTTTGGCTCGGTACAAACGTGCGTGACGAAAGTCAACCAGTGTGTTCAGTCCTTCATCAACCACCAGGTAAATGCTGCCGCCATCGCCCCCATCGCCCCCGTTAGGGCCACCCCGGGGAATATATTTTTCCCGCCGGAAACTCAGACAGCCATCACCACCCTTACCTGCTTCAATCCGGATGGTTGCCTCATCAACGAATTTCATGTTTCAGGGCCAAAGCCACAGAGGACACAGAAAATCAATTAGCCACAGAGGACACAGAGAAAAACAATATGAATAATGGTTTGGAAGAATTAATAAACATGGGGTTTACCCGGATCTTGATAAAGGCGCTCGATTCACTCTGTGAACTCTGTGGCTAATGTTTTTCCTCTGTGGCTAATCTGTCTTCTGAATACTGACAAAAGTCCTGTTTTTTGCCCCTTTTTGTTCAAACACCACCATTCCATCAGCCGTAGCGAACAAGGTATGGTCTCTGCCGCAACCAACATTGACACCGGGATGAAACCGGGTGCCCCGTTGCCTGACTAAAATATTACCGGCCTTTACTATTTCACTGCCGAAGCGTTTAACGCCCAGGCGCTTCGATTGGGAATCCCGGCCGTTACGTGTACTGCCTCCTGCTTTTTTATGTGCCATTCTCCAACTCCCGACAATTATTGCGTATTAATACCGGTAATTTCCAATTCAGTATAAGCCTGGCGATGCCCCATCTGCTTGCGATGTTGTTTTCGCCGCTTGAACTTGATCACCTTGATTTTCGGTCCGCGGCCGTGGGACTTTACCGTTGCCGCGACTGTCGCACCAGCCACAATGGGGGTTCCCACCGAAATATCATCGCCATCAGCTACCATAAGGATGTCATCCAGACTGATTTCGCCACCCTCTTCCACATCGATCTTCTCTACCCGGAGGGTATCACCTTCCCGTACTTTGTACTGCTTCCCACCGGACTTTATAACTGCATACATAAATTACTCCGTACATATAATAATAAGATTCAATCCGGCGCGAACCGCCGCATACTTTAAACGCGTAATTATATAAAACTATTCCACCTCATACAAGTAACAGTTAAACAAGCCACAGGGCAAACGCATTCTTTCGATTACCGTTTATCAGGACAAAGATAAAATTGAAAATCGTACAATCCGATTCCTGCCGCAGCCCCGGCAACATGTTATTATCGCCCCATGCTAACTGGGTATATTGAAAAATCATGAGTGCAGTACCTGTACGGGAGACAGGTTTGGAGTCGATTCAAGCGCTGATCAGGGAAGATATGGACAAGGTGAACGCGCTGATACAGGAAAAGCTGCATTCCGAGATCGGGCTTATCGATCAGTTGGGCCATTATATCGTCAACAGCGGGGGGAAAAGACTGCGGCCCGCCCTGGTGCTGCTCAGCGCCAACTGTTTTGCCTATTGTGAAAGCCTGCATATTAAACTTGCCGCAGTCATCGAATTCATCCATACCGCCACCCTGCTGCATGACGACGTTGTCGATGCCTCTATGCTGCGCCGAGGCAAGGCCACTGCCAACCAGCGCTGGGGTAATGAGGCAAGCGTCCTGGTCGGAGATTTTCTTTACTCCCGCGCCTTTCAGATGATGGTCGAAGCGGGTTCCATGCACGTCATGGAAATCATGGCTGACGCTACCAACACCATTGCCGAAGGAGAGGTACAGCAACTCATCAACCGGCATGATCCGGAAACGTCGGAACAGCGTTACCTGCAAGTCATCCATAACAAAACGGCCAAGTTGTTCGAGGCTGCAGCCCAGGTCGGCGCTGTTATCGCCGGACAGGATCTGCAAACGGAACAGGCCATGTCCAACTACGGCAGACACCTGGGCATAGCCTACCAGTTCATCGACGACGCACTGGATTACAGCGCCCCCAGCGAAAACCTGGGCAAAAATATCGGTGACGACCTCGCCGAGGGCAAACCCACCTTACCCTTGCTATACGCCCTCTGGCATTGTTCGGATGAGCAGGCGACCCTCATCAGGAGCGCAATAAAACGGGGTAGCCTGGATGACATGGAACAAATCTGTGCCGCCATTTCAGCAACCGGAGCAATCCAATACACCCGGGACCGCGCCCGCGAGGAGGCCGATATCGCCATACAGTCCCTTGAGGGCCTGCCTCAATCCGAATACCTGGACGCACTGTTCACCCTGGCCCACTTTGCTACCGAGAGAGACTACTGAATTGAAGGGGACGGATTTCAAATCCGTCCCCGGAATTCAAACAGCCCCCAAAACCCGGTTATCGGGAACTACTGGACAGATTGTTTCCGTATAGACGAAAGGTCCTTTGTAAGGTACAGTTAGCAACGGCAACAAACAGGCAGGTTTAATTCGTCTTTCAGTTGTCCCATTTTTCCATATCGGGGTGTAGCTCAGCCTGGTAGAGCACTGCCTTCGGGAGGCAGGGGCCGGAGGTTCAAGTCCTCTCACCCCGACCAATAAAATCAGTAAGTTATAGTTTGCCCCGAAACTCTTAAACTCATCTATATCTGTACGATCGTACAGAAACACACCTAAATTAGCTGTTCTCCGCCCGACAAATCGGGCTGGGGAGCGACCAATCCCCCCGCCTGGGCTGATAACCCCATGAAAAGCGAGCTACTGGGCTGGCTGGAAAAGCGAAAAGGGTATAACTGCGCCTGCATGTTATTACAACCAGTTTCGATGGGACTAATTTCGATGGGTCGTGCAGGAGTATAACCTGCATCGCAACCCTTTGATATAACTGTAATTTATAAAATATATAATATTCTTACCAACGATATAACCAACAGAACATTAAGGGTATTCCAGTCTTTCTACCGTTATTATAGGCGAATTATCCTCCGGGATGAATTTCTGAGCACCAGATGGGCCAAGCGCAGGGACCGTATTAGGGATACGGTATTCGGCACTGAGAATTCTCCATAT
The DNA here is from genome assembly GCA_965205405.1 of Gammaproteobacteria bacterium. Lineage (GTDB taxonomy): Bacteria > Pseudomonadota > Gammaproteobacteria > Eutrophobiales > Eutrophobiaceae > JAAXHV01. Next base: position 3,308,689 of record OZ242169.1, read on the forward strand.
TTCGGAGCTTATAGTATTCTTAGCAGGGTTCGCACTGAGGCAACCAACCCAGGAGGTGCTGCCTCCGCCACCACACCTATCAATAATTTGGCAAATATCTGATAATAAAGCTTGATATAATATATTTTCTGGCCATAATTGACATATTAATGTTAGTTATTCCACATGAAGTCTGCTTTAGGTGCGATCATGATCCATAAATACCGATTTAAGAACTTTTTTTCGTTTGCTGAGGAAACGGAGGTCTCTTTTGTACTCAATCGCCAGGTTCCAGACTCGGATCTTGTGTTCGAGAGCCCGGGTGGAGCACGTCTGTCGAAAATACTGGTAGCCATCGGTCCCAATGCCTCGGGTAAAACCAATGTATTGAAGCCACTGTCATTCCTGAGATGGTTTGTTGCGCATTCGTTTACTACCAGCAAGCCGGAGAAAGAAATTCCGGTTCAGTCCCACTTTTTCTCTGACGAGGCAGACAGCGAGTTCGAGATTGATTTTGAGGACGAAGGTAAACATTATCGCTATTCGCTGATTATCAACTCGAAGCGGGTGGTGCATGAATCTTTACATCTCAAGACCAGCAAGTTTTTCAGCTTTATTTTTCGGCGTGACTGGTCTGAGTCGACTTCCGCTTATGACATACGTCAGCAGAATTTTGGATTTGCAGCACGCGAGGCTGAAAAAGTCCGCCCGAATGCTTCGTTGATCGCAACAGCAGCCCAGTACAACGTGCCATGCGCAAGTGAACTGGCCAGTTATTTTGCAAGCTTTTATTCCAATGTAGTCTACAGTGGTCGTGTTCATTTCGAGACTGACGACGTGTTCGATACCGCGGAATTCTTTCATGGCAGGCCAGCACTACGTACTCAGATGTCCGATATTCTGAGCCGTCTGGACCTAGGTTTGGCCGAGGTCGTCATTGAACCGCATCGACTTGTGGAAAAGGAATCCGGAAAGAACGAAGAGACCTATATTCCCTTTGGCATCCACCGTAAGTATAACCAGGAGCAGAAGCTGCCATTCTGGCAAGAATCCAGTGGTACCCAGTCCGCGTTTGTTCTACTGGAGAAGATTCTGCCCGCCCTGGAACATGGCGGTATCGTCATCATCGATGAGATGGAATCCGACCTGCATCCGGCCATGATCACTGCGCTGCTTGATCTGTTCATGGACCGTGAACGCAATCCTCACAACGCACAGATTATCTTTACTTGCCATTCACATGAGGTTCTCAATGATTTGCAGAAGGATCAGGTCCTGCTAATCGAGAAAAACCCCGATGGCAACAGCGAGACATGGCGACTAGGTGATATGAAGGGTATTCGGCGGGATGACAATTTGTACGCCAAATACCGTGCTGGTGCCTACGGCGCCGTTCCAAACCTCTGACAGGTCGTAGTATCCTTTCCCAGGTAAGACGCTCTGCACGTCATACCATCCTGTTGGTCGGAGAAGGAACAACTGATTGGGTATTTCTTAAATATATTAAGTCCCTCTATATCATCAGAGGCTGTGGGGTGAGCGCCAAGGTTCTTAATGCCCGCGGTAAGGGGCCCGATCATGTCGTGGATTACGCTATCAGACAGCGTCAAAATGCGGCCTACGACCGGATTATAGCGTTACTGGATTCCGACCTGGAAATATCGCCGGCGGCACACAAACGAGCCAGGTCAAAAAAGATACAGATTATAAGGGCAAAGCCCTGTATCGAGGGTCTGTTGCTTAAAATCCTTGGTAAGTATGTGCCGGCCACGAGTGCCGTTTGTAAGGCGCGGGTGGGCGATACACTTCCGGCTCGTCTGAAGGTGCCGGAAGACTATCAAGCGAGTTTTCCAAAGGATTTATTGGACGAGCGGCGTGATGATGTTCCTGAACTCGGGAAATTGCTGGATTACCTGCTGTTTAACGAATGACGCAAGGAGTACATGCCGAAGTGACAAAATGCAATTGGAAATAGCACGATGGAAAAAACGGGGACAGACCACGTTTTAGCCTTCAGAGAAAACGTGGTCTGTCCCCTGTTTTCCCCCTGTTTTCCATATTATTTAATAAGTATTCTGTTCTTACTTGAGATAACCATGCTTCGGAATAATGGTTTAATAGTTGGGGGTTAGGATTCTCACCTGTGTTTTTTATTATGTTTTCCAGTGAAACAATTTTGTCCTTCCACCCAATTATTAATGCCACTCTTAATGCTCCCCGGTCAGCGCAGCTTGTAATCCAATCATCCGTGCGACCATACATGTGTGCGAATAAATCCCGTTCTCCCGCATCAAGGGCATCTGCATTTTCATAATCTTGCGCAAAGTTAATACGTTCAACATCTGACACAACATGGATCTTATGGATACCACTACGGAGTGCTTTAGAGGATACTTCAACATAACCTGGCCGGAGTGGGTCACCTGCAAGTGCTTCGTCATTGACCTTTTCAACGGTTTCAACTTGATAAGTACCAGCAAGTGCATTCCAGCAATTTGCGCGAATGGACTCAATGATGATCATTGTATCTAGTAAAAGCACTTGTCTTTCTTGCACATTTATCGCCCTAAATCTCAAATGGGACCGATAGTTCGTAAGAAGTAAACAGTGCAGCAATATCATCTATAAGAAAGCCTAATAGTTCCGCGAGCCTACGAATGTCAGTTGACCCTTTTCAATAGCAGTATGTATTCTCACTACAAAGGCAAGGCAAAATAACCGTGGTTTACTTTGCTTGTCTTTAGAACGACCGTTTGCTATTAATTTGTTATCGTCGATTTCTGTTAAATCGTCGTAAGAAAACCAGCCTAAATTTCCAGGTACTCACTTTGCTGCCGCAAGAGTTTACTTGCTGCATCATTCAACCAATTATGTATATCTTTATTTTCGTATTCTTCCCAATGGGTACTTAAGGTTTTTTCAGGCATCAATAGTGCTGAAGAGAATATATTAGCGAGTTGTTCGATGCGTTTATTTTTATTGTTTCCTGAAGAGTCAGAATCTGTGTATTCAGGAGGCATTTGTTCCCATGTAAGCAAGTGGAAACATTCATGGGCTAACGTGTAATTTCGTCTGCCTTCCAGTTCATTCCGATTGATCAAAATAGTATTCATTCCTGGTATCTGACAGGCAGCGCCGGAAATTTCATTTGGACTATCTACATAAAGGACTAACGAATTGAGATTTTTGGAAATGGAATCCTCTAATTTAAGGGCGGGAATTTCCCCAAGCTCCCATTCTTTCGCTAGAGACTCCGCAGCTTTACGAACATCTTCAAATTTACTTTTTGCATTCAGCGTTAATCTTGCCTCAAGAGGGCTAATGTCTTCCCCTTGTATTTCACCCAAACGTTTGTAGGTTGCTATCCAGCGGCTTGCTCGCTCTTCAAATTGAACAATTTTATTATTCTCAATATCACCTGAGGCACGCCAGGAAAATTGCCCTTCTCCTTCCAGTCTGTATGAATCCGTAAAATAATCTAAATCTAGATCTAATATGTTTATTACACGCAATAACTCATCCGCATTTATCTTGCGGTTTCCAGTTTCAATGGCCGTCAAAGTTTGTCGATCATTAAAATCGAGTAATTTTGCTAAATCGGATTGTGTTAACCCGGATTTTTCTCGCGCTACTTTCAATCGCTTGCCATAACTCGTTCATATTTTCCTCGAGAAATACTATTGAAATTGCAATATGTTGCAGTTGTTATTATACTTGCAAAATAAGTATTGCAAGAGTTTCTTTCAATAACGTATATGCAAGCTTTATGCATTTAAATACCATCTGTATCCCGTCAAAGGATGTGAAGCAATAATAAAGGGTTCCAGCGGTTTAGTATCGCACATGAGCTGGGTCACTATTTTTTGCCGGGCCATCCTGATGCCGTACTTTCAGGTGGTGATATTCATAAATCACGAGCCGGGTTTGTCTCAAACGATAAATATGAAAGTGAAGCTGATCACTTTGCCTGGGGCCTGTGCCAGCGCAACGGTGGGCAAGTGACGCGCTGACGGCCGCCGGCACCGTAACCTGGCCCACTCAGGATAGGGTCGGACCTGCCTAACTATTTGTTCCAGTTCAGTTTATGTGTCATATACGTCTGTTATTTCTCCTTACCCCCCCCTTTTTGCAATCAAAATTGAGGTCGTAACATCCCTATCCCTGTTTGACGGCATTACTCTCCTGATTCGCTGTGGTCTGCTTGTGCAGCGTCTGATACTTCCTCCTTAACGTCCTGTTTTTGCGTATGAAAATAGCAGTCTAAGCGTAGGACAGCACGTCTTTATTGACAGTTTCCATTTATTATTCAGTAGGTTCTGTCAGGTTGGACTGGTCTGACCCTATACTGATGCCGATATCCAGGGGCGGGCGCGGGCGTTTCAATCAATGGTCGGTGGTGGAATGGACGTATCCAAAGCGGCGGCGCTGTCGGGGTTGATGGCCGTTGAATGATATTTCTTCGGGTCATGGTCGATAAGGTTTAATCTTTTCAAATCTGCAGTCGACCAACCAATATCATCAAGCATTCCATTCAACCTATGTTTGCTAAAGGTTTTCTTTGGGTGGTAGTGAATAACAACGCGATCTGCCTTTCCCTTATTGCCCTCTTTCTTAAATGGATATCTAGCACCTTTAACTTTGCACTTTTCCCACTCATCATCTTTCAATGCCTTTATCAGCCTTTTAACAGTGATGTTTTTAAGCTGCCTCCAGACGTTTGAAGGATAGTCCATTAAGCGAAGGATAAATCAGATATGTCTAAATCTGTTATTCTTGTGATAGGTTTGTTTTTTGGAAATAAGCCGTGTATGGCTTTATTCGCTAAAGCCTTAAAAGACACATCGACCGCTTCAGCGCAGATAGGCAAAGGGGCTCCATCTTCCAAAATTGATTCTATCAGGACAAGTGCAGACACTTTAGCATTCTCCGCCGCATCTTCAATAGTATCACCCTCTTCATGGATACCTTTTAGCTCCGGACAATAGGCATAAAATCCCTCTTCATCTGGTTCAACACAGATGCGAATTCTGAATTTAATACATTTGAGCTGTATCATGACCGACCTCCTCGTTTTGGTTTACCGCTATATTGTTATAATTTTGTCTTAAATATATTTATATGCGCACTAATATAATATCAAGTAGAAAAATCAAATTTTTCCTAAAGTTTCACAAATCTATAGTTTGTTTGACAATAGTATAGATAAAAGTGCCATTTTTCCCAGAAGCTATTCACCAAGCGTCTGAACACAATGTTTGGACATACAGGGATTTCTACTAATAATAGCATTATTCCAAACACATTCTATCAGTTCAATATCCGATATGTGGTAATTAATTAAATTACCTGTTGTCCTGATTGTTTATCCGCATAATTCCGTAGTGACTTATTCGGCCGGCACCGGCGCGGACAAGGAAATACTCGAATGGTGGAAAAAGAGGGCGCAGGTCAGAAAGGGACTGACAATAAATAAAGACCCCGATACGGAATCAACAAAGCTCACAGGTCCTCAGGATGGGCTGAGACCGAGAAAGTATTAAACTGAAAAGTGATCACCCGCCTGCTCACAATAGAAGAAGCCGCCAAGCAAATGGGCGCCCGTCCAGGTTCCCTGCGACGGATGGCCGAAAAGCACGGCTTCATTGTGTGGATGGGGCGGTTCCCAAAAATTGATCCCGAAACCATACCTGAGTTGATACGACTATGCCGAGAAAATCCAAAGGCGCGCACCTATACCAGCGCACAACTGGAATGTACGTCATCCGCGAGGGCGGATACCAGCAATCAACGGGCACTCGCGACATCCGAGAGGCTGAAGCGGCGCTCGCCAGATACATCGCGGAGAGAGACAGGCCAACCGGCCCAAATACACCAGTTAAAATGACGGTGGCTGACGCGCTGGACCTGTACGGCAGCGAACATGCACCGACCGTCAAAGACCCGATCCGCATCGCATACGCGATAGATGCCCTTGTTCCTGTCCTGGGCGCACTGCCGCTGTCGAGTATCAACGGCAGTGTAACTCGCCTGTACGGGCGGACCCGCAACCGCAAGCCTGCGACTGTCCGCAAGGAACTGGGCGTGCTGCAGGCGGCGATCAATTTCTGTCACGCAGAAGGCTATTTGACCATGCCGGTAAAGGTCAAGCTGCCGGCCAAGACAGCACCGCGTGACCGGTGGCTGACGCGGGACGATGCGGCCAAGCTGCTATGGGCGGCATGGCGTAACCTGAAGTCAAAACATCTTGCGCGGTTTATCCTTGTCAATACCGGTTGAAAATTCCCCAAAAGTGCCGGTTGATACACAATGCGCACCGGTTGGCGCTGAAGGGGGAATCCATGCGAAAAAAGATGGTAAAGTTGACAGAACGTGAACACTTGAGTTAAAAACACATAAACAGAATGCGTTGAGTAATCAGGTGTTCACATTCCTCCGGAATCGGTGTTCATCTTCACCGGAATACGCACTCGACAAATGGGCCTACGAGAACCGGGTGACGCTGGACTTCTCCAGACCAGGAAAACCCACGGATAACCCGTTTATCGAATCCTTCAACGGCAGCTTTCGGGATGAATGTCTGAACACGAACTGGTTCTTGTCCCTGGACGATGCGAAAGAGAAAATAGAAACCTGGCGGATGGAGTATAATCAGTATCGACCCCATTCATCGCTGGATGATCTGACACCGGAGGAGTTTTACCAACAATACCAGAAAGCCGGAAATCTTGAATTTTCAGGTGTCTAGTTCCGGGGTGAGGCTCACAGCCTTTCTACCGTTATTATAGGCGAATTATCCACCAGGATGAATTAAGGTTTATGGTCGTGCCATCCGTTAATGAATTGTTCATCAGACCTCGCGTCATACCCACCACTGGCAACAAATGATACGTTTAGAGCGAAACAACGGGTTGATTTTACCCAATCTGGGTTGTATCATGCCCGATATGGGTATAGAAACTCCCCCACTTAAACCGTCCACAAGCGGTTTGGCCGACGCGCTGTTTTCCACGACACGACAAAAGGTGCTGGCCTATCTTTTCGGCCACCCTGACCGCAGCTTTTATGCCTCGGAGATGATCGCACTCGCCGGCAGTGGTTCCGGCGCGGTGCAGCGGGAATTGTCGCGCCTTGCACAATGCGGCCTGGCAACAATGAACCGAATCGGAAAGCAGACACACTACCAGGCCAACACCGAATCGCCCATCTTCGAGGAACTGTGCAGCATCGTGGACAAAACCGTGGGGCTGGCCGGACCGATTCAAAGCGCGCTGGCGCCACTCCAGGATGATATCAACGCCGCTTTCATCTACGGCTCGATTGCCAAACGCAGAGATCACGCCGGCAGTGATGTTGACGTGATGATTATCAGCGAAACACTGACCTATGCAGACACCTGTTCAGCCCTTGAAGCCGCGACCTCCCGTATTCTGCGAACTGTTAACCCGAGCCTGTATTCGCATGGGGAGTTCAGCCGGCTGCTGCAAAATGACAACGCGTTCATCAGGCGGGTCATGGAGCAGCCAAAGCTGTGGATTATAGGATCTGAGGATGACATCCCCGCTGGATAATCTTTGCGGCCCGGGTAAGGATCGGGCGCCGCCCACCTGCGTAGCGCCGCCCGGATGCGCGCCGTCAGTTCTGTCGGTGAGAAGGGTTTGACGATGTAGTCGGCGGCGGCGCTATCGAGCGCGCGCGCAATGGTTTCCTCCCGGCGGTACCCGGAGATGAAGATGACCGGCAGGTCGGCCAGTGCCGGGGTGCGTTCCATCAGTTCGATGCCGTCGGTCCCGGGCAGCATCAGGTCCAGCAACACCAGTGCCGGGTGCGCGGTCCTGATTATGTCCGGCAGCTCATTATAGTCGCCGGTCACCAGCGCCTCGAAGCCCGCCTCGGTGAGCGTATTGCGCACGTAGTACAGGGTTTGCGGGTCGTCGTCCACGACCAGGATACGTACCGGTTCGCGCCCTGTCGGGTGCGGTCCCGGCCCGCCCCAATCAGTGTCGGCCACGGCGCCGGTCTCCTCGGCCACCGGGAGTGTGAACGTGAACCGGGCGGCCCTGGTCCGGCCCGCCGCTTTCTGCGCGAATGCGCCCGCCGTGGGCCTCGACCAGCCCCTTGCAGATGGCCAGGCCGAGCCCGGAACCGCCCAGCCCGGAGTCCTGACCGCCCCCCACTACGCCGGCGTACTTGTTAAACAGGTGCGCCAGGCGCTCGGGCGCAATGCCCGTGCCTTCATCGGACACCGATATTGCCACGTGGACCCCGTCGCGCACGGCGGACACCCGGATGGGCGCTGACTCCGGGGAGTACCGGGCGGCGTTGGACAACAGGTTGTTCAGTACCTGCACGATGCGCCGCAGGTCGGCGATGAGGCCGCTCATGTGGTCGGCCTGCTCGTCGATGATACGGAAGAACTGCAGCATCTCGGCCGCAGCGAACACCGGCGAAGCGCCGAGCACCGTGGCGGTCGAGCCCTTGATGGAGGTCAACGGCGCCCGCAGTTCGTGGCTCACCATGCTCAGGAACTCGGCCCGCATCCGGTCCATCTTCTCCAGCGGCGCCAGGTCCTGCATAGTGACGACCACCGACTCCACCACGCCGTCCTCGGCGCGGATCGGGGTCGCGTTGATCAGCGTCGTGACGCTACGCCCGTCGGGGGTGGACAGCACGATCTCCTCGACGCGCACCGTCTCGGCGCCGGCCAGTTCTCCGGACAGCGGGAGCTGGTCGAGTGCGATCTCGCGCCCGTCGGCGCGCCGGCAGGTTATCTCGTTGAGCAACTGCGCCGGGGGGCTGCCGGGCAGGTGCAGGTGCTCCACTATCCGCGTTGCTTCACGGTTGAGCGAGACCAGCGCGCCTGTCTTTGCATTGAATACCGTGACCCCGACCGGCGACGTGCACACCCTGGTGGCGCATCGGCGTGCCCTGGAAGGTCCTGGACGGCAGCAGGTCGGCGGAGAAGCCGCGCGCGCGCACGAACACATGCACGTCCGCCAGCCTCAGCACACCCGGCAGGTCGCGCAAATGCTCAAACAGCCGCGGCCCGTCAGGCCACTCCACCAGCCGGCGGTGCTCCTCGGCGCTCAGTCCGGCGCTAACGAAGTCCTGGGGTTGCCCGGCAGCGTCGAGGGTAATGATAAGGCCGTAGCCTGAGCCCGTCAGCGCCCGCGCACTGTCCACAACCTCGTGCAGCACCGTGTCGAGATCGAGACTGGCGCTGATGCGCAGGCTTGCCGCACTCAGGACGGATATGCGCCGCCGTAGTGCCTCGACCTCCCGCATCAGGTCGTCATTATTGCTCATCAGCCCGCCTCCGCAGAGTGCCGCGCCGCAGGTAATGTGCGCACGGCAAGACGCAGATGCGCCGGGAAGTGCGGGTGCAGGGTACACAGAACAGCTGATAATCGCATAACAATCACCTTTTTATACATATAAAGAACACTATATTTACACAAAGCATTGTATAATTTAATAACTTTATTTATACCTTATTACTTTGGGAGACAGTTGATGGCAACCATAAACGGTACTAACGACAATAACAACCTCAGCGGCACAGCGGGCGCCGATACGATAAACGGTCTTGGCGGCGACGACACCATAGACGGTCTTGGTGGTGACGATACACTCAGCGGTGGTGCGGGCGCCGACATCTTCGTGTTCTATGCCGCTGGCGGTCATGGCTATGACACCATCCTGGATTTCGATCCCGAAATTGACACATTCAGGATTGAAACCGGCGACCTGGACTTCGGGCCGGGCAATGTATGGTACGTGGGTCCCAACAACGGCGATCTTCGGGTCGTTATGGATACCAATGGCAATGGACAACGGGACGATGGAGATGAATACGTCACGTTGTCCGGAATCCTGGTCGGTACCGGCATCGAAAGCGGAACCGTCATACTCGGCGGTGGTTACTACAGCGATAACTTCAGTTTTGGTGATGACTATATCGATTTCGTGGCGTCAACCGACACAGGGCCTGAACCCGAGACGCCGACCGAGCCCATATCTCCATCTGAAAATGACGATACGTCAATGGAAATGACGGACGATGACACGGTGGACGGGTTTGCCCCGGCCGATCAAACTGCGTTCGATGCGCTGGTTGTCGGTTTGCGTGTAGAGTCGCCGGACTATTACTTCGATTTTGTCTCTCCCGGCCGTTTCAGGGAGTTCGAGGACGGGGAAACGTATACGGGTCGCTATACCTACGAGAAAACGGGACCGAATTCGGGAACAATTGTTTCTAACTACGATGACGGCGACCAGTGTACAGGAAGTCTTGTGTTCGAATCGACCACCACGGGCACCAGCAGTTATTCATGTAATGACGGGTCTACTGGAACTGGAACTTGGCAACTCGTGGACATTCCGGGTGACGATACCCTCAACGGTACGGCGGACAATGATACCCTCAACGGCACGCCAGGCGCCGATACGATAAATGGTCGCGACGGCAACGACATCCTACAAGGTCTTGGAGGTGACGATACACTCAATGGCAACGACGGCGATGACGAACTCTACGGTGGCCCCGGCGCAGATACACTCAACGGCAACGACGGCGATGACAAACTCTACGGTGGCGCCGACGCGGATACGCTCAATGGCGGGGCAGGTTTTAACGAGCTCGAAGGAGGAGCGGGCGCGGATGTGCTGGTAGGTATGGATGGCGCTAGTTCTAATGACTACGATACCGCATCTTACGCCTCATCGGATGCGGGTGTGGAAGTACGTCTGGATGAAGGCGTGGCCCGGGGCGGCCATGCCGAAGGCGATACGCTGGTTGGAATCGAAGGTGTTATAGGTTCCGATTATGATGATGTACTGGTAGGTGACTCCGGAGATAACAAACTCGTAGGTAACGCTGGTAACGACGTGTTAATAAGCAGAGGATATGATGGATCTATCTATTATGAGTATATGATAGGCGGACCTGGTGCTGATTCGTACATAGGAGGGAATGGCCGTGATATCGCATCTTACGAATATTCAGAAGCCGGAGTGGAGGTCCGTTTGTACGATGGCACGGCTAAAGGCGGTGAGGCCGAAGGGGATACATTTGAAAGCATTGAAGTTATTCTCGGTTCTAATTTCGACGACATACTGTCGGGTAATAATGTCTCCAACGAAATCTATGGCTATGGCGGCAACGACGTCATAGACGGTCTTGGCGGCAACGATACCCTCAATGGCGACGGCGGCGATGACAAACTCTATGGCGGCGCTGGCGCTGACACGCTCAATGGCGGGGCAGGCGATGATTATGCTTATTACACGGGTTCCAGTGTTGGTGTTTTGGTGCGCCTGCATAACGCAAATGCGGCCAAATTCGGTGAGGCTGAGGGTGATACGCTGATTGACATTGAGCATCTTGTCGGAAGCAACCATAACGATGTATTGGCCGGGGATGGTGAAGATAACCTGCTGGATGGCGGTGACGGTGATGATGTGTTGTACGGCGGGCCCGCCGGTGGAGACGACAGGATGTATGGAGGCAATGGTGACGACAGGATATTCGGTGGCAAGGGGAACGATATTCTGACCGGTGGTGAAGGGAGTGATGTTTTAAAGGGGGGTACCGGGGAGGATACATTTATTGTTGATGGCGATGATATGGATGTACTATATGGCGGGCCTGAGGATGACACATTTCAATTCTTCCCAAGTAATGTAGGAGGTGGTTCAATAAAGGATTTTAGTGATGGTGAGGATGTGATTGACCTGACAGAATTTGCTGGCATTAGTTCCATGGACGATCTTGACATAGTAAGTCACGGGGACAATGTGCGTATTGAGTTGTCCGGTTCCGACTATTTAACCACTATCATCCTGTCGGATTTTGATATTAACAATCTGGATAATTCGGATTTCTTGTTTTAATCATCCTGCTCTTTCCCCAGATCAGGTCCCCGGCAGTTGGGGAACAACGGATCAGACAGAACCAGGCAAGTCGTTCTCACAAACGATACAGACTGTGTGAAAAGTCAGCTTGAAGGGGCCAGGAGGCTTCGCGTTCTCCATGGTGTTTGGTAAAATGCACCATGGCACATATCCCTGGTAAAGACCGCTCCCAGCTTCTGCTTCTCCCCGACGCTGTGGACGACCACGTTGGGCCGGACAACCCGGTCCGTTTCATTGATGCATTCGTCGAGAGCCTGGATCTGGAGGCGGCTGGATTCCAGCGCGTTCGAGCTAATGAGATGGGACGTCCCGGCTATGATCCGGCAGATCTGCTGAAACTCTACCTCTACGGGTATCTGAACCGTGTTCGCTCGAGTCGGCTGTCAATTGGCATCCAAAACTATCCAGCAATTGGCGCCCAAAACTGTCCAGTCTAATGTGAAGATTTCGAGCGCTTTTTCTTCTTGCCCTGGCTCTCCTTGAAGCGGTAGGAGTCATTTCCTGTTTCCAGGATGTCACAATGATGCGTCACTCGGTCGAGTAAGGCCATCGTCATTTTTGCATCACCAAACACCTGCACCCATTCCCCGAAGTTTAAATTCGTGGTGATGATGAGACTGGTCTTCTCGTACAGCTGACTGATCAGGTGAAACAGCAAGGCGCCACCCGATTTGGGAAAGGGCATATAGCCCAATTCATCCAAGATGACCGCATCCACCTGACTCAATCGCCGCGCCATCTGGCCAGGATTTCCTGCCGTTTGCTCCTTGATAAGCACGTTCGCCAGGTCCACGACATTGAAGAAGCGTACCCGCTTGTTCTGATGCACCAGTGTCGTCCCCAGGGCGATACTCAGATGGGTTTTACCCGTCCCCGTGCCACCGATCAGGATCAGATTGTGTGCAGATTCAGTAAACTCGCCTCTCGCCAGTGTTTGCAACGGCTCGGCCTGTAGGGGTGACTCCTCGAAGTAGAAGCCGGCCAGGTCGCGGGGATGGGGAAACTTCGCCACTTTCATCTGATATTGAAGGCTGCGAACCTGACGATCAGATTGCTCCGCCTGTATTAATTGGGTTAGTAACGCATCCAGGGAGATGCGGGTCCTGGGCCTGGCCAGGACCTCGGGTAAGGTCTCCGCCATGCCATACAATTTAAGTGCCCGTAAGTCCTCAACAAGGTTTTGCATCAAGCACCTCCCGCATCAATTCGTCATAGCGTTGGCAGTTGGCTACAGGTTGGGCCTGAATGCGGGGATAGTTCACCACGTTCAAAGCAGCGAGTTGTTGCGGCTCAGCAAGTCGATGGACGATGTTAACAATCGTAGAGAGATGACCGGTGCCCTGGGCCAGGGCCAGTTCACAGGCCGTATTGACGGTGTCAAGACCATGCTGTTGTACCATCAACAATAACTCAACAAACTCCCGGTCACCACCGGGGCGTTTGAGGTAGCGGGAACGAAGACGCTGCAGGGCACGTGGCAGTTCCCAGTCCTTGAAGGGTGCGCCATTCCTGAGTGCTCCGGGCTTACGCTCAAGGATGGGAACATAATGCCAGGGTTCGAAGTAGGACTGGTCCCGGGTGAAGCGTCGTGGATGTTCCGCCACCACCTCATTCTCACTAATCAGGACGAGTTTATCGGCGTAGGCTCGCAGGGTGAGGAGCTTGCCGGCAAAGTGGGACGGGACACTGTAGCGATTGCGATCATAACTGATAAGACAGGTACTCGAGACCCGCAGGATCTTCTCGCTATAGCCGTCAAAGGGAGCCATGGGTGGTCGACACTGGGCTAACTCCTCCTGGTAAACCTCATCAATGGTCTTGTCCTTGAACACCGGGTGTTGGCGTTGCCCCAGTGCTTGACAGCGCATCAACAACCACGCATTCAAGGCATCCAGGTCCTTGAATCGGGGTTTCGGTGTAAACAGCCATTGCCGGATGGTGGACACCTGATTCTCAACCTGTCCCTTTTCCCAGCCAGCCGCGGGGGTACAGGCGACAGGCTCAATCAGGTAGTGGTTCATCATCGATAAAAAGCGGGTATTAAACTGCCGTGACTTCCCCACCCCAATGGTATTCACCATCGTCTTCGGGTTATCGATGATAACTTTGCGGGGTACGCCTTTAAAAAAAGCCAGCGCACGCATGTGAGCGTCCAGGACCATCTCCAGCGATTCCCGATGGTAAGCGACCACAAAGGGTTTGCGGCTGTAGCAAAACCGGAAGTGGGCCACCTTGACCTTCTGGGCGATACCGTCCAGATCCACCATCTCGTGGCTCCAGTCAAACTGGTACGCCTCCCCGGGGTCGAAACTCAGCGGGACGTAGGCATCCGAGGGACGGGTGGGCGACTGCCGAAAAGCCCGAACATGGCGAACCACGCTGTCATAGGCACCCTGATAACCTTCACGTTGTAAATCTTCAAACAGACGCATGGCCGTGCGTTGCGCTCGCTTTGGTCGTTTCAGATCCTGTTCCAACCAGGTCGTCAACTGGGCTTCAAAATCACCCAATTGGGGTTTGGGACGGGGATGGGTCTGATTGTACGCTGGCGGACTGGGATCGTTCAGATATTTACGAACCGTGGTTCTCGATAGCTGGAAGCGCCGGGCGACTTCACTGATTTTTTCACCTTCGACCAGGCAAAGGCGACGTATTTTTAGGACTGTTTCCATGCATAACACCTGTCAGGCTCCTCGGGTTGGAAAACCCGAGTATAAACAAAAATAGGGTGGTCAGTTTTCAACGCCAATCACCCCGTGTACCTGGACAGTTTTGCACGCCAATCAACAAACAACCTATGGATTTATCCAGTAAACACAAGGAGGGGTGGTCTCAGGACCACTTCTCACCAGATTTTTTGTGGGGATCAAGCTCATCCAAACCCAGTTCGGCGCGCATGGCTTCGGTTACAGCCGCCTTGGCTTCCTCCAGGGGGATGCCCGTAGCATCGGCAACGCGTGGGTAACAGTTAAATGCTGCAATGACCGCCGCGGCATCAACCATCGCCGCCTCACCCATTCCTTCTATGATTTTTTGCCGGACTGTTGTCGTTCGCGCGACATCATCTGCGCAGACAGCCTCGACAAAGTCATTGAGAAGCTCTCCCTGGGGCAGGCCGCTATCCCCCGAGCCTTTACCGATCGCGTCTTTAAGCGCGTACTTGTCGCCGGTATGTTTGCCACTCAAACTGAGCCGCATTGCATGACTGGCAGTTCAGTAAAAACAGTCGAGATAGGCCGAGGTGCGAGTCGCAATGAATTCCATCTGCGCCCGTGAGATTGCGCGATCGACACCCTCGAGTTCAACTCTCATAGGATTACTCAGGTAAAGCTGGTTCAAAAGCGGCCAAAAACGGTATGCTTCGTCGGGAACCAGGGTCAGCGCACGTCGAATATAGGCGGCGGGACCTATCTCATAAAAATCGCCGAGTTCGGGGCCGGCATCTTCCGGAGCAACCGTTGGCGTCCATCCCGGCCCTGTTTTTGCGCCGCCCGGGCGCCTTCGTGGCGGTGTTCCTTGTTCTCCTGTTGCGGGTAACACCAATGGTGGAAGCCCGATACCACGCATGAAGGTGTCCGCACCAGTGACAATTGTAACAAGACTCAGCAGTTCGATGAATTCGTCTTCAGTGATACCGGCAGCGATCGCTGAAGCGTACCAACTCTCAGTGATTCGGCCAGAGTCGGTAACTATCCGGTGTACCGCCTCAATCCAGGCATCGGGGAGCGCGCCTAGGTGCTCATGATCGCCTTTGACGGTATAGGGCGACAGGGCTTCCTTGCGCCGTTGGCAGAGTTTGCATTGCCATGCGTTGCGGGCTTCGTTTGCGATTGCAAGACGTTGTTCGCCGCTTAGCCAGGCGCCGGTCTGTACCACTTCCGACCAGGCCTGGGTCAAGGCCGATTTGAGGTCATCCCGTACAGTGAGCGGTGATGTATCTATCATATCAGTATGCCTATTCTATAATAAGCAACGTATGTAACAGTAATTTACCAATGGATATTAACGGGTTATATAATACATTCAAAATGTTTTCTAACATATGATATTATTGCACAATCATGGGGATTCCGTATGCCCAACTCGATGAACAGCACAGATAAACTACCACCCTTTCCCGAGGGTTGGTATTTCGTCACAAACCGTAGCTCCCTGCAGAAGCAAAAACTGATCCGGAAGACCTGGCTGGGCGAAGAAATCGTCGCATGGTGTGACGAGGAAGGTCGCATCTGCGTGGCCGAGGCGGTATGTCCGCACATGGGCTCCAACCTGGGCCCGGACGTCGGCGGCCGGGTGCGCAACGGCTGTCTCGTTTGTCCTTTTCACGGGTTTGAGTACGATACAACCGGCCAATGCGTTGCCGCGCCGAATGCCACCGCGCCCAGAACTGCCAAACTGAAGGTATATGAAACAAGAGAAATACTCGGCCTGGTGTTTGCCTGGTGGGGGAGTGGCGGACGGCTGCCACAGTGGCGCCTGCCGGATGATCCGCCCGCCGGGGAGGAGTGGAGTGAAATGGGCTTGCACACATTTCAGTTCCCGGGTCATCCCCAGGAAACAGCAGAGAACTCCGTAGACCTGGCGCATCTGCACTATGTACACGGCTACGACAACGTATGCCAGATTGGTCCAATAGCAGTTGACGGCGCCTGTCTGAAGAGTTGCTTTGACTTCAAGCGCTCTCGAAAAATTGCCTGGATGAAGAATAACGTTTACGAAGTATCGGCTGTCACTCATCTTTATGGACTGGGCTATTCATTCGTCGAGATATTCGAAAAGACAATCGGTATGGAAGCAAGATTGTGGGTGCTCGCAACACCTGTCGACGGCACGCTGGTCGAACTGGTGCTGGTGAGCCAGGTGCGGGAAATTCGCAACCCTAAGCGACCCATCGTAGGTTTACGGTTCCTTCCAATAAAACTGCGCCACCGGTTGCTTAATTACGTAATGTTGTGGTCACAGAGACGGGATGTCTTGCAAGATGTGATTATCTGGGGGAAAAAGAAATATCGGCCCCGCCCCCGATTGAGCCGGGCGGACGGTGAGATAGCGACATACCGCCGCTATTGCCAACAGTTCTATCCGGAACTTCATCCGGAAACAGGTCGGGATGGGCTCAAGTTGAGTTCCGTGTGAGTTAAGTTACTTGGCTAAGTACAGGAAGTCCAATCCCCAACTATTGAATAATTTCACCACCCCAAAGCCGCTTGAGGAAGTCAAGGACGGACATTACCCGGATGTCATCCCAAAGGGCCGCCGCGAATCCACGTTGACTTGCCGGTTCCGCGAGGACCGAACAGAAAAACAGACTGGGTGGGATTTGGCAGTAATCTTGTGTACATGACTGCCAATTTTACCGAAATATCGCGATCTTGTGAAGCATTTTTCACCACAGACATGTCGAGTAAATGCTTGACAACGCCGTATGAAAGGGAAACCGATGGCGCCTGAATTCCCCGTCCGTATCGTGGTAAAATGTATTGTATGAAGCGGGAACCCGTCAGAGAAAACTGAATATGAGATTTGCTGAAGAACTGCTCTTGTTGCTGCACAGTGATGATTCCGGCTATTTCATTCCTATCCCGGAGTGGAAAATGTCATGTGCGCTCGCCGGCAGTGTCCTCATGGACCTCGCCCTGGATAACCGTATCGACACCGATCTGGAGACGCTTACCCTGGTCGATGCGACTCCCACCGGGGATGAGTTGCTGGACCCCGCACTTGAGGAAATCGCCGAGGAGAAAAAGACGCAATCTTCGCAGTTCTGGGTTGAACGCATCGCCAGGCACGCCGATGATATCAACGAAAAGGTAATCAACCGCCTGGTAAAAAAGGGTATTTTTGAAGCCGATGCAGGCGGGTTCTGGACCCTGTCCGGCAAGGTCTCCCGTTCCGGCCGTTACCCCATGGTGCACGGCCGGACCGGTGAAGAAATAAAGGGCCGGATCATACGCGTCCTGTTCGACGACGAGATTCCGGACCCGCGCGATATGTGCATCATCGGCCTGGTGCACAACTGCGGTGGTTTCCGTGCCATGCTGGAACCCGAAGAATACGACCTCGCCGAGGAGCGCATTGAACTGTTCAGCGGCATGGACCTGATCGGCAGGACCATTGGAATCGCAGTGAGCAGTTCCTATCGGCCACCGGAAAGCATGCGCGCAGTCACACGCCGTTCCCTGCCTGAGGTGGGACTCTGGGACATGTTGTCTTCGAAAACCTTCTGGGAAAAAAACATGCCCAAGTTCATGGCAGAACAGGCCAGGGAACTGGGACCGGTTTTCAAACTCAAGACTCCGGGCCGCGATATGGTAATACTGGCCAGCGCAGAGATGAACCGCTGGGTGGGCAGGAACGGCCGTAATGTCCTGCGCACCCGGGATTACCTGGAAGGTTTTCAATCCGAGTGGGGAACGGCGCGCTCCATCGCCAGCATGGGGGGAGCCGAGCACTTTCGCATGCGCAAGGCAGTGCGCGCAGGCAATTCCCGTAAAGTCGTCGAAGACCGGATGGATGAACTGTTCGCGATCGCCCGGCGCTCATACGGACAATGGGAAATCGGCAAGGTGGTGCCCGGCGAGATGGCGTGCCAGAGAATGATCGGCGACCAGATATCCCAACTCAGCGTGAGCACCGAGGCCACCGATATCCTTGATGACCTGCTCAAGTTCGAATACCGGGCGTTACTGGTCCATGTGATGCGCGTGTTGCCCAGGTTCACCCTGCACACACCGAGGATGAACCGTTACCGCAAACGGGTGCTTGAACTGTATGCCCAGATCCATGCCTCACACACACCGGCGCAACGGGAGGGCAAACGCCGGGACCTGGTTGACGACCTGATGGAGTTGCATCATTCCGACCCCTCTTTCCTGCCGGAAACCGACCTGGGGTTTGCTTTCATCGCACCGATTATCGCCGGTCACTACACAGGCAGCGCGATGGCTTTTTCGATCTATGAACTGCTTGATAACCCGCATTGCCGTGAAATGATCGTCGCCGAGGCAGATGCGCTGTTCGCCGACGGAGACCCGTCAGGGGAGAATTTTACCCTGTCCAATATTGACGTAACCCATCGCTTTATCATGGAAGTGCTGCGCCTCCATCCTGTCATACCGATGCACGTGCGCACTGCCATGAACGCGTTTGAGGTGGAGGGTTTTCAAATACCGGCTTATTCCACTGTTATGGTCGCATTTCCGGCAACACATTATATGGAAGAGCACTTCCCGGACCCGGAGAAGTTCGATATCGATCGATACAAGGAACCCCGTGAAGAGCACAAACACGCCGGGGCGAATGCCTATGTGCCGTTTGGCGTCGGCACTCATGTGTGTGGCGGTTCGCGCTGGACCGAACTGCAGATGGCCGCCAACGTGCTGCTGATGGCCCGCCACCTGGAGTTGGAACTGGCGCCCAAAAATTACAAGCTGAAAATCGATCCGCTACCCAAGACCAGTCCTGACAAGAGATTTAAGTTCCGGGTGACCGGGCATCGGCACCCCATCGAATCTGCTGTGTAAACCCAAAGGAACATGTCATGTCCAACGATCTAGTCAACCTCATGATCCAAACCTACCGTCGCCTGATTTCGCCGAAGCCGATGGCAGGGAAAGTCGACCTGTCAGGAAAGAACATAATCGTTACCGGCGGCGCCGAGAACTCAATCGGTTATCAAGTAGCCAGGACACTAGCCGCCTGGGGGGGCGATGTCGTCGTCACGTCGCTGGGAGATGTCGACACCCTGGAACGAACGCTACGCGACGATCTGCGCACGGAAGGCCATGAAGCAAGCCGGGTTACGGCGCGGCACATGAACCTGGCCAACGCGGGCAGTGTGGCCGACTTCACAAGGTGGTACGGAGAGCGCTCCGACGAACTGCACGTCCTGGTCAACAATGCAGGAGTCTTCAAAGACATCGCGAAACGCAGCAAGACGACCCTGCGCGCGCCGGATGGCGTCGAAATCCACTGGCGCATCAATTTCCTCGGTACCTTTCACCTCACCAGCCTGCTGACTCCGCTGCTCCAGCGGGCCGGGCAACAAACCGGTGACGCCAGGGTCGTCACCATGTCGTCGGACGTACATCATAAAGGGCATAACGATCGCTTCTTTATTGAGCATTCTGGTGAATACAACTCATGGGATGCTTATGCCCAGGCAAAGCTCGCGCTGGTACACTTCGCCTTCGAGATCCAGCGCCGCTATGCGCAGGAGTTCAACCTGCAATCCGCGGTCCTCCACCCCGGTTCAGTACGGACCAACCTGACTACGTCGGGTCTGGATGACAACCCGGTGATCAAGCGTATCCATCTGTTGACCCAGCCTTTGATGGCGCCGTTCTTCCTCAGTCTGGAGCACGGCGCACAGACGACGATCGCCTGTGCAACCACGGTGCCGTTACGCGGTGGCCAATATTATGAAGCCTGTGCCGTCTCCCAGCAGGTGTCTGAAGAAGCAATGGACACAGAAGTGGCCAAACGCCTGTGGGACGAGGCTGAGGAGTGGATAGCAGGAATCTCCGCTTAGCCCGGACCCGGGCGGACACTCACTGTGGCGGCGGGCCCGCCAGTACGGGGCCTGCCGCGGATGCGGCCATGATCGGATTCGCAACCAACTGAATCGCCCAGACAGCTATTCCGATGACTCCGAACAGGATTACGTCGACGATTCCGAGCAGGGCAAGCCCCTGAAAGGGACGTGTGCCGAACAGCTGCCGCTCAAGCCAGTCGTCGGGCATGCCCCGGCCGAACCTGTCCAAGTCCTCCTGCTTGCCGCCGACACGGTAATACTCGGTACTCATCGTAATCTTGCCCCGGAAGTCCGGCTCCTGCCAGCTAGAGGCGTTCTTGCCAGTGGTCTGGAAATGGCTCTTACGGTGCACGGTCGCCCACGACCTGACGTTCGTTGCGGTAGTCAACCAGAGCCAGGTGCGCAAGAATGACTTGAGCGCCGGATGGAGGGTGATCATCCGGTGCGTGACCTGGTGGTGCACGTAGAACTTGGCGGCAAGGAACGATACGTAACCAGCGGCCGCAAGATAGAGAACCGGCACCCACCAGTGAAGGCCAACCACACCGTACCACCAGTCAACCGCATTCACGGGATATCTCGCACGGGACAAGTCGCAAGGGAATATAGGACGCCGTGCCGCCCGGATCGTGTCGTGCCCTCGCACCGTGCCTGCCGTTCTGACTTGGTAACGATCCTCGTTCCCGAAGGTAGCAGACGACGGCAGCGAAAGTCCAAGCTGGTCCGCGAGAACCGGTAGGGCTTTGCTCGCCGAGTCAAGACAAGGCTCGCCCCGATCGCCAGTCTAGTTCTCCAGCGCACAAAGATCGCGGGCAAGCGAGTTCCGCGTGCGGACTTCCACCGAAACCGCATCGCAAAACCAACTGATAGTTTCAGCCTGAAATTGGTGAATGCCTACCTGCATGGTCGGCTATGTAAGCATATTAGCGCTATAGAGTCAACTGCAAATGTAAACTCAAAGTGGACAATTTATTTGTTAAGGAGTTGATTGCTCAGCGCTGAATGCGGAGTAAAGGTGAGTTTTTAACCCGCGGTTTGAACAGGCATTGAGCGGTCCAGGGTATCCGGACCAGGTTTAGTCCTTGTTCTAAGATGGATTGAGGTTAAGGCAGGCACGACCATCATCAATCGACTACCCGGGTGGCCATTTCAACGAGGCGGTCAGGGTCCGGGTGTATCAGTGCGACTTCAACTGGATTGCCCAGGGTAATGAGTTCGTCACTGAAGGTAACCGAGCGTGCGTACGGCAGAAATCCGACCTCGTCCCGCTAAATTCCAGGGTCAGAGTAAAAACTCATGAGATTCAGGTTAAAGTATAATATTCCAACGAGGCTCTTGGCGCTGATAGTCAGAACAGTCGTATGACGCTCAGTTCGGCGCGGTTGCGCTTGAAGTCGAGGGTCTGTGCATTGGTTTCCCGGCGTTCGTTGACGAGCGAGATGCTCGGGCTGAAGCCAAAGAAGGTGATCGCCCGGTTGTGGACCGAGACCGAGAGCGTTTGCAGGAGATCCCGCCGGGGCCTTCCGTCCAGTGCCGGTACGCTGTTTGCATCGCCGCGATAGTCGACCTTTTGCAACGAGAAAGCGCTTCTGAGCGTGAAACCTGCTGGAAGGTCAAGATTGGCGCCGAGGCGTGTGAACGGTCCTGCGCTACGCCATGACACGGATTGAGGGCGTGTCCACTCATGCCCTGCCTCGCCGAACAGCCGGAGCACTGGCGCCACGGCCCAGGTGGCGCCCATCGCAACCTCTCCCAACGGACCGTCGAGTTGTCCCCCCCCCAGGTAGTTCCGCTGCCGTAGTCCAAGACGCGCATGGAGAACGAGTTTCGGTGTAAGAACATGCTCCGCCTCCAGCCGAAATCCGTACAGGTCCCACTCAGGACTGCCAGCGAGCCATTGCCGTTCGGAGGTCGCTAGCAGACTGGCCTCCGTTTGATCGTTGATGAGCCAGCGCGGGCCGAGATAGGCCGATAGCGAATGTCTGTCATACAAGCCGCCCGGGTACTCCCGCGCGACCGCGTCTGCCCCGGCACGCAGACGCAGACGCGGTGCAATAGGGCGCTGGTATTCTCCTCCACCCCAGACCAGGATGCCCAGGTCCGACTTGCGGTTGCGGTCACCTTCCAGTGTGAATGGGATGCGTCCGAAGGCCGTGTCCACCCAGACGGTCTTATCTCCGGACGCGAAATTGGGATTGCTGTCGGGTGCGACCGCCATGCCGAAGCGGGCTATCCACTTTCGGCGGGCGCGGATGACCCGCAGGAAACGAGCGATGTTGGCAACGACGGCGGGCGGTAGATTGCCAGCCAGAACTTGCTCGAAATGCCGCCTTGCCAGTATGTCCTCGCCCTTGAGAAAGAGGGCATGGGCAAGTTCGAGGCGCACCCGTACAAGCTCCGGTGAGTTTACGAGGATGGAGCGGAAAGCGTCTACGGCCTCGTCGAGCGCAGCCTCGCGCTCCTCGCCGTCCTGCATGTTCGATGCATTCGCGAGCGCCTTCATGCCGGTCCGGAACCGCGGTGAGATCTCGTCTGTCTCCTTGCCCAATGCAGGGCCTGCCGGCAAGAGGTTCAAGACGACACACAAGGAAATCACACATATCAAGGCCGGGGAGGTTCTCATGGGCGAGCGAACTCCTTAGCCCTGCTCAGAGGGCGTCACGCGCTCGGAGAGTGGCAGGAAGGGTTCCGAACCCGGTCACGCCCCTGACAGTAGGCCTTTGAAAATGGCGGGAATCCCCTCCCCTTCAGGCTGGAATCGAAGTGCCCTGATCGCACCGCTTTCATTGATGTTCATTCTTGCCGGCAATGAAATTCCCAACGAACATCGCCCTGTCTCCCGCCGGATGACTCCATTCCACGGCAGTTGTGCCCGCTGCGAGACGCGGGTCGCCGGCTGTGTCCGGTATGGTTGAGAATTTGCCCCCCCAGGTTCCGCTGGTCGAGGCCCCAACCGGATGGTAGTCGATCTCAAGACGGACGTTATCGCCTGACCAAGTGCCATCCGCACGGATGGGAGTCTCATCAAAATAGACTCTTGAAGCGCTATATATCCCACTGTAGTCTGCTTTGACCTCTTTCCGTTCCCCACTCGGAAGACGAGCGTCACCGGCAGTCTCCAGGACGAGAAACTCGGGGTCTGCATCGTCCAGCAGGCAGCCCAAGCAACCCGCTATGGTTTGTTTGCCGAAGTTTGCAATAAGCTCAATCGTTCCGGTGTAGACACCTGTATCCCATGTCCCGCTTGTCACTGAGGGCACTCCTTCAGGAAAAGGGAAGTCATCCCAGAAAGAACCGTAGAAGTAAGTGTACTGGCCGGATGCACGTCCCCTGTAGGTGGCCGTACCCAGGTCAGGAAGGAGCGGAATGCCGGCCAGTTCCGGGCCATCGACAAAGGCCCCAACGGTCGCGCTGGTAATACTGGTGATTAAACCTTCTGTGATATCTCCCCGCAGGTTCGTCCAGTACCCCCCTGCAAGGTAGTCCATAGGGTCGCTATCATCCCAGCTTACAAGGACATGGCCATAAACGGTTTGCTCGTCTGAAACCTTGAACGTCGTCCATTCACGCAACGTGTGGCCAGGGACAGGAGAGTCCGGCAAGGGGTACCGTGGCAGGGTTTCCTCAACCGAGTCGGTTTCGGTATCGAAAGTAAAATCCATGGCCTCCAACGGATCTACCTCCACCGTTACGTTTGTTCCGTCAAATTCCGTCGACACGAACACCGGTTCAACGGAATGGACCACACCTCTTAAGGCTCGAATATCCTCTTCGTTAAAATCAGGATCAAACAAGACACGGTAGTCATCCGGTTCGTTACCGGACGAATACGGTTCGTTGTTGGCAGATCGTGTGTTGGCCGCTTCAATCAGCGGATGCGGCAGGACCCGGGCATCAGCCAGAGTGGGTTCCGGTTCCGGTTCCGGTTCCGGCTCAACGATATTACTGCTGACACCACTTCCTCCATTACTGGAGCATGCAGTGATACCGGAAGCAACCAGGGTTGCCAAAAAACACACACAAATCAACCTCTCGTTAGTTATGCCATCTGCGCTCAACATAATGTTCCCTCTTTCTGAATTGATATCACTACTGTCCCAACGTTTGAGACATCATAAATTATAACTCATTGATATAGTTTAGTAAAACACTCATTTCAGCCTGTCATCGACTTGAGATCGACAACGCCTGCCTGTCATCCTCTGAACTGCGGATAATAACCGACGCCTGTACGTTATCACATTATCGATGCCCGGTACCACTCCCTTCGGCGCAGTGTTCCCAGCCTGCCCGCATGACGGTAAATGAACGGAACTTGCTCGGACAAGCCTGACTTAATCGGTTAAGCGGCGTTCAGCCCTGCCAGGGACTCGCTGATTTTCCACAGACGCCGTGCACGCTCCTCGTCGTAAGACGCTTTCGACGATCGAACTTGCTTCCTTTTCTTGAAATAGCCGCCCGTAGTGTCGGCAACGTCAGGCGAGGAAGCAAGGTAAATTATTGTCTCGGCGCCTTTCTCCGAGCTCACGAATAATGGGCGTATCAACAACATGACAAATTTCATCCCCAGATTCAAATTGCGGAACAAGGACGTTGTGACCATGCCCGGATGCAGGCAATTAGCCGTGACTCCTGAGCCCTTGAGCCGGCGCGCCAGCTCATAGGTGAAGTACACGTTCTGCAATTTTGTCTGGGAGTAGACGCTGTGCGGCTTGTAGCCGCGCTCGTTCTGCAGGTCTTCAAAGTCGATCACCGCGTCCCACTGTGCGTGAGCTATCGATGAGACCGTGATAATTCGCGCAGGAGCACTCGACTTCAATCGATCCAGTAACAAATTGGTGAGCAGGAACGGCGCAAGGTGATTCACTGCGAAAGTCATCTCCAGTCCGTCTTCGGTTAACTCGCGCTGCTCGGAGCCCAGCACGCCGGCGTTGTTGACAAGCACGTCAAGCCGATCGAAGTGTTGCAGGTATTCACCTGCCACACGCCGAACCTCGGACTGGGACGCCAGGTCGGCAACGAGCAGGTGCAATGAGCCATTACCACTACGTCGTTTGATCTCGTCCATTGCTGCTGCCCCTCGCTCCTCGTTGCGACATAAAAGCACCACCGTGGCGCCAAGGCTTGCGATCTCCAGGGCGGTTTCCTTGCCAATGCCTGCACTGGCTCCGGTAATCAGACATATCTTGCCTTGCATGCTTTTCACCTTTGAGAGATTTTGCCGAAACAACAGGGTAACCCATTACCAACAACTTTTCAAAAACATGCAGAGGCAGACAATAATTCCCACCTGTATGTAGTAAGCAGGGGTCTGTCCCCGGCCAGAGTTACATTTTGCCGGGGTGTGCAGATCCCTGATCATGAGGGTTTACACGCAGATAAATTGCCATTAACGCAGGTACGAGCAGCATCAGTATGACCGTGGTAAAGAGGATACCGAAACCGAGTGACGCGGCAAAGGGAGTTAGAAACTTCGCATGAATGGCCCGCTCAAAAATAATCGGCGTGAAGCCGAGAAAAGTGGTCACCGATGTCAACAGGATTGGGCGAAAACGTCCCTTGGCGCCGTCGATAATTGCCGCGCGCGGCGGCGCGCCCTCACTCAGTCTCTGGTCGATGAAATCAATCATGACCAGTGAGTCGTTCACTACTACCCCGCACAGGCCAATGAAGCCGAACGCCGACGTGCTGCTGAAAGGAATGTCCAGCACCAGGTGTCCCAGGATAGCGCCCGTCAGACCGAATGGAATAACGGCCATGATGATAAATGGCTTGGCATAGGAACGCAAGGAAAGTGTCAACAGGCCGTAGATCACCAGCAAGGAGAGGAGCAAGCCACGGTTCAAGGCGTCGAACGATTCATACTGTTCCTGCCCTTCACCACCCAGGATATAAGTCAGGTCGGGATGCCTCGCCATCAGTTCAGCCAGGAGCTGATTCTCCAGTATGTTGTTGGCTTCTCCACTGGAAATAACGGACTGATTCACATCCGCGATAATGGTAACGATGCGTTGCCCATCCCTGCGCTGGATTGTCGTAGGTGAATTGTCCATGCCCAGTTCAGCCACCTGGCTCAAAGGCGCCTCGGCGCCGCTCGGTGTACGTACCATATAGCGTTCCACGTCAGTGATAGCGCGGCGTTCCGCGGCCGGCAGGCGCACATAGACCCGCACCTCCTCATGGCCTCGTTGCACACGCAATGCCTCTGTGCCAAAGAAGGCCGCGCGCACCTGCTGTGCCAGGTCTTCAAGTGTCAGGCCCAGGGTGCGCGCCTCGGGCAATAATTCCAGTTGCATTTCCTTGACACCGGGAGTGTGATCCGAGCGTATGTCAAAGACTCCGTCCACGCTACTCAGGCCGTTGACCACTGAGTTTGCCACCCCGGCCAGAAGCTCCGGGTCCGGGTGTGAAAGCATTACCTCCACGGAATTGGCCAAATCGAGCAGCGATCCGGTGTAGCTTATGCTGCGCGCGTGAGGAAGAAATCCGACTTCATCCCGCCACGCCTGCAGCACCGCGCTGGTGGAGACCTGTCGTTCCTGCGCGCTTGACAGTTTGAACTCCACGGTGGCGATGTTGGCCGGCGGATTCAACGTAGGGTCAGGGCTGATGCTCCCGCTCTCGATAAAGCGCCCCATACCGACAGTCACGGTGACTCCTGAAACCAGCGGCGGCGCATCCCCGGTCTGTTCGGGTGAGAACCTTTCCAGCGCCCGAAAACCTGCCACCTCCAGTTCTCTCGCTACCTCGTAAGTCCGTTGTGCGGTAGCGCCATCGGGCATTTCCAGGCTGGCCGTCACAAAGTCTCCCTCTACTTCTTCGGTGAAGCTCGTCTTTACAATTCCCGCCGGCAACAGCGACACACTGATGATGAATATACCAAAGATGATCGCTATCGTTATCACGGGCTGGCTCGTTGCAAACCGTAGCCCTCGATCCAGGGAGCCCGCCAGGAACCTGTTCAATGATCTATCGACAAAGCCCTGAGTGTGTACGAACAGGCTCTCGACCATATTGTTCGGCGTCCAGCCTGGCGCGTGCGGGCGAGACAGGTGGTGCGGCAGGATCAGCATCGATTCAACCAGGGAAATTATCAACATGCTGATCAGGACGATCGGTACGGGACGCATGACGTCACCGATGCCGCCGGGAAGGAACAGCAGCGGGGTAAAGGCCGCGACCGAGGTGAGAACGGCGAAGGTCAGTGGCGTTTTTATACGGCGCGCCCCCCGGATTGCCGCAACGACACCTGAAGCGCCTTGTTTGCGTTCATGGTGGATGTGCTCGGCGACGACAATAGCATCGTCGACGACAATGCCTATGGCAAGGACGAACGTGAACAGTGATACGGAACTGAGCGAAAGATCAAACACCAGCATGACGGCCAGGGCGCCGATCCCGGACAATACGAGACCGACGGCCACCCAGACCGCAAGGCGCAGCTCAAGAAACAGGGTCAGGGCGATGAACACCAGCAACAGGCCCAGTATCCCATTCTTGAGCAAGAGCTCCGCCCGTTCGGAATAGATGTAAGAAGCGTCATTCCAGATGGTAATGCCCGTGCCGTCAGGCAACATCGGGATCACCTCGTTTGCTATGTGCTC
Organism: Gammaproteobacteria bacterium; assembly: GCA_965205405.1. GTDB lineage: Bacteria > Pseudomonadota > Gammaproteobacteria > Eutrophobiales > Eutrophobiaceae > JAAXHV01. Next base: position 3,336,715 of record OZ242169.1, read on the forward strand.
TTGTACGGCCGTAGCGACGTCCAGCACCCGCTCTCCCTCTACGCGATAGACCTCGATGAACGTGGCCGGCTGATTCTGGTGGCGGATTATCAGGTCTGAGCTGGTAAAGCCGTCATGAACCCGGGCAATATCGCCAAGGCGCAACGTAGTGCCGTCGCTACGACTGATGATGATGAGATCTTCAAAATCCTGCTGTGTGTAGCGCTGACCCAGGGTACGGACTCGTACCTGGGATTCCCGGGTATCAATACTCCCAGCGGAAAGGTCAAGGGAGCCGGAGCGAACTGCATTGGCAACGTTGCCCAGTGTGAGCCCCAGAGATCTTAACCGCTGCAAGGGCACTTCAATGGATATCTCATAGTCCCTCACCCCGGTAGTTTCCACTTCAGACACGTTGTCAAGCGCAGCCAGTTCGTTCTCGATCCGGTAAGCCAGCTCCTTCAGTGAACGTGCCGGGATATTGCCATAGACAATCAGGCGGAGCACGCTCTGGCGGTTGGTCATCTCCCTGATTCGGGGACGTTCCGCGCCGGCCGGGAAAGACGTGATACGATCGATGGCCGCTTTGGTATCGTCCAGCGCGCTGCCAATATCCGTACCTGATCTCATCTGGATTCTAACGGATGCCATCCCGGGGGCAGCGGTAGACTTGACCGCTTTCACGTCTTCCAGGCCGCTGACATGCTCCTCAATCCTGGCGACAATGGCCTCCTCTACCTCTTCCGGGGTCGCGCCTGGGTAGGCCATGGAGACCTCGATATGGTTCAAGGGTATTATCGGCCACGCTTCCCGGTCGAGCCCGCCCAGTGACACCAGCCCCGCGGCGATGATTGCCCACATCAACAGGTTGGCGGCAACCCCGTTGCTCGCCATGTAGGCAATGGGGCCGGGAGGTTCGCCGTGAGCAGGAATGTTCAGACTCACGGCGACGGTTCGGCGTCCACCAGCACGCGCATGCCTTCAATAGCAAACTGGATGCCGGATGTGATCACGGTTTGAGCGTTGCTCAGGTCACCGGTAACAAATATCTCATCATCGGCGCGTTGCAGTACCTGCACCGGAACAATACTCACCTCACCGCCGGGACTGACGACCCAGAGTTCATTGCCCGGTTGTAAAGCCGCGCGCGGCGCCCGGAAAAAACGCTCCGGCGCCAGTCCCGTGATCTCCACCTCCACGAACTCACCGAGCAGCAAGGGCGGGCCAGCGCCGGCAACAGCGGATGCGCCCACCGGAATCCCTGCGCTGAACGGATCCGGCACGCGCACGACCACGTCGATAGTGCGAGTCTGTTCATCCAGGGAGGTCTCAGCCCGATCCACGTAACCCCTCCAGGCATATTTTCCCGCGCCGTAACGAGTAGCCACCAGCGCCTGGACCCCCTGCTCCCCGTCGCCCGCCTTAAGTTCCCATAATCCCGGGATCAAGGCTGCCTCGGTATCGGACAAGGGCACGACTACTTCCACCGCATCGGATGCAAACAGCCGGCCGACGGTCTGGCCCGCCATCACAACCTGTCCCACGTCCACGGACTCTTCACGCACATGGCCGTCAAAGGGCGCAGTTACCCGGGTCCTGGACAGCGCCAGCCTGGCATCGGCGAGCAGGGCCTCGGCGCGTTTCAGTTCGGCGCGCTCCGCTTCCAGTTGGGGTTCCCTGAGCGTAAGAGGACTGACGCTGGCCTGTACAGCCGTATCCCCCTGCCGGTTGGAGTAACGTTCATACTCGGCGCGGGCGATAGCCGCCTGTTCCTGTTCCTCGAGCAAGGCCACGCGCCGTGCAGCGAGATTGGCCTCTGCTTCCTGCACCCGATACAGGTAGTCCGCTTCTTCTATGCGGAAAATCGTCTGACCCGCCTGAACCCGTCCCCCACTCCGGAAACCCGGATCAACCTGGACTATTTTGCCGCCCACTTGCGGCGCGATATCTATCTCTGCGCTGGGCCTGACCGTTCCTGCCCCGTATACCGGAATGGCGCCGAAACCGGCCGTAACCGTACCGGTCTGTGCGTAAGGGATTTGCGGGGGAGGCTCGACGCGTTCCGGTTCCGGCGCCCTTGAAACCAGGAAAGACGCCAATGCCACAGAACCGCCGATAATGACTACGGCAACCAGGAAACTGGAAATGCGGGACATATTGGTTTACTCCGTAGAGTTCGCGAGGAAACGCGGCGGCGCCGTAGCGGCTGCATCACCCTGGCTGCTGGCTTCCCTGTCCTGTACGGTCCACGCGCCTCCCAGTGCGCGGTGCAGTGTAAGGCGCGCATGACCCAGATCACGCGCGGCAGCCGCCAGCACGGACTGCGCTCCCAACAGGGTTTGATGCGCCGTCAGGAAGTCTTCATAGTCGCCCACTCCGGAGACATAGCGTTGCTCCTGCAAAGCCATTTCGGCCTGGGTCTCCTGTGCCCGGGAAACCAGTATCGAATGACGGCGGCGGCCGGCCTCCAGCCCCGCAAGGGCGGCCTCAACCTCGTTGACCGCAGTGACCACGGTACGCCCGAAGGCGGCGGCGGCTTCATTCAACCTGGCCTCGGCGAGATCAACATTGCTGCGCAGCCGTGAACCCTGGAATACGGGGCCCAGCAGGTTGAAACTCAGATTCCGGAACCATTGATCCGGGTCAAACCATTCACCTGCCTCGGTGCTTTGCAGCCCGATGGAACCGTACAGGGACAGGCTCGGCAACAAATCCGCACGCCGGGCGCCAACCGTGTATCGAGCCGCTTCCATGCGTTGCCTTGCCGCGCTGACGTCAGGCCGCTGCACCAGGAGGTCGGCAGGAATACCTGCCGGAACAGGTTCGAGCGCGGTGGAAGGTGTGAGAGAATCGGGCAGCCTGTCCGCAAGGTCTGCACGGTAACCTCCAAGGAGTACCCAGAGTCTCCCCTCCGCATCCGCCAGCAGAGCTTCCATTTGCGGCAACTCGGCTTGCACATTGAGTAAATTCTGCCGCGCCGCATAGAGGTCGCTCGCATCAGTCATCCCGCGGTCGTAACGTATCCCGGCCAGGGACTCCCGTTGCTGTAGGATGTCCACGTTTTTGACTGCCAGTCCCTGTTGGTTGCGCAGGTCAACAATTTCCAGGTAGGTCCGCACGGTTTCCGTCAATACCCCCATGCGGGCAGTCAGATAATCCGCCTCCGAGGCCAGCCGCTCGGCTCCTGCGGCGAGTGCGTCGTTGCGATTGCGGCCCCAGAAGTCAAGTTCATAGGAGAAATCCACCCCCAGGGTGTAGGTGGTCAGGTCAAGCCGGTCAGGGAGTTCGATACCGAAATCGCTATATACGTCTGAACCCAGCCCCACTTCATCCAGTTGCGCGGCGATACCTGCATTGGTAGGTACATCGGTGTCAGTGATGTTCGCCGATGGCTGAAGCAACGGAAAAGCCGGGGCTTTGACAATGCGTTCCCGCGCCCTGGCCTGATCGACCCGGGCAACCGCCTCGGCCAGGTCGAAGTTCGAGGCAAGCACCGCTTCGATTACCCGGTCAAGCACCGGATCGGCAAACGTCTTCCACCACTCCAGCGGCTCATACGACCCGGCAACTCCGCTGCCGGAAAACTCCTCGGGTAACTCCGCGATCGGCTCAGGAGTCGGCGGGACTTTATTCACCAGCGTAAGGGAGCAAGCGGAGATGAGACAGCCGAGGATGACCGCGAGTCCGGCCGCTATGTCGCTGACCCGCAAACCAACGGTTGGCATGATAATTTGATGTTTCATCTGACTAAAACCTAATGGTTTCGACTCCCCGGGAATGGCGTCTGATTATATCACACTGAAAATAGCGGGCAATTTGACATCTGTAAAACGGTGCTGCTGGTGACGGGTGCATCCGTTTTGCGTATTATTCATATACCGGCTTTACGAATATATTAATACTATGAGAGGCGTTACATGATACAACTGTTCAACTATCCCAACACGCGCGGCCTCAGGGTGACCTGGATGCTGGAAGAACTGGAGGCAGACTACGAATTTAACCTGGTTCCAGTAGGCAACAGCGGGTTTGCCTCTGAGGAATATATAAAAATCAACCCGGCCGGTAAAGTCCCGGCAATCCGGGACGGGGACCTGGTGCTCACTGAATCGGCAGCCATCGTGACCTACCTGGGTGATAAATTCCCGGCGAAAAAACTGGTCCCTCCCGCGGGTTCTGCCGCGCGGGCAAAATACGACCAGTGGTGTTACTTTGTGCTGTCGGAGCTCGAACAGCCCCTGTGGACCAAGGGAAAACATAAATTCATGCTGCCCCGGGATAAACGCGTGCCGGCAATAATCGAAACCGCCGAATGGGAATTTCAAAAGGCCCTGAAGATACTTAGCCAGGGGCTGGACGGAAACAGATTTATCCTTGGAGACACATTCAGCGCTGCGGATATCCTGATCGGCCAAACCTTGTCCTGGGCCCGTACGGCAAAGCAACCCATTGAGATTCAAAACGTAGCAGACTATGCGGATTCGATACTGGGCAGAGAGGCGCTGCAACGAGCCAGGACCCGGGAAGCAGCATCCAATAATGCTTGAATTGTGTCCCCGGAATTAATAGACAAGAATAGCAATCATGAGTCGCAAACCCATCATTGCAATCACAGCCGATTTACTAATGGTCAGGGATATTATGCCGGCGGCGACTGTATACAGCGTTTATACCGATGCCGTGATTCATGCCGCGGGCGCCCTGCCCTGGATAGTTCCGCCTGCTGCTGAAGCCCTGGACCATGAGGACTTGCTGGACAGCATTGACGGCATAATCTTTACCGGCGCGCGTTCCAATATCCGGCCACAGCGCTACCAGGGTGAGGCTGCGCCTGAAAATACCGTTCAGGACCCGCAACGGGACGCGACTACCCTGCCGTTGATCCCGAAAGTGATCGATGCGGGGATTCCCATGCTGTGTATCTGTCGCGGGATACAGGAACTCAACGTGGCCCTGGGAGGCACCCTGCACCAGGACGTGCCCAACCTGCCGGGTAAGTTGAACCACTTCCCACCTGAAGACTGGAGCATCGAACAGCGCTTCTCCCACTCCCATGACATAATATTTGAACCGGACAGTGAACTGGGGAAATTGGCCACGGAGAGAACAATCAGGGTAAACAGCGTGCATGAACAGGGTATAGACCGTCTCGCTGACAACCTGGTCATTGAAGCCCGCGCCCCGGACGGGATCATAGAAGCAGTCCGGGTCCGGAACAGCAAGGCATTCGCTACCGGCGTACAATGGCATCCCGAGTGGGACTGGCGTTCGCATCCCCTGGATGCAAAAATATGGGAAGTCTTCGGCGCAGCCTGTCGCGGCGGGTAACAGATATTTGGGGTCAGAGTAAAAATACATAATGACAAAGTACCACCACTGCCAATTCAACTGTATTTTTACTCTGACCCCAAATATCTAGCATAGAAAACAGGATCAGAGGAGAGGATGAGCGTGTCAATCCGTTTCAGGATAATCTTATTTTTTTTCATTACCGGGTGGTATGCCTGTTCCGGCGCCGCGCAGTTGCCCGGGCCCATCGGGTTTGTTATCAAGGGCCATAAAATCCCGTCCGGCGCTTACAGCCTTTACGTCAGGGAGGTCGGTAACCGGGAACCGGTGCTGTCGGTCAACGGGGAACTGCCGTTCAATCCCGCGTCCGTCATTAAGATCATCCCCACGCTGGCCGCCCTGGAATTGCTGGGCCCGGCCTATCGCTGGAAGACCGAGGTCTATACCCTGGGTAGTATCAAAGACGGGGTGTTGCAGGGCGATCTCCTGTTCAAGGGGTATGGCGATCCTTATCTCGTCACTGAAGAATTCCGTAAAATACTGGAAGAACTGAGGCGGCGGGGGATCAGGGATATAACAGGTGACCTATTGATTGATCACTCCTATTTCAATGTTCCACACGATACCCTCAGCGCTTTTGATAATAAGCCCTACCGCACCTATAACGTCCTCCCGAACGCCTTTCTGGTCAATTTCAAGGCGGTTTATTTTCATTTTTATCCTGCGGTAAACGGCAGAAACGTGCTGGTTCACCCCGAGCCGGAACTGGCCGGTCTGAAAGTCGATAACCGATTGCGCCTGCGAAAACGCTATTGCGGCGGCTTTCAGAGGGGTATAGCCGTGAATGTCCCTGACGGGGATACGGCCGACCACATCATTTTTTCAGGGAGATTCCCGACGGGTTGCAGCCATTACACCCTGTCCCGTACCGTGCTGACCCATGAAACTTATGCATTCGGATTATTCAAGTCAATATGGCAACAACTGGGTGGAAGCATCGCCGGGCAGGTCAGGACAGCCATGGCGCCGGCAACAGGCGAGCCTTTCCTGGTCCGGCATTCGAAATCCTTGTCCGACGTCATCAAACTCATCAACAAGTTCAGCAATAACGTCATGAGCCGGCAACTGATGCTGACTCTGGGGGCTGAACTACAGGAAGAACCCGGCACAACTGAAAAAGGCATCCGGGTTATTGACGGCTATCTAACGGAGCTGGGCCTGGATACGCAAACCCTGAAAATCGATAACGGCGCCGGGCTGTCAAGAGAGGCGCGCTCCTCGGCAAAATTGCTGGCGGATATCCTGGAACATGCCTGGAACACTACCTACCGCCCTGAGTTCATATCTTCACTGTCAATTACCGGTGTAGACGGCACCGCGAAAAACCGCTTGAAATATAAAGCGGCTTCAGGCTACGCACATATAAAGACAGGTACGATTGACGACGTATCCGCCATAGCAGGATACGTCCATGCCAAATCCGGACGGGAGTATATAGTTTCAGGCATGTTGAACCGGAAGCTGGCACACAAGGGACACGGTAAGGAACTTATGAACGCCCTGGTTGCCTGGGTCTATAATCTTTAGCCACAGAGCACACAGAGGGCACAGAGAAAAAAAGGATGAAAAACGTAACAATCAATGCTGAATATGCAGGCTATCCGGATATTAACCGGTAACTCGATCCACTCTGTGATCTCTGTGCCCTCTGTGGCTAATAATGCGCGCGCCACAGTCTGAATTGGCAGGCAGGCCGATCCAGGGCCAGGGCCGCGACGTGATTTCCAGGTACGGGAATATTTTTTATAAGCCATCGGGCTACGTCTTCATCCGGTCTGCGCAGAGTTAACGCCGCGTAGGCTTCATCCGGGTCAATACTGACGTCAAACTCCTTGAGGCCGTAGGCAACCCCTGCACCCAGCGCCTTGACAAAGGCTTCCTTGCGCGTCCAGCAGGTAAAAAAAGCCTTCAGGCGGAGGTCCTCGGGAAACTCGTCCAGCGCCCTGAATTCAGCGCCGGAAAAATAACGCCTTGCCAGGGGGCGCCAGTCCACTTCCGGCCTGATTTTTTCCAGATCTACCCCCAGCCTGCCCCCCGGCGTGAGCGCCACCAGGGCCAGGCCGTGGGAATGGGATACGTTAAATGCAACGGTTTTTCCGGCCACACTGCTGTCCAGACGGGGCTTGCCGTGCTCACCATCAAGAAAGTCTACCCCGACGATGTCCAATCCGGCCATACTCGTCAGCACCTGCCTGAGCAGCCCGCGAGTAACGATATATTCCCGGTATTTAGCGTCCGATTTGAATTTTTGCGCGCGCTCCAGCTCCCCCTGTGACAAGGATTCTCTGTATGCACGGGCCTGTTCCTCCCCCAGTTCCGTTGATGTCAACCAGATATCCACGTGCTGCGGGGAAACCTCAAGATCATCCGGTGCTGTTTGCCATGTATCGGTCATTTCGCAGAATTCCACTGCCTTGCCAGTTCGACACTGTGCCTGAATGGTTTCATGCACAGGTAAAAGCAGAGTGCCGATAACGGCGCAGTGACTCCCAGGACGATGGCAAGCGAGTAACGCAAGGCCATATCATCCTGGTAGACCTGATCCGTAATCAGGGCAACGATGGTGGGTCCCAGGCCCAGGCCGATAATATTGTTGCACAGCATATAAACGGCTGAAATCTGTCCTCTTAACTGGTTGGGTGAAATAACCTGTATGGCTGCCGGCAATACGCCATAGGGGCAGGAATAGAGTAACGTTACCGGCAACAATAAAATAAACGCCCAGTAATCGCTCGGCATCAAGGTCATACAGATACACGGCAGCGTCAGAAAAACACCCGTCCATACCAGCACACGAAGGTAGCCGTCCGGTTTGCCCCGGGCGACATACCTGTCGGCAATGACGCCGGCGAGGTAAATCCCGGTGGTTGACAACAGCAGCACGGCTGTCCCAATCCTGATTCCACACTGGGTGGCGGTCCAGCCGAACGTCCGAATAAAGAACTCCGATATCCAGGTCAGGAAGCCATATCCCAGAATGGATATGATTGCGCCACCGGAAAAAAACGGGATAAACGTTCTCTTCCTTTCCCGGATGAACCTGACAACTTCAACAATCGGGACGACTTTTATTCTTTGTCCGTCGACTACCAGTGAATTTTTTCTCTGCGGTTCTTTTATGCTCCAGACCAGCGGAATGATAATCGCGCCCGGGAGTCCGGCACAGACAATGGCAACCTGCCACGGAGACATCGCATCTATAAAATCAATACCCGTTACGGGTATCCCGCCGGCCATCCCCATGATAGTCCCGCCGAAAATAAACGCCACGCCTATGCCAAGATTGATTCCCGAGGCATAAACACTGATGGCCTTACCCAGTTTTTCTTTCGGGAAGGTATCGCTGATAATGGAATAAGAGGAAGGATTGAGTACCGCTTCACCCACCCCCACCGACATGCGCAGCAGGAATAACTGGCCGAAAGACCTGGCGAAACCACAGCCTATCGTGGCGATACTCCAGATTGCCAGACCGGCAATAATCAGGTATTTGCGCGAAGCCCGATCCGCCAGTCGCCCCAGCGGTATTCCCATGGTCGTGTAAAACAACGCAAATGCAAAACCGATCAACAGGCTCACCTGGGTATCGCTCAGGTCGAAATCGCGCCGTATCGGCCCGATCATCAGGTTCAATATCTGCCTGTCAACAAAGGAAAACGTGTAACAAACCATCAATACTGCAACCACGTACCAGGCGTAGATCGTTTTTAAGGGGAGCTTGTTATTCATTTAATGATATTCCTGCGGCGCAATGCATCAATCTGGCATACTGTATACATATAATCAGAAGCAACACCTTGTTTAATCCGGTATTCCAAGATAATGAATAAGTTAACGCCTGAACAATTTAATTTTATCCTGCAATTCATTCACTTCGAAAAACTGCTGGGTGATTATCCCGGCGTAAACGATCAAAACATAGCAGCGATTTTCGGCCTGAACGCCGTTCAGTACCGAAACATCAGGAACGGCTTCAGCGAAAACGCGCGTACAACTGCCGAGACCCTGCTGGCCGGCCCGGGGTTTGCCGACCTTGTCGACCGGCTTCCCTTTGCTGCAAATTCGACCATCATTGCGGTCGGTGACAGTGTAACCGATGATGATCAATCCTGGTTGGAAATACTGCGCCACCTGATCAGCATAAGACGTCCTGACGACCAAATCCGGATTATCAATGCCGGCGTATCCGGGGACACGACGACTCATGCCATTAGCCGCTGCTCTGAATTAACGCAGCTTCGGCCCGACTGGATCCTGTTCATGATTGGCCTGAATGATGCGAGAAAACATGGTATCAAACCCGACAAGACGTTGGTCAGTCTTGAAGAAACGGGCAAAAACCTGCATGAACTACGCCGCTTTGCAATTACGCAAACAACAGCAGAGCTGGTCTGGATGACCCCTCCGGCTGTGATTGAACAAAAGATTTCGGAATACTGGCTGTTCAAGACCCTGCAATCATCCTGGACAAACGACGATATCAGCGCCGTTGCGGAATTGATAAGACAATTACCTGACAGGATCATTGATGTACATTCCGTTTTTGGTTTACCACCCAATTCCGGATTATTGCTGGATGACGGCTTGCACCCGTCATTGCAGGGTCAGAAGGCTATTGTGACGGCATTGGTGGAAACGCTCGCTCACAGTTCCCGCCGGACTCAATCATAACACAGGCATACTTTGTGAATCGCTATCGTCATTCCGGCATATGCCGGAATGACGACGCTGTTGCTCTGATTTCACACGCCATAGTAGTCGTGGAATACGCCGTGAGGATCATATTGATTGCGTAAGGCCCTGAGTTTTGCCCAGCTGTCGGGCGTGAATGAACGCTGGTTCCTTTCCGGATAACTGACGATATCCTCATTGTTGATGTAATGCCCCAGGGAAAAGGGTTCCAGGGCAGACATGGTGGAGCGCAACCACCCGGCTACCGCACTGTCATCCCTTGCATCCCGCCAGGTCAATACCGACAGGATATTCGTGCTGCCGATCAGCGAATAAGCGGCATTCCCGGGCAAGCGGGTATTGCCCATAAAACGAATACTGATGGTGGTGAGCGGCGTAACAGCCTGTCGCATTCGCTCACTGAGTACCGCAATCACCGGGGCAATGGAATTACTCCAGACACCTTCGGTCGCCATGCGCCCGTGGGGGAAGGACGCGCCGGTTTCTCCCGTCAGTATCTTGAGATTGGTAGGCTCGTATTCTTTTTTTGCCAGGGGAGCGTCGTTAAGGGCGCTGTTTGCAACGGTTGCCAGCAGGGCTCGTGATTCCGCTTCATCGGCGCCGTAGGCAATCGCGTTGACAAGACAGACTTGTTCCGACGCACCGGCGGCAACCGCCTCCTTATCCGGGTTGCCGGTCAGCAGCAGGATCAATTCAAGCCGGTGGTCACTGTTCGGGACAAGCTGTTCAAGGGCAGCAGCCACCTTGGAATGCGCGTCCAGGGGATGAATATATTGTGAGGTGGTAATCGCTCCCGGTAAGGGATAGATCCGCAGGTAATATTTAGTGACTACCCCGAAAAATCCCGGACCTGCTCCTCGCACCGCCCAGTAGATATCCGGGTATTGTTTGTCGTTGACCGTAACCAGTTTTCCATCCGCCGTGACTACATCAGCGCCGGTTACGGAAAAACAGGCAATCCCCCAGGTATTCGGGTTGAAGCCGAGGCCGCCGCCCAACAGGAACCCGCCGATGGCAACACTGCCGCCCCGGGCAACGGGAAACCCAAAACCGTGTGGTTCAAGCGCGTGGAGTAACGTGGGGCCCCAGGTACCCGGTTCCGCTGTGGCCGTTTGCATGAGCGGGTCGACTTCAACCTCCCTCATTCCGAGCAGGTCCAGCAACATGCCGTCGTCACGCAGGAAAGAACCGGAAATGCTGTGGCCACCGCTCTTTGCGATCAGCTTTAAACCCTGAGTCCGGGCCTGGTTGACCGCGGCAATAACGTCATCGACGGAATTTGCCTGGACGATCAAATCGGGTCGGCGCGCCGGTTTGGCTACCTGCCATACCAGGCTCTTTCTCCTTGCCTCATAGTCGGGATGATCGCGACTGATCATGTTCCCTGCGAGCGAACGTGCATAGGCCCCGCCGGATCGGAAAAAAGTGAACAGCACTCCCCCGACCCCGACCAGGCCACGCAGAAATTGCCTTCGGCAAAAACTATCCGGCGCGGCTTTGAAAATCATGCCGGCAACCCCGTTTCCCACTGCGCCTTACGCTGTATTGACAGGGATGCCGGCTCCGATCGGAATAACGGTTGTACCGGTTAATTAAAATTCCGGCGCAGGCTGACAGACCAGGTTGCCGGCAAGCCGTACACGCCCTCTATTATGCCCGAACCGGCAACGCCCGTAGTGACGTATACCTCATCGGTGATATTGCGTCCCGCCGCGGTGAGCGACCACTTGTCATCAGCATCGCGCCAGGTCAAGGCAAGGTTCAACAAGGTGTATCCGGGTTGGGTCAATAACGGCGTATTTTTTGCGTCATTGTATACCTTGCTGGTGTAGGACAGATCCAGGCGTGGCGTCAACGACCCCATATCACCCAGGTTATACTCGTATTGAGCTGCCACAGTCACGTTCCACTCCGGCGCATTGGTCAACTCACCATCTATATCGAATTCAACCACGTCATCATCCAGTCGAACGTACTTCGAGTCCAGGTAGCCTATGCCTACCTGCAGCAACGCTTCGGCGACCGGCGCGGCGGTCATTTCCAGTTCAAAACCCCAGAGTTCTGCCTCTGCCGCGTTCTTGGTGGCAAGACCGATAACGGGCTGCTCCGGCGAACCCGTACCGGTTGCCGCATTTACGAATACCTGTAAATCGGTGTAATCGGTGAAGAAACCTGTGCCGTTCAACCGCACCCGGTTATCCAACCAGGTGGACTTGAAGCCCAGTTCATACACCTTTACAAATTCAGGTCCGGCTGTCGGCGTTGCCGTCGCCGGCGGGAACACCCGCTGGGTAAAAGCACCGGCCTTGAAACCCTCTGAATAGGACGCATAAGTCATCAAATCCCCGGTCCACTGGTAAGACAGGTTGACGTAAGGCTGCAACTCACTGGTATCTGAATTAGCAGGCTCGGGCGGTAATACGCAGGCGCCATCTCCGGGCAACGGAATCGGATTATTCCGGCAATCGGGCAAGCCCCTGACCAGGCCATTGTGGTCGATGCCCACTTTGGAATCCGCATTGAACTGCTTATCCTCATCCGTATAACGCACACCTGCCGTCAATGACAACTGGTCTGTTATGTCGTAGGTTCCCTGGGCAAAAAATGCCTTGCTCTCATTCTTGATGGAACCGCCACTGTCAAACACGGTGTTCAATACCAGTTCCACCACGTCCAGGTGTTTGCCGGTTTCTTTCAGGTAATAAAGCCCCAGGATGTAACTCAGACGGTCATCAAAGGCATTGCCCAACAACTGAAGTTCCTGGGTGGTCTGTTTCTGCTCATAGTCATTGGTAGTGCGGGCCAGAACGTGGTTCTGGTTACCCGAATGACCGCTGTCCCGGGACCAGAAACCATCTTCCACCCGGCGGTGCGCGCTGATGGATTTGAAAGTGAGGTTATCATTGAAGTCCCATTCAATGGTCCCGCTGACACCCCAGACGTTCAACTCGGACGCCGGCCGCACACTGATACCGAAGCGCTCGTCCGTTTGCAATTCCGGCGTGGAACTGTGGTGACTGCTGTGCGTCCTGAAGGGGCCTATTGCCCATTGGGCGTTATAACAGTTGGGATTATTTAATCTGCCCGGGTCAGAACTGGTACATTGCGGGTCTCCCGACAACACATTGTTAAAGGGAGTAAACCCCGCAGCAGCCCCACTGTCAATTGTTCCAATCAGGACATTGGGGGCCGGCGCCTCGTCGGTGACCGAATAATCGCCTGTAACATCAACCGTCAAGGCATCGGACGGCGTCCAGCGAAACGCAACGCGTCCGGATAAATCCTCGTTATCGCCGAGGTCGGGCTCTTTCGCCGCTCCCGGTACACAGTTAAGAGTACAACCCAGGTTTTTCACGTAGCCGTCCCGGTTCCTACTTGAGACGGAAAGACTGCCGGCCAGGGTCTCACCCATGGGAATATTGACATAGCCGTTTACGTCGATGCGGTCATAACTACCGGTCGTCACTTCCGCCTTGCCATGGAAGCTGTCGGTCGTCGGCTTTTTAGTGACCACGGAGATAGCGCCGCCGATGGTGTTGCGCCCGAACAGGGTGCCTTGGGGGCCGCGTAATACTTCGATTCGCTCGACATCCGCGGTATCCATCACCTGACCGATACTGCGAGCAATATACACGCCGTCCAGGTAAACGCCGACGCCCGGGTCAACCGGCAAAGCCCAGTCGGCGCTGCCCACGCCGCGGATCATGATGATGGCAGCCGAATTGCCGGCGGCAATGGGGGAGGTAAAATCGAACACAACGTTCGGCGTAAATTCCCCGAGGTCGGCAAAATCCACCATGCCCCGTTGTTCAATATCATCAGCCGTAAAAGCGGCGACCGAGATAGGCGTGTCCTGCAGACTTTCTTCACGCTTTCTGGCGGTCACAACAATTTCCTCCAGGGCGCCGGCCTGGGCAAGCAGTTCAGTGGTTGCAGTACCAAGCAGGCAGGCAAATAATAAAAGCTGAACAGTGCTGACTGCCGCTTTTCCTGTTTTACATAATTTTATTCTGTCAAGATCGTACATCTCTTACCCCGTGTCATATAAGTTGAAGAATTCTTTGCTATTCTAGTATACCGTATACTATATTTGGATAGGAACTACAAGCAGTCTAATCGAAATAGCCGAGGGATCGCGTTCACTCTTGATTATGAGTCCCGAAAGCTCTATAGATTTACAGAATAGTGTATAGAACCAGGACCGTTAATGACTCTGAAAAAAATTCAAAATAAACAATCGCTGCGCGATAAAGCCTACGAATCACTGAGAAAGGCCCTGTTTCAGGGAGTATTCAAGCCCAACCAGAAAATTACGGAATACGCGGTAGCAGAAGCCCTGGGTGTTTCTCGCACACCGGTCAGGGAAGCGCTTAACCTGTTTCGGAACCAGGGAATTTTAAAACAAAATCCTGGCGGGTCATATATCTTCATTGCCCCAACCATAAAGCAGATAGAGGATATATTCGAATTAAGACATGTTTTAGAAACCCTGGCCGCAAAAAAGATTATCCATAATTGTACTGAAGCCGATATTACTCGTCTTGAGAGGCTCATCAACCGGGAGCAGCGATTGCTGGATGAGCGAGATACGTCCAGGTTTTTCAAACTCAACATGGAGTTCCGTTCAGCACTTTTTCATCTATGTGGCAACGAGCGACTAGCCAAAATCATTGATGATTTCATGGACCATATTTACTTTGTCGCTTTGCATACTTTGGATAAGAAACCAATACGCCGGATAATTATCGAAATCCATACGAAAATCATCCTGGCACTGAGGGAGAGCGACGAAACCGCCCTGATTGAAGTCGTAAATGAACACTTGAGATTAGCCCTTGATGCAATCAGAGGGCAAATGAATTAGTAGTGCCCGTAGCCGTCCTGGATATATATGGAATTGATAAATTTCTGATAATCAGAAATGTGAATATCCCGCGCCCTCAGGGATATGTTCGGAACCGTCGTTTCTTATACAGCGAAGCCCCTGCTCCGGCGTGATCGCGCCGATACGGTATACCGGTTGGCCGATTTGTTCCAATGCCTGTTGTTTTGCCGGCGGCACGGTAAAACACAACTCGTAATCATCGCCGCCGCTGAGTACGCAGCGCCACTTTTCTGCGGAGTGACACTCGCTATCAAGATATGTGTCGGCCGGAATGGAATCCATATTGATCCGGGCGCCGACGCGGCCGGCACCAAGCAGGTGGCCCAGGTCCGCAAGCAGGCCGTCCGAGACGTCGATCATGGCGCTTGCGATGCCCCGCAGGGAAACTCCTAATTCCAGCCGTGGAGTGGGCCGGAGCAGGCGTTTGTAACAATCAGGTTGAGGACTGCGGCCGGACTTGAGCATCGCCAATGCCAGGGCCGCGCCGCCCAACGGGCCGCTGAGGTAAATCAAATCACCCGCTTTTGCGCCATCCCGTCGAATTTCCCCGCCTTTCGGGCATACTCCGATGACCTGGATTGTCACTGACAGGGGACCTTTACAGAGATCCCCGCCAACCAGTGACACATTGTAATTTCTTGCCAATTGCGCCAGGCCGCGGGCGAATCCGTCCAGCCAGGCATGGGTCATTTCAGCCTCCGACAGGGTCAGCGCCAGGGTAATCCAGCGCGGTGTGGCCGCCATGGCGGCCATGTCGCTGAGGTTTACGGCCAGCGCCTTGTAACCGATGTCGGCAGGGTCAGCATCGGGGGAAAAATGGACGCCGGAAACCAGGCTGTCGGTTGTGACGACGAGGTGAGAGTCCGCATCAACGGCCAATACCGCCGCATCATCGCCCACTCCGAGCACGACCCCATGTCCTCCGGGGGTCAATCCGGCAAAATATTTTTCGATGGCGCCAAATTCAGTCAGTGACATTCAGGTATTGTCCTGTATATTGGGGTCAGAGTAAAAATACGCAGAGACAGTGGGGACGGATTAAAATCCGTCCCCGGCATGCCAGGGATTTTATTTTTACTCTGACCCCAATATACACATGTACGGTTCACTCAGCGAAGTCCGGGCGCAGCCGGCGCGCGGCTTGATCCAATACCCCGTTGATGTATTTATAGGAATCCTCTGCCCCGAAGAGCTTTGCCAGTTCGATGGATTCATTCAATACCACGCGCCAGGGTAATGCCGGCTGATATTTGAGTTCGTACATACCCAGGTGCAGTACGGCCCGGGTAACCGGGTCCAGTTCATGCAGGGCCCGATCCATGAATGGTGTCAGTGCGTCATTAATCTCCGCCGAATTACCGGCGCTGCCGCTCAGAATATCGCGAAAGTAATCCCCGTCGGCTTTCTTTAATTCCACTCTATCGAGTTCGAATTCAGCGATGATTTCAGTCATCGGCCGTTCGGTTAAAAACCACTGGTACAGGGCCTGCACGGCAGAACGCCTGGCCCGCACCCGCGCGCTCATGGACCGACCGTTTTTATCTGCGTTCATCTGCTTCATCTGCGGATTGCTCTTTCAATAGCTCGGTTTGAATATAAAGCGCCAGTCCTCATCAAACCGACGAAAGTCCACCAGATCCATTTTATAGCGGTCGTTCATATCGGTGATGGCGGGAATATCCATCATATCAACGGCGCCGGAGCCCAGTATGATCGGCGCCTGGTATACGACAAGTTCATCGACCAGGCCGTGGGCCAGCATACTCCCTGACAACTTTGCTCCCGCTTCCACCAGCAGGTCATTCACCTCATAAGTCAGCGCCAACTCCCGCAAAACGGCATCCAGAAAACCACCCTCATCCACATCAACAAACTGAACACGCGCACCGGCATGTTCAAGGGTTTGCCGGATTCGCTCATCCCTGGTCCGGGTGAACAGGATAGTCGTTCCGTCCACACCAAGCATCTTTGCGTTAACCGGAAACCTCAGGTTCCTGTCAAGCACTATCCTGACCGGTTGTCTGCCCCTGGTATCCACGTCCCTGACATTCAAGCGCGGGTCATCGGCCAATACGGTATTGATACCGGTCATGACGGCAGAGCTTGCCGCTCTCAACTCCTGCACGTCCAGCCTGGAAGCTGCGCCGGTTATCCATCGGCTTACCCCCCCGGCCAATGCCGTTTTCCCGTCAAGACTGACGGCTGACTTGCAGCGGACATAAGGCCGCCCCTGAGTCATCCTGGAAATGAAGCCCTTGTTCAGTTCGTTTGCCGGTTCCGCCATCAAGCCGGTTTCCACGCTGATGCCGGCGTCTTTTAATGCGTTTACCCCCGCACCCGAAACTTGCGGATTCGGGTCCGGCGCAGCTATCACGACGCGGCTTATTCCTGCCCTGATAAGCGCTTCCGTACAAGGTGGCGTCCGTCCATGATGGGAACAGGGCTCGAGTGAGACGTAGGCGGTGGCGCCGCGCAGGTCACAGGAAGCATCATTCAACGCGTTGATCTCCGCATGAGGCTCGCCGGCTTTCAGATGCCAGCCTGTCCCTATAACTCGCTCATCCCTTGTTATGACACAACCCACCCGGGGGTTGGGGTGGGTGGTAAACCGGCCCAGTTGCGCCAGATCCAGGGCACGCGTCATACAGGCGGAATCAGCTGCCGTCCACCTCACTTCAATTATTTCTCTCGTTCAGCAGGTCCAGTTGCGCATCTTTCATCTCAGGAGGCAATTCGCCCTCAAGCTTCTCTATCTCTTCCAAAAATGCCCTGACGTCGGCAAAACTATGATACACGGAAGCAAATCGGAGATAGGCCACCTGGTCCACAGTCCGTAATTCTTCCATGACCAAGTCCCCTAATTTTCTTGACTTTACTTCCCTCACACCCAGAGAACGCAGCTTATGCTTGAGGCGGGCAATGGCATTTTCCACCTTTTCCATTGCAACCGGCCTTTTTTCAAGGGCGCGCAAAATGCCGGAACGCAGTTTATCCTCAATGAATCGTTCACGCCGGTTATCGGATTTGATAATCCTGGGGTAACTGAACTCGGCTGCCTCATAAGTGGTAAAGCGTTCTTTGCATTCCAGGCATTGACGTCGACGCCTGACCTGATCCCCCTCGTCGGTCAACCTGGAATCGACGACCCTGGTATCCTCAAATGAGCAGAATGGGCAACGCATGACCCCGATTATACGTTAAAAAAGGGAGCAGATTATATATTAGCCACAGAGGACACAGAGATCACAGAGTCAACCAGAGGCTTAATCAACATCAGGGGAAACCGCGACTTCATTAATCCTTCCGAACCAGTTTTATAATTTTTTTCCCTCTGTGTCCTCTGGGCAAACGCGCACGCGAATGGGGTCAGGTCGCACAATGCACACTATGGTTGAAATGGCGAAGTATTTCGGAGTCAGTGTGCATTGTGCGACCTGACCCCAGACACGCGCAGACACGCAAAAAAGTCTTCCCTTCACGCATACATGGGGAAGCGTTTGCATAACGCCTTCACTTCACCTTTAATCTTCTCCACCAATGCCTCGTTCCCCATATTATCTATGATGTCACAAATCCAGGAGGCAACCTGGGAGGCCTCTGCTTGCTTGAAGCCGCGGGTGGTGATAGACGGGGTGCCGATACGGATCCCGCTGGTTACGAAAGGTGATTGCGGGTCGTTGGGTACTGCGTTTTTATTTACCGTAATGTTGGCCCGACCCAGGGCCGCGTCCAGGTCTTTACCCGTTATGCCTTTGCTGACCAGGTCGACCAGGAACAGGTGGTTGTCAGTTCCACCGGAAACAACGTCAACGCCTCGTTGAATAAAGACCTCCGCCATGGTACGCGCATTGTTTATAACCTGGTGCTGGTAGACCTTGAATTCCGGTTCCATGGCCTCCTTGAAAGCAACCGCTTTTGCGGCAATCACATGCATCAACGGCCCACCCTGATAGGATGGAAAAACCGTAAAATTAAGCTTTTTTTCAATTTCCGGGTTGGCTTTAGCCAGGATCAGACCGGAACGGGGACCGCGCAAGGTCTTATGAGTGGTCGTTGTCGTCACGTCCGCGATCCGGACCGGGCTGGGGTACGTTCCGGTGGCGATCAACCCGGCCACGTGGGCGATGTCGGATACCAGGTATGCGCCCGTTTTATCCGCAATATCCCTGAATCTCTGCCAGTCCACCCTGCGCGAGTAGGCGGAGAAACCGGTCATGATGAGCCGTGGTTTATGTTCCAGGGCGAGCTGTTCCGCAGCGTCGTAATCAATTTCACCGGTATCCGCGTTAAGTCCGTACTGTATCGCCTTATATAATCTTCCCGAGACGCTGACTGATGCCCCATGGGTCAGGTGACCACCATGAGCAAGACTCATTCCCATAATCGTATCGCCCGGTTGGCACAGCGCAAGATACACCGCGCCGTTTGCCTGGGAACCCGAATGGGGTTGAACGTTGGCGTAATCCGCGCCGAACAACTGTTTGGCGCGGTCGATGGCAAGTTGTTCAACAACGTCGACATATTCACAGCCGCCGTAGTAACGTTTACCCGGATAGCCTTCGGCATATTTATTGGTCAGCACCGAACCCTGCGCCTCCAGCACCCTGGGGCTGACGTTGTTTTCCGACGCGATCAACTCAATATGCTCTTCCTGCCGGATCTTCTCCCCTTGCATGGCCTGGTAGAGCACATCATCGTACTCTGCAATTTTCATGTCTCTACTGAACATAACTCACCTTTCTATTTACAAAATCGGTACGGTATCATAAAGCTGATAGATATATTTACATCCGGATTTTACAAAAAAGCCGGAGGCGCTGCATATCAGCGTATAATGGCAGGGAACCTCTGATTAAGTCAGAGGTTCCTGCGATACAAGGATGTATCGCCAAATTCAATGACAATAAGTCATTGAATTTGAGAGGACAACAAAAATCGCATTTTTGTTGTCCGTGCTCTGACAAGTCCAGGATGGACTTGTCAGAGCTTCCGTAGATCAATCAACAATATAATCATGTAATGACAAATACGGATAATTCGGGGTCTCGATTCAATTCCCTGCTGGGCAGACTGAAATTCATCATGCCGTCCGCGCGCCCGAAGCAGGCTGCCTCTCTGATGCGCTGGCGGCGTAAAGGTGCGTCATCATACATCGAGAAAATCAAATATTCCAGGGATATCAGGTTGGATGACCTGCTTTTTCTGGACCGGCAAAAAACCGTTATTCGCTCGAACACCGAACAGTTCATCAACAATTATCCCGCAAACAACGTCCTGTTGTGGGGTCCACGGGGTACGGGGAAATCATCCCTGGTCAAAGCCATATTCAGTGAGTACCGGGACCGGGGGCTGCACCTGCTGGAAGTAACGCGGGATAACCTGATCGATCTGAATGAAATCTGTGATGCATTGAGCCGCTTCACAGGCAGATTCGTCATTTACTGTGATGATTTATCTTTCGACGCGCATGATCCCAGTTACAAGTCTCTCAAGGTCCTGTTGGACGGTTCGGTAAGCGATATCCCGGACAACATCCTGATCTACGCCACCTCGAACCGGCGTCACCTGATACCGGAATTCAGGTCGGAGAACCTGGAGGCAAAAATGATTGACGGCGAAATACACCATGGAGAAGCCGTGGAAGAGAAGCTCTCACTGTCGGAACGCTTCGGCATCTGGTTGTCGTTCCACCCGTTCAACCAGGAGCAATACCTGCAGATTGCATTTCACTGGCTTGACCGGACCGGGGTAAAAATCGACGACCCCGAACAGGTCAGAGAGGCTGCGCTGCAATGGGCGCTGGAAAAAGGCACGCGTAGCGGCAGGAGCGCGGCCCAATTCGCCCGCAACTGGGCCGGCATAACCTTACTGGCTGATAATGGTTGAGTTTGCAGTCATCGGCGGTACCGGTCTGACCAGTATTGACGCGGTGACAATCTTGTCCGAACGGGATGTCGAGACTCCTTTCGGCGAGCCTTCAGGCAAACTGATATTCGGCAGACTTGCAGAGAGGGAAATCATGTTTCTTCCCCGTCATGGCCGCCGCTACGCCATCCCGCCCCACAAGATCAACTACAGGGCGAATATCCGGGCGCTTAAGGATTGCGGTTGCAGGAAAATCATCGCGATAAACGCGGTCGGCGGTATCACCGGGGCTATGCAGCCGGGCCGGTTGGTCATACCCGACCAGGTCATTGATTATACCCACTCAAGAAAAAACACTTATTTCGAGGATGACCTGGACAGGGCCGTCAATATAGATTTCAGTGATCCGTATTGCGCTGCCCTGCGGGATAAAATCATTGCTGCCGGCGCGGCCCTGGAACTTGATATGGTAACGTACGGGACCATGGGCGTTACCCAGGGCCCCAGGCTTGAAACCATTGCGGAGATTAACCGCCTGGAGAGGGACGGCTGCGATATTGTCGGCATGACGGGTATGCCGGAAGCCTGTCTTGCGCGCGAACTGGAACTGGACTATGCAACTATTGCCGTAGTCGCCAACAGCGCTGCAGGCAAGGGAGACCCCGTGATCACCATGGAGTCGATAGAAAAAAATCTGGCAGATGGAATGGCCGGGGTATTGCGCTTGCTCACCGGGGTAATTCAATGACAACAGTTCCCGTTGAATGTGGTAAAAAAATCAGCCACAGAGGACACAGAGATCACAGAGTCAATCAGAGGCTTAATCTACATCAGGGGAAACCGCGAATTCATTAATCCTTCCAAGCCAGTTTTATAAATTTTTTCCTCTGTGTCCTCTGTGTCCTCTGTGGCATTCCGGGCGCTTGTCAGGGTGTATCGTTGATTTCAATCCGGCTGACCTGGATGGCCAGGCCAAACAAGGGATGGTCAAAATAATGCAATTCGTTCAGTTTGACTCTTCTGCTCTCCGTCAGCCTTACGTAGTCCGCCCATAGTCGGTCATAGTCGGCGGTTCCCTCCGGGGGAGCCAGGTCCGGTTGTTCCAGAAACTCAGGGAAATAGGCAAAATCCACATCAAGATGCAGGTAACGGGATCTGCGCAGCCGGATGATGCCGTCATAAACCTTCACAGGCGGCGTATATTCCGGCAAATCCCATAGCTCACCCGGTTCCACTTCATCCTGTTCTGCGGGCTTCTCCTCAAACTGGGTATTGTCCAGGTGGATGGCTCTGATATCCCGTTTATCAAGTGCTGGTTGTTGCCATGCCACGTGGAGCAGAGGTCGATAATCCCTGGATAACCTCAGCACCCTGTAGACGCCGGCAAGCCGGTAATTGTCTTTTGACAAGGCCAGGTACGGCATCAAATCCGCCTCATCAGCGGGATTAATCGTTTCTCCCGCCACGGGCTCTGCCACGCCCGTGATCAATTCAATGGTTTGATCACGTCCGGGCAATCCCGGATTTTGATACCACCATTCGTTGTCGGCATCAGGCTCGAGGTAATCAAACAGAACCACCTCCACCTGGTACCAGTCAGCCGGCGCAGGGGCGCTGAATCCCGCTAACAGACAATAAAACAAGGCCGGCAGCAACCTGGGCGCGACACCTGAATACTCCGGAAAATTAATCCTGTTCAGCATAAGTCTTGATAATTTCTCAACCATCCTCCCGAATATCCAATTATCGTAGCACAAGCCGAAACAGCGGCTCCCGCTAATTTCACCTGTAGATATTTGGGGTCAGTGTAAAAATACTCAACGATGAACCAGCACCACCCACTAAATTGACTGTATTTTTACACTGACCCCAAATATCTTTACACTGACCCCAAATATCCGGATAACCCCATTAACGGCATAAAAATCCGTAACATTTGATGAAAACTGACAAGCTGGTAGCAGATATTCTCTTCAAGGGTGGCGCTATCGTCACGCTGGATAAACATAATCCCTACATCAGCAATGGCGCCATTGCCATTGCCGGTAAGGAAATTGTCGCAATCGGATCCGTATCCGAAGTGAATGCCGAAATTGCCGCAGCGCGGCGTACTGTGGATTTTTCCGGCCTGACCATGATGCCCGGTTTAATCGATGGGCATAATCATTTGTTTCAGCACCTCGGCAAAACCCTGGGGGACGGTCTGTCCCTGTTACCCTGGCTGGCGAAGTTCATGATGCCGCTGGCGGCGGAGATCAACCGGGAGGACGCCATTCATGCGGTGCGCCTGGGCGCGTTAAACAGCGTACTGTGCGGGACTACCACCATAGTCGACAACCATTACGCTCCTGTAGATGAAACAACCATTATCAGCGCAGCACAGGCGCTGGAACAAATCGGGGTGCGCGGCGTGGTTGCGCGCGGCATTTACGGCCGCATGGTGGAAGGCGGCCGGCGCATGAACAGCGACCCGCGCCTGTTCCGCTACACCAGTGCCGAAGAACTTGAAATCACCCGCAACTGCATCCGGGAAAAACCCGCCGGTTCCCTGGTGGAGGTCTGGCCTGCGCCGGAAAACGTGGTCTACGTCGATCCGGACCTCATGCTTGCATGCCACGAGTTAGCAACGGAATTTGACGTTTCCTGGCATTCCCACTGTAGTGAATCCAGGTTTGAAGTGGATATTTTTACATCCATCTACAATATGAGGCCCGGCAACTGGTTACATGAACAGGGAATTCTCGATAATCGTATCACGCTGGCGCACGGTATCTGGCTCGATGAAGAAGAGATCGCCTTGCTGGGCGACGCAAACGCCAGTATCGTACATAACCCCGTGAGCAACCAGTACCTGGCTTCAGGTATCATCAAGCTTGGACCGCTGATGAACGCCGGCGCCAACGTCGCTTTAGGTTCGGACGGCGTCGCCGTTGCCGGAGAGAATATGTTCGAGGCGATGAAATCCGCTCAAATGTTGCAGCGTATGCGCGAACTGGACCCGACGGCAACCAGTTCGGAACTGTTGCTGTGTCTGGCAACCCGGAATGGCGGCCGTATGCTCAGGAAAAATCTGGGCCTGTTAACGCAAGGCGCTTTGGCGGACTTTATATTGGTTGATTTGAACGGCGTTCATCATCAACCCGGCAACAGGCCGGTATGCAATCTCACTTTTTCCACCCGTGGTTCGGATGTCAGGCATGTCGTGATTAACGGTGAAATCGTCGTCGAAAACGGCCGCTCTACCAGGGTGGATCAGGACAAGATCATTGCCGATGCGGTTCAGGCCTCGGGCAACCTGATCGAGCGTGCGGGATTACACAACCTGTGTGCGGATTGGATAGAACCCGATATTCATTAATACGAGTCAGCGTTTTCCATGAATAATGACAGAGAAAATGCCATCCACGGGAAAATGCCGCTTGTTCAGGGGCTGCCGCTGGGATTGCAACACACCCTGGCGATATTTGCCGGCACTATTGCCGCACCGCTCATTGTTGCGGAAGCGCTGGATTTAAGCCCGGCAGACAAGACCCTGATAATTCAGGCGACTTTATTCATGTCGGGCCTGGGGACTCTGCTGCAGTCGTCCGGCATCGGCCCGGTCGGGGCCAGGTTGCCGTTAGTCCTCGGCACCAGTTTCGCCTATATCGGCATTGCCGTTACCATAGGCGGTCAATTCGGGCTGAGCGCAGTTTTCGGCGGTGCATTGGCTGCCGGCCTGTTCCAGGTGTTTGCCGGACATGTCATCAAATACCTGCGGTTTTTATTCCCCCCGCTCATCACCGGCCTGTGTATATTATTAATCGGCCTCAATCTGTTACCGGTGGCCTTCAGCCTGGCCTTCGGCGGCGCCGATGCCGTCGATTTCGGCGCGCCAAATCATTATCTTCTTGCCGGAGCCGTTCTCGTCATTGCTGTTTTCATTCATCAATTCGGCAAGGGCTTCCTGTCCCTGGCCTCGATCATCATCGCCATGGTCTGCGGTTGTCTTATTGCCTGGTTTATGGGGTTTATTGACCTGGGCGCGCTGGACCAGGCCAGCTGGGTATCCACTCCCGTTCCGGTCCCGTTCGGTTTGAGTTTCGAGATTTCAGCGATTTTCAGCTTCGTGCTGATTTCAACGGTGGCGATTACCGAAACCATCGGTGACATCTCCGGTACGACTATCGCGGGGGTGAACCGGGAACCGACGGATAAGGAAATTTCCGGCGGGGTGATGGCTGACGGCTGCGGTTCGCTGCTGGCGGCTGTGTTCGGCTGTCTGCCGCTGGTCACCTACAGCCAGAACGTCGGGCTGGTTGCCTTGACTGGCATTGTAAACCGTCATGTGGTATCCCTGGCCGGCATCTTCATGATTATAATCGGCCTGTTTCCGAAACTGTCCGCGCTTATCGGCGCCATGCCGACGGCTGTCCTGGGGGGCGTTTCGATTCTGATGTTCGGTTCGGTGGTGGCTGCGGGTCTGAAAATGCTTGAACTGGCCAATTACAACCAGCGCAATATGTTGATTGCCGGTCTGGCTCTGGCCGTCGGGATCGGTCTGCCGGAACAGCATGGATTTCTTGAACGTCTCCCGGAGCAAATACGCATCATCATGGAGACGGGGCTGGTCCCTGCCATCCTGTTAGCTATTGTAATGAACCTGATTTTGCCTGGAAGGGAATAGTTGGCCGGGCTCCGGGCCGCAGGTTTTGGGGGCTGTTGCTCCGTTCCGTGGGCCATCCATGGCCCGTCCCGCGCTCGTCCCTGGCGCTAGTCACTCCACAACAGCCCCCAAAACCTGCTACTTGCTAATTCCGGCTTTCGTCTGAAAATAGATATTTGGGGTCAGAGTAAAAACTCAGTTGAGTTGGTAGGTGGTATTTTGCCATTAAGTATTTTTACTCTGACCCCAAATATTCCGTGACACTATGAAGCAAGGTTGTCGAGCAGATCGTCGAGGAATTGGAAGCGCGCTTGTGCATTGGGAAACTCGTTGTTTATCCTTAGTTTTTCTCCCCCTTCAAGTTTATATAAGTGGGGGTTTGTCTGAAGCAGGCTTAGCAGGTTTGTCATGTCGATATCCGCGTTTTCGTGGAAGTATATTCTGCCGCCTTTCTCGCCCAGGTCTATTTTTCGGATGCCGAGTGGCTGTGTGCGCTGTTTGATTCCGGCCAGGCGGAACAGGTTCTTTGCTGCGTCCGGCAATAGGCCGAAGCGGTCTATACACTCTTCCTGCAGGTCCCATAATGCGGCTTCCTGCTCTACTCCGGCTATTCGCTTGTACATTATCAACCTGGCGTGGACGTCGGGCAGGTAGTCTGCCGGTATCAACGCGGGTATGTGCATGTCTATTTCAGTGCCATGATCCAGGGGCCGGTCCAGGTCCGGCTGGCGCCCGTCTTTCAATGAGGATACCGCCCGCTCCAGCAAACTCATATATAAGCCATACCCGATCTCCTGGATTTGCCCGCTTTGTTCATCCCCTAAAATTTCTCCCACGCCACGTATTTCCATATCATGGGTTGCCAGGGTAAAACCCATGCCCAGTTCTTCGAGGGCCTCAATCGCTTCAAACCGATTTACCGCATTGGCGCTGATGGCTCTCCGGTCCGGCGTAACCAGGTAGGCATAGGCCCGGTGATGGGACCGCCCGACCCGGCCGCGCAGTTGATACAGTTGGGCCAGGCCGAATTTGTCTGCCCGGTTAATGATGATGGTGTTGGCGCTGGGTACGTCGATGCCGGTCTCTATGATCGTCGTACACACCAGTACATTGAACCTGAGGTGGTAAAAGTCCAGCATTACCTGTTCCAGCTGTTTTTCCGGCATCTGTCCGTGCGCTATCCGGAGCTTGGCCTCCGGCGCCAGCCGGGCGACTTCAGCCGCTGTTTTTTCTATGGTGCTTATCTCGTTATGCACAAAATATACCTGTCCTCCCCGCTTGATTTCCCGCAGCATTGCTTCGCTAAGCCAGACTTTATCCCATTCCCGGATAAAGATTTTTATCGGCAACCGTTTTGACGGCGCTGTGGCAATGATGGACAGGGAACGCAAATCCGATAATGCCAGGTTAAGCGTGCGCGGTATCGGGGTAGCGGTAAGCGTCAAGACGTCCACTTGCGCCCGTATCGACTTCAGTTTTTCCTTCTGCCTCACGCCGAAGCGGTGCTCCTCATCAATAATGACGAGACCGAGATTGTCGTAGACAATACTGTCCTGCAGCAGTTTATGCGTGCCGATGACGATGTCGACTTTGCCGGTGCGCAGGTCGTCCACGATCGCAGTCTGGTCTTTTTTGGAGACGAACCTGGACAGTACTTCTATCCGCACGGGCCAATCCGCAAACCGGTCTCTGAAATTCTGGTAATGCTGTTGGGCCAGCAAGGTGGTAGGCGCCAGTATGACCACCTGTTTGTGGTTTTCCACCGCGACGAATGCAGCGCGCATAGCTACTTCCGTCTTGCCGAAACCGGAATCACCGCAAACGAGCCGGTCCATGGGGACGGTTGCGCACATGTCATCAAGCACCCCGGCTATCGCCTCTGTCTGTCCCGGGGTCTCCTCAAAAGGGAAATCCTGGGCAAATGCCTGGTAGGTATTATTGTCGACGCTAAACACATGCCCATTGAGCGCCGCCCTGCGGGCGTGCAGCTCCAGCAATTCCGCAGCCACGTCATAAACTCTCGTCAGGGCCTTGCGTTTTGCCTTGTGCCATTGGCCGCTGCCCAGGCGGTGCAACGGTGCGTGTTCCGCATCCACACCGACGAACCGGCTGACCTGGTCCAGCGCAGCAACCGGCACGTATAATTTGTCCCCTTGATCATATTCAAGACAGATAAATTCGGCTTCAATATCGTTCACAGTCAGGGTCAGCAAGCCGCGGTAACGGCCCACCCCATGTTCTTCATGGACTACCGGTGCGCCGATAGACAATTCCGTTAAATTACTAACGATAGAATCGGTAAGCTGACGGCGTCTTTTGCGTAACCGGCGTTGTTGCACCCGTTCACCGAATAACTGGGATTCGCTCAGTATTACGAGACTGGGGTGTTCCAGCACTGCCCCCTGTTCCAGGGGCGCCACGGTTAATCCGAAGTGGACCTCTTGGGTCAGGAACTCATCCCAGTCCCGGCACAGGGCCGGCCTGGTTTTTTCATTACGGAATAATTCCACGATAGTTTCCCGGCGACCGACCGATTCCGCAACAATCAGCATACGTCCCGCAAACCCGTCCATGAAACTGTGGAAAACAGCCAGGGGATCTTGCGCGCGCACATTAACGGGAAACTTTCTTGGGATCCCGGTATTGAAGTTAATCGTTTTGGCCCCGCCGGCATCAACGCCGCTGTTGCCGACATGAATTTGCTGGTATGGCGCCAGCAAGCCGAACACCTCATCGGCCGGGTAAAATACTTCATCCGGTGACAGCAGGGGTCGTTCGCCGTCGTGTTTTCCCTGTTCATAACGGGTTTCCGCCAGATCCCGGAATTCCAGCGCTGCGTTATACACACCCTCATCCAGCATGACGGTCGGGTTTTCCGGAAAATAATCAACCAGGCTACCGGTATGCGCATAAAACAATGGCAGGTAGTACTCAATTCCTGCCGGGGCGATAGCGTTGCTGACATCGGTATAAATCGGACAGCGGCTGGGATTTCCGGCAAACCGCAAGCGCCAGTTACTCCGGAACAGCTCTATGGCCGATGCGGTTAAAGGCACTTCCCTGGCAGGCAATATCCTGATTTCCTGCGTTTTTTCCAGTGACCTCTGGGTTTCGATATCGAAAATCCGGATACTGTCGATTTCATTATCGAACAGGTCCAGCCGGAACGGCGCCTCGGAACCCATAGGATAAATGTCGAGGATTGATCCTCTTACGGCCACGTCTCCGTGCTCCATAACCTGGGATACGCTACGATAACCATTATTATCCAGTTCCTGCCTGAAAACGTCCGTCTCCAAAGTCTGTCCGGTACGTATAAACATGCTGTGCGCCAGAAGATAATCTGCCGGCAGCAGTCGATGCATCAAGGTGGAAACGGGAATGACCAGAATGCCTGTGCGAATTTTGCGCAATTCCACCAGTGTCGCCAGTCGGTCGGACACGATATCCTGGTAGGGGGAAAACTTGTCATAGGGCAGGGTCTCCCAGTCCGGGAACGCCAGCAACCTGTGTCCGGTGCGGGGGGGATTGAAAAAAGCCAGTTCTTCCATGAGGCGGTGGGCGCCGGACTGGTCCGCAGTGATAACGATAAATAGCGCCGCATTTTCCTTTGCGGCAGACGTGATTGCCAGTGCTTTGCTGCAGCCGGGCAGCCGCTCCCAATTTACCCGTTGCCCTTCAAACGCGGGAATTTCAGGCTGTAGAGGACTGGACACAATATTTTCAGCCACAGATTTTTTCTGCCACAGAGGACACAGAGATCACAGAGTAAGGGTTTAATGCCTTCATGTAGTATGGTAAAAACGAAGTGGTTAACAGACTTCGTGCCAGTAAAGCGGGACCAGTAAAGCGGGACAGATTTAAATCTCTCCCCTTTTATTTCTGAAAGGTTCCCGACCCACTCTGTGATCTCTGTGTCCTCTGTGGCAAAAATCTGTTGCTTAATCTTTATCTGTGGAAAGCTGGGTGTCGGGTGAATTGTCTGTCTGATAGGCTTTGAGTTGCCTGTTGAGTTTTGCTTTGTCACGCTTGAGTTTTAACCATGCCGGCAAACCGGACAATACACCCAGTATTGCACCGCCAAACAGGGCAACGGCAAGCGCCATCGATAACGGTATTTCACTGCTTCCGAGATAGTAATCAACTGCCACCAGTTGCCCATTACGAACATGGAACGCCAA
This sequence comes from Gammaproteobacteria bacterium, assembly GCA_965205405.1. GTDB lineage: Bacteria > Pseudomonadota > Gammaproteobacteria > Eutrophobiales > Eutrophobiaceae > JAAXHV01. The sequence continues at coordinate 3,366,311 of OZ242169.1, forward strand.
TCCAATTAAAACAACAAGCAGGATTAGGGCGTATTTAATGATGGACATCAATCTGTGCGGTCATCAATTACGGTCGAATTCTGATCCACCCGCTCCCGCATTTGCTTTCCCGGTTTGAAATAAGGGACATACTTGGCCGCCAAAGAAACAGCTTCGCCGGACTTGGGGTTTCGACCGACCCGAGGTGGCCGATAGTGTAGTGAAAAGCTGCCGAATCCCCGAATTTCAATCCTCTCCCCACTTGCCAGACTCTGAGCCATAGACTCAAGGATTGTTTTTACTGCCGATTCTATGTCTTTAGATGTAAACTGAGGCTGTCGCCTGCTTAAAGCTTCAATCAGTTCAGATTTGGTCATTGCTCCAATCTCGCATTGTTTGCGCGAAGAATCAACTACTACCCCCGCTGTCCAAGTGCTTCTTCAGCAAGTCGCCCAATTTTGCTCCAGACGAAGAGTCGGGAGTGTACTCCTTGATTGCTGCGGATTCTTCATCCGTTTCTTTCGCCTTCACGGAGACGGAAATTGTACGCTTTTTCCTGTCCACTGCAGTGATTTTTACTTCGATCTCATCATCTTCTTTCAACCCACTGCTTTTGGCATCCCTGGCCTTCTTATCTCCTGACAACTCAGATATTTTTAACTGCCCTTCAACTCCCTGAGCCAATTCAACGACAATATTCCTGGTTTCGACGGCGTTGATCTTGCCGGTAACCACCGCACCCTTGGGATTCTCTGCCACATAAGCCGTGAATGGATCCCTTTCCAGTTGTTTAATCCCCAGTGAGATGCGTTCTCTCTCGGTATCCACCGCGAGCACGACTGTTTCAATCTGGGTTCCTTTTTTATAATTTCGAAGCGCGTCTTCACCCTCGTCCACCCAGGATACATCCGACAAATGCACCAACCCGTCTATACCGCCGGGCAGCCCGATAAAGATGCCGAAGTCAGTGATAGACTTGATTTGACCACTAACTCTGTCTCCCTTGTTATGCAGGGCGGCAAACTCTTCCCAGGGATTCGGTTGACATTGTTTCATCCCAAGTGAAATCCGCCGGCGTTCCTGGTCGATATCCAATACAATGACGTCAACCTGATCACCCGTCTGCACGAGCTTTGAAGGATGGATATTCTTATTCGTCCAATCCATTTCCGACACATGCACCAACCCCTCGACACCTTCTTCCAGTTCGACGAAACAACCGTAATCGGCCAGATTGGTGACTGCGCCGTGCAAGCGTGAACCTTCCGGAAAGCGTTTGGTTAAATCTCCCCATGGATCATCCCCCATCTGTTTCAAACCCAGGGATACCCGGTTGCGTTCACGGTCAAACTTCAACACCTTGACTTCGATTTCATCACCGATATTGACGATATCGGCAGGGTCTTTTACCCGTTTCCAGGCCATGTCAGTGATATGCAACAGTCCGTCAATACCGCCAAGGTCCAGAAACGCGCCATAGTCCGTCAGGTTCTTCACCACACCTGTTACGGTGACTCCTTCCTTGAGTTTATCAATCAGGCTTTGTCGCTCTGCAATATTTTCACTCTCCACCACAGCCCTGCGGGACACCACCACATTACTTCGTTTCTGGTCGATTTTAATTACCTTGAAATCAAGCGGCTTACCTTCAAGGTAAACCGTATCCTTGACAGGCCGGACGTCAACAAGCGACCCCGGCAAAAATGCCCTGATACCTTCAACATCAACGGTAAAACCACCTTTCACCCGCTCCGTGATTACACCGGTGACGGTTTCATCAGAGTCGTGGGCTCGCTCCAGGTTAGTCCATGCCAGAAGTCGTTTTGCCTTCTCTCTCGATAACCGGGTCTCGCCGTAACCGTCTTCTATGGCGTCCAGGGCCACTTCGACCTCGTCACCTATGGAAACTTCGAGTTCTCCTTTTTCGTCGTAAAACTGGTCGATGGGTATCCATGACTCAGATTTCAAGCCGGCACTGACTATCACGTTGTCCTGGAAAACGTCAACGACGGTCCCGCTCAAAATAGAACCAAGACGCATTTTTGACTCTACTTGGCTTTGTTCAAATAATTCAGCAAAACTCTCAGTCATGTAGTAAGTTATCTCTTATATTTAAAGTATTTTATTATATTCGCCTGGCCGGTATATCGAAGCGTTCCTTAATTATCGCCGCCACCTGTGCGAATACATCATCTCTCCCGCTGTCAGAGGTATCAATTACAATAGCGCCATCTGCCGGCTTCAAAGGAGAGAGGATGCGTTGCTTATCACGCTTGTCCCGTTCAGCGATAGACCCCACGAGTTGCCGGAATCTAACACTAATCCCTTTTGCATTCAACTGTTTATACCGTCTTTTTGCTCGTTCTTGCGGATTCGCTGTCAAAAATAGCTTTAATTCGGCATCCGGGAATACCACAGTGCCCATATCGCGTCCATCCGCCACAAGACCGGGGGGGCGCTGAAAATCCCTTTGCCACCCCAATATCGCCTCGCGCACTACGCCGTGCGCAGCCAGACTTGATGCCGCGTTACCACAGTCTTCCTGGCGGATCTGGGGACCGGCGTCATTTCCATTCAGTATGACTTGTACCGGTTCGTCTGCATCGACGGGTATAAATTGAACATCCAGGTCCCGCGCCAACGCGGCCACCCCTGCGGCATCGGAAACAGGGATGTTTTCTCGTTGCGCCAACAGAGCCAGGATACGATACAGCGCACCACTGTCCAGCAGATTCCAGTTCAACCAGCGGCTGATACGGCTGCAAAGCGTCCCCTTACCGGTGCCACTCGGACCATCCACGGTTATGACGGGAGAATCAGTCATTATTTTTTTGCCACAGAGGACACAGAGATCACATATTTGGGGTCAGTGTAAAAATACCGCCAGGACCCAAGTTGCACTGGTTTACTTTTCAGTATTTTTACACTGACCCCAAATATGTGCCCTCTGTGGCTTAAATCAGAATTATCCTGTTTCCTGTACATCCCATCCTACCTGCCGTGCGCAATCGATAAATCCGGGAAACGAAGTCGCTACATTGTTACAGTCCCTGATGGTGATCGGTCCCTGCGCAGCCAGGCCGGCAACGGAGAAAGCCATGGCGATCCGGTGGTCACCATAACTGTCCACTATGCCTCCACGAGGCTGCCCGCCGGTCACACTCAATCCGCCAGGACGGGACTCAACAGCGATACCTATCCTGTCAAGCCCGTCCGCCAGGGCCTGGATACGGTCGCTTTCTTTCACGCGCAATTCGGCTGCGTCTTTGAGCACGGTCTTTCCTTTCGCATAACAGGCCGCCACCATGATAGCCGGAAATTCATCGATGGCGATCGGCACCAGGGCCCCGGGAATTGAGATCCCGTGCAGGGGCCGGTATTTTACCCGCAAGTCCGCCAATGGCTCAGCTGCTCCATCAACCACGTTGGTAACGCTGATGTCTGCTCCCATCATATTGAGAATTTCCACTACCGCCTGCCGGGTGGGATTGATCCCGACTCCTTCGATGACCAGGTCCGAACCAGGGACGATACAGCCCGCTACCAGAAAAAAAGCGGCGGATGAAATATCACCGGGAATACGCAGCCGGTTTGCCTGCAATACCCCGCTTTCAATCGTTAACCGATTATCCGAGCGCGTGACCGGGCAGCCGAAATATCTCAATAGTCTTTCCGTATGATCACGGGTCAGCGCCGGTTCGATAATCACGGTCTTACCCTCGGCGTACAACCCTGCCAGCAACAACGCAGATTTCAACTGGGCGCTGGCAACGGGCAGTTCATACTCAATACCGCACAGGCGCCTGTTGCCCGGCACGTGCACGGGCAGGGTTCCCTCGGGACTGGTGCGCACATCGGCGTTCATCATGTTAAGCGGGTCAGCCACGCGCCGCATCGGCCGGCGTACCAGTGACTCATCGCCTGATAACGCGGAAGCAAACCGTTGGCCGGCCATGACACCCAGCAACAAGCGCGCAGACGTGCCGGAATTACCCAGGTCAAGAATACCAGGCGGCGCCGACAAACCGTGCAGCCCTACCCCGTCGATGGACAGGAACTCATCTTTCTGCGTGATGCGCACCCCCATCTGCCGCAAGGCGGCCATGGTTGCGCGAGTATCTGCACTGTCCAGGAAACCGCTGCAATCACTGACTCCTTCAGCCAGCGACGCCAGTATTACCGCCCTGTGTGAGATTGATTTATCCCCGGGGACGCGTATCCTGCCCTGTAACGCGGCATTTCCCGGATTAACAAGGTAATCAATCCTTGACCGTGCGCCAACACCACTTTCTCTCATCATGGAAAGTCAGTTAACGGCAAGCCGACCGGCATAATATCCGGGCTGTTATGTTTTACTTGCATTCTTTCCGGGGACAGATTTGAAATCTGTCCCCAAACAGGAAACCAAGAGACTTCTTGTTTAAACTTATCGGCAAGTTTAAACATAGCGTCTAGCGTCCTTTAGCTTCAGTAAACTTATCCCTGGCCCGCTTGGCCCGGGAAAATATTTCCATCAAGCGCTCTCCATCACCCCCGGCAATCGCCTGTCTCACCCCGTGCAAGTGCTGCTCAAACCTGTCTAAAACGGCCAGTAACGCCGTATCGTTAGCCAGGCAGACGTCGCGCCACATCTCCGGGCTGCTTGAGGCTACCCGGGTAAAGTCTGCGAAACCGCCGGCTGCGTAGGCAAAAATCTCCTCCTTGTCCTGCATACGCGCCAGACAATCAATCAGAGTATAAACCAGTACATGGGGCAGATGGCTGGTTGCCGCCAATACCTCATCATGGTGCCCGACCTCCAGATCGACAACGGTGGCGCCCACCCCTCGCCACATTGCGGCAATCGTCTCCCTGGCGCCGGGGTCCGTCTCCGCAAGTGGCGTAAGGATCACAATATGCTTTTCAAATAACTCGGCAAAAGATGCCTCAACACCGCTCTTCTCCGTACCGGCAATGGGATGCGCCGGGACAAAATACGGGAGCCGGTCAGCAAGAACTTTTCTCGCCGTCTCCACCACCATACCCTTGGCGCTGCCGACGTCGGTAATAACGCATCCCTGCTTCAATCCATCCGACATTTCTCGCAATAAGGTTTCGGTAGTGGCAAGTGGCGTAGCCAGGACAACTACGTCAGCCCCGCTGACTGCCTCCCGCGCGTCGAGGCTGTAATGGTCGATGACCCCGTGTTCAACGGCTTGTTGCAGGGCTGTCTCGCGCCGGCCATAGCCGGTAATAGTCTTGCACAGGGAAGTACGCTTCAAGGCGCGCGCCAGTGAACCCCCAATCAGACCGAGCCCGATGATGGTGATCTTGTCAAATAACATATTTTTAGCCACAGAGGACACAGAGATCACAGAGTGAATCGAGTCACTTTTTTAATACTTGGGTAGCCTGCATGTTCAGCGATTCACCTGTAACATTATTCATATTATTTTTTCTCTGTGATCTCTGTGCCCTCTGTGGCTGAAGTCACTCTGTGGCCAAAGCTTTGCCCAGCGCCTTGAGAAATTCGGCGTTTTCCTGTTCCATGCCGATGGTCACCCGCAGGTGGTTGGGTAACCCGTATTCAAGCACGGGTCTGACGATGATGCCGTCTTTCAGCATGGCCTGGTAAACAGGATCAGCCGGCCGTTCCAGATCAAAAGTGATGAAATTGGCTATGGACTCTATCCACTGAATCCCCAGGTCGGCGAAGCCCGAAGTCAGTGTCTGCATGCCCTGATCGTTGATTGCCACACAGTGGCGCAGGTGTTCCTGGTCCTTCAACGCAACTTCCGCGGCGTGCAGCGCCAGGGTATTCACATTGAAAGGCTGCCTTACCCGGTTCATTAAATCCGCCATGTCTGGGTGGCTTACGGCATAGCCGACCCGGAGCCCGGCCAGCCCGTAGGCTTTGGAAAAAGTACGGGTAATTACCAAGTTGGGAAAATCCGCCAGGAAGTCTACCGAATTCGGGTAATCATCACACAAGGAAGCGGCAAATTCATAATAGGCCTCATCAATCACCACTATCACGTCTTCAGGCACGGAAGCCAAAAACGACCGCAACTCGTTCTTGTCGATCCAACTGCCGGTCGGATTGTTCGGGTTATCAATAAAGATCAGCCGGGTGCGGCTACTGACTGCATCCAGCATCGCTGCCAGATCATGCCGGTAGTCCCGGGTGGACGTGACGACGGGAGTAGCGCCGATCGCATGGGTTGCCAGGTGATAAACAATAAATGCATTTTCAGAATAGATTACCTCATGGACGCTACTGACGATACTGCGGGCAGCCAGTTCGAGCACGTCGTTGGAACCGTTGCCCAGGGTAATCTGCTCCGGACTGACGCCGTGATAGTCCGCCAGTGCGCGCTTCAGGGAAGAACCTGAACCGTCCGGATAACGGTTCAAGTCAAACCCGTCCGCCGCCAGCGCCTGCAGCACTTTTTTACTGGGACCCAGCGAACTTTCATTGGAAGCCAGTTTGATCACGTTGGTCAAACCAAGTTCCCGGCGCACTTCGTCCGCGGATTTGCCGGGCCGGTAGGTTGGTAAAGCGGCGATCCCCGGCGTCGCTAACCTGGTAATATCGATAGTCATAATAGATGTGATTTATTTTGCCACAGAGGACACAGAGATCACAGAGTGGATCTAGAACGTGTTCGATGCATGGGTAGCTTGCATGTTCTGCGATTCACCTGTTACGTTATTCATATTGTTTTTTCTTTCTCTGTGATCTCTGTGCCCTCTGTGGCAAAAAAGCTGGCGGAATCCGGGTCAGTACGCAGCGGGATAGGACCCCAGCAACTTCATCATGGCGGCCTTGTCTTGCAACTCGGATAAGGCCTGCGCGACGTTATCATCGTCTGCATGACCGGCGATATCCACGAAAAATACGTATTCCCACATACCCTGGTGCGCCGGCCTCGATTCTATCCTCGTCATATTCACGTCATGCTGCGAGAAACAAGCAAGCATATTCATCAATGCGCCGGGCTTGCTGGGCATGGCAAATAATACCGAAGTCTTGTCATTACCGCTGGGCGGCAGAGTTTCCCTGCCAAGCACCAGGAACCGCGTTGTATTATCAGGATCATCCTCGATGTTTTTCCTGAGGATGGGTAAATTGTAGGTCATTGCCGCCCGCTCACCTGCTACGGCCGCGCTGTTCTCATTCTTGCCGGCATTTAACGCCGCGTCCGCGTTACTCGGCATGGCAATACGGCGGGCCTGTTCCAGGTTCGCATCGAGCCAGCGGCGACACTGCGCCAGTGACTGCTCATGGGAATACACGATTTCAATATCTTCCATATTTTCCGAGTGGCTGAGCAAATGCTGATGGATACGCAATTCCACTTCACCACAGAGTTTCAGGTCGGAAACCAGCAGCATGTCCAGCGTATGGTTGACCGCGCCCTCAATCGAATTCTCTACGGGAACCACTCCGTATTGACATACGCCTGCTTCGACTTCCCGGAATACCTGATCAATACTGCCCAGCAGGGACAGTTTAACCGACTGCCCGAACTGTTTCAGCGCCGCGGATTGGGTGAACGTTCCTTCCGGCCCCAGGCACGCGATACCCAGTGGCGCCTCCAGGGCAAGGCAGGCAGACATGACCTCCCGCACCAGCCTGCTGATCTCATCATCCGGCAAGGGCCCGGTATTAAGCTTTTTCACTCTCTCCAGTACCCGGGCCTCACGCTCAGGCCGATATAACGGAAGCGTATCGTTCAGCTGTTTTTTTACCTCAGCGACTTCCAGCGCCAGGCGCGCGCGCCGGTTGAGCAACTCGACCAGCTGCTCATCCAGAACATCAATTTTACTCCTTAGTTGTTCCAGCCTTGAATTTTTCATGAATTATTGTTGTGTACCAGCCTTCCCTGGCGCAACTTTCCCGCTTTCGATAAGCCCCGGCCTCAACCTCCTTGTTGAGGCGTTCGCCGGGACAAAGACACGTTAAGTGTCTTTTTCTATTTCCGGCTCACCCATTACGTGCGGCAAAATCCGCCATGAATTCAATTAACGTATCCACCCCTGCTTCAGGCATCCCATTGTACATGCTTGCCCGCATCCCGCCCACGCTGCGATGGCCTTTCAGTTCAATCAACCCGTTGTCCCCGGCGCCGGCAAGAAATGCGCCGTCAAGATCCGGGTTCGCCAGGATGAGCGGTACGTTCATCCTCGAACGATAAGGTCCGGCAACGGGATTGCTGTAAAAATCATGGCCGTCGATGAAATCATACAACTTGCCTGAACGGCGCAATGCGTTCTCGTGCATTTGTTCCACCCCTCCCTGCTCCCTGATCCAGGCAAACGTCAAACCCGCCATGTACCAGTTAAAGACAGGCGGCGTATTGGACATGGAATCATGCTCGGCCAGATTTTTAAAATCGTATAATAACGGTACATCCGGACGCGCCCGGCCAAGCAGGTCCTCCCGGACCAGGGCGATAGTCAAGCCGGCCGGGGCAATATTCTTTTGCGCACCCGCAAATATAAGCCCATACCGATCTACCGGCACGGGACGGGATAAAAAATTAGATGTCATATCACAGACCAGTGCAGTATTCCCATAAGTATCCGGCAACACCGGCGTAGCCTGGAATTCCACCCCCGTAATTGTTTCATTATCACAATAATACAGGTAGGCAGGCCGCTCGCTGAGACACCAATCATCCTGGTCAGGGATACTGGTGAAATTTACAGCTGCGGATGTGGCGGCAATATTTACGTTCGTCAGGCGACCGGCCTCTTTGGCGGCCTTTTCCGACCAGGTGCCAGTGACTACGTAATCAGCGCCGGCAGTTATGCTGCACAGGTTCAACGGCGCCATACTCATCACGTGTGTAGCGCCCCCTTGCAGGAACAGTATTTTGTAATTTTCCGGGACCCCAAGCAACCCGGTTAAATCCAGAATGGACTGCTCGGCTATGCCCTTGAATGCCCGGCTCCTGTGGCTCATTTCAGCAATGGAGATGCCGAGACCGTGCCAATCGAGAAATTCTTCCTGAACCTTCGCCATCACCTCCCGGGGCAGCAGCGCGGGACCGGCGCTGAAATTATAGACGGGGTTTGTGGACATATATTATCCTGACGGCGGGAAATTACGCCGCGGGCGGCGCATCGTCACTACTATTATCTTCTCCGTATTCAATAATCCGTTCAAGTCCGGCAAGGCTCTCGGATTCATTCAGATTGACCAGTGTCACCCCCATGGTATTCCGGCCGATTACCGATACCTCGCTGACCGGCATCCGGATCAAGGTACCCTGGTCGCTTATCAGCATGATCTCATCGTCTTCATCGACCATCTGAGCTCCGACTACTTTGCCGTTGCGCACGTCGGTGCGGATGGATATCACGCCCTGACCGCCGCGTCCCCGTAACGGGTAGTCCTCGATTGGGGTGCGTTTACCATAGCCATACTCGGTGGCAGCCAATACGGTCTTGCCCTCTTTGACGATGATCAGGGAAATGACGTTATCATCCGGACCCAGCCTGATACCTCTCACACCTCGCGCGGTTCTGCCCATGGAGCGCACATCGGTTTCCTTGAAACGAATTACCTTGCCGGCGTCACTGAACAGCATCACGTCATCAGTACCGTCCGTCAGTTCAACACCCACCAGTTGATTGCCCTCGACCAGTTCAATCGCCCTGATGCCGCTTGGCCTGGCTCTGGAAAAGCTCTTCAGCGCCGTCTTCTTGGTGGTGCCATCCCTGGTTGCCATGAAAACGAACAGATCTTCGCTGAACTCCCGTATCGGTAAAACCGCATTGATGCGCTCACCCTCATCCAGGGGCAACAGGTTGACGATGGGTTTACCCTTGGCGGAGCGGCTGGCCTGGGGCAATTGATACACCTTCAGCCAGTACAGCCTGCCCAGGCTGGAAAAGCACAGCATGGTATCGTGGGTACTGGCAATGAATAGCTTGTCGATAAAATCCTCGTTTTTCACAACGGTAGCCGACTTGCCCCTGCCGCCGCGGCGTTGTATCCGGTAACCATCCAGGGGTTGCGTTTTTGCGTAACCCGCATGGGACAAGGTCACCACCACATCCTGTTCGGTGATCAGGTCTTCCAGGGTCAGGTCCAGCCGATCTTCGATAATCACAGAGCGCCGCGCATCGCCATACCGCTCCCGGATATCCTCCAGTTCCGTTCTGATTACATCCAGCAGCCGTTGCGGGCGCGCCAGAACGTCAAGCAGGTCAGCAATCCTGTCCAGCAACTCCCGGTATTCACTGATTATCTTTTCCTGCTCCAGCCCGGTCAGTTTTTGCAGGCGCATATCCAGTATGGCCTGGGCCTGTACGTCCGACAGGCGATATCCGTCCGCCGTCAATCCCAACTCTTTCGGCAGGTCATCGGGCCTGGAAATCTCCGCGTTTACCCCTTCCAGCAGTGCGACAACCGCTCCCGGTTGCCACGGCGTCGCCAGCAGGCCGCGTTTTGCCTCGGCCGGCGTGGCGGATCGTTTGATAAGGTCGATCATCGGATCGATGTTGGCCAGCGCCGCCGCCAACCCTTCCAGTACGTGTGCACGAGCCCTGGCTTTACGCAATTCGAACAGGGTACGCCGGATTACCACCTCGCGCCGGTGCCGGATAAATGCATCCAGCATATCCTTGAGGGTCATCAGGCGAGGCTGTCCGTCATCCAGCGCTACCATGTTGATACCAAAAACACTCTGTATCGCGGTGAACTGGTACAGGTTATTAAGGATAATCTCCGGCACTTCGCCGCGCCGCAGTTCGATAACCAGCCGCATGCCATCCTTATCGGACTCATCGCGCAACTCGCGAATGCCGGTCAGCTTTTTGTCTTTAACCAACTCGGCTATCTTTTCCTGCAACCGGGCCTTATTCACCTGATAAGGTAATTCGGTAATGACAATGGCATTCTGCCCGGATTTTTCATCTGTTTCGATGTGTGAACGGGAGCGCATGTAAATGCGCCCGCGACCGGTGCGGTAGGCTTCGTGAATGCCCTGGGAACCGTTTATGATACCGGCAGTAGGGAAATCCGGTCCCGGTATATACTCGATCAGTTGATCTATGCTGAGGTTTTCATCCTCTATGAGCGCAATACAGGCGTTGACGACTTCAGTTAAATTATGCGGTGGAATATTAGTCGCCATACCAACGGCAATGCCGCTGGAACCGTTGATCAGGAGGTTGGGCAGACGCGTGGGCAATACCACGGGTTCATGTTCCGCACCGTCATAGTTCGGCGCAAAATCGACGGTTTCCTTATCTATGTCCTCCAACAGCTCATGCGCGATTCTGGACATGCGTATTTCGGTATAGCGCATGGCGGCCGGGGCATCGCCATCCACCGAGCCGAAGTTACCCTGGCCGTCCACCAGTACGTAACGCAACGAGAATTCCTGGGCCATCCGCACTATCGTGTCGTAAACGGCAGAATCTCCGTGGGGATGATATTTACCAATGACGTCACCGACGATACGAGCGGATTTCTTGTACGGCTTATTGTAATCATTGCCCATTTCGTTCATGGCGAACAATACCCGTCTGTGGACAGGTTTGAGTCCGTCGCGAACGTCCGGCAAGGCCCTCCCGACGATGACACTCATAGCGTAATCCATGTAGGATTGACGCATTTCATCCTCAATGGTTACCGATAAAACGGAACGGGCAATCTCGTCAGGCATAGTTCTCTCTAATCAGGCACACAAACAGGGTTGTTCCCTGCTATTTTTCCATTCGGACTTTCGTAACAGGTAAAAGGGGAAATATTACCACAATACTCGTGATAACGATACTGTTTTGACCAGGGCAAACGCCGGAATATCGGCTTCTAATGCAGTCGCCAGAGATTAACGATATTGCAGAATAGTTCGGCCGTACGTTCGGCATCGTAGCGGGCCGAATGCGCCTCTTCCTCTTCCCAATCCAGCCCCGCTGCCCTGACTGCCCGGGACAGTACGGTCTGGCCGTAGGCCAGGCCTCCCAAAGTAGCCGTATCAAATGTGCTGAAGGGGTGAAAAGGATTACGCGTCAGGCCGCAGCGGTTGGCAGCGGCATTGATGAAATTCAGGTCAAAGGAGGGATTGTGGCCCACCAGAATTGCACGGGTGCAGCCGTTTTCCTTCATCATCCTTTTAACAGCCTGAAAGATTTCGCGTAATGCCTCTTTCTCGGATACGGCAATTTCTTTGCGGAACGGGTGATCAGGGTCGATACCGGTAAATTCCAGCGCCGCCTTATCCAGATTGGCCCCGGGGAAAGGTTGTATATGCTTTGAGATGGTCTCCCGATGGCGCCATACGCCATCTGGTTCGACTTGCAGGAAAACTACTGCGACCTCAAGCAAGGCATCCTCGATGGGATTGAACCCGGCCGTTTCCACATCCACAACCACGGGATAATAGCCCCTGAATCGGCCGGCGATCAGGCCGTTCTTATCATTGCTCACGAAGCAATTTCCACTGGCAGACTTTACCCGCCATGAATGGGACAAGCATACTGTCCGCAAAGGTGATTATGTTGGGTATACGCCAATCTTCCCGGCGCAGGGTAATCTTTTCCGTATTCATTGGTAATCCATAAAAAAGTGGCCCATTCCTGCTTGCGAATTTTTCCAGGGTGTCGAGGCTGTTTACCGCATCGAATATGGAAGCATACAACTCAATGGCTGCGTAAGCATTATAGATACCCGCGCAGCATGGCGGTTTTTCTTTTACCCGTATGCCATGGGGGGCGCTATCAGTGCCGAGGAAAAATTTCGGGTTGCCGCTGACCGCTGCAGTCATCAGCGCCTGCCTGTGCTCTTCCCTTTTCAGCAGGGGCAGGCAGTAATGGTGCGGGTCAATCCCTCCGGAGAGCATGGCATTCCGGTTCAGAATCAGGTGATGGGGAGTAATCGTAGCGGCAATCTTTGCGGACGCGGCAGTTACGAACCGCACCGCGTCGCTGGTGGTAATATGCTCAAACACAACCCGTAGTGAACTGATATTCTCTACCAGGGGAGACAATACCCGTTCGATAAACACCTTTTCCCGGTCAAATACGTCAACATCGGCAGCCGTCACCTCACCATGCACCAGCAGGGGAACGTCTCTTTGGGCCATGTACTCCAGTAACGGCATCACTTTGTTGATATCGGTTACACCGGAAGCGGAATTTGTCGTGGCGCCCGCCGGATAGTACTTGAAGGCGCACACCTCGTCACAGTCGGCAACACGGTCCACCTCATCTCTAGCGGTATCATCGGTCAGGTACAAGGTCATCATTGGGTTAAATCCGGCATTTTCCGGCAGACAGGCAAGAATTCTTTGCCGATAGTCCAGGGCCTGTTGAACGGACACGACCGGTGGAGCCAGGTTCGGCATGATCACAGCCCTGGCGAAGCGCCGGGCACTATCGCCCACTATACTGGCCAACTCCTCCCCGTCGCGCAGGTGCAGGTGAAAATCATCCGGCTTCAGCAGCGTAATCGTATCAATTGGTCAGACTCCCATGGCCAGTATTTATTATCAGGTAGGGGGTAGTATCAACCAAAAATAAAAAACAGGAAACTAAAAAGTGAAATCTGATATATGATTCCGTTACATGCAATACAGGAAACTGGGACATACCGATATCGATGTCAGCGCAATCTGCCTGGGCAGCATGACCTGGGGAGAACAGAATACGCTGGCGGAAGCCCACCAACAGCTTGATTTTGCCGTGCAAAATGGCGTTAACTTCATCGATACTGCGGAACTCTATCCCAGCCCGATTCGGGCTGAGACCCAGGGAAAAACAGAACACTACCTGGGCAGTTGGCTGAGCCGACGACCGGACCGTGACAAGCTGGTCATCGCCACCAAGATGCACCCGTCCGCATCACATATCAACTACATGCGTGGCGGAAATAACCGGCTGGATAAACAAAACATGCAGTTGGCCGTTGACGCCAGCCTGAAACGCCTGCAAACCGACTATATTGATCTTTACCAGATACACTGGCCGGAGCGGGACACGAATTATTTCGGTCAACTGGATTACTTCCATGCCCCCGATAAGGACGGCGTACCCATAGGGGAGACCCTCAGCGCCCTGGGTGACCTGGTTCGGACCGGGAAAATCCGCTACGTCGGTGTTTCCAACGAGACGCCCTGGGGCGTCAGTGAGTACCTCAGGTTAGCCCGGGAACTGAACCTGCCCAGGATAGTTTCCATCCAAAATCCCTACAGCCTGCTGAACAGGAGCTTTGATATCGGCCTGGCGGAGTTTGCCCACCGGGAAAAAGTCGGGTTGCTGGCTTACTCGCCGCTGGGATTTGGCGTATTATCGGGGAAATATTTAAACGGAAACCGGCCCAATGGCGCGCGCCTGACCTTATTCGGCGCGCAATACAAACGATACAACAACAAAATAGCTGATGAATGCACCCGGCAATATACGGCCGTTGCCAGAGAATACGGCATTGACCCGGCACAGATGGCGCTGGCATTCGTCAACCGGCGTCATTTCGTCACCAGCACGATTATCGGCGCAACCTCGCCGGCACAGCTCGAAGCGAATATCGCCAGCGTTGACCTGGAACTGGATAAGAGCATGCTGAAACAGATCGAGGAAATCCACCGGTCACAACCCAACCCCAGTCCATGAACAGGGCAGCAGATATTTGATGTGCGCCTTCCCTGGCACACACCCTACGGGCGTCCTTCGGACGTCCAAATCCGCTCCTGGCGGATTTGTGGGGTCGGAGTAAAGATTTGGGGTCAGAGTAAAAATGCGTGATAATAAGCTTGATGCATCTACTAAACTGACTGTATTTTTACTCTGACCCCAAATATCCAGTGGAATTAAGCCACCTTACTGCAATATCCCCCATAGACGGCCGTTACGGACCCAGGACGGCAGCATTGCGCGCTATTTTCAGTGAATTCGGCCTGTTTCACAGGCGGGTGCAGGTTGAAATCCGCTGGTTGCAGGCCCTGGCAAAGCACCCGGATATTACCGGACTGTCCGAATTAAGCCCAGAGGCCGATCGTGAACTCGAAGCTGTCATCCGGGATTTCTCAGCGGCGGATGCCGCCAGGATCAAGGAGATTGAAAAAACGACCAACCATGACGTAAAGGCGGTGGAATATTTCATCCGGGAAAAAATCAGGGACAACGACGAGTTACGCTCCGCTTCCGAGCACATTCATTTTGCCTGCACCTCGGAAGATATTAATAACCTCAGCCAGGGTTTGATGTTGGCAGAGGCTCGAGAGCATCATTTATGCACTGACCTGGATAAGCTGATTAACGCGTTGCGCCAGCTGGCGCAACGCTGGGCAGCACAATCCATGCTGGCAAGAACCCATGGCCAAGCGGCCTCCCCCACCACCCTGGGGAAAGAACTGGCCATATTTGTACACCGGCTGCGGCGCCAGCTTGATCACCTCAACAAGATTGACATATCGGGCAAGATGAACGGCGCCGTAGGTAATTTCAATGCGCACCTGGTTGCTTATCCCGACGTTGACTGGATGGAGTGTTCACGCATGTTTGTAGCGGATCTGGGGCTGAGCCATAATCCCCATACCACCCAGATTGAACCCCACGACTACATGGCAGAATACTTTCATGCCCTCGGCCGCATCAATACGATCCTGGTCGATTTATGCCGGGATATCTGGGCTTATATAGCCCTGGATTATTTTAAGCTGAAACCGGTCGCGGGCGAGACGGGCTCGTCAACCATGCCCCACAAGGTAAATCCCATCGACTTCGAGAACGCGGAAGGCAACCTGGGGGTCGCCAACGCCCTGCTCACCTTCCTGGCGGAAAAGCTGCCCGTATCCCGCTGGCAGCGGGACCTCACTGATTCAACCACCACCAGGAACATGGGCACGGTAATAGCGCATTGCATCATCGCTTACCAGTCCTGCCTGAAAGGGCTGAACAAACTGGAGGCGAATACGAAACGGATCAACGCCGACCTGGAAAACAACCCTGAGGTGCTGGCAGAGGCCATACAAACGGTAATGCGCCGGCACGGCATAGAAGAACCCTATGAAAAGCTCAAGGAACTGACCCGCGGCCAACGCGTTACCCTGGCGATATTACAGGAATTCATTACCGGACTTGACATCCCGGAACAGGATAAAGCCGTGCTGGCCAAACTCTCTCCCAAGGACTACATCGGCAACGCCGTACAACAGACGGAGCAAATTATATCCGGTGAAAAGGAGCCGACCCCGGGTAAATAACCATGAATTCGGAGTCTCGCCATTCCCGCTGCGGAGTTCCGGAATCCTGCCCCTGCTCAACGCCATACAGGGGTAAACTTGCGCAGGAATGGCAAGGGGGGATGAATGACTGACAGTTGGACATTGCCGGCGCCCCTGGCTACGGCCGAGGCGCGTATGGACGACGGCGCGCTGACGCTTGAATTTCTGGAGAACCTTGAAATAGACCCGTGATGCGATTCATTCGCGGCTCCACCGCCTTCTCACAATTCCGGATCGAGAAAAAGCTGGCCGAACTGTCACGGATTCTACCCGGTATCCGTAAGGCGCGGACAGAATTTATCCATTTCCTGGATATCGACGATCCTTTGACCGCCCGGCAAGAAGAGCAGCTGAGCGAATTGCTCGCTTATGGGCAACCGGAAAATGACGTTGTTGATAAACAGCCCGCCTGTATTGTTATTCCCAGGCCGGGGATGATTTCTCCCTGGTCCGGCAAGGCAACCGATATCCTGCATCATTGCGGCCTTGCGGCACTGAAAAGAATTGAACGCGGAACCTGCTGGTATCTCGAAAACAGCGATGGTCAACGGGTGAGCAGCACGCAACTTGATAAGATTAAACACCATCTGCACGATCGGATGACTCAAGTCGTTATTGAGGATGTCAATGAGGCAGCGTCCCTTTTTGCCGCCCGGGAAGCCGGCAAGTTGACACATATCCGTCTTGGCGCCGACGGCAAGGCAGCGTTGCAGGAAGCGAATATGACATTGGGACTGGCTTTATCTGAACAGGAAATTGATTACCTGTACGACGCATACGGCGGGCTGGAACGGGACCCGACGGACGTGGAACTGATGACCTTCGCCCAGGTGAACTCGGAGCATTGCCGTCATAAAATCTTTAATGCCGAGTGGACCATAGACGGCGAAACCAGGACAAAAAGCCTGTTTGACCTGATCCGGGACACCCATGCAGCGCATCCGGGCCGGGTGCTGTCCGCCTATTCAGATAATGCAGCGGTGATGCGCGGACACCGCGCCGCGCGCTTCTTTGCCGCGCCGCTGGATCATAAATACCGTTATGAACAGGAAGACGTACATATTGTGATGAAAGTGGAGACCCATAACCACCCTACCGCAATTTCGCCGTTTCCGGGTGCGGCCACCGGTTCCGGCGGCGAGATTCGCGATGAGGCCGCAACCGGCCGCGGGGCCAGGCCGAAGGCCGGGCTCACGGGATTTACCGTTTCCAATCTGAATATTCCGGCATTGCCGCAAGCCTGGGAGCAGGCCCCGGACAAGCCTGACCACCTTGCTTCTCCACTGGACATCATGCTGGAAGGACCTATCGGCGCAGCGTCATATAATAACGAGTTCGGCCGCCCTGCCCTTGCCGGTTATTTCCGCACGTTTGAGCAGGCCGATAAACCTTCAGGCAACATCCGGGGTTACCACAAACCCATCATGCTGGCCGGCGGCTACGGTGTCATCCGGCCGCACCACGTCAACAAAAACGCTCTTCCATCGGGCACTAAAATCGTCGTTCTGGGCGGCCCGGCAATGCTGATCGGCCTCGGTGGCGGCGCGGCTTCCTCCGTGGACTCCGGCGCAGGCAGGCAGGAACTGGATTTCGCTTCCGTGCAACGGGATAACGCGGAAATGCAACGCCGCTGCCAGGAAGTCATCGATCAATGCTGGGCGCGGGGCGCGGGGAACCCGATATTGTCGATCCACGACGTGGGCGCAGGTGGTCTGTCCAATGCACTGCCCGAACTGGTTCATCAGGGTGATACTGGCGCCGTGTTTGATTTACGGGCAGTCCATAGCGCCGACCTGGGCATGTCACCGGTGGAATTATGGTGTAATGAGTCCCAGGAGAGATACGTACTGGCTATTGCCGCCAGGGACGCGGAGTTGTTCGGCTCCCTGTGCAAGCGGGAGCGGGCGCCGTACGCAATCATCGGCGAGACAAATAACAGTGGGCGTCTGCTGGTCACTGATAACCAATCCGGAGCGAACCCCATCGATGTGCCCCTTGAGATGATACTCGGCAAAACTCCCGGGCTGTCGTTCCGGGTAAAAGCCTACCCGGGCGCTGGAGAAAACCGGGAGTCCCAGGATCGAATCCAGGGGACACCAATCCGCCGGGAGCGGATTGGGACGTCCGCAGGACGCCCGCAGGGGGCGCCCCGGGGATGGGGCGCATCAGATTTCAAATCTGTCCCCGATGTCCCTGTTATTTCCCTGGACGAGGCCATAGCCCGGGTACTGCAATTACCGGCCGTGTCTGATAAACGTTTCCTGATCACTATCGGCGACCGCAGTGTATCCGGCCTGGTGACCTGTGACCAGATGGTAGGACCGTGGCAAACCCCGGTTGCGGACTGTGCGGTCACCGCGTCCTCATTCGGCGCCTTTACCGGCGAGGCTATGGCCCTGGGAGAACGTCCGCCGGTCGCTGTCAGCAACGCACCGGCGTCCGGACGGCTGGCCGTCGCGGAGGCCCTGACAAACATCTGTTGCAGCCGCATCCTGCGTCCGGAGGACGTGGCCCTGTCCGCAAACTGGATGGCAGCCGCTGCTGAAGCGGAACAGAAGGCAGCCCTGTATGCCACGGTCGAGGCCGTATCAACACTGGCGCAACAACTACACATAGCTGTCCCGGTTGGCAAGGATTCAATGTCAATGAGCGTGGCGTGGACACAAAGCGGCCGGGAGAAACGGGTGACCGCGCCGGTCTCACTGAACGTCACCGCTTATGCCCCGGTTGCGGACATCCGCAAGACTTTGACACCCCAGTTACAAAGATTGAATGACTCCTACCTGTTATTGATCGACCTGAGCATGGGAAAAAACCGCCTGGGGGGATCGGCTCTGGCGCAGGTTACCCGGCAGACCGGCTTAGCCACGCCCGACCTGGATGACCCGGCCCTGTTAACGGCCTGTTTCAACGGGGTCCAGCTACTGAATGAAACCGGGTATCTCCTGGCGTACCACGATCGCTCGGACGGCGGGGTGTTCGCCACCCTGTGTGAAATGGCCTTTGCCGGCCGTTGCGGCCTGGACATCGATGCCGACAATGCCGACTTGCAGGCATTCCTGTTCAATGAGGAACCCGGTATCGTGCTGCAGATCCGCTCGGAACACCTGCAGACAGTACGCGCGACTCTGCTCCGGTCCGGCCTTCCCGAGGCTTGCCTGTCGGTAGTTGCAAGTCCGAACGGGGACAGGGAGATCAGGATTAAACACAAGGCTCAGGTAGTTTATTCAGCCGCTATTAATCAGCTCCACGGACTCTGGTCGCTGACCTCGTACCATATACAGGCATTACGGGATAATCCCGCCTGTGCGGAAGAGGAGTTTGCCTGTTTGCAGGACGACACCGACCCGGGCTTGTCAATCACGCCCACTTATCAGGTCAGGCCCGGCATGGCGACGGCAATTAATACCGGTCGGCCCGTCGTGGGGATTTTGCGGGAACAAGGCGTCAACGGCCACATCGAGATGGCCGCCGCGTTTGAACGCGCGGGTTTTGACTGCATTGATATCAATATGAACGACCTGGTAAACCGCTCTGCCTCACTGGACAAACTGGCCGGACTGGTGGCCTGCGGCGGTTTTTCCTATGGCGACGTCCTGGGCGCCGGCGGCGGCTGGGCAAAATCCATACTGTACAACGACCACCTGAGAGACGAGTTTGAGCGCTTCTTCAAGCGCGCCGACAGCTTCGGCCTGGGCGTATGCAACGGTTGCCAGATGCTGTCCCAGCTGCGCAGTATTATTCCCGGCGCCGATAATTGGCCGGATTTTGAACGCAACCGGTCCGAGCAGTTTGAATCCCGGGTGGTCATGGTCGAGGTCATCGACTCGCCTTCCCTGTTCTTCCAGGGCATGGCCGGATCAAAAATGCCCATCGTGGTTGCCCATGGGGAAGGTCGCGCGGTCTTTAAGGGAAACCGGCAACAAGCGCCGGCAATACTGCGGTTTGTCGATAACCGGGGAGAAATGACGGAAACATACCCGTATAATCCCAACGGTTCAAGCCGGGGCCTGACGGGATGCACCAATGCTGACGGGCGCTTTACCATATTGATGCCGCACCCGGAACGGGTATTCCTGAAACAGCAGCTATCCTGGATTACCCATGACCAGCCCGGCAGCGATAGCCCCTGGATGCAGATGTTCTATAATGCAAGAAAATGGCTGGATTGAAAAATACAGAACTTTTAACGCTGATTTCAGTCCATACAAGAAAACCACAGTATTTTATTGCCACAGAGAACACAGAGATCACAGAGTGGATTGAGTATCCTTTCAACATAGGGGTAGTCTGCATATCAATCAATTCTCCATTGTTCATATTATTTTCTCTGTGTACTCTGTGTTCTCTGTGGCAAAAATACCCTGTAGCAAATAATGGGGCTGACAACAACGCGAGGCGAATACCATGCTGATAAAGACACCGGACCTGATCAAACCTTCCGAGATCACGGACAAGCAACTGTACCTGAACAGGCGTAAATTCATCAGTGACGGCGCGAAATTCGGCCTGGCCGGCGCTTTACTCAACACTGTCTCCGTAACAGGCGCCCTGGCCGGAACAAAGTTGTCCACGGTCAAAAACGACGAACTCTCCACGGATGAGGAGTTGACGCCTTATGATGCGATCACCAGCTACAACAACTTTTACGAATTCGGCACCCATAAAAGCGACCCGTCCGAAAACGCCGGCAAATTCAAGCCGCAACCCTGGTCGGTAGTCATTGACGGCGAATGCATGAAACCCGGCACGTATACCTATGAAGACATCATCCAGCCGCACCAGTTGCAGGAGCGCATCTACCGTTTACGTTGCGTCGAAGCCTGGTCCATGGTCATTCCCTGGGTGGGCATCCCGCTGGCAGATGTGCTGAAACGGTTTGAGCCTACATCAAAGGCGAAATACGTGGCCTTTACCACCGTCATGCGTCCGGAGGAGATGCCCGGTCTCAGGCGCAGGGTGCTGGACTGGCCCTATCGCGAGGGGTTGCGCATTGACGAGGCCATGCATCCGCTGACCCTCATGACCGTCGGCCTGTACGGTGAGGTGCTGCCGAACCAGAACGGTGCGCCCATGCGCCTGATCGTGCCCTGGAAATACGGCTTCAAAAGTGTTAAATCCATCGTCAGGATCGAATTCACCAGCAAACGGCCGGACACTTCCTGGAATATGTCGGCCCCGCAGGAATACGGATTTTATTCCAACGTCAACCCTGAAGTGGATCACCCGCGCTGGAGCCAGCGTAAGGAACGCCGTATCGGTGATTTCTTCAAGACCGACACCCTTATGTTCAACGGTTACGCTGAGCAGGTCGCGGCTCTCTACAGCGGGATGAACTTACGGAAAAATTATTGATGCACTCACGCTGGCACAAGCCCGCCCTGTTCCTGCTCTGTTCGATCCCGTTCTGCGTACTGGTCTACAACGGCTTCACCAATAACCTGACCGCCAACCCGATCAAGGAGATCACGCATTTTACCGGTGGCTGGGCACTGAAATTCCTGCTCATCACCTTGTCGATTACGCCGTTGCGGAAAATCACCCGCAAGAACTCGCTGATCCGGTTCCGCAGGATGCTGGGCCTGTTTGTATTTTTTTATGCCTGCCTGCACTTCTCCACCTACCTGGTGCTGGACCAGTTCTTCGACTGGGACGAGATTGTCCGCGACGTGGCGAAGCGGCCTTACATCACCGTCGGCTTCACTGCTTTCGTATTACTGATCCCCCTGGCGGTCACCTCTACCAACAAAATGGTGCAGCGCCTGGGAAACAACTGGCGCAGACTCCATAAATTAATCTACCCCATCGCCATCCTGGTCATCCTCCACTACCTCTGGCTGGTCAAGGCGGATATACTGCCCCCGGTCATCTACGGCCTCATCCTGTGCCTGTTGTTTGCCCTGCGTTCGCCCAGACTGAAGCTGGACAGGATAAGAAACCTGGCAATGATGCGAATACCGGACAACGCAATGCATACTCGAAACACAGAGACATACCCAACCAATGAGACGCTCTAAACCTGATCCAGGTGAGATTGAACTGTTCCGGCGCACCGTCGGCGACGTCACACCGATTAAATCCGACAAGGTACAGCAACAACAGGATAAACCCGCTCCCGAAGCGGTGCAAAGAATGGCTGATGAAGCCGCAGTCGTCAAAGAGATGGCTGACGGTTTTTTTGACACCGAGGCGGCGGAAACCGGGGATGAACTCCTGTACAAAAGGTCGGGAATTCAAGACAAGGTCTTCAGAAAACTGCGCCGGGGACAATTCGCCATCTCTGAGGAACTGGATCTGCATGGATTCAGAGTACAGGATGCCAAAGACAGCCTGTCCGACTTTCTCAAACAATGTATAAACCGAAACCGGCGGTGCGTGCGGATCATCCACGGCAAGGGTCTGCGCTCAAAACAGGGCAGACCAACCATAAAAAGCCTGATCGGTAAATGGTTGCAACAAAGACAGGAAGTGCTGGCTTACTGCTCGGCAAGACAGGTAGACGGCGGCACCGGGGCGATTTACGTACTGCTCAAGAATTATCAGCGGTGAGCTGAACTAGCGGGGACGGATAAATAGGGGACAGACCACGTTTTCTCATGCAGAGTCCGCTTTGATACTATGACAACAATTCAAGAAAACGTGGTCTGTCCCCTATTTTCTGTCCCCTATTTTCTCACTCAGACCGGTCGGGATAAAACTGTTTGCAATAATGGCGAAACTTGAATATATCGCCATCGGCCTTGTTCAACATCGGGTGTTCATGGTAAGCCTTGTTTTCCCAGATCATGAAGTCTCTTTCAATATTCTTTTTGAATTCATACATCACCAGCGGCAGCATGATTTGCTCCCGCAATCCCTTAGGCACCAGGTTCAGGGCCTTGATCCCGCCGGCATCCAGCGCCTGCACTTTGGCTGAAACCAGGATATCCACATTTTCACCATCCACAGGTGTCGCCAGGAACCAGTTCAAGGTCCTGCTACCCAGGGCTTTGGATACGGTCTCGACAAACAGGAATCCAAGCCCCCAGATTTCCACCAGCGCAGACAGTTCGGTTCTCATTCCCCATAAGAAGGGAAAGTTGTAATTGCCGTCGAAGCGAAAATCGGTCTTGAAACAAGGGCCCTCTATTTCGACCTTGCCGCTGTGCCCCACCTCGTCGAAACCGTGCAGGACGGATAGATGGCTCAGATCGATGACATTCTCGGACGTCTCCTGCGGATGGGTCTTGAGCGAATAGACATGGGTCAGCGTCCTGGTCCAGCCGGTCTCGTCAATGCTCGGCAAGCGCCAGTCAGGGGCGCGGCCCGCTTCATCGAAGTAGGCGAACACAAAGCCGTTGATTTCCTCGGTGGGAAATACCTTGAGGCGGCAGGCGGGATTGGGGCTTGCTAACGGCGTAGCAATGCAGGCGCCGGTGGAGTCGTAGGTAAAGCCATGAAACGGGCAAACGAGATGACCGTCCCTGATGCTGCCGCCGGCCTGCGGGGTAAGTTTCGCGCCCAGATGGGGACAGAAGGCGTTGGCTATACAGAGTTTCCCGTCAGTGCCGCGCCAGCCGACCATCTCATTGCCCAGCCACTGCCTGCCGACCAGCTTGCCCATCGGCATATTCCTGGATAGCTCAAAGAAATACCAGCCACTGGGAAAGGGCGTGAATGGAAATCTGCTGTTCATCGTAAATAGGGGACAGACCACGTTTTCTTGAATTGTTGTCATAGTATCAAAGCGGACTCTGCATGAGAAAACGTGGTCTGTCCCCTATTTTCTTTGTCCCCTATTTTCAGTTAACAATCGCGTTTTATCCAGCCCCGGTGTGACGGCAGGACAAGGCACAACAGCCCCAGAAAAATATAATCCAGCATCTGGTTAACGGTTGACCACTCCTGCAGGATGTAATGACCGACCAGCAGGCTGATCATAAAGGCAAACCAGACATTTACCGTGTACGGTTTCAACCGGGTGACGACCAGGGCGAGGCCCAGACCCACCTCAATAAACGGTATGCAGACCAGATACAGATTCACCAGCCCAGCCGGCGCTTGAATCCGCAGGCCTCCCTGGAATAACTCCGAGTAATATCCGTAAAATCCTCCAGCACTGAAGAATTTACTGGTACCCGCAGTGAGCAGGATTACAATCATCACCAGGCGGACAATGCGTTCGGCGTCTTTCAGTAATACTGGATTGAGCATTTGATCCCTCGCGTAATTTATATGATATGCACGCAGGATTATTATAGAGGCAAGATAGGCGAGTTAGAAATGGTGCTGTGGAATAAACGTGGAATAAACGGGGTCAGACCACGTTTTAGCCTTCTTCACACTGTTTTCAAAGAGTCGCTATAGAAAAAGGGGACAGACCACACGTTATATAAAATCCAGGCTTCCATAATCTCATATTCCGATAGGAGAAAACATCAGGAAAGAGGCTGAATTAACGCCTCCCCCTGATTACGAGGGTTGTTCACCTGATTACTGACGGGATACGCCTCCATATCTCCTGCATAGGGTTTGAGCAGGTCTTCGCCGCCTTCATGCAGCCATACGTCATAGTTATCCGGCTCGATAATGACCGGCATCCTGTGGTGTATCTCAGCCAGGTAAGGGTTTGCCTGTGTCGTGATGATCGCGCAGCTATCTATTGTGTTGCTCGGACCATGCCAGGACGACCAGACCCCGGCGAATGAAAACAGGTCTGTATCCGTCATACGGATGAAATACGGCTGCTTCCTGCCTTTTACAACCTGCCATTCGTAGTAACCGTCTGCAGGTATCAGACACCGGCGGTTCTTGAACGATTCCCGGAAGTACGGTTTTTCAGTGATGCTCTCGGCCCGGGCGTTGATTGGCTTCAGTTTGCTATCTTTGGCCCAGTGGGGAATTAACCCCCAATGGTAATTCACTAATTCTTTGCCGTTGTGATTGCGGATTATCGGTATATGACTGGAAGGGGCAATATTGTAACCGGCGCTGAAAGCAGGGGCATCAGCCAATCCGTAATGGGCTTCGATGTGAGTTTTATCGCTCTGTAATGCAAACCGGCCGCACATGGGTAGTTCGCCTCCAGGATTAGTTGGACAGGCAAGTCGTTAAGACCGTTGTTAATCTTAACATTGGAATTCCTCCTTGTGGTGATTTGGAGGAAAATTCCGTACCTGTGGCTGGGTTAATTTATGGGGAAATAGTCACTTGTTATTCACGTCTTTCATTCAGGAACTCGTTTACACGTTGTTTTAATTTATCTTGATTCTTTGTTTCACATTCCCAAATTATTAGTACAGACAAGCCTTGCTTACTAAGCTCATTCACATGACGATTATCCCTTTCTATATTGGCTTTTACCTTTTTAATCCAGTAATCCCTATTCTCTTTTGGAATTCTGTTTCCCCGCTTGCACTGATGTCCGTGCCAAAAACAGCCGTGAACAAAGATAACTTTTTTCTTTCCGGGGAATGACAGGTCAGGTTTTCCCGGAAGGTCATCTTTGTGAAGCTTATATCGGAAACCTAATGAGTGCGTTATTTTTCGAACAATTAGCTCAGGAACTGTGTCTTTAGAACGGACGCGCCGCATTATCTCCGAGCGCTCCATAACCTACGTCACCCACCAGCTTCATTATTGTTGTTATTGCTTGATATGTGATTACAACGGCGTTCGGCCAACCATTGCAGGCGCTTCGCCTGTGTGAGAAGCGTTTTTCTTAGTCCATATTGTACCTGTCGCTCGCTAATGACCTGTGCGAGCCGCGCCAATATTAACGCCCTTCTGGCAATTCGATAATCAGGATGGCTTCGTATTTTATATACCTCATCCGAAACTACCTTTGCTCTGTATGATCCTGGAATCTGAACGTCATCTTCTGAAACGGGCGGGCCTTTTTCGTTCAAAATGGCCTTAAATTCCGACTCGTAAATTGCCTTTTGAAAAATGGCATGTTCAAGCGCATCTAATTGTTCGCAAGCTACTTCATATTTTTTCGGATTTTTCTTCTTCGTAAGTTTATCGAATTGCGTTAATGGCCAGACCTCTATTTCATAAACCTCGAATGGGTCCAACACGGACATTGCTACTGCATCCGTTCTTTGGTTGGTGAGGTGCCGTCGAATTCGAGTCCGCAACATTTCGTTTGTTTGTCCTACATATATAGGTTCTGCATCATAATCGAAGAAAGCGTAAACACCGAACTTGTAATTACCAACCTTTTTACCTTCGAATTCAGTGTTAAGGTATCGGGTCAAATTTTTTCTCAGATCATGCGGCTCAAATGGTGGTTCTTTTATTTGATCGATATCCATTACGCAACCTGCTTATGTTTGTTTTTGTTTGAGCGTAGTATTGGGGTAAGCAAATGCTTTGAAAGATACTCTACGACAGGAACGACAACGCCATCTCCTGCTAACTTATACGCGGCGTTGTAGTTCTTTGGAATAATATAACTGTCACCCAGCCCCATTAGACGCGCCGCTTCACGCGGAGACAGTAAACGACAGCGCACACGTTCGCCTTCAACAATTAGCAATAATTGGCGACTTGATCCTCCCGACGGCGTTCGCAAACATCCAGAAACATTATCGAATCTAACTTCTGCTCTCTGTTCTCCATTTCTGGTACGCCGGTAAACCCCACCCACCATGCGATAACTCGCAGATTGTGCTTGTGCAACTTTCTTTCGATTTCTTTCCGACATCATGCTAAGTAGCTTCCTTGTGTCATCATAGCTTTTCCACGTAATGCCGCTTGGTTCTTCTTCAAGAATGTCAATAAAATTCAGTCTACGTGGGTGAGGCTCAGGGATATTCCACCAGAGCCATTGTTCTATGACATTCTTCGGAAGCTGTTGTCCCGCTTTTAATACAGAGCTTGGATGCCATGAAGGGTTTGGCCCATATCCCAACAATTCATCTGGAACTGCTAGCTCAGTACGTACTGCGATGATAAACAAACGAACTCGGCTCTGAGGAACAAAGCGAGCGGCATCAATAATAACTGCGCCTATCGAATAGCCTATTTCAACTAAAGAGGAACACAACGCCAAGAAATCTTTACCTCCATGATTTGTGAGAGTCCCATAAACATTTTCCAATAGAATTATTTTAGGGCTGCGATTTTCGCACCATAAACGTTGCATGAGTTCCCAGAACGGCCAAAATGAGCCGCTTCGCTCTGACTTTAACCCCGCTCCATTCCCTGCAAGTGACAGATCTTGACAAGGGAAAGACGCCCACGCGAGATCAGCCTCTCCTGGTAGTTCAGAAACATCTACATCTCTTACATCCTTCACTTGTAGATGGTCAGACCCCCAGTTACTGATATAACTCTCCGCCTTTTTATTATCAAAATCGTTTGCAAACACACATTCCCAATCGAGTCCCAAACCAGCGCGCACCATGCCGCCACCAGCAAAAAACTCGTAAAATGAGAACTCTTTTTCTGGCTTCATTTCTGATCTTCTTTAAATAATTGGGCCTGCCTCCCTTCAGAATTTTGCTCTACATAGAGGCGCATGAAATTTCTTAACACTTGAGAAGCTTTTACTTCTTGGGATTTACATGTGGAAATAAACTGTTCATGTAAGGAAGGCTCTATTCGTACACGGAATGCAGCTGATTTGGTCATTGTCGAATAATTTGGATACACGATTGTGTATCCATTTTAACTGGAGGAGTCTAATTGTCAATAGCTACTTGACAGGTGGGCTTTTGAAGTGCTTGGACGAGAACTAATAATCACGACACGGTCTAAAAATAAGCGGCTTGAGTCAGGTTCTCCACCTAAACTGAACCAGACATATTGCGAATGCCAGAAATTGCTAGTTCAGATTGGTTCAGTTTTTTTGGGGGAGGTCACTTTCCTCGCTCTAATAAGAAGTTGTGTGCTCATCGGAATCCCCAGTTTGGAGGATATCCAATGCTTCTCCTCCAAAGCCACCTCGTTCAAGTAAAGATGCTGCATCACCAACTCCTTTAATAGCCGCCTACCTACTGGATTCGAATCCAAATCGGCATTCAACCGGCTAACTGCATTTTTGGGAATACTCTTCGTGAATTCCAAACGAATTGCCACATTTATTAAGCGCACCGCAATGGACTTTGGTTGTTCTTTTTCCAGCATTTCGAATATCTCGATAAGATCCGCTGATCCAAGAGAATTAGCGATTCTGCGTACTACTGACAGGCATATGTTATAGGTGAGACTTAGATACATTCTAATAGCTGCCTTTCGAAGAATGTCCTCATTTCCCTGTAGCTTTTCTTTTAATATCTCTGCAATGATGGATATATGGTCTGTTTTTTCACGTTTTGTGAGGTCTAGCCAAAAGGTTAGAAATTTTAGACCAGATTCATAACCTGCTCTGGCTAGCTCAACTAACTGGATTTTATGCAGTGACCCAGATCGGTTCCTCAAGATTTGGCCCACAACATCTATTATTCTTGCAGAACGGGCTATGTCAGCGAGTAATTCATCAGATTCAATGGCCTTGTCCCCTTCCTCTTCGTTTAGATCATTGAACTCACTTTCTATTGCATCTTCTCTCTCTAACGCCTGTCTGCGTTCCGATTCAACATCTCTGTGCTCGATAACCATATCCGGAACTGATTCTACGAACTCAAGAATATGATTCGTCTCATCCTTGTCGAGCTTGGCCGGTTTCAGACCGTCGAATATCACATGTGCCCTAAGTAACACGTCATCAATGACACGTTGATCTCGAGTATGGTGCATAAGGAAGATCAGAATATTTGCATTCTTTTCCGTATGCATTTTCTCGCAAAGAGTTTCTACGTCTTTCTCAACGTCGACCAAATGGTCCGCAAGATATTTTGCTGCATAGAAGTAAAAAATATATTTATAAGAAAATCGCAACTGATCTCCATCGCTTCGTAGTATTTCCGCTTTATGCAAAGTCTGTAAAATATCGTCATGAGATTTGAGCAGAAAATTAGCAGAGTACCGGTCTTTGAACAGGCCAAATTGTGACTTAGTCAGAGTTTGATCCGAGTATGGTGCCGTGAGAAAATACAAAATATGCAAGCTCCGAGAGGTAATTAACATAGTGATCAAATTCTTGCGGTCGGACACCAAGCTTCTGCAGTGCCTGCTGAATAAGCACTTGATAGCAATAACCGTAGGAAGTCAGCGTGAAATTTGTGGATGTTCCAGAGTCCAACAGTTGCAGAATAGTCAGGACATATATTGGCTTCTGCGGTAGCAGATTCTTTCTTATGATGGAATTTATGTGTCGTGTTGTTATATCATTTTGCCGATGCAAAACGTTGGCATCGATAGTCTCTTTCTGGCCCAGACTATTCCAACGCTCAATTAGCTCCCCGCGTCTGGCGTGACCGAAAGGCAAAATCTCCCATTGGTCATATCCAGCAAGCTCAGCCATACGTTGTTCATCAAACGTGAGTGAACTATCGGCCATCAAAACGACATAGTCAAAACTCTTCTTTACACCCATCAGAAATTTCTGTTGATACCTAATATTCAGCTTAATCTGGTGAAGATTATCCACAAATAGTATCCGAGACTTATTTACAGATGCGTAAGTTTCCCACTCTAGATTTTCATACTGCTCACTAACTCGTTTGTCCAATGCTCTTTTCGTATCTGCAGTCGAAATATCTTTGGCATTCGCAAAGAGTGGAAGAAAGCCCTGTTCATAGTATTCCCTGAATAAAATCTTTATAAGCGAGGTCTTACCTGACTGTTCATCTCCATGGATAAGTACACCATCTGTGATGTTGTCGATTTTAACAAGCAACGATGAGTTAGGCATCTCTTCAAATTCGTCATAGTTGATTCGAGTGCCTCTTAAGTCCGGATAAACAAATAAATCTCGGAGAAGGAGGTTTTCTTTAAACTTGTGCTGAAAGACGACCTCCGTTCCGTTCAACCAACTGTCAAATGATTGTTTTATCTCAGGACTTGACTGAACTAGGTTAACGTTCACTCTGTCGATTGAACTGCCTTGTGAATTTTGTAATTTTGTTACAATTTTTTCGATCTGCCGTACGACTTCTACCCACGCGCTATCGCGATCCGAATAACTCGTTATGGCTTTCCCATCCTTTGTGGTAGCGACAAATTTTCCAATAGCTGTATTTTCCCAAAGACACTTTCTCAATATGATCGGTACTACTTCGACATGTTCATGACTCCGTCGGGCTAGCGTTTCCACCAACTCGTCCTCGTAACAGCTTACGGACTGAATGAAATCCGCGCTGACGAGAAAAGCCACCAAGTCTGCCGATTGTAGGTGCTTCAATAGTTCTTCATCCAGTTTTTCACCAGCCACGAGCGCACGATCATCCCAGGGACTGATCTTACCATTGCGTTCCAACGGAGAAAGATGTGCCCTTAATTCCTCTAGATAGGTTTCATCTTTGTGGGAGTAACTAATAAATATCTGGGGCGGTTTCGGAGCTGTCTTGTTCATTCGTTTTTCTCCAATTCATGTAAGTAATCTGTGGTCTCAACTGTTAACGTCAATCCGTTTGAAGTAAAAAGGTAAACATTCATCATATTGATTTATATTATACTATTGACTTCCCCCTAAGCCGTGATGGCACCAATTGAGGAAGGGGTCAAACTTGGCCCTAATTACAGATTTTCATAATTCTGTAACGAGGATACTAATATAGCGTTGAGCTAGCTTACGACGTTTGACGCACCGTACGTGGGGAAAGAGGAAATCATATTAGTTAATATTTATTAATACAACAAGTTATTTATTTATACCCCCTTCCAGCACCATTTCCTGTTTTCCCTATATTCCTTTAGATTCATTTTGACTATGCGCGCAGTAGGTTGCTGGCAAAGCGGCGGTTGAAGAAGCAGTGAGCCCGGAGATTGAAATATTCAAAATGGATTAACGACGACGATGCCGTGATAGGATTGTCCCGGATTGAGGTCCTCAGAAATCATTCGCTCCCAGCATTAAGATTACCAATGTAAGGGGAGAATGCATTTCTATGACTTGCGCTAAACCTTGAGAACCATCCCGCCCCGGTTCAAATGGATCATCCCACGCTGTTCTTCGACCATTAAGGCAATTTTCAAGAACACGAATATTTTTATTTCTATTTATTAAGCCGCTTTCAAACACTCCAGGCCATCTTTTATCAAACGGTAGCCGTTTCCTTGTGTTTGGGATAATGCCCCAAAGTCAAGCTATCTGCATATATAAGAACCTGTTCCATAAAACCCATATTAATGCAAGTGGTTGCTATGCCCCGAATTTATTGAGCAAGGCTATTAAAGAGTATCTGTAATTAGTATTTTTCCTTTAATGCTTATGACCTCCTCTCCTTCCGGAGCAGTTACTACTCCTTCTAACCAACCCAAATCACCGTTAAGACTGGCTTTGTGTTCGATTTTTACAACTTCCCAGGACTGCGTAATCCGGCTGATCGTGAACACTCATTCCGGGAACGTGAACACTTTTCCGGAATCACTGTTCACGTTCCCGGAATCACCGTTCACAATCAACCGGAATCACACTCAACGCATTGAACTTGTAACCCTTTGGTAGGCTTTCTCCTTTTTGGAGGAACCCACCATGCCAGGCAAGAGGACAACAATGCGTAAACTACGAGACGTACTCCGGCCCCGGCAGACAGCCGGCCTGTCCATCCGTGACATCAGCCGCAGCACCAAACTGAGTGTCTGCGGCATCCAGAAGCTGCTCAGCCGGGCCCAGACCCTGCACCTGAGTTGGCCGCTTCCCGCGGACCTGGACGACACCCGGTTGGCCCAACTGTTCTATCCCGGTGTCAGTGCCGGTGTAAAACTCCCCACTTATGCCGAACTAAAATTCCCCAGTTTGTGGATGGTGGCAGGTCATTACAACTTGCCGAACTTCACTCCACTGAGGATGCTGTCCGTCTGGTTTCAACCGACGGAGGTATCGGTCGTGATTACTTGGGAGAGACTCTTCATGCTTCACGAACTTCATGCACAAAAGGCCTATCTACAAGCCCGACTGGCCCAGTATCCGGGATTATCCGGTGCGCGGCTTTTGCGGGAGATACAAGCACAGGGGTACACGGGCGGATACACGATCCTAACCGATTACCTGCGCACCATCCGGCCGCCGCAGGAGGCCGGTTATGAGGTGCGGTTTGAAACGCCCGCCGGTCACCAGGGGAGGTTTGGCCGAGATAACATGGACCAAACCTCCTGTTGCGTTTCGACCGAACAGGGTTCCTTGGGGACCACGCAAGACCTCAATACGCTCAACATCAAAGAAACTGAATCCGACACCTGCCAGGTAACTGTTATAAACCTCATCAGAATAGACAGCCACGGGGGGTTCCTGGTGGTCGGCGAAATCAAGCTGACTGGAACCACGGATGGTAAAGGCTGTCGTCCCAGCAGCCATGTCCGTCACCATCAGTCCGGGTGTCTGGTCATCAAGCTGTGTCGTGCTGGTCATTCCCAGTCCTTTCAACTGTTAACCAGAGAAAGCGGTTACAGAGATTCCGACATCGGACAAGTTCTGCTCACGCTTTTGCGCAGTAACGAGTACTTCTTCGAGAATCTGGGAATATGCCTGAAAACTAAATATCAATAAGGAAGTAGATATTATGGTCATAAATAAAGCATAGGTCATCGTTTTGTTAGTCATCGGTTACCTCATAATTTAAATATCAAATCGATATGCCGATTATCTAAACGTTTGAGCTATTCAGAAGATAATCGTTACATCGTAAAAACAGTATTGGACGCTTATGATGAATTGGTGAGGGTTAACAAACGAGGTGTATTCAGGTCACTAAGGGGTGAAATCTGGCCTTTTTGCTCTTGTGCATGGCGAATTACCAATTGGGGCACGACTTCTGTAGATAAGTCATAACTTTTAGGACAGTTCGTGATGTAACAATCGTATAAGGGATATAGAAGAACGTAAAAGAAATTGCAAGAATTTATTTTACTAAAATAACCATTATATACAAATGGTTATATGTACTTTAAAGGAAGTATTGAGATTACAGAAAAACAAGAAATGGTGCCGATGGCCGGAGTCGAACCGGCACGCCTTTTGGGCACTGCCCCCTCAAGACAGCGTGTCTACCAATTCCACCACATCGGCACGTATTGTTGGAAGAAAAGGGGACAGATTTATTTTTCAGGAAAACCGGGCGCGGCCCGGGATGACGGAGTAAAAAATAAATCTGTCCCCTTTTCTCTCTTTACTCTTCATTATTCGGGTATGGATGGGAGATCCATTTCGGGCACGTCTACGGGTATATTGGCGGGATCGAACTGTGGCTCTTCAGCTGGCTGCTCGAGCACCATCGGTTCAATTATATTGAATTCTCTTGCCTCCATGCTGCGCTCCTTGGCCATCCAGGCCAGGGCCAGGCTGTTTAACAGGAACACGAAAGCCAGGGCCGTCGTTGTCTTGGTCATGAAATTGCCGGAACCCGATGCGCCGAAGACGGTAGCCGATGCGCCGCTGCCGAATGCTGCGCCGGCATCCGCGCCCTTGCCATGCTGTATCAGGATGAAACCGATTAATGTCATAGCACAGACCACCTGCACTACCAGTAATAGAGCTTGTAACGTTTCCATTTTTACCTCGCTGCCCGGCAAATTGCCAGGAAATCATCAACTTTTAATGATGCGCCGCCAATCAGCCCACCATCTACGTCCGCCATGGAAAACAATCCTGCGGCGTTGTCCGCCTTTACGCTGCCTCCGTACAGGATGCGCAGGTCGTCAGCAATCCGGTCATCGTGCCGGGCCACCTGCAACCGGATGAAGCTGTGGGCCGCCTCGGCCTGTTCCGGTGTTGCGGTCAGCCCTGTCCCTATGGCCCATACCGGCTCATAGGCGATTACAACGCCGTCGAAGGCATCTATTCCTGCCTTGGCGATCACCGCGTCCAGTTGTTCGGACAATACCTGTTCGGTCATGCCTGCCTCTCTCTCCTGCAACCGCTCTCCCAGGCACAGTATAACCTTCAGCCCGTTCTCCCGGGCAAAACAGAACTTGTTCGCTACCGTCTCATTGGTTTCGGCAAAGATATGGCGCCGTTCCGAGTGGCCGATGATAACATATCGGCAACCGTAATCCTGCAGCATATGCGCCGATATCTCACCCGTGTAGGCGCCGTTTGCATATTCCGACACCGACTGTGCCCCCAGCCCGATGGCGCTGCCGGCCAGTTCCTGCGCCGCCAGCGGAATATGGATATAGGGCGCACAAACCAGGACTTCCACACCGTCCACCGGCGGACCCTGCCTGAATCCGCGCAACAGCGCGGTGACGGATTCGCGGCTGCCGTTCATCTTCCAGTTGGCCGCTACTAAGGGTTGTCTGCTGGTCATAACGGATGGTTTACCGACTTAATACAAAAAGGAAAGCCAAGATTAAAGGATATACCTGAAAAGTCAAAGATTATATGGCTGACGGGTTAGCCACGATATTGGATTCCTGCCTTCGCAGGGATGGCGCCGCGAGGACTGGTGAGTGTTACTGAGCCCCGCTGTTATGTCCGGCATCCTGCAGCAACGCCTCAATCTCCTGCTGTTTCAATTCCCAGCACTGGCAGGGGCGTTTGCTTCGGGGCAGGATGTACGAGCCGTAGCGTATCCGCATAAGGCGGCTTACCAGCAGGCCCTGGGATTCCCACAGGCGCCGGACTTCGCGATTCCGCCCTTCCATTATGACTACGTTATACCAGTGATTCCTGCCCTTGCCGCCGCCATCCGTAATACTGGAGAAGCGGGCGATGCCGTCATCAAGCCGGACGCCTTTCAGCAGGGCATTGAGCTGTTCCGGGCGGGCCTTGCCGGCTACGCGCACGGCATACTCACGTTCCACCTGGTTACGCGGGTGCATAAGGTTATTCGCCAGTGCGCCATTGTCGGTAAACAGCAGCAGGCCAGAGCTGTTGATGTCCAGGCGCCCGACACTGATCCAGCGCCCCCGTTGCAGCTTCGGCAGGTTTGCAAAAACCGTCTTGCGACCTTCAGGGTCTTTTGCGGTACAAATTTCCCCTTCGGGTTTGTAATAGGCCAGCACCTTCGGCCTGCTCTCTGCACTATCCGCCGACGCAGAATTTAACCGGATCCTGCGCCGATCGATTATTACCTGGTCGGTCGTCCCGATCTTGTCACCCGGTTTTGCGACGCTCCCGTTAACGCGTACGCGTCCCGCCTTGATCAGGCTATCTATGTGACGGCGCGAACCCACCCCCACAGCAGCCAGGACTTTTTGAATACGTTCGGACACTACTGGTTGGAAAAAGGAACGACGTTGGTTTCCTCAACGGCGCCTTCTGCGGAATCTGCTTCCGTATCCTGCCGGGGAGGCTGAATCTCAACGGCAGGAGCCTGTTCAAGGTTCCCGAACAAGTCAGGCTCCAGTTGGTCGATATCCTTCACCTCACCCAAAGCAGGCAATTCCGATAATTCCTTCAGGTTGAAATAATCAAGAAACTGCCTGGTGGTCGCCAGTAATTCCGGATGGCCGGGCACATCCCGGTGACCCACGACTCTTATCCATTCACGTTCCAGCAGGGTGCGGATAATGCCGGTACTGAGGCTGACGCCGCGTATATCTTCAATTTCGCCCCGGGTGACCGGTTGCTGGTAGGCAATAATAGCCAGGGTTTCCAGCAGCGCCTGGGAATAACGCTGGGGTTTTTCATCGTATAGCCGGTTTATCCGTCCGGCAAAATCCGAACGGGCCTGAAAACGGAAACCACTGGCAACTTCCTTGAGTTCTATGCCGCGTTCGGCATAATCTTCCCGCAACTCATTCAGCGCTTTCCTGACTTCATTACGGTCGGGCTTGTCCAGGTCATCTTCGAACATGGTTAACAGGTCGCTGACACTCAGCGGTTGGGCCAATACCATCAGTGCGGCTTCCACAATCTTTTTCAACTCGGTGTGATTCATATCACTGCCTTAATGTAGATCGGGCCGTTGGCTTCGTTCTGCACCATATCAATCAGGGCTTCTTTTGCCAGTTCCAGTATTGCCAGCAACACCACGATGATGCCTGCCTTGCCCTCTTCCACGACAAACAACTCCTTGAATTCGGTGAAATCGTCAGCGCCGATCCGGTCCAGTATCGATACCATGCGTTCCCTGACTGATAAGGGTTCGCGCTGGATATGATGGTGGGAAAACACCTCGGCGCGCTGCAAGACCTCCGCAAACGTCAGCAAAATGGCATCCAGTGACACTTCAGGCGGCCGGCTGCGAATACTTTTATCAGGAAAATCAATAATTGCTGCAAAGCAGTCACGACCAAGGCGCGGCAACTCATCGACATCCTGTGCCGCCTGTTTATAAATTTCGTATTCCTGCAAGCGGCGCACCAACTGCGCGCGCGGGTCTTCCTCTTCATTATCCGGTTTGAGGCGCGGCAGGAGCATCCTCGATTTGATCTCGGCCAGCATAGCCGCCATGACCAGGTAAT
The DNA here is from genome assembly GCA_965205405.1 of Gammaproteobacteria bacterium. Classification (GTDB taxonomy): domain Bacteria; phylum Pseudomonadota; class Gammaproteobacteria; order Eutrophobiales; family Eutrophobiaceae; genus JAAXHV01. The sequence goes on from OZ242169.1 coordinate 3,402,943, forward strand.
CCCCCGCCAGTTCCAGGTGTAATTCCTCCATCAATTCGATGTAACGCATATATTGTTCCGTAACCCTGGCAATAGGTATGTCGAGAATTTCCAGGTTCTGGCGTCTGATCAGGTATAGCAACAAGTCAAGCGGGCCGGCGAATGCCTCCAGGAATACCTCCAGGGCGTCCGGCGGGATATACAGGTCTTTGGGAATCTCAATCAGGGGAACGCCCTGCACAACGGCAAAGGGCATCTCCTCCTGCCTGGCATTACCCTGCTGCAGGTTTGCCGGTTGGTCAGCCATAATCCAGTCCCATGGCCTCGCGCACTTCTACCAGGGTTTCCCGGGCAATATCCCGTGCAGACTCGCAACCCTCGTTAATGATAGCCCGCACCGTTTCCGGATCATTAATGTACTCATCGGCCCGCTCCTTGATAGGCGCCTGCTCCTTAATAATGGCGTCTATCAGGGGTTTTTTACAATCCAGGCACCCTATCCCGGCACTGCGGCAACCTTCCTGCACCCAACTCTTGAGATCCGCATCGGAATAGACCTTATGCAGGTCCCACACAGGACATTTCTCCGGGTCGCCCGGATCGTTACGCCTTATCCGGGCCGGATCAGTGGGCATGGTTCTTACCTTGTCTTCCACACTGCCGGCATTTTCCCGCAGTGAAATAGTGTTATTGTATGATTTGGACATCTTCTGCCCATCCATACCCGGCATTTTCGGCGCCTCGGTCAGCAGCGCCCGGGGTTCGGGAAAGATCATTTTCCCACCACCTTCCAGGTACCCGTCCAGACGCTCACGGTCACCGATACTGATATTCTGCTGCGTTTCCACCAGGGCCCTGGCTTTTTCCAGCGCCTGGACGTCTCCCTGCTCCTGGTATTTCTTCAACAGGTCAAAATACATCTTGTTGTTCTTTTTGCCCATTTTCCTGGCGGCCTTCTCCGCCTTTTTTTCAAACCCGGGGTCGCGCCCGTACAAAAAATTGAAGCGCCGGGCGACCTCACGAGCCATTTCCACGTGGGCAACCTGGTCCTCACCCACCGGGACAAAGCTGGCCTTGAATATGATGATATCGGCAGTCTGCAACAGCGGATAACCCAGGAAGCCATAAGTAGTCAGGTCTTTGTCGCGCAGGCGTTCCTGTTGTTCCTTATAGGAAGGGACCCGCTCAAGCCAGCTTTGCGGGGTGATCATGGACAGCAACAGGTGCAGTTCCGCGTGTTCCGGGATGCGTGACTGGATATATAATTTCGCCGAACCGGGGTTGATGCCCACCGCCAGCCAATCGATGATCATCTCCCAGACGTTTTTCTCGACCTTACCGGGCGCTTCATACTCCGTCGTTAAGGCATGCCAGTCAACGACGCTGTAAAAACATTCATATTCGTTTTGCAACCTGACCCAGTTTTTCAATACTCCATGGTAGTGACCAAGATGCAAGGCGCCGGTCGGCCTCATGCCGGACATCACTCGCTGATTAGCTGAATTTGCCAAAATTATCCCCTCAATAGTGTTATCCGCAGGTTTGCTATGCCACAGGGGACACAGAGATCACAGAGTGAAACGAGTTTCTTATTAATAAATGTGTAACCTGCGTGTTTATCGTCATCTTTCCTGTGATTTATATTGTTTTTTCTCTGTGCCCTCTGTGCCCTCTGTGCCCTCTGTGGCACAAACAGATTATTCACCAGCGGAAATATCCTGTAAATCCCCGCGGCCCTGGCGCACGACTTCAACTGATTCCGAAGTCAGATCAATGACTGTGGTCAATTCCATTCCACAGGGACCGGCGTCAATTACCAGGTCAACCTCCTGACCCAGCTTAGTGCTGATGGCTTCGGCATCAGTCTCCGGTGATTCATTGTCCGGCAAGATAAGGCTGGTGCTCAATATCGGTTCTGCGACCAGTTCCAGCAACGCCAGCAGCGTTTCGTGTGCCGGGATTCTTAATCCAATCGTCTTTTTTTTCGGATGTTGAATATACCTGGGCACCTGGTGGGACGCCGGTAATATAAACGTATACGGTCCGGGCGTCAGGCGTTTTATCAGCCGGAATGCTGTATTATCGGTTTTGGCCAACGCCCCTACGGTCGTCATCGACGAACATAATAAAGTGAAATTGTGTTTTTGGTTCAACCGGCGGATGGCGAGTATTCTTTCAAAGGCGCTTTTGTTGCCCGGCAGGCAGCCCAGGGCAAAACAGGAGTCGGTGGGATAGACAATTATGCCACCTTGCTGCAGTATAGATGCGGCCTGGTTTAACAAACGCACTTGTGGATTTTCAGGGTGGATTTTAAAATACTGGGCCATATACTGACTATGATATTACTTCTGACCTGACAATATGAAATTTTTCCTGGATTTTTTGCCCGGACTGGCTTTCCTGGTAGCACTGTTTATCCCCGAAAACCGGCAAGAGGGATTATACCTGGCGACTAAAGTCCTGATAGCGACGTCGTTTTTGCAGATTATTCTGAGCTGGCTCCTTACTAAAAAGATTGAAAAACAGTACGTCGTTATTTTCCTGGTGGTACTTGTTTTGGGCAGCGCGACCTTGCTGCTCAAGGATGAGAGGTTTATCAAATGGAAACCGACTATCGTGTTCTGGATCTTCTCCCTGTCTTTCCTGGCAAGTGATTACATCGGCAGTCGTAACCTGTCAGCGCGGTTAATGGGGAAAGTGTTCAACGCACCGCAAAATGTCTGGAGTCGGGTCAACCTGTCCTTTGTAGGATTCTTCCTGTTATGTGGCGCAATCAACTTATTTGTCGCCTACAACTTCAGCACTGAGGCCTGGGCAATGTTCAAACTGTTCGGCTTCCTGTTGTTGAATATAATCTACTTGACAGGCGTCGCTATCTTCCTGTCCCGTTACGCGATAGAGCAACCACAGGCCGACAAGAAATAACATGGACAGGCAAGCCCGGATTTCTCACCAGGCCGCTTGTTGCCATCGGAAACATATATATTGTCAATAAGATATGATCATATTCTCACTATGTCGTCTTGATAGACTGCGCTTGATGCGTCCTTGCTTGTCTTTTTTGCCCCAGCGGGTACGTGCTCCCTCAACCGTAGCTACGGCTATGCTTTCGGTCGCAGGCACCCGCTGGGGCAAAAAATCCGGCGCAATCACCGCATCACCTGGTGAGAAATCCAGGCTAGAATCCATCAGATCGAAACTGCATCAGGCCCTGGCGCCTGAAAGCCTGGAAATAACGGATGATTCTCACCTGCACGTCGGACATGCCGGCGCCGCCGCCGGGGGCGGACACTTTTCCGTCAGGATCATAAGTTCCCAATTTCAAGGTCGTTCCACCCTGGAACGGCACCGCCTGGTGTACCAGGCAGTCGACGATATGATGCCTGCAGAAATTCACGCATTGAGCATCCAGGCGCGTACCCCGGAAGAACAGACATCAGCAGCCGGCCGGACATAAGACCATTTTTGAAATGGCCCGGAGGTAAATACCGGCTCCTGTCGAGAATACGCAGCGCCTTGCATCCGGGGAAACGGTTGATTGAACCGTTTGTCGGTTCCGGCGCGGTATTCCTCAATACGAATTACGACACTTACCTGCTTGGGGATGCCAACCCTGACCTGATTGGCCTGTACCGGCAGTTACTCGAAGAAGGAACTCCTTTCATCAGCTATTGTCGCGGTTTTTTTGACGACAGGAACAACACCGGGGAGACTTATTACGCTTACCGCGACGAATTTAATGAAACCCGTGATACAAGAAGAAAATCGGCGCTTTTTCTGTATCTCAACCGGCACGGTTACAACGGGTTATGCCGCTACAACGGCAAGGGCGGGTTCAATACGCCGTTCGGTCGCTATGACAAGCCCTATTTCCCCGAAAAAGAATTGCTGGCTTTTGTCCAACGCGGCCGGATTACCACGTTGCTGCAAGCCCGTTTCGAAGAGAGCATGGCGCGGGCGCAGCCCGGCGACGCCGTCTATTGCGATCCGCCCTATATCCCCTTATCGGAAACCGCACACTTTACCGACTACCACACGGCAGGTTTCAGCTGGGATGATCAGGTACGTCTGGCAAACTTTGCCTGTGAACTGGCAGGCAACCGGATTCAGGTTGTCATCTCAAACCACGATACCAGGCAGACGCGGAAATTATATGCCGGGAGAAAGGCTAAAATTTCCAGGTTTAAAGTCAGGAGAAATATCAGTTGTGACGGGAACAACCGCAAGGAAGTCGGCGAACTACTCGCTGTTTTCGATCCCCGGATTGATAATAACGGCAGTAATTGGTAGATTGCTTACTGTTGCCGGGGATAAAAGACTCAAACCAACATACAGAAATTTCAACACCGCCTATTCTCCTGATAGCTTCATGACAAAAACAGACACTGCCTCCTGGGTCGGAAAAACCTTCGACGATTTCCTGTTTCGCCCGCAAAAAGGGCTGACCGAAACACGCCGTGATATTAACCTGACCACGGCTATGACCAATGACATCTCATTGGAACTGCCCATTGTCTCGTCCAATATGGATAGCGTGACCGGCGCGGATATGGCCAGGGCCATGGCGATGGAAGGTGGCATTGGCGTTATCCATCGCGCCATGACTATAGAGAGACAGGCGCGCAAGGTGGCCCAGATTAAACGCAGCCAGAGCGCGGTCATCAAAAACCCTTTATGCCTGCCGTCGGGCGCTACCATTAAGCAAGCCAGGAAGTTTGCCAAGAACCATGCGATTACCGGCATTCTTATCGAGACGGAACCCGGCAGCGGCATCCTGGCCGGACTCCTGTCGCAACGGGACATGCCCTGGAACGGTGACCACGATGGAGAACCGGTTGATCGTTTTATGACGCCTTTCGACCGGCTCGCAGTCGGCAAGCCTGACATCTCCATCGAACAGTCCTCAAAAATGCTGTTTGAGAATCGGATTGAACGATTACCGCTGGTCGATGCAGACCGGCGCATCCATGGTTTGATCACGCGCCGGGATATTTTTTCCCTGCGAGAACGCCCCTACTCCAGTAAAGATGATAAGGGACGCCTGCTGGTGGGCGCGGCCATCGGCGCGCGGGGCGATTACCTGGACCGTTCTGCGGCACTGCTGGAGGCCGGTGCGGACTGCCTGTTCATAGATATTGCCCACGGCCATTCAACCGTGATGGAAGATGCCGTTGAAAAATTTCGCCAACGGTTCGCTGATGTGCCGCTGGTCTGCGGCAACGTAGCCACTGCGGAAGGCGCGCAATTCATGCGGGATATCGGCGCCGATGCGGTTAAGGTCGGTGTGGGTCCCGGGAGCGGTTGCCGCACTCGCCTGGAAACCGCAGCCGGCGTGCCGCAGTTGCAGGCGATACGTGAAACCTGGCAGGCTCTGGGTGATTCGATCCCGATTATGGCCGACGGCGGCATCAAGACGGACAAGGATATCTTTCTCGCCCTGGTTTGCGGCGCAACCACGGTCATGCTGGGCAGCGCATTGTCCGGCACCGACGAAGCGCCCGGCCGAGTCATCGAAGATCCTGTCACCCATACCAAAAAGAAGATCTATCGCGGCATGACCTCCCCGGAAGCGGTGTTCGAATCCCTGTACGATCCGGAGAATGCCGAAGCTACGGATGCAGCCCTGGACACCCCGCCCGAAGGCCAGGAAATACAGGTGCCCTATAAAGGCAGCGTCGGGGATATACTGCATCGTATCCGCGGCCACCTCCGCTCATCCATCAGCTATGCCGGCGAAGCCACACTGCAGGAAGCGCGCACAAAGATTCTGAACAACCCGGAAAAGTACCTGATACCCCTGTCGGAATCCTCCCGCAGGGAGTCCTACGAACGCTGATATTTACGACTTACAGTTCACCCTGATCATCTTGTCTGTTCGCAGGTAAAAAATCTTCCAGTTCTGCAAAGATTTCTTTTGCGCCCTTTTTATCCCGGTAAATTTCACTCAGGGACAAGCCATTTAATTCGTAGGGCAATACCAGCCATTTATCGGTTTCGTGCAAATAATAATCCGGTATTCGCCCGGTTCGGTTATTGGCCGGTTTATACCAGAGTACGGCAACACGGACATCCACAGGCATATTCCTGCGGGTTTTTTGAGAAAGTTGATCAATCACGGCCTTGACACTCAGCCCGGTGCCATATACGTCATCGACGATCAACAGCCTGTTGTCCGCTTCCAGGTTTTCCAGTAAGTATTGCAGTCCATGCACATGAATACCCGATACATTCTCGATCATGTCTGCGTAAGTGTTCATGCCGGCATAAGAGGTGCGTATGGAAATATGATCCGTTTCCACACCAAGGTATTCGAGACAGTCCTGTACACCGATACCAACCGGGCTGCCGCCACGCCACAATCCAACTATAAAATCCGGCCTGAAATCACTTGCATGGATTTTTACCGCGAGCCGGTAACAATCCAGCAATTGATCTTCTGCGTTGATAAATACTTTATCCATTTCTCAAATCCAAACCGATTTAATCATCCCCGGCGCGGGAAAATGATTTAGCACAGGCGCCCAATATCCAAAAGTATATAATGACACACAGAATATGGTGGAAAATAATTCCCGATGACCGAAAAGCTCTATCTCTCTGCACAAGGCCAACTTGAAGATTCGTTCAAATTAGGCAGCCGGATTCTGAAAAGCGGGTTTAAACCCAAAGTCATTATAGCAATATGGCGCGGCGGGGCGCCTATCGGTATCGCGGTGCAGGAAATACTCGAATACTTCGGCATTAAAACCGACCATATTGCTATTCGTACGTCGTCTTACGGTGGTATTGAAAAACGTTCGGATGAGGTGCGCGTTCACGGCTTGAATTATTTAATTAAAAATATCAATCATACCGATCCGTTACTCATTGTTGACGATGTATTTGATACCGGCCTGACGATTCACGCGGTCATTGAAACAATACGGGAAAGGGCAAGACTGAATGCCCCCGATGATATCCGGGTCGCCGTACCCTGGTATAAACCCAGTCATAATAAAACAGAGCGTGAGCCTGATTATTACCTGCACACCACGGAACAATGGATCAAGTTTCCGTTTTCACTGGAAGGATTGACCATTGATGAGATACAGCAAAACAGGCCTTCCATATATGAAATCCTGGCGCCGGTGATATCAAGGTAAAGCACTACTCTACAGCGGCGCCCGTCCTATACCACCGATCGACAAGTCGGCGTTCCTCAACGGTCATCTGTGTCAGGTTTGCCAACGGCATGGTTCTTGTGGTGACGGTTCTATCATGAATACGTTGCGCCCATTGTCTGATTTGATCCGGGGTGTCAAACATCACGCCATTGGGCGCTACGGGCGCGGTGGGATGGTTCGGTTCAGCGGAATGACAGATGTTACAACGCTGAACGATCACTTCATTCAGTCGGGAAAATGAAACAGGCTCTACGATTTGAGCAGGTTTTGTTGCCGTATCCCGATCCGGAATGGCCCTGGATTTAGGGGCAGCCAGGAACGCAACCACGGCAATAATGATAATCGCGGTAACGAGTAGCGCGGGCGCCGCCTTGCCCTGGTTGCGCAGGTTGAAGAAATGCCGAATTAACACCCCGACGATGAAGATGGCAATGAGCAGCAGCCAGTTGTATTCGTGTCCGTAGGTCATGGGATAGTGGGGGCTCAGCATAACGAACAACACAGGCAGTGTGATGTAGTTGTTATGCATCGAGCGTTGTTTGCCCCTGATGCCGGGTAACGGGTCCGGTTCTTCGCCGCGCAGTTTGGCCTCTACAAGCTCACGCTGGCCCGGAATAATGACCATGAGTACATTGGCGACCATGATGGTGCCCAGCATGGTGCCGATTTGAATATAAGCGCCGCGTCCGCTGAACAACTGCGATACGACATAAACGGCGACAACCAGGAATAAAAAGCCGACCAGCCCAATCCAGGCGTCAGTCAAGCCGCTCCTGCACAGCAGGTCGTAGACGACCCAGGCCACTACAATGAAGCCGATACTGATACCAATGGCCATGCCTCCTGTGATATCGGCAACGGTTTTATCAACCAGGTACACATCGGCATTGACGTAATACATCACAACGAGCAAAGCAAACCCGGTCAACCAGGTGGTATAAGCCTCCCACTTGAACCAGTGCAGAGGTTCGGGCAATTCTCCGGGTGCGACCTTATACTTCTGTGCGTGATAGAAACCCCCGCCATGCACTGCCCAGAGATCGCCGGCCACCGCATCGTCTTCCGGATCCCGGGGAGGGATATTGAGATTCGTATCCAGCCAGACAAAGTAAAAAGAGGAACCGATCCAGGCGATACCCACGATCAGGTGCGCCCAGCGCAGCAACAGGTTCAGCCATTCCAGGATGTACGCTTCCATCAGCTCAATTTTTTATACGTTGATGACGCAAGTTTCTTATGCCACAGAGGACACAGAGAGCACAGAGTGGGCCGAGAAGACTGACAGACCTTTTTTTCTCTGTGTGCTCTGTGTACTCTGTGGCTTTCATGTTTGTCCGTTTGGACACAGAGCATACAGAGCTAAATAGTTTATTCATCCACGGATTGAAAATAATTGGGCGGCAACGGAAACGGCGATGACGCCGGGTTCCTTTGATTCTATGCCGGGAATACCGATGGGACAGGTCAGTCGTTCCAGTTGTCGTTTACCGATGCCTTTGTCAGTCAATCTTTGCACAAACCGCCGGTATTTTGTTGCTGACCCGATCAGCCCCAGGAAAGCAACATCATCCCGCCGCAGCAGGGCTTCGCACAAGTCCTGGTCGAGTTGGTGATTGTGAGTCATGACCAGACAATATGCAGCTTCCGACAAGCCATTGACCTCAGCGACCGGGTTATCGGTCAACCTGGGTTCCACATTGGACGGCAGGCTTTCGGGAAACTGCTCAGCGCGACTGTCTACCCAGGTAATGCGGCAGGCACCGGCGTCGGCCAGGGCGCTCACCAGCGCGCGACCCACATGGCCGGCGCCGAACAACACGACCTGGAAATCACAGGGTGAAATCATTTCAAAAAACAGCACATCCGATGTATCGGGCAGGGTTGATTGAGTCTCGACCAGGGAATGCAACAGGGAGCTTTCCGTTGAGCCGGCAGTGGACAGGAGTGTCTCTGCTATGTGCGCGGCAAGTTCATCAAGATGTTGATCCCCCAGACTTCCGGTGACTCCGGCTTTCGTGAATATTATTTTTTCGGTGGCCGGAGTCCGGTCCATGTCGGATTGTATTGTCCGACTTACCAATAGTGCGAGAGTGTTGTTCCGTTCGCTATCTGCGGCTGCGGACAACCAACCAGCCTGTCCATCTATTACTATTTCAAAATGCAGGAAGACCGCGCCGCCACAGCATTGTTGCAGCATGGAACCAAGAGGAAACAGTTCAATAAATCGTTGCGGGCCCGTTGCGGACAGCCCGTCCAGCCGGGTTCGGCCGATACGGATGGCCTCAAACTCCAGATTCCCGCCGCCGATAGTGCCGAATACCTGCCCGGGAGTCACGATCATGCGGGCGCCTGCCTCACGCGGCGCCGAACCGGCAATATGGGCAACCGTCACCAATACGCAAGGCTGACCGCTGGTTACAATATCAAGTAATGTCGAAAAACAATTGTTCATGTCAAATATTGATTGAAGCCACAGAGTACACAGAGAGCACAGAGTGGATCGAATATCTTTTTAATACTTGGGCAGGCTGCGTGTTTATCAATTCATCCCGGTCGTCATTCATATTGTTTTTTCTCTGTGATCTCTGTGTCCTCTGTGGCAATAACATCAGTCTTGCCGCAACAACTCTTCAATACTGTTCAATACCTGTTCCGGGGTGGCAGGCGCATGTAATCCCGGTCTGGCCTGACCATCGCGCAACGCAGCTATGGCGTCTTTCAAGGCATGAAAAACCGATATGGCGAGCATGAGTGGCGGCTCGCCCACCGCCTTGGAGCGATAGATTGTCTGTTCCCTGTTCCTGCCCCAGTCGATCAGTTCCACGTTGCATTCCGGCGGCCAGTCACTGCCGGTAGGGATTTTGTAGGTGGACGGGGCATGGGTCATCAGTTTCCCTGCAGAGTCCCACCACAACTCCTCACTGGTCAGCCAACCTGCCCCTTGCAGGAAACCGCCCTCCACCTGTCCCATGTCGACGGCCGGATTCAATGACTCCCCGGCGTCGTGCAGGATATCCACGCGCAGTATTTTATGTTCGCCGGTCAGGGTATCCAGCAGCACCTCGGTCACCGCCGCGCCGTAGGCGAAATAGAAAAACGGGCGTCCGGTCAGGGTATTCGGGTCATATTTGATCCTGGGAGTGCGGTAATAGCCGGTGGAGGACAGGGAAATACGCGCCAGGTAGGCCTGGTTGGTCAACTCGGCAAAATCAATCAGCTCCCCACCTGCCCACACCCCTGCCGGTGTAAAGCGGACCTGCTCCTCCGCTACCCCATACTTTTGCGCGGCAAACCCGGCCAGGCGCTGCCTGATCACTACGGCCGCCGCCCTGGCTGCCATGCCGTTGAGATCGCTGCCGGACGAGGCAGCCGTTGCAGAGGTATTCGGAACTTTTCCGGTATTGGCAGCGGTACATTTTATCCTGTCCCGGTCTACCTGGAACTCTTCGGCTATCACCTGGGCGACCTTGGTATACAATCCCTGCCCCATTTCGGTCCCCCCATGGTTCAACATGATACTGCCGTCGCGGTAAACATGCAGCAAGGCGCCTGCCTGGTTGTAGAACGTGGCGGTAAACGAAATACCGAATTTGACCGGCGTGAGTGCGATACCTTTTTTAAGCGTGCTGCCGGTAGCATTGAATGCCTCCACCTGCCGGCGCCTTTCCCGATAAGCGGATTTTTCTTCGAGTTCTTCCACCAGTTCATGGATGATGTTATCTTCCAGCGTCATGCGGTATGGCGTTACGTTCCTGTCATCCTTGCCGTAGAAATTGATTTTGCGTACGTCCAGGGGATCTTTATCAAGAAATCGGGCAATTTCGTCGATGACATTCTCGATTCCCATCATCCCCTGGGGTCCGCCAAACCCCCTGAAGGCCACGTTTGAAGCCTTATGGGTCTTACAACGGTGGGAAGTAATCCTCACGTTCTCCAGGAAATAGCAATTGTCGCTGTGAAACATGGCGCGTACGTTAATGGGGCCTGACAAATCAGCCGAACGCCCGCAATCGGAGGCCAGTTCCAGGTCGATACCCCTGATTAGCCCGCGCTCATCAAAGCCGACTTTGTAATCGATGCGGAAGCCATGGCGTTTGCCGGTAATTGTCATGTCATCATCACGGTCCACCCGTAATTTTACCGGCCGGCCCGTCTTGCAGGCAGATACTGCGGCAATCACTGCGAACAGGGCCGGCGTGGTTTCCTTGCCGCCGAAACCACCGCCCATGCGCCGGCACTCAACCACCACGTCCTTCGAGGAAATATGCAATGCGTGGGCAACCAGATGCTGCACCTCCGTTGGGTGCTGGGTAGAGGTATGAACCAGCATGGCGCCGTCCTCCCGGGGATATGCCGTGGTTATCTGCCCCTCCAGGTAAAAATGGTCCTGCCCGCCGACCCTCAAACGGCCCTGCAACTGATTGGCTGCTGCAGAAATCGCCTGCTCCGGCTGACCCCGAACGATGCTCTGGGCAGGGAGCACGAAGGATTCCTGCGCCATGGCGCTGTCTATATCCAGGATGGCCGGCAGTTCTTCATACTCGATTCTGGCCAGGCGTGCGGCCTTGCGGGCATTGATCACCGTATCGGCCAGTACGGCAAAAACGGATTGCCCCACATATTCGACAAGGCTGTCTGCAAAAACGGGATCATCAGCTATGACGGGACCGTGATTGTTGGCGCCGGGAATATCTTGCGCAGTAATGATGTCCACTACGCCAGGGGACGATCGGACGGCAGAGAAATCAATATGCCTGATCCGGGCGTGAGCCTTGGCGCTGAAACCGATAGCGGCATACAGCAAGCCCCTGGGCTCAGGCTGGTCGTCCACATACTCAGCCTCCCCGCTCACATGCAGGTGGGCGCTTTCGTGGGGCAGCGCTGCGCCCGCACTAAAAATGTCTTTTTTATGAGTCATCGACATTTGGACATTTGGGACATTTGGGGTCAGAGTAAAAATACACTTGGTTAAGTAGGGGTTACCGGCTCATATTCGAGTATTTTTACTCTGACCCCAAATGTCCTGACCCCAAATGTTGCCAAATATTGGTGGCCTCCACGCCTGTTGTCTCAAGATAGAAGCGTTTTAACAGGTTGCCGGCCACGCGCCGGCGGTATGCGGCTGAGGCGCGCATATCGGTTAACGGTTGATAATCCTCTACAAGGGCCTTTATTGCCGCTTCAACCGTTGCTTCATTCCAGGGCTGGTCGCGTAATGCAGTCTCACAGTGTTTTGCCCGTTGCGGGACCGCCGCCATACCCCCATAGCAGATGCGCGCATCGGCAACAACATCAGCCTCAAGGTTGAGAAAATAAGCGCCGCATACTGCGGAAATATCCTGGTCATAACGTTTGGCAATCTTGTAGGAACGGATATATTTGCCGGCCCCCTGCTGCAAGGGAACCCGTACTGCCTGGACAAACTCGGATTGCTGCAAGGCATTTTCCCGGTAGCCCAGGTAAAATTCATCCAGGGGTAATTCGCGTACCTGTTTACCGCGCCGCAGGACCAGCATTGCGCCCAGGCTGATCAGCGCCGGCATCGTATCGCCGATGGGCGAGCCATTGGCGATGTTACCGCACAGGGTGGCGGCATTACGGATGGGAGGCGAGGCAAATCGGCGCATGATTTCATACAGCTCAGGATAGTGTTTTCCCAGGACCTCAAACGCATCGGTGAGACTGACCGCAGCGCCGATTTCCAGGTGGTCTTCCGCCTCATCAACATAATCCAGTTCACTGACCCGGCCTATGTAGATAATGACGGGAAGCTCGCGCTGTTGCTTGGTCACCCATAAGCCCACGTCAGTAGCGCCGGCCAGTATCGTGGCATCGGGATAGCGTATCAATAAATCCGCCAGTTCGAACAGGCTTGCCGGAGCGAAATATTTATCCGTTTCCTCGGCGCCGGAATAACTGTGGGCAGACAACTCCAGGGAAACAGCGGGGCGGATCTCTTCAAGCCGGCGCGCCAGTTCCCGCTCATCGACCAGGTCCTGCCCATAGTCGTACATGCTGCCCGCCGCATGGATGATAGGCCGATAACCGGTACAACGGCAAAGGTTACCGGACAGCGCGTCATCAACCTCCGCCCGCGTGGGCCCGGGGTTATTCTTATACAGGGCAAACAGCGACATGACAAAACCCGGCGTACAGAAACCACATTGGGAACCGTGACAGTCCACCATGGCCTGCTGCACCGGGTGTAATTCCTGACTGCTGATCTTCTTCAGACTCTCCACGGTGTACAAAGCCTTGCCGTTTAAGGTGGGAAGGAACTGGATACAGGAATTGATTGTACGAAAGCGCACCCGTCCCGTGTCCAGATCGGCAACGACGACGGTGCAGGCGCCGCAATCCCCCTCCGCACAGCCTTCCTTGGCGCCCGTGCGTTGCAAATCTTCCCTCAGGTAGTTCAATACGGTGGTCGTAGGAGCCACGTTTGCGACTTCATGCACATGGTTATCCAACAGGAACCGTATTGTCCCGTTAGCCCTGTCTTTATGGTTCGTCCCGGCCATGAAGTCAGCTGCCGCGATAAGTGCTGTAGCTCCATGGTGAGACCAGCAGGGGAACATGGTAGTGTTCTGTGGCGGCGGCAATGCCGAAACGCAAGGTAACCCGATCGAGAAAAGGCGGTTCAGGCAACTCAACTCCCAGGGCAGTAAAATATTCGGCTACGTGAAACACCAACTCCCAGGCGCCCACCCTGAACGCTTCTCCATCAAGCATCGGCTCGTCGCAACGCCCGGTTGAATTGGTCGTCACGGTCTTCGCCAGGGTACGCGTTTCACCATCAATCGAAAACAACTCGACCGTCATGCCCGCGGCGGGCAAGCCATGCGCCGTATTCAGAACGTGTGTGGTCAGAGAGCCCATATTACCGGCTATCATAAACCATTATCTTTTTGAATCCAGCCAAACTGCGGGCAGGCTTGGATGAGCCGTTCAAGACTATCATCCGCAGGGATAGCGGATGGTAAGCGTACAGGGATGTATTCACAGCGAGTCTTGAACGGCTCATCCAAGCCTGTTCATAGCATCATCCAATTCCGTGATCAGCGCTGATTTGGAGTCTGCATCAAGCAGGGACGCCTCAAAGGAATTCCGGGCAAGTTGTACCAGTTCCGACCGGTCCAGGTTCAGGGCATGGGCAACCGCGAGGTAGTTTTCATTAACGTAGCCGCCAAAATAGGCAGGATCGTCAGAGTTGACGGTAACCAACAGCCCCAGGTCCAGCATGCGTTTCAACGGGTGGGCGGTTATGTCGTCCACGACACGAAGCTTCACATTACTGAGGGGACAGACCGTCAGCGGAATTCGTCTTCGCACCAGTTCTGCGACCAGGTCGGCATCCGCCAGCGCGTTGTTTCCGTGGTCGATACGCACTACCTCGAGCGCGTTCAGCGCTTCCCAGACATATTCGGCGGGGCCTTCCTCACCGGCATGGGCTACGGCGATAAAACCCGCGGCCCGGGCGCGCCGGAATACTTCACGGAATTTGCCCGGCGGATTGCCGCGTTCGGATGAATCCAGTCCGACCCCGGCGATACGATCCCGCCAGGCCATCGCCGTATCCAGGGTTTCCAAAGCTGACGCCTCATCCAGGTGGCGCAGAAAACACAGGATCAAGCGGGAACTGATACCCAGTCTGGCCTCGGCATCGGCCAGGGCACGGCTGATGCCGTCAATCACGGTGGCAAACGCTACCCCGCGCCCGGTGTGGGTCTGCGGGTCGAAAAAGATCTCGGCATGACGCACGTTCTGGGCAAACGCCCGCTGCAGATAGGCCCAGGTCAGGTCGTAGAAGTCCTGCATTTCAACAAGTGCGTTGGCGCCGGCATAATAAATATCGAGAAAATCCTGGAGGTTGGAAAACCGGTAAGCCGCCTTCACTTCTTCAATCGAGGCATAGGGCAGTTCGATACCGTTGCGTCCGGCTATGGCAAACATCAACTCAGGCTCCAGCGTACCCTCGATATGCAGGTGCAACTCTGCCTTCGGCAAGGCGGCGACAAACGCAGCCAGGTTGTCGTTTTCCCGGACCGGGAAGCGGGAGGGTGAAACGTCACTCATATAAGCCGAACCAACAGTAATACGGTATCGGTCAGTATCGAACATACACATAGTTTCAGTCAAACGATTTGAGAGGGTAATGGGGTCAGGTCGCACATTGCACACGTAAAGATAATGACTGTGAAACTGGACAGACCTGCGCGTGTGCAATGTGCGACCTGACCCCATTACCCGCGTGATGTATACTAAATCCATGGCAATGCCCGCTGACAAACGCAAAGGCACTCTGTTTATCATTGCTGCGCCTTCCGGTACCGGGAAGACTTCCCTGGTGCGAGCGCTGGTGGAACGCATTCCTGATTTATATGTTTCCATTTCGCACACGACCCGTCCGTCACGGCCCCATGAGAAACACGAGGTCGATTATTACTTTGTCAGTGAGGATGAATTTCAGCTCCTGGTTGAACAAAACCGGTTCCTTGAACATGCCGTTGTGTTTGACCACCGCTACGGTACCTCGCGCGCCTGGGTGGAACAGCAACTGAATGACGGCAAGGACATTATCCTGGAGATAGACTGGCAGGGTGCGCAACAGGTTCGGGCGAGGATGAAAGACGCGGTCAATATCTTTATCCTGCCCCCTTCTCTTGCGGCCCTGGAAGAACGCCTGAAGGGACGGGGTGATGATGAAGGGAATATCCGCCGGCGCCTGCGGGATGCCGTCAGCGAAATAGAGCATTACAGGGAATACGACTACCTGGTAGTGAATGACAACTTTGCTGAAACTCTGGAACAGCTTGCGGCAATCCTTGTCTCTGTGCGGCATGACTACAGCCGGCAGCAGGATTATTTTGATAAATTACTTAAGGAAATATTGCACCAAGACGGTAACTTCCGGTAGACTGGTACGACATCTGAGCGCCTGCAGCAACCTGCCAAAGGCGCGCAGCATCCGTAGGGCACTTTAATTTCGCAGGAATTAACATGGCTAGACTGACTGTAGAAGATTGTTTGGAAAATGTTGTAAACCGCTACGACCTGGTTTTACTGGCCAGCAAGCGTACCCGGCAACTCCTTATGGGTTCCGATCCCCTGATCGATGATCAGTCGGATAAGCCTACTGTGATGGCTTTGCGGGAAATCGCAGCGGGAGTCGTTACCTATGAGAATATCGAAGCTATCGGCAGATCACGGTTTGACTCTGATATAGACGATATAGAATTCCAGACCATGGAGACAGGCGAAAACGCCAACGAGGATTCTTTCTGAAACGGATTTTCAGTTAACCTGAAGCCAATCCCGGAAAGCCGCTTTGCCGGCAGATGACAGGGCATCAGGACTCTCTATTCCATTCGGATTTCCACCTGCTTCGTGAGTTGGTGTTAAGCTGCCGCTTGCGCTGGGCCGGGCAGGGTTTTGCCCCTTTTTGCGGAAATGCAGGTTATACTTCCCGTTATGACAACCATTTCTGAACTTGAAAAAAGAATAGGCGGCTACCTCACCTCCGAGGATGTTGAAAAAGTACGCCGCGCCTATGAGTTCAGCGCTTCAGTTCATGAGGGCCAGCACCGCAAGAGCGGCGAGCCTTATATCAGCCATCCCCTGGAAGTAGCCGGTATCCTTGGCGACATGCACATGGATCACCAAACCCTGGCTGCAGCTATTTTACATGACGTTATTGAAGATACCGAAACCGATAAAAAAGAAATCGTGCGCCGGTTCGGCAAGGGTATTGCAGAGTTGGTAGACGGCGTCAGTAAACTGGCGCAGATTGAATTCGATTCCCATGCGGAAGCCCAGGCCCATAACTTTCGCAAAATGCTGATGGCCATGAGCAATGACATCCGCGTGATCATCGTGAAACTGGCTGATCGGTTGCATAATATGCGCACCCTGGGCGCCCTCGAGCCGGCCAAGCGCCGGCGCATAGCCAGGGAAACCCTTGAGATCTATGCGCCTATAGCCCAGCGTCTGGGTATAAACAGCATTCGCCTGGAACTTGAGGATTTGGGCTTTGCAACACTCTATCCCATGCGCTACCGCATCCTGAACGAACAGATCATCAAGGCCAGAGGACACCGCAAGGAAATCATTGCCAAGATAAAAAACTCAATCAAACGCCGGTTACGCCAGGAAAAAATTCCGGCCAAAGTAGTCGGCAGGGAAAAACACCTTTACGGTATATATCAAAAAATGCTGGAGAAGGATCTTTCCTTCAGCGAGGTATATGATGTTTACGCCTTTCGTATCGTTGTCGATGAAGTAGATACCTGTTACCGCGTGGTTGGCACCGTACACAACCTGTACCGCCCTGTTCCGGGAAAATTCAAGGATTACGTTGCCATACCCAAGTCAAACGGTTACCAGTCACTACACACTGTCCTGTTCGGTCCTTACGGCGTACCCCTGGAAGTGCAAATCAGGACCGCGGACATGAATGACGTCGCCGAAGTCGGCATTGCAGCCCATTGGCTGTACAAATCGGGTCCGTCCATTGACCGAACCGGCGCTCATAAACGCGCTCGGGAATGGTTGCAACACATCATGGAAATGCAAACCGCGGCGGGCAATCCGCAGGACTTCCTGGAACACGTTAAAATCGATTTGTTCCCTGAATCCGTTTATGCATTCACGCCCAAAGGAGATATCTTTGAACTGCAAAAAGGCGCCACAGCCGTAGACTTTGCCTACGCGATCCACACTGACGTGGGCAACAGTTGCGTGGGGGTCAGGATTGACCGACGCCTGGCGCCGTTGAGCACCCATCTTGCCACGGGACAGACTATTGAAGTCATTACCGCGCCGGGCGCAAAACCCGACCCTGCCTGGCTGAATTTTGCCGTTACGGCAAAGGCCAGGGCAAACATCAGACACTTTCTCAAAAATCTCCGCACAAGCGAAGCGCGGGCGCTGGGTAAACGCCTGCTCGTCAGGGAACTCAAGATGTACTCGACCGGTTATGATGAAATCAAATCTCCCCAATGGAACAAGCTGGCGAAAGAGTTCAACCTGGATAACCAGAACGAATTACTACAGGAAGTGGGACTGGGCAACAGGATTGCCGCCATAGTTGCCAGGCAACTGATTGAGAAACCGGTACGGACAAAAAAGAAAACCAGTAGAAACAGCGCGCCACTGACCATAAGAGGCACCGAGGGCATGGTGGTCAACTTCCCCAAGTGCTGCCGGCCCATACCGGGCGATCCTATTCTCGGGTTTGTAACGACCGGCCGCGGTATTGTCGTGCATCACCAGACCTGCCCGAACGTGACGGAATTCAGGAATCACCCGGACAAATGGCTTGATGTCGCCTGGGAAGAGCAGATTGGCAACAGCTTTCCGACAAATATCAGGGTGGACGTAACCAACCAGCGCGGTGTTTTAGCCAAGATCGCAACTGAAATAGCCGCAAGTAACGCCAATATCATCAGTGTGGAAATGCACGATAAGGATGATCGCTATACGACCTTGAAATTTGTTGTGGAAGTCTCAGACCGGCTGCATTTAGCCAACATTATCAGACGGATCAGGAACATTCCCCACGTATCCAGGATCAGCAGAAGATAAGCATACCGGCTCGTGGGATCCGAACAACTCCCAACTTTAGCCCGCATATCTCATCAATGGATGCGCCCTATGTAATAGCAACCAAATGATGTGCTCCTGAGAAATTATTGACAGCAAAATGCCCTCCGTTGACGACAAGCGAATTGGTGAGATATGCGGGCTTACCGCTCCCGTTAACACCCTGAAAGGTGTTGGCCCACGGATCGGAGAACGCTTGCAACACCTGGGCATCCGTCAAATCCAGGACTTGTTGTTTCACCTGCCCCATCGATATATCGACCGTACCCGACTTATCCCCATCGGCAGCCTGAGGCCGGGCGACAGCGCCCTGTTTCAGGGTACGGTTGAACTGGTCCAGGTACTGACCGGCCGGCGCCGCAGTCTGCTCTGCCGTATCAGTGACGGGACGGGCGCCATAACCCTGAGGTTCTTTCACTTCTCCTGGGCACAGCAGACCAACCTGAAACAAGGCATGACCTTGCGTTGCTGGGGCCAGATAAGAAATATCAATCATTCCCTGGAGATTGTCCATCCCGAATACCAGCGGATTGATGCGGATGAAGATGCCGTCCTGGAGCAAACCCTGACGCCGGTATATTCACTGACCCAGGGAATTTCCCAGTTCAAGCTGCGTAACCTGACCGGGCAGGCCCTGGATGCCCTGTCCAGGGACAAGACCGGCTTGACGGAGCTGCTGCCGGACGGGATATTGAAACACAAGCCGCTGTTCAACCTCGGACAGGCGGTGAGGTATGTCCACAGGCCGCCGCGGGATGCCGACTTAAGCAACCTGATGGACGGTAATCATCCGGCCCAGCAACGCCTGGCATTCGAAGAGTTGCTGGCGCACCACTTGAGTCTGCGCCTGATCAGGAAAACGCTGCAGGCGCGGGCGGCATTTGCCATCGACAAAGGCTCAGGTGGCAAGGTCAAGGCATTCCTGGATAATCTCCCGTTCGAACTGACCCATGCCCAGCGGCGGGTATTGGGCGAAATCCGGAAAGACTTATTGCAGCCTCAGCCGATGCTCCGTCTTGTCCAGGGAGACGTCGGCTCGGGTAAAACCGTAGTAGCCGCTATTGCCGCCCTGCAGGTAATCCACTCCGGTTATCAGGTTGCCCTGATGGCCCCCACGGAAATTCTTGCGGATCAGCATTATTTCAATATCAAACAATGGTTTTCACCTATCGGCATCCCGGTGCTGCTGTTGACCGGGAAACAATCACGCAGCGATAAAGAGGACGTGTTGACGCAGCTGAACTCGGGGCAACCGACGGTTGTTGTCGGCACTCACGCACTGTTCCAGGACCAGGTTGCTTTCGCCAACGTGGGCTTGATTATTATTGACGAACAACACCGCTTCGGTGTTGACCAGCGGCTTGCCCTGCTGGAAAAAGGCATGGAAAAAACCCGGCAGCCGCACCAGTTGATCATGACTGCGACACCTATTCCCAGAACCCTGGCAATGACGCTGTTTGCAGACCTGGATATTTCCATCATCGACCAGCTTCCTCCCGGGCGACAGCCGATCAAGACAACGGTGATCTCGAATGAAAAAAGGGAAGAAGTCATCGAACGTATCCATGAAATCTGCAAACAGGGACGCCAGGCTTACTGGGTATGCACCCTGATTGAAAATTCGGATACACTGCAATTGCAAGCGGCGGAAGACATCCAGCAACACCTGGCGCGACAATTGGGTGGGTTAAATATCGGTCTTATCCACGGCAGAATGAAGAACTCGGAGAAGGGGGCGGTGATGGATGATTTCAAATCCGGGCGGATAGACCTGCTGGTGGCGACGACGGTTATTGAGGTGGGTGTTGACGTCGCCAACGCCAGTCTGATGATCATAGAGAATGCCGAGCGACTGGGGCTGTCCCAACTGCACCAGTTACGCGGCAGGGTTGGCCGGGGTTCCCAGGCGAGTGATTGTGTCCTGCTTTACCAGACACCCTTATCGGAGAATGCCCGGGTGAGATTGAACATGATGCGTGAAACCAACGACGGATTCGCCATCGCAAGGAGTGACCTGGAATTGCGCGGGCCTGGTGAAATACTGGGGAAAAAACAAACCGGAGTACCGGAGCTGCACATTGCCGATTTCGTTCGAGATGCGCATCTTATACCGCGGGTGCAACAAACTGCTGATATTATTCTGGTGCAGTGCCCCGGACAAGCGGATAAATTAATAGCGCGATGGTTAAACACAAAATTCCACTTCAGCAAAGTTTGAGCCTTGAGAAGCAGGAAA
The DNA here is from genome assembly GCA_965205405.1 of Gammaproteobacteria bacterium. GTDB lineage: Bacteria > Pseudomonadota > Gammaproteobacteria > Eutrophobiales > Eutrophobiaceae > JAAXHV01. Next base: position 3,423,922 of record OZ242169.1, read on the forward strand.
GCGGCAAAGAAGCTGCTCCTCCTGAAGCGAAAAAAAAACGGCCAGCGGCAGGAAAAGGTCGGAAAACCGCTGCTCCGGCCCGAAAACTCGTCCGGCAGTCAGTAAAAACAAAGTGCGTTCTTTACGCACAAATGATCCGGCTGGATAAACCCATCGGCTGGCTGTTGCTGTTATGGCCTACCCTGTGGGCCCTATGGCTTGCCAATGAAGGCATACCATCCCTGCATTTGCTGGTGGTGTTTGTAATGGGGGTATTTCTCACCCGCTCAGCCGGGGCCGTCGTGAATGACCTGGTGGACAGGGATTTTGACTCATTTGTCGAGCGCACAAAAAATCGTCCCATTGCTACCGGAAAAGTATCTGTAACAGAGGCCTGTTGGGTCATTGCTGCCTTGACGTTCTGCGCTTTCCTGCTGGTATTGACTACCAATCGTCTGACCGTGCAGTTATCAATCTTTGCCGTCTGCATCACCCTGCTCTATCCCTTCATGAAACGCTATACCTATCTGCCGCAGGTTTTTCTCGGATTTGCCTTCAGTTGGGGCATCCCCATGGCGTTTGCCGCCTCTATCAATGCAGTGCCGGCCGGCGCCTGGTTGATCTTTGCCGCTAACATGCTGTGGGTATTAATCTACGACACGATATACGCTATGGCAGACCGGGAAGATGACTTGCGGATTGGGCTTAAATCCACTGCTATCCTGCTGGACGACGCCGACCGCCTCATCATCGGCATCATCCAGGTCATGTTTATCGCGGCCCTGTACAGTGTCGGTCGTCAGGCAGGACTGGATACGGCTTATTATGTCGCCCTCGTATTCGCCGGGGCGCTCCTGGGATACCAGCAATATCTGATTTACGACCGGACTCCGGCGAACTGTTTCAAGGCATTTCTCAATAACAACTGGGTGGGCCTGATTATTTTTTCAGGTATCGCATTGAGCTTATGATCAACGGCGCGCCGGCACCAGGACCTGTCGGGGCTGGTATCGCTCGGATACACTCTTTAATTCCGGCAGGCTGGTCAATTTATCAACTTTTATCAGCGTCGTTGTCCCGGCAGGAATTTTAATCGCCGGCCGGCTGTTGGCAACGAGGGCTTTCGTCTCGCGATCAAGCTCCCAGCCCAGGTATATAACGTTGCCGACAAGCAGTAACAGAGCCAACCATCTCATATTCGTCATTATATCGTTTGCGCGCGCCCCATTGCCACATCCTTTACGACCTGGATAAAAAACTTGCATGGCAACATGCTGGCAGGCGCGCGCCTTGTCAGGACCCCTGCGCGATAATGGTACCGGCCAAGCTGTAACGGTAACGGTTTGAGGAACGCATTTTCCAGCTTTCCCATGAAATTCAGAGACAGAACGGACAGGTAAGGACCTGTCTCCATGAGAGATAAATCCACTGAATTGGTGCGAATGATGGTTCCCGCTCGTTTGCTCGTCCGTTTGTAAAGTTTATCCAGGACATCATCGGTTAAAGAACGCCGGGCGCCGGCCGTCTGCTTCCGTATCACACTGTCGTAATCAATCCATGGATAGTCCGCCAGGTCGCCATAAGTTGACTCCCTTGATTGGAGTGGGTGATCTTTATGAGCGACAATACCCCATGTCATATCCAGTATTTGTTCGCGCGTGACAAACTGCGGGAGGGTTTCATACGTGTCGATGCCCCCGCAATGTATATCATTCTCACCATTCATCAGTAACCAGACACCCTCCATGTAATTTGTGGTGCGCAACTTCAGCTCTATGCCGGGATAACTCTCGTGGAACCTGGTGACAGCAATCGGAACAACGGTCTTCATCCACATCGGACCTGCCGTGACGCGCAGGCTGCCGGTCTTGCCTGATACGGCTAAATTAACCTGTTCCTCGGCAAGTTCAATCTCCCGCAGAATACGGCGTGACTGGTCAGCCACCATGCTGCCGAACTGCGTGAGGCGAACGCCCGTGGGGACACGTTCGAATAATCGGCCTTTAAACTGATCTTCAAGCCTGCTGATGGTCCGTGACAGGGCGGGCTGGGTCATGGATAGCTTGTCCGATGCAGTGAGAATTGCGCCTGTCTCTGCGACAACGAGGAACTTCAACAAGTCTTTACGTTTTTCGAACATATTATCTTTACCCTGGCAAACTCCCGGTTCACACATCAGACAGCATATTAATGCCGGCTTTCTACCTGATTCGACTATTTACCTGACGGTTTGTTCCTGAATTATGTATTTTCAATGTGAAATCAGATTAAGACCCTCCAGAACAAGATGAGGTTCATGGCAATATTGGCCGGGCAGCATGGGCAGTGCCTGCTCCGCTCCCCCACCTGTGACGATGAATAACAGTTCGGCGCCTTGTTCTTCCCTGATTTTCCTGGCGCAGCGCTCTACCAGGCCCGCGAGCGCAAAAGCAAATCCATTACGGATACAGGCCGCAGTTGAACGGCCGAATTCCAGTTGCACAGCCGTTTCATGATGCTCTTGAATTCCATGGGTTTCCCGTATCAGGGCGGAGCTCATTAGTGGCATACCGGGAAGAATAAAACCTCCGGCATGCCGGCCGTCTGCCAGGATGATATCAATCGTAAGCGCGGTGCCGCAGTCAATCACGCACACGGGCTTGTTATACCTGTTCCAGGCTGCCAGCATCGCCAGCCAGCGATCCACGCCCATAGCCGTTACATCGTCATAGGCGTTTGTCAAGCCTGCCCGTTCCTTTTCGGCAACAGCCTGTTGTGGCTCCAGAGACCAGTTCGCCCGGATATACTCCCGGACTTTAGCGGTCGTTTCGGCGTCAACCACACTGGCTATATATACGTGTTTCGGCTGTACCAATGTACTCCATTTACGCACCAGCTGTTCAGGAAGCGTGTCCTGTGTGTAGCTGAAACCATCATGGTCGAAAAGGGTTTTATTATCTGCACAGGCCCATTTGACCCGGGTATTACCAATATCGACGAGTAAATTCAATCTATTGCCCTTACACGAAGTTCACCGCTACTGAATTTTCTGGTTCCTTTTGAGGTCTGCAACAGCAACTGGCCGTCATCATCCACGCCCCTGACCCGGCCGTGCAATACCTGACCTGGCACGAGCAATTCCACCCGCCTGCCTGAAAGATAGTCCAGGCCACGCCATTCTGCCACGTATTCTCCCATACTGCCGGCAGCTACACGATTTAACATCAATAACTGCTCTGCAATTATCTTTGCCGCCAGTCTGTTCCTTGAAGGCAGGTTTTGATGATGACACGCCAGATCGGTAACCGGTTGGTCAAGATTGCATTTTAATTCATCCGGCAGACTGATATTAATGCCGATACCGATTACCACCTCACAGGAGGCCGCAGTTTCACTCCGTGCTTCCAGCAGGATACCGCCCAATTTTTTATCGGCACAAATCAGGTCGTTGGGCCACTTAAGAAAAACCCCCTCTATATCCAGCCCGTTCAATGCCCGCACTACTGCTACTCCTGAAGCCAGGGACAGGGCATTCAGTGACGCCGGCGCCATGGCAAAATGCCAGCCCAGTGACAGGTACAGACCCCGCGCAAACGGGGATATCCAGGTTCTTCCGCGGCGTCCCTTACCACCGTGCTGGCCTTCTGCAAGGACTATTCGATTATGCAGATCAGGTTGACCGAAGCGTTCAGTAAGACACTTGTTAGTTGATTCAGCGTCAAGCAGGATGTCAATCCGACAGCCGCATGCTGACTGTCCCAGTTCGCTGATTATTTCAGCCTCATCCAGCAGGTTAATCTCATCCTGCAGGCGGTAGCCCTTGCCATGCCTCGCATCTATAACCAACCCGAAATTCCGGAGTTGTTTAATCTCCTTCCAGACAACCGTACGACTCACACCCAACTGATCTGACAACCTGCTGCCGGAATGATACTCGTTATCCAAAAGACAGCTTAATAACTTTATTTTATTCACCGGCTTCAACAGGCCGACCCGGGTCTGAGCACCATTCGCTCCATGAACCGGCATATAATCCGGGGAGCGGGTATCCGGCGTGAACCGCCGCCAACAGGTTATGACAAGCTGAAACACCGGAGCCACAGTAAAACACAACATCTTCCGCTCGGGTACCGGTATATACCTTGCGGAAAGCCTGCCTCAGACGGTCCGGGGTTAAAAATCTTCCTTGATCATCCAGGTTGTTTTTCCAGAAATAATTTACCGCTCCGGGAATGTGCCCGGCTACCGAATCCAGAGGTTCTGTTTTGCCTGAATACCTGTCGGGTTCACGTGAATCAATCAGCCGGGGTACAGTTGCTACTTCGTTCACCCTGACCAGGGCCGCGCTATTGAGCGCCGCCTTGAAACTTCCTGCAACGGCTTGTTTCTCATTGTTCTCCAGTTTATAACCGGCTTGTTTCCAGGTGTTCAGTCCTCCATCCAGAACCGCTACCCGGCTATGACCGGCATAGTTCAACAGCCACCACAGGCGCGCGGCGAATATTCCGCCGGAATTGTCATAGGCCACCACCTGTTTGCGATTGGCAATCCCCATTGCAGAAAATTTTTTTTCCAATGCCTCCCGGGAAGGTACGGGATGTCTTCCGCAATCGGTAACGGGCTCACTGCTGAGGTCCCTGTGCAGGCTGGCATAAACGGCGCCGGGTATATGTCCTGCCAGGTAGGATTGGTAACCTGCATCTTTATCCATCAGGTCATACCGGCAGTCCACAAATGCCCAGTCAGGCTCGGCGAGATGCTCGTAAATGGTTTGCGCTTCAATTAACGTATTGTACATGGTCAAATGTTATTTATAATGAATTCAATAATAACCTCAGCAACTCCCGCGAACCGGGTTTTGGGGCTGTTTTTCCGTTCCGAGGGCCATCCCTGGCGCTAGTCACGGAAAAACAGCCCCAAAACCCTCAGTGCGAACTGTTGTGGTTACCGGTTCTTCCGATGCAAAGTAAAATGTATCACAATATTACGGATATTATGCAGCCCGGCAAGAAAGTTCGGTGTGCGTTGACGATGTTACTGGTCTTTATATTCCTGCCCGGTTTGAATATGAACATCCGGGCACTGGATTTCAGGCAGTTTATATATTCAGTCGACAGTTACTCGCTGAATAAGGAAGCGCCGGGAATAAAGCAACAGGTCAGACTTGCCCGCGGTGTTATCCTGATTGCCAAAAAGTCCATGACGGACCCCAATTTTGCCAAAACGGTGCTGTTGATTACGCAATATGATGAAACCGGAACCATTGGGCTTGTCCTGAATCGTCCCCTGGATAAACCTGCTGTTGAAATCCTCCCTCAATTGCAGGAATTGGTCCTGGATTCTCTCAACCTTTACTTGGGAGGACCGGTAAGGCTGAACAGTCTGCGCCTCCTGGTACAAACCGGGATGGACCTTGGAGAATCCTATCACGTTGTTGACAACGTCTTTCAAATCACGGACCTGCAGGGCGTACAGCACCTGCTGGAACGAAACAAGGGAGAGTTGCGCACTCGTCTTTATGCAGGTTACGCCGGCTGGCACCCGGGACAACTGGAGCAGGAACTCCTGCGCGGAGACTGGCATTTGTCCAGGGTGGATACTGCCCTGATATTCACGGATGATCCTGCATCCTTATGGGAACAATTGATAGATGAAATGGAAATGCAATGGGTGAGCCGGGGATGGCTAATCAATTCTCCATAACGGAACTTAACACTTCTTTTATATCAAATCGTGATATAAATAGTATTTCTTATTATTGATTGGAATATGTATTGTTGTTACGATGCCGCCTCTAATTATTTGCCTGTTCCAGAAATCAATATTATTACGACTACAACATGACAACCGATACATTTGACATTGAAGCTCATGCCGAAGCCTACCAGGACAAAGGCCCGGCCGAGGTTTTACGACTTGCTTACCAGAATTTTGACAACATTGCCATCTCCTTCAGCGGAGCGGAAGACGTTGTGCTCATCGATATGGCCAGCCGGATAAACCCGGACCTCCAGGTATTTTCCCTGGACACGGGTCGTCTGCATATCGAAACCTACCGTTTACTGGAACAGGTCAGGGAGCGTTATAACATCAGGCTGGAAGTGTTGTCACCCGATAACGTGCAGTTGGAAAAATTCGTCAAGGAAAAAGGCTTATACAGTTTCTACAAGGACGGGCATAAGGAATGTTGCAGCGTTCGCAAGATCGTACCGTTACGAAGGAAACTGCTCACCCTCGACGCCTGGATCACCGGTCAGAGGAAAGATCAGAGTCCCACCAGGACAAATGTTCGCACAATGGAGGCCGATACGGCATTCTCAACCGTCGATCATCCGCTGTATAAATTCAATCCCCTGTCAAACTGGACTTCCGAACAGGTCTGGAGCTATATCCGCACGAACGACGTACCCTATAATGAGTTGCATAGCAGGGGTTACATCAGTATCGGCTGTGAACCCTGTACCCGTCAGGTATTGCCCAACCAGCATGAACGCGAAGGCCGCTGGTGGTGGGAAGAGGAAACCAAGAAGGAATGCGGTCTGCACGCAGGAAATATCAGCAGTAACAGCTGACCCTGATACGAGCCGATTACAAAACGCCAGGAAGGGACGGCCGGCGAAGTCGCAGAAACTCAGCGAACGGGCAATTCCAGTTCATTGAACAGTCGTTCCAGTTCCCTCCTGTCATCAGTCTGGGCCGCTTGTTGCACCAGGTACCGTTTCAGATGCGGCGCAAATAACTCAATAAATTCATACATGTATTTCCGCATGAAAATCCCTCGTCGAAAGCCGATGCGGGTAGTGGCGCGTTCAAATAAATGGCCCGCATCAATAGATACCAGGTCAGCATCCAGTACCGGATCATGGGCCATGCTTGCCACTATGCCGGCGCCCATGCCTGTCCTCACATAGGTCTTGATTACGTCGGCATCGGTGGCGGTAAATACGACCTGTGGCTGCAGCCCGGCCTCGTTAAAAGCACGGTCCAGTTGTGACCGGCCGGTAAATCCAAAGACATAAGTAACGATGGGATATTTGGCTATGGCCTCTAATGACAGCTTATCAAGCTGGGCCAGCGGGTGATCACGAGGTACGATAACACTGCGATTCCAGTGATAGCAAGGCATCATAACCAGGTTCTCGAATAATTCCAAAGCCTCTGTTGCAATGGCAAATTCGACCGTGCCCTTGGCTGCCAGCTCGGATATCTGCATTGGCGTACCCTGGTGCATGTGCAAGGCAACGTCCGGATATTTTTTGCTAAAACGCTGAACGACGGAGGGCAATACATAACGCGCCTGGGTGTGAGTCGTGGCTATCGAAAGCGTCCCCTTGCTTTCATCTGTATATTCCACGGCTACCTGTTTTAATTTATCCACTTTTTCCAGGATTTCATTGGCAAGGGATATAATCACTTCACCAGCCTGGGTGACCTCGGTCAGGTGTTTGCCGCCGCGCTGGAATACCTTCAAACCCAGTTCATCCTCCAGCATGCGGATTTGTTTACTGATCCCGGACTGGGAAGTGTAAAGCCTCTCGGCAGTGGCCGACACGTTGAGTCCGTGCCTGGCAACCTCCCGGATATATATCAATTGCTGCAGCTTCATCGTAGTTATTCCTTGTGTTTGGTTCTTTATGACGTTTAGTGCTAAAAATATAGGAAATAATCACTTTTAAGTATAGATGTTTACGATTAGAGTACTACTCTTTTTTGAATCAGATTATTTTCGTTTCTTATCGTGGATATCAGTTTTACCTTCGCCGGTTTTATTGTCGGCTTTATTATCGGTCTTACCGGGGTCGGCGGCGGCTCCCTGATGACGCCTATCCTTGTGCTCGTGTTCAGCATCAAACCGGCGATAGCAGTCGGGACCGACCTGTTATACGCTGCCATAACCAAGGGAGGCGGCATTTTTTCCCACCATAAGCAGGGATCCATAGACTGGCGGATAGTCAGGTTGCTGTCTATGGGCAGCATCCCGGCGACATTGTCCGCGGTATTTATACTTCAACAACTGGCGAGCAGGGGCATCAACTACGAGTCTATCATTACCTCCACGCTCAGCATCGCCCTGATTTTGACGTCACTGGTCATTTTGTTTAAAAGCCAGTTGCAGTCTCTCGGCAAAACAGAGCCGTTCCAGTTCATCCGTATCATCCACAGAAAACTATGTGCACCCATGACTATCCTTGCCGGCGCTATCATCGGTATACTGGTGACGCTCTCGTCAGTGGGGGCCGGCGCTCTCGGCGCGGCGGTTCTGTTTTTTCTCTATCCTCGACTGAGTACCGTCAGAATCGTCGGTACGGACCTCGCTCACGCGGTTCCCATTACCGCAATAGCCGGCCTGGGCCATTGGCACCTGGGTTCAGTGGACTTTCAATTACTGCTCAGCCTGGTTATAGGTTCGCTTCCGGGGATCTACCTGGGCAGCCATACCGGCCTGCATTTACCGGAAAAATTCATGCGGCTACTGCTTGCCTTTATGTTATTACTGATTGGCGGGCGCCTCGCCATATTATAAAAAAACCCCGCTACAGCGGGGTCTTTTGGGTAACTATCAATGCCGGGCGCCTCAGTTGAAATGATTTTGACGATAGTTATTGATCATTGCCGCCAGTTTGTCTTTGACATACAGTTTTTCTTTTTTCAGGTTATCTAGTGCGTAACCGTCTATTGGTGCAGCCCCGGAATTTGCATTCTTTACTTTCTCCTTCAATTCGCCATGCCTTGAATACAGCCTTTTAAAATTTTCATTTTCGCTCAGCAATGCATTGACGATCTCCTGCTCATATTCGAACATAGAAGCCTCCTTCGGGTTAGGTAAAATTGGAATGGAAAGAACACAATTAAAAGTTAGTCTATATTTTCACAGACTACAAGCAAAATATATCTTATTATTGGCAGGATGACATTTCCCCAGCTATTTATTGTTTAAGCCGTATCTCACTGCCGATGAGCGTTAATCCCAACAACCTTAAACTCGTCCATATTGTCTCCGGGACATGGTTGGTGCTTGCATTGATTGGCTACGCTTGCGCCACCCCGGATGACAAAGAGTCGTTCAACCTGATCGAGATTAGCCAGGGTATTTACGTTCACAAGGGCAAACACGTCGATTTGGAGCATACTGACCACGACGACATCGCCAATATCGGCTTCATAACAGGGGATGAATGTATCGCGGTCATTGACACGGGCGGCTCCGTGGCCATCGGTCATGCCCTTAAAAAAGCTATAAAGGGAATTTCCTCCCTGCCCGTTTGCTATGTCATTAATACCCATGTGCACTTCGACCATGTGCTGGGTAATATTGCATTCAATGAGTATGAACCTGAATTCGTCGGGCATGAAAACCTCGTCGAAGAGATGGAGCAGAGCCGATCCTTCTTCCTGTCGGAATTTGCTGCCGACCTGGGAGAAAACCCGGGAGACTCCTCGATTATCGGGCCTGATATTGCCGTTTCCGACACACTGGATCTGGATTTAGGCAACCGGGTGATTACACTTACGGCGCACCCCCCTTCCCACTCCTATACTGATTTATCAATTTACGATAAAAAAACCGCGACCCTATGGCTTTCAGACCTGCTTTTCATAGAAAGAAACCCGGTCCTGGATGGCAGCCTGAAAGGCTGGTTTAAGACCATGGAAGTATTGAAATCACAGCAGGCAAACCACGTGATACCCGGCCACGGGACTATTACCCTGCCCTGGCCCGAAGCATCAAGCGCACAGGATAGCTACCTGAACATGCTGTTAAGCGAAACCAGGAAGGAAATCGACAAGGGAACGTTCATGGAAGAGGTGATCGAAAGCGTCGGTAAAACGGAAAAAACCAAGTGGCTGCTGCACGAACAAAACCATAAACGCAACGTCACTAAAGCTTTCACCGAACTGGAATGGGAGTGAGCGAATCCTGCGTGATCAGTTCCCTCTCCCGGATTTACATATTGGGGTAATTCGGCCCTCCCCCGCCTTCCGGAGCTACCCAGGTGATGTTTTGGGTTGGGTCCTTAATATCACAGGTCTTGCAATGCACACAGTTTTGCGCATTGATCTGTAATTTCGGATTGTTATCCTCGACAATAATCTCATAGACACCGGCAGGGCAGTAGCGTTGCTCCGGCGCCGCGTACAGTTCCAAATTCGTAGCAATAGGAACCTTTTCGTCCTTCAGGGTCAAATGGCAGGGTTGGTCCTCTTCATGGTTGGTATTGGAGATGAATACCGAAGACAACTTGTCAAAACTTAAAACACCGTCGGGTTTGGGATATTCGATCTCCTCGCAGTCCGCCGCAGGCCTCAGACATTCATGGTCCGCTTGCCCGTCACGCAGGCTGAACGGCAACCTTCCGGAAAAAACGGATTGATCGATTAAGTTGAATGCAGCTCCCAGGTACAGTCCGAATTTGTGCAGGGCGGCACCGAAATTCCGGGACCGGTGTATATCGCTATGAGCCCAGGAGGCCAGAAAATTTTCGCCATAGGCAACCAGGTCTTTACCTGCAGCGCCTTCCGTTTCGAGTTCCGGCATCAGGGTTTCCGCGGCGACCATGCCTGATTTCATGGCGGTATGCGTCCCTTTGATCTTCGCGTAATTCAGTGTTCCTGCGTCACACCCGACCAGTAATGCACCGGGCATGGACATCTTCGGCAGCGACTTCAACCCTCCTTTGGTGATAGACCGGGCGCCGTACGCCAGACGCCGGCCACCGGTCAGGGTTTTCGCTACCAGGGGATGGTGTTTAAAGCGTTGAAATTCATCAAAAGGACTGATGTGCGGATTGGAATAATTCAGGTCTATGATCAATCCCACCACCACCTGGTTCTGTTCCAGGTGATACAGGAAAAAACCGCCGGACGCATCACCGGATAACGGCCAGCCCGAACCGTGCACTACCAGCCCGGCCTGGAAATTCCGCGGCTCCACCTCCCACAGTTCCTTGATACCCAGACCGTAGTGTTGCGGGTCACAGCCTTCGTCAAGCTTATATCTGTCAATCAGTTGCCGGCCCAGGTGCCCTCGGCTGCCTTCGGCAAACACCGTATACCTGGCATGCAGTTCCATACCCGGTTCATAGGCGTCCTTCCTCTCTCCGGCAGCGGATATGCCCATGTCTCCCGTGGCCACGCCTGTTACACAGCCCGCGGCATCGAACAGGATTTCCGTGGCCGCAAAGCCGGGATATATCTCAACCTCAAGCGCCTCCGCCTGCTCCGCCAGCCAGCGGCAAACGTTCCCCAGGCTGACAATATAATTGCCTCGATTGTGCATGCTCGCGGGAACAATGAGGCCGGGAGCCCTGATTGCGGACTTGTCGCTTGTCAGGAAGTATACGAGGTCCTTGCTGACCGGTGTGGTTAACGGGGCTCCCCGTTGTTTCCAGTCGGGGACCAGTTCGTCCAGGGCACGCGTTTCAAGCACGGCGCCTGAAAGAATGTGGGCGCCAATCTCAGAACCTTTTTCCAACAGACAGACACTGATGTCCCGATCTTGCTGCTGTGCGAGGGTCTTGAGATGTATGGCTGTCGCCAGACCTGCCGGACCTCCACCGACAATGACCACGTCATATTCCATAACGTCACGCATGGCATTATAAGCCACAGAGGATACAGAAATTTCTAGCCACAGAGGACACAGAGATCACAGAGATCAGCATGGAAAGTTTATATAGTATGGGAGAAGTCGGACAATTAACAGGTTTCGTTCGGGTTTGAGCTCTGTGATTTCTGTATCCTCTGTGGCTAAAAATATCAGCTGCGGCGGCGTTGTTTCAGGCTCTCTTCCAGTTGTTTCTTTCGTTTTTTCTCACTGCTGACGTAGCCCAACCAGGTTTCCGCGGCCTTGCGACTCCTCTTGTCCTTGCTGGCTTTGTTGAAGGCCGCAAGGGATGCGTCAAATTTATGTATCTCAAACAGGGCCAGCCCCAGCATGATATTAGCCTGGTCGGGACGCTTCAGGCCGCCTTTCTTGAACGCAGTACGCAGAGATTTAATGGCTTCATCATACCTGTAAAGATTGATATAAGCCTGGCCGAGGCGCATATCCAGTTCGCCATCTTTGGATAACCGGGCAGCCTGTTGCAAGGGCGGAAGTGATTTTTCATTCTCCTGGGCCTGCAACCAGGCCTGCGACAACAGTCTCAGGTTCCTGATATTTTGCTCTATTTTGTCTTCTTTCATTCCTTGTTCCAACAACGCCGCGGCCTTGTAGGGGGCCTCATGGAGCATATACAGGTTGGCCAGGTTCAGTTGCTGGTTACCTCTTTGCAACATGCCTGCCTCATACAACATTTCCAGGATTGACATCTGCTTATCCAGCCGTTTCAATTCCGAATAAGTGCCGGCCATGGTCAGCCAGTACTCCGTTTTAGGATAATAGATGACCAGCTCTTTCAATATCTTGAGCATATTCTCGTAATCACCGAGATTGAAATAGTCCACCCGGAGCAACAGCATCAGGTTTTGTTTCGGTATGTCACCGCGGCCCTTGACCATGGCGTAAGCCTCTTTCAACGGGACCAGCGATTCCTTGTACTGTTCCAATTGATAGTAGCCCTGACCCAACAGCATATAGGCATTTTCAGTAGGATTTTCCGTCAGGGCAAACCACCTGTTGATAATGTCTACCGCCTTTTTATAATCTTCGATAATGAAATAAAGCTGGGCGAGGGTATACAGGGAATTGGTCTCCAGCGCCTCGGGCAGGTCCGGTTGGGCCAGCACTTTTTCATACGAGGATATGGCGTCCTTGTATCTTTCCAGGGTGAAATAGGTATAGGCAAAGTAATTGTACAACTGCGCCTTTTCATAGTTTGTCAACTTTGGCTCATTTGCCAGTTCAGTCAAGGCCGCCAATCCCTGGTCGTAATTACTTGCTTCAATCAGTTCCTGTGCCTCTGTCAGCTTGTTATAAACCTTCTCACTCATGGAAGGGGTCTTTCTGGTCTTGCGCTTCTCCCCCTTCCCTGATGATTCCTGTGCGTAAACGTCCGGAATTGTCAATGCAATGAAAGCAGGGGTAACGGCAAACGCCAGCGCCATTAATGCGCCACGTAGAAAAAGGGACTTAACTGTTGCGCAACGAATACTCATGAGTATCAATCTCCAACGCTAATCCTCAAGTTCAAAAGTAATCTTGTTTTGTACGCCGGGTACCTCTATAGGCTGGCCGTCAACGACACGGGGCTTATACTTGAACTTGGCGGCTGCCTGCAGCGAGGCTTTGTCGAAAATGCCCGGAGGGACGGCCTCGACAATCCGGATATCTTTTGTTGTGCCTGATTTGGTTACGGTGAATTCAACGATCACGTAACCCTCGATACCCCGTGACTGTGCCCGCCGGGGATATATGGGCTGGACCTTGACGATGGGCAGATATTCGCCGTCGCTGGGCGCCAGGCCGAAACCACTCGCATCCAGGTTGATATTCGTATTCACCGGGGCTGCCGACACCTGTACTGACTGTGCCTCCGGCGTTATGTTATCCATAGCCGGCGGTGGCGGTTCCGGGGGCGGCTGGTCCGGGGGCGGCGGCTTCTTCGGCGGCGGTTTACGCCGATTGACCACCTCATCAGGGTTTATCCGCACAAACTCCAGCATCCTGCCGGCTTCATCCTTGTCCAGGTCCCGGTCCGCGATGTTAATCAGGTACTGCATCAGCCAGAACAGGCCAAACACCACTATCAAGGCAGAACCGCCGGCGATTAAGTAACGACCAACGATGAGGCTGCGAACAAGCATTCGAACAAAACCCGTCGTTATCTTTCGGCCGCAAGTGCGATGTTGGTCACACCTGCCTGGCGTGCGGCGTCCATAACCTCAACCAGCATTTTATTCTTGGATTCCTCATCCGCCTGAATAACAACCGAACCCTGTGGGTTTTCGGAGCGCAGGCGTTTGATATTCGGAATAACGGAACGGATGTCTATCTTCCTGCGGTCCAGCCAGATATTATTGTTGGCATCAATCGCGATGAGTATGTTTGCTTTTTTCTTTACTTCCGCGGTCGGCGCATCGGGTTTATTCACATCGATACCGGATTCCTTGACAAAGGTTGCCGTCACAATGAAGAAAATCAGCATGATGAATACTATGTCAATCAGAGGCGTGATATTGACTTCTGATTCATCATCGGTGGATACACTGGTGATTCTACGCATGTTTAACCTTCCTCACAGCAGTTTCATTAATGGTCCATAGTCAAGTGCTCACTCAGTTTCTCAACCTCTGAATCAGCCTTGCTCTGTAACCAGACACTGATAAAATAGCCGGACAGCGCCGCGACCATGCCGGACATGGTCGGCACCGTGGCTTGTGACACCCCGGCCGCCATGGCTCTGGCATTGCCGGTGCCAAGAAATGCCATCACCTCAAATACCGTGACCATCCCTGTCACCGTTCCCAGCAAGCCTACCAGCGGGCACAAGGCGACACAGACATTGATGGTTCCCAGGAATTGATTCGCCCGGACCTTGGCATCAGAGATCAGTGCTTCACGCACCCGGTGGGCATTCCAGGATTTCCTTTCCGGACGCGTATCCCAGCGCTTTACGGCCTCCTCGGACAAGCGTGGTTGTTGGATCGAAAAATAAATTAACCGTTCCACAATACACAGCCACATTATGGCCAGTACAAGACCTACAAGGTACAGTACCGGACCTCCCAGTTCGAGAAAGTCCCTGATGGCTTCCCACATATCGATGAAGCCCTGTTCGAGCCCAACGATGGATGTGATACCGCGCAGGATTGAATAGATAAGATCAGCCATTTGTCATTATCAATAGTCGAATCATGCTGCCCGGTGCTGTTGCTCTGATGCTTCTGCGACAAAACCGGTTGCCTGCCCTTCCAGGGTTTCGATGATCTTACGGCTCTGGCCGGCCATCATACTGTGCAGAAATACGGTAGGAATGGCGACACACAAACCCAGCATCGTTGTGATCAAGGCCTGTGAAATACCGCCGGCCATGAGTTTCGGGTCGCCGGTGCCGAACAAGGTGATTGACTGGAACGTCACGATCATGCCTATAACCGTTCCCAATAATCCAAGCAACGGCGCAACCACGGAAATGACCTTGATCAGTGTGTTTAACCGGCTCAGTTTCGGGACCTCGCGTAGTACCGCCTCACCCATCTTCAATTCCAGGGATTCCACATCAATGTTCCTGTTCTCATGATAAGCGAACAATACCCGTCCAAGGGGATTATCCCTGGATGGATTATTCACATTGCGTACCTGTTTGGCTACCGACATACCTACGCCCATCATGTAAAGAATCCTGAGCAAGGCTATGCTGATGCCGAAAATACCCAGGCCGATGATAATCCAGCCTACCGTCCCCCCCTGGGTCGTAGCCCGTTCATACCAACTGGGCACATTAACCAACTGACTCAGCAACTGGCCTTTGGTCGGGTCCAGGCCCAATGGAACAAAACCGTCTTCAGCCTCAGCCAACTCTTCGGCGCCGTTGACAAAGCGATCTTCCGGCTGGCGCTGCAGTTCGGAAATCTTCTGCGTTTCCGGATCATACTTAAGGTATTTGCCGTCAGCAACCAGGTTGAATACGCCTACCCTGATTACGTCTTTTTCCACTTCCTGGCCGTCAGGAAGAACAACGTTCGACTTGAAGCGCTTCACCTTGCCGGTCTCGGTCATTTCCCGCTGGATCTCGAACCAGAGTTCTTCAATCTCTTCCAAAGACGCCAGTTCACTCCCGGAGCCCATTTTCTCTGCCAATAAGGTCAGGAAATCACCGCGCCCGGGATATTCAATATTGGTCAATGAAGCGTCAAAAGTAGCACGGGAATCGCCTGCTGCGGTCTGTAGTACGCCAAATAATTCCTTTAATGATCCCAGGGCCTGTTGCAGGTCCTGCTTCAGTATATCAATGTCGTCCTGGTTGGCCTCAAATTCCTTTTCCAAACGTTCACTGACCGCTTCAAGTGCCGCCCTTTCCTGGTTGGCTTTCTTCACTAACCCGGCCTGGCTCGCCTTGTTACTCTTAAATTCGTCTTCTCTGGCCTTGTTTTCCTTGGATTCATCAATCCTGCCCTGCTGCACCTGTTTCAGTAACGTATCAAGTGACATCGCTTCATCGGCGGCAATGGCGGGAGACAGGTAACCTGAAAGCAATAAAATAACGATTAGGTATTGGTAAAATTTCATGTCCGTGTCTCCTCTGTTACTGCGCCGCGCTCACCGGCAGGATGAATATGTCGGGTGGAAGCTGCTTCCTGGCAATTTTCAATCCCTGGCGGATATAGTTGCGATACTCAGCAGAATCCAGCGGTACCCATTCCCTGTTTTCCTGATCCCAGACACCGTTCTCTTTGGCGTCGTCGGTCTGATATACCAGCACAAGACGACCGAAACGCAAAACGTTCACCGGTCGTTCCTGGCCGTTGACTACGATTACTTCGCTGTATTCATCCAGGTCACCGCCATAACTCGTCTCGATACGGTAGGCTTCAAGCACCAGGCGTAGCTTTTCAGCTGCGCTGATTCCGGCATCGCCGATATATTTTTTCGTGTCCCCTACCCTTTTGCGGCGTTCTTCCATGTGAAAGGGGCGGTCAAGTTCGACAAACTGCTCCAGGGCGTTTGCCATTCTGAGCATGAGAGGAAAAATCTGGCGTTCAACTACCGCTATTTCGTCAATGGATTCAGCAATCGTGGTTTTTTCCCGGTTCTGATCATCAACCTGTTTCTGCAGTAGCGCGTTATAAACCTTGAGTCCGTCAATGACTTTCAGTTCACGCCGGTATTTCGAGGCCAGCTTCTCCGCATCACCCGCCGTTGTGTCGATACGTTTCTGTGACTCTACAGCATCCTGGTTACGGGCAAGGCCCTCATCCACTACCTTGTCAATCTGGTCCTGGCTATAACTGATCGAACTGAATCCGAATATAAGACCCGACATTAATAACCTCTTGAAAGTTACTAATATTTTCATCGTACCCATAAGGAAATGACCTCCCCGCGGTAATTATATAAAGCGAATATCAAAAATCCCTGCATTTTGAACTGAATAATCCACTTCAGAATGATGGGCTTTTCGATATCCACACGTTGTTTATTTATTATTCTGCCCGATCTGACGAGAGTCAACCAGACAAAAGACAATTATACAACAGGAATTTATTAAATAATTATGAAATTATGAAATTACGAAATTACGGATAGAAAACCGAACGAACATCATTCTATAACAAGAACCGGACATGTGCAATTGTCAGCAGAGTTGCCCCTTCAAGAAATATTCCACGGCGTTTCCCGTCACCGAAATCGTCTGTCCTCCACCTGGTCCATGACTTCTGCTCCCTGATATCCGGCCCTGAAGTTGAAATTGCATGAAATCAACCAGTATGAGATTCTTTCATGCCATGACAACGCCGATACCTGAACAGATCCGTAACGTACTTGCGGCTTATGCTATCAGCCCCGTTCAAGTTCGACCGGTCGCTACCGGTCTGATCAACAAGACTTATCGAGTCACGGATGTTAACGGGCTGGATTATATACTGCAGGCTGTAAACAGGATGTTTCCTCCTGAAGTGAACCTGGATATCGATGTGGTAACCCGCCACCTGGAGAAATCAGGCCTGTTGACTCCCAGGCTGCTGCCTGTCCGGAGCGGGATGGTGTATTACCGGGAAAACAGCCAAATCTGGCGGCTATTCAACTATATCAGCGGTAATACACATCTGCGCCTGGAACAGCCGGAAGCGGCAGAGGCGGCAGGCGCCATGCTGGGGCGCCTGCATGCTGCACTGACGTCACTCGATTATGAGTTGCAGACTTTACGGCCGGACACTCATGATACGCCCCGTCATACGCTACACCTGAAGAACACCCTGGAGAATAACAGGAGTCATACAAGATATCCGGCAATCAAACCCCTGGGGGAGGCCATTCTGACGCGTTTGGAACAACTGCCGATATTACCCACAGTTGTCGGGCGGGTAGTACACGGTGATCCGAAAATATCCAATTTTATCTTCACAAGGGACGGTCGGGAAGTGAAATGCATGGTGGATTTCGACACCTTTGACAAGATGCCGGTTTACCTGGAATTGGGTGACGCCTTGCGTTCCTGGTGTAACCCGTCAGGGGAAGATACAACTGACGGGTACTTCTCAATGGCACATTGCCGCGCCGCGCTTAACGGCTACGCCTGCCATACCCGGGAGTTGCTCACCCGCCAGGAATGGCTCGCCATCCCACCGGCGACACTGACAATATACCTTGAGTTAGCCGCCCGTTTCTGTGCTGACTCCTTGAATGAAGATTATTTTTCATGGGATGCCGACAGGTTCAGGAGTCATAGTGAACACAGTGAAATCAGGGCCAGAGGACAGCTGAATGCAGCAAACTCTGTCCTGGAACAATTCGCCGAACTAACTGATGCGGTTAATAAAGCATTCTGTCCCTGACCACATTTCGGGAATTTCGGCAGGTTTACGCGTGTGCGCCGGACAAAATCTCCTGCGCCATACAGCGCCTGAAGTTGGACATGGGAATTGACAGCCGCAATTATCTGATTTAACCTGATTAAGGTTGAATGCCACAACCGGAATCTTAATGGATGATTTTGGAAGTAACCCTGCAAATGGAAATGTCTGAATTGGACTTTATGGAATTAGAACTGCGATGGAACGTCTTGCATCATTTTTGACCGCGGCCCTGTTATATCTGTCAACAACCCATTCCCCATTTCGGCTGTAATGGAATACATCCTGCGCCATCCGGCAAATCATAAACAGCGTTATCTTTGCTCCTGGTGTGGGGCGTCGCTGGAATCGCAATGTGGCTGCCGTGCTTCAGACAGGGAACCGAAATCCCGACTTTGCGATAACTGTCATGGCCCGTTACCCGGAATGGTGCGGGATGAAAACGCTTGTTACAGCCAGATTACCAATTCCGGACCGGACCAGGATATTGATCCCATCAACCGGGTTGAACGCCGTTACCTCACCATCATGTTCTGTGACCTGGTTAATTCAACACGCCTGTCCACAAGGCTGGATCCGGAAGAGATGCTGCAAATTATCCAGGCCTACAGGAACCTCTGCGTTGCAATAATTGAAAAATACGGCGGATTCGCGGCAGGCCACATGGGTGACGGTGTCATGAGTTATTTCGGTTATCCCCAGGCCCATGAAGATGATGCGGAGCGTGCGGTATACGCGGCTCTGGATTTGCTTGCTTCGATTAAAACCGGGGAAACCCGACTGGGGGATGGAAACGGGAACAGGATTTCCATCCGGATAGGGATTGCATCAGGATTAGTCGTGGTGGGAAACCCAATCGGAACCGGTGCTGCAGCGCAGGAAACCGTAATCGGACAAGCGCCCAACCTGGCCGCAAGATTACAAGCACTGGCGCAACCCGATTCGGTAATCGTGAGTAGCGAAACCCGCAATCTCATACAAAATCGGTTCAGAGTGAAAAACATCGGTATGCATCCATTAGCGGGATTCAAAAAAACACAAATGCTATGGCAGGTAGTTGATGCAGCCGATATGAAGAAGCGCCTGCACACCACCCGGCATAACAACCGGACAGGACTGCCGGTCAGAAGCAGCGAATTTAAACACATCATCCGACAATGGAAACTGGCCCGGCGCCGGAATGGCCGGGTAGTGCTGGTTTGCGGTGAGACAGGTATAGGAAAATCAAAACTGCTGGAGACATTGCGCATGTATGTCTCCAGGGAAAGACGCAACCAGTTCATTTTCCGCTGCTCACCTATACACACAAACGGCAACTCGTACCCTGGTCATGCACAAATACAGGCTTCAGCCGGATTGACCCCCTGGGATGCTGCCGCAGAGAAAAAAATTACCGGCAACCAGGTTGAAACGGAACCGTGCCTGATCATCCTTGAAGACGCGCACTGGATAGATCCCATGTCACTGGAACGGCTCAATGAACTGATACCGCAGGTACGGGGTAAGCCGATACTCCTGGCAATATCATATCGGATTCATTTCAAACCACCCGCGTTCTGGTTTGAACAGGATCACGTGAAAAAAATCTCTCTGGCGCCGCTTAACCGACCTGCCGCAGAGTTATTCATTCGCCAGGTTAGCGGAAATAGACAAATTCCAGCCCACCTTATATCTCGAATCGTTGCCGGAGCTGACGGCATCCCTTTCTTCCTGGAAGAATTAACCAGGACAACATTAAAAGCGCAGCTCGCCGGATACGGGGACCTGCAGTCAACCCCGGGTGATTTTGAAATACCGAAAAAAGTGCGTACTGTTTTGATGGCAAGACTGGACCAGGACACTTCCTCCCGTGAAGTGGCCCAGATTGGCTCCGCTATAGGCCATGAATTCAGTTATAGCCTGCTGATAAAGATCTGGGATCATAATCGGAATACGCTCGATCATGCATTGAATTCCCTGTGCAGGTCCGAGTTACTGGTAAAGACAGGGGATACCGATAACACCCGTTATACGTTCAATTGGGTATTAATGCGCGAGGTGGCGTACCAGAGCATGTTAAAACGGGTACGACAGAATCTGCACAGGCGGATCATAAGGGTGCTGAAAGAACACTTTGCTGAACAGGTCAGACTTCATCCGCATTTACTGGAACGTCATTACACCCTTGCCGGAACCCCGAAAAATCATTGAACCACAACGAGGACAGTAGATGAACTAAATAAAACCATCCCCATACAAAATACGATTAACGGAATATTTATGATAATGGTGAAATAAAATGACAAAAACAACCATTGGGATCACTGCGGGCTCACTAGCCGCGGTTAAATTATTTTATGACCTGTCCTTTAACGACCGTAAGGTGGTTGCCGATAAATCCCGGGGAATGAAATTCGCTGCGGGAGATGTTATCACGTCCCATAATGATATGGACAACGACGTATATTTTATCATCAGCGGCAAAGTGCGGATCGCCATCTATTCTTCTTCAGGAAAGGAAGTCTCTTTCCGTGACCTGCCGGCGGGGGAAATGTTTGGTGAAATCGCAGCCGTAGACGACAAATCCCGGTCCGCCTACGTTGTAACCTTGTATGAGACCAGCCTCGCTGCCATGACTGCGGAAAATTTTCTATGGCTTATGCAGCTTTATCCTACGGTCATGAACAGAACACTGGAGCACTTTGCTCAATTGATCAGATTATTATCAGAGCGTGTGGTTGAATTCAGTTGCCTGGACGTCAGAAACAGACTGCACGCGGAACTGCTTCGATTAGCCTGGAAAAATATGGACAATTCCAATACTGCGACAATATCACCAGCGCCTAAGCATGTTGAACTTGCCAGCCGGATCAGTACCCACCGGGAAGCTATAACGCGGGAGCTGACGCAACTTGCATTATCCGGCCTGATCCATAAAGGAAAAAACTGGTTGCGAATAAACGATGTGGTAAAACTTGAAAACATGGTCCAGGACACGATTGGGATATATAAAACATAGTCATGCTGCGGTCTGTCTGTAAAATTTTATTATTATTTTCAACAAAATGTGACTTTTCCCACATTCATCATCTACTGAATCCGCTAGACTTTCCAGGCCTGTCCACAAGATGAAGTTTGTTACGTGAACATTTCATTTGGTGGACCAAATCAGTACAGGAGGTACTGGTGGTGGTGGTGGAGGGATCTACCATAACCGAAGCCGCCACCTGGTTGCTCTGTTCGGGAATCTGACAGGACGTCATTTTCCCGAACAATTATATTACCCGGTATGCCTGCTTTAGCGGAAATACGCCAGTTCCGCCCGTCCCAGCATACCAAATCCGATCATCACGGAATCCTGCCAGTTAAAACTGCCGGTGTAACGCGCCGCGGCAGCGGCCGAGATCACCTGGGCAAAAAACACGCAGCCAAGCAGGATCAGGGTTTCATTCAGTTATCATTTGTGCGCTCGTCCGCTGAACTGCTATTATTATACTAACTGATCCATGATAACGTATGCCATGGCTGCATTAATTGAAACCCTCCACAAGGATCACAAGAATTACTCGGTTCTGCTGGATCTGCTGGGTGTGGAAGCAGGCAAGCTGGAGCAGGGACAGGAGCCTGATCTGGTGCGCATGTATGACATAGCGAACTATATGGTCAGCTATCCTGATACTTTCCATCATCCACATGAGGAGTTGATCTTTGATATCCTGGGAGCGCTCGACCCGGACTGCTCTGCGGAGATCAGCGAACTGTATAGCGAACACAAGCAGTTGGCAGTCACCGGACTGACTTTGAAAGACGCGCTGAACGGAGCGATCAACGGTGCGATAGTCCCTATGGACAAGATTCTGGACAATGCCAAAAGTTATATCAATTTGCTATGGAAACACATGAATATGGAGGAAGGGAGCATTTTCCCAAAAGCACAATCCGTTCTGGAAGAGACGGAATGGCAGTTGATAAATGACAAGATTTCCCAGGTCGAGGACCCGTTATTCGGTGACGTTGTCCAAACCCAGTTTACAAAACTGTACGAGAGCATCATACAAAATATCGACACCTCTACCTCAGAAGGGTAAATCTATATTTGGGGTCAGTGTAAAAACCCTTTCTGATATTAGGGCAGGTGTCATATTCCACAGGGTTTTTACACTGACCCCAAATATACAACGAACGAGACTTTGACCCCTTTCCTGAATTGTTATTCAATAATCACCCATGACACTTGCATTAACCAGGGAACTCATAGCCAGGCCGTCAGTAACTCCTGATGATGCCGGTTGCCAGCAGTTGATAGGCGAACGCCTGAAAACGTGCGGTTTCAATATTACCCACCTGCCCTACGCAGACGTGGCCAACCTCTGGGCCACTCATGGTCGGGGCGCCCCTGTTTTTACGTTCCTGGGGCACACCGACGTAGTGCCGGCAGGGCCGGAGGCAGACTGGGATGCGCCGCCGTTCCAGGCCCGCGAACGGGACGGCTACCTATACGGTCGCGGTACGGCCGACATGAAAGGCAGTATCGCCGCCATGGTTACCGCACTGGAGCGTTTCGTTGCCGCCAATGGCGCGCACAAGGGAACCATCAGCCTGTTATTGACCAGTGATGAAGAGGGTATTGCAGTCAACGGCACAAAAAAAGTAGTGGAATACCTGGAGCGGAACAAGGTCAGGATTGACTGGTGCCTGGTAGGCGAGCCCTGCAGCCGTGAACAGGTCGGCGATATCATCAAGAATGGCCGGCGCGGATCCTTATCAGGCGTGCTCACCGTCTCCGGCATACAGGGCCATACGGCCTACCCGGCGTTGGCAAAAAACCCCGTTCACCTGGTCGGCCCGGCCCTGGTGGAGTTGAGTCAGCGGGTCTGGGATGACGGCAACGCCCATTATCCGCCCAGCAGCTTCCAGATCTCCAATATTCATGGGGGGACCGGCGCCGAGAACGTTATACCGGCCGCCGTAGAGGTCAGTTTCAACCTGCGTTTTTCCACTGAATGGACCGAACAGCGACTCAAAGACGCAATAGAGAACCTGCTGCAAAAGCATGATCTGGACTACAACATCCTCTGGCGACCCTGCAGCCAACCCTTCCTGACCCAAGCCGGGAAATTACTTGATGCAGTTCAGTCTGCGGTTGCGGACGCCTGCGGAGTCACGCCGGAAACCTCCACCGCCGGCGGCACTTCCGATGGCCGCTTCATCGCACCCACAGGCGCCGAGGTGGTGGAACTGGGGCCGGTAAACTCCACCATCCACAAGGTCAACGAGTGTGTCCGCAGCGCCGACCTGGAAACGCTGTCGGACCTGTACGAGGACATCTTAACGCGGTTGATGATAAAAGATTAATTAACCCTCTGAACAAGTCCATCCTGGTACTGTCAGAAGTTCATGAAATGTTGCGCTCGGACTAAGAATGTCCGGGTTTATACCTGATCACCTCACCCATTTTTTGCAGGCGCAACTGAAAGCGATCGGAGGGTTCGCGTTTGATCCAGGTGAGAAACTCCAGCAGCAGGTCGGCGGTAAGTCCCCAAACGTAACCACCGTCCCAGTCAAAAGCATGGGTTGTTCGTGGTTTGCCGAAAAAATCAATGGTATGTGTGGTATTCACTTCGGGGAGCAACAACACCCGGACGTCGGCAATGATCACCTGCGCCACTTCATCGGTATTTGGCGTAATCTCAGGCGCCTTGTCGGTCCAGCCCACGTAAGGGATTACGTGGTGGCCGGCGATACTATAGGCATCGTCCATGCGTCCCATTATGGTGACGGCGCCAGGGTCAATATCAAGTTCCTCCTGAGTTTCCCGTAAAGCAGTAGCGGCCATGTCCGTGTCACCGGCATGAAATACTCCACCGGGGAAGGACACCTGCCCGCGATGACTGGAAACAGTCTCGGTACGTTTCGTGAAAACGACTTCAACGGCATCATCCGGGCCCGGCCAGAACAGTAATAATACGGCGGCACTGGAGAATGTGCCGGGCAGCAGGTGTTCAGGGAAAGTTTGCGGTTTCCGTTCCTTAAGTTCTGCCAGGCGCTCCTGGAAACCTGTTCTGAAACTCATCAGACTGTTTGGGGATGCGCAGGGGCGAAATCTACGCCCCTGCTTTCCCGGTTCTCTTTCTTCTCTCCTCAGTTACTGGCCGCCTTGTCAAACTGCTCCTCTTCCGTGGAACCCGCCAACGCGGTTACCGATGAGCGGCCACCCTGTATCACGTTAGTCACTTCATCGAAATAGCCGGCGCCCACTTCCTGCTGGTGCGAGGCAAAGGTATAGCCCTTTTTCGCCGCAGCAAATTCCGGCTCCTGTATCATCTCGACATAAGCCGTCATACCTCTGTTCACATAGTTATGGGCAAGATCAAACATGTGGTACCACATGTTATGTATACCCGCCAGGGTAATGAACTGGTATTTATAACCCATGGCCCCCAACTCACGTTGAAATTTGGCTATGGTGATGTCATCCAGGTTCTTCTTCCAGTTGAAAGACGGCGAGCAATTATAGGCCAGCAGTTGCTCCGGGTATTCCCCGCGGATTGCCTCGGCAAAACGCTTGGCCTCGTCCAGGTCCGGTACCGCTGTTTCGCACCAGAGTAAATCCGCGTATGGCGCGTAGGCCAGGCCCCGGGCAATCGCCTGTTCAAGTCCGGCGCTGGTAACATAAAATCCTTCTGCGGTTCGCTTGCCGGTGACGAACGGATGATCTCTTTCATCTACATCGGAGGTGAGCAGCGCAGCAGCATTAGCATCTGTCCTGGCCAGGACAACGGTCGGCACGCCCATAATATCCGCCGCCAACCTTGCCGCCACCAGCTTCTGGACCGCTTCCTGGGTGGGCACCAGCACTTTTCCACCCATGTGGCCACATTTCTTGACGGAGGCAAGCTGGTCTTCAAAATGCACACCGGCGGCGCCGGCTTCAATCATCCCCTTCATCAATTCAAAGGCATTCAGGACACCGCCAAACCCGGCTTCGGCGTCGGCGACAATCGGCGCAAAGTAATCCATATCCCCTCCACCCCTGGCGCACTGGATTTCATCGGCCCGCTTAAAGGCATTGTTAATGCGTCGAACCACGGTGGGAACTGAATCGACCGCATAAAGTGATTGATCAGGATACATGGTCTCTGATGTATTGCCGTCGGCCGCTACCTGCCAGCCCGACAGGTAGATAGCCTTTACCCCGGCTTTCACCTGTTGTACGGCCTGACCGCCGGTTACCGCGCCCAGACTGTTAATATAATCTTCGTTGTTCACCAGAGCCCATAACTTCTCGGCGCCGCGTTTCGCCAGTGTATGTTCAATCTGCACTGAACCCCTTAATTTTACTACGTCAGCGGCGCTATAATCCCGCCTGACGTTTTTCCAACGCGGATTCTCCATCCAATCCCGCTCAATCTGCCCTAGCTCATTACTCATCTAATTCTCCTTAACAAAAAACTAAAACCGAGAATATACACTGTCATAACAGCGCCTGCAAATCTGTTACAGATGCCCCGTCAGCTCATGCTGTATCCCGGAACAAGGTTATCGGGGAGCAGTTGCGAAATTACGCTATTGGCAGTCATATCCTGTTACGCTATCATTAGTAAATCACACGATATGGGACCGCAATGTCTGAGAAAACTCACGAACGTTACAATGATGACCTGGCGTTACTGGAGGCCAAGCCAAAGTTAAAACGTCCGCCTCTCTACAAGGTTATTCTGCTTAATGATGATTACACGCCCATGGAATTTGTGGTCCACATCCTGGAAATATTTTTTTGCCTTGACCGGGAAACCGCGACGCGGATCATGCTGGAAGTACACACCAGCGGCATGGGAGTGTGTGGTGTCTTTACTCATGAAATTGCCCAAACCAAAGTCGTGCAGGTAAATCATTACTCACGGGAACACGAACATCCATTAAAATGTACAATGGAGCAAGCCCACTGATGCCAGCCCGGATTTCTCACCGGGCCGCTTGTTATTATCAGAAACATAGTTACAGTCGACAAGTTGTGAACATTTTCTCACTATGTCATCATTACATACTGCGCTTGATGCGCCCTCGCTTGTCTTTTTGGCGCTGACGGGCACATGCTCCCTCAACCAGAGGGATGCTATGATTTCGGTCGCAGGCACCCGTCAGCGCCAAAAATCCGGCGCGATCTTCACATCACCCGGTGAGAAATCCGGGCTAGGATACCGTTATGCTCGATAAAGACCTGGAACAGACACTGAATGACGCGTTCCGCAATGCACGCGACAAACGCTACGAATTCGTGACGGTTGAGCATTTGTTACTGGCATTGCTGGATAACCCGGCCGCGCTCAAGGTGTTGCGGGCCTGCGGCGCCGATATGGAGAAATTGCATAGCGAACTTACCCGCTTTATTGAGGATAATTCCCCACGTCTCAGTGACAATGACGAGCGTGAGACTCAACCTACCCTGGGCTTTCAACGGGTGTTCCAGCGGGCCGTACAGCATGTACAGTCGTCCGGTAGTAAAGAAGTCAGCGGCGCCAATATCCTGGTCGCCATTTTTGGCGAACGTGAATCCCATGCCGCTTTTTTCCTGCACCAGCAAAACATCGCCAGGCTTGATATGGTGAATTACATCGCTCACGGCATCGCAAAAAGCCCGGAGGACGAAACCGGGAATTCAACCAATTCCGGCGACTACGACGAATCGCGCCAGGATGAAAGCGGCAACAATCCGCTGGAAAATTACACGACCAACCTGAATCAACAGGCGGAACTCGGCAAGATTGACCCGCTTATCGGCCGCGAACACGAGGTGCAACGGACTATCCAGATCCTGTGTCGGCGCCGCAAGAATAATCCGCTGTTCGTCGGCGAAGCCGGTGTCGGCAAAACCGCCATCGCCGAAGGCATCGCCAAACAGATTGTCGACAAGCAAGTGCCGGAAGTGCTGCTGGACTGCACAATTTTTTCCCTGGATATGGGCGCCCTGCTGGCCGGGACCAAGTATCGCGGCGATTTTGAAAAACGGCTCAAGGGCGTCATTGCCGAACTCATGCGTCACGAAGGCGCAATTCTGTTCATTGATGAGATACATACCATTATCGGCGCCGGCGCCGCCTCGGGCGGAGTCATGGATGCCTCCAATATTATCAAACCGGTGCTGGCGTCCGGTGACATTAAATGTGTCGGCTCCACTACCTACCAGGAATTCCGCGGTATTTTCGAGAAAGACCGGGCCCTGGCGCGGCGCTTCCAGAAAATTGACGTGGCCGAGCCTTCCATCGAAGAAACCGTCAAGATATTACAGGGATTGAAATCCCGTTTTGAAGATCATCACCATGTGCGTTACACGGTCCAGTCATTACGGTCGGCAGCGGAACTCGCGGAACGTTACATTACCGATCGCCACCTGCCTGATAAAGCTATCGACATCATAGATGAAGCCGGCGCATCACAGCAGTTGCTGCCACCTTCAAGGCGCAAAAAAACCATCGGGGTACAGGACATTGAAAACATTGTCGCCAAGGTAGCGCGCATCCCGCCGAAAACGGTGACTACGTCACACCGGGATATCATGAAGAACCTTGATCGCAACCTGAAAATGGTCGTCTTCGGTCAGGACAAGGCTATCGAAAGCCTTGCCACGGCCATCAAGATGGCGCGCTCGGGGCTGGGTGACCCGGGACAGCCCATAGGCGCGTTCCTGCTGGCCGGACCTACCGGAGTCGGGAAAACGGAAATCAGTAAACAACTGGCCAATGCCATGGGTATCCAGTTGATCCGCTTTGATATGTCCGAATACATGGAACGCCATACGGTCTCCCGCCTGATTGGCGCACCGCCGGGATACGTGGGTTTCGACCAGGGTGGTCTCCTGACTGATGAGATCAACAAACACCCCCACTGCGTACTGCTCCTGGACGAAATGGAAAAGGCGCATCCCGACGTCTTTAACCTGATGCTGCAGGTCATGGACCACGGTACCCTCACGGATACCAATGGCCGTCACGTTGATTTCCGCAACGTGATCATCATCATGACCACCAACGCCGGGGCAGACCGCATAAGCCGGGCTTCAGTCGGTTTTACCCAGCAGGATCACAGTTCGGACGCCATGGAAGCCATCATCAAGACCTTCAGCCCGGAATTCCGTAACCGCCTGAGCGCCATCATTGAATTCAATGCGCTGGACCACAAGACCATACTAAACGTAGTGGATAAATTCCTGGTTGAACTGCAGGCGCAACTCGACGACAAGAAAGTCGTCATCGACGTGGATGAATCCGCCCGGCTCTGGCTGTGCACACACGGCTATGACAAGATCATGGGCGCCCGACCCATGGCGCGCCTTATCCAGGAAAAGATAAAGAAACAACTGGCGGAAGAACTGCTGTTCGGTAAACTGCTGCACGGCGGCCACGTCATCGTCTCGGCAGAAGACGACGAACTCACCATTGAGATAGAGGAAAAAGAAACTGCCGGAATGGCTATATCCGCGGATTAGCGCAGATTAGTGCAGATAAACGAAAACAGGTTTGGATAGGCTTTTTAAGCCTATCCCCTGTCATTACTCTATATTTCAGCGAGTCTTGTGCTCTCTGTGTCCTCTGTCCTCTGTCCTCTGTGTCCTCTGTGGCTAAAATTTCGTCGGAAAGTTCCAGCATTTTGACCGATTCTTCTCCCGGCAATGCCTCGACTTCACGGAGTTTTCTCGCCATGGCGCGGGTGCGGACTCCCGTCTCGTCGATGGTATTGGAAGCCGTATCCAGTTGTCTTTTAACCCTGGACAACACGTCGCCGAACTTGCCGAACTCGGTTTTGACGGCCGCGAGTATTTGCCATACCTCGCTTGAGCGTTGTTCTATGGCCAGGGTACGAAAACCCATTCGCAAACTACTCAAGGTGGCGGACAATGTTGTCGGCCCGGTAACAACCACCCTGTGCGCGTGCTGAAGTTTTTCGACCAGGCCGGGTTGTCTGAGCACTTCCGCGTACAGACCTTCCGTGGGCAGGAACATGATGGCAAAGTCGGTGGTTGCCGGGGGCGCAATATATTTTTCCGATATGGTCTTTGCCGAATTCTCAATCGCGCGGGTCAATGCCTTCAGCGATTGATCGACGGCATCCGCATCTGCGCTATCCGTGGCGTTGACCAGACGTTGATAATCTTCCTGGGGGAATTTCGAATCTATCGGCAACCACATGTTTCCCTCGGCCTCGGCGCCGGGCAGGCGAATGGCAAACTCGACAACTTCGCCGGATGAGGGGTGCACCCTGACGTTCCTGTCATACTGATCGGGAGTCAACATCTGCTCCAGGATAGCGCCGAGTTGCACCTCTCCCCAGGTTCCCCGCGCCTTGACATTGGTCAGTACCCGTTTCAGATCACCCACGCCGGTCGCCAGGTTCTGCATTTCACCCAGTCCGCGTTGTACCGCCTCCAGGCGCTCGCTGACGATTTTGAAGGATTCACCCAGACGCTTCTCCAGCGTGCTCTGCAATTTTTCATCCACCGTCTGGCGCATTTGCTCGAGCTTCCTGTCATTACCGTCCTGCAAAGTCTTCATTTTCGTATCCAGTGTGTCCCGCAGCTGACCTATTCTTATTTCATTTTTATCGCTCAGTTCCTTGATCCTACGCTCAACAGCGTCAAGGCGTGCCTGCTGGGACTTGCTCATCTCACCGATTGCTTTGACGACGCTGTCATTGGCTTCTTTTTGCGTCTTGGCGACTTCTTCACGCAGGCTGCGGGCATTGCCATGGGCCTCCTGCCGACTCGTGCGTAATTCCTCACGCAGAATTTTTTCCGTGTCCCCGTTACGGTTCAATGACAGTTTGCCAAGTATGACGACCAGCAACACAAGGATAAGGGCTGATACAGACAGCAGCAGCCATAGCGGAAGCGTAATCATGTCATTCTGTCACTCACTACAGGTCTCAGGGAAACATCGGTAAATCGAATTACTGTCATTTAATTGTACTATCACATACAGGCTTATACTATAAGCCGACAATAACACTGTCCTCCTGAATTCTTCACATATTTTTCACTAAACTAGTACTCTTTCAACCTGATATTGCCATGTTCAGAGCCACACAGCGGCGTCAAGACAAGGCGCAGCCCGCAGGGAATGGCGCGTCCTTGCCAAGGGCTGCAACGCCGTATTGGCGCCGCTGTGTGGCTCCCTGCGGGCGGGCCGGGAAGCGGTCGCCCGCGGCGTTGCACCGCTTGGCAAGGACTCGCCATTCCCCGCACGGCGCGCCTTGCGCTCAACCGCTTCCCGACCCGCTGAACATGGCAATATCAGGTTGAAAGAGTACTAGCGACAAACTGACATACTTCTTCCGGACAATGCTCGGAAATGACGGCAGCTACCAGTAGATTAGGGCGGTTGCGTCCGATACATTACCGGCGGGAAATGAGATATCTCCATCAAGTACTGATTTACTCATCTTTCTTGTAGCATTATGGTAATCTGCGTACGGTTCATATCATGGAGTAAGTATGCAAAAAAAGATGCCGGCCCCAGTCCCCCGAAATGCCGGCCAATCCACCATGCCTGTTGTCTTCTTCGGACATGGCAGCCCTGCCAATGCCATCGAAGATAATGAAGCAACACAGACCTGGCATCGTATCGCCGGCCGCATGGAACGACCCGAAGCCATTTTGTGCATATCAGCGCACTGGTATACACACGGCAGTGCGGTTACCGCCATGGAGGCGCCGAAAACGATCCATGATTTCGGCAGGTCTCTGCCGGCTCCGTTGTTCGAACTGCAATATCCTGCTCCGGGCAAACCCGAATTGGCTCAACGGGTGTGTGAGTTGCTGGCGCCGGTACCCGTAACAATGGATCAATCGTGGGGTCTGGACCACGGCACCTGGTCAGTATTAATCAAATCACACCCGGAAGCGGAAATCCCGGTGGTCCAGCTCAGCCTGGATTTGGATAAGCCGCTGGACTGGCACTACCGGATTGGACAGCGCCTGCGGCCGTTACGGCGGGAAGGCATATTGATTATGGGCAGCGGCAATATCGTGCATAACCTGGCTTTGATGGACTGGTCGAACCCCGCAGCTCCTGCCTATGACTGGGCAGTACGGTTCAATGACAGGATTAAGGGGCATATCCTGAGTAATGACCCGCAGGGTATCTGGGATTATCAACGCTTTGGGCAGGATGCCACACTATCCGTGCCCTCAGCGGAGCATTTGTGCCCGCTACTGTATACCCTGGGCGCGAGTGCAGAGACAGATACGGTCAGTATTGAGACAGATTTTATCGCTCATAAATCACTGAGTATGACCAGTGTACTGTTCCATGCAGAAAATTAATCTGCAGGCACAATACCGGCAGTCGTCAAAATGACAGGGGCGACGAAATTCAACCGCTGGTGGATGTTCGCTCTCGCCAGTGCTTTCTTCTTCTTCATCACGGCCGCAACTTTCAGTTCCCTGGGTGTCGTGCTGCCCTATATGATCGAGGAATTTTCCTGGAGCTGGTCCCAGGCAGGCACGGGTTTTTCCTTGCTGGCATTGCTGGTGGGACTGGCAGGCACCGTTCCGGCCTGGACTATACGGCGCTTCGGTATCAAGTCGACCTACGTTATCGGTGCAGCCACGATGGCATGTGGTTTTGTCCTGATTTCCACCGGGAACGGACTGTACCAGTATTGGCTCGGAGCGAGCCTGCTGGGACTGGGCTTTGCCCTGTGTGCCACGGTGCCGGGCATCCATCTTATCAATGACTGGTTGCCTGACAGGCGTTCATTCGCCATCGGCCTGTACATGACCCTGGGCGGGCTGGGCGCCGTGGCCGGTCCCCCTGTCGTCACCTTCATTGTCAGCAATACGGATTCCTGGCGCATACACTGGTGGTCCATGACCGCAGTAGTCCTGACCCTCATGGTGCTTGCAATCGCGTTCATAAATAAACGGCCGGCAGGGGAGAAAGAGGACGCAAGCGCATTGAAAGAAGAGAAAACCTCCGACAAGGTGTTCAAGACAAAGACCGAATGGCGCTACCGTGACGTGCTGCGTACACCCCAGTATTACGTGATTGTTGCAGCGTTGACTCTGACATTATTCTGTACCCTGACCATGAACAGCTGGGCGTTTACCCACCTGGGCATGCTTGGCATATCTACGGCGCTCGCCACGCTGGTACTGAGCGCAGATGGTGCGGTGAACGCCTTATCACGCGCCCTGGGAGGAATGATCGCCACCCGGATTGATCCCAAATGGCTGTTGGTTGCGGCATTGATCGGTGAATTGATCGGTATGCTGGCCCTCTCTGTTGCAGATAACCCGGCCGCCCTTATCCTGTTTGCCGTCGGCGAAGGTTTCGGCTTCGGTATGTGCTTCCTGGCTACCGCCTTGCTGTTGCTGAATTATTTCGGGGAGAAAGATAATCCTGAAATACTCGGCACCATGAACTTCATCACTACGGCGGCCATGCTGGGACCCGTCATCGCCGGTTATATCGGCGACAGGGTGGGTAGTTTCTCCCCGGCGTTCCAGCTGAACGCAGCGCTGTTGTTGATCGTCATCATCGCCGTTGCCGCAATGAAACCTCCTCAGCAAAAAGTGGTAGAGAATTAATCATTTTCCCTACGGATACGCCAGCTGTCGAGAAAAACGGAGTATTTCCTGTTCCACCAAACACCTGTTCCGGTTAATTACGGCACAATATCAAATCTACCTCTGACCGGGTTGGTATGGATGTAGCCGCCCCAGGACGTTCCACAGAGATCGACGCCGCCGCAACAGCTAACCTGATCGCTTCGGCTAATGCAAGGCCCTGTGCCAGTCCCGCCGCCAAAGCCCCACAAAAACAATCACCTGCCCCGGTCGTATCCACTACATCAGCCGGCCTGCTTGGGATTATATCGCACTGTGTATCATTTACTGCGACGACCCCATCAGCGCCCAGTGTTACTATTACGGTTTGTCCTTCACGAGAAATTAATTGTCGCGCAGCCGTGATGACGATATCTTTTTCTTTCGATGTATCAGGCAAACCTGCATAAGTTGCAAGTTCCGCCTCATTGAGTATGAGAATGTCGACAAGAGGAAACAGTAGCGCGCCCTCCTTTTCAGCCGGTGCGGCATTCAGTATGGTAATCCCATGCTGTGCCTTGTCGCTACTGAATAACGTCCTGATCGTTTCGACCGGACTCTCGAGCTGTGCGAGGAATACCCCGCAGTCTGTCAGTTCTTCAACCGGGATGTCAGCGGGACGTAATTCGGTATTTGCCCCGGTAACAATCACGATTGCATTCTCGCCGGAATCAGACACATTGATAAAGGCTTGACCGGTAAGGTGATTGGCATCGGTTTTTACCCTTGCTATATTCACCCCGCTATCCTGTAAAAAGGTTCGCATCCTGTTGCCGGGACCATCAGCTCCTACTGCCCCTATCATTAACGTTTCAGCATCCATGCGTGCCGCTGCCACTGCCTGATTTGCGCCTTTACCACCGGGGAATTGTGCAAGACTGCGCGCGACAACGGTTTCCCCCGGGCGCGGCAGGTTTTCGACAGATGCAACAGTATCGAGGTTAATTGAACCTAATACACAGATATTCTTTAGGTCACGGCCCTGTTCAGGTCTCATTACTCTCGTCTTCTGCCAGTGGCAACCTTACGTTTCTGGCAGGTACTATCGTCGAGATTGCATGTTTATAAACTAACTGGCTCACCGAGTTTTTCAGCAATATCACGAACTGATCAAAAGATTCGACATGGCCTTGAAGTTTGATACCGTTGGCGAGATAAATCGATACGGGAATCCGTTCCTTGCGCAAAGTGTTGAGGAATGGATCCTGGAGTGTATGCCCCTTACTCATAATAAAACCTCACTACTATTCGTTCTGATTATTATTGTCTGCACTCCCTCTTCGGTTCATCCCTGCCGGCCGGACTGATTCACGGGAGTCGTTATAATTATATTACAAACTGGAAGAAAACGCGGGACTGTTGCGTAAAAACTCGATAACTACCTGTGCAATATCCGGTCGGGAACTATCGAACCAGGTGGTATTATCCTCCGTTCTCAACCAGGTGAGCTGGCGCTTTGCCAGTTGCCGCGTTGCTATTACGGCGCGTTCCTGCATTTCAGAATAACTGAGACAGTCTGCCAGGTAAGACCATACCTGCCGGTACCCGACCATTCGCATGGAAGTCAGACCTTCATGCATATTCTCTTGCTCGAAGAAACCGCGCACTTCATCTACCAGGCCATTATCCAGCATCCTGATAAAACGCTGTCGAGTCCGTTCACGGATAATACGCCTGTCGGACGGGGCGAGCGCCAGTTTGATAACCTTATGGGGTAACGCTCCCAGCCGACCTTCGGCGATAAAGACGGAAAGCGGCGTTTTTGTGATTTCATATACTTCCAGAGCCCGTTGGATTCGCTGCGAGTCGTTAGGGTGCAGGCGCTCGGCAGAAACAGGGTCGACCCGGCTTAATTCTGCATGCAGAGCCGGGGAACCGCGTTCCCGCATCATCTGTGTCAGGCGTATCCGAAGCACCGGGTCCGTGGAAGGCAAATCGGAAAATCCCTGTTCGAGAGAACGAAAATACAATCCTGTGCCGCCGACCAATATGGGGATTCGATTATTTTCCCGGATTTCTTCAATAGCCGTCATGGCATCACGCCGGAATCTGCCGGCAGAATAAGACTCGGTCGGATCACATATATCAATCAAACGGTGGGGGGCGATTTCCAGCACTTCCCGGGTTGGTTTTGCCGTTCCGATATCCATTCCCCGGTACACCATGGCTGAATCAACGCTGACTATCTCCAAAGGCAGATGTTTTACGAGTTCAACCGCCAGGGAAGTTTTGCCACTGGCCGTCGGTCCCATGAGAAAGATGACCTCATCAATCATCGATCAACGCGCTGATCTCATCTATCGATATGGTTCGCCACATACCTTTGTAATGTCTCCGCGTAGTGTCAAGATCGGTCCTGTCCAGCTCATTCAGTAAACTCTGCAGCTTGAATCCGGACGGCGTTTCAATGTTTGTTGCCAGGCATTGCGTCATAACCGCCAATAACTTTTCTCCCGGGTTCGAATTTTCACCCGGGTGCTGCAACACTTCGAATACGGCTCTTGCCAGAGTCTTGACATCAGCTTCTTCAAGCAAAGCAGGAATAGACCTGATGGAGATAACATCAGTTGAAGCAACCCTCAATGACAGACCAATTGCTTCCAGCAGATCTGCGTACTTCTCCACAAGTCCAACCTGTAAGGGACCTGTTTCAATGTGTACGGGAACCAGTAACGGCCGCCGGCGCACGGACTTATCCTGGTACTCCTGCCTTAATCGATAGCGCAGAACATATTCGCTTGCGGCCTGATAGTTCAATAATACGTATTCCTGACCTCTTTGCGCTATTACAATCCGGCCGGACAATGCTGCCAGGGGGGCGCCAAGTTCGGCATGCTTATCAAGCAAGTCATCCTGTTCCTGCCTGGGAGCGATGTTTTTATAAAACAGCCCGGCTTCTTTAACCTGAAGTTTGTGGCTATGAATATGATGTCCCGGGTACGCTTCCGATCTGTTTTCAGGCACATGGCCGATAACGCCTGAAGCAAGCGACTGCACGGTTTTCAAAGCATCCCGCAGGCTGATAAATATAAAATCATGAACGCCCCGGAGATCCTTGAAGCGGATTTCACTCTTGGTCGGATGGACATTGATGTCGGTAACTGACGGATCGATATCCAGGTTCAGCAGATAGGTCGGATAGCGGCCGGTGGGCAGTGAATCATCGAAGGCGGAGCGAACCGCATGAAAGATTTTTTTATCCCGAATCACCCGGCCGTTGACAAAACAGAACTGGCGATCAGACTGACTGCGGCTGAGACTGCTTCTTCCCAGCCAGCCCCACAATCTCATCCCTGAGGATTCATAGTTCACCGGGATGGATTGGCTCGCAAATTGACGACCGAATACGTCTGCCACTCTTTCAATCATATCGTCCTGGCAGGCGCGATAACGCAGCACCTGTTTATTGTTATGTGTCAGTGTAAAAGTGATATTGAATCGGCTGCAGGCCACGCGCTTGAATACTTCATTGATATGCAGAAATTCAGTTGTCCGGCTGCGCAGGAATTTGCGGCGCGCGGGTGTAGCCTGAAAAATATCGGCAGCTTCAACGGTGGTTCCCCGGGACCGTGGCGCCGGTTTGAGAATTGAATTGCCACTGACCGGATCGAACGACAATGACCAGGCCGAATCGGACTGGTCGGTTCTTGAGACAAGTAAAAATCTTGAAACGGCCGCAATGCTGGCCAGGGCCTCGCCGCGAAATCCTAAACTGTTGATACAGTCAAGGTCGGATTGGGTATTGAGTTTGCTGGTGCTGTGCCGCCGTAACGCCAGTTGAATGTCATCGGGATGGATACCGTGGCCGTCATCACTGACTGAAATCAGTCTATGCCCCCCCTCAGTTATCGCTACCGCTACATTATCGGCGCCGGCGTCAATACTGTTATCCAGTAATTCTTTGACAATAGCCGCCGGTCGTTCTATGACCTCTCCGGCCGCGATCTGGCTTGCCAGGGTTGCAGGCAACTCGGCAATCCTGGGTATTTTCATGATGAAGTATCAGCCGTCGCTAACTGCACCCGGGATGACTATTACCTGGCCTGCTTTAATACTGTCATCGGCTAATCCGTTCAGCGCCCGCAGACTGTGCAGGCTGACGCGATAATGCTTGGCAATCTCAACTAATGTATCGCCACGTTCTATGATGTGCTGCCGGGATGCCAGTAATGTGCCATTCGGGGCATAAACCTCAAAATAACGCTTTATGCTGACGGCCAGTGCCCGGGCAAGTTCCTGCTGGTGAGTGGCACTCAGCAGTTTCTTTTCTTCCTGGGGATTGGAAATAAACGCAGTTTCGACCAGCAAAGAGGGGATATCCGGCGATTTCAAAACAGCAAAAGCCGCGGATTCCACACCGGGTTTATGCAGTTTTCCTACCTTTTTCAAACCCTCAAGAACTCTTTCGGCCGCATCGATACTGGCCTCCAGGCTTGCCGTCTGGGACAGGTCCAGCAGTACCGATGCCAACAGGCCGTCCTTGTCGTCGAGACTCACCCCACCGATCAGGTCGGAAGCATTTTCCCGCTCAGCCAGCCAGCGGGCATGCTCACTACTGGCGCCTCGTCTCGACAGGACGTATACGGACGAGCCGTGTACTTTGGAATTGGTGAACGCGTCGGCATGTATGGAAATAAACAGGTCGGCCTTGTGCTTGCGCGCCAACTCGACGCGCCTGCGTAACGGCAGGTAATAATCACCATGCCTGGTCAATACCGCCTGCATCCCGCGTTCCCTGTTGATGAAATGGGCCAATTTCTTTGCAATCTGCAACACGACCTTCTTTTCATGTGTTCCCCACGGCCCTATCGCCCCCGGGTCTTCACCTCCGTGACCGGCATCGATGGCAACCACAACGTCACGATAACCGGATGCCGGCACTTCCTGTTTTATTGCCACCTGCTGTTCTTTTCCACCGGATATATCCACCACCAGTCTGTGACCATAGTGCTTGTTCGGCGCCAGCAGGAAGCTCTTTGCCTGGGCATGTTTTTTCAAATCCAGAACGATTCTCAGGAAGTCACCATGCCGCCCGCTCCTGATTCCCTGTAGATATTCGTCGCGCATTACTGGTTGCGGCAAGTTGGAGAACGGGCCGGTATTTTCGAGGTCGATCACGACTCGAAAAGGCTCCGATAACAGTTTCAGGTCGTGTTTGACCGGGCTGGAAACATCGAATACGACGCGGGTGTTGTCAGGCGCGGCCCAAACCCGGATATTTTTCAGGCGGATGTCTTCCCCCGCACTGCAGGACAGAGAAAAAATCAGGAGTAAACAATAACTTGAGATAAAACGCACCATTTGCTTAGCCCTTGTGCTAAATACTATGGTGGTAATTATCTCAATAATTTATTAAAAAGTCAAGCTATCTAACTGTTTTTTTTACCTTTCAGCAATGCCGCATCCGGGGACGGACTTAAGTCCGTCCCCTCACAATGGCCCTCCCACCGGGGACGGACTTAAGTCCGTCCCCCTCACAATCAGGGTAAGCAGAAATGAGTTGTTTCAGGTATTCATCACCTGAAGCGCTATGTGCTTCACAATCCAGGTCACGCCGGGTGCGGTTGATACTTATATCGATGATTAAATCAGGGTCCGGCAGACACCCTGCGCCCCGCTCCGGCCATTCCACCAGACAAATACTGTGACCATCAAAATAGTCCCGATAACCGATATCAATCAACTCCGCCGGTGTTGTTATACGATAAAGGTCGAAGTGGAAAATGCGATGGGAAGCAGCAAGGTAGTACTCAACCAGCGTGTAGGTCGGGCTCTTGACAACGCCCTGGTAATCAAGCGCCCGCAACAACCCTCTGACGAAAGTAGTCTTACCAGCCCCAAGTTCTCCATGCAGATACAGGTTGAATCCGTCGTGGATGAACCTGGCGCAACAGGCTGCAAACAGGCCCATTTCCTCCGGACTGGCAACAGCTAAGCGCATTGGTCCGGATTAACGACAGAACGAATGACAGGAAGGAGATCACCGGCCAGCATCCCTCTTTCGCCCTCGCCGGCGCACAGGTCTGCTGCATAACCATGCAGGTAAACCCCGGATAGCGCAGCCAGGCCAGGCTCCATGCCCTGGGCTATCAAGCCGGCAATGACCCCGGTCAGGACGTCACCCATTCCACCACCGGCCATCCCCGGATTCCCGGTACGATTGAGATAGATCGGGCCTGTTGCATCCACGGTCAGACTACCGGCTCCCTTGAGGACGACAACGCCGTCGAATTTATCCCGTAACGATGTTACAGCCGCAAACCTGTCCGCTTGAATATCCTCGGTTGCAACGCCCAGTAACCGAGCTGCCTCACCCGGATGTGGCGTCAGTACCCAGTTTTCCCGACGCTGGTGCTCAAGGGCCAGCAGATTCAAGGCATCGGCGTCCACGACAAGCGGAAGCCGGGTCTGTAACACCTTGGCAAATAATGACATTGCCCAATCTGATTGACCCAACCCCGGCCCTATGGCGACAACGCTGACCCTGTTCAATATAGTGTCCAGGTCCCGTGCTGAGGTCGCAGCCACAGTCATCAATTCGGGACGAAACAAAGGTAAATTCCTGGCGTGCTCCAGCCGTGTCGCTACGCTGACCAAACCGGCCCCGGCCCTGGCCGCCGCGCAACCGGCCAGAAGAACCGCGCCCAGATAACCATAATCACCACCGATAACGAGTACATGACCATAGCGACCCTTATGGGCATGGCGCGGGCGAGCGGGCAGGTTCTGCATCACTTCGACAGGTTCTATCAGTCGCGCATCGGCGCTGACTCCGGAATAGATGTCAACAGGCATTGCCAAATCGCTGAACAGTACCTCGCCACAGAAGTCGGGTCCTTGCGCAGTAAACAAGCCCCGTTTCAATCCAATGAACGTGAGAGTCGTATTGGCTCGGACAGCCGTACCCATGCACACCCCTGTATCCGCATTCAATCCGGAAGGAATATCCAGGGCAAGGACCGGGACGGCCGATCCGTTGACCAATCCGATAGCTTCGGCAAAGACACCATCCACCTGACGGTTCAGACCGCTGCCCAGTAAGGCATCGACGATTATATCGGCGCTATCTATGGACAGCGCATCCTCAACAGTGCCTGTATGCAGGTATTTCTGCGCGCTGGCGGCGGCGTCGCCCTTGAGTTGGCCAGGTTCAACCAGGGCAACCACCCTGACGTTAAGACCCGCCTGCCGCGCCAGGCGCGCCAGTACGTAACCGTCACCGGCGTTATTTCCGCCGCCGCAGATAACGACCAGGTTTGTTGCGCCCGGATAGCGCCTGGTCAATACGTCAAGGGCGCTACCCCCTGCCCGTTCCATTAACGTGATTGAAGGGATTCCCTGCTGTTCAATCGCGATCCGGTCCAGTTCCCGTACCTGATCGGCTGTATATAATTCCACGGGTAAGTCAGACATCAGAAGTCACCCATAGCTGCACCTATACAATATCGTCATACCGGGCATTAGATCGTCATACCGGGCTTGACCCGAGTAGTGGCATAGGGATGTGCCGTCAACGAAGCATACGACGCAAATCCAGTGAAATATCCTTTCGAGCGCATTATATAAATCACCAGTTCCATAGGGTGCCGTCTTCCAACCTGTTCACCGGCAGATAGGCGCGCCGGTAAGGAAACTTTACCGCCAGTTCCTCATCAATATCCACGCCATGACCCGGCGTCTCGCCAGGGTAAAGAAATCCGTCCTTAAACGTATAGTCGTGGGGAAATACCTCGTCGGTTTCTTCACTGTGCCGCATATATTCCTGGATCCCGAAGTTCGGCACCCAGGTATCGAAGTGCAGGGCCGCGCCCATACAGACCGGCGACAAGTCCGTCGCCCCGTGACAGCCGGTGCGGACATGATACAGCGCGGCCAGGTCGGCAATGCGGCGCAAGTGGGTGATGCCCCCGGCATGTACCACGGTAGTCCGTATGTAATCAATCAGTTGTTCCCGGATCAGTTCCTTGCAATCCCAGATGGTGTTGAATACCTCTCCGACCGCCAGCGGCGTTACCGTATGTTGGCGAATCAATCGAAACCCTTCCTGATTCTCAGCCGGCACCGCATCTTCCAGCCAGAACAAGCGGTAATCTTCCAGTGATTTGCCCAGGCGCGCTGCCTCAATGGGTGTCAAGCGATGGTGTACGTCATGCAATAAATGGGGCTGATAACCGTATTGCTGCCGGAGCTTGTCGAATAGAACAGGCACATGATCCAGGTATTTTTCCGTCGACCAGGTATTTTCCGCCGGCAGGTCAGCATCCGCCGGTTCATAGAACAACCGGTCTTTGCCCACGCCATAGGTTGAGGCGAGGCCCGGGATCCCGGATTGTGCGCGCACGGCCTTATAGCCCATATCGATATATCTGCCCACCTCATCCACGGTCTGCTCAATATCTTCTCCATTGGCATGCCCGTAAACCATGACCCCGTTGCGGCTGCTGCCGCCAAGCAACTGATAAAGCGGCATATCTGCCAGTTTTGCCTTGATATCCCATAGCGCCGTATCCACGGCGCCGATAGCTGTCATGGTCACCGGCCCGCGCCGCCAGTAACTCCCGCGGTAAAGAAATTGCCAGATATCTTCCGACCGGCGTGGGTCCCGTCCAAGCAGACAGGGAACAACATGATCCTGCAGGTATGAAACGACAGCCAGCTCACGTCCGTTCAGCGTGGCGTCACCCAGCCCATATACCCCCGCATCAGTCTCTACCTTCAGGGTAACGAAATTTCGACCCGGACAGGTTACAATAACTTTAGCATTGATAATTTTCATTAAACTCAGTCCAATCCGCTTACGGATTTTATGTTATCTTCATCTGATAGTTGAAACAAGCAAACCGGTTATCTATCAGGATATTTGGGGTCAGAGTAAAAATACAGTCAACTTAACAAGTAGCGTCGGGTTATTCTTGAGTATTTTTACTCTGACCCCAAATATGACGCCTGGCTTTGAATTATGTCCTTAAAATCTCTTCTCATCGGCAGACTGGTAATTCTTGCAGCAATCACAAGTCTGCCATTGAAGGCAGAAGACGTATCGATTAATTTTCAGCACTATGAACCAAAAATTAAAATAGCGAGAATAGAAATTAACGAAGCGCCGAAAATTGATGGCGATATTTCTGATCCTGTCTGGTCCAGGGCGACCAGGATAGACACTTTTTACCAGACAGAACCAATCCTGGGCGCAAAACCTTCCGAAATCACCGTTGCCTATATGGCATACGATGAAAAAAATCTCTATTTCGCATTTTACTGCGGGGATTCTCAACCCGATCAAATTCTGGCCACCGTCATGCAACGGGACCGCCAATTATTTCAGGACGATAATATTCGTATTTATCTGGATCCGTATAACAGCGCCAGGGATGCTATGGCTTTTCTGGTCAATTCCCTGGGCACACAGATGGACATACTAATAGAAAATAACAGCACCTTTTATCCGGAGTGGGACACAATCTGGGATGTTGAAGCAAGGCGTACAAGTGATGGTTGGACGGCAGAGATAGCAATCCCGTTTCGCAGCATCTCGTTTGACCCCGGTGTCGACCAATGGGGTTTTGAGATCATGCGACAAATCCGGCACAAAAACGAAACAGTAAGATGGTCTCAGATTGATCAATTCCTTACCCCATTCAACGTTTCAAGAATAGGTTTAATCACCGGAATACGGGATACTCATCGGGGCCTGGGCCTGGATGTGCAGGCGTTTGGAAAGATCAAGTATGAGAGAGACTGGATGCAGCGACCCCGTGATGACAGTTTTGCCCCGGAACCAAGCGGGAATATATTCTATAAAATCACGCCGTCCCTTACGGGAACTTTAACGCTTAATACGGATTTTTCGGATTCCCCACTCGATGAACGACAGGTAAATACGGGTCGCTTCTCGCTGTTTTTTCCGGAGACCAGGGACTTCTTTCTCCAGGACAGAACAATATTCGAGTTCGGGGGTAGAGCGCTGACCCCGCCACAACACGGATAGCAAATGGAATACCGTTCTTTACCCGCAAAATTGGCATCGTGAATGATGAGGCCGTGGATCTAATCGCAGGTGGCAAACTGTCCGGCCGAATTGGAAACCTGAACTGTGGGCGCGCTGAGCGTAAGAATGGATAATACGGACAATATCGATGCAGAGACCCTCAGCGTCGCCGAGGTTGTCTGCTGACATACTTGAGGATTCACGCATAGGTGCGATTTTGACGCACGGTGACCCGGACAGCACAGGTAAAAGTACTTTGGCGGGCGTCGACTTCCAGTATCATAATCCCAACCTGTTCAACCGGGGCCGTTTCCGCGCTGATTTCTTCTACCAACGCAGTTTTTCCGACGATGTACATAGCCTTGCTGCGGGAAAGGATGATGATATGTTCGGATTTTTTCTGGGATATCCGAACGATTTACTACGCTGGTTTATCAGCGGGAAGGAGATAGGAAAGCGGTTTGAGCCTGCCCTGGGATTTGTTAACCGGCGCAATATCCGTGATTACAACGGGGACTATGTCAGGAGAAAGCGGTTTGAAGGCGGCTGGGTTCGATGGTGGGAGGGCGGCGTTATAGGCAATATTGTTACCGACCTGGATAATGACATAGAGAGCCATAAATTTACATTAGTCACGGCGCTTCAGAATCAAATAGGAGATGAATTTACAGTTAAAGCCAGCAATGTACGAGAGGTTATCAATCAACCCTTCCTGATAGCCGGAGAGCTTCCCGTACCTGCAGGTGATTACCATTTCAATCAATTTGACGTTTTACTGGAATCTTCAAAATCAAGAAAGGTAATTGCAAACCTTGGATTAGTGTGCTGTCGCATCTATGATGGAGATTACCTGGGTTTGAACAGTTCCCTGGAATTCAGGGTTTCCAAGTATTTCCGCTTAACGGCCAGTCATAATCTGGAAAAATTTGAATTGCCGGCGGGGAACTTGACGGTACACATCGGCTCACTGGATGGCAGTATCAATTTCACTCCTGACATGCAAATCGATACCCAGATGCAATACGATAATATCTCTGAGCGATTTTCCTTTTCTGCCAGGTTTCGCTGGTTTCCCCAACCGCAAACCGAAATCTTTATGGCCGTAGGTCAAACTGCAGATCTGGAAAGCAGCAATTTCCCAGGTGATTTTGATCCGGATCAGACACAAGCCTTAATCAGGTTGGGACATACATTCAGGTTCTGAGCGTCTACACGGAGATCACGCATAGCGTGGTCCGGCTGGCCGCCCATATCCGTAACCAACGAATTTCCGGTTTACATTAAACCGAATACCAGTACGCAACCAACTCCGATTGGGGCA
Organism: Gammaproteobacteria bacterium; assembly: GCA_965205405.1. GTDB lineage: Bacteria > Pseudomonadota > Gammaproteobacteria > Eutrophobiales > Eutrophobiaceae > JAAXHV01. The sequence goes on from OZ242169.1 coordinate 3,468,226, forward strand.
ACATACCGGGTAAGCAAACGCCACAGCTGAAAGGCTTTCTTGTTCCTGATACCCATTTCCTCCCTTAACAACTTAGCGGATATAACCCAACCGGCGAACACTGCTATCAGCAACGCGGTCAGCGGCAGCATGATATTCGATACGGTAAATTCAATGATGTTGAACATGCCTTTGCCGGCATATAGCGGTATAAAGGATAACGGCTTGAAATCTTTTATTACATTAAACGACAGGACCGCCGTCAGGCCGACAAGCCAGATCACGGAACCACTGATCACCGACATGGTAAAACGTTTATAGCCCTTGTCTTCCATGAATGATACAAAGGGCTCCAGCATAGCCAGGGATGAGGTAAATGCTGCAAAAAAAATCAGTACAAAAAATATCACACTGAAAAAGTGGCCGGCCGGCATACCGCCCAGCGCAACCGGCAAGGTGATAAACATCAGTCCAGGTCCTCCTGCCGGGTCCAGTCCGGAGGCAAATACAATGGGAAAAATAGCCAACCCGGCCAACAGGGCTGCCATGGTATCACTGATTGCAATCAACCAGGAGGGTCCGGGCAGGGAGATATCCCTGGATAAATATGCGCCGTATGTCAGCAGCGCACCGGTGCCGACGGTGATGGAAAATAAAGCCTGCCCCAGGG